>CAVSDL010000001.1:0-1492146 GCA_963726775.1 uncultured beta proteobacterium
GGACCGCATGCCGTCGGCGAGGTGATGACAGCGGTCCATGCGCACCTGCAGAAGCCGCATGACCCGTTCATGGACCTGGTGCCGGCGCACGGCATCAAGCTGACGCCGCAGCATTACGCGTACCTGAAGATCAGCGAAGGCTGCAACCACCGCTGCACCTTTTGCATCATCCCGTCGATGCGCGGCGACCTCGTTTCGCGTCCGATCGGCGAGGTGCTCGCGGAGGCGGAGCGGTTGCTGAATGCCGGGGTCAAGGAACTGCTCGTCATTTCGCAGGACACGAGCGCCTACGGCGTGGACGTGAAGTATCGCACCGGGTTCTGGCAGGGCCGGCCGGTGAAGACGAGGATGACCGAACTCGCGACCGCACTCGATTCGATGGCGCGCGCGCACGGCGCGTGGGTGCGGCTCCACTACGTCTACCCCTATCCCGGCGTCGACGCGGTGATCGAGCGCATGACGCGCGACCCCGCGAGGGGGGGCCTGCTCCCCTATCTCGACGTCCCGTTCCAGCACGCGTCGGCGCGAATCCTGAAACTGATGAAGCGTCCCGCGAACGCGGAGGGAACGCTGCGCCGGATCGAGGCCTGGCGCGCAGCGCGGCCGGATCTCGTGCTTCGCAGCACGTTCATCGCCGGCTTCCCCGGCGAGACCGAGCGCGAATTCGAGGAGATGCTGGCGTTTCTCGAGGCCGCGCAGCTCGATCGCGTCGGCTGCTTCGCCTACTCGCCCGTCGACGGCGCCACGGCGAACGCGCTGCCGGATCCTGTTCCGCCCGACGTCAAGGAAGATCGCCGGTCGCGGTTCATGGTCGCGCAGGCGAGGATCAGCGCGGCACGCCTCGCGCACCGCGTCGGGCAGACGATGACGGTGCTGGTCGACGGCCACGAGGGCCGGACCGCGATCGCGCGCAGCGCCGCCGACGCGCCCGAGATCGACGGAAACGTGCGCATCCACCGCGGCGAAGCGCTGGCCGTCGGCGCTTTTGCGCGGGTGACGGTCACCGGCGCTTCCGAGCACGACCTCGACGCCGTCGTCACTACCTAGACAGGCGCGCGACGTTCGGGTGTCGCGTCGTCGCGGTGCACCCGTCGGCCGCCGGCCGGTCCGATCTCAGCCCAGCATCGTCGAGCAACCGAGCGGCCGCCCCTTCCAGTACATGCCGTCGAGGCGCAGCGCGAGCTTGCCCAGCGTGTCGAACTTCTTGTTGGAAAACGCCATCAACGCGGCGGGCCGCGCGCCGGTGCCTTCCACCCGCTGGATTTCCGTGCAGTCGATGTCCGGCGCGTACTTCTTCACGAACGCCCTGAGCTCGTCGTCGGTGGTGTCCGGCGCAATGTTGGCGATCCAGAGTCTTTCCATGGTGCTGCCCTCACGGTTGTCGACGACATTCGGTGCGCGGCGCGCGACTCGCCCTGCCGGCGGCCTCACGCCATGATGTTGACGCCCCCGTCGACGTAGAGCGTCTCGCCCGACAGCCGGCGCGCGTAGGGCGTCGCCAGGTACGCGCAGGTGAATCCGACGTCCATGATGTCGACCAGCTCGCCGATCGGCGCCCGCTGCTCGACCTCGGTCAGCAGCAGGTCGAAGTCCTTGAGGCCCGACGCCGCGCGCGTCTTCAGCGGACCGGGCGAGATTGCGTGCACGCGAATCCCCTTGCCGCCCAGCTCGTACGCGAGGTAGCGGCAGCAGGACTCGAGCGCGGCCTTCACCGGTCCCATGACGCTGTAAGTCGGAATGACCTTCGTTGCGCCATGGTAGCTCATCGCGAACATCGTCCCGCCGTCGGTCATCAGCGGCGCCGCCAGCCGCGCCATCCGCACGAACGAGTGGCAGGACACGTCCATCGCCTTCGCGAATCCCGCGGCCGAGCAGTTGATGAGGCCGCCCTGCAGGTCCTCCTTCGGCGCGAAGGCGATCGAGTGTACGAGGATGTCGAGCCGGCCCCACTGCCGGGCAATCGTGTCGAACACCGCTTCGAGCTCGCCTTCGACGCTCACGTCGAGCGGCAGGAACAAAGGGGCTTCCAGCGAGCGCGCCAGCGGCTCGACGTAGGGTCGCGCCTTGTCGTTCAGGTACGTGATGGCCAGATCGGCGCCGAGCTCGCGAAACGCCCGGGCGCAGCCGTAGGCGATCGAGTGCTCGTTCGCGACGCCGACGACGAGCGCCCTGGCGCCTTTCAGCACGGGACGAGGAATTTCGACGGTCATGACGGGTTTCCGTTCACTGCCCGGCAAGCACGCGCCGCGTGTGCCTGGCGATCATCAATTCTTCGTTGGTCGGGATGACCCACGCCGACACCCGGCTTGCCGGGGTGCTGATCCTAGGTCCATTGCGCCCGTTGGCCGCGGCGTCGAGTTCGACCCCGAGCCAGGCGGCGTCGCGGCAGACGCGCTCGCGCAGGCGGCGGCTGTTCTCGCCGATGCCCGCGGTGAACACGACGGCGTCGAGGCCGCCCAGCGCCGCCGCGAGCGAGCCGAGCTCGCGCCCGATGCGATAGTCGAAGACGTCGATCGCCGCCTTCGCGTCCGGCGCGTCGTTCGACTCCAGCGTGCGCATGTCGCTGGAGATGCCGGACATGCCGAGCAGCCCGGACTGCTGGTAGATCAGCTTCTCGATGGCGCGAGCGTCCATCTTCAGCTCGTCCATCAGGTAGAGCATCACGCCGGGATCGAGGCTGCCGCAGCGCGTGCCCATCGGCAGCCCGTCGGCAGCGGTGAAGCCCATGGTGCTGGCGATGCTGCGACCGCCCGCGATCGCGCACATGCTCGAGCCGTTGCCGAGGTGAAGGACCACCGTCCGGCCGTTCGCCGCACGCTCGTCGTGCTGCGGCAGCACGTGCGCGATGTACTCGTAGGAGAGCCCGTGAAATCCGTAGCGGCGCACGCCGCGGTCGGTGATCGCCCTGGGCAGCGCGAAAGCCTGCGAAACGGCCGGCGCGCCGCTGTGGAACGCCGTGTCGAAACACGCCACCTGCCGAAGTTCCGGGCTGCGGGCGAGCAGCGCGCGGATCGGCGCGAGATTGTGCGGCTGGTGCAGCGGGGCGAGCGGAATGTACTTTTCCAGCGCCGCCAGCACCGCCGGATCGAGACGCACCGGCTGCGTGTACTCGAGCCCGCCGTGCACGACGCGGTGGCCGATGCCGACCAGCCGATGGTCGCCGACGTCGCTGCGCAGGAAGGCGACGAGGTGTTCCAGCGCGCCTTCGTGGCCCAGCCGGACCGCTTCGCCCCAGGATTTCTCGCCGATCACCGTTCCGGCCGCGTTCCTGGCGACGAACCGCGGCGAGGTGTACAGACCTTCGGCCTGGCCGCGCACGGTCAATTCGAGTTCGCCGTCGCGCGCGGCAAAGAGCGAGAACTTGAGGCTCGACGACCCCGCATTGAGTACGGCGATCGCGTCAACCATTGCCGTGCCTTCCCGGCCGCCCGAACGGCACTGCGCGCCCCCTCGGGGGGCAGCGAACAAAGGGAGCGTGGGGGCGGTTCATTCAGTGCCCGCCCGGCCGCCCGAAGGGCACTGAGCGCCCCTCGGGGGGCAGCGAACAAAGGGAGCGTGGGGGCGGTTCATCTCACGCAACCGCCTTTCCGGCGGACTCGCGCCGGCTGCTCGCCACCAATGCGGCAACGGCGCAGGAGGCGAGCCGCGTCGTCACCGAGTCGGCGCGGCGACGTCAGGATGATCGGCACCCGCGCGCCGAGCACGATACCGGCGGCGTCCGCGCCGGCCATGAACGACAGGCTCTTCGCCAGCATGTTGCCGGCCTCGAGATCGGGCACCACCAGCACGTTGGCGCGACCGGCGACCGGCGAATCGATCTTCTTGATCTCGGCGGACTCGAGGCTGATCGCGTTGTCCAGCGCCAGCGGGCCGTCGAGGATCGCGCCGGTGATCTGCTTCCGGTCGGCCATCTTGCACAGCGCCGCCGCCTCCACGGTCGACGGCACCTTGGGGTTGACCGTCTCCATGGCCGAGAGAATTGCGACCCGGACCTCCGGGAAGCGCAGCGCATGCGCGAGGTCGATCGCGTTCTGGATGATGTGGACCTTGTCCTCCATCGTCGGCGCGATGTTGACCGCGGCATCGGTGACGATCAGCGTCTCCGCGTAGCTCGGCACGTCCATGACGAAGCAATGGCTGACCCGGCGCGCGGTGCGCAGCCCGGTGTCGCGCCTGACCACCGCGCCCATCAGCTCGTCGGTGTGCAGGCTGCCCTTCATCAGCGCCTCGGCCTTGCCTTCGCGCACCAGCTCCACCGCCCTGTCCGCCGAGGCCTGGCTGTGCGGCGTGTCGACGATCGGCAGTCCCGCGATGTCGATGCCGAACTCCTTCGCGATCGCCTCGATCCGCGCGCGCGGACCGACCAGGATCGGCGCGATCAGCCCGAGCTTCGCGGCGTCGACCGCGCCGCGCAGCGAGCTCTCGTCGCAGGGATGCGCGACGGCGGTCGGCGTGGGCGGCAGCGTCTTGCAGACATCGATGAGGCGTTGATACTTCTCGTGCTTGCGTTCCATGCGCGTCTCCGCTGCCGTTCGCGGGTGTCAGCCGCGCTTTTGCCGCTTCGCCGCCGGCTTGCGTGCCGGTTTCTGCGCCTGCGCCCGACGCGGGCCCCGCACCGGCTTCAACTCCAGTGCGGCACCGATGTTCTCGACCATCGCCAGTTGCTCGCTCGTGGGCTCGAAGCGCCGCATGCGCTCGTCGGCCAGCAGGCGGCGGATCAGCGTGACCAGGCGCTCGCGATCACCGGGCTTCGAAAGCAGCCTCGGCAGCGTCGCGATCGCCTTTTCCGGTTCATAGCGGACGATGATGTCCTGCTCGCCGCGGATGCGCCGCCATTCGTCGGGCGTCCAGTCGGGCAGAAGGTCGCGGTACTCGGTGGCCAGCTCCTGCTTCAGCGCGAGGCGTGCCAGCGGCAGCGGCGCTCCCCGCCGGGCCAGCAGCGAGCCGACGCGGGCCAGCGCTTCGGCAAAGCCGCCTTCGGCGATCGACGCCAGCGCCTCCTTGACGAACGGCAGTTCGCGCGGCTCGCCCGCGCGTTCCGCGACCCGCGCATCGGCGGCGTGCTTGTCGGCGAGGTAGAGCGAGAACACGTTGCCGTAGGTCTGGAAGAACACCGCCTCGCTGGTCGCGTCGCGGATCTCGCGGTAATAGTCGAGCGATGCGCTGACGGCGTCCGAGACCATCTTCTCCAGCTTGCGTACCGGGCTGTCGGGCGCGGCCGCCTTGCGCTGGGCCTTGACCGCCTGCGCCGCCGGGCCGAGCCATGCGAGCCAGGGATTCAGGTCGGAGAACGCCCAGCGCTGGAAGCGCAGCGAATGGAACTGCCGCGAGACCTTCGCGGTGACCTCGCTGCTCATCGCCTGGACGAACGGCTGCGCGAAGAGCTCGTAGGCGCGCTGGTTGAATTCGGACAGCGCGGCCACCGCCTCGAACGGCTTTTCGTCGGCACGCTCGAGGCGGTTCAGCTGCCGGGTGATGTCCTCGAGCCGGCGCTCGTGGAATTCGACCTTGTACTCGGTCTTGCCGTCGCGCCCCCTGCTCTCGTGGATCTGCATGCCGTAAAGCCCCGGCGGCAGCACTTCGATCGACTTCAGCACCGAGACGATCTGCGCGTGCTCCTTCTTCGCCACCTTGCCGGAGACGAAGATGCCGAGATGCCCGACGTCCTGGTGCAGCAGCCCGACGATCACCTGCCCGCGCGCCTTGATCTCGTCGGTCGAGCCGTAGACGTCGGCCACCCAGTTGAATGCCTGCTGCGGCGGCGTGATGTTGTCGCCCATCGACGCGAACAGGATGATCGGCGCCTTGATCTCGCGCAGGTCGAAGTCCTTGCCGCCCGTTCCCTTGGTGCCCGACCAGAGCTTGTTGCCGACGAACAGGTTGCGGGTGATCCACTCGATCTCCTCGCGGTTCATCAGGTAGAAGCCGCCCCACCAGCGCTCGAACTCGAGGAAGCGCTGCGGCTCGGTGTCGATGTTCGCGAACAGGTTGTAGTACTTGTCCCAGAAGGTGTTGGCCGGATTGAGGTTCTCGAAGTTCTCGACCAGGTAGGCGCCGTCGAACACGCCGTCGCCCATGTCCGCCGCGAACGACGACAGCCAGGTGCCGCCCAGCATGCCGCCCGCGTAGCGCATCGGGTTGTCCCCGGCGCCCTCCTGGAACGCGCCGCCCCAGTACGACATCGGCGCGCCGTTGATCACGATCGGGCCCGTGTCGTCAGGATCGGATGCGGCGAGCATCATCGCCGCCCAGCCGCCCTGGCAGTTGCCGACGATCACCGGCTTCGCGCTCGCCGGGTGCAGCTTGCGCACCTTCTTCACGAATTGCTGCTCGGCATCGCAGACGTCGAGCAATGTCTGCCCCGGCTCGGGATCGCGGAAAAAGATCACGAAGTAGACCGGATGCCCCTCGCGCAGCGCGACACCGACCTGCGAGTCGTCCTTGAAGCCACCGATGCCGGGACCGTGCCCGGCGCGCGGGTCGATGATCACGTAGGGCCGCCGCTTCGGATCGACCTTGACCCCCTCCGGCGGGATGATGCGCACCAGCGCGTAGTTGACGGGACGGGCGAGCGTGCGTCCGTCGACGACGGTTTCGTACTCGAAGTGCAGCACCGGCAGCAGCCCCTGCCGGTTGTGCTCGACGAAGTTGTTGCCGCGCTCGCGCAGCGTGTCCCAGAACAGGATCGAGCGCTGCGCGAAATCGGTCGCGTACTCGTACCAATGCGACCAGGCCTGCGCGGGGGAGACGGGCTTGGTCGTGAGATCGGCCGCGGCTTCGGCATAGGCCTTCGACAGCCGCTCGCCGAAGTGCTCCTGCGCGAGCTTCGTCCGCTTCCGGTAGAGCTGCCCGACCTTGGTGGAGATGTCGTAGCTTCTTGCGACCTGCCTAGCTGCGTCCATGGAGGAACCCCTTCAGACGGGAAACGGATGACCTGGCCTCGATCTGCGCCGCCGCGGACGGGTTTCGCATGGCACAGCCGCGGACATCCTCGATGCCGGCGCGGCGAAGCCTTCGACCTGCGCCACGGCGCGGACCGGATGGCCCGCCATCGGGAAGCCCGCCCGGCCCCAGCGTCGTGCCGCGCAGCGCTCAGCAAAAATTATGGCCGCAACCGGCGACTGCACCATTGACGCCCATCAATGTCGGCGCCGTCGAAGTTCGGGTCCACAGCGCCATTCGGAATCGACGCGCCGCCCGCGCCGTCTTTCCCCGCGACCGTTTGTCGCGGCCTCCCGCGCCTCGATCATGAGAGCGCCCGAACGTACGTGCGGGGAATGCAGGGCCGGAGTCGATACGACGCGGTGCCTTCACCGCAAGAGGCAACGAGGACGATCTCGCGCCCGGAATCGGCCGCCGCAATGCGGTCGATTCCGCGGGCGACGGAGGCACGCGCGCCAGGTCGGCGCGGATGCCCCCATCCCGAGTATCGCGTTACTTCTTGACCGCCGGCTCGACCGCGATGGCGAGCGCCTGCGTGAACGTCGCCTCGACCTGGTCGCCCTTCGAGATGCGCTTGAACTGCTCCGCGTCGTCTACGCGCAGGTCGACGGTGCGCTGCGGTCCCTTGAGCGTGACGACCTGCTTGGCCGGGTCGAGTCCGATCACGTCGGCGACGATCGTGACCTGGCGACCGGCGACGCCGGCCGGCTTCTCACCCGGCTTGGCGCCCGCGACACCGGACTTGTCGGTACGCGCGACCAGAAGGCCGCCGCCCTTCTTCAGCTCGAGCGTCAGCGACTCGACGTACTGCATGTCCACCTGGTCGCCGACCTTCAGCTTGTCGAAATTCTTCACCTCGGGACCGGCCGTGACCGTCAGCTCATTGCCTTTCGGACCCTTCAGCGTCACGTCGCGCGCCGCCTTGTCGATCGCGGTGATCGTGGCGGTGATCTTGACCGTCTGTGCGACGCCCGCCTTTCCCGGTGCCGAACCGGCCACGACGGCGCCCGTCTGGGCACCGACGCCCCCTCCGAACGCTACGGCGACGACAACTCCAACGACAGCTGCAAACTTGCGCATGGCATGACTCCTTGACGTGGTTGACGGATGGATGACTGCTGTGGAAACGGCGCCCGGTCCCGCGACCGCTGCATCGCCCGTCGGCGCCGCCCCGATCAGAATTTCTCGGCGATGACTTTGACCGAAGGCGAGAGCGGACCCGCCGACGGCAGCTTGCGCTTCGGCAGCTTCACCTTCTCGCGCGGCGCTTCCTTGTATGGAATCCGGTCGAGCATATGGCTGATGATGTTGAGGCGCACGCGCTTCTTGTCCTCCGAGCGCGCGACCCACCACGGCGCCCAGGCCGTGTCGCTCGCGGCGAACATGTCGTCGCGCGCCTTCGTGTAGTCGTTCCAGCGCGTGTAGGACTTGATGTCCATCGGCGACAGCTTCCAGATCTTGCGGCCGTCGTCGACGCGCGCGACGAGCCGGCGCGTCTGCTCCTCGGGGCTGACCTCGAGCCAGTACTTGAGCAGGATGATTCCCGATTCGACCATCAGCTTCTCGAACAGCGGCAATACCTTCAGGAATTTCTGCGACGTTTCCTCGGTGCAGAAGCCCATCACCCGCTCGACGCCGGCGCGGTTGTACCAGCTGCGATCGAAGATCACGACCTCGCCCGCCGCCGGCAGGTGCGTCAGGTACCGCTGGCCGTACATCTGCGATTTCTCGCGCTCGGTCGGCGCCGGCAGCGCCACCACGCGGAACACGCGCGGGCTCACGCGCTCGGTGATTGCCTTGATGGTGCCGCCCTTGCCGGCGCCGTCGCGTCCCTCGAAGACGATGCAGACCTTGAGCCCTTTCAGCTTGACCCACTCCTGGAGCTTGACAAGCTCGACATGGAGCTTCTTCAGTCTCGCGAGCGTAATTCTTGCCGGAGAGCTCGCCACCGGAAGCCGAACCACCATGTTTCGCCGAGCCCGTCTTCATGCGCGTCCCCTTGCCTTTCTTCGTCCTGGCTTTCGCCTGCGCCCTTCACTTCCGCCTTCTTCTTCGCCATCTCTACCTCCATCGATACATCGTGTCGCGCGGATCAGCCAACGCGAGCGGGTTCACCTTCATTGCGCCGCTACGGGTTCCATCGCCGGCAGGTCGAAGCCTCCGCCGAGCGCCAGGTACAGGTTGACGCGCTGCGCCAGGCGTTCGGTCTGCACCCGCAGGAGCGACAATGCGGGCCGAATACAGCGCGAGCTGGTTCTGTTCGACGGCACGCAGATCGACGGTGCCCACGCGATACTGGATTTGCGCGAGCTCCAGCGCGCGCTCGCTGTCGCGAATCGTGGCTTCGAGAATGACGTCGCGCTCGCGCAGCGCGTTCTCGGCTGCGAGCGCGCCTTCGACCTCGCCGAACGCCCGCTGCCCGGCGCGCGCGTACTCCGCGACCGCCTGCTTCTGCTCGGCCGAGCGGATCTCGACCTGCGCGCGCAGCGCGCCGCCCTGATACAGCGGCGCGATCAGGTTGCCGCCGAAGCTCCAGATCGGGATTGCTCGTGTCCTTCAGCACGATCAGGTCGCTCGACACGCTGCTGCCCCCGGCGGTCAGGCTGATGCGCGGCAGCTGCGCGGCGCGGGCTTCGCCGACCCGGTCGAACGCCGCGGCGACGCGGCGCTCCGCGGCGATCACGTCGGGCCGGCGCTCGAGCAGCTGCGACGGCATGCCGACCGGCACCGGCGGCGGGCATCGGCGAGAGGCGCTCGGCGACGGCGATCTCCGCCGCCGGATAGCGTCCGAGGAGCAGCTCGAGCGCGCGCAACGCCTGCTCGCGCGCGAGCTCGATCTGCCGCAACGTGTCGCGATAGGTGCCGACGTTCACGCGCGCTTCGGCCACCGCCTGTTCGTTGCCGTTGCCGACGCGCAGCCGCTCCTGCGCGATGCGCAGCAGCGACTCCGACGAGCGCAGCACGTCCTGCGCGATCGCGCGCTGCAGCCCCGCCTCGATCGCCACGAACCAGCTCTTGGCCACCATCGCCGCCAGCGACTGGCGCGCATACGCGTAGTCGGCCGCGACGGCCGCGGATTGCTCCTCCGCTGCCGCCCGTCCGTAGCGCACGCGGCCCCAGACGTCGAGCTCCAGCGACGCATTGAGCCAGACCCCATCCAGGCCGCCGCTGCCGCCGGACTTGCCGCCGCCCATGGCGAACACGCCCACCGACGGGAGCAACGTGGCACTCGCCACTTTCACGTAGCCGGCGGCCTGCTCGACGCGCGCCGCCGCGACCTGCAGGTCGGCGTTGTACGCCAGTGCTTCATCGACGAGCGCGGACAACGCGGGATCGCCGAATGACGCCAGCCAGCGGTCGGCCACGGGCGCCGCCACACCGCCGCCGGCTTTCCACGCCGCGGGCACCGTCGTATGCGGCAGCGCATCCTTCTGCAGTTCGCCAGTTGTCGGCGGAGGCTTGAGCGCGCAGCCCGTCACGGAGGCCGCGAGGGCCGCCGCGAGGATCCATTGGGCGATGCGGCGGGCGCGCATCAGTGCAGCTTCAGCACGAGGTAATCGGTGATCGTGTTGATGCGCAGGATCACCATGCGCAGGATGTGGATCGCGTGCGCGTGCTCGGTGTAGATCGCGCCGCCCCCATCCGCTCCGGCGGCGAGGAACAGATCGCGGTCGCTCCCGGCGACGTCGAACTTGACGGGGAACCGGCCCGGCACCTGCGGATAGGCGCCGGTCTGCGGCAGCATGCCCGACTGCGCCACCTGCCCCTGCCCCTGCGCCCAGACGATCGAATCGACCGTCGCCTTGATGACGCGCCCGGGATGCGTCTTGAGCGTGAATTCCGCCGGGTTGCCGGGCTCGACCAGCCGCAATTCGTTCTGCGCGTACAGCGCGATCACCTGATAGGTTTCCTCGACGAAGCTCATCGCCGGCGCCACCGGAAACGCGGTCACGAAGGACCCGGGCCGCAGCTGGACGTTGATCGCGTAGCCGCTGGCCGGCGCATAGACCGCCGTCTGGTCGAGGTTCCACTGCGCGTTCGCGAGATCCGCGCGGCTGACATCGACCTGCGCCTTCGCGGTCGCCAGCTGGGCGCGCGCCGCCGCGACCGATGCCTGCTCGCCGTTGACCTGTCCCGACAGCTTCTGCACGACCTGAGCTTCGTTCGCCCTGGCCGTCGCGATCTGACCCTCGAGCTCGATGACGTTGGCCTCGGCCTGCTCCAGCGCGAAGCGGTCGCCGGCGCCCGTGGCCACCAGCTCCCGGTTCTGCCGGACGCGCAGCCTCGCAAGTTCCAGCCTCGGCAGCAGCGCGCTGACCTGTCCGCTGGCGGACTTGAGTTGTTCCTGCAGTTGCCGGGCGCCCGCCGATGCATCCACCAGGGCCGCGCCGGCCTGCGCGAGCTTCGCCTCATCCGCCGCGAGCTTCGCCTTGGCGACGTTGAGATCGTTCTGGTATTGGGTCGGGTCGATGCGAAACAGCAGCTCGCCCTTCTTGACCAGCCGGTTGGGCTCCACCGGCACCTCGATCACGCGTCCCCGTACCTGCGGGATCACCTGCACGACGTACTTGATGACGCGGACGTCGGACGACGACGGCGCCACCACATTGAGCGTCAGGACCAGCGCGGTCAACGCGACGACCGGGATGATTACGACGGTGACCTGCGACGCAGTGTTCCACGGCAGCCACTTGAACTTGATGAAGATCAGCCAGACGAAGAACGCGTAGATACCGAGGAGCAGGGCTTCCATCAGGCACTCCCTCCCTTCGGAGCGGACCGGGCGGGCGCTGATTGTGGCGGGACCGGACCGGGGTGCGCTGCCTGCGCCGCGACCAGGTCCTTGCGCAGCAGCTTGAGCTCCGCGGTCAGCGTTCCCTTGGCGGCCATCGCGTCCAGCTCGTCGCGCAGGTGCGCGAGCTCATGCTCCAGCAGCACTCCCGCCTGCGCCTTGTCGCCCATCTCGTGGAAATAGTCCTCGTGCTTCTCGGTGCCGTACGCCGCCCGGTAGCCGATCGGCTTCACGTACGCCCACAGCCACGCGATCGGCCACAGCAGGCCGCCGAACACCAGCGACAGCAGGCATAGCGTGTGGATGGCGTCCCTCTGCGGATGATGGCGCTTGTGGGCAATCTTCTCCGGCAGGACGTGCACCAGCCAGAACACGACAATCCCGCCGATCGGGACGAAGATGATGACGAACCACGCGAGGGCCGTCGCCGCCGTGTCCATCATTTCGGGCGGGAGGAACGAAGCGCTCGCGGCCAGCGGAAAAGCCAGGGCGGCCACGGCGAGCGTCGCCGCGGCGACAGCGGAACACGACGCAGGAACGGAAATGCGGGGATTCATCGGAAAGCTATCTCGGTGAGCGACCGCCCGACATCCGGGACACGAGGCCGCAAGGTTTTTCGTCGGCGAGAATGGGTCGCTGCAACCGGTTGCCGATGTGCGAGCCTCTTAGACAGTTAGCCGCTTATTATCGCATACCCCCTTGCGGCAATTGATGGCCCGGAAACGAGCCGTCGCAGACCTGCAGATTCCCCCGGCAACGTCTGCGCCAGCGGCGATGTACGGTCATTCCCGACCGTTCGCTCGAAGTACGGCCGTCATCAACCGGATACAAACAGGATCCACGGCGTCCCGATCACCAGGTACACCAACATGAAGGCCAGCGTGGTGAGGAGCCCGAGCTTGTAGAGCTCGCCCTGTTTGAGATAACCGCTCGCCACGAAGATGATGTTCTGGCTTCCGCCCTGCGGCGTGATCACCGAGAAGTAGCTGCTCGCGAAGAGCAGGCCAGGGGCCATCAGCGGAGCCGGCACGCCGCCGCGAATGCCGACATCGAGGAAGACGGCGAGCAGCGCGAGCATCTGCGAGGTCTGGCTCACGAAGAAGTAGTGGAGGCCGACGTAGAAGGCTATCAGTGTGACGTACAAGGCAGGCCACGACAGGCCGCCCAGGCGCGCCGCGAGGCGCTCGCCCACATAGCCCATGAAGCCGAGTTCGTTCAGCTGCGCGCTCAGGGCGAAAAGAACCGCGAGCCAGAGGAAGGTCGCCAGCGTGTCGCCCTGCTTCGCGATATCGTCGAGCGTCAGCACGCCCGCCACCAGCAGCACGCCGAACCCCATGAACGCGACGGCGGTACCGCTGAGTTGCAGCGCATTGCCGAACACCCAGCCGGCGACCATCACCACAAAGGTCACTGCCGTGATCCACTCGTCTCGCGTCATCGTTCCCATGCCGGCGAGATCCCTGCGTGCCGCTGCGGGGGCCTCGGGCGTCGCCCCGACGCCGGGCGAAAAGATTTTCGAAACGAGCAGCGGCAACATCACGATCGCGGTGAGCGTTGGCACCGCGGAGGCAAGGAGCCAGCCTGCGAAGCCGATCTCGAGGCCGACTTTCTGCGCGATCTGCACGCCGATCGGGTTGCAGGAAGTGGCCGTCAGCCAGAGCGCGGAAGAGAGCGCGAGGCTCGCCATCGCGCAGAACATGAGATAGCCGCCCAGCCGCCGTCCCTCCGGGTCGCCGGGCTCCGAGCCCGCTCCCTTGGCTACGGACAGCACGATCGGAAAAAGCACGCCGCCGCGCGCCGTGTTGCTGGGAAACGCCGGCGCGATGGCCGCGTCGGTCAGCACGATGCTGTAGGCAAGACCGAGCGGTGAGCCGCCGAAGCGGCTCACCATCAAGAGGCTGATCCGCCGGCCAAGCCCCGACTTCACCACGGCCTGCGCGACGATGAATGCGATCACCACGAGCAGCACGCTCGAATTGGCGAACCCCGAGAAGGCCTGCGCCGGCGTGATCGTCCCGGTGAGGACGACGGTCGCGACCGCGATCATCGAGGCCGTAAGGAGCGGGAAGGAGCCGATGAGCACGCACGCGATGGCGGCGACGAAGACCGCGAACAGGTGCCATGCCGGCACCGTGAGGCCGGCCGGGACCGGGACGAACCAGATCCCGATCGCGATCGCGAAGGGCGCCGCGCGCTTCAGGAGCAGTCCGGCCGCGATCACTTGGGTGACCCTCCCGCGTCCGGCTCGCCAGGCCGAATGCGACCCTTCAGATCGACGGCCCGCCCCTGGATCGAGCCATCCTCGGCCTCCAGCACGGATTGCCAGGAGAACTTGTAGGTGCCCGTCGCACCGGCAAAGCGGCCCGTGCCGCCGACGATCGTCCCGGCGATTTGGTTTCGCGCCGCCGTGCCTTCGCCCTTGAGTTCGCTGAACACCTGCTCGCCGCGCTCGTCCGTCCAGACGCTTCGACCCTGAAGGCCCGTGGCGCTATCGACGAGCGCGATGACTTCCGAGCGGAATCCGACGCCCGGGCGACCCGTTCCCGACAGAAGCATCGTCCCCCTCATTTCAATGATCGAACCGCGGCGATCGGCACCAAGGGGAATCGTGTGGCGGGTGCCGGCGGCATTCCAGGAGCCCGCGAACTCGCGCCATTCGCCGGGGGCGACACCGGGCCCGGGCGCCTCCGTCGCCGGCCCGCAGGCGGTCGCGGCGACCGCGAGAGCGACTGCGACGCAACGCCGCAACACCCGGAGACCGGGGGCGCATTTGTGCTGGCGCGTCCGTGCGAGGAAGTCCACGCTTCGCTCCCGTCGAGGATTGCCCTGCCGATTACTGCGACAAGGTCATCGCGAAATAGCCGAACACGGTGAGCAGCACGCCCGATACGGCGTAACCCACCGGAAAACCGATCCATGGCACCGAGCTGCCGATCTCCTTCGCCGCCTCCCGGGCCGGACCGGAGTGCGAGCGCGCCCCCGCCACGCCACCCATCAATATCGCCGGGTTGATCTTCATCATGTGGTAGCCGATGGCCCACACCAGGATCGGCGGGATCGTCGTGCAGATGAACCCGGCGATGAAGATCTTGAGTGCGACGGCCCCGGTGAGCTGCGAGATCAGGCCTGCGCCGGCGTTGATGCCGACGATGGCGATGAACACGATCAGCCCGAGATCCTCCAGGATGTTGCGCGCGGCGTTCGGCGTATTGCCGAAGAACCGCAGTCGCGACACCACCGACGAGACGATGATGCCCGAGACCAGCAGCCCGCCGGCATTGCCGAGACCGACCTTCGAGCCTGCGATCGGGAACGAGATCGCGCCGATCAGGAGCCCGAGGATCATGCCTAGGGACAGCGTCAGCAGGTCGGTGGCCGTGCTCGGGCGCGCCACCCGGCCCATCAGCGCCGCAAACTTGTCCACCGCGGACCGGAGGCCCGCGACGAACAACACGTCGAAACGTTCCAGCTTGGTGTTGAGCCCCATCGGGATCGTCACGCCGCCGCGCTCGATGTGGTGCAGGGCGATCTGGCCGGCAAATTCCGAGGTGCGAAACTCCTGCAGCTCCTTGCCTTCCATTTCCCTGTTGGTGACCAGGATCTCCGCTTGGTCGAGCGGGATGTTGAGCACTTTGGAGTGCGGCACTTCGGGACCGATCAGCCCCATCTTCTCGGTCATGCTCTCCAGCCGGCCGCCGAGCGCGATTACGTCGTCTTTCCGGAAGACCAGATCGTCCGCCGCCCCGACGCTCTCGTCCCCGCGATACACGTTGACCACCTTGTACTCGGGATGTGCCTTGAGGAACTGGCCTACGGTCTTCCCGGCCACGGCGTCGTTCGCGAGCCGATACGCCCGCAGCGCCAGCGGACGGTAGCCGGTCAGGCCGGCATCGTCCACGTTTGGCACGCCTTTTTCTTCTTCGTACTTCTTCGCCGCCGCTTTCGCATCCAGGCCCCACCACCGCGGCAGGTATTTGCAGATCAGGATGATGCCGACGGTGCCCCAGATGTAGGTGAGGCCGTAGGAGAGCGCGATCATGCCGCTCACCTGCTCGAAGGTCTGTCCCTGGGCGAGCTTGAAGACGCCCTGCTTCACGGCTTCCTCGGCGGAGCCGATCGATGCGGACATGGTCATCGAACCGGCAAGGATGCCGCCCGCCGCCCCTGCCGGCAGGTCCATCAACTTGGAAAAGCCGACCGCGCCCAGCAAGCCGAGAACCGAGCAGAACACGGCCAGGACCGTGAATTTCAGTCCATCCCCCTTCAGGCTGTTGATGAACGACGGCCCGACGCGCAGCCCCACGCCATACATGAACAGATAGTAGAAGAGCGACTTCGCGAAGTTGTCGAGACCCATCTTGATGCCGTAGGTCGACGCCCAGGCCGAGAGCGCGGCGCCGACGATGATGGCCGAGGCCACCATGCCCAAACCGTAGCCTTTGACCGTCGACCTTGCCCAGCAGCACGGCGCCGCCCACCACGAAGAACAGCAGGATGAACTGATTGCTGGCCAGCCACTGAAGGATCGCTTGCATGACTTATCTCCGCTGCTTGGTGGTTGCCTCGCCTTTGGACGGGGCCGCGCTCGCCGACGCGGCCTGTCCGCCTGGGTGTGCCTTGCCGATGGCCGACAGCTTGATCAGCTTGAGGCCGCGCGTTGCATCGTAGCCATGGATCTCCTTGACGTCGAGCTTGCGCATGAACCCGATCGTGTCGGCCTCGATCACCTGCCCCGGCACCATGATCGGGAAGCCGGGCGGGTAGGGGATCACGAAGTTGGCCGACACCAGTTGCGGGCCGCTCTTCAGCCGCTCGTCGATCTTCGGGCTCATCAGCGGCAGGTACTCGCAGTCGTTCTCTTCATAGGCGGCAAAAAACGCGCTGCGCATGTTGCCCTCGAGCGTGACGCTGCGCGGGTTGTCGCGGTAGCCGTCGTGGAAGCGGCTGAAGTTCGGCAGGTCGGGCACGTCCTCCATGAGGTTCTTGACCCGCGCCGCAAACGCAGCGCGCTCGCTCTCGCCACCCTCGGCGAGCCGCGCGTCGATCTCCTGCGAGATCTCGAGCAACACCTTGATCAGGAGCGCGACGTCGCTGCGCGTGTTGTTGATGTTGCTCTGCAGCAGCACGCTGTTGCGCGAAGTCTTGTTCATCTGGATGTTGTACTTGGCGGCCAGCAGGCCCTTGAACGCGGTGCCGTCGTATCCGGCGGTACCGCACACCAGCGTCATGCGCGTCGGATCGAGGAAGAACTCGTCTTCCTGCACCGACTTCAGCGCCGTCACCCAGGTCGTGCCCGGCGCGAGGAAGTCGTGGAAACCCGAGGCCCGGTACTCGGCCGGCACCATGGCGTCGGCGCCGAGCACGCGGAAGTACTTCGAGATGATCGGGTGTTCGGCCACCGCCCGACGGATCGCAAACGCGATCTCGAACGCGCGCATGACGAGCTCGTAGCCCTCGAGCTCCATCTGGCGCCGGGCCAGATCCAGCGAGGCGATGATCTGCTGGTTCGGCGACGTCGAGGCGTGGATGAACACCGCTTCGCGGAAGGCCGACGCGTGGTGGTTGTAGTCCTCGTCGCGCACCGCCACGATCGACCCCTGGCGCAGCGCCGACATCGACTTGTGCACCGAGTCGGTCTCGTACACGCGGATGCGTATCTTGCGCGGATCCGGAATCAGGTGCCGCTTCGAGCAGGCGCGCATCCTTCGGGTCGAGGTCCTCGCCGAGTTCGGCGGCCTGCGCTTTCCACGCTTCCAGCGCAGCGGGGCTCGCGCGCCACTCCTCCAGCGCCGCGGCCGCGCCCATCGCGGTGCGCGGGCGCAGGAACGGCGACCAGCGCGCAAAACCGAACCACGCCTCGTCCCACAGGAAGATGAGGTCCGGCTTGATCGCCAGGCACTCTTCCATCACCCGGCGAGTGTTGTAGATGTGCCCGTCGAACGTGCAGTTGGTCAGCGTCACCATCTTCACGCGATCGAGCCTTCCCTCTGCCTTGAGATCGAGCAATGCCTGCTTGATGGTGCGCAGCGGCACCGCGCCGTACATCGAGTATTCGGTCATCGGAAAGGCCTCGACGTACAGCGGCTGGGCCCCCGACAGCACCATGCCGTAGTGGTGCGACTTGTGGCAGTTGCGGTCGGCGATCACGATGTCGCCCGGCGCGGTCACCGCCTGGTAGACCATCTTGTTGGACGTGGACGTGCCGTTGGTGACGAAGAACACGTGGTCCGCGCCCACGGCGCGGGCGAACTTCTCCTGGGCGACCTTGATGTTGCCGGTCGGCTCGAGCATGCTGTCCAGGCCGCCGGTGGTGGCCGAGGACTCCGCGAGGAACAGGTTCTGCCCGTAGAACTCGCCCATGTCGCGGATCCAGTTCGACTTCATGATCGACTTGCCGCGCGCGATCGGCAGGGCGTGGAAGGTGGCGATCGGCCGGGCGGCATAGCGCTTGAGGTTGTCGAAAAACGGCGTGGAGAAACGATCGGCGACGCCTTCGAGGACGTTGAGGTGCACTTCCATCAGTTCCTCGACCTCGTAGAAAACGCGCCGGAACATCGCGGCCGCGGGGTCGCCCGCCAGCTTCTCCACGTTCCGGTCGGTCAGCAGGTAGAGGTCGAGCTCGGGGCGGATGCGCTTGATGAGCCGCGCCAGCGTCACGCCGACTTCGCGCGGCGCGAGGCTCGACGTATCGAGCTGGTGACGCGAGGCCAGAAGGTCGCGCAGCAGCGGCACGTCGTGCTGCGAGGGCACCGGGATCCCGTCGAAGATCACCACGGCCTCGATCTTGCCGTTCAGGATGGTGGCGAGAAGCGCATCCTCCACGCTTCCGACCAGCACCGGTTCGTAGATCATCGCGTCCTCGGTGCGCCGCAGCCGGCGGAGCTCTCCGGCGGTTTTCGCGCGGCTTGCGGCCGGCGCGGGGGTCACGAACAGCGTCTCGAAGTAGGGCCGGTGGGTGTCGCCCCCGCTGAACGTAGGCGACAGCCGTTCCGGCGTGGCGTCGTCGGCGTCGTCGGCCGTCTCCCATTCGCCGCCGTCGTAGCGATAGCTGCCCGACAGCAACGCGCCGCTCATCCGCCGCACCAGCCGCGCGACGCCGAGCGCGTCGTCGCCGCTGATGCGTTCGGCGAGCGCCTTCATCAGCCGCGGGCCCGGATAGGCGAAGAAGTCCTCGAGCGCGTACACCTCCACCAGCGCCGCTTCCACCGTGGCGCGTCCGCCGCGCGGCTTGCCGCCTTGCGCATCGGCCGCCCAGGCCTGCGCCTTGGCATTCAGTTCGCGCCAGCGGTCCAGACGTGCCGCCGAACTCGAAAAGAAGTGATCCAGATGCGTGCCACTGGGAGTTTGGATTGTCATAACGTTCCTTCCTTGCTCAATTGAAACGTGTTAGGCGCTGACAGTTGTCGACGTCACGCAAACGCCAGGATGATGACGGGGGAAGCGAGCGGCAGTAACCTCGCCAAGAACGCCCGGGCGCGCCATGCGTCAGAAGGGGACCACGTAGTTGAGATAGGCGCGCAGCTGCGTACCGTTTTGGAGTGCCCCGTCCTGATGCGTCCACGCGTAGCGAAACGTGGCCACCAGGCCTTCGAGAAAGGTACCCTTGGCGAACGCGTAATCGACGCGGACGTCGGTCTCGTTCTGATTCCCGATGGGAGCGCCCGTCGTCGGATCGATCTGGTCGCGGCCGGTCGCGTAGATGGCGGACGCCTTGAGCCCGGGGACGCCCAGACCGGCGAAGTCCACGTTCCCGCCTATCCCCGCGGCGCGCTCGCCGGCGGTGTTGAACGAAAACACCATGATGTTGAGGTAGGACGGGTGATCGCCATAGGGACTTTGCGTGGTTGCGCCCTTGCCGGTCTGCGTGTAGTAGAGTTGAATCCCCACCGGCCCGTACGTCGCGGCCGCCTGCAAGCCCAGGCCGAACGTCGAGAACGAACCAATTTGCGCATCGCCGACCGAGCTTTGCGGGTAGTACTGGGCACCCAGGGTCAGGGAAGTCTTGTCGTCGATCGCGACCGGGTACCTGACGTCGGTGTAGAAGATGTTCACGACGTCCGTGGAATAGGCCTCGTCGATCCGGACGTAGCCGTTCCTGGCGAAGTTCCACGTTCCGCCCGCGTAGATCACCCCTTCCTGGTTGCCGGTGCCGCCCGCGACGTTGGACATCCAGCGGAAGCTCTCTGAATCGCGAACCTTCATCTTCGTCACGTAGCCGCCGGTGTAGGAGACCTGGTCCGCCGACCCCGTCAACGTGTAGGCCTCGAAGGTGTTGGGCACCATCCGGGTGTCCTGCGGGTTGATGAACGGCCGGTTGATGAGTTGCCGGTACGCCGTAATGGTCTGGCCGGCGATGCGCACCGCGCCGAAGGCTTCGCCCAGCACGCTGATCGGTTCCTGCCCTGGCGCAAGCAGCTTGGTGCCGCTCATGTCGGCCGGGCCGTAAAGCTTTTGCGACGTGTAGCCGACGATCCCCGCCTGAAACAGATCGCCCCACCACGGACTGCGCAGGCCTGCCCAGCCGCCTAGCGCCCAGGCGGCGCTCTGCGCCCCGGCCGTGTTGTCCTGGTCGAGGTAATAGGTTCGCAGTTGCAGCACCGGTTCGAAACCGCCGGGAAGCTTGTAGGCGTCCTTGGACGAGTCCCCGGGGTAGATGCCTTGTGCCGAAACGGGAGCCGCCATCCCGACGGAACACATCGCCAGCAACAGCAACCAGATGCCCCGCTGCGGGCATGATCCTGCGTGGCTCAGTGGTGGTCGATACATCCGATACGTCTCTCTTGCAGAACGTGTCCGTGGATCGCGACATTGCTCACTTCTGCTGTCCCACCGCCGGCTTCGGCGCCGGCTCAACGCTAAGCGCCAGCGCTTCAGTATAAGTGACCTCGACCTGGTCGCCCTTCTTGACGACCTTGAACTGGTCGGGGTTCCGCACGGCGAGCGTCACTTCGTTACCCCTCGGTCCCTTGAGCGTGATCGTGCTCTTTTGGGGATCGACAGCGATGACGTCGGCGATGGCGGTAACCTGCCGCGCGCCGGCGACGGCCGGCCGCTCTCCGGGCTTCGCCTTCGCGGCGTCCTCGCGCACAGCCAGGTCGCCCGCACCTGTCCGGGTCTTCCTCAGTTCGAGCGTGAGTGCCTCGGCGTAGCGCGCGACGACGAAGTCGCCGAGCTTGATCTGCTCGAAGTTCTTGACCGCGTCGCCCGCGACAATGTCGACGACGTTGCCTTTCGGCCCCTTCAGCGTCACCGTGCGCGTCGTCTTGTCGATGCCGACGACCAGGGCGGAGATCTCCGCCGTCCGGACGACCGTCGCCTTGCCCGGTTCGCTTGCGAGGACGGCACCCCCTGTCGCGCCGGGTTGCTGCCCGAGCGCGGTCGCGGCAAAGGCTGCTGTGATCAGCACAAGTGCGACCCTCCACTTCGTCTGCTTCACCGAAAATTGCATCAGAAATATGCTCTCGTGGGAAAACCATCCAGTCAAGGCCAAGCGGCCGTCGACCGTCACGGGCCGCCCGCATCAACCGTGGCTTGCGATAGTTGCCCACAATGGCTACGGTGCGCTGTACATTTCGAGACAATTACTACACTTTTTTGGACAACCTCCGCCACGACCGGTACGCTTTTTGTGTGAGATCAATGAAACCACATCTGGGCGGTACGAGACAGCGAACGGCGAGGCGCCGACCCGAAGAAGCGACGCTGCGCATCGGCGCCACGATGGCCCTTCCGGCGGTCCTCCGGAGCCTGGGTGCGATTCCGGCTGAGATATTGAAAGAGGCGGGGTTCGACCTCAAGCTCTTCGACGACCCCGAAAATCAGATTTCCTACGCAGCACGAGGCCGCCTTGTGAGTCACTGCGTGGCCAGGACCGGTTGCCAGCATTTCGGGCTACTGGTCGGTCAGCAGGGTGGCCTGCACTCCCTGGGGCTCATGGGCTTGCTGGTCAAGTACTCGCCGGATGTCGGAACGGCGCTGCGCAGCCTCGTGCGCTATTTGCATCTTCACGTCCGCGGCGCAAGAACGACCCTCGCAGCGGGCGGCAACTCGGCGATGCTGAGCTACGAAATCCATCAACCGGGGGTCGAGGCCACCGATCAGGTCGGGGACGGCGCAGTCGCGCTGATGTTCAACGTCATGCGTGCCCTGTGCGGCCCTGATTGGAAACCCGTCGAGGCCCGGTTTGCGCACCGCAAGCCCGCGGATGTCGCGCCGTTCCGCCAATTCTTCCGGGCGCCCCTGCGCTTTGACGCCGGGGAGAACGCACTGGTCTTCTCTGCCGACTGGCTGAATCGTCATTTGTCCGATACCGATCCCCAACTGCACCGCCTGCTGCAGAAGCAGATCGACGCGCTCGAGTTGCGTCACGACGACAACTTCCCCGAGCAGGTGCGAAGTGTGCTGCGCACGGCGCTCGTCACAGGTCACGCCAAGGCCGACCAGGTCGCAGCGCTCTTCTCGATGCACAGTCGCACGCTGAGCCGCCGACTGGCTGACTTCGGCACCCGCTTCCAGGGACTCGCGGACGAGGGCCGCTTCGAGATCGCCCGGCAGATGCTCGACAACTCGGCGATGGAGTTGAGCCAGATCGCTGCGTTGCTCGACTATGCCAACGCGAGCGCCTTCACGCGGGCATTCCGGCGTTGGAGCGGCACTACGCCGGCCCGATGGCGAGCAACGCGGGATCGCGCCGCGTAGGATTCGCGTGGCGCCGGCGCGCAATGGTTCAGGGCCAGGCGCGCCGCGCGCCGTATCGCCGAGCAGCCGATCTCAGAACATCGCGCCGATCGAACCGACGAAAATCTGGGCGCTCGACCCCGGATTGAACCAGAAGCCGCCAATCGTGACGCGGCCCCAGGTCACCTGCGCGAACGGGCCGTGCTGGATGTCGCGCTCGCCCCCGTAGGCCCGGGTGCGCTGGCCGGCGATCCCGACGCGTAGCCAGTCAACCGGACGAAACCCCAACTCGCTCCAGGCGCACAGATAGCTGTCGGTCCGCTCGTTGCTGTCGCGCACGTATTCGGCTTCGACGTAGAAGTCGAGCCGCCGCCAGGCCACGCTCGCCTCCAGCCCGGGCACGAAAGCCTGCGCCGTGCCCCAGGCGCCGCCGAGCAGAGGCGTCAACTCCCACGTGACCGTTTCTCCGCCAGAGAAGGTCCAGCCGACGAAGGCCGAACGTGTGCCGACCGACTCGTAGTTGTACCTAGCCTCGAGGTGCAGTGGGCCGCGATCCGCGACCGCGATCGCCGACGTGTAGTTCCCGCCTTCGCGAACGAGTGTGGGGTACGCGGTGATCGCGAACTCCCACGACGGTTTCTCGGGCTGGGACGCGCGGCGCCCGCTGCGGTCTTCCTCACCGGCGAGTGCCGTCGTGGCCACGACGGCCGCGAACGTGACGAAGCCCCATCGCTCGGCCTTCATCCACCGAGCGCGATGATCGCGATCACAAGTCCGGTGCCCAGTCCCGCCATCATAACCCGACCTTCCAGCTGCCGTAACCCGCGTAACGGCCGAGAGCGAGTCCCCCGAAAAACAGCATGGCGAGCGCAATGACGCGGGATACGGTCTTCGCCATTCCGACATCGTTGATCAACACGAAGGGCAGCACGACGGGAAAGGTCGACGCGACGACGATCAGGAATATCGCCAGCGCAGCGAGCAGGTCGTCCCGATTCAGCTGTGGTCGCGCTGGCAGGGAGGTCAGCGCGACGATTCGCCCGCGAATCGCCTCGATCTCCGCCGACGAGACGAGACCCGCCGCGTCCCGCGACAGCGAGCGCTCGATGAGCCGGCACCCGGTTTCCGCGTCCGGGGCGGCCCGTACGGAGCGGACGAGCGTGAGCGACCGGCCGCGATCCGTGACCGTGCGAACCAGATACATGACGGCGTCGACGAGGCCCCAGGCGAGGTTGCAGCCCAGGGCAGCGATGAACATCGCCCGGACTTGCTCGCGCCCGCCCTCCGCGACCGACACGGCACCCACGAAGGTGAGCGCCATGAACAGGCCGAAGAGCAGTTCCGATACCCGATCCACAAGACTGAGCACCGGTTCACGAACGGTCGTCGCCGCGAAGTGGCCGAGCGCGGCAGCGACACCGCAGGCGAGCATTACCCGCAGCCACATGCCGGCAACACGGCGCCAATTCCAGCCGCTCTCCGCGAGGCCGGCGGAGGGAGCCAGTGCTTGGGGAATATTCGAGACGAAGACCGCCGCGAGAAACGCGAGGCTTATCTCGGTCCCCCTCGCCATCTGCACGCCGAAGGGTGACGCGGTCGCCCGAACCCGTGTTAGCCTGATCCGCTTGACGATTGATCCCATTGAAATTTCCGGCCGTCACAAGGGAAGACTATGGACGAGTCCATTACGAGCGTATGGGCAGTCTCGCTGGTGCTGGCCTGCGTCCTTGGCGGCGCGGCTCTGGGCATGGTCCTGCGCGAGTCCCTGCCCAAGGACCGGTTGAGTGACGAATCAAAGGACTTGATCAAACTGGGAACGGCGTTAGTTTCGACGTTGACAGCCCTCGTACTGGGCTTGCTGATCACGTCGGCCAAGGGTTCGGCCGACGTTACGGCGGACGAGGTCAAGCAGATCGCGGCGAAAATAATCCAGCTCGACCGCAACCTGCGACACTATGGGCCGGAGGCAAACGAAGTGCGCGATCTATTGCGCCGCATGGTCACGGCCCAGACCGACCTGCTGTGGACCGGGGACGTCAGGTCGGTCCCGGCCGCCCTGGGACGAGGTGGCGCGGGCATCGAGGAAATCCAGGAGAAATTGAGAGCGCTTGCGCCTCACAACGACGCGCAGCGATGGCTGCAGACACGCGCCTTGCAAATCACGGCAGAAGAGGAGCAGTTGCGCTGGCTCGCTGTCGAGCGAAGCGGGAGGTCCATTCCGATTGCGTTCCTGGTCATGCTGGTGCTTTGGCTCGCCGTGATCTTCACGTGCTTCGGTCTGCTGGCACCGCGCCATGGCATCATCTACGCGGTCATCGTTGCCTGCGCGCTGTCGGTATCGGGCGCGATTTTCCTGATCCTGGAGCTGAATCAGCCCTTTGCCGGGCTGCTCAAGATCTCCGACGCACCAATGCGCCACGCGATCACCGAGATGAACGAATGAACGCCGCGAATGAAGACGTTCGACGTCCGCTTCCCACCTTCGAACGTCGGGTTTCGGAAATCGCCATTGACCTCCAGCCAATGAAGCAATGCACTCCCGAGGGGCAATGGCGCACCGTTGACCTAGCGCAATTGCGGCCCGCCGTGCCATAGGTAGATTACTCGATTTCGATCCTTGGGATTCTTCGCCGAAGGAATCATGAATCCGTGCCGTTGCCCATCGCTGGTCGTTGTCGCCGCGCTGATAATGCTCGGCGGGTGCGCAACGCGCCCGATCAACCCCCCGATCGAGCAGGTCGACCTGAGCAAGGGCTATCGCTTTGACACCCGCTGGGCGCACCGCAGTAACTATGACGCCGAAAATCTCGTTGTCCTCGCGTTCTCGGGCGGGGGCACCCGAGCGGCCGCATTCTCTTACGGAGTCCTTGAAGCGCTGCGAGGGATGGATGTCATCGGACCCAAGGGCAGGAAGATCCGCTTGCTCGACGAAGTGGACCTCGCCACTGGCGTGTCGGGCGGCAGCTTCACGGCGCTGGCCTATGGCTTGTACGGGGACAAACTGTTCGACCTCTACGAGAGCAGCTTTCTGAAGCGTGACGTGCAGGGCGAGCTGATCGCGCGCGCCCTGAATCCCGGCAACTGGGGCGCCCTGTCGTCCGAAAATTGGGGCCGCTCCGAACTGGCAGCGCAGTTCTACGACGAAATTCTATTCCACGGCGCGACCTTCGCCGACCTTGATCGCGGCGGAGGCCCCCTGATTCTCGCGAGTGCCACCGACATCTCGACCGGCGCCCGGCTGGCGTTCATGCAATACGACTTCGACTTCCTCTGCTCGGACCTGAACGCGGTACCGCTCTCCCGCGCGGCAGCTGCATCGTCGGCCGTGCCGTTCGTACTCTCGTCGGTGACGCTCACCAACTATGGCGGCAGCTGCAAGTTCGATGTACCGAAGTGGATCGAGGCATTTGGCGACCCCGAGACTGCGCCGCGGGCGGCCGCCCGTGCCCTCAGGACACGCCAGGACCTGCGGACGTATCAGGATGGCGTCCACCGGCCTTACATCCATCTCGTCGATGGCGGCCTGGCCGACAACCTTGGCATGCGCTCCGTGCTCGAAGTATTGCAGGCCGTCGAGGCTCTAAGTATCCTGGGTCAGCCGACACCGCTCGATCATGTTCGCAGGATCATTGTGTTTGTCGTCAACTCGCGCTCCTCGCCGAAGACCCACTGGGACGAGGTCGAGCAAGCGCCCGGCAACGTGGAGCTCTTGATCAAGGCGACCGGCGTGCCGATCGACCACTATTCCTACGAGGCCGTTGAGCAGTTGAAAGATACGGCGGCCCGATGGCAGACGATGCGACGGATTCGGGATTCGGCGAACTTACCCGGAAATCACGATCCCGAACTCGCGGAGCTCGCAAAGGCGCCGGACATCGAACTTCATGTCGTCGACGTTTCCTTCGCCGCCCTCAAGGACAAGGCTGAAGTCGAATACTTGAACAACTTGCCGACATCGTTCGTTCTGCCTCCCGAGGCGGTCGATCGCCTCCGCGCCGCGGCGAAGACGATTATCCTTTCATCGCCAGAGCTCCGCCGGCTGCTGAAGGAAGCCGGGGCGAGGATCGTTACCGAGCCATCGGCGTTCGAACAAGCGGGTTCGCCGGCCCAGCTCGCGAATCCCGTGGCGGCGCCGGCCGTGAAGTGACGGGCGTCCAATATTCCTGACTGTGCAGAAGGAGCGAGTCGAATGAAACCGCAGATGCTATGCATGCTTGCACTGAGCGTGACACTGATCTCCCAGGCGGCCGCGCAGCAATACGTCTATCCCGCCAAGGGGCAGTCCCCGCAACAGCAGAAGAGTGACGAGTCGGCCTGCTACAAGTGGGCGGTCCAGCAAACGGGATTCGATCCCGCGAAGGCGCCACCGCCGCAAGCGGCACCGAAGCCACCAACGACCGCCACCGGCACGACTCCTGGCGCCGGCGTTCGGGGCGCAGCGCGCGGCGCGGTGGTGGGCGAGGTCGTCGGAGGGGACGCGGGAGCGGGTGCCGCGGCAGGTGCGGCCGTTGCGCGCAGCCAGAGCCGCAAGCAAAACGCCGCCGCCGCTCAGCAGAGTCAACAGCAAGCGCAGTCCGCCACGCAACAGCAGCAGGCAGCGTTTGGCAAGGCGCGCGCCGCATGCCTCGAAGGCCGCGGTTACACGGTCAAGTGAAACGGAGGCGACCGGAATGCGAGGGACGCGGTGGCATCAGCGGATGCCGCCGCCTTCGCCGGGTGGCGTGGGTCGGCTTGACGCTGGCACTTGCCGGCTGCACGACGGTGGGTCCCGACTTCGTGCCGCCCAAGGCACCGGTACCGGCGCAATGGCAGGAGGCCGACAGCGCAGCCGTCACGCAACAGCCTGCCGAGCAGATCCATTGGTGGGAAGTCTTCCACGATCCGGTGCTCGGCAAGCTGATCGAGATCGCCTACCGGAACAACTACAACCTGAAGATCGCGGGCCTGCGGGTACTGCAGGCGCGGGCCCAGCTGGGGATCGCCGTGGGCTACCTCTACCCGCAGGTCCAGCAGGCGAACGGCAGCGTGAACTATACGTCGGCCAGCAAGAATGCCGCCAACACGAAGGCCGGGGACCTGGAATTCTGGGAATACAACGCCGGCGTCAGCGTCGGCTGGGAGCTCGATTTCTGGGGCAAATTCCGGCGCTCGATCGAGGCGGCCGACGCCAACCTGCTAGCCTCCGTCGCCGGCTACGACAACGCGCTGGTGCTTCTCGTCGCGCAGGTCGCGGACACCTACGTCGCCATCCGCAGCGCCGAGGCGCAATTGCAAGTCGCGCGCGCGAATATCTCCCTCCAGCAGCGCAGCGTCCAGATCACGGAGGCCCGGTTCCGCGGCGGCGATGTCGGCGAGCTCGACGTGCTTCAGGCGCGTACTCAGCTGCTAGGAATATCCTGAACTATGGGCGCATCCGCAACAACGTCCGGGTCAACGATGCCCAGCTCCAGCAACTCCTTGAGAACTACCAGAGCACGGTGCTCAACGCGGTGAAGGAAGTGGAGGACGGCATGGTGGCGTTCCTGCGCAGCCGCGAGCAGGAGCGGATTCTGGCCGAGACCGAAGCGTCGGCTCGGCGTTCGCTCGCGATCGGCAATGTCGGTTACCGTGAAGGCATTACCGATTTCCAGCGTGTGCTGGATGCCCAGAATTCGTTGCTGCGGGCACAGCAGCAAGTCGTCGCGGCGCGCAGCACGACCGTGAGCAGCGCGATCGGGACCTATCGGGCGCTCGGCGGCGGCTGGGAGATCCGTTCGGGCCAGGGTTTCGTGGACGAGGCCCGCATAGACCCGGTGCGCTACGAGCTGGCGGTCGCCTCGGCTGAAGCCCAGCTCGCGCTCACTAGGCAAAACCTCAAGGTTGGAAGCTCGACCGTCGAAGCGGCCGCGGCCACGCTGGACGCCGCGAAGGCCGGGCTCGTCAAGGATACGCAGAACGAGGCCCGCCTGAAGCGCATCGACGCGGATGTCCCCGGCGCGATTTCGCAGCGGTCGCTGGAGTGGGCCACCACGTCCCGCATCGAAGGCGAGGCCCAGGTGGCCAGCGCCAAGGCCAACCTGCAGAAGGCGATCGAAGGGCTCGGCCCGCGCGACGAGAAGAACCCGCAGCTGCTTGCCGCGCGCGCGGCACTGGACAAGGCGAAGCTCGACTTGCAGTACACTCGCCTCATCGCGCCCAGCGACGGCATCGTGACCGATCTGCGGGTCGATGTCGGCAATTTCGCCGCGACCGGCCAGCCGCTGATGACCTTTGTGGCGGCCCAGAAGATGTGGGTCGAGGCAAACCTGACCGAGAACAATCTGGGCCACGTCAAGCCGGGTGACGCCGTCGACCTCGTGCTCGACATCTGGCCGGACAAGACGCTGCGCGGGCGCGTGCGCAACATCACCTTTGGCGTGACCGCCGCCGAGTCCACCTCGAAGCCGGGCACGCTGCCCACGGTCCAGAACGCGCGCGACTGGCTGCGCAACGCGCAGCGCTTTCCGGTGCTGATCGATTTTGAGGATTCCGCGGAGGCCACGCAGCTCGGCGCGTGTGTCGGCAGCCAGGTCAACGTGCTCGTGTACACGGGCGATCACCCGATCCTCAACCCGTTAGGTCGGTTCCCGATGTGGCTGAGCGCCCTGTTGTCGTATGCCTACTGATGCAACCGTAGCGGCCGGAGCGGCAAGGGCGCGGGTGCTGGACAACCCCAGGGCGCGCCGCATCCTGCGCTTCACCGTCGGTGTGACGCTGGCGACCGCCTACAGCACGTACGTCAACTGGCCCTTCTCGTTCCTGCTGCCGGCGCTGGTGATCCCGTTCCTGGCATTGCCCATCCCGTCGGCACCGTCGCTGCGCTACGGACTGTGGATCACGACGAAACTCATTGCCTTCGCCGGCCTCGGAACGGTGCTGATGCTGCCGCTGCACAGCCATCAGTTGTTCGGCTTCGCCGTGGTCGCGCTCATCCTCTTCGTCAACTTCTACCTGCAGGCCGAGGGCAAGATCACGAGCCTGAATGCCATGATCGTGATCGTCGGCATCACGCTCGTTCCGGCGTTCGGCGAGAACTCGATGGACGTGGGCGTCGAATTCGCGAAAGGCATGTCGCAATGTGCACTTGCCATGTTCCCGATCCTCTGGGTCGCCTTCGCTGCGGTGCCCGGTGGCGTATTTCCGGGCCTGCCCAACGCACCCCGGATCGAAGGCACGCCGGTGGACCGGGGCATCCTGGCGCTGCGCCCCGTGCTGGTGCTGTTGCCGCTGTTCGCGTACATGCTGACCAGCGACAACAACATTCGCTACCTGATCGGCTATTACCAGCCCGCCATGATCGCGCAGCATGCGCGCCGGGCGACCGCGCGCAAGCTGACCATCGACCTGATCCTGGCCACGCTCATCGGCGCCACCGGTGGACTGATCATGTGGTGGCTGATGAAGCTGTGGCCGTCGTGGTTCTGGTTCGTCCTGGTGATGGCGCTGTACTCGCTCTTCTACGCGACCCGCATCTTCGGCCACGGACCTGGCGCGCTGACGCCGAACTACTACCGATGGAGCTACGGCCTGACGACACTGGTCTTCATCGTCTTCCCGGACGCCCTGACCCAGGGGTTTACGGGCGACGATCCGAACATGAAGTTCTACGAGCGCATCGTCGACTACATGCTCGTCACCTCGTATTCGGTTTTCGCCGTCCTGCTCTTCGACGCAGTCGTGGATCGCCTGCGCGCTTTCCGCAGGCGATTTGCGCGTGGCCAACCATGACGCGGAACACGCCGCCTTGAACGTGATGACGATGACTGGAGCGACAACAAACGGCGGAAGGCAATGAGCGAGCGTCCGCGTGAGGTCGAAACGGCGCGCGAGCCGATACTTAGCCCGGTTGACCGCGTTTCGGAGCTTCTCTTCGGCCTGTTCATGGCGCTCACGTTCGTCGGTGCGGTGTCGGTCGCGGAATCGGGGCGCGACGAGATCCGCAAGATGTTCGCCGCCGCCCTGGGTTGCAACCTCGCCTGGGGCCTCGTCGACGCGGTCATGTACCTGGTACGCACGGTCACGGATCGCGGAAGGTCGCTCACGCTCGTCCATTCTGTCCGCGCGGCTGCTGACGCGGGAGCCGGGCGCCGGCTGATCGAGAGTTCCCTCTCGCGAGGCGGGGCGAGTTTCGTCTCGGAGGCGGAGATCGAGGCGATCCGCGGGCGAATCGTCGCGCGTTCGTCGGTGCCGGCAAAGCCCACTCTGCGGTGGGGCGACCTGCTCGCGGCCGTCGGCATCTTCCTGATCGTGACAGCGTCGACCTTTCCCGTTGTGCTGCCCTTCCTGCTGATCCAGGATGTCGCCATGGCGATGGCCCTGTCCCGGGGCGTCGCGTTGGCGATGCTGTTCTTCGGGGGGCTCGCCCTTGGGCGTTTCGCGGGCTACAGCAGTTGGAAGGCCGGATTGTGGATGGTGGGGCTCGGCACCGCGCTCGTGGCCGCGATCACGGCGCTCGGCGGATGAAGGCCGCACTGCGCACCTTCGCGGCTCTCACGGCTGTTGTGGCCACGACAGCGCTCGCCGGTGAAGACGAACGCGCCGGGACCACCGCTGCCGCTCCCAAGGATCCATCGTGGGAATTCGCGCTCACCGCATATCCCACGGTCGTTCGCGGTGGCGACAACTATACGTCGGCGATCGCGACCGCCGATCGCGGCCCGCTTCACCTCGAGGCACGGTACAACTACGAATCGGTCGGCGCCCGCTCGGCCTTCGTCGGATGGAACTTTTCCGGCGGCGAGACGATCACCTGGGAGTTGACGCCGCTTCTCGGTGGCGCATGGGGGACGACACAGGCGTTCGTGCCGGGACTCGAGGCCACGGTAACCTGGGGGCTGCTCGACTTCTACGTCGAGGCCGAGTACGTGCGCGATGGCCGAGAACATGTCAATAGCTATACCTACGCGTGGAACGAACTGGGGTTCCGCCCGGTCGACTGGCTGCGCGTCGGGATTGCCGGCCAGCGAACCCGAATCTACGGCGACGCCCGAGAGTTCCAGCGCGGCCCGTTCGCGCAGTTGACCTGGGGCCCCGTCACGGTTGGCGGCTACTGGTTCAATCCGGGGTCGAACAAGCAGATTTTCGTCGGTATGCTCGGCGCGACCTTTTGAGTCATGGCCACGAAGAAGCGTCCGTCGGTCGCGACGGAACGTCTCCTTCGCCCAATTCGCTGAACTAGCGGGAGCCAATCGCATGACGCAGACCACCGATCACGAAACACGCCGGCGAGCCGGATGCTCCCTCGCTGCGCTTCGACGTCGTCGCCGGTCTCACGGCGGCCGCGGTCGTGTTGCCGAAGGCCATGGCCTACGCGACGGTCGCCGGGTTGCCCGTCGCCGTAGGTCTCTATACCGCCTTCATCCCGATGGCGATCTACGCGCTGCTCGGCTCGTCGCGCGTGCTCAGCGTCAGCTCGACGACCACGCTGGCGATCCTGGCCGGCACGCAGCTCGGGCTGGCGGTGCCGGACGGCGACGCGGCGAAGCTCGTCACGGCGACGGCCACGCTGACCGCGCTGGTCGGCGCGATGCTGCTGGTGGCGAGGCTGATGCGCCTGGGGTTCGTCGCCAATTTCATCTCCGCGCCGGTGCTGACCGGTTTCAAGGCGGGCATCGGCCTCGTGATCGTGCTCGACCAGGTGCCGAAGCTCCTCGGAATCCACATCACCAAGCAGGGGTTCTTCGCCGACCTGACGAGCGTCGCGCAGCACGTTCCCGACACTTCGCTGCTGACGCTGGCCGTGGCCGCGGCGACGTTTGCGATATTGATCGGCATGGACCGGCTGTGGCCGCACTCTCCGGCGCCGCTGGTCGCCGTCGGCGGCGGCATCGCCGCGTCGTGGTACTTCGGCCTGAAGGCCGCAGGGGTCTCGACCGTCGGCCTCATTCCGCAGGGCTTCCCGTCGCTCACGCTGCCGGACCTCGCGCTGATCGAGCAGCTGGTGCCGGGCGCGCTCGGCATCGCGCTGATGAGCTTCACCGAAACGATCGCCGCGGGTCGTGCCTTCGCCCGCCCGGCCGACCCTCCGATCAATGCCAACCGCGAGCTGATCGCCACCGGAGCGGCCAATATCGGCGGCGCGCTGTTCGGCGCGATGCCGGCCGGCGGCGGGACGTCGCAGACCGCCGTCGTGCGCGCTGCCGGTGGCCGGTCGCAGAAGGCGTCGCTGGTGACGGCGGGCACCGCGGTGGCGACCATGCTGCTGCTGGCACCGTTGCTGGGCCTGCTGCCGAACGCCACGCTGGCGGCGGTGGTCATCGTCTATTCGGTCGGGCTGATCCAGCCGATGGAATTCCTCGCCATACGCAAGGTGCGTACCATGGAGTTTCGCTGGGCGATCATCGCTGCGCTCGGCGTGCTGGCGTTCGGTACGCTGACCGGCATCGTCGTGGCGATCATCGTGTCGCTGGTCGGCCTGTCGAGCCAGGCTGCCCGCCCGCGCGTGTCCGTCATCGGCCGCAAGCGCGGAGCCGACGTGCTGCGACCGCTGTCGCCCGAGCACCCCGACGACGAGACCTTCGAGGGCCTGCTGATCGTGCGGCCCGAGGGACGCCTCTTCTTCGTCAACGCCCAGGATGTGGCGGACCGGATCGGCGCGCTGGTGGAACAGTACAAGCCGCGCGTGCTGGCGGTCGACATGAGCCGCGTGCCCGACATCGAGTACTCGGCGCTGCAGGCGCTGATGGAGGGCGAGAAACGCGCGACCGAAAGCGGCGCCGTCGTGTGGCTGGCGGGGCTGAATCCCGGCGTGCTCGAGGTCGTGCGCCAGGCCGGGCTGGACGAGCGGCTCGGGCGCGAGCGCATGCTGTTCAACGCGCGCGCGGCGATCGAGCGCTATCAGGCGCTACAGTCGCAGCCGGCAGAGGCGAATGGCGGATCGTCGGGGTCGCGTTGAGACGGCGAAACCGACGCGCTCCGCGAGCCGAAGCATCGGCTTGTTGACGGCCAGCACGAAGCCTTCCATTTCCTTCAGTCCGCACCGTCTCGCCGCATCGACCAGCGCGGCAAGCATCGTGCGCCCGAGCCCCGCCCCGCCGTAGTCGGCGGCGATGGTGACGGCGAACTCGCAGGTCGCCGGGTCGCCGCCGATCACGAAGATCGCGGTTCCCACGATGTCGATCCCGTCGGCCGCCGGAACCGTCGCCACGATTCCATTTCCGCTCGCCGGAAACGATGCGAGAGCCTTGCGCAATCTTTCGAGGTTGGGCTCCTTGACCGTGCGCATGAAGCGCATGTAGCGGGCATCGGGGCTCAGCCGGTCAAAGGCCTGCAGCATTTCCGGCTCGTCCGCCGGGCGCATCGCGCGGATGTGGACGGCGCGCCCGTCGCGCAGCGTGACGTCGGATTCGATGCCTTCGGGGTCCATATCGGCTTCAGTCGAGTGGCCGGACGGCGCGGCGGGCGCCGTCCACGCCCGGGAGTCTGTCCGCGCGCGCAGCCCGCGTCAACGCCGCTTGCTCCAGTGGACGAACGCGACCATCGTCACCCCCAGGCCGAGCGCGTAGCCGATCACCGCGGCCGTCACGCCGGGCGGCGTGTGATTGACGGTGGCGATCACCAGCGCCAGCCCCGGGTTGCGCATCGCCGCGGCGACGGCGGCGGCGGGTCGCACGTCGGCGTCGCGCCACGCGAACGCCGCGCCTACCGCCAGTGCGCACAGCGTCATCGCCACGCCGGCGATCGTCGGCGTCCAGCCCACCGCGGCGATGATCGGCGGCAGGTCGACGAGCACAGCGATCGACAGCAACAGCAGCAGCACGTTGCCGACGCGTACCAGCGGCCCTTCCAGTTTCGCCGCGATGGCGGGGCGCACGCCGCGCAGCGCGGCGCCGAGGGCCATGGGAAACAGCTGGGCCAGGAAGACCTGGCGGCCGATGTGGAACGGCGTGACCGTGAAATCGACGGCGAAGATCCAGTCGAGGATCGCGACGCTCGCCGGTACCGTCAGCACCGCCAGCAGCACGATCGCGAGGTGCAGCGCCGGTGCGAACGCGCGGTTGCCGCCGGCGTCGAGCGCGCGCCGCAACGCGACCGGCGCACCGGGCGAAATCGCCATCAGCACGATGCCCGCCGCGACCGGACCTGTCAGCGCGAACGCCTTGACCGCGAGCACGGCGAGCGCCGGCACCGGCACGACGACCGCGAAGACCACCGCCGCGAGCACGACGCGCCGCTGCAGCGCCGCCGCGATCTGCTCGCGCCCGAGCATCAGCCCCAGCGCGAACATGACGGCGAACACCGTCGCCGTCGCGAACAGGCCGATCCATGGAAAGGGTATGAGCATCGGGGGTTTCGAGCATGGCGTCGGGGAATGCAGCGGCGCGGTCCCTTCGTCGTGATCCCGCCGCCCTGGAACGGCACGATGCCGCCGCCAGGACGAATTCTAGACGCATCCCGATCGGCATCGGGCCATCCGTTCGGGGTGAGAAGCGGCACTCGTCGAAGCACATCGGACAATCGCGGCGAAACCGATGCAGCCGAACGCGCGCGGGGCCCGCGCGACCCTGTCCCAGGTCGACAAAATCGGGGCGATACGGTACAAATGCCGGCTGCCGCGGCCGTTCTTGCTGGTCACTAGAGGCCAGTTCCTTTCCCTCCAACTCCGCCTGGAGTTTGCGCCGATGAATCCTGCGGATCGACATCTTGTCCATGCCCGAGCAGCGCGGTCGCTCGCCGCCGCGCTGTGCGCATCGCTCGCGCTGCTCGCCGGCTGCGGCAAGGACGACAAGAAGGACGCCGCGCGGCCGCCGATCGAGGTGACGGCGCTCGCGGTTGCCGCGCGTGACGTGCCGATCAGCTCGGTCTACGTGGCGCAGACGCAGAGCTCGCAGGCGGTCAACATCTCGGCGCGCGTGTCGGGCTTCCTCGACAAGCGCGTGTACACCGAAGGCGCGGTGGTAAAGGCCGGCCAGGTCCTGTTCCGGATGGACCAGAAGCCGTTCCAGGCGCAGGTCGACGCGGCGGCGGCGGCGCTGCAGCGAAACCAGGCGGCGCTCGACGTCGCCCAGGCCAATCTCGCGCGCACCAAGCCGCTCGCGCAGCAGAACGCGCTGTCGCAGAAGGACCTCGACGACGCGCAGGGACAGTACGAGCAGTCGGCGGCCGCGGTCGCGCAGTCGAAGGCGCAGCTCGAATCGGCCAAGCTCGACCTTTCGTACACGACCATCGCCTCGCCCGTCGACGGGGTGAGCAGCTTCGCCGCGGTGGCCGACGGCACCTACGTCAACGCGCAGAACAGCCAGTTGACGACGGTTTCGGTCCTGACGCCGATGTGGATCAATTTCAGCATCTCCGAGAACGAGATGGAGCGCATCCGCAGCCAGGTGCAGAAGGGCCTGGTCAGGCTGCCCGACGGCAATCAGTTCGCCGTGGAGATCGAGCTCGTCGATGGCAGCCTGTTTCCCTACAAGGGCAAGATCACCTTCGCCGATCCTTCGTACAACTCGCAGACCGGAACCTTCCTGATCCGGGCGTCGGTCGACAATCCCAGGGGCGTGCTGCGGCCCAACCAGTACGTGCGCACGCGGCTGCAGGGCGCCATCCGTCCGAACGCGATCCTCGTCCCGCAGCGCACGGTGCAGCAGGGCGCGAAGGGCCACTTCGTCTGGGTCGTCAACAAGGAATCGAAGGCGGAGCTGCGGCCGGTCGTCGTCGGCGACTGGCACGGCGACAACTGGTTCATCACCCAGGGTCTCGCCGCCGGCGACCGCGTCGTCGTCGACGGCGCGCTGCGGCTCGCACCGGACGCGCCGGTCAAGGCGACCCCCTACGTGCCCAAGCCCGGACCCGAGACGGCGCCGGTGTCGAGTCCGCCGGGAGCATCGCTGGTCGTGCATTTCGCGACCGGCAAGTCGACGCTTGATGCCGAGGCTCTCCGGCTGCTCAAGGGGTTCGCGCCGGCAATGCGGGACGGCTCGAATGCGATCGACGTGACCGGGTTCGCCGATCGCAGCGGCAGCTACGCCGCCAACGTCGAACTGGCCAGGCGGCGCGCGCTCGCCGTCCGCGGCGCGCTGCTGGCCGAGGGCATCCCCGAAGCGCGCCTGCGCCTGAAGCCGCCGCAGGACGTCACCGGCAGCGGCAGCGCCGAGCAGGCGCGGCGCGTCGAGCTCGTCGTCGGAAAATAGGCCGGCGCCGACATGTTCTCCCGGTTCTTCATCGAGCGGCCGATCTTCGCCGCGGTCGTCGCGATCATCATCTGCCTCGCCGGGCTCGTCGCCATGTCGGTGATGCCGGTCCAGCAGTACCCGACGATCACACCGGTCCAGGTCACGGTTTCGGCGACCTATCCGGGCGCCGATTCGAAGACGCTCGCGGACTCGGTCGCCGCGCCCATCGAGGCGCAGATCAACGGCGTCGACAACATGCTCTACATGTCATCGACGAGCTCGGCCACCGGCCAGCTCACGCTGACCGTGTACTTCTCGCTCGACACCAATCCCGACATCGCCCAGGTGCAGGTGCAGAACCGGGTCAACCTCGCCCTGCCCCAGCTGCCGACGGCGGTGACGCAGCAAGGCGTCTCGGTGCAGAAGAAATCGTCGTCGATCATGATGCTGATCGCCGTGTTCGGCAAGGGTGAGCGCTATTCCTCCGACTACATCGCCAACTACGCGAACGTCTACGTCCTCGATGCGCTGAAGCGCGTGCCCGGCGCCGGCCAGGCGCAGATCATGGGCGTGCCGGACCAGGCGATGCGGATCTGGATGAACCCGGACCGGATGGCCTCGCTCGGCATCACGACCACCGACATCGCCAATGCGATCAAGTCGCAGAACGCGCTCTTCGGCGCCGGGCAGATCGGGCAGCAGCCGACCTCCGGCCCGGTCGAGCTCACCTTCCCGGTGGTGACGCAGGCCCCGTTCACCGATCCGCGGCAGTACGAGCAGATCATCCTGCGCGCGAGCCAGGACGGCAGCGCGATCGTCCGCGTCGGCGACGTTGCGCGCGCCGAGGTCGGGCTGCGGCAGTACATCGTCGATTCCAAGCTCAACGGCACGCCGGCGACCTTCATCGCCGTCTACCTGCAGCCGGGAGCCAACGGGCTCAAGGTCTCGGCGGGGGTGCGCAAGACCCTCGAGGAGATGAAGGCGCGCTTCCCCGAGGGCATGGACTACGTCATCTCGCTGGACACCAACGATTTCGTCAAGCTGTCGATCGAGGAAGTGATCCACACGCTGCTCGAAGCGGTGGTCCTGGTCGTGCTGGTCGTCTACCTGTTCCTGCAGAGCTTCCGTACGACGATCATCTGCACGGTCGCGATCATGGTCTCGCTGATCGCGACGTTCGCGGGCATGCTCGCGCTGGGCTTCTCGATCAACCTGATCACGCTGTTCGGGCTGGTGCTGGCGATCGGGATGGTCGTCGACGACGCGATCGTCGTCGTCGAGAACGTCGAGCGCAACATGCACGAGCACCATCTCCCGCCCAGGGAGGCCACGATCAAGTCGATGGAGGAGATCGCGGGCTCGCTGGTCGCGGTCGTGCTGGTGATGGCGTCGGTGTTCGTCCCGGCGGCGTTCCTGCCCGGCACCACCGGCCAGCTCTACAAGCAGTTCGCCGTCACCATCGTGATCTCGGTGGCGGTGTCCGGCTTCCTCGCGCTGACGCTGACCCCGGCGATGTGCTCGCTGATGCTGAAGCACAACCCGCCGGCGCACCGCGGCTTCTTCGCCTGGTTCAACCGCCAGGTCGACGCGGTGACGCGCGGCTTCGGCCACGCGGTCGAGCTGGTGATCAAGCGCGCGGCGGTCGCGCTGGTCCTGTTCGCCGTGTTCCTGTGGTGCATCTACCACCTCTTCACCGTCCTCCCGACGAGCTTCGTCCCGAACGAGGACCAGGGCTACGTGATGGCGGCGATCATCATGCCCGAAGCGGCGAGCATCGACCGCACGCAGGCGGTCGCCGAGCGGGTCGACGCGATTCTCGCGAAGACTCCGGGGGTCGAGACCCGCTCGATGATCACCGGCTACAGCCTGCTCGACAGCGGCTTCAAGACCAATGCCGGCGCGTTCTTCGTGACGCTCGAGGACTTCAAGGAGCGCTACGGGTCGACGGAGGCCGCCAGGGCGCAGAATGCCCGCGCGGTGCTTATGAACCTCTTCCGCGAGGCGCGGGCCATCGAGGAGGCGATCGTCATCCCGATCGCCCCGCCGCCGATCCCCGGCATCGGCACCACCGGCGGCTTCGAGTTCTGGATCCAGGACACCGGCGCCGGCGATCCGTCGCAGCTCGATCAGGTGACGCAGGACTTCCTGAAGAAGGCGCGGACCCGCCCCGAGCTCACCAGCCTTTCCTCCACGTTCCGGGCGAACACGCAGCAGCTGCGCGCCATCGTCGATCGCGACAAGGCCACGCTGCTCGGCGTGCAGGTGGAGGACGTCTACAGCGCCATCCAGGCGCAGTTCGGTTCGCTGACGGCGAGCCAGTACAACCAGTTCAGCCGCGTCTGGTGGGTGATCGTCCAGTCCGACGCCAGGTACCGCCAGGACCCCGGAGACCTGACGCGGCTGTACACGCGGTCGAAGGACGGCCACATGGTGCCGCTCTCGGCGCTGGTCACCACGCAATGGGTGGCGGGACCCGATCTGCTGCCGCATTTCAACGGCTTTCCGGCGGCGAAAGTGAACGGCAATCCCGCGCCGGGGTTCAGCTCCGGCGACGCGCTCGCCGCGATGGAGGCGACCGCGGCGGACGTGCTGCCGCCGGGCTACACCTTCGCCTGGTCGGGAATCGCGTTCGAGGAAAAGAAGTCCGGGGGCACGTCGATGATCGCGTTCGTCTTCGGCCTCATCATCGTCTTCCTCGTGCTCGCGGCGCAGTACGAATCGTGGACGCTGCCGGGCGCCGTGATGTCCGCGGTGCCGTTCGGCATCCTCGGCGCGCTCGTGACCAACTGGCTGCGCGGCCTCGAGAACGACGTCTACTTCCAGATCGGCCTGCTGGTGCTGATCGGGCTGGGCGCGAAGAACGCTGTTCTGCGCGTGTCGGCTGCCGTCGAATTCCGGCAGCAGGGAAAGTCGATCATGGAGGCGACGGTGCTGGCCGGCGAGCAGCGGCTGCGGCCGATCATCATGACCTCGCTCGCGTTCGCGATGGGCTGCCTGCCGCTGGCGCTGGCGCTGGGCGCAGGCGCCAACGCGCGGCACTCGATCGGCACCGGCATCATCGGCGGCATGATCGGCGAGACCACGCTCGCCATGCTGTACGTGCCGCTGCTCTTCTATCTCTTCGACCGCTTCGCCGAAGGCAAGGACGAAGACGCCGGCACGACCTCACCAGCCCCTGCCGCGATGGCCGCAGTACCCGGTGGTGGCGGCGCGGGTGCCGCGCCGCACGCGCCGCGGGAAGGCGACTGACATGGCCGCGCGCGCTGCCATCGCACTCGCCGCGATCGTCGCGGTGCTGCTTGCCGGCTGCATGATGGGGCCCGATTACGTGCGGCCACGAGTCGATGCGCCCGCCGCCTTCCGCTTCGAACCCGCGCAGGTGGCGGAAACGGCGAACACCGCGTGGTGGAAGCAGTTCGGCGACCCGGTGCTCGATCGGTTGATCGCCAATGCGCTTGCCAACAATCTCAACGTCAAGGTCGCCGCGGCCAACGTCGAACAGGCGCTGGCGGTGGTCACCCAGACGCGGTCGGCCCTGTTCCCGCAGGTCGGGTACTCGGCGAGCGGCGACAGAACGCGCAACCCCGCGACCGATATCACCGCCGCCATTCCGAATTACCCGAATCCGCAGACGACGTACCAGGCGCTGCTCGCGGCAAGCTGGGAGATCGACCTGTGGGGGCGCATCCGTCGCCTGTCGCAGTCGGCGCAGGCCAATATGCTCGCCACCGACGAAGCCCGCCGCGGCGTGATCCTCACGCTTGTTGCGTCGGTCGCGACCAACTACATCACGCTGCGCGGCCTGGACGAGCAGCTCGTCATCGCGAAACGCACGCTCGGCACGTATGCCGAATCGGTGCGTCTGTACCAGCTGCAATTCAGGTACGGACAGACCTCGCAGATGACCGTCTCGCAGGCGCAGTCGCAATACGAGAGCGCCGCGGTGCAGATCCCGCTGATCGAGTCGCAGATCGCGCAGACCGAGAACGCGCTTTCGGTCCTTCTCGGCGGCAATCCCGCCCCTGTCCCGCGCGGCAAGTCGATCTACGACCTCGCGCTGCCCGCGGTGCCGGCGGGGGTGCCCTCCGCGCTGCTCGAGCGCCGGCCCGACCTGATGCAAGCGGAGCAGTCGCTGATCGCCGCCAACGCGCAGATCGGCGCCGCCAAGGCGCTCTATTTCCCGACGATCTCGCTCACCGGCGCGCTCGGCAGCTCGAGCTCGGCTCTGTCGGGCCTGTTCACCGGGCCGACGCGGGTCTGGACCTACGCCGGGCAGATCGTCGGGCCGATCTTCACGTTCGGTTCGATCAGCGGACAGGTCGCGCAATCCGAAGCCGCACAGAACGCGGCGCTGCTCGGCTACGAGCTATCGATCCAGAACGCCTTTGCCGATGTCGACAACGCGCTGGTGGCCAACCTGAAGCTCAAGGACCAGCTCGCAGCGCAGGAGCGACTGGTCGCCGCGCTCAAGGATTACGCGCGCCTCGCGAAGCTGCAGTACGACGGCGGCTACGCACCCTACTCCACGGTGCTCCAGGCCGAGCAGTCGCTGTTCCCCGCCGAACTCACGCTGGCGTCGGTTCGCGCTTCCGTCTTCGGATCGGCGGCGAACATCTACAAGGCGATGGGCGGCGGCTGGGTCGCCGAAGCGGACATGCTCACGACGGGCGACGGGGCGAAGCCCATTTCCGAGCACCCGATGGTGCAGCCGTTTTTCTAGGGCTTCGGCAGCTCCGCCGCAGCGAGATCGCGCGTCAGTTCCGCCAGCACTTCCGAGAGTGCCGTGTTGAGCGCGTTCACGTAAGCGCCCGTGCCGGACGACGCGAACGCCACCCGTTTCCGGTAGCCCCGCGACCACGCCGGTGCGCTGGCGCCGCCGTCGTCGCGCGAGAGGTAGTACGTCACCCCGAGCACGGCGGCGGGATTTTCGGGATCGCGCGCGTCGGCGTAGAGCGCGCCGACGAAACCGTCGAGCACCCAATTCGCGTCGACGGTCACCCCGGGCCGCGTCACCTGCGCGAAGACCTTCGCTGCCACGAGCGATCGCGCGGTCGCGTCCGCAATCATCACGCCCGGCGGCACGAAGAACTCGCGGTAAAAATCGGAATCGTACTTGAGCTCGGATTCGCGAACGACGAACGACCGGGCGCGAAACGGCGCGCCGACGTTGACCGTGCCGACGCGCAACGATCCCGCTTGCGACTTGGCCACCGCCGCCGGGAGCGCGGGCTCGAGCAGGTAGGTCTCCTTGACCGGCGCGGGCCGGGTGAAACTGCAGCCCGTCGCGAACGCCAGCGCGGCCAGCGCGACCGTCGTGGCCGCGCGGCGTACCGTGATTCGTTGGCAGGATGTCATGGCTTGCGCTCCAGCGGCGGCGGCGGCGCGCCGAAGATCACGTTCGCCGGATAGCGTTTCGTCTCCTCGGTCAGGTCGCGCAGGTTGTCGGTGATCTGACGCAGGTTGTCGATTGTCGCGGCGAGGTCGGCCTCGCCGCCACCCAGAATGCGTTCGACGCGGCCCATCGTGCGCTCGAGGTTGGCAAGCGTCTTCGCGAGTTTCGGGTCCGAGACCAGGTCCTTGACGCGTGCCACTGCCGCCGCCGCGTCGTCGGGGAGCTTCTGGAGCGCCGGATTGGCGAGCGTCTTCTGCAGCTCGACGTTGCTCGCGCGAAGTTCCGAAAGCAGCGCTACGGCCTCGGCGGAGAGCTTCTTGCTGTCGATGTTGTCGAGGGTCGTCTCGACCTTGCCCAGCACGCGGTCGGTCCGCTGTGAAATGGACTTCGTGTCGATTGCGTCGATTCGCGCGTTGGTGGTCACCAGCAATTTGTTGACATTGGCGAGCGTCGTTTCGATGTCGAGGCCTTGCAGTTTCTCGAGGATGTCGATGGCCGCGTGAACGAACGTCGACACCGTCGACGGGGCGCTGGGAATGTAGATGTTGTCGGGCGTCCAGTCGATCGGCAGGTTCGGCGGCGGCGGGTCGACGTAGTCGATCTCGAGGTAGCTCGTGCCCGTAATGCCCTGGGGCGCAAGTCGCATCCGCAGGCCCCGCTCCACCTCCAATTGCGCGCTTTCGGGATTCGTCAGATCGCCGGCACCGGCGCGGCCGCCGAGAAGCCTGGGCTCGAGCTGCGCCTCGACCAGCACGTAGCGAGCGCGCTGCGACATCGATTTGTCGAGCTGGTACTTGTTGTAGGTGAAGCCGATGCGCGTGACCTCGCCGATGGACACGCCGCGGTACTTGAGCTTCGAGCCGATGTCGAGACCCTGCACCGATTCATTGAAATAGGACTCGACGGTGATCTTCTTCTGGAACCAGCGACCGGAGCCGATCACGACCAGCAGCACGGCGCCGGCGACGAGCGCGCCGATCACGAACAGTCCCAGCTTGAAGTAGTTGGCTTTGAGGCTCATCGGGAAGGGCCGCTCAATTGGTGACGGGCTCGGCTTCGCGCCGGAAGAACGCCCGCACGCGCGGGTCATCGGTGTCATCGCGCAGGCGGCGGGGATCGCCCTCCGCAATGATACCTTTCGCGCGGCGGTCGAGGAGAATCACGCGGTCGGTGGCGACGAACACGCTGCCGAGATCGTGCGTCACGATGACGAACGTGACGCCGAGGCTCTCGGAGAGCCGGCGAATCGTCGCGTCGAGCGATGCGGCGGTGATCGGGTCGAGCCCCGACGAGGGCTCGTCGAGGAACAGGATCGCCGGGTCGAGCGCCATCGCGCGCGCGATGCCGGCGCGCTTCTGCATCCCGCCCGACAGCTCGGCGGGCAGATGTCCGGTGAACCCCTCGAGACCGACCAGCTCGAGCTTCATCCGCGCCACCAGGTCGATCGCATCGTCGGGCAGATCCGTATACACCTCGAGCGGCAGTCGCACGTTCTCGAGCAGCGTCATCGACCCGAACAGCGCGCCCGACTGGTACATGACGCCGAAGCGGCGCTGGATCTTCTCCAGCGTCGAATCGTCGGCCGTCACGATGTCGTCGCCGTCGATCCACACGCGGCCGGTAATGGGCGGATTGAGGCCGATCATGTGCTTCATCAGCGTGCTCTTTCCGCACCCGGACCCGCCGAGGATGCCAAACACCTCGCCGCGGCGGATTTCGAAATTGACGCGCTCGAGGATCGCGACGCCCTCGTAGCCGGCGTAGACGTTTTCGACGCGGATGATCGCCCCGTTGTCCATTTTCGGAGGATCCATCAAATGTCCAGCAGGTAGTACGCGACCGCGAACAAACCGTCGACGACGACGAGCAGGATGATGCCCGACACGACGGCGCGCGTCGCCGAATCGCCGACCGCCGACGCGCCGGCTTGCGTCTGCAAGCCCCGCAGGCACCCGATGCCGGCGACCAGCACCGCAAACACGAACGACTTGACGAAACCCGCGAGAAAATCCGTCATCTTCACGGCCGTGTCGACTTCCTTAAGAAACGTCACGAACGGAATGGAGAACGACTGCATCGTCAGCGCGCCGCCGACGAGTCCGACGAGATCCGAGAACAGCGTGAGCAGCGGCGTCATCAGCACGGCCGCGATGATCCGTGGCGTGACGAGGAAGCGGACCGGATTGAGCCCCATCGTCGTCATCGCGTCGACTTCCTGGTTGACGCGCATCGTGCCGATCTCGGCCGCGAACGCGGCGCCGGAGCGGCCGGCGAGCAGGATCGCGGTCATCAACGGGCCCAGTTCGCGCAGCATCGACAGGCCAATCAGGTCGGCGACGAAGATCTCGGCGCCAAAGCGCTTCATCGGGACCGCCGACTGGAACGCGAGGATCATGCCCAGCAGGAACGAGATCAGCGCGACGATCGGAAGCGCGTCGGCGCCCACGCGCTCGCAGATGCGCCAGACGTCCTTCCAGCGCACGCTGCCCGGACGGCGCGCGGCATACACGAGCGCCGCGAAGGTTTCGCCGATGAATTCGACCTGGATCCGGATGTCGTGCCAGACACCAAAGGCCGCGGCGCCGATTTCCTCGACGGCGGGCCTGCGCGGAGGCTCGGGATCGAGGTCGTGGGCGAGAAGCTTCGGGTCGAACTGCCGGAGCAGCGCCTGGAACGCGGGCTTCAGATTCGCGATTTCGACGTTGCCCTCGCGGGGCTGCCGTAGCAGGTCCACGAAAAGTGCAACGCCTGCGCCATCGCAGTAGTCGACGCCGGCCGCGTCGACGAGAATCGGCTTGGAGGGCGTTTCAGCGGCGGCGCGGCGCAACGCATCCCAGACCGCAGGAATCGTTGTCGCGTCGAGCCTTCCCGTGACCGCGAGTACGCGGCGGCCGTCGGGTCGGTCGGTGATTGCAAGCGCCGTCATGGCGATCTCAGGGGCAGAACTTCAATCGAGCGCTCGCGGCGGCCGATGCGAGCGAAAACGCCGCCGTGTCGTGTTGCGGTGTCTCAGCGCGGCAGACGCTGCGGCTGTGGCGCCGTGCCCGGCCTGACGGTGAGTCCCGCTCGTTCCATTGTCGTCGGGACGCCTGAATGGGGGCACCAGGACATCCAACACGCGCCGGCTTGCGCCTACTCGACCATCTCGACATTGTTGCCCGAAATGCGGACGCGATCACCCTGCACGACATAAGGCTCGTACGAGAGTGTCACGACACGCGTCTGGCCATTGTCCATTTTTACCGTCACTTCCCAGCGCGGCTGTTCGTAGGAGTTCGGAGACCTGCGGTACGCCGCGCCACCGCCGGCCCCAACGATCACGAGGCCCTGGTTGGAGAGCCCCGGACCGAACTGGAACTGCGTGACCGCGCGCGCGTCGGTGTCGAAGCTCGCGCCGGTTCCCAACGGAGTCCATGACTGCTTGACCGTGGTCTGCCGGATCGACACGATGAGTCCGCATTGAGTGCAGACGTCGGCTGGCGGCGCGACGGCCGGTGCGGGCGCCCGCGATGGCTCGGGCATCGCCGGCGGCGCACCTTGCGCTACCGCCGCGGACGCCGCCAGCGCCATCGCGGCGAGGGTCATGCCTCGAACAACGCAACTGGCACTCATTGGTGTACCCCCACTCGAATCACTCCGGCAGGGTATTGAGATAGAACATCGCATGCAGGAGCGGCCCCGGCTGGCCCAGGCTCCCCAGCCACCGCTGGAATATCGGGTCGATGTCGCCGGTGCGGTAGAGGCTCGCCAGCGCACGGTTCACGGAAAGCCGAAAATCCGGATCGTTGCGCGGCAGGATCAGCGCATAGGGCTCGAAGGAGAAATCGTTGGCGACGAAACTGAGGGTTTCCGGATATTGGGCGCGCACCCGCAGACTGGCCAGAACGACACGGTCGCCGGCGTAGCCGTCGACCTTGTTCTGCGTGAGCATCGCCATGCCCTCGTTGCCGTTCTTCACACGGACGAGAACGGCCGGCGATTCGATCGCGCCAAGCGCGCGCGCGAGCGCCTGCTCGGTCGTCGTCCCGCCGATCACCGCTATTCTTCGCCCCTTGAGATCGGCGAGCCGGGCGAGCTTCGAATTCGAGCGGACCAGCACGCCGCCACCGTCCACGAAGATGGGCAGGCTGAAATCGACGGCCTGCATGCGCGAGAGCGTAATGGTCGTCGTTCCGCATTCGGCATCGACCTTGCCGCCCGCCACCATGTCGAGGCGAGTGCTCGCGTCCACGGGCAGCCAGGCAATCCTGAGGTCCTTCAACGACAGCTCGCGCTGAATCGCCGCGGCCACGCGAGCGCACAGCTCGACGCTGTAGCCGCGTACCTGGCCTTCGCGGTCCTTGTACGAGAAGGGTTGGGCGCCTTCGCGGTAACCGAATGTGATCGTACCGGTATCCCTGATCCGGTCGAGCGTGGTGGACGCCGCCGACGTCGGCAGGCAGAACACCGAGCCAGCGAACCCCAGCGCGACGGTGAGAAAGAGAGTGCGGCGCATCGCGAACTGCCGTGAGAAAGACGGCATCGAGTGTAGCATGGGCGCCCGCTGCCGCTCGCTGCGCCGCCCCTGCTGCCCGGCACTCCCGCGCGGTAAGATGCAGGGCGTTCATGCGCGCGGTTCCGCACGCCCCCTGCCTCTTTCGTCGGCGACAACAATCGGCCCGCGGGTTACTCGATCGACCTGTGCCAGCGGGTGATTGCCCGGATCGGCCGGGCCGTGGGCAATTCCGACCTCAAGACCAAGGTCAAACTCGTCGGCCTCGCAGCACAGGCGAAGGACCCCAATGCCATCGCGCTGCTGCCCGGGGACCTGTCGGTCCACCGCGCCATGCCAGCAGACGGGCGCGCTGCATGACGCGGGTTCCGCGCCGGGTTATAATGGTGGGCTCGCCTGCCGTGCGCGACTTTGCTGGCCGACGGGCGCCCCACCCACGAATTCCGTAATCAGGAGATACCCCATGCTGAAGAATTTGGTCCGCTACACCGGCATCACGCTGTTTGCCGTCGCAGCGACGGCGCTGTTCGTCCCCACGGCAATGGGGCAGTCCGACCAGCAGAAGCTCGTGGTCGAAGCCGAAAAGAGCCTGTCGAATTTCCTGCGTGATCCCGACATGACGTGGCTGCAGCGGAACATCGGCCGCGCCAAGGCGCTGATCATCGCGCCGGAGATCGCCAAGGCCGGCTTCATCTTCGGCGGCTCGGGCGGCCGGGCGCTCGTGATCGTGCACGACGTGAAGGCCGGCAAGTGGGTCGGTCCCGCGTTCTATACGATGGCGACGGCGAGCGTCGGCTTTCAGGCCGGCATCTCGGTGTCCGAGGGCGTCACGATGGTGATGACCGACAAGGGATTCAATTCGCTGCTTGCGACATCGTTCAAGATGGGCGGTGACGCCAGCATCGCCGCGGGCCCCGTCGGCGCCGGCGCGAAGAGCGACATCGTCGCCGATCTCATTACGTTCAACCGATCCAAGGGCGTGTACGGCGGCCTGAATTTCGATGGCACCGTGGTCACCAGCTCGGATGAATGGAACGCGGCGTACTACGGGAAGCCGGTGCTTCCGCCCGACATCCTGGTGCGGATGAGCGTCAGCAACAAGCAGGCCGACAAGCTGCTCGCGCAGGTCGCCGCCGCCACCAAGAAGTAGCAAGAGCCGTATCGCAGTCGAAGAGGGCCCTTCGCGGGCCCTCTTTCATTTTCGCGCCTGTTCGCGCCATGTTTCGCCGCCGGCCGAACGCGGAGGTGACCTGACGCGGTGGATCGGCTAGCGGCGCTCGGACGCGCCGCCGGCGCCTGCGGTCACGAGAATCGCGCGGAAATCGTTGACGTTCGTCAGCGTCGGCCCGGTGACGACCGAATCGCCGAGCGCTTCGAAGAATCCGTGGCCGTCGTTTCTGGCCAGACTTTCCCTGGGGCGGATCGCCTTGGCCCACGCGCGGGCGAGGCTGTCCGGGGTGACAATCGCGCCGGCGATTTCCTCCTGCCCGTCGACGCCGTCGGTGTCGCCGGCGATCGCGAAGATGCCGGCGCGTCCGTCGAGCGCGATGGCGAGTGACAGCAGGAATTCGACGTTGCGTCCGCCGCGGCCATCGCCGCGCACCGTGACGGTCGTCTCGCCCCCCGACAGCAGCACGCAGGGCGCCGGAAACGGCTGCCCGTGCAGCACGACCTGCGCCGCAATGCCCGCCATCACTTTGCCGACATCGCGTGCTTCGCCTTCGATGCTGTCGCCGAGCACGATCGGCGTCACTCCGGCGGCGCGGGCGACCGCCGCCGCCGCCTCGAGCGCCATCTGCGGCGTCGCGATCATCCGCACCTCGGCGCGGGCGATTCGCGGATCACCGGGCTTCACCGTTTCCCCGCGCCCGCTTTCGAGCGTGTTGCGGACCGCCGCCGGCACGTCGATGCCGTACCGGCGGACGACATCGAGTGCATCCGCACACGTGGTCGGGTCGGCGACGGTCGGTCCCGACGCGATGTCCATCGGATTGTCGCCCGGCACGTCGGAGATCGTCAGCGTCACAACCTGGGCCGGATGGCATGCCGCGGCAAGCCGACCGCCCTTGATGGCCGACAGGTGCCGACGCACGACGTTCATCTCGCTGATCGTGGCGCCGGACTTGAGCAGCGCGCGGTTGACGTCCTGCTTGTCCTCGAGCGTCAATCCTTCCGCCGGCAGCGCCAGCAGCGAAGAACCGCCGCCGGAAATCAGGCAGACGACGAGATCGTCGGCGGTCAATCCGCGCACGAACTCGCGGATGCGGCGGGCAGCTGCCTGCCCCGCTGCATCCGGTACCGGATGCGCGGCCTCGACGATCTCGATCCGCGCGCAGGGCACCGCATAGCCGTAGCGCGTGACGACGAGGCCCGTCAGCGCTCCCGGCCAGGCGTCCTCGAAGGCTCGCGCCATCGCCGCCGATGCCTTGCCCGCGCCGATCACCAGCGTGCGTCCCTTCGGCGCCGTCGGCAGGTGCCGCGGAATGCAATGCACCGGCTGTGCCGCGTTGATCGCGGCGTCGAACATCCGGCGCAGGATTTCGCGCTCGTTCCCTTGCATCGCTGCGCCCGCGTCGACCATCGCGGCGGGTCAGCCGGCGGGCGGCTTCTGCCCGATCTCGAAGTTGGCCATGGTTTCGAGCGCATGCACCATCGCCGAATGATCGAGCGCCGCTTCGCCGTGCGCCGCGCAGGCGTTGAACAGTTCCTGGCAGGTCGCGGTATTCGGCAGCGACACGCCGATCTCGACGCGCCGTCGTCAGCGCGAGGTTCAGGTCCTTCTGGTGCAGCTCGATCCTGAAACCCGGGTCGAAGGTGCGCTTGACCATGCGGTCGCCGTGCACTTCGAGTATCCGCGACGACGCGAAGCCGCCCATCAGCGCCTGCCTGACCTTGCCGGGGTCGGCACCCGCCTTCGCGGCCAGCAGCAGCGCCTCGCCGACAGCCTCGATCGTCAGCGCGACGATGATCTGGTTGGCGACCTTCGTCGTCTGCCCGTCGCCGTTGCCGCCGACCAGCGTGATGTTCTTGCCCATCAGTTCGAACAGCGGCTTCACCGTGCTGAACGCGGTCTCCGGCCCGCCGATCATGATCGTGAGTGACGCGGCCTTGGCGCCGACCTCTCCTCCCGATACCGGCGCGTCGAGGTAATCGCAACCCAGGGCGTTTATCCTCTTTGCGAAGCCCTTGGTCGCGATCGGCGAGATCGAGCTCATGTCGACGACGATCTTGCCCTTCGTCAATCCTTGCGCGATCCCGTTCTCGCCGAACAGCGCCGCTTCGACGTGCGGCGTGTCGGGCACCATCGTGATCACGATGTCCGCCTTCTGCGCAACTTCCTTGCCGCTTGCGCAGGCGACGCCGCCGGCCTCGATGAGCGCCGGCGGCACGCTCGGAATGCTATACAGGAAGACCTTGTGACCGCCTTTGATCAGCTGCCCCGCCATCGGGCTGCCCATGATGCCCAGGCCGACGAATCCGATGTTTGCCATGATTGCGACTCCCTTCCGTGAAATCTCAGACGCCGTGCGCGGCGCGCCAGCCAAGTCCCGCTACCGTCCCCGCCCTCGGCTTGTATTCGCAGCCGATCCAGCCCTGGTAACCGATGCGGTCGATGAAATCGAACAGGAAACGATAATTGATCTCGCCGGTGCCGGGCTCGAACCGGCCCGGGTTGTCGGCGAGCTGGATGTGCGCGATCCGCGGGAGGTGCGCCTGCATCGTATTCGCGAGTTCGCCCTCCATCCTTTGCATGTGGTAGATGTCGTACTGGACGAACAGGTTCGGCGAGCCGACCGCCGAGATCAAGTCAAGCGCCTGTTGCGTTCGCGACAGGTAGAAGCCCGGTATGTCGAAGGTATTGATCGGCTCGATCAGCAGCCGGATGCCGGCGGCGGCGAGCTTGTCAGCGGCGAAACGCAGATTGCCGACGAATGTCGCGCGAACGCGTTCGGAGTCGACACCCGCGGGCGCGATCCCGGCGAGACAGTTCACCTGCGGGCAGGACAGCGCCTTCGCATAGTCGATCGCCAGCCCTACGCTGTCCTGAAATTCGCCGACGCGATCCGGCAGGCACGCAATCCCGCGCTCGCCCTTGCCCCAGTCGCCCGCCGGCAGATTGTGCAGCACCTGGGCGAGGCCGTGGCGCGCGAGCCGTTCGGCCAGCTGCTCCTTCGGATACGGATACGGAAACAGGTACTCCACTCCTTTGAAGCCCGATTTCGCCGCCGCGTCGAAGCGGTCGAGGAAATCGACTTCGTTGTAGAGCATGGTCAGATTGGCGGCAAGCTTCGGCATGGCGGACACTCGTTCCCTTCGTCAGTCGAGCATGGCTGCGATCGCGGACGGCGCGTCGGCCAAGCTCGCCGCGAGCTCCTCGAATTCGACGACCTTGTCGATCTCCGTGCCCATGGCGATGTTGGTGACCCGCTCCAGGATGACTTCGATCACCACGGGTACGCGATATTGCGCCATCCACTTCTCGGCCTGCGCGATCGCCGGATCGATCTCTTCCTGCTTGTGGACCCTTATGGCCTTGCAGCCCAGCCCCTGCGCGACGGCGATATGGTCGACACCGTACCCTTCCGTCTCCGGCGCGTTGATGTTATCGAAGCCGAGTTGCACGCAGTAGTCCATCTCGAAGCCGCGCTGCGACTGACGGATCAGGCCGAGATAGGAATTGTTGACGACGATGTGTAGGTACGGCAGCTTGAACTGCGCGCCGACCGCAAGTTCCTCGATCATGAACTGGAAATCGTAGTCGCCGGACAGCGCGACGATCTTGCGGGTCGGATCGGCCACGCGCACGCCCAGCGCCGCGGATATCGTCCAGCCGAGCGGGCCGGCCTGCCCGCAATTGATCCAGTGGCGTGGCTTGTAGACGTGAAGGAACTGCGCCGCCGCGATTTGCGACAGACCGATCGTGCTGACGTAGCAGGTGTCCCTGCCGAACGCATTGTTCATGCACTGGTACACGCGCTGCGGCTTCATCGGCTTGTTCTCGAAGTTGGTCTTGCGCAGCATCGTCCTCTTGCGCTCCTGGCACTCGCCCAGCCAGGCGCCGCGGTCCTTCAGCCTGCCCGCGGCCTTCCATTCCTTCCCCGCCTGCACGAACAGCTCGAGCGCGGCCTTCGCGTCAGAAACAATGCCGTAATCCGGACCGAACACGCGCCCGATCTGTGTGGGCTCGATGTCGACATGGATGAACTTGCGGCCCTTCGTGTACACCTCGGGCGACCCGGTATGCCGGTTGGCCCACCGGTTGCCGATGCCGAGCACGAAATCCGCTGCCAGCATAGTCGCGTTGCCGTAGCGATGCGACGTCTGCAGCCCCACCATTCCCGCCATCAGCGGGTGATCGTCGGGAATCGAGCCCCAGCCCATCAGCGTGGGAATGACCGGCACGCCGGTGATTTCGGCGAACTGCACGAGGAGATCGGGCGCATCCGCGTTGATGATGCCGCCGCCGGCGACGATCAGCGGCCGCGCCGACTCGTTCAGCATCGTGAGCGCCTTCTCGATCTGCGCCCGCGTGGCCGCCGGCTTGTACACCGGCAGCGGTGTGTAGGTTTCCGGATCGAACTCGATCTCGGCCATCTGCACATCGAAGGGCAGGTCGATCAATACCGGGCCGGGCCGGCCGGAGCGCATCAGGTGGAACGCCTGCTGGAATGCGCGCGGCACCTGCGCCGGTTCGCGTACGGTGACCGCCCATTTGGTGACCGGTTTCGCAATCGACTCGATATCGACCGCCTGGAAATCCTCCTTGTGCAGGCGTGCGCGCGGCGCCTGGCCGGTAATGCACAGGATGGGAATCGAATCCGCGCTCGCGGAATAGAGGCCGGTGATCATGTCGGTGCCCGCGGGCCCCGACGTGCCGATGCAGACGCCGATGTTTCCGGCGACCGCGCGGGTGTAGCCCTCGGCCATGTGCGAGGCGCCCTCGACGTGGCGGGCCAATACGTGCGCGATGCTGCCGCGCGCCTTCATCGCGGAGTACAGGGGATTGATCGCCGCGCCGGGCACGCCGAATGCCGTGGTGATTCCCTCGCGTTCCAGCACGTGAACGGCGGCGTCTATGGCTCTCATCTTGGACATGGCGGGTCTCCGCAGATTGGGCGGCGAAGGGCCGCCATCGGATAGGGAACAATGCGTTCTGTACTTTGCGTTGCCGAATGGTGATCGAATTCGCGAGCTATCTCGTGCTCCCTGGCCGCATCAATGTCAGGCCGGTGCGCCCAGAAAATCGACGAGCGCATTGGCGACGACTTCGGTCGCCTTGTAGAGATCGTCGAGCTTCAGTTTCTCGTCAGCGCGATGGCCGTTCGCTTCGAGCAGCGAGTGCGGACCGGCGCCGTAGAGCACCGTCGGAATGCCCGCGGTCGAGTAGAGCCGCGCATCGGTGTAGAGCGGAACGCCATGCGGCTTCACTTCCTCGCCCATGATCCGTGTCGCGTGCCGCGCAATTGCGGCGACCAGCCTCTCCTGCCCGGGCATCGGCACGAACGGCACCGCCAACAGGATGCGCCGCACGTGGCACGAGATCCCGGGCCATTTGGCCGCAGTCTCCCTGATCTGCCGCGTCAGCGTCGCCTCGGCCTCGGCCGCGTTCTCCTCCGGGATGATCCGGCGGTCGATCCGCAGCGTCACCTTGTCCGGCACGACATTGGTATTGATGCCCCCCGAGATCAGCCCGACCGTGAGCGTGGGGCTGTCGATGCCGTCGGTCCTCGATTTCGTCGTCGCATAGGTCTTGCGAATCGCGTAGAGCATGGCGAGCACGGCGGTTGCGGCCTCCAGCGCGTCGACGCCGGTATCGGGCCGCGCCGCGTGCGCCGACTTGCCGACGATCTCGACCTCGAGATGAAGGCACCCGTTGTGCGCAATCGTGATGCCGTAGGCGAATCCGGCGGAGATCGCGAAGTCGGGCCTGCTGATCTTCTGTTCGAGAATCCTGCCTGGGCCTATCTCGCCGCCCACTTCCTCGTCATACGTGAAATGCAGTTCGACCGTTCCTTTGAGCTTCGCTCCGGTCGAAGCGACCGCCGCCTTGAGTGCGAGCAACGCGAAAGCGTACGTCGCGAAATCGGACTTCGACACCGCGACGCCGCGGCCGTACATGTAACCGTCCTTGATCGCGGCGCCAAACGGATCCATCGACCAGCCGAGCCCGGGTGGCACGACGTCGCCGTGCGCGTTCAGCGCGATCACCGGGCCCGCCCCGAATTTCTCGCGAATGACGAGGTTCGTCGCGCTGATCATCCCGTTCGCCCTGACCACGTCGTCGGGCACCGGATGCCGCTCGACGGTGAAGCCGAGCCCGGCGAGCAGCACCGCGGCGCGCTCGCCATGCGCGCGGCAGTCACCAGGCGGGTTGTCCGAAGGCACCTTGACCAGCTCCGCGAGAAAGCGCGTCTGGTTGTCCCGTTCGCGCGCGAGCCAATCGTGCATGGCGCGCCGGATCGCATCGCTCATGAGGCGCTCCGGACAGGTTGAAAGTTTTCGATGAAACGCAGGAAGATCCGCGACGAGATTTCGACGTCCTCGAGCGTTATCGCTTCCGCGGGATTGTGGCTGATGCCGCCCTTGCAGCGCACGAAGAGCATGCCGATGTCGGCGATATCGATCATGGCCATGCCATCGTGGCCTGCGCCGCTCGGCAATGCCCGCACCGGAACGCCATCGTCCGCGATCGCCTTGCCGATCTGCTCGCGGATCCAGTCGGCTCCGGCAGCAGTCTTGCCCTCGTGCGTCGGCGTGAGCGTCACGCTGACCTTGCGGCGGTCGCAAATCGTCCGGATCAGCGTCTTGACGTCGGCGGCCGCGGCCAGGCGTTCGGCGTCCCGCGGCGACCGAATGTCGATCGTAAACACCGCCTTGCCTGGAATGACGTTGGTGGCGCCCGGCGCGACCTCGATATTGCCGACCGTCCCGACCAGCTCCGGGAGTGCGCTGCACCGCCGCTCGATCGCCAGTACGCATTCGGAGGCGGCGGCGAGCGCGTCCTGCCTCAGGTTCATCGGCACCGTGCCGGCATGGCCGGCCATGCCGCCGACCTCGATGCGGAAGCGGTTGGCGCCGTTGATCGCGGTCACGACGCCGACCGGCAGACCCTCGGCTTCGAGCACCGGGCCTTGCTCGATGTGCAATTCCGCGTAGGCGAGGACGTCATCGCGCTTGCGCGCGGCGCAGGTGATCCTCGCCGGATCGAGGCCGAAACGCGTCAGCGCCTCGCGCATGGTGACGCCATCGTGATCCGTCTTGTCGAGCAGCGCCGGGTCAAACGTGCCTGCGACTGCGCGGCTGCCCAGGAGCGTGGCGCCGAAGCGGACGCCTTCCTCGTCGGCGAACCCCATGACCTCGATCGCGAACGGCAAACGCTCGCCGCGACGGTTGAGCGTGTGCACGCATTCGATCGCCGCTACCACGCCCAGCATGCCGTCGTACTTGCCGGCGTCGCGCACCGTGTCGAGATGCGATCCCAGCACCAGCGCCGGCGAGCCGGGCGCAGTTCCTTCGTATCGGCCGACGACGTTGCCAATGGCGTCAAGGGCAGCGCTCATGCCGGCGTCGCGCATCCAGCCAAGCGCGAGCTCGTTGGCGGCGCGCTGCTCGTTGCTGAGGAAGACGCGCGTGAGCTCGTCCGGCGACTCCGAGCAGAGTGCGAGCGCATCGCAATGCTCCCAGATTCGCAACGCGGATGGAGCCGCTTCGGTAGTCATGATTGCTCCTGTCGCCATCCCGGCGCCACGATCGTGCATGTAAGCATTGCCGCCGAGCCGTTGCCCGATTGGACGTGGCTCACCGCCTCCGCGGCGGATTCGACCATCCGCAAGCCGATGTCGCTTGCTTTTTCTCGAGCAGCTTGTATACAATTTTAAACATGTTTGCATACTTTACGCAATGACCCTGCTAGCCTACCCCTTCACCGTCCCCTCCGGCGCAGAACAGCCGATCTACGACGCAGTGCATGACGCCGTGCTCGACCAGCGCCTGGCACCCGGGACCAAGCTGACGGAGGCACGCCTCGCCGACCTGTTCGGGGTGTCGCGCACGATCGTGCGCATGGCGCTGCTGCGCCTCGCCCACGACCACATCGTGCAGCTTTCGCCGAATCGCGGCGCGAGCGTGGCGAGCCCGAGCATGGACGAAACGCGGCAGGTGTTCGAAGCAAGGCGGATCGTCGAATCCGCCGCGATGCCGCTCATTGCCGAGCGCGCCCGGGTCAAAGCGCTGGATGATTTGCGGCGGCTGGTTCGGCAGGAGGACTCCGCGTTCCACTCGGGCGACGTGCGCACCTGGATCCGGCGCTCCGGTGAATTCCATATTGGCCTCATGGCGCTCGCCGAAAACGCGGTTGTTCTGCATTTCGGCCGCGAACTCGTCATCCAGTCGCTGCTGATGACCGCGCTGTACATGCCGAAGGGCCAGACCAGTTGCGCAACCGGCGAGCATGTCGCGGTGATCGATGCGCTCGCCAATGGCGACGGGCGGAAGGCAGCGCGGCTGATGCAGGGCCACCTCCGTGCCTGCGAGCAGCGACTCAGTCTCGATGCGCATGCAACGCCCGCCGTCGAACTTGGCGACGCGCTCGGCATCGTCGTCCGCCGCGAAGGTTCGGCACGATGAGCGCGATAGCCGGCTACCCGCGTGACCTGGTCGGCTACGGACCGACGCCGCCTCACCCGCGCTGGCCCGGCGGCGCACGCCTCGCGCTCCAGATCGTTGTCAATTACGAAGAGGGCGGCGAGAACTGCGTGCTGCATGGCGACGAGACGTCCGAGACGTTCCTCTCCGAGATCGTAGGCGCGCAGCCGTTCCGCATGCGGCATCTCAGCATGGAATCGTTGTACGAATACGGCTCGCGTGCCGGATTGTGGCGTCTGTTGCGATTGTTGCGCGAGCGGCGAATGCCCGTCACCGTGTTCGGCGTCGCCATGGCCCTCGAGCGCAATCCGGCGGCCGTCGAGGCCATGCTCGCCGACGGGCACGAGATCGCCGGCCACGGCTGGCGGTGGATCAGCTACCAGCACGCCGACGAGGCGACGGAGCGCGAGCACCTCGCGCGCGCAGTCGCGACGATCGCGCGTCTTACGGGCCGGCGGCCGGAAGGGTGGTACACGGGGCGGGACAGCCCGAACACGCGGCGACTGGTGGTCGAGCACGGCGGCTTCCTCTACGATGCCGACTCCTACGCCGACGACCTTCCCTACTGGGAGCGCGTCGCCACGCGCGACGGCATCAAGGCGCACCTCGTCGTTCCCTACACGCTCGACACCAACGACATGCGCTTCGCGACACCGCAAGGCTTCAACAGCGGCGACCAGTTTTTCACGTATCTCAGGGACGCGTTCGACGTGCTGTACGCCGAAGGCGATCCGGCCGGACTGAACGCGCCGAAGATGCTCTCGATCGGACTGCATTGCCGTATCGTCGGGCGCCCTGCACGCCTGGCTGCGCTGGCGCGCTTCCTCGATCACGTGCAGCGGCACGACGACGTCTGGATCGTGCGGCGGGTGGACATCGCGCGGCATTGGATCGCCACGCATCCATTCGACAGGCCCGCGCCATGACGGTGGCCGGTCTCAACACGATGGACCGCGCCGCCTTCGTCGCGCTGCTGGGCGGCGTCTTCGAGCACTCGCCGTGGGTTGCGGAATTCGCCTGGCACGAAAGGCCCTTCGCAAGCGTCGATGCGTTGCACGCCGCGATGGTCGCCGCCGTCGACCGCGCGGGCGAGGCGCAGCAACTCGCGCTGCTGCGCGCGCACCCGGAACTGGCCGGCAAGGCCGCGGTTCGTGGCGAACTCACGCACGATTCGACGCAGGAACAGGCGGGCGCAGGGCTCGATCGTTGCTCACCCGAAGAGTTCGTCCGGATCCAGTCATGCAACGCCGCCTACAACGCGAAATTCGGTTTCCCCTTCATCGTGGCGGTCAAAGGGCTTGACCGGGCCGCCATCATCGAGCGCATCGCCCGTCGGCTCGGCCACGATCGCGCGACCGAATTCGGCGAGGCGCTCGCGCAGGTCGCGAGAATTGCGAGACTGCGCCTCGATGCGATGCTCGCACCCTGACGGCGCCCGGCGCGACTGCGATTCCCCCGTTTGATACCACAATCCTGCACCGGGACCGGTAGAGCTGCGCCACCAACCGGCGCGCGATGCCCGGTTGGGGACGCATTCGCTCCAGCTCGACGGCACCCCGGCGTCAGCGACCTGCCGCGTCGTGCCAGGGCGCCCTTGCGCCAACTCTAGAATTTCCAGACGACCAGGGCCTGCGGGAAGTTGTCCTGCACGCCCTGGAAGCCGTACTTGTTGTGCCAATATTGGTACTCAACACCCACATAGATCGTTTTTGGCGAACCCCAATTGGCTCCGACATCCCAGCGCAGCTGCGTTTGCGTGAGGTTCTGCGACACGCACTTGGCGGCTCCTTCTCCGTGGCTGCCGATGAAGTCCCAGAACCCGCTGAACTCGAACTTCTGCCCGGCGATTTCGAACGGCGCAAACCACGATGGCGTGATCTGATAGGTCGTCGCGTAACCGCCACAGGCGGGGACCGTCGTCGACGAGTCGGGCTTGTAATCACCGTGATCGATAAAGGCGAGGACATCGACGTTGAAGAACACGAAGCCGGGAACGTCGAAATCGAACGTAATCCCGGGGAGGAAAACGCGCGGGTTCGGCCCTGTGTTCTCGGCCCCGTAATTGAGGCCCAGCGTAACGCCGACGTCCTTGAGGAACCCCGCGCCGACTTTCTGGCCGGAAATCTTGCTCAGGCTGAAGGTCGGGTACCATTCACCGTACACCTCGCCGTCGTTGTTGCCTGCCTGGTTGGACTTCAGAAAATCGACGAAGAAGAACGAGCGGCCGTATTTCCAGCCGCTCGCATTCTGCAACGTGATAATGGATTTTGTAACGTCGCCCGGAATGAACGGCTGATGGAAATTCGTGCCGTAGAGGAACTGAAATTCCGTGTCGCTCCACTCTGCCGCGAGTGCCGTCGTGCTCATCGCGAGCCCGGATCCCAGCGCCGCCACTAGCGCAGTGCCTGCCGCCTTTCCCCTGATGCCATGAGTGCCTTGCATTTGCCTCTCCTCGGTTAGGGTGGTCACTGTGTTGCCTCCCGCAGCGCCCTCGCACCGCGCCAGCGTCGCCTTTGATTTCGTCTTCCCCGGGGTCAGGCGTCCCCGGACAGCGTGATCAATGCGTGTTCACGCCCGCAGATGTCGAATCACCGTTCCCGCTGAGCGTCGGACGTCGGCGGGGTCATGCAGACGGCGCCGGCCGGACATCAATCGTCGACTTCACCAAAAAGCGCGGCCAGATCCGTCGCGGGCTCGGGTTCATCGGAGAGATCGAGCTGACCCTCGAGACTGTCGAGATGGCGGGTCATTGCGGCGACCGACTTCACGACGTTGCCGCCCGCAATTGCGTCGATGATCTCCGCATGCTCGTCGATCGAGCACGTCGTTTCCTCGCCGCGGCCCTTGTAGGCAAGCACAACCAGGGGTGTCCGCGCGATCAGCTGATCAAGAAATTCGGCCAGTACGCCATTGCCCGCGATCGCGGCCAGTTCGCGGTGAAACTGGAGCGACAGCTTCAGGCCACGGCGCATTTCGCCCTGGCGATAGGCGTCATGTTCGCGCGTGGCCAGCGCACGAAGTCCCTTGACCTGCGCCGGCGTGACCCGGCCGGTCACGACTCTGACGATCGCCCCTTCGATCGCGCGCCGCGCTGCGTAAAGGTCGCGGCTTTCGCTCACCGACGGACTCGCCACCATTGCTCCTCGATTCGGCCGCAGCAGCACGAGCTTGTTGTAGGCGAGCCGCGTCAGCACTTTCCGAATGACGCTCCGGTTGACCCCGAACAGAACGGCAAGCGCGACCTCCTTCAGCTTGGTACCCGGCAGCAGCCGATGGTCGAGCACCGCGTCGTGCATTCGTCCGTAGATCTCCTCGTCGCCCAGGCCCAGGATGAGATTCGCGCGCGCCGCCCCGGAAGGGCGGCGCGAGGCGGGCGGTCGCTGGTGATCGTTGCCGTCCTTGAGAGCCGCGCTGGGGGTCCCCGATGAGCGACCATGGTTGCGTTTTCGTGGTGCCATGTTGAGAGCCTGTTGTCAGCAATAATGCCGTGTATTGTTAACGTATTCGTTTCGGAAAATCAAGAAAACTTTATGCGCTCAGCGTGCCGATCCGTGCACGTACCCATGGAGTACCGTTGACCAAGCGCATTGAAAATTATCGAGTTGTCAAAATCCATGCGCAGATGTTGCAACGCAATGTCAACAAATGCAAAAACGATTGTTGACACACGATTTCTCTTGTGCCACGATTTTCGCTGGTCCGGAAGGGGGAACTATGGGGCGTCTCACGACGCACGTCCTCGATACGGCGCAGGGTCGTCCCGGCGCGGGTATCAAGGTTGCGGTCTTTCGGCTCGACGGCGAGCGTCGGCTGTTGCGTGAGGAGACGACCAATGCCGACGGTCGCTGCGACCGTCCCCTGCTTGAAGGCACCGACTTCGTCGCGGGAACGTACGAACTCGTCTTCGGTGTCCGCGAGTATCATGCGCGATCCGGCGCGAAAGTGCTCGATCCGCCGTTCGTCGGCGACGTCGTATTGCGTTTCGGCGTTGCCGATCCGGACGCGCATTACCACGTGCCGTTGCTCGTGACGCCATGGAGCTATTCGACGTATCGCGGCAGTTGATCGCGCGCTTGCGACGGCGCCAACACGACACGAATTTGCCGAATCGGCGCGTTTAGCCCGACCCACGCTACGCCGAACCGGAACCCGAGAAGGACAGCTGACAGCGATGGGCGCCACCCGATCCAAGATTCCCGCGACCAGCGGCAGCATCCGCTTCGTTCTCGACGGCGAAGTGGTTACTGTCGACAGCACCGACCCGACGCGGACGGTGCTCAACTATCTTCGCGAGGACCTGGGCCGCACCGGCACCAAGGAAGGCTGCGCCGAAGGCGACTGCGGAGCTTGCACTGTCGTCGTCGCGGAACTCCACGGCGATGGCGTCCGCTTCCGGGCCATCAACTCGTGCATCCAATTCGTGCCGACGCTCGACGGCAAGGAGCTGATCACCGTCGAGAGCTTGAGGAAAAGCAATGCCGGCACGCTGCACCCGGTGCAGCAGGCCTTGGTCGACTGTCACGGATCGCAGTGCGGGTTCTGCACGCCGGGATTCGTCATGTCACTGTTCGCGCTCTACAAGTCGGCCGGGAAGCCGACGCGCGACGAGATCAACGATGCGCTCGCCGGGAACCTGTGCCGCTGCACGGGCTACCGGCCGATCGTCGAGGCGGCGGAGAAGATGTACGAATACGACTCCGGCAACTCGGCCAAGGAAAACTGGATGAACTGCTCGTTCTCGTCCTACGGTGACCGGCAGCTGTCGACCTCCGAGCACGAGATGATCGAGCGCCTGCGTTCCATCCAGCGCCGCGACACGCTGGTGCTGGCGCGGGGAATGAGGACGTACTTCGCGCCGTCACGGCTCGCGGATCTCGCGGCGCTGCGCGACGCGCATCCCGATGCGCGGCTGCTCGCCGGCGGGACCGATGTCGGACTCTGGGTCACCAAACAGCACCGCGACCTCGACACCGTGATCTACGTCGGCGGCGTCGCCGAACTGAAACGCATCGACGTCACCGACGGCCACGTGGAACTCGGTGCCGCCGTTTCGCTCACCGACGCCTTTGCCGAGCTCGTCGTCCACTTCCCGGTGCTGAACGAGCTCTTCTTGCGCTTCGCCTCGCCGCCGATCCGCAATGCCGGCACGCTGGGCGGCAACATCGCCAACGGCTCGCCGATCGGCGACTCGATGCCGGTGCTGATGGCCATCGGCACGACGCTGCTTCTGCGCAAGGGTAACCGGACGCGTGAAATGCCCCTCGATGAGTTCTACGTGGCGTACCAGAAGACCGCGCTGGAGCCAGGCGAGTTCCTCGAGCGCGTTCGAATCCCGCGCCGCGCCGCCACCGCGCAGGTACGCTCGTACAAGATATCGAAACGCTTCGACCAGGACATCTCCGCCGTCTGCGGCGGCTACTGCATCGAACTCGAGGACGGCGTGGTGCGTGGCGTCTCGATCGCCTACGGCGGCGTCGCCGCAACGCCAAAGCGCGCGGTGCGCTGCGAGCGTGCGCTCGCCGGCCGGCCGTGGACCGAAGACATCGTCAAAGCGGCCATGGCCGAACTGGACAAGGATTACACTCCGCTCTCGGACATGCGCGCGAGCGCCGCGTACCGACGCCTCGTCGCGCGGAACCTCCTCTACAAGTTTTTCCTCGAGACCTCGGGAACCAAGGCGCAAACCCGGGTCTTCGATTACGCGAGGTGATGGGCCATGCCTGACCTCCGAGTGAAAGGCGGCGTCGGCGCCGCGATCCCCCACGACAGCGGCCACCTGCACGTCAGCGGCGAGGCGGTCTACACCGACGACATTCCGGAAGCGCGCGGCACGCTTTACGCGGCGATCGGGATGAGCGAGCGCGCGCACGCGAGGATCAAGTCGATCGACCTCGCCAAGGTCCGCGCGGCGCCCGGCGTGGTCGCGGTGATTGTCGCCAGGGACATCCCGGGCAAGAACGACTACGGCCCGGTGATCGCCGACGACCCGATCTTCGCCACCGCGCTGGTCCAGTATTACGGTCAGTCGATTTTCGCCGTCGCCGCGACGACGACGGAGCAGGCACGCCGCGCCGCCCGGCTCGCGACGATCGAATACGAAGACCTCAAGGCCAACCTGACCGCGAAAGCCGCGCTCAAGGAGCAGTCGTTCGTGCTGCCTACCGAGCGCCTGGTGCGCGGCAATCCGCGTGCGGCGATCGCCAGTGCGCCGCACCGATTGCAGGGAGCGATCCGTATCGGCGGCCAGGATCAGTTCTACCTCGAAGGCATGATCGCCTACGCGATTCCCAGAGAAGACCACGGAATGCTGGTCTACAGCTCGACGCAGCATCCGGGCGAAGTGCAGCATCAGGTTGCGCATGCGCTCGATGTGCAAGCCAAGGATGTCGTCGTCGAATGCCGGCGCATGGGGGGCGGTTTCGGCGGCAAGGAGAGCCAACCGGGTCTGTTCGCGTGCGTCGCCGCACTGCTCGCGCAGAAGACCGGCCGCGCGGTCAAGCTCCGAGTCGATCGCGACGACGACATGATGATGACCGGCAAGCGGCACGATTTCGAGACCGAGTACGAGGTCGGCTTCGACGACGACGGCCGCATTCTCGGCGTCGATTTCGTGCTGGCCGGTCGCTGTGGATATTCTGCCGACCTCTCCGGTTCGATCAACGACCGCGCGATGTTGCACAGCGACAACTGTTACTACCTCGACAACGTCAGCATCCTTTCCTTTCGCTGCAAGACCAACACCGTATCCAACACGGCCTTCCGCGGCTTTGGTGGCCCTCAGGGGATGATCGGCATCGAACAGGTCATCGACGAAATCGCCCGTCATCTCGGCCGCGATCCGCTCGACGTGCGGAAGCAGAACTTCTACGGCATCGACGAGCGCAATGTCACTCACTACCAGCAGAAAATTGTCGACAATGTGATTCAGGACATCGTCGGCCAGCTCGAAGCGAGTTCCGACTATCGCAAAAGGCGCGAGGAGATTCGCAGCTTCAACGCGCAGAGCCCGTGGCTGAAACGCGGGATCGCCCTGACGCCCGTCAAATTCGGCATCTCGTTCACGGCGACCCACCTCAACCAGGCCGGCTGCCTGCTGCACGTCTATACCGACGGCACGCTGATGCTGAACCATGGCGGAACCGAGATGGGCCAAGGGCTCTTCACCAAGGTCGCGCAGGTGGTCGCCGAAGAGCTGCAGGTCGACATCGATCGCATCCGGATCACGGCTTCCGACACGAGCAAGGTCCCCAATGCGTCGCCGACCGCAGCATCATCGGGCGCCGACATGAACGGCAAGGCGGCGCAGGCGGCGGCGCAGGCGCTCCGGGAACGGCTCGCGAAATTCGCCGCCGAGCACTTCAAAGTGGCGCCGGAGTCGATCGCCTTCCGCAACAATCGCGTTCATGCCGGCGACAAGTCGATCACCTGGAACGAGCTTGTCAAGCTCGCCTACTTCGCGCGCGTGTCGCTATCGGCGACAGGCTATTATCGGACGCCCAAGATCGGCTATGACCGCAAGACCTGGAGCGGGATGCCGTTCTTCTATTTCTGCTACGGCGCCGCGGTGTCCGAGGTCGTCATCGACACCCTGACCGGTGAAAACCGACTGCTTCGCGTCGACATCCTGCACGATGTCGGCAAGTCGCTGAATCCGGCGATTGACATGGGGCAGATCGAGGGCGGCTTCATCCAGGGCATGGGGTGGCTCACGATGGAAGAACTGAAATGGAACGACAAGGGCAAATTGACCACCTACGCACCCTCGACGTACAAGATACCGGTCGCGAGCGACCTGCCCCCTGTGTTCAATGTCAGGATCTACGAATCCGGCATCAATGCCGAGGATTCGATCTTCCAGTCCAAGGCCGTGGGCGAACCGCCGCTGATGCTCGGCATTTCCGCGTTTTACGCGATTCGCGACGCGATCGCGAGCGTCTCCGATTACAGCCTCAGCCCGCACCTCGATGCGCCGGCCACGCCGGAGGAGATCCTGCTGTCGATCGAGGAACTGAAGGCACGCCACGCCAAAGAGGGCAGCCGGCGAAAGTCAGTCGCGGAGCTGACCTCGTGATCGACTGGGTACGCACGCTGCACCGCCTCGCCGACCAGGGAGAGAAGGCGGTGGTCGTCACGGTCGCCGGCACCAGAGGATCGGCGCCGCGCGGGCCTGGGACCAAGATGATCGTCACCACCGGCGAAACCTACGGAACGATCGGCGGCGGCCACCTCGAGCACCAATCAATAGCGATCGCGCGCGACCTGGTCGCCAGCGGCGGGCACGCGGCAATGCGCCGCTTTACGCTGGGCGCGAGCTTGGGGCAGTGCTGCGGCGGCGTGGTGAACCTGCTTTTCGAGCCGGTGGTCGACGCGGCGCCCTGGCTGGGCACGTTGGCCGCGCTGCAAAGCGACAGGATTTCCTGCGTGCTGGTTCGTGAGGTGCGCGGCGACGCGGTGAAAGGCAATCTCATTGTAACGGCCGAGCGCATCCTCGGCTCCCTTGGCGCCGCGCTCGATGCGCCAGCTCAGGATCTGGCGCGCGCGATGCTCGCAGACGGTGACAGCCCCCGGCTGCACGAAGTCGGCGGTCCGGCCGCAGCCGCTTCGCTGTACTTCGAGCCCCTGCATGTCCCGGACTTCCGCGTTGTGCTATTCGGCGCGGGCCATGTGGGAAAGGCGCTGGTGCACGCGCTTGCCGACCTGTCCTGCCGCATTACCTGGGTCGACAGCCGTGACAACGAGTTTCCACGCGGCATAAAGGACAACGTCTCGGTCGTCTGTACCGACGAACCCGAAGCCGAGGTGGACGGTGCCGCACCGAATAGCTATTTTCTCGTCATGACGCACAGCCATGCGCTGGACCAAGCACTCGCCGAGCGCATCCTGCGCCGCGGCGATTTCGCGTACTTCGGACTCATTGGCTCGATATCCAAGCGCCGGCAATTCGAGCGGCGGATGGCCGGCCGTGGGGTGCCGCCCGCGCGTTTCGCAGCCATGACGTGTCCCATCGGCGTGCATGGCATCGACAGCAAGGAGCCTGCCGCAATCGCGATTGCAGTGGCGGCCGAGATCTTGCGGGTGCGGGAACGCCGGGCGGCAACGATGGCAACGCCGGCAAAGGCGCAGCGCGCGTGACGCGCGACGCGCGACGGTACTTCGCTCGACGCCCCTACGGCCGCGGGGAGAACGCTCGATGACGACGCAGGCACAGGCGGTCGCCGCGGAGACCCCGCGGATCGAGTTGCGCGGCATCACCAAGATCTATCCGGCCGTCGTCGCCAACAAGGACGTTTCGCTCGTTGCGCTGCCCGGCGAGATCCATGCAGTGCTGGGCGAGAACGGCGCCGGCAAGAGCACGTTGATGAAAGTCATCTACGGCGTGGTCAAGGCCGATGCGGGCGAAATGTTCTGGGAAGGCAAGCCGGTGATGGTGGCGAACCCCGCGCACGCGCGCGACCTCGGCATCGGCATGGTGTTCCAGCACTTCTCGCTGTTCGAGACGCTGACCGTCGTCGAGAACGTTGCTCTCGCGCTACCGGGAAAGCCGGAATTGTCCGCGCTGGCGAAGCGCATCACCGAGGTGTCGGAGCGCTACGGTCTGCCGGTCGATCCGCGCCGCCTCGTGCATTCGCTGTCGGTCGGCGAGCGCCAGCGTGTCGAAATCACGCGCTGCCTGCTCGTCAATCCGAAGCTCCTCATCATGGACGAGCCGACATCGGTGCTGACGCCGCAGGCGGTGCGCAAGCTGTTCGAGACGCTGCGCCAGCTTTCCGCGGAGGGCTGCAGCATCCTCTACATCAGCCACAAGCTCGACGAGATCCAGGAGCTATGCACCAATGCGACGGTGCTGCGCGGCGGGCAGGTGACGGGCCATTGCGATCCGCGGCAGGAAACGCCGAAGACCATGGCGCGGATGATGATCGGCAAGGACCTGCCGCATCCGCAGCACGGTGAGCCGAACCCGGGCGAGGCGCGCCTCGTCTTCGCCGGCCTCTCGCGCGAGGCGGACGATCCTTTCGGCACGCACCTGAAGGACATCCACCTCACCGTGCGCAGCGGCGAGATCGTCGGAATCGCCGGCGTGTCGGGCAACGGCCAGCAGGAGTTGCTGGCCGCGATTTCCGGCGAGCAGCAACTCGCTGAGAAGCACCCGATCATCGTCTGTGGCACCGAAGCCGGGCGGACGGGCCCGGCCGAACGGCGACAGCTCGGCATGTGCTTCGTGCCCGAAGAGCGGCTCGGACGCGGCGCAGTGCCGCGGATGTCGCTGGCCGACAATGCACTGCTCACCGCACACCGGCAGGGTTACGTGCGCCACGGCCTGATCCAGTTCGCCGAGGTCAACGAATTCGCCGAGCGCTGCATCAAGGACTACAGCGTCAAGTGCGGCGGTGCGCAGGCCGAGGCGAAAAGCCTTTCGGGAGGCAACCTGCAGAAGTTCATCGTCGGCCGCGAGATCATGCAGAGCCCGAAGGTCCTCGTCGTGGCGCAGCCCACGTGGGGTGTGGACGTCGGTGCGGCGGCGTTCATCCGGCAGAAGATCATCGACCTGCGCAACGAAGGCGTGGCGATTCTCGTGGTTTCGGAGGAGCTCGACGAACTGTTCGAGATCTCCGACCGGATCGCGGTGATCGCCAAGGGCCGCCTGTCGCCCGCCAAGCCGATCAAGGAAACCAACGTCGAGGAGATAGGCGTCTGGATGAGCGGCATGTGGCCGGACGCCGGCGACGAAGCGCATTTCTCGCCCGCCCACGAGGAGGCCCGCCGTGCGGCTCAGGCTTGAAACAAGGGCGGAACCGTCCCGGCTGATGGGGTACCTTTCGCCGCTGCTCGCGGCGGTGCTCACGATTGTCGCGGGATTCATTCTGTTCTCCGCGCTCGGCAAGAATCCGGTGGAAGCCTTCTATACGTTCTTCGTCCATCCGATCCGCGATCAGAACGGCGTCGCCGAATTGCTGCTCAAGGCGTCGCCGCTGATGCTGATCGCGGTCGGCCTGGCGTGCGGCTATCGCGCGAACGTCTGGAACATCGGCGCCGAGGGCCAATTGGTGCTGGGTGCGATCTTCGCCGGCGGCGTCGCGCTGCACTACCACGGCAGCGACAGCACGCTCGTGCTGCCGGCGATGATCGTCGCCGGCGCGATCGGCGGCATGCTGTGGGCGGCGATTCCGGCGCTGTTGCGCACACGGTTCAACACCAATGAGATCCTCGTCAGCCTGATGCTCGTGTACGTCGCCAATTTCCTGCTTTCGTGGCTCGTGCATGTGCCGTGGCGCGACCCCGAAGGTTTCAACTTCCCGCAGTCGAAGCAGTTCACCGAGACCGCCCTCTACCCGATGCTGGTCGACGGTACGCGTCTGAATGTCGGATTCCTGATTGCGCTCTGCGCGGTGGCTGCGGGTTACGTTTTTCTCAACCGCAGCTTTCTCGGATTCCAGTTGCGTGTCGCCGGCCTTGCCGACGCTGCGGCGAAATACGCGGGTTTCAACGCGAGCCGGATGATCTGGCTCGGCTTGCTGCTGGGCGGCGGCGCCGCCGGGATTGCGGGCATGGGTGAAGTCGCCGGCCCGATCGGCCAACTGTTGCCGTCCGTTTCGCCGGGCTACGGTTTCGCCGCCATCATTGTCGCCTTCGTCGGACGGCTGCACCCGATAGGCATCCTGCTCGCGAGCCTGCTGATGTCGCTGCTCTATCTCGGCGGCGAGGCCGCGCAGATGGGGTTGAATCTGCCGTCTGCCATGACCGGGCTGTTCCAGGGAATGCTCCTGTTCTTCCTGCTGGGCTCCGACGTCTTCATCAACTACCGGATCAAGCTGATTCGGCCGCCCAAGGCAACGCCCGCGATCACGGGGGCCGCCGCATGATCGACAATATCATCCCGATCCTTGCCGCCGCCATCGCCGCCGGCACGCCGCTCGTGTTCGCGGCGCTTGGGGAGCTCGTCACCGAGAAAGCCGGTGTCCTCAATCTCGGCTGCGAGGGCATGATGCTGGTCGGCGCGATTGCCGGATTCGCCGCGGCGTCCATCACGGGCAACCTGTGGATAGGCATCGTGGCCGGCATGGCCGCCGGGGCCGCGATGTCGGGCATCTTCGCCGTTCTTACCCTGAATCTGATGGCCAATCAGGTCGCGTCCGGCTTGGCGCTCACGCTGTTCGGCGTGGGCCTGTCGGCGTTCGTGGGCAAGCCTTTCGAGAGCATTTCGCTCCTCCGCGACGGGCCGTTCGAGGTGCCGTTGCTGGCCCGGATCCCGGTGCTCGGAGACATCCTGTTCAAGCAACACTTCCTCGTCTACGTTTCCTGGGCATTGTTCGCCGCAATCAGCTGGTTCCTGTACCGGAGCCGCGCGGGGCTGGTGCTGCGCGCCGTCGGCGAGTCGCCGGAGTCGGCGCACGCGATCGGTTACCCGGTGATCCGCATCCGCTATCTCGCGACGCTGTTCGGCGGCGCGATGGCCGGACTGGGCGGCGCGCATCTGTCCGAGTTCTACGCGCCGATGTGGGTCGAGGGGATGGTGGCGGGCCGCGGCTGGATTGCGCTCGCACTCGTCGTTTTTGCCACCTGGCGCCCCGCGCGGGTGATGGTCGGCGCGTACCTTTTCGGTGGCGTGACGATCGCGCAGTTTTTCGCGCAGGGCGCCGGCATCGACGTGACATCGCAGTTCCTCTCCGCGCTGCCTTACCTTGCGACGATCATCGTCCTCGTCTTCATCTCGCGCAACGTCAATACCATTCGTCTCAATTCGCCGGTCTCGCTGGGCCGGTCGTACCGCCCCGATTGACAGGGGCCGCCATCGCCAACTTCGAACTCGAGGACCCGCCTGCCCACGGACTCCCGACAAACCCCGGGTGGAGGCACTGCAAACCACCCGGGATCCACGCAGCACCTTTTTCGACTCACCGAGGAGAACATCGCATGAAACGCATCAGCAGAACGGCGCGCTTTTTCGTCGGCCTCGTCGCCGGCAGCGCGCTTGGCTTGGGAGCAGGCGGCAGCGCCGCGGCGCAGGAACCGCTCAAGATCGGATTCGTGTATGTGAGCCCGATCGGTGACGCCGGATGGACGTATCAGCACGACCAGGGCCGCAAGGAGATGGAGAAGGCGCTGGGCGCCAAGGTCGTCACGAAGTACGTCGAGAACGTGCCCGAAGGCGCCGATGCCGAGCGCGTGATCCGGGAGTTCGCCGCGAGCGGGAACAAGCTGGTGTTCACGACTTCGTTCGGCTACATGAACCCGACGATCAAGGTTGCGGCGCAGTTCCCGAACGTCACGTTCGAGCATGGGACCGGATACAAGATGGCCAAGAACGTCGGCATCTACAATGCGCGATTCTACGAGGGACGTTATCTCTGCGGCGTCATCGCGGGCAAGATGTCCAAGACCAATGTTGCCGGCTACGTCGCCGCGTTTCCCATTCCCGAAGTCGTGCAGGGCATCAACGCGTTCGCACAAGGCATGCGCAGCGTCAATCCCAAGGCCGAAGTCAAGGTGATCTGGGTGAACTCGTGGTTCGACCCGGGCCGCGAGCGCGAGGCGGCGAACACGCTGCTCTCGCAGGGTGTGGACGTCATCACGCACCACACCGATTCCACGGCCGTGGTGCAGGCCGCGGAGGAAAAGGGCAAGTACGCGTTCGGGTACCACTCCGACATGTCGAAGTACGGGCCGAAGGCGCACCTGACCGCCACGACCCACCAGTGGGGCGCCTACTACACGAAGGTGGCCAATGACGTGATCGCCGGAAAGTGGAAGTCCACCAGCACCTGGGGTGGTCTCAAGGAAGGGATGATCAAGCTTTCACCGCTCAATCCGGCGGTGCCGAAGGATGTCGCCGATCTCGTTGCCGCGAGGGAAAAGGCAATGATCGCCGGCACGCTGCATCCGTTCCAGGGCCCGGTCAAGGACAATACCGGCAAGGAACGCGTCGCCGCCGGCAAGACGATGAGCGACGACGACCTGCAGAAGATGGACTTCTACGTCGAAGGCGTGCAGGGCAGCCTGCCCAAGAAGTAATACGCGGCGCGCCTGACACACCCGGCTCGCTCGAACGGCGGGCCGGATCCCTCGCTCGCCCGGCGAGCGATTGCCCAAGGCCGCTGGACGGCAACCTCTGAGGTATCGCCCATGGAAGCGTACATCCTCGACTGGCTCAACCTGCTCGTACGCTGGCTGCACCTCATCACCGGGATTGCGTGGATCGGCGCGTCGTTCTACTTCGTGATGCTGGACAGCTCCCTGTCGCCGCCGAAAAAGGAGGAAGACGCGAAGCGCGGCGTCTTCGGCGAGCTGTGGGCGGTCCACGGCGGCGGTTTCTATGTGAGCCAGAAATTCCTGACCGGGCCGAAGGGCGAGCCGCTCTCGGAGAATCTGCATTGGTCGAAATGGGAGGCGTACACGACGTGGCTCTCGGGGATGGGGCTGATGGCGATCATCTACTGGTGGGGCGCCGGCTCCTACCTGATTGACAAGGGCGTGCTGGCGCTCTCGCCGGCCACGGCGATCGGCATCAGCATGGCGTTTCTCGCCGGCGGCTGGGTCGTCTACGACACGCTGTGCAAGCTTCTCGAAGGCCGCGAAAACCTGCTGGCGGGACTCGTACTGGCGCTGGTGATCGCCGCCACCTGGGCGCTGTTCAACATCTTCGGCGCGCGCGCGGCCTTCGTTCACGTCGGCGCGATGATCGGCACGATCATGGTGGCAAACGTGTTCTTCCACATCATCCCGGGCCAGAAGAAGATGGTCGCCGACATTCGTGCGGGCCGCGAACCGGATCCGAAGCCCGGCATCATCGGCAAGCAGCGATCGGTGCACAACACGTATTTCACGCTGCCGGTGCTGTTCGTGATGATCAGCAACCACTACCCGATGACCTACAGCCACCCCTACGGCTGGGCGGTGCTGGGCGTGATCATGCTGGCGGGCGTGCTGATCCGGCAGTTCTTCGTGTTGCGGCATCGCGGCACGGTGAAATGGGCGCTTCCCGCCGCGGGCGTGGCGCTGCTCGCGGGGCTGGCGATCGCGATCGCGCCGAAACCCGTCGATCCCGGCAGCGGAAAGGTCACGTTCGCCCAGGTGCAATCGTTATTGAACCAGCGCTGCGTCCCCTGTCACGCCGCGCAGCCGACGCAGGAAGGCTTCGTGCAACCACCCAAGGGCATCCTGCTGGAAACGGCGGACCAGATCGCGGCCAACGCGCCCAAGCTGGCCGAGACCGTCGGCAACCTGTACATGCCCATCGGCAACATGACGCAAATGACCGACGGCGAACGTGCGCTGGTCGCTCGATGGTTTGCGCAAGGCGCTCCCGTCAAGTGAGCGCGAGGTTCGCTTGAGCGACCGCGGTCCGCCGCACCCTCCCGCGCGCGTGCAGGCGTTCCGCGGCACCCTGCTCCATTTCGTCGGCGACCCTGACGAACTGGGCGAGAGCGCGCACGAACTGATCGACGACGGCCTGTTGGTGCTGCGCGACGGCAAGGTCATCGCCGCGGGCAACACGCGCGAATTGCTGCCCATGCTGGCCGAGGGCACCCCGGTCGTCGACTGCACGGGCAAGCTGATCATGCCGGGATTCGTCGACACGCACGTCCACTATCCCCAGGCCGACATCATCGCGGCCTACGGCGAGCAGCTCCTCGAGTGGCTCGAACGCTACACGTTCCCGACCGAGAGGCGCTTTTCGGATCCGGAGTACGCTCGCGGCGTCGCCGATTTCTTCCTTGCCGAACTGTTGCGCAACGGCACCACAACGGCCGCCGTATTCGCGACGGTGCATCCGCAATCGGTAGCCGCGTTCTTCGAGGCCACTCTGGCGCTGGGCGCGCGGATGATCGCGGGCAAGGTGATGATGGATCGCAACTGCCCGGAGTTCCTGCGCGACACCGCGGAGTCGTCGTACGATGAAAGCAAAGTGCTGATCGAGAAGTGGCATGGCCGCGACCGCCTGCTCTACGCCGTGACGCCGCGCTTCGCACCGACGTCCACCGAGCGGCAACTCGAACTTGCCGGCAAGCTCTTGGACGAGCATCCCGACGTGTACCTGCAGTCGCACGTCGCCGAGAACAAGGACGAAGTGGCGTGGGTCGCGGAACTCTTCCCGTGGAGCCGCAGCTACCTGGACGTCTACGACCGCTATGGGCTCGTCCGCAAGCGCGCCATCTACGCGCATTGTCTCCATCTCGACGCCGCCGATCGCGATCGCATGGGCGCGACGGGCGCGGCGATGTCGTTCTGTCCGACGTCCAATCTGTTTCTCGGCAGCGGGCTTTTCGACACCGATGCCGCTGGGCGCCACGGCGTGCGCGTGGGCGTGGGCACCGACGTCGGCGGCGGTACGAGCTTCAGCATGCTGCGCACGCTCGACGAGGCCTACAAGGTCGCGCACCTCCTCGGCCACCGGCTCTCGCCGTTCAAGGCCTTCTATTTCGCGACGCTGGGCGGCGCGCGCGCGCTGCACCTCGACGACAGGATCGGCAATTTCACGGCCGGCAAGGAAGGGGATTTCGTGGTTCTGGATCTCGCGGCGACGCCGCTGCTCCTGCGCCGGATGCAGCATACGTCTACGCTCGAGGAGCGCCTGTTCGTGCTGATGATGCTGGGCGACGATCGCTGCGTCGCCGCGACCTACATCATGGGCCAGCGGCGGCACGCACGGGCGGCACCCTAGCTGGGCGCGCGGCGGCCGTATCGACAATGATAGTGGCCAAGCTGGAGTTTGGTCCCTTTAGCTGCGGTACGTCTTGAGGCTGCTCCATTGCCACACCGCGAGCGCTCCCTTATAGAGTATTGTCAACTCCACCCATGCAAACCGGACTTACCATGCAGCCATCGTTCTTGACCACACTGGTCCCGATGGCCACCACCGACCGCCGCTTCTTCAAAGAGCTGGGCGCCCGCGTCGCGCAGGCGCGCAAGGCGCAAGGCTTGACCCAGGAGACGCTCGCCACCGAGCTCGGCGTCGCCCAGCAGACGCTCGCCCACTACGAGGTGGGCCGGCTGCGCATGCCGGCGGCGATGCTGCCGACTTTGGCGCGCCTGCTGGCACTACCCGTGGAAGAACTGCTGGGCGTCAAACCAGCACCGTCCAAACGCGGCCCGGCCCCGCGCCCGCAGCAACACCTGGAGCGCATCAACCACCTGTCGAAGGCCAAGCAGCGCTTCGTGCTGGAGATGCTGGAAACGGTACTGCGGCAGGCGCATAGCTGACATGGCGGCACCACCGACCGCCACCGTACTGCCCGTCGAGCAGGTCGCGCAGCGGATTCTGGTCATCCGCGGACACAAAGTGATGATCGATGCTGACCTGGCCCAACTCTACGGCGTCGCAACCCGAGTGCTGAACCAGGCGGTGCGCCGCAACCTGGAGCGCTTCCCGGCCGATTTCATGTTCCAGCTCACTGCGGCCGAGAAGGAACAGGTGATCACAACCTGTGATCACCTCGCCCGCCTCAAATTCTCCGCCAGCTTGCCCCATGCCTTCACCGAGCATGGCGCGCTGATGGCCGCCAACGTGCTCAACTCACCGCGGGCGGTGGAAATGAGCGTGCATGTGGTGCGCGCCTTCGTGCGCCTGCGCGAATTGCTCGCCAGCAACCAGCAACTCGCCGCCAAGCTCTCCGAACTCGAGCGCAAGCTCGCCGGCCACGATCAAGCCATCGCCGGCATCATCGCCGCCATCCGCGAACTGATGGCGCCGCCAGAACCAAAGGCGAAACGGCCGATCGGTTTCGTGACAGGCAAAGAGAAATAGCTGCTGAGGGACGATGGCTAATCGCGGCAGAGCGCTCGCCGATCGCATCATCACCTACTTCGGGGATGAGCAAGCAGGCTATGGGCGCGGCATCGAATTGAACAACGGCGCCCAGTTCGCTGCCATCGGCTTCGAGGACATCCGCGACCTGAACATGGCGCTGCTCGATCTCGAAGCGATGGGTGTGCTGCAATCGCAATCGGCGTAAATAACGGGCGCGGCAAACTGCAACAAGGACACAGCGGCCCGATGGTGCTGAGCCTCACCGGCTGGGATCGCTACGAGCAGCTCAAGAAGGCCAACCCCGAGAGCACCACCGCGTTCATGGCCATGCAGTTCCGGGACCCGCAGATGGATCGCATCTACCGTGATCATTTCCAGCCCGCCGTGGCAGCACTGGGCTTCGCGCTGCACACCGTCGAAGAGCGACCGGAAGCCGGACTCCTCGATTATCAGATCCGGCTCCAGGTAACCGCGTCACGCTTCGTGCTTGCGGACCTCACCCACGAGAACCGTGGCGTGTACTTCGAAGCCGGCTACGCCGAGGGCATCGGGCGACCGGTGATCTACACCTGCCGCGCCGATGCGTTCAGGCCCGCAATCGGTCATCCGCACTTCGACGTGAATCACCACCTGCACGTGCTATGGAGTGATCCGCCAACCGCGGACCAACTCCAGCAACTGTCGCTCACCGTGCGCCACACCTTGCTGAAACAGTAACACTCCCGCATCGGTCGATGAAGTCGTGGCTGTAATTCGAGCCTGGCCCTTTTAATCTTTGATTCACGAGGGCCATTGTAACGCCGGTAGCCAACCAGGCTGTGGCTCCCATGGAAATCCATACAACCCTCGCGGATCGACAGTACGCAGTGGACTACTCTTCACGTAGCTAAATGTATTTACGCCACCCCTCAACCCAATCGGATCGCTCTGCTCGTAGCGTCCGACGGTGGGATCGTAATCCCGGAAGTAGTTGTAGTGCGTCCCCGTCTCGGCGTCGTAGTACTGTCCTGGCAGTATTCGAATGGACCTCTCCCGTATAGCGCTTCCTGCAATTTTGGAAATTGATAGGCATCGCGACGATTCAGCGATTCCGGCGCTTGTACTTTTGCACAGCTCGGTACGTCAGATATGCCGCAGTGCCCAAAGCAAATAGGATAAGCCACGACGATACAAAGGCAGCCTTATAGAACGGATCAAGAAAGCCAAGCTGTATGAACACTGCGAGTTGAAAGAGTGCAGCACCTATTGTGGCAAACGCGATCGTAAACACCCAGTACATTCTGAATGGCTTGGAGACGACGCTGATGCCCGTACCTAGAAGAAACAGCAAAAGCGGAAGAACTAAGAGGTCCATTTCAGCTCCATCAACTGCAACATTTCTTTCGTGCGCCTTGAAATGGTCCTTCACCATCGTCACGAACCCAATTGCAATAGGTACTGCGAGTCAAAGGGGCCAGGCTCGGATTTCGGAGCGCGGCGGCGTCATAGTCCTAGCTCGCCCTGGCCATCCACGATCGCACCCTCGCTTGAACGCCGCTTCCTCGGCCGCCCGCGCGGCTTCGGTTCCCTCCGCTCACCGGTCAGCCGACTGATCTTGGCATAGAAGCGCGCGTTCCCCAGCGGTTGGCTCTGGTTCAACGCCAAACGGATGTCCGCGATGGCTTCCCCATCGAGCGCGTGACGAAACAATGCCCGGTACGCCGCTTGCCGCGCCGCTAGCGTGTTCCCCAGCGCTACGTACGCCGCGTGCGGCGAGAGCAGCGGGTCCCGCTGGCCGAGGGCGTGATACCGATAGCTGCTCCAGCGATAGTGTGCCGGGTCGTCGACCATCGCCGCCCGGACCGGGTTCAGCTCGATGTAGCGCTGACACGCCAGGAAGTAGGTCTCGGCCTGGATGAGCGAGGATTTGTAGCGGCTGTCCCAGAGCGTTCCCGTCCGCCTATAGCTTCGATTGATGTACTGCACGTAGCGACGACCCAGAGAGATGATGAGCGCCGGTACTGCCTCCGCCTCCCGCACCGTGACCAGCAAGTGCACATGGTTGGTCATGAGCACATAGGCATGCAGCGCGCTCCGGCTCGAGGTCAGCGCCTCGCCTAGCCAGTGGAGGTAGCTGAAGTAATCTTCCTCGGCGAAGAAGCAGGGCTCCCGGTTGTGGCCACGCTGGACGATGTGCAGCGGTACCCCAGGTAAATGGACACGGGAACGGCGCGGCATGGAGCATCCTACCAGAAAATGTGAGCCTGGCCCCTTTGATTCCGCAGTCTCGAATACAGAGACCGTACGCGATCATGCCCAGACCTTGGCAGATCATTGCGGATCCTGGTGACAATATTGCCACGGCGACACAAAATGGAGTTCTTGCGGCTAACCCAGCGACGCAGATCATGACACAGTCGTGGTACGAAATTGGGCATGGAGGCGTGACACATGCAAGACCTGTTGGATCGACAAAACTTACCGGATTGCCTTTCACATAGGCGTATGTGTTCACCCCGCTCCTTAATCCGACGGGATCGCTCTGCTCATACCTCCCGATTGTCGGATCGTAATCGCGGAAGTAGTTGTAATCCGTGGCGGAGCAAATGGAAGCAAGGAGATCAACTTGATCGGCGCTTTCTCAGCAGCCTCATCACACAGAATGCGGCAACTACGAGACCGACACCGCCAAGTAGCGCGTAGCCGAACAGCGCCCGGTCAATTGCATCGACATCGCTGGTCGGGAAGGCCGACCGCCAGATTACGTAAAGAGAATTGTTGAGGGCGATCACAATCAGCACGCAGGAAACGAGCAAGCCGATGATGTATGGCCATCTCTGCGCCAGACGCTCGAGCCACATTGCAATCACCCTCGACCCTGGGGTCTCATCCAGGGCTTCCGCTTCGAGCACTTCACCAGCACATCGTAAACGTAGTTCTGGCATTGGTTGAATAGCGTGAAGCTCCCCAAGGGACGACCGAACTGCCCGATCTCTTTGTTAACGCAGTCCTCATCAACGTCGTCCACGTCGAAGCATTTGTCCGGTATATCGCAGGAGTGATCGTTCACATAAACGTCGGTGATGTACGGGAACTCGTACTGCGCACCTGCAATTGAGCAGGACCCGTCGGGATTGCTGTTCATGCCACCAGATAGCAAATCCGTCTTTATCCAACAGTGGGAAACGCCCGTTCTTCCACCAAGGGCCGTCGCCTTACGGCAGCATTGCTGGACTCTCAAGCCGTCGGGATCGGTCCATCGTAAAGGACTGGATCTCACATAACCGTACGTGTTAACGCCGCCAGCAAGGCCGATCGGATCGCTCTGCTCATACCTTCCGACGCTCGGATCGTAATCCCGGAAGTAGTTGTAGTGCGTCCCCGTCTCGGCGTCGTAGTACTGGCCGGGGAACCGCAGGTTGTACGTAAACGTCCCAAGCCCCGACGGATTCGAGTTGGCAAGCGTTGCGCCAAAGGGCTCCGAATTGTCCCATCGCCAAACGATCGCGTTATCGCTGAATCGGGTCACTACCCGTGGACTACCGAGGTGATCCGGGTAGATGTTGAATGTTCCGGTGCTCCCGCCGGGCGGGCGCAGCGTCGCAACCGGCAGATCACCCAACCACACGGTTTCCTGGATCGCAGTCGCCGTCGCATCGTATTCACCCAGGAGATGTCCGGCTTCGTCATACACGAAGTAGTTGGTTCCCGTCGGGGTCGAAGGTCCGGATTTCGCAACGCGCTGCCCGAGGCCATTGACCTGGTACGTGGTACCTCCCGCCGCCATCAACCGGCCGCGGCCGTCATAGGTCAGATTGATCGGCCCGCTGGTAGTCGTGTTCCCGGCATTGTCGTAGCCGAAGCTCTTGGCCCCCGTGCCGGTCAGCGATTGCAGTCGGTTGGATGTCGTCGCGTAGCTGTAGGTGGTTGTTGCGCTGTTCGCCGTTTCCTGCGTGCGGTTGCCCACGACGTCGTAGGCATAGGCAAAGGATTGAGCACCGGGCGCGGCGGTGGTGGTAAGGCGGTTCATTGAGTCGTAGCCAAGGGTCCAGGAATCTGCCGGGTACGATGACGTGTCGGGGCCGAGCGTCAGTGCGGATACCCGTCCGTCCAGGTCAAAGCCGAGGACATATTTCTGGCCATTCGCCCACGTCCAGCCCGCAACACCTCCAAACGGAAAATACTTGACGCTGCCGAGTAGCGCTTGCCCACTAACAGAGATCCCCGAAACTCTCCCCTGCGCATCGTAGCTGTACGCGATGTCACGCCCGGAGGGAAGGATCGTGTCGGTCAAGCGTTGCTGGGCGTACCGATAGCTGACCGCGAAGGTCTTGGCACTCGCCCCGGCGCCAACGCTTTGGGTCTTGGTCAGCACCCGTCCCAGTGCGTCGTACACGTAGCTCGTCTTGCCGCTTGGGTCGGTGACCGACGTGAGTCTGCCTTTGGCGTAGGGTCAATTTCTCGACGTGCGTCGTCGTTGCTTTCGGCCAATGGATCCGCTCTTCGAATCGCACAGTCGCGTTTCACACTACAACATCCACAACCGGCTCGCAATGATGCAGATGGATTATTACATCGGCATACTGAAAATTTGTTCGACAGAGCGCGCTATACCTTGGAACGGCTGGATCGACCTCGACATAACGTTGGTGACCAATATCATGCCTTATTCGGGCAGATTCCCGCGCCCACCACACTCGCTGGCCAGATTCGTGCCATGAGAGGCGTAGCATGTTGCGTAGCACCCGCGGATTTCAATCGTTACCGAAGCGATGCCACCTGGTCCGAATTTGGCGAGCGCTGCCAGCCATGGCAAGATTGTTCCGTCTGACCTCATTCGTCCAGCTCGCGGATCGTCCAACCGGCTGATTGCGCCGGCTCGCGGATGAATTCGAGTAATGCCCGTCACCATGGACCAACCACGGACGCTCCTGCTGCGCAACGCCGCGATCGTCGCGACGATGGACGACGCGGGGCGCGAGATAGCCGATGGCGCGGTTTTCATCCGCGGTCACGCGATCGAGGCCATCGGGCCCACGGCGTCGCTGCCGGCGACCGCCGACGAGGTGATCGATCTTGCCGGCCACGTGCTGCTGCCCGGGCTCGTCAACACGCATCATCATTTCTACCAGACTCTCACGCGCGCGTGGCCCGGTGCGCAGGACGCGACGCTGTTCGAGTGGCTGCGGGCGCTCTACCCGGTCTGGGCGCGGATGACGCCCGAAATGCTCAACGTTTCGGCGCAAACCGCGATGGCCGAGCTGATGCTGTCGGGGTGCACGACCGCAAGCGACCATCTGTACGTCTATCCGAATGGTGGCCGTCTCGACGACACGATCGACGCCGCGCGGGCGATCGGCCTGCGCTTTCACGCGTGCCGCGGAGCGATGAGCGTCGGCGAGTCGGCAGGCGGATTGCCGCCCGATGCGCTCGTCGAGGACGAAGCGGCCATCCTGCGCGATACGCAGCGCGTGATCGAGGCTTATCACGATTCCCGGCGCCACGCGATGCTGAGGATCGCTGCGGCGCCATGCTCGCCGTTTTCGGTGTCGCCGGACCTGATGCGCGAGACGGCGAAACTCGCGCAGCACTACGGCGTCGGCCTGCACACGCATCTGGCGGAAAACGACGACGACGTTCGCTACAGCCGCGAGCGCTTCCATTGCACGCCGGCCGAGTATGCGGACAGCCTCGGCTGGACGGGACCGCAGGCGTGGCATGCGCATTGCGTCAAGCTCGATACGCCGGGCATTGCGCTGTTCGCGCGCACCGGCACCGGTGTCGCCCACTGCCCGACGTCGAACATGCGCCTCGCCTCGGGCATCGCGCCGGTGCGGGCCATGCGCGATGCCGGTGTCAATGTCGGATTGGGTGTCGACGGCTCGGCGTCGAACGATTCGTCGCACCTGCTGGCCGAGGCGCGAGCCGCGCTGCTGTTGCAACGCGTCGGGCACGGCCCGGGGGCGTTGACGGCACGCGAAGCCATCACACTCGCCACGCGTGGCGGCGCCGCGGTGCTCGGCCGCGACGACATCGGCCGGATCGTTCCCGGCATGGCCGCCGATCTCGTCGCGTTCGACCTCAACGCGATCGGCTATGCCGGCGCAACGCACGATCCGCTCGCGGCCCTGGTCTTCTGTGCACCGGAGCGCGTGGCGCTGTCCGTGATCCACGGCCGGGTCGTCGTGCGCGAGGGACAGCTGACGACGCTCGAGCTTGCGCCCCTGCTCGAACGCCATCGGGCGCTGTCGCGCGCGCTTCTGCGCAACGAATGACGATGAGAAAGTGGCTCGCGATTTTCGGTTTCGCGCTCGCCACCGCGCACCACGCCGGCGCGCAGGAGGTGGCGCCGTACGCGATCGACATCCCGCGGTGGTTCACCGAGACGTTCCTCGACCTGCGCGAAGACATCCGCGACGCGGCCCGCGACGGGCGCCGGGTCATGGTCTATATCGGCCAGGACGGCTGTCCGTATTGCAAAGAGCTGATGGTGATCAACTTCTCCCAGAGAACCATTGTGGAGAAGACCCGCAGGCACTTTGTCGCGATCGCGCTCAACATGTGGGGCGACCGCGAAGTGACCTGGCTCGATGGGCGGTCGATGCGCGAAAAGGACCTTGCGCGCCTGCTCGACGTTCAGTTCACGCCGACCCTGCTCTTCTTCGACGAGGAGGGCGCGGTGGTGGCGCGGCTCAACGGCTATTACCCGCCGCACCGCTTCGAGGCAGTGCTCGACTATGTCTCCGGAAAGCAGGAGCAGCGTGAGCCGCTCGCCCGGTACCTTGCGCATGCGGTCAGGGAGCCGGCAAGCCCGCGCCTCATCGACGAGCCGTTCTTCGTCCGGCCGCCCTTCGACTTGCGGCGCAAGCCCGGCGGCAAGCCGGTTGCCGTGGTGTTCGAGACGGCCTGGTGTGCCGCCTGCGACGAGCTGCATCGGGAAGGATTCCGCCGCCCGGAGGTAAGGGCACTGCTCGAGCGCTTCGACGTCGCGCAGTTCCCGCTCGGCGCGCGCACGGCGCTGACCACACCTGACGGCCGCAAGACCACGGTCGAAGCATGGGCGCGCGAGCTCAACGTGACGTACACGCCGACCGTGGCGTTTTTCGACGCCGTGACCGGCAACGAGGTGTTCCGGATCGAAGCCTATCTGCGGCCGTTCCACCTTGCCGCGTCGCTGGATTATGTGGCGAGCGGAGCGCACCGCACCGAGCCGTCGTTCCAGCGCTACATCGAGGCCCGTGCCGCGGAAATGCGGGCGCGCGGAGAACGCGTCGAGCTGTGGCAATAGCGCACGCCGCGGGCGTCGATATCTGCGATAATGGAAACCGCTACCAGATTCCGCGTGCCCCGTCGCGGGAACATGGTCAAACTGCTCCAAGCCGTCATCATCGCGTTGCTCGGGCTGGCGCCGGGCAAGGTGGCCGCTGCGGCCCCGACCGTCGTGGTGATACCGCTCACCGGCGCGATCGGCCCGGCCACCGTGGATTTCGTGGGCCGCGGCCTCGCGCGCGCAGAGAGCGAGGGCGCACAGCTCATCGTGCTGCAGATCGACACGCCCGGCGGGCTCGATCCCTCGATGCGCGAGATCATCAAGGCAATCCTCGCCTCCCGCGTTCCGGTCGCGGCCTACGTCGCGCCCAGCGGCGCCCGCGCTGCCAGCGCGGGGACGTACATTCTCTACGCCAGTCACATTGCCGCGATGGCGCCGGGGACCAACCTCGGTGCAGCCACGCCCGTGCAGATCGGCATGCCCGAGCCTGCGCCGGCCGCACGGCCGGCAAAGCCCGGCGACGAACGCGACCCGGCGAAGGCCGACAAAGGCAAGCCTGCGGACGAGTCGGGCAGCACGCAAAGCGCGATGACCAAGAAGCAGGTGCACGACGCGTCGGCCTACATCCGCGGGCTCGCGCAGATGCGCGGGCGCAATGCCGAGTGGGCGGAGCGCGCCGTGCGCGAGGCGGTCAGCCTCTCGGCCGACGAAGCACTCGCGCAGAACGTGATCGATCTCACCGCGCGTGACGTCCCGGACCTGCTGGCGAAGCTCGACGGCCGCAAGCTGACGACCGCGGGCGGCGAGCGCACGCTCGAGACTCTCGCCGCCGTCACGGTGACCGTGGAGCCCGACTGGAAGAGCCGGTTTCTCGCCGTCATCACCGACCCCAGCATCGCGCTGATCCTGATGATGCTCGGTGTCTACGGGCTGTTCTTCGAATTCTACAACCCGGGTTTCGTGCTCCCCGGCGTGGTCGGCGCGATCTGCCTGCTGGTCGGTCTGTTTGCGCTGCATATGCTGCCCGTCAACTATGCCGGGCTTGCCCTCGTGCTGCTCGGCCTCGCGTTCCTGATTGCGGAGACGTTCCTGCCGAGCTACGGCTCGCTCGGTATCGGCGGCGCCATCGCGTTCGTCATCGGCGCCGTGATGCTGATCGACACCGACGTGCCCGGCTTCGGGATCCCGCTGCCGCTGATCGTGTCGCTGGCCGCGACGACCGGGACTTTTCGTCTTCGTCGTGGCCGGAATGGCGCTCAAGAGCGCGCCGGCGACCGGTGGTCACCGGCAGCGAGGAGCTGATCGGCAGCATCGGTGTCGTGCTGGACGAAGCCGCCGCCGAGGGCTGGGCGCGCGTTCACGGCGAGCAATGGCGGATCATGAGCTCGGATTCCGTTGAAGCGCGGCCAGAGCGTGCGGGTCACGGCGCGCAACAATCTCACCCTGACCGTCGCGCCGCTGAACAAAGCGGACAAAGGAGGCTAGCCATGGGTATCGGATTGGGATTCGGCGGCGTCGTCCTCATCATCGCCGTGCTGATCATCGCGTCGTTCCGCATCCTGCGGGAATACGAACGCGCCGTCGTCTTCATGCTGGGCCGGTTCTGGAGGGTCAAGGGCCCGGGGCTGATCCTGATCATTCCCGGCGTCCAGCAGATGGTGCGCGTGGACCTGCGCACGATCGTCCTGGACGTTCCGCCACAGGACGTGATCACGCGCGACAATGTGTCGGTCAAGGTCAACGCCGTTGTGTATTTTCGCGTCGTCGACCCCGAGAAATCGGTGATCCAGGTCGCGAAATTCCTCGAGGCGACGAGCCAGCTCGCGCAGACCACGCTGCGTTCGGTGCTGGGCAAGCACGAGCTCGATGAACTGCTGTCCGAGCGCGAGCGGCTGAACCTCGATATCCAGCGCGTGCTCGACACGCAGACCGACGCGTGGGGCATCAAGGTGTCCACCGTCGAGATCAAGCACGTCGACCTGAACGAATCGATGGTGCGCGCCATCGCGCGCCAGGCCGAAGCCGAGCGCGAGCGGCGGGCGAAGATCATCCATGCCGAGGGCGAGCTGCAGGCCTCGGAAAAGCTGCTGCAGGCGGCGCAGATGCTGTCGCGCCAGCCGGAGGCCATGCAGTTGCGCTATCTGCAGACGCTCGGCAACATCGCGAGCGACAAGAGCTCGACGATCGTGTTTCCGGTGCCGATCGACATGCTTGCGGCATTGGGAGTCCGCAAGCCGCCGGAGCCGCCTTCGACGTAGCCGGTCCCGGAATCGCGGTAACGATTGGGGACGAGGACCGGCGTCCGCCCGCGCGAACGCGCGTCGCCGCCCGCGCGGCGCGCGATCAGCGCGGCGCCGGCCGCAGCACGACGAAGGTACTGCCGATGATCAGGGCGCAGCCCGCCACCATCGCCAGCGTAATCGTCTCGCCCAGCAGCAGCGCCCCCCACAGCATCCCGAACAGCGGCATCAGGAACGTGACCGTCATCGCGCGCGTCGGGCCCAGGTCGGCGATCAGTCGGTAATACAGCAGGTACGCGATCGCGCTGCACAGCAACGCGAGACCCAGCACATTCGCGACCACCGCTGCGGTGATCGCGCCCGGCGGGGGCGCGAACGGAACGAGCGGCAGCAGCACGAGGCCCGCAAAGACCTGGCTCCAGCCGGCAATCGCCATCGGCTTCGCGCCGGCGGCACGCAGCTTCATGTAGACGCCGGCCACCGCATAGCAGAAGGCCGCGGCGAGGCACGCCGCCACCGCCCAGCCGAACATCGCATCCGGCACTACGGGGCCCGCCTTGCTGACCAGCGTCACTCCCGCCGCACCGGCGCCGAGCCCCGCGAGCTTCGCCGCGGTCAGCCGCTCGTCGAGGAACGCGGCCGACAGCACGGCGCCGAACAGCGGCAGCGTCGAGTTGAGTATCACCGAGTACGACGCCGGGATGTGCAGCGCGGCGAATGCATACAGCAGGAACGGGATCGCCGAGTTGACGACGCCGATGGTCAGATACTGGCGCCAGAAACGACGCACTTCCGCGTCGAAGCCGATGATGCGGAAATACCCGATGAGCGCAATGCCCGCGATCAGCACGCGCAACGTAGCCGTCAGCACCGGCCCCAGTTCCGGCGCCAGCACGCGGATGAAAATGAACGACCCGCCCCAGATCGCCCCCAGCGCGACGAGCCGCCCCGTGTCCGCCGTGCGCACGCCTCAGCGACCCTTCGGTGCTTCGGGATCCGCGCGCGAGGACGCCGCCCCGGCCCGAAGCGCGGCATCACGACGCAGGCGCCCCTCGCGCTCGAGCAACTTCGCCTTGCGATCCACACCCCAGCGATAGCCGGCAAGCGTGCCGTCCTTGGCGACGACGCGGTGGCACGGAATGGCCAGCGCCGCCGGATTGGTCGCGATCGCACGCGCCACCGCGCGCACGGCCGACGGCGCCCCGATGGCTGCGGCCATTTCACCATACGTCGTGCGCGCGCCCGGCGGAAGCGACTGCAGCGCGCGCCACACGCGATGCTGGAACGCCGTCCCGCGCACGTCGAGCGGCAACGCGAGGCCGCGCGCCGGGTCGTCGAGGAATGCCGTCACGGCGGCGACGTGCGCGGCGAGATCGGCATCCGCGTCCAGGCGCCGCGCAGCGGCAAACCGAGCGCGCACGCCGCGCTCCAGCGCCGCACGCGAATCGCCCATCTCGATCGCGCATACGCCACGCGCCGTAGCGGCAACCAGAAGCCAGCCCAGCGCCGTCCGCGTAACGGCGTAGCGAATCGCGTGGGCATCGCCGCCGCGGCGCAACGCACCGGGCGTCATTCCGAGCGCCGCGCGCCCGCGCTCGTAGACGCGCGACGCGGACGCGAAGCCCGCATCGGCGATCGTCGACGTGACGTCGCGACCGGCGGCAAGTCCGCGCCGCAGCGCGCCGAAGCGATGGGCTTCCGCGTAAGCGCGCGGCGTCATGCCGACGATGCGCTTGAATCCCCGATGGAAATGCGCGGGACTGTAGCCGGCCGCGGCGGCCAGCGCATCGAGGCGTGAAGAGTCCCCGGCCGCAAGCTTGCGGCAGGCATCGGCTACGGCCGCCGCGAGCGGGACGGCCGCCAACGCGCGGCGCGGATGGCACCGGCGACAGGCGCGGTAGCCGGCGTGCTCCGCGGCATCGCACGTCGGAAAGAAGACGGCGTTCTCGCGTCGGGCGCGTCGCGCCGGGCAGGACGGGCGACAGTAGATGCCCGTCGTGCGCACCGCGAAGACGAATGTTCCGTCGGCCGTGGCATTGCGCTCGCAGACGGCGCGCCAGCGGACTGCGTCGGCGACGTCCGTCGGGGATTTCCCGGTGGCATTCATGCCGCGACTGTACGGGCAATGACCCTGACACCGCAATCCGGTTCTTGCGGTCGAATTCCGGTCCGCATGACTTGCGTCTGCGCACGACGCGTTCCACGTCGAAGCGCGTGCAGCGTCGGCACCTTGCACCGTTTGCGACATGGCGCGGGTACCTCGCATCCGGCATAATTGCCGCCGGTCGCCGCGCACGCGGCGCTTCGATCAACAGGGAGAAACCATGACGTTCATATCCAGGGCTGCCGTCTGCGTCCTCGCGGCCGGCATCGCCGTATCATCCGGCGCGCTGGCGCAGGATCGCGTGTTTTTCGGCATCGCGACCGGCGGCACCGGCGGCACGTATTACCCGCTGGGCGGGATGCTCGCGCAGCTGATCTCGAACAAGGCGTCGATCGGCGGCAAAAAACTCGCCGCCACCGCGGAAACTTCCGGCGCGTCCGTCGCCAACGCGCAGCTTCTGGGCCGCAAGGACATCGAAAGCGCGTTTGTCGCCGCCGACATCCTCGACGCCGCATACACCGGAAAAGGACAATTCGAAGGCAAGCCGCTCAAGAACCTGCGGGCGCTCTGCGCGCTGTATCCGGAGCAGGTTCAGCTCGTCACCGCGGCGAAGTCGAACATCCGCACGTTTCGCGATCTCAAGGGCAAGTCGGTGTCGTCGGGATCGCCCGGCTCGGGCCAATGGCAGCTCCTGGGCGACCTGCTCGAGGCCTACGGCATGACGCGCAAGGACATCGGCGAGGACCTCTCGTCGTTCGCGCAATCGGTGGACAAGATCAAGGACGGCAACCTCGTCGCGTCGCTGATCACCGCCGGCGCGCCGACATCGTCGATCACCGACCTCGCGAACAGCCACGACATCCGCATCGTGCCGCTCGCCGGACCCGAAATCGAGGCGTTGCGCAAGAAGCAGCCGTACTACGCGCAGGTGCAGTTGCCGGCCAACACCTACAAGGGCCAGACCGCGCCGACCGACACGCTGGCGGTGATGGCGATCTGGGCGACGCACGACGGCATGTCCGACCAGATGGCCTACGAAGTGACGAAGGCGCTCTTCGAAAACACCGAGATCCTCGGCCAGGTGCACCCGAAGGGCAAGGAGATTTCGCTCAAGACCGCGCTTCTGTCGGTCTCGATTCCATTGCACCCCGGCGCGGAGAAGTATTACAAGGAAAAGGGCCTGATCAAGTGACGCATATGTCCAATCGCGGATCGCCGGGCGGTCCGCGATTGGAAACAAGTGCGTCGCCCCGAACAGCGCGAGGGACCTGCGGCACGCGATGCCGATTCCGCGCCTCGTTCGGGACGGCCACCGGATTCCTGCGCTCCGTCGTCGCGACGTTCGCGGTGCTGGCGACCCTGGGCCTCGCGCCGACGACAACCGATGCCGCGGTTTGCCTGACGCTGGTGTCGTCCCCCGACGGCTTGCCGCTGGGCAGCGTCAGCCTGCGCGGCGACTCCCCCACATTCACGCTCACCTATACCCACTCGGTGACGCTAACGCCGGTCGAGGAAACATACGGCGCAAGCGGCGATCGCCTTATCGAAACATCCATCCGTTTCGAGCAGCACGGCCCCGGTCTGCCGACGGAAGCCGGTGCCGGCGAAACGTGGGCGCAGCGCGATGGCGCGTTCGTCGTGACGATGGCGCGCTCCTTCGACGAAATCCCCATGCGCGTCCACCGCGACCAGTCGCCGGCTCTGGTCGCCGACGGGCAGCCACTCGATCTTGCGCAATGGGGCAATCGCGCGATCGTCCTGCGCCCGCGGCGCTGCGCCGCCGGTTGAGCAGACGATGACGGCCCCGCTCCTTCCGCACGGCAACGTGCTTGCCGAGGGCGTCGACGTCATTTCGGCGGAAAAACAGGCGGAACTGATCCGCGAGTACGACGCCGAATCGAATTTCCGCAAGCCGGTCGGGGCCGTCGCGCTTATCGTGACCTCGCTCGCCGTCCTGCTGTCGACCTTCCACATCTACACCGCCGGCTTCGGTCTGCTGGTCGAGATCAAGCATCGGACGTTCCACCTGGCGCTGGTGCTGGGATTGATATTTCTGGTGTTTCCGCGCCCGCGGCTGCCGGCCGATGTCCGGCTCGCGATTCGCGCGTGGCTGTGGGCCGCGGCGTTCGCCGCGTTCTACTGCTACCTTGCATGGGATCTCGTCGACCGGCTTACGGCGTCCGGCGAACTCGCCAATCCCTGGCCGTTCGTCGTGGTGGTCGGCGCCATCGCGATCGTCTCGCTGCCGTTCCCCGCCTTGGGTGGCCACAGCGACCGCACGTCGTGGACCGACTGGCCGCTCGCGGTCTGCGCGGCCGCTGTCTCGCTCTATTTCCTCGCGTTCTTCGACGATGTGTTCATCCGTCGCGTCGGCTCCCCGATCGCGCAGGATTACACGATGGGTGTGCTCGCCATCATCATGGTCATGGAAGCGACGCGCCGGACGATGGGCCCGCTGCTGCCGATGATCGGGATGACGTGCCTGCTCTACGCTCTCCTCGGCCGCTACATGCCCGGCATCCTCGCGCACCGCGGCTATTCCGTCGTGCGCCTGGTCAACCACATCTACATCGGCACCGAGGGCATCTACGGCATCGCGGTGGGCGTCGTCGCGACGTACGTGTTCCATTTCGTGCTCTTCGGCGTGCTGGCGCAGATGACGGGCCTGGGCCGCCTGTTCATGGACCTGGCGACGATCGTCGCCGGACGCTTTTCCGGGGGTCCGGCCAAAGTGTGCGTCGTCTCGTCGGGGCTCTTCGGCATGATCTCGGGTTCCGCAGTCGCCAACGCGGTGACGACCGGCTCGCTGACGATCCCGCTGATGAAGAAGTACGGCTTCTCGGCGCGCTTCGCCGGCGCGGTCGAGGCCTCCGCGTCATGCGGCGGGCAGGTGACGCCGCCGGTGATGGGCGCTTCGGCGTTCGTGATGGCGGAGCTTCTGGGCGTGCCGTACAAGGAGCTGGTGATCATCGCGATCATCCCCGCCCTTTTCCATTACTTCGCGTGCCTGTCGATGGTCCACTTCGAGGCGAAGCGCCTGAAGCTCGCCGGTGTGGAGGCACATCTGATTCCGAAACTCGGACGCGTGGTCGCCGAAAGCTGGCACCTCGTGTTCCCGCTCATTGCCCTTGTCACGATGCTGCTGCTCGACTTCACGCCGTTCCTCGCGGCGTTCTGGGGCATCGTCCTGTGCATCGGCTGCTCGTACATCCCGTGGGTGACGCGCAGGATGGGCTGGGGCAGCCTGCAGGGCCAGACGCTGACGTGGGGTCCGCTGATCGAGGGCCTGGAGACCGGCGCCAAGTACGCACTGGCGATCGGGGCCGCGTGCGCGTGCGTCGGCCTGATCCTCGGCACACTGACGCTCTCAGGACTTGGTTTCAAGTTCTCGGGCGCGGTCGTCGAGCTGGCCGCGACGGTCGCCGATCTCGTCCGCGCGCTTCGATCCGACCGGACTCGTCACCGTGAAGGGCGGGCAGATCTTCTTCGGCCTGCTGTTCGTGGCGATCGCCTGCATCATGATGGGCACCGGCATACCGACGACGCCGACGTACATCATCCTGGCGTCGATCGCCGCGCCGGCGCTCGGCACGCTCGGCATTCCTCTCGTCGCCACGCACTTCTTCGTTTTCTACTACGGCGTGCTCGCCGACGTGACGCCGCCGGTGGCGCTCGCCGCCTACGCCGCCGCCGGGATCGCCGGCTCCGAGCCGATGCGCACCGGGCTCACCGCGTTCCGGCTGTCGATGGGCAAGGCGCTCGTACCGTTCATGTTCGTCTACACGCCGAGCCTGCTCTTCCTGCAATTCCAGTGGCCCGCATTCCTCTCCGCACTCACCTGCGGCGCGATCGGCATCATCGCGTTGTCGACGTCGTACATCGGGCATTTCCGGACCGCGCTGCGACGCTGGGAAACGGTGCTGCTCACGCTCGCCGGCCTCGTTCTGGTGTTCAACAGTTTCTGGGCGAACATCGCGGGCAGCGCCATCGTTCTGGGGCTGCTCGGTTGGAACGCGGTCCGGGCGCAGCGGGTGAAAGCCGTGCCCGCGGCCGTTTGAGGGCGAGGCTCCACGCCGCGCGCGGGAGGCCGTGCGCGAATCTACAAGTGCGGCGCTTGCGTCTCCTGCGGCTCGACGTGAATGACGACATGCGCCTTCGCGAGATGCGCCGACAACGCGCCCTCGATCCGGTCGCACAGCGCGTGCGAATCGGCGACGCTCATCGCCCCGGGCACCAGCAGGTGAAACTCGAGAAAACGCCGGGCCCCTGCTTTTCGCGTGCGCAGCGCATGGAAGCTCGTGTCCGGCGGGAGCTCGGCGCGAATCAGGGCCTCGGCGCGCTTGCACTTCCTTTGACGGCAGCGCCGCGTCCATCAGCCCGTCGGCGGAGCGGCGCAGCAGATCGAAACCCGTGAATATGATATGGATGCCGACGGCGATCGCCATCAGCGGATCGAGGATGGCCCACCGCGGCATGGCCATGACGACCAGCAGGCCCGCGAGAATGCCGACGGACGTCCAGACGTCGGTCAGCAGGTGCTTCGCGTCCGCCTCGATCGTGATGCTGTCGTGCTGACGCGCGACCTTGAGCATGACGCGTGCGGTCGCGAAGTTCGCTGCCCCGGCGAGAAAGGCGACGAGTATGCCCGGTCCGAGGCGCTCGAGCGGCTGCGGCTCGACCAGCCGGTGCACGGCCGACCCGATGATCGCGATCGCCGCCACCAGAATCAGCGCGCCCTCGACGCCACTCGAGAAGTACTCCGCCTTGTCGTGGCCATAGGCGTGGCGGTCGTCGGCCGGCTGGTGCGCGAGCGTCAGGGCGCCCAGCGCGACGAGCCCCGCCGCCAGGTTGACGAGCGACTCCAGCGCGTCCGACCACAGGCTCACCGAGCCGGTCAGGAAATAGGCCGAGAACTTGAGCGCGATCGTCGCGAGCGACGTCGCTATGGAAAGAAGCGCCATCCGGCGCACGGCCTGCATCGTGTTCTTTCGAGGGTCGGACAAATGCGGGGTGGACGCACGGACCCCGCATCATCGGCCATGGTCGCCCGTCACGGCGCCCCGAGCGTTGAGCAGGATCAAGCCGCGTCCACCTTGGTTGCTTTCGCGATGGCTTCGGCCAGGATCCGCGGCTCCTGCGCGCCGGACACCGCGACGCTGCCGTTGAAGATGAAGAAGGGTACGCCGGTGACGCCCATCTCGCGGGCGCGCCGATCCATGGCCCTGACCGCTTCGGCGCCCTCATCCGAATCGAGCATCGCGCGCGCCGACGCGGCATCGAAGCCCGCCTCTCCCGCAACAGCCGCGAGCACCTCGCGGTCGCCGATGGTGCGGCCCTCGAGGAAGTACGCGCGGAAGAGTCGTTCCACCAGCGCATCGGCGCTGTCGGCAGATTCCGGCTGCTGCGCCCAGGCGACCAGGCGGTGCGCGTCCAGCGTATTCGGTTGCCGCAGGATCCGGTCGAACGCGAACGGAATGTCGACCGTCGCACCCGCTGCGCGGACCCGGTCGTAGATTGTCGCGGCCCGCTCGGCGCCGCCGAACTTCCGCTCGAGATATGCCCTGCGATCCACACCTTCGCCCGGCAGATCCGGATTCAGCTGGAACGGATGCCAGTTCACGCGCGATGCGAATCCGGGCGCGTCGTGGTTCAACATCGCGAGCGCGGCCGCAAGGCGGCGCTTGCCGATGTAGCACCACGGGCAGACCACGTCGGAGATGACGTCGATGTCGAGCATGGAATCGCCGCCGGCGGGAGGCATACGCAGGGACCGATTTCGGGAAGGATCGCCCATTATGCCGTGCCCGCTCCCTGCCGGCCGGGGCGATAATCGCAGCCATTCCGGGGTTTGGAATCCGCCATGCCCGTCCGCTGGGACATTTTTTGCAGGGTCGTCGACAACTACGGCGACGCCGGCGTCTGCTGGCGCCTTGCGCGACAACTGGCGAACGAGCACGCGCAGGACGTCACGCTGTGGCAGGACGACCTCGCCACGCTCGCGCTGATCGCACCGGGCGTGGACCCCGCCCGCGCGGCGCAGGTGGCCGCGGGTGTCGCCATCCGCCGCTGGGCCGAGCCATTCCCGAATGTGGAACCCGCGGACGTCGTCGTCGAATCGTTCGGCTGCGGCCTTCCCGATACGTACGTCGCCGCAATGTCGCGAAGGGAACGCGCGCCCGCGTGGTTCGTCCTCGAATACCTTTCGGCCGAACCCTGGATTGACACGACGCACGGCCTTCCCTCGCCGCACCCGCGGTTGCCGCTCGCGCGCCGCTTCTGGTTCCCGGGCTACACGCCGAAAAGCGGCGGACTCCTGCGCGAGCGCGGCTTGAGCGCAACACGCGACGGGTTCATGCGTGACGGACGCGCGCGCGAATCCATGTGGATGTCGCTCGGCGTCGCACCGCCGGCATCCGATGAGCTCCGCGTCTCGCTGTTCTGTTACGCCAACTCCGCGCTGCCGGAGTTATTCGAGGCGTGGGCCGACGGCGAGGTTCCGGTGACCTGTCTCGTTACCGAGGGTGTGGCTGCCGGTGCGCTGGACGCCTGGACCGGAGGCAATGTGCCGCATGCGGGCCATCCGTTCCGGCGCGGGCGGCTTGCCATAGCGACGATCCCGTTCGTCGCGCAGGACGCCTACGACCGGCTGCTGTGGGCCTGCGACGTCAATTTCGTGCGTGGCGAAGATTCCTTCGTGCGCGCGCAATGGGCCGCGCGGCCATTCGCCTGGAACGTCTACCCGCAGGCCGAAGACGCCCATCGGCGCAAGCTCGAGGCCTTCGTCGACCGCTACACGTCGGGACTCGATGCGGTCACGGCGGCGGCCGTGCGCCGGATCTTCCGGGCATGGAACGGCGTCCTCGCGGCCGGGCCGGTCGGCGACGCCTGGCGCGAATTCGACGCGGCGCACCTTCGACTTGCGGCTCACGCCATGGCCTGGGCGGCGCATCTCGACTCGCTGCCCGATCTCGCGGCCGATCTGGTCAAGGCCGCGGCCGTTGAGGTATAATCGAAGGCTTTCCTAATCAACCCCTTACCGCATTCTCAGGTGATGTTATGAAAATTGCCCAGGAAATCCGCGCCGGCAACGTGATCATGATCGGGAAGGACCCGATGGTGGTGCAGAAGGCCGAATTCACGAAGTCCGGCCGCAACGCGTCGGTCGTCAAGATGAAGCTGAAGAATCTCCTGTCCGGGTCGGGCACGGAGACGGTCTACCGTGCCGACGAGAAGTTCGACGTCGTCCAGCTCGAGCGCAAGGAGGTGACGTACTCCTACTTCGCCGATCCGCTCTACGTTTTCATGGATGCCGATTTCAACCAGCACGACGTCGAGGCCGACAACATGGGCGACGCGATCCGCTACCTTGCCGACGGGCTCGCCTGCGAGCTCACGTTCTACGAGGGCAAGGCGATTTCGGTCGAGCTGCCGAATTCGGTCGTCCGCGAAGTGAAGTACACCGAGCCGGCCGTGAAAGGCGACACATCGGGCAAGGTCATGAAGCCCGCGAAACTCGGCACCGGCTACGAAGTTCAGGTGCCACTCTTCGTCTCCACGGGCGACAACATCGAGATCGACACGCGCACCGGCGAATACCGGCGCCGCGCCTGACGATCTCCTCGAAGCCCTCGTGGGCAATAGGAGACGGGCGCCTGCGGGCGCCCGTCTCGCTCCGGCTTTCTCCCCAACGCAACAGAGCCGCGCGGAAATCGGTTAGCCTGTGGTGCGAAGAAGACATCGATGTATCACCGGCCGAGTTACCAACGCGATATCGAGCTCAAGCCCAGCTGGCGCAGTCGTGCCCTCAACGCCCTGCTCCGGCTCACGATGGGCAAGCCGCTGACCCACGATTCGGACGTGCCCGCGTTGCGGCGTCGTTACGAGAAACTGGATGCGCGTCAGTTCAGGTCCGGCCCGGATGTCGCCCGCACCCCTGTCGAATGCGGTGGCGTGCCCGGCGAATGGGTTGCGGTATCTGAAACGCGAAACGAGCGGGTCGTCCTTTACCTGCACGGCGGTTCGTTCGCATTTCGGTTTCCCAATGCCTACGCGGCATTGGCGGCGCGAATGTGCCGCCGCCTTCATGCCCGGGCTTTGATTCCCGATTACCGGCTCGCTCCGGAGCACCCGTTTCCGGCGGCACCCGATGACTGTCACGCGGCGTACCGGGGCTTGCTCGCGCAGGGAATAGCGCCGCAGAACATCGTGCTGGCGGGCGACTCTGCCGGCGGAAATCTGGCGCTGGTGACATTGCACCGTGCCCGCGCCGCGGGCGAACCCATGCCGTCGTGCGCGGTGCTGCTGTCGCCCGCGCTCGACTGCACGATGACCAGCCCCAGCATGGCCACCTACGACGGCCACGACCCCGTCATCCGCCTGAGCACTCTGCTCGTGCTCAGGCGCCACTACGTGTCGTCGCCGGAACGGTACACGAACCCGGAAGTCTCGCCGCTGTTCGCGGATTTCACCGGCTACCCGCCGCTCTTCTTTCAGGCGGGGAGCACCGAGGTGTTGCGCGACGAGGCCACCCGCGCCGCGGAAAAGGCGCACCAGGCCGGCGTCGACGTCGAGCTCGAGCTGTGGCCCGACGCCGCGCACGTGTTTCAGGTGGCCGATTTCCTGCCCGAGGCGGCAATGGCGGTCAACCACATCGCGCGCTTCGTTCGGATGCGCACCGGCTGGGACGACATCGCGGGTTGACGACGCCGGAGTCCTGATGCGATAGCGGTCGCATTTTCCGTCAAACCGGCGCGCTCGCCACCGCAATCGCAATCGCCGCGGAAATCCATTTCGCGATTCGCGAACCAACGCAGCGCGTCGTCATGCGCCCGTTTCCGCTCGCCAAATCCCGGCGCCGGGATCGTGCGGGCGCCGGTGCGCGGGCGGCAGACGGCCCGCGTTCGTCGATGGGGACCGCTTGATCCAAGTCAAGCCCGGAGACTGTGGGGGATGTCACCATTCGATCATTGCCCCATTGCGACAGTTCGCGCCAAGTCGGTGACAGGGATTTCGGATGGCGCCACTGCTCGCACACGAGATGGACGCCGGATGATCTTAGCCCGATCGCTTGTCGCAGTTTGCGCGACGCTGTGGATCGGACTTGGCGCCGCGGCGCCATCATCTGCGCCGTCGACGCGCGCGCCGGCTCCGAGCGCCAACGACACGTGCCTGATGTGTCACGCCGCCACGGACGCCACGGGCGCCGGCGGCAAGTCGATCGCCGTCGACGCATCGTCGTTTGCGTCTTCGGTGCACGGCGAGCTCAAGCTGGAATGCACCGGCTGCCACGCCGACGTCTCGGCGGACAAGCTGCCGCACGCCGAAAAACTGAAACCGGTGAACTGCGCCAGCTGCCACGATAAGGCAGTCAGAGAATATTCCGGGACGGTGCACGGCATCGCGCGCAAAGGCGGCAGCGCGGTCGCGGCAAGCTGCACCGATTGCCACGGCACGCACGATGTCAGGCGGTCCAGGGATCCGGCGTCGCGCACCAACCACGCGAACCTCGAGGCAACGTGCTCGCGGTGCCACGGCGACGACGCCGCGGTAAAGAAGGGCAACCTGCCGGGCGGCAATATCGGCCGGCAGTTCCATGACAGCATTCACGGCAAGGCGCTCAAAGGGGCCGCGCGCATGTCGGCACCGGAGTGCACCGACTGCCACGGGACGCACAACATTCGTGCCAAGAGCGACGCGCGGAGCCGCACCAGCCGCGCGAACGTTCCCGACACCTGCGGTTCGTGCCACAAGCCGGAGCGCGACGCGTTCGTCAAAGGCATGCACGGCAAGCTGCGGCAGGAAGGCAATCTCGCGGCGCCGGGCTGCACCGATTGCCACAGCGCGCACGCGATCGAGCAGCACGAGGTTCCGAAATTCCAGACCGAAGTGATCAAGGAATGCGGCGGCTGCCACCAGGAGTACCTCTCCTCCTACCGCGACACGTTCCACGGCCAGGTTACCGCCCTCGGCTACGCGCGGATGGCGACCTGCGCGTCGTGCCACGGGGCGCACGAGGTGCTGCCCGCATCGAACCCGGCATCGAAGATTTCGCCGCAAAATCGGCTGAGGACCTGCCAGGCCTGCCATGCCGGGGCGTCCGCCAACTTCGCGAAATACGATCCGCACGCGAACCGGCACGACAAGGCACGCAATCCGGCCTACTACTATGCCGCCAAGTTCATGGAAATCCTGCTGTTCGGCGTGTTCGCTTTCTTCGGCATCCACACGGCATTCTGGTTCTACCGGGAAATGCGCGTGAAGCTTGCAGGAGGCAGACGGGGCCGGAGCGATGATTCCAGCAACGGAGGCCCCGATGTCGACCGGCATGACTAGATCAGCGCCTGCGATCGCCGGGGGCGCGACGCAGCGCTTTTACCGGCGCTTCTCCCCGGCCGAGCGCATCCTGCATGCACTGCTGATGCTCTCGTTCGTCGGCTGCGCGCTCACCGGTCTGCCGCTCATATTCGCGGACAAGCCCTGGGCGGCCGCGCTCGCCCGAATGCAGGGTGGCTTCGAGGGCGCCGGTTTGATCCACCGGTTCTGCGCTTTCGTGATGATCGTCGTGTTCGCGACGCACGTCGTGACGATCTTCGCCAGAGCCTTCGCGCGCGGCAAGTTGCTCGCCCTGCTGTGGGGCCCCGACTCGATGGTCCCGCAGCCGCAGGACGTCGTCGACATCGGGCGGAATTTCAAGTGGTTCATCGGCCGCGGCCCGCGGCCGCAGTTCGAGCGCTGGACGTACTGGGAGAAGTTCGATTATTGGGCGGTCTTCTGGGGCATGTTCATCATCGGCGGATCAGGGCTCCTGCTGTGGTTTCCCGTGTTCTTCGCAAACCTGCTTCCGGGCTGGATGTTCAACATCGCGACACTTGTGCACGGCGAGGAGGCGCTGCTCGCCGTTGGCTTCATCTTCACGTTCCATTTCTTCAACGGCCACCTGCGGCCCGCAAAATTCCCGATGGACACGGTGATCTTCACCGGCCGCATTGCGGAGCACGAACTCAAGGGAGAGCGGCTCGTCGAGTACGAGCGCCTCGTTCGCGAAGGCCGGCTCGCCGCCATGGAAACGACGCCGCCGACAGCGGAGTCCACGTGGTTCGGCTGGATCGTCGGGGGAATCGCATTGGTGCTCGGCATCATCGCGATCGTCCTGATCGTCCATGGTTTCTTCTAGGTATACTGCGCGTGCGTCGGACTGCGCGAGCGCTCGGGTCGATGCCGGTTCAGTCGTGTCGCGACGGGTCTGTTGCTGGCGCCGCCGCGGCAAAGGTGCGTTCCCGGATCGTGGGGCGCGGGATGCAATGCGAAGCACGACACAGGGGGGGCGGGAATGAAGATCACGTTGGGCCGTCGCACGTTGATGCTGGGCACGGCGACGACACTGATCGTCGGGGCCATCGCGCTCGCCGCATTGGGCGCCGGCGGCATCGTTGCCTGGGAGTACAGCAACAGCAATGCATTCTGCACCGACAACTGTCACGCCGTGCACCCGGAGGAGCCGCGAGCCTATGCCGTGTACTCCCACGCGCGGGTTCAATGCGTGGAGTGCCACATGGGCCGGCTGCCCACGCTGCAGCTGATGACGCTCAAGGCGGCGCACTACCACGAGCTGCTCGGCATGATCACCGGCTACAAGCGCCCGCTCGCTGCAACCACCCTGCGTCCGGCGCGCGACTCCTGCGAGGGATGCCATTGGCCGGCGGTCCTGCACGATGACAAGGTCCGCACCAAGGTCCACTACGACACCGACCCGAAGAGCAGCGAGACGCGCGTCCGGCTCATCGTGCACACGGGAGGCGGCGAGGCACGCGAAAGGGCGACCCGCGGCATCCACTGGCACGTCGAGCAGAACGTCGAGTACGTGACCGACGACGTGCAGAAGCGCACGATCCCGTGGGTCCGCATCACCGGCAAGGACGGCAAGACGACCACGTACTTCGACGCCGCCAGCAAGGTGGCGCGCGCCGAGATGGAGCAGGCCCCGAAGCGGCGAATGGACTGCATCGACTGCCACAACGCCGCCGGTCACCCCTTCCGCAACCCGGCCGATCGCGTCGACACGGCGATCGAGGAAGGCCGCATCGACCGCAGCCTGCCCTCGATCAAGGCGCGCGCGCTGGCGATCATCGAAACGGCTTCGCCGCTGCACGGCCCGCTGTCCGAACAGGTGCCGCAGTTCAGGAAGATCATCGCCGATGCTGCACCCCGGGGACAACTGACGCCGGAGATGATGCTGGCAGAAGCGCAGTTCGCAACCACGATGCTGGCAATCCTCGACCTGTCCGAATTCGAGGGGAAGGACCTGACGTGGAAGTCGTTTCCCAACCACACCGGACACCGGGATTTTCCCGGGTGCTTCCGGTGCCACGACGGCAAGCACTTCAACGACAAGGGCGAGGCCATCCGCCTCCAGTGCACCCTGTGCCATGATCTGCCGCAGGTGGTTCGCGAGGACGGCGCGCGTTCGGTGCCGTCGACGGTCATGCCGGGCCTCACCCCGCCAGGCAGCCACAACGACGCCAATTTCATGCGCGACCACCGCACCAAGGTCGATACCACGTGCACCATGTGCCATGGTCCGATCAAGTGGGGAAAGGACGGAGGAAGCTTCTGCTCCAATCCGGCGTGCCATGGCCGGAAATGGCCCGAGCTCGACCTCACTGCCGAGCCCGCCATGCCTGCGGCGTCGGCGAAGGCCACACCGAAGATGAAGTAGGGCGCCGGCAGCCGTTCGCCAGGTGCGACGCGCGGGTCCTCCGATGTGGCAGGAGCTCGTCATTCCTCGGTGGAACCGGGCTCCCGTTGAACGCGCGCTCCGGCTTGCCGGTGGAGCGCCGGCGCAGCGCCGACGTCAGGTTCCTGCCGGCTGCTTATGCAGCTTGCGCTGCAGCGTCCGGCGGTGCATCGATAGCGCGCGCGCCGTCGCCGAGATGTTTCCGTCGTTGTCGTGCAGCACGCGCTGGATGTGCTCCCATTCGACGCGCTCTACCGACATCGGCTTGCCTTCCACGGGAAGGCTGGCGTCGCCGCCGTCACGGCTGAACGCTGCCACCACCGTGTCCGCGTCCGTCGGCTTGACGAGGTAGTACGTCGCGCCAAGCTTGATCGCCTCGACCGCCGTCGGAATGCTGCCATGGCCGGTAAGAACGACAATGCGCGTCTGCATGTCGGCAGCCTTGAGCAGCGGCACCAGCTTCAACCCGGACTGATCCGGGAGCCTGAGGTCGACCACCGCGTACTCCGGCGGTTCGATGCCGATTGCGCGCAGCGCTTCCCCCGCCGTGTGCGCGACGGTCACTTCGAATCCACGGCTCCGCAGCGCGCGGCTCAGCACGTCGCACAGCACAGGGTCGTCGTCGACGAGCAGCAGGCTCGCGCGCTCGCCCGGGACAGCCGTCGGTGTATTCATCGAGGCGTCGCCGTCAACAGCAGACTGCGCAACGGCAACGTGATTTCGGCGGAAAGGCCTCCGGCTGCGCGATTCGTCCAATGCACGGTACCCCCGAGCCGGCTCACCGTCGATGCGGTCAGTACCAGGCCCATTCCAGCGCCTTTCCCCGGCGGCTTGGTCGTGAAAAACGCCCGGCCGAGGTCGCCGAGGCTTCCCGCCGGAACGCCGCTGCCACGATCCCCCACGGCCAACCGCAGGACGTCGGCATCCCATCGGCCGTCGATTTCGACATGATGCGGTGAAGCGTCTGCGGCATTGTTGAGCAAGATCAGAATAGCCTGCTCCAGCGATTGATCGGCGAAGATCTCCGGGGCCGGTGCGGCGCCATCCCAGCGGGCCTCGAGCGGGACGTCGGGGCGCACCGAGCGAAAGCGCGCGACGATCGACGCCAGGAAGCCGTCGAGTGGCGCCCGTCCACCGCCGTCGGTGCGAGCCTGACCGGCTGCGGCCGCAAGGTTGGCGAGCGCTCGCCGGCAGGTGTCGATCTGCGCGGCCAGGACCGCGGTGTCGTGCTGCCGCGCCGGGGTGTCGGCGCCCCGCCGCATCTCCTCGGCGACAAGCGCCATCGTCATCAACGGCGTACCCAGTTCGTGCGCGGCGCCGGCGGCGAGCGTGCCCATGCGCAACACCGCTTCGTCGTTCAGCGCCTTGCGCGCAGCTTCGCGCAGCAGGCGTTCGTGGGCGCGCAGTTCCGCGACAATGCCTGCGACAAACCACGTCGTCACCAGCGTCGTCAGCACGAAACTCACCCACAAGCCAAGCGCCATCAGCGCGTCGGACAGCGGCTCGCCGTTTACGTGGCGCAGCGGCTCGGCAAATCGGAACGCCAGTGCGAAATTCGCGACCACCAGCAGCGCACCGGCGAAAGCCCACCGCCAGGGCAGGAGCAGTGCGATCAGCACGACGTGCAGAAGGTAGAGGAGGCCGAACGGGTTGGCCGTCCCGCCCGCGAGTATCAGGAGCAGCGTAAACGCGCCGAGATCGAGCGCAATGTGCATCGCCACCTCGCGATGCGTCGCCGGCGGACTCCTCCTGAGGTGCGATACGGTGTACACGTTCATCGCCAGCAGGGCAGCGATGAGCAACGCCATCGGCAACGCCCGGAGGGCTATGTCCAGCGCCAGCGCGATCGCGATCGCAATCCCCTGGCCCGTGATCGCGAGAGTGCGCAGGCGCAACAGCTGGCGCAGGCTTGCCACGCGGGCCGGGGGGTCGACACCCGCTGATGACAGCCGCATCACCGGGAGCGCCTTGGCAAAACGTCGGGCACCCGGGTGGCAACAAGAATTCGGGAACCGCAAGAGCCGGCGAGCACCGGCCCTTCGCAGACGGGGAGAATGCCCGCTACAGAGACAGCACCCACGTGACGAGCGACTTCAGATCGTCGCCCTTCGCCTTCACTTCGGGGTGTCCCTTGGCCGTGGACAGCTTGGCGACCAGCGTCGCCTCGGCGTCCGCCTTGCCTTTGTACTTGGCGGCGGATTCCTTGAACGATGGACCCAGCTTTTTCGTGTTCACCTCGTGGCACGTCGTGCAGCCGCTCCTCTTGGCCAGCGCCTCCTGCGCGCCCGCGGTCCCGGCCGCCACCATCCCGGCGGCAAGGACTGCCGCAAATGCGATCGATTTCATGTTTCCTGGCTCCTTGTTGGACAAATGTACTGTCGCGCGTACCGGCGCATCGCCAGCGCTGCGGCGCCCCGGCAGCGCATTCTAGCGCAACGCCGGGCTTCCGATTGACGCGACTTCGGCCCCCGCGGGATTCACAGAAAGCCGCCCCGGATGCCGGCCTTCGAGGCCGGCGCTTGCTACATCGCGAGGATCCACTTCAACAGCGTCTTCACATCCGTATCCGACGTCTTGACCGCCGCGTGGCCCTTTGCCGCCTTGAAGGTGGTGAAGAGCGTTGCGTCGGCATCGGCCTTGCCCTTGTACTTGGCCGCCGTCTCCTTGAATGCCGGACCCACCTTCTTGGCGTCGGTCGCATGGCACGTCAGGCAGCCGCTGCTCCTGGCCAGTGCTTCCTGAGCGTTTGCCGTCCCCATCGCTGCCGTTGTGAATGCCATCGCCGTCACGATCAAAACTGTTTTCATCAAATTCGCTCCTGATTGAAACGCTGCCTCCTCGTGCCTGGAGGTTCCATCTGCGCGCCGCTTCCTTGCCACAGCGCACGACTTCTTAGCGCGCGACCGACTGCACGGTTGACACCGAAAGCGCGCATAGGTCCGGGTGCGGCATTGTGTCGCAGCTCCCGCGTTCGTCTGCGACCGACAAACGCGCGGGATTGCGCCCGTTTCCCGCCGTGTCCCGGTGCCGCGCGAGGTACAGCGGCGTCCGTGATCGCGGCACCTTGCAGACAAATTGGTACCTGGCAACATGGTAGCTGGGATCGAAGCCGAAAAAATTGAGCTTGATCAGTTCGAGCTCTTCGCTCCGATACACGTCCAGCGGCTTCGCGGCTTCGTCCGTCTCGCGCCTTGTATTCCTGGCCGCAAGCATCCGGCCGAAATCCGGATGGGCCGCCAACAGGCGCGCGCGCATTTCGACCTCCGTGCGAAATGCCGCAGGCGTCGCGCCGAAGTGATCATCGATCAGGCCCATTGCCCTGGCCTGACGCGCGCCGACGGGCAGCCGGTTCCGAGTGATGGCCCGCGCCGTCTCCGGCCCCACACGCCGCGGCAGAAGATAGGTCCAGTATTCCGAACCGTGGAGGTTGCCCATCCCCTTGTAATGCGGATTGAGAATCGCTCCATCGCGGCTCCAGATGCGATCGGCCGCAAGCGCCAGGAACACGCCGCCGGCGCCGGCGTTGCCCTGCATGGCAGCGATGGTGAGTTGACGACCGGTCAGGATGATTTCTCGCACGAGGTCGTCGATCGCATTGATGTTGCGCCACGAAACCTCGGCCGGATGGTCGGACGCCTCGATCAGATTCAGGTCGATGCCGTTCGACCAGTAATCCTCGCCGCCCATCAGCGCGATCACGCGCGTCGGTCTCGACTTCGCGTACCGGTACGCGTCGCGCAGCTGCTCGCAGCGCGCGACGCCCATCGCCCCGTTGTAGAACGGGAAATGCAGGTAGCCGACCGCACCCGACTCTTCGTAGCGCACCGGCCTCCACGTCGGATAGTCGACGGGGACTTCCGGCGCGAGCGGGACTTCGGGCACGCCGGCGATCCTTGCGTCCAACGCCGTCGCGGCGGGAAGCTTCAGCCGCGGCAGCGTGCCATCGTGGTGCTTCAGGTGAGTGATCCAGATCGCCCCGTCGACGGTCGCCCGGCAGATCGCGCCGGCACGCTGGGCTATGACGGCGCCGGGTTTCGCCTGCGGATACTGCGCGCGCAGCCGCCCTTCCGGATGCGCGTCGTACAGATGGACCCGCACGCCCGCCACTTCGTCCATTACGCCCGGCTCACCGTCGGCAGCACGAATTTTCCGCAGCACGGTTGCCGTGCACTCCGTGTTCCAGTCGATCGCGCGATCGTGCTGGCGCATCGCCGGCCGCAGGCGCCCGCGATGGCCGGGACTTCCCGGTTCGTACGGTTCAGCCCTCTCGCCGCGGCCGAGCCGTTCGATGGTGATGCGCATCGCCGCCACCGCCGCCTCGGTGACTTCGTTGCGATAGAGGCTGCTCTTCGTCGCCGCACGCATCGGGAACCCGACGCTCGCCCAGACGTCGCCGGCGTCCATTTCGGCATTCGCCTCCAGCGCCGTCACGCCCCACGCGTTCTCACCGTCGACCATGGCCCAGTCGAGCGCCGACGGCCCGCGGTCCCCGCGAATTCCGGGGTGGATGACGATGCAGCGGTGAGTGCGCCAGATCGATTCCGGGATCTTCCGCTTCAGGAACGGCGCGACAATCAGCTCCGGTCGCCACAGGGCCACCGCTTCCTCGGTCACACTGTCCTTGATGTCGAATTCGATCGAAACGTCGTGGCCATCGGCGACGAGCTCGACGTAGAGCCGCTGCGAAAGGCTGTTGAACGAATGCGTGAGGAAAAGTATGCGCATCAGCAAATCCGCGGCAGCTGCTCGCCCGCAAGCCAATCCACTACCCGGCGCCCCCCGAAGCTCGTGTCCATCTGCACGAAACGATGCGGATCGGAGATCACCTCGCCGATGATCGCGGCATCGCGCCCGAGCGGATGCGCCCGCATCGCGACGAGGATCCGATCGGCGTCGTCCGCCGCGCAGATCGCGACGAGCTTGCCCTCGTTGGCGACGTACAGCGGATCGAGGCCCAGGAACTCGCAGGCGGCGCCGACCTGCTGCTGCAGCGGGATGCGCTCCTCGGCGATCACCATCCCGCAGTCCGACTGGCCGGCGATTTCGTTCAATGTCGTCGCGAGCCCGCCGCGTGTCGGGTCGCGCAGGCAGTGGATGTCGGGTACCGCGGCCACCATCGCCGCGACGAGCCCGTGCAGCGCCGCGGTGTCCGACCGGATGGCCGTATCGAAAGACAGATTTTCCCGCAGCGACATGATGGCGACCCCGTGGTCGCCGATCGTGCCGCTGACGAGGATCCTGTCGCCAGGGCGCGCGCGGTCGCCGGAGATGTTCACTCCGTCGGCGACGACCCCGACGCCGGTGGTGTTGATGAATACGCCATCGCCTTTCCCGCGCTCGACGACCTTGGTGTCGCCGGTGACGATGGTCACGCCGGCCTCGCTCGCCGCGGCCGCCATCGACCGGACGATGCGCTGCAGATCGGCGAGCGGAAATCCCTCTTCCAGAATGAAGCCGGCCGAGAGATGGAGCGGCCTGGCACCCGACATCGCGACATCGTTGATCGTGCCGTGCACGGACAGGCAGCCGATGTCGCCGCCGGGAAAAAACAACGGCGATACGACATGGCTGTCGGTCGCCATCACCATGCGGCCGGCAGGAACGGCGAAGAGCGCGTGGTCGTTGCGCTGGCGCAGCCACTCGTTGTCGAACGCGCGCAGGAACAGTTCTTCGACGAGCTGCGCCATCGCGCGGCCGCCGCCGCCGTGCGACATGTCGACGCGCCCGTGCCGGAAGTCGACCGGACGGATGTAGTCGGCACGCACTGCGGTCATTGGCGTGCCCCCACGCTTGCGGCCGCCGCCGCGGCGCTGCTCGCTGCGGCTGCGGCGCCGACGGCGGCGCTCCTGAACCGGCCGTACGTGTAATGCGCCGCGCACGCTCCTTCCGTGGATACCATGCAGGACCCGATCGGGTTCTCGGGAGTGCAGGCGGTGCCGAACACCTTGCAATCGGCCGGTTTTTTCACGCCGCGCAGGATGGCGCCGCATTCGCAGGCCCTGTTGTCGGGCGCCGACCGATAGACAATCCCGTAACGCTCCTCGGCATCGAACCGGCGATAGCCCTCTTTGATCCTCAACGCGCTGTACGGCACTTCGCCCAGACCCCGCCATTCGAACGAGCGGCGCAACTCGAACACGTCGGCCACCAGCGCCTTCGCCCTCGCGTTGCCTTCGCGGGTGACGGCGCGCGTGAACTCGTTCTCGACCTCGGCGCGCCCTTCGTTCAGTTGCCGCACCAGCATCAGGATGGCCTGCATGACGTCGAGCGGCTCGAACCCGGCGATGACGACCGGCCGCCCGTATTCCTCGGCGAAGTATTCGTACGGCTGACTGCCGATGACCGTGGACACGTGCGCCGGGCCGACGAAGCCGTCGAGCGGCACCGTACCCAGCTCGCGCACTTCCCTCGACTCCAGAATGTTGCTGATCGCGGACGGTGTCAGCACGTGATTGCAGAACACGCTGAAATTGGCGAGGTCGAGTGTTCTCGCCTGCAGAATCGCGACCGCCGTCGGCGGCGTCGTCGTTTCGAACCCGATGGCGAAGAACACGACGTCGCGATCGGGGTTCTCCCGTGCAATGCGGATCGCATCGGTGGAGGAATAGACCATGCGGATGTCGGAGCCGCGCGCCTTCGCCTTCATCAGCGACAGGCCGTTCGACGCCGGCACGCGCATCGTGTCGGCGTATGTGCACAGGATGAGACCCGGGCGTGCCGCGAGTTCGATCGCGTTGTCGATCCGCCCTACGGGCAGCACGCAGACCGGGCAACCGGGGCCATGGATCATGTTGACGCCGGGAGGCAGCAGGTCGAGAAGGCCGTAGCGCGAGATCGCATGCGTGTGCCCGCCGCAGAACTCCATCAGGTTGTAGCTGCGCCCCGGACTCGCTTCGCGCGCAATGGCGGATGCCAACGTTCGCGCAAGTTCGCCGTCACGGAACTCGTCGATGTACTTCATGCGGCCGGCTCGATGGCGATCCCCGCCTCGGCGAACGTGCGCAGCGTGCGCGCCGCGGCCTCCGGATCGAGCTTGGTCAGCGCGTAGCCCACATGAACGATCACGTAGTCGCCCGGCTTCACGTCGTCGACCAGCGCGAGCGAAATGCGCTTCCGGACACCGCCGATGTCGATCAGCGCGGTGTCGGGCTCCGGCAGGTCCACTACGCGAGCGGGAATGGCGAGGCACATCGTCAACGCGCTCCATCGATCGCGCAGCGCGCGACCCAGGCCTGCCCCAGCGCAAGGCCGCCGTCGTTGGGCGGTACGCTCTGCGCTTCGAGAAAATCGATCCGCTGCCACGCGAGCGATCGCCGCAGGCCGCGCGCGAGGATCGCGTTGAGGAAGCAGCCGCCCCCACCCGCGACCGCCGTCAGGTCGAGCGCCTCGGCCGCGCGGGTGACCCAGTCCGCAAGCGCCGCGACAACGGTCGCGTGAAACAACGCCGCGCCGTGGCCGATGTCGCGCTCGTCCGCAAGGCGGCAGACGAGCGGTGTCAGGTCGAGCTCATTCGCCGCGTTGATCGCGTACAGCGACGCGTCATGCGCCACTGCCCCGTGGCGCTCCGCGAAGCCTTCGAGCAGCATCGCGGCCTGTCCCTCGAATGCCATTCGTCGACTGACGCCAAGCAGCCCTGCCGCGGCGTCGAACCAGCGCCCCATGCTGCTCGTTTCCGGTGCGTTGAAAGGTCGCGCGAGCATCATCGCCACGGTCCGGGCAGCCGGCTCGCCGGCAAAGCGCCGCGTGATCTCGGCGCCGCGACCGGCGAGCGACAGCGCCGCTGCTGCCATCCGCCAGGGCTCGCGTGCCGCTCGGTCACCCCCGGGCAGGCGCAGCGGGCGCAATCGCCCCAGCCGCTCGCAGCGCGCGCCGCGAACGTACAGGAGTTCGCCGCCCCAGGCCGCGCCATCGCTGCCCATGCCCACGCCGTCGAGCGCCAGTCCAAGGATCGGGCCGCCAACCCGATGCTCGGCGGCGACCGCGGCGACGTGCGCGTGATGGTGCTGCACCGCGCGCAGCGGTACGCGCCAGTGGGCGGCGAGCTGCGCGGCGTGCCGCGTGCTGAAGAAATCCGGATGCAGGTCGTGCACAACGACTTCGGGTTCGACGCCGAGAATCGCGACCAGGTGCGCGGCCGCCTCTTCCAGCGCCGCGCACGTCGGCGCGTTGTCGAGATCGCCGATGTGCTGCGACACGAACGCTTCGTCGCCGCGCGTCACGCAGACCGTGTTCTTGAAGTGCCCGCCCAGCGCGATGACCGGTGGGCCGGCAGTCGCGAGCCGGATCGCGCGCGGCGTGTACCCGCGGGCGCGACGCAGAAACTGGAACCCCTTCGCCGCATCGCCGGGCACGGCTCGCAGCACGCTGTCGTCGCACCGGATCACGATGTCCCGATCGTGGACGAGGAAAGCGTCGGCAATCCCCGCGAGCCGCGCGATCGCCTCGCTGTTGGCCGTCACCAACGGTTCACCTCCGGGGTTGGCGCTGGTCATCACCAGCGCGAGGTCCTGCGCCGCGGACAGCCAGGCGGTTCCTGCGGGACGGCCCGCCGTTTCGTGAAACAGCAGGTAGTGCAGCGGCGTGTACGGCAGCATCACGCCCAGCCACGCGAGCCCAGGCGCAATGCCCGGCAGCGCCGCATCGGCGTCCGTGCGCTTCGCCAGGAGCACGATCGGACGTTCGGCCGATTCCAGCAGCGCGCGCTCGGCAGGCGTCATGTCGGCCCACGCCGCCACCGAATCGACGTTCGCGACCATCACCGCGAACGGCTTTTCCTCCCGGCGCTTGCGCTCGCGCAGCCGCGCGACCGCGGCCGCATTGCGCGCGTCGCACGCGAGATGAAATCCACCCAGACCCTTGATCGCGACGATGCCGCCACGCAGGAGCCGCGCGACGGTTTCCGCGACCGCATCGACGCGTGCCGCCGGAACACCCGTCGCATCGAGGAATGCGAGTGCCGGGCCGCAGGCGGGACACGCGTTCGGCTCGGCATGGAACCGGCGGTCGCGCGGCGAGGTGTACTCGGCGAGACATTGCGGACATTGCGCGAACGCCGCCATGCTGGTCATCGCCCGGTCGTACGGCAGGTTCCGGGTGATCGTGTAGCGCGGCCCGCAGTGGGTGCAGTTGACGAACGCGTAGCGGTAGCGGCGGCCGGCGGGATCGAAGAGCTCTTCGAGGCAATCGGCGCAGATCGCGCTGTCCGGACCGATCGCCGTCGCCGCAGGCCCGCCTCCGCTTTCGAGGATCGCAAATCCGCCGTCCCGCTCATCCACCGGGCAATCGGACCATGCGACGCTGTCCACGCGGGCCCGCGCCGGCGCATCGTCGCACAGGCGCTTCGTCATCCGTGTGACCCGATCGCAATGGCCCTGCACTTCGATCGTGACGCCGGCGGCATCGTTGCGCACCCAGCCATCGAGTTCCAGTTCCGAGGCGAGCCGCCAGACGAACGGACGGAATCCGACGCCCTGCACGATTCCGCGCACGGCGATGCGCCTGCGCACGAACGTTGCGTCGAGGGTGGCGGTGGCATCCATGATCAGTCGCGGCGAACGGTTCAGGCCGTCAGGCATCGCTTCCGGTTCCGGCAATCCGTCGGGCGAGCGCGGCCTCGAGCTCGGCGATGCGACGGCGCAACCGACCGAGGTTCATATCGCGTTCGGCCGCCGCCGCCGCAATGCCGCCTTCGAGCCAGGCAAGCCAGGCGTCGAAACCTTCGCCGGTCGTCGCGGAGACGCGCAGCGCCTCGAGCCCCGGCCGCACGCGCCGCGCGTATCCGATGGCGGCATCGACATCGAAGCGCACGTAGGGCAGCAGATCGACCTTGTTGATCAGCATCATGGCCGCCGCATGGAACATGTCGGGGTACTTCTGCGGCTTGTCCTCGCCCTCGGTCACCGAGAGAATGACGACCTTGTGCGCCTCGCCCAGATCGAAGGCCGCGGGACAGACGAGGTTGCCGACGTTCTCGATCAGCAGCAGGCTGCCTTCGGCGGGGTCGAGCGTCGCCAGCGCGTGTCCCACCATGTGGGCATCGAGGTGGCATCCCTTCCCGGTGTTGATCTGCACCGCGGCGGCGCCCGTCGCGCGAATCCGGTCGGCATCGAGCGACGTCTGCTGGTCGCCCTCGATCACCGAGACCTTGACGTGCCGCTTCAGTGCCTCGATCGTGCGCACCAGCAGCGTCGTCTTGCCGGAGCCGGGGCTCGACACGAGGTTCAGCGCAAAGATGCCGCGGTCGGCGAAAAGGCGCCGGTTCAGCGCGGCGTACGCGTTGTTCCTGGCCAGGATGTCGCGCTCGATCTGCACGATCCGCGATGCGCCCACGCCAGGGGCATGCGCCGCACCAAGCCCACCGGCGGCGCCCAGGCCGCGGTCGCGCGCGCCGCCGCCGTCAGGCGCGTGGCTGTGCCCTTCGCCGGCCGAATGCCGATGCCAGGGCGATTCCGCGTCCCCGTGCCCGTGCCCGCCTCCATGCGGATGCGCGTGCACCGTTCCATCCGCATGGCGATGCTCGGGCCCGTGTTCGCCGATGGCCTTGCCGTCGACCTTTGTTTCGCCCTGGCCGCAGCCGCAGGTCGTGCACATGATGTTGCTCCTTCCGTTCGGACCGGCCCTCAAGCGACTTCGATTTCCTTTACGCGCATCCCGTCCCCCTGCACGACCTGCAACTGGTACCCCGCGCAGCGCGGGCAGGCGTCGCCCAGCGTCGCCAGAGGTACCCGCGCGCCGCAGGGCATGCACCATGCCTCGCCGCGCATGGTCACGATGTCGAGCCGCGCGCCGGCAGCCGGCCCGTCGCGCGCCACCGCGTCGAAGCAGAAGCACAGCGCGTCCCGCTCGACGCGCGCCAGTGCGCCCAGCTCGAGGCGGATCGAGGCGACGCGCGCGGCGCCGTTCTTGCGCGCCGTCTCCTCGACGATCTGCACGATGCCTTCCGCGAGCGCCATTTCATGCATGCGCTACCTCGATTTCGCAGGCCACGCACGGGTCGAGCGCCTGCACGGCGAGCCGCGCGTCCCGCAACAGCGTCGGCTCCTCCGTCGCCGCATGACCGAGGAGCCCGCGCGCCAGCGGGCCGTCCGGATGGAAGTTCCATTCGGTCGGCGCGACAATCTGATAATCGGCAACGCGCCCGCCGGCAAGCCGCACGCGATGCAACAGCAGGCCGCGCGCGGTGTGCACCGCGGCGAGTCCTTCACCCGGCGCCGACGCAAACGCCGCGATCCTCGACTCGGTCGCGTCATCCGTTCGCGCCGCGGCCAGACTGCCGACCAACACGGCCAACTCGACGAGCCGCGCCGCCATCCGCGCCGGCGCCGCGTTGCCGCAACGCGCGCTGAGGCCCGCCATCAGCGGGTGCGCGTGCATCCGCGCCAGCGCTCCGGTCTCCATGGGCACGCCATTCCAGTCCGGCGCGCGTTCGAATCCGCGGTTCGCGCGCATCGCCGGCAGCACGCGCGCGGCCAGATCCTCGTATCGGAACGCGGGCATCAGCGCGACGTCGCTTCTGCCGAGCGTCGGCGCAACACGAAGGAGTTCGTCCAGCAGCACCGCCGGCAGCGTCTCCCCGCGCTGCGCCCACGCTTCGATCGCGTCCCTGTCCGACCGGGCGAGCCACGCTCGAGGCGACTCGCCGTAGATGTGCTGCGCGACGAGTCGATCGAGTTCCTGCGCAAGCGCGGCGCGTGCCGTCGCGGAATCGCCGCCTTCCGCGCGTCGAGCGGCGCTTCCGTTTGCCGCGTCGGCGCCCGCCAGCAGAGTTGCGATCCAGCGTCGCGCGGCGGCGACGGGCTCGGCGATCGCATCGCGCCCCAATGACTTCGGCCAGTCGATCAGGATGCGCCAGAGGTATTCCTGGATCGTTTCCAGAAGCACCGGCAGTTCGCGCGCGGTGGCCGCGTGCGGCGGCGCCACGACGTCCTGTGCCGCGTCGACAGCGGCGATGGCGGCCGCTCCTTGGGCGCGGCCGCAGACCGAGAACAGGAGCGGCACCGTGGCGACGGCCACCGCGGGCGCCTTGCCCGCGAGCACGCGCGCCGCCGCGACGGGGCGCGTCGAGCGCACGGTCACTCCGCTGACGCGGCGCCCGTCCCAATCGAGCCGCACGGCGATGTCACCCTCGATCTTCACGCCGGTCGCCGGCAAATCGCCCGCGCAGGAAGTCGCGTTTCGACAGCGGCGCGTCGACGCGCTCGCGGAGTGGCGTCGGGGAGCCGGGCTGCCGGCCGCAGACGGTGCCCGGCGACAGATCCGCGACCGGCATCGCGTGCGCTTCCGCGTGCGCGGAATCGAACAGCGCCTCTCGGGCCAGCATCGCGACGAGGCGCGCGGTGGGGTGATCATCGAATTCCAGCACAGGCGAGAACAGCGAGCAGACCTGCATCTCGCCAGCCACGGGATCGTTCGCGCCGACGAACTCGTACTCGCCCGCGGGAAAGCGGTAGCGGCGTTTCGCGCCGGGGGCAAGCGTGCGCCACGCGGCGGCATCGCGAGGCAGGAGGGTCAGGTTCATGAACCACGGCGTCACCATGACGCCCAGCCAGTGCCCCTGCCAGGGGGCGAAGGCGACGGCCTCGACCTCCAGCGCCGGATTGACGAACGCGAGCCCCGCCATCCGCGCGGCGGCGGCACGGAATGCCGTCGTGAGCCTTGCGCCGGGGTCGGCGAAAGCGGATGCCGGTGCGGCGGCGTCCGGAATCGTGTCGGGTGCCGCCGCACTAGTCATCGGGCATGACCAGGAACTGGTCCTTCGTCGTCGAGCAGTTCGGGCAGGTCCAATGCGGGGGCAATTGCGCAAACGGCGTTCCCGCGGGAATCTGCCAGACGACGTCGCCTTCCATGGGGTCGTAGACGTACCAGCACACCTTGCACTCCATGCGCGTGCCGCCTGCGATCCTGCCGGCGTCGCCGAAGCCGTCGAAGGAAGTCATCGCATCGTCGGGGCACGAGGTTTCCATTCAGCTCTCGCAGGATTCGCTCATCCAGTCGACGAGTTCCGCCAGTCGCGCGCGGCTGTCCGCGAGGTCCTCGACCGCGGCGAGCGCCACTTCCGGAACGTCGACGACTTCGATCGTGTTGAGAATCAGCGTGTTCATGCTGTTGAAGTACTGGACGCGCCATACGTCGCGCGCGCCGGTCGACGTGATGCGGCAATTGCCGAAGCCACGCGAAATCATCGCGACGGTGCCGACGGGAAGCGCCTGGTCGAGCAGCGCGTGATCGTCCGGGGTCATCGGGAACAGCGTCAGGTTGATGACGTGCGCCGGGCAGCCCGGCCGCCGCAGGCGCATCTGGGCTTCGATCTCGGCCAGCAATGCCGGGGCGTTCATCGCGCCGGCCGGCCGGTCGACTGCGGCAAGCCGCGGCGCTGCGGCCGCGCGCGCCGCGTCCGCGACGACGCTCGGCAACGCCGCCGCCTCGAGCCAGTCGCCGGCGAGCCGGCCTTCGCCGTCGAGCGCGCAGACGCGCCAGATGCCGGCGAACACGCTCTCCTGGATGCGGTGCCGCGACTCGCCGCCGATCTGGATGCTCACCTCGCCCTCGCCCAGCATCTGGTTGGTGGTGGTCAGCGCCGCGGCCGGCACCCTCGACAGGTCGGCGCGCGGCCCGCGCGCGCCGCATGCCGGATCCCAGACGGTCCAGTTCGCGCAGGAATCCGGCGAGCAGGTCGCGCGATTCGCGAAGCGCGGCGTCATCGGCTCGCCGGGGGACGATCGGCATCCGGAATATGTTCATCTCGCGCGGCATCGGGAGGTACTGGAGTTCTTCGTCCTCGGCCGGTTGCGAGCCGGCGCCTGCCATCCGCACCGGAATCGGAAATTCCGTCATGACGTGACCCCTTTGCCGTCGTGACGCGGAGCGCCCCCGGCGGCAGAATTGTTGCCATCGCGCCTGATCGCGATGACAGGCGTCGGCGCGCGCGCGGCGGGCGCCGCGAGCAGCCGCGTCAGTTCGTCGATGTACTCGTCCCAGTTGCGCAGGCCGTCCACGGCGCCCACGTACCGGCCGTCCTTCAGCAGCACCAGCGCCGGCCAGCGCCGGAATCCGTAGCGCGCGTGCAATGCGCGCGCCGCCTCCGGCAACAGGACGCCGACCACGAAGCGACGGGGAAACGCGCGTTCGAGTTCCGGAACGATCACGGCGAGATCGAGCGTTTCCTTGAAGCGCATCGGGTCTTCGGCGAACAGCAGCAGCGCGTGCCCCGCGCGCGTCGTGTACGCGTCGAAGTTCTCCGCGCGAAGATCGGCGTATCCGTGCTTCGAAAAGAGCCGGTCGATCAGCGGATACGCTCGCGGGTCGGCACCGGCCGCGAGAGGCATCGGAATTGTCACGGGCGGTTTCCCCTGAGATGCGCCGGCAGCTGCGGTTCGCGATCGACCAGGTCGGCGAAGTACGCGTCGACGTTGCCTGCTCCCGCAAGCGTCGCTTCGAGCGCGTCGAGCGCGGCGTCGGTACGCGCGGCTTCGTCGGGCGAGAGCGCGCGCAGCGCCGAACCCTGGTAGGCGAGGATCCAGGTGCCGGCCGCCAGGCCGCCAACGAGCGCAAGGTCGACGCGCTCGCGGCGGCCTCGACCTGTGCAGATGGCCGCATTGCCGTCGGCGCTGACGATGCGCATGGGGATGCCGATGCACATCTCAGCAATCCTCTTCGCGGCGCGCGAGCGCCAGCACGCGCGGGTCGCCAATGCGACAGGCGTCCGCCGCGGCGGGTCGCCCCGATTCATACGCGCGGAGCGACAGCGGCGTCGCGTTCAACGGCTCGAATGCCGCGCCGGCCGGGCGTGGCGCGCCCGCGTAGCCCCACGCCGCCAGCTGCGCGGCGGCGAGGGTCACGGCCTCGGGGATGCGCTTGCGGACCGGTACGGTGAGGCTCCCGCCGAAATCCGAGAGCTCCAGCGGCTGCACGCCGATGGCGACGATCTCCATCGGCGCGCGGCCGTTGAGCTGTGCCAACGCCAGCACGTCGTTGAACCCGGTCTGGTGCGGAGAAAGCTTCGTCCGGCCCCAGGCCGGGACCTCGCCGTCGCGCAGTACCTTCAGCGTGCCCGGAACGAGCCCGAAGTCGATGGCGTCGAACACCAGGACGCAGCGCGCGGAGGCGACGGGTTCGTACAGATTGAGCCCCAGCGTGCCGCCATCCGCGAGCGTGACGCCCGCCGGAAACGCATGCGCGGCATGCAGCGCCTCGACCGCGCGCACGCCGAATCCTTCGTCGGCCCAGAGGACGTTGCCGATCCCCAATACCAGCACTTCGTCGCGGCTGTCCACGGCGCCTCGTGTTACGCGAGTGGTAACAGAGCACAGCCTACCGGCACGGCGGCGGCGCGTATTGCGTTAGGTCAAGCGAGGGAAGGACAGCGGGTCATGGCCAGCCGCGCCCCATGGGAAGGACGGGCGCAATGGCACCCGCGCAACGCAGATCCCGGGGGCGCTAACTCTTGCGCTGCCGCGGCGCGACGACGCCGCGAACGGCGGCATGCATGTCCCAGGCCACCTGCAGATGCATCCAGAACGCGGCGTCGTTGCCGAAGTACATGGCGAGCCGCACCGCCGTGTCGGGCGTGATCCCCCGGCGGCCGTTGATCAGCTCGTTGACGCGCCGGCGCGAAACGCCCATCGCCGCGGCCAGGTCCGTCTGGTTGATCGCGAGCGGCTTCAGGTAGCGCGTTTCGAGGAACTCTCCGGGGTGGGGCGGCTTGTGCGAAGACAAGGCGAGCCGCGCCGGCCTCCCGAGGCGGGCGCCTTTCCACCGCGCGTTTTCGTTTCTCGCCAGCATCGGCGCCGGTCCGGCGCCATGCATCCGGACCGGCCTCCCATCAGTGTCGCCTCAGGCCCGGGGCTCGCGCTTGAACATCCGGATGCCGTTGACCATCGTGCTGATGATCGTCTCGCCGCTCATGACGTCCTCGCGGAACACCATGTACATGTGCACCAGCGCGAACAGCAGCATGTACCACATGGCCAGATGGTGCAGCGTGCGGACCATCTGCGGGTCGCCGAAGAGCACGAATACCCATCCGAACCAGGTCATCCATCGCGTGCCCCATCCCCACTGCTCGGCAAAAAGAGCCATCCCGGTCACGATCAGGAAAACCGTGCCCAGCGTGAACATGAAGAACATCGCGGCTTGCGCCACCGGATTGTGCCCGACCCACAGCTCCGACTCGCTCTTCAGGAAGAGGTAGTACCGGACCTGGCCCCCGAATCCGCGCCACCACGCGCCGCTCAGTAGCGGGACGTAGAAGATGCTGCGCGCGTGGTGGTTGCCCATGACCGCCCAGTAGATCCGGACGAGAAACGCGACGGCGAGGATCACGCCGGAGGTCTCGTGGATCATCCGGATCCAGCCGAAGTAGAAGCTGTCGTACGCTTCGCCGCCGACGGCGGGCGGCGGGCTGCCGATCAAATAGCCCGTAGCCCCGAGAAAGAAGATGCACAGCATCGTCACCCAGTGCCAGATCCGCAACGGCGCCTCGTACACATACACCGGCTCGAGCGGTCCGCTCGTGACCCGGCCGGTAACTGGCTCGACTCGCATGGACGCCTCCCGAAATGCCTACCGCACCTGGACCGACACGAGCTCCTCGCCCTCCGGGCTCATCACGTGCGTCGCGCACGCAAGGCACGGGTCGAAGCTGTGGATCGTCCGCAGAATTTCGACCGGCTGCTCGGGCTTGGCCATCGGCGTGTTCATCAATGCCGCTTCGTAGGCGCCGATCTGGCCCTTGGCGTCCCGCGGACCTGCGTTCCAGGTCGTCGGCACCACGCACTGGTAAAGATCGATCTTCGTGTTCTTGATCTTGATCCAGTGCGCGAGCGCGCCGCGCGGCGCCTCGCACGGCCCGGCGCCGCGGGCCTCGGCGGGCCACGTCGACGGCTCCCATTTCTCGGTGTTCGCGGTCGCTAAGTCGCCGGCCTTGATGTTGGCGACGAGTTCGCCGTGGTATTGCTTCATCTTGCGCGCCGCCCACTGGCATTCGAGTCCGCGCGCCGCCGTGCGGCCGAGCGTGGAGAACAGCGCGGTGATCGGCACGTCGAGCGCCTTCAGCGTCGCGTCGACCTGCTCCTTGATGTCCTTGCGCCCGCGCGCGTAGGCGACGACGTAGCGCGCGAGGGGACCGACCTCGACCGCGTTGCCTTTCCAGCGCGGCGATTTCACCCACGAGTACTTGGCGCTCTCGTCGAGGTTCTCGATGTTGGTGCGCGTGCCCTTGGTGTCCTTGCCGAGCACGAAGTTAGGATCGGTGGTGCCGTCGAACGGGTGCAGGCCCTTGCTCTCGTCGGCGTACTTGTACCAGGAGTGCGTCACCCATTCCTGGACCTGTTCCGGATCCTTGAGGTCGACGTCGTAAACCTTGGACAGGTCGCCGTTCAGGATCACGCCCGAGGGCAGCGCGAGGCTCTTGTTCGTGTAGTCGTTCGGAATCTCCGGAAATTCGCCGTAAGCCAGAACGTTCTTGCCGGAGAGGCCGCCGCCCCACTGCGCCCAGTCCTTGTAGAAGCCGGCGATCGCGAGCAGGTCCGGAATGTAGACCTGATCGATGAACTCGTTGGTGCGGGCACAGATGTCGCCGACCATGTTGAGGTAGGCCATGTTGACCGCCCCGACCGCGCCGGTGCCGTCGACGTTGATCGGACTGGGCACGCCGCCGACCAGCCAGTTCGGGTGCGGATTCTTGCCACCGAAGATCGTCTGGATCTTGACGATCTCCTTCTGGAAATCCAGCGCCTCGAGGTAGTGCGTGGTCGCGAGCAGGTTCACTTCCGGCGGCAGCTTGTACGCGGGATGGCCCCAGTACGCGTTGCTGAAGATCCCGAGCTGCCCGCTTTCGACGAACTTCTTCAATCGGTTCTGCACCTCGCGGAAATAGCCGGGCGACGAATTCGGCCACGGCGAGATGCTCTGCTGGATTTCCGAGGTCCGCTTCGGATCCGCCTTCAGCGCGGACACGACGTCGACCCAGTCGAGCGCGTGCAGATGATAGAAATGCACGAGGTGGTCCTGCGCGTACAGCGTCGCGTGCATCAGGTTGCGGATCGTGTTGGCGTTCTTCGGGATCCTGATCGAGAGCGCATCCTCGACCGCGCGCACCGACGTCAGCGCGTGCACGCCGGTACAGACACCGCAGATGCGCTCGACGAAGGCCCAGGCGTCGCGCGGATCGCGGCCTTTGAGGATCACTTCGAGGCCGCGCCACATCGTGCCCGTGGACACCGCGTTGCGGATGACATTGTTCTTGTCGACGTTGACCTCGATGCGCAGATGGCCCTCGATGCGGGTGATCGGATCGACGACGATGCGCTTGCCGCTGTTGTCGAGCGTATAGCCCTGGGTCTGGATGGTCGCCATGATTACTTCTCCCCCTCGCTGACCTTGTCATTGCGGCGGCTGCTGCGCGCCTGCTTGATCGCGCTCACCGCGGCGTGCGCCGCGACCGCGGCACCGGCCGCCGCCAGGGCGGTCAGCCCGATCCGGTCGGCCGTTCCTTCGACGCCGTCGAGGCCCGGTACCTTGATCGTCGTCAGGTGATCGTAGAAGGATCCCTTGTCCCAGAACGCGTCCTCCGAGCAGCCGATGCAGCCGTGACCGGACTGGATCGGGAACGACAATCCTTCGTTCCAGCGCAGCGCCGAGCAGGCGTTGTAGGTGACCGGGCCCTTGCAGCCGACCTTGTACAGGCAGTAGCCCATCCGCGCGCCGGCATCGTCGAACTTCTCGACGAACTGGCCGGCGTCGAAGTGCGGCCGGCGGTAACACTTGTCGTGAACGCGCTGGCTGTAGAACATCTTCGGGCGGCCCTGCGCGTCGAGATCGGGCAGGCGGTCGAACGTCAGGATGTAGGTGACGACGCCGGTCATCACCTCGGCGATCGGCGGGCAGCCCGGCACCTTGATGATCGGCTTGTCGGTGATGACCTTGTGCACCGGTGTGGCCTGCGTCGGGTTGGGCTTCGCCGCCTGCACGCAGCCCCACGATGCGCACGAGCCCCACGACACGATGGCCTTCGCGTCCTTGGCGACGCGGCGGAGCTTGTCGACGAACGGCTTGCCTCCCGGTATGCAATAGACGCCATCGTCGGCGAGCGGCGGGTTGCCCTCGACGGCGAGGATGTAGTTGCCCTTGTACTTCGCGATCGTCTGCTCGAGAGCCTCTTCGGCCTGATGCCCGGCGGCAGCCATCAGCGTGTCGTCGTAATCGAGCGAGATCATCGACAGCACGACATCCTTGGCGAGCGGATGTGCCGAACGGATGAAGGACTCGGTGCAGCACGTGCACTCGAGGCCGTGCAGCCAGATGACCGGCGTGCGCGGCTTCGTCTGCATCGCCTGCGCGATCTGCTGCGCGCCGGCATCGCCGAGACCGAGCGAAGCGGCGGTCAGGCTGCAGAACTTGAGAAAGCTCCGGCGCGAGATGCCCTGCCGGCGCATCAACTCATAATAGGTTTCCAGCATTTCGCTCCTCCCGAAGAGGTGCCTTGCCTCGCCTGCGGGTTCGGCACCGGAGACATCCGCTGATCCATTGCAACGGACACATTTAGAACCGGTTGCACAACCTGCCGATTGACCTGGATCAAGAGAGATTCGCGCGGGGCACCCTGCAATTCCCGCGGCGTCGACACCGCGATCCGCACGCTCAATTGCGCGGCCGGACTGTAACGGTTATCGTAACAACCGGACGCCACGCCGATTGCCGCCAAGGAGGCGCGGTCGCTTCCGCGTCGCGCACTCGACTGCGGTCGCGTAACGCGGACCCGCGGGTCGCTTGGCAAGACGCGCAGACTCGCGATAATGGCTGCCTCAGCCGTCAAGGAACCCCTTCGATGCCCCCCGCCGAACCGACTCTGGCCGCCCTGTCCAATCCCGCCCTTCGCTATTTCCTGGCGACGCGACCGCCGTTTCTCACGGTCACGCTGTTCTCGTGCCTGATCGGCCTGGCGACGGCCTACGCTAGCGGCCTTGCGCTCGACCCGGTGACCGCCGTCATCACGATCGTGTTCGCGCTCGTCGCGCATGCCGGCGCCAACGTTCTCAACGACTACTACGATGCGGTGAACGGCACCGACGCCGTCAACAGCGAGCGCATCTTTCCGTTCACCGGCGGCAGCCGCTTCATCCAGAACGGCGTGCTGACGATGCGCGAAACCCTCGTTTTCGGCGCCGGTCTGATGGTCGTCGTGTTCCTGGTCGGGCTCTGGCTCACGTTCATGTCCGCGCCCGGGTTGTTCTGGCTCGGCGTGACCGGCCTCGTCATCGGCTGGGCGTACTCCGCGCCGCCGCTCCGCCTCAACAGCCGCGGCGTCGGCGAAGCGTGCATCTGGTCCGGTTTCGCGCTGATCGCGATCGGCGCGGATTTCGTTCAGCGCGCCGGATTCTCGACGTTCCCGGTCATCGCCGTCACCGGCTACGCGCTGCTCGTCACCAACATCCTCTACATCAACCAGTTTCCCGACCGGAAGGCCGACGAGTCCGTCGGCAAGCGCCACTGGGTAGTGCGCCTCGGCGCCGATCGCGGCCGCTGGGGTTACCCGGTGATCGCTGCCGCCGCCTACCTGTGGGTGGCGCTAGCGGTGGCGTTCGGCATGCTGCCCTGGCCCGCGCTGATCGCGCTGGTCCCGGCCGCGCATCTCGGCGCGCGCGGCGAAGATCCTCCTGGCGTCGGCAAGGCACCCCACGGAGCTCGCACCGGCGATTCAGCTGACGATCGGCGCGACATCGCTCCATGGCCTGCTGATGGCGGCGGCGCTGGTCGCGTCGCGATTTCTCGCCTAGCGCGCCAGGCCGCGGATGCGCCCGGCGTGTCGGCGCGGGTACCCAGAGATCGGGACGTATGAAACAATGGTCCCATGGAACTGCGCAAGACCGTGCTGGTGAGCCACTCGGCCGAGCGGATGTTCGACCTCATCGAGGCCGCCGAGCATTACCCGGAGTTCCTGCCGTGGTGCGCGGGTGCAACGATCATCGAGCGGGATGAGTCGGTCGTGGTCGCCGACATCGACGTGGACGTCCGCGGCGTGCGCTTCGGTTTCCGGACGCGCAATCCGAAGCGGCGCCCCGGCTGGATGGCGATTCAGATGGAGCGCGGGCCGTTCCGGCATTTTCATGGCGAGTGGCATCTGACGCCCCTGAACGCCGACGGCTGCCGGATCGAGTTCGATTTGCGCTACGGTCTCGACAACTCCGTGGTGGGGACGCTTGCCGGCCCCGTATTCGACCGAATCGCCGATACTTTGGTCGACGCGTACGTCGCGCGCGCCGACCGGATCAACGCGGCCGGTTGCGCGCCCGCCCCTCCGAGGCTCGAAGCCGGTCGCGACGCCGCCGCGCCACGCGGTCCGCCGGCGCCGTCCGATCCGCCGCCGCTCGCGCCAACGGCTGCCGCCGCGCGGACCGCTGCCACCGACGTCCCCGCGGGCGTCAATGAAACCACAAGCCGGAGCGATTCATCATGACCGACCAATCCAGATTCGATGCCTTGCGATCGACTAGACTCGCCACCGAACTCACCGACGAACAATGCCGCGTGCTGGCGGCCTCCGTCACGCTGCGCGACCTGAAGCAGGGCGAGGTTCTGTCGAAGGAAGGAACCGTGGACAACCACCTCTACGTGGTTCTCACGGGCACGCTGGGCGTCGTGAAGGGCGTCGGCACGGCCGCCGCCGTCACCGTCAACACGCTGTCCGCCGGCGATTTCGTCGGCGAGATGGGATTCATGGACGGCACCGAACTCTATGCGTCGAAGGTGGCGCTGGGCGACACGCGCGTGCTCGGCCTCGAACGCGAAAAACTCGAATTGCTGCTCGACGCGCATCCCCGGATCGTCTATCGCGTGATGCGCGCGATCATCCGCGTCGTCCACCAGATCCAGCGCCGGCTGTCGATGCAGCAGGTCGAGCTGTCCAACTACATCTACAAGCAGCACGGACGCTACTGAACGGAGCGACCATGGATCACGCCCGCTGGACCGCCAACCTCTTTGCCTCCATCGACGCCAAGGACGCGAAGCTGTTCCTTTCGTTTCTCGACCCCGATGCGCGATTCCGGTACGGCAACGGCGCTCCGGCGGTGGGCACGGAGGCGATCCGCGCCGCCGTCGATGGTTTTTTCGCGGCCGTCAAGGCGCTTTCGCATGACCTCCACCACGTCTGGGCACAGGGCGATCACGTCATCTGCGAGGGCATCGTGACGTACACGCGTCACGACGGACGCATCGTCGGCATTCCATTCTGCAACGTTCTCGGGATGCGCGGCGAGCGTGTCCGGGACTACCGGGTCTACATCGACTCCGCGCCGCTGTTCGCCGCGTGAGATTGTCGTCCCCGCGAACGCGGAGACCCGGCGACGAAGGATGTCCCGAACGAACAGGTCGACGCAAGACACAGGATTCGCGCGTGCGCGGGAACGACGCCGGTTCTGCGGCCGTTGTCACTCAATTCGGCAAAGCTCGATAGAACCGTCGCGCGATGCAACCGTCAGAAACGGCACCGCGCCACGTCATTCGCCCTGCGGCAAAGACGTGGCGCGGTTCAGTCAACGCCAATTCGAGTCGACGGCGTGCCGAGATCAGTTGAAGCTGTACTTCGCGGTCAGGAAGAAAATATTGTTGGTATAGCTGGGGTTGGTGAAGGCGCCGCTCAGCCAGCTGTTGTTGGTTCCACCCAGATTCTGGTAGTAACCGTAGTAGCTCTGGTAGCCGCGCATCTGGTCGTCGGAGTAGTCGTAGTTTTCGTACGCGTAGCCCGCCGACACGCTCCATTTCGTGTTGATCTTGTAGTCACCCCTGAGCATGAACCGCTGCATCTTGGTATTGTCGGTGACGTAGTTGACCAGCGGTCCGCCGTTGTAGCCACCAACGCCCGCGTAATTGTTCGACCAGAAGTCGACACCACCGCCGGTGTTCTGCCAGCTGGCCGACGCCTTCAGGGACAACTGCTCCGTGGCCACCCAGTCGGCCTCGAGGGCGACCAGCCAGTTCGTCTGGGTGTTCTCGGTGCCCCAATTGAAGTCGGTGGACGTCTGCGGCCCGTTCGGAGTCGGCCCGGTGCCCTGATGGTAGGCCTGGTGGAACACGACTTCGCTCCAGTTGCCGATCGCCGTCAGCCGGAACTGGTCGGCATCGCCATACCCGACAGTCAGGTCGTACAACTGGCGCTTGTCGTCGGTCCGGCCATAGTACTGCAGGTCCTTGTAATCGGTCTTTCTCCAGGTCGCCCCGAAACCGATGTCCAGCAAGCGGATCGGGTTCCAGTCGACAGTCAGCTTGACGCTGTTCTGGTCGTAGTTCGCGACGTCGTACGCCGAGTAGTAGTACGGAACCTGCGCCGGCGTGGCCGGGCCGCTGTTGGTGTCCTCGTGATTGATGTCCGAGCGCTGCTGCAGGTAGTAGTACTTCAGGCGCCCGCTCAGGTTTTCGACCATGCTGTTCCGGTACTCGACCCAGACCCTGCTGTCCCGCGTTTCCGGCGCCGGCTCGAGGTCGCGGTCGACCTTGAGGTAGTTGTAGCCGCCCAGCAGCTTCTGCCCCTTGCCGAGGTTGTAGGTCAGATCGATGCCGGCGTCGTTCTTGGTGTAGGCGAACAGCTCGCCTTCGAGCGGAGCGATGCAGAATTGGGTCGCGGTATTGGCGGCAGGGCAATTCGACGCGGTGGCACCGAGCCCTCCACCCTCATAGGAGATCACCGTCGAATTGTTCGCCCTGTCGTAGTAGTTGTAGTAGAGCCGGCTTTGCAGGCCCGTCGTCAGCGTCGAGGAAAGTCCGAACGACGCGGTCGTCGTCTTGTGCTCGCCGTCGAAAGTGGGCGAGCTCGGCGTGGTGACGAGGTAGCCCACGCCGATGGGCGGGGCCTGGTTCCCGGTCGGCTTGAGCCCGGTCGCCGAAACCGCGAAGCTGTCGGTCAGCTTGCTCTGCGTGATCCGCAGCACCGCCGTCGAATCGAGCGGCAGTTCACGCGCCGATGCATTGAGGCTCCACCGCTGAAGTTCGTTGTCCGGCGGCAGCAACTGCGTGTCCAGCGCGTTGCGCATGTAGAAGTTCGTCCACTGCATCGACTCGATGCCGTTGCTGAACTTGCTGTCGAGATAGGCGAGCCGGATGTTCCACGTCTTCGCCGTGTAGCCGCCCTCGGCGGTGAAGTTCTTGGTCTTGTAATCCACCGGGACACCCAGCTCGATGAAGCCGTTGCCCGATCCGGTTCCCAGCACGCCGCTTCCCGGCCGGACGCCCGTGGTGGCGACTTCGTTGTAGTCGACCCGGGCGAACCACGGCGAATTCGCGGTGACTTCGAGGTTGCCCCCCACCGTATTGCGTTGTATTCCGTAGTCGAACGCGTTCCAGGTCGCCGGGTTCTTCGCGGGGGGATAGGTTCCGCCCGGCCCGGTTTGCAGCGCGGTACCCGGGTTGCTCAAGGGTGTCAGCGCGTTCCATGACAGGTTGTGCGGCATCCTGTCCGAGTACACCTGGGCCTTGAATACCCCGTATCCGCCGCCGCGCGCATCGATGAACTGGTCGTCACGGCCGAAGTTCTCGCCGAAGAACTTGAGGTAGTAGTTCCGGCTGCTGCCCCGCACGTCGACGACGCCGATCACCCCGTTGTTGAGGTCCTGATACATCTGCGCCTTGGCCTCGTCCCGCGGGCCGGTGAACGGCGCCGACGTCGTCGCCGACGTTCCGTACGCCCCGTTGCGCTCCCCGCCGTCGGTGTTGACCCCGCGGCCGCCAAGCTCGAGCGACCCGTTCCAGTTGAAATTCTCGTCGGCGCTCGCGGAACCTGCCGCGAACAGGCTGCCCACGATCATGGCAATGAGTTTGATTCTCATGATGAGTTTCCCCTTTTCTCAGCGGAGGAAGAATTGGCCGTAGGCTGACGGCGGCGCGTTGCTGCCGTGGATCTGGCGATGGCAGTTGACGCAACCACTCCCCTCGAAGCGGATATTCGACGGATTGACATTGGGAATCGTCCCTCGCCCGTCGTAGATGCCGTGCGTGTGACCGCCCGGATGGCAGTCTCCGCACAGCGCCGGGGGTTTTTGCGCAAGCAGCCGGTTGTGCGACGAACCGTGCGGTGTATGGCAGGTCGCGCAGTTTTCCATGACCGGCGGATGTTCGTGGATCCACGGACCGCGCTTGTCGGCGTGGCAGCTCGTGCAGAGGTCCTGGTAGGACTCGGCCTTGAGCATCACCGGAGTCAGCGCGCCGTGCGGATCGTGACAGTCGTGGCAGGCGACCTTGCCTTCGATGATCGGATGGTGCGATGGCTTGGTGATTTCCGCGCGCACATCGCGGTGGCAGCCGATGCAGGTCTTGTAAGCCAGTTGCCGCGACGTGGTCGTGTACGGCGCCGCCGCAAACGGCCGCCCCCTGAGGTTCCTGAAGTTGGCTGCCGCCTGCCCGCCATGGACGGCATGACAGTCGACGCAGGTGACATCGGATTTCCGGTGCTGTCCCGATGCCCAGAACGTGAACTGACGCTGGCCGGCGTGACAGGTCAGGCATACCGCCGATTTCTCCTCGGCCGTCGAGTCTTTCGCCGTCAGCGCGCTCTTGGGCAGGCTCTTGCTCGTGTCCTTGAGGTGCGCCGATGCATCGCCGTGACAGCCCTGGCACGACGTTCCGCTGGCATCGTTTCGCGCACCGTGCGCATTGAGCAGAATCGAGTTGTGCTCGTCCTCGTGGCATTTCGCGCACACGGGCGTGTTCGCGTCGGCTTTTTTCTCCTGCGCGAACGCGGGCGATGCCAGGAACGCCGCAAGGATCGCGAGGACCCCGGTCGCGGCGATGGTGGACTTGATTCGCATGTGAACCCCTTTCCTCTCTCGGTTCGACCCGCGCACGGAAGCAAAGCGCCCCCGGTCCCGCCAGGTCCGCGGCCACAGGCCGCCGGTCATGGTTCGCGGAAGGAAATTCCGCGCGAAATCGCTTTGTAGCAGCCGGTTCGGTGAGGGCATTCGCCCTTCGCAACGGCCCTTGCTGCGTGTGTTCTGAGGGTCCCGGCATCACGCGCACACCCGGACATCTCGTGTGCACCTGCAAAAAAACCGGTTCCGCAGCCTTGCAGCATTTGTACCGTTTCGCGAATATTCGGGTCAACAGAAAACCACGTGGCAATTGATCGCTGTTGCAAAAACACATCATTGATTTGATTGAGAAAGCTGTTTTGTCGGGAATGATTCTTGACTTGCGTCAAAGGCGCGGCACGCGACTGCCTGCCCGAGCCGCTCGAACCGGTGCGAGCAAGCGCAGCAATTTCTTCACGGCGCGAGCCGCTGCCGAGTTCGGTGGCGCTCTCGCCGACTTGCGACGACTCCGGCGACCACAGCCGCCCCCGTCCAGGCGGCCGTTGCGGTCGGGTCGGTCGCCCTCATCAAGTGAATGCCGTCGGCGAGCAGCGAAACGCTTGCAGGCCCGTCCCACACGACGCCGTTGCGGCGCGCCACATGCGTGGGGACCGCGAAGTGAATATCGGCGCGCTCGCCGGAAATGACGCGCAACGCGACCGCGGTCGATTCGCCCAGCTCGCCACAGCGCACGATCGAGCCGACGACCGGATTCTCGTGCTCGCCGCGCGACGGCCGATCGCGCCGGTGCAGCACGATATGCGACGGCGGCACGCTCCACGCGAACGATGCCGGCGTCGAAACGCGGGACGCAGCTACAACGTCGGCGTCGCCCGGTGCACGTACGTTCTCTCGCGCAGGCTCTGGCAGTCGACGCACCGTTTCGCCGTCGGGAACGCGGCGAGGCGCGCGGGTTCGATGTCTTCGTCGCAATCGACGCAGCGACCGTAGCGGCGCCTCGCCATCCGCAGCAGCGCGGCGTCGATGTCGCGGACCGCTTCGACGTGCCGTTGCACGATCACGTGTTCGAGATCGGTGACCATCGTCGCGACGGACTGGTCGCCAGCATCGGGCGCCTCGCCCGCGAGCTCGCCTATCGGATGCTCGCCCCAGCGAACCAGCTCGTCATGCGTGTCCGCGATAAGCCGCGTCCGCTCCACGACCAGCTTGCGCTTCAGGTCGTGCATTTGATGCGGAGTCGGTTTCGTCATCGGCAGATCCGCAGGCAAAAGCACCGCGACCGCATTCGGCCGCGCCGCTTCCCACGCAGCGTAGCTTCCCCGGCGCCGCATCCGTTGACGCAGATCAAACCCCGCGCTGCGAAAGCCTGACTCCGTCGAGCATCGCAGCGCGGCGACGCGCGAAAATGATGCCGGACACGACCGCGAGCGGAAGGACGCCGCTGCAGCGCCTCGCGTCGGGCACATTCCCGCTCCGGACGACCGACGATGGCAATGGACACCCACGATGCCGACGACACTCAGGCACGCCTCGTCGCCATGCTCCGCACTTCCGCCATGTTCGGAGGCGATGTCCCGCGCACGGAGCTTCTCGAAACCCACATCTCCCGCGTGCTGCTGACCGGAACGCACGCGTACAAGATCAAGAAGCCGGTCGATCTCGGGTTCGTCGATTTCACGACGCTCGAGGCGCGCCGCCGGTATTGCGAGGCGGAATTGCGCCTGAACCGGCGGCTTGCACCCGCGCTCTATCTCGGCGTGGTCGCCATCACCGGCACGCCGGAACACCCGGTCATCGGCGATGACGGACCGGTCCTCGAATACGCGGTGAAGATGCGTGAATTCCCGCAGGACGCGCTGGCGAGCCGCGAACTCGCGCGCGGTCGTCTCACCATGGCGCATATCGACGAGCTCGCGACAAAGATCGCCGCATTTCATGCTCGCATCGACGTCGCCAGCGCCGACGGCCCCTTTGCCGGATCCGCGGAGATCCTGGGCGCCGCGCTGGACAATTTCGCGCAGATACGGGCGCTGATGGAAAACGCGGAACAAACGACCGCCCTGGACGCGCTCCGCGACTGGACGGAGCGCGAGCATGCTGCGCTCGCGCCCCTTTTCGGGCGTCGCCGACGCGACGGGTTCGTCCGCGAATGCCATGGCGACCTGCATCTGGGCAACATCGCGATCGTCGAGGGCAAGGTAACGGTCTTCGACTGCATCGAATTCAACGATCGCCTGCGCTGGATCGACGTGATGAGCGAGGTCGCCTTCGCCGTCATGGACCTGCAGGATCGGAAGCGGCCGGACCTCGCGTACCGCTTCCTCAACGCCTGGCTCGAAATCACCGGCGATTATGCCGGCCTCGCCGTACTGCGCTTCTATCTCGTCTATCGCGCCATGGTGCGTGCCAAGGTGACGCGCCTCCGCGCGGCCCAGCTCGGGACCGCCGACGCGCAGACGGCGCTGCTCGGTGAATTCCGGGCCTACCTGGAACTTGCGCGCTTCTACGCGATTCCGCCGCGTCCCGCCATCCTGATCACGCACGGTTTATCGGGCTCCGGAAAGACGACACTTTCGCAACGCCTGCTGCAGCGGGCCGGCGCGATACGCATTCGCACCGACGTCGAGCGCAAGCGCGTGCGGGGCCTCGCTGCAACGGCTCGCAGCGGCTCGGTGGTCGGCGGCGGGATCTACACCGCGGACGCCACGGAGGCGGTGTATCGCCGCGCGCTGACGCTGGCCCGCGCCGTGGCAACGGCCGGGTATGTCGCCATCGTCGACGGGACGTTCCTGGAACGCCGCCAACGCGACCTCTTCCGCGCGCTCGGGGAGGAGCTCGACGTCCCCTTCCTGATGGTCACATTCGACGCGGCCGAGGAAACCCTGCGCGAACGGGTTGCGCGCCGCGGCGAACGCGCGACCGACGCCTCGGAAGCAAACCTCGCGGTGCTTCGGCGCCAGTTGCAAGTCCAGGAGCCGCTGGCACCGGAAGAGCGCGCCGCGGCCATTGTCTTCGATGCGGGCACGCCACCGGACCGGGTGGAGCAGGCGCCGGCCTGGCGCATGCTGCTAGGGCGGCTCGGCATCGGCGACGCCACCTGAACGCCGGGAAATGCGCTTAGGCATCCGCCGCTCGACATCGGTGGCTTGTTTCAATTTTCGACGTCGGAATTCACTATCTTTGACCCAGCACAAGAAAAGTCGGACAGAGGCCCCCCTAGAATGTGTGGATAACATCAATAAAGGGGAAGCCATGCGGCCGGTGCGCCCCGTCCCGCATACGGCGTGCGCGCCCTGCCGTCCGGGTCCGAAGGTAGCGTTCGGGTTCCTGCAGTCGGGCTCGATTCCCATCGCAATGCCGTCAATGACGGCGACCGCGCTTTCCGCTGGCCAGGACGCGAGTCGCGGCCGCATCCGGCGATCACTCGTGAATGACCGCGCACTCCGACAGCGGTAGCCTGCGGCACGGTCGATACTGGCCGCCTGCTGCGTCCGCGATTCTGGCGGTGGTCCTGATCGGCGCCGTCGCGGTTTGGGACGCCGTCGGGGACTACGTCGCAGCGGTCGACGGCCGCCAGGAGCGTCTGCGCATTCTCGCTGGCGCCGGGGAAGCCCAGGTCCACGTCAAACTCGATCAGATCGGTCTCCTCCTCGCCGATGTCGCCGAGCGATCGCAATCAGGATATGCGCCCGGAGCGCTGGAAGCCTACATGGCGGCGCGATCCCGGGCGTTTCCCGCGGCTCAACATGTCCTGGTGACCGACGCCACGGGCACCGTAATCGCCGCCACCCAAAGCGATCTTCGCGGAGTTGATGCAACGAACCGTCCCTACTTCACGCGCCCCAGGACGGAACCGCCTGACGGCGCGATCTTCGTCTCGCCACAGTTCGCCTCAGGCAATGCCGGCGTAGCGATCATTGCGCTCTCGCGCGCGATCGTCGACGAGCACGGAACGTTTCGCGGCGTCGTGTCGGTGTCGGTGCTTCCTGAATACTTTTCCGACCTGCTGCGCACGGTCAAGCCGGATCCGGGTGGTACGTTGCTGCTCGTCAACGGTGACCGCGCCGTCATCGCCGCGACAGACCCGCTCGACAGCCCGGGCGAATCGGCCATCGTCGACCCGGCACTGAAGGCGCTCATTGCTTCCGGCCATCCGGACATCAACGATCGCATTCCGACGGCTAATGGCCGCGGCGAGCAGTTCATTTCCGTGCACAGCGTCGGGAATCTCGGCCTCTACGTGATTGTCGCTCAGGGCGCAGATGTCGTTCTCACGCTGTGGAGACGCCGCGCCGCAATCAATGGAATTGCGTACATCCTCCTCTTCGTGGCTGTAGTTTTTTTGCTCGAGCTGTCGCGGCGCCGCGAGCGCGAGAGTCGCGAACTGCGCGAACAATTCGAACTGATCGCCGACAACGTCCCGGGCGCGATCTACCAGCTTCGCACGGCAGCCAGTGGCCGAATGAGCCTGGTTTATGCGAGCAAGGGCTTTCTGGGCATCACCGGCGTCGCGTCCGAGGACGTGCCGATCGATATGCGGAAGTTCTGGTCAGGCGTGCATCCCGATGACCGGACGCGGTTGAAAGCGTGCATCGACAACTCGGCGAAGACGCTCGAACCGTTGCAATGCGAATTTCGGCGCACGCTCCCGGACGGCCGTAAGATCTGGATCCACAGCCGGAGCACGCTGCGGCGCGGGCCTGGCGGCGCGATCCACTGGTACGGATACGCCGGCGACGTCACCGAGCAATTGCGCAACGAACAGGACCTGCGCATCGCCGCCACCGCATTCGAGACTCAGGAAGGCATTTTCATCACCGATGCGGCCGGCACGATCATTCGCGTCAACCGGGCGTTCGGCGAACTGACCGGCTACGGCGCCGACGAAGCGGTCGGCAAGACTCCGGCCCTGCTCAAATCCGGCCGGCACGACGCAGCGTTCTACCGGGGCATGCGGGCCGAGCTCGTCCGCAATCGCTTCTGGCAAGGCGAAATCTGGAATCGGCGCAAGAGCGGTGAAGTGTTCCCGGAATGGCAGACCATCACCGCCGTACCGGATGCCGAGGGCACCGTTACCCACTATGTTGCCGCGTTCTCGGACATCACGTTGCGCAAGGCGGCGGAGGAACGCATCCACAAGTTGGCCTTCTTCGATCCGTTGACCAAGCTTCCGAACCGGCGCCTGCTGATGGACCGTCTCGGTCAGGCCCTCGCGGCCAGCAGGCGCAGCGCCCGCCATGGCGCCCTGATGTTTCTCGATCTCGATCATTTCAAGGCGCTCAACGACTCCCGCGGGCATGACGCCGGCGACCGTCTGCTCGTGGAAGTCGCGCGCCGCCTCCGGGCCTGCCTGCGGCACGGGGACACCGTAGCGCGACAGGGCGGTGACGAATTCGTGATCCTGCTGGAGAACCTGGATGCGGACCGCACGCGTGCCGGCGCGCGGGCCAAAGAGGTGCTGGCAAAGTTGCAATCCGCCCTTGCCCGTCCCTACGATTTCGGACCCCGCGCAGCCGCCGACGGTGTGGATGCGGGCACCTACCTCTGCACGGCAAGCATCGGTGTGTGCCTGTTTCGGGGTTATGAAGATGAAATCGAGAAACTGTTGAAACGCATCGACGTCGCGATGTACCAGGCCAAGGCTGCCGGCCGCAATAATGTCCGCTTCTTCGATCCGGCCATGCAAGCCGAACTCGAAATGCGCGCGAAGCTGGAATCGGATCTGCGCCGCGCGCTGGACGGCGGCGAATTGCGGCTGTTCTACCAGCTACAGGCGGACATGTCCGGGCGCGCCATTGGAGCCGAAGCGCTGCTCCGCTGGATCCATCCCACGCGAGGGCTGCTGCCGGCGTCCGAATTCATTCCCGTGGCCGAGGATGCCCATCTCATGTCTCCCATCGGTGACTGGGCGCTCACCGAGGCCTGCAAACAGCTTTGTGCCTGGTCCGCGCACCCGGAAACGAGCGCCTTGCGCCTGGCCGTCAACGTGCATGCGGCTCAGGTCCGGCGCGCCGATTTCGTGGACACGGTGCGCGGTGCGCTGACCCGCTCCGAGGCGGACCCGCGACGCCTGCGGCTGGAGTTGACCGAGAACCTGGTACTCGACAGTCTCGAGGATACCGTCGCCAAAATGCGGTCGCTAAAGTCGTTGGGGATCGGCTTTTCCATCGACGATTTCGGCATCGGTTATTCGGCGTTCTCGCACCTGCAGCGTATGCCGCTGGACGAGTTGAAGATCGACGGATCGTTCGTCCGTGACATTGTCGAGGACCCGAACGGCGAGGCCATCGTCCGCGCCATCATCGCCGTCGGCCGGAGCCTGGGATTCCGCGTCACGGCAGAAGGCGTCGAGACGAAGGCGCAGCGTGCCTTGCTCAAGGCGCTCGGCTGCCAGGCGTTCCAGGGCAATCTCCTCGGCCCACCGGTGACGCTGGAGGAATTCCTGCCCACGCTGAAAAGGCAAGGCGCGTCCGTCTGAACGACCGATGCTACCGCCCGGTCAGCAGGTCTCCTGCAGGGGGAACAGCGCGAATCCCGGAAAATTCTCGCGCACGTCCTGCACCGCGGACCAGCAGGACAGGAAGGCTCCGACGCAGGCCGGATCCAGGTGCTTGCCGGCCGCTGCCGAAAGATACGCCCGCGCCCTGTCGGCCGACCACGCCTCCCGATGATGCCGTACCGATGTCAACGAGTCGAAGACGTCGACCACCGCGCCGATCCGCGCAACCAGAGGAATCGCCTCGCCCGCCAGCCGCTGCGGGTATCCGCTGCCGTCGAATTTCTCGTGGTGTCCACCGGCGATCGCGGCAGCGGTGCGCATGAACTCCGAAGAGCTTCCGCTGAGAACGGTCTCGCCGATGGCCGAATGCTCGCGCACGAGAACGATCTCCTCGGCGGTGAGCCGGCCGTTCTTGCCGAGCACGGTCGAGGGGACGGCCAGCTTGCCGAGATCGTGCAGCGGTGCGGCATGGAAAAGCAGGCTGCAGGCGTCGTCGGCCAGTCCCAACGCGCGGCCGGTGAGTTCCGCGAAGTGCGCGACGCGCGCCAGATGGTTGCCCGATTCCTCGTCGATGGTTTCGATCAGGCGGACAAAGTGTCCGACCGTCTCCACATCCCGCGCGTCGAGGGAGCGCTGCACGCCGGCACGCGCGTCCTGCAGCCATCGCAGCCGGGCCTCGCTTTCGAGGCGTGCGGCTCGCAGATTGAGCAGGTTGCGCGCCCGTAGCCGCAGCTCGGAAATATCGACGGGCTTGGACAGAAAATCGTCCGCGCCAAGACCCAGCGCCTCGTAGCGCACCGTCGTGTCGGCGAATGCCGTGATCATGACGATCGGCACCTGATTCGTCGCCTCGGCCGCACGCAGTCGGCGCAGGCAGTCGATGCCGGTCATTTGCGGCATCCGCTGATCAAGGACGACGAGATCGGGCGTGTTGTCCTGACACCAGGCCAGCGCCTCGAGCGGATTGAGGAACGACACGACTTCCGCCGTGTTGACGTTGGCCAGGGCCCGCGCAAAGAGATCGAGATTGATCTTGTTGTCGTCGACGATGATGACTTTGGGTCGCCGCGGCGGCAGCGAAACGGACGCAATCGAGTCGGTGGTCATGATGGTTTTCCTTCCACTGCGCGCAGGAGCTCGGCCTGCGTATGCGGTTTGACTACGACGGCATCGAAGCCGGACGCCAGCAGCTCTCGCAGCTGAAATTCCATCGCCATCGCCGTGTAGGCGACGATTCGCATTTGCGACCACCTCGGGTCGGCACGCAGACGTGCGCAGAATTCGCGCCCGTCCATCCGCGGCATGCCGATGTCGGTGATCATGACGTCCACCGTGCTGCGCTCCAGCGACTCCAGCGCCGCAAACGCGTCGCCGGCGGTCGCGACTTCGTACCCCGCGCGCTTCAGCATCGCGCCGGCGAGCGAGCGATTAAGCGCGTTGTCGTCGACCACCATGACGCGCGTCATGCCGCATCCTCGCCGCCCGCCGCCAGTTCGTACACCGGCGACGCGATCGTAAACTTGAAGCTGCTGCCCACGCCGATGGTGGATTCGACCCACATCCGGCCGCCCATCAGCTCGCACAGTTCGCGCGCGAGCGCGAGTCCGAGACCGGTGCCGGAATAGCGGAGCGTCGTGGAACCGCCTCCCTGCTCGAACTTCCTGAACAGCCGGGCCTGCGTCTCCGCGTCGATGCCCGGGCCGGTGTCGTTGACCGCGCATTCCAGCATGCCGTTCGCCCAACCGACCTCGACGTGGATGTAGCCGGCCTCGGTGAATTTGAGCGCGTTGTGAAGCAGGTTGTTCAGCACCTGCGTCACGCGTATCCGATCGCAGAGAACGGCGTCGGGCACGCTCGGGGCGAAGGTCGCTTCCAGGCCCAGGCCCTTGTTGCTCGCAATGCTCGTCTGCGCGGCGACGATCGCCTCCACCAGCAGCCTGAGGTTCTCCGGCTGGGGATTGATCTCGAGCCGTCCGGCCTCGATCTTGGCGAGATCGAGGAACTGGTTGACGAGCGCCAGCAGATGCTTGCCGCTCTCCGAAATCGCCGCGGCAAACGAGCGCTGCTCCAGGTCGGGAAGCTCGGTGCGGAGCAGTTCCGAAAAGCCGAGAATTCCGTTGAGAGGGGTTCGGAGCTCGTGCGACATGTTGGCCAGGAATTCGGTCTTGGCGCGACTGGCTTTCAGAGCCTCCTTGCGGCGTGCCTCCAGGTCGTTGATCGCCAGGCTCATCCAGACGGAGAACAGCACGACCACGACGGTCGCGACGCCGGCCAGCGTGTACATGGCATTGCGCCTCCCCGCGACCATCGACTCGACCAGATCGACGGGAATTCCCACGACAACGTGCACCGGATAATCCCGCAAATGCCGAAACGCGACGATCCGCTCGACGTTGTCGTCCGGGTCGATCATCCGCATGTCGCCCGCATCCTCGGTGCCCGCGCGATGCAGCAGGTCTCCGGCGTGGACGGTCTGTCCGACGGTCCGGTCGCTGCCGGCCTTGCGGGCGCGAACGACGCCGTCGTCGCCGACCAGCGACACCGTCGCGACGTCGGGCAGATTGACGTCGTCGTAGAGCCCGGAGAAATAGAGCGGATCGAGCGAGATGACGACGACCCCGCCGGCCGTCCCGTCCGGCAGGTTGATTCGCCGCGACAGCTGAATGGACAGTTTCCCGGAAATGGGCCCCAACACCGGCTTGCCGATGAACAGCCGGCCGCTGTCGCCCCGCAGGTGCACGCTGATGTGCTCGCGATCGGCCAGGTTGATCCGCTGAAACGGCTGCACGCTCGAGAACGTCAGGTCGCCATTGGCCGCGACGATGTACACACCGTTGAAGAAATTTCCATGAAAGATGGGATTCGACAGGTACTTGGAAAAATTGTAGGCAAGACCGTTCTCCTCCGCCTCCGCCTCGAGGAATTGCGACGTCAGATCCGCGGCCTGGAGGGTGCGGGACGAATGCTCGGCGAATGCGTGGGCGAGATTGGACGCATCGCGCGTCATGCCGGTGTAGGTCTGCTCGGCGTCGCGACGCACTTCATGCACCGCAAAGCCCCACAGGCTCGTCAACAGAATGGCCGCGAACACGCCCACCAGCGGCCGCAGGCGTATCGCGGCGAAACTGAATGACTTCGCTGCCGGTTGCCCGGCGGCGTAGACCGGCAGAACGTGCTGCTCGCTTTCGGGGGACATGATTCAATTCCACGCCGCGCGACCGCAGCGTGGCTGGCGCCCCGACCGGCGATCGGGCGCGGTTGGCTCAAGGCCAATACAAGCAGCATTCATACCTGGCACTGTTGATCTGGATCAAGGGCAGCACGCGCCGCGCGCATCCGCGCGTCTGTCCGCATGCAGTAGGCCTGTTACAGATCGAGTGCTGCCGGGGAAAGCGTTCTTTGAGTCACCACCACGGTCGTCGGACGCGTTGACCGCAGACGCCCGACCCGGCGCAAAGTGACACGCGGGGTCATGGCGGACACACCTGCCGAAATTGCTGCCTGAGTTACCCGACGATCGCGGTGACCGTGAAGCGCAGCGTCGCGCCACGCGTCGCCTACAGCACATCGGCTACTTGGCCAGCGGGCCCCGCACGAATCCAAACGGAGCCAAGAAATCGGCCCCGCGTCGCGGGCCGGTCGCAACCGATCGCGGAATATGAAAATCTAGTCCGCCACGTTCCTTTGCGGCGACGGCAGCTGGTTGTCTGGTGCGAACCGCAGCCGCCTGGCGATGACGCTGAGCCCGCCTGCGGCAATCAGCATGCCGGCAACCCAGACCGCCAGAACCGCGAGGCCGGCCACGCTCGGTCGCGGCCACGAGGTCTTCCACAGCACGTCCGCTCGGTCGATCATCCAATGCCAGCCGGTGTCCGCGACGATTGCCGAGAGGATGATCATGCCAACGCGCCCCGGCAGCACGTAGCGCCGGATCACAGCAAGGGTCGGAAGCATGACTACAAGGACGAGGATCTGGCCGATTTCGATGCCAACGTTGAACGCGAATAGCGAAACAAGCAGATGGGTCCCCGCGAACTGGAAATTCTCCTGGAGGCCATACGCGAAGCCGAAGCCGTGGACCAGCCCGAACAGGCCGGTAATCAGGACGCGCCGCTGGAGGTTGACGCCCATGATGTTCTCGAGCGCCATATAGACGATCGATGCGGCGATTGCCGTCTCTACGAAAGGTGGGAACCACGTGCCCGATGGCGCGAGATTGAAGGCCGAGCCCAGCAGCGTGAACGAATGCGCGACCGTGAACACCGTGATGACCGACAGGATCTGCCTCCAGCCCCGCAGGGGAATCACCAGGCAAAGCAGGAAGAGCAGATGATCGTAGCCGGTGAGGATATGCTCGATCCCTAGCCCGGTGAATCCCGACGCTGCGCGCACCCACGTGGGGTTGAGCGCAACCGTTCCCGAGCGGCTGGTAATGACTATCGCCCGGCTGCCTTCGCCGGACGGCATATAGCGCAGCGCGAGCTTGAGAGCATCACCGAGCTCCGGACCGGCGGTCGTGCGGACGGCAAACTCCGAGTCAGGCGAGCCGATCGGATAGGTGATCCGGGCGTCCACGTAGCCCTGGTCGATGTAGATGCTCGTGCCCCGTTCGAGCGGCTCGGCCACGTGGCTCGCGGCCTGCTCGTAGCTCTCGAAGGAACGATCGGACGGCAGCGACAATCGCCCCGTCGCGTGCGATGCGACCAGCGGCCGCTCGTTTTCGGAGAGCGTGATGTCCCGCTGGACCGCTGCCAGCGCTCGCTCGACTGCAGGTGCTGACTTGTCGACGTCGATTTCGGCGCCGGCGACCGGGAACTTGACCTGCTTGAACAGATACAGCGGCGCACGAATGACGAGTTGCGCCTCACCCGATTCGATCTTGACGAACGCGTTGATGACCGCGTCAAGCTTGAATTCGTGCGCGCGTACGCATTGCGCCCATGCGGCGGCACAGGCAAGCAGACACCATGCCGCAAGTCGCAAACCGCGAAATTTCATCTCACGCCTCGCCGCAGGCGAATCGGGCCGGCCGCTTGACAAAGCAAACCCGCGTCAGCCAGCGACGATGCCGGGTGACGCGGGCGTGCGAACTCACGGGTCGAGCAGCCGGAGGCTTTCACTTCCGGCTGGGTCTCGCATCAGTCGTCGCAATTGCCCTTGCCTTCATCGCACTTGACGGGCGTGAACTTCTGAATGCGCCGGCCATTGATCGTCTCGCCGGTGTAGAGATTGCCCTTCGAGTCGATTGCGACGCTGTGCAGGAACGTGAACTGGCCCGCCTGGAGTCCAGGCGCGCCAAATTCGGAGAGGATCGAGCCCAGCACGCGGTCCATGATGTGCAGGATCTCGTTCCCTCCGTCGACCTCGAACATGAACTTCTGCATATTGTCGTTGGAGAACGCGAGGTCCCACGCCGAGCCCGCAGTGCCGAGCCCCGGTACGCCGCCGATTCCCAGGGTCACGCCGGTACCCGGAACGATCGGGATGATCCGTTGCAGCATGCCCGTCTTGGTGAAGACCTGAATGCGGTCGTCGGCGCGATCGCAGACGTACACCAGGCCGTCGTTGCCTATGGTGATGCAATGCGGATGGCCGCCGTCGCCCGAGGCAAACAAGCCAGGCGAGTCAGTCGACGGATTGTTCACCACCCCCGCCACTCCGCCCCACTGACGCAGCCAGGTGCCCGTTGCGTTAAACACCACCACGCGGTGATTGCCGTACCCGTCCGCGATGTAGATGCTGCCGCGCTCGCCCGTCACGGGATCCTTGTTCGGATCGATGTACATGTTGGCAGGCTCGTTCAACAGCGTCTTGCTCTGGTTTGCGGCGGGATTGCCACCTGAATTGCCGCACGCATTTCCCGGCGGGTTGTCGCACACGCCGCGCGTCCCGATCTGCAGCAGCAGCTGGGTGCCATCATGCGAGTACTTCTGCACGATGCCATCGCCGTTGCCGGCGATCCAGACGTTGTCCTGGTAGTCGACGAAGCAGCCGTGAATGCCGTTGGGCAGGACATTCCGGTTGCCCCACGCGTTCGCCACGTTGCCGGCGGTGTCGAATTCGATAACGGGTGCCGCGGGGACCGAATCGAGAGTTTCGGGCGAGTTGACCAGGTTTCCGCGCGTCACGATGAACACGTGGTCCCGCGAATCGACGCAGGTCCCCGCGACTTCGCCGGTCGACCATGGCTTGGGCTTGCCGGTCGACGTACTGACCACGAGCGGGGTTCCGTAATCGCCGGCGCTCGGCAACGGCATCTTCGGGTACGACCCATCGACTGCGAAGGTCGGGGGCTTGAGCGACTTCTTGCCATCGGCCTGGGTGACGGAAACGGACAGGCCCAAGGCGGCGGCCACGGTCAGTGCAATGCCTCCTGCGTATAGATAGCGTTTACCTCTCATGATGATCTCCTGGTTGCATTCGCTACGGCGCGGCGTCAACGGAATCCAGCGACTGCATGTCTTGGCTTGGTGGGCGCTCCCTCAGGACCACGCAGAGACATGCACGATCGCCGGGTCGCGAGGCCCGGCCGTGATCCGGAACCCCGCGTTCGCGGTCACATCCACCGTATCTACGGGGCACACGGGGGAGCGATCCTACGCCGGCGCTCGACCATGTCAACATTGCGCCGCACAACGCGTACAGCACAACCTACGTCTTTTTCAATTCGATCAATTCACGTCGAACCCACCGCCATCGGGAACCGATGAAGATCTACATTTGTACGCCCTGCCAGCGCCATTTCGACAGTGGCGTCGAGAAGGTACGGCCTCACGTGCCCAGATGAGGCAACCGCGCGGCCGTCGACTCCCAACGGACTGCGAACGCACTTACGCACCCGACGAGTGGTTCTTGGAATGCCGAACCGGAGATATTGGGTAGGCATGTGCGCAAGCCGATGTCCACCGATGGAGTCGGCGCCCGTTGGCCGGTTCATGAGTTAGATCAATAGCGAACCTCTCTCACCGTGGTATGAGTTTGGTGCGGCGAGTCGTTTCCGCCTCGCCGGCAATGCTCATGAAGACCTTCGTTTGGGATCGTCATTTCGAGACTGGCCTGGAGATGGTCGATGAGCAGCACCAGCGATTGGTCGCACTCATCAATCTGCTGGGCGAATCGTTGGTGGCCGAGGGCGCGGGCGTAGCCACATCGCTGCAAAGCGTCTTCGAAGAGCTGGCACGTTACGCCAACGTGCACTTCAGCGACGAAGAGCAGCTGATGCGTGTCGAGCGGGTTTCCCCCGAATACGTCGCCCGGCACTGTGCAATACACGAGGAATTCTCCGGACAGCTGAACCAGCTCTGGGAATCGCGGAATTCCATCGGGGATCCCAAGGAAACGCTGCTCGGGTTTCTCGTCGCCTGGCTCAGTTTCCACATCCTGGGCGAGGACCAGGTGATGGCGGCGCAGATCGCGGCGATTCGCGCGGGCACGCCGCCAGGCGCGGCATACGCGCAGACCCTGACAAATCAGATCCACGACCACCGCACGCAGGCGCTGATCGATGCGCTGCAGGAACTCTACCGCACCCTGTCACTGCAGAACCTGGAACTCGTCGATGCCAACGCACGCCTCGAGGAGCGCGTGGCCGAGCGCACGCGCGATCTGGGCGAGGCCAACGCGGCGCTTCGCGAAGCCTACGGCAAGATGGAGGCCATGGCGCATGTCGACGGACTGCTCGGGATCGCCAACCGCAGGCACTTCGACGAGCGTTTCGACCTCGAGTGGAAGCGCGCGTATCGCGAACGCGTTCCCGTCGCCCTGCTGATGATCGACGTCGACCATTTCAAGCGATTCAACGATGCCTACGGTCATCAGGCCGGCGACGAATGCCTGAGAAAGGTCGCCGACGCCATCTCCCTTGGCAGGCGGGCGACCGATCTGCTGGCGAGGTATGGCGGCGAGGAATTCGTACTCTTGCTCCCCGGAATGGCGCCGGTCATGGCCGGCAATGTTGCACGCGACGTTCGTGCCGCGGTGGAAACCGCGTCGATCCCGCACCGGGCATCGCCGGTCGCGGGTCACGTAACGGTGAGCGTCGGCGTGGCGTCGTGCGTCCCCGGCGACCCGAGCGGCGCAGCGGAGCTCGTCGCCGCGGCAGACCGAGCCCTCTATACGGCAAAGAAGGGCGGCCGCAATCGGGTCGCCGTCGAACACCGGCGCTTGTCGGACCGTCCTGATCCGGTGGCGCAACCGCAGGAGTCCACATGTCCATAGTGCACGCAACGCGCGAGTTCCCTCCCAAGGCGTCGACGAAAAGGGATTCTTCGCAGTCGCATACGTTGTACTGGCCGATCCCTCCGTTCTACCGGCGCAACGCCCAAGCGGCGAAGAGCGTTGGAAGACCCTGCAGCGTCGAGTACCTGGACGGAACCACGCTGGCCGGTGAGTTGATTACGTTCGCTCCCGGCTCCGGAACGGTGAAGATCCGGCCGCCGGGACCGGGAGTTGCGCAGGCGATCGATCTTGCGCTGGTTCGCGTCATCAAGCGCATCGATCCCATCGACCTGCGTCCGGATGGGGGCGCGCTGCGCGGCATCGGCGCGACCGAAAGCAAGGTCACCGGCGACAAGAACTTCAGCGTCCGCTACTCGGATGGGGTCGAATTGACAGGACGGACGCGGGGCTGGGTCAAGGAGCACGCCGGCCTGTTCCTCTTTGTCATCGAAGCCGCGGGCGCGTTGCCGGTGCGCTACTTCATCCCGACCCGCGTGCTCGGCGACGCCAAGATCGGACCGCCGCTCGGGGAGGCGCTTGCCGCCAAGCAGCTGATCTCCGGTGAAACGCTCACGGCAGCCCTTGCCAAGCAGGCGGCCCTTCGCCGTGAACCGCTGGGGCAGTCTCTGCAGGATCGCGCGCTGGTCACGCACGAAGAGCTGGAAAAAGCGGTTCGCAAGCAACAGCGCAAACCCAACGTGCGATTGGGAAAACTGCTTCTCGATGCGGGCTTGATAACCCAGGAGCAGCTCGATTCGGCGCTGGCGGCGCAGCTGGAAAAGCGCGGGCGCCAACTGGGCGAAATCCTGATCGAGATGGGCGCGGTTACGCGCTCGCAGGTGCAGACCGCTCTGGCCGACAAGCTTGGCATTCCGATGGTCAACGTCAGGAAGTTCAAGGTCGATCCATCGGCTCTGCAACTGGTGCCGGGGCCGACGGCGTTCCGGTACCAGGCGTTGCCCCTGCTGCGGCTCGACAGTTCGCTCGTGATCGCAACGGAGAACCCGCTTGCGCTCGACATCTCGAACGAGTTGCGATTCGCCACCGGTCTCAAGATCCTGGCGGTGATGGCCGACGCCGTTGAGTTGAAGGCGCGGATCGCGAAGGAGTACGGCGACCTCGATGCCGGCGCGATCGCCGCGGATTTCGAGGCGACGGCCCTGAGCGCGCGAGAGCTCTCGGCGCGCGGGGATCCGTCCAAGGCGAGCGTCGAGGATCTCGCCAACCAGCTCGCCCGCGAGGCCCCCGGGGCGCCGGAAGGTCGCCACGAAGCCGAAACCGACTCACGCGTCACCGACAGCGCCCTGGTCAAGCTCGTGAACAAGGTCATCGTCGATGCCTACGGGCAAGGCGCCTCCGACATTCACATCGAGACCAATCCCGGCACACGCCCGACCCGCATTCGCTTCCGCAAGGACGGTCGACTTCAGAATTACCTGGAGCTGGAGCCGAGCTACCGCAATGCCCTGCTCTCGCGCATCAAGATCATGGCCAATCTGGACATATCGGAGCGACGGCGCGCGCAGGACGGCAAGATCGATTTCGGGCGCTTCGGGCCGCTACGGATCGAATTGCGGGTCGCGGTCATGCCCACGGCCAACGGTCTCGAGGATATCGTCCTGCGCATCCTGGGCGGGAGCGAGCCGCTGCCGCTCGAAAAACTGGCGCTGTCGGAGCGGAACCTCGCGGAAATCAGGAAGATGGTGACTCGAAGCTTCGGCATCATCCTGGTATGCGGTCCGACCGGCTCGGGAAAGACGACGACGCTCCATTCGCTGCTCAGGTACATCAATCAGCCCGAAATCAAGATCTGGACTGCCGAGGATCCGATCGAGATCACGCAGGCTGGCCTGCGGCAGGTCCAGATCAATTCCAAGATCGACTGGACGTTCGCCGCGGCGATGCGCGCTTTCCTGCGCGCCGATCCCGACGTCATCATGGTCGGCGAAATGCGCGATCAGGAAACGGCGAGGATCGGAGTCGAGGCTTCGCTGACCGGGCACCTCATCTTTTCCACGCTCCATACGAACAGCGCCGCGGAGAGCATCGTGCGACTCCTGGACATGGGCCTCGACCAGTTCACGTTTGCCGATGCCTTGATCGGAATTCTCGCGCAGCGTCTGGCCCGTCGGCTATGCCCGCGATGCAAGAAATCGCACGCCGCGACCGGCGTCGAGATCGACGAGCTCGCCGCGGAACATTGTCTCGACAGCACGATCGACCGTGCCGCAGTGATCGACGAATGGAAGCGCAAATTCGGCAACGACGGCAAACTGATGCTGCACGAGCCCGTGGGATGCGAAAATTGCAGCAACGGGTACGCGGGCCGGGTCGGCATACATGAGTTGCTCGTCGCGACGCCGGCCATCAAGCACCTGATACACGCGCGCGCCCAGGTAAAACAGCTCGTGGAGGTGGCGTCGGGCGAAGGCACCCTGCTGCTCCGCCAGGATGCCATCGAGAAGGTGTGGCAGGGCCATCTCGACCTCGCCAGCGCGCGCGCCGCGTACTACTGACGTCACGGGCTGGGTCGCGACCGGATGCCCTGACCGGCGCTGCCCGATCCGCAGGGAGCGCGGAATCGCTCGACGATCGCGCTGCCGATCGAGGCGTGGCTCGCTTCGGGTGTCGGGCTTCCGCCGACGACGTATACCGCGTCACAGAAGATGACTGCGCGCGCGAAATTGCGCGGCATCGGCATCGGCGCCCGCCGTTCCCACGTGCCGTCGCGGTTCGGCGAGATTCCTCCGCGGAGGCACGGATGCAGCGCGTCGCCGCGCGCAGCGAAATGATCGGTGTTGCAAGTCGACGCGCAACTCGACCCACACATCTCCAAGCGGCGAGGGTCGCGGTAAAGATGCGTATGCTACGAAGCATCAACGACCCGTCGGAAATTCTTACAGGCACCGGCGCACATTCGAAAGTCCAACTCTCATGTCCTTGTTTCATTGGATCATATTCGTTTGGCACGAGGCGTGCGTCTAATTGTCGCGTCGAACCTTTGGAGAGAACTTCCCATGCTCTACCGAGTCATCTTGTCCGCCACAATACTTGGCGCTACCGCAATGATCACCGGACTGTCGTCAGCTGCACAGGCCAGCATCATCAGTTTTCAGTCCCGGTTTGCAAGCGGCCCGTTATTTGTCGACGCCAATGGCGCGCAAAGCGCGGTCGAGGGCCTGACCGCCTTCGGCCCGAGCTCGGGCTATTGCGATGCCGCACCCGCTGCCTGGGACGGGTTGTCGAATATGGTCACCTGCGGTGGTTCTGGCGCGGACATTGCATTCGACATCACGGCCACCTTTGGCGTGTCTGCGGCGCAAGCGGGCACCTGGAGTTTTCGTGTCGGTCCTGACTTCGGATTGGGAGGGGCTCTGTTCCTCGATGGTGTGGCGGTTGATTTCCGATCCACCGACATGTGGTGGAATGGCAGCTACGCCGACCCGACCCAGATCCTGGTGGCCACGGCGATCCTGAGTGCCGGCAATCATCTGCTCGAGGCCTACGGCGTTGAACTCTGCTGCGATGGCCCTCAGCAAGCTCAGTTCTTCGCACCAAGCTCCACGGGCTTCGTGACCTTTGGCACGGGCGACGGACTCGACGTGCCGGAGCCCGCCACGCTGGCGCTTCTCGGACTCGGTCTCGCCGGTCTCGGCTTCTCGCGCCGCAAGCAGTAACGAATTCGACGGCCGCGCAGGCCCCGCTCCGGCGGGGCTTGTTGTTTGTGGCGACGGAAAGAAGGACGGCCCCGCGTGGGGGCCGTCCTTCCTTGGTCTGGTGGAGGTGGCGAGAATCGAACTCGCGTCCGGAAGCACTCCGCAGTCAGGACTACATGCTTAGTCGCGTCAACTGGATCTCGCCCCATCGCCGCCGGCGGACAGGCTGCGGCAGGGCCAGTCACCTTGCTTTGACGCCTCGCCCAAGTGACCCGGGCGGACGCGATCGCTCGGAATGTCCTCGCTGTGACAGTTACATCACCCGGGCTGAGCGCCGCCCGGTGCGAGGTCCGGCGGGATTAAGCCGCCAGAGCGTACGTTTGGTCGTTCGCAGTTAAGTTTGCGAGTGCAGTAGGATTTACGAGGACCTGCGCCTCGGCATGCCCCAAGCTGCTTTGCAACCCCCGTCGAAACCAGTTCACCCCCGGTAATCGTCGTGGACCGGCGCGAAAACCCTGCCGCCGGTGCAATGCGCTGAGATTCACATGATACCACCGGGCGTCCGATCAGCATCCGCGCGGACCCGGAGTCACAGGTACTACATGGGGTAAACTCGAACGGTTACAACGTCACTCGCCTGCAATCGTCGCAAGTTAGATGCGAACCCCCGTACCCATCGTTCCCGTGATCCTATCCGGAGGCACCGGCACGCGCCTGTGGCCGTTGTCGCGCGAAACCGCGCCGAAACCTTCGATGCCGCTCCCCGACGGGGAGACGCTGCTCGCGAAAACGGCGGCGCGCGCGCTCGCGCTGCCCGGCGTGATGGCGCTCGTCACGGTCACCAACCGCGACCACTATTTCCAGACCAAGGACATCTACGCGGGCCTCGGAGGTCGACTGCAGGAACGTTCCGTGTTCCTGCTCGAACCGTTCGGCCGCAACACCGCGCCGGCCGTCGCACTCGCCGCGCTTCACGTTCAGGCGCGCTACGGCAAGGACGCCGTGATGCTGGTGCTTGCTGCCGACCACCTGATCCGCGATCAGTCCGCCTACACCGAGGCGGTGACGCGCGCCGCCGCGCTGGCCCGCGACGGGGCATTGGTTACATTCGGAATCAAGCCCACGCATCCCGAGACGGGCTACGGCTACATCGCTTACGGCGACGAGGTCGGCACGGGCACGCCACCGACCTTCCGCGCACAACGGTTCGTCGAGAAGCCGCCTTTCGACAAGGCGCAGGAATATCTGACCGCCGGCAGCTGCGCCTGGAACTCCGGCATGTTCTGTTTCACGCCGGCCGCGATACTTGCCGCGTTCGCGTCGCATGCGCCGGCGGTGCTCGACGCCGTCCGCCCGATTGCGCTGGCGCTCGCGGCAAAGAGCGACGCCACGATGCTCGAGATCGACGCCACGCTTTTCGCCGGCGTGCCGAACGTTTCGCTCGACTATGCGGTGATGGAGAAAGCCGCCGCCGCCGGCAATGTCATCGTCGTGCGAGGTACCTTCGACTGGAACGACGTCGGTTCGTGGCAGGCGATTTCCGAGCTGTCGCCACCGGACGACCTCGGAAACCGCGGCCACGGCGAGCGCGTGACGATCGCAACGCGCGATACCTATGTCCACGCCGGAGACCGCGTCGTGGCGACCGTCGGCGTCGAGAACCTCTTCATCATCGATACCGCCGACGCCGTGCTCGTCGCGCACCGCGATCATCTGCAACGCGTGCGGGAAGTCGTCGACGAGCTGAAGGCGCGGGGCCACGACGCGTACCGGATGCACAAGACCGTCATGCGGCCCTGGGGCGCGTTTACGGTACTGGAGGAAGGCCACCATTTCAAGATCAAGCGAATCGAAGTGAAGCCCGGCGCCGCACTTTCGTTGCAGCTCCACCATCGCCGCAGCGAGCATTGGGTCGTCGTGGGCGGAACCGCCAACGTTACCCGCGGCGACGAGACCTACGTCGTCAATGCCAACGAGTCCACGTTCATCCCCGTCGAAACCCGGCATCGTCTCGAGAACGCCGGCAGCGAGCCCTTGGTGATGATAGAGGTGCAGTGCGGCGACTACGTCGGCGAGGACGACATCGTCCGCTTCGACGATCGCTACGGCCGGGCACGCGGATGACCGCGCGTGCGCCGAGGGCAGGTTCGCGCTGACACCATCAGGCAAGAATGTCCGGATCGAGCTGCCGCTGGAGCCGTGCGATCTGATCCTTCAGCAGCAACTTGCGGCGCTTCAGCCGCTTCAACTGCAGCTCGTCGTGCGTCGGCGCGCCGGCCAGGCGGTGGATGACGCCATCGAGATCGCGGTGCTCGAGCGTCAGCTGCGCCAGACGCTCCATGAGCGCTACGCGATCCGCGTTGCCGATGCCGTTCGTCATCGGTCCTCGAGCGCCTCGGTCATCAATCCGTCGCCGCCATTGACGGCAGCGAATTCAGGTTCGCACCGCGCGGTGCCGAGGCGGGGAAAGACACCGTGAGATTATCGCACGCATTCGAATACTCGCTTTCGTCGTGGCACTGGCGGCGAGACGCCTCGGGCGGATCGAACAATGGTCTTGGCTGTCCGTGGTCGACCGCCGCCGCGTATAATCCGCGCTCGATTGAGAATTGCACTTGCCGCAGGCCACACCCACCGCCGGGACGGCGGCTACGGCGACCACCGCGTCGTCGGACGCAAACGTCGCCGCCACTAGCGCCGCCGCGCCCGCGGTTCCAACCGTCGCCGCGACCATTTCAATGCTGGCCGCGCTGCCCCCGCTCGCCCCTGCGCTGCCCGCCGCAGGGCATAAGGTTCGCGCCGCCGCCCTGCCCGGCTCGTCGGACGCGCTCGCGCTGGCGCAACTCGCCATGGAGTGCGTCCGGCAAAAGCGCGTGCTGGCCGTCGTCAGCGCGGATGCGTTGGCGGCGCAGCGGCTCGCCGACGAGCTCCCGTGGTTCGCCCCCGGCCTCTCCGTTGCACTGCTGCCGGATTGGGAGACGCTGCCGTACGACCATTTTTCGCCGCATCAGGACCTGGTCTCGGAGCGGCTCGCGACGCTCTATCGCGTGTCGCGCGGCGAATGCGACGTGCTTGTCGTCGCGGCCACGACCGCCCTCTACCGGCTCGCGCCACCCTCGTTCCTGGCGGCGTACACATTCTTCCTGACCCAGGGCACGTGCCTCGACGTCGGCGCATTGCGCGCGCAGCTGGCGCTCGCCGGCTACCACCATGTCACGCAGGTCGTGTCTCCGGGAGAATTCAGCGTGCGCGGCGGCTTGATCGACCTCTTTCCCATGGGCAGCACGCTGCCGTACCGTCTCGATCTCTTCGGCGACGACATCGAGAGCATCAGGATGTTCGACGTCGACACGCAGCGCACGCTCTATCCCGTGCCCGACGTGCGACTGCTGCCGGCACGCGAATTCCCGCTCGACGACGCGGGGCGCACCCGCTTTCGCAGCCGCTTTCGCGAAGTGTTCGAGGGCGATCCGTCGAAATCGCCGCTGTACAAGGACATCAGCAACGGCGTCGTGCCCGGCGGCATCGAGTACTACCTGCCGCTGTTCTTCGAAGCGACGGCGACCCTGGCCGATTACCTGCCGCGCGACGCCGTGGTCGCGCTGCACGGCGACGTGCCGGGCGCCATCGGACGCTTCTGGCAGGACACCGATTCGCGCTACAAGCTGCTGCGGGGCGACAAGGCGCGACCGCTCCTGCCGCCCGTCGAGATCTTTCTTACGGAAGACGCATTCAACGGCGCGCTGAAAGCTTTGGCGAGAATCGAGTTTCCGGCGGTGGCATTCGACGATGCGCCGGCAGCGATGGCCGCGGGCACCGTGGCGCCTTCGCGCGAGCGGACGCGAACAAGTGACGACAACATGACTTGCCTCCTGCCGTCGGTGCAGGTCGACCGCCGCGCCGATGACCCGCTTGCAGCGCTCAAGGCCTTCCTGGCGACGACCGACGCGCGCGTCCTGGTCTGCGCGGAGAGCGCCGGCCGCCGCGAAACGATGCAGAACTACTTCGTCGAGTATGGATTGACGGCACCGACAGTCGACAATTGGCCTGCGTTCGCGGTCGGCGAAGGCGGGCGGCTCCCCTCCTTCGCGCTGGCCGTCGCGCCGCTGCACCGGGGCTTTGCGTGGCCCAACGCGAAGCTGGCGCTGATCACCGAGGCCGAGCTCTATGCGGGCGTCGTCCGCCGTGGTCGCCGCGATGCCGCGCGCCGCTCGAACGTCGACGCGATGCTGCGCGATCTCTCCGAGGTGCGCATCGGCGACCCTGTCGTCCACGAGCAGCATGGGATCGGCCGCTATCTCGGTCTCGCCGCCATGGACCTGGGCGAGGGGCCCACCGAATTCCTGCAGCTCCTCTATGCGAACGACGCGAAACTTTACGTCCCGGTCTCCAACCTCCACCTGATCGGCCGATACAGCGGCGCCGCTCCCGACGCCGCGCCGTTGCACGAGCTTGGCAGCGGACAATGGGAAAAGGCGAAGCGGCGCGCCGCGCGGCAGGCGCACGACACGGCCGCGGAGCTTCTCAATCTCTACGCGCAGCGCGCGGCGCGCACCGGACACGCCTTCAAGTTCAACGCCCACGACTACGAGGCCTTCGCGGACGGATTCCCGTTCGACGAGACGCCGGACCAGCAGGCGGCGATCGAAGCGGTTATCGCGGATCTGACGGCGGGCAAGCCGATGGACCGGCTGGTCTGCGGCGACGTCGGCTTCGGAAAAACGGAAGTTGCGCTACGCGCGGCCTTTGTCGCGCTCGCCGACGGCAAGCAGGTCGCGGTGCTGGTGCCGACGACGCTGCTCGCCGAGCAGCATTTCCTCGTGTTCTCCGACCGCTTCTCGGATCTGCCGATCAGGCTGGCCGAACTGTCCCGGTTCCGCTCGCCGAAGGAAGTGAAGGCCGCTCTGCAAGGGCTCGCCGACGGGACCATCGACCTCGTCATCGGCACGCACAAGTTGATCCAGTCCGACGTGAAGTTCAGGAATCTGGGCCTGGTGATCATCGACGAGGAGCACCGATTCGGCGTGCGGCAGAAGGAGCAGTTGAAGCGCCTGCGCGCGGAAGTGGACGTGCTGACGCTGACCGCGACGCCGATTCCGCGCACGCTGGCGATGTCGCTCGAGGGAATCCGCGATTTCTCGGTGATCGCCACCGCACCGCAGCGGCGGCTCGCGATCAAGACGTTCGTGTCGACCTATTCGCGAGGAATCATCCGCGAAGCGGCGCTGCGCGAGTTGAAGCGCGGCGGGCAGATCTATTTCCTGCACAACGATATCGACACGATCGCCACGGCGGCCGAGCGCCTCGCCGACCTGCTGCCCGAGGCACGGATCGTGGTCGCCCACGGCCAGATGGGCGAGCGCGACCTCGAGCACGTGATGCGCGAGTTCTACGCGCAGCGCGTGAACCTGCTCGTGTGCTCGACGATCATCGAGACCGGCATCGACGTGCCGACGGCGAACACGATCATCATCGAGCGCGCGGACCGTTTCGGGCTGGCGCAGCTGCATCAGCTGCGTGGCCGCGTCGGCCGCTCGCACCACCAGGCGTATGCCTACCTGCTGACCCCACCCGAGGACGCCCTGTCCACGCAGGCGAAAAAGCGGCTCGAGGCCATCCAGATGATGGAGGATCTGGGCTCGGGGTTCTATCTCGCGATGCACGATCTCGAAATCCGCGGAGCAGGCGAAGTGCTGGGCGAATCGCAGTCGGGCGAGATGATGGAGATCGGCTTCCAGCTGTACACCGACATGCTGAAGGCGGCGGTGTCCGCGCTCAAGGCGGGACGCGAGCCCGATCTTTCGGCGCCGCTCGGTGTCGCCACCGAAATCAATCTCCACGTGCCCGCGCTGCTGCCGGAGAGCTACTGCAGCGACGTCCACGAGCGGCTCGTCCTCTACAAGCGGCTCGCTAACTGCGAGACCGCCGACGAGCTCGAGGCGATGCAGGAAGAGCTTGTGGATCGCTTCGGCCGGCCCCCGGAGCCTGCACAGGCTTTGATTGCCTGTCATCGGCTGCGCCTCGTCGCCAAGCCGCTGGGCGTCTTCAAGATCGATGCCGGCCCGGAGCGCAGCACCCTGCAATTCGTCAAGGAACCGTCGTTCGACACCGGCGCGCTGATCCGCCTGGTGCAGAAGGATGGCCGCATCCGCTTCGCCGGTCCCGACCGGATTCGCATCGAGCGCGCCGCGCCGACGTTGCCGGAGCGTGTCGCTCTGGTGAAGGAATTTCTGGCGCAGCTGGGATAGTCCGACGATGACCGCCAGCCGCTTCCCGCCGCAGCTCCACGTCTTCGTTCGCGACTGGCTGTCGTCGAACAACATCCTGCTGAAGAGCCGCGACGGCCATGTGCTCATCGACACCGGCTATGTCCGGCACGCGCCGTTGACACTGGCCCTCCTCGCATCGGCGCGCGGCATCGGCAACGAATCGCTCGCCTGGATCGTCAACACGCACTGCCATTCGGATCACATCGGCGGCAATGCCGCGATCGCGCGGCGGTACGATTGTCCGATTGCCGTGCCCGAGGGCGAGGCTCCGCTTGTCGAGCGGTGGGACCAGAAGGCGTTGCTCTACGATTACTGCGACCAGCTGGCCGACCGCTTCGGCGTGGATCAGTCGCTTGTTCCGAACACGACGCACATCTGGGGCGATCTCGAATGGCGCGCACTCGCGGCGCCGGGCCACGACATGGGCGCACTGATCTTCTACAATGCCGAGCACAGGATCCTGGTTACCGGCGACGCGCTGTGGGAGCACGGCTTCGGTCTGGTGATGCCACCGGAAGTCGATCCGCAGGCGCTGCCGGCAACGCGGGCGACGCTCGAGGCGATCGCCCGCCTCGATGTTCTGGTCGTAATTCCGGGCCACGGCGAGCCGTTCACGGATATCGGCGCAGCGCTCGAACGCGCGCTCCGCCGCATCGAGGCATTCGAGGCCGACCCGATGCGGACGGTCCGGCATGTGCTGAAAGCGCTGCTGGCGTTCACGCTGCTCGACCGGCAGCGGCTGCCGCTTGCCGATCTGCCGGCATACGTCGGTCGAGTCGGCATCTACCGCGACTTCAACGCGCGCTTCTTCCGGCTTCCGCCTGTCGACCTCGCGGCGTGGCTGGTCGGCGAACTGAAGAAGGCCGGCGCAGTCGACGTGCGTGGCGGCGATCTCGTTCCAGTGGCGCGCGGTCCCGCCGCCGGTTGATTCCGGGTCTTCGAGAACGGAGCCCATCCCGCACGCAATGTAGGGAACCTTGTGGCCCCGCAGCGGTCCGATGGGCTGATCGATCACGGGGATCAGCCACCCGATCGGCCGGGTTGGGCCGCCGTGGAACACAGCGTATATTTCCCCTGTTTACCGGCTCGATGCCAAGCCTTGTGCGCGGCCGTCCGAACGATCGAACCCCCACCCTCATCGCCACCAGGTACGCATGTACGAATTCCTCGATCATCCGGCCTTCCAGGCCGTTCTGGCATCGTTCGCCGTCGCGCTGATCGCGGCGGCGATGCTCCGGGACACGAGGTTCACCTGGCTCGCGATATTTGTAGGCTATGCGACGGTCATCGCGCTGACCTCCGGATTCACGTTCATTCCGCTGACCGTCGCGCGCAAGATCATCTTGCTCGGGCTCCTGGCGCCATTCGTCGGCGTGGCTGCCGATCTGCTGCCGCGCTCGGGGCGCACGAAGACCGCCGTGCTCTGCGCCGCCTCCGGTCTCGCCGCGGTCTGGGTGTTCATCTCGGTGCTCGTGCAGCGCGAAGCCGCGGGCGCCTATGCAGCCGCAGCGGGCATCGTGCTGTTCGTGGCGGCGCTGGTTGCAATGGTACTTTCGCTGCGCGCCGATGGGCTGCGCACCGGCGCCGCCGGGCTGGGCCTGGGCATTGCCACCGGCGTCAGCGCGGTGCTGTCGGCATCGGTCGGTTTTCTGCTTGCCGGCATGGCGCTGGCGGCCAGCGCGGGGGCAGCGTTGCTCGTGCGGGAATTCCTGCGCCGCGAGCTCCCGGCGGGATACACCGGGGCGTTGCCGATCGGCCTGCTCGCTGCGCTGTTTGCGACCGGATCGGCGACGCTGGCGCTGCTGCCCTGGTTCGCGCTGCCGTTGCTGTTGCTCGTACCGGCCGTTGTGCGGCTGCCGATCCCGACGCAGGGACCCGCCATCGTCCGCTCCGCCGTGCTGAGCCTGTACGCGCTGGCCGCGGCCAGCTGCACGATCATCGCCGCGTGGGTCGCCGCGCGCCAGTCGCTGACCTGACCCGGAGTGTCAAGCACGACGAGGCGCAGTCCATTCAATGTGCCGGACGCTTACGGACACTTTCCCCTGGAGGATATCTTGTCGAAATCGCTTGCCGCATTGATGTTGGCCGCCATCCCGCTTGCCGCCGCCGCCGCGCCGGAAAGCTATACGCTCGACTCGTTCCATACGTTCCCCAACTTCACGGTCGAGCACCTCGGTCTGTCGATGATCTATGGCCGCTTCGACAAGACCACCGGCAAGTTCACGATCGACCGCGCGGCGAAGACCGCCTCGCTCGAGATCGCGATTCAGACCGCTTCGGTCACGACGGGGGACGGCGACAAGGGCAGCCGCGCGCGCTCGCGCGACGAACACCTGCGCTCCGCCGATTTTTTCAATGCCGCTGAATTTCCGCAGATGACCTACAAGTCGACCGGCGTCGTCTTCAGCAGCGAAAATCCGGCGTCGGTCGAGGGCAATCTGACGCTGCTCGGCGTGACCCGGCCGTTGACGCTGACGATCGAGCGATTCAAATGCAATCCGGCGCAAGCGAACCGGAAGGAGCGTTGCGGTGGTGCTGCGACGGGTAAGGTCCGGCGCTCGGACTTCGGCATGAAGACGGGCATCCCGTCGATCGGGGACGAGATCACCCTGCTGATCGGCTTCGAAGGCGAAAAGGACTGACGCCGTTACGCGCCGAGACAACGAAAGACGGGCTGCGCCCCGCTTTTCCGGCATGCCGCCCGTTGGCGCGGCGCGAATTCAGCGCGGCAATTGCGCGACGAACGTCCGCACGCCGCTCAGCAGCATCTCGACGGCGAGTGCCGTCAGCACCAGGCCCATCAGGCGCTCGAAAGCGAGCACCGCGCGCTCGCCCAGCCATCGTTGCAGCCGGTCGGCCAGCGCCAGGACCAGCGTTGTCGCAGCCATCGCGACAGTCAGCGCCACGATCCAGCTGCCGATTCGCGCGGGGTCGCGGGACGCCATCAGCATCACGGTGGCGAGCGCGGAGGGACCGGCGATCGACGGGATCGCCAGCGGCACGAGGAACGGTTCGGCGCCCGCCGAATCGCCGAAAACGCCCTCGGGCCGCGGGAACACCATCCGGATCGCGATCAGGAACAGGATGATGCCTCCGGCGATCGTCAGCGACTCCTCCGACAGGCGGAGCCACTGCAGGAACGTCTGGCCGCCCAACATGAAGGCGACGAGGATCACGTACGCCGCCCCGCATTCGCGAAGGACAACGACGAGGCGCCGCTCCGGCGCGACGTTCTTCAGCGCCGCCACCACGACCGGCACATTGCCGAACGGATCGATGACCAGGACCAGCAGCAGGGTCGCGGAAAACAGTTCGGCGTTCATCGGCACGGTGTGCGCTTCGTCGACACGGGCGGCAGTATATCCCGTGGTGCCGGGCGGCCGGCGCCCGGTGGCATAATCGCGCGCTGTCCCATTTCTCCGGAGACCACGATGCCCTTACGCCGCACGAATGCGCTCACGCACGCCATCGCCCTCGCTTGCGCGCTCGCCACCGCCGTCGCCACGGCAGAGACCACACCACCCGTCGCACCGGTCAAGAACGTTGCCGACACCCATTTCGGCGTCACGGTTCTCGACCCGTACCGGTACATGGAGGACATGAAGAACCCGGAGGTCACGGCGTGGATGAAGGCGCAGGCCGAGTACACGCGCAGCGTCCTCGACCGCGTCCCGCAACGGGCGACGCTGCTCTCCGAGGTCCAGAAATACGGCGATGCCGCCGCCGCGCGCACGTCGGGCGCGCAGGTCAACGGCGACCACATCTACTACTACAAGCGGCTCGCGAACGAGAACATCCCGAAGCTCTATGTGCGGCAAGGCATCGGCGGCAAGGAGCGGCTGCTGGTCGATCCGGAAGCGATGAAGGGCCCGGAGGCCAAGCATTACGCCATCGACTGGTTCTCGCCGTCGCTCGACAACAAGTACGTCGCATACGGTCTCTCGCTGGGCGGCTCGGAGCAGTCGGTGCTGCACGTGAAGGAAGTCGCGACAGGCAAGGAAACCGGCGATCTCATCGACCGCGCCAACTTCGGCCCGCCCGGCTGGACCAGCGACCATCGGCTCCTCTATAACCGGTTGCAGAAGCCCGCTACCGACGCGCCTCCGACCGAGAAATACGTCAACAGCCGCGTCTACCTCCATGCGCTGGGCAGCGATCCCGAGAAAGACGTCGCGATCCTGGGCCCCGGCATCGCGCCGGGCGTCACGATCGACCCCGCGGCGATTCCGTTCGCCGGCACGATCCCGGGGTCCCGCCATGCAATCGGCGTTGTCGTGAACGGCGTCCAGCGCGAAATCACGATCTACGTCGCGACGCTCGAATCGCTCGGCGCGGGCAAGCCGGAGTGGAAGAAGGTTGTCGATCCGAGCGACCAGGTGACCGATTCGACGCTGATCGGGAACGACCTCTATCTGCTGACGCACAAGGGCGCATCGCGGTTCAAGGTGCTGAAGCTCGACCTCAACGCGCCCGACCTCGCGAACGCGGCCGTGGTCGTCTCGCCGAGCGAGTCCGTCATCACCGGCCTCGCCGCGGCGAAGGATGCGCTCTACGTGCGCCGGATGAATGGCTCGACAAGCGACCTGCTGCGCGTTCCGTACACGGCGGATGCGAAGCCGGTCGCGGTGAAGCTGCCGTTCGACGCCGACATCCCCGCACTCGCGGTCGACGTCCGCGTTCCCGGCGTGATCTACGAAGCCAGTGCCTGGACCCGCTTCGGCGGCTTCTACTACTACGACCCGCGGACTGAAAAAGTCCGCGACACCGGGCTCCAGCCGCAGGGCCCCTACGACAACCCCGTCGATCTCGTCGCGACGGAAGTCAAGGTGAAATCGCACGACGGCACGCTCGTGCCCTTGTCGATCGTCCACCGGAAGGGCCTGAAGCTCGACGGAATGAATCCGACGATCCTCTACGGCTACGGCGCCTACGGAATTTCGACGACGCCGTACTTTCGTCCGACGTGGCTGTCGTGGTTCCTGCGCGGCGGGATCATCGCCTACGCGCATGTTCGCGGCGGCGGCGAATATGGCGAGGATTGGTACAAGGCCGGCTACAAGTCGACCAAGCCGAACACCTGGAAGGACGCGATCGCGTGCGCTGAATGGCTGATCGCCAACAAGTACACCGCGACGCCGCGGCTCGCGATCATGGGCGGCAGCGCAGGCGGTATCTTCGTCGGCCGGTCGATCACCGAGCGGCCCGACCTGTTTGGCGCCGCGATCGACGAAGTCCCCGTCTCCGACTCGCTGCGAATGGAATTCTCGGAGAATGGCGTGCCCAACATTCCCGAGTTCGGCTCGGTGAAGTCCGAGGAAGGATTCAAGTCCCTGTACGCGATGAGCTCCTACCACTGGGTCAAGGACGGGACCGCGTATCCCGCGGTTCTCGTCAACACCGGCATCAACGATCCGCGCGTCGACGCATGGCAGGCCGGCAAGATGGCGGCGCGGCTGCAGGCGGCGTCGACCAGCGGCAAGCCGGTCCTGCTGCGCATCGACTACGACGCCGGCCACGGCATCGGCTCGACCAAGAAACAGGCTTACGAAGAGCGCGCCGACGTGCTCGCGTTCCTGTTCTGGCAATTCGGCGTGAAGGGCTTCCAGCCGTGAGAGTCGCGCGCGGCCTTCAGCACGCGATCCGATACGCGTGATGGACGCGCGGGTCGCGGAAGTCCTCGGGAAGCGTGCGCGCGGTGATGTCGATGCACGCGGGATCGAGGCTAAGCGCAGGATCGAGGGTAAACGTGCGCAGGTTCGTCGAAAAGTACAGCTCGCCACGTGAAGACAGCAGCGTCCGCGCCGCCGCGACCAGCGCCGCGTGGTCGCGTTGGATGTCCAGTGCGCCGGCCATGGCTTTCGAGTTGGAAAACGCCGGCGGATCGAGCACGATCAGGTCGTACTTCCTGCCCTGGTCACGCGCAAGCGCAAGCCAATCGACGACGTCGGCGCGGAGCAGGGCGTGGCGCTCCGGATCGAGGCCGTTGGCTGCAAAGTTGCGCGCCGCCCAGTCGAGATACGTGCTCGACAGGTCGACGGTGTCCGACCCGGTCGCCCCGCCCGCCGCCGCGTACACGGTGAAGCTGCCGGTGTAAGCGAACAGGTTCAGCATCCGCCGCCCCGCCGCGCGCTCGCGCACCATGGCCCGCAGGGCGCGATGATCGAGGAACAGCCCGGTGTCGAGATAAGCCTCGAGGTTTACGACAAAGCGCAGCCCGGCTTCGACGACGACGAAATCGGTTCCGTCGACGCCCGTTCTCTGGTGCTGCTCGCGCCCATGGCGCTTCTTCCGTTCCTTGACCACGACCGCGGCAACCGGCAACGCGAGCGATTCGGCCGCGGCGGCGCGCACGGCGGCGAGCCATGCCTCGTGCTCCTCATCACCCTGTACCCAGCCCGTTTCGATTTCCTGCAGATGCACGCGCGTGCCATGCGCCCGATCCTCGGCGACGTAGCAGTCGATGGCGAGCGGAAACTCGGGCAGGTCGCGGTCGTACACGCGATAGGCACCCAAGCCGCGGCGGCGTGCCCACCTGCCCCAGTGCCTCGCGTTCTTCGCGAGACGATGGGTGAAGGCCGCGAGCGCCTCCGCACGCAGTCCGTGGCGACTTGCGGCATTCGACGGCGGTCCCGCGCTCACGGTGCGTGTCGCCCCGGGCGGTCAATGCAGCTTGACACGCGGCTCGAGCCGATGGCGCACGATGCGGCTCACCGTGTCGATCACGACGCGCAAATGGCCGTGGATCGAAATCTGGTGCATCTTGTAGAGCGACGCGTACATCCACCGCGCGATCAGCCCCTGTATCAGCAGGCTGCCACCCACCAGCCGGCCCATCAGATTGCCGACGGCCGAGAGCTCACCCAACGAGACGAGCGAACCGAAATCGCGAAAGCGAAAAGCAGGCAGTGGCCGTCCCTGAAGCCGCGCCTTGATGCTCCTGACGAGCAGGGTAGCCTGCTGATGCGCGACCTGCGCGCGCGGCGGAAGCAGCGCGCCCGCGCGACCGGATTCCGGCCACGGGCACGCGGCACAATCGCCCATCGCGAAAATGTCCGGATCGCGCGTCGTTCGCAGGGTCGTGTCCACGACGAGCTGGTTCGTGCGGTTGACTTCGAGTCCGTCGAGCGCCGCGAGCACTGGCGGCGCCTGGATTCCCGCCGCCCACACGATGAGATCGGCCGGGAGCACGGCACCTTCGGCCGTGTGCACGCCATCGGCGTCGACGGCCAGCACGCGCTCGTTCGTGCGCACGGTGATGCCGAGCCGGGCGAGCAGCCCGGTCGCAGCTTCCGCGATCCTTTCCGACAGCGGGGGCAGAATCCGCGGTGCCGCCTCGACCAAGGTAAGCCGAACGTCGCGCCCTGGATCCAGGAAATCGAGGCCGTAGCTCGCGAATGCCCCGGTGCAGTGGCGAATTTCGGCGGCAAGTTCGACGCCGGTGGCGCCGGCGCCGATGATCACGATATCGACGGTGGCGGATTCGCCGCGCGCGGCGCGTCCTTCCGCGCGGAGACACGCCGCGACCAGCCGGCCGTGAAACCGGACGGCGTCCTCCGCCGTGTCCAGCGAAATCGCGCGCTCGCGGACTCCGGGAATGCCGAAGTCGTTGCTGACGCTGCCCACGCAGAAGATCAGCGTATCGTAGGGCAGCGTGCCGGGCGGCAATATTTCTACACCCTCGTCGTCATGGACCGCGGCGAGCTGGAGTTCGCGCCGCGCACGGTCGAGGCCGATTACGGCGCCCCGCCGGAAGCGAAAGCGATGCCAGTACGCCATGAGGAAATAGTCGACATCGTGAAGGTCGGCGTCCATGCGCCCGGCGGCGACCTCGTGCAGCAGCGGCTTCCACAGATGCGTCGAATTGCGGTCGACGAGCGTGACCGTGGCGCCGGAGCGTCCGACGGCGTCGCCTAGCGTCGTCGCCAGCGGAAGGCCCGCGGCTCCGCCGCCGACGATGACGATCCGGTGGCGGGGCGCGGTGCCGGTGGCGGACGAAGGACGGGCAGGCGGCACAGGTGCGGCTATCGCTGCAGGTACGCGGGCGGCCCATGTCCGTCGTAGCAAGCGTCACGCAATTTCGCGGGAGTGTTTCGGGCCGCCGCAATGATACCGAGGATCGCCGCGGCGCGCTCGCGGTTGCCTGCCCGAAGCGCCATGACCGGCATCGCGGGAGGTCGAGGCCCTTGCGCCGATCCCCCTACGACACCGGCGGATCCAACCCTGCGTTGATCCCCTTCCATGTCGCGACTTGCGCCTTCAGCGCGTAGTCGTAAAGCGCCAAACGATTGGTCACGTATTCACCGGTGATCGACGCGGGACTCGCCGGTGGCAGCTTGAGGTGAGCGTCGGCCTCGCCCGTGTCGACGACGATGTCCATGCCGGACCGGCGCGCGATGTGCATGATCGCGACATTCTCGGCAAGGCAGTGCATGAAAAGCGTCGGGATGAAGCGGTTCTGCGCGTGCTGGGCGGCACGCTCGAACAGCGCGCCGCCGATGCCGCGTCCGCGGTGCCCCGGCAGCACGGAGACGCCGAGCTCGGCGTGGCTGTCGCCGAAAGCGACGTGAGCCACGCCGATCACCGCGAGGTCTCCGTCATGAACGCCGAACACGGCATCACGGTCGAAGTCGATGCCGTCGACATACGCGGCAATTCCGTCCTGCGACAACGGCGAACCAAATCGCAGGCGTACGTCCTCGGCGGGCAACGCGAGGAAATGCACCGCAAGCACCGCGCGCGTGCCTTCGCTCAGGCGTTGAACGGGAAGTGTCATCATGGAGCTCCAGGGCGCTTCCGCTATCCGTATTTCGATCCGCCCGGCTTCATGTCTTGAACGCCCGGGGACCGGAGACCGTCGACGGTTTCATGGTGTGTCAGTCGCCGCGCACGGTCCCCTCCCGCCGCGGGTCGGCGCCGCCGCTCCAGCCGGACCGCGTGCGAACGATTACCTGCGCGCCACCGTGGCCGTCGGTGATGATCGTGTCGTGGCCGAGTGCTTCGAGTTTCGGCGCCAGGCCGGCCACCGGCGTACCCCGCTGCAGCTCGGTCGGTCCGTTGCGGCTCCCGAAATTGGGCAGCGCCACCGCCGCCTGCGGATCAAGTCCCCAGTCGATTGCCGCCACCAGCAATTTCGCGACCTGGTTGATGATCGTCGGCCCGCCCATCGAACCCGCCACCATGAACACGCGCCCGTCAGCGTCGTAGACAATCGTCGGGGCCATCGCCGAAAGCGGACGCTTGCCGCCTTCGACGCGGTTGGCCACGGGTTTTCCATCCTCCTCCGGCGCGAACGCGAAATCGGTGAGCTCGTTGTTGAGGAGGAAGCCACCCTCGGTCATGAGCCGGCTGCCGAAAGTATTTTCGATGGTCGCCGTCATCGCGACCGCGTTGCCGTAGGCGTCCACGATCGATATGTGCGACGTCGACGGGAATTCGGGGGCGTCGTACGCACCGTATGCGATGGTGCCGCGCGCCATGTGCCGGGGCGGCGTTCCCGGCGTCGCGCGCCCGATGCTCGCGGTGGCCGTGATCAGCCGCGAGCGCGACGCGAGATACGCCGCGTCGAGCAGGCCTGTCGGAGGAACGTAGTAAGCGGGATCCGCCATGTAGACACTGCGGTCGGCATACGCGAGGCGCCCGGCTTCACTGATGAAATGCACGCTCCAGAACGAAGCCGGCCCCATCGCGGCCAGGTCGTAGGGTCGCAGGATGCCAAGCATCTGCAGCACGGCGAGTCCGCCCGACGATGGCAACGGCATCCCGCAGACCTTGTACATCCGATACGACCCGCACACGGGCTCGCGCACGACGACCTTGTAGTTCGCCAGATCGGCGAGCGTCAGATCATTGGGATTGGTCGGTTGCGAATTCGCCGTGGCGACGATGTCACGCGCGATGTCGCCCGCGTAAAACGCTTTCGCTCCCTCGGCGGCGATCTTCATGAGCGTGCCGGCGTACGCGGGATTGGCGAGCAGGGCCCCCACCGCATGCGGCCTTCCGGGCGCCGCGTAGAAATACGCCTGCGCCCGCGCCTGATCGAGATGTTTCTCGGCCGCGAGCGACCTGTAAAGGAGCGGCGAAACCGCGAATCCGTGCCGCGCAAGCTCGATCGCCGGCGCGAACAGTTGAGCCCATGGCAGCCGGCCATGTCGTCGATGCGCCTCGGCAAGGAGCGCGACGACACCCGGCACGCCGACCGACCTTCCGCCGACGACAGCCTCGATGAACCGCAGCGGTTTGCCGGCGGCGTCCAGGAAACGGTCGGACTTCGCGGCGCCGGGCGCGGTCTCGCGACCGTCGTAGGCCAGGAGCTTGTGGCGCTTCGCATCGTGGACCAGCATGAATGCGCCACCCCCGATCCCGGAGGACTGCGGCTCGACGAGATTGAGCACGAGCAGGACCGCAACCGCCGCATCGACCGCGCTTCCTCCCTGCTTCAGGATCCGGTATCCGGCCTCGACAGCATACGGATTCGCCGCCGCCACCATGAATCTCTTGCTTGTGATGGGGGCAATGCGCACCGCCGAACGCGCGCTGCCGTTCCCCGGTAGGTCGGCCAACGGGAGTGCCTGAGCAATTGCGCCGGGCGCGGCCGCTGCCCAGGCCGCGACAACGAACGGAAGGAATCGATGGCAGGAACGAGACGGCGTCATGGCGGGTGCTGCAGTGATGGGTCGCTGCAATTGTAGGGCTATATCCGGCAGCGGCAAGAGGCGCTTGGTCGTCGGGCCGCGATGCGCCGACCTGGCATCGATGCAGTTCGACAAGATGGACACGGACAGGAAGGGCGTCTTGAGCGAGGCCGACGTGATGAAACTCTTCGGAGGGACGGCGACGAAGTAATTCGGAATCCGGCGATATGGACGCTGCGCAAGCGGCTGTTCGCGCAGCGGGCGCGAGCACGCGGCGAATCATCCTCGATTCTCGGCGGCCGGCGGTGGATATTCGCCAACCCTGCGTGGCCAAAGAAACGGCCGACCCTGACGGGCCGGCCGTTTCCTGATTCCAGCGTGTCGCGCGCTATTTCTTTGGCGCGTCCTTCGCAGCGTCCTTCGCTCCATCCTTGGCCGGCATCGCCGCGGGCGTCGCTGCCGAAGCGGGCGTCGGAGTCGCGGCCGCTGACGGCGCTGCGGGCATCGGGACGGCGGCCGGCGTCGCCTTAGGCGCAGACGCGGGCGCCGACATCGCCGCCGGCGCCGCAATCTTCGCCGGTATCGCAGCAACAGGCTTTTCGGCATACAGGTTGCCGAGCAGCGGCACGATCATCAGCGCGACGATGTTGATGATCTTGATCAGCGGATTCACGGCGGGACCGGCCGTGTCCTTGTACGGGTCGCCCACGGTGTCTCCGGTCACCGCCGCCTTGTGCGCGTCGGAGCCCTTGCCGCCGTGATGGCCGTCCTCGATGTACTTCTTGGCGTTGTCCCAGGCGCCGCCGCCCGTCGTCATCGAGATTGCGACGAACAGGCCCGTGATGATGGTGCCCATCAGCAGCCCGCCGAGCGCCTGCGGTCCGAGCGCCAGGCCGACGACGACGGGCACCAGCACCGGCAACAGCGACGGCACGATCATTTCCTTGATCGCCGCCTTGGTCAGCATGTCGACGGCAACGCCGTACTCGGGCTTCGCCGTGCCTTCCATGATGCCCTTGATCTCCTTGAATTGGCGGCGCACCTCGACCACCACGGCGCCCGCGGCGCGGCCGACCGCCTCCATCGCCATCGCGCCGAAGAGGTAGGGGATGAGGCCGCCAAGGAACAGGCCGACGATCACCTTGTGGTTCGACAGATCGAAGGAGACGTCGATCTGCGCCGAGCCGAGCGCGTGCGTGTAGTCGGCAAAGAGCACCAGCGCGGCGAGTCCGGCCGAGCCGATCGCATAGCCCTTGGTCACCGCTTTGGTCGTATTGCCGACCGCGTCGAGCGGGTCGGTGATGGCGCGCACGGAATCCGGAAGCTTGGCCATCTCGGCGATGCCGCCGGCATTGTCGGTGATCGGGCCGTACGCATCGAGCGCGACGATGATGCCGGCCATCGACAGCATGGATGTGGCGGCGATGGCGATGCCGTAGAGGCCCGCGAGCCAGAAGGAGCCCCAGATCGCGATGCACACGGCGATCACCGGCAGCGCAGTGGCCTTCATCGAGACGCCGATGCCGGCGATGATGTTGGTTGCGTGGCCGGTCGTCGAGGCCTGCGCGACGTGGCGCACGGGAGAATATTCGGTCGCGGTGTAGTACTCGGTGATGACGACCATCGCCGCGGTCAGCGCGAGGCCGATCAGCGACGTGCCGAAGAGCCGCACGGTGTTGATTTCCGGATACGCCGCGGCGACGCCGCCCATCATGCCGTCAGTGATGAACCAGAAGCCGATGGCCGAGATTGCGCCGGCGACGAGCAGCCCGCGATACAGCGCGTTCATGATCTTGCCGCCTTCGCGCGCCTTCACGAAATAGCAGCCGACGATCGACGCAATGATCGAGAAGGCACCCAGCACCAGCGGATAGGTCACGGCGGCTTCGGCCGTCACCGGCAGCAGCAGCGCGCCGAGCAGCATCGTCGCGACGATCGTCACGGCGTAGGTTTCGAACAGGTCGGCGGCCATGCCGGCGCAATCGCCGACGTTGTCACCGACATTGTCGGCGATGACGGCCGGATTGCGCGGGTCATCCTCCGGAATTCCCGCTTCGACCTTGCCGACGAGATCCGCACCGACGTCGGCGCCCTTGGTGAAGATGCCGCCTCCGAGACGCGCGAAGATCGAGATCAGCGAGCCGCCGAACGCGAGTCCCACCAGCGGCTGGATCGCGTGATGCAGGCCTTCCTTCATGAGGTTCGGCGCGCCCGAGGCCGAGCCGAGCAGAAAACCGTAGAAGCCGGCGACGCCGAGGAGACCCAGGCCCACGACCAGCATGCCGGTGATGGCGCCGCCGCGGAACGCAACGGCCAGCGCTTCGTTGAGTCCGGTGCGCGCCGCTTCGGCCGTGCGCACGTTGGAGCGCACGGACACGTTCATCCCGACGTAGCCTGCCAGGCCGGACAATACCGCGCCCACCGCGAAGCCACCCGCCGTGGCGCCGCCGAGAAACGCCCAGATGACGACGAACAGTATCGCGCCGACGATGCCGATCGTCATGTACTGGCGGTTCAGGTACGCCTGCGCGCCGGCCTGGATGGCGGCGGCGATTTCGCGCATCCGGTCGTTGCCGGACGGCTTTTTCATGATCCAGCCGATCGACACGAAACCGTAGACGATCGCCGCGACCGCGCAGGCGAGCGCGAATATGAGGCTTGTGGACATGGTGGTTCTCCCTAGGGCATGGAATGGCAGGAATCCGCCGGGGACGACGGCCGGGCCTGTAGCCGGCCCGTCGGCCGTGGCGAGCGCGGGTTCCCCCGCACGCCCCAGCATCCCCCACGTTCAGGCGGCGTCCGGGAGATCCGGGCGCCGCCTGGAAAGCACGCTATTGTGCCAGTTTGCGGTCCAGGAAGTCGAGCCGGTCCTGGCCCCAAAACGGCTCGCCGTCGACAACGCACCACGGAACGCCGAACACCTGCGCGTCGATGGCTTCCTGCGTGCATGCGTCGTACCGCGCACCGATCTCCGGAGATTGGGCGCGCAGCGCGATGGCCGCGGCGTCGAGGCCTGCACCGGTCGCGCAAGCGGCGAGCGTCGACGGATCGGCGATGTCGCGTTCCTCGGCCCATCGCGCACGCAGGACGGCGCCGGCAAAGTCGAGAGCGGGCTTCGTTCCCGCTTCCAGCGCCGCCACGCACCAGCGGGACGAAAGCTCGGCTCCCGACGCCGCGAATTTCGGCTGCACATTGAAAGGAACGCCGAGGAAAACGCGCCAGCGCTCGAGTTCGAACAGCCGGTACGCCTGCCGCTGCGGCGCGCGTTGCTTGAGCGGAAGGCCGCCGGACACCGGGAACACGCGGCCGAGATCGATGGGCATCATGTTGATCGTCGCACCATGCCGGGCCGCCATCGCGACCAGGCGCTCATGGCCGAAATATGCATACGGCGACACGGGCGTGAAATAGTACTTGATCGTTTTCGTCATTTTGGTTATCGGGCGCCGCACGGTGGAGCCTCGCCGCCGACAGCAGGTCCTTCGCGTCGTGCGAAGGGGGCCCGACGCGGCGAAGGCTACCGGACTACACCTTGAATTCGCCCTCGAGTTTTTTCGGAACTGCGGCGTTCTTGAGGCGCACATAATGCGGGAGGCCGTCCTTGAACGGCGGGAAATCCTCGCCCCGGATCAACGGCGCGAGATACGCGCGCGCTTTGGCCGTGATGCCGAAACCGTCCTTCGTGATGTAATCGCGCGGCAACATCTTCTCGACGTTCGCGACCTTGTCGAGCGGCGCGACAACGATCTTCCAGCGATAGGGCTTGTCCGAAGTGCGCTGGATTGCGGGCATCACCGCGTTCCTTCCGGCGATCGCAAGCTCGACTGCCGCCTTGCCCACCGCGTAGGCATGCAGGACATCGGTCTTCGACGCGATGTGCCGCGCCGCACGCTGCAGATAGTCGGCGACCGCCCAGTGGTATTTGTGGCCAAGCCGGTCCTTGACCAGCATGGCGATCATCGGGCCGATGCCGCCCAGCTGCGCGTGGCCGAAAGCGTCCTTCGTGCCGACCTCCGCCATCAGCTTGTCGTCGGCGCTGCGAAGTCCCTCCGAGACGCCGACGCAGCAATAGCCGAAGCGGCGGACCTTGTCGTCCACCATCGCGAGAAATTTCGCCTCGTCGAAAGGGATTTCCGGGAACAGCAGCACCAACGGGATCGGCGTGTCGCGGTCATCCGCCATTCCGACCGCCGCGGTGATCCATCCCGCGTGCCGGCCCATGACCTCGAGCACGAAGATCTTTGTCGATGTCTTCGCCATCGATGCGACGTCGAACGCGGCCTCGCGCATCGACGTCGCCACGTACTTGGCGACCGAGCCGAAGCCCGGGCAGTTGTCGGTGACCGCGAGGTCGTTGTCGACCGTCTTCGGGACGTGGACGGCGATCAGCGGATAGCCCAGCAGCGCCGACAACTGCGCCACCTTGAGGCAGGTATCGGCGGAATCGTTGCCGCCGTTGTAGAAGAAATAGCCGATGTCGTGCGCACGGAACACGTCGATCAGCCGCTCGTATTGGGCGCGGTTTTCCTCGAGTCCCTTGAGCTTGTAGCGGCAGGATCCGAAGGCCCCCGCAGGCGTATGCTTCAGCGCCGCGATCGCGCGCGCGCTTTCGCTGCCGGTGTCGATCAGGTCCTCGGTCAGCGCGCCGATGATGCCATTGCGGCCGGCATAAAGCTTGCCGATCTTGTCGCGGTGCCGGCGCGCGGTTTCGATGACGCCGGCGGCGCTGGCGTTGATGACGGCGGTGACGCCGCCGGACTGGGCGTAGAAGGCGTTACGCATTTTCATGATGTCTGGTCGGAAACATTTGCGTGGTCACATCACGCTGACGAGATCGCCCTTGGTCGCGCTTGTCGGCTCGAGCATCGTCGGAGGCACGCGCGGCAGAGCGAAGGGTCAGCCGGCCAACGCGGCCATCACCGCGTGCCTGATGGCCTCGACCGAACCCATTCCGTTCACCTTGACATATCCGGGCGCGCCGGCGTTCCCGGTCGCGGCCCACTTCACGTAGTAGGCAATCAAAGGGACCGTCTGCGCATGGTAGACGTCGAGCCGCTTCGCTACGGTCTCTTCCCTGTCGTCCTCACGCTGGATCAGGTCCTCTCCGGTGAGGTCGTCCTTCCCCGCGATCTTCGGCGGGTTGTATTCGAGATGGTAGGTGCGGCCGGACGCCAGGTGCACGCGCCGCCCGCTCATCCGCTCGACGATCGCCGCGTCGGGTACGTCGATCTCGAGCACATAATCGAGCGCGACTCCTGCTTCCTTCATGGCGTCGGCCTGCGGAATCGTGCGCGGAAAGCCATCGAAGAGATAGCCCTTCCCGCAATCCGGCGCCTTGAGGCGTTCCTTTACCAGGCCGATGATGATGTCGTCGGACACCAGACTGCCGCGGTCCATTACCGCTTTCGCAGCGACCCCAAGCGGCGTGCCGGCCTTGACCGCGGCGCGCAGCATGTCGCCGGTCGAGATCTGCGGAATGCCGTAGGCCTCCGCAATGTAGCCGGCCTGCGTTCCCTTTCCTGCACCAGGGGGTCCGAGAAGTATCAGTCGCATGGATCGGGCTCGTCCGAAGGGGCGCGAAATCGGGCATCGGCGTCGATGCAGAGGGATCGAGGCAGAAGCCGTCCGCATCCGTACGCCCGGCAAAGCGGCGGGTGATTGTGTCCGCTATCGGCGGAGGGGTCAATCGCCACCGCGTGCGACGCGCACGAAGATGCGGGAACGTCGATCGTCACCATTTACCGCGGGCGTAGAGAGCGCGGACCCGTTCGAGATCCTCCGCCGTGTCCACGCCCGGCGCCGGCGTGCCCCCGGCGATCTCGACGATGATGCGGTAACCGTGCCAGAGCGCGCGGAGCTGCTCCAGCGCCTCGAAGCGCTCGATCGGGGCCGGCGACAGCGTGGGAAACACGCGCAGGAACCGCACGCGATACGCGTAGAGACCGTAATGACGGTACAGCGGAAGTCCGGCGGGGATCGCGTCGCGGTCCGCGGCAAACGCATCCCGTGCCCAGGGAATCGTTGCCCGGCTGAAGTAGAGCGCGTACCGGTTGGCGTCGAGGACGACCTTGACCACATTCGGATTGAACGCCTCGGCCGGATCCTCGATCGCGTGGCACGCGGTGGCGATCGCCGCATCCGGATGCGCGGCGAGCAGCTCGGCCATGGCGCGGATCAGCACCGGTTGCAGCAGCGGCTCGTCGCCCTGGACATTGACGACGATCGCGTCGTCGGCGAGCTGCAGCAGCCGCGCCGCCTCGGCGAGACGATCGGTGCCCGTCGGATGGTCGCTCCGTGTCAGGCATGCGTCGATGCCGTGTGCCTCGACCGCCGCGCGGATCCGTTCGTCGTCGGTGGCCACGACGACGCGGTCGGCGCCGGCGCTACGGGCGCGCTCGGCGACGCGCACGACCATCGGCTTGCCGGCGATGTCGGCGAGCGGCTTGCCGGGCAGGCGCGTCGAGGCAAAGCGGGCGGGGACAAGAACGGTGAACATCGAGAGGTTGGTCGACGCTTAGGCGCGGCGTGCCTCAGGCCGGGTCGGCGGTAGCGGCTCCGCTCGCGCCGCATCGTAGCGCAATGGCGCGCCGGAAATCGCGGTCCGATTCGCCTTGCGCACCGCTACATCCGGCTCACTCGTATTCCGATGGCTCGAGCCGGCGCGCCTCTTCCTCCAGCATCACGGGGATGCCATCGCGAACCGGGTAGGCCAGCCGGGCGGACTTCGAAATCAGCTCGTGCTTCTGTCGATCGTAAACAAGCGGTCCCTTGGTGACCGGACAGACCAGGATTTCAAGCAGCTTCGGATCCACGGAGCCCCTCCTCGACGCGAGCGACGAGCGCCGGGTCGATATGCGCGCGCACCGGCAGGTACCAGCAGCGCTCGTTCGCGAACACTGCGCATTTTACCGCATCCTTCTCCGTCATCAGGATCGCTTGCGCGCCGGCGAACGCGAGGTCGGGAGCGTCGAAGCGATGATGATCGGGAAACGCGTGGGGCGTCGCTGCGATCCCCATCGCGGCAAGCTGCGCAAAGAACCGGTCGGGATTGCCGATGCCGGCGACGGCATGCACGAAGGGCCCGCCAAACGCCGACGCCGTCCGCACTACCGTCGGATCACCGACACGCCGGAACGTATCGCCCGCGAGCGTCATCACGTAGGCGTTGGTCACGATTCGCGGAGCCTGCGCGCCCGGCGCGACCAGTGCCACCACCGCGTCGACCTCGTCGAGCCGCGCCCGCGGCTCGCGCAGCGGGCCCGCCGGGAGCGGCCAACCGTTGCCGAGGCCGCGCGCCGCGTCGACGACCGCGATCTCGACGTCGCGGGCGAGCCGGTAGTGCTGCAGGCCGTCGTCGGCGACGATCACGTCGCACTCCGGATGCGAAGCGAGCAAGGCGCGTGCGGCGGCGACGCGATCGCGCGCCACGGCCACGGGAAACCCGGAGCGAGCGAGCAACAGCGGTTCGTCGCCGACCTGCGCAGCGTCCGAATCCGGCGCTACGATCAGCGGATCGTCGCCGCCGGTTGTCTGCCTGCCGTGGCCCCGGGAAACGATTCCCGGGCGCCATCCACGTTCGGCGAGTGCACGGCAGAGCGCGGCGGTGAGCGGCGTCTTGCCGCTGCCTCCGGCCACGATGTTGCCGATCACGACCACGGGAACGGCGAGCCGCCGGGCCTTCAGGACCCCCGACCGGAACAACGCGCGGCGCAGCGCGGACACGAACATGAAAGCGAGAGACAGCGGGACAAGCGCCAGCGCCAGCGCGGTCAACCGCGGGGCATACCAGGCGGCGACGAGGCGGGAAGAGTAGGTCATCGGAAACGCGGCAATGCCGTTGCCTCACCGGGCGGAGCGGGGTGACCAGTTCAATGGCATCGGACTGGGAGGTTCCCCGCGCCGTCCGCAATGATGCGGCTCCCGGAAGATCCCTCGACCCCGCTTGCCCGGGAGAGACGGACGACTCCGGAGACCCCGCGTGGGCGCACGCCCCGGACGATGCGGCTGTCTCCGATCGCTGCAACGCTTCGCGTCCGGCGCTCGGGACGCCGCGTCACTTCACAGGAGACTGCGTGGCGAACGTGATGTGGATGAATCCCGCGATGCGCGCGGCCTCCATCACGTGAATCACCGACTGATGCGTCGCGTTGGCATCGGCGTTGATGATGACGACCGGTTCCCTGGCATCGCCCGCCGCCCGCCTGAGCGTATCGGCCAGCGTGGCGACGTTGCTGTAGGTGAAAACCGACTTGTCGATCACGTACCGGCCCTGCGCATCGATGCCGACGTTGATTTCCTTCGGCCGCTGCTTCAACTGCTCGGCGTCGGCCTCGGGCAACGTGATCTGCAATTCGGCGACGCGCTGGTAGGTCGTCGTCACCATCAGGAAGATGAGAATGACGAGCAGGACGTCGATCAGGGGGATAAAGTTTATTTCCGGGTCGTCCCGTGAACGCGTGCCGCGCAGATTCATCGCAACGGTCCCGCAGTCACTTCCGCTCGCCGTGCGCGAGATCGACGAGCTTGATCGACTGCTGCTCCATCTCGACACCAAGGCTGTCCACCGTCGCGCGGAAATGCCGGTAGAAGATCATGCTCGGGATGGCGACGATCAGGCCGAAAGCCGTGTTGTACAGCGCGACGGAGATGCCGTGCGCAAGCTGTATCGGATTCGAGCCCGCCGCCGTCTGCGACCCGAAGATCTCGATCATGCCGACAACGGTTCCGAACAGGCCCAGCAGCGGCGCCATCGCGGCGATGGTGCCCAGCGTGGTCAGGAAACGCTCCAGTTCGTGCGTAACCACGCGGCCCGCTTCCTCGATCGCCTCCCGCATGACCGGCCGCGGGCTTCTCACGTTGGCAAGGCCTGCCGCGAGAATGCGTCCCAACGGACCGTGCTGCGCGGTCTTGGCGAGCAGTTCCGGCGTGAGGCCGCTCTGCCGATAGCCGGCGAGGACCCGATCAACGAGGTCCTCGGGCGCGACGACGCTTTGACGCAGCGACCAGAGACGCTCGAAGATCAGCGCCAACGCGATGACCGATGCGAAGATCAGCGGCCAGATCGGCCAGCCGGCCGCTTGAATGATGGACCACACGGTGAAATTGCTCCCTTGCGAATAGTTGCCTGCAATGTAGCGTGGCCCCGCGCATTCCGCAAGGACGGTCCCGGTTTCTCAGCGTGGCCGCCGCGGGCTCCTGCGCGGTCCGCCTTCCGCCAGCGTCGCCGTGACGGCCGCGCCGACCAGGACGACGACCCATGACACGTAGATCCAGATGAGGAACAGCGGCAACGTCGACAGCGTCCCGTAGACCATCTGGTAGGTCGGCACGGTCGTGACGTAAAGGCGGAATCCGTACTTGGCGATCTCGAAACCGAACGCCGCGAACAGACCGCCCCAGATCGCCGCCTTGAGCGGCACGCGGCGGACCGGCATCAGCGCGTAGAGCAACGTGAACGCGAGCGTGGTCATCGTCACGGCGAGCGGCGCGGCCAGCAACGTCACGGCGTGCGACACGAACGGCACCTGCGCGACCGACGCCTCCAGCAGCCATGTCGTCGAGTAGATCGCCGCGCCGATCAGCAACGGCCCCGCCGTCACGCCGAGCCCGTAGACGAAAACGCGCCGAAAAAAAGTTCGCGGCTCGCTCGCGCCCCAAATGGCGTTGATCTCGCGCTCGATGGTGGCCACCAGCAGCATGGCAGTGATGACGACGAACACGATGCCCACGCCCTGAAGGTTGCCGGCCTTCGCGATGAACTCGGCGAGATGCGCGCGCACGGCAGTACCGCTGCCCGGTAACATGTGCTTCAGCAGGAATCGCTCCAGCGCATCCTGCCACTGCTGGAACAGCGGGTAGCGTGCGACATAGACGAACGCGATGGTGAAGAGCGGAACCAGGCCCAGCACCGTGGTGAACGACAACGCCGCAGCGGTGCGCGCCATCCCGGTGCCGGAGAGCCGGGAGACGACGCCGCGTACGAACGACACGGTCCGACGCAGCAACATCGGCCCCTCAGGCGCGCCGCGGCGCCGACGACCGCGAGCGTGGAGCCCGCGGCTCGACCCGCGCGGGACGGCAGAAAGACCCGAATTCCTTTCCTTCTCGCGGCAGCACGCTCATCATCTCGTCGTCCGGGAGCCCACGCGCCGCGATTATCGCATCCCGACGGCGCGCCGCCGCCGCGCATCGCCCGGCCGTTTCCGCGGCCCGTGGCGGCGGCACGGCGGAGCCGTCCCGCCCGCGTAAGGTCCGCCCGGGAAGCAACGACCCATTGTCACCGGCCCGCGTGCGCCGACGACTTGACCCCGAGCCCCAAGGAGCCGCCATGACGACATCCGCCGCTGCTTCCACCACCGAAACCGCGATCCTGGGTGGCGGCTGTTTCTGGTGCCTCGAGGCGGTGTTCGTCGAGCTGGCCGGCGTGCGGTCGGTCGAATCCGGCTACGCCGGCGGCGCGCGCGCTGATCCGACCTACGACGACGTGTGCAGCGGCCGCACCGGCCACGCGGAGGTCGTTCGCATCACGTTCGACCCCTCGGTGCTGGCGTTCCGCGACCTTCTCGTCGTGTTCTTCACCATCCACGACCCGACAACGTTGAACCGCCAGGGCAATGACGCCGGCACGCAATACCGCTCGGTGATTTTCTGCGCGACGCCGGCGCAGAGAATGGCGGCGGAAGCCGTGATTGCCGAGCTCGGCACGGCAAAGCTCTGGCGAAACCCGATCGTGACCGAGGTCGCCGGGGCGGTGCCGTTCTACGCGGCGGAGGACTACCACAAGGAATATTTCGCGCGCAACGCGACGCAGCCGTACTGCTCGCTCGTCGTCCTGCCGAAAGTCGCCAAGTTCCGTCGCAGTTTCAAGGAGCGGCTGAAGCGCAGGGAGACCTGAATGCGTCTCATGCGCGCGCGCCGCGCCGAGCGAGGAACCCGCCGGTTGTCAGGCATGCGCCCACGGACCAAAACACCGGCGTGAGCCCCACCGAAGCACCCAGCGCCCCGAACGCGAGCGGCACGGCGACCGCCATCGAATTCACCAGCGACATCCGGACGCCGGCCGCTTCGCCCATGCGGCCCGCCGGAGCGTGCGTATGGAGCAGCGCCATCACCATCGGCTGCCCGCTGCCGAGCCCGAGCCCGAGGCAGAACGACAGCACCAGAAGGGCACTCAAGTCGCGCGCGAACGGAAATGCCAGGTAGACGGCGCCGGCCAGAAAGAGCGCAAGGGTGAGCACCTGCTGCTCGGCCATTCGCCTTGCGATCGCCGGCATGGCCAGTCGCACGACGAAGGTCGCCATGGCGAACGTCGACAGCACCAGCCCGATCTCCGAGGCCGTGAGACCGATGCGCGCGCCATAGATCGGGACAAACACCGTGTGCAGGTCCCAACCTGCCGAGAACAGTGCATTGATTGCGAAAACTCGGCGCAGCGTGCGGTGCCGCATCAGCCCCATCACGCCTCCATGGTGCCCATCGGCGGTGCGCGGATGGGGTCCCGGCAGCGCGAATCGCCCGCTCGCCAGCACGGCCAGCGGTACGAACGGCACGATCGCCAGCAATGCGAACGCCGCCGTAAACCCGAAGTGATCGATTGTGTAGCCCGCGACGAGTGGCCCGATGAATCCCGAAACCGAATAGCCCAGCGCGAGCAGGCTGAAATTCCGTGCGCGTTGCGCGGGGCCGCCGAGTTCGCCGGTGGCGTTCTGCGCGGCGACCTGAAACGCCATGAACCCGGCACCGAGGATCGCGGCGCTCGCGAAAAGCATCGGGAGTCCGGGAAACATCGTGGGAAGCGCGGCGCCGACCGCGACGCCGGCGGTGCCGATCAGCATCGGGCGGCGGACGCCGACACGATCGGAGAAACGCCCCACCGCAACGGAGAGGAGCATGGGCACCACGGCGTACAGCGCCATCAACGACCCGACGGCAAGCGGCGAGGCACCCATCGACAGCGCGTCGAGCGAAACGGTGACGCGGCTACCCGTGAGCACCATGTGGTTGGCGATCCCGAGCGGGATCAGCACGGCCAGCGCGCGCGAACCACGTCGCGCACCGTCAATCACGGTCCCTCGAACTCCCGGTACGCCTGCCGACGTGCGCTTCCTCGCACGGCGACTTTGTGGCAACGACAGCCGCGACGCGAATCATCTGCGAATCCGACGCCCATGCGTCCGGGCGTGCCCTACCCGGATCACGGCGCCAGCCTGTCGATAGTCCAGATGCCGTGGCGCGCAGCGCTGCGGCGGTACCGAACGCGGTCATGGAGCCTCGACGGACGCCCTTGCCAGAATTCGAGGACGTCGGGTGCGAGTCGGTAGCCGCCCCAGTGCGGCGGACAGGGAATCCCGGCCGCGACGTCACGATACCGCGTCTCGAATGCCGCAAAGCGCGCTTCGAGGTCCGCGCGGTCGGCAATCGGTTCGCTTTGCGGCGAGGCCCAGGCGCCAAGCTGAGAAAGGCGCGGCCGGATCGAAAAATAGGCAAGGGATTCCGCACTGCCCACCTTGCCGACTACGCCTTCGATGCGCACTTGCCGTTCCAGTTCCGGCCAGAAAAACAGCAGTGCCGCAGCGTTTCGTCCCTCCATTTCGCGCGCCTTGCGGCTCCCGTAGTTGGTGAAGAACGTGAAGCCGCGGTCGTCGAAGTCCTTCAGCAGCACGACGCGCGCCGACGGGCGGCCGTCCGCAGAGGCGGTGGCGAGCGTCATCGCGTTCGGCTCGGGCACCTGCGCCTTGACTGCTTCGTCGAACCAATGCTCGAACTGGCGAAGCGGATCGGGGGCCACATCGCGCTCGTCGAGCGTCTCACGCATGTAATCGATGCGCAGTTCGGCGATTTTCACGGAGCGGGACGTCTGGGTGGAAATGCAGCGGCGAATCGGCATCTTACGCCATCGAATCCGCCGCCTGCCGCGGCGCTGGCTTCTGCCGATGCGCTGGCGGGGCGAGACCTCGCGATCCCGAACGCCGATCGTCGCCGGCGCCAGCGAGGCCTTCCGGGGCGTATCGCGGATGGCACAGTTCGCGCGACCGGCACCGGTTCCATTGCCGGGTCGTGGACTTGCCCCCCGCGGCTACTGGGCGAATTTCGCTTCGTAGCTCGCGTTGACCCTCGCGACGGTGCCATCGGCCTTGAGCGCCTCGAGCGCGTCGGCGAGCGCTTTGATGGTGGCGCGATCCGTCTGCGGGTTGCAGGCGAGGTAGAGCGGCTGCTCGGCGGCGATGAATACGAGCTTGACGCCAGTGACCTTGGCCTTTTTTGCGATCTCGCGGGCGGAGTAGAGCCCGGTGATCCAGAGATCGATGTGGTCCGGATTGTCCACGGGGAGCAGCAGCCGTGGCGGGTTGTCGCGATCGTCGCGGACGAACTTGAGATTCGTGATCGCGTTCTCGCGCAGGAATTCGCCCTTGGCGTCACGCGTCACGGCGCCGATCCGGTACGGGGCGAGATCCTTCAACGCCTTGATGGGCACCGCGAAATCGCCTTTGGCGTACAGCACCCACGGATTCGTCGCCAATGGGCCGACCCACAGGAACAGCCGCTCGCGATTCTCGAGCCGGGCCGTCGAGAAGAGGCAGCTGTTCTTCTCCGCCTGCACGCGCATGAACGCGGTATCCCACGGCAGCACTTCGGTCGTCACCGGCTGGCCGGCGCGGCTTGCGATCTGCATGACGATCTCGGTCACCGACCCGGTGAGCTTGCCGTTTTCGACGTAGTTGAACGGCGGATTTTCCTCGGTGAGGAACGAGAGTGTGCCCGCCTGCGAGATATGCGCGTTCGCGGCAAGCAACGCCATGGCAAGGCCGGAGCGGAGAAGCTGCATCATGGAAAATCCGAGGACGGGATGATCGAGGCAGGCATTGTCGCAATACGGCGCATCGCTGCCAACCGCGTCAACGCGCCGCCGGCGCGGGAAACAGCCGTTCGCCGTTGCCGAAGGCGATCTTCCCGGCGACCTCGATAGGCAGCTGCGCAAGCCAGCTGCGGTAGTAAGCGATGATCTCGCCATAGCTTGCCCAGCGCTGGTTTATCCACGTGTCCGAACCGAGGACAAAGCGATCCGGAAAAGCGAGAAAAAGCGCGCGCCACGCCGGATCGAGCTTGCCGTCCGCCGTGACATCGTACCGGTACGACAACTCGCCGACCAGGTTCGGGTGCTGCGCCAGATACTGCGCGACCTTCGCTGGCGGGGTCGAGAAGCCCGTGTGCGCCCAGACGATCTTCACGCGAGCGTCGTGCCGGACGAGAATTTCGAGCGCCGCGTCGTCGCAATGCGCGTGCAGCCACAGCCCACGCTCCACTGCGAGGGCGACGATCCTCTTCACCCACGGCGTATCGGCGTCACGGCCGAAAACATGGAATTCTCCGATGCCTCGCCAGCCGATGTCGCGCTTCAACTCGGACTCGACCAGCGTGTATATCGCCGGATCGTTGAACCAGGTCTGGCGGTCGGCGTGGTCGCGGTACGGGCGGATGAACGGCACGACGCGAGGCGAAGCGCCGGCCTCGGCGGCCGCCAGCGCGCGCGTGCCGTCGTTCGGACGGCTGGTCGCCAGGATCGTCGTCACACCGGATGCCCGGAAACGCTCCAGAACGTCGGCGATCGGGTAGTCGGCGGTGGCCTCGACGTTGTAGTGGAGGTGCGCGTCGAAAATCGGCAACGGCTCCGCGGCACCGGCGGAACCAGGCAACGAAAGGCCGGCGGCCAGCGCGAACGTCGTGATGCCGAAGGTCGGCGCCATGAATGCGGCAATTTGCCGCAACAGTGTCCCACCGTCGCAGGGCCGATTCAAGCAGCCGTCGGTCGGTGGCGCGTGACCTCGATGTTCGGCAATCTCGTGCGGGTCCCGACGCCATCGGTGCCTGCCGGTGCGCCCGGCTCACCGAACGCAGCATCCCCGCTCCGATCTTGCCTGATCGTCACGTCCGGGCCCCGCCGCTCGCGCGGGCTGCCGGCACGCCGCTTGGCGTGGTTTCCACGGTCGGCCTCGTGAGCCTGGGGCTGCGGACGCTGCCGGGCCCGACCGCCCCCATGTCCGCGTTTCCCGACGCGGGCGTCCCTTTGCCGGGGCACGATGGCTTCGGTGGTCCCCCGCTCCCCGGTGCCCGCTGCGACGCGGCCATGCGACCTCCGACGCATCGGGTCGGCCTCCCCAGCGAGGAGGCGGCGCCGGCGCTCATGGCCATCATGCCCGGAATCAACAGGGCGCGCGGCGCGAGTCCGCGCTCGTTTGTCGTCGTTTCGCTCGTCGGCGCGCACGTCGTCGACCTCGCCGACGCAGCCACGATCCAGGCGGTCGTGAGCTGGCTCGCCCGCGCGGACCGCACGCGATGTAGCGCCGGCATCGCGGCGGAAACGCTTTCGGTTGCGCCCGACGCGAGCGCCGCGCCATCCGCGCGACACCGGCGCACCCCCCTCCAAAAAACCCCGCGCGAGGGATACCCTTCCCTCGGAATTGCGCTATAGTTGCCGCCGATGGAGCAGAATAACCCGTGACAGGACGGTCTGCTTCAGAGTGTTCGGCGTTGTGTGTTGAGCATCTACCAATAGGAAGGAGAACTATGGCTACTGCCAAGAAAGCAGCAAAGAAGCCCGCCGCGAAAAAACCCGCCGCGAAGAAACCCGCCGCGAAAAAGGCTCCGGCAAAGAAGGCTCCGGCGAAAAAACCCGCGGCGAAAAAATCAGCCGCGAAGAAACCCGCGACCAAGCGCAAGCCGAACGCCGCGTTCATGAAACCCATGACTCCGTCGCAAGTGCTCGCTGCCGTCATCGGTTCGATGCCGATGCCGCGCACCGACGTGACGAAGAAGATCTGGGACTACATCAAGAAGAACAAGCTCCAGGATGCCATCAACCGCCGCCTGATCAACGCGGACGAGAAACTGCGTGCCGTGTTCGGCGGCAAGAAACAGGTGTCGATGTTCGAGATGACCAAGCTCGTCTCGAATCACCTGAAATAGGCGCGACCCCCGCATCGGGGGCGCGATGCCGCGGCCGGCCGGGTTCGCCCCGCCGGCCGTGATTTTTCCGCCGGCGCACCGTTGCATGCGCCATGTCGAATGACACGGCACGATGAGCGGCAACTGCGGCGGACTATCGAGAGCACCTCCGTCTCGGTACACTATGGTTCCGGTCGGTGTCGCCCGCACCGTACCGGCGCTCTGCCGGACCGCCGCCCGATGCCCACGCGAGAGCCCTCTCCGCTTCCTTCGCCGATGGCGCTGCAGTTCTTCCGCTACGCAGGCGCTGGGGCCATCGGCACCGGCTTCCACTACGCGGTGCTGATCGCGCTCGTGCAGTTCGCCCACGTCGGCGCGGTGGTCGCCTCGACCGCCGGCGCCGTTGCCGGCGCGACGCTCAATTACGCGCTCAACCATCGTTTCACGTTCGCGAGCCGCCGGGCGCACGGGCGGGCGATGCCGCGCTACGCGCTCGTCGCGATCACCGGCATAGCGCTGAATGCGATCGTCGTCGCGGCGGTACTTGCGCTCGCGGGTCCCCATTATCTCGTTGCGCAGGTGATCGCGACCTTTGCGGTCCTTGCGGCCGGGTACGTCGCCAATCGCGCATGGACGTTCTGAGCGCTCGTCTCCGGTCCGGCGGCGCCCAAGCCGGCGAACGCGTTTCGCTTTCGGTCGTCGTCCCTGTCTACGGCGAGGAGGCCGTGCTTCCCGAGTTCCACCGGCGGCTCGCCGCGGTGCTCGACAGTCTTGCGGCGGATACCGAGATCGTTTACGTCAACGACGGGAGCCGCGACGGATCGATGACGCTGCTCGCCTCGTTCCATGGCACCGACCCGCGGGTTGCGGTCGTCGATCTGTCCCGCAATTTCGGCAAGGAGGTCGCGATGAGCGCGGGCCTCGACCATGCGGGGGGCGACGCCGTCATCGTCATCGACGCCGATCTGCAGGATCCTCCGGAACTCATTCCGGACATGGTTCGCGCTTGGCAGGAAGGCCACGATGTCGTGCTGATGCGAAGGGCGAGCCGCGCGCAGGAAAGCTGGTTGAAGAAAGCGACGGCGCGCGCCTTCTACCGCGCGATCGGCCGCATGGGCACGATCGACATCCCCGAGAACGTCGGCGACTTCCGGCTGCTGTCCCGCCGCGCCGTCGCCGCATTGCGTCGCTTCCCCGAGCGCAGCCGGTTCATGAAGGGGCTTTTCGCCTGGATCGGCTTCCCGTGCAAGGAAATTCCGTACAACCGCGACGGCCGCCATGCGGGCAAGACCAAATGGAATTACTGGCGCTTGTGGAACTTCGCGCTCGAGGGAATCACGTCGTTCTCGGTCGTGCCGCTGAAGGTTGCGAGCTACGTCGGATTCGCCACCGCACTGGTCGCGTTCGCCTACGGCACCTTTGTGATCGGCAAGACGCTCCTTTTCGGCGACCCGGTTCGCGGCTACCCCACGCTCGTCGTCGTCGTGCTTTTTCTCGGCGGGCTCCAGCTGATGGCGCTCGGGATCATCGGCGAATATCTCGCGCGGATGTTCATCGAGGTCAAGCAACGCCCGCTCTACCTGGTTCAGCGGAAACTGCCGCCTGCACGACCGCTGGCGACGACACATGAGTTGGCGGACGCGCCGCGCGGGCAATGGCCGTTGCGCTGACCGCGCGCGAGCGACGCGGGCTCGCGCTGCTGATCCTCGTCGTCGTTGGCGTCCGTCTGGCGACGCTTGCGGCCTATCCGCTGATGGACTCGACCGAGTCGCGGTACGCCGAGATCGCGCGCAAGATGCTGGAGACAGGCGACTGGCTGGTGCCGCAATTCGACTACGGCGTGCCGTTCTGGGGCAAGCCGCCGCTGTCGACGTGGCTGTCGGCGGCCTCCATGGCGGCGTTCGGGGTCGGCGAATTCGCGGCCCGGCTGCCTTCGTTCCTGCTGCTGCTGGGCTGCGGCGCGCCAGTCGCACTGCTGGCGACCATGCGCGGTGGCCGCGACCAGGGGTTGTGGACGCTGGCGCTCTTCGCAACCACGGGGCTCGTATTCATAGCCGCCGGCGCCGTGATGACCGACCCCGCTCTTGTGCTGGGGACGACGCTTTCGATGGCAGGCTTCTGGACAGCGACGAACGGGCCGGATCGAAATCGACGCTCGGCGGGCATCGTTTTCTTCGTCGGTCTCGCTGTCGGGCTGCTCGCGAAAGGGCCGGTCGCCGCCGTGCTCACGTTGCTGCCGATCGCCGGCTGGGCGCTCTGGACAGGGCAATGGCGCGCCGTTTGGCGACGGTTGCCGTGGGTCGCGGGATTCATGCTGACCGCGTTGCTCGTCGTTCCGTGGTACTGGGCCGCCGAGCGCGCGTCCCCGGGCTTCCTCGACTATTTTCTCGTCGGCGAACACTGGAAGCGCTTTGCGGAAACCGGTTGGAAGGGCGACCTCTATGGCGCTGCGCACGCGAGGCCGCGCGGGACGATCTGGCTCTACTGGATCGCCGCAGCGCTACCGTGGTCGCTCGTCGGTCTCCTGTGGCTGATCCGTGCCGGAGTACGACGGCGCGGCGACATGCGCACCCTCGTCGCCGATCCATGGCGCGCCTACCTGCTGCTGTGGACCGTGGCGCCGATGGTTTTTTTCACCGTGTCAGGCAACATTCTCGCGACCTATGTCCTGCCCGGCCTGCCGGCATTCGCGCTCCTCACCGGCGACATCTGGCGCCCCACGGGCGACGACGCGCGCTCGCTGCGCCCTGCAGTGCGCGCCGTGCTGGCGGCGGGAATTATCGTTCCTCTCGTGTTCGTGGCGGTCATTGCGACCCAGCGCCAGAGATTCGAAACGGTGCTGTCACACAAGGCGTTGGTGCAAGCCTACGAAGATTCGCGTGGCAACGATCACTCACGACTCGTGTATCTGGGACAACGGCCGGCATCGGCCGAGTTCTACGCGCGCGGCAAGGCGGAAAAGGTGACGGACGCCGCCGGTCTCGCGCCGTATCGGGCCGACGCTGCGGCCGATTTTGTCGTCGCGCGCGCGAAAGACCTCGAAGCGCTGCCCGCGGCGACGCGCGCCGGTCTCGCGATGATCGGCGTTTTCGGCGAATACCGGCTCCTGCGCGAGAGGGCGCGCTGATCGCGGTTCGAAAATTCGCTCCGGACGACGCCTCGATTCGCGCACTGCGACCCCGAATGGCGTGGGCGCAGCGGTGATGCGCCGGCCGGAGAGGCCTAGTTGTGATGCTTCAATACGTTGTTTCTGTCCATCCGGACTGAGTCTGAGAGACTGGGAGGTGCAACCCAACCACAACCTCTCAGGAGCTCAGCCGAATGAACACCCACAAGAATGCCCGACTCACTTTCGTCCGTCGACAAGAAATGGTGTGCGACATCGTTGAACGGGGAATGACACCGGTGGTGGCCGCTGCGGCGCATGGTGTGAGTGCGCCGACGGCCCGCAAGTGGCTGGGCCGCTTCCTGGCGCAGGGTCCGGCTGGGTTGCGCGACGCATCCTCGCGCCCGCGGGTGAGCCCGCGCGCCATCGCGCCCGAGTGCGCCTTGGGGATCGTCGAATTGCGCCGGCGCCGGCTCACCCAGGCCCGCATCGCCCGCAGCCTGGGCGTTTCGGACAGTACCGTCAGCCGCGTCCTGATCCGGGCCGGGCTGTCCCGTTGGCGCGACCTGGAACCCTCCGCCCCCAGCGTCCGCTATGAGCATGAGCATCCAGGCGATATGGTGCATCTGGATACCAAGAAACTCGGCCGCATCGTCCGTCTGGGACACCGCATCACGGGCGACCCGCGCGACAGCGTCAGCGGCGCTGGTTGGGAATTCTTGTTCGTGGCCATCGATGATCATGCGCGCATCGCTTTTACCCAGATGAAACCCGATGAGCGTCGACCCAGCGCCATTGCCTTCCTCCGCGCCACCGTGACCTACTTCGCCACACTCGGGGTCACCGTGCATCGGATCTTGACCGACAACGGCTCGGCGTTTCGTTCCAAACGCTTCGCCCGAGCATGTGCAAGACTTGGCCTCAAACACAGTTTCACTCGTCCTTATCGACCGCAGACCAACGGCAAGGCTGAACGCTCGGGTAGAGCGCGAAATCGGCGATGACACGCGCTCGTCGGCGAGCCACAGTTCGACCTGATTGAGCCATGAGGAGTAGGTTGGAGTGAAATGCAGGTGAACGTTGCGATGCTCCGCCAGAAACGCATCGACGCGCTTGGTCTTGTGCGCCGAAAGGTTATCCGCAATGACGTGGATCTCTTTGCCTCTGCGCTGGTTCACCACGATATCCGTGAGAAACGCCACGAACTCCGCCGACGTGTGGCGGTCCGCGGTCTTGCCCAACACTCGGCGATCTGGCGTTGAAGCGGCGACAGCGAAGGAGCCGTGGCGGTAATACTTCATGCCATTTCTTGCTCGGCGACTTTCCGGCGACAGCGGCATCACTGGAAAAAGATTGCGGTGAACGCCGGTTCGCAGTCTCTCATCGCGAACAGAACCACTGGTGCCGTGCGCCGGCGGGTTCAGGTCCGGACTGATTACTTGCCGCCTTCGTACGCTGGATGTTGGAGCCGTCGATCCACCCGTTGCGGCTTCAAGGCGTGCTTCGCCCACACCCGCGACACCATCGTGACTATCGCCATGGCCGTCCAATTTGCGCCTACCGGATTGTCTCGAGATAATCCGGATTCCGCTGCTCGCCCTTGGACAGGTCGATCTTGTGCACGCGGTACGGCATTCCGCATTCTTCGAGCAGGATCGCCACGCGCTGGCCATTCGAGGTTTGCCACGTATAGAACTCGATCATCGTCGCCTCCGGTAGGGTATGCAATGCCGGGATGTGCGAAAGTCGATTTGCCGACGCGCTCGAAGGCGCGACTTTTCGCGCGCCCTACGTCCCGTGAGCCCGTGCGTTCTGCAGCGCAGCGATGCGCTCTTCGATGGGGGGGTGCGTCGAGAAAAGCGCCATCACGCCTCCCTTGTCGGTGATGCCGAAGCCGTTCATCGCTTTCGGCAGTTCACCCGGCTCCAGGCCGCCGAGGCGGCGCAGCGCGTCGACCATCGGCGCGGGCGTGCCCAGATATTGCGCGCTGCCGGCGTCGGCGCGGAACTCGCGGCGGCGCGAGAACCAGGCGACGATCATCGACGCGAGAATCCCCAGCACGATCTGGGCAACGATGACCGTGATGAAGTAGCCGGGACCATTGCCGCGCTCGGTGCGGAACACCGTCTTGTCGACGATCGAGCCGATGATGCGCGCGAAGAACACGACGAACGTGTTGACCACGCCCTGGATCAGCGTCAGCGTCACCATGTCGCCGTTTGCGACGTGGGCGATTTCGTGCCCCAGCACGGCTTCGACCTCCTGCTTGTTCATCGATTGCAGGAGACCGGTCGATACCGCGACCAGCGCCGAATTCCTGAATGCGCCGGTCGCGAAGGCATTCGGATCGCCCTCGTAGATCGCGACTTCCGGCATGCCGATGCCTGCCTTGGCGGCGAGACGGCGCACCGTCTCCACCAGCCATGCCTCGGCTTCGTTGGTCGGTTGATCGATCACATGCGCGCCGGTCGACCATTTCGCCATCGGCTTCGACATCAGCAGTGAAATGATCGCGCCGGTGAAGCCGACGACCGCCGAAAAGGCCAGCAGCCCGCCGTAGGACACGCCGGTCTGCGAATACATCGCGCGATCCAGTCCGAGCAGGCGCAGGACTATCGAAAGGACGAGTACGATGGCGAGGTTGGTGACGACGAACAGCACGATGCGTTTCATGGCAAATCCCCCGGAATCACTGACGCGAGCATCATCTTAGCGCACCGTCGCTGACAACAGAACAGCGCGAGACGTCCGGCACGCGGACGCAGCGAGTCATGCCGCAAAACATCAGGGCTTGGCCCAGGAATCCCTGAGCGTTACCGTGCGGTTGAACACCGGCTTGCCCGGCGCATGATCGGCGAGGTCGGCTACAAAATATCCGTGCCGTTCGAACTGGAATCGCTGCTCCGGCGCGGCATCGCGAAGCGCGGACTCGACATACGCGGCGATGACGCGCTTGGAATCCGGATTCAGGTCATCGAGGTAGTTACGCTCGACAGGCATGGCATCCACGTCGTCCTCGTCGCCGGCGACGACGGCCGCAGGTACATCGGCAGCGCTCGCATCGCCGCGCGCTCCCCACGGATTCTTCGAGCCGGGGAACGGCACGGCGAACAACCGATCGTAGACGCGCACCTCGGCGGACGCGGCGTGCGCCACGGAAAGCCAATGGATGTTTCCCTTCACCTTCCTGGCGTCGGCCCCCGGCGTGCCGCTCCGCGTTAGCGGGTCATAGGTGCAGCGTACGAGCGTGATGTTGCCGGTCGCATCGCGATCGGCTCCGATGCATTTGACGATGTAGCCATAGCGCAGGCGCACTTCGCCTCCCGGCGTCAGCCGGAAGTAACCCTTTTCCGGATGCTCCTGGTAGTCGTCACGCTCTATCCACAGCTCGCGCGAGAAAGGCAGCACGCGCCTGCCGAGTTCCGGTTGTTGCGGATGGTTCGGGGCGAAGCATTCCTCGGTGGCCCCTGCCGCGTAGTTTTCGATCACGAGCTTCACCGGGTCGAGCACGGCGATCCGCCGCGGCGCGCGCGCGTTGAGGTCTTCGCGCATGCAGTCCTCGAGCACGCCCATGTCGATCCACGAATCGGATTTCGACACGCCGATGCGCTCGGCGAAGAGCCGAAAGCCTTCGGGGGTGAAGCCCCGCCGTCGCGCGCCGACGAGCGTCGGCATGCGCGGATCGTCCCAGCCGTCGACGTGGCCGTTCTCCACGAGCTCGACCAGCCGGCGTTTCGACAGCGCGACGTACGTCAGGTTGAGGCGGGCGAACTCGTATTGCTGCGGCAACGGGCGCGGGAGCTGCCCGCCGTCCGCGAGCTTGCCGATGATCCAGTCGTACAGCGGCCGGTGGTCCTGGAATTCGAGCGTGCAGATCGAGTGGGTTATCCGTTCGAGCGCGTCGGAAATGCAATGCGTATAGTCGTAAAGCGGGTAGACGCACCATTTATCGCCGGTGCGATGATGCGACGCATGCCGGATGCGGTAGATCGCGGGATCGCGCATGTTGACATTGGGGCTCGCCATGTCGATCTTCAGACGCAGAATGTGCGTCCCATCGGGAAACTCGCCGGCGCGCATTCCGCGGAACAGGTCCAGATTTTCCGCCGGCGTGCGGCTGCGGAACGGGCTCGCCCGACCCGCTTCGGTCAGCGTGCCGCGAAGCGCGCGCATTTCCGCTCCGGACTGACTGTCGACATACGCGAGGCCCTGCTCGATGAACCATTCGGCAAAGCGGTAGAGATCGTCGTAATAGTCCGAAGCGTGGTAGAGGTGGGCGCCCCAGTCGAAACCAAGCCAGTGCACGGAATCCTCGATGGAATCCTCGTACTCCGTTTCCTCCTTGAGCGGGTTCGTGTCGTCGAATCGGAGGTGGCATCGGCCGCCGTTCTCGGTGGCCAGGCCGAAATTGAGGATGATCGATTTCGCGTGTCCGTAATGCAAGTAGCCATTGGGCTCGGGCGGAAAGCGAGTAACTACTTCACCCAGATACTTGCCCGACTTGTTATCGTCGGCGATGATCGTGCGCAGGAAGTTCGACGCCGGTGCCGGTGCATGGACGCCGATGCCGCGGCCGGCGGCCTCGCGGGGATCGCGCCCGGGGGCCAGCCGCTTCCCGGCGATCGTCGTCTGCGGCGGTGCAACATTCATTGTCGTTTGTTCATGAACAATTGCGATCGGTGCCCCATTCTAACCCGCGGGCTTCCACCCGTCATAGCGCGCGCGCCCCGTGCGCCGCAGCAGCGCCCCCGCAACCCGCGCCAGATAAGGGTTTGCGGACCATCGTCGCATGCAGAATCGACGGGTTGTCCACAAATCCTGTGGATAATAGTGTGCATATCTTGTACATTCGGACGCTAAGTAGTGCCCAGGCCGGAAAAATCCTTGCGATGCCCAATTTCGCGCCTGTTTAAATCGTATATGAATCAATGTATTGTGAGCGCCCCGCGGGTGCCGCGAACGGCGCTCCGGCGCGCTCCGGCGCCTTCCGAAAGCGCGTTCCGAGCGGATAATCATTCACATTTTGTCCACGACAAATGTGATGATGCGCATGCGTTCCCGTTGAGCGCCGCAGATCGGACATGACGCGACGATCGACTCCTGCCGCCGGGGACATTTCCGGCCCCGGCATCGGGCGCTCGCCGCGCGAAAGCGACGGGCACGTCGCCGCGACGAGCGGGAATTCCGCGGTCCTGCCGGTGTCGCTGCTGGTGAGCTCCGCACGACTCATACTGGAACGGCACCTCGGTCTCGTCTGGGTGTCAGGTGAAATTTCCAGCTTCACCCGCGCCGCGTCCGGACACTGCTATTTCAATCTCAAGGACGCGCAGGCACAGGTGCGCTGCGTATTCTTCCGTCACAAGGCGCAGTTCGTCGACTTCGCGCTGAAGGATGGACTCGCGGTGGAATTGCGTGCGACAGCTTCGATCTACGAGGCGCGCGGCGAGTTCCAGCTCAACGTCGAAACCATGCGGCTTGCCGGACTGGGCGCGCTGTACCAGCAATTCGCCAGATTGAAGGCACGGCTCGACGCCGCAGGCTGGTTCGCCGAGACGCGCAAGCGCCCGCTGCCCGCCTATCCGCGCTCCGTCGGCATCGTGACCTCGACGCGCGGCGCGGTATTGCACGATCTGCTGACCACGCTGCGGCGGCGCTGGCCGGCACTTTCCGTGGTCATCTATCCCACCGCGGTTCAGGGCGCGAGTGCGGCCGCCGAAATCGCGCAGGCGATCCGAACCGCGAACGCGCGCGCGGAAGTCGACGTGCTGATCGTCGCCCGCGGGGGCGGCTCGATCGAGGACTTGTGGGCGTTCAACGAGGAGGCCGTCGCGCAGGCGGTGTACGAATCCGCGCTGCCGGTCGTTTCAGGCGTCGGGCACGAGACGGATTTCACCATCTGCGACTTCGTCGCCGACGTGCGAGCCCCGACGCCCACCGGCGCCGCGGCGCTGGTCGCTCCGGATCGCATGGCCGTGCGGGGCGTCATCGCTTCGCTTGCGGGGCGCTGGCAGCGCGCCGGGGAACGCGGGCAGGAGTCGCGGATGCAGCGCTTCGACGGCCTCGCCAGGCGGCTCGTCCACCCTTCCGCAAGACTCCGGCAACAGGCGCGCGATGCCGAAGCCGCGGCCGGCCGGCTCGTCCGTGCGCTGCGGCACCGCCTCGACGCATCGGCATCGATCCTCGGCGGGCACGCGCAGCAACTCCTTTGGCGCCTGCGGCAACCGCTGCCGCAGGCCGTGGCGCTCGCGGCACTGGCCCAGAATCTCGCGCATCTCAATCCGCAGGCCGTCCTCGAGCGCGGTTATGCGATCGTCACGACGACACAGGGCGCCATCGTCCAGGACGCGGCGCAGATCGAAATCGGCGACAACGTCGCGCTCGCTTTCGCACGGGGTAGCGCCGACGCGAAAATCCGCACCCGCACGCCCTGAGCGAGTTTCGGCGCCGCTGGCGGGCCTCCGGACTTTCCCCGGTGCCGCCGCGGAGGCCGGGAACCTGTCGGGCTCCTAGGCTTCGTCGGGATCCGGATCGTCGACCGCCGCGCCGCGTCTCACCCTGGCCACGATTTTCGCGGGCGCCTGCGCGGCGATCTTCGGAGTCGTCGTGACCACATCGGCGTTCTGCGCGCGATGGCGCAGGGCGTGATCCATCAGCACGATCGCCAGCATCGCCTCGGCAATCGGCGTCGCGCGAATGCCGACGCATGGATCGTGGCGGCCATGCGTATTGACGATCACCGCATTTCCGGACTTGTCGATCGAACGGCGATCGAGACGAATCGACGATGTCGGCTTCACGGCCAGCGTGACGACGACGTCCTGGCCGGTCGAGATCCCGCCGAGGATGCCGCCGGCGTTGTTCGAGACGAATCCCTGCGGCGTCATCTCGTCGGAATGCTCCGTGCCGCGCTGCGCGACGCTCGCGAATCCGGCGCCGATCTCCACACCCTTGACCGCATTGATGCCCATCATCGCGTGCGCGAGATCCGCGTCGAGGCGCCCGTACACCGGTTCGCCCCAGCCCGCCGGCACACCGCTCGCGACAACGACGATCTTCGCGCCGCAGGAATCGCCGGATTTGCGCAACGCGTCCATGAACGATTCGAGCTCGGGCACGATGGACGCGTTGGCGACGAAGAACGGATTCGCGGCGACGTGCGCCCAGTCCTCGAACGGAATGATGCTGGGACCGAGCTGCACGAGATGGCCGCGGATGGCAACGCCATAGCGCGCCGCCAGCCATTTTTTCGCGATGGCGCCCGCCGCGACGCGCACCGCGGTCTCCCGTGCCGATGAGCGGCCACCGCCGCGGTAGTCGCGTATCCCGTATTTCTGCCAGTACGCGTAATCGGCGTGGCCCGGCCTGAACGTTTCGGCGATCGTGGAATAGTCCTTGCTGCGCTGATCCTCGTTGCGGATCAGGAGTGCGATCGGCGTACCCGTAGTCTTCCCGTCGAACACGCCTGACAGGATTTCCACGGAGTCCGATTCGTGCCGTTGAGTGACGTGCCGCGACGTGCCGGGCTTGCGCCGGTCGAGCTCGCTTTGTATGTCGGAAGCGGCCAGCGGCATTCCGGGCGGACAACCGTCGACGACACAACCGATGGCGGGACCGTGCGATTCGCCGAACGAAGTGACGCAATAGAGCGTGCCGTACGTATTGCCGGACATGTCTGAGCTGTCGCGAGATCGATCACTTGCCGCGGAAGGGTCGCGCCGAGTTTAGCACGGCGGTCCCGTCGATCCGTGCGCAGGACCGGTCCGCAAATTCGGTTCGCGCGCGACGCGCGCAGTGGATGGGAAACCATGGCGCGACGGTCGTCGAGATCAACCCGAACGCCACGCGTCTTGCCGATCGCATCGCTTTCGTGCTGCCCGGACCTTCGGGCATCGTGCTGCCGGCGCCGGTCGTCGCGGCCTGGGGATACGCGCCAGCGCCGCCATGACGCGATCAATCGGGCGGCGCTTTCGCCTGATCCGCTTCCGGCGACGGTGCCATGCCGATCTCCCTGGATAGCCGCCACGCCATCCAACCCAGCACCAGGGCGCCGAGCGCAAGACTCGCCCACAGCGCCCAGCGCTTGACATCGGGCGGGTCGCGCAGACGATCGGGGCCGCCAAGCTTCATCGGCGGACCCGTATGCGCGGCGGCGACGTCCGGCGCCAGCCCCTTCGCACGGTCGTATCCGGGAACCAGCGTTTCGATGGGCAGAGTGCCCGGCTTCGCGACGCGGCTGCCGTAAGCCAGCATGAACGGTGCCGGACCTCGCGCGACAAAAACGATTTCCTGCGGTTGCCAGCCGACGCGCAATCGCGGCGCCGTGCGCGCGGTCCCGCCCGCTCGCGGATCGAAACGAAGGAGCCAATACCGGCGCTCGCCACCGACGACCGCGACGGGTCCGCTCGTGACATCGCCGCCCGGCTGCGACAGCCGGTAGAAAACCGTCGATGACACGGCCTGCCATGGCTCGGCCGGCGCCGCGCGGGCCAGGAGTTGCACCGGAAGGATCGAGTTCGGCTCGGCAAGCACGATGCCGATCCGATCCACCGGGAATGCGCCGCCGAGATCGTATTCGAACTCGCCGTCGCGATCCGCCACGGGCAATGCGGCGGCCTCGCGCCATTCCCGCGCCGCTTCCACGTTCCGCTCGCCATACTCGCCGCTCACTCCGGTGAACTCGATGGCCGGCCGGCCGACCGTCCACGACACGCGCAGGTATTTCGCCGTCGTCGGAACGATATCGATGCGGTCGCGCGTGAGGCGGCGCCCTTCGCTTTCCAGATTCACCAGCGTCGCATCCGATGCGATGCTGCGCCATTCCGCAAGATCGTCGCTTGCGTCGAGGCGCAGCCGCATCGTCGGCGCGCCCGCCGATGGCGGCAGAGCGAACAGGAGTGCAGTCAGCGGCTCCGCCAGCGCCGAGGTGTCCAGCACATAGCCGCCGAGTTCCCGGCCGGTCGCCGGCTGCCGCTCTCCCGATTTGATGTCGATCGTCGTGCCGGCGGCGTTCCGGACGACCGTGAGAGCGAGTCCCGCGACGTCGCGCCGTTCGCGATCGGCGTAGAGCGGAAACATGGGCAGCGCGACGGCCGGCGGACGTTCGTGCACCGACGCCGGTCGAGGCACCCACGCAAACGGGACGAGCTCGCCGTCGGCGTTGAACACCCGCAGGTCGGCGAGATCGCGCTTCGCGACGCCTTCGTAGACGGCGGCGGGAATCGCCGCGCGCTGGAAGGCGCCGGGACCGCCCGGCGACAGCGGCATGCCGAAAGCGAAATCGGCCTGCTGCTCCGCATGCGCGGATGTGGCGGCAAGAAAGACGACGAAGAAATGACGAATCACGGTGCGCCCTCCTTGCGCCTCGGCGGCAACGGCGCGAGATATCCGATCAGAAGCAACAGCAGGCCGACACCGATGAACGACACGATCCGCGTGATCGTCCCGACTTGCGCCAGCTCGACCAGGAACAGCTTCGCGACGACCACTCCCAGCAGCGCGGCTCCTGCTGTCCAGGGTGCGCGCCATTGACGCCGGTTTGCGAACGCCATCGTCCCCAGCGCGATCGACGACCACAGCAGCGACAGCGCCGTCTGCACGAGCATCGAACGCCACAGGGCGCCCACCGTGTAGGGCACGTCGTACCAGAAATGGATCGTCCGCAGCGCGATCGCGTTGACCCACAGGAACACGAGCGCCGACAGCAAGGCGGCGGCGCTGCCGCGTGGCAACGCGTCGAAAATGGCAGGGTCCTCGCGGCGGACCCGCACCGCCCACATCGCGCCGGCAATGAGCACGATCGCCTGCGTGAGATCGAGCGGATTGGCGAGCGGGAAGTACGGCAACGGGGTCGGATTGCCGTCCCCGTGGACACTGGCGGCAAGCGACCAGACGGCCAGGAGCACGGCCACGGGAATCGCGCCGATCACGACGTAGGCGCGTCGATGCGCGCCGACCGGCCAGTTCGTTCCGGAAGCGAGCGCGCTGATCGCAGCGAGGCCGAAAGCCGGAACGAGCCCCCAGGGCGCCGCGCTCCATGCCCCATGCCCGTACGCAATCCGGCTGCCAACCCAGGCGAGTTCGTGGGCGGCGAGCAGCAGCACGAGCCAGCACAGTCCCGCATGCCAGGCTTCGCGCGGGTTCGGGTTCGGGTTCGGGTTCGAATTCACCCCCGATTCACCGGATCGATCGAAACGATGGAGCAACGCGACGACGGCGGCGACCGCGACCGGCCACGCAACGAAGCCGCCATGCGCAAAGACGTGACCGGATCGATGCGTGACCTCTGCGATAGCGAATACCGCGATGGCGAACAGTGCGGGCAGCAGCAGCCATGCAGGGAAACGCGCCATGGGCCAGCGCAGGGGCCGTTCCGCGGCCGCGAAGGCAATGGCAGTCGCCGTCACCAGCCCCACCTCCACAGCCATCTGCATGTCCGGCGGGACGAAGCGATCGATCTCGTGCCAGCCGGCGAACAGCCACCACAGGACACCCCAGGCGAAGACGATGCCGGAAAAGGCGCGTTCCGCCTCCGGCAGGCGATCCTTTTCGCGCTGCAGTCGCCACGCGCTGAAAAGTCCGGCCAGGGAGACTAGAACGGCTCCGACGAACGCGCTGTTCGCGACCGGGATCGCGGCCGCCATCGTCGCCGGCATCCACAGCGACAGCCCGAGCGCGAACGCGACGCCGGCACCGAACTCCAGCAGCAGGCCGAACGCCCGCATGAGCACGCGCTGCTGCCGGACGCCCGACCAGAGGATCGCCGCACCCTCGACCGCCCACGCGGCCGATGTCCATCGTGCGTCGAGTCCGAGCGGCACGGCCAGCGTTGCGAACACGACGCCGAGCGCCAGGAAGCTCTCGACCAGCAGCCGGATACTTTCCTTGCGACGCGAGTAGAGGAACCGGCCGAGGCCGAGATAGAGCGCGGACATGGCCAGCGCGCTGTACGCCATGCCATATTCGACGTCGTACACGAGCGCGCTCTGCAGCCCGGCCGCGACGAGCGGCGTCCCGAAGACGAGGCCGGCATCGACATAGTCGCGCACCTCGACGGATCGGCGCAGCGCGTAGAGCACCGCGATCGCAACATAGAACAGGAAGAACAGGACGAGGAACGGCTCGGTCGTCGCGAAATTCTCGGGCCGGTATCTCGTCACGCCCCAGAATGTCCCGACGAGGAACGTGAACGCGAATCCCAGCAGGTTGAGCGAGCGCCATGCCTTGAACCACGCGATGCCGAGGATGCCCGCGTTGAGGAGCGCGTAGTAGCTGAACAGCATCACGTGGTTGCCGGTTTCGCTCGAGGTCAGGATCGGCGCGAGGAAACCGCCGGCGACGGCAAGCGCGGCGAGCGATATCGCGTCCTGCCGCACGGCAAGCCACGACGACAACGCCGAGATCCACACGAGCAGCGCGAACGCCGCGAGCGGCGGGACGAGCGCGTAGAGCCGCAGCGCCGCGAACACGGTCAGGTACAGCACGCCCACGCCGCCTCCCTGCAACACCATCGCATACGCGCGCCGGCGGACGCGCAGCCGCCAGCCGACGACGAGCAGCGCGACGCCGCCCAGCGCCACACCGGTCAGGCGCACCGTGATCGGCACGTGCACGTGCTCGGCCGCGTACTTGAGGAGGAACCCGACGCCTATGAACAACAGCACCACGCCGCTGCGCGCAAGCGTGTTGCCGCCGGCGATCCACGCCCAGACCGGATTGGGTGGCAACGCGGCAACGGGCGGGCGCGTCGCGTCGGGCGCCCGGGGCGCCGCAAAGCGGCCGAGTTCCGGCGGGCGGGAGGACAGCGCGTCGCCTGCCACCGCTGAGGATGCCGCGACGGGCTCCACTTCGATGACGGATGCCGGTCGCACCACGCGCTCCGCACCATGTGCGACGGCGGCGCGCGATCCCGTTGCGCCGGGCACGGCCAGCGGATCGGCAGCCGGAGCCGCAGCGGTTGGCGCGGCTTCGAGCGGCGGATTCAATGTCTTTGTTGCCGGCACTGCCATCCCGTCGCCGTGGCGCGCCTCGTCCGGGAAGCCGAATCGCAGCGTCCGCTCGAGCTCGTCCACGCGCTGTTCCAGCAGAACGACGCGTTCCGCCAGCGCGGGATCGAGGGCCGCCGTTCGGCCCGCAGTGGTGGCACTCCGATCGCTCGGCGGCCCCTGCGCGGTCCCTTCGCGCCGGCGCATCACCGCGACGCCAATGAGAAACCCGGCGATGCCACCGATCGCCGTCCCCCATCTTCCGAGCAGGAAGTCGCCGATCCAAGCCCCAGCAAACAGTCCCAGCAGCGCCAACATCGCGATCTCCCCGCGCCTCGAGCGCCGTTACTTCCGCTCGCCGCGCAACGCAAGCACGGTCGCCTGCAGTCCCTCCAGGCTCACGCGCTCGGGCGGCACCGCCGGAGCCGCCACGAGCGCGATCCGGGAAAACATTCCGCGCAGCCGCCGCATCGCCCTGCCCTCGTGCGAGCGGCTGAAAAAGCTTCCCCAGAGTCCACGCAGCGCGAGCGGCACGACCGGCACCGGCGTCGTGGCGATCATCTGCTGCACGCCCGGGCGGAACGGGTTGAGCTCGCCGCTGGTGGTCAACCGGCCTTCCGGGAATATGCCGACGATTTCACCATTGCCGAGCGCGGCCGCCGCTTCCGCGAACGCGCGATCCTTCATCGCGGCATCCTCCCTGGCCGAAGCGATGGGTATCGTGCGCATCGTCCGGAAAATGAACGACAGAAGCGGTACCGCGAAGATCCTGTGATCCATCACGAAACGGATCGGCCGGCGCACGCAGGCCGCGATGACCACCGCGTCGACATAGCTCACGTGGTTGCACACCAGGATGCACGGACCCTCCTCGGGAATGGACTCCAGTCCTTCCTTGTCCACGCGGTAGAAGGTGTGGACGAGCAGCCAGGCGAGGAATCGCATCAGGAACTCGGGGACGAGTCCGTAGATGTACAGAGCGACGACCGCGTTCATCAGCGCGACGACGAGGAACAGTTCGGGGATCGAAAGTCCGGCCTTGAGCAGCCCGATCGCGATGCCCGCCGAAACCACGATGAACAGCGCGTTGAGGATGTTGTTCGCCGCGATGATTCGCGACCGGTGCGACGGCGCCGAGCGCTCCTGGATCAGCGCGTACAGAGGTACGATGTAGAACCCGCCGAAAAGGCCGATCAGTACGAGGTCGACGGCGACCCGCCAGTGCGCCGGATCGCCGAAAAAGGCGTCGAGGCCCGCGAGTCGCACCGCGTGCAGGTTGCGGCTCGCGAACCAGAGGTCAACGGCGAACAGCGTGAGTCCGATGGAACCGAACGGCACCAGTCCCAATTCCACCCGGCGCCCCGACAGGCGTTCGCACAGCAGGGACCCGATGCCGATGCCGACCGAGAACAGGGCGAGTTGCAGCGTCACCACGTGCTCATTGCCACCCAGGACGTCGCGCGAGAATCCGGGGAACTGCGCGAGGAACAGCGCGCCGTAGAACCAGAACCACGAGATGCCGAGCATCGACAGCCACACCACGCGATTGCCTTGCGCGAACCGGATGTTCTTCCACGTCTCGGTGAACGGGTTCCAGTTGAGCACGAGGTCGGGCACCACCGCCGGTGTCTCGGGGATGCCGCGGCTGACAACGTAACCGGCGACGGCAACCGCAATCGCGATCGCACCGGCGATCAGCGGACCGCCCGGGTCGATCGCGATGACGAGCCCGCCGGTGATCGTGCCCAGCAGGATTGCGACGAATGTCCCCATTTCGACCAGCCCGTTGCCGCCGATCAGTTCCTCGCTCTTAAGTTGCTGAGGCAGGATCGCGTACTTGACCGGACCGAACAATGTCGAATGCACGCCCATCAGCGCCAGCGTGGTGAAGAGCATCGCGAGATCGCGCCGCCAGAAGCCCGCCAGGCCCAGCGCCATGATTGCGATCTCGAAAAGCTTGATCCAGCGGATGAGCCGTGATTTCTCGTACTTGTCGGCGAGCTGCCCGGACGTCGCGGAGAGCAGCACGAAGGGCGCGATGAACACCGCGCCCGCGAGATTCACCAGCGCGTTCGGGTCGAGCAAAGTGAGGTTCGCCGCCTGGAATGCGACGAAGATGATCAGCGCATTCTTGAAGATGTTGTCGTTGCCGGCGCCCAGGAACTGGGTCCAGAAGAACGGACCGAAGCGGCGCTCGCGGAGCAGGTCGAACTGGCTGGGCGTATGCATGGGTCGAGGGTGTCCTCAGGCCGGGTTGACGAAGAACGACCGCGTCTCGAACACGCCATTCCCGAAACGTGCGCCGTTCGACGCGACGCTGCGCTTCAGGACGAAATCGAACAGCAGCGCGTTGTGCTCGCGGATCGAGCGGAGCAGCGGGACGGCCTCGGGCGTGAGCAGCCCGCGCTCGGCCAGGAGGTCCGGTGAGACGAGCGGCAGTATGCCCGGAAGAGGGTAGTCGGAGCCGTTGAGAAGCCGCGGATGCCAGTCGCGCCGCTCCAGCAGGGTCGCCAGCACGTCGATGCGGTTGCCCTGCGTGACGGCCGAAAGGTCGCCGAACACACGCCCCGCGTGTGCAGGCGCATCCATGAGGCGCGCGAACAGCCGGAAATTCGGGACGAGCGGCATCCCCGTACCGCGATCGAGGTCGCGCCCGGCGCCGAGCGACGCGCAATGCGCGACCACCACTCGGACGCCGGCGTCGAGCGCTCGTCGCAACCGCAGAGGGTTGCCGAGCGCCTCGTCGTGGCCCCGCACCGCGCGCTCATCCCCGGCGTGTGAAATGAGCGGCAGCCGGCTCGCCGCGAGATGACGGTAGAATCGGTCGCACTTTGGCGACGCCGGGTCGATCCCTTGCGCTGACGGCAGCCACTTGACCGCGCGCGCGCCGTTCGTTGCCGCCCAATCGAGGCGCGCGAGCGCGTCCTTCGCGTAAGGATGCACCGAGGCCGCCCATTCGAACCGTGCCGGCTCGCGCGCAGCCACGGCCGCAGCGTAGGCGTCGGGCACGTAGAACGTCGACCGGTCCGGCAAGGGCTCGCCCTGGTCGCCGCGCGCCCAGTCGAAGGCGAGCAGCAGGAGCTTCGCCCCCTGGGGCATCACCGCGCACTGATTCTGCAAGCGGTCGACGACGCTCGCGTCGACGCGGCCGGGAGAGTCGTGAACGCAACCGGCGTTCAGATAGAACAGCCGCTGCACATACTGCTGCGGCCGGAGCAGGTTTTCCATCGCCGGGTTGAACCACAATCCGGCGCCCGAATCGCCGTTGCCGAACAGATGGCAGTGGACGTCCCAAACGTTGCCGGGATCGAGTCCGCGCCACGCCTGCGCCACCCATGAATGCGACGCCAGCTCGGGCGGCAGCGCCGCGCGGCATGAATTCAGCAGGCCCTCCCGCCACGACAGATCGCACCCTGTCGAAAGGGCACCTACGGCGCCGGCAATGAAGCTGCGGCGGTTCATGCCGATCCGCGGTCGCTGTGTACGTCGCGAAATGCGAGCATCGCGCCGAGGCGCTCCTCGAGCACGAAGAAGCCGGCGAAGGCGACGAAAATCCAGGCAAGCATGGCGATCTCCTGCAGCGCTACCGTGGGTCGAGATAGTCGAGAACCGCCGTCAGCGCCGCACGCACCGCGCCGGGGTCGGGCCAATACCAGACTTCCTTGCCGATCTTTTCGGAATTCAGCACGCCCGCGCCGCGCAGCACCTTGAGATGGTGCGCGACCGCGGAACGGGACAACGTGGACGCCGCCACGATCTGGCCGACGTGGAGCCGCTCGCCGGGCTCGAACATCAGCAGAATGCGCTGCCGATGCGGGTCGCCAAGCGCGACGAACATCGCGGCGGTGTGGCGCCAGGCGCGGGGGATCGCCTTGGCGTAACTCGGTCGCATGCGGTGCCTCCTGGGCTGCCGGTTCGCTCCTAACACAACTAACAGACTAGTCGCGTTGTTACGTAGTCTAGTCAGGCCTGGCGGTTTGTCAAGTCGTCCCAATGGATTAGGCGGATGCGCCCGACGAGCGGTTGCACCTTGGCACGCAACCCCGAGGCAATCCCTGGAGACGGTCGGGCCGCGCGCAGCCGGCCCCCGAGCGGCGCGCTACAATTCCGCCTGCAACCTCGGCGTCGCGCCTCCCGCGCCGGTGCCGCCACCCCCCTATTTCCGCCGGTCCTAGCGTTGAGTGATCCCGCCGATGCGCCAATACCTCGAGTTCATGCGCCATGTCCGCGATCACGGCTACCGCAAGGCTGACCGAACCGGGACCGGCACGCTGTCGGTGTTCGGCCACCAGCTGCGTTTCGAACTCGCCGGAGGGTTCCCCCTGCTGACGACGAAAAAGCTGCACACGAAGTCGATCATCCACGAGCTCCTCTGGTTCCTGCGCGGCGAGACCAACGTTCGATCGCTGCAGGCGGCGGGCGTCACGATCTGGGACGAATGGGCCGACGGGAATGGCGAACTCGGGCCGGTGTATGGCTTCCAGTGGCGAAGTTGGCCCGCGGGGGACGGCCGGCACATCGACCAGATGGCGAACGTCGTTGCCGAGATCAGAAAGAACCCCGACTCGCGGCGCCTGATCGTATCCGCGTGGAACGTGGGCGACATTCCGCGAATGAAGCTGCCGCCCTGCCACGCGTTCTTCCAGTTCTACGTCGCGGACGGAAAACTATCCTGTCAGCTCTACCAGAGAAGCTGCGACGTTTTTCTCGGCGTACCGTTCAACATCGCTTCCTATGCGCTGCTGACGCACATGGTTGCGCAGCAATGCGACCTTGGCGTCGGCGATTTCGTGTGGACGGGCGGTGACTGCCACCTTTACCTCAACCACATGGAGCAGGTGGAAACCCAGCTTTCTCGCACGCCCTTTTCACCGCCGCAGCTGGCGATCCGGAGGCGGCCCGATTCGCTTTTCGACTACGCGTTCGAGGATTTCGAATTCGTCGGCTACCAATCCCACCCCGCGATCAAGGCATCGGTAGCCGTGTGAGCGGCGGAGAGGGGCCCCGCGCAGCGGGGATCGGAGCCGGGCGAACACGGCACGCGGCCGACGCGCGACGGGTCCTCGGTGCGAGCCTTCAAAGAGGCCGCCCGTGTGAGTGGCGGAGAGGGGCCCCGCGCAGCGGGGATCGGAGCCGGGCGAACACGGCACGCGGTCGACGCGCGACCCGCGCACGGCTCGACGGTCCGAAGAGGCCGTCCGTGTGAGCGGCGGAGAGGGGCCCCGCGCAGCGGGGATCGGAGCCGGGCGAGCACGGCACGCGGCCGACGCTCGACCCGCGCATGGCTCGACGGTTCGAAGAGGCCGTCCGTGCGGGCGAACGCGGCACGACAGGCAAAAAAAAGCCCGCCGGGAGGAAGGTAGCGGGCAAGGGGGATCATATGCTCCGGACATCGCACGATCCGGAGTCCTGCCGGAGTCGGCAACCGCGCCGTCTCCGCCGGGCATTCAGGTCAAGGCAGAATCCGTTCGGGTCAGTACACGCTGCGCGCGGCGCAGATACGATCCGCCAGTGCGTCCAGAGCTTCCTGCTGCGATGGTGAAAGGGACTCGTCCACGCCCCACTCGGCGACGACATCGTCGACCGCGGCTGATTGGCTGGCGAGCCAGTGATGCGCGAATTCGGGCGAGAATGTGTCCATGATGGTTTGGCCGGCAGCGTTGCTTCCTGGTACTGACGAAGCAAACGCCATGCCAGCAGTTCGCGAAACGTGACGAACCGTCATGCTGTCATTCGTGTCCCCTGTGAAGGTCGGCTTGGAGGCACGCAGTTTGCAGTTCCGAATGAATTGCGCGCGACGGGGCTTTGTCGCATTCCGCCGACAGGTTGTGTGTCATTCATGTTATATGATTGATTACTATACGAATAAAGTGTCTCCATTTGGCGACAACAGCCACTGAAAATGTAGCATTTTCGGCCAAAATAATGACAATGGAATGACGACGGCGCGGGCGCCCGTCGTCCTGGGAGCCCGGGCGCCACGCGCGCCGGCGGCTCCACGGCACCCGACATTCAGGACGGCTTGCCTTCCTTGAACATCGCCGGCTCGAGCCGGTGGCGCTGGAGCAGCTTGTAGAACTCGGTCCGGTTGCGCTTCGCCAGCAGCGCCGCCTGGGTCACATTGCCGCCGGTGATCTTCAACAGACGCACGAGATAGTCGCGCTCGAATTGCTTGCGCGCTTCCTCGAACGGTACCAGGGCACTCGCGTCTTCGCGCAACGATCCCTGGACGAGCGACGCCGGGATCATGCTGGTCGTCGCCAGCGCCACCGCCTGCTCGAGAAGATTCAGCAGCTGGCGCACGTTGCCGGGCCACGGCGCCGCGATGAGCAGCGCCATGGCATCCGGCGCGAGCGTCGGCACGGGCCGCTTGTACCGCTCCGCCAACTTGCGCAGGAAGTGGGTCGCGAGCAACGGGATGTCTTCGCGGCGGTCGGCAAGCGCGGGCAGTTTCAGTGATACCACGTTCAGACGATAGTAGAGGTCCTCGCGGAACTGCCCGGAGGCCTTCTGCGCATCGAGATCCCGGTGAGTCGCCGAAATTACGCGCACGTCCACCGGTATCGACTGCGTCGCGCCGACGGGACGCACCTCGCCCTCCTGCAGCACCCGCAGAAGTTTCACCTGCAGCGCGAGCGGCATGTCGCCGATCTCGTCCAGGAAGATCGTCCCCCCGTCCGCCGCCTGGAACAGGCCCTTGTGCGCCTGGATAGCGCCGCTGAACGCGCCGCGTGCGTGGCCGAACAGCTCGGATTCGAGCAGCGGCTCCGGGATCGCGCCGCAATTCACGGCCACGAACGGCTTGTCGCCGCGCGGGCTGGCGCGATGGATGGCCCGGGCGAGGAGCTCCTTGCCGGTGCCCGAATCACCGTTGACCAGCAAGCTGGCGTCGGAGTCTGCGACCAGCCGCGCCTGCCGGAGCAGATCTTCCATCTGCGGGCTGCGCGTGATGATCCCGGCGCGCCATTCGCCGGAACCGTCCTGGCCTGCCGCCGGCGCGTCTCCGGACAATCTGAGGGCCGACGCAACCTTCTGCAGCAACTCCTGGCTGTCGAATGGCTTGGTCAGGAACCCGAACACGCCACGCTCCGTGGCGGAAATGGCATCGGGAATCGTTCCATGCGCCGTGAGGATGACCACCGGCAACGCGGGATGCTGACGGTGAATCGCGTCGAAAAGCTGCAGCCCGTCGATGCCGGGCATCCGCAGGTCGGTGATCACGGCGCCCGGGCGCGCGACCGCCAATGCCGCGAGCGCCGCTTCGCCGCTGTCCGCGGTGCGCACGCGGTACCCGGCCGACGTTAGGCGCAGGCTGATGAGCTTGAGCAGGTCGGGATCGTCGTCGACCAGAAGAATGTCACCGGATTGCATGTCGTCGCCTCGGGAGCCGGAGATCAGCGGCCGCTGCCCCCGCCGCCACCACCACCGCCTCCGCCGCCCCCGCCGCCCCCGAAACGGTCGCGCAGCAGCTGCCGATCGACGGCCCGCAGGGCTTCGAGCTTCTGGAGCGCTGCATCGGCCTTCTGCTGCTCGTCGCGCACGGCGCGCAAACGCTCGGTCACCTGCATCTGCAATACCGCGGCGAGCGGTTTGATCGCCGGCGATCCGGGGACGTTCTTGGCGACGTTGTCGAGCAGCTGCAAAGCGCGCTGATCATCCTGGGGCGACGTCTTCGCGAGCGTGTACAGCACGGCGAGCCGGACACGGTTGGCGTCGGTTCGTTGCCGCGTAAGGGCCTGCGTCGCCGTGTTGAGCTCGCGCCGAAGTTCGTCGCCAGGAAGCGCCCCGTAACGCTGCAGGTCGGCGAGCAGCGCGACCATCTGCTGCTCTTCGGTCGGCAATTCGGGCGCCATACTGGGGGCCGGGGCCGGCGGGGGCGGGCGTTCCGCTGGCGGCTCGGTCACTGGCGCCAGCCGCTCGGGCGGCGGGGCGGGTGATTCGACCGGCTCGATGGGCGGATACTCGACCATCGGTGCCGAAGGCGGCTGAACGACCGCGGGTTCCGCGTCGACATCGGGTACCGCGGTCGGCGGCGCGGCGCAGCCGGCTAACCAGATTGCAGCTGCGAGCGCGGGAAGCCAACGCCGCATGCTCACTCGCCCCCCACGATCGTGATCGGCGTCGCCGCAGGCGCGATGCGCACGGCCGCGCCTTCGCCGCTGCGCGCGTGCGGAAGGGTAAGCCGGAAATTCGCGCCGCGCCTGCCATCGGTACGGTTCAGGACCTCCACGCGTCCGGCGTGCGCGAGAGCGTAGTCGCGCGCGATGGCGAGCCCCAGCCCCGAGCCCTTCACCCGACCTTCGGCAGGCGGCTTGCCCTGATAGAACGATTCGAAAATCCGCTCCCGGTCCGCCGGGTCGACGCCGTGGCCCTGATCGATCACGTCGAGCACCGCGAACCCGTCGACTTCGGCGAGATTGAGCGTGATCACTCCCGATCGCGGCGAATACTTGATCGCGTTCGACACCAGATTGTCGACGATGGTGCGAATCTTCTCCGCGTCGCCGACAACCATCGCGGGACTCAATTTCGCCTCGAAGGTAATCACCCGTGCAAGTGCCGCAAGCTTGTGCTCCTTCACGACCCGCCGGATCACATCCGCAAGCATTACGGCACCCAGCGTCTGCGGCTCCATCGCGCGTGTCTGGTGGTACGTGAGCAGGTCTTCGATCAATTTCTGAAGCTGCAGCGTGTTCTCGCGGACGATCCGCACGATCTCGCGCTGCTGGGGCGCGAGCGTGCCGCCCACATTGTCGCGCAGCAGTTCGGCGCCCTCTCGCACCGCCGTGAGCGGCGTCTTCAATTCATGGGACACGTGCCGCAGGAAGCGGTTCTGCTGCTCCTCGAGATCGTGCAGCCGCGAGCGCAGCCATTCGAGACGCTGGCCCAGGTAGCGCATATCCTGCGGTCCGTTGACTTCGATCGAGTGCGTGAAGTCAGCGGTGCCCATCCGCCGAATCGCCTGGTCGAGCTGGCGGATCGGGCGTGCGATCAGCACCGCGAACAGGACGGCCAGCGCAACCGCGATTCCCACGGTCGCAAGCGCGAGGTAGAGCCATTTCTGCCTGCCCTCCGAAGCGATGTCCTCCAACCGGACGATGGCGCGTTCGGTCAATTCGTTCGTTGCTCCGAGCATCGACTGGGCACCGTCGGTAAGCTTGGCGTAGCCGACCGCCAGCCGTTCCTGTGTATCGGGCGGCCGCTGCGGCGCCACCAGAAGCTTGTGCAGCCGGCTTTCGGAATCGGCGAGAGCATCGAGCCCCACCAGCTGGTCCGGGGCCAGCGGCAGAAGCGCGAGTTGGCGCGCCGTGCCTCGAAAAACCTGCCGGACACGGCCGTAGTCATCGAGCAGTGCGCCGTCTTCGAGAATCAGGTATTGCCGGACCACGCGTTCGAGCGTCACCGCCTGTTCGAACAGCTGGCGGCTGGCGCGCCCTGCCTGTGCTGCCTGCTGAACGGCTTCCTGTCCCTGGACCTGAAGGCGGTCGAGCGAAAGGATGAGCTCGGCAAGCGCATAGACCAGCGGGAGGCTGACGAGCAGAAAGCCCAGCAGGATGAATTTGAGAAACGAACGAGGGTAATACACGGAAACGGCCGCTATAATTTGCGGCAATTATGACACCGCTGTGCGGGCGGCGAATGGGCGAATGCAAACGGCGCACGAAGGACCCGGGACAAATGCGGCGCCAATCGACGGTGGCGGGCCGGCGCTGGCCATAATCGCGGCCGTCGCCGCCAACGCGGTGATCGGCGTCGGCAATCGCCTGCCGTGGCTCCTGTCCGACGACCTCAAGCATTTCCGCTCGCTGACGACCGGCCATGCCGTGATCATGGGGCGCCGGACGTGGGAATCCATCGGCCGACCCTTGCCCTCGCGGCAGAACATCGTCGTCACCCGTCAGCCGGGCTACCGCGCGCCCGGCGCGGCGGTCGCCGCGTCGCTCGAAGGCGCGCTCGCCCTGGTCCGATTTCCGGAACCGGCCTTCTGCATCGGCGGGGGCGCCCTCTACCGGGATGCGCTTCCGCGCGCGATGACGCTCCACCTTACCGAGATCCGGCGATCCTTCGCCGGCGATGCGAGCTTTCCGTCCTTCGACCGCAGCGCCTGGCGCGAAACGGCCCGCGAATCGCGCGTACAGGACGGCGCCGACGGATTCGAATATGCCTTCGTGACCTACGAACGTTCGATGTCGTAAACCTCGCCGGGGCCGCGATCCCGCACAGCCGGTAGGGCCCGCCGCGCCCATGAGTGCCGCCAGGCCCGGCTCCCCACGGGCCGTCTCGGCATGATGTCGGTATTGCGCTGCAACGCGCGCCGGATTACGCTGCGCGCCGTCGCTGGCGATCGCGCGGCCGTCGCGGCGGTTGCCGCCATTGGGCGATCTCGATCGCCCGCGACGTTCCTGCCAACCCAAACATTCACGGAGTCTCCATGTCCGAAGGCCATTTCCATGTCCACGGTCCGCACGACCACGAAGTCGAACACGCGGCGCATTCGGGGGATCCGTTCGCCGGTCGCGTCGCGGTGATGACGGCGATCTTCGCGACGATCGGCGCGCTGTTCGGCTACATGGCCGGCGCCACGCAGAACGACGCGCTACTCTTCAAGAACGAGGCCGCGATACGGAAGACCGAAGCTTCCGACCAGTGGAACTTCTATCAGGCGAAGAGCAACAAGCAGAATCTCGCCGAGCTGGGCGCGACGATCACGACGGGGGAGCAGCAGACGAAATACATGAAGGAGCTCGAACGCTACAAGGCGGAAAAGGAACCCATCATGGTCGAAGCGAAGAAGCAGGAGGCTGCCAGCACGGCGGCCGAGGCGAGAAGCGAGGCCGCCATGCACGTCCACCACCGCTGGGCGCAGGCGATGACTTTGATCCAGATCGCCATCGCGCTGGCGGCGATCACGATACTCACGCGTCAGAAGGCGATGGGGCTGGGTGCGCTCGCCGTCGCCAGCGTCTCCATCGCGCTCGGCGTCCTGGCGGCCGCACATATCTGACGCCGTCGTCCCGGAAGGAACAGGACGCGACGGGGACACCCCGGAGCCGGCTTCCGGACCACGATCCCGTTGGCGATGCGGCGCGGGGCGAGCGGATCCGGGTTTCGGCCGCTACGCGAGATTGCGGAGTTCGCGCAGAGCAACCGCCAGCATGTCCGTGTCGGCGGAGTTCACCGTGCGCAGTTCGGCGAGCAGCTGCTGCGTCCGTTCGATCGCGCGGCGATTGCGGTCCTGCCAGGCGGCAATCAGCGCGGTCGACGCGGGAAGATCCCCGCCGCCCATCAATACCTCGCCCGCGATCGTCCGCTGCAATGCCGACAGGTCGTCGTGCATGGCGCCCCGTGCCAGCATCTGCCAATGCTGGTCGCCCGGCAGCGCCGAAATCCGTTCCCGCAGCCACGGCAAACCAAGCCGCGCGGAAAGCTCGAAGTAGATTTCGGCGACCAGTTCGACCGGACGCTTGGTGGCGCCCGCGACCTCCACGATATCGAGCGTCGAATGGAGCGTGTCGAGCGTCGCGACACGCGCCGCCAATTCCTCGGGAACGCCCTTCGCGACGTAATCGGAAACCGCGGCCGCGATGCGCGCACGATCGCCTGCATCGAGCAGATCGGGGAGGCGCGTCGAGAGCGCTTCGACCCGCTGCGTGAAGTGGGCGATCGTCGCCGCCATGCTCTCGGGCAACCGTCGCGAGCGCAGAAACCACGTGGTGCCGCGTTCCAGTTGCCGGCTCGTGTCGATCAGCATCGTCGACTGGACCTCGTCGGCAACCGAGTTGTCGAGCGCCTCGATAGCGTGCCACAGCGGTACGAAGCCGAATATTTCCCGGGAAAGGAGATACGCGCGGACGATCTCGTGCGGCCGTGCGCCGGTAGCCTCGGACAACCGGTGGGCAAACGTGCTCCCGACGCGATTGACCATACTGTTGGTGACGTGGGTGGCGATGATCTCGCGTTTCAGCGCATGCCGCGGCATGTACGCGGAGTACTTGTCCCGCAACGCGCGCGGAAAATAGCGAACAAGCGCCGTGACCACCCATGGATCGTCGGGCAGCGTCGACGCCAGCAGTTCGTCGTAGAGCCAGATCTTGCTGTAGGCGAGAAGCACCGCGCGCTCCGGACTCGTGAGCCCGCGGCCCGCCGCGCGGCGCTCGCCCAGCTCCTCGTCGGCAGGCAGAAATTCGAGCGCACGGTTGAGGCGCCCCGTCTTCTCGAGGAACTGCATGAAACGGCCCTGCGCGTCGACGAGCTGCGGCGCAATGCGGCCGGTGACGGAGAGCACCTGTGTCTGGAAGTAGTTGTCGCGCAGCACGAGCGCGGCGACGTCGTCGGTCATCGACGCAAGTGTCGCATTGCGCTGCTTCTCGGTGAGCTCTCCCTCGGCAATCGCCATGCCGAGCAGGATCTTGATGTTCACTTCGTGATCGGACGTGTCGACGCCGGCCGAGTTGTCGATCGCGTCGGTGCTGATGCGGCCGCCGGCCTGCGCATACTCGATCCTGCCAAGCTGCGTGCACCCGAGGTTTCCGCCCTCCACGAACACCTTGCATCGGAGTTCGTTCCCGTTGACGCGCAGCGCGTCGTTCGCGCGGTCGCCGACTTGCGCGTGCGTTTCGGTCGTCGCCTTGACGTAGGTGCCGATGCCGCCGTTGTAGATCAGGTCGACAGGCGCCTTCAGAATCGCGTTGACGAGCTCGGTCGGCGTAAGCGTGTCGGCGGCAATCGCGAGTGCCGCTTTCACTTCGGGAGCGATCGCGATCGATTTTGCGCTGCGCGGATGGACGCCCCCGCCAGCGGAGATCAGCTTCGGGTCGTAGTCGGCCCAAGACGAGCGCGGCAACCGGAAGAGCCGCTCGCGCTCGCCGAAGCTCGATTCGGGATTGGGAGCGGGGTCGACGAAGATGTGCCGGTGGTCGAATGCCGCGACGAGCTTCACGTGGTGCGACAACAGGAGACCGTTGCCGAATACGTCGCCCGACATGTCGCCGATTCCCGCAACGGCGAAGTCGGTGGCCTGCGTGTCGACGCCCATCTCGCGGAAGTGCCGCTTGACCGACTCCCAGGCGCCGCGAGCCGTGATGCCCATCGCCTTGTGGTCGTAACCCACCGAGCCGCCGGACGCGAACGCATCGCCCAGCCAGAATCCGTATTCCTTGCTGACGCCGTTTGCGCAATCCGAGAACGTCGCCGTTCCCTTGTCGGCAGCAACGACGAGGTACGGGTCGTCCGGGTCGTGACGCTTCACCTGCGGCGGGGGGACGATCGTATCGCCGACGCGATTGTCGGTCAGGTCGAGAAGCCCTCGCAGATAGTCCTGATAGCAGGCGATCCCCTCCTTCATGAACGCCTCGCGGTCGGAGGGCGCCGGCGCGCGTTTCAGCACGAATCCGCCCTTCGACCCGACCGGAACGATCACGATGTTCTTCACCATCTGCGCCTTGACGAGGCCCAGCACCTCGGTGCGGAAATCCTCGGGCCGGTCGGACCAGCGCAGGCCGCCGCGCGCGACCTTGCCGCCTCGCAGGTGCACACCCTCGAACCGCGTCGCATAAACGAAGATCTCGAACATCGGCTTCGGCTCGGGCAGCCCCGGGACCTTGGCCGGATCGAACTTGAACGACAGGAATCTCCTCCGGCGTCCCTCCCCGTCGTGGCGCCAGAAGTTGGTCCGCGTCGTCGCCAGGATCAGCATCAGGTACTGGCGCAGCACACGATCTTCCGACAGATTGTCGACGCCATCGAGTGCATGGTCGATCTGCTGGATCTTTGCGATCGCCTGCGCCTGCCCCGTGTCCGGCAGCGCGGGATCGAAGCGGAGCTTGAACAGCTCGACCAGCATCCGCGCGACGTCGGCGTGCGCGGCGAGCGTCGCCTCGACGAACGCCTGGGTCAGCGGGAACGCGATCTGGCGGAGGTACTTCGCGTAGGCACGCAGCACGACGATGTCGGCGGCGGGCAACCGCGCCGCGATGACGAGCCGGTTGAAATCGTCGTTCTCGACTTCGCCGCGGAAGATGCGCGCGAACGCGTCCTCGAACACCGCATGCAGCGCGTCGATCTCGACCTCGGCGTCGGCGACGGTCGACAGCATCCCGAAGTCGTGCATCCAGACGGGCTCGGCGTCCGCCGGCGTGATCCGGTGTGGCCGCTCGTCCAGCACCTTGAGCCCCATGCGCTCGAGCATCGGCAGGCTGTCGGACAGCGCGACGGGACCGCCGCAATGGAAGAGTTTGAAGCGTAGTTCCCCGGGCGCGACCTCCAACGGCCGATACAGATTCAATCCCAAAGGCTCGTCCGCCGACAGTTTCGACATCATCTCGATGTCATGCACCGCGACCCGTGCCGCGAAATCCTCGCGGTACCCAGCCGGAAACGCGCCCCCGAAGCGGAGAAAGAGCTCGCTGCCGCGCGCCTCGCCCAGACCTTCGATCAGCGCGTCCCGGAGATCGTCCTCCCACCGCCGCGCCGCGGCAGCGAGGCGCGCCTCCAGCTCGCGTTGATCGAAGACCGGCACGCTGCCAGGTGTCGTGCGCACGGTAATCAGGATGCGCGCGAGCATCGATTCCGACAGGTGGACATTGAATTCCGCGCCGGTGCCGTTGAACGCCTGCGTGAGGATCGCCTGCCATTTCTCGCGCAGCTCGGTCGTGTAGTTCTCGCGCGGCGCAAAGATGAGACAGGACAGGAATCGCCCGAACGGATCGCGCCTGACGAACAGGCGGAAGCGCTGCCGCTCCCCGAGATGCAGGATCCCCACCACGGTGGACAGCAGGTCGTCCTCGCTCGTCTGGAACAGCTCGTCGCGCGGATAGGTCTCGAGGATATTGAGAAGCGCCTTGCCCGCATGGCTGCCTGGAGCGAGGCCGGCGCGTGAAACGACATTGGCGGTCTTGTGCCGAAGGAGCGGAACGTCGGCCGGCTTGGCGCTGTACGCGGCCGACGTGTACAGCCCGAGAAAGCGGTGTTCGCCGCAGACCTCGCCCTTGCCGTCGAAGCGCTTGACGCCGATGTAGTCGAGATAGCCGGGCCGGTGCACCGTCGAGCGCGCATTGGCCTTGGTGATGATCAGAAGCTCGGGTACGCGCGCGTAGGCGCGCACCTCGGGCGGCAACGCGGCGAAGCTCGCCGCGACATCCTTGCTCTGCGCCTCGCGCAGGATGCCGAGGCTCGAGCCGGGCACGATCCGGAGCACGTCCTCGCCGCCCTGCGTCACGAGGTCATGGCAGCGGTATCCCAGTATCGTGAAATGATTCTCGGCGAGCCAGCGCAGGAACGCCTTTCCTTCCGTCAGCTCCTCCGGAAGGATCGGCGGGGCACGCTCTTCGAGTTCGGCGAGAATGACCGGTATGCGGGCCTGCATCGGCTTCCAGTCTTCGACGGCCATCCGGACGTCCGAGAGCACGCGGCCGATGTCCGCGACAAGCGCTTCCAATCGGGCCGGATCGGACGTGCGGTCGATTTCGACGTGAATGAAGGATTCGCGGCGCGCGTCGGTGCCGGCGGGTGCGAGCTGCGTGAGGGTGCCACCGCCGTCCCGCACTACGGCGAGTACCGGATGGATGATCAAGTGCAGTGTCAGACCATGGCGATTGGCCTCCATGGTCACCGAATCGACGAGGAAAGGCATGTCGTCGTTGACGATCTCGACGATCGTGTGCGTCGACTGCCAGCCGTGTTCCTCGACGGTCGGGTTGAACACGCGAACCTTGGCGCGCCCCGACTCGCGTTTGCGCGCGAAGCTCCAGTGGGAGAGCGCGGCCCCGTAAAGATCGGCGGGCTGCCGCAGCGAAAGGTCCTCCGGATCGACCTGGTCAAAGTAGCGGCGGACGAGTTCCTCGATCGTCGCGCGTTGGCCGGTCGCCACCTTCGATTGCACGAGGGCCCGGATCTGCTCCACGCGCTCGCTGCCGCCCGATGCGATATTCGCGCTCATCGTGACCTCCTCAACCCATTCTCCGCCCGCGCCCGCTGCAGCCGGGTCATTACCGCCCGGCGTGCGCCGGCGAACGGAGCCGGGCAGGCTCCGGCAGCTGCATCGCGATCGTCCACCGGCCCAGCGACAGCGCAGCCTCCGGTCGCCGTTTGCCCTTGCAGCCCGTTGGCGTGCCTTGCGACGCACATGCGTGCCGCCGCGGACGGTCATCGTTGCACGTTGCACGACAGGATAACCGATGCTGCGCCCCGCATGGCAATTCGCCGGATCGCGCGACATGCCGCAAGGTGCGTCATGCGATTGGGCCGAGATTCCCGTTCCGGCAATGCACGTCCACGCGGTCGTCGTGGAAACCATTGCGCATTTTCGCAGGGCGCAATGGCAGACGCTCCGAAGGCCGGTGGCCGCTGCGGCGAAACGCGACATCAATTCATGACGCAACGGCTCGCGCCGCATGAATGGCGAGATGTAATCGGCACTTGCAAGGGCAACGGAAATCGCGGAGCGGATCTCGCCTCCACGCGAGCTCGCGGCAACGCGCTGTGCAGCGGCACCGGTTTCCGCGATAATGTCGACCTTGCTCCCGCCGGGCAATGGGCGGCGCGGGCAGCGATATCGCCCAGGTGGCGGAACTGGTATACGCAGCAGACTCAAAATCTGCCGGTCGCGAGGCCATGAGGGTTCGATTCCCTCCCTGGGCACCATGTCCCGTTCGACACTATCGGATTTCGACTATCGCCTGCCTTCCGGTCTGATCGCGCAGACGCCGCTACCCGAACGATCCGGCAGCCGGCTGCTCCACGTGAACGGAGCCGCGCTCGCCGATCTCGCCTTCGCAGATCTGCCTGGGCTCGTCGCGCCCGGCGATCTCCTCGTGTTCAACGACACGCGTGTCATCAAGTCGCGCATCGCGGCAGCCAGGCCCACTGGCGGCAAGGTCGAACTGCTGCTCGAACGCGTACTGGGTCCGGACCGAGCGCTGTTCCAGCTCCGCGCGAGCCATCCACCGGGAATCGGCGGTGTACTCGACCTCCCCGGGGCCGCACGCGCCATCGTGACGCTGCGCCACGATCGCTTCTTCGAATTGCGTTTCGAAGGCGTGACGTCACTGTTCGCCTACTTCGAACGGCACGGGGCGGTGCCTCTTCCGCCCTATATTCGACGTGTCGCCGGCCCCGACGACGAAACGCGCTACCAGACCGTCTACGCAAGACATGCAGGCGCTGTCGCGGCGCCGACCGCGGGACTGCATTTCGACGCAACGATGCTGGCGGCCCTGGCGAGCGCCGGCATCGCATGCACGTACGTCACGCTGCACGTCGGCGCCGGAACGTTCCAGCCGGTGCAATGCGAAGATCTGGCGCAGCACGCGATGCACGCCGAGTGGTACAGCATCCCTGCCGCGACTGCGGAAGCGATCGCCGCCGCGCGCGCGCGCGGCGGCCGCATCCTGGCCGTCGGCACCACCACTGCGCGCGCGCTCGAGTCGGCCGCGAACGCCGGAGGCGGCGTGGTCGCCGGCGAGGCGGAAACGCGGCTTTTCGTCACGCCGGGCTACGCGTTTCGCGTTGTCGATCGGCTCCTCACCAATTTTCACCTGCCGAAATCCACGCTCCTGATGCTCGTGTCGGCGTTCGCCGGCCAACAAGCCATTCGCAATGCGTACGCGCACGCAATCGCGCAACGCTACCGCTTTTTCAGCTACGGCGACGCATCGCTGCTCGAGCGCGACGACGGCCATTGACGCCAAAACGAGACACCCGGAAACGTCGTCACCTGACGACAATTGTCCTGCCGGCTGCATTTCGTGCAACAAATCTGCGCGCGGCGCGTTGAATTCGACGGCCGCCCACTAGTCGAATGCGCACGGAAACGCTACTCTCCTGCTACGCGCAATCGTTGCGGAATACGGCCCTGCAGTCGATGCCGGCGCCGGCACCGCGTTTCCATGAAAACTGGTTCATTGCACCGCGCCGTTGCCTGTGCGGTCCTGTTGGTCGCTGCGGCGCTCGCCGCGCCCGCGCAAGCGGCGCGCGTCGGCGTTTTGTCGAATCGGTTTTTCGCGCAGACGGCCGCGGACTTCACCACGCAGATTCCCGGGCACACGTTCACGGGCATCGACGTCAGTGGTTCTGTGCCCACGCTCGGGAGCCTCACCGCCAGTTACGATGTCCTGTTGCTGTTCGAGGACAACAGGTTCGCCAACGCTCCCCTGGTTGGCGATGTCGTGGCCGCGTTTGCCGGAACCGGCCGGGCGGTGGTGCTCGGCACTTTCTATAACCAGGACCGCAGCGACAGCACGAATCCGAATCTTCCGTCCGCACCCAACCCCTTCGGCTGGGGGAGCGCGCTCGAAGCGATCGACCCCAATACGACGGACGGCATCGGAGTCGGCACGGACAGCAGCGGCATTCCCAACGTCGCGCACACTCTCAATCCGGCAAGCGTCACGGCGCACCCGCTGACGGTCGGCGTAACCACGCTCTTCGCAACCTCCGGATACGCCGGGGGCGATCAGTCCAAGCCGGGGAGCATCGTCGTCGCGACCTGGACGCAGCCCAATGCGAGGAATCTGCCGGACCCCGCCATCTCCTACCGCGTCACCGGAGCGGCGTGCGTGATCGCCATCGGTATCGCCCCGCAGTACCCAACCATCGGCACACCTGGCTCGTTCGGGGGCAATTTCCATCCGACGTGGAAGAATGCTTTCGACTTCGCGGCAGGCGGATGCGCGGTCGGCCCCGGAGGCGCGAACAATGCGACCGCGATTCCGGCGCTGTCGATCTGGAGCCTCGCACTGACGGCGTTATTGGTCGGCGCCGTCGGCTTCGCCCAACGCCGACGCGTCTCCAATCGCGCCGGCGGCCGCTGACAGCGCGCCCCGTCCCGCCGGCCCGCACGCCGAATGCAGTTTCGCGTCCTGGCCACGTCGGGCGCCGCCCGATGTGGCCGCCTCGAATTGGCGCACGGTACGGTCGAAACGCCGGTTTTCATGCCGGTCGGCACCTACGGAACGGTCAAGGCCATGGCGCCCGACGAGCTTGTCGAACTCGGCGCGCAGATCGTGCTCGGCAACACCTTCCACCTGTGGCTGCGGCCCGGCATCGAAGTGATCGCGACGCATCGCGGCCTGCATGGTTTCATGGGATGGCGGCGGCCCATCCTGACCGACTCCGGCGGCTTCCAGGTTTGGAGCCTCGGGGCGCTGCGCAAGATTGACGAGGCCGGCGTGACATTCGCCTCGCCCGTGAACGGGGACAAGCTGCTGCTCACGCCCGAAATTTCGATGCAGATGCAGCGCGCGCTCGATGCGGATGTCGCCATGGTCTTCGACGAATGCACGCCCTACCCTGCAACGCGTGGCGACGCGGCTAGGTCGATGGAGCTGTCGCTGCGCTGGGCGCGGCGATCGCGGGCGGAGTTCGACACCCTCGCCAATCCGAATGCGCTCTTCGGCATCGTCCAGGGCGGGATGCACGAGGATCTGCGCGACGAATCGCTGGCTGGCCTCGAAGCGATCGGCTTCGACGGCTACGCGATCGGCGGCCTGTCGGTAGGCGAGCCGAAGACGGATATGCTGCGCGTGCTCGACCACATCGCGCCGCGGCTGCCTCCGGTACGGCCGCGTTACCTGATGGGCGTCGGGACGCCCGAGGACATCGTCGCCGGCGTCGCCGGGGGGATCGACATGTTCGACTGCGTGCTCCCTACCCGCAACGCGCGCAACGGACACCTCTTCACGCGTTACGGCGACGTCAGAATCCGCAATGCTGCGCACCGCGCCGACCCGCGGCCGCTCGACCCGAACTGCGGCTGCTACGCGTGCCGCAATTTTTCGCGCGCGTACCTGCATCACCTGCAGCGCGTCAACGAGATCCTGGGCGCCCGTCTCAATACGATCCACAACCTCCACTACTACCTGACGCTGGTTGCCGAGCTGCGCTCCGCGATCGCCGCCGACCGCCTCTCCGCTTACGCTGCCGCATTTGCCGCGGACCGTGCGCAGGCCGGCGAAGCACCCCCGGAACGGGAATCCGACCGCTGAAGTCGCGGTCCGCGGCGTGGTAGAATGCTCAGCTTTTCACGCGCGTCCTGAGCCAGGGCGCCTGAGCCAGGGCGGGCGGCGGTGGCCATGCCACCCGCGGAACGCGGACCCAGATCCGGAGGAAGAGAACGTGCTGTCAGACCTGCTGATTGCCCCCGCGTACGCCCAGGCCGCACCGGCCGGCGCCACCGGCCTGTTCGATGGCGGCCTGGTCGGGATGCTGCCGATGGTCGCGATATTCGTCGTCTTCTATTTTCTTCTGATCCGTCCGCAGCAGAAGCGCGCGAAGGAAACGAAGGTGATGCTCGAGGCGCTGCAGAAGGGTGACGAAGTGGTCACCGCCGGCGGACTCGTCGGCCGTATCTCGAAACTCGGCGACCAGTACGCAGCGGTCGAAATCGCGCCCGGCGTCGAGATCAACGTGCAGCGGGCCGCTGTCGCGCAACTATTGCCCAAGGGCACGATCAAGACCCTGTAGTCGGCTCCGCCGCAGCCATGGCCGCACGCCCTGACGCGCGCTGTCCGCCGGCGGCGGCAGAGATGCTCTCCCGTTCCGTCGGCGCCAGGCCGCAGCGCCGCCTTCCGGCCCCGCCCACGCGATCCGCCTTCCTGCCAACGACTTCGCCATGAATCGCTACCCACCCTGGAAATATATCGTCATCGCCGTCGCGCTGCTGATCGGCCTGGTCTACACGCTTCCGAATTTCTTCCCCGAATCACCGGCGGTGCAGGTGTCGTCGTCCAAGGCGGCGGTGAAAGTAGACACTGCGCTGCTCGGGACGATCGAGGACGCATTGAAGGCGGCCGGCATTCCTTACCGAGGCGCGGCGCTCGACCCGACCGGGATCAAGGTGCGTTTCGCCGATACCGACACGCAACTGAAGGCGAAGGACGCTCTGCAGGCGAAGGTCGGCGACAGCTACATCGTCGCGCTCAACCTGCTTTCATCGTCGCCGAAGTGGCTGACTGCAATCGGCGCGCTGCCGATGTATCTCGGCCTCGATTTGCGCGGCGGCGTGCATTTCCTGCTGCAGGTCGACATGAAGGCCGCGCTGGACAAGGCCGCGGACCGCTACACCACCGATATCCGCTCCCTGCTGCGCGAGAAGAAAGTGCAGTACGGCGGTGTCGTCCGCGAAGGGACCAACGTCGTCATCCGCTTTCGCGACGAGGGAGAGCGGGGCAAGGCGCGCGGCGAGATCGAGAAGTCCTACGGGGACCTCCTGCTCCGGGAGGCGGAGAGTGGCCCCGGCGAGCTGCGGCTCGTCGCTTCGCTCAAGCCCGAGGCGCAGAAACGCATTCAGGACGGCGCGGTCCTGCAGAACATCACGATTCTGCGCAATCGCGTCAACGAGCTGGGCGTTGCCGAGCCGATCGTGCAGCAACAGGGTTCCGATCGCGTCGTTGTGCAGCTCCCCGGTGTGCAGGACACCGCTCGCGCCAAGGACATCCTCGGTCGCACGGCGACGCTCGAGATTCGCATGGTCAACGACGAAGCCGGCGCCTTCGAGCAGGCGATGGCCGGCCAGGTGCCCTTCGGCAGCGATCTCTACTCCGACCGCGGCGGCGCGAAGATCCTGGTGCGCAGGCAGGTGGTGCTGACCGGCGACCGGATCAACGACGCGCAGCCGGGGTTCGATCAGCGCACGAACGAGCCGGCCGTGCACGTCAATCTCGACGGGAGCGGCGCGCGAATCTTCAAGGAAGTGACCCGCGAGAACGTCGGCAAGCGCATGGCCATCGTGCTGGTCGAGAAGGGCAAGGCCGAGGTCATCACCGCGCCGGTGATTCGCGAGGAGATCGGCGGCGGCCGCGTCCAGATCAGCGGCCAGATGAACACGCGCGAAGCCAACGACATCGCCCTCCTGATGCGCGCCGGAGCGCTGGCCGCGCCGATGGAAATCGTCGAGGAGCGCACCGTCGGGCCGTCGCTCGGCAAGGAAAACATCGACAAAGGCTTCAATTCGGTGAGTTACGGCTTTATCGTTCTGGCGCTGTTCATGTGCGCGTACTACCTGCTGATGGGGCTGATCTCGACCATCGCACTGTCGCTCAACCTGCTGCTGCTGGTGGCGATACTTTCCATGCTGCAGGCAACGCTCACGCTGCCTGGCATCGCGGCCATCGCGCTGACCCTCGGCATGGCGATCGACTCGAACGTCCTGATCAACGAGCGCATCCGCGAGGAGCTGCGGTGGGGCGCGACCCCGCACGCCGCGCTCTCTGCCGGCTACGAGCGCGCGTGGGGGACGATCCTCGACTCGAACGTGACGACGCTCATCGCCGGCATCGCGCTGCTGATCTTCGGCAGCGGGCCCGTCCGCGGCTTCGCGGTCGTGCATTGCCTCGGCATCATGACCTCGATGTTCTCGGCGGTTTTCGTGTCGCGTGGAATCGTCAACCTGATCTATGGCAGCCGCAAGCATCTTGCCAAGATTTCGATCGGGCAGGTGTGGCAGCCCGCCGCGGGCGCGGGGGTCGGAAAATGACGGCGGGAGTCCGCGGAGTGCTGCCGATGACCCCATTTCCCCGGTCCGTCGTGCGCCACGCGACAGGCGGGCCCGCAAGGCACGAGACTGCGGTCTGAATCGCACCGGTCCCCGCAGGGCCATCGGCCCGCGCGGGGCGCCGGAAAGGAAAGCCGAAAACCATGGAATTCTTCCGTATCAGGCGCGACATCCCGTTCATGCGGTACGCGCTTACATTCAACGTTATTTCGCTCGTAACGTTCGTGCTCGCCGTCATCTTCCTCGCGACCCGCGGATTGAGCCTCGGAGTCGATTTCCGCGGCGGCACCGTCATCGAGGTGACGTACGGAAAGGCCGTCGACTTCGGCCATCTGCGCGCGGCGATCGACAAGCTGAATCTTGGCGAATACGCGGCGCAGAGCTTTGGCAGCTCCAACACCGCGCTCATCAGGCTGCCGCTGAAAGAGGGTGTCTCGAGCGCCCAGCTGTCGGAGCAGGTGATGACCGTCCTGAAGGCGGACGACCCGTCGGCAAGGCAGCAGCGGGTCGAGTTCGTCGGCCCGCAGGTCGGCAAGGAGCTGTTCGAAAACGGCGCGCTGGCGCTGCTCCTTGTCTCGCTGGGCATCGTCGGGTACCTCGCGATGCGTTTCGAATGGCGTTTCGCGATCGCGGCAATCATTGCCAACCTGCACGACGTGATCATCATCCTCGGCTTCTTCGCGCTGTTCCAGTGGGAGTTCTCGCTGCCGGTGCTGGCGGCGGTGCTGGCGGTCCTCGGTTACTCGGTGAACGAATCGGTGGTGATCGCCGATCGGATCCGCGAGAATTTCCGAAAAATGCGCAAGGCGACCGTCACGCACGTGATCGACAACGCCATCACCAGCACGATCTCGCGCACAATGATCACGCATGGCATGACGCTGATGATGGTGCTTTCGATTCTCTTCTTCGGCGGCGAGACGCTGCACTACTTCGCGCTCGCGCTGACGATCGGCATCTGCTTCGGCATCTACTCCTCGGTGCTGGTGATGGCGCCGCTGGTGATGTGGCTGGGCGTCTCGCGCGAGGATCTCGTCAGGCCGGAGCGCAAAGGCGAGGGCGCCGGGGGCGAGAAGATCCTTCCCTGAGCCGGTCGGACACGGCCATTGGAGAGCCGCCGATGCGCGCCGCGGACCTGCAAAGCCGTGCGTGACGCCGCCCACTGCGTTCCGACATGTTGACGACGTTCTTCTACACCCTGTTCGCGCTGGACCAGTCGGTCGCGCAGTTCGCCGCGCAATATGGCCACTGGCTCTACGCGCTGCTCTTCCTTATCATCTTCGCCGAGACAGGTCTCGTCGTCCTTCCGTTTCTCCCCGGCGACTCGATCCTGTTCATCGCCGGCACCGTCATCGCGACCGCCGACCTCAACATCCATGTGCTTGTCGTCGTGCTGATCGCAGCCGCGATCCTGGGCGATTCGGTGAATTACTCCATCGGGCACTACATCGGCCCGCGGGTCTTCGACAAACCCGATTCGCGCTGGTTCAGGCAGGACCACCTGCGGCGCACGCAGGCCTACTACGACAAGTACGGCGGCGTCACGATCATCATCGGCCGCTTCGTGCCGATCATCCGCACCTTCGCGCCGTTCCTCGCCGGCGTCGCGGGCATGCGCTACCGCCGGTTCCTCTCGTTCAACGTGATCGGCGCGGTCGCCTGGATCGCGTCACTTGTCTACGCGGGCTACCTGTTCGGAAACATTCCGTGGGTCAAGCAAAACCTGACCCTGATCGTGCTGGGAATCGTCGTGGTTTCGCTGATTCCGGCGGCCACCGCGGTCGTCCGGGAACGCCGAAGCCGCGCACGCGGTCAGGCAAATCGCTGAGGCGTTCGCAACCGAACGGCGGCCGCGATGCCCGGCCATGGGTTCCCGTTTGACGATGGCGAAACCACCGGCGCGTTCAGATGCGCTTCGCCAGCTCGCCCGCCTTGCCGACATACGTCGCCGGCGTCAGCGCCTTGAGACGCGCCTTGGCGGCAACGGGAATTCCGAGGCTATCGATGAACGCGTGCAGGCTCTCGCGGGTCATGCCGGTCCTGCCACGCGTCAGCGCTTTCAGCTGCTCGTACGGATTGGGCACGCCGTGCCGGCGCATCACCGTCTGGATCGGCTCCGCAAGCACTTCCCAATTGGCGTCGAGATCGGCGGCGATGCGTGCCTCGTCGACCGCGAGCCCGGAAAGCCCTCGCTGCAACGACGTCCAGCCCAGGAGTGCATGTCCCAGCGCCACGCCCATGTTGCGCAGGACCGTGGAGTCCGAAAGGTCTCGCTGCCAGCGCGAGATGGGCAGCTTCTCGGCCAGATGCCGCAGCAGCGCGTTGGCCAGGCCGAGGTTGCCTTCCGAGTTCTCGAAATCGATGGGATTGACCTTGTGCGGCATCGTCGATGATCCAACTTCGCCGTCCTGCACTCGTTGCCGGAAGTAGCCGAGCGACACATAGCCCCAGATGTCGCGATCGAGGTCGATCAACACGGTGTTGGCGCGGGCGACGGCGTCGAAAAGCTCGGCCATGTAGTCGTGCGGCTCGATCTGCGTCGTATACGGATTGAAATCGAGGTGGAGCCCGCGAACGACTTTCGCGGCGAGCCGCTCCCAGTCGACCTCGGGGCAGGCGACGATGTGCGCGTTGTAGTTGCCAACCGCGCCGTTCATCTTTCCCTTGATCGGGACGTGTTCGATGGCCGCGATTTGCCTCTCGAGACGCGCGTACACGTTGGCCATTTCCTTGCCGAGCGTGGTCGGCGTCGCCGGCTGGCCATGCGTGCGGGCCAGCATCGGCAGCGCCGCGTGGGCATGCGCCAGGCTTCTCAGGCTGGCCGCAATCCCGGAGAGCGCCGGCAGCAGGATCGTGCGCCGCGCCTCGGCGAGCATCAGCCCGTGCGCGAGATTGTTGATGTCCTCGGACGTGCAGGCAAAGTGGATGAATTCACCGACGCGCAGGATCTCCGGAACGCGGGCGAAGCGCTCCTTCAGCCAGTATTCGACCGCCTTGACGTCGTGGTTGGTCGTGCTCTCGATAGCCTTGACGCGCTCGGCATCGGCCAGCGCAAACGTCGCCGCAGCCGCAGCCAGCGCCGCCCGCGCTTCCGCGGAGAATGGAGCGACTTCCGGGATGCCCGGCTCGTCGGAAAGCGCGATCAACCACGCGATTTCGATTCGCACCCGGGCGCGAATCAGCCCGAACTCGCTGAAATGCTCGCGCAACCCCGCGACCTTCGCGGCATAGCGGCCGTCGAGCGGCGAGAGGGCGGAGAGTGTGGAGTCGGGTGCGGCCATCGGTGGATGGCGCGGGAGCGCGCGTCCGGAAACCCGGACGAGTTTAACACTGTCTGCCATCCTCGACTGCGAAGGCGCACGCCGGCGGCGGGCGCCCGGCGCCGGGAACGCGCGCGGTCCGGCCGCGCTGCCAATGCTATACTTTGCGCCCTCTTTTTACGGTTGTGCTGCCCTTTGCTGAAACTGATCGCAACGTCCACGAGCCCCTATGCCCGCAAGGTCCGCATCGTGCTCGCGGAAAAGAAGATCGAGTACGCGCTCGTCGAGGAATCGCCATCGGCACCCGGCAACAGGGTGGCGGACTACAATCCGCTGGGCAAGATTCCCGTGCTGGTCATGGATGACGGAACCCGCCTGTTCGATTCGCGCGTGATCGTCGAATACCTCGATACCGTGAGCCCGGTGGGCCGCCTCATCCCGGAACCGTCGCGGGACCGCATTGCCGTGAAGCGATGGGAAGCGCTCGCCGACGGGCTCTGCGACGCCGCAGTAGCCATCGTGGTCGAAAAGAAGCGCCCGTTGCGTCAGCAGAGCAAGCAATGGATCGAGCGCCAGCAGCAGAAGGTCGTGGCCGCGGTGCGGGCGTTCGCGTCGGAGCTGGGCGACGCGAACTGGTGCAGCGGCGAGACGTACACGCTCGCCGACATCGCTGCGGGCTGCGCGCTGGGTTATCTCGACCTCCGGCAACCGGATCTCGCCTGGCGCGCGATGCATCCGAATCTCGCCAAGCTGACCGACAAACTCGCCGCGCGGCCGCCGTTTGCCAACACGGTCCCGCCGGCGACGTGACCGGTGCCGCTCGCCTTGTTGTCGGATCTCGATCGCCGGATCCTCGTGGAGGCATCGCAACATCGAACCCGCCGACAGCATCCGCCGCCTTGGCTTCGCTCGTTGGTACGAGCGCCGCCTGATCGAGGCGCACAGCTGGTTTATCACCATTTTCATGTGCATGATCGCGATCGCGGCCTGCATGGAGGAGTTGAACTTCCGCGGCTCGATCGCGCGGCTGCTCGCCTACGTCAGCTTCGTCGCGGCCGCAGTGGCTATCGGAATCTACGGCATGGTGCGGTACCGGACGATCTTGGCCGAGGCTGAACGGCTGGGCGAGCGCGCCACCTGCGGTGCCTGCGGCGCCTACGCCCGCTTCAGACTGATCTCGCCCACGCAGGTTCGCTGCCGCAAGTGCGGCAACGAGTGGTGCCTGATCGACACCGGCTGAGCGAGAAATGAGGGACGCGTTGGTGGCCGAGAGAGTGGGATTCGACCTTACATTGCGCTGTTAACGTGCCCACACTTTCCAGGCTTGCGCGTCAAGCCGCTCGGTCATCTCTACGCAGATTTCGGATCTTGCCCCCGCCTCGAAGCATCGGACCTCAGGACGCGGGCGGCGCGTTCTCGAGGACAATTCTGATCTTCATGACCGTCAGTCCGAGCCAGAGGACAATCAGCAGGAAAAACGCGACCAGGCCGAGATGCCGGTCCAGAATGACGCGTGGCGTGATCCAGCGCGTCACTTTCAATACGGGCGACGTGATCGTCCTGAAGATGACGTAGAACGAATTCTGGTCACGCTTGTTGCCCGCAATCGCGTAAAGCACGCCTTGGCCAATCATGGCGATACCTGCCACCTCGGTCAGCGCCTTCAGAACCACTATCATCTCGTACATCAGGCCAACCCGGGAATGACGCAATGGAACACTGGTTATTTTACATCCGCGCCCGCTTGCTCGAAGCGCTGGGGCGCGCGCAGGAATCGATCGACGCCTATCAGGCAGCGCTGCAGGCAAAGCCTGATTTTCACCGGTGCTCGAACCGGATCGCCTACATCCTGGCAGGGCTCGAACGCTATGCCGAAGCGGAGCCCTACTTCCACGCGGCACTGCGCGCCGACCCCGGCAACGCAGCGACGCATTTCAATTTGGGATACGCCTACGACAAGCAAGGCCGGCATGCGAAAGCGATCGACGCGTTCCGCGAGGCGACCCGCCTGAACCCCGGGATCGACCGCGCATGGTATGGCATGGGGCTGGCGCATGCGGCCCTCGGGCAGCATGAGGATGCGGCAAAGGCGCTCAACGAAGCCGCCAAATTGCAACCCATGAATCCCCACGCCTGGTACCAGCTCGGCATGGCCTACCAGGCGCTGCATGAACCGGAAAAGTTGGACGGCGTAGTCATGCACATGCTGCGCTTCGACCCGAAAATGACGCGCCGGTTGATCCTGGATACCGGGCGCAGCGACCTCGCTCACCTGGTGAAGCACCTCGTGGACATAGCGTGAACGGGCGCTGCTCAACGCCCGCGACGCGGTCAGCCGAAAATTACCTGGGTAACCCTGAATTTCCCGCTGGCGTCCTTCTGGAAGATCAGGATGGTCTCGTCGTCGATCCGGCTTTGATTGTCGGGGTCGAAGGTCTTCTTCTTGTAAGTCCATCGTGGCGTGTTCGGCTTGCCGTTGTCGACGGAATCGGGCTTGCCCACCTTGGTGATGACCTCCTCCTCCGTCTTGTCCGTCACGTAACCGGTGAACAGGCCACGCGCCGTCCCGCTGAAGCTGCCGGAGCAGCCGGTCAGGGCCATCAAAATGCCGCAGGTGGCGGCAATCAGAAACGCTTTCATCTCCTATCTCCCCGCAATTCAATTGCCTTGCAATAACAAAGCCCGCCGAAGCGGGCCTTGTCCAAGTCCGTTGCCCGAGGCTACGTGCCCTCGCTGACCACAGTATCGCCCACCAGGTTCGGGTAGCGTACGTGCTCGACCAGCTCCTGCACCTTCCTCGAGGGCGGCGCGGTCAGCAGGCTGACGATGACGATGGTGACCAGCCCCAGCGGCAGGCCGAACATGCCGGCCGACACCGGGCTCAGCCCGAACCACAGGTCCATTTTCGGCACGCCCATGTTGGTGAAGAACGGGTAGGTGCGCAGCATGTAGTAGACGCAGATTCCCAGGCCCGCCACCATGCCCGCGATCGCCCCCCATTTGTTGGCGCGCTTCCAGAAGATGCCCAGCACCAGCGGCGGGAAGAACGACGAGGCCCCAAGCGAGAATGCCGCACCGACCAGGAACAGGATGTCTCCCGGTTTGAGCGACGTGACATAGGCCGCAATGATCGCCATCGTCACCAGCAGAACCTTGGAGAGCAACACGCGCGTCGGCGTGCTCGCCGTCGGGTCGATCATCTTGTAGTAGAAGTCGTGCGCCAGCGCGTTGGCAATGGTCAGCAGCAACCCGTCCGCGGTCGACAGCGCCGCGGCAAGGCCGCCGGCCGCGACCAGCCCCGATACGACGTACGGCAGGCCCGCGATCTCGGGCGTCGCCAGCACGATCAGGTCGGTGCCGATCACCACTTCGGCCCACTGCACGATGCCGTCCATGTTGATGTCGGTGATGTTGAGCAACGACGGATCCACTTTTGCCCATGCCGCGGCCCACGCCGGTAACGTGGCGAACTGGCTGCCGACCAGGTTCGTCATCATGTCGTACTTCGACAGCACCGCGAGGCAAGGCGCCGTGAAGTACAGCATGAAGATGAAGAACAGTGACCAGAACACCGAAACGCGCGCCTGTTGCACGCTGGGCGTGGTGTAGTAGCGCATCAGGATGTGGGGCAATGCGGCGGTGCCGAACATCATGCAGAACACGATGCCGATGAAGTTGAGGCGCGCGGTGTTCCGCGCAGCGTCATCCTTGCCGGCGAATGCCTCTGCATGCGGTCGGGGAGGCGCCGCTCTGGCGGCAAGGCCCGTTTCCCGGGTCCATTGAACCTTGGCGGCGTTGACGTTCGCAGGATAGGCCGCGACTGCCTTCTCGGCCGCCGCGATCTTCTCCGGCGGCGCATTGGCGGCCTTCAAATCTGCCAAGTCCTGCTCGACCTTGGTCTTGCCGTCGGCGTACGCCTTGTCCGGAGCAGCGAGCGCCGCCCTGCCGGCGGCCGCCCGGTCGGCGAATATCTTGCGCACCTCCTGCTCCTTCGGGTCGTTGGTGATCTTCTTCTCCACCTCGCCCAATTTCTGCAACGTGTAGCCGTAGGCGACCTGGGGCACCGGTATGCCGGTATGTTTGATGCCCAGCCATACGACGGGGGTCAGATAGGCAATGATGAGGACGATGTACTGGGCCACCTGGGTCCAGGTCACCGCCCGCATGCCGCCGAGCATCGCGCAGACCAGGATCCCGGCCAGACCGACGAACACGCCGACCCCGAACTCGAGGCCCGTCATCCGGCTGACGATCAGGCCGACGCCGTAGATCTGCGCCACGACATACACGAACGAGCAGGTGATCGCCGAGATGACGCCGATGCTGCGGACGATGTTGCCGCCGTAGCGCTCGGCGAGAAAATCGGGAATCGTGAATTGCCCGAACTTGCGCAGGTAGGGGGCAAGGAACAGTGCCACCAGGCAAAAGCCTCCGGTCCATCCCATCACCCACGCGAGGCCGTCATAGCCGGCAAGGAACAGCGTGCCGGCCATGCCGATGAACGACGCCGCGCTCATCCAGTCGGCGCCCGTCGCCATGCCATTGAAAAATGCCGGCACCCGTCGTCCCGCGACGTAATATTCCGCAACGTCCTGGGTGCGGGTCATCCAGCCGATGCCGGCATACAGTCCGATGGTCGCAAACAGGAACCAGTAGCCGATCCAGGCCCGCGACATCCCCATCTGCTCGGCAACCGCGAGCGCGAGGAGGAACAGGATGAAGCCGCCAGTATAGAAGGTGTAGTACTTCTTCAGCTGGCTCGAGAACGCCGAGTGAGAGAAGGCAAGTGTGCTCATTCGAGATCTCCCTCATCGACGTTGTATTCCACGTCGAGCTTCCGCATCAGCAGCGCGTAAATGCCGATGAGTGCCACGTAGATGATCAGCGAGCCCTGCGCCGACATGTAGAACCCCAGCGGAAAGCCGAGGAACGTTATGGTGTTCAACTCGCGTGCGAACCACGCCTCGACGAACGTGGCCACGAACCAGATGGACAGCAATATCGCCGTGATCACCAGGTTCTTGTGCCAGTACTCGTTGTGCTTCTCGGTGAGTTGCATCGATCCTCCTAGGGACACTTTTTAGACGGATGTGCCAGGCAAATACAACAGCGGCAACTCCGAGTTGCCCGGCACGAGGACGCTTGGCGTCTCTTCTAGCCTTGTAGCAACAGTATCAAAGTCCAAGCTTACGCAAACTTACCGGCCAGGCACGCAGCGCATGGGCAAAACCTCGCGCAGTATAGCCGACCGCGTCGCACGCGCAATACCCGCCGTCGGGTCGCCGTCGGCCACCCGGCGCAACTTCCCCTGCGGCGCCGGCACCGCGAAGCGGGCGGGCCAGCGCCTTGAGCCCCGGCTCACGCTCGGGCTGCCGGGCGACCATGAGCTCGGTCGTCGTCACCTGGTCGAGAATTTTCTGCACTGCGTCAATCCGGCACGGGTTGGACTGAGTCCGCGCCAGCCGCTACCCGACGTCGGGACTCATCGATTGCAACTCCGTGTTGCGTTCCGGAAAGCAGCTGCCTGCGGCGGGGACGTACTCATCGCCGAATCCGGCAATCGCGCCCTCGGTAATACCGCTCGCACGATTCGTATCAATTGACCTGCTTCAACTGGTCGAGGATCACCGGATTTTGGCGCCGGGAAACGGCCGCCGGGGGCGGCAGGTTACCCTTCGCCGAAATCCGGCAATCACGCCCTCGGCAATACCGCTCGCGCGATTCGTATCAATTGACCTGCTTCAACTGGTCGAGGATCGCCGGATTTTCCAGCGTCGACACGTCTTGCGTGATCGCCTCGTCCTTGGCAATCGAACGCAGCAGCCGGCGCATGATCTTGCCGGAACGCGTCTTCGGCAGATTTTCGCCGAAGCGGATGTCCTTCGGCTTCGCGATCGGGCCGATTTCCTTGCCGACCCAGTCGCGAAGTTGCTTCGCGATCCTGTCGGCCTCGGCGCCCGCCGGTCGCGCCTGTTTCAGGACGACGAAGGCGCACACCGCCTCGCCCGTCATGTCGTCGGGACGGCCGACCACGGCGGCTTCGGCGACCAGCGGATTCGCCACCAGCGCCGATTCTATTTCCATCGTGCCGAGTCGGTGCCCGGAAACATTCAGCACGTCATCGATGCGGCCCATGATCGTGAAGTAGCCGCGGGCCCGGTCGCGCACCGAGCCGTCGCCCGCCAGGTACAGCTTGCCGCCGAGCTCCTCCGGGAAATAGGACTTGCGGTAGCGCTCGGGGTCGCCCCAGATCGTGCGGATCATTGCCGGCCACGGCCGTTTGATGACGAGGATGCCACCTTGACCGTTGTCGACGTCGTGGCCCGTTTCGTCGACGATCGCCGCCATGATGCCGGGGAGCGGCAACGTGCAGGACCCGGGGACCAGCGGCGTGACGCCCGGCAGCGGCGTGATCAAATGGCCGCCCGTTTCCGTCTGCCACCAGGTGTCGACGATCGGGCAGCGGCCGCCGCCGACCTGCAGGTGGTACCACATCCACGCCTCGGGATTGATCGGCTCGCCGACGGTGCCGAGCAGCCGCAGGCTCGACAGATCGTGATTCGCCGGCGCGGTCTGCGGCGCGGCGCCGGTGGCCTTGATCAGCGAGCGTATCGCGGTCGGCGCCGTGTAGAAAATCGAGACCTTGTGCTTGGCGATGGTCTGCCAGAACCGGCCGGCACCGGGATAGGTGGGAATGCCCTCGAATACGATCTCGGTCGCGCCGACCGCGAGCGGACCGTAGGTGATGTACGTATGGCCCGTCACCCAGCCGATGTCGGCCGTACACCAGAAGATGTCCGCAGGCTTGATGTCGAACGTCCAGCGCATCGTCAGCATCGCCCACAGCAGGTAACCTCCGGAGCTGTGCTGGACGCCCTTCGGCTTTCCCGTCGAGCCGGACGTGTAGAGGATGAACAGCGGATGCTCGGCGCCCACCCACTCGGGTTCGCAGGTATCGGCCTGTTTCGCCACAAGCTCGTGCATCCAGAGATCGCGCGGCGCCGCGAACGCGACGTTGCCGCCGGTCCGCTTGTAAACGACAACATGGCGGATGCCTTCGCACCCGCCCATGCCAAGCGCTTCGTCGACGATCGCCTTCAGCGGCAGGTGCTTGCCACCACGCGCCTGCTCGTCCGCGGTCAGCACGACCACGGCTCCGGCGTCGATGATCCGTTCCTGCAGCGATTTCGCCGAGAATCCGCCGAATACCACCGAATGTGTCGCGCCGATACGAGCGCATGCCTGCATCGCGACGACGCCCTCGATCGACATCGGCATGTAGACAAGGACGCGGTCGCCCTTCCGTATCCCGAGCGATTTCAGTCCGTTGGCGAAGCGACAGACGCGGTGATACAGCTCGCGATACGTGACCTTCGTGACCGCGCCGTCGTCCGCCTCGAAGATGATGGCGACCTTTTCCGCATTGCCGTTCGCGAGGTTGCGGTCGAGGCAGTTATAGGAAACGTTGAGTTCGCCGTCGTCGAACCACTTGTAGAACGGCGCCCCGGATTCGTCGAGTGTCCGCGTGAACGGCTTGTGCCACAAGACCTCTTCGCGCGCGAGTTTGGCCCAGAAGCCCGAAAAGTCCCGCGCCGCGCTGGCGTTGAGCGCGTCGAAGTCGGCTTGCTTGACGTTGGCCTGCGCGACGAATTCGCGCGGCGGCTCGAAGACCCGGCTCTCGTGCGATACCGACTCGATCGTGGACATGCTTCGTTCTCCTCGTTGGGGGACGCCGGCCCCGCGAACCGGAGCCGGCCTGGGACGTGGCAAACGCCGCAGTCTAACCAACAGCGCACAGCCCGTGCAACGCGGCGGCATTGACGGAGCGCAAGGCCAGGACCCGCTGCACTTCCTCGCGCTCGACCGCGTCGAATTGTCGGCCGGGCGACATTCGCGACGTCCGAGCAAGGCGCCGGTGTCGGGCGATGTTAAACTTGTGCGTCTCATCAATGCTTTACGCTAACCGCCCCGCTTTTCCGTCGATGGCCCGGCCGCTGCCCCATCCGCTGCAACTTCCGGCGCCGGGTCGTCCGGCCGCCGCTACCCATCATTGACCTTCGATTCCGCAGGACGACCATGGCCGCCATCCGCCAGGAAGATTTCATCCAGAGCGTCGCCGACGCACTGCAGTACATTTCGTATTACCACCCGCAGGACTACATCGACGCGCTGGGAGACGCCTACGACGCCGAGCAGTCGCCCGCGGCCAAGGATGCCATCGCGCAGATCCTCACCAATTCGCGGATGTGCGCCGAGGGACACCGCCCGATATGCCAGGACACGGGCATCGTCGTGGCGTTCGTGAAGGTCGGGATGAACGTGGAATGGCGGGGTGTGACGATGTCCATCACCGACATGGTCAACGAGGGCGTGCGGCGTGCCTACAACGATCCCGACAACAAACTGCGGGCGTCGATCGTCGGCGATCCGGCGGGCGCGCGCAAGAACACGCGCGACAACACGCCGGCGGTCGTCCACTTCGACCTCGTGCCCGGCGCAGTCGTCGACGTGAGGATCGCCGCGAAGGGCGGCGGATCGGAGAACAAATCCAAGTTCGCGATGCTGAACCCGTCCGACTCGATCGTCGACTGGGTGGTCAGGACGGTGCCGGCGATGGGCGCCGGCTGGTGCCCGCCGGGAATGCTCGGGATCGGCATCGGCGGCACCGCGGAGAAGGCGATCCTGCTGGCCAAGGAAGCGCTGATGGCGCCGATCGACATGCACGCGCTGAAGGCGCGCGGCGCCGCGAACGCGATCGAGGAACTGCGCATCGAGCTCTACGACGCGGTGAACGCGCTGGGCATCGGCGCGCAGGGCCTGGGCGGCCTGTCCACGGTGCTCGATGTCAAGATCCTCGACTACCCGACGCACGCGGCTTCCAAGCCCGTGGGCATGATTCCCAATTGCGCCGCCACGCGCCATGCGCACTTCTCGCTCGACGGCAGCGGAGCCGCCCGGCTCGAGCCGCCGGACCTGTCGCGATGGCCCGACGTGCGCTGGGCGCCGTCGGCCGCGTCGAAGCGCGTCAATCTCGATACGCTGACGCCCGCCGAGGTCGCGACGTGGGCACCGGGCGAGACGCTGCTGCTCAACGGCAGGATGCTCACGGGCCGCGATGCCGCACACAAACGCATCCAGGACATGCTGGCGAAAGGCGAGCCCCTGCCGGTGGATTTTCGCAACCGCGTGATCTACTACGTCGGCCCGGTCGATCCGGTGCGCGACGAAGTCGTCGGACCCGCGGGCCCGACCACCTCGACGCGGATGGACAAGTTCACCGAGATGATGCTCGCCGAGACCGGCCTGATCGCGATGATCGGCAAGGCCGAGCGCGGGGCGATCGCGATCGATGCGATCAGGAAGCACAAGGCAGCTTACCTGATGGCGGTCGGCGGCGCTGCTTACCTTGTCTCGAAGGCAATCAGGAGTTCGCGCGTGGTCGCATTCGGCGATCTCGGCATGGAGGCCATCTACGAGTTCGAAGTCCGGGACATGCCCGTGACGGTCGCCGTCGATGCGAACGGCACGTCCGTCCACCAGACCGGGCCCCGCGAGTGGCAGCGACGGATAGGCGGCATCCCGGTAACCACGTGAGCGGCGACCGCGCGCAGCGCGCCCTGGCCATGGGCGGTAGAGGCGAATCCCCTTGCGGCACCGGGCATGCACCCCACGCCGCGTCGGGCAAGCTACTCCCGCAAGGTGGCCCGCGGAGCGCCAGGGGCGTTCGTGCGGCATCTACCTGATATCGCCGGCAAACGCGCCCGGTCGTCGGAGCGCGTCGGCCACCCCGTCGTGCTGAGCGAGTCGGAGACACCGACGACTGCCCGCGCAACGCGCCGGGATTCCGCGTCCTTGAGTCGTTCGGCCGACACCGCGCGCGGCGTCCAGCGCAGGATGCCGGCGCTCCGTGGCGACCGATGGCACGGTGTATGCTTGCAAGTCCCTGATTTCATCGTATTCAGAGGGAAGGACCGCAGGGCGGGCCGGGCTGCGACGAGCCGCATGAAGGATCCGCGGTTGTTGCGGTTTGCCGATGCGTGAGGCCAAGGTGACGACCACCGGAACCGGTTTGCGGGCGGCCGAAGCCAACCCGCCGCAGGACGCATGCGCGCCGCGCAGGTGGGTTTTCGTCACCGGCAGCCGCGCAGGAGTCCTGCCCGCCGTTCAGCGATGGAATCGGCCGGCACGCATTGCTGGCGCTACCCATCCGGCCCGTCCCGTTCCGCTCATGCGCGCCCGGTTCCGGATCCTGCGGCGCGCGCTGCTTGCCGTCGCGCTGTCGGCGACATTCGCGCATGGCGGGATCACGCATGCGCAACAGTTGCTCGTCGTATCGTCGAGCAACGCCCCATCCTACCAGCAGGCGCTGACCGGCATCCGGACGGGCGCCGACGGCCTGGCGCTGGAAACGCAGCTGCTCACCGCCGAAAATCAGGAGACGTTGATGCGCGCGATCCGCGTCTCCGGCCGCGACACGGCACTTATCACGCTGGGGGCGCGAGCGTCCGATTTCGCGTTGCGTGCCGCGCCCACGATGCCCGTGGTCAACTGCATGGTTCGTTCCGCGGACGCCGCACGTGCACTGCCCAACGCGCAAGTCGTGCCGATGGATATCCCGGCGGAGGCGCATATCGAGTGGCTCCGGCAGCTCCTCCCGGCCGCGCGCCGCATCGGCATACTGTTCGATCCGGTGATCAATGCGCGGCGCGTCGAAGGACTCGCGGCGGCGCTGGCGCAGGCCGGCTATGCGCCGGAGCTCGTCCCCGTTCCGTCGCCCAATGCGCTGCCGCAGGCGCTCGTCCGGCTGGCGAACGCCGCCGACGTCGTTCTCGCCTTACCCGACTCGACCGTGTACACACAGTCGACGTCGAAGCCACTGCTGCTCTTTTCCTTCCGCCACAGCATTCCGCTCATCGGACCCGGCGAGGCCTGGGTGAAGTCCGGCGCGCTCTATGCGGTCGAATGGGACTATCAGGAACTCGGCGGCTACTGCGCGGCGCTCGCTGCGCGCATGCTGGCGGGTCCGAAAGCTCCCGCGCCCACCCCCGTGCAACCCCAGGTCGTGGTCAACCTGCGCAGCGCCGAGCAGTTTCGCCTGAACTGGGGCGACGATCTCGTCTCCCTTGGACACCAGGTCCGGGTCGCCAAATGAAACGCTTGCGCAGACATCTGACGCCGCTGGCGACGGACACGATTTCGCCGCTCAACCTGCCGCCGGTGCGGATGGGCCTGCTGACCAAGCTCAATGTGCTCACCGTCGGGCTCATCTTTCTGACCGCGCTCGCCACGACCGGATACTATCTCTGGCAGCAGTGGCGCCACGAAGAATACGAACTGCGCACGCACGGCGCGACCGTGATCCGGATGCTGGTCGAGCTGTCCGAGTACGGCCTCTACACGAATGACCGGGCCTACATGGACGCGATCCTCGGCTCGCTCGATACCGAATCCGACATTGCCTACGTTGTCGGTGGTCGATGCCGGGCGCCAGTCGATCACGGAGCGGAGCTTCGTCGACTCGCTGCGCGGCGTGGAACTCCCCGCGCTCGATAGCGGCATCGACCTTCCGGCATTCGGAGCGTCAATCTCTGTCGACCGCACGATTCGCGGCCGCCACTACATCGAGCTGATCGCGCCGGTAGGCAATTCCAAGGCCGGGTCCGCAATAGGACTCGCCGGAGCCTCGGGTGATGGCTCCGCGACGGCAGCGACAGTCGCATCGCCCCCGGTCGTCACCGCGCCCATCGGCCATGTCCGGCTGGGCATGACCTTCGACGTGATGGAGGGACAGTTCCGCAAGACGCTCATTGCCGCGCTGACGGCCATCGGCGTGGTCGTCATGCTCGCGATCGGCGCGACGCTGCTGCTCACGCGCCGCCTCGTGGCGCCGATGCGGAGACTGATGCGCGCGGCGCGAGCCGTCGGCTCGGGCAAGCTGGATGTCTACGTCCCGGCGCACTCATCGGACGAGCTCGGGCTGCTCACGCACACCTTCAACCACATGACCCAGCGGCTCTCCGAGTCGCAGGCCGAGGTCGCGACGTACCAGCGCACGCTCGAGGACAAGGTGGCGCAGCGGACCAAGGAGCTCGAAATCGCGACAGCGCATGCGTACAAGCTCGCGCAGCACGACATTCTCACCGGCCTGCCCAATCGATCGCTGCTGAATCAACGGCTGAAGCAAATGCTCGCCCAGGCGCAGCGCGACGGCACGCATGTCGCCTGCCTGTTCCTGGATTTCGATCACTTCAAGCGAATCAACGACACGCTGGGCCACGACAACGGCGACCGCCTGCTGCAGGCCGTCGCCCAGCGGCTGACCAGCGCCGTGCGCGAATCCGATACCGTCGCGCGCCTGGGCGGCGACGAGTTCGTCCTGATCCTTCCCGGGCTCGATCCCGCGCACGCGACGTTCGAGACGATGACGGTTCTGGCGCGCGTCCGCGAGTCCTTCCTCGCGCCGTTTCGGCTGTCGGACCAGACGCCCACGCTCACCTGCTCGTTGGGCGTCTCGATGTATCCGCTCGACGCCAGCGATCCGGTCAGCCTGATCAAGCAGGCGGACACCGCGATGTACGCCTCGAAAGAAGCAGGGCGCAACGCGTATCGCTTTTACACCGCGGACATGAACGCGCGGGTCCAGCTGCGCCTGCAGCTCGAGACCGACATGCGGCGCGGTCTCATGGACGATGAGTTCTTCCTCGTCTACCAGCCGCAGATCGAGATGCAATCCGGGCGCGCCGTCGGCGTCGAGGCGCTTCTGCGCTGGCGCGATCCCGAGCGCGGCGTCATCTCGCCCAACGATTTCATCCCGATCGCCGAAGAATCCGGAATGATCCAGGCGCTGGGCGCGCGCGTGCTGCGCGATTCGTGCCGGCAGGTGGTGGCCTGGCACCGGCTGGGGATGATGCTGCGCCTTTCGGTCAACCTGTCCGTGCAGCAGCTCCAGCACGACAGCTGGCTCGGCATCGTCGACGAAGCGCTGCTGGCGAGCGGCCTTGCGGCGCATTACCTCGACCTCGAAATCACCGAAAGCGTCATCATCACGCATCCGGAAAAAGCCGTCGCGACGCTCGTCAAGCTGAAGCAGCGCGGCGTTTCGATCACCGTGGACGATTTCGGCACCGGCTATTCGAGCCTGTCCTACCTGGCGCGGCTTCCGATCCAGGCGGTAAAGGTCGACCAGCGCTTCGTGCATGGGCTCGAGCAGAACCGGAATGACGAGGCGATCACTCAAGCCATCATCGCGCTGTCGCATTCGCTCGGCCTCCGCGTCATCGCCGAGGGTGTGGAGACCGCCGCGCAGTTCGATTTCCTGAGGAATCACGGGTGCGAGGAAGCGCAGGGCTTCCTGATCTCGCACCCGCTCGAGGAACCCGAGCTCCGCAACTGGTGGCGGATGCAGGCCGAGGAAAGCCGCATCGTCGGCCGGCAGAGCGACATGTGGCAGGCGGAGGGGTGAATCGCTACTTCGCCAAGTCCGCTTGGGCATCGATGTCGCGCAGGACGCCGGGATCGTCGACATCGATGCGCGCGATGCGGTCGCGAAGCGCGGTGACCACCGCTTTGGCGCCCTCGTCGCCCGCGAGTTCCGCGAGCGCCGCGTAACAAGGCTTGCCGAATCCGACCGGATGGCCGCGCTCGCCGCCGTGGAATGGCGCGGCGACCTGCGCGCCGCCTGCAACCGCCGCGGCCACGCGGGCGATCGTCGACGGCAGGATCCATGGCATGTCGGCGAGACCGACCAACCACCCGTCCGCGTCGGGTGCCGCCCGGACCCCGCATGCGAGACTCGTGCCCATGCCGTCGTCGGCGCCGGCGCACCGGACGATTTGCGCGCCTGCGGCACCCAATGCCGCGGCGAGTGCCGCATCGTCGGGCCGCACGACCGCGATCACCTGCGGCACGGCTTCGAGCAGATGCCGGCATGCGGCAGTGCCGACGCATTCGCCACCGGGCAGCATGGCCAGGAGCTTGTCCCCGCCGAAGCGCCTCCCGCGTCCGGCCGCGAGGAGTATGCCTACGACGCGGAGCTCAGGCATTCGGTTCCGATCGACGTGTCACGCGGAGCGCGACGAGAACTCTCGATCAGGGCGCAAAAAAGTCCCTGACCTTGTCCATGAAGGACTTGGCGCGCGGATTGTGGGCGCCCGGATCCTTGTCGTTGATCGCCTCGAACTCGCGAAGAAGTTCCCTTTGCCGTGCCGTCAGCTTGACCGGAGTCTCCAGGGCGACATGGCAGAAGAGGTCGCCATGCTGTGCTCCGCGCACCTGCTTGATGCCCTTGGCGCGAAGGCGGAAAACCTGGCCTGTCTGCGTTTCCGCCGGAATCTTGATCTTGGCATGGCCGTCGAGCGTCGGGATCTCGATCTCGCCGCCCAGCGCCGCCGTGGCGAAGCTGATCGGCATTTCGCAATGCAGGTCGCTGCCCTCGCGCTGGAACACCGCGTGCGGCTTCAGGTTGACGACGACGTAGAGATCGCCGGGCGGCCCGCCGTTCATGCCTGCCTCGCCTTCCCCCGTCAGCCGGATGCGGTCGTCCTGGTCGACGCCGGCGGGAATCTTCACCGAAAGCGTCTTGTATTTCTTGATGCGACCGGCACCGTCGCACGTGGCGCACGGCTCGGGGATGATCTTCCCGGTGCCGTGACACGCCGGGCACGTCTGCTGGATCGAGAAGAACCCCTGCGAGACGCGCACTTCGCCGCGCCCGTGGCAGGTCGGACAGGGCTTGGGTTGGGTGCCGGGTTTGGCGCCGGTGCCATGGCAGGTATCGCATCCCTCCATGGCCGGAATGCGGATCTTGGCTTCGGTGCCTCGCGCCGCATCCTCGAGCGCCAGCTCGAAGTTGTAGCGGAGATCCGCGCCGCGGTAGACGCCGCTGCCGCGACCGGCGCGCTGCGCGCCGAAGATCTCGCCGAAGATGTCGCCGAACGCGTCCGCGAAGCCGCCGAATCCTTCCGGCCCGCCGCCGAATCCCCGCGCGCCCGCTCCGGCGCCAAAGCCCGCCGAAGGGTCCACACCCGCATGGCCGAACTGGTCGTAGGCGGCGCGCTTCTTGGCATCGGAGAGAATCTCGTAGGCTTCCTTCGCCTCCTTGAATTTCTCCTCGGCGCCCTTCTCGTCCGGATTGCGGTCCGGATGATGCTTCATCGCGAGTTTCCGATAGGACTTCTTGATGTCCTCGTCGGAGGCGTCGCGGTTCACACCCAGCACCGTGTAGTAGTCGCGCTTTGCCATGAATCCTCTGCCTGCAACGTTCGCTCAGCGGCGAACTGCAATCCAAATCTTCTCGACGCAAACGGCCGCGCCGGGCGGCGCATGGCGCCGCCCGACTCGGCCAGACCTTCCGTCGCGCCCGCCGTTTCGCCGAAAGCCCTGCCGTGCGGGATGAAACAGGCCGGAGACGGCCCTACTTCGGGTCCTTGACCTCGGTGTACTCCGCGTCGACGACCTTCTCGTCCTTCGCCTTGGCCTCGCCGCCGGCTGCCGCGCCCGCCGCGTCGGCCTTCTCCTTCGCCTCCGCGTACATGACCTCGCCCAGCTTCTGCGCCGCCGTGCCGAGCGCTTCGGCCTTGGCGTCGAGCGCTTCCTTCGCCGCATCCGGCTCCTTCAGCAGTTCCTCGGCGTCCTTCAGCGCAGCGTCGATCTTCGCCTTGTCCTCGGCCCCGATCTTGTCGCCGTACTCGGCGGTCGATTTCCTGACGCTGTGGACGAGCGCGTCCAGCGCGTTCCGGGCCTGCACGACGTCGAGCTGCTTGCGGTCGTCCTCGGCGTGCATCTCGGCATCCTTCACCATGGTCTGGATCTCGGCTTCGGAGAGGCCGGAGCTCGCCTTGATCTTGATCGTGTTCTCCTTGCCGGTCGCCTTGTCCTTCGCCGACACGTGCAGGATGCCGTTGGCGTCGATGTCGAACGTGACCTCGATCTGCGGCATGCCGCGCGACGCGGGCGGGATTCCTTCGAGGTTGAACTGCCCGAGGCTCTTGTTGCCCTTCGCCACATCGCGCTCGCCCTGCAGCACGTGGATCGTCACCGCCGCCTGATTGTCGTCGGCGGTCGAGAACACCTGTTGCGCCTTGGTCGGGATCGTCGTGTTCTTCTGGATGAGCTTGGTCATCACGCCGCCCAGCGTCTCGATCCCCAGCGACAGCGGCGTCACGTCGAGCAGCAGCACGTCCTTGACGTCGCCCTGCAGCACGCCGCCCTGGATCGCCGCGCCCACGGCGACCGCCTCGTCCGGATTCACGTCCTTGCGCGGTTCCTTGCCGAAGAACTCCTTGACCTTCTCCTGCACCTTCGGCATGCGCGTCATCCCGCCGACGAGGATCACGTCACCGACGTCGGAGAGCTTGACCCCGGCGTCCTTGATCGCGATGCGGCAGGGCTCGATCGTGCGCTCGATCAGATCCTCGACCAGCGATTCGAATTTCGCGCGCGTTATCCGCATCGACAGGTGTTTCGGTCCCGACGCATCCGCCGTGACGTACGGCAGATTGATATCGGTCTGCTGCGATGACGAAAGCTCGATCTTTGCCTTCTCCGCGGCTTCCTTGAGGCGCTGCAGCGCGAGCACGTCGTTCTTGAGATCGACGCCCTGGTCCTTCTTGAACTCGGTGACGATGTAGTCGATCACGCGCTGATCGAAGTCCTCGCCTCCGAGGAACGTGTCGCCGTTGGTGGACAGCACCTCGAACTGGTGCTCGCCCTCGATCTCGGCGATATCGATGATGGAAATGTCGAAGGTCCCGCCACCGAGGTCGTAGACCGCGATCTTGCGGTCGCCTTCCTTCTTGTCCATGCCGAACGCGAGCGCGGCGGCGGTCGGCTCGTTGATGATCCGCTTGACTTCGAGGCCGGCGATCCGGCCGGCATCCTTGGTCGCCTGCCGCTGCGAGTCGTTGAAGTACGCCGGGACCGTGATCACCGCCTCGGTGACTTCCTCGCCCAGGTAGTCCTCCGCGGTCTTCTTCATCTTGCGCAGCACTTCCGCGGACACCTGCGACGGCGCGATCTTCTTGCCGCGGACCTCGACCCACGCGTCGCTGTTGTCGTGGCGCACGATCCTGTAGGGCATCAGGTCGATGTCCTTCTGCACTTCCTTTTCCTCGAAGCGCCGGCCGATCAGCCGCTTGACGGCGAACAGCGTGTTCCTGGCGTTGGTGACCGCCTGCCGCTTCGCCGATGCTCCGACGAGGATCTCCCCGTCTTCCTGGTACGCGACGACCGAAGGCGTCGTGCGCGCGCCTTCGGAGTTCTCGATCACCTTCGGCTGTCCGCCTTCCATGATCGCTACGCAGCTGTTGGTGGTGCCGAGGTCGATGCCTATGATCTTTGCCATGTCCGTTCCTTGAGGTCGTTTAAGTCAACATGGTGCCGCGGGTGGGCATCGTCAAGCCTCGCCGCCGCCGTCGGATGCTTCGCTCGCCTTGGCCACCGCCACCAGAGCGGGCCGCAGCACGCGATCATTGAGGCGGTAGCCTTTCTGGAACACCTGAACGACGGTGTTCGCCGGCTGCGCGCTTTCGAGGACGGTCATCGCCTGGTGCTGGTGCGGATCGAACGGCGCCCCGGCCGGCTCGATCTCGATGACCTGCGCCTTGTCGAAGGCAGCGACCAGCTGTTTCAGCGTCAGACCGACGCCGTCGCGGAGCGCCTCGGGCGACGCGTTGTCCGCGGCAAGCGTCAGCTCCAGCGCATCCTTCACGGCCAGCAGGTCCGCCGCGAAGCGCTCGATGGCGTACTTGTGGGCACGCGCCAGGTCGAGCGCCGACTGCCGGCGGATGTTCTCGACCTCGGCGCGCGCACGGAGCCACGCGTCCTTGAGTTCCGCCGCCTCGTCCTCGGCCTTGCGGAGCAGCTCGCCGATGTCGGGCGCGGGATCGGCCGGCACGAGCTCCGGGATCACGTCCGGCGAGGCTTCACCGACAATCGGTGGCGTCGCCTCGGCCTCCGCAGCTTTGGCGTCGGTTTTCCGGTGGGTCGTCATCACTGCTCCTGAAGGGAGGTTTTCGCGCCCTTTTGGCGCCCATAGGCACTATGGGGGCATATCGGCGCGATTCAACCATTTGCCAATGGCGCGGGGGGCCTCTGGGAACGCAGGCCAACAAATACATTGAAACAACAGGTTAGGTTACGCACGTCGGTGCGCGGTTGACCTCGGGTCGGCATTGTCAAGGCGGGTGCCGGACGAAACGTCGGCCGGATGCCTCCCGATTCGCTCAACTCGGGAGGCGGCGCGCGGCCTCGAACCATGCCGCCGCGCCGGGCGACCCTCCGCTACTGGCGCGCGCCGATCGCCTGGGCGCGCAGGCGGGTCATTTCGCGCGCCTGCGCATTGGGCGGGTCGGCGAGCCAGCCCTGCAGGTTGCGTTGCACGACATCGGCAAGTGCGGCGATCCACATCGGGTGCTCATTGAGGCACGGAATGGCGTGAAAGTCCTTGCCGCCAGCGCGCAAAAAAGCCTGTTTGCCTTCGATGCCGATCTCCTCCAGCGTTTCGAGGCAGTCGGAAACGAAGCCCGGGCAGACGACGTCGACGCGTCCCTTCCCCTGCTTGGCGAGCGCGACCAGCGTCTCTGCCGTGTAGGGTTTCAACCACTCGGCCCTGCCGAAGCGGGACTGGAACGTGATCGCACACTGCTTCGCCTCCAGCCCCAGTTCGCCGACGAGCAGCCGTGCGGTCTTGTGACAATGGCAGTGATACGGATCACCCAGATCGAGCGAGCGGCGCGGCAGACCGTGGAAGCTCAGCACCAGAAAATCGGGCCGGCCGTGTTTCATCCAGTAGTCGTTGACATTCTGCGCCAGCGCCTTGATGTAGGCGGGGTCGTCGTGAAAGCAGTCGACCGCCCGCAATGCGGGCATGCGTCGCGTCTCTTGCGCATGGGCGTACACGGCGTCCAGTGCGGACGCAGTCGTGCTTGCCGCGTACTGCGGATAGAGCGGCACCGCCAGAATGCGTTCACATCCCGCGGCCTTGAGCTTGTCCATGGCGTGGGCAACGCCTGGATTGCCGTAGCGCATCGCGAGCTCGACCGGCACGAGGTCGGCAGGCAATCCGGCGGCCTTGAGCCGCTGTCCGAGAAGGCCCAGGAGCAGCGTCCTCTGCTTCACGCTATGGAGCAGCAGGGGCGAGCCATCCTTGCCCCAGATCATCGCGTACTTCCGTGCCGACTGCGCCGGTCGCGTGCGCAGAATCCAGCCGTGAAGGATCAGCCGCCAGATCGCGCGCGGAATCTCGACGACTCGCGGATCGGCCAGAAACTCGGCAAGGTAACGGCGGACCGCAGGCGCGTTCGGCGCATCCGGCGTGCCAAGGTTGACCAGAAGCACGCCCACCTTCGCCGGGCGGTCATGTTCGAAATCGGGTTCGCGGTGGAAAGAAGGCACGATCGTTGCGGAGTCCGGATTCGGTCGGTATTGATTCGCGGAGCGCTTGGCGCTCAGGCGGGTCCGGGCGGAGCGGCGCCCGTCGCCGGCGCATTCTTCGCCCGCCATGCAGCGAGCGCCTTCGCGGCCTGCCTGCGCACGGCGTGCTGCACCGGCGGCAGCCAGCCGAGCAGCAGTCCCTTGGTTCCAAGCGCCTGCCGCATCCAGCGATAGAGGTCGAAACGATCGACATGGCGAACGATGCGACCCTCCCTGAAGGTGAACGCGGCGTCGATGCGGTTGACGACCTTCCTGCCCGTCGCCGAGTAGGTGTAGGTCGCAATCCAGTGGGCGCGGCCGGCCGCCGCGTCGGCGTCGATGCCCGATGCGACGACATGAAGGTCCTTGCCACGGGCGCACAGCATACGCCACATCATGGCGACCCCTTCCGCGTCGAGGTGCGGAAACGCCGGGTCGGAAAAGACCGCGTCCTTCGCGTAGCAGGCGACCATCGTCTCCGCGTCGCGGCGGTCGAGTGCAGCGTAGAAGCGCGCGATCAGCGCCGCGTTCGGATGGCCGGGCGACGGACTGACGATGGCCATCAGTCGTTCATCTGCTGCGTCAGCGCGTTCGACAGCAGTTTGGCGGTGACGTCGACAATGGGAATGACGCGCTCGTAGGCCATCCGGGTCGGGCCGATCACGCCGAGCGTGCCGATCACCTTTCCGTCCAGCTCGTACGGTGCGGTCACGACGCTGCACTCGTCCAGCGGCACCAGCCCCGACTCGCCGCCGATGTAGATCTGAACACCATGGGCGCGTTGCGACGCGTCGAGCAGGTGCAGAAGCGAAGTCTTCTGCTCGAAAAGGTCGAAAAGTCGCCGCAGCCGATCCATGTTCGACGCGAGGTCTGCCGCTGAAAGCAGGTTCTTTTCGCCCGTGACGACGAGCCCCTCGCCCTCGTACAAGGCCGCCCCGCCAACCTCCACCGCGGCGGTCATCAGCCCGACGATATCCTCGCGCAGCGACTTGAGCTCGTCGGCGAGCAGCGCGCGCAACGCGCCGAACGGCTGCCCGGCGTAATGCTGGTTGAAGAAATTGGTCGCCTCGATGAGCTGGGCCTGCGAGTATCCCTGGTCCGTGTGCAGAATCCGGTTTTGCACGTCACCTTCGGAGGTAACGATGATCAGCAGCACGCGACGCTCGGACAGGCGCAGGAACTCCAGATGACGGAAGCTTGCCTCCCGGCGCTTGGGCGTCACCACGACGCCGGCGAAATGCGTGAGCTGGGACAGCAGCAGCGCGGCGCTGCTGACCAGCTGCCGTGGGCGGTCGGCGAGGAACTCGCCCTCGAGCCGGTGGATCTCGATATCCTCCAGCGGCTTCACCACCATCAGGCTGTCGACGAAAAAGCGATAACCCTTGGGGGTCGGAATGCGCCCTGCGGAGGTATGCGGGCTCGCGATGTAACCCATTTCCTCCAGGTCCGCCATCACGTTGCGGATCGTCGCCGGGGAAAGCTCCAGCCCCGACTGTTTCGACAGGACGCGCGAGCCGACGGGCTGTCCCTCGACGATGTAGCGCTCGACCAGGGTCTTCAGCAGATGTTGGGCGCGCGGATCCAGCATGACGCCCATTTTACAGACGCGGGGGCCGCACGGCGCCTGGTTCGGCGCCGTTTGTCCGGCCGGCACGCGCGCCCTGTCCATTCGGCGGCTTTGGCCATGGCACGGGCTGTGCTCTAATCGTGCCCATGTCCATGCTCGCTCCTGACATCCGGTTTCGCCGCGTCGCGCTGATCGGGCGCTACGCGAGCCCGGGCATCGCCGACCCGCTGTCACGGCTTGCGGCATTCCTCGCCGCCCGCGGCCATGCGGTCGTGCTGGAGGCCGAAACCGCGCGCTACACCCCCCTTGCCCGCTATCCTGCCGCAGCGTCGGGCGCACTGGGCAAGGAAGCCGACGTCGCGATCGTCATCGGCGGCGACGGAACCATGCTGTCGATCGCACGCCAGCTGGCGCCATTCGAAGTCCCGCTGATCGGCGTCAATCAGGGCCGGCTCGGATTCCTGACCGACATTCCGCTCTCCCGGATGGAGGACGCGCTGGCGGCGATCCTCGCCGGCCGTTACGTCGAGGAAAGGCGCACGCTGCTCGAAGCGTCGCTGCATCGCGCGGGGGGCGTCGTCCACGAGCGGGCGCTCGCGCTGAACGATGTCGTCGTCAATCGCGGGGCGTCGGGCGCGATGATCGACAGCGCCGTGGAGATCGACGGCCGCTTCGTCTTCGCGATGCGCTCCGACGGCGTGATCGTCGCGACACCGACGGGATCCACGGCGTACGCGCTGTCCGCTCAAGGACCGATCGTCGACCCGCGGATTCCGGCGCTCCTGCTGGTGCCGGTCGCGCCGCACGCGCTCACCAACCGTCCCCTCGCGGTCAGCGATGCTGCAACGATCAGCATCACCTTGCTCCGCGGCGACGATGCCTGGGCGCACTGCGACGGCCAGACCCACTTCCAGTTGCAGGAGGGCGATCGCGTTTCGATCCAGCGCGCCGGGCATTCGGTACGCCTGCTGCACCCGGAGGGCTACGATCACTACGCGATGCTCCGCGAAAAGCTCCACTGGAGCGAGACGCCCGAGCGGCTTCGGCCGCAATAGCACCCGAGCCGACGCGGGCGTTGCGCAAGGCAGAGATCATCCATTCCCAATCATGGGTCGGGCGTCCCGTTCCGACCCCGGCGCATTGATGCTGCGGCTCCTTTCGATTCGCAACTTCGTGGTCGTCGAGGCCCTGGACCTCGAACTCGCTCGCGGGTTTTCCGTGCTCACCGGCGAGACCGGCGCCGGCAAGTCGATCCTGCTCGATGCGCTGGCGCTGCTTCTGGGCGACCGCTTCGAACTGCGGCAGTTGAAACCCGGCGCCGAGCGCGCCGAGCTTGCCGCGGAGTTCGACGCGGGCGAATGCCCGGCGGTCGCGGCCTGGCTCGCGGACCAGGGCCTGGCTGCCGACGACGCGACGCTGCTCCTGCGTCGCACGCTCGACGCGCAGGGGAAGAGCCGCGCGTGGATCAATGGTCGGCCGGCCACGCTCGCCCAATTGCAGGACGTCGGCGAAATGCTGGTCGACCTGCACGGCCAGCACGCGCACCACTCGCTGCTGGCCGCCGATGCCCAGCGCGCGCTGGTCGATGCCTTCGGCGGCTTCACGGCGCTGGCGCGCGAGACCGCGGCCGCCTGGCGCGACCTGCGTGCCGCCACGGAGAAACGCGATGCCGCCAGCGCGGCCGCGCAGGCATCCGCCGCGGAGCGCGACCTGCTCGACGCGCGGCGGCGCGAGCTCGCGGCGCTCAAGTTCACCACCGACGAATGGGCGTCATTGTCGCGGGCACAGTCGCGGCTCGCGCATTCCGCCGCTCTCGTCGAAGCGGCGACCGCGGGCGAAGAGGAGCTGACCGGCGCCGACGCGGCGCTGGCGCGGAGGCTTTCCGCATTGATCGCGAACCTCGACGGAATGGCAGTTCACGACCCGGCGCTGAAGGACATCGTCCTGCTGCTCGAGCCCGCGCACATCCAGATCGTCGAGGCCGCACGCGCGCTCCGTGCCTACTGCGACAGGCTCGAGCTCGACCCGGCGGAACTGGCTCGCGTCGAAGACCGGCTCGCCGCCATCCACGACATGGCTCGCAAATACCGGGTACGCCCCGCCGCACTGCCCGAATTGCTCGCGGAAACCGATGCGCAGATCGCGGTGCTGGCCGAATCGGCCGATGCGGAAGCCCTCGCCCGGCGCGCGACCGAAGCCGAGGCCGCCTGGCGGACCCTCGCCGACCAGCTCTCGAGCAAACGCAGGTTCGCGGCGCACGAGCTCCAGGGCCGCGTGACGGCGGCGATGCAGGACCTCGCGATGAAGGGGGGCCGCCTCGAAATCGCGCTGCCGACGCTCGCCGCGCCCGCGAGCTACGGATGCGAGCAGGTCGAATTCCGCGTCGCAAGCCATCCGCGGCAACCGCTGGGTCCGCTGGCCCGGGTCGCCTCCGGCGGCGAGCTGTCGCGGATCGCGCTCGCCATCCAGTTCGTGACGAGCGAAGTCGGCGCCGTGCCGACGCTGATATTCGACGAAGTGGACGCCGGCATCGGCGGCGCGGTCGCGGCGACGGTGGGCCGCCTCTTGCAGTCGCTGGCGACCCGCCGGCAAGTCGTGTGCGTGACGCACCTTCCGCAGGTCGCCGCCTTCGCCGATGCGCATTTTCGCGTGACCAAGCAGGGCGACGACCGCGCCGTGCACGCCGAGGTCGAGCCGCTTGCCGGCCCGGCGCGCGTGGAGGAACTCTCGCGAATGCTCGCGGGCGGCGCGATCACCGCAAAGACGCGCGCGCACGCCAGGGAACTCCTGGACCAGCATCGCCGCGCGGCGCGCCCGGCTAACGCCTGAGATCGCCCCTGACCGTTACCGCCTGCGACGACTGATTCGTCCACATCAGGCAGAAATCCTCGGTCGACGTTGCCGTGAAGCGGTCGTCCGCGCGCCAAATCCGGTCGGCCTGCACCGGGTAGAAAACGTCGTTGGCGCGGTGGTAATGGATGTTGAAGTCGACCGGCCCGGTGGTTTCGAATGCGTACGCTATCGACTGGCCGGCCGGCAGCCCGAAACACTCCTCGGCGATCTGGCGCGGCTCGACCGTGTGGCTGAACGTCGTGCCGGCAGTTTGCGCCGCGGGCCCGCCCGCACCCGGCAGCGCGGCTGCCGCAATGCCGATTGCGACCGCGAGCAATCCACTCCTTCGACTCGCTGCCGGCCCCGCACAGCCGATTCTCCGACTAGAACTTCGCGGCGACAATCACGCCCCTGTCGCGGGGAACCGATGTCACGTACCCAATGGCTCCCTGCGTCTTCTTCACGAACTCCAGCACCTCGAGATCGGTTGCCTTTTGTACCGGAGGAATGAGCGCGTCTCTGAACGCCTTCTTTATCCAGAGCGTGTTATAGCGATCGACCGCCATCGTCAACACCTTGGCGGCGAACTCAGCCTGGGCCGCCTGATTGTCGACGGGAACAAAGCGGATGGTTCCGTTGAATTCCCTGTCGCCGAGATAGATCTCCCGAATGTCGCCCGTGCTCAGTTTCATATCCGAGTTGGTCACGACGTAGATGTCGGCGCCGAACACGGATCCGCCGGCGAAATACAACAGCGCCAGGAGCAAACGGATGACCGGGAAACGTGAGCTCATGATGCCTCAGAACCGCATTGCCCACTGCATGAGCAGCCGGTTGAAGCTGCTCGTGGGAGGCGTCGTCCGGGTGTTGACGTGGTCCGCTTCGAACTTGAGCGCGGAGGTCGAGGTGAGCTCATAGCGCAACCCCAAAGCCTGCAGGCTGTAGGAGCGACCGCCGTCCAGCATGGCGAAGTAATTGTCCTTTTGATCGAAGATGCCTTGCTCCAGCCGAACATAGGGAGTCCAGTTTCCGAAGTGGCGACCGAGCTGCGCGAATCCGCCCCAACTCTGAAAATTGCCCGTTCCTCCGGACAGATCCTGGTTGTACCAGCGGTAATACTCGGCGTTCAATTCCCAGAGATCGCCTTCGGTTGCCGCATAGGCTCCGAGGATGTTCATGCGGGTGACGGTGGACGGCGTGGAAATATTGCTGACCTGCGCGTAATAGCCGTCCACGCCGACCTTGAGCCCCTCTGCGGCGCCGCCGAAGAGGTACCCGAAATTGAACCCCGAACTCCATGCAAACTTGCTGCTGCCGACATTGTTCGGGTCGAGAGCGCCATCGTTGATCGAGGGGCTGTTGCCGACGATCAGATCGTAGGTCGCCTTGCCGGTTCCCATGCGCACGGATCCGGTGCCCCACAAACCTACGGTATGCGCAGGGACCACACCGCCCTGATCTTCGAAGGCGATCATCTGCGGTCGCAAGACCGAGGTCTGCAATTCCGAGCCATGGTGATACTCGGTGTTCCAATAGCCAAGAGGGCTGTGGAAACGGCCGAGCCACACGGTGGCCGCGTCGTTCCACGTGTATCCGATCTGCAGCCGCTCGAGGTCCGCCGACAGCACGCCGTTGATATCGTGCTCGAACACGAGTTCGATCACCGATTTGACGTTTTCGGAAAGTCGCGGCGTAAGGTAGAAATCGAGGGAGCCAATCACGAAACCCCTCTTGTCACTGCCTCCACCCGTGTAGCCCCCGCCGACGTCGGCAAACCCGCGCAGCACCGTCGGAGTTTGAAACGGCGCGGCTCTGGCATGGTCGTGTTCGTCGACCTCGCGAGCAGCGGGAGCCGCCGCGGCGGCCGAAGACCCCGGCGCGGGCGGCGCGACATCCGAAGGTCCGCCCATGCGATTCTCGAGTTCCTTCACCCGCGCACCCAGAGCATCGATGATCTTGAGGCTTTGCTCGAGCTTGCGCTCCAGCTCTTTGATTCGCTCGGCGTCGGTTTGCGCATGGCAGGCACCCGACAGCACGCAACCCAACGCGAACACGATCGCGGGCGCGATGCGCCGCGGCAGGCAAATATATCGAGCCGACGTTTCCTGCGACCGAACCGGCGCTGGGTCTCGTCCGTTGCCCAGGTCGATCATTCTGATGTCCCTCCCGCTGTCGATCGCGACTCGCCGCCGAGTTGCGCCACAACTCTTTGCCCGGCGGTCATCGAGGAACGGGATCGCCGACCTCGCGCCGAGCGTGCGATAGTGTGGACGCCGGGTGCGCAAGCCCCACAAAGCCATTCGGCGTTCGAATATACCCATATGAACTTCATGGTTATGTGGGCCCGCCGCGGATTCGTGGGGCTTGAGGGCATCCGCAGGGTTTCCGGTTTCTTGCCGCGACGGTTCTCGCGGCGAGTCGGTCGGGGGCCAGGGCTCGATGGCGCCGCATCGGCGAGGACGCCATGTCCGTCCTCGTCTCGTGGCAGAGCCTGCGGCGGGCCGGTGGATGCACGTAGGGGTACCTTGCATGTTCCAGAGCGAATGCCAACGATCCTGATCGCAACCTCGTCGACGACGAAATTTCCGGGGCGCTGGCAATCACTTGGCCGCCGTGTCTCATGTTACGCTGAATGCGCCGTGCAATGCATTGCCGCCCTGCGGTGCACTGCCGAATTGCGCTGCCCGGACAGCGCGCCGGGCCCACGCGGCAGCGCCTCGCCTTGGCAACATCTGCAACGGCAGGAAGAATAATGGATGCAGTTATCGCGGCCACTTCTCATAGGGGGATACCTTGCATGCATTTCGACCGTGGGAAAGTTACCACATGGCGACCCCCATCAACAGATGGCGTGACGCCCGAGGGCCCGCGGCCCGCGCACGCCCCCGGGTTGACGATCGGGCGATTACCATTCGTCCGGGCGCCGAGCACGCGCCTTGCCGCGCCGCAGGGCGCGACCGACCCGCTGGCCCGCCGCGAGAGCGGATTGCGGATCGAAAGGAATCCGACCGGTGCGGCAGGGCCGATGCGGGGTTGCGGCAGGCGTCGGGTAGCTGCCGGCTCGTCCCCGTGACCGCGCCCCGAGCCGGATCCTTCGGAATTCGGGTCCTTGCCGAGGTTCGGGCGGGCCGCAACAGCGCTCTCCGATAAGGCGGTTGGCATTCATGGTCAAGGTAAAGTCGCTCAAGCTCAGGATCTTCGCGCAATTCGTCATCATCATTGCGCCGATCATGCTGGTATTGATTTACCAGTCCGTTGCCGACCTGGAGCGCGCATCCACGATCGAGCGTGTCGTCGAGCGGCACACTTTTGCGCTGGTCGCCAAGGACGAGTTCGAGACCTTCGTCACGCTGGCCACCGACGCGGTGGAAACCGGAAGTCTCGGCCAGCGGGCATACGCCGCATTCGGAAAGGCGACGGCCGCCCTCGAATCGTTGCGCGGCAGGGACGAGGACGCTTCGGCGACCGCAACGATGCTCGACGCGCTGGCGGAGCGGGTCTCCGCCGGGATGCCCGTCCAGGATCTTCTGGCCCTTCAGTCCCCGATCCGACAAGCGCGCGACGCGATCAGGGCGATGGAACGCCGGTACGACGACGCGAGCGGGAGCGCGGTCGCGAAATCGATCCAATCCGCGCGTTTCCAGAGCGTGGTTGTCGCCGTTGCCGCGGCGATCACGCTTCTGCTGGCGGCATGGTTCATCTACGAAATGATCATCGGCGTCACCAAACCTCTCACCGCGGCGGTGGACCTTGCCGGACGCATAGCCGCGGGCGAGTTTACCGGGCACGGCGAGCGGCCACCGGTGCGCGATCTCGGCAACCTGCTCGAATCGCTCTACCTGATGAGCGAGAAACTCCGCCAGTCGCAACAGGAGATCGAAGATTATCAGCGCGGGCTGGAGCAGCGCGTCGAAGAGCGTACCGCGGAAGTGAAAGCACGAACCGAGGAGCTCACTCGGTCCGTCGAGGAAATGCGCGCTCTCGGAGAAGTGGGCCGGGCGGTGAGTTCGACGCTCGATCTCGAGACCGTGCTGCTTGCCATCATTACCCACGCGGTCCGCTTGTCGGAGGCGGACGCCGGCACGATCTACGAGTACGACGAGGCGGCCGAAATCTTCGTGCCGCACGCCAACTTCGGGGTGAGCGACACGCTGGCCAAGGCGCTCCACGAGTCGAAGATCGGGCTCGGCGATTCGACGGTGGGCATGTGCGTCGTCCAGCGTGCGCCCGTTCAGCGGCCCGACGTCGAGCAGGTTGCCGATTACCGGTTGCGCGATCTGCTGTTGCAGGAGGGCATTCATGCGCTGTTGGCGGTGCCGCTGCTGCGAGAGGAACGGGTGATCGGCGCGCTGGTGATTCGCCGCAAGAAGGCAGGCGAGTTCTCGCCATCGGTGCTGACCCTCATGCAGACATTGGCGTCGCAGTCGGTGCTGGCGATCGAAAACGCGCGGCTCTTCAAGGAGATTCGATCCAAGAGCGAGCAGCTCGAGATCGCGAGCCAGCTCAAGTCGCAATTTCTCGCCAACATGTCGCATGAGTTGCGCACTCCGTTGAATGCCATCATCGGCGTGACCGAGATGCTGCACGAGGACGCGCACGACCTGAATCGGGACGACGAACTCGAGCCGCTCGACCGCGTGCTGCGTGCGGGGCGGCATTTGCTGGCGCTGATCAACGACATCCTCGACCTCTCCAAGATCGAGGCCGGCAAGATGGACATACACATCGAGTCGTTCGCGATTGCGCCGCTGATCGAAGACGTGGTGCAGACGATCACCACGATGGCCGGCCGGAACGGCAACCGGATAACAGTCAATTGCGCTCCGAACATCGGTTCGATGCGCACCGATCAGACGCGAATCCGCCAGGCGCTGCTGAATCTCGCAAGCAACGCGGACAAATTCACCGAATTCGGCACGGTCACCATCAAAGCGGCGCGCACGACCGAGCGGGGTCGCGAGTGGGTGACGATGTCGGTTTCGGACACCGGCATCGGACTCACGCCCGAGCAGGTCGGGAAGCTTTTTCAGGATTTTGTTCAGGCCGATGCCACGACCACGCGCAAGTACGGCGGCACGGGACTCGGGCTCGCCATCAGCCGGCGCTTCTGCCAGATGCTGGGTGGCGACATCACCGTCGAAAGCGAGCCGGGCCATGGCTCGACGTTCACCATCCGCCTGCCGGCTGAATTCGGGACGGCGCCGCAACCCGCACCCGGCCCCAGCGCAGCGATTTCACGGCCGCCGGATCGGTCGGCCCGGGGCTCTCTCATCCTGGTGATCGACGATGACGAATCGGTGCGTGATCTGACCGAGCGCTTTCTCAAGCGCGACGGATTCTCGGTGATCACGGCCAACGGAGGCAAGGAAGGTTTGCGCATTGCGCGGGAATCCCATCCGGCGGCGATCACGCTCGACGTGATGATGCCGGATCTGGATGGCTGGACGGTGCTGGCCGCGATCAAGGGCGACCCGGAGCTTTCCGATATCCCGGTCGTGCTGATGACCGTCGTGGATGACAGGAACCGCGGCTACTCGCTCGGAGCGACCGGCTACATGATCAAGCCGGTAAACCGCGACGAACTTGCCAGGGTGCTGCGGAACATCTGCGGTCCGGTGGGTCGCAATATGCTTCTCGTCGACGACGACGACACGATGCGGAAATGGATGCGGAGGGTTCTCGAGCCGGATGGCTGGGCCGTCGTCGAGGCGGAAAACGGACGTGTTGCGCTGACGCGGCTCGCCGAAGCGTCACCGGATGTCATCATTCTCGACCTCGTGATGCCCGAGATGGATGGCTTCGAGTTCCTGGTCGAACTGCGGCGCCACGAAAAGTGGCAGGAAATTCCCGTGGTGATCATGACGGCCAAGGACCTTACCGCGGAAGAGCAGCGCCGCCTCGACGGAGACGTTGCGCGCGTCTTGCAGAAAGGCACGCCGGCGCTCGACGAGTTGCTGCGCGAAATCACCCGTTCGCTGCCGGGATCGAAAGGCCGCGGCGACGTCAGGCACAGCATGGGGAATCCCGGATGAAGATCCTGTACGTCGAGGACAATGAAGACAACGTCTACATGCTGGAACGGCGACTCGTGCGCGTCGGGTACACGGTATTGGTCGCGAGGGACGGCGTACAAGGCGTGGCAATGGCCGCCGACGAGCGGCCCGACCTGATCCTGATGGATCTGGGCCTGCCGGAACTCGATGGCTGGGAGGCAACGCGCCGGATCAAGGCGGAACCTCGCACGGGACATATCCCGGTGATCGCGCTCACCGCGAATGCCATGACCGGTGACCGGGAGAAAGCCATGGCCGCGGGCTGCGACGACTTCGATACCAAGCCGGTGGACATGGCGCGCCTCCTCGACAAGATCCGGAAGCTGGTGCCCGAGGAACGCGGAGCGTGAATATTGCCGCACCCGCATTGCTCGTGGTCGACGACAATGAGGACAATCGCTATACGCTCACGCGCCGGCTCGCACGCGAAGGCTACGCCAATGTCACCACCGCCAACGACGGTCAGCAGGCGCTGGAACTTCTGAGGGCGCAAAGATTCGACCTCATTCTGCTCGACATCATGATGCCCGAGCTGAATGGCTACCAGGTGCTCGAGCAACTCAAGGTCGACTCCAGGCTGCGGCACATCCCCGTCATCATGATCTCTGCCGTCGAGGAGCTGGAGAGCGTCGTGCGCTGCATCGAGCTGGGAGCCGAGGACTACCTGCCCAAGCCGTTCAATTCGACGTTGTTGCGCGCGCGCGTAGGAGCCTGCCTGGAAAAGAAAGCACTGCGCGATGAAGTGCGCACCAGCCTCGAGCGCCTCGAGCGCGAACTCGGTGCCGCCCGCGATCTGCAGCTTGGCATGCTGCCGAGCAAATTCCCGGAGTGGTCTCCGACGCAACCGATCGAGGTCCACGCTTTGATAGACCCGGCTCGCGAGGTAGGAGGAGACCTGTACGACTTCTTCTACGCCGGCGACGGCGTCTTCTGTTTTCTGGTCGGGGATGTTTCCGGCAAGGGGGCGCCGGCGGCGATGTTCATGGCCCGCACGCGCAGCCTCGTCCGGATGGCAGCCACATTGTGGGGCAGCCTGGGGGCTCGCGCCGGGACGCCGGCGCAGATCATGTCGGCGGTCAACCGGGAACTGTGCCTGAACAATCGTGACCGCATGTTCGTCACGCTGTTTCTTGGAATGCTCGACACCCGAACGGGCGACCTGACCTATAGTAACGCGGGCCACCCGCTGCCGCATGTGCTTCGCGGCTCCGGCGCCACCGCGCGGATCGACGGGAAGCCCGAGGTACCCCTTGCCGTTCGCGTCGATTTCGAATATCAGGGCAGGTCCTTGGCACTCGAACCCGGCGATGCTATCTTCGTATTCACGGACGGCGTGACGGAGGCGATGAGCGGGTCCGATGAGCGCTACACCGACGAACGACTGAATTCGGACCTGCGTGCGCTTTGCGCGCTGTCGCCGGAAAAAATGGTGCGCGCCGTAAAGGAGCTTGTCGATACATTCACCGGGGCGGCGCCGAAAGCCGATGACGTGGCCATGCTCGCGCTGCGCTGGGAGCCCGCGCGGCCGTAATCGAGCGCACAGGAAGCCAGGTAGCGAAGGGTCTTTCCGTGGATTGCACTGCGGAGCAAATCGATGCGCGCGCCCGTCCCCGACACGATTGACCTGATCATTCGCAATGACCTGGGGGATCTTGTCCTGCTGCGCGAGGCCATGGAACGCATCGGCGCCGAACACAAGATTGCCCCTAAGTCGCTGAAAGAGATTCACGTGGCCCTCGACGAGGTTGTAAGCAATGTGATCAGGTACGCGTGGCCCGAAGGCGGGGACCACGAAGTACGCGTTAGTATCTCCGTGCAGCCCCGCGCCGTGAGAATCGAGATCGTCGATGACGGCGTGATGTTCGACCCGCTTTCGGTCCGCCCTCCGGTACCGCCGGCACCGGGCCAGCGGACGCGGTACGGTGGGGTCGGAATCCACATGACGAGGCAACTGGTCGACAACATCGAATTCGCAAGGATCGGCGGACGGAATCACCTGACAATGACCAAGCGGCGCACGGGGAAAGCCTGACCGCGACGAGGGACGCAACGTGAAACAGAATTCTCTTGCCATCACGGAGATACGGGCGGGCAGGGCGTGCATCCTTGCGCTCAACGGCCGTATCGACAGCACCAACGCCGAGCAGCTCATCGGACGGGTGATCAAGCTGCTCGAAACCGGCGAGAAATGCCTCGTCGTGGATTTCAAGGAAGTGCTCTACCTGACCAGCGCAGCCTTCCGTGTGCTGTTGGTCGCTACCGATGACGCGAATCGGAACGCCGCCCGCTTCGTGCTGTGCGGCGTGATGGGGCAGGTGCGCGAGTTGTTCGAAATGGGCGGGCTCCTCGATAGTTTCGTCATCCATGGCTCGCGCGACGAAGCGATTGCGCAGCTCGGCTGACTGACGCGAGGCTCGCCAGATGGTCCGACCGACCGGTTTGCTGTACGCGGTGGACGAAACGCCGCCTCCGGGCGTGCTCGTCTTTTCGGTCGCTCAGCATGTGGCACTGATCGCCAATTCGCTGGTCTTCCCGGTGCTGCTGGCGCGCGAGGCCGGGCTTTCCCCGAACCAGATACAGGACTCCGTGTCGCTTGCCATGCTGGCGCTGGGCGTGGCCACGATTCTGCTTTGCATCAGATCGCGATTGCTTGGAAGCGGGTACCTCTCGCCCGCCGGCTATACGCCCATCTACTTCGAGCCGTCGCTTTACGCATTGCAGAATGGCGGGCTGGCGGTCGTCTACGGGATGACTGCCGTTTCGGGCCTCGTCCAGCTCGGCATTGCGCCGTTCCTGCGCAGACTTCGTGCGTTGTTCCCGCCCGAGATCGCAGGTCTGGTCGTTGCGATTGCAGGCCTGTCGCTGGCCGTTCTCGGTGCGCGCTACAGCCTCGGCATCAAGGGTGGCCATGGCGTCGAGCCGGTCGTTCTGGCCGTAGCCGGCATTTCGCTGGCGACGATGCTCGGATTGAACATCTGGACGAAGGGCTATCCGAGGATGTTCTGCATGATGATCGGCGCTGTCGTGGGAAGCGCCGCGAGCACGGCGTTGGGCGAGGGCGAATTCTGGATAGTGAAGTTCATCACGAACTATGTGCTGGCCGAGGATTTCGTGCTATTTCGCGTGCCGAGTTTCGACCATGTGGAATGGGCCTTCGATTGGTCGTTGCTCCTGCCCTTCACCGTCGTCGCCCTGGCGGGAACGCTCAATCTGATGGGTAACATTTCCACGGCGCAAAAGGTCAATAACACGTCCTGGGTCCGCCCCGAGTTCAAGTCGCTTTCCGGCGGGCTCGCCAGCAACGGTTTGGCTTCGATCTTCTGCGGCTTCGTCGGAAGCCCCGGCGTCAACAGCCTCAGCTCATCGATCGGGTTGTCGAGCGCAACCGGGGTCACCAGCCGGAGTCTCGGTTACTGGATCGGCGCCGCAATGGCGCTGTCGGCGTTCTTTCCGATACTGGCCGGGCTGTTCGTAACCACTCCCGATCCGGTCGTGGGCGCGTCCTTGTTCTTCTCCTCCGCATTCATCTTCACGAACGGGCTGCAGATGATCACTTCGCGCATGCTCGATCCGCGGAAGATCTTTGTCATTGGATTCTCGTTCGCCATGGCGGTGTTTGCAGACGTCTATCACGATGTCTTCGCAAGCGCGCCGGCAGCGCTGCAGCCGTTGGTCGGCAACTCGGTCGTGCTCGGCACGGCGTGCGCGATGCTGTTGAACCTGATCATGCGGATCGGCGTACGCCAGAGCGAAACTCTCCGGCTCGAATTCGACGCGCCGAGAGGAGAAGTGGTGGAACAGTTCCTTTCCGATCAGGGAGCACGGTGGGGAGCGCGGCGCGAAATCGTGAGTCACGCCATGTTTGGCGTCGTGCAGGTGCTCGAAGTGATCGGCCAGACGCCGGGAGGCGTGGAAGTCGAGGCGAGCTTCGACGAGTTCAATCTCGACTTGCGCGTACGCTACGTGGGCGCTCCGCTCAGCATCCCGGAAACCAAGCCCAGCCCCCGCGAGATCATCTCCAACGAAGATGGCGAACGGCTCCTGGCGGGCTACCTGCTGCGTCGCAACGCCGATACCATCGTCTGCAGGACCTTGGGCAGCCGGACCGAAGTGCACCTGCACTACGATCACTGAACCTCCGGCAAGACCGGCGGACCCGCCGCGCAGCCGGCGGCGCTCCAGCACACTGGCGTTGGGGGCCGTCGGTTTCGGATCGGAAGGTTTCGCGTGGTCCGGGAGACCCTTGAACTTCGGTACTTCCGGTCCCGTACGCTCGCGATCGCCGAGCGCCGCCTGCTGCCTAGGCCGCGACGAACCTGAGCGCCACGCCATTGTTGCAATAACGGAGCCCCGTGGGCTTCGGGCCGTCGTCGAACACGTGACCCTGATGCCCGCCGCAGCGCGCGCAATGGTATTCGACGCGCGGCGCGATGAGTTTGTAATCGGTCCTGGTCTCCACGCGCCCTTTGATGACATCGTAGAAGCTGGGCCAGCCGGTGCCGCTGTCGTACTTGGTGTGCGACCCGAACAGCGGCAAGTCGCACCCCGCGCAGACGAACGTGCCCTTGCGTTTCTCGTTGTTGAGCGGGCTCGTGAACGGCGGTTCCGTCCCTTCCTGCCGGAGAACCGCGAACTGTGCCGCCGTCAGCAGCGCGCGCCACTCGTCCTCGGTCCTTACGATCTTGCCGATCCTGTCGATCTTCGCAGGCGGCGTTTCGGCCGCCTGGACCGCACGCAGCGCCGTGGTGCCGGCGAGCGCTGCCAGCGCGCGGGTCAGAAATTGGCGTCGGTCCATCGCGTGCTCCGTGGATTTCCTAGGCACTTGGTCGGTCGTCGGCACAGAAGCTTACGCTGTCCCGAATCCCGGAGACGGCAAATTCCGGCGAATGCACGCGTTGCGCGCGGCGACGCAGCCGGGCAGTGTCAGACGCCGGGGGGCTTCGCGCCCATGCCGGCGCCCGAGGTCTGGGCGACACGTGCTCGGGGGACCGTACCCGTGACGTTGACCTTGGCCTTGGGCGACCGCGAGGCCGCCTTGCCCGGCGCCGGAAGCGCCTGGCCCGTTTCCAGCCAGTACCGGACGCGAGCCGCGTCCCCCAGCCGGGTGTACTTGCCCGCCGAATCGAGCAGCACGATGACGAACGGCTTGCTGGCGATCGTCGCCAGCATGACCAGGCACTTGCCGGCTTCGCGGATGTACCCGGTCTTCGAAAGCTGGATGTCCCACTGGGCGCTCTTGACCAGGTTGTTGGTGTTGTTGAAACCCAGTACCTGACCTGTCGGCTGCACGGATACGAAGTGGCTGCCGGTCGTGCTGAACTCGCGGATCAGCGGTTGTTGTGCCGCGGCGTTGACGAGGATGGCCAGGTCGCTTGCCGTCGACACGTTTTCGGCGGAAAGCCCGGTCGGATCGGAGTAATGCGTCCGCGTCATCCCCAGCGCCTGCGCCTTGACGTTCATCGCGGCAACGAATGCGGGCGCGCCGCCCGGGTAGTGCCGCGCAAGGCTCGAAGCGGCGCGATTCTCGGATGCCATCAGCGCCAGCCGCAGCATTTCGCGCCGGGGCAGCGCAGCGCCCATTCGCAGCCGCGACCGGGTGCCTTTGAGGTAATCGAGGTCGTCGACGTCGATGGCGATCGGCTCCTCGAGCGACAATCCCGATTCGAGGGTGACGATGGCCGTCATGAGCTTGGTCAGCGAGGCGATGGGCGTCACCTCATCGGCCGCCTTGACGTAGACCGGGCGGTTCTCGGAGGCGTCGAAGATGAGTGCGTTCGCCGAAGCCAGGTGCAGCTTCGCCGGGTCGAGCACGATGGGCCCCTGGGCGCGCGCCGAGACCGCGACGACCGCGATTAGGCCCCAAAAAACAATTGTCAACCGTCGTTTCATCAAGTCCAGCCTCAAGTCCAGCGGCTTTATAGCACGGCCCCGCCGCCATGCCAAACACCATTAAAAATCATTAAGTTAGCGGACCGCGGCCGGCACCGAACGCCGGGGCGACCGGCCACCGCCCCGATTCACGGCGTTACCGGGGACTCCGAATCCGGCACCGCCTCGAATGGCGCGCTTGCCATCAACGCGCCTGCGAGCTCGGTCGACGACACGGCGGCAGGCGGCACCCCGCTACCTTCCTCGTCGCGGACCTCGGTCTGCTGCAATTGCCACATCCGCGCATACACGCCGTCCACAGCAAGAAGCGCGCCATGAGAGCCGCGTTCGACAATGCGGCCATGATCGAGGACGAGGATTTCGTCGGCATCGACGATCGTGGACAGCCGGTGCGCGATGGTCAGGGTCGTCCGATCCTGCGCGATGCGCCTCAGTTCCGCCTGGATGGCCTTTTCCGACTTCGAGTCCAGCGCGGAGGTCGCTTCGTCGAATATCAGCATCCGCGGGTCCTTGAGCACCGCCCGCGCGATCGCGACGCGCTGCTTTTCACCGCCGGAGAGCTTCAGGCCGCGCTCGCCCACCGGCGTCGCGTACCCTTCGGGCGTGCTGGCGATGAACGCGTGGATCTGCGCAAGTTCCGCCGCCGCGACGATCTCGTCGTGCGTCGAACCGGGACGGCCGTAGGCGATGTTGTACTCGATCGAATCGTTGAACAGCACCGTGTCCTGCGGGACGATGCCGATCGCGGCGCGCAGGCTGTCCTGCCGCACGGCACGAATGTCCCGTCCATTGACGGTGATGCGTCCGCCGGTAACGTCGTAGAACCGGAACAGGAGCCGCGACAGCGTGCTCTTGCCCGCCCCCGACGGTCCGACGACGGCGACCGTCTTGCCGGCGGGAATCGTGAAGCTCACGTCGAACAGGATCTGCCGGTTCGGCTCGTACCCGAAATCCACGTGCTCGAACCGCACCTCGCCCTCGCCGACCTCGAGCGCAGGGGCTCCGGGCTCATCCGACACTTCCGTGTTCTCGGCCGTGAGCCCGAACATCCGCTCCATGTCGGCCAGCGCCTGCTTGACCTCGCGGTAGAGGACACCGAGGAAGTTGAGCGGGATGTAGATCTGGATCATGAAAGCGTTGACGAGGACGAGATCGCCGATGGTCATGCTGCGATCGACGACCCCCACCGTTGCCCGCCACATGATCAACGTCACCGCGACGGCGATGATGGCGCTCTGCACGACGTTGAGCAGCGACAGCGACGTCTGGCTCTTGACGGCCGCCTTCTCCCAGCGCTGCATGCTCTCGTCGTAGCGTCGCGCCTCCCATGCCTCGTTGCCGAAGTACTTGACCGTCTCGTAATTGAGCAGGCTGTCGATCGCGCGCGTATTCGCCTTGGAGTCGAGTTCGTTCATCTGGCGCCGGAAACCGGTGCGCCAGTCGGTGATCGTGACGGTTGCCGTGACGTAGAGCGCCAGCGCCGAGAACGTGATGGCGATGAATGTCCAGTCGTAGCGCACGATCAGGATCGCCGAAACCAGGCTGATCTCGACCGCCGTCGGCAGGATCGAGAACAGCGTGAAGCTGATAAGCGTCGAGATGCCGCGCTGGCCGCGCTCCACGTCGCGCGTGAGTCCGCCGGTCTGGCGCGCCAGGTGAAAACGCAGCGACAGCGCGTGCAGGTGGCGAAACACCTCCAGCGCGATCGTGCGCACCGCCCGTTGCGTCACTTTCGCGAACAGGTATTCGCGCAGCTCGGTGAAGAACGTCGTCGACAGGCGGAGCAGGCCGTAGGCGCCGAGCAGCGCCAGCGGAACCGCCAGCATCGCGGTGATCGGATCGAGGCGATCGACGATTTCCTTGAGAAGGACCGGAACGCCGACGTTGGCGAGCTTGGCGAAGATCAGCGCCGCAAGCGCCGCGAGCACGCGGCCCTTGTAGGCCCAGAGGTAGGGCAGCAGCGTGCCGATCGTGCGCCAGTCTCCCCCTTGGGCGGGGCCCGGCAGCGAGCGCGATGAACCGGAAGAGTGGCGCATGTACGGAAGTCTAAGGAACCGCCGAACAAGTGTCACGCGGGCGCGACAGCGGATTTCAACTGTCGTCTTCCGGCTGCCCCGAATCCTTGGCATGGCGCTCAGGCGGCCGGTCGCGGAACCATTCGTTGCCGCCGTACCCCAATACGCCCATCGCCACGCGCACGATGCCGTAGGCCACCCAGATCAATGCCTTGGACAGGCGTGGCCGGCTCGCCCAGTGCTGCGGGCCGAGCGGCCGCGCGCCGCGCTCGATCATCTGCGCGAGCTCGCTCCGCAGCTGTTCCGAGAAGTAGGGATCGCGGACGACGACATTGGCTTCGCGCGCCATCAGCAGGCTGTACGGATCGATGTTCGACGACCCGACGGTGGCCCAAAGGTCGTCGACCACGGCCACCTTCGCGTGCAGAAACGACTGGTGGTACTCCTGGATCGCCACGCCCGCGGCGAGCAGCTGGCCGTACAGCGCGCGCGACGCATAGCGCAGCAGCACGTACTCGACGCGCGCCTGCAGCAGCAGCGTGACCTTGACGCCGCGCTGCGCAGCCGCGATCAGCGCACGGCGGAAACGGATGCCTGGAAAGAAGTACGAACTGGCAATCAGGATCTCGCGCTTCGCGGTGCGAATTGCCGCGAGATAGGCGTGCTCGATGTCGCGGCGATGACGCAGATTGTCGCGGATCACGAACTTCGCCGTCTGCGCGCCCTCGCGGTGGCCCCGGCGCGCCGAAGGGAACAGCGGGACCTCGCTCTGCTGGAACTGGACCAGCTCGTTGATCGCCCAGACGCGCTGCATCGTCTGCACGATCGGCGCCAGCAGCGAGCCCTCGACGCTGACCGCGAAATCCACGCGCGGCGGCTTCTGGCCCGGGGTGTTCACGTCGTCGATCACGTTGATCCCGCCGACAAACGCGACGTGTCCGTCCACGTGGCACAGCTTCCGGTGCAACCTCCGCAGGCGATGCGACCGGAACTGCCACGGCGCCACTTCGGGCCGGTATTTGAGCAGCCTTACGCCGGCATCTCCGAGCGCCTGCTCGATCGCGCGCGTCAGGTAGTGCCGTGCGCCCCAGCCGTCAACGAGCACGCGGACCTGAACGCCGCGTTGCGCGGCCCGAACCAGCGCCGCGGTGACGATGCGCCCCGCGTCGTCGTCGGCGTAAATGTAGGTTTCGAGCCAGACCTCGCGTTCCGCGCGGTCGATCGCGCCGACCAGCGCCGGAAAGTATTCGCCGCCGCTCCGCAGCAATGTCACGCGATTGCCGGGCAGGAACCGGTTTATCGGCATCAGCGGGCCGTATCGAACGTCGCGGCGAGCGCCGCGTGGTCGGACATCCGCCCGGCACGGTAGGCATAGTGGACATGAGCGTCGACGATGCCGAGGCCGCGCGCGTAGATTCGATCGAGACGGAACACCGGCAAGACCGACGGAAACGTGCGCGCCGGGCGCCCACGCACCGCTTCGAATACCTCGCGGACACCGAGCTGGTCGACGAGCGTCCGGTTGGCCTTGTGGCGCCAATCATTGAAATCGCCGGCGATCACCAGCGGCGCATCCTTTGGCACCGTCGTCCGGATCCGTTCGCACAATGCGCGGATCTGCCACTGCCGGCCACGCTCGAACAGGCCGAGATGGACATTGATGCAGTGAAGCACCGGCCCGCGTGCCGCGAGCCTGATCTCGCAGTGGAGCAGGCCGCGGCTTTCGAACGCGTGCGCCGATATGTCCTGGTTCTCCTGCGCAACGATCGGAAACCGCGACAACACGGCATTGCCGTGGTGGCCATGTCCGTAGATCGCGGTCTTGCCATAGGCCACCTCATGCCACACCGTGTCCGCGATGTATTCGTGCTGCGGCTTGGCGGGCCAGTCGAAATGCCGCGCGGCGTGCCGCTCGTGGACGCCGACGACTTCCTGCAGGAACAGGATCTGGGCGTCCAGGCCCGCCAGCCGGTCACGCAACTCGTGGATCACCATCCGCCGGTTGAGCTGCGAGAATCCCTTGTGGATATTGTAGGTCGCGACGGTGAAGCGCATGGCAGGCCAAAACGGGAGCGCACCGAAATTCTAACCGGTTCGCCTCCTGGACACGAACGGCGGCCGTTTCCCGCAGAGGCCGCGCACGCCTTGCATACCCGATCCGCCACGGTATGATTGCACTTCCGCCTTCATCGCCGATGACTCCATCCGATTTCACCGCCCAATTCGACGCGCATCGCGGCTACCTGCTGCGTGTCGCCCGCCTGCAGCTGCGCAACGACGAGCAGGCCGAGGATGTCGTGCAGGACACGCTGGTCGCCGCGCTCCAGGGCGCGGCCGGCTTCTCCGGAAAATCCTCGGTCAAGACCTGGCTTACCGGCATCCTCAAGCACAAGATCGTCGACGCGATCCGGCGCAAGACCCGTCGCCCGGAGGTGACGACGCTGCACGAGGAATCCCGGATCGACGACTTCGACGCGCTCTTCGACGAAAAGGGCCACTGGGACAATCCCCCCGCAACGTGGGGAAACCCGGAGGCCGACCTCGAACGCCGCGAATTCTTCGACATCGTGCAGTTCTGTCTCGAAAAGCTCCCGCCGAACACGGCGCGGGTGTTCATGATGCGCGAAGTCATGGACCTCGAATCCGACGAAATCTGTAAGGAGCTGTCGATCACCTCGACCAATCTTTGGGTGATCATGTACCGGGCCAGGATGTCGCTTCGGGAATGCCTGGAGCAGCACTGGTTCGCCACCCGATCGTGAGCGGGCGTCCGACTTCGGGCATGCACAGGGATATCGACGAATGGGCATGAACTTGAGCTGCAAGGAGGCGAGCCGGCTGATCTCGCAGCAGCTCGACACACCGTTGCCGTTGGGCGGCCGGCTGCAGTTGAAGCTCCATCTGCTGATGTGCGATGCCTGCGGGGCGTTTCGCAGACAGGCCGCCTTCCTGCGCGCGGCGATGCGTCGATACCGGAGTTGACCGACGTTCGGCAATGCGGCATCGTCGACTCGGCGCCGCCCGCAGCGGAGCCTGTCGACGTTCTGTAAGATCCCCACGCTTCGATCGACCAAAGCGGCAGACGGGCACGATACCCGTCACATCCACCCCCAATCAGGAGATTGCACCATGAACCATCAATCCACGATTCAGGCCGCGATTGCCGGCATCCTGGCGCTTGGCGTCGCCGCGACGGCGTTGGCGCAGCCCGCACCCGAGCCCACCGGTAGCGAAAAATGCTACGGCATCGCGAAGGCCGGCAAGAATGAATGCGGCACCGCAAAGCATGCGTGCGCGGGCCTCGGCGCCAAGACCGACAACGACCCGAACGAGTGGAAGTACGTCCCGAAGGGCACGTGCGAAAAGGTCGGAGGCAAGACCGCGCCGGCCAAGGCTTGACGCGAGCACGTTGGTCGCCCCGGCCGCGCGGCTTGCTGCGCCGACGTTCGCCCGATGACGCTGCCGGAAAACCCGCTTGCCGCCGCGGCCGGCATCGGCCTGCGGGCCCAGCATCTGCGGCAGGTGCAGGCCGAACACCCGCGGGTTGCGTGGTTCGAGGTTCACAGCGAAAACTACTACGCCGACGGCGGCCCTGCGCTCGCGGCCCTTGACCGCATCCGCGCGGACTACCCGCTCTCGCTGCACGGCGTCGGGATGTCGCTGGGTTCTGCCGGCCCGCTCGACCGCTCCCATCTCGCCAAGCTCGAGCGGCTCGTCGCCCGCATCGAGCCCGCCTTCGTCTCCGAGCACCTCTGCTGGAGCAGCGTCTCCGGCCGGCACCTGAACGACCTGCTGCCGCTTCCATACACCGAGGAAGCCCTCGCGCACGTCTGCGGCCATGTGACGGCCGTACAGGATTTCCTCGGCCGCGAACTGCTGGTCGAGAACGTTTCGTCGTATCTCGCATTCGCGGCGTCGACGATGCCGGAGTGGGAATTCGTGGCCGCGGTTGCGCGACGAACAGGCTGCAAACTGCTGGTCGACGTCAACAATATCTACGTCAATGCGGTCAACCACGGTTTCGATGCGGAAACGTATCTCGCCGCAATGCCATCGGATGCGGTCGCGGAGATCCATCTGGCGGGGTTCGACGCCAGCGGTCCCTGCCTGATCGACACCCACGGCACGCCCGTTTCCGCTGCCGTCTGGGCGCTCTATCGCAGCGCGATTGCGCGTTTCGGACCGCGGCCGACGCTGATCGAATGGGACACCGACATCCCGCCGCTTGCCACGCTGCTGTCCGAGGCGGCGACGGCGCAAACGATTCTCGAGGCGCGCGATGCCCTCGCTGCGTGACCTGCAGCAATCGTTCGCCGAAGCCGTGCTGGCCACGGACCGCGGAACGCCCTCCATTGCGATCGTCCCCGCGTCGAGCGGGGCCGGACGAATGGCGATCTACCGCACCGCCCTATTCGCCAACTACCGCAATGCGCTCGGCGCGACCTATCCGGTACTGAAGCGGCTGCTCGGCGCGCCCTTTTTCCACGCGGCCGTCGATGCGTTCGTCCGTGCGCATCCGTCGACCAGCGGCGACCTCAATGTCTATGGCGACGGATTCGGGCCGTTTCTCGCAGGCTATCCGCCGGCCGCGGAGCTGCCCTACCTCGCGGACGTTGCGCGGCTCGAATGGGCGATCGACGAGGCCGCCCGGGCGGCCGATTGCGACCGGGCGCCCGCATCGGTGCTGGCGGAGTTGGCGGCCGTGGCGCCGGAGCGGTTGCCCATGCTGCGGTTCACGCTCGACCCGTCGTGCCGGCTCGTCGCCTCCTGCTTTCCGATCCGGCGCATCTGGCAGGTGAACCAACCGGGCCACACCGGCGACGAACGCGTGTCGCTCGAAGAAGGCGCCGAAACGCTCCTGATCCGTCGCGATGCGGACGGTGTGTCAGTGGAGCGCATCGGGACCGGCGAGTTTGCGTGGCTGGCCGCCTTGGCCGCGAACGCGCCTCTCGGGGAGGCGATCGACGCCGCGCAGCGCGCGGACTTCGCATTCGATTTCGGAAGCGCGCTGCGAACCCACGTCGCCTCGGGAACGATCGCGTCCGTCATCGTTCATTGATGTCAGGTGCGCGTTGCGCATGCGACCCATCGAGATTCAATTTCCGGCCGGAAAGGCACGACCATGGAATCCATCGCTTTGCCGCTGGCGCAACGCGCCGTTCGCCTCTACGCCCGCGTTGTCCGCCCGATCGAAAGGCTGCAACCGCTTCTAGCGCTGGTGATACGGGTCTACGTTGCGCGCGTGTTCTTCGCATCGGGGCTCATCAAGCTCGAGAACTGGGCGGGAACGCTTGCCTTGTTCGAGAACGAATTCCACGTCCCGGCCCTCTCGCCGCACCTCGCGGCGCTGCTCGGAACGGCGGCCGAACTCACGCTGCCGGTGCTGCTGGTGCTGGGGCTCGGTACGCGAGCGATCGCGTTGGCGCTGTTCGTGTTCAATATCGTCGCGGTCACTTCGTACCCGGATCTGAGCGACGCCGGGTTCAAGGACCATGTGCTCTGGGGCGCGCTCCTGATCGTGACCATTGTCTACGGCCCGGGAAAGCTCGCACTCGACAATTGGCTCGCAAGGCGCTACGTGTAATCCGGTTGCCGGCGCCGCGATGCGTGACGGCGCAACGCGCGTCGTTGAATCGACTACGGAAAACCCAGCGCCGATCGCAGGGCCCGAGCGCCTTCGGTCACCGGTCGACCGACGCCGTTCGAGTCGGCGCGCGCCGCGCACGACCCTTCGATCAGAGGGGACTCATTCAACGCTTGTCCTTGGCGGCACTTCGGTAGATCATTTTCGCCGGCAGGTCGAATTCAACGATCGCCCGAACGGATGGCCCGGCCCGGAGAACGAGGCCCGATGAATGGCGCAGGCGGCGTGTTGACCATGCGCCGATCAACGCAGTCAATCGAAGTGGACGCCCGTTGGTGCAGTAACGCTGGTCCGGGGGAGTCGATCGCCATGTCTCGTCGCGCGTCCCCGCTATGGCCGCAGACCCATCGTTTCGTCCGCGGCGGCTGGCCTGCTTGCAGCAAATGACAAGAGCCAGTCCGTAACCACCAATCCAGAGGAGGCATTGACTCTCATGAGCAATATCGATCGCCGCAAATTTCTACAGGTGCTGGGTTCCGGCGCCTTTGCCACCGCGCTGCCCGACAGCATCAGCAAGGCGCTCGCCATTCCGGCGCACAACCGCACCGGCACGATTGCAGATGTGGAGCACATCGTCATCCTGACGCAGGAAAACCAGTCCTTCGACCACTATTTCGGCACCCTGCGCGGCGTGCGCGGATTCGCCGATCCGCGCGCGGTCACACTGCCGAATGGCCGGCCGGTCTGGTATCAACCCAACGTGCCCGACACCTATGGCCTGGGCGTTGCTGAATTGCCGCCGTTCCGCGTGAATCTGCCGAGTCTGGGTCTGACCTATCTGCCCGGCACGCCACACGACTGGAGCGACTGCCACGAAGCCTGGAATCTCGGGAAATACGACCAGTGGGTGCCGGCCAAGACGCCGTATACGATGACGTACCTGAAGCGCGTCGACATCCCCTACCACTTCGCGCTGGCGGATGCCTTCACCGTCTGCGACGCCTATTACTGCTCGTCGATGGGCCCGACCGATCCCAATCGCTACCACATGTGGACCGGCTGGTGCGGCAACGATGGAAACGGCGGAGGACCCGTCATCAGCAACGCCGAGGCGGGGTACGACTGGAACACGTTTCCGGAACGCATGCAGGCGGCAGGTATCACCTGGAAGGTCTATCAGGATGTCGGTGCCGGACTGACCGCAGATGAATACTGGGGATGGGGGAGCTCCCTACATCGGCAACTACGGCGACAACTCGCTGCTGTATTTCCACCAGTACCAGAATGCGCTGCCGGGCACGCCGCTTGCCGACCGCGCCAAGACCGGCACCAACATCTTGGCGGGCGGAACCCTGTTCGACGTCTTCCGTGCCGACGTGGAGAGTGGCAAGCTGCCGCAGGTGTCCTGGATCGCCGCGCCGGAAGCCTATACCGAACACCCGAACTGGCCGTCGAACTTCGGCGCCTGGTACATCTCGGGATTCCTCGACATCCTGACTTCCAATCCCGACGTGTGGTCCAAGACGATCCTGTTCGTCAACTGGGACGAGAACGACGGTAGTTTCGATCACATCGTGCCGCCGACGCCCCCGCAGACGAGCGCGAACGGGCTTTCGACGGTCGACATCACCAACGAGATCTTTGCCGGCAGTCCGGGCAATGTCAGCGGCCCCTACGGTTTTGGAACGCGGGTTCCGTTGCTCGCGATCTCGCCCTGGAGCAAGGGCGGCTGGGTCAATTCGCAGGTGTTCGATCACACGTCGATGATCCGCTTCATCGAAAAGCGCTTCGAACACGAACACCCGGGCCTGGTCGAGCCCAACATCACCAAGTGGCGTCGTGCGGTGGCCGGCGACCTGACGTCGATATTCAATTTCAAGACGCCCAACGACCACAAGGTAAAGCTGCCCAGCACCGCGGGCTACGTGCCGCCGGACAACGACACTCACCCCGACTATCCTGTGACGCTGTCGAACGTGACGGTCGGCGTACCGACGCAGGAGCCTGGCATCCGCCCGGCACGCGCGCTGCCCTACGAGTTCGATGTGCACGGCAGTGCGAAGTTCTCGGACAAGACCTTCCGCCTGCGATTTGCCAATACCGGCGGCGCCACCGCAGTATTCCAGGTCCGTTCGGGGAATGCGGCCGATCTGCCGCGCAGCTATACCGTCGAGGCCGGCAAGCAGCTCGCTGACACGTGGAACGTCGGCCCCTCCTATGATCTCTCGGTCTACGGTCCCAATGGCTTCATGCGCTCCTTCAAGGGCAGTGTTGCCGACGGCACCATGCGCTCCAGGCTCGATGTGCGCGCGAAATACGACACCGACGACGACGGCGGGATAACGCTGGACATCACCAACAACGGCGAACACAACGCTGCGGTGACGGTGCTCGATGCCTACACCGGCAAGAAGTTCACGAAGCTGCTGGAACGCCATGAAGATCTCGACCACGACTGGTCGCTGCACGGCTTTCATGGATGGTACGACCTCATCGTCCGGGTCGAGGGCGACGCCGCCTTCGAATACCGGCTCGCGGGTCACGTGGAAACCGGCAAGGACAGCATCACGGATCCGGTGCTTGGCGGATACCCGCTGCATACCTGAGATCTATCGCGCGATCGGGTCCCCGCCGGCAGCCGTGCTTGCTGCCGGCGGTGCCTTACAGGGCCAGTTTCAATTTTCCTTCCAACCGGGCGGGGGCGTGGGCCGCCGTGTACGGCGCTGCCCGCGGTTTCGAACGCCTGCATGCGCGGCGCGCGCACGACGGGCGGCATACGGGCCGGCGCCACGCCGATGACGGAGCGAACATGCAGCTTGACGACCAGCGGGCGAGCGACAACGTCGAGGACCGGCGTGGAATCGGCATGGTCGGTGGCGGACTGGGCGTCGGTGGAATCGTGATCGGCCTCATCGCCTATTTCCTCGGCTTCGACCCCGGCACCGTAATGAGCGTGGCCGAGCAGGTGGCTCCTCAGCGCGAAACGCGCGCGGCCCCCAGGGGCGCACCGGCGGACGCGATGGGGAAATTCGTGTCCAAGGTCCTGGGCAGCACCGAGGCCGTCTGGAGCAGGGTCTTTCAGCAGTCGGACGCCGCGTACCGGCCGCCGACCCTGGTTCTCTACGACGGGCAGGTGGGCTCGGCCTGCGGCATGGGGCAATCGGCCATGGGCCCCTTCTACTGCCCCAATGACGAAAAGCTCTACATCGACCTCTCGTTCTTCCGCGACCTGCAGACGCGCTTCCATGCCCCGGGCGATTTCGCCCAGGCCTACGTGATCGCCCACGAGGTAGGCCACCACGTGCAGAAGCTCACCGGCACCTTCCAGAAGATCGAAGCTAGGCGCGGGCGCGTTTCCCAGGCCGAATACAATCGGACTTCCGTGCGCATGGAGTTGCAGGCCGATTGCTATGCGGGCGTCTGGGGACACCACGCGGGCACCATGAATCAGCTGGACCCCGGCGACATCGCCGAAGCGCTCAATGCCGCGACGGCGATCGGGGACGACCGCCTGCAGAAGCAGACTCAGGGCCGCGTCGTGCCCGAATCGTTCACCCACGGTACATCGGAACAGCGCGTGCGCTGGTTCAAGCGCGGCATGGACTCGGGCCGCCCGAAGGACTGCGACACGTTCTCGACCCGCTCGCTTTGAGGGGTCCGGCTTCGACCGCGCGTGCGAGGATTTTCTGCGGGTTACCCGTTTGTGTCCGGCGAACCTGGCGCTACTCAGATTGAGCAAGCCAGGTCATTGAATCTTGGGGTGGCTGATGGGACTCGAACCCACGACATAAACGCGGCGGAGCTGCGTGCAGACCGGCTTGCGTGGGCCGTTCGCGTCGCCGCAGGTCGCGGCAAATGCTGCAGGGTCCACCAGGGCGCTCATCGGTATCGGCGCGGCGGTGGGGACGGCGGGAATCTCGGTGGCCGGAAAGTCGCTCGTCGGGTGGGCGGAAGGCGACGGCCCGGGACCCTGCGCGATCGCCTTGGGCGCGACGAGCGGGCAGTCGGACACCCAAGCCGCCAATCCAGCAAAGAACGCGACGCCGGAAAGCGCGGGCCGCATGGATAGCCTAGGGATCGGCAAGCTGTTCGGCCGTTGACCCGACGAAGTGTCGGGACGCGCTGATTCCGCGCCAATGTGGGTTCATTTCGCGACCTAACCGCCGGGATTCTAGCCTCCCACAACTCGAACCCCAATCCGGAAACACGGCTGAATTCATATTGAATTCAAGGGCTACCAAGGGCCGAAGCCCCGTCCTGGCCCGGCATACGCCGGGCATGCATGCGCACACTGCTCGGATGAAAGCACAGACAGAGACGTGCGATCTTCAACTCCGAATGGCTCTCGGTGAGCAACGTTGAACCTGTCAGAAATGACAGGTGACATCCGCAATGCCGTGCCATACCCTCAACAGGTCCGCCCGCAGCATTGCATTCGGCAAAGCTCGTACGTCTAAGTGATCCATCGAATTCTTGCCGCTTTTCGATGAGGCAGTTGCTTGGGCTGAGATCGGGCACCGTCCAGCAATAGCGCAGGATCCTTCACAACCCACTTGCTAACACGTCCTTTTTGTCAGTCCAACGAAGGAGCGTCAAATGAAAAGCAAATTGATCGCCCTATTTTGTTCGATGCTCGTAAGCCAGCAATCGCTCGCCGCACAGGCCGTCTGCGTCGGCCCAATAAGTCAGATCACGCAGAGTAACGGCAAGGTGATCATATTCGTCGGCGCAGGGTCGCAAATAGGCATAAATATTTGCTCTCTTGATACGACGATGAATCTCACCACGCCCGCACAGTGCAAGTCCTACTTGAACCAGATCTATCTTGCCTACGCTCTACAGAAAACGGTAGACCTTTGGATCATGAACGCGCCAACAACCAGCTGCTCCAGCATAACAAACTGGTTCGCCGCCGACGTTCAGATCATTCAGATGTATTAGCAAGTCCCTTTCGATGCCTCCGTTTCGCTTCGCCGACATGTTTCGGCGCTTGTGCGCGCCTACCCGCGTGCAAGTGACGTGAAGGCAGCTTCGGCTATTTGTTGATCGTAGCGTTTTTCGTACATGGTCCTGCTCGTATGAACTTCGTGCGGAACTGGAGCGCGGCCCGAATCGTCGCTGCTCAAGTCGCCTTTGGGGGAACAATCGTGCTTCGCGAGCTTGGTAGCCCACATGCAAAGATGAGGAAGCGTTCGAGTCCAGGCAAATCGGTGCGATTGGCGCCTGTTTCGGCGCAAACCAACGATACACACGCGCCACTGGATCGCGTCATTTCGCGCACATCGCTACACACCGTGACCCTCTCGCAGCGCGTCGCAGCACTCATTTCACTATTGGCCTTCACGCTCCAACCGATCCTGGCAAGCGCCCAGGCAACTAGAGTGATCCCCGATGTCGCGTTGAATTCGTTGATGGCGCGTGAGTCCGCCCAGAACGACAACCCCAGCCGGCTCCTTAGTCAGTTGCGCCTCGCTCAAGGCACCGACGCCCATATCATGGCGACGACCCCGCCCGACGATGACGATGGCGGCATTTTGTCAATCATCGCTGCGCTCAAACCGCGCAAATGTGTACTGACTGCAACTCCGACGCCGGCTTCGATCGGCGCCACCCTTACATTGACGGTGACAGGGTGCACTTCGAATCCGAACAGTTATGTTTGGACCGGCGCCGGAATCGCTACTGGCCAGACAACGACGGTGCCTACACTTTCTGTAACCGCGCCAGGAACACCCAATACATACGCTTACGCCGTAGTTGCGCGCCGTCAGAACATACCATCGGACCCAGTCAATGTTTCGGTGCCGGTCATTGTCCCGCCGCCGCCAACATTCACGTTGTTCAACGCAACGCCAATCGCGGTCGGGGCTGGTCAAAACCCCCAGATAACCTTTACTGTCAGCGGACAGTCCGCGTTGCAATATTTCTACGGTTCGCAATCCGTCAATCCCACTGCCATCGCTGGTAACTCCTATACGTTCCCAAGCCCGGGGGCCGAAGGCGTCTTCCTCCTCCGCGTTCAAGCCACGAATGCGGGAGGCACAACCGAGCGGTCCGTTCTCGTTGCAGTGTCGGCACCTCCCTCCCCGGACCTCGTTGCTGTGCCGACGTCGACGGTGAATGTCGGCACGATCGCCGGCGCATTTGCCGTAACAGACAGTGGCGCCGCCGCCTATACGATTCCCATACAGATACCGCCGGGAACCGCGGGGATGCAACCATCCCTCGCGTTCAGCTACAGCAGCCAAGGCGGGAACGGCACGCTTGGGATTGGTTGGAGTTTGACCGGGCTGTCTGCCGTTACGCGTTGCCCGAAAACGCTGGCGCAAGACGGCGTCAAGAACGGGATCAACTACGACACCAACGCGAACAACGACGCATTCTGTCTTGACGGCGAGCGCCTGGTGCAGGTAGCCACCAAGACGGACACGTCCGAATGCGGCACGTCCTGCATCGAATACCGGACTGAGCGCGATGCCTTCAGTCGCGTGTACCGATTCGATGATCCCATTACGGTGGTGGGTCCCTTGCGCTTCCGGGTCTACACCAAATCGGGTCAGGTTCTCGACTATGGATCGCGCTTCCTTCTGGCAAGTCTTGGCTGGGCCGAACGCCAGGATTGCCGGCCGACCCCCGCGAACCCAACGGGAATATGCCAGCCGATCGATCGCGCAAACGTTGCCAAGATGTGGCTGCTCGATCGCGTTTCCGATCGCGTGGGCAATCGCATGGACATCGATTACGAAGGCGATGTGATCTTCGGTCCGTCCCCGGGAGTCGCTTTAACTAGTGATCAGGCCGTCGCGGCTTTCCCGCCGACCGAGCCGCGCGTGAGCGAAATTCGCTACACGCTCAACGCCTCCGGAAAAACCTATCAGCGAGTGAAATTCGCATACAGCCAGCGCCTCGGATCTGATCAGCATCGAGCCTACGATCAGGGCGGCGGAGAGTCACTGCTGTCGCGCAAGCTCGACACCGTTCAGACCTATACCGGAGCCAGTGCCACCGCTCCCACCGGGACGCTGGTCAAAGAATATCGCCTGGCGTACGGATACGGCAGCTACTCTGGCCGAATGCGCCTCAATTCCATTCAGGAATGCGACGGGTCGTCCAACCTCTGCCTGCCAGCAACGTCATTTGACTGGACGGACACCACTTCGCCCGGATTTAACGGCGCTGGATCGGCGCCAAACCTCTTTCCGGGTGGCGATTCGAATGCCTTCAAAGAATTCCACGTTGCGGACATAACCGGCGATGGCCGCACGGACTTGATGCGGCGGTATGGGAGCGGTCGCGCATCGTTCTGCACTTCCACTCCAACCAACATCGTGACCTGCGGATTCTCCGATCCCAGCATTCCTATCACATCGCATGACCAGTGGCTGGTTGCCGATTTCACGGGCGACGGGAAGGCGGATCTATTGGGGCTGGGAGGCACGCCGGGCGACAGAATCGTCATTTGCCCGATGAACAGTGCCGGAACGGGCTTGGATCCCTGCACGCAAACCAGCGTACCAGGTGCAACGGATGGCTACATGTTGCAGGGTGATTTCAACGGCGACGGAAGAATCGATTTCATGTTCTACCGCGGCTTTGGCACGGACGTCGCCGGCAACTTAATCTACAAGTTCGATCTCCATCTTTCAACCGGAAGTGGCTTGGCTGCCGCCATCGCACTTCAACTGTTGCGCGATGCAAGTGGGCCGACGTCAGGTATCGATCTCGGAAAACTACTGGTCGTCGGCGACTTCGACGGCGACGGTCGCGCCGACATTGCACAGAAACGTACGTTGAATGACGGCTGGTCATGCATCAACGACCCGCTCAATGTGCCGGGCAAGACCGACTGCCAGTGGCGCGTCTATTTCGCGGATTTCGGCCCCACGACCGGCGGTTTCGTCGCGCCCTCAGGCTGGACCGAAGGTTCGTTGTTTACCGCGGACCGTTCAACGCTGGGCGATTTCAACGGTGACGGGCTGGCCGATGTCGCTACGCCGATCAAGGATGCGGTCGGCACGTTCACGGGACAGTGGCAAGTTTGCCTGTCTACGGGTGAGGGATCGTTTTCGCGCGCCAAACTGGACGCCAACCTCAACGCCACCTATGTATCGACCTGCCACATCATTTCCGGATTGCTCGTCGGTGGCTTGGATAACGTCCTCTTAGGCGACTTCAACGGCGACGGTCGCACCGACATGGCGACCCAAGTTAGTCAGGGCGCCTGGAAGGTCTGCCTCACGCGGGGCAATACAGTCGTCGATGCATCCGGAAATAATGCCCCGGAACTGACCAGCATTGCGTTCTTCTGCGGCACAGGAAATTGGGCGACGCAACTCTACTTCAACGGTATCCCACGCGAAATGGTCAGGGTCGGCGATTTCAATGGTGATGGCAGATCAGACCTCATCGCAGGACACGACAACACAAGTCCGGGAAGCGTATCGCTCGCATTCGCCAATGGCGACGCGCCGGACATGCTTGTACGAATCACAACGGGAATGAAGGCGACTACCGACGTCAAATACGCGCCGATCACGGATGCCGCGGTCTACTCGAAGGGCAGCCCATCGGTTATCGCCGGAGAGGAGATCGTCATACAATCGCCGCTTTTTGTCGTAGCGCGCACCGACGCAAGCACTGCGCTTCCCAGCGCCTATTTCACGACTCAATACAGGTACGAAGGGCTCAAAGGCAACATCAACGGTCGCGGCATCCTTGGTTTTGCCAAGCGGGAAGTATTCGAGAACCAGACATCATCCACCGTTGGCGCACCTACGGACACGTCGAAGACGATCCATACAATCATCGATTACAACCAGGCATGGCCGTTTGCGGGCCGGCCGAACGTGGTCACAAAGAAGGCGATCAACGCGTCCGGCGCGGAGATCTTCGTCAATCAGATCACAAACACCTGGAAAGCGCGGTTGGGCGCTTCGGTTTCTGCCGGAACTCCCGCAACACTGAAAATCAATCAAGTGTATCTCAGCAGTTCTGTTGCTCGACAATGGGAGCTCACCGGAGACGAACTTCCCCAGACCTCAATCACTAACTCGGATCCGACCAACATCTACGGCAATGTCGAGTCGATGACCCTAACCACGACCGACGGCCATTCCAAGACCACGACGAACCAATACACGGACGACGTGACGCGCTGGATGCTGGGGCGACTGACCCAATCGACGGTCAGGAGCGCGCTCCCCAATGCAACGGCCCAAACGCGAACCGCGACCTTCAGCTACAACACGGCCAACACTGACCCGAACGGGCACGGCTGCATCAAAGGAATGATATGCGCTGAATCCGTCGAGCCAAACAGTTCGGATTTGACACACAGTGCAACGACGACGTACTCGTACGACGTCTTCGGAAATCGAATCCGAGCCGAGCAATCGTTCCGCGACGGAACGCCGAACCGCTGGACTACAACCGTATTCGATGGCGATGGACGCTTTCCCATTCAGGTGAGCAATACGCTGGGGCACAGCGAGTATCGCCGCCACAACCCCCGATTCGGAGGGCTCGAATGCGTGCTGAGCCCGAATCTCATCAAAGTAATGAGCACCTATGATGGATTCGGCCGCCGCGTTGCGGAGACGACGAAATCGTATCTAAGTGCAACGACCTGTGACGCGACGGCCGATGGCGGATCGGCGCCGAATGTGACGACGGTGGGCAATTCCCTGGCCGGTTGGAGTTGGGTCAATCCCGCTGACTTTGCGCAAGGTTACCGAGTGACGGCCAGTACATCGAGCGGTGCAGTCTCCAAGACCACATTCGATAACCTTCAACGCCCGATCTTGCAGGAGACGCGCGCGTTCGATGGAACAAGCTTCGCCGCCGCATTCACAGCGTACGACTCTTTGGGCCGCAAGAACTGGACCAAGGCGCACGTGGCGGGGACCGGCGGCGCCACCAATTTGGTTGCCGTTGTGACGGCGTACGACAACCTGAACCGTCCAATTCAGGACTCCACCCTCAAGCCTGCCAAAGACCCGGCCACCTGGCTTTCGACGGGCCAGCCGGCGGGGGACGTCTTCACGGCGGTCAGTACGGTGTACTCGGCAGCTCTCGCTACCGACGGGTTCGGCATCAGCAGTCCGCGCGCCCAGGTATCGGTCACGCGGCAGGGTCAATCAGGTCCGCAGACAACCGTTCGGCAGGTCAACAGCCAAGGCCAGACTATTCGTGTCATCGACGCGGCGGGCAAGTCGACTACGTATCAGCATGACCATTTCGACAATCTGACCAAGACCACAGATCCGACGGGAATCGTGGTGGCGATGTCCTATGACCTGCGTGGCCGAAAGAGGACGCTGAGTGATCCGGACGTCCTGCCGCCAACACCGGCCGGGCTCACGTGGTCATACAGCTACAACGGAGCGGGCGAGCTGGTCTCCCAAATTGACGGGCGTGGCTGGCAAACCACTCTGTCGTACGACCAGCTCGGGAGAAACTTCCAGCGCATCGAATACGGCGCTGCGGGCGGGCCCGTTGAGACCGATTGGACTTTTGATGCCTGCTCCCAGGGCATCGGGAAGGTCTGCCAAGTCTTCAACAAGGTTAATGGCAACGCCAATTGGTCACGTCTCACCGACTACGACCAGTTTGGTCGCGCTTTCCGCTCGACTACCACGACCAACGGTGCGTCGTACATCGGTCACACTCTGTTTGATCGCAACAGCCGCGTCCGCATTGTCGCGTATCCGCAAAGCACGCCGACCGACAACCCACTCAACCTGAAACACGACTACAACAACGACCCGGCTTCTCCTGGAGGGGGAGGCTTCGTATGGCGGGTCAGCGACCTTCTCAACGGCACTGTGTATTGGCAGACCGATGCTGCTACAGCGGGACGCTATCTCGATGGCAAGTTCCTAAAGGGAAAGACAGGGGCCACCGTCACCGAAAAGGGGTACGACGAAATCGGGCGTGTCGCATTGATCAAGGCGGGGCCGGCTACCACACCAACTTCGATACAAAATGCGACGTTCAAGTTTGACGCCATCGGTAACCTGGCGAACCGTGCTGACCCATCAGCCGCCCTGACCCAGGAGGCGTTTACTTACGATGCGGTTAACCGCCTGACGACCACATCGACCACGCCGGCAACTGCAGCCACTTACACACGAAGCTTCGGATACGACGACGCCGGCAATCTCATCAGCCGCAGCGACCTGCCGGGACTGTGTGCCAGCGTGGCAGGCAAGATCACCTACGGCATCGGACATCGGGTCGCATGTGCGGACGGGCGAAGCTACCAATACGACGGCAATGGCAACGTTACGGCTGATGGGCTGCGGACACTGACCAACTACACGCCGTTCAACCTACCGTCTTCTCCGCACTGACCTATATTGCAGTTAGCGCAAGAGCCTACGAGTTGCAGCACTCAATGCGCACCCCAGGGCAGGTGGGAGACAGCCCCGGATTTAGAGGCATTGTGGGTAAAATCGGCGGAGGGCGCATAAATACCGACGAGTGGGCGACGATGTTCAACGAAAAGTTCGATCCCACGGCATCTGATTATTGGGAGAAATGGGAAGCATACATGGCAAAGGCGAACCCTAGCTATCTGGGAGGGCACCAAGGCGGACCGGGAAGTTTGTTGGGTTTCAACTATCCAGGTGGGAGCTGGGCCGATCGAACGGTCGAAGCATTTGGCGGGTTCCATGACTTTCTAAATCACTTACCGTTCTACAACTCCAACGGAACAGCGCATGATTTCATGCCTCAATGGGGCAAGTTTGGGTACTACCTCGGTGAATCGATTAGCGCGATGAATGTGTTGATCGCTGCACCAGTGGTTGCCGCATCGATAGTTCCGGAGTCCGCGAGGTCAGCCCTGGTTTGTCCTGGTGGAGCAAATCGGTGTCGTCCCTAATCGTTTGGGCGTCATTGCTGGCAATCGCGATACCAGCCAACGCGCTGGACCTGCCAAATGAATGGTTGCCCCTATCTGCACAGCGCTTTGAGAACAGCAATTGCCCGATAATAGCTGGAGTGTATTCGCTTGCTGGTAGCAACATCCTCGTGAAGCAAGGCCAGAAAATTGTGACAGAGTCCAAGAGTGCTTGGATCTCATTTTGGCATCCAGAGAGACGCAATTCACAGCCGACGGCGCCATTCGATGCACATGGTGTTCAGGTCCCACAAAAGGCCTTCGTCGTTCACCAACCGACTGCCCGTCATTTCGAAGTATTTCGGCAAAAGCATGGCTCCGATGGCGTGGAGGGCCTGCGCTTCGACGCGGATAGAGGCGATTTCGTTTGTGTCGATGGTGTAATAAGACTGCGAACCATTCCTAACATTGGTTATAGCGATGGTGTCGGTCGCGAGGGAATAATTGCGGTGAATATTGCGCGAGGCGAAGATGGTGCGATTTTTTATCAGCAACACATGCACACGAAAGTGCGCTCACTATTCGTTATAGAAAGTGAATCCATGAGCGACGACTTTTTTCGTTTCCCACAGCTGGAAACGCCGCGATGAGAAAATGGGCCGGGCTCGAAACCCAAGCCAGCGATGCCCGCCCCCGCGGTCTCACTTTCGCTGGAGTCGGCATCGTGCGCCGCAGGCAATGACCGGTTCCGCTCCGGTCATTGAAAATTGGGGTGGCTGATGGGACTCGAACCCACGACAACCGGAATCACAATCCGGGACTCTACCAGCTGAGCTACAGCCACCACGGGTGTGCCACGCCGACCGCGCCGACCCTTGCTGTCCAAGGGCCGATCGATCGTCGCACGCACCAAAACTGGCGCGCCCGACAGGACTCGAACCTGTTACCGCCGGCTTAGAAGGCCGGTGCTCTATCCAGATGAGCTACGGGCGCCCTGTCGGATCGGGACGTTGCACCGAACGGCCAAGAGTACGTCGTGCCGGCCGCGCCGCATTGGGCAATCGGGAAGGACTCAGGGTCCCGACGTACTGCTCCCAACGCAATGCCTAGGACTATACAACATCTGCGACAATGGCTGATCGAATACGCTGTCAGCACCCGACAAGTTACCGAATAATCAATTGGTTAGGGCTTCGTCGGACAGAACGGTGATGCGGACAAGTCGCCCCCGAAAATCGCACCGAACTCGTGACGCCCGTTTCCTGAACCATCATGCCGATTGAAGAGCTGCTGCACGCGCACGACCGCGATCTGGGTGGCGGGTTCATGGTGCGTCGCCTGCTCCCGGCTGCATCCAGGCAAGCCGTCGGTCCGTTCATTTTCTTCGACCATTTCGGGCCCGTGACCCACCAACCCGGAGACGACCACGATGTGCGCCCGCATCCGCACATCGGTCTGGCGACGGTCACGTACCTTTTCGAGGGCGCGATCATGCACCGCGACAGCCTCGGATCGGCGCAACGCATCGAGCCGGGGGCCATCAACTGGATGACCGCGGGGCGCGGCATCGTGCATTCGGAACGCGCCCCTCCCGACCTGCGCGGCACCGAATACGTCGCGCACGGTCTGCAGCTCTGGGCCGCGCTGCCAAAGGCATTCGAGGAGACCGATCCGGGTTTCGCGCATACGTCGGCAGAAGCGATCCCTTCGGTGTCGCTGCCGAAGGCCGACGTGCGGATCCTGATCGGGCAGGCGTACGGCCGGCGCTCTCCGGTCGCGACGTTCAGCGAGACGCTTTATCTCGATGTCGCGGCGGAGCCGGGCGGCACTCTGCAAGTTCCCACTGGCGCTGCAGCCGCAACGTTGGAGCGTGCGGTGTACAGCGTCGATCATCCACTCGTGGTCGATGGCGTCCACGTCCCGCCGTTCACCCTCGCGGTCATCGCGCCGGGGAGTGCGACGATCGTCGCCACGACAGGCGCGCGCTACGTGGTCGTCGGCGGCGAGCCGCTCGACGGGCGGCGCGTGATCTGGTGGAATTTCGCGTCGTCGCGACGCGAGCGCATCGAGCAGGCCAAGGCCGACTGGGCGCAGCAGAAAATGGGCGCCGTTCCCGGCGACCATGAATTCATTCCGCTCCCGTGACTCACGGCGCCCTGCGCCCAATTCTCCAAGCCGGCACGTGCCTGGAAATCGCCCGGAACTCCGTCGAGTTCAACCGCTCCCGCGCGCGCGACGCAGGACGGCGAACACCGCGTTCAGGTCGGCGATCGGGATCTGGCCGGGCGCGGAGCTGCCCTCTCCGATCGCAAAGCTGAGCGACGAGCCGAATACGCCGCCGATCATCCGCGTCACCGACCCGAGCGGTCCCATCGACATGCTGATCAGCGGAATGCGCGCCTTGGCGTGCGCCTGCGCCGTCGCCGCGAGCAGCGACAGCACGTCCGGCGCGGTCGCGCGGCATCACCGCGACCTTGGCCACGTCTCCGCCCAGCCGCTCGGCTTCCAGGAAGCGCTGCGACGAGGAAATCGATTCCCGGCGTATAGCCGAAGTTGTGGTACGAAAGGATGATCCGGGTGCCGTGCTTGTGCGCGCTGTCGCGCACGCGCTGCAGCTGGCCCGCGTCGTTGCTCATCTCGAAGTCGAGAAAATCGACGAGTCCGCTCGCGCCGACGGCGTCGTAGAGCCGCACGACGGCCTCGTCGTCGATCGCGATCGTCTCGCCACCTTCCTTGATGGAACGGCGGGTGAAGATGATCGGCGCGTCGCCGACCGCGGTGCGCAGCGCGCGGCCGGTGTCGAGCACCGCCTTGGTGTCGCCGATGCCCTCGAAATAATCGACGCGCCATTCGACGACGTCGGGATGCTTGGCCGCCACGCTCGCCGCTTCCGCGAGCACGCGCTCGCGGGTGCGCCCGACCAGCGGCGTGCAGATCAGCGGCGTGTCGCCGCCCAGCTTCCTGCCGCGGATGTCGATCACCTTGCCCGGATCCATCGGTCGTCCTCCCCTGCCCTTTCGGTCATGTCGTTCAGTAGGCCACCTTGGCCACCGCGCGGAGTTCGTCCGGCGTCGCGGTCCCGAATCCGAAGAACTCGAGATACGCGGGAATCATCTCGAACAGCATGTCGGTGCCCACCTGAAAGCGGCACCCGCGTTCCCGCGCCGCCGCGAGCAGCGGCGTGATCTCCTGCTTCATCACCACTTCTCCGACGAACGTCTCGGGCGCGAGGCGCGCGACATCGAACGGCAGCGGATCGGTGGCCTTCATCCCCAGCGGCGTCCCGTTCACGACGAGATCATAACCGGCTGGATCGCTGGAGCGGATATCGACGCGGAGGCGCGAATAGTGCTTCTGCAAACGCGCGGCGAGGCCCTCGGCCGACGCTGCGCTGGTGTCGAACAGCGAGATCGACGCGACACCTTCTGCCGCGAGCGAGGCAGCGATTGCCGACCCGACACCTCCGGTGCCTACGACCAGGCATTTCGCTCCGGCGAAAACGAATCCCTTGCGCCTGAGGCCGCGCGTGAAGCCCGTGCCGTCGAACATGTCGCCGAGCAGCGTCCCGTCCTCGCGCAGCAGCACCGCGTTGCAGGACCCGGCGATCTTCACCGTCGTCGTGCATTCGTCGACCAGCGTGACCGACGCAACCTTGTGCGGCATCGTAATCAATGCACCGCGGAGATTTGTCAGCCGGGTGAGGGACTTGAGCACCCCCGGATAGTCGCTCGCCTTAACTCCCATCGGCACCACGACGGCGTCGACCCCAGACTTATCGAACCAGGGGTTGTAGATCAGCGGCGCCTTGAACGCCTCGGTCGGATAACCGATGTGGGCGATCAACGTCGTCTTGCCACTGATCATGCCGGCCTCGATAGGCCGCAACGCCGGATCGGCGACACGATTGCCCATCCGTCGCGGGCTGTGCGAAACAAATTCACGAAATTGGCTCCTCAGTGGGTGCCGACGATCCGGCCCGTGCGCGCGGCTTCGACGATGGCGTCGGTCACGCGCAGGTTCTGCAATCCGTCGCGCACGGTGACCCGCGGCTCCGCTTCGCCGCGGATGACCGCCGCGAAATGCTCGATCTGCCCGGCCAGCGGATCCTTGCGCTCCACTTCGACCACGGCGGTCCGGAACGGCTTCCACCACGACCGGTCTTCAGGCTTCGCGTAGTACTTGAGCCGCATCGTCGGCACGCCCAGCGAGCCGCTGGTGCCGATGACCGCGTAGCAGTCCTCGTCCGGATACGTCGCATAGCTCGTGTTCTCCTGCGAGGTCTGCTCCCAGCTCTTCGCGCAACCCGCGGTGTCGGAGAGCAGGAACGTGCCGAGCGCGCCGTTGACGAAGCGCAGGTTGATCGCGACCGTGTCCTCGACCGGAAAGCCGCGCGTCGCGTTCGAGGAAAATGCCTGCACCGCCGCGATCTCGCCCACCATCGCGCGCAGGTTCGCTACCTCGTGGATCATGTTGATCAGGATCGGGCCGCCGCCGGGCTGCCGGCGCCACGGCGCCTCGTCGAAGTAAGCGTCGGGCTTGCAGAAGACGGCGCTGCCGATGACGCCGATGATCGGCCCGAGGGTTCCGGAGCGGATGACCTCGCAGGCCTTGTGCAGGATCGGGCTGTGAATGCGGTGATGGCCGACCAGCATCTTGACGCCGCCCTTTTCGGCGGCGTCGCACAGCCGGATACCTTCGGCCAGCGTGTGCGCGATCGGCTTTTCAATTAGCGCAGCGACGCCGGCCGCGATGCATTGGAGTCCCTGCTCGACATGCATTTGGTTGGGGGTGGCCAACACGACGCCGTCGGGCTTGTCCTTGGCGAACAGCTCCGCCAGCGTGCCGTACAGAGGCACGCCAAGTCGCTTCGCCGCGTCGGCAGACTTCGGCGAGACGTCGACGATCGCCGACAGCACGCTTCCGCGGCTCTTCCCGATTTCCTCGGCGTGGCGCAGGCCGATAAGGCCGGCACCGGCGACGGCGATTCGCACCTTCTTCACCGGCGAATCCCCGGTATCGGGTACGCATCGATACGCGGCGTCCGTAACCCGGCCGATGCCATGCGCGAGTTCCCGGTCACCCCGTGTAGCCGAGCAGCCTCGGGAGGAACAGCACGGTACTGGGCACGAGCGTCATCACCGCGAGCGCGCCGATCATCACGTACAGGAACGGAATCACCTCGCGCACCATGTCGCGCAGCGGCACGTTGGCGATCTTGGTCATCATGAAGAGCAGCAGCCCGAACGGCGGCGTGACCAGCCCGATCATGATGTTGACGACGCAAATCACGCCGAAATGCACCATGTCGATACCGAGCGCCTGTGCAGTAGGTATGAGCACGGGGAGGATCACGAGGATGATCGTCGTTCCTTCGAGGAAGCAGCCGAGAATCAGCAGCAGAACATTGACCATCAGCAGGAACACGAGCGGCGACAGCTCGTATGCCTTCAGCATCGCGCTCAGAGTCTTCGGGATATTCTCCGATGTGATGACGAAATTGAACACCATCGCGCCGGCGATCAGCATGCCGATCGACACGGTGACGCGCGCACTGGAAACCAGCGCTTCGTAGACGTCCGTCGCTCGCAGGCTGCGATACAAGAATGCTGAGACCAGCAATGCGTACGCGGCGGCGACCGCAGCGGCCTCGGTGGGCGTGGTTACTCCGCTCCACATGCACCCGAGCAGGATCACAGGCATCAAGAGCGCAGGGAATGCCTGCCAAGTCACGCGAGGCAGATCGCGCAGCGGCACGGGCTTTTCAACCGGGAAGTTGCGACGATTCGCCACGAAGGCAATGAGGCCGCTCTGCACGGCTCCTAGGAGCAAGCCGGGTATCACGCCACCGAGGAAGAGGTAGCCGACCGAAGTGTCCGAAATCAGCGCAAAAAGCACCAACGGGATCGACGGCGGGATGATCGGTCCGATGACGGACGATACGCAGGTCAGCGCGGCGGCGAACGCCGGCGGATACTTCCCGTCGCGCGTCATCATCGTCTGCATCAGCTTGCCGGAGGCCGCCGCATCGGCAAGCGCGGAACCCGACATGCTCGCGAGGACGATGGCCTGCAGGACGTTCACCTGCGCGAGCCCGCCGCGGAAACGCCCGACGATCGCGTTGCAGAAGCCCAGCAGCCTTTCCAGAATGCTGCCGGTGCTCATGAACGAGGCGGCGAGGATGAATAGCGGGATCGCAAGCAGCAACTGGCTTGCCATCATGCCGTTCAACAACTGCTCGGCCGCGGTCCCCATATCGAGCCCCGACACGAACAGCCAGAGTATGGATCCGCCGATCATCGCGTAAGCGACAGGCAGTCCGATCAAGCTCAATCCGACGATGGCGACGAGCGCAAGGGATAACGGGCTGATCAGGTTCATAGTCCGGAGCCCGCCTTGGTGATGTCGGCTTCTTCGGCGGCCTCGCCGCGGAGCGCACCCACAATCGCCCAGACATAGCGGACGATTACGGCCACCGCGAAGACGATGTAAATCGAATAGAGGACGTCGAGGCGGATCTTGAGGTACGACGTGCTCTCGACCTTCATGAATGCCACGTATTTGATAGTGGCGGGCAGCGCCATGCCGAACAGGGCCACCGCCGCGACGGCAACGATGAGGCCGATCACGCGTCGTCCGACCGAACTCAAACTCCCCGAAATGAGGTCGAATCGGACTTCTTCTGCCTCCTTGAGCCAGAACGAGGATCCGATCAGCACCATGTACAGCCAGGTGATGACGGACAGCTCGGACGACCAGCCAATCGGGAAGTTGAAGAAGTAGCGCAACACGATCTGAATGAGGAACGCGACGAACATGATGCCGAGCAGGCCGGCTACGACGTTCTCCGCTCGGCGCCGCATCCAGTCGACGGCGCGCTGCATGGTGGGATGCAAGATCTACCTCCCTCTTTTCCCCGGCATCGGATTCGCGCCGGGAGTGCTCCCGCGTTGGCGTTTCCTGCGTTCCGGATTCCCGGGATTCCGCGGGCCGGACACACCGGCCCGCGGCACGCCGACGCTACTTGACCGCGGCGATCTTGTCGAGGATCCCCGGCGCCCAGGACTTCGCCTCGTCGGAGGCAAGGTACACCTTCTGCGCGTAGGCGCGGAACGCACCGACATCCGGAGTGTAAATCTCGAGGCCCAATTTCTTGAAGCTGTCGGCGAGCTCCGTCTCCTTCTTCAGGTGCTCCTGGACGCTCCACGCCAGCGCTTTGTCGACCGCGGCCTGGAAGGACTTCTGCTTGGCCGGACTCAGGCTGTTCCACGTCTTGAGGTTCATGCACAGCACGTCGAAGGCGATCAGGTGCGAGGTCAGCACGATCTGCGACATCACCTCGTAGAACTTCACCGCGTTCACGTTGGGCAGCGGGTTGTCCTGGCCATCGACCGCGCCGGTCTGCAGCGCCGTGTAGGTCTCGGCGAACGCGAGCGGTGTCGGGTTGGCGCCAATCGAGCGGCCAAGCAGCTGCCACGCGTCGCCCGGCGGCATCCGCAGCTTGATGCCGGCCATGTCGGCCGGCGTGCTGATCTTCTTCTTGGGCTTCAGGCCGACCTGGCGGGTGCCGAAGAACGTCGGCCCGAGGATCTTGATCTTCAGCTGGTCCTCGGCGTCCTTCTTCATCTGCGCGCCGAGAGGGCTCGCGAAGAACGCGAGCACGTGGTTGGCGTCGCGGAACGTGTAGGCCGACGTCAGGACGGACCATGCGGGCATCTGCTTGCTGATGTCCTGCGGCGCGATGTTGCCGATCTCGAGATTGTCGCGCTGGAGCGCAACAAGCTCGGTGCCCTGCTTGAACAGGCTCCCCATGTAGTAGGGCTCGAGCCGGTAATCAGCCGAGAGATCCCTGATGATCATGTTGAACATTTCTGCGCGGATGTCCTTGTCCGAGAACACCGCGGACATGCGGATCTGGGGCTTGTCTTGCGCCCACGCAGGGACGATCTGGGTTGCGGCAAGCGCGGCGCCTGCCTTGAGCACGGAACGACGATCGATCTTGAAATCCATGACTTCCTCCTTGGTGAAAACGGCAATTACCGGGCCAGCAAGCTTACTCGGGCCTGAGCCAGCTCAGGACCATGTCGACCACCATCCGGCGGCGCTTGGGCACATCCCCCTTCGCGCCCATGGCCCGCTGGAAGATGGCGCCGAAGGTGTACTGATTCGTGACGTTGAACATCCCGAGCGCCGCGATCGACATGTGGACTTCGATCGGATCCACGTCCGCGCGAAACGTGCCGTCGGCCTGACCCCGCGCGATCACGGCGCCCAGCGTCTCGACGATGGGCCGGTTGACGGTGCGCATCGCCGGGGATTTCTTCATGTGGCGCCCCTTGGCCTGGTTTTCGGCGACCACAAGCCGGACGAAATCCTCGTGTTCGAGATAGTAGTTGTAGGTGAACTCCACGATGCAGCGGATCGCCTCAGCCGGCGGCAGGTGGTCCAGATCGAGCTTGATCTCGGCGGTGCGGATTTCGGCATACACGCGCTCGAGCACGGCCAGGTACAACCGCTCCTTGCCGCCGAAGTAATAGTTGATCAGGGCGCGGGTGGTGTCGGTGCGCGCCGCGATCGCGTCCATGCTGGCGCCCTTGAAGCCGCGCGAGGCAAACTCGACGGTGGCCGCCGCCAGGATACGGGCGCGGTTGGCTTCCGGCGCCTTGGGCTTGCGCATGGCGGTGGTGCCGGCCGGTGAAACATGTGTCGCCATGCAATCCTCGAAATTGACAAAGTCGCAAGGTTAATTTAACAGATACGCCAATTCGCGGCAATGCATGCTTTTCCTGCAGCGCAGCATCGGCGCGGTGCAGAGATCCTATGGTGTCGTCGTGCCGATCCCGAGGAATTCCAGGCACTCCGCCGTGGTCTCGAGCCGCATGCAGATGCCCGACTCGCATGCCCCACCCGCGCCCGCGTGCGACCCGCAGCGGCGGCTTGACGATTCGGGTCACGCCGCGCTTCGGTGGTGACGCTCGATGTCCTGCCGGCCAGCAATTTCTGTCGACACCGTCGAGATGGCGGCGCGCGACCAGCAATGCGAGCCGCGCGACTTCCTCCGGCCCAACCGCCTGGGTCAGCGCGACACGCGGAATTTCCAGCGCATAGGGAATGTCCTGCGGCAGGCAGTCCAGGATTCCACGGACGTCGATGCCGCCTTCACCGGGAAATTGCCGCTCGTCGCGCGCGGTGCGGATGATGCCGTCCATCGTCGGCGGAATTTCCCTGGCGGCGTCGCAGACGTGTGCGAAGCGGAACCACTCGCGGGGCAGCTTCGCGAGCTCGTCGACGCTCGAGTCGGAGCGCCCGAAATGGAGCATGTCGATGAGGATGCCCGCGTTGTTCCGGTTCACAGCTCGCACGACCCGGGCCGCGGTGGCGAGGTTGCCGGTCTCGGTCCAATGCGGAAACTCCAGGCTCACGAAGATGCCGAGCGGCTTCGCGAGATCGCACAGCCGGGCGAAACGCTCGGTCGCACGCTCGCGATCAGGATCAGGCAACTGCGCGATGATGTGCTTCGCGCCCAGTTCGGCGGTCGCTTCGAGCTCGGGAACGAAGTCGTCCGGCCCGAGCTTCGGTTCCATGCGGAATAGCTCGCCGTCGTTGACGACGACGCCGGTGGCGGCGAGTCGGGACTTTGGTTTCCCTCATCAGCGCCTTGTCGCGCGCGAGGTCGTACAGCACCTCGTCCGGCGTGACCCGCGTCATGCGCAGGCCGACGTACCGGTAGCCGGTACGGGCGGCCACGTCGACGACCTGGGGCGGCGTCAGCGACAGCACCGTAAGATGAGCGAGAGAGTAGTCGTGTCTCATGTTGCGCTCCTTCGGTAGCGGCCATCAATCCGCGGCGACCGTTCCGGTGCTGGCGTGATGCACCTTCTTGCCGGGCGAGTAGATGTCCATGATGTTCCAGTGGCCTGCCGTGGGCACGGGTTCGTTCTGCATGTAGGCGTCGATGACGAACGGACGCTTCGACTTGATCGCGCGCTCCAGCGCCGGCTTGAACTCCGCGGCCGACGTGATCTTCACGCCCTCGACGCCGTAAGCCCTGGCAATGGCCGCGTAATCGGGCGACCAGGGCTTGCCGTTCTTCTCGAACACGGTACCAAACGTCGTCCCGTAGTGCGCCAGTTCGAGACCCGCGATCGTCCCGAATGCGCAGTTGTTCATGATCACCCAGATGACCGCGATGTCTTCCTCGAACGCGGTGGCGAGCGCGGCCGGGTTCTGGCCGAAGCCGCCGTCGCCGACGAGCGCCACCACGACCTTGTCCGGCAGGGCCACCTTCGCGCCCAGCGCCGCGGGCGAGCCGAAGCCCATCGTCGCGAAGCCGCCCGGTGTGAATACGGTGCCCGGGGTGTAGATCGGATACTGCTGGGCCATGCCGTTCTTGTTCCAGCCCACGTCGGTGCAGAGGATCGAGTCACGCGGCGCCGCGGCGCGCAGGTCGGCGAGAATCCGTTCGGGCCGCATCGGCCAGGCGTCGCTCTCCATCGCCTTCCTGTTGCCGGCAACGAACTGCTTGCGGTTGGCGGACATTTCGGCCACCAGCGTCGGGCGCTGCACACCCTTGGGCGCGAGCTTGCGCGCAACGCGGTTGAGCACCGACAGCGCGGACTTGAGATCGGCGACCGCGCCGATCGCCACCGGGTAGTTGCGCCCGATTTCGGTCGGGTCGATATCGATGTGGATCAGCTTCGTCGGGGGAAAGTTGAACGTGTATTCGTCCTCCCAGGAGCTGCAGTCGGCTTCGGAGAAGCGCGTGCCGAGACCGAGGATCCAGTCGGCGCCCTTGCACTTGTCGTTGATGAACCGGGTGCCCCAGAACCCGGTCATCCCGAGGATCAGTGGATGGTCGTCGGGCAGCGCGCCCTTGCCCATCAGCGTGTGCGCGACCGGCAGCGACAGCTGCTCGGCGAATTCGCGCATCTCCGCCGCGGCGTCCGCGATCAGGATGCCGCCGCCCGCGTAGAGCAACGGCATCTTCGCCGCGAGGAGCTGCCGGACGATCCTCTCGGCGGTCTCGTCGTCGAGCGACGGCTTCTGCACCGACCTCGCGTTCAACTGGACGCGCTTCCACAGAGCGACGTCGATCTCTTTCGAGAAGATGTCCATCGGCACGTCGACCAGCACCGGGCCTGGACGGCCGCTCTCGGCGAGCGCGAACGCCTTTTCGATGATCTCGGGGAAGAGGTGTGGCGAGTCCACGCGCCACGCGCGCTTGACGAACGGCCGGTAGATCTCGTACTGCGACGCGTCGGCGTGCAGGTTCACTTCCTGGTGCGGGTGCTTGCCGAAGTAGTGCGTCGGCACGTCGCCGGCGATCACGACCATCGGGATCGAGTCGAGCGCGGCGTTGGCGACGCCGGTCGCGGCGTTGGTGAGGCCGGGGGACAGGTGTGAGAGCACGACCGACGTCTTCTTCGTCGCCCGCGCGTAGCCGTCGGCCGCGTGCGCGGCGATCTGCTCGTGCCGCGTGTTGACGAACTTGATCTTGCTGCTCTTCGACAGCGCCGCGAGCACGGCGATGTTCGTGTGGCCGCACAGCCCGAAGATGTGCTCGACGCCGCGGGCTTCGAGATACTTGACCAGCTGGTTCGAGATCAGATCCTTCTTCATTGCCTGCTCCTCGGTTGCTTGCGACCGCGGCTCCTGCCGCGCCACGTTGTCGTTCAGTCGTTGCCGCGCGTGCCGCCGGCTCCAGGCACGGCGCGGCGCGCCGGTCCGGAATAGCGATACGGAATTTCCCGTGGCATGGGCCCCTTGATCCGCACGCCCTTCTTCTTCTGCTCCCACGCGTGCGCGAGGATGCCCACGGCGCGCGACAGGATGAACAGGCCGCGCCCCAGCTCCGGCTCGAAGCCGAGCTCGCAGAAGATGACCGCCGTGATGCCGTCGATGTTCATCGGGATGTGGCGTCCCTTGATCGCCTTCAGCGCGGCCTCGACAGCGTGCCCGATCGCCGCCCAGCGTCCGCTGACGGCTCCACCAGCCTGCGCCTTCGCCACGAGCGCAAACAGCGGCGCGGTGCGCGGGTCGATCGGGTGAAAGCGGTGGCCGAAGCCCGGCACGATCTTCTCGCCGGCGGCCATGCGGCCGCGGATGATCTTCCCGGCTGTCGCGACGAGCTCGCCGTCCGGGCCCGCGGAACTGTCGATCTCGCGGTAGAGCTCCATGCACTGCTCGCCCGCGCCACCGTGCACGTCGTCGAGCACGTTGATCGCCGAGGCCATCGCACCGTTGACCGGCAGGCCGCACGACACCGCCATCTGCGCGATCGCGATCGACGGCGCGTGCGGGCCGTGGTCGACGCCGGGCACCATCGCCGCTTCGAGCAGGTCGCCCTGCGCGCGCGTCGGCAGCTCGCCGCGCAGCATCAGCCAGATCATGTCGGGAAAGCGGACGTTGCCGATCAGCTCCTCGATCGGATAGCCACGGATGGCGATCTTGCCGGGATGGATGTCGATGATCGCCGTGTCCCACCACGCGCTGCAGTCGGCAACGAGTTGTTCCGGAGATTTCGTGGGCATGGGTGTCTCGTTGGGCCGCAAGGCGTGGGGGATACCGCGGAGGTGCGCGATCAGGTGGTGATCGTTTCGACCTCGGCTTCGAGCGCTGGATCGTAGAACGCGCCGAAGAGTTCTTCATCGGACGGCTTGTCTTCCTTGATCGGCACCGACACCCACGTCGTGTTGAGGTAGTGCTTGAGGTGGACGTTCTCCGACACGACGTTGCCACCCCACGTGCCGCAGCCGAGGCTCGAGGTCATCGGCATCCCGTTGTTGAACGCGCCGGCGTTCGCCTTCGATTGCGGCTGCCGGACCATGATCCGGGAGACCGGCGCGGCCATGGCCAGGCGATGGATGTGGTCCGCGTCGAACGAGTAGATGCCGCAGGAGTGGCCCTTGCCGCCGACCTCGTAGACCGCGCGCATCATGGCGAGCGCCTGGTCGAAGCCCTTGTACTTGTACACGGCGAGCAGCGTGGTCAGCTTCTCGCCGGAGTACGGATGTTCCTTGCCGATGCCGTCGCCGTGCACGATGATGAACTTGCGGTCGGCGGGAATCGTGAAGCCGGCGGCCTTGGCGAGCTGCTGCGGGGCGATGGCAACCGTATCTGCGGTGCGGTGCGCTTCGTCGTCCCACATCACGCGGCGGAGCGCGGCCTTTTCCTGGTCGTTGGCGAGATGGCCGCCCTCGACCTGCAGCTGGGCCAGCAGCTTGTCGAAGATGCTCGCATCGATGATCAGGTTGCCGTCGGCAGAGCAGCCCGAGCCGAAGTCCGACGTCTTCGACAGACGCGTGTTGCGCGCGGCCTCTTCGATGTTCGCGGTCTCGTCGATGATCATCGTCGAGTTGCCGGAGCCGACGCCGTACGCGGGCGTACCCGAGCTGTACGCGGCGCGGACCATCGGCTGGCCGCCCGTCGCGACGATCAGGTCGGCGCGCGCCATCAGCGCCTGCGACATCGGGATGTTGACGCGGGTGAGGCACTGCAGGATGTCGGCAGGCGCGCCTTCGCGCTCGAGCGCCTCGCGCATCAGCCGGACGGTCTCGAAGGACGTCTTCTTGGAGCGCGGGTGCGGCGAGAAGATGACGACGTCGCGCGCCTTGATGCCGTAGATCGCGTTGCCGGCGGGCGTCAGGTCCGGATTCGTCGTCGGCACGATGCAGGCGATGATTCCCGCCGGCTTGCCGTACTTGACGATGCCCTTCTCCGGCAACTCCTCGATGATGCCGACGCTCTTCTGGCGCAGGGCGTCGCGCAGGACACCGCGGATCTTCATTCGCTTGCCCATCCGGCTCACCGCGTCGCCCAGGCTGCTCTCCTTGATGCCCATGTCGACGAGCCGCGTGAACGTCTGCTTGTTGGCCACCGCCCAGGCCACCGCCTGACACAGGCGGTCGACGCGCGCCTGGTCGTACGTCTCGATGATCGCCAGCGCCTTTTTCGCGCGCGTGAATACTTCGTCGAGCTCCTGCTGCTGTTCCTCGGTGATGCCCTTCTTTGCCTCGGTGGCGGCCATTTGCAAATTTCCTCGTGTCGGCGAGTGGATGACCGGTCGCGCTAGCGCGCGCCGTGGGTGTCGATTCGGATGATGAACGCAAGACGGAAGACGGTGGTGGTCGGGATGCGCGAGCACGCGGCGACGACCGGATCGACAGCATCGACGGGAATGCGGGCAACGCGTGCGACCATGAAACAGCGCCTCCTCCTGATCCTGCCGACCCCGCGGCGCCGCGTGAAACGTCAATTCCACGGCACTTTCGCGCTCGACCCTTCCGGGCACTTTTTGTTCGGGATCGCGTGCGCCCGGCGGCGCAATTCGTTGGCAGTCTCGACGTGGACCGATGGTTCCAGACAAGTACGCCGAGGTACGGCAACAATAAAACCGGAGGCAGGAGGCGTCAAGGGCGCTATCCGGCATCGTGTGCGACTAGCGCCCTATTTGTGCGAAGATCCAATGTGCATCGCACTAATTGGGCGGAATATATAGGGTGTGGGCATTCTTCGCCCATCGTGTTCGCACACTGGCGGATCGGTCCGCGCGTTTTCCGGCTATCGAGGGAATGCACCTATGCCCAGTCGCGCCCCATCAGGCAAGCCATCCCGAGTCCTGCAACCCGTGCCCGCGGCGCCGGTGCAACCCGCTTCCGCGCCCGCGGATCCCGATTCCCTGGTGGCCGACACCATCGCGCGCCATGGCGACGATCCCGACTTCGTGACGGCGCTGGCGCGCGGTCTTGCCGTGCTGCTCGCGCTGTCGGACAAGAAGCGGCGCATGTCGATTGCGCAGGTCAGCCACCGCACCGGCATTCCACGCGCCGCGGCACGCCGCAGTCTGCACACGCTGTCCAAGCTGGGTTTCGTGGCGGCCGACGACGCGCGCCGTTTCTATCTGCGCCCGCGCGTGCTGTCGTTTTCGCACGGCTACCTTTCGGCGTCGGCGCTGGCCGTTCTGGCCCAGTCCATTCTCGATCGCCTCAGCGACTCGTTGCGCGAAGCGTGCTCGCTCGCGGCGCTCGACGGCAATGAGATCGTCTATCTCGCGCGGTCGTCGTCATCGCGCATCATGTCGCCCGCGCTCAACGTCGGGCGGCGCCTTCCCGCGTATTGCACGTCGATCGGTCACGTGCTGCTCGCCCACCTGCCGCAGAACGAGCTGAACGACTACATGGCCCGAGTCAGGTTCCATCGCTATACCGAGTACACGCCGAGCTCGGTGGAGAAGCTGCTTCCCCTGCTCGCCGCCGTCCGGGAGTCGGGGTTCGCTTTCGCGAGCCAGATGATGGAACCGCGCCTTTGCACGCTCGCGGTTCCCGTTCGCGACGCCGGCGGGAATTACGTCGCCGGAATCAACGTCATCCTGCAGGGACGATTGGTCGCGCGCAGCGACATGGCGGAACGGTTCTACGACCCGTTGCAGCAAGCGGCGATGGAGCTCGGTTCGCTGCTGCTGCCCTGATCGATCGCGCCGCCGATGGTGGCCGGGGCGAGGCGGGGTAGGCTATGATCCGAATGATGCCGCGGCAGGCAAAGCGTCGCCGATGATTCGCGCGATGAATCGCCGGCCGCGGCCGCGTGAAATGCGCCCGGGACGACAGCGGGCGCGGCCGCCGGTGAGGGACGACGAGGAACCACCATGACCAGCGAGTTGGGACGCGAAGCGGTCCCCGAACCCCTGAACCCCCTTGGCATCGATGGCATCGAATTCATCGAGTTCGCCACGTCGAAGCCTCAGGCGCTCGGCGGCGTGCTCGAAAAGATGGGGTTCCATCCGATCGCGAGGCACCGGTCCCGGGAAGTCGAGCTCTACCGGCAGGGGTCGATGAACATCATCGTCAACTCACAGCCCGCCGATGTCCCGCGAATCGTGCAGCCGGTGGAAGCGCCGATCATCAGCGCCTTCGCGGTTCGCGTCCGCGATGCGGAGGCCGCCTTTCGCCGCGCCCTCGATCTGGGCGCGTGGGAGATCCCGGTGCGCGCGCGGGCCATGGAGCTCAATATCCCGGCGATTCATGGCGTCGGCGAGAGCCTCATCTATTTTATCGACCGTTACGACGAATTCTCGATCTATGACATCGACTTTCGGGCCATCCCCACGGTCGAACCGAAACCCCCGGCGATCGGCGGCCTGCACTTTTTCGGCATCGTGCAGTACATCGGCGCCGACCGGACCGCGGACTGGGTGGAGTTCTATTCGCAGATCTTCGGTTTCACGCCGCTTCCGGATCGCGTGCGTTTCGGCATCATGCCCAAGGGTCTGCTGCTCGAGAGCCCCTGTCGCGGCTTCTTCCTGCAGTTGATCGAACCCGAAGACACCGCGCGCTTCGCCTTCGCCGAAGAACACCTGCAGCGCCTCGGATTCGGAACGCCGGATCCCGTAGCGACGGTTGCGACGCTGGAGAAGCGCGGCATCGAGTTTCTGACCTCGGAGAAGGTCCACACCAGCGAACGCGGCGCGCTCACCAAGCCCTGCCTCGGCAACGTGATGTTCGAGCTCGTGCACAACGAGCCTGGCACCCGCGCGAAACCACGATGATATTCAGCGACTTCGGCATGGACACGGTCTCGCTGGCGGGTCCGCTGGACGGCAAGCTCGTCGCGATGCGGCGGGCCGGATTCTCGCAGGTCATGATCTCGGCCGGCGATGTCGTCGGGTATCCCGGTGGCGTCGCCGCCGGGATTCGCGCGGTGCGCGACAGCGGTCTCGCGGTGACGGGGCTGGAAGCGCTCCGCGATTTCGAAGGGTGCGATGGCCGCCTGCATGCGTACAAGGTGGACGTTGCCAAGTCGATGCTCGAGGTCTGCAGCGCACTCGGCGGGCGCCTGCTTCTCGTCGAGGCGTCGACCTCGATTCACGTTGACGCCAGCCCAGATGCGATCGTCCGTGACCTGCGCATGCTGTCGGTCCTGGCAATCCCGATGGGCATCCGCATCGCATTCAAGGGCGTTTCGTGGAGCCGGACCGCAAGGGATTTCGCCGCGGCGGGCGAACTCGTGTTCCGCGCCAATTGCTCGAACCTCGGGCTCGCCGTCGACGCCTTCGACGTTCTTGCCGCGCGGATACCGCTCGACGATCTCGATGCGATCGATCCGGAACAGATCTTCCTGGTCCAGCTTTCCGACTACATGTGGCAGAAGATTCAATCGATCGAGGAACAGACGGCGACGGCCACGCATTTTCGCGTCTTTCCCGGCGAAGGCGCCCACAGCGACGACCTCGCGTCGTTCGTCAGCAAGCTCGACGCAATCGGCTATGGCGGCAATTTCAGCTTCGACGTCTACAACGACGACTACCTGCAGATGCCCGTGGAGACCGTCGTCGGCCGGGCGCGACGTGCCGCCGAATGGCTCGTCGAAAGAGTGCTGCGGCGGGCACTTCCCGTGCCCAACATGGAGTGTTTGCGGCGCACCGCCGCGGAGTGACGTGCGCCGCCCGTCGCAGGGCAACGATGCGTTGAAAATGGCTTCTGGAGGGCGGCGTCCGCGGAAATCCGCGCCGCGCCGCCAAGTGGCCGTTATTCCGCGAATCGCTACGGCACAACGTCGACGGCGTTGCCCTGACGCGCACTGGCGGCGAGCGCCTCCAACGTCTGTGCGATGTCGATCGACTCCTGCGGTGAAGCGCCCGTCCAGCGCTCCCAACCGTGCATGACAAGGTCGTGGAACGAGTCGGCTTCCGCGAGAAAGCCGTTGGTCGACGCAGTTTCGACCCTTTCGCATCGGGCATCGGATCCGGAGCCGCGCTTCAACTCCAAGTCGGGCGGGAACGCGGCGGACGTGTCGTTGAGATACGTCGTGCCGATCGATCCCGCATCTCCCACAATGAAGGCATGACGATGCCTCAAAGTCGCGAAGCTGCACGAAATCTGCGCGAGGAGCCCGCTCGCGAAATTCATGGACGCCACCATGGTGAGGTCCACTCCGCTCGCTGCCCATTGCGCCATCGCATGGACGCGCGTGGGGCGCGCACCGGCGATCGTCCGCACCAGGCTGACGGGATAGCACCCGACATCCATCAGCGCGCCTCCGGCCAGCGCGGGATCAAACCGGATGTTCGAAAGGTCGCCGAGGGAGAACCCGAACGACGCTTGAACGAATTGCGGGCGCCCGATAGCCTCCGTTTCGAGCAGTTCCCGCATCTTCAGCGTCTGGGGCTGCGCCCGATAGGGGTACGCCTCCACCAGAAAGACGCCATTGCGCTGCGCGGCATCGAACATGGCCCGGGCTTCGCCGGCCGAGGTCGCCAACGGCTTTTCGCAGAGTACGTGCTTGCCCGCTTCCGCCGCGCGAATCGACCACGCGGCATGCAGGCTGTTGGGTAGCGGGATGTAGATCGCATCGAGCGCAGGGTCGTCCAGCAATGCCTCGTACGTCGAATGCACCTGCGCAATTCCGGTCTCGCGGGCGAAGCTCCTTGCCTTCTCGACATCGCGGCTCGCGACCGCCATCACGGCGACCTTGCTTGACGGACGCACGCCGTCGATGAACGAGCGCGCGATTTTCGCCGCGCCCAGAATGCCGAGCCTGAGGCGCCGCGGGGGAGAGATGGTCATAGGCAAGCTCCTGAATTTTCGGGCGGGCAAGACTTCCGGCAATGCAACTCGAAGTCATAGCCGGACGGCCGCACACGCCATCGTATCGCGGCGGTCCGATTCGCCGAATCCGGATCCTCCGGGATGCGGTATTTTGCCTTCGAAGCGAACTACCGGGGCAGGCGATCCCGCAGAGTACCCATCGCCACTCGCCTGAACGCGCATCGCCCGGGACCGCCCCCCCGCCCCGCCGCACGCACGGCCTATCACGGATCGCCGATTCGTTGAACGAATTCCGGCACCTGCATCGGCCTGGTCCGGCCAAGATCGTCCAGAAGCGGGCCTTCGGGAGCGGAAGGTCGCTTGACATGCAAGTAAATGCTTGCCTATAATTCACAGCGCTCTCTTGGCAAAGGTCTTTTAGGCGATGACTGATGTCGGGAGGTTCTTGCCTTGGCAAGGCGCACAGTCGTTCGAGCAACCAGCAAGGAGAAATCATGGCGGATATCCTGCATAGAGTCGGAATCAAATCGTCCCTGAATGACGTTTATCAAGCGTTGACCACGCGTGAAGGCCTTGCCGCCTGGTGGACGAACAACACGCAAGGGGAAAGCAAAGTCGGCGGAGTGCTCCAATTTCGCTTTGGCGCCGGCGGTATTGACATGAAGGTTCTTGAACTCCATCCCGCCAGAAGTGTGCTATGGCAAGTAGTCGACGGGCCCCAGGAATGGATCGGCACCAAGGTCAATTGGGAGCTCAAACAGGAAGGCGACTATTCCATCCTTCTCTTTAAACATCAGAATTGGAAGGAGCCGGTGGAATTCATGCACCATTGCAGCACCAAGTGGGCGATTTTTCTGATGAGCTTGAAGTCACTTCTGGAAACCGGGAAAGGCGCCCCCGCCCCTGACGACATCAAGATCGACAACAGCGACCGATGAAGGTCTCGAGCCTGCCGAGTCGAGTTCGGCGCGACGCCGACGCGCGCAGATCATCGTCCTCGGCGGATGGTTCAGCATCCTTGGCCAGCGGCGCGAGATCCTCGTAGTGAACCTCCGTTGATCACCAGGTCATTGGATATCGACAAAGTCTTCAAAGCGCTGGCTGACCCGACCCGCAGGCGCCTGCTTGACCTGCTGCATCGGGAGAACGGCCAGACGCTCATGGCGCTCTGCGAGCATATGGATATGACACGCCAGGCCGTGACGCAGCACTTGCAACAACTCGAGGAAGCGAACCTCGTCGCCATCGTATGGCGAGGTCGAGAGAAACTCCACTACCTGAACCCTGTGCCGCTGCACGAGATCTACGAGCGGTGGATCGAGAAGTTCGAGCGCAGCCGCCTCGTTGCGTTGCGCACCCTCAAGAAGAGACTGGAAGGTGATGACGATGACAAAGCCTAGCTTCGTGTACGTGACCTACATCGCGACGACGCCGGAGAAGGTGTGGCAGGCGCTGGTCGACACCGACCTGATGCGCCAGTATTGGGTTGGTCCGAGTGCGGACTGTGCACGTGTGAACGTATCGGACTGGAAGCCTGGTTCCCGATGGGAGCACCAGCGCGTCGACGATGCGCACACGGTGGACATCTGCGGCAAGGTGGTCGAGAGCACGCCCCCACGCCGCCTGGTCGTCACGTGGGCGAGGCCGAAAGACGCCGAGGACGATGCGAAGCATTCGCGCGTCACGTTCGACATCGAGCCGCATGGCGACGGGCTCGTTCGTTTGACGGTCACGCATGCAGACCTCGAGAACGACCCCCAGATGCTCTCGGGCATATCGGGCGGCTGGCCGAAGGTTCTTTCGAATCTCAAGACGCTGCTCGAAACCGGTCGCGCGTTCCCACGCTCGCCTTCGGCAACCTGAAGAAGACGGGCCGAGTGAAGGCGGTGTCGCGCGACGCGTGGCACCCGGCAAGCAGGGAACGTCCTGCCGCGAAGCTACGCTTTGGGGTCGACCCCGGCCGGCGAGTCCGAAATCAATGCTCTGCGCAAATCGCTGCGCTGCGTCAGCCTCGGGCGCGAGCACGGAAATCCCCGAGCATCTCGTCCATCACCCAAGCCGTGCGCGCGGCCGATTCTCCCGTGCTGGCGCATCGGCCCCGCCCGTTGAGTTCGTCGACGATGCTCTGAATCATCGGCTGGTGGACATGCGGCGGATCCGCCACGGCGATGTCCTCGCTCGCGGACCCGCGCGTCAGGCGAATGGGCACGGGCGCAAAGGAAGAGAAGCGGATGCGCCCGGTCGCACCGATGATCTCGTTGTATTCCTCATCGAAGTCGGCGGCGAAACACCAGGCGCCGCTGCCATGGGCGCCCGAGGCGAAGCGATAGCTGGCCGCGACAATGTCCTCCGGTGCATAGGCGTTGGCCTGGTTGTCCGCAATCGCGTGCACGATCTCGATCGGTCCAAGTACATAGTCGAGGAAGTCGAGCGTATGGCAGACCATCTCGAAAAAGAAACCGCCTCCCGAACGCGCCGGATCGATCCGCCAGGGTAGTTTCCCGTCACTCAACTGCGCGGCCGGCGGGAGACGCTGGAACTGCCGCGTGACGACCATGCGCACCGGACCGATCGCCCCGCCGGCGATCAGGTCGCGCACCGCCAGGAAGCGCGGCAGCGCGCGCCGGTAGTAACCCACCCAGAGCGGGACGCTCGCCGAACGGCAGGCCGCGACCATGTCTTCGCACTGCGCGTGGGTCATCGCCATCGGCTTTTCGACGTAGACCGGCTTGCCTGCCGCCGCGCAGCGCAGCACGTAGTCGCGATGCGCGTCCGGAAGCGTCGCGACGTACACCGCATCGATGTCGGAGGCGCGAATGATCGCGTCGGCGTCGTCGTGCCAGCGCGCCACGCCATGGCGCCGCGCGTAGTCCGCCGCCAGTGCTCCGTTTCGCCGCATGACGGCGACGAGCTGGGAATGGTCGGCCTTGTAGAAGCCCGGGCCACTCTTGATTTCGGCGACGTCGCCGCAACCGATCATGCCCCAGCGGATCGTCTTCATCGTCGCGACACCCTGATCTTCCGTCTGTTGTGCGGAGACGGATTATCGACGATTCGAAGTCGCCCGGGTACCGTCGCCAGGTTATCGATCCGGCGCGCCGCAGGACCCGGCCGGCGCTCTCACCGCATCCCGCCGCAACGGTCCGAGGTCGGCGAAGCGCTCTCGCACGAGGACGTTACTTCAGCGGCACCGTGAGCTGGTCGATCATTGCCCGCGTCTGCGGGCGCACGCCGCGCCACCAGAAAAACGCCTCGGCCGCCTGCTCCACCAGCATGCCGACGCCGTCGGCCAGCCGCTTGACCCCGGCGTTCGATGCGAGGCGCAGGAACGGCGTGAGGCCCTTGCCGTAGACGAGTTCATAGGCCAGCGCGTCGCCGCCGAAAGCCGCGGGAGGGACCGGGGGAAGCTCGCCCCTGAGGCTCGCGGACGTCGCGTTCACGACGACGTCGAAGCGCTGGTCGCCGAGATCGCCATAGCCGCAGCCCGCGACGCGGCCGTGCGCAGCTAACTTCCCGCGCCAGTGCGCGCGCCTTCTCGACGGTCCGGTTGGCGATCACCAGCGCAGCGGGTTTCTGCGCGAGAAAGGGCAGCAGCGCGCCGCGCGCCGCACCCCCGGCGCCGAGCATCAGCACCCGCTTGCCGGCGAGCGCAACATCCAGGTTTAGCTGGATATCGTTGACGAGCCCGACGCCGTCGAAGTTGTCGGCCAGGATCCGCTCGCCGTCGAACTTGAGCGCGTTGGCGGCGCCCGCCAGCCGCGCGCGCGGAAGCCGTTCGGTCGCGAGGTCGAACGCCTGCAGCTTGAATGGCGCGGTGACGTTCATCCCGCGCCCGCCCCCGGCGCGGAACGCGCGCACGGCGTCGGCGAATCCGTCGAGAGGGCCTTCGATCGCGACGTACTCGAGATCCTGCCCGGTGATCCCGGCGAAGCTGCCGTGGATCAGCGGCGACTTGCTGTGGCCAATCGGATTGCCGATGACGGCGTAGCGGTCGGTCATTGCGGAATCTCCGTCAAGCGGTGGCCAGCTTGCCGACCGCGGCTTCGGCGTACAGCACGCCATCCGCAATCATAGTATTGATCTGCTCGCGCGAGTAGCCGAGCCGGGTCGCGACCTCGCGGTTGTGCTGTCCCAACAGCGGCGCGACACTCCGCGGCGACGTGTCGCAATCGGAGAAGCGAAACGGCAGGTCGGGAAGGCGGATCTTGCCCAGCAGCGGATGGTCCTGCTCGACGATCATGCGGCGCGCCGCGACCTGCGGGTCGGCGACGACCTCGTCGATGCGCTGCACCGGCGCGCAGGGCACCTGCGCCGCGTCGAGCGTTGCGCAGCATGCCTTGACCGACGGCTGCGCCAGTCGTCCAGGCGCGCACTTTGGCGAGAATTTCCTCGCGATGCGCGTTGCGTCCGGCCGATTCGTGAAAGCGCGTATCGGCGGCAAGCGCCTCCCCGCCGATCAGCCGCGCCAGGCGCTTCCACGCGTCGTCCACCTGCGCGGCGATCACCAGGTAGCCGTCGCGCGCGGCGAACACGCCGTAGACGGTGCTCTGCGGCAGGTCGTGCCCGGTCTGTACCGGCACCTCCCGGCCGCCGCTCATCGTGTAGGACTGGACCGCGAAGTCATGCATCGACACCATGCAGTCGTAGAGCGCGATGTCGATGTGCTGGCCGCGCCCGCTCGCGACGCGACCCAGCAGGGCAGCGCAGATGGCCGCCACGCCGTGCATGCCGGCATACATGTCGGCAATCGGCATCCGGAACAGTGGCGGCGGCTCCCCCGGCACGCCGATCAGCGACATCGCGCCGCTCCTCGCCTCGGCGATCAGGCCGAAGCCCGCGCGCTGCGCGTCGGGGCCGGTGTGGCCGTACGCCGAAACCGAGCAGTACACGAGACGCGGGTTGAGACTCGAGAGCTCCGCGTAGCCCAGGCCCAGTTTCTCGAGCGCTCCGGGCCGGTAGTTCTCGACGAACACGTCGGCCTCGACCACGAGCTTGTGCAGCAGTTCGAGGCCGCGCGCGTCCTTGAGGTTCACGCACACGCCTTCCTTGCCCATGTTCTGCTGCAGGTAATAGCCGCTCTGGCCGTCGACCCTCCAGGGGCTGGCGCGGCCGGCGTCGCCGGCAGTCGGCCGCTCCACCTTGATCACCTCGGCGCCCATCGCGCCGAGGCAGCGAGACATGTGGGGACCGGCCAGGAAATGGCTGTAGTCGATGACGCGGATGCCCGCGAGCGGGAGTGGCTGGGTGGACATGCAGGTTGCTCCGTTGAATGATTGAGCCGGTCGCGGGGCTGCGCTACCCGCGTCGCTGTACCGTGGTCAGGCCGCCGAAGCGGCCGGTCGCAGCGGGATCATCAGCCGATGCTCGCCGCGCTGCACGACTTCGCCGCGCTGGTTGATCAGTTCCGACGGCAGGACGACGATGCCCCAGCCGGGCCTCTTGGTCGTGCGCATGCTGCCGACGCGGAATTTCACGCGGACGGTATCGCCTATCTTGATCGGCCCGACGAAATCCCAGGTCCAGCCGAGCGACATGCCCGGCAGGAACCGGTATTCGGCCTGCGTCTTGAGCCCGTCGGCGATCGACAGCCCCAGGAGCCCGTGGGCGACGCGCGTGCCGAACGGCGTGGTCTTCGCGTATTCCTCGTCGATGTGCACCGGCGTGCGGTCGCCGGTGAGGTCGGCGTAGGTCATGATGTGCGCTTCCGTCACGGTGAGCGACGGCGTCACGCACTCGTCGCCCACCTTCGCATCGTCGTAATAGCGTTCCGTGGTCATGCTCGTCCTCCGCGTCGTTCGTTCGGTGCCGGCCGGCGTCTCGATCACGCGTTGCCGTCCGTGATCGCCGACACCGCGGCGCGCAGGCCGAGCAGGTAGCTGTCGACGCCGAAGCCGCAGATCTGCCCCCTCACGACCGGCGCGAACACCGAGTGGTGCCGGAACTCCTCGCGCGCATGGACGTTCGACATGTGGATCTCGACGACCGGCACGGTGAGAATCGCGAGCGCGTCGCGCATCGCGTAGCTGTAGTGCGTCCACGCGCCGGCGTTGAGCAGCACGGCGTCCATCTTTTCGACGAAGGCCTGGTGAATCCGTTCGCACATCGCGCCTTCGTGATTGGTCTGGTAACTGACGATCTCCACGCCCAGCCCCTTGCCGAGCTTGCGCAACTGCTCGTCGATCTCCGCGAGGGTGATCGTTCCGTATTGAACGGGATCGCGTTTCCCGAACATGTTGTGATTCACGCCGTGCAGCATCAGGATCTTCTTCATGATTTCCCTCCGGTTGGCGAATGTGTCTGCTGGCGTGCGTCTCAATCCCGGGGATCGACGGCCAGAGCTTCGGCGACGGAGCCCGCCTTCGCCTGGATCAGTTCGACTTCGAGACCGTCCGGCAGCGCCAGCCAGTTGCGCCCCTGCGGCAGCTCCCTGACGCCCCAGGCCTGCGCGGCCTGCAGCGCGGACTCGAGGTCCTCGGTCATGATCCCGAGGTGCGCGAGTCGCCCCTCCGGGCCCTTGAATCCGGGATCGGAAATCAGCTGCACGCCGCCGACGGTCCAGATTTGGCGAGGCTCGTCGACGGACCCGTCCACAGCGCGGATCGGCATGCCGAGCGCGTCGCGAAAGAAGCGGATGTGCCACTGGATGTCGCGCACCCGCACCGCAACGTGCTCGACGTACGAATTCATCGGGTAGGTCATGGTCTGGAATCCCTTTCAGGACATGCCGCATCGGGCCGCGACGCCCGCGGACGGCACGTCAGCTCGATGCGCGCGCCGACAGGTCGATCTGCCGCTCGATGCCCTTGATGCAGGCCACGAGCGCCCTGTTGACCGGCGTCGCGACATTGCATCGGGCGCCCCATCGCACCACCGATCCGTTGATGAAATCGATTTCCGTCATGGCGCCCTTCTCCAGGCTTTGCAGCATCGACGTCTTGAACTCGGGGGACAGTCCTTCGGCCGCCATGTCCCATGCGGCCTTCGGGTCGTGGATGGAAAGCTTCACGCCGCTGGCATCGGCGACGGCTATCGCCTCGGCCACCGCGGCGAGCGCGCAGTCCCGCACTTCCGGCACCTGGTACAGATCTCCGTAGGTGAGGCGCGTAATGCCGCTCAGCGCGCCCGTGGCGACGTTGATCAGCAGCTTGTCCCACATCGTTCCCATGATGTTGGTGCTGATCGTGGTCCGCAGGCCCGCGGCGTTGAAGGTCTCCGCGATCCGGGTCGCGCGCTTCGTCACCGTGCCGTCGAGCTCCCCGATATGGGTGAGCTTGTCCCGCGTTCCCGCGATCACGTGGCCCGGCCCGAGCAGCACGCCGCCCACGTAAGTCTTGCCGGCGAGCACGTGCGACTTGCCGACGGCGTCGGCGATGATCTCCTCGTGCCCCAGGCCATTCTGCAGCGACATGATCGCGGTCTCGGGGCCGATGATCGGGCCTGCCTTCTCGATCGCAGCCTTGGTGTGGAACGACTTCACCAGCACGACGATCAGGTCGGCGGGCCCGATGCCTTCGGGCGTGGTCCGCGCCTTGACCTTCACCGTCCGATCGACGACCCCGTCGCGCAGCGTGAGGCCGCGGGCGTTCATCGCGTCGACATGGCCCGCCCAAGGGTCGATCAGCCAGACATCGGCGCCCGCTTCGGTCAGCGTGCCGCCGATGGAGCATCCCAGCGCTCCGGCGCCGAGAAAGCAGATCTTCAATGCGAGGGCCCCTTCCGTCGGTCCCGGAGATCTGACGCCGCGGTCATACGCGTCGCCGGCTTCGGTCGCATCGACATCAGCGCCCCGTCCATCGCGGCTTCCGCTTCTGCGCGAAGGCCAGGGGACCCTCGCGCGCGTCGTCGCTCGCCAGCATCCGTTGCGCGGCGGAATACTGCCGGGTCATTGCCACGCGGAAGTCGGGCTCGTCCAGGCTCTGCAGCATCACCTGCTTCGACGCCTGCAGCGCCAGGGGCGCGCAGGCGAGCAGATCGTTCGCGAGCGAGCGAGCGCTCGCCATCAGATCCGCGCGGGCAACGACCTGATTGATGAATCCGATGCGACGCGCCTCGTCCGCGGAGATGCGCTGCCCCCGCAGCACGAGCCACATCGCCTCCTTCATCGGCAGTTCGCGCGCCAGCCGCTGCAGCGCCCCTCCGCCCAGCGCCGCGAGACCCACCAGCGGCTCGGCCAACGCGAATTCCGCATGGTCGGCGGCAATCGCCAGGTCGCAGGCCGCGACAACTTCGGCACCGCCGCCGAGGCACAGGCCGTTGACCGCCGCGATGACCGGCTTCCACAGATCGAAACGGTGCGTGATGCCCGCGAAGCCGGTGTCCGGCTTGTCGTGACGGTTTGTCGCCGCCAGCGCCTTCAGATCGGTGCCCACGCAGAACGCCCGGTCGCCGCTGCCGGTCACGATGGCGACGCGAAGCTCGGGATCGGCTGCGTAGGAATCGAACGCGCGCGCGAGTTCGTAATGCCCCTCGGGATGGAGCGCGTTGAGTACCTCCGGCCGATCGATGGTGATCGTCAGAACGTGGCCATCGCGTTCGACCCGGCAGTACTGAAATGCGTCAGCGCTCATGACAGACCTCGGCAAGACGAACTGATGACCTTCCGATCCGCCTACCTGACGGCGGGGGCGGGCTTGAGCGTCTCGATGACCTGCGAACGCCCGTTGACCACTTTGACAATGAAGCTCTCGCGATCCAGGTCGCCCTTGTCGTCGTATCGAACGTCGAACAGCACGCCCGGGTAATCCTTGGCGGAAATCGTCGCGCCGTGCATCGCCTGCGCGAACGCTTTCTGGTCGAACTTGCCGAGCTTGTCCTGGACCGCCTTGACCGCATGCATTCCAGTGTAGCCCTTCATCGCGTTGTGGTCGGGGCGCGTCCTGTATTCGGCTTCGTACCTCTTTACGAACGCCTGCACGGTGGGATTGGGCGCGTCGGCGGTGAGTCCGACGTGCGCAACGACGCCGTTGGCGGCCTCGCCGGCCAGTTCGATCACCTTCTCGTTGGTCAGGGTCGATTCGCCGATGATGGGCTTGTCGTAGCCCTGCTTCCGCAGCTCACGCAGCACGCGGGCAGATTCTTCCTCGTTGGTGTAGATGAACAGCGCGTCGGCGTTCGACTGCTTTACCTTGAGGACCGGCCCCGAAAAATCCACCTGGCCGGGATCGGTGGAAATGTCGGCCACGGCCTTGATGCCGCGCGTCTCGAGTTCCTTCACGATGGCGTCACGCCCGCCCTTGCCGAAGTCGTTGTTGACGAAGACCACGGCGACGGTCTTTGCCTTGATGCTGTCCTGGATGTAGTGCGCCACCTTGGGCATCGCCGCGGCCTGGGTGAACGAGCAGCGGAAGACGTACGGGTTGCCCTGCTGCGTGATCGTCGCCGCTTCCCCGCCGATCACATTCGGCACTTCGGCGCGGCGCGTCTCTCCCATGCTGACGAGGATCGACCCGGAAAACACCGGACCCATCACCACGTACGCGTTCTGGTCGATGGCCTTTTGCGCCAGCGCCTTGGCCGTGCCCGGGTTCGTCTGCGTGTCGGAGGACGTGTACTCGATCTTGCGGCCGCCGAGCCCGCCCGCGGCATTGATTTCCTTCACGGCGAGCCTGACGCCGTTGTCGAAATTGGTGCCCGCCGTGGCGCCCGCGCCGGACAGCTCGACCAGTCCGTAGATGGGCACTGTCTGCGCCAGCGCCGGCAAAGGCGCCGCGGCAGCGATCATCGCGAACACAAACCCACGCATTCCGTCTTGCATGACTCCTCCGTAGCATTGCACCAGGGTTTTGGACTTCGCGCGCCGCGGATTCCGCACCCGGAGACCGGCGCGCTCCATGGAAGGCAACGATAGACTTGCGCTGTACTATCGTCTATGCAATGCTTTCTATTTTGTGAATTACATTTCGTAATAATGAAGACCCCGTCCGGCTCCGCGCCCCTCGACTCCGGCCTGCTCGTGCTCTTCGACGAGATCTACCGTGCGCAGAGCGTTACCCGCGCGGCGGAGCGGCTCGGCCTCTCGCAGCCTACGGTGAGCGTGTGGCTCGGCAAGCTTCGGCGGGAGCTGCACGACCCGCTCTTCGTCCGCACGTCGGGCGGCATGCAGCCGACCCCGCGCGCCGACATGCTCATCGGGCCGGCGCGCGAGGCGCTGGCGCTGATGCGCAGGATCTCCGGCGGCGAATCCGCGTTCGTGCCCGGCACCGCGGATCGCACTTTCCGCATCTGCATGACCGACGCAAGTCACATCACGCTGCTGCCGCGCCTCCTGGCGCACGTGCGCGCCGTGGCGCCTCGCAGCCGGCTCGAGGTCGCGCCCATTTCAGCGGAGACCGCGCATCTGCTGGAAGCGGGCGAGGCCGACCTCGCTCTCGGCTACGTGCCGGGGCTGGAGTCGGGCTTCCACGCGCAGGCGCTCTACTCCCAGGACTTCGTCTGCCTCGTCAACGCCCGCCATCCGCGGATCGCCAATGCCTTCTACATTGCGCGCATTCAAGGAAGAAGCACACATCGGGATATTGTCGTCGACGAGCTACACGATGCTCAAGAGCACGTTGAAGGCTCAGCATCTCGACCAGATGGTCGTGCTCGAGCTTCCCGGATTCCTCGGACTGGCCGCCATCGTCTCGTCGACCGACCTGATCGCGACGGTGCCCCGCACGATCGGCGAAGCGCTGGCAAGCGCCGGCGCGATCCGCGTGTTTCCCTGCCCCTTGAAGATTCCGACTTTTTCGGTCAAGCAGTACTGGCACACGCGCTACCATCACGACGCCGGCAACCGCTGGCTGCGCTCGATCTGCGCGGCGCTGTTTGCGCAGCGAGCGGATCCGCGGCGAAAATCCTAGGCGGCGAATGCTTCCACGCACTAACGGCGGCTCGCCCGCACCGCACCATTTTGGAGAAGCACGATGCAATTCGACCTGACCGAAGAGCAGACGATGATCGTCGGCACCATCCGCAGCTTCGTCGAAGCCGAACTCATTCCCCTGGAGGGCGAAATCGAGGAAACCGGCCGGCTCGACCCGGCCAAGGCTCGCGCCATCTTCGAGAAATCGCGCGCATTGGGCTTCTACGCGATGAACATTCCCGAGGAGTACGGCGGCGGCGGACTCTCCGCGGTGGACACCATGCTGGTCGAGGAGCAGTTCGGCCACACCAAGGACATCCTGATCCGGCGCGCATTCGGCAACGTCTACGAGTCGCTGCTCGAGGGCAATGCCGCGCAGAAGGAGCGCTGGCTGCTGCCCGCGGTGCGCGGCGAGCGCACCTGCTCGATCGCGATCACCGAGCCCGGCGCGGGTTCCGACGCGGCGGCCATCACGACGCGGGCCGAGGCAACCGGCGACGGCTGGACGCTGAACGGCAACAAGCACTTCATCAGCGACGGGCTCTTTTCCGACTTCTTCATCGTGTCCGCGGTGACCGATCCCGCCGCGCGGCCGCGCCACGTGTCGCTGTTCCTCGTCGACAAGGACATGCCGGGTGTCGTCGTCGGCCGCGACCAGAAGATGATGGGCCTGACCGGCACCAGCCACATCGAGCTCTTTTTCGAGAACGTCAGGCTCGGACATGAGCACCTGCTCGGCAAGGAAGGCCAGGGCCTGGCCATCGCCTATTCGACGCTGGGACGCGTGCGCCTGGGACAGGTCGGCGCGCGCGCCATCGGCAAGGCGAGCCGCCTTCTCAAGTTGATGACCGATTACGCCAACGAGCGCCGGCAGTTCGGCAAGGCGATCGGCGAGTTCCAGATGATCCAGCAGATGATCGCCGACAGCGTGATCGAGATCAACGCAGCGCGGCTGATGCTGCTGCGCGCCGCCTGGGAGATCGACCGGCGCCGCGACGCGCGCGACTGGATATCGATGGTGAAGATCGAGGCCGCGGAAACGCTCGGCCGCGTCGCCGACCGCGCGGTGCAGGTCTACGGCGGCATGGGTTACTGTTCAGAAATGCCGATCGAGCGCCTCTACCGCGATTCGCGGATCTACCGGATCTTCGACGGCACGTCGGAGATCCATCGCACCGTCGTCGCGAAAAGTGCGCTCAAACGCGGCGCGCCGCTGTGGGATATCGGCGCCTGAACTGCGCGCCGCGCGACGGACGAAAGCAGAACCGACGCACGTCGGATGTCGGAAATGCTTCGGACCGCTGCACTTCGGTGCGGATGAGGCAGTTTCCATGGTGACAAAAGAGAAGATCGCGGCCGGCGGCATCAGGGCACCAGCAGCACTCGCCCGATCACTTCGCGGTTGGACAGCTCGCGATGCGCCGCCGCGGCCTGGCCAAGCGGAAGCGACTTCCAGATCACCGGTTCGAGCTTGTGCAGGTGCATGAAGGCTAGGACCTCCCGCAGTTCCTCGCGGTTGGCGCTCTGCACACCGTGCAATTCGAATTCCTTGATGATCAGCAGGCCCAGATTGATCTCGACAGGTGTTCCGTGCAACTCGCCGACCACCGCGATGCGGCCTCCCGGGGCGAGACTGCGCAGGCTGCCGCGAAAAGTCGGCGACCCGATCAGTTCAAGGACCAGATCAACGCCGCGCCCCTCGGTGAGCTTGCGCACCTCGTCGCCGAAGTTGCCGTCGCCGCTCACGATCACGTGGTCGGCTCCGAGCGCCTTGAGCTTCGCTACCTTTCCTGCGTTGCCCGTGATCGCGATGCTGCGGGCTCCCAGCGCCCTGACAATCTGGATCGCCGCCACGCCGAGACCGCCGCTCGCCCCGGTGATGACGACGCTCTGACCGGACTGAATCTGGCCGACGTGGCGAATCGACTTGTAGGGCGGCGCGTAGACGCACGCCGCGAGACACGCATGCTCGAAGGGCATACCCTCGGGGACCTTCACCAAGTTGCCGGCAAGCAGCAGTGCGTACTCGGCGTAGCCTCCGTCTCTCGTCTGTCCAATATCCCCATGCGTTTGACGGCACAGCGACGGCCGTCCCCGCAGACAGTCGTCGCAACGACCACAAGCCTGGAAGTTGAACGACGCCACTCGGTCGCCCGTCGCAAAGCCCTCGACGCCCTCGCCCACGGCAGCCACCACTGCGGCAAGCTCATGTCCGATGACTCGCGGCAGCTTGACGCGCGACCGCATGCCGGACCGCAGGATGAGATCAAGGTGGCAGACGCCGCAGCACTTGATGCGGACGAGTACCTCGCCCGCCCCCGGCTCGGGACGCGGACGATCCTGAAGCTCGAGCACCTCGGGACCGCCGAATTCGTTCAGGACAACGGCCTTCATCGACTCTCCTCGGGTTCCGCCGACAATGCCGCCGCTCGGGGCTCGGTCGGGCCCAGGTCGAACCTGCATGCCATGTCGGTCAAGATTGTCATGCGGGTCTCGGTGATTGCCTCACCTGACGCCTGCTGGCCCGCGCCCGGATCGATCGCGGTCCGGCCATATGCGCTCGATACTGTCCGTGAGGGACGATTTCAAAGCCAACGCAAGGAACTCGTGGCAAGGTGGCGCCACGACCTCTACCAACGTGGCGATAACGACCTCGGTCTGGGCGATCGGCCGGCGCATCGCGATGCCGCACGCATGGAGATTGACGGGAACCGGATGTTCCCTGCGCCCGCGCGGTGTCGGCGCACCCGGCCGTCCATATCCGTTCGTTGACTTCCTTCTGTCCTTCAAAGACGAAGCGGCGTTGAAAGTATATGATTTTGCAATGCGCGAAAGGAGGCTGCCATGAACTTTCTCCTCACCTCACTGATCATTGTGGCGACCGCGGCTACGATTGCCACGCTTTTCCTTGGGGTTTGTTCGATGGTGTACCACGGCGAGAGTGGCCGTTTCGACAGCGAGCACTGGATGAAATACCGGGTTTACCTGCAGGCGATTGCCTTGCTGGCGCTGGTGGCAACATTTTTCGTTGGCACCTGAACGCCGATTTCATCGCGCGACCGCAGCATCCGCAGGGTCTTGGGGCAAGGGCCGAATGACCGATCGTGACCGCATCCGGACCACCGCGTTCGGCCGAGATCGACTTTGAGCGGTCGCTTCTGCTATCCGTTCCTCTTCTTCACTTGGCGCCACCCTTGATCTTGTCGACGGCTTCCTTCCGGGCGGCCTGACTCGCGCACCTTCAGGTTCTTGTTCTTGAGCTTTTTCTCGGCGGCGAGCTTCTTGTTGAGCTCGTCTTCGAATGACCAGAAGATATCAACGACGGTGCCGCGCGCACTGGCGGGCGGTTGCACGGGCGCCATCGGCTCGCGCGCCGCCTGCCTTGCCCGCAGTTGCACCGGGGAGCGGAGAAGAATACGATCATCAAGTCCATTCCGGAGCGAAACCATGCACCAACTGCGTGTTTCAATGGCGATAGCCGGTGCGGCCCTGGCCGTGACCGCCGGCGCCGCGGACGCATCCACCTGCTACATGATTCTCGATGCGCAGGAAACCATTGTCTATCGCGCTACGATGCCTCCGGTCGATATGAGTGACCGTGGCGCGCCGGCGCGCGACGCGTTGCGCCAACGGGGCAACTATCTGCTGTTCATGGAAACGGATAAGTGCGTGCCGATCGGGTTCGGCAGCGGCTGGGCCAACTCCAGCCAGGCCCCGTTCGCTGATAATGCGAACAACACCCGTTCGATCACCGCACCGGACGAAGGGGCAGTCGCCCGAGCGCCCGGCATCAAGACCGCCAAGCCGACCACGGCCACGCCGGCCTCAGCGGCGGCAACACGGCGCGCCCCGGCTACGCCGGCAAACTGACCGAGATCGTCCGACCATCGCCGCGCAGCCACCGTCAACGATCGAACGGTGAGCGCCAGCACCAGGCGACGAGCCCCGCGACCGGCATCGGCACACCACCGGGCGCTTCCATTGGACGGAGGAAGGCGCCGCGTATCGCGCACCGCAGTAAAGGAAAAATCAGCAGGCACCACCGGCAGTTGCCGCCCGAGCGCAAGCCTGGTGGCTTCGCCATACGTCCGCTCATGCCGTTTGAAGACATCGGCGGGCGAACGAGAGAACATGCTCCATTGAACCCTTCGGCACCCGTTAGAATAGACCTACGCAATGTCCCTCAATACTTCAGGCATCTCCCATGAAAATTTCCTTCTTGAACGCTCGCCGGGCGAAGTTGCTCAAGTTCTTGGGGGCATTGGCAGTGACGGTGTTCGTTGCAGCCGGTGCCGCCGCGGCCTCGCCGCCCATAGACGAAAACCAGCTGCTGGACCTCGGCTTCAAGGTGCTCGTGGCGACGACAAAGGTTCAGCAGGATTGGGTGCGGGGACTCCCTCCTGGCAAGATCAGGCCGATGCAGCGCACTGGCAAGAAGTTTTTCATTTACCCGGATGCGCCCAGGAACCAGATCTACGTCGGTGGCCCGAAGGAATATGAGGCATATGTGCAGCTCCACCCCGAACACCGGGCGACGAGTGCACAGCAGGCGGCACAAGAGGCAAGCGCGTACCGTCTCAAACAGGATGACGCCATGCGGAAGGCGACCGCTCGCGACTTGTCGGACCCCTACTTGGGAGCTAGTTGGGCCGATCTCGGCTGGTAAGATGCAATGCGGACCTTCGGCTCCGGCGATAGCAGTCGTCGAGGAAATCCCGGTTTGCGCGGCAGGCAACCTCCGCTCTCCGGCGCTCGCCGGGGGCGCCAAATCACGAAATTGCTTCCGGAAATATTGGCGCCAGGAAAGGGACCGCGGGCCTCCGCGGTCCTTGTCCGACAATAATCAATACGGTGGAATGATCACGACGTACTGCGATTCCTGGGGCTGATACCAGGTGGAGCCGTATTGCCGATAGACCATGCCACCGTAATTCACCGGCACGCAGCCAGCCGGCACGGTGCTCACCATCGAGCCGATCACGGCGGAAGTCACGGCAACGGCAGCGCCAACCGCTGCCGCTCTCGCAACCGGGTGATAGTCATTGTCCCAGCCGCCGCGATTATCGACACTCACGTTGACGCTCCGGTCGGAAGTGGCACGCATTTCGCCGCCCCGGTCCCCAGATGCAGTAGCGGATTGACGAGGCGCAGGGCGATCCGGACACTGCGTGCCAGCTTTCCTGCCTGTTGGAATTGAGCCAAGACAGTCTTGTACAGGAGAAACATGAGCAAGCTATCCGAGAAAATCAAGGAAGAATTCGTTGCGATGATTCCGCCGACGATCTTCTTCTTCATCACGCTGGGCCTGATTGCCGTGGTGCGGGTGCTGATGTTGAAGGGAACCGGGATTCCGGTCAGCACACCGATACAAGTGGCGGTCGGCGCCCTCGTCCTGGGCAAGGCGGTGCTGATCGCGGACATGTTGCCGGTCATCAACCGCTACCCTGACAAACCGCTCGCCTACAACGTCGTTTGGAAGACGCTGATTTACGTCGCGGCGGCCCTGGTTATCCACTACCTTGAACGCCTTGTGGATTTCTGGAAGGAAGCGGGTGGCTTTGTGGCGGGCAACGAGAAGTTGCTGGCGGTGATCGTATGGCCCCACTTCTGGGCGATTCAACTCCTCTTGGTCGTGCTGATCTTCAACTATTGCGTGTTACACGAATTCGCCCGCGTAATTGGGCCGGGAAAGTTGCGGGAGATGTTTTTCGGACGGCCAGCCAGCGCTGCGGAATAACCGGGATCTGCTCGTCGTACAAGCGCGATTTGCTCGCACGCAGACAGTCGCTCGACGGTCTCGATCCGACCCCAATCCGTCGGCCGCGTCCTCCCGCGCCCGCCCGCCGGCGACCCGCGCCCCTCGCTTCAGTTCGCAAACAGGGTCATCACTTCTTATCGAAAGGAAAAATCGCTTTCCAGTCCTTGCTTCAAATACACGAGGGTCCGCCCCTTGGCCCGAGCCACGGAAGCGGTCATTCACGGGCCTGATCGGGACGGGCGTCCTCGGTAGGCCCTGAGAAGAGAGCGGGCGCCGAAGCGCCCGTCTCTTGAGGTCGTGCCCCGTTACGGCTGCGACTCGATCTCTCCTGGCCGCCAGGTCCTGTTGAACCATGGCTCCAACGGACCATAAAGCCGCAAGATCGTGTTCCAGCCGCGACCTGGTACTGTCTGCACCCAGTTCTTCTCCTTGCCGGCGGCCGGGCCGACCGATCAATCGCGCGTTGCACGCGATGGGTTCGCTGCGTGTTCTTGGTCGGGGTGAGAGGATTCGAACCTCCGACATCTTGCTCCCAAAGCAAGCGCGCTACCGGGCTGCGCTACACCCCGACGGACTCGATTATGCCTGTTCGGTCCGTCGAGGCCAAACCGCTCCGCGGCAACGCTCAGCCGGCCGTCGCCTCGAATCCGGCACCTTCGATCGCGGCGATGATTGCGGTGGGTTTGATCGCCGTCCCGTCGTACTCGACGGTCGCGGATTTCGTCTCCAGCGATACCTCGACGTGTTTGACCCCGGGAACCTGCGCCACCGCACCGGTGACGCTGCGCACGCAGCCCTGGCAATGCATGCCTTCGACGGCGAATCGCTGTTGCACGGTCTCGGTCATGGTGCTTTCTCCACGATAGATTGCATCGGACGGTGAATTTCGGCAGCGGTGGGCAGGAATCGCTCTTCGCGCTTGCCGGGCGCGGCCGCCCGCGGGGGGCGCCAGCGTTTGAGCAGCAGCGCGTTGCCGACGACGCACACGGAGCTCGCGGCCATCGCCGCGCCGGCGATCACCGGCGACAGCAGCCCGAACGCGGCCAGCGGAATCCCGAGGATGTTGTAGATGAACGCAAAGAAAAGGTTCTGCCTGATCTTGCGCAGCGTCGCGCGCGAGAGGTCGATCGCCACCGCCACGGCGCCGAGATCGTTGCGTAGCAGCGTGACGTCGGCCGCCGACAGCGCGCTGCCGGCGCCGGCACCCATCGCGAACGAGACGTCGGCCTGCGCCAGCGCCGGCGCGTCGTTGACGCCGTCCCCGACCATGCCGACGACGTGCCCGGCGTGTTGCAGCGCGACGATCGCGGCGCGTTTGTCTTCCGGCAGCTGTTCCGCGCGCCAGTCGTCGATCCCCGCCGCCTTGGCAACCACGACAGCGGGCGCGCGGTGGTCGCCGGTCAGCATGATCACCGCGACGCCCGCGTCCTTCAGCGCCGCCACCGCGTCCGCCGCGTTCGGTCGCAAGGCGTCGGCGACGGTGATCCAGCCGACGAGCGTACTGCCTTCGGCGACACCGACGATGGTCTGCACGCCGGCTTGCGCCATGGCCACATCGGTGTAATCGACGGCAATGCCGGACTCGGTCAGGAACGCCGGCGAACCGAGACGAATGGTCTGCGGGCCGTTCTCTCCACTTACCCCGCGGCCGGCATGCACCACGACATTCGTGACCGGGAACGGCATCTGTCCGAATGCCTCCCCGCTTTTCATGATCGCTCCGGCGAGCGGGTGCGTGGCGCCCTGCTCGAGGGACATCGCCAGCAGCAGCAGTTCGTCGGCGGTGAAGCCGGGCGCCGGATGCAATCCGCTCACGCTCGGCGTTCCGGCGGTAAGCGTGCCGGTCTTGTCGATGACCAGCGTATCGATCTTCTCGGCACGCTCCAATGCGGCTGCGTTCTTGATGAGGATCCCGGCCCGTGCGCTGCGCCCCACGCCAACCATCAGCGCCGCCGGCGTGGCAAGCCCGAGCGCGCAGGGACAGGCAATGACCAGCACTGCGGTGGCCCGCATCAGCGCCACGGCCCAGTCGCCCAGAATCAGGCCATTGGCAACGAGGGCAATCGCGGCTATCACCAGCACGGCCGGGACGAAGCGCGCCGCGACCAAGTCGGCGAGGCGTTGCACGGGAGCTTTCGATCCCTGCGCCGCGGCGACCTGCCGGACGATGCCGGCGAGCATCGTCGACCGACCGACGGCCGTTGCCTTGCAGTGGAGCGGACCGGATTCATTGACGGTTCCCGCGAGCACCGCTGCGCCGGGCGCCTTCGCGACCGGCTCGCTCTCACCGGTCAGCATCGATTCATTGACCGCCGATTCACCCGCGAGCACCCGCCCGTCCACAGGGACGCTGCTGCCCGCCCGCACCAGGAACAGGTCCCCGGCGCGCACTGCGGAGAGCGGCACCACGCGCAGCACGCCGTCCTGCTCGAGCGACACCGTCTGCGGCTGCAGCCGGAGCAGGTCGCGGATCGCCGCGGCCGTCCTCGCCTTGGCGCGGCCTTCGAGGAGCTTTCCCAGCAGCACCAGCGTGATCACGACGGTGCTGGCCTCGAAGTAGACGTGCTGTCCCGGCAACGGGAGGAGCCACACCAATGCGCTGAACAAGAATGCGGCCGTCGTGCCCAGCGCGACCAGCACGTCCATGTTCGCGGCCCCTCCGCGCAGCGCCTTCCACGCGCCCGAATAGAATCGCGCCCCGCACCAGAACTGCACCGGCGTCGCCAGCGCGAATTGCAGCCAGGCGGGCATTTCGACCGGATGCCCGCCAGCGACCATGAGCGCCATCTGCGCGACCATCGGCACGGTGAGCATCGCCGCGACCGCGAAATTCGACAGCTCCCTGCGGTAGCGTGCGCCGTCAGCGCGAGCGTCATGATCGGGAACGTCGAAGGGATCGACCGCGGGCTCCGCACCGTAACCGGCCTTGCGCACCGCGTCGATCAGCGAATGGGCGCTCGCCTTTTCGGCATCGAACTCGACGTGCGCGGATTCGGTCGCGAAATTGACGGCTGCGTGCACACCGTCAACGCGGTTCAGGACCTTCTCGATCCGGGCCGCGCACGCGGCGCAGGTCATCCCGGTCAGGTCGAGATCGACGGCACGGACGTTGGTCATGGCAGGCACGCGGGAATCCGGCGATCGGGGCAAGGCGGAGCGCAAAGCGTTGGAATGGAGAATCGGCCGGCGTTCACCGACTCGCGTTTCGGTTCTGCCCGCCACGGGAACCTGCTCGCAATCGGAGTCTCCTCCTTTCGGGCCGTCCGGATATCCGCCATATGCGTCCGATTTTACGCTGCGCAATGGGCGAGCCGCTTTGATCTCGGCCAAGCGCCCGGCATGCGGCGTCTCGAAGGCGGATACGCCCCCGAAGCCTGGAGCTGGCGCCCCGGGGAGGCCCGTCGCGCCCGCGGATCATGCGATAGGTTCTGGAGGTAGAACTCGGCGAGACGCCTGAATTCCCTGTCCATCCCGATCCCTGCGCCTATCGGATCCGGTGCCCCCGGGGGCGCCACAGGCCGGGCTCAATGCCTGCCGGAGAAAAACCGGTCAACGCTGGCGATGGCCCGCTCGACGTCGGCGCGCTCGACGTCGAGATGGGTCACCCATCGCTGGCGGGCGGTTCCCGTGATCTGGATGCCGTCGGCGGCAAGATGCGCCGCCAACGGAGCGGCGATGCCTGCGCGCACGTCGACGAAGACCATGTTGGTCTGCTGAGGAGCCACGTCCAGCGCCGAGTGCTTCGCCAACCCGGCGGCAAGGAGCGCGGCGTTGTCATGATCGTCGGCAAGGCGCGCCACATGATGGAGAAGCGCATGGCGACCCGCCGCTGCGAGTATTCCCGCCTGCCGCATCCCGCCGCCCAGCATCTTGCGCCAGCGGCGCGCGGCGCGAATGAAGTCCCTGCCGCCGCAGAGCACCGAGCCGACCGGAGCACCCAGCCCCTTCGAAAGGCATACCGACACCGAATCGAAGCCCTGCGCGATCGCGTGCGGTTCGACACCCTGTCTTACTGCCGCATTCCAGAGTCGCGCTCCATCCAGATGCATCGCGAGTCCGTGCCGTTTGGCGAGTTCCCGCACCGCGGCCGCATAGCCGATCGGCAGCACGCGACCGCCGATGGTGTTCTCCAGCGCGATCAGTCGCGTTTTCGCGAAATGGCTGTCGTCGGGTTTGATCGCGGATTCGATCGCCGGCAGCGGCAGCGTGCCGTCGGCGGCGTTTTCGAGAGGCTGCGGCTGTACGCTGCCCAGGACCGCCGCGCCACCCGCCTCGTAGCGGTAGGTATGCGCCTCCTGGCCCACGATGTATTCATCGCCACGCGCGCAGTGCGTCATCACCCCGACGAGGTTCGACTGCGTGCCCGACGGTACGAACAGGGCCGCCTCGAACCCGAGCCGCTCGGCAACCTCGGCTTCGAGTGCGTTGACGCTCGGATCGTCGCCAAACACGTCGTCGCCTACCGGGGCGGCAGCCATCGCTGCGCGCATCGCGGCCGTGGGTCGCGTTACGGTGTCGCTGCGAAAATCGGTAGCCATACGCGAAGTATCGTCAGCCTTCCGGCTTCAATTGGGGGAACAGGATCACGTCGCGTATGCTCGGCGCATCGGTCAACAGCATGACGAGACGGTCGATGCCGATGCCTTCGCCCGCCGTCGGCGGGAGCCCGAATTCCATCGCGCGGATGTAGTCGGCATCGTAGAACATCGCTTCTTCGTCGCCGGCTTCGCGCGCCGCAACCTGGCCACGGAACCGCGCCGCCTGGTCCTCCGGATCGTTCAGCTCGGAAAAACCGTTGGCGAGCTCGCGGCCGGTGATGAAGAGCTCGAAGCGGTCCGTCACCGCCGGATCCGCGTCGTTCGCACGCGCCAGCGGCGAGACATCGGTCGGATGCGCGATGATGAACGTCGGCTGGACCAGCTTGTCCTCCGTCGTCGCCTCGAACAGCTTCAGCTGCAGGAGGCCGACGCCGTCGGTGGCGAACACCTCGGCGTCGAACGGCGCCAGCGCGACGCGCAGATACTCGGGCTTCGCGAGTTCGGCCAGCGGGTATTGCGGGTGATACTTGTGGATCGCCTCGGCCATCGTCAGCCGGTCGAACGGCTGGCCGAGATCGATCGCGGTGCCCTGGTAGGTCACCGTCGCACTGCCGACGACCTGCAGCGCGACGTCCCGGAACAGCGCCTCGGTCAGGTCCATCAGGTAGCGATAATCCTGGTAGGCCTCGTAGAACTCGAGCATCGTGAACTCGGGATTGTGCCGGGTCGAGATGCCCTCGTTGCGGAAATTGCGGTTGATCTCGAACACCTTCTCGAGCCCGCCGACGACGAGCTTCTTGAGATAGAGCTCCGGCGCGATGCGCAGGTAGAGCTGCATGTCGAGGGCGTTGTGGTGCGTCTTGAACGGCCGCGCCGCCGCACCCCCGGGAATCGGATGCATCATCGGCGTCTCGACCTCGAGATAACCGCGCGCGACGAAGAATTCGCGGATCGACTGCACGATCTTCGAGCGCGCGACGAAGGTGCGCCGGGCGTCGGGATTGGTGATCAGGTCGACATAGCGCTGCCGGTAGCGTTGCTCCTGGTCGGACAGTCCGTGGAATTTCTCCGGCAGCGGCCGCAGCGCCTTGGCCAGCAGCCGGATCGACGTGACCTTGAGCGACAGCTCGCCGGTCTTGGTCTTGAACAGCGTGCCCGTGGCGCCGACGATGTCGCCCAGGTCCCAGTGCTTGAAGGCCTCGAGTGCGTCCGCGCCCAACGCATCGAGCGTGACATAGAGCTGGATACGGTCCGACATGTCCTGCACTGTGGCAAAGCACGCTTTGCCCATCACGCGCTTCAGCATCATGCGGCCGGCGACGGTTGCCTCGAGATGCAGCGCCTCGAGCGCCTCGTTGGTCTTCGCGTCGTGCCGTGCGTGCAGGTCCGCCGCCAGAGAATCGCGGCGAAAGTCGTTGGGAAACGCCTGCCCGCGTCGGCGCAGGGCGGCAAGCTTTGCCCGCCGTTCGGCGATGATCGGGTTCTCGTCCGGCAGAAGCCCCGGTCCGTCAGATGGACTCTTCCTGTTGTCGTTCGGCATTTCTAGACCCCCTGCTTCAGGCTCGCGGCAATGAAGTCGTCGAGGTCGCCGTCGAGCACCGCCTGCGTATTGCCGACCTCGTGGTTCGTCCGCAGGTCCTTGATCCGCGATTGGTCCAGCACGTACGAGCGGATCTGGTGGCCCCAGCCGATGTCGGTCTTCGAATCCTCGAGCTTCTGCTGCTCTTCCTGCCGCTTGCGCAATTCGAACTCGTACAGGCGCGATTTCAGCATCGCCATCGCTTCGGCGCGATTGCGGTGCTGCGAGCGGTCGTTCTGGCACTGCACGACGATGTTGGTCGGCAGGTGCGTGATGCGCACCGCGGAATCCGTCTTGTTGATGTGCTGGCCACCGGCTCCCGACGCGCGGAAGGTGTCGATGCGCAGGTCCGCAGGGTTAATCTCGACCGCGATCGAGTCGTCCACCTCGGGATAGACGAACACGCTGGCAAACGACGTATGCCGCCGGGCGTTGGAGTCGAAAGGGCTCTTGCGCACCAGCCGGTGGACGCCGATTTCGCTGCGCAGGTAACCGTACGCGTAGTCGCCGCTCACCTTGATCGACGCGCTCTTGATGCCGGCGACTTCACCGGGCGTTTCCTCGAGCAGCTCGGTCCGGTAACCCTTGCGCTCGCAATAGCGGAGATACATCCGTTCCAGCATCGCCGCCCAATCCTGCGCCTCGGTGCCGCCGGAGCCGGCCTGGATGTCGATGAAGCAGTTGGCCGGGTCGAGCGGATTCCCGAACATCCGGCGGAATTCCATATCGCCTACGCGCTTCTCCATCGCGGCGACGTCCGTGGCGACGGCGGCGAGCGTCGCGTCGTCGGCTTCGGCGCGGGCGAGCTCGAACAGCTCGCTGCTATCCCCGAGGCCGGCGTCGAGTCCGGTCAGGGTATCGACGACACCCTCGAGAGCTTTCCTCTCCCTCGAGAGTTCCAGCGCGCGCTTCTGGTCATCCCAGATTTTCGGGTCTTCGAGTTCCCTGGCGACTTCGGCGAGCCGCACCGACTTCACATCGAAGTCAAAGATACCTCCGCAACGAGCCGATGCGTTCCCGCAGGCCATTGAGCGTCGCCGAGATCTGGTTCAGGCGTTCGGCTTCCATGATGGCGCAATCCGTCGTGGCAAATGCGAATTATAGCCTGCCAGCGCCACATCCCCTCGCAAAACGAAGGGTCTTCGGCGCTGTCCGTCTTGGGCGGCGGCGACACTTCGCCTATCATTACGGGTTCCGCGGTCCCGGACTCTCCGACCTCCGACCGCATCGGAGCACTCCATGCCCATTTTCTTCGTCAACAAGGATCGCGTCGACGTCGGCGCCGGCGTCCCCGGTGACACGCCGCTCCTCTGGATCCTGCGCGACCACCTGAACCTCACCGGCACCAAGTACGGTTGCGGGATGGCGCTCTGCGGCGCGTGCACCGTTTACATCGAGGGCGAGCCGACGCGGTCGTGCCAGGTGCCGCTCTCGTCGATCAAGCTGGGCGCCGATATCACCACGATCGAAGGGTTGAAGACGAAGGAGGCGCGCGCCGTGCAGGCGGCATGGGAGAAGCTCGATGTGCCGCAGTGCGGCTACTGCCAGTCGGGGCAGGTGATGGCCGCGGCGGCGCTGCTTGCGAAAAAGAAGAAGCCCACCGACGCCGACATCGACGCGGCGATGGTCGGCAACCTCTGCCGCTGCGCCACGTACGTCCGCATCCGCGCCGCGATCCACGAAGCGGCGAAGACCCTGGGCTGACCGGAGATTGTCATGAACCCGATGCGCATGCGCCCCCGCACCCCAAACCAGGCCGCGACCATCGATCGCCGGTCTTTTCTCAAGGTTACCGCCGCAGCCGGCGCCGGACTCACGCTCGGGATCTGGACCGCCGCCGCCGCCGCGCAGGCTTCGGGCCCCGGCAAGACCGTCGGCAGCGTGGCGGCCGGCGTCTTCGAGCCGAATGCGTTCCTGACGATCGGCCGCGACAATGTCGTCACCATCGTCGTCAAGCATCTCGAGATGGGCCAGGGCACCTATACCGGACTGCCGACGCTGATCGCGGAAGAGCTCGACGCGGCGTGGTCGCAGGTCCGGGCGACCGGCGCGCCGGCTGACGCCAAGCTCTACAACAACCTGTTCTGGGGATCCTCGCAGGGCACCGGCGGCTCGAGCGCGATGGCCAATTCGTTCGAGCAGTACCGGCAGGCCGGGGCGGCCGCGCGCGCGATGCTGGTTTCGGCGGCGGCCAGGCTGTGGGACGTCTCCGCGGATTCGATCCAGGTGAAGAACGGCGTCGTTTTTCACGCCAACGGGAAGAAGGCATCGTTCGGCGAGCTCGCCGACGCGGCAGCAAGGGAGCCGGTGCCGGCGACCGTCAAACTCAAGGAACCAAAGGACTTCGTCTACATCGGCAAGCACGTGCCGCGCACCGACTCGAAGGCGAAGTCGAACGGCACGGCGACGTTCACGCAGGATGTCAAGCTGCCGGACATGCTGACCGCGGTCGTCGCGCATCCACCCCGCTTCGGCGCAAATGTGAAGAGCTTCGACGCCAGCGGCGTCAAGGGCATCCCGGGCGTCCGCTATGTCGTCGAGGTCCCGAATGGGGTCGCCGTCGTCGCGACCACCTTCTGGTCCGCCAGGAAGGGCCGCGACGCGCTGAAGGTCGAATGGGACAACGCGACGGGAATCCGTTTCTCGTCCGCGGACATTTTCGCCGAATACCGAAAGCTCGCCGCCACGCCCGGCAAGGTCGCGCGCAACGACGGCGACGCCTCGAAGGCGATCGAAGGAGCGGCGAAGAAATTCGAGGCCACGTTCGCGTTTCCGTACCTCGCGCACGCGGCGATGGAGCCGCTCGACTGCGTGGTCCGACTCGACGAAGCGAGCTGCGAGGTCTGGAACGGCGAGCAGATGCAGACAGCGGACCAGGCCGCAGTCGCGCAGGTCGTCGGACTCAAGCCCGAGCAGGTGAAGCTCAACATGCTCTACGCGGGCGGCAGCTTCGGGCGGCGCGCGAATCCCGTCGGCGATTTTGTCATCGAGGCGGCGACGATTGCCAAGGCGCTCGCCGTGCCGGGCAAGCGCGGCACGCCGGTCAAGCTCGTGTGGACGCGCGAGGACGACATGAAGGGCGGCTTTTACCGGCCGGCCTACCTGCACACGCTTAAGGCGGGGCTCGATGCCGCCGGCGACATCGTCGGCTGGCAGCACCGGATCGTCGGCCAGTCGATTCTCGTCGGCACGCCGTTCGAGAAGATGATGGTGAAGGATGGCATCGACGGTACGAGCGTCGAAGGCGCGTCGACGCTGCCTTATGCGATTCCGAACCTCCAGGTCGATCTGCATTCGCCTGCAATCGGCGTGCCGGTGCTGTGGTGGCGCTCGGTGGGTTCGACGCACACCGCCTATGCGACCGAAACCTTCGTCGACGAGCTCGCGGTGGCTGCCGGCAAGGATCCCGTCGCCTTCCGCCGCGCCCTGCTCGCGAAGCATCCGAAGCACCTCGCGGCGCTCGAGCTTGCCGCGGCGAAGTCCGGCTGGGGCACGCCGCTCGCGCCGGGCAAGGCGGGCGAGAAGCGCGGCCGCGGCATCGCGGTCCATGAATCGTTCAACACTGCTGTGGCGCAGGTCGCCGAAGTCACCGTCGACAAGGACGGCAAGTTTCGCGTCGATCGCGTGGTATGCGCCGTTCACTGCGGAATCGCCGTGAACCCGGACGTCGTGCGCGCGCAAATGGAAGGCGGCATCGGCTTTGGGCTTTCGGCAGCGCTTTACGGCGCCATTACGCTGAAGGACGGCGCCGTCGAGCAGTCGAACTTTCACGACTACCCGATCCTGCGCATCAACGAAATGCCGGCGGTCGAGGTGCACATCGTTCCGTCCGCCGACAAGCCGACGGGGGTCGGCGAGCCCGGGGTGCCGGTGATCGCGCCCGCGGTCGCCAACGCGCTCGCGGCAGCGACGGGCAAGCGGATCCGCAACCTGCCGCTCGAGCTCGCGTAAGCGGCAGGCGCGCTCTTCGTGCATACGCCGGATGGATTCACGCCCGGGCACCTGCTGCCCGCGGCGTTGTCGACCGGCGCCCTCGCGTTTGCGTTTCGCGAAGGCAAACTGCTGGTGTCGGGCAGGGGCGAGGCGGACGATCCGCCACCGCGCGTGCCGACGTGGAACGAGTTGACGGCGTTCGGCATCGCCGGTACGCCGCATTACCTGGGCGCGCTGGGCGAGGTCGAGTGTCTCGCCGTCCGCCTGGCCGAGGGCGCGGCGCAGCCCGAGGGATGGCGCTACACGGGCCTGCGCCCCTTGTTCTTCGCGCTGCCGGAGCCGCTGCTGGCGCTTGCGGCGCGCGCGTTCCAGATCGTCGAGTGGGACGCCACGCACCGGTTCTGCGGCCGTTGCGGCACACCGACGCACGACAAGATCGGCGAGCGCGCCAAGGAGTGCCCGGCGTGCGGCTACGTCGCGTACCCGCGCGTGTCGCCGGCGATGATGGTGCTGGTGACGCGCGGCCGCGAACTGCTGCTCGCTCGTGCCCACCGCTTTCCGCCCGCGATGTACAGCGCGCTCGCCGGCTTCGTCGAGCCGGGCGAGACGATCGAGGACTGCATCCGGCGCGAGGTGCGCGAAGAGGTCGGCGTCGAGGTCGACCGCATCACGTATTTCGCCAGCCAGTCGTGGGCCTTCCCGCATTCGCTGATGATCGCCTTCACCGCCGAATACGCGGGCGGCGAACTTCGCCCCGACGAAACGGAGATTGCCGAGGCGCGCTGGTTCGCGTTCGACGCGGTCCCGGTGTTGCCGCCCAGCGTCTCCATCGCGCGGCGCCTGATCGAGGCGACTGTCGCGCGCCTCGCCGGAACCGCGATGCGATCCTGATAGAATGGCGCGCGCCGGTCCCGGTCGCCGCAATGTCCCCGTCCCGTTTATCGCCGATGCGTCGTATCGTCCTGCTGCTCCTGTGCGCGTCAGCCGCGCTGACCTGCCTGCCCGGCCGTGCGCAGGACGGCCGCGATCTCACCGAGGAGGCGCGCAAGCAATACACGAAGGGGCTGAAGGAGGCCGCCGTCCTCGTCAAGGACAGGCAGTTCGCCGGCGCCCTGGCAAAGCTCGATGTGCTGCTCGCCCAGCGCCCGCGCGAGCCGCAGGCGCGCTTCCTCAAAGGCGTGGTGCAGACCGAGCAGGGCCAGCGCGATGCCGCGATGGCGACGTTCCGTGGGCTCAGCGACGATTATCCCGAGCTGCCGGAGCCTTACAACAATCTCGCCGTGCTCCTCGCGCAGAAGGGCGACTACGAGGCCGCGCGCTTGGCGCTGGAGACGGCGCTCAAGGCCGCGCCGGACTGGGCTGTCGCGCACGAGAACCTGGGCGACATCTACGCGCGGCTCGCCGCCGCCGAGTACGATCGTGCCGCCAGGCTCGATCGAAACAACAAGACCGCGACCGCGAAGCTCGCGCTCGCGCGCGAACTTTACGCAGCCGCCGCTGCCGTGAAATAGCAGCTCCGGTTTCGATGTTCTCATTCCGATCCAACCGCCAAGGAGTCTTCCGATGTTGCGCCGTTCCTTTCTGATCGTTGCCGCCGCGCTGGCCGCTGCATCGGCAATTCCCGCGCTCGCCGCGAATCCGCAGGTCGAGTTCGATACGACCGCGGGCAAGTTCCGCGTCGAGCTCTATCCCGACGCCGCGCCGAAGACCGTCGCGAATTTCATCGACTACGTGAAAGCCAAGCATTTCGACGGCACGCAGTTTCACCGGGTGATCCCGGGATTCATGATCCAGGGCGGCGGCTTCACCGCGGATTTCAAGCAGAAGCCCACGAAGTCGCCGGTCGCCAACGAAGCCGAGCAGTCCAGCAAGGCGGGGCTCCTCAACGTGCCCGGCAGCCTCGCCATGGCGCGCACGGGGGACCCCCATTCGGCGACTGCCCAGTTCTTCATCAACGTTGCCGACAACAAATTCCTGAATTTCCGCTCGCCGGACCCGCAGGGTTACGGGTATACGGTCTTCGGCAAGGTCGTCGAGGGCATGGATATCGTGGACAAGATCGCCAAGGCGCCGACCGGCGCCGGAGGCCCCTTCCCCAAGGACGTTCCTGCCGAGAGGGTCATGATCAACAAGGCCGTCGTCATCGACGCGAAGTAGGGAGCGGACATGGTCATCCTGCACACCAACCACGGCGACATCACGCTGGAACTCGACGCCGAAAATGCGCCGAAAACGGTCGACAACTTCCTCCAGTACGTCCGCGATCGCCACTACGACAACACGATCTTCCATCGCGTGATCGACGGCTTCATGGTCCAGGGCGGCGGCATGGAGCCCGGGATGAAACAGAAGCCGACGCGCGCGACGATTGCGAACGAGGCCGGCAACGGGCTCAAGAACAAGAAATACACCGTCGCGATGGCGCGCACGTCGGAGCCGCACTCGGCTTCGTCGCAGTTCTTCATCAACATCGCCGACAACGATTTCCTCGATTACAAGGGGCCAAGTCCGCAGGGTTGGGGCTACTGCGTCTTCGGAAAGGTCGTCGCGGGTCAGGACGTCATCGATCGGATCCGGGGTGTGCCGACCGGAAACAGCGGCTCGCACCAGAATGTCCCGCGCGAAGATGTCCTCATCACGCGTGCCGAGGAAGTCTCCGCGTAGCAAGGAACCGCCGCATGAGTCCCACGCGGTTGCGCTGCACGGCCCCATGCGGATGAATGCGAGCTGCGCGACTCGTGCAGGGGTTCCGGGCCGGCGCGGCGCCCTGCGATGAAGCCGACGCTGTTCCTGTCGGACCTCCATCTGTCGCCGGCGCGCCCGGCGCTGGTCGCGTCGTTTCTCGCGTTCTGCGCCGGTCCCGCGCGGAGCGCCGCCGGCGTCTATATTCTCGGCGACCTGTTCGACGCATGGCTTGGCGACGATCAGCTGCGCGAGCCGCTTCCGTCGGAAATCGTCGCGGCGATCGCCGCCGTCGCCCGCGCGGGCGTGCCGATGGCGATCATGCCCGGCAATCGCGACTTCCTGATCGGCGTGCGCTGCGCGCGCGCCGCGCGCGCCACCCTGCTGCCGGAACAGGTCGTCGTGAACGTGGACGGGACGCCGACGCTCCTCATGCACGGTGACGAGCTGTGCACCGGGGACGCAAGCTACCAGCGCATGCGCGCCATCACGCACAACCCGAAATGGCAGCGCCGGCTCGTCGCACTGCCGTATCCGGTGCGGCGCGGCATCGCGAACTGGTTGCGCGGAAAGAGTCGCAGGGCAACGGCGGCCAAACCGGAGGCGATCATGGACGTGGAACCCCGCGCCGTCGCCGCGGCGTTCCGCGCGGCGGATGTCACGCGGATCATCCACGGCCACACGCACCGTCCTGCGCGGCACCATCTCGTCGTTGACGGGCGGAACTGCGAGCGCTGGGTTCTCGCCGACTGGTATAACCGCGGCAGTTACCTCGCGCTCGACGCCGGCGGCGCGCAAAACTGCGACGCACCGCCACCCGGCAGCTGAGCGACCATCCGCACGCCGCCGGAACAAAGCGGCAGCATCTCGCCCTGCGCGCCAGCACGAACGCCGAACGCGCAAGATCCTCGTTTCGGGCGTCAGCCCAGGGCCTGCGCAAAGTCCTCGATCAGGTCATCGCGGTCCTCGATGCCGACCGATATCCGGATCAGCGAATCGGCGATGCCCATCGCGGCGCGCCGCTCCGGCCCCATCTCCCAGAATATCGTGTGGGCGACGGGAATCGCGAGTGTCCGGTTGTCCCCGAGATTCGACGACAACACCGCGATACTCAGCCGATTGAGGAAGTCGAAACAGTCGATGCCCTCGGCGAGTTCGAACGACAGCAGGCCGCCGAAGCCGCGGAACAGCGCCTTCGCCAGCGCGTGCTGCGGATGCGAGGCAAGGCCGGGGTAGTGGACGGCGCGCACTTTGGGGTGCGCGGCGAGAAATTCCGCGACCGACTGTGCATTGGCGCACGTGCGCTCAATGCGCAGCGCGAGGGTTTCCGAACCCACCGCGATATGGTGCGCCTGCTCGGCGGCAAGCGTGCCGCCCCAGTCGCGCAGGCCCTTCTTGCGGATCTGCGTGATTCCCCATAGCGCCGCCTTTTGCGTCTTGTAACTGTCGGCGATGTTCGGAAACCGCGTCCAGTCGTAATGGCCCGTGTCGGTGATGCTGCCGGCCAGCGCGTTGCCATGGCCGCCGATGTACTTGGTCAGCGCATTGACAACGAGGCTGGCGCCGACGGCCTTAGGCCGAAAGAGCGCCGGCGAAGTCATCGTGTTGTCGACCACGTAGAGGATCCCGCGTGCGGCGCAGATTTTGCCGATGCGCGCCAGATCGGCGACCTGGGTGCGCGGATTGGCGATCGTCTCGACGAACACGAGCCGCGTCGAAGGCAGCAGCGCGCGCTCGATGTTGGCGGCGTCGGTCGCGTCGGCAAGCGTTATCTTCGTACCGTGCGTCGTCAGCGTGTTCAGCATGCTGACCGTGTTGCCGAACAGGAATTGGCTCGCGACGACGTGGTCGCCTTCGCGCAGCAGGGCGAGCATCGCGGCGCCGATCGCCGCCATTCCGGTGGCGAAGCAGACACTCGCCACGCCGTCCTCCATCTGCGTGATCTTCCCTTCGAGCGCCGCGGCCGTCGGATTGCCCTGGCGCCCGTAGGCATACCCCTGCGCCCGGCCCTGGAAAACCGCGGCCAGATCGCGTGCATCGCGATAGCCGTACGCGACCGAAAGGTGCAGCGGCTTGTGCAGCGCGCCGTGCTCGATGCCCGCGTCGCGGTCCGAATGCAGGATCGCGGTGGTGAAGCCGCGTGCCGGTTTGTTCGTGGTCATGTCCGCCTCGCAAACAAAAAGCCCGTTCGACATCCGCCGAACGGGCTTGGCGCGGTGGGCCATGAATTCGGGCCTGCGGCGCGAGCCTCGCTTTAGCGGCATTTATTACGCGCCCGCAAGCTGAAGCTCAAATCGGCGCGAATCGATTATGGCCGACGGCTACCCTGCGGTCAACCGCGTGCTTCGGGCCGGTCCGTGGTGCTGTGACGGTTCCGATGAAGGAATGGCGCGAGAGATGGCAGACCCGGGCGCTTCGACGCCGTTCGGGCTGCGATGGTACCCATAGGGCAAAGGGCCGGCGCAACGGCGGGATGCGCCCTGCCCGTTGCGAGCGGGTCGCGCGATCCTTGCCGTACTCGCAACTACCTCGTCGCCAGCATCGCCCTCAGGCTCTTCAACCGTTCGGTGCCCGCCGCTTTCTCGCGCGCCACCTCGTCCGCGGGCACCGGTGCGCCGGCCCAGCGCAGGTCGTCCTGAGCGAGCTCGCCGAGGAATCGCGACGGCTGGCACTCGACCTGCCCGCCCGCGCGAGCGCGCTTCCGGCAGTAGGATAGGTGAAGGCTCCTCTGCGCACGCGTGATGCCGACATACATCAGGCGACGCTCCTCCTCCACGTTGCCGTTCGCGACGGCCTCGCGGTGCGGCAGCAGGCCCTCCTCCAGTCCCACCAGGAACACGTGCGGAAATTCGAGCCCCTTCGCGGCGTGCAGCGTCGAGAGCCGCACCGCATCCGGCAGATCTCCCTCCCTTCCGTCCAGCATGGTGATCAGCGCAATCGTCTGCGTGAGCTCGAGCAGGTTCTTGCGTTCGGCCTCGCCCTTGGCACCGATCCAGCCGATGAAGTCGCGGACACTTTTGGAGCGCGCCTCCGTCTGTTTGCGGTCGCACGTCGAGGCGAGAAACTCCTCGTAGCCGATCGCCGTGACCAGTTCGTCGAGCAGCCGGCCGGCCGGCTCGCGCTCGGCCCGGTAACGCAGGCTGTTGATCAGCGCGCAAAACACGCCGAGAATTTCGCACTGCCGCGCCGGCACCACGGCGGCGACCCCGTCGGCGAAAGCCGCGGCGAACAGGCTTTCCTGTCGCGCGGCCCCGATCGCTGAAAGCTTCTCGAGCGTCGTCGCGCCGATGCCGCGCTTCGGCGTGGTCACCGCGCGGATGAACGCCGGATCATCATCATCGTTGGCGATCAGGCGCAGGTAGGCGACGATGTCCTTGATCTCCGCGCGCTCGAAGTACGACTGGCCGCCCGAAATCTCGTACGGAACGTTCTGTGCGCGGAGCTGCTGCTCGAATACCCTTGCCTGGTGGTTGCCGCGGTACAGAATCGCGTAATCGGCGTATCGGCCCCGGTGTTCGAAGCGGTGCGCGAGAAGTCGCCGGACGACCCCTTCGGACTCGGCTTCGTCGTCGGCGGCAGGCGATACGCGAATCGTGTCACCGTGTCCGTGTTCGCTCCAGAGTTTCTTCCCGAACAATTTCGGATTGTTGGCGATCAGCGCATTCGCCGAGCGCAGGATGCGCACCGTCGACCGGTAGTTCTGCTCGAGCTTGATCACCTTGAGTCCGGGGTAGTCCTGCGGCAGCTGCGCGAGATTGTCCAGCGACGCGCCACGCCAGCCATAGATCGCCTGGTCATCGTCACCAACAGCCGTGAACAACGCGCGCTCGCCGGCCAGCAGTCGCAGCAACCGGTACTGCGCCGGATTCGTATCCTGATACTCGTCGATCAGCAGCTGCGCACAGCGATCGCGCCATGATTTCGCGGCTTCCGCGTGAGTCGAAAGCAGCGCGATCGGGAGCGCGATGAGATCGTCGAAATCCACGGCCTGATAGGCGCGCAGCGTGGCATCGTATCGCCGATAGGCTTCCGCCGCCGCCGCCTCGGCGTCGTTTCGCGCCGCGTTCGCCGCCGCGGCCGGCGCGATCAACGCGCTCTTCCATTGGCTGATCGCCCACTGCACCGCACGCGACTTGGCGCGGTCCACGGTCGGCGCGAGTTCGGCGACGATCGGCTCGATGTCGGCGGGGTCGAGAATCGAGAAGCCGGGCTTCAGCCCGAGCGCCCGCGCGTGACCGCGGATGATCTTCAGCCCCAGCGCATGAAACGTGCAGATCGTGAGCCCACCGGCCACTTCACGCCTGCCCTGCGCGGCGAGCAGTGCGCCGACCCGCTCGCGCATCTCCCGCGCCGCCCTGTTCGTGAACGTGATCGCGGCAACGCGCGCCGGATCGTGCCCGGTCTCGATGAGATGGCCGACCTTGGCGGTGATCACGCGCGTCTTGCCGCTCCCCGCGCCCGCCAACACGAGCAACGGACCGTCCAGATATCGTACCGCCTCGCGCTGCGCGGGATTGAGCGGGAACGACATCGAAGAGAATGTGGGCGGGGCGCGCGAATGCTAAGATCCGCGGCAATTATAGTGCAACGTGCCGGTCAGTTCCGTCGCCTCGCGACACAATAATTCATGAGCCTCTACGCGATCGGCGACATCCAGGGCTGTCACGCCGAGTTCTGCCAGCTGCTCGAACTCATCGGCTTCTCGCCTGCAAGTGACCGCTTGTGGCTCGTGGGCGATCTCGTCAATCGCGGCCCCGATTCGCTTGCGGTGTTGCGCGAAGTGAAAGCGCTCGGCGATGCTGCGGTCACGGTCGTCGGCAATCACGACTTCCATCTTCTGACGGTCGCGGCGGGACATGCGAAGCCGCACCGGCAGGACACGATCGCCCCGATTCTCGCCGCGCCGGATCGCGATGTGCTGATCGACTGGATGATGCATCGCCCGCTCGTCGTAGTGGACGGCTGCAACCTGCTCGTGCATGCCGGACTGCTGCCGCAATGGACCCCGGCCACCGCGCTGATGCTCTCGCGTGAAGTGCAGGCGATGCTCGCGAGCGATCGCGCCGACGCGTTCCTCGCCGCGCTCTATGGCGACAGTCCGCGCACGTGGCGCGACGACCTCGACGGATTCGACCGGTTGCGTGCCATCGTCAACGCCTGCACGCGCCTGCGTTTTTGCACCGCCGACGGCACGATGGAATTCCGGGAGAAGCGCGGGCCGGACGCGGCACCCGACGGGTTTCGCCCGTGGTTCGAACACGAAGCACGCGCGTCGGCGGGCATGACGGTGATCTGCGGCCACTGGTCGACGCTGGAACTGAAGCTGGCGCCAAACGTGCTGATGCTCGATTCGGGCTGTCTCTGGGGCGGAACGTTGACGGCGGTCAGGCTGTACGATCGACGTGTTTATCAGGTTCCGGCGCGGGCTCCGCTGACGCCAAAGCCGTCCGGATAGCGTGCTCGGCGTCCCGCGCCAGTTCGCGGCGATGACGCGCCCGCGCGGGTAGCGCCGCGGCGACAAGGACCTCCACGACGAGTTGCCGTTCCCCCGTCACGCGCCAGAACGATTCGAAGATGCTGGTCTCGCCGACATAAGCCGGCGCGTCGTTGTGCTCGCCGCCGGGCTTCCGGTAGCGGATCGCAACCGGCTGCACGTGGCCTTCGGCGTCGACGATCGGCTGCAGCAGCGAGCCGTGGAACGGCAGCAGCATCGTGCCGTCGGTCGTCGTCCCCTCGGGAAAGATCGCAATTACGTCGCCGCTCGCGAGCGCTTGCGTCGCGTCGCGATTTACCTTGTGCATGTGGTGCCGCCGCGAGCGCTCGATGAACAGCGTGCCTACGCTGGCGATCAGGCGACCGACCACGGGCCAGCGCTGCAGCTCGGCCTTGGCAACGAAGCGCGCGGGCTGCACCGTGTTGAGCACGAAGATGTCGAGCCAGGACACATGGTTGGCGACGATGAGCACGTTTCCCGACAAGCCGTCGTCGGGGAGACCATGGATTCGCGCTTCGATCCGCAGCATCCGCAGGAGCCTGCGGGACCAATGACGGATCAGCGCTCTGCGGCGAGGCATGCCGAGCCACGGGAATACGAACGCGGTCGTCGCCAGGCCTTCCGCGACATGCACGGTGACGCGAACCGTGCGCGCGAGGCGCAGCGCCAGCGGGGTCGGACGATGCGCAGCGCGGCGGGATGCCATGCGTTCAGCCCGCACGGCGCCGGACCGCGCCAGTCCAACGCGCCCGCGCATGCCAGGACAGCGGCGAAAACGCGCCGCCACAGGCACCGAACCGGAATCGCGTGCGCACCAGGGCGGAGCGCGGATCGCGACGGTCGCGTCAGCGGGAGACGCGCGTCGTGTGGCCGTCGGAGAGAACGCGGACGCGATCGCCGGGCCGGAACTCGGCGCCGGTGCCTTCCTGCACGACGGCGATCAACTTGCCCGAATCGAGACGGACCGTGACCTCGACGCCGTTCGCCTTGGTCACATCACGCTCGATGGCGCTTCCGACCAGGCCACCGACGATCGCGCCGCCGACGGCGCCGGCCGCGTTGGCGCGCGAACCGCTGCCGAGCGTACTGCCGGCGATGCCGCCCAGGACCGCGCCGCCGACCGTTCCCACACCACTCTGCCCCTGCTGAATCTGAACGGGGCGCAGGCTCTCGATGACGCCGAGGTCGACCGATTGCGCGCGCAGCGCTTCGCCGCGGTAGTAGGTGTCGCCGGTGCGGGGCGCCGCGCAACCGGCCGCGAGCAGCGCCAACGCGACGAGCGCCAGCGCGGTCGTGAAACGGAAATCCCGGGTCTTCATGGGCTTGTCACCAAAGGTATTTGTCGAACGTCTTGAAGTATAACGCGGCGACCGACTCCCGGTTGACGTGGTGGTTCTGCCCGCCGCGGCAGCCGATCTTGAGCGAGCCCAGCACCGCCGCGAGGCGGCCGGTCCGCTCCCAATCCCAGGCGTGGCCGATTCCGAACAGCAGACCGGCGCGATAGGCATCGCCGCATCCGGTGGGATCGAGCAGCGCGTCGGGTGCGACCGCCGGGATTGTCACGGTACGGCCTCCCGCATGGATGCGCGAACCCTCGCCGCCGAGGGTCTCGACCAATGCCTCCACGCGCCGCGCGATGTCGCCGAGCGCGAGGCCGGTGCGCTCCGCGAGCAGACGGCCCTCGTAGTCGTTGACCGCGACATAAGTCGCCGCATCGATCATCTCGATCAATTCGGGACCTGTGAACAACGGCAGCCCCTGCCCCGGGTCGAAGATGAACGGGATCTTCGCGTTGGCGAATTCCTCGACGTGCGCGCGCATCCCTTCGCGACCGTCCGGCGCGACGATGCCGAGCGCGATGCCTTCGACGTCACCGACGCGATTCTGGTGCGAGGAGTTCATCGCGCCGGGATGGAAGGCCGTGATCTGGTTGTCGTCGAGGTCGGTAATGATGAATGCCTGCGCGGTGTACGTGCCGGACACGGTGCGCACGCCGTCGATCGCGATCTCCAGCGCGGCGAGCCGCTCGCGATACGGCGCACCGTCGTCACCGAGTGTCGCCATGACGACGGGCTCGCCGCCCAGGCCCTTCAGGTTGTACGCAATGTTTCCGGCACAGCCGCCCCATTCCCGGCGCATCTCGGCGATCTGGAACGACACCGAGAGCACGTGCACCTGCTCGGGCAGGATGTGCCGCCCGAAACGGTCCGGAAAGACCATGATGGTGTCGTAGGCGAGCGAACCGCAGATCAGCGTGCGCGGGGGCATCGGGAACTGGGCAGCGAAAAGAGCTGGCGAAGTCTAACCCACTCGGCAACGCGGCCGCTTCCGCGCCTTCCCGTCGACTTCATCGCCTCACTGATTCTCGCGGCCGATCTCTCGGACCACGAATTGCTGCCGGCGCGAGACAGGCAGTGTTTCCGGAACGCCATTCAGCACCACTTCCCAGTGCGCATCGCCTTCGTCCCCTACACTGCGCTCGAAGCCCCGGATGAAATCGCGCGCGACGAGGCAGTTGCGATGGACGCGCACGAACCGCGGGCCGAATTCGTCCTCGAGCCGGGTCAGCGATTCCTCGAGCAGGTACTCGCGCTGCGCCGTGCGAATCGTGATGTACTTGAGTTCGGCCTTGAGGTAGACGATCTCCTCGACCGGCACGAGCACGACGCGCGAGCGTTCGGTGACCGACACGAACCGCCGCGCGGCGGCCGGGAGCTCGTCGAGTTTCGCCGCCGACAGCGGCTTCAATCGTGGAACCTTCTGCAATGCGCCGAGCAGCCGCTGCACGCGCACCGGCTTCACCAGGTAGTCGATGGCGTTGACGTCGAAGGCCTGCAGCGCATGCTCGTGGTAGGCCGTCGTGAAAATGACGACCGGCGGCTGCGGGAGCTTGAGCAGGTGGCGGGCGAGCTCGATGCCGTCCATCTCCGGCATCCGGATGTCGGAGAGGACGAGGTCCGCCGTGATCGTATGCAGCATGTCCATCGCCTCGCGGCCGCTGGCCGCTTCGCCGACGACCGCAAGAGGCAGCGCGCCGGCGCAATCGTCGAGCAGCTCGCGCAACCGCCGACGTGCCGGCGATTCGTCATCGACGATCAACACGCGGAGCGGGATGTCAGCCATGGAAGACCTCGCGTCTCCCCATCGCGTGCAGCGGGCGCTCTCTGCGCGCGCCGGCGCCACGCACCGGCGCATCGCCGTCATCGGCGACTCTCGTTTCCGCGGGTCTCGCCACATCGACACGGGCGACCGTGCCGGGCTTCGCCGGCCGGTACGGCATGCGCAGGTGCACTTCGTAAGCGTCGGCGATGACCTTCGATTCGAGCGAGCCCTCGGCGTCAAAATGCAAGGCGAGCCGTTCGCGCACGTTGTCGATCGCCATCTTGTTGCCGCCATGATGGCGTCCACCGTCCGCCTGATAGGGATTGCGCAGAATGGCGTGCACGTCGCCACCCTTGTAGAAGATGTTGATCGAGACCACGCCCTGGCCGCTCGACGGCTCGATGCCGTGGTACACCGCGTTTTCCAGGAGCGGCTGCAGAACCAGGGGCGGCACCAGAGCGTCGCCCGGCATGCTGGTGAGATGCCATTCGACCTTCAGCCGATCGCCCAGCCGCAGCATCTCGAGAGCAAGGTATTGCCGGCACAGTTCCACTTCGTCGGCAAGCGGCGCAAGCTCGCGGTTGTCGCGCATCAGCACGCGGAAAAGGTCCGCCAGGTCCTCGAGCGCAGTCTCGGCGCGCCGCGGATCGGTGCGTACCAGCGATAGCACGGCGGTGATGCTGTTGAACAGGAAGTGCGGGCGGATCCGCGCCTGGAGCGCCTGGAGGCGCGCTTCGGTGATCGCCGGGGACAGCGCCTTGGCACGCAGGCGAAAGTAGAACAACAGGGCGCCGCACAGGAGCAGCGCGAGCAACAGATTCCGCAGCAGTCCGTCCGGAGAGCTCGTGGCGAGCGGGCCGACGAGCGCGTGAATCGAGATGCCCGCGGCAACGGTGATGGCCGCTACCACGCAAGCACCCGTCCCGTAGGTCTGCCGCGCGAGCCACGGCTGCAGCGCATAGAGAGCCGCAAGCTGCAGCAGCAATTGCGGCTCCAGAGCCGCGACGTTGGCGAACCATTCCGCCAGCCAGAGGCTCAGGCGCGATTCCTGCACCAACGCGGCAACCGCCGCGAGCCCATTGGCCGCGACGAGGACGCGCAGAATCGTTCCCAGATTGCGGAAGTCCGGCAGCGCGAGAGGAACCCGGTTTTGTCTTATAATCGGCCGCATATCGGCACCTTTATGCAAGCTTCGTGCCGGGCGGCAACGCTCCGGCTTGTTCGGGGGCCCTGGCGGCGGCCTGACCATTGTCGGCAACCACCGTGCGCGAGGCAAGCCGCGTGGGCGGTCGGCCACGATTCCAGGTGTTTTCCGTATCCTTTCCTTCCCTCCGGCACCCTGTCCGCGCCGCCCCATGGCTGACCCCAAGCCGCCGCACGACACCGCCGCCGCCGGCGGCTGGTCCGGCCGTTTCAGCGAGCCCGTCTCCGAGCGGGTGAAGCGCTACACCGCGTCGGTGGGATTCGACCACCGCCTGGCCGCGGTCGACATCGCCGGCTCGCTCGCCCACGCCCGGATGCTCGCCGGCGCAGGCGTACTGTCCGGGGCCGATCTGGCCGCGATCGAGCGGGGGATGGCGCAGATCCGGGGCGAAATCGAACGCGGCGAATTCGTCTGGTCGCGCGACCTCGAGGACGTCCACCTCAACATCGAGCACCGGCTGACGGCGCTCGTCGGCGATGCCGGCAAGCGCCTCCACACGGCGCGCTCGCGCAACGACCAGGTCGCGACCGACCTGCGCTTGTGGCTCCGTGGCGCGATCGACGCCCTGACCGTGGATCTCACCTCGCTCCGGCGCGCGCTTCTCGATCTCGCGGAGCAGCACGCCGCCACGATCATGCCCGGCTTCACGCACCTGCAGGTGGCGCAGCCGGTGACGTTCGGCCATCACCTGCTCGCATACGACGCGATGCTCGCCCGCGACATGGAGCGCCTCACCGACTGCCGCCGGCGCGTCAACCGCCTGCCGCTGGGCTCCGCCGCCTTGGCCGGAACCGGCTTTCCGATCGACCGCGCGCGCGTGGCGGACGAACTTGGCTTCGAGGGGCTGTGCCCGAATTCCCTCGACGCGGTGTCCGACCGCGACTTCGCGATCGAATTCGCGGGAGCGGCGACGCTCGTGATGCTGCACCTTTCGCGATTCGCCGAAGAACTTGTCCTGTGGGTAAGCCCCCGTTTCGGATTCATCCAGCTCGCCGACCGCTTTTGCACCGGCTCGTCGATCATGCCGCAGAAGAGAAATCCCGACGTCCCCGAGCTGGTGCGCGGCAAGTCGGGCCGCGTCGTCGGCCACCTGGTGGGGCTCGTCACGCTGATGAAGGGGCAGCCGCTCGCCTACAACAAGGACAACCAGGAAGACAAGGAGGCGCTGTTCGACACCGTCGACACGCTCGCCGATACGCTGGTGATCATGGCGGATCTCGTGGCGACGGGCATCACCGTCGACGCGCAGCGGATGCGCGACGCGGCACGCGAGGGTTACGCGACGGCCACCGATCTCGCCGATTACCTGGTGCGCAAGGGCATGCCGTTTCGCGACGCGCACGAGGCCGTCGCGCGCGCGGTTCGCGATGCCGAGGCAAAGGGTGTCGACCTCGCCGACCTGCCGCTCGCGGATCTGCGATCGTTCGCGGAAACGATCGGCGAAGATGTCCATGCCGTGCTGACACTGGACGGCTCCGTGGCGAGCCGCAGCCATCCTGGCGGCACGGCCCCAGTGCAGGTGCGCGCCGCGATCGCCGCCGCGCGCACGGCGCTCGAAGGTCTGTCGCCCGAACGATGACGGTGTCGGTGCAGGATGCGCTGGGGTTCGCCGCGGGAACACTGACGACGATCGCCTTCGTGCCGCAGGTCGCGCGCATGGTCCGGTTGCGGCATGCCGAGGACCTGTCGTGGTGGATGTTCGCCATTTTCAGCGCCGGCACGCTGCTGTGGCTGTGGTACGGCATCAGGCTCGGCTCGCGGCCGGTAATCCTGGCCAACGTAGCGACGCTGGCGCTTCTGTCGGCGATCGTCGTTCTGAAGTGGCGTTATCGCCGCGGACCGTCGCCGGATCGCGGCGCGGGACACGAACTCGCAAGGGGAAACTGATGGACGCAACGCGCATCGCCTTTCTCGGCCTCGGCGTGATGGGCTACCCGATGGCGGGACATCTCGCCACGGCGGGCCACCGCGTGACCGTCTACAACCGGTCGCCCGCAAAGGCGGCGAAGTGGATCGCGCAGCACGGCGGGGGAGCGGCGGCAACGCCCGCGGCGGCGGCGGCTGACGCCGAGCTGGTGATGATGTGCGTGGGCAACGACGATGACATCCGCGCCGTCGCGTTGGGCAGCGATGGCGCGCTGGGGGCCATGCGGCCCGGATCGATACTCGTCGACCACACGACGGCCTCGGCGCGGGTCGCACGCGAAATTCATGCGGCTGCCGGAGCGATCGGCGTGGGGTTCCTCGACGCGCCCGTGTCGGGCGGCCAGGCCGGGGCCGAGAACGGCAAGCTGACCATCATGGTCGGCGGCGACGCGGCAGCGTTTGCCCGAGCCGAGGCGGTCCTCGCTCGCTACGCGCGCGCCGTGACGCTGATGGGCGGGCCCGGCAGCGGGCAGCTGACGAAGATGGTCAACCAGATCTGCATCGCGGGGCTCGTCCAGGCGCTCGCGGAGGGGATCAATTTCGCGTCCAAATCCGGGCTCGACGTCCTTCGCGTCCTCGACGTGATCGGCAAGGGCGCCGCACAGTCGTGGCAATTGGACAACCGCGGAAAGACGATGGCGGCGGACGAGTTCGACTTCGGATTCGCCGTCGATTGGATGCACAAGGATCTCGGGATCTGCATCGCCGAAGGGCGCGCAAACGGCGCGGCGTTGCCGGTGACGGCCGTCGTGGACCAGTTCTATGCCCGGCTGCGGGCGCGGGGCGGGGGGCGCTGGGACTCGTCCAGCCTCATCCGCCTGCTGAGCGACGACCGCTGACCGCCGGCGCCGCCCGGCAAACCGCCCGACGAAGCGAAGGGCCCACCGCGATTTGGCAGGCGCGGCAGCGATCCCGTGCCGCCTATGCGCCGGGCGCCGGCACCCGATCGCCTTCGATGACCTCGATCTCGTAGGTCAGTTCGGCGGTCTTCGCCAACATCAGCGTGGCGGAGCAATACTTGTCCTTGGAGAGTTTGACCGCGCGCTCGACCTGGCGCCGGTCGAGCCCGCGCCCGGCGACCGCGTACTTGAGATGGATCTTGGTGAACACCCTGGGCTCGGTGGCCGCGCGCTGCGCTTCCGCTTCGACGACACAATCGGCGATCGGCTGCCGGGCCTTTTTCAGGATCGTCACGACATCGAAGGCGGTGCACGAAGCCGCCCCCATGAGTAGCAGTTCCATGGGACGGCCGCCCAGATTCCGGCCGCCGTGCTCCGGCGCCCCGTCGATCACGACGGCATGGCCGCTGCTGGTTTCACCGACGAAGCTGACGCCTTCCACCCATTTCACCCGTGTCTTCATCGCCCCGCATGCCTGTTCACGTTATGTCCGCGTGATCATTCGGATCTGCCATTTTGCGTCGGTATGTATGCGCTCACTCTTTGCCAAGGTCCGGTAGTCAATCCGATGCATTGTCCAATGCCTTGCACCGCAACACAACCTTGTATTGTGCATTGCAATATGCGAATATCATTTCTGCTCGACGGTCCGAAGTCCCCCCTTCGCCCGTCCGAGCCATTCCTCCCTACCTCCTCCAAGGGCGGAATCTTCGAAGCGCGATCCTCACCCGATCGCGCTTCCTTTTGTCCAAATCCCGAGGTCGCGGCGCCGCGCTTGGTCGAGCGCGCGGCGCCGCAGCAAGACGAGGATGCCGCCAAAATCGGCCCACCGAAAGCGCCCCCGGCACCATGCGGCGGCGCAATGGCGGCCCCGGGGCGACGACCGGCTCGCCTTGACCGAGATGGCAAAAACCGATTATCATCCAAGACTTTGCTGAAGAATTGACCCAAGACTGGAAACTTCGATGAAAACCTATTCCGCCAAGCCTCAGGACATCCAGCGGGATTGGTTCGTGGTGGACGCCACGGACAAGGTTCTCGGCCGCCTCGCCAGCCAGATCGCGCTGCGGCTGCGCGGCAAGCACAAGGTGACCTTCACGCCCCACATGGACACCGGCGACTTCATCGTCGTCACCCACGTGGAACGGATCCGCGTGACGGGCAACAAGGCCGAGGACAAGCTCTATCACCGCCACAGCGGTTACCCCGGCGGCATTTCGACGACGAATTTCAGCAAGATGCAGGCTCGCTTCCCGGGCCGGGCGCTGGAGAAAGCCGTCAAGGGCATGCTGCCGAAGGGGCCGCTCGGCTACAAGATGCTGAAAAAACTCAAGTGCTACGCCGGTGATACGCATCCGCATTCGGCGCAGCAACCGAAAACCCTGGACATCTGAACCCCAAATGATCGGCAACTACTATTACGGCACCGGCCGCCGCAAGAGCGCCGTCGCGCGCGTGTTCATCAAGAAGGGCACGGGCCAGATCGTCGTCAACGAAAAACCGGCCGACGAGTTCTTCTCGCGCGACACCGGTCGCATGGTGATCCGGCAACCGCTGAAGCTCACCAACCACGAAGCGACGTTCGACATCATGATCAACGTGGCCGGCGGCGGCGAGTCCGGCCAGGCGGGTGCGGTACGCCACGGCATCACGCGCGCGTTGATCGATTACGATGCGCTGTTGAAGCCGGTGCTGTCCAAAGCGGGCCTCGTCACCCGCGATGCTCGCGAAGTCGAGCGCAAGAAAGTCGGCCTCCACAAGGCGCGCAAGCGCAAGCAGTTCTCGAAGCGCTGACGAGCCGGAAACTCCGCACGAAGGCCGCCCCGCGAGGCGGCCTTCGTGTTTTCGGCGCCGGCGCGCTTCGCGCCCGACAGTCGACGCGTCATCGCGCGGCGCCGCAAGTGCGCGATGCTAGAATCGCCAACGACCCACGACACGCGTACGGGGCATCCATGATCAAGATCGGAATCGTCGGCGGCACCGGGTACACGGGAGTGGAACTCCTGCGGCTGCTCGCGCAGCACCCGGACGCGGACGTACGCGTGATCACGTCGCGCAAGGATGCGGGAACGAAGGTCGCGGACATGTTCGCGAGCCTGCGAGGGAGATACGAATTCGCCTTCCTCGATCCCGCCGACGCCAATCTCGACTCCTGCGACGTGGTGTTCTTCGCAACGCCGCACGGCGTGGCCATGGGCCAGGCGCGTGAACTCGTAGCCGCCGGCACGAGGATCATCGACCTTGCCGCCGACTTCCGGTTGCGGGACCCGGCGGTGTTCGAAAAGTGGTACGGGATGCCGCACGCCTGCCCCGATCTGCTGGCCGAATCGATCTACGGTCTGCCGGAGATGAACCGCGAGGCGATCCGGAAGGCCCGCATCGTCGGCAATCCGGGTTGCTACCCGACGGCGGTGCAGCTGGGGTTCCTGCCTCTGGTCGAGGCCGGCGTCGTCGATGCCGGGCACCTCATCGCCGACTGCAAGTCCGGCGTCTCCGGCGCGGGGCGCAAGGCCGAGGTGAGCCTGCTCTTTGCCGAAGCCTCCGACAATTTCAAGGCCTACTCGATCACCGGCCACCGCCATCATCCCGAGATCGTGCAGGGACTGTCCGCCGCGAGCAGGTCCGCGCCCGGCCTCATCTTCACGCCGCATCTGACGCCGATGATCCGCGGCATCCACGCGACGCTCTACGCGCGGCTCACCGATCCGCACGTCGACCTGCAGGCGCTGTACGAGAAGCGCTACGCCCGCGAGCCGTTCGTCGACGTGATGCCGCCGGGCTCGACCCCCGACACGCGCTCCGTGCGCGCCGCGAACGTCTGCCGGATCGCGGTTCACCGTCCGCATGGCGGCGACACTGCGCTCATACTCGCGGTCGAGGACAACCTCGTGAAGGGCGCCGCGGGCCAGGCGATCCAGAACATGAACCTGATGTTCGGGCTGGCCGAGACGACGGGCCTGACGGCGCTCCCGGTCCTGCCGTAGCCACGCGAGAGCGCGATGCCGATGCCCGTTTCCTGGCGCCGCGTGCGCCAGTACTTCAAGCATTTCAGCATCGACGCGCCGCGGATGTCGGTGCGTTCGCACCTGCCGTGGCCGTGGCGCGCGGTGGCCGGCATTGCGCTGCTCGCCATCATCGGCGGCATGTGGTGGTGGGGCTACGATTTCGGGCAGATTTTCGGCGGCTTCAATCGTCAGGAGATCGAGGCCCGGATCGCCGCACTCGAAGGCGAGAACGCCCAGTTGCGCGCGGAGGGCGTAGAGGCGCGGGCGAAGATCTCGGAGCTGGACAGCGAGCTGGCCATGACCAAAGGCGCGCAGGCAACGCTGTCGCGGCAGGCGCTGGAGCTTTCGACCGAGAATACGCAGCTCAACGAAGAGCTCACGTTCCTGCAGAAGCTCGTCGCCGATTCGAACAAGCAGGTCGGCCTGGCGATCCAGCGGCTCGCCGTCGAGCGCGAGCGCAGCGATGCCTTTCACTACAGTCTCTTCGTGGTTCGCGGCGGCGCCCCCCGCGCCGAATTCGACGGCTCGCTGACCTTGCAGGTGACGGCGCTGGCGGCGGGGGTGGACGGCGCTCCCCCGCGGTCGCTGACGCTGATGCTGCCCGAGGAGCAGCCGGAAGCCGAAGCGGCATTGAAGCTCAAATTCAAGTATTATCAGCGGGTTGAGGGGACGATCCGGGTCCCGCCGGACGCCCAGGTGCGTTCGGTGACCGTCCGCGCGTTCGAAGCCGGCATCGCGGGCCCGAGGGCCACGCGGACGCTTGTACTCCCGTAAGGAGCACCCCATGTGGGATCGCAAGAAGCACACATCTCCGCAGAAGCGCATCGACTGCCTGATCGGAGCCGGTACCATCGTCCAGGGCGACATCACCTTCACCGGCGGATTGCGGATCGATGGCGAGGTCCGCGGCAACGTCCTTTCGGCGAACAGCGATCCCGGCACGCTGGTGATCAGCGAACAGGCCCGCGTCGACGGCGAAATCCGCGTCTCGCACGTTGTCGTCAACGGCACGGTGAACGGGCCCGTCGAGGCAAGCGACTACCTGGAACTGCAGGCCAAGGCGAGGGTCATCGGTGACGTAACCTACAAGACGCTGGAAATGCACGTAGGTGCCGTGATCCAGGGGCGGCTCAACCGCGTTGAACCCGGTTCGGCTTCCGTGGTCGAACTGAAACGGGCCGTCTCCGAATAGGATCGCTTTGACCGGGATGCATTCCCGCCGTATCCCACGCCGACCCCATTGGTGGCAGGGTTGCGGCCTGACAGCAGGAAATCCGATAATGGGACCGACCCAATGTGCAAGGAGCCCTGATGAATGACATGACCGAGATGCCCGCACCGCTCGTATTCACCGACAATGCCGCCGAAAAGGTAAGGTCGCTGATCGAAGAGGAAGGCAATGCCGAGCTCAAGCTGCGGGTGTTCGTCACGGGCGGCGGCTGCTCGGGCTTCCAGTACGGCTTCACGTTCGACGAGGTCGTCAACGACGACGACACGTCGCTGGTGAAAAACGGCGTGACGCTGCTGATCGACCCGATGAGCTACCAGTACCTGGTGGGCGCCGAGATCGATTACCAGGAAGGCCTCGAAGGCGCGCAGTTCGTGATCAAGAACCCGAACGCCACGACCACCTGCGGCTGCGGCTCGTCTTTCTCGGCCTGACGCAACGCCTGCTCGGCAACAATAGCGGGGCCCTGGCGGCCCCGAAATGAGCGTCCGTCCTGCGTCGACTCGTCGCGAGTCCCGCGTTCAACGTGGATACACGGCTCCCAGCACGCGATAGCCGCGCGCGCCGGTGACGGCGGGTACATTGCCGGGACGGCCGGCCAGCGCTTCGCGGGCGAGCCACGCAAATGCAAGCGCCTCGACATGTTCTACCGCGACGCCTTGCGCGGCGGTGGTTCCGATTGCGAGAGGCGCGGCCGCCGCAGCGAGCGCTTCCATCAGTGCAGGATTCTTCGCGCCGCCACCACAGACGAGCACTTCGACAGCACCTTGGCACTGCGCCCGGATCGCGCTCGCAACGGTTCGCGCCGTCAATGCGACCAGCGTTGCCTGAACGTCCGCCGGCGCGATGTCACGTGTGGCCAGCATCGCGGCCAGCCATTCAGGGTTGAACAAGTCGCGTCCCGTGCTCTTCGGCGGCACACGCGCGAAAAAGGGCTCGGACAGCAGTGCGGCAAGCAGCGATTCGTCCACGCGCCCCGTCCGCGCCCACGCGCCGTCACGATCGAACGCGGCGGCGCAATGACGCGCATGCCACAGGTCCAGCAGCACGTTGCCCGGCCCGGTGTCGAATCCGCGCACCCCGCCACCGGGCGGAAGGTCCGTGAGATTGGCGATGCCGCCCACGTTGACGACGACGCGGTGGGTGTCGCCGGCGAACATCGCCGCGTGGAACGCCGGCGCCAGCGGCGCGCCCTCCCCGCTCGCCGCCACGTCGCGGCTGCGGAAATCGGCAACCACCGTAACGCCCGATCGCTCGGCGACACGCGCGGCATTGTTGAGTTGCAGCGTCCAGCCTTGGCCGGGGCGGTGGCGCACCGTCTGCCCGTGGACGCCTGCGGCAACGAGATCCGCCGGGACCAGGCGCGCATCGGCCAGCGCGCCGGCGATCGCGTCGGCATAGGCGTCGGCCAGCGCGTTTGCCGCGCGCGCCGCGCGGGCGAGTTCATCGGGGCCCGAATGCTGAAGGGCCAGCAATTCACCGCGCAATCCGGACGAAAGCGGACGCGACGCCGCGGCGACGAGTTCGCACGCGCGGCCGGACGGCGGCGAGAAATCGGCGACGACGGCATCGACCCCATCGAGGCTCGTGCCGGACATCACACCGGCGTAGAGTTCGCGGCGCACGTTGGCGATCATCCGCAGGTGCCGGTGCCGGCGATCTTGCCGATCAATCCCCGGCGGCGATAACCGCGCGTGAATACTGGCGCGCGATCGCGAGCTGCGCGACGGCAGGTTCGATCCGCGCGGCGAAGATCGCCCGGTGCGCGGGAGGCAGCGGATCGCCGCCCGGCAACGCGATCGTCAGCGGATTGCGCTGCACGCCGGCGATACGAAACTCGTAGTGCAAGTGCGGACCTGTCGCCCAGCCGGTTTGTCCGACAAAGCCGATGACCTCGCCCTGCGCTACGCGCGCGCCCGTCTTCACCTGCGGCGCAAGACGCGACAGGTGCGCGTACAGCGTCGAGAACGCGCCCTGGTGCCGCAGCTCGATCACGTTGCCATAGCCTTCCTGCCGACCGGCGAACAGCACCTTGCCGCTGCCCGTGGCGCGAATCGGCGTTCCTACGGGCGCTGCGTAGTCCACGCCCCGATGCGCGCGCCAGGTCTGGAGGATCGGATGGAAGCGCGCGCTCGAAAAGCCCGACGTCATCCGCGAGAACTGCATCGGCGAACGCAGGAACGCCCGGCGCAGCGCAGCGCCGTCCGCGGCATAATAATCCTGGCTGCCGTCTGCGTCGCGCCAGAGAAAGGCCCGATAGGTCTTCCCCCGGTTCTCGAACTCGGCGGCAACGATGCGGCCAGGGCCCGCGGGCTCGCCGTCCCGCATCCGCATCTCGTAGACGACGGCAAATCGGTCGCCGCGCTGGATGTCCTTGTAGAAGTCGATGTCGCCGGCGAAAACATCCGCCAGCTGCAGCGTCACCGCATCGGGGAGTCCCGCGGCATCGGCCGCGCCGAACAGCGACGAGCGGATCTCCCCCGCGGCCATCGCCCACCGTACCTCGATGTCGCCGGGGACCGATGTCGCGGTCAGCCGGTCGCCGTCGCGGGCAACCGCCAACTGCAGGCCGTTGCCCGCATCGAAGCGAAGCCCGAGCAGCGTACCGCGGTCGTCGGTCAGCACGCGCAGCGGCTTTCCCGGGAGCAGCTGATACAGGGGCCGCGCCGCGGGGTCCGTGCGCAGGAAGGCAAACGCTTCCGGATCGTCGACACCAAGGCGCGCAAGCACGCGGCCGACGGTGTCGCCGCGCTGGATCCGCTCCTCCCGCCAATAGCCCGTGGCTCCACCGAGATCCAACGGCATCATCATGGGGGGTGGCAGCGCGCGCGCGACAGTCACCGTCGGCAACGATTCGAGCGTCGTCCCCGGCGCGAGACCGAAGGCGGCCGCGCCGGAGAGGGCGAGCACGACGATTGCGATCGCCGGTCCCATCGACAGCGCAGCGAGCGCGTGGCGCGCACGGCGGGCGGTCATGCGAACGCTTTGCGTTAGAATTCCCGATTGGGGTGCGGTCATCGCCGAAGCTGGAAGGCGCGAAACCGCGATATTAGCAAACACGGGCCGCGGCCCCGACCGCCCCGGCGACAACCGGAATTTTCGATGAGCCCTGCGTCATTCGGCATGCCTGCCTTGCGATCCTTTCGCGCCCTGCCTAGCCGACCGATTCCTCGCCAGGCCGCCATCGCGTTGAGCGAATCGAAGCGGACCCCGTAGCCCGATGCCCCTCGACATCGCCGAGCAACTTGCCGTATTCAAGCGCGGCGCCGACGAGCTGCTCGTCGAGGCCGAGCTTGTCGACAAGCTCGAGCGCGGCAAGCCGCTGCGGATCAAGGAAGGTTTCGACCCGACGAGACCCGACCTGCACATTGGCCACACCGTGCAGTTCAACAAGCTGCGGCAGCTGCAGGACCTCGGCCATCACGTCATCTTTCTGATCGGCGACTTCACCGGAATGATCGGCGATCCCACCGGGCGCAACGTGACGCGGCCGGCGCTTACGCGCGAGGAGATCGAAGCCAATGCGCAGACCTACACCGATCAGGTTTTCCTGATCCTCGACCGCGCGAAGACCGAAGTCGCTTTCAACTCCAAGTGGCTGCTGCCACTGGGCGCCGACGGAATGATCCGGCTTGCCGCGAAATACACCGTCGCGCGAATGCTCGAGCGCGACGACTTCGGCAAGCGTTACCAGGGCGGCCAGCCGATCGCCATCCACGAGTTCCTCTATCCGCTGGCGCAGGGTTACGACTCGGTCGCGCTTCACGCCGACGTCGAGCTGGGCGGGACCGACCAGAAATTCAACCTGCTGGTCGGCCGCGAGCTGCAGCGCCACTACGGGCAGGAGCCGCAATGCATCCTGACGCTGCCGCTTCTCGAGGGACTCGACGGTGTGAACAAGATGTCGAAGTCGCTCGACAACTATGTCGGGATCACCGAGGCGCCGAACGAGATGTTCGGCAAGCTGATGTCGATCTCCGACGATCTCATGTGGCGCTATTTCGAATTGCTGTCGTTCCGGCCGCTCCCCGACATCGCACAACTGAAGCGCGAGTGTACGGACGGACGCAATCCACGCGACGCCAAAGTAATGCTGGCGCAGGAGATCGTTGCCCGTTTCCATTCGCGGACAGCGGCCGAGCACGCGCTGGCGGAATTCGACGCGCGGTTCAGGCAGGGCGCGATGCCGGAAAGCATGCCTGAAGTCACGCTGCAAACCGATGGCAGCGGAATGCCGATTGCGCAGCTTGCAAAGCAGGCGGGCATTGTCGATTCGACGTCCGAGGCGTTGCGCCTGATCGCCCAGCGCGGCCTGAAGGTGGACGGCGATGTCGTCGCCGACAAGGGCCTGACGATCGCCGCCGGCAGTACCGTGGTCGTGCAGGCAGGCAAGCGGAAGTTCGCGCGGGTGACCGTGCGGTAAGCCCGCCATCGGCTCGGTCAGGCGATCCCCGGATTCCCCGCCACACCCTCGACCTTCGGCAGGTTGAGCTTCAGCGGTCTGACCGTCTTCTGCGCGCGCAGATAGCGCGCCATCACATCCCAGATCGGCTCGCCGCCCGCCTCCCGCGCCGCTTCGGAGACCGGCGCCCAGCCGGCAACCTTGTATTTCTTCTGCGGATCGAGCGGCTTGCCGTTCAGCATCATCGCCGTGATGCGATTCCCCATCGTCGCGACCGGATCGATCGCGTAGCGCAGTCCGCCGACGCGCACCATGTCGCCGCCCTGCTGGTAGTAGGGATCCGGATTGAACAGATTGTCGGCAACGTCCTCGAGGATCGTCTTGATCGTCTCGCCGGTGACCTCGTTGACCGTCACGTACGGATACGTGATCGCCGTCTGGTCCATCAGGTGCTCGTAGGTGATCGCCTGTCCGGGCAACAGCGTCGTGCCCCAGCGGAAACCCGGCGAAAAGGCGATCTCGGCGTTCATCTCCGCCATCAGGCCATCGAGGATCAACTGGTCGGCGGTTCCGTTGAAATTGCCGCGGCGATAGAGCAGGCCCTCGGTGACTGCCAGCCTTTCACCGAGCCTCGATGCGTAGGGCGCGCGCGCCCTGCGGATCAGCGCCTCCATGTCCGGATCGCCCGGCAGCAGCCTCGCGAATACCGGCAGCAGCCGATACCGGAAATCGGCGATCGTCTCCACCCTTGACGTCGAGATCGAGGACCGCGAGGAACTTGCCGTTGCTGCCCGCATTGGTGACGAGCGTCCTGCCCCCTGCGTTAGCCACCAGGGACGGCTGCGGCACGCCGTCGTGCGTGTGGCCGCCGAGAATGGCGTCGATTCCCGTAACGCGCGTCGCCATCTTGAGATCGACGTCCATGCCGTTGTGCGACAACAACACGACGACCTGCGCGCCCCGTGCGCGCGCTTCGAGCACGGCCTTCTGCAGCGCCTCCTCCTGGATCCCGAACGTCCAGTCGGGCACGAAATAGCGCGGATTCGCGATCGGCACATACGGGAACGCCTGCCCGACGATCGCGACCGGCACGCCGTTGATCGTGCGCAGCACATAGGATTGAAATACGGGATCGCCGAAGTCGGCGGTGCGGACGTTCTGCGCGAGAAAGTCGGTGCGGCCCGCAAAATCGCGAGCGACGACCTCCTTGACCCGGTCCGCGCCCAGCGTGAATTCCCAATGGCCCGTCATCACGTCGACGCCGAGTTGCTTCTGGGCATCGACCATGTCCTGGCCCTTCGTCCACAGCGCGGTCGCCGAGCCCTGCCACGTGTCGCCACCGTCCAGCAGCAGCGCGCCCGGCCGCGACGCCTTCAGCTTCTTCACCAGCGTGGCCAGGTGCGCGAAGCCGCCAAGTTGCCCGAACGCGATCGCCGCGCGCTCGTAGTCGAGATACGTGAATGCGTGCGCCTCGCGGGTGCCGGGCCGGATTCCGAAATGCTTGAGCAGCACCTCGCCGACGAGATGCGGTGGCCGCCCGCGCGCGGCGCCCAGCCCGAGGTTCACGCTGGGTTCGCGGAAGAAAACGGGAAGGAGTTGCGCGTGGCAGTCCGTGAAATGCAGCAGGCTCACGTTGCCAAAGGGCTGGACGGCATCGTAAAACCGCGCACCGCTCGAAAGGTCCAGTGCGGCCCGGCTGTCGATCGGGAGGCCGGCTGCCGCAGCGGCGGCAACGGCATGGAGAAATTCGCGGCGATTCATTCGTCGGGGGGCTCGCGCGTTCGCGGCACGCCCACGGTCTTCCGCGTTACTTGTTCACCGGCGACTGCGGGTCCATCAGCAGCGCGACGACGTCCCTCACCTGCTGTTCCGTGAGAATTCCCTTGTGGCCGAATCGCGGCATGTTCGTGCAGGCGTTGTAGGCCTGCGCGTTCCAGATCTTTCCGTAAGCGTATTTCCGGATCTCGTCGTTGTAGCCGCGCACCTTGCCGAACTGGTAGAGGCTGGGTCCGATCGTCCCGAAGGAAAGCTCCTGCGGCGCGAGCTGGTGGCAGGCATAGCAGTTGGCGCCTGCGGGCACCTTCGGATCGTCGGAATACTGCATCCCCCGGCCTTCCTGGGCGATCTTCTCGCCGTTCTTCCAATCGCCGACCAGCACGCCGTCGGCGGGCCATTTGATCGTCGCCAGATTCTCCTTCTCGATCCTTGCGGCGACGTCCTTTGGCAGCGTCTTGCCCGCATAGGCGCTGCAGACCCTTTGCGTGTCGTCCTGGACGAGGCGATCGAGCTTCGCCTGGCCCTGCTCCCTGAACGACGCCTTGAGCATCGTCGCCGCCGCCGCGGCGACTTCGGCGTCGGACGGCGTCGTGGCGCAGCCAAGGATGAACGCCGGCGCGGCGAGCGCCGCGGTTAGCGAAACAAACAAATGAATGCGGCGCATGGCGTGCCCCCGGTCAGCGCTTGATGGCCGGCGCGTCGAACGCCGCGCCGTTGGCATTGCGGGCAAGAAACGTCGTCAGCGCAATCGATGCGTCCGATGCGAACACGAGCTCGGGGAAGCGCTGCTGGCGAAAACAGTCGTTAAGGCGCCACTGGAACGTGCGCAGCTCGCCCTGCGACACGCGATAGGCGGGCCAGGTCGTATACGCCTTTCGCGCGCCGTCGGTCTGCGTGAGGTTGGGGAGATCCTGCAGCCGGATTCGCTTGGCGTCCTCGCCATGGCAGGTCGCGCAGGCGAAGTCGTGAGTTCCGCCGCGGAAATAGAACATCTTCTCGCCAAGGCGGTAGGCTTCGAGCTCCTTGGGGTGCGCGAGCGCGACATCCATCTTCACGCCTCGCGCTTCCGACGTGATCCAGGCGGCGAGCGCCTCGATGTCGGATTTCCTGTCGGGGCCGCCGAAGGGTCCCTTCTTCGCGTCGGCCTCGGAAAATCCCTGCAGCGTGACCATGCACCAGACGAGGCGTGTTTCGAGATCCTGGACGCGGTCGGCGTCGGCGAAATACTTCGGCAGCCGCGCATACGCGCCCTTGACGATTCCGGAACCCAGGCCGAGGTCGCATGCTTCCAGCGAAACGTTCTTCGGACCGCGCTTCAGCTTCCAGAGGCCCTCGCCGCGGGCTTCCCACAGTTCGGCCGGATTGCCGTCCTGCAAGGCAGCGCGGTACTTGGCGATCTCCTCGACCGCGCTGCCCTGACCCAGCGCCACCGGCGCCGCGACGAGCATGAACAACGCGAGTCCGCGCGCGGCGCCCCCTCGAATCGGTCGCATGCAACCTCCCATGAATCGCGCCCAGAGGTCGGGCCTTCCGGAAATCGGCAACGCCCGGCCGCGATCGCGGCGGCCCCGCCGCCGGGCGAGAGTCGCCCGCGCGAAGCGATCCGCCCGTTCACACGTCGTGCGCCGCGCAGACCCTAGCTTATCGTCGCTTCGTCGGTGCGCTTGTCGCCGCGATTGTCGGTCCAGGTGATCTGGATCTTGTCTCCCTTGGCGCCGCCCTTGAACCTGAACGCCAGGAACGGGTTCTTGGCCACGGCGGGGCCCCATTGCGCGCTCAGCACCGTGTTGCCGTTCCAGGTCGCGCTCACGGTCTGGATGAACCACGCGGGGATCGTTTTGCCCTGCGCGTCCTTGCGCTGCCCCGTTTCCATCTCGTGGTTCATCAACACTTTGACTTCGGTCGAATCGCCGACGACGTTCGCCCGGATTTTCATCGGATCTGGCATGTACCCGCTCCTCAACCGCCGCAACCGCCGAGCGTGACCTTGATTTCCTTCGAGGCCACGTAATACCTGCCGTCCGCCTTCACCAGCGCATAGACGTTGGAACTCTGGCCCATCTTGACCCGCGTGGTGATCGACGGCTCGGTGCCGGCCGGAATGTCGAAACTGGCCGTCAGCATGTTGGGGTTCTTTTCGATCAGGATGGCGATCGATTCGGTTTTCGGGATCGAGCTCGAAATGCCTATGGGCACGACGGCGCCGTTCTCGGCAATGTCCGGCGTCGAGACGAACGCGATGTCCTTGCTTGGCGTCGGCGCGCCGCCACCGACGGCCTTCAGCGCTTCATCCATGGTCCTGGCGTCGAACGCCGCCTTGTTCCAGGACTGCGCCGCGGCCTCGTCCGGCGGGAGCCAGCCCGCCGCGGCGAGCAATGCGAGCAGAGTCGCGTTCCCGCTCGCCTTCAGCATGTCCCTGCGTGTAGTGGTGGTCATGCGCAATCCTTCGCGATTCACGGCTATTCGGCCGGCCGCATTCTGCGATTCTAGCCCCGATTTTGGTCCAGGAGCGCAACGTTTCGCGTAGGGCGAAATCCGGAAGGCTGGCGGCGGGCCCGCCGTGCGATGCCTCGGCAACGCGGTCAGCCGGGATGGGCGCCGTGCCTGGGCCCTAATACGACATGCAAGCGGCGTTCAGAATTCCGACCGCAATGGCCAGTGACGCGAGCAACACCGCCGCCGCCACGCGCCCTTCCCGGATGGCCTCGGCAAACCGCGGCACGACGTGGCCAACGACGTAATAGACGGCAATCTGGACGACAAGCGCCACCAGTCCCCAAACGACCATGTCGATCGCGCCGACGCTGTGCGCGATCGCGCTCGCGAGCGGCAGTACGAAGCCCAGGATGGCGCCGGCGAGCGAAACTGCCGCAGCGACATTTCCTTCGCGGATGAGCGCCCGCTCGTTGTAGGGCGTGACCCAGGCGTAGACCGCGAGAAAGGCGCCGAGAAGTCCGAGTCCCAGGGCGAGATACAGCAGGAAATTCGGCAGTCCGGCGAGCGATTGCGATACGACGTTCATGAAGGCCTCCCCGATTCGCGCGAGCCGCGCGGCTACAAGAAATAGTGCGGGACAAAGCGGCTGGTATTGCGGGTGATCTCGCTCGCGTCCTCGCGCAGGCCGATGCCCGCGGGCTCGTCGCCGATCATCCACGAGCCGATCGTCACATAATCGTCGCCGAAGCGCGGAATCGGCACATATGCCTGGCAGATGAACCCTTCCGCGCCGTAGTCGCCGCCGGACGCAACGGTCGCGGATTCACGGTGAACGGCGACGTTGGCGCCTTCACGCGACAACAACGGCTTTTCGACCCAATCGCCGGTGATTCGTCCGCGATCGAAGTACGCCGGCAGCAGGTTGGGATGCCCCGGAAACATTTCCCACAGAATCGGCAGCAGGCCCTTGTTGGAAAGCAGCATCTTCCACGCAGGCTCGATGACCCGGATGCGCGCCGAAAGAAGGTGCGGTCCGAATTCCTCGGCGGCCATCCACTCCCACGGATAGAGCTTCATCAGGACCGAGATCTCCTCGTCGGCGCCATCGACGAAGATCTCACGCGCGGCGTTCCAGCCGACGTCCTCGACGGCGATGAACCGCGCAGTCACGCCGGCCTGCGTGGCAACATCACGCAGGTAGTCGAGGTTGCCGCGATCCTCGTCGCTGTCGCCGGCGCAGGTGAAATGCACTGGCGTGCCGGCTGACCATGTGAGGGCGAGCGCGCGCCAGTTCGCGATCAGCTTTTCGTGCAGTGAGTTGAACTGGTCGGCGCCGGCATCGCGCGGAACAATTGCCTGCTGCAGCCAGTGCCATTGGACGACCGAGGCCTCAAGCAACGCGGTCGGCGTATCGGCGTTGTATTCGAGGAGCTTCGGGGCGCCGGCGCCGTCGAAGGCCAGATCGAAGCGGCCGATCAGCGACGGCTGCCGCGCGCGCCACGAATCGGCGACGCGGTCGCGCCATGTCTCCGGAATCGCGAGTCGGTCCATGCACCCGCTGACGACGACGTGTTCGGCGGCATCGAGGCAGCGCGCGTGAAGCTCGGCCGTCGCCGCCTCGAGCGCGTCGATTTCGCGCGATGTGAACCGGTAGCAGCGTGATTCGTCCCAGTAGGTGCCATCGATCGAATGGAACGAAAAGCCGACACCCTCGCATTGCGCGATCCAATCGTGTCGCGGGTTGCGCATCTCGCGCTGCATCAGGAAGCGCCGGAGCCGTGCGCGCGGCCGCTGGCTCCGAAACCGCCGCGAGACGTGCCGCCGTTCGCCGATCCACTGCCGCTCGTGCCGCCGCCCCACATGCCGCGGCCCCAGCCGCCTCCGCCAACGTACACGTGGCGCTGGGTGCCGTCCCGCTGCTGGACCCGCTGCTCTTCGCAGTCCCGGGGATCGCCCCAATCGGCAACGCAGTCCTCCCGGGTTGCATAAGTCTTTCGTCGCGCCGCCCCGCTGTCCGGCCCGGAGTCCCCGCAACCGGCAATTGCGGCCGCGCCAAGCAGCACCAGAACCACCTGCGCCGAGGACCTGCGTGGACGACTCCGCATCGTTCGCGCATGATAGCGGAAGCTCGCGCGCCCCGCGGAACGCGGCGTCGCGCCACTACCCATCCGTTCCGCTCGACCGTCGCAGGAGGCAAATGCAACGCATCCACGCCGGCGATCGCCTTGCCAAGCCTGGGCTCCGCACCATGGGCCTGCTTGCCGCCGTCGCGCTGGCGGCCGGGGTGCCGACGGCCCGTTTGGGCGCGCAACCGGCCCTGCTCGTCCCGACGCCGAGCCAGACCGAAGGCCCGTTCTACCCGACGACAATGCCTGCGGACCGCGACTCCGACCTTACGCGGGTTGCAGGGCGAAGCGCGCCGGCACGAGGGACGCGTCTTTACTTCGGCGGCCGCGTGCTCACGCGCGACGGCCGGCCGCTCGCCGGCGCGATTGTCGAGCTGTGGCAGTGCGACGTGTTTGGCCGCTACCACGGCGCAGGAGACGAGGGCGAGCCGCGCGACGACAACTTTCAGGGCTACGGCATGGCCACCGCGGACGCGGACGGCCGGTATGCCTTCAAGACCATTCGCCCCGTCGCCTACGGCGGACGTCCGCCGCACCTGCATGTGAAGGTGCGCGCCAGCGGAGCGCCGGCGCTGACGACGCAGCTCTACATCAAGGGCGACAATACCGGTGGCGATCCGGTGCTCGCGTGGGCACCCAAGGGAACGCTGGAACGGCTGACCATGACGCCGGCAGAGGTTCGCGACCGCGAGGCGGGCGCGTTGGCGGGCACGTTCGATTTCGTCCTGAAGTAGGGCCTGTTCACGCTATGTCCACAAGTGCGAGCGGGCCCCAGGGACGCCAGCGCGTGCGCCGCGCGCGGTGGCACGGTCGCGGTCGCGGATAATCCCGCTTCCGCCCTCAGTGCACCGTCGCGCCCGAAAGGAAACGGAGCGTCGCGCCGGATTTGAGGCGGTACACGCCATCACCGAGGCACTCCGCCTCGTCCATTTCCTCGCGCGTGAAGGCAACCTCCATGTTGCCGTGGCGGGCCTCGAGCACAATGTCGTCCGCGACGGTATCCCTGTCCGGAAGGCGCAGGTACTCGGTCACGAACATCACGCCATCGATCAGCACGAAGTCCGCCTCGCCCATGGCGTGGGTCATGCTCGTCGGTGCCGCGCCTCTCGTCATGTCGCCTCCATCGGGCGGGACGCCGAAAACGGCATTCCGCACCATCCCAACGTGCGGGCGACCGGCGTCCGGTTCAAGAGGAACGAAATTCAGGCGACGAGGTCGCGGACGAAATTGGGCAGCGCGAGGGCCGCCCGGTGCATGTCGCCGTTGTACCACCGCAACTCCGGCAGGCTGCGCTGGGAGATGCGGCGGTCGACTTCGCGTCCGGAGAGGCTCCGGGGATCGAGTGTCTGCGACGCGCAGGCCATCATCCACATGCCGCCATAGAGCGGAACCGACGTCAGATAGGGCGTTACCAGCGGAAAGGCGACTCTCAGGTTGGCAAGGCACGCGCGAATCCGGTCAGGATGGGCGACCGGGCTTGCAACGTGCAACGTCATCGCGCCTACCGGCTTCAGGCGCACGGCGCAGGCGCGGTAGAAATCGGCCGTGTACAGCGATTCCGCGGGTCCGGCCGGATCGGTGAGGTCCAGCACGATCAAGTCGTACTGCTCGTCGGACTCGTGCATGAACTCGTAGCCGTCGCCGATCCGCAGCGTAACCCTGCCGTCGTCGAGCGCGCCCTTGTGGACACTTTGCAGGTACTTGCGCGAGATGTCGATGACCGCAAGGTCGAGCTCGCACAGCGTCACCGATTTCATCGAGGGATGTTTCAGCAGTTCTTCGGCAGAGCCGCCGTCGCCGCCGCCGATGATAAGCGCGCGCTCGGGACTGGGGTGCGTCACCGCCGCCATGTGGACGAGGTTCTCGTGATAAAAAAACTCGTCCAGTTCCGACGTCATGAAATGACCGTCGAGCCGGAACAGCTTGCCGAATTGCGCGGAGTCGTGAACCTCGACGGCCTGATACGGCGACTTGAACTTCTCGATCTGGCGGGCAGAGTGCACGAAGACGCCCCATGCGTCGGTGAGGTGCTCGGTCATCGCGCCGGGCGCGATGTCCCCCGCGGTCCGGCCGTTGTCAGGCGGCCCGCCCGATTCCTCAGGCATCCTTGCCTCCGCGGCGAATCGAATGAAACTTGGTCCGTTCCGGCTTCAGCGCCGATTCGAGCGAGCGAAACAGCCGCTCCGCCTTTGCCGTATTGTCGGTCGCCAGGTTGCACACATAGACATCCACCGTCACGAAGCCGTGCTCCGGCCAGGTGTGGATCGCAATGTGCGATTCGGCGAGCAGCACCGTGCCGGTGACGCCCTGCGGTTCGAATTGGTGAAACGAGTCGCCGACGATCGTCAACCCGGATACGGCCACGGCTTCGAGGCAAAGCGCGCGGAGTGCATCGGCGCTGGTGAATTCGGGCGTATCGGCCGGGCAGCCATACCATTCGCCTAACAGATGGATTCCGTCCATTAGCCGCTCCCTGTCGATGAAAAAGCCCCGCCCCAGTTTTCCACTGGTGGAAGGGCATGCGGCATTCCCGAACCTGCTGCCGTAAAACTGTAATTATTGCATAAACCTCTCGCGGGCGCGATAATTTTATGTTTTTGCCGCAGTGAAATGGCGCGCGCTACTCTGGCGCGCAATCGTGCCAAATTGCCGCAATTCCAACCCTCCGCGATCGATTGCAGACCATGACCATTGCCGCCACCTCCCTCCCGAAGGTCGTTACCGATGCCGAGCTCGCGAATGCGCTGCGCGCGCTTGCAATGGATGCGGTGGAAGCTGCCAAGAGCGGACATCCGGGAATGCCGATGGGCATGGCGGAAATTGCCGTGGCGCTTTGGCACCGGCACCTGCATCATCACCCGGCGCACCCCGCATGGCCCGACCGCGACCGCTTCGTGCTGTCCAACGGGCACGGCTCGATGCTGCTGTACGGCTTGCTGCATCTCACCGGGTACGACCTGCCAATCGAGGAAATCAAGCGCTTTCGCCAATTGCATTCGAAGACCCCCGGCCATCCCGAGTTCGGCGTCACGCCAGGAGTCGAGACGACCACCGGCCCCCTCGGGCAGGGACTTGCCAACGCGGTGGGAATGGCGCTTGCGGAGCGGCTGTTGGCGGCGCATTTCAACCGGCCCGGCCATACGATCGTCGACCATCGTACCTACGTCTTCGTCGGCGACGGCTGCCTGATGGAGGGCATTTCGCACGAGGCGTGCTCGCTGGCCGGGACATGGGGCTTGGGCAAGCTGATCGTGCTCTACGACGACAACGGCATCTCGATCGATGGCGAGACCAAGGGCTGGTTCACCGATGACACGGCGAAGCGGTTCGAGGCCTACGGCTGGCACGTGCAGGCAGAAATCGACGGTCATGACGTGGCCGCCGTGGACGCGGCGATAGCAGCGGCGCATGCCGACGGCGCGCAACGCGGTCGGCCGCAGTTGATAGGCTGCCGGACGGTGATCGGCAAGGGGGCGCCGACCAAGGCCGGCACTGCCGAAGCGCATGGTTCCGCGCTGGGCGAGAAGGAAATCGCCGCAACCCGTGCGGCGCTGGGCTGGAATCATCCGCCGTTCGCGATACCGGATGCGATCTACACTGCGTGGAACGCGCGCGAGCGCGGCGCACTGCTGGAACAGGACTGGGCCGGCCGATTCGGCAGCTACCGGAAGGAGCATCCGGAACTGGCGGCCGAGTTCAGCCGGCGCATGGCGGGTGAATTGCCCTCCGTCTGGAGCGAGACGGCGGCCGCGGCAATCTCGGCGGCGGCGGCCAAGGGCGAGAGCGTCGCCACGCGCAAGGCGTCGCAGCAGGCGCTCGAAGCACTGAGTCCCATCCTGCCGGAACTGGTGGGAGGCTCCGCCGATCTGACCGGTTCCGTCTTCACCAACTGGTCGGGCAGCATCCCGATCGGCCGGATGGGATCCGGCAATTACATCCACTTCGGCGTGCGCGAGTTCGGCATGAGCGCCATTGCCAGCGGCCTCGCGCTGCACGGCGGATTCATCCCCTACGTCGGCACGTTCCTCACTTTTTCCGATTACGCGCGGAACGCGCTGCGGATGGCGGCGCTGATGAAGATCCGATCGATCTTCGTGTTCACCCACGATTCGATCGGGCTGGGCGAGGACGGGCCGACGCACCAATCGGTCGAGCACACGGCAAGCTTGCGGCTGATTCCCCATCTGGACGTCTGGCGTCCCTGCGATGCGGTCGAAACCGGCGTTGCGTGGACCGCGGCAATCGAGCGGGCGCACGGCCCCACGGCGCTGGTGCTCACTCGCCAGAATGTGCCGTTCCAGCGGCGCGACGAGGCGCAGCTCGCGGCCATCCGCAAAGGCGGCTACGTCCTTGCCGACTGGGACGCGCGCGTCGCCCGCCGTGTAGTCATCCTCGCGACCGGCTCCGAAGTGTCGTTGGCCATGGGCGCGCGCGATGCGCTGGCGGCGGAAGGCATCGCCGCGCGCGTCGTGTCGATGCCTTGCACCGGCGCCTTCGATCGCGAGCCGCCTGCGTATCGGGCCGGCGTGCTGCCTCCGGGCATTCCGCGGATTGCGGTCGAAGCCGGCGCGACCGCCGGCTGGCGCGCTTACGTCGGCGCCCTTGACGACCCCCGCGCCGCCGTCGTCGGCCTCGACACGTACGGCGAATCGGCGCCCGCCGGCGTGCTGTTCAAGCACTTCGGCCTCACCGTCGACGCCGTCGTCGCGGCAGCCCGGCGGGTATCGGCGACGTGATCCCGCGCGCGCCGAAAGCGGGCATTTCGGTTGACGCCGCCCGCGACACGGAAGCGTGCGCTGCATTTTCGTGCAAAGCACGCCCCCGTTGATGTCGAACTCCATCGCGATCCGGCGTGCCGATCCCGGCGACGCCCGCGCCATCGCGCAAGTCCGCGTCGACAGCTGGCGCACGACGTATGCGGAGATGATCCCCGCCTCCTATCTCGCAGCGATGAAGGTCGAGGACAGCACCGCGCTCTGGCAGCGCGTGCTGACTTCGGGACCCAATACGACCAGCGTCTTTGTTGCGGCAAGCGGGTCCGATGTCGCGGGCTTTGCATGCGGTAACATGCTGGAATTGCCGAAGCATGGTCTCGACGCGGAACTGACCGCGATCTACCTGCGCCGGGAATTCCAGCGCAACGGCACCGGCCGCCACCTGGTTGCGGCCGTACTCGATGCCCAGCGCGCCCACGGCGCCACGGGATTGTTGACGTGGGTCATCGCGGGGAACAAGGGAGCGCGCGCATTCTACGAGGGCCTTGGCGCGGAACTCCTGATCGAACAGCCGTTCCAGTGGGACGGCATGGATCTCGTGGAGGTGGGCTATGGCTGGCGCGATCTCGATGCGCTCGCCGCAGCCTGCGGGTCCACGGCAGATACGTAACGCCCGGCTAGCGTCGGCATTCCTGGAGAAGACCATGACCATCAAAGTCGCCATCAACGGCTACGGCCGAATCGGCCGCAACATCCTTCGCGCGCACTACGAGAGCGGCAAGAAACACGGCATCGAAATCGTCGCGATCAACGACCTCGGCAGCCCGGAAACGAATGCGCACCTGACGCGCTACGACACGGCGCACGGCAAATTCCCGGGCAAGATCGAAGTCGACGGCGATTCGATGGTGGTCAACGGCAACCGCATCAAGGTTTTCGCGCTGCGCGACCCGGCGCAACTGCCGTGGACCTCGCTCGGCGTCGACGTCGTCCTCGAGTGCACGGGCCTGTTCACGACCAAGGAAAAAGCCTCGGCGCATCTCAAAGGCGGCGCCGCGAAAGTCATCATCTCGGCGCCGGGCGGCAAGGATGTCGACGCGACCGTCGTCTACGGCGTGAATCACGGCACGCTGAAGGCCGCGCACACCGTCATCTCCAATGCGTCGTGCACGACGAACTGCCTGGCGCCATTGGTGAAGCCCCTGCACGACAAGATCGGGCTCGTGACCGGGCTGATGACCACGATCCACGCGTATACGAACGACCAGGTCCTGACCGACGTCTACCACGAGGATCTGCGCCGGGCCCGATCCGCAACGATGAGCATGATCCCGACCAAGACCGGAGCGGCCGCGGCAGTCGGCCTGGTGCTGCCGGAACTCAATGGCAAGCTCGACGGCTACGCGATCCGCGTGCCCACCATCAACGTGTCGATCGTCGATCTCTCCTTCATCGCCGCTCGCGACACGACGGTCGACGAGGTGAATGCAATCATGAAAGCGGCATCGGAATCCGGCCCGCTCGCCGGCATCCTCAACTACAACAAGGCGCCTCTCGTCTCCATCGACTTCAACCACGACCCCGCGTCGTCGACGTTCGACGCGACGCTGACCAAGGTCTCGGGGCGGCTGGTCAAAGTGTCAGCCTGGTATGACAATGAATGGGGCTTCTCGAACCGCATGCTGGACACCACCGTTGCGTTGATGGCGGCGAAATGAGCGGAGCGCGCGCCCCGTTCATTGCGGTGAAGGCTGACATGAGCAAAGCGAACGTCAAGCGAGCGACAGCGAGCGGCCGGAGCCACAATGAATGGGGCTTCTCGAACCGCATGCTGGACACCACCGTTGCGTTGATGGCGGCGAAATAGTCTCCATGTCCGGCACCGCCATGGCCAATCCGTTCACGTCCCATCCCGCGTCCGTCGGCGAAACCTACGTCCAGCACCTGCGTTTCGCGGCGAGGTTCGGGGCGCGGATGCTGCTGGGTGGCGCGGCCGCAACGGTCCATGCGGTGTTTCCGTTCCTGTTCGTGACCACAGCCAGCCGGATCAATGACGAACTGATCGCGATGCGAGCCGCATCGCGAGGCCGCATCGTTCGCGTCGTCGACGTCGAAACGATGCAACCTCTCGACTATCACATCTGACCCCCATGGCAATCCGCCGACTTTCCGATATCGACGTCCGCGGCAAGCGTGTCTTCATCCGCGCCGATCTCAACGTCCCGCAGGACACCCACGGCGCGATCACCGACGACACACGGATTCGCGCTTCGCTGCCGGCGATCCGCGACTGCCTGGCCCGTGGCGCCGCGGTAATGGTGACATCGCACCTCGGGCGGCCGAACGAGGGCGAGTGGAGCGCGGACGATTCCATGGCGCCGGTCGCGAAGCGGTTGTCCGAGCTTCTCGGAATCGCGGTGCCGCTCGTCAAGGACTGGTTGGATGGCGGAGCGTGGCACGCGGCGCTCGCGCCGGGGCAGGTCGTGCTGCTCGAGAACTGCCGGTTCAACAAGGGCGAGAAGAAGGACGACGACGCGCTCGCGCGGAAGATGGCGAAACTCTGCGACGTGTATTGCAACGACGCCTTCGGTACCGCGCACCGCGCCGAGGCGACGACGCACGGCATCGCCAGGCACGCGCCGGTCGCCTGCGCGGGTCCGTTGATGGCCGCCGAACTCGACGCGCTGGGCAAGGCGTTGGCGCATCCGGCGAGGCCGCTGGTCGCCGTCGTGGCCGGCGCCAAGGTATCGACCAAGTTGACGGTGCTGAGGGCGCTGGTTTCGAAAGTGGACGTGCTGCTGGTCGGCGGCGGCATCGCCAACACGTTCATCCTCGCCGCGCACGGGCACATAGGCAAGTCGCTCGCGGAGCCGGACCTCGTCGGCGAGGCGCGGGCCATTCTCGACGCATTCCCCGGCAAGGTGCCGATTCCCGTCGACGCCGTGTGCGCGAAGGAGTTCTCGGCCACCGCGGTGCCAACGCTGAAGGCGATCGACAACCTCGATCCGGACGACCTGATCCTCGATATCGGGCCGACCTCGGTCGCGGTGTTGAAGACGATCATCGCGAAGGCCGGAACGATTGTCTGGAACGGGCCCATCGGCGTGTTCGAGTTCGACGCCTTCGCGGCAGGCACCAAGGCGCTCGCCGAAGCCGTCGCGGCGTCGCCGGCATTCTCCATTGCCGGCGGCGGCGACACCATCGCGGCCATCAACAAATTCGGAGTCGCCGACCGGATTTCCTACATCTCGACGGCCGGCGGCGCCTTCCTCGAATTCCTCGAAGGCAAGACGTTGCCCGCAGTGGCCATGCTCGAGTCGCGCGCCAACGGGTGACATCGCAGGGCGCGGCTTTCGGCAGCTGGCGGATCATTCGGTCGCGGCACCCGGCCCTGCCGTCGCGGGCCTTCGGCGGATATACCCGGTGCCGGCGGAATCACGTAACATCCGTCGCAATCCAACGTCACCGTCAGATCAGGGATTCCGCTCTTGCCTCGCGCCACCAAGATCGTTGCCACGCTCGGCCCCGCATGCAGTGCGCCCGATGTACTCCTGCGGATGCTTGCTGCGGGCGTCGACGTCGTTCGCCTCAACTTTTCGCACGGGCGCGCCGCCGACCATGTCGAGCGAGCGCGGCTCGTCCGCGAATCGGCGCAGAAGCTCGGCCGCGAAGTCGGCATCATGGCCGACCTGCAGGGGCCCAAGATCCGCATCGGCAAATTCGCCGGCGGCAAGGTCCAGCTCGAGCCGGGGCGGCCATTCACGCTCGACGCCGAATGCGAACTGGGCGACCGCGACCGCGTCGGGCTCGATTACAAGGAGCTCGTGCGCGACGTCGAACCGGGCGCGATCCTGCTGCTCGACGACGGACTGATCAAGCTCAGCGTGGAGGCCGTCAACGGTCCGCAGATCGTCACGCGCGTCGTGCTGGGCGGGATGTTGTCGAACAACAAAGGCATCAACCGGCAGGGCGGCGGCCTGTCGGCGCCGGCGCTGACGCCGAAGGACATGGACGACATGCGCACGGCGGCGATGATCGACGCCGACTTCCTGGCCGTTTCGTTTCCGAAGACCGGGGGCGACATGCACATGGCGCGCGAGCTGCTGCGCGCCGCCGGAGGGCACGCGCTGGTGATCGCGAAGATCGAACGCGCCGAGGCCATCGGCGCGCTCGCCGAAATCATCGACGCGTCCGACGGCATCATGGTGGCGCGCGGCGACCTCGCCGTGGAAGTCGGAAATGCGACGGTACCCGGACTGCAGAAGCGCATGATCCGCATGGCGCGCGAGCGCAACAAGCTGACGATCACGGCTACGCAGATGATGGAGTCGATGATCCACCATCCGGTGCCGACGCGCGCCGAGGTGTCCGACGTCGCCAATGCCGTGCTCGACGGCACCGATGCGGTCATGCTCTCGGCGGAAACGGCCGCCGGCAAGTTCCCGGTCGAAACCGTCGAAGCCATGGCGCAGATCTGCGTCGAGGCCGAAAAATCGGCGGTCGTCGAATTCGACCGGGAAGTGCTCACCCGGGCGTTCACGCGCATCGACCAGTCGATCGCGATGGCGACGCTGTTCACCGCCTACCACCTCAAGGTCAAGGCGATCGCGTCGCTGACGCAATCGGGTTCGACGGCGCTGTGGATGTCGCGCCACAATTGCGGCTGTCCGATCTACGCGCTGACGCCGGAGGTGCCGTCGCAGCGGAAAATGGCGCTGTATCGCAATGTCATGCCGCTTTATTTCGAACAGGGCAAGGATCGCGACGCCCTGCTGCATTCCGCCGAGGACCTGCTGGTCGCGAAAGGTCAGGTGCAGCACGGCGACCTCATCGTGCTCACCATAGGAGAGCCGATGGGGAAATCGGGTGGCACGAATACCATGAAGATCGTCAAGGTCGGAGAACACCGCTCCTGACGGTGGCGGCGCGGAACCGCCGCGGCGCGCGCAGGCATCGCAAAGCGGACGGGACGTTCCCGCCGCGCAGCGCGTCGATCCGCACGGTGCGGAAGGCGTAAAATGGCGTTTCGCCAACGCCCCCTGCGGAGACCCTCCATGCCCCTCGTTTCGATGCGCCAGCTGCTCGACCACGCGGCCGACAACGGCTACGGCCTGCCGGCCTTCAACGTCAACAATCTCGAACAGGTGCAGGCCATCATGGCCGCCGCTGCCGAGACCGACAGCCCGGTGATCATGCAGGCGTCGGCGGGCGCGCGGAAATACGCGGGAGAGACGTTCCTGCGCCACCTGATCGAAGCGGCCGTCGAGAGCTACCCCGACATCCCCGTCGTGATGCACCAGGACCACGGACAGTCGCCGGACGTCTGCCAGTCAGCGATGCGGCTGGGTTTCACCAGCGTGATGATGGACGGCTCGCTGCAGGCCGACGGCAAGTCAATCGCAAGCTACGACTACAACCTCGACGTCACGCGGAAGGTCGTCGACATGGCGCACGCCATCGGCGTCACCGTCGAAGGCGAGCTCGGCTGCCTCGGCTCGCTCGAAACGATGAAAGGCGACAAGGAAGACGGCCACGGCGCCGAAGGCACGATGACCCGGGAGATGCTCCTCACCGATCCCGACCAGGCGGCGGATTTCGTCAAGCGCACGCAGCTGGACGCGCTGGCGATCGCGATCGGCACGTCGCACGGCGCGTACAAGTTCACGCGCAAGCCGACCGGCGACATACTCGCGATCGATCGCGTCAAGGCGATCCACGCGCGCATTCCCAACACCCACCTCGTCATGCACGGCAGCTCGTCGGTGCCGCAGGATCTGCTGCAGATCATCCGGGAAAACGGCGGCGAGATGAAGGAGACCTATGGCGTGCCGGTCGAAGAAATCCAGGAAGGCATCAAGCACGGCGTGCGCAAGATCAATATCGACACCGACATCCGTCTGGCGATGACCGCGGCAATCCGGCGCTTTCTCAATGCGAACAAGAGCGCCTTCGATCCGCGCGACTACCTGAAGCCCGCCCGCGAGGCGGCGAAGCAGATCTGCAAGCAGCGCTACGAGCAGTTCGGCTGCGCCGGGATGGGCTCCAGGATCAAGCCGCTGCCGCTGAAGACCGTCGCGACCCGATACAAGTCCGGTGAGTTGGCGCAGATCGTGATGTGACGCGGCGGCGGTCGCCCGGGGTTCCGGCATCGGGAGCCCTGCCGACGTACAAGGGGAGGATCGCGATGCTGCCCAAGAATCCGGAACTCAAGCGCGTTCACGCCCTCTTTCGTCGAGGCCTGACGCTGGTCGAGTACACCGGGCTGCTGACCATCGGCTTCGCGACGACTTTCGCGATGGTCGAGGAAGTCACGGCGATGGTCCATGCCGCGCGGGTCACTCTGGCCGACCTCCTGCTGATGTTCCTGTACCTCGAGGTGCTGGCGATGATCGGCCAATACTTCAACTCGGGCCAGTTGCCGGTGCGCTTCCCGCTCTACATCGCGATGGTGGCGATGGCGCGCTACATCATCCTCGACATCAAGGATCTGACCGAAGTGCGGATGCTCGCGGTGTCGGCGGCCATCCTGCTGCTTACGCTCGCGGTCCTCGCCATTCGCTACGGGCACACCCGCTTTCCCTACCGCGACGGAGAGGAAGACGCCGCGCGCGGCAGCGATGTATCGCCAGGCGGTCGCTGACCGGGCGGCGCGAGGCCACCCGCGCCTGCGGATCAGCCGCCGGCAACGAACATCGCGACGACCGCGGCGGCCATGGTCCAGGTCGCGAGCCAGCCCAGCGCCTTCAGTCGCCGCGTGACCACGAAGGTTCCCATCACTGCCGGATCGTCGGCCAACAGCATCATCACGACCATGATCGGCACGGCGATCACGCCGTTGATCACGGCGCTCCAGAACAGCGCCCTGATGGGATCGATCGGCGTGAAGTCGAGGAGCACGCCGCCCAGTGTCGCAAGCGCGATGATCGCGTAGAACTCTCGCGCCTCCAGCAGCTTCAGATCGAGACCGCTCTTCCACTCGAACGTCTCCGCGACCGCGTACGCGGCCGAGCCCGCGAGCACGGGCACCGCCAGCAGGCCCGTGCCGATGATCCCCAGGCTGAACAGCAGGAACGCGGCGTCGCCCGCCAGCGGTCGCAGCGCCTCGGCCGCCTGCGCGGAGGTCGTGATGTCCGTGATGCCGGCCGCGTGCAGCGTCGCCGCCGTGCTGACGATGATGAACAACGCGATCAGGTTCGAGAAGCCCATCCCGAAGTAGGTGTCGATCTTGATGCGGCGTAGGTGTTCCCGTGCGCCCTCCGGCGCGCTCGCGAGCGGAAACGCGGCCGGGTCGGCGTTGAGTTCCTCCACTTCCTGCGCGGCCTGCCAGAAGAAAAGATAGGGGCTGATGGTCGTTCCAAACACCGCGACGATCACCGTCAGCGCCTCGCCCGTCAGCGCGATTCTCGGCCAGACAATACCGAGGAGCGCCTCGCGCCACGGCACCGCGATCGTGAACACGACCGCAACGTACGCCAGCAGCGCGAGCGTCAGCCATTTCAGATATCGGATGTAGCGGTTGAAGGGCAGCACGACCTGCAGCAGCAGGCTCACGATGCCGAACAGGATGGCGTGCCCGTGCTCGGGACCGCCGACGACGAGCTGCAGCGCCTCGCCCATCGCGGCGATGTCGGCGGCGACGTTGATCGTGTTGGCGACCACCAGCATCGCGACGATCGCGTAGAGGACGGGTCGTGGGAAGCTCCGGCGTATGTTCGACGCAAGGCCGTGCCCCGTCACGCGGCCCATCCGCGCGCTGACCATCTGGATTCCCACCATCAGGGGCAAGGTGAGGACGACGGTCCAGCCCAGCTGGTACCCGAACTGCGCACCGGCTTGTGAATACGTCGCAATGCCGCTCGGATCGTCGTCGGCGGCGCCGGTGATGAGACCCGGGCCCAGTTGCCGCAACCACTGGCGACGCGTTCGGGTCATCGGCGTCTCCCGGTACCATTCGGAAATTTCCAGGAATTGCGTACGGGGAGGTTCCGCCACGCAAGGCACGCGGCACATTCACAAAGCGCCCGACGACCATGCCGGAACACGTGGCCCGCCGGCCGATCGCGCGGCGAAGAATCGAACATCTCGCGCAGGACCGCACGCCGCGATGCGACACCGCTGCGCGTCTGCCTTCGCGCGTGCAAGCTTAGCCGCAATTGCCGGCCGCGGGTATGGCGGCGGCGCAACAAGGGCGCGGCACGACAATCGACTCAGCGCACGGACATACAGTCGAGCGGCACCGCAATGGCCTGCAGCACGTCGCCGGTCTGCGTGTCCTGCACAAACGCCACGACGGATGACGCGGTTCCGGCTTCGGCCGGCAGCGGCAGGACGAAATCGCCTGCAATGTCACCGCCGGCATCGACGCGGATGGCACCCGTGAGCGCGCGCACCACGTGATCGTGAGAAAGCCGCGTCCCCGCGTTCTCGCCCGCCTTGACGTCGGACAGCGAGGCCGCTGTCCGCGAGCGCAATGAACAGAGCGGCGCCTTTGCGGTCTGCGACTCCCGGCACCCGCGCGGTTGCGCTCACCGCCACCGACTGCGTGCGCCGCGTCACTGCGAGCTGAACCTCGGCGCGAGGCGCACGCTCTCCCGCCGCGACAATCGCGGCCTTGATCTTCTGCGGCGCACGCCAGTCCGGTACGTTCCTGCCCTGCACCAGCACTTGCGGCGTGTAGACAAGATTGGAGCGGGTGGCGTGCGCCGACGCGTATTGACGCTCGGTCCACGCCGGCGTTGCAAAGCGGTCTTTCCAGCCCAGGCGGTCCCAGTAGTCGACGTGGAACGCGAGTGCGATCGCATCGGCGCGGAGCGGCATCGGGCGGAAAGGACGCCGACAGCCAGCGATCGGCCGGCGGGCAACTGTCGCATCCTTCGGACGTATAGAGTTCGACGAGCACCAGCGTCCGGGGTCCGCTCTTCGCGTTGCAGCTCGTACCGGCTGCGGATGTCGCCATGCCGCCGAGCGCAATCAGCGCGGCGACGGCGAGGGTGGAACGGGCAGAACGTCGGCGCGTGTGCATGACAAGTTCCTTCCCATATGCCGGAATGAGTCGCCAGTCGGTGCCGCCGCCTTACGCGGACGCCCCGCGGTGCTACGATGATCGTCAGCGCGTCGAACCGTCGAGCCCATTGCGCGCCGACGGCAGGTAGCGGCAGACGGCGAACGATCCATCGAATGGAGGGAATGTCGGGACGCATGGCGTGCTCGTCGGGAGCGTCGGCCGCCGCGCGGCAAGAAGTGTTCGCTATACGCACAATATTTCGCTAAGCGCCCTTGTCACCAGCAACCCGAATCGCTATTGTCGAGTTCGCACATCGCACAAATGTTCGTCAATCGAACACAGGCCACGGGCGTGCCCTGGCAGCCACCACGTCCGGGGGAAGATCGACGATCGGCGCGATCCTTCGCGCCAGCCGGTATCGGGCCCGAAGCTCCGGCCGTCAAGTCGTCAACAGGAGGAGGGAACCATGAAGCAATACGCACGATCGCTCGCGGCAGCCGTCGCGCTCTGCATTCCGTTGCTCGCAGCCGCTCAGCAAGGCCCGGTCCCGATCGTGGGTCTGGTCGAGCTGTCGGGCACCGGCGCCACCGCCGGCACCAACTTCGACAATGGCGTGAAGCTCGCCGTCAGGGAAATCAACGCCGCCGGCGGCATCCTCGGGCGCAAGATCGATTACACCTCCATGGACACCCAGACCAATCCCGGCGTGGCGAAAGCGCTCGCGCAGAAGGCCGTCGATCAGGGTGCCTATGTCGTGATGGGGCCGGTCTTTTCGGGCTCGATCATCGTCAGCATGGCCGAGACCAAGCGGGCCGAGATTCCGAACTTCACCGGCGGCGAGGCGGCGAATATCACGCAGCAGGGCAATCCGTACATCTTCCGCACGTCGTTCACGCAGTCGACGGCCATGCCCAAGGTCGCGAAATACATCAAGGACGGCGTCAAGGCCAAGACGATCGCGATGATCTGGGTCAACAACGACTTCGGCAAGGGCGGACACGACACGATGCAGAAGGCGCTCGACGCGCAGGGCATCAAGGTCGTTGCCGACGTACCGACCGACCCGGGCCAGGTGGACTTTTCCGGCGCGGTGCTGAAGGTGAAGCAGGCGAATCCGGACGCGATCTTCGTGTACACGAACGAGGAAGAGTCCGCCCGCGCGCTGCGCGAGTTGAAGAAACAGGGATTCGACAAACCGATCATCGGCGAGACGACGCTGACGGGCCAGAAGGTCATCGAACTTGCGGGTGAAGCGGCCAACGGCGCGCTGGCGCACGTCGGGCTCACCGTCGACGCGCCGCAACCGGCGATCAAGGCATTCGACGACAAGTTCCAGAAGGAATACAGGTACAAGAGCGATCACAACGGCATGAAGGGCTACAGCGCCACGTACGTGGTCAAGGCGATCACCGAGAAGAACAAGAATTTCGATCCGAAGGCCTTCGCCGCCGCGTTGCACGGCGCCAAGATCCTGGTCAAGGATTACCCGGGCGTGCTGCTCGACGTGTCGTTCGACCAGAACGGCGATCTCGACCGCGAGAGCTTCCTCGTCAAGGTCGTCAACGGCAAGCAGACCGTCACCGAAACATTGCCGCCGGCTTCGGCCAAATAGCGATTCGGCACACCCGGGTCGTACCGCGGACCACCGCGGACGGCCCGGGCGCCGGCCTCGAGAGGAGGAGCAACATGGGCGACCTCGTCCAGTTGATAGTCTCGGGCACCGCGACGGGCGCCATCTACGCGCTTGCGGCGCTGGGGTTCACGCTGCTCTGGCAGGCGGCGGGCACGATCAACTTCGCCCAGGGCGAATTCGTGATGGTGCCGGCGTTCGTGATGCTGTTCTTCATGAGCGTTGTCGGCGTGCCCGTGTGGCTCGCCTTCCTGCTGACCTGCGCGGTCGCGATGCTGATCCTGGGCTACGGCTTCAAGCGGGCCATCGTCGATCCCCTGATCCGGCACGGCGTCATTCCGCTCGTCATCGCGACACTGGGTCTGTCGATCGGGTTGAAGCAGCTGGTCAAGGCCGGCTACAGCGCGGAAGCGCACCCGTTTCCGAGCCCGTTCCCCGACGGCCAGTTCGCGCTGGGCAACCTGCACGTCTCGTACGCCGACGTGGGTACGCTCTTCTTCGCGGGCCTGATCGTCGTCTCGCTGCAGATGTTCCTCAACCGGACGGTGACCGGGCGCGCGATGCAGGCGGTGGCGCAGAACACCGACGCGGCGAAGGTGCTCGGCATCGACGTCAAGCGCATGGTCCTCTACACGTTCCTGATCAACGCCTGCCTCGCCGTCGTGGCGGCGCTGCTGGTGACACCGACCTACCTCGCCAAGTTCGACATGGGCGATTCGATCGGGCAGAAGGCGTTCTTCGCGGCGATCATCGGCGGCTTCAATCAGACGCGCGGCGCATTGCTCGGCGGGGTGCTGATCGGCGTGCTCGAGAACGTCGTCGGGTTCTACGTTTCGCCCGCGTACAAGGAAGGGGTCGCCCTGATGCTTTTCCTCGCCGTCATTCTGTTCCGGCCCGAGGGACTGCTCGGCAAACCGGAGGAGCGCAAGGTATGAATCCCCGTGCCCGCCTCGTCGCCCTCGCCGCTGTTCTGATTGCGTTCGCCGTGCTGCCGAACTTCCTGAAGAGCTACGGCGTCTACCTGATGACGCTGTTCTGCGTCTACCTGATGGCGACTTTCGGCCTCAACCTCACCGTCGGCTATGCCGGCCAGATGTCGCTCGGGCACGCGGCGTTTTTCGGAATCGGCGCCTACCATGCCGCGATACTGCTAGGCCTCGGCTGGCCGTTTTTCGTCGTGCTGCCGGCCGCCGCCGTCGCCTGCTTCATCGTGGGGCTCGCGCTGGGCTTCCCCGCGCTGCGCGTCCAGCACCACTACCTCGCGTTCGCGACGCTGGGCTTCAACGTGCTGGTCTACCTCGTGATGCGCAACGAAGAGAAGCTGACCGGCGGCACGTTCGGCATCTCGAACATCCCGCGGCCTTCCCTTTTCGGGCTCTCGCTCGACAAGCCGCTGCCATTCTTCTACTTCACGTTCGCCGCGGCGATCCTGCTGGCGCTGGCGCTATGGTGGCTGTTGCGCTCGCCGTGGGGCCGGGCGTTCGCCGCCTTGCGCGACAATCCCATCCGCGCGGAGAGCCTCGGCATCAACATCACGGCGTACACGCTGCTCGCCTTCGCGATCGGCGCCGCCTGCGCGGGCATCGGCGGCGTCTACTTCGCCACGCTGGTTAACTTCATCGAGCCGGCGCCGTTCCATGTGACCGCCTCGCTGATGATGCTGCTCGCCGTGATCGTCGGCGGCTCGGGCCGGTTCTTCGGCCCGGTGCTCGGCACGGTCGTCGTCGTCCTGCTGCCCGAATGGCTGCGCTTCATGCAGAACTGGTACCTTACCGTCTTCGGCTTCGCCATCGTCGCGCTCATGATCTGGCTGCCCGGCGGACTCCTGTCGATCCCGGAGCGATTCAAAGCGCACGGGGCGCCGAAATGACCGCGCCACGCCGCTTTCTCGAGGTCAAGGACGTCCGCAAGGCCTACGGGGCAATCAAGGCGGTCGACGGCGTGAGTTTCGCCGTCGGCCCCGGCGAAATTGTCGGCGTCATCGGGCCCAACGGCTCGGGCAAGACGACGCTATTCAACAGCATCCTCGGCCAGATCAAGCCGACCTCCGGCGGCGTCGAGTTCTGCGGCGAGGACATCACCGGCATGTCGCCGCTGGAGCTTTCGCGCCGCGGCATCGGCCGCACGTTTCAGACGCTGCAGGTATTCGTCAAGCTGTCGGTCCGCGACAACCTGATCGTCGCCGCGCAGGAATTCAAGGGCACGCTGCCCGGCCGCCTCTTCGCGCAGCCCGACGCCGGCCTCGGTCACCACGCCGACGAGACGATCGAGATGTTTCGCCTGCAGCACGTTGCCCATCTCCCCGCGGGCAGCCTTTCGTACGGCCAGCAAAAGCTGATCGACATCGCGATGGCCTTCATGGCGGCGCCGCGGCTCGTGCTGCTCGACGAGCCCTGCGCCGGTGTCAATCCCAGCCTGGTCGACCAGCTGCGCGAACTCCTGACCGAGCTCAACAGGACGCAGGGCGGCAGCTTCGTCGTCATCGAGCACAACATGGATTTCGTGATGAAGCTCTGTCCGCACGTGATCTGCATGGTCGAGGGCAAGGTCCTCGCCGAAGGACCGCCCGCCGAGGTGCAGTCGAACCGGCAGGTGCTGGAAGCCTACCTGGGGAACTGAGCCGGAAGTCCCGCCATGACCGACAAGATCATCGAGTTCGACAAGGTCGTCGCCGGCTATTCGCCGAGCCTCACCATCCTGAACGAAACCACACTCGACGCGCGCAAGGGGGAGATCACGCTGCTGATCGGACCCAACGGCGCCGGCAAGTCCACGGTGCTGAAAACGCTGTTTGGGATGCTGGTGCCGCGGGCTGGCGAGGTCCGTTTCGAAGGGAAATGCATCAACGGCAAGTCGCAGCGGGACCTGCTCGCCGACGGCATCGCTTTCGTGCCGCAGGGGCGCAACCTGTTCGGTTCGCTTTCCGTACGGCACAACCTCGAACTGGGCGGCATTACGCTGCCGCGCGGCAAGCTTTCCGGAAGAATCGAGGAGGTGCTGGAGCGTTTCCCGCGGATCCGCGAGCGCATCGAGAATCAGGCGTCGACGATGTCCGGCGGCGAGCAGAAGCAGCTGGAGGTGGGTCGCGCGCTGCTGCTGCATCCGCGCGTCCTGCTGATCGACGAGCCGTCGATCGGGCTTTCGCCGAAGCTCGTGCAGGAGGTGATGGCGCTGCTGCGCAAGCTCGCCGACGACGGCACCACGGTGCTGATGGTCGAGCAGAACGTGCGCACGGCCCTCAAGTTCGCGAACCGCGCGCTGGTGCTCGAGATGGGGCGCCTGGCGCTCGACCGCCCGGCGTCCGAGCTGCTCAACGATCCGGATCTCAACCGGCTGTTCCTTGGCGGTCACGCGCCCGAGAAGAAGGCCGCCAGCGGCTAGTGGCCTGTTACGGGCAGCTTCGCGCGACCCCACGCGAGCGACGCGATCGTGTACGCTCGCGCCAGGACCCGTTGACACCGGACGCGCATGATCGACAAGATCGTTTCCTCGGCCGCCGCAGCGATCGCCGACATTCCGAACGGGGCGACGGTCATGATCGGCGGCTTCGGCACCGCCGGCATGCCGTCCGAGCTGATCGACGCGCTGATCGCGCAGGGTGCGCGCGATCTCACGATCGTCAACAACAACGCCGGCAACGGAGACACGGGGCTCGCCGCGCTGTTGAAGGCCAGGCGAGCAAGGAAGATCATCTGCTCGTTCCCGCGCCAGGTGGATTCGCAGCATTTCGACGCGCTCTATCGTGCCGGGGAGATCGAGCTCGAGCTGGTGCCGCAGGGCAACCTCGCCGAACGCATCCGCGCGGCGGGGGCCGGCGTCGGAGCGTTCTTCACGCCCACCGGCTACGGCACGCTGCTCGCCGAGGGCAAGGAAACGCGCGTCATCGGCGGACGCCACTATGTGCTCGAATATCCGATCCACGCCGATTTCGCGCTGATCAAGGCCGAGAAGGCCGACCGCTGGGGCAATCTCGTCTACCGCAAGACCGCGAGGAATTTCGGCCCGATCATGGCCTCGGCGGCGCGCTGCACGATCGTCCAGGTCCGCGAAGTCGTGGCGTTGGGCGCGCTGGACCCGGAAGCCGTCGTGACGCCCGGCATCTTCGTGAGACGCATCGTCGCCATCGCCGCCCCGGAAGCTCCGGTGCAGCCGCGGGCCGCTGCCTGAGGACCCGATGATGAACCGCTACAGCCGCGACCAGATGGCCGCCCGCGTCGCGCACGACATTCCCGAGGGCGCCTGCGTGAACCTCGGCATCGGACTGCCGACGTTCGTCGCCAACCACCTGCCGACGGACCGCGAGATCCTGCTGCATAGCGAGAACGGGTTGCTCGGCATGGGTCCGGCGCCGGCGCCCGGCGGCGAGGATCCTGATCTCATCAATGCCGGCAAGCAGCCAGTGACGCTGCTGGCCGGCGGCTGCTATTTCCATCATGGCGACTCCTTTGCGATGATGCGCGGCGGGCATCTGGACTACTGCGTGCTGGGCGCCTTCCAGGTATCGGCGGCCGGCGACCTCGCGAACTGGCATACCGGCGCCCCGGATGCGATTCCCGCGGTTGGCGGCGCCATGGACCTCGCCATCGGCGCCAAGAACGTGTTCGTCATGATGGAGCACCTGACAAAGTCCGGCGAAAGCAAGATCGTTTCCCGTTGCACCTACCCGGTGACCGGACTCGCCTGCGTCAATCGGATCTACACGGACCTCGCCGTCATCGAAGTCGGCGCTACCGGGCTGCAGGTCGTCGAAATCGTCGACGGCCTGACATTCGACGAGCTGCAGAGCCTGACGGGCGTGCCGCTGCAGCGCATGGCAGCGACGGCGTAGGGGAACCACGGAGACTCCATGCCTCAAGCCTTCATTTGCGATGCGTTGCGCACACCCATCGGCCGTTACGCGGGCGCGCTTGCCGCCGTGCGGCCGGACGATCTTGCCGCCATGCCGCTGCGTGCGCTGATCGAACGCCATCCGAACGTCGACTGGGGAGCCGTCGACGACGTCGTCTACGGTTGCGCAAACCAGGCCGGCGAGGACAACCGCAACGTCGGCCGCATGGCATTGCTGCTGGCCGGGTTGCCGGTCGAGGTTCCCGGGACGACCGTGAACCGGCTCTGCGGGTCGAGCCTCGACGCGATCGCCATCGCGGCGCGGGCGATCAAGAGCGGCGAGACATCGCTGATGTTCGCCGGCGGCGTCGAGAGCATGTCGCGCGCGCCGTTCGTCCTCGCCAAGGCGGACAGCCCCTTTTCGCGCGCCGCGAAGATCGAGGATACGACGATCGGCTGGCGCTTGGTCAATCCGCTGATGAAGGCCAGGTTCGGGATCGACTCGATGCCGGAAACCGCCGAAAACGTCGCATCCGAGTTCGGCGTAACCCGTGCCGATCAGGACGCGTTCGCGCTGCGCAGCCAGCAGCGCGCAATCGCCGCGATCTCCGCGGGACGCCTCGCGGAGGAAATCGTTCCGGTGACGATCCTGGCCCGGAAGGGCGAACCCGTCGTGGTGAGCCGCGACGAGCACCCACGCGAAACAACTCTCGATGCGCTTGCCCGGCTGAAAGGCATCGTCCGACCCGACGGCACGGTCACCGCGGGGAACGCGTCCGGCGTCAACGACGGCGCCTGTGCAACGCTGCTCGCTTCCGAGGATGCCGCGCGTCGTCACGGACTGACTCCGAGGGCGCGCGTGGTGGCGTCCGCGGTGGCCGGCGTTGCGCCCCGGATCATGGGTTTCGGCCCCGCGCCCGCCATGCGGAAAGTGCTCGCGCTGGCGAAGCTCTCGCTCGCCGATATCGATGTCATCGAACTGAACGAAGCCTTCGCGGCGCAGGCGCTGGCCGTCACGCGCGACCACGGACTGCCCGATGACGAGCCCCGCGTCAACCCGAACGGCGGCGCGATCGCGCTCGGCCATCCGCTCGGCGCCAGCGGCGCTCGCCTCGTTACCACGGCCCTCTACCAGCTGCAACGCACCGGCGGCCGCCGCGCGCTCTGCACGATGTGCATCGGCGTCGGCCAGGGCATCGCATTGATCATCGAGCGCGTCTGATACGCACACGCTTCCATTGGGAGACAACGACATGACATCACGGACCCCGAGCGGGCCGCCGGCGCCCGTTGCCGGGTACCGCAAGCCCGACCGCGGCACGCAGCCCGACTACCTCTATCCGCCGTACGCGTCGACCTTGAAGCGCTCGCCATCGCAGCCGCTGGTGATGCTGCCGCCGTCGCTGTCCGAAGTGACAGGACCGCTGTTCGGCGCGGAACTCATCAAGGCCAACGACTTCGACCTGACCCGACAGGGGAACGGCGATCCCATCGGCGAGCGCATCGTGGTAAGCGGTCGCGTCCTCGATGCGAATGCGCGCCCGGTTGCGAACACGCTGGTCGAAATCTGGCAGGCGAACGGCGCCGGCCGCTACCCGCACAAGCGGGACAACCACAATGCGCCGCTCGATCCGAATTTTCACGGGTGCGGCCGGACGATTACGGACAGCGAGGGCCGCTACCGTTTCATCTCCATCCGCCCCGGTGAATACCCGTGGCGCAATCACTACAATGCCTGGCGCCCGGCACATATCCATTTTTCGCTGTTCGGTCCGGCGTTCGTCACGCGCCTCGTCACCCAGATGTATTTTCCCGGCGATCCGCTGCTGGAATACGATCCGATGTACACGAGTATTCCCGACGAGCACGCGCGCAGGCGGCTCGTTTCGGTGTTCGACTGGGAGACGACGATCCCCGAGACTGCGCTCGGCTACAGGTTCGACATCGTTCTGCGCGGCCGCGAAGAGACGCCGATGGAAAACGATCTCGCGCTACCCGCATGAGGAGAACGCCATGAGCCTGCGCACGACGTCGTCGCAAACCATCGGTCCCTACCTGCATATCGGACTCACGTGGCTCGTCACGGACAATCTGGTCGGGCCAGGGGTTACCGGCGACAAGGTCACCGTGTCCGGACGCGTGCTCGACGGCGACGCCAAACCCGTCGTCGACGCGATCGTCGAAATCTGGCAGGCCAATGCACACGGTCGCTACGCGCACCCCGACGACAGGCAGAACAAGCCGCTGGAGCCGGGTTTCAAGGGTTTCGGCCGCGTCCCGACCGACGACGAAGGGCGTTTCGGGTTCACGACGATCAAGCCGGGGCGGGTCCCGGCGCCGCGCGGCGGCCTGCAGGCACCGCACCTCAACGTGACGATATTCATGCGCGGGATACTGAAGCATCTCGTCACCAGGATGTATTTCCCCGGGGATCCCGCGAACGCCGAGGATGCCGTGCTGCTGGAAGTCGCGGCCGGGCGGCGCGAGACGCTGACCGCGAAGGCTGTCGCAGGACGGCCCGGCGCGCTGGAATGGGACATCGTCCTTCAGGGCAGTAGCGAAACGGTTTTCTTCGACGTTTGAGCAGCGGGCGCCATCGAGCGTGGCGAGCCAGGAGAAATTGTCATGACCACGGCCTTTGTCGACGTCGACGGCGCCCGGATTCATCACCGCTTCGACGGCCCTGCCGGAGCGCCCGTGCTCATGTTGTCGAATTCGCTCGGCACCGATCTCTCTATGTGGGGGCCGCAGATCGCGCCGCTCGCGCGCTCCTTTCGCGTCCTTCGCTATGACACGCGCGGCCATGGCGCATCGTCGATCACGCCGGGGCCGTACGATGTCGAACGCCTCGGGCGCGACGTCGTAGGGCTGCTCGACGCACTGGCAATCGATCGCGTGCATTTCTGCGGTTTGTCGCTGGGCGGCATTACCGGGATGTGGCTCGGAATTCATGCTCCCGACCGCGTGCGCACGCTGGCGTTGTGCAATACGGCAGCGCTCATCGCGCCGCCCGAGCTGTGGAACACCCGGATCGAAAAGGTGCGCGCGGGAGGCATGGGCGTGATTGCACAGGGCGTCATCGAGCGCTGGTTCACTCCGGCGTTCCTCGCGCGCGAACCGGATACCGCTTCTGCAATGCGCCAGATGCTGGAACGCGCGCCGGCCGAGGGCTACATCGCCTGTTGCGCCGCCGTCCGCGACATGGACCAGCGCCACGCGATCGCCGGCATCCGCGCGCCTGCGCTGGTGATCGCAGGGGCGCACGACACCGCCACGCCGCCGGCGGACGGGCGCTTCGTCGCCGCGCGGATTCCCGGGGCACGCTACGTCGAAGTCGATGCCGCGCATCTTTCGAACATCGAGGCGGCGCCCGCGGTCACCGACACCCTGCTGTCGTTTCTGCAAACCTGAGGAGACATCCACGTGGACGAACGCGATCGTTACCAGGCCGGGATGAAAGTGCGCCGCGCGGTGCTGGGCGACGCGCACGTCGATCGGTCGCTTGCCGGCCGGACCGCATTCAACGAGGAATTCCAGGACCTGATAACGCGGTACGCGTGGGGCGAGCTCTGGACACGGCCGGAGTTGCCGCGGCACGCGCGCAGCCTCGTCACGGTGGCGCTGATGGTCGCCTTGAACCGCGCCGATGAATTCCGGCTGCACGTACGCGCTGCCGCCAACAACGGCGTCACGCGCGACGAAATAAAGGAAGTGCTGCTGCATTGCGCAATCTACTGCGGCGTGCCGGCCGCCAATGCCGCGTTCCACATGGCGCAGGAGGTCTTCGCCGAGACCGACCGCGTCGCCGGGCGTTAGCCGGGGACGCAAAGCAATGCGCGAGCGTACGAAAGTCGGAATCGTGGGCGCCGGCCCCGCCGGATTGCTGCTTTCGCATCTGCTGCACCTCGAGGGCATCGAATCGACGATCCTCGAAATCCGCAGCCGCGATTACGTCGAGCGCCGGGTACGGGCCGGCGTTCTCGAGCAGGGGTCGGTCGACCTGCTGCGCCAGGCGGGGGTGGGGACGCGCATGGACCGCGAGGGACTGGTGCATCATGGGATCGAGCTGCGCTTCGGCGGCCGGGGGCACAGGATCGACTTTTCGTCGTTGACCGGCGGTCGCGCCATCACCGTCTACGGCCAGCAGGAAATCGTGAAGGACCTGATCGGAGCGCGCCTCGACGCCGGCGGGCGCATCGCATTCGAGGTCTCCGACGTCGAAATTCGCGGCCTGGAATCGAGCGCGCCGTGCGTCGATTATCGAAAGGACGGCGTCCACAACGAGCTCGTCTGCGACGTGATCGCGGGCTGCGACGGCTTCCACGGCGTCTGCCGCGCATCGATTCCCGGCCATCAGCAGAGCATATTCGAGCGCGCCTACCCGTTTGCCTGGCTCGGGATCCTTGCCAAGGCGGCGCCCTCCCGCGAAGAATTGATCTACGCCTATCACGACCGGGGATTCGCGCTTTTCAGCATGCGATCGCCGGAGGTCACCCGTCTCTATCTCCAGGTCGCGCCGGACGAGGACGTCATGGATTGGCCGGACGACCGGATCTGGCAGGAGCTCCATTCGCGACTGGAGACCGACGACGGCTGGAGGCTCAACGAGGGGCCGGTGCTCGAGAAGGGGATTACGCCGATGCGGAGCTTCGTCTGCGAAAAAATGCAGCACGGCCGGCTGTTTCTCGCTGGCGATTCCGCGCACATCGTTCCGCCCACCGGCGCCAAGGGAATGAACCTGGCGGTGGCGGACGTTCACGTTCTCGCCCGCGCGCTGACCGCCTCCTTCAAATCCGGGCGCGACGACTTGCTGAACGCCTACTCTCGAACCTGCCTCGAGCGAGTATGGCGGGCCGAGCATTTTTCGTGGTGGATGACGTCGATGCTTCACCGCTTTCCCGGCGACGACGGTTTTCAGCAGCGATTGCAGCGCTCGCAGCTCGACTATACGGTCCGCTCGCGCGCCGCTGCGACGTCGCTCGCCGAAAACTACGTCGGCCTGCCGCTGGACTGACGCGTCGAACCGCCGCGTTCCATGGCGGATGCCGGCCGAGAAGCTCCACACCTACCCATGATTCCGCTCGCCGAACTCGAAGCCGCCGCCCGCAATGTTTACGCGGCGATGGCGCCGACACCGCAATACAACTGGCCGCTGCTGTCGCTCCGCGGAGGCCGCGACATCTGGGTGAAGCACGAAAACCACACACCGACGGGCGCATTCAAGGTCCGCGGGGGGCTCAACCTGCTCGCGCAGCTCGCGACGCGCGAACCGGGGCTTCCCGGCATCATCAGCGCGACGCGCGGCAACCATGGCCAGAGCCTCGCATTCGCCACCCGCCGCCACGGTGTCCGGTGCACGATCGTCGTTCCGAAAGGCAATTCAGCGGACAAGAACGCCGCGATGCGCGCGTTCGGAGCGACGCTCATCGAATGCGGGCGCGATTTCGACGAGGCGCGCGAGCGCGCGGCGGCGATCGCCGCCGAGGATGGCTTGCGCTTCATCGGCCCGTTCGACCGCGAGCTCGTCGCCGGCGTCGGCACCTACGCGCTAGAACTGTTCCGCGCGGTTGCCGCCCTCGACACCGTTTACGTGCCGATCGGATGCGGCTCGGGAATCTGCGGGCTCATCAGCGCGCGCGACGCGCTCGGCGTGGGCACGCGGATCGTCGGCGTCGTTTCGGTGAACGCCAATGCCTACGCCCGGTCGTTCGCAGCGGGTCGCGCGATCGCCACGCCGAGCGCCGACACCATCGCCGACGGCATGGCGGTGCGCGTGCCGGTCCCGGCGGCGCTCGAGGTCATCCGCAACGGGGTTGCGCGCATCGTCGAGGTGACCGATGCCGAAATCGAGGACGCCATGCGCGCGTACTTCAGCGACACGCATCAGATCGTCGAAGGCGCGGGCGCCGCGCCGCTGGCTGCGCTATTGAAGGACGGGGAACGCGCGGGCGCCAGGGCCGCGGTCATCCTGACGGGCGGCAATATCGACCGCGACGTCTACGTGCGCGTGCTTGAAAAAGCGTAGCCAGGACGAACGCGCCATCGCAACGCCCTGACCCCGCGCCGGTAGCGTCACACGAGGTCGGCCGCGGCGCCGAGAATCTGCTCGCGCAATTCGCGGTAGCGCGGCAGCTGCGGCGGATAGACGCAGATGTACTTCACCTGCGCCGCCTGCAGACAGCGCTGTTTGATGATCTCGAGCTTCTGGTCGCGCGGGTTCACCACGGTGTCCGGTTCCTTGGAATCGACGATCGCGAGGATCGTCATGTCGCGGTCGCAGACGACAAAGCCGACGTGCTGATTCGCGATCTTGCGGAACGCGCGCAGTCGCTCCATGCCCTGGGGCCCGATCTTCACCTGCAGGACGTCCGCCAGCCGGATGCGCGCAAAGACGTCGTGTCGAGGGAATGCCGCCTTCAGCAGCAGGTAGACCACGTTCTCGGCCTTGCTGAGGAATCGCGGCCGCAGCAGGTACAGGCCTGGCAATTCGGCCGACGACAGGAGACGGGTCGTCTCGCCTTCCGTCCATTGCGCGACGGTATTCGGCGAATCTCCGGTCTTGGGGCTCCCGCCCGCTCCCGAGCGGTTGCGCCGGAGCAGGCCGACAATGACCGCAACAACCAGCGCGGCGATGGCAAGGGCAAAAAGAATTCCGGAGTTCATGGGCCTTGGTGTCGCATTCCCCGCAAGTCGGGCACCGTTGCGAGAAACGCGGCCGATGGGCAGGGAAGTAACGGGCTGTTTTTCGGCGATCCGGTGGGTTGCGCCGCTAGTCTAAAGCATTTTCTCAAGTGTCTGCTATGACCGCGCGCAAACACCGGCGGCCGCCGCCCGAAACGGTGTCAACGCTGCGACACTCGTTTCAAGCTGCGGACCGCGCCGCCGGGGGTGCCCTGTGCGGCCGGAATCGTCATCGCCCGATGGCAGGATGCAGTTCCCCTCCGACTCCGAAACGCAGGATCGGCCAGGCCTCGGGGGAACGTTGATGGGGGATCCAGATTCCGCATCCTGCTGCCCGGCGCCGGACGACTAAGTCGCCCCCGGTCGGGGATTCGATGCGGATACAAAGACAACGGCCCGGGGTGACCGGGCCGTTGCTGGTGTCTTGCGGGACGCTCCGGAAACGGCGCTTGCGCGTCGAGCCCGGAGAGGCGTCCGTTTCCCCGGTCGGCCAGGGTTTCGGGCCGATCGGGGATTTCGTCGTCACATGTCCATGTCGCCCATGCCGCCCATTCCTCCCATGCCGCCCATGCCGCCGCCACCCATCGGCTTTTCGTCCTTCGGGTGCTCGGCGACCATCGCGTCGGTGGTCAGGATCAGGCCGGCCACGGATGCCGCGTTTTGCAGCGCAAAGCGCGCGACCTTCGTCGGATCCAGGACGCCCATCTCGACCATGTCGCCATAATCGCCGGTCGCGGCGTTGAAGCCGAAGTTGCCCTTGCCGTCGACGACCTTGTTGAGAACGACGGAAGGCTCGTCGCCGGTATTCTGGACGATCTGGCGCAGCGGCTCCTCGAGCGCACGCAGCACGATCTTGATGCCGGCTTCCTGATCGTGGTTGCTGCCCTTGAGGCCCTTCACGTTGGCGCGAGCCCGCAGATACGCCACTCCGCCGCCGGCGACTATGCCTTCCTCGACGGCCGCGCGGGTCGCGTGCAATGCATCCTCGACACGGGCCTTCTTCTCCTTCATCTCGACCTCGGTCGCCGCACCCACCTTGATCAGCGCCACGCCGCCGGCGAGCTTCGCCACGCGCTCCTGCAGCTTTTCCTTGTCGTAGTCGGACGTCGCATCCTCGACCTGCTTGCGGATGTTCTTCACCCGGGCTTCGATTGCGGCCTTTTCGCCCGCGCCGTCGATGATCGTCGTGTCTTCCTTGCCGATTTCGATGCGCTTGGCGCGGCCCAGGTCCTTAAGCGTTGCGTTTTCGAGCTTCAGGCCCAGCTCCTCGGCGATCACCGTGCCACCGGTGAGGATGGCGATATCCTCGAGCATCGCCTTGCGACGGTCACCGAAGCCGGGGGCCTTGACGGCGGTCGTCTTCAGGATGCCGCGGATGTTGTTGACGACGAGCGTGGCCAGCGCCTCGCCGTCGACGTCTTCGGCGATGATCAGCAGCGGCTTGCCGGACTTCGCCACCTGCTCGAGCAGCGGCAGCAGATCGCGGATGTTGCTGACCTTCTTGTCGTGCAGCAGGACGTACGGATCCTCGAGCAGCGACACCTGCTTGTCCGGGTTGTTGATGAAGTACGGCGAAATGTAGCCGCGGTCGAACTGCATGCCTTCGACCAGCTCCAGCTCGTTCTCGAGACCCTTGCCGTCCTCGACGGTGATCACGCCTTCCTTGCCGACCTTGTCCATCGCCTCGGCGATCGTCTTGCCGATCGCCTCGTCGGCGTTGGCCGAGATCGATCCGACCTGCGCGATTTCCTTGCTGGTCGTGCACGGCTTGCTGATCTTCTTCAGCTCCTCGACAATGGCCACGACTGCCTTGTCGATGCCGCGCTTCAGATCCATCGGGTTCATCCCCGCGGCAACGAACTTGAAGCCTTCGTTGCAAATCGCCTGCGCGAGAACGGTCGCGGTCGTCGTGCCGTCACCGGCGACATCCGACGTCTTGGACGCGACTTCCTTGAGCATCTGTGCGCCCATGTTCTCGAACCGGTCCTTGAGCTCGATTTCCTTAGCGACCGACACGCCGTCCTTGGTGATCGTCGGCGCGCCGAAGCTGCGCTCGAGCACGACGTTGCGGCCCTTGGGGCCGAGCGTGATCTTTACGGCGTTCGCGAGGACGTTGACGCCGACCATCAACCGGTTGCGTCCCGTCTCGCCGAAGCGGACATCTTTTGCTGCCATAGTGGTTCTCCTGGAATGCTTGAACGTGGGTGGGGAGGATTACGCGACGATGCCGATGATGTCGTCTTCGCGCATGTGCAGGAGATCCTGCCCTTCCAGCCTGAATTCCTGTCCCGAATACTTGCCGAACAGCACCTTGTCACCGGCCTTCACGCCCATCGGGACGATCTTGCCGTTCTCGTCGGTCTTGCCCGGTCCGGCGTAGACCACCTCGCCCTGCGACGGCTTTTCCGCCGCAGTGTCCGGAATGACAATGCCGCCGGCGGATTTCTTTTCTTCATCGAGCCGCTTGACGATCACGCGGTCATGCAAAGGACGAATTTTCATGGTAAGTACTCACTCCGTATAAATTGTGTTACGAATCAGTCGCTTGCGACGTCGTCATCGACTGCCGGAGCCGGCTGCCGGTGCGAAAGCACAGGGGTGCGATCCTTTGTTAGCACTCGACATCAGCGAGTGCCAATAATAACCATCGAATGTGCGAAAATCAACCCCGCCGCGCTTTATTTGGCGTTGCGGCCGGAGTCGGCAGCCGATGCCGCCTGACCTTGACCCCGACCGCTTGCCTCCCCCCGATTACCGTTCGTAAGCGCGTCAGCCAAACGGGACCGAACCGCGTTATGGTTGGACCCGTAGGTCAACGACCGTTGCCGCTGCCCATGCTCCAGCCTGCCCATGTAGGCCACCTCCCGATCCTTCGCGCGTTGATTCGCGACGGCGCCGCCCGGGGCAGTTTCGACCGCGAGCTCGCGACCGATTCGCGCGAAGCCGCGCTGTTTTTCTCCAATCTGAGACAGGCCCTCAATACCGGCTACTTCGTGGAGGAGGATCCGCGGACAGGCGACCTGACGACCGTCGCGGTTCCGGGCTACGTCTACCTTCCCGACCGCGGGGGGGCCGTGAACCACCCGATCGGCTTCGGCCTCTTCAAGGCGACGGATTTCGGGTTCGAGTTATGGCTGACGGGTGTGGATTCCGGATGGCGCGGCCACGGCCACGGCCGGGCGATGATCGCCGCGCTCCTCGCGACGCCCCCGGGCAAGAAGGCCTACGTCATGCGCGTCCACCGCTTCGGCCACGACAGCGCGGCGATGGCGCATCTGCTCGCGAAATTCAAGTACGTCCTGGTCCAGGAATCCCGCAATCACGCCTGGTACCTGCGCACCGATGCGCCACCCGAACTCGGCCGGCGCATGCGCGACGCGATTCCCAATACTACGGCTGACTGACCGCTCGTTCGCCTGAGCGGGCGGACGAAAGCGTCTGCCCCTGGCCACCTGCTTCCGGCGTCAGGCGACGCGCCGTACGACATTGCGCCCGCGGCTGTGCTAACGTAACCGCGTCCACCCCAATCGAGGCGCGTGCACCCGTGGTCGAACCACTCCCGGCAATAGCCCCGCATCCGTCGTCCGGATTCGGGTCCCCGCCTCCGCCTGCTGCTCCGCCCCCTGCCATGCGCACGGTCGACGCCGGTCGTGGTTCGGCTTGGTGGAGTGAAGGCTGGCGGCTCTTCAAAGCGTCGCCGGGCGTCTGGCTCGTGATCACGGTCCTCTACGTCGCTCTCATGATCGGGCTCGGCATGCTCCCGGTCATCGGGCAGATCGCTTCGATGGTGCTGCACCCGGTGCTGGGCGCCGGCGTGATCATCGGGTGCCGCGCGCTGGACCGGGGCGGCGACCTGACGGTGTCGCATCTTTTTTCCGGCTTCAACGACAAGCTCGGTCCGCTGATCATTCTCGCGCTGCTCTATTTCGCGGGCTGGGTGGTGATCGGGGCCTTCACGGTCGCAATGCTCGTCGCCATCATCGGTATCGGCAGCATCGGGGCGCTGATTTCCGGCGGCGCGTTGCAAGCCGGCATCGCCATGCTGTCCGCGCTGAGCCTCGGCGCGCTCGTCGTGCTGCTGGTCGCTTCGCTGTTCCTGGTCCCGCTGCTCATGGCTTACTGGTTCGCGCCGGCGCTCATCGTATTGCGCGGCGACGATCCGTTTGCCGCGATGAAAGCGAGCTTCAGCGCGTGCCTCGGCAACGTCATGCCGTTCCTCGTCTACGGGCTTTTCGGGCTCCTGCTGGCGATCGTCGCCAGCATTCCCGCGGGTCTCGGCTGGTTGGTGCTGGCGCCCGTCTACGCGGCATCGGTGTACACGAGCTACAAGGATATCTTCGAGGCACCATAGCGACTACGCGGGCGCTCGGCAGGATCTCGGACCCATCTGCTCGTCGCCGCTTTCGGATGCGGTGAAGCCGTGGCGACAAGGCGAACCGAGCCTGTCCATGGGTGGGCTGGGGCGGCCATCCGAAAAACGCTCACGTGAAGCCGATCCGGCGCAGGAACGGCTGCCAGCGGGGGTCGCCCCCCAGCGACCGCAGGAGTTCGTCCACCGCCACGTACACCACGCCGGGGTCGCGCTGCACGTAGGCGTTTTCGAGCCATTCGTAGGCCTTGTCCACCTCGCCCCGATACGCATAGGCCTCGGCGATCTGATACGCGGCTGTCCAGCCAAATCCGTCGATCAACGCTTGCAACGCCGCATCCGATTCCGTCGGATGCCCGAGCGCGTGATGAATCATCGCAAAGGCAAGGTTGCGGAATACGGCGTGCGATTCCGCTGCCGCCAGGGCCAGCGCGTCCTCGCTGCGGCCCTGGATCAGGCGCGTGATCGCCAGAAATGCGTGGCCCAGGCCGCCGCCCGGATTGAGGTCGATTGCGAGCTGAAACGACGCCGCTGCGTCGTCCAGCCGATTGGCGGCCAGGTACACCATTGCGGCCCCGCGATGCGTATGCGACGAAAGCGGATCGAGTGCGATCGCCTTGAGGATGAGTTCGAGCGCCTTGTCGATCTGCCCCAGAATCCTCGCCAGTCCGGACGCCGCGCGCAGCGCGTGGGCGTCACCGGGCGCAAGCTCCAGCCCGCGCCGGAACGACGCATCGGCCGCTGTCCAATTCCAGTCGTGGCTTTCGAGCACGAGGCCCAGCTCGATGTGGCCTTCGGCCAGGTCCGGCGCGAGGCGCAGCGCGTGCTGCGCAGCCTCGCGGGCACGCTCGAAACCCTCGTCTATCGGCGCAAACCCGTACCCCGCCTGCACCTGGTGCACCCGCGCCAGTCCAGCCCACGCCAGCGCAAAATTTGAATCTATCGCCAGTGCCCGCTTGAAAAATCCGATGGCCTTGTCGGTGTCCGCCTGTGTGGTCCGCTCGGCGAAGAACTTCCCCTGCAGGTAGAGCTGGAAGGCTTCCGGGCTATCGCCGCGCCCGATGGCGGCCCGGCGCACCTCGGCCGCGGCCCCCGACGCGCCGCCCGCGGTCCCGGCCGGCGCTCCCAGCAGCGCTGCACGCAGCTCCTTGACCACCGATTGCGCGATATCGTCCTGCACGGCGAAGATGTCGTCGAGGTCGCGGTCATAGGTCTGCGACCAGAGATGCGAATCCGACGCGACCTTGACCAGCTGCGCGGTGATGCGCACCCGCTTGCCGGACCTGCGGACGCTGCCTTCGAGCACCGTCGCCACGTTGAGCTTCTGCGCAATCGTCGGTATGTCGACGTTCTTGCCCTTGAAGGAGAATGCCGAGGTCCGCGACGCCACCCGCAGGCCACGGATTTTCGCCAGCACGTTCAGCAGTTCTTCCGACAGTCCGTCGGCGAAGTATTCGTTCTCCTCATCGCGGCTCATGTTGACGAACGGCAGCACTGCTATCGAGGGCGCCTCGTCGGCGGGGGTGGACGGGACGGACGCTGCGGCCGGCACGACGCGGGCAGGCGCGGCCGGCAGCGCAGGCGCAGCGCCACCCGAGAGCAGCCGATGCACGCCAGCGGCAAACGTCGCCGCCGCCTCGCCCGCCGGCAGGTGCGTCCATTGCACCTCCCGGAATTTCTCCGGCACGCGCGCGTTGACGTCGATCGTGGCGTCGATGACCACCGGCAGCAGGAATGCCTTGTCGTCGGCCATGTCCAGCGTGCGATTTACTGCGAGATTCCATTCGCGCCGGAAGTAACCCTCCTCGCGCGCCTGCGTGTTCGCCGAGATGATGGGCACGAACAACGCACACTCCTTGATCTGCCTGCGGATCGACGCATCCCATGCGTCACCCCCGCGCAGCGCGCTCTGGTCGAACCACACCTCGAGGCCCACGGCGCGCAGTGCATCGCAAATGCGCCGGGCAACTTCCGCGTCCTGCGACGCGTAACTCAGGAAAATGGCTTTGGTGGAGGCGCTCATGCAGGTCGAATCGGAGATCGAGGTTGCTGCGCAGACGGGTTGCGGACGCCCTGCCTCGGAGCGAGGGCCGCACCGATTGTCGCCCAGTTCGCAGCCGGCTCGCAATCAATGATGGCGAAAGTGTGGCTGCCTCTCGGCCGCGCATAAGGCGGAAACGGGGCGGCCTCGAACGTGGATTGAGTCGGGCGTCAACTTCACAAACGCAGGGTCTGGCACGAAGCGCGCTGTCGATCAGCGCGATTCTATCTGCAGAGGCACGCCTACTGGCACACCGTTCCTGGGGCGCGGAACACCTGCCGGGTCACGGTCTTGGTCTGCGTCACGCTGCTTTGTCCAGGGAAGTTCACCGTGTACGCGTAGCTCGCGTTATTGCCGTCGGCGAATGTGATCGTCAACGTACCCACCGGAATCAGGGCCACATTGTTCTTGTCCCACGGCACAGCGCTGAACGCGGGTCCCGTCGTCCGGTAGAGATCGCCCGTGTAGACGCCCGGCGCGGTCTTCAGCGCCGTCACTACGAGCCACATCGGCGTGCCGTCGAAGTCGTAGGTGAACCAGGTTGCGAAGATGGTATCGCCTTGGTGCGTGAGGTTCACGCCCCAACCGGATTCGACCCCGGCCGGCGCCGCCCACCACAGGTCCTGATAGTTGGTGGCGAACGCCAGATTCCATTGCGTCCCCCAGGTGCAGACGGGCAGCGGGCCGAACGCCTGCCGTACGAGCCTCTTGGTCTGGGTAATCCCGTTCGCCGTGTAGGAGAACGTGCCGTTGTTCGCGTCGGTGAAGGTCAGGGCACCATTGCCCACCTCGATGGTCTGGACGCGCGCGGGATCGAAGGGCACGGCGTTGAAGGCGGGACCACGCGTCTCGTAGAGCTTTCCCGCGTAGGTGATGGAGCCCGTCCTCTCGGCGGTCATCGTGAGCCACCACGCTTTGCCGCTGGCGTCGTACGTGAACCAGGTCGCGAAGATGACGTCGCCCTGGTGCGCGAAATTGATCCCCCACCCGGACTCGGACCCAGCCGGCGAGGCCCACCACAACCCTTCGAAGTTCGAAGTTGCGGGAAAGCCGCCGCCCACGACGGCAATCGCTGGCCACCGCACATCGTCGCCCGGAAATTCCGCCTGGATCTTGAACTGATCGGCACTCGGTGGAGCATAAGGCAAGCCATAGGTTCCATCGCCGTTGGTTTGCATGGCACCTGTGACAACCTTGGCCGGCGTGAAATCCAGTGCCGCAACCGACGTTCCAATGCCGCCTGCAAGGAATACAAGCCGAAAACTGCCGCTTCCAACCGAGGATGGCGCTATGCGTGCGCGCACTGTCAGAACGTAGCTACTCCCTGGCGTTATCGTCAATAATGCCGAATTGACAGAGGTGCGTTGGTTCGCGGTAGCGGATATGTGCATCGCGTTTCCATTGACATCGGATATCGCCCTTACGGATGCGGAACCAGTGGGTTCCAAACTCCAGTCGCCCAACCCGTTGGCGAAATCCAGCCTCTTTTGATTGTCAGAGTCGCCGTAGATAAATGAATAGATACTCATGTCAGTCGTCCCCACCTGACCGCACTCGTTCACGCAGACCTGAATTAGGGCTGCCCTGATCCCGGTGGGCACCGTGCCCGTCAATGTATAGGTCGAAATGAGCCCCGGACCCGATGCCGGTTCGGCGGTGACGGTGATCGGCGCTCCCACGACTGGATTGAGGTGATCGTCGACAAGCTTTCCCGATACCTTCCCGGCGGACAAGGCCGCCGATATGCCGGTGCGTGTACGAAAGTAGGTATTGATCAAATGCGTAAATGTCGTTGGATCAGACTCAGGAAGCACATGTTTTGGGTAGGAATACCAGGACTGAAAGACCGCGTGGTCGGGTATGAAGTTGCCCGCAGTCTCAATCGATTCGTATTGACCTCTGGCATGATTGACCCAGTCTCTGTCTGATTGATCACTTGGCAACCCGTCGTAGATTATTCCGAAGGGAATCTGGTGCTGTTCCACGACCTGACGCAAGGCGTCGAGGGCCGGTATGGGAGCTGAACTATCGTCGGCGTGGAGAAATGCCAGAGGCTCGCCTCCGGCGGCTCGCCAGGCGTCAAGCCATGCCGCGATCTGAGTCAACGAGCCTGGCCTAACAAAGTCGTCCTCGATGTCGCCGACCTTCACGTTGGGGAAAATCGTCTTGATGCTTGCGATATTCTGGACCGCGTTCTTCGCAGCTTGTTGCGGCGTCCAATTGCACGATGCGTGGCCATGGGAGTAGGGCCCATCCATCTTAAAATAATCAAGAGTCCCACCAAGCTCTTTGATGCGAGTGGCGAGGGCCAGGGAACTCTCTCCATGAAACCCTTCGACGTTTCCGCAACTGGAATCAGCTGGACCCGTCAGGATCCCCGTCTCAACGGAAAGCAAAATGTGTCGCCGTTTTAGGTCGGCGAACACTTGGCGGAGCTGATCGTCGGTCAGCGCATTGGGGGGGTAGGGCGGTAGGAATTTGGCACCATCTAAACTGAAAATCTGAACGTGCGATGCTGCCTGCGTCCATGGCGCGTTCGCGTCAAACAAGCCCATGTAGTCGATTGCCTGCGCGCAATTGCAACCCGCAGGGCCTTGATCGCGAGGTGCAAACCATATCAATTGCGACTTGCCGGCGGCGCTTTGCCCCAGGCAAGGCATCGCGGTGACAAGGCATAACACCGCGGCCAGGAGCACTCCCTGGAGGCGTTTGAGTCGGCGGTCCGGTGATTGCATGATCATTTCCTCCCGGTGAATGGTCGGAAATTCAACGCAACGATGGATGCAGCGAGGTAGCCTATCATAGGCCAATGTGACTCGGCCAACGGAGGTATTGTGTTGCCCGGACTTTGTCGTTGAATTAACCGCTTCCAAGCTCAAACCGGCGCGGTCTGTCGGCGCGAATCCCCATTGGGACGCCTCAAACGCGGAAGCGTTCGAAGTCAGCGGGGATAACAAGCAGAGATCTTTCTGTGATCTCCGTGGTTCAGGAATTTCAGTGCGCCTGCTCCCAGTTGGCGCCCGATCCGACATCGACGACGAGCGGCACCGACAGCAGGGCCACGCCTTCCATCCGTTGCGGCAACTCCGCCTTGACTTGCGCAAACTCGTCGTGCGGCACTTCGAGCACCAGCTCATCGTGAACTTGCAGGACCAGCTTCGTTCCGAGCTTCTCGCGGTCAAGCCATCCCTGCACCGCAATCATCGCCAGCTTGATCAGGTCCGCCGCGGTGCCCTGCATCGGTGCGTTGATCGCCGCGCGCTCTGCGCCGGCGCGCCGCGGACCACCCGCTGCGTTGATGTCGGGCAGCCACAGCCGCCTCCCGAACACCGTCTCGACGTACCCATGCTCGCGCGCGAACTCGCGCGTTTGCCGCATGTATTGCGCAACACCCGGATACCGCAGGAAGTATTTGTCGATGAACTGCTGCGCGGCGCCGCGTTCGATGCCGAGCTGCTGCGCCAACCCGAAAGCTCCCATTCCGTAGATCAGCCCGAAGTTGACCGCCTTGATGTAACGGCGCTGATCGGTCGTCACTTGCTGCACCGGAATGCCGAAGATGTCCGCGGCCGTTGCCTTGTGGATGTCGGCGCCTTCGTGAAACGCCTTGACCAGCGCCGGGTCGCCCGAGAGATGGGCCATGATCCGCAACTCGACCTGCGAATAGTCGGCGGAGACGACAACATGTCCCGGGGGTGCGACGAATGCCTCGCGGATGCGGCGGCCCTCGGCGGTGCGCACCGGGATGTTCTGGAGGTTGGGGTCGCTGGAGGCAAGCCGCCCCGTCACCGCCGTCGCCTGGCTGAACGTCGTGTGCACCCGGCCGGTGCGGGCGTTCACCATCTGCGGCAATTTGTCCGTGTAGGTGGACTTCAGCTTGGACAGCGTCCGATGCTCCAGCAGCACCTTGGGCAGCGGATAGTCGGCAGCGAGTTCCGTCAGCACTTCCTCGTCGGTGGAAGGTTGCCCGGTCGCCGTCTTGCGCAGCGTGGGCAGCTTCATCTTCTGGAACAGAATCTCGCCGAGCTGCTTCGGCGACGCGAGGTTGAATGGCTGACCTGCCAGCTGATACGCCTGCTGCTCCAGCGCAAATGCCTTTTCCCCGAGTTCGCGGCTCTGCACGGCAAGGAGCGCGGCATCGATCATCACCCCCTCCCGCTCCATCCGGAACAGTATTTCGCGCACCGGCAATTCGATTGCCGTGTAGACGTGGTCAAGCCGGGGCTCTGCACTGATGTGCTGGCCGAGGTGACGATGCAATTGCAGCGTTACGTCGGCGTCCTCGGCCGAGTACGCGGTGGCGCCGGCGATGTCCACCTGGTCGAAACCGATCTGCCTGGCGCCCTTGCCGGCGACCTCGGCATAGGTGATGGTCTTCACGCCGAGATGCCGCCACGCGAGATTGTCCATGTCGTGAGGCTTGTGCGCTTCCAGCACATAGCTTTCGAGCAACGTGTCGTGCGCAACACCGGCGAGGGTCAATCCGTGGTTGGCGAGCACGTGTTGGTCGTACTTGAGATTCTGACCGAGCTTTTTCTTCGCCGGGTCGGCGAGCCACGACGCGAGGCGTGCCAGCACGTCGCCAAGCGGCAATTGTTCCGCCACCCCCGGATAGCGATGCGCAAGCGGGATGTAGCAGGCATGCCCCGGCTCGATCGCGAACGACAGGCCCACGATCTTTGCCTGCATCGGATCGAGGCTCGTCGTCTCGGTGTCGAGGCACACGAGGTCCGCGGACTCGATCGCGCTCATCCAACGGTCGAATGCCGCGAGATCGAGAACGGATTCGTAGTGGCGCGCGACCGCCGGCGGCAGGTCCGCCGGGAATGCCGCGGCAGGCTGGCTCGCGTCCGCAAAGGTCCGCGTATCCTGACGCGACGCGCGGTCGGCGATTGCACCGGCGGCATCGGATTTCGTGGAGCCGTCCTCGACGTCACGCAGCCAGCTCTTGAACTCGAAGCGTTCGTACAGTGCCTTCAGCTTGGCTTTGTCCATCGGACCGGGCGCGAGCTCGTTCGGCGTGAGGTCGAGCGCGCAGTCGGTCTTGACGGTGAGGAGCCGCCTGCCCATGGGTAGCCAGTCGAGCGTTGCGCGCAGATTCTCGCCCACGACTCCGGGGATCTCGCTCGCGTGTGCGACCACTCCGTCGAGCGTGCCGTACTGATGCAGCCACTTGACGGCGGTCTTCGGGCCCACTTTCGGGACGCCGGGCACGTTATCGACGACGTCGCCGGTAAGCGTGAGCAGATCGAGCACCTGGTCGGCGCGCACGCCGAATTTCGCGACGACACCCGTCTCGTCAAGCGTCTCGTTGCTCATCGTGTTGACCAGCGTGATGCCCGGCCGCACGAGCTGCGCCAAGTCCTTGTCCGAAGTCGAGACCACGCAGTCGATTCCGGCGCCCGCGGCCTTCGTGGCGAGCGTGCCGATCACGTCGTCGGCCTCCACGCCGTCGATCATCAACAGCGGCCAGCCATGGGCACGGACCAGCTCGTGCAGCGGCCCGATCTGCCGGACGAGATCGTCGGGCATCGGAGGCCGCTGCGCCTTGTACGCGGGATACCAATCGTCGCGAAAGGTCTTGCCGGGCGCGTCGAAGACAACAGCGAAGTAGTCGGGCTTGCTGTCTTCCGCTATCCTGCGCAGCATGGACACGACACCGCGCAGTGCACCCGTGGGCTCGCCCTGCGATGTGCGCAGATCCGGCAACGCGTGGAACGCGCGATAAAGATAGGACGAACCATCCACCAGGACGAGCGTAGGCATGACTCAGACCAGCAAGATTCCGGAACTCATCGATCCGCAGGCGATGTACACAAGCAACGGGCAGGAGGCCTGGCGGGTGCTGGGGATTATGGCAGAGTTCGCCGCCGCGACCGAGCGCTTGCGCGGCCTGCGGCCCGCGGTCTCGATGTTCGGAAGCGCGCGCATCAAAGCAGGGCACCCGTACTACGAAAAGACCGAGAAGATCGCGCGCCTCTTGTCGGATGCAGGCTTTTCCGTAATCTCCGGCGGCGGCCCGGGCCTGATGGAAGCCGCAAACCGCGGTGCGTTCGCGGGCAGATCTCCCGCGATCGGCCTCAACATCCTGTTGCCTCGTGAAAAAGGCGGCAACGCGTACCAGGATGTGAGCTTCGACTTCCGTTACTTCTTCGCGCGCAAAATGATGTTCGTCCGCTTCGCGTCGGCGTACGTGGTGCTGCCGGGCGGATTTGGCACGCTCGACGAGCTGTCCGAGTGCCTGACACTCGTGCAGACCGGCAAGAGCCGAAAAATACCGATCATCCTCGTCGGCGGCGATTTCTGGCGCGGCTTCGTCGACTGGGTGCGCGACAAGCTGGCCGGTGAAGGCATGATCGGCGAAAGGGACCTCGACCTGATGCAGGTCATCGAAGAGCCTGAAGCGATAGTGGAAGCGATATTCCACTTCTATGAAAATCGTGGCTTCCACCCGACCCGGGCGGAGCGCGAGACGATGCTCAACCTCTGACCGGGAGCGCGCCCGATTTCGGTGAAGGCTAACGTACGGCGCAGCCGGACGTTAAGCGAGCGCGCAGGCGCGAGCGGCCGGAGCCAATCGCCGCCCTGATCCGACACGGGCGGGACGTTGAACGACGCTCGCCGCATAGGTCCAGCGACCAAACGCTGCACGACACCCTCCGACGCCACCGCGAGCACCCGCTCTGTTAAAATTGGCGCCTGAAGGCCCGGATCGGAAATTCACGTCAAGGTCTGTTTCGGGTTATTTTTTCGTATCGAGCTGATTCCCTGGTGCGCAGGTGTGCCTCTGGCGGCGCGAAACCGCACGCCACGATCCGATGTCTGTCTATACCCTCGTCTCCAAGGAAGAACTCGAAGGATGGCTCGCCCGGTATGCGGCCGGCTCGCTTGTCGAACAGACTCCGATTTCGGCGGGCATCGAGAACACCAATTACTTCGTCACGACAACGACGGGTCGATGGGTGCTCACGCTTTACGAGCGCCTTCCCGCCGCCGAGCTTCCGTTCTACCTGAATCTGATGGCGCACCTGTCGCGCGCCGGTGTCGAGTGCCCCGCCCCATTGCCCGACCGGACGGGCGCGCTGTTCAGCCTTCTAAACGGCAAGCCCGCGGGTCTCGTCACCCGCGTCGACGGGGCGCCGATCCACGAACCCGACGTCGCCCACTGCGCCGCGGTAGGCGCCGCGCTCGGCCGTCTGCACCTTGTATCGGCCACCTATCGCACGCGCCTCGCCAATCGGCGCGGCCCGAGCTGGTGGCGGCAGGCGGCAAGAGCGGTGCGAGGACAGCTCGACGCCACCCAGAACGATCTCCTCGCCGCGGAACTCAGGATCCAGACGGGCTTCGGCAAGAGCAACATGCCCAAGGGCGCGATTCACGGCGACCTCTTCTGCGACAACGTCCTCTTCGTCGGCAATCGCGTATCCGGCATCATCGACTTCGGATTCGCGGCGACGGATTTTCTCGCCTATGACCTCGCGATCACCGTCAACGACTGGTGCGTCGTCAAGGATGGAGACGCAATGAAGGGGGCGCTCGTGTCCGAACTCGTCAACGCGCTCGTGGGTGCCTATCAGCGGGTGCGCCCGCTGACGATCGACGAGCGTACCCAGTGGCCGACTCTGCTGCGCGCCGCCGCGCTGCGCTTTTGGCTTTCACGGCTATACGATCTCCACCTGCCGCGGCCCGGCGAGCTCGTGCACGCGCACGATCCCGCGCACTTCGAGCGCATCCTGCTCGAGCGCATTGCACATCCATCTCGCCTGCCGGACGGTACAAGCGGCGCGCCAACGGCGATCGCGGCATCATGAGCCCTCCGCGCGGCCGCCCGAAGGAGGGCTCGCTCCCGCCTGGCGGGAAGGCGCGCAGCGCCAAGGGTGCCCACATGAGCCCTCCGCGCAGCCGCCCGAAGGAGGGCTCGCTCCCGCTTAGGCTGAAGGCGCGCAGCGCCAAGGGTGTCCGATGAGCGTCCTGCCCGCCGCCGTTTCGTTTGCCCGCCATCCGGCAAGCCACGGCGTCGTGTGGCTCAAGGAAGCCTGGGCGATGCTGTCCGCGGCGCGCGTGCCTTGGCTGTTGATGCTGCTTTCGTACTACGTGATACAGATCGTCGTCGGATACATTCCCGTCGTCGGGCCGCTCGTGCTCATGGCCTTGCGTCCGGTATTCACTGTCGGGTTTCTCGCGGCGGCATGGAGCCAGGAACGCGGCGCGACGCCCGAGATTCGGCACCTGTTTCGCGGATTTGGCGCCAACCTGTGGGCACTGATTCCGATCGGCGTTTTCATGATAGTCGGAACGACGCTCGCCATATTTGCGACGATGGCGGTCGACGGCGGCCTGCTGCTGGAGGCGATCGCGACCAACAAGCCGCTGGAGGATGCGCTCTCCGGCGACCAGATCGAACTCGCGATGCTGTTCGCAACGGCGTGTGCGCTGCCGGTCGTGCTCGCCGTGTGGTTTGCACCTGCGCTGGTCGTCTTCAACAGCTGCGGCACGAAACAAGCACTCGTCACGAGCCTGCGTGCCGCGCTCGCCAACTGGAGGCCGGTCGCGATCTACGCTCTCCTGCTGCTAGTCTTCGGGGGGATCGCGCCGGCGCTCGCCGTCAAGCTGATCGCGCTCGCGCTTCCGCCGGTAGCTGCGCGCATCGTCGTCGCGATGACCGTTGTCCCCTACGTATTTCTCTTTATCGCCGCACAGGCGATCTCGGACTACGTCAGCTATCGCGACATCTTCCACGCGGACCGAGGACCGGCGCCGCCGGACGAGCCGGAACCGGATGCCCCGGCATGAGCGCGCGCGGGCAACGGTCGGCCAAGGCCAAGACTCCTGACCGCCAGCTGCCGGAACCCAATTCGCCACATCGACCCAACAGCGGCCCGTTCAGGCCGCTTCCAGATTCGCGTACTCCAGCGCCAGCCATTTCGCCCCCGCATCGCGGAAGTTGACCTGGACGCGCGCGTCGGCGCCACGACCTTCGGCGTCGATGATGATGCCGAGGCCGAATTTCGCGTGGCGCACGCTCTGCCCGATGCGCCAGCCGGGGCCGGCACCTGAGCTCCCGCGCGGCGCAGTCGAGGACGACGAGATCTCGGCCCACGCCGATGCCGCGCGCCGTCCCGGGCCCCACTCCGCCGTGTCGACATCCACGGCGCCATGCATCGACTGCCGTCCCCTGGGGGACAGCCACTGGATCATCTCGCGCGGCACCTCGTCCAGAAAGCGCGACGCGATGTTGTAGCGAACCTGGCCGTGCAGCATCCGGCTCTGCGCGTGGGTGAGGTAGAGGCGGCGCCTGGCGCGGGTGATTGCGACATACATCAGGCGCCGCTCCTCCTCGACACCATCGAATTCGGAGCGGCTGTTCTCATGCGGGAAGAGCCCTTCCTCGAGTCCGGTGACGAACACCGTGTGGAACTCCAGCCCCTTCGCCGAATGCACCGTCATCAGCTGCAACGCGGGACGTCCTTCTGCCTCCTGCGTCTCGCCCGCTTCCAGCGCGGCGTGGGCAAGGAAAGCGGTCAGCGGATCCGCGGCTCCGGCTTGCGCCGCGTCCTCGCCCGGGCTTCCGGAGGCAATGGGAGCGTCGACGGCAAGGTCGGCCTCGCGCACGAAGCCGTCCGCTGCGCTCACGAGTTCCTCGAGATTGTCGACCCTGTCCTGCCCGTCTTTTTCGGTCCTGTAGTGGGCCGCCAGGCCCGACGCGGCAAGGACATGTTCGACCGTCTCGGGCAACTGCAGTCCGGCCGTCGCCGCGCGCATCGACAGGACGAGCTTCACGAACGCGGCGATGCTCGTTCCTGCCTTGCCCCCGATAGCGCCGGCGCAGGCGGCCTGCCACAGGCTCGTGCCCTGCCCGCGCGCGGCGTCCTGCAGCGATTCCAGCGTCCGTGCGCCGATTCCACGCGGCGGGAAGTTGACGACGCGAAGAAGGGCACCATCATCGTCGTGCGATGCAAGGAGCCGCAGGTATCCGAGCGCATGCTTCACTTCGGCGCGCTCGAAAAAGCGCAGCCCGCCGTACACGCGATACGGCACGCCCGCGTTGAACAGCGCGTGCTCGAGCACCCGTGACTGCGCGTTCGAGCGATAGAGCGCGGCGACTTCGGACAGCGCGAGACCGTCGCCGGCGAGGCCTTTGGCGACGTCGACGATGAATGCGGCCTCGTCGATGTCGGAAGGAGCGGCGAATCCGCGCACGGGTTCGCCCTTGCCTTCGCTGGTCCACAGGTTCTTGCCAAGCCGCGTCTGGTTGTGTCTGATCAGCACGTTGGCCGCATCGAGGATGTGGCCGTGCGACCGGTAGTTCCGCTCGAGCTTGATGAGGGAGGCGGGAACCTCGGCGGTCCCGAAGTCACGTTCGAAGTGCTGCATGTTTGCGACATTTGCACCGCGAAACGCATAGATCGACTGGTCGTCGTCGCCCACCGCGAACACCGCTGCGTGCGGGCCCGTCAAGAGCCGCAACCACTTGTATTGAAGCACGTTGGTGTCCTGGAACTCGTCGACCAGCAGGTGCGAGAAGCGGCGTCGGTAATGCTCGCGGATGCCGTCGTTGCCGGCGAGCAGTTCGTGGCTCCGCAGCAGAAGTTCCGCGAAGTCGACCACGCCTTCGCGCTGGCACATGGCCTCGTAGAGCGCGTAGTGATCGGTCAGCCGCCGCGTGAACTCGTCGCTCGCCTCGACCTGGTTCGGACGCAGGCCCTCTTCCTTGGCGCCCGAAATGAAACTCTGCAGCTGGCGCGGCGGAAAGCGCTCTTCGTCGATGCCGTGCGCCTTGGACAGGCGCTTGACGAGCGCGAGCTGGTCCTGGGTATCCATGATCTGGAAGAGCTGCGGCAGGTTCGCATCGCGGAAGTGCGCGCGCAGCATCCGGTTGCAAAGGCCGTGGAACGTCCCAATCCACATTCCCCGCGTATGCACGGGCGTCATCGCGCTCAAACGCGTCAGCATTTCCTTCGCGGCCTTGTTCGTGAACGTCACGGCGAGTATCGACAGCGGTGACGCCTGCCCGGTCGCGAGCAGCCACGCGATCCGCGTCGTCAGCACGCGCGTCTTGCCGCTGCCTGCGCCCGCGAGGATCAGCGCCGATCGATGCGGCAAGGTGACGGCGGCGAGCTGTTCCGGATTGAGGTCTTGAAGGAGAGGAGAGGCCATGGCGGGCGCGAACAGGTCGGCCGGTGCCGCAGGTTCGCGCGGCCAATGCGGATTATAAGGTCCGGGCGAGCGGTATAATCGGTCGACCGCTACCTTTGCCGTGCGAACCCGCGCCCGATGCCGTCCATTCCGAACGCCGCACCGACCGCCCACTCCGCGACCACACGCGCGTTCGTCCAGTGGATCCGCTCGGCGGCGCCCTACATACACGCATTCCGCGGCAAGACCTTCGTGGTCGCGTTCGGCGGCGAAGTCGTCGCCGACGAAACGTTTCTCGGCATCATCCACGACCTCAACCTGTTGCACAGCCTTGGCGTGCACATCGTCGTCGTGCACGGCTCGCGGCCGCAGATCGAGGCCATACTCGCCCAGCAGGACATCGAAAGCCGCTATTCGTTCGGATTGCGCGTAACGGATGCCGAGACGATGGACTGCGTGCTGGAGGCCTCCGGGCAGGTACGCAGCCGCATCGAGGCATTGCTCTCGCTCGGCATCGCCAACTCGCCGATGGCCGGCGCGCGCATCCGCGTTTCTTCAGGCAACTTCATTACCGCCAAGCCGATGGGCGTGGTCGAAGGCGTCGACATGCTGCTCACCGGCGAAGTGCGCCGCGTGGACACCGATGCGATCCACCAGCGGCTCGATGACGGCGACATCGTGCTGATCTCGCCGCTCGGTTACTCGCCCACCGGCGAGATCTTCAACCTTGCGCTCGAGGAAGTCGCCACACAGGTCGCCGTGCGGCTCAACGCGCACAAGCTCGTGTTTCTGATGGAGACCGAGGGCGTGCGCAACGGCCGCCGGCAGCTTCTCACCGAGCTGTCGACGCGCGACGCCGAAGCGCGGCTCGCGACCGGTGGCAGCAAGCTGCCGCCCGATGTCCAGCATTACCTTCCCTGCGCGGTCAAGGCCTGCGACAACGGCGTCAAACGCGCGCACCTCATCAGCCGCCATCTCGACGGCGCACTGCTGCTCGAGATGTTCACCCGCGACGGCGTCGGCACGATGGTCGCAGCCGCGCCTCTCGCCAATCTGCGCAATGCGACCATCGACGACGTGGGCGGCATCCTGCAGATCATCGAGCCGCTCGAGGAGCAAGGCATACTCGTGCGCCGCTCGCGGGAGCGGCTGGAAATGGAGATCGAGCGATTCGTCGTGGCCGAGCACGACAACGCCATCATCGGCTGCGCGGCGCTTTACGCATTTCCCGACGAGAAGCTCGGCGAGCTCGCTGCGCTGGCCGTGCACCCCGATTTCCGGCGCGAGGGCTATGGCGAGGCACTGGCGAAGGAGATCGAAGCGCGCGCCCGCAAGTTGAAGCTCGGCCAATTGTTCGTGCTGACGACACGGACATCGCAATGGTTCGTCGAGCGCGGGTTCCACACGGCGACGATCGCCGAACTGCCCAAGCAGAAGCAGTCGCTCTACAATTACCAGCGCAAGTCGCAGGTCTACCGCAAGAAACTGTAGGAGCAGGCAATGGCACGCATGGTGCAATGTGTAAAGCTCGGCCGCGAAGCGGAAGGTCTCGACTTGCCGCCGTACCCGGGACCGCTCGGCAAGAGGATCTACGAAAACGTGTCCAAGGAGGCCTGGCAAGCTTGGCTGCGCCACCAGACGATGCTGGTCAACGAGAACCGCCTGTCGCTGGCCGACGCGCGCGCACGGAAGTGGCTGGCCGAGCAAATGGAGAGCCACTTTTTCGGCGGAGGCGCCGAGATGCCGTCGGGATACGTTCCGCCGCGGTCCTAGGACTGAGGATGGGTTCCGCATCGCGGCCGCGCTAGCCGGGCCCCTCTCCGGAAGACCCGCCCGATAGTATCCGCGCCGATTGCCTACCAGCGTCCACTTGGGACGCGCAGTGGCGCGGATAGCCGGGCATGTCGAACTGCGCGGCTCGCAGGGCATGGAGCAGACCGGCTGCGGTACCCTCGTCGAGGGCGGTCAGTGGAGGGCGAACCGCGCGCCAGGATGGGTCACCCGCAAACTCCGAGACAACACGCTTCATCGCCGCGATCATCGGCAGAGCCTGGAAGATTCCGCGAACGACGTCGGCCTGCGCCTGCAGCGCGTCGCCCTGCGCGCTGTCCCAGTCCTCGTAAAGCGCGTGGAGGCGTGCCGGGTTCATGTTCACCGTGGCGCTGATGCACCCGGCGCCGCCGCTCGCCATGCCCTTCGACAGCAACGTCTCGCTGGCCGGAAAGACATCGAATCCCCCGGGGGCGAACGCATCGATCATGGCCTTCGAATTGTTCCAGTCACCGGAAGAGTCCTTGGCCCCGGCCACGGCCTTCGGGTAGCGCTTCAGCAGGCGTTCGATCAGGCCGAAGGTGATGGGGACCTGCGTAACCTGGGGGATGTGGTACAGGTAGATCGCCAGCCGGTCGTCGCCTACCCGCTCGATCACTTCCGAGTAGTAACCGAACAGGCCGTCGTCGGAGACACCCTTGTAGTAGAAAGGGGGGAGCATCAGCACGCCGGCAGCGCCGCTTCGCACGGCGTGCCGGGTCAGCGTCACGGCGTCCTTGAACGAGCACGCTCCCGTTCCGGGCATCAGCTTCGACGCCGGGATGCCGGCCTCCAACAGGGAGTCGGTCAGGAAGATGCGCTCGTCTACGGAGAGCGAAACGGCTTCGGAATTGGTTCCGAAAATGGCGAGCCCGGCGTGGTTGTCGACGAGCCATCGGCAGTGCGCGATGAATCGATGCACGTCGGGTTCGAGGCGCGAGTCGAACGGCGTGAGTACGGGCGCAATCACGCCCCGCAGTCTTGAAGCCATGGAATGGCCTTTGATCGAGTGGGTGGAGGGAGGATTGTCTTCGTCGATGGACGTCACCGCGTCTCCGGTCAGCGTTCCGGAACCTTGCCGGTCATGGTGGGCGCACGCATGAATTCGAAATCGACCCCTTTGTCGGCCTGCGTCACGGTCTCGAGGAAAAGCTTGCGATAGCCTCGATCCGCAGTTGGCTCGACGACGGGACGGTCGCGTGCACGCCGCGCCAGCTCTTCGTCGGTCACCCGCAGTGAAATCTCGCGATTGGCCACGCTGAGGCGGATCCCGTCGCCACTGCGCACATGTGCGAGCGGCCCGCCGATCGCGGCCTCGGGTGTGACGTGGAGCACAATCGTGCCGAAGGCGGTGCCGCTCATGCGACCGTCGGATATCCGAACGAGGTCTTTGACGCCCGCGCGCGCAAGTTTGCGCGGGATGGGGATATAACCGGCCTCGGGCATGCCGGGCGCCCCCTTGGGCCCGATATTCTTCAGCACAAGAATGTCTTGCGGGGTCACGTCGAGGTCGTCGGAGTCGATGCGATCAACCAGGTCCTCCATGTTTTCGAAGACGACTGCGCGGCCCTCGTGTTCCATCAGCTTCGCGTCCGCCGCGGATTGCTTGATGATGGCTCCACCGGGCGCCAGATTGCCGAACAGCACGGCGATGCCGCCCTGGGGATAGATCGGGTTGCGAAGACCGCGCACCACGTTCTGCCCGAATCCCGGCCCGGCCCGCTCGATCTCCTCTCCCAGCGTGCGTCCCGTGACCGTCATCGCCTCAAGACGCAAGAGGGGCTTGAGTTCACGCAGCAGCGTTGCCATTCCACCAGCCCGGTGAAAGTCCTCCATGTAGTGCCGTCCCGACGGCTTGAGATCGAGCAGTACCGGCGTCTCCCGCCCCATGCGGTCGAGCGCTCGCAGATCGATCTCCTGCCCCACGCGACCGGCGATGGCCGCCAGGTGGACGATGCCGTTGGTCGATCCGCCGATGGCGAGCAGTACGCGCATCGCGTTCTCGAACGCGGCTGGCGTGAGGATCCTGTCGATGGTCAAATTGCTTTTCGCCATCAGAACGGCCTGCGCGCCGGTCTGTTCAGCGATCCGGATGCGGTCCGCGGTGACGGCGGGCGGCGAGGCGCCGCCGGGCATCGTCATCCCGAGCGCCTCGGCGAGGCATGCCATGGTGCTGGCCGTTCCCATCACCGAGCACGTACCCACGCTCGCCACCAACTGGTCGTTGACATCCGCCGTCTCCTGAGCATCGATTTCAGCGGCGCGGAACCTGCCCCAGTAGCGACGACAGTCGGTGCAGGCGCCCACGCGCTCGCCGCGGTGGGAGCCGGTCAGCATCGAGCCCGTGACGAGCTGTATCGTCGGAATGCCTGCCGACGCCGCGCCCATCAGCTGCGCCGGCACGGTCTTGTCGCAGCCGCCGATCAGCACCACTGCATCCATGGGCTGCGCGCGAATCATCTCCTCCGTGTCGATGGACATGAGGTTGCGCAGGTACATGCTCGAAGGCGCGGCAAAGCTCTCGTGGATGGAGATCGTGGGGAATGCCATCGGCAGCCCGCCCGCAAGCATGACGCCGCGCTTCACCGCCTCGACGAGCTGAGGCGCGTTTCCGTGGCAGGCGTTGTAGTCGCTGCCCGTATCGGCGATGGCGATCACGGGCCGATCGAGCGCCGCGTCCGTGTAGCCGGCGCCCTTGATGAACGCCTTGCGCAGAAAGAGCGAGAAGTCCTGGTCGCCGTAGCTGGTCAGGCCCTTGCGCATGCCTGTGGGCTCGGTGTCGTCGGAAGCGTCGCGGGGCGTGTTCGGCATGACGGGGACTCACAAGGGAGCGACGGGATGCTCCCGAGCTTCATCGACTTCTTCAGGGGCGAACCGATGCATGATCGGGGCTTGCTCGAGCGCTCGCAAGGCCTTGACGGGGAGCTCCGGGTTCATCACGACGACGATTGGTACCGAGCCGACGACCATGATCGGATCAAATCCTTGGAGATGTTGCGCGGTCGGCATCGATCCGTCGGGGTCGTCTCCGGGGCCTCAGGTGCTGACGGCCACTTGACGGCCGTCCGCGGAATAATTGCTTGTCAACTATCCATTATCGTCGCACGATATTAATAAGGTGAACAAGAGATCAAACCTGACGGCGTCGCCAGGCCGGAACCCGCCGGTCAATTCACGGCTTTGTCGCCGCCTGGTACCGGACACGAGCATCCAGACACCGAGAGTCGTCGATGGAGCGTGAGCAGCGCAGGCTCGCGGCGATCCTCGCTGCCGATGTCGCCGGGTACTCGCGGCTGATGGCGGCCAATGAGAGCGGCACGCTCGCGCACTTCAAGCTGCTGCGATTCGATCACGTGGAGCCGGCGGTGCAACGACACGGCGGGCGGATCGTCGGCGAAGCGGGTGACAGCCTGCTCGTCGAGTTCGCCAGCGCCTTCGAGGCCGTGACCTGCGCCGCCGAGATTCAGGAGGAGCTCGCGGAGCTGAACGCGACGCTGCCCGAGGAGCGCCGCATGGCATTCCGCATCGGCGTTAATTTGGGCGAGGTGATCGTCGATGGCGCGACGATCCATGGCGACGGCGTGAACGTGGCGGCGCGGCTCGAAAAGCTGGCCGAGCCGGGGTCGGTCGTCATCGCCCGCGCCGTGCACGACCAGGTCAGGGGCAAGGTCCCGTATCGCTTCGACGATCTCGGCGAGCAGACGCTTCACAACATCGACGAGCCGGTCAGGGCCTATCGGATGGATCCTGCAACATGTGCCGCAGAAACCGCCACCCGCGGGTCGGAGGCAAAGCGCGCGTCTGCGGAGGCGACAGTCGCGGTGCTGCCGTTTGTCAACATGGGAGGCAACCCGGAGCAGGAATACTTCGCCGACGGCATCACCGAGGACATCATCACCGAGCTGTCGCGGTGGCGGTCGCTTTCGGTGACGTCGCGCAACTCGACCTTCCGCTTCAAGGGAAAATCCGTCGACATGTGCCGTGTCGGCCGTGAGCTCGGCGTCCGCTTCCTGGTCGAGGGCAGCGTCCGCCGGATGGGCGAGCGCGTCCGTGTCACCGCGCAACTCATCGATGCCGGGACTGGCGATCACGTCTGGGGTGAACGGTTCGACCGGCCGATGGCGGACCTGTTTGCAGTTCAGGATGAGGTGGTGCGGACGATCGTCGCGACCATGGTGGGCCGTGTGCAAGCGAGCATTGCCGATCGCGCCCGCCGCAAACCGCCCTCCAGCATGGCCGCATACGATTACGTGCTGCGCGGCAATGCGCTGCCGTGGGACGACCTCGCGTCGGCGGCCGAGGCGAAGCGCGCGTTCGAGCAGGCGATCGAGATCGACCCCGGATACGGGCTCGCCTACAGCCTGCTCGCGACAATGCTGTTGCGCGAGTGGATACGGGATTTCTCCGGATCGCGCGACGTCCTCGATCGCGCCTTCGCGCTCGCCCAGCGCGGCGTCGAGCTGGCCGACGACGAAAGCACCTGCCACATGATCCTGGGAAATATCTGCCTCGACCGCCGATCGTTCGATCTCGCGCTGCGCCATGTCGAGCGCGGCATCCAGATCAACCCCGCCAACCAATGGAACCACGCCGATTTCGGCTCCTTCCTCACCTATATTGGCCGCGCCGAGGAGGGGTTCGAGATTCTGCGCAATGCGCGGCGCGCGGACCCCTATTTCGGACCGCCCTGGTATTGGCGCAGTCTCGGAGTCGCCCAATTCGTGTTGCGCCGCTATGCGGGGGCTTTGCAGGATTTCGACCGTGGCGCGGCGAACCATCCGCTCTTGGCGCTTTCCTTCACGGCCGGGTGTTCCGCAAAGCTCGGGCAGTCAGATCGCGCGCGGCAACTGGTTGCCCAATGCCTGGCGATTCAGCCTCTGGCCACCGTCGACAAGCTGGTCGCCAAAGTGCCGTTCAAGGATGCCGGCGACATCGACCATCTCGCCGAGTGCCTGTGCCTGGCGGGAATGCCCGAATGATCGGGATTCGGCATGGTCGTTCAGGGTCGAGACGCGTGAACCATCCGGCGGTCTGGCACGACGTTAATGCAGCGGCGGGAGCAACAGCCCCATGACGATGCTGCGGGCGAGTAATGGCCTATTCAAGTGTCTGCTGTCAGAAAAATCCGAGACCGTCCTGGTCGATCTTTGTCCATCCGCGAAAACCACGTTCCGTCCTCGTCCTGGATTGGTCTGTCCCCGGCTGGTAGACTCATTCGCATGAGTGCGCCTTCAATCAGTCGCTACCCGGTCCCGAGACTCGAAGACTTGCCCGAGGATATCCGGGCGCGGATTATCGAAGTGCAGGAGAAAGCAGGATTTGTCCCCAACGTCTTCCTGACGTTGGCTCATCGTCCAGCGGAATTCAGAGCCTTCTTCGCCTACCACGACGCCCTGATACTGAAGGATGGCGGTCTCACCAAGGCCGAACGGGAGATGATCGTCGTCGCCACGTCAGGGGCCAACGATTGCCTCTATTGCGTCGTCGCGCACGGCGCGATCCTGCGCATTTATGCGAAGGATCCCTTCGTGGCCGATCAGGTGGCGACGAACTACCGCAAGGCCGACATCACGCCACGCCAGAAGGCCATGTTGGCGTTCGCAATGAAAGTTGCTCTACGGAGCGGCGAAATCGGCGACGAGGATTTCGCGGCGCTTTCGGCACACGGATTCACCAACGAGGACATCTGGGATATCGGTGCGATTGCCGCGTTCTTCGCGCTGTCGAACCGGATGGCCAACCTTACCGGGATGCGGCCGAACGACGAATTCCATTTGTTGGGGCGCATGCCCAAGGACAAGTGACGCCAGCCAATCTCCGGGATGCGACACGCAGCGCCGGGCGTCGCGCATCCTGGCAAATGGCGGCTCCCCACAAAAGAGAGGCGGCAGAGTTGCCCCTCGCCGCCCTCTTTCCCCACCGTCGCGACGGCGCCTACACGACACCGTACTTGGCGAACCACGCAAGCATTCGCTTCCATCCATCCTCGGCATCCGCCTTGCGATAGTTGTCGGGCCGGAAATCGGCGTGGAACCCGTGACCGGATTCCGGGTAGACGACCAATTCCGACGGCGTGCCCGCCGCCTTCAATGCCGCGAAAAACTTTTCCACCTGGTCCAGCGGGATGCCGGCATCCTTGGCGCCGTACAGACCGAGCACCGGAACCTTGATCTCGCCGGCGCGATCCATCGCCGTCCGCGGCGTGAACTCGTTGGTCGCGCCGAGGACCGGACCGTACCACGCGGCCGCAGCCTTGACCCTGGAATTGGCCGCCGCGTACACCAGCGTCGTGCGTCCGCCTCTGCAAAATCCGGTGATGGCGACACGCGCCACGTCGCCCTTGAAGCTCGCCCGCGCGAATTCGATCGTCGCATCGTAGTCGGCGACGAGCTCGGTGTCGTACTTGCTGTTCACGATCGGCGCAATCTCGGCCATGGTGCTGAGCTTGGTGAGGTCGGCCTTGCGCGTGTAGAGATCGGGCACGATCGCGTAATAGCCGGCCTTGCCGAGGCGCCGGCAGACATCCTTGACGTAGGGATTGAGACCGAAGATCTCGGCGGCGACGAGAACAACCGGGAACGGGCCGCCCGCAGCCGGCATGGCACGGTAGCCGCGAAGCTCGCCGCTTTTCGTCGGAATCGAAATGTCGGTCGCGACCAACCCATCGCTGTCGGTCGTGATCTGCTGCGCCGAAGAAGGCGACGACAGTGCCAGCGCCGCGCTCGCGCCGAGCGCCGACCAGATGAAATCACGGCGATCGAAGTCCTTCTCGGGCAGAATGCCCTTCATGTCCTGCTCGATATCGAGTTTCAAGGGGCCTCCTCGGTAGCGCGCCGATCCGGCGCAAACATGGTTTCGATTGGAGCGAACAGGCGGCGTCACGCGGCATTCCCCTCCCGCGCGCGCAGCGCCAATCAGGTCCCGTTCACAACGTCAGCCTTCGCCGACGGCCTGCCCGCCCACCAGCGTGTAACGGACCTTTCCGGAGACTTCAAGCCCCAGGAACGGCGTGTTCTTGCCCTGGCTTTTCAGTGCCTTCGCATCGACCTGCCAGTGCATTGCCGGGTCGAAGATGCAGACGTCGGCCGCCTGGCCGACGGCGAGGTGCCCCGCGTCGATGCCGAGGATCGCCGCCGGCTCCGCGGTGATGCGAGCTATCGCGGCGGACAACGGGACCTTGTCGACGGCCGCCCACTTGAGCGTAAGCGGCAACAGGAGCTCCAGGCCGGTCGCCCCGGGTTCCGATTCGGCGAACGGCAGCTGCTTGCCGTCGTCGTCGACCGGCGTGTGATCGGAGCAGACGACGTCGATCGTGCCGTCCACGAGCCCCGCGCGGAGCGCCGCGCGGTCGCGCGTACCGCGCAGCGGCGGCACCAGATGGCATAGCGCGTCGAACCAGCCGATATCCACGTCACAAAGGTGCAAGTGGTGCACGGCGACATCGCAGGTCACCGGCAGTCCTTCCGCTTTCGCGACGCGGACCATGTCCACTCCAGCGGCGGTCGAAAGGCGACAGAGGTGGACGCGCACACCGGTCTCGCGGACCAGCGCGAAGATCGTCGCCAGCGCGATCGTCTCCGCGGACGATGGAATCGCGGGCAGCCCGAGGCGCGTCGCGACCTCGCCGTCATGCGCGACGCCGCCCTTACCGAGATGCGGATCCTGCGGCCGCAGCCACACGCGGTGGCCGAACGTCGCCGCATATTGCATCGCGCGCAACAGCACCTGCGTGTCGGCGAGCGGCACTCCGGCTTGCGAGAACGCGACGCAACCGGCTTCCGCGAGCTCGCCCATCTCGGTCAGGTCCTCGCCCTTCAAGCCGACGGTCAGCGCACCGACCGGGTACACGTGCGCCTGGTTGAGCGAGCGCGCGCGATGCTTGAGCATCTCGACCAGGCCTGGCTCGTCGAGCGGCGGATCGGTGTCGGGCGGGCAGGCGAGGCTCGTGACGCCGCCGGCGATGGCGGCTTCCATTTCGGATTCGAGTGTCGCCTTGTACTCGAACCCGGGCTCGCGCAGCCGGGCGGCCAGGTCGATGAAGCCGGGCGACACGACGAGTCCGGTAGCGTCGATCATCCGGTTCGCAGTCCAGCCGGCCGGCGCATCGCCGATCGCCACGACCTTACCGGCGGCGATGTAAAGCGAAGCGATGCGATCGATCCCGTTTTTCGGGTCGACGACGCGGCCATTGCGAATTTCGATTTTCACGTCAAGGCCATGCCTTCATCGCTGGCGAACACGGAGAAAACACGATGCCTGCGTGAATGGAGTCCGAAAGCGAACATCGCAGTACGCGATCCGTCCGAGTCCGGCCAGTCATCCCAGCGCATCTTTCATGATTCTCCCCCGCGTTCTCTGCGTTCTCTGTGGTTCAGGATCTTGGATTCAATTTCCCGCCAGGAGGCTCATCACCGCCATGCGTATCGCGATTCCGAATGTCACCTGGGGCAGGATCACGCTGCGGTCACCATCGGCCACCGCCGAATCGATCTCGACGCCGCGGTTCATCGGGCCCGGGTGCATCACGATGGCATCGGGATTCGCCAACGCCAACTTCTCCGGCGTGAGGCCGTAGTGCTTGAAATATTCGCCGGTGGACGGCAGCAGCGCTCCCTTCATCCGCTCGCTCTGCAGGCGCAGCATGACGACGACATCGCAGCCCTTGAGGCCTTCGCGCATGTCATGGTGCACCTGGACTCCCAGCGCTCGCACCGCGGTGGGAAGCAGCGTCTTGGGACCGATCGCGCGGACCTCCGGCGTGCCCAGCGTGGTCAGGCCATGGATCAGCGAGCGAGCGACACGGGAGTGGAGCACGTCACCGACTATCGCGACGGTGAGCTTCCGGAAATCCTTCTTGTAATGCCTGATCGTGAACAGGTCGAGCAGCCCCTGCGTCGGGTGCGCATGGCGGCCGTCGCCGGCGTTGATCACGTGGACGTGCGCGCGCCCGGTCCGGTTGAGGTGCGCGGCGATCAGGTGCGGCGCGCCCGATTGTGCGTGGCGGACCACGAACATGTCGGCGTTCATCGCGACGAGGTTGTCCACGGTGTCGAGCAGCGTCTCGCCCTTGCTCGTCGACGAGGCGCCGATGTTGAGATTGATTACGTCGGCGGAGAGGCGCTTGGCCGCGATCTCGAATGTCGTCCGCGTGCGCGTCGAATTCTCGAAAAACAGATTGAAGACCGAGCGCCCGCGCAGCAGCGGCACCTTCTTCACGTCGCGCTCCGAGATCGACGCGAACGGGACCGCGGTGTCGAGGATGCGGACGATGACCTCGGCCGGGAGGCCTTCGAGCGTCAGGAGGTGCGTGAGCGCGCCGCTGGCGTCGAGCTGCGGATTACGCATCGGCCGCTCCGCCCGTCGCGTCGGCGGCGGGCCGGCCGGCGAGCGTGAGCCTGCCGTCCGGAGCGCGCGACAGCTCGATCGAAATGTCGCGCGCGACGGCGAGGCGCACACCGACGTACGTGGCTTCGAGAGGCAGTTCGCGCCCGCCGCGGTCTACAAGCACGGCAAGCTCGACGCACGCCGGACGTCCGTAATCGAACAGCTGGTTGACCGCGGCGCGGACGCTGCGGCCCGTAAAGAGCACATCGTCGACCAACACGACCGTCGCACCCTCGACGTCGAAGGGCAAATGGGTGCGTCTGACCTCCGGTTTCAGGCCCTTGCGGCTGAAATCGTCCCGATAGAACGAGACGTCGATGTAACCAACCGGGTGGTCGCCCGGGATCATCCGTGCGAGGCGCTCGGCGAGCCACGCGCCTCCAGAGTAAATGCCGACGAGCTTTGCTTCGAACGCAATCGCGCCGCGCATGCGGTCGGCGAGGGCGGCGAGCGTCTGTTCGGCGTCAGGCAAGGCCACGGATGTCGTTTCGATTGTCGGCGTCCAGCCAGGACTGCAGAATCAGTTGCGCGGCAACCGCATCGCGCGCCGCCTTGCCAGCGGCTCCCCGCATGCCCGCGGCGCGCAGGTCCACGTCGGCGACCTGCGAGGTGTACCGCTCATCCACGCGCGCCACCGGCAGGCCGTAGCGCCCTTCGAGCGCTCGCGCGAACCGTTCGGCGCGCGTCGTCATCTCGTGCTCGGTGCCGTCGGCATGCACGGGCCGTCCGACCACGAGCGTATGCGGCCGCCACTCGGCGACGAGCGCTCCGATGGCCGCAAAGCGCGCGGCCTTCGCTTCGCCGGCGATGGTCGTCAGCGGATGCGCGACGCGCACCAGCGTGTTGCCGACTGCAACACCGATCCTGCGCGTCCCGAAATCGAACGCGAGGACCGATCCTTCGTCCGCCCGCAGTTCGGCGTTCAAGTGTCACGCGTGCCCGACGTCGTCGGACAGCCGCGAGAAATCTATTCCCAGCAGGCGCATGGCAGCCGGCAGTCGGGCCTCGGGCGGAGTTTCGAATATGACTCCCGCATCGGCCTCGACGGTGAGCCAGGCGTTCTGCGCGATCTCCTGCTCCAGTTGCCCGGCCGACCAGCCGGCATAGCCCAACGACACCAGCACGCTTTTCGGGCCATCGCCCCGGGCTACGGCTTCCAGCACGTCCTTCGACGTGGTGAGGCCGAGGTCGTCACTGATCGCCAGCGTTGACTGCCAGTTGCCCAGTGGGCGGTGCAGCACGAAGCCGCGATCCACCTGCACGGGCCCGCCGAAATGAACCGGCGTCTTCCGGAGCTGCGTGTCCCTGAGCGGAACGTCAATCTGTTCGAACAAGGCCGAAAGTGTCATGTCCGTCGGCTTGTTGACCACGATGCCGAGCGCGCCGTCCTGGTTGTGCTCGCATACGTACGTCAGCGTATTCGCAAAATGCGGGTCGGCCATGGCGGGCATGGCGATCAGGAAATGATGCGTGAAACTGGCGGCAGATCCACCCATGGACTCAATTGTAATCGCCGCCCCCTGCCGGCACAATTAGTAACTCCCCGCCGCCGACCCTTGCAGTTACCCCCGCCATGCGCCAATTCGTCGCTCCATCCATCGTACATGGCGCCGACAAGGCATTGATCTTCCTCGCGCTCGCGTCCGCATGCGTGCTGGCGGCGCCGCCAGCAGACGCGAAGCTCGTCGTGATGCACGGATATCCCGACCTCACCAGCGGAACGCTCTGGATACAGGCCGACGCCCCGGGAATGGTGACCGTGGCCTGGCGGCCCGCAGGCGAAACCGTGGATCGCCGCGTGGTGCTGGAGGCCACCGCGGCGAACGACGCCGTCGTCATCGCCCGCCTCTCCGGGATGAAGCCCGGCGCGGTCGCCAGTTACCGCGTCGAAGCGGGTGCCGACCGCTACGAGGGTACGTTTCGCGCGCAACCTTACTGGGCGAAGGCCGCCGACGCGCAGGAGGTGACGATCGCGATCGGTTCCTGCTTTTTCCTTGCCGATCCCGATCCGTTGTGGCCAGGCCACGACTATGGCGGCGGGTTCGGCATTTTCGATGCAATCGCCGCGCAGAAGCCGGACATCATGCTTTGGCTGGGCGACAACGTCTATCTGCAACAACCCGATTTCTACGACCCGTCCGCGATGGCGATGCGCTATCGGCGCCAGCGCGCCTTCGAGCCGCTGCAGGCGCTATTGCGGGCGACCGCGCACATTGCGATCTGGGACGACCATGACTATGGACCGAACGATTCCGACGCGTCGTACGTCCTGAAGGGCGACACGCTCGAGCTATTCCGGCGTTTCTGGCCGAATCCCAGCTCGGGGTTGCCCGACGTGCCGGGAGCGTTCGGCGCCGCGCGCTATGGGGACGTCCTCTTCTTCCTGCTCGACGACCGCTACTACCGGTCGCCGAACCGCTGGCCGGACGGCCCTGACAAGTCCATGTTCGGCGCGCGACAGGTCGAATGGTTGAAACAGGCGCTCGTGTCGGCGCCGCGAACGAGCATCAAGATCATCGCAGGTGGAAGCCAGTTCTGGAACCCATCGAGCCGCTTCGAAGGATGGCACCATTTTGCGTCGGAGCAGAAGGCGTTCGCCGACTGGCTCATGCTCCGGAAGATCGAAGGTGTCGTCTTTCTGTCCGGCGATCGCCATTTCGGCGAGCTGCTGCGCATCGAGCGCCCCGGCGCCTATCCGCTCGTCGAATTCACGTCGAGTCCTCTGACCTCGCGACCGCCGGCGAAGATCGATGATGCCGAACGCGCCGATCCATCGGTGGTGCCGGGGACGCTCGTGCTGAAGCGGCAATTCGGACTGATCCGTGTCGCGGGGCCGGGAAACGACCGCCGCATCGCTCTCGAAAGCCGCGATGCGGAGGGCGCGTTGTTGTGGCGTCACGAACTGCGCGCCAGCGACCTGCGGTTTCCGCGTGGACGATAGGGCGCGCGCCCGCTTTCGCCGCGACGATCCGGCACCCGTCGTCGATCGGGCGACGACGCGCGCGATCGAACGGATCGAAACTGGCAGGCAGTCGCCGGCCACGTCCGGCGATTCGGAGACCGAGGTGCGCTTGTCCGTCGCCACGTCGGCTTTCGCAATGCGAACGACATCGCTGTGCCGGCTCGCGACACGGGGTGCGTTTGCGTTCGGGATCGGCATTGTTCCGATTGCCAGCGCTGGCGAGCTCGTGCAGCTCGATCCATTTGCCCGCGCCGCAGACGGCTATCGAGGCTGCAGGGAGACCGCGCCACCGCTCCTGACCATCGAGCAGTCTCGCATCGTCGCCCACGAGCGCGTGGAGCGCGGAACGCGTTGCGCGATGGAGGGCTCGTGCGAACCCGGGGGCGCTTACAGGCGGGATCCGGAGATCAACGAGCGCGTCCGCGCCGCCATCGCCGCCGACACGAAATTCGCCGACGCGTCGCTGTGGGTGTCGACGACGCGCAAGTTCGTCACCGTGACCGGCTGCGTACGGTCGGCGGCGCAACGCCGTGCGCTCGACGCATTGATCGGAGCGCAACCCCACGTCGACCGCGTTCTCGACGAGACTCGCGTCGGCACGGCAGCGACGGACAGAAATTCCACTGCCCCGAAATAGCGGGCAGCGCGACAGGCCCAAGACGCCGAATCGCGCTCGAGGGGGTCATCACGCGCTCGACGAGCGCCCTGCGGATCGCGGTTCAGCCGCGCACATAGACGCGCTGGCCGACAAAGCGATCGTGCGCCGCCGCGCGAAAGATGAATTCGGCGAGGTCCTGCCGGCCTATGCTGCTCATGGCGCCCACGGGCAGCGCCGCATTGGCGTGGACCGTCGTCGTGCGCGGTCGGGAAGTAAGCCGCGGCGGCTTCACGAGCGTCCAGTCAAGTCCGCTCGCTGTCACGATCGCCTCCTGTTCCGCGCCATCGGCGGCGATCGCCGGCAGACGCCAGCGGAATGCGGCCGCCATGAGGCGCAGCGCGACACTTGTATTCGGGGGCATGGCGCCGACCATCGCGCCCGTCAGACACACGATCCGGCGCGTACGCTCCGCCTGCATCGCGTTGATGATGCTTTGCGTGAAGGGCGCGCAGAATGCCTCGGCATAGGGAGGCCGCGGGCCGAAAACGCAGCAGACCGCGTCGCTGCCGCGCACGGCCGTCGCGATGTCGGGCGGCCGCTGAGGATCACCGCGCACGACCTTCAGGCCCGTCGGCAGCGCCAACGAAGCCCCGGCCTGCGTTCGTACAAATGCGCGCACATTCCAGCCGTGCGCAAGCGCCGCGGCGACCAGAGCTTGGCCTGTCTGCCCCGTCGCGCCGAACACCGCGAGTTCCATGCGCAACGTCCCCGGTCAGTGCGGGCTCACCGAATCGCGCGCTACGCGGATCGCGAAGCACCCTGATCCGGAGATCCGGTCGTGAGCTTCATTCCTCCTCCTGCTTCCGCGACTTCCGGTATTCCGCGGACAGCTGCTGCTGCAGGCCGGGTGGCGCCGGCTCGTAATGCGAGAGTTGCATCGACCAGGAGCCATGCCCGCCCGTCACCGATTTCAGTCGCGCCGAGTAGCCTTCGAGCTCGACGAGCGGAGCGAGGCCGCTGACGGCGATGACGCCCGGCTGCAGCCCTGTAGTCCCCGTCACCTGGCCGCGTCGCGACGACAGATCGCCGGCAATGTCGCCGGTATTCGACTCGGGACAGAGAATCTCGACGGTGACGATCGGCTCCAGCACGATGGGGCGGGCCTTTTCGATGGCGTCGAGGAACGCCTTGCGCCCGGCTGCAACAAACGCGACTTCCTTCGAGTCCACCGGATGATGCTTGCCGTCGTGGACGACGACGCGCACGTCCTGCATCGGGAAGCCCGCGACGGCACCGTTGACGAGGACGGACTCGACGCCCTTCTGCACCGCAGGAATGAACTGGTGCGGAATCACGCCGCCCTTCGTCTGGTCCAGGAACTGGAACCCCGCGCCGCGCTCCAGCGGTTCGACGCGCAGCGAAACCTCGCCGAACTGGCCGGCGCCGCCGGTCTGCTTCTTGTGCCGGTGAAAACCCTCCGCCTGCGCGGTGATCGTCTCGCGGTAGGGGATACGGGGCGGGCGCGTGTCGATCTCCAGCTTGAACTGGCTTGCCATCCGCTCGAGGATCGAGCGCAGGTGGAGCTCGCCCAATGCTCGCAACACCGTTTCGTTGGTCGAGGCATCGTGCTCCACCACGAGCGTGGGATCCTCGGCAAGCATCCGGTGCAGCACGTCGGAGATCCGCTGCTCGTCGCCGCGCTTCTTGGGCGTGATGGCCACGCCTTGCATCGGGACCGGGAACTCGAGCGGCCGCATGCGGATCTGGTCCTCGTCGTGCGAATCGTGCAGGACGCAGTCGAACTCGATGTCGTCGACCTTGGCCACGGCCGCGATGTCGCCCGGGACGGCGCGCTCGATCTCGACGTGCTTTCCGCCCTGCAGCAGGAACAGATGGCCGACCTTGAACGGCTTGCGGCCATCGCCGATGAAAAGCTGCGTGTCCTTGGTCACCGTCCCCTGATGGACCCGGAACACGCCGAGCTTGCCCACGAACGGATCGACGACGACCTTGAATACATGGGCCAGCACATGCTTCTTCGGATCCGGCGCCGAGCGGAACTCCTCGACGGCGTCGCCCTCTCCCTTGTAGAACAGCGGGGGATTGCCTTCGGTCGGATTGGGCGCGAGTTTCACCAGCACGTCGAGCAACTCGCCGACGCCGGCGCCGGTCTTTGCCGAGACGAAGCACACCGGCACGAGATGGCCGTCGCGCAACGCCTTCTCGAACGGAGCGTGCAACTGGTCCGCCGCGATCTCGCCCTGCTCGAGGTAGAGCGACATCAGGTCCTCGTCGACCTCGACGACCTGATCGACGAGAGCCCGGTGTGCGTCCGCGACCGACGAAAAATCGGACTCGCCCTCCGGATTGAAGAAGCAGTCCACGACACGCTTGCCGCCACCGGCGGGCAGGTTGATCGGCAGGCACTCCTTGCCGAACGCCGCCTGGATCGTCGCCAGCACCTGCGGCAGGTCGACGTTCTCGGCGTCGATCTTGTTGACGATGACAAGGCGGCACAACCGACGCTTCGCCGCCCAATCCATCATCCGCGAGGCGATCATTTCCATGCCGCTTTGCGCGCTGATCACGACGGCGGCCGTCTCGACGGCATCCAGCGCGCCGATCGCCTGTCCGATGAAATCCGGAAATCCGGGCGTGTCGATCAGATGGACGCGGGTGTCCTGCGTGTCGAGGTGCAGGATCGATGCGCGCAGCGAGTGCTGCCACGACTTTTCCAACGCATCGAAATCAGCGACCGTCGTGCCGCGTTCGACCGTGCCCGCTTCCTTGATCGCTCCCGACTTGAGCAGCAGCGCCTCGGCCAGCGTCGTTTTTCCGGACGCGCCCTGGCCCACGAGCGCGACGGTGCGGATATTCTCAGTGGCGTAGTTCGCCATGCTCCTTACCTCCCCCTTTGGCTATTGTCGCGAATTATACCGGCGCCGGAACGACCGCCGGCATGCCAGGGCGTGTTCACACCATGTCCGCAAGGGCGTTGCGGCTGAAAGGGCCGGGAGCGAGCCAAACGAAGCGGAGCCGGCTCTGGCCCGCCATTGCAACACCGCGCAGGGCCATTGCGGCAGCAATCCGAAGGTACAGGCGCCGGGGGCGCCACCGGGCGTTGCTTGCCTTGAGTCGGTCGGCAGCCGAAAAGAAAGCGGCGCGGGGTCCCCGCGCCGTTCCCATTCGGCCGCTGCCGGCAGTCCTACATCGCCAGCGCCAGCATCTCCCGCAGATTCTTCAGCAGCTCCTCTTCCTGGTACGGCTTGCCGAGGTAGAGGTCGACACCCAGCTCCTTGGCGCGATTGCGATGCTTTTCCGCGGTTCGCGAAGTGATCATGATGATCGGAATGTGCGCATGCTTCGGGTCGCGTTTCAGCGTCTTTGCGAACTCGAAGCCGTCCATCCGCGGCATTTCGATGTCGAGCAGGATGACGTCGGGCGTGCGGTCGGTGATCACTTGGAGCCCGTCGACGCCGTCCTTCGCGGTAACGACGGCAAAGCCCTCGCGCGTCAACATGCGGCTCGTGATCTTGCGCACCGTCAGCGAGTCGTCGACGATCATCACCAGCGGCGGGCCGGCGGTCGCGGCAGGAGAACCCATCTTCGGCACCTGCGGTGCGAGCTGTTCGGCGTTCGGGTCAAAAACCGGGACGTCGGCCCGTTGCGCGAGCTGAACCGGGTTGATGATCAGGACGATTTCTCCTGTTCCCAGTACCGTGGCGCCGGCAATTCCGGACACCCGGGCGAGTTGCGGCCCGATGTTCTTGACCACGACTTCCTGGTGGCCGATCATTTCGTCGACGTGCACTGCCGCAAGGCTCTGCCCGGCGCGCAACAGCAACACAGCGTTGTAGCGGCCGGTTTCGGGACTGTAATGAAGGTCGCCGAGAAGGCGGGGCAAGTAGTGGAACGGGTAGCTCCGGCCCTGCCACTCGACGCGGCGCTGCACGTAGAGACTGACCAGCGCCTCCGCCTTCACCTGCTGCACCTGCTCGACCATCGGGGCGGGCAGCGCCCACAGCCGTCCACCCGCTCGGACCAGCACCGCCTGGGCTACCGCAAGCGTAAGCGGCAGGTAGACGAGGAATGCCGATCCCGCACCGGGTTGCGTCGTCACTTCGACGCGACCGCCCAGCGCCGCGATCTCGGCGCGCACGACGTCCATGCCGATGCCGCGTCCCGACACCTGGGTGACTTTGGCCGCCGTCGAGAAGCCCGGCTGGAAAATGCATTCGATGAGCTGGGCGGTCGTCGGCTGCGCATCGGCGGCAATCCTGCCCTGGGCAACCGCTTTGGCGCGGATATGCTCGAGATTCAATCCGCTGCCGTCGTCGGTCAATTCAATTGCGATTTCGTTGCCGACCTGCCTCACCGTCAGCGCGATCTCGCCGGTCTCGGGCTTGCCGGCCTGCGCGCGCACGCTGCGCGCCTCGATGCCGTGGTCGAGCGCATTGCGCAGCAGATGTTCGAGCGGCCCGGCGAGCTTCTCCAGCACCGATCGGTCGAGCTCGGTCTTTCCGCCACGGATCTCGAGATTGGCGCGCTTGTCGAGTTCCTTGGCCGTCGTGCGCAGGATCCTGTAGAGCCGCTCGGAAAGGCTCCCGAACGGCACGGTCCGGATTGAGAACAGCTGCTGTTGAACGTCCCGCGACAGCCGTGTCTGCGCGACCAGCGCTGCATCGGCGTCGTCGAGGTTCTTCAGCAGCGACTGCTGCACTGTCGAGACGTCGTTGACGCCCTCCGCGAGCGAGCGCGTCAACTCCTGGAAACGCGTATAGCGGTCGAACTCGAGCGGGTCGAACCCCTCGGCGGCTTCGCCCACCTGCGACATCCGCGACTGGATCTGCGACTCGCCCTGGATTTCGATCTCGCGCACCTGGGTGCGGAGTCGGATCACGCTGCCCGTGAGCTCGAGAAGATTGGATTTCAGGGACCGGAGTTCGCCTTCGATGCGCGAACGGGCAATTGCCACCTCGCCGGCTTCGTTCACGAGCCGGTCGATCATATCCGCACGCACTCTGAGGTGCGCTCGCTGGCCGGACTCGGCTTCGATGTCCGGCGCAGCTGCGGACGCTGGCGCGGACGTCGGTACGGTCGCGGGCACATAAGTGTGCACGGCCGGCGTCAGAGGGACGACGATCGGCTTCGCGGCGACCGGCGGGCTCACGGACGGCGCGGGAACATCCGGTGTCGCGACGGCCTCGGATTCCGGTGCGGCTCGTTCGCGTTCGGCCGCTGCCGCCGACTGTGCTGCGGCGACCCATGGCAGCAGCACATTGGTCCGACCCTCGCGGAGCGCTTCGAACACGTACGCGATCTGATCGAAGTCGTCGTCCAGCGCATCGAACAGCGCGGATGTCTCAGCCACAGGCACGTTGCCGATTTCGAGACGCGATTCCATCCGGTGCGTGAGCTCGCCCAGGCGCATCGCTCCGGCCATCCGCGCGCTTCCCTTGAAAGTGTGCAAGGTCCGTCGCAGCTGGCTGAGGGCTTCGGCGTCGGACGGACGGCGCCTCCATGCCCGCAGCTGTTCGCCGGTCTGGGGAAAGAGCTCACCGGCTTCCTCGAGGAAGATCGGGAGGACATCCTGGTCCAGCTCGTCGCGGACATCGGCGAGCGGATCCTCGGCTGGCGCGGGAATGACGATATCGGGTTCACGCGTCACGGCGAGCACGGGCACCGGCCGCGCGTCGCCGTGCTCGTCGTGCGCGTCGCCGTGCTCGTCGTGCGCGGCATCGTGCTCCGCCTGCGCCTCGGCGTCGGCGGGGGTGGGCTCCGCCGTCGATTCCTGCCGCAGCATCTCGAGTTCGCGCTGGATCTCGCCGGCTTCGGTGATATCTGCGGGCGTGAAGCCGGTGCGTGCCTTGACCCGACCGACGAGCGCGCCCAGCCCCTCGACCGCGCGCGCGAGCACCAGCTGAGCAGCGCTACGGGGTGGCGACAGCTGTTGCAGGCCGAGCAAGCACTGCTCGAGCGCCTTCGCGGTCGTCGCGACCACCGGAAAGCCGCCGGTCCGGTGAATCCCGCACAGCGTATGGCTCGCTCGCACCATCGCCGGCGACGGCTTCTGATTCGAGTCGAACTGGAGCACCTCGAGCTCGTAGGCAAGCGTCGCGAGATGTTGATCGGCCTCGTCGACGAGGATGCCGAAAAGGACCGCGGACAACGTAACATCGCCGACCGTGATCTCTTCCGGCTCCCCGGGCGCATGCGTTGTTTCCGCGAGCGGCGTCGGGAAGGGGACCGGGGCTTCTGCGACCGGCGCCTCCACCTCGCGGTTCTCCGCAACCTGCGGCGCCGCAAGCGACGGCGATTCCGGTAGCGGCGGCTCCAAGACGGGCAGCTCCGCATTCGTGTCGTCGACAATCGGCGGCTCCGCAATCGACAGCTGCGCGATCGGAAATTTCGCGATCGGCACCCCGGCAACGGGTTCATCAAGCCTTGCGTTGACGCTGCCCGCAGGAATTTCGATTTCCTCTTCGGCAAGCGGCGTCACCAGCGGCGCTTCTCCGGCGTGCACGCTGCCCAGCTCGGCAAGCTCGATGACCTCCGGCACGGCCAGTGGCAGGGCAGCGGAAGGGTCGTGCGCGGGGCCCGCAACTCGTGCGGCTTCCCCGGGCACGGGCGCGGGTGGCGTCGGCGTCAGCACGGATGCCCGTCCCGCGGGAAGCTCCGACTCCACGGCGGCAATCGCGCCGTGGAGCTCGGCGGGATCCGCGACGACGCGACCCGTAGCGGAGAGCAGCGCCACCCACTGCCGGAAATTACGTTCCGCAACGTCGATCATGGCCAGCACGGCCGGCGTAACGACCCGGTCTTCCTCGAGCAGGCGGTTGTTGACCTTCTCGACCTCGAATGCGATCTCGCCCAGCTGGTTGAGGCCGACCATCCGGCCACTGCCTTTCAGCGTATGAAACTGGCGCCGCACCGTGCGCAGCGCTTCGCGGTCGCCGTGATTCTCCTCGAGCGTCCGGCGATTCGCGGCGATCGTGTCGAGCACCTCTTCGGCTTCGGTCAGGTAGATCTCGAGCAGCTCGGCATCGAGCGCCGTCGCGTCGGTGTCGAGCAGCCGCTGCGTTTCCTCGGAAATTGCCGGCGCCGGCGCCGCGCCGCCGCTGTCGGTGATGGCGGTGACCGCGGCAGCCAGCGATACCGTGCCGCCCGCATCAAACTCGCCGAGCGCCGCGACAGCCTGCGCCACGAGCTCCCCGTCGCCGATCAACTCGGCGTCGTCGCGCAATGACTCGAGCTTCGTGCGCAAGGACTCGCGCGCCGTTTCATCCGCCGGCGCGCGGTGCACCTCGGCGATCAATCCCGGCAGCGCGTTGCGCAATTCCTCGACAGCGGCCTCGACCGTATCGCCTCGGTCGACGTCCACGGACTTTGTCGCATGACCGAGTCGCTGAGCGAGGAGAGGCGCGATCAGGCGATCGCGTTCGGGGCGTTGCTGTTCGACCGCCTCGATGTAGAAGCCCAGGCCGGACAGCGCCTCGGCGAGGAGTTCCAGATCCTCGATGGACACTTCCGTTTCCGCGTTCGCGTACGTGTCGATCTGCTCCTGGCAGAGACCGAGCAGGCGCTCCGCGTCCGCGAGGCCGAGGATCTTGAGCGCGCCGCGGATCTGCTGGCTGTCCTTGCCCAGAGTCGCAAGTTCGCCGCGTTTGGCGTTGTCGCGGAAGAACGCGTCGAGCACTTGCTCCATGTGGCGCAGGTTGGCCTGGATCTCGCGGCCCACCTGCGCGAGCAGCAACCGCTCCTGGGCGCGCTTCGACATCTCGTCGAGCAGCGGCGCGCTTGTCACGCCGGTCACCGGACGCGACGATCTGGCGGCGTCGATTCGCGCCAGCATCGCCTCGACCTGTTTCGGGAAATCCGGCGACAATCCGGCGTAATTCTCGAGCGCGCTCTCCGCCAGCAGCATCCCGGTCGCATATTCCATCGCCAGCGGCTCGGGAACGGCGTGCGGCATCTTGTTCAGTCGCTCGATCAGCGACGCCGTGAGCTTCATCAGCGCGCCGTTGCCGACTTCGGCGACATGCTTGTGCACGCCTGCGAGCATCTGCTTCAGTTTGGGCAGGTTCTCGGCGCGGCCCGAAGTGAATTTCAGCCACGCGTCCTTCGCCGTGGACAGCTGGTCGCGCGCTTCGCGGAGGTGCGGCTGGATGCGCACGAGATCGGCATTGAGCACCTCTGCCGACGGGATCAATCCCGACAGCCGGAATCCCTTCTGCACCGCCTGCACCGAAGGCGCGACAGGGGCGCTGATCGCAATGTAGTAGAGCACTTCGCGCCGCAGCCGGTCCGCGACCTTTGCCGAGCCTTCGACGACGCGGCGGATCTGCAGGTCGATGCGCGCGGTGAGCTGCTTGACGCCGAATCCCGACTCGAGCCCGCGGTCGACCAGCGCTTCGAGCAATGCGCCGACGGTCCACCAGAAAGCCCGCAGGTTCGGCTGCGTGGTCGCGCTTTCGATGCCCGCGACCGCGTCGCGCATGGATCGGACACCGTCATCGTCGCCGCGCAACCATGACAGGAGGCCACGCTGATAGATTCGGCGCTGCTTCACCATGTAGGACGGAAGCCTGCCCGGCGCGATCACCTGCGGCGGCCCGAGTTTCGGCGCGCGCGGCGCCAGATCGGGGTAGAAAAGGTCGGTCGGCGAAGCGGCCTTCACGCCGCGCGTGCTCTGCATCGCCTCGTATTCGGGGAAGAGCTTGAGGGGCACCGGCGCGGCGCCCTTGACCAGCTCATCGAGAAATATCCGCAGCTTCTTGCAAGCGCGCTCGACCGCGTCGCACGCGGTCTGCGCGTCCTGCGCCGGGAGACCTTCGACGCGCGCGAGCTGGCGCTCGATTTCGTCGGTGAAAGCGGTGACGGCGTCGAGGCCCACCATCTGAATGGCGCCAGCCGCCTGGTGTACATGCGTCCGCGCGTGTTTGAGCGCCGCCAGATCCTTTTCGGTCGCGTTATAGGCAGCGAGCGCCTCCAGACCCAGCGTCAGGGCCTGATCGATCTCACCCTGCACCCACGAAAGCGGGCCCAGGTCAAATTCAGATGCGGTGTCGATCGCCACTCGAGTCTCGTTTTCTGCGTTCAAACCCTCAGAGCAAGAACCGCGCCCACACGGGGATTCGGCCGGGATTCCGCAGGGTATGCTCCGGCGCGAATGCCGGCGTCAGACCTTGAAACCCGCCACGGAACTGCGAAGTTCGGCCGCCAGCTTCGTCAGCTGGCCGATCGACACATTCGTCTGCTTCGTGCCTTCGGTCGTCTCTTCGGTGATCTTCAGGATCCCCTGCATGCCGCGAGTGACGTCGGAAACCGACGTCGACTGCTTCTGCGTCTGCGCCGAGATACCGCCGATCAATTCGGCGAGTTCACGCGACACCTTGCGGATCTCCTCGAGCGCCTGGCCGGCGGCATCGGAGAGCTTGGTCCCTTCGACCACGCCGACGGTCGACTTTTCCATGGCGGCCACCGCATCCTGTGTATCGGCCTGAATGGTCTTCACGATGGCTTCGATCTGCTTCGTTGCCTCGCCGGATCGCTCGGCGAGCCGCTGCACTTCCTCGGCCACGACCGTAAACCCGCGCCCGGCTTCGCCCGCGGAAGCCGCCTGGATGGCCGCGTTAAGCGCCAGCACGTTGGTCTGTTCGGTGATGTCCGAGATCAGCTCCACGATTTCACCGATCTCGAGCGAGGATTCGCCGAGACGCTTGATCCGTTTGGAGGTGTCCTGTATCTGCGTCCGTATTTCATTCATGCCGGCGATCTGGTTCTGCACCGCCTGGCCGCCTTTTTCGGCGGCGGTCAGAGACTGCTGGGCGACGCGCGCCGACTGCGCGGCGCTTTGCGACACTTCGTTGATCGAATGCGCCATCTGCAGCACCGAGGACGAGGCCTGCTGGATCTCCTTGTTCTGCCTCTGCGACGCCTCGTAGAGACGATTCGAGATCGCCTGCGCGTCCTGCGTCGCCTTCGCCACCTGGTCGGTCGCCGAATTGATTCCACGCACCAGCGTGCGCAGTTCCTCGATCGTGAAATTGATCGAATCCGCAATCGCGCCCGTCACATCCTCCGTCACCGAAGCCTGAACCGTCAGGTCGCCGTCGGCGAGATTTCCCATTTCGTTCAGCAGCCGGAGGATGGCCTCCTGGTTCCGCTTGTTCTCGCCCTCGCTGTCGAACGCGCGGACGCGCGCGTCGTCGAGAAACACCTTGCCGAGCAGCACCAGGGCGCCCAACGCCAGCAAGATGAACACGACAGCCACGATCAGCGGCGTGCGCGACTTGCCGACGCCTTCGAAATGCTCGGCGAGCTTGGTCGTGTCGCCGAGCAGCGCCTCGGATTCGTTGTTGATGCCGCGGGCAGCCTGCTTTGCCGCGACCAGCCGATTCATGTTCTGCAGAATCGCTCCGACGCCCGCGTCGTACGCCGCGAAGCGCTTCTGCAGCTCGAGCAGCGTCGCGCGGGCATCCTCGCTGCGCACACCCGCCAAGCGCAGCGCATCGCCGCCCTTCAGGAGGCCGTTGAGTATGTCGCGAAAGGTGCCGACATCCTTGCCCAGCAGAAACGCTACCTCGGGATCGATATCCTCCGATGACGCGAGCGCGTTGGCGTTCTTCGCGATCCGTTGCGACAGCACGGCGAGCTGGTTCGTGTATTCGATTTCCCGCAACGTACCGCCACCCTGCCCTACCTGCTGCGCCGCCTGCTGCGCGAGTTCCAGGATGGCGTTGTTGCCCTGGTTGATATTTTCGAGTCCCTTGGACAGGGTCGTCAGGCTCTGCTGGTTGTCGAGTACGCGCCCGGCGCTGACGTCGACCTTGTCCCACCGCGCCCTGATGTCCTTCAGCAGATTGACGACCGTGTCGTCCTGAGACACGTCGAGGGACACGCCTTTGACCGTGCCGCCGTTCTGCAGGGCTTCGAGGTCGGTCTTGAAACGCTCGCGGCTGTCCTTCAGCTGGGCGAACGCCGACGCCTGGCCCTGCGACGCGAGTGCCGTACCACGCGACAGGCGCTGCGAAAGCATCTGCATTTCAGTCGCCGTCGATCCGGCGGCCGCGCCCTGCGATGTCGTGCGGCCGTCGATGTAAACCAGGAAAGCCGCGAAGACCAGACAGGTCACCATGACCACGCCCAGCACCTGGAACTGCTTGACGATCGGCAGATGCCCGACAAACGGCAGCTTGCGCGGCATCCTTATCTCGGACGTCGCCGAACGCAACTGCTCCATGATCGACACCGAGGCGAGCGGGTCGTATCCGGCCTGCGCCGGACGTACTTGCGTCGTCGGCATGTCGAGGTCGGCGGCGGGAGCCGGGGCTCGGTCGGTGCCGAACAGTCTCGGCAATTTCATGTTAAACGCCATGTTTCCTCCACGCGACGCGTTCGCACGCGCCGATCAATGCGAACGATGCGGTTGCGGTCCCCTCTCCGGGGGCCGGCGATTGATTACCGCGGAGCGGGCGCCACGCGCCCGCCAGATTGACCACGAAAGCAGGCACGGCACCGGTGATTTCGCGGCGTCGCGACACTAGAGACCGACCCGCAAGAACTTCGGATCCTGGGAGAGGCGTGCGAGATCGATCTCCTGCCACGCGCCTCCGTCGGCGTCCATCCACCGCTGGCCATACCAGCCCGGCGCGTTCGTCGGCGGCGATGCCGGCGCCAGTTCCGCAAGGTTGCGCAAGCCCAGCACGCGCTGGACGACAATGCCCGCCTTGAGGTCGCCGACGCGCGGCCCGAAAAGCAAGAGCCGGCTCTGCCCGCCAGCACCCGGCACAACGTCATGGCCCAGAAAGCCACCGAAATCGGCCACGCTGTAGAGGTTTCCGCGGATATTGGCGACGCCGAGAAACCACGGCTGCGTCAGCGGCACGGCTGCCACCACGGGCATGGTAATCACCTCGCCGGCATCGGCAAGCCGGATCAGCCACTGCTCGCCTCCGGACGCCAGTCCAAGCCGCGACAATTCGACCTGCGCGGCCGTCTTGCTGGCAAGGCGGGCCGCGAGTTCCCTCTGGAAGGAGCGAAGGTCGAGTTTTGCGGCGCGTGCCATCGGGCGGGAAGTGGGTTCGCTATCAGCCGAGCGCGTTGATCTTTGCGAGCAGCTCGTCGCGGTTCACGGGCTTCACGACGTAATCGCGGGCTCCCTGACGCATCCCCCAGATCTTGTCGGTCTCCTGGCTTTTCGACGTGCACAGGATGATCGGGATGTTGCGGGTGTCCGGGTCGCGGCTGATCGCGCGCGTCGCCTGGAAACCGTTGAGGCCGGGCATGACGACGTCCATCAGGATAAGGTCGGGTCTGACCTGCCGCGCCTTCTGTATCGCGTCTTCGCCATTGTCGCTGGCGACGACCTCGTAGCCCGCCTTGGTCAGCATGTCGTTCAGCACATGCCTCTCGGTCGGCGAGTCGTCGACAATGAGTATCTTCTTGATCGCCATGATTCCTGCCCTGTTTCGAGCGTTCCCCGGCGGCGTCCGCGTACGCGGAAGGCGCCGTCGCGTTCTATGCTGCCGCTGCGCGATTGACGTGCGAGGCCACGGCCTTCAGCAAACTTTCCTTCGTGAAAGGCTTGGTCAGGTACTGGTCGGAACCCACCATCCGTCCTCGCGCGCGATCAAAAAGGCCGTCCTTGGACGACAGCATGACGACGGGAATGCTGTGGAACTTCGAATTCTTCTTGATGAGCGCGCAGGTCTGGTAACCGTCGAGGCGCGGCATCATGATGTCGACGAAGATCAATTCGGGCTGGTGGTCGGCGATTTTCGCCAGCGCGTCGAAACCGTCCTCGGCCAGGATCACCGTGCAGCCGGCTTGCAGCAGGAAGATCTCGGCGCTGCGCCGAATGGTGTTCGAGTCGTCAATCACCATTACCTTGACGCCCGACAGCGTATTTTGCTCCACCAGCGTATTCTCCGTTTCGCGCGCCCGTTCCGCGGGGCGCCCAATGTGCTTCGGAACGTTACCACGACAAGTTTGCCACGGCCTAAGCCAAGTTGCTAGAGCATAAACCTTGCCGGAATCGGCATCGGCGGACCGATCAGCCCAAATTGCAACACCGGAACAAGTTTTGCGGGCCGGGGGTGCCGTGGTACGGCATACCCTGCCTCGGAGCGTCGTGACCGCCGCCGACGTCAAGCCATCGGCCCGGCCATGTCCCGCGGTTTTCACCAGCACGGGCACGCTGCCCGCCGGCCGCGGGAAGGCCGGATCGCAGGCCCGCTGCGCGGGTGTCCGACGCGATCCGATGCATCCGGCTGCGGCCGAATGTCGCGCCCGGACCGCATCGACCGCCCCGGTCGCATTGCCAACCCGCAATGCCTGCCGGACCCCGCCAACAGCCACTGCTAACGGCCCAGAAACATCCGATAGGCAGGGTTGGCGGTCTCGTCCAGATAGTCGTAGCCGAGTTCGTCCAGGAAGGCGCGGAACGCGGCCTTGTCCGACGGCGGCACCTGCATCCCGACCAGCACGCGGCCGTAGTCGGCGCCGTGGTTCCGGTAGTGGAACAGGCTGATGTTCCAGCCGCGGCTCATGCTGTTCAGAAACCGCATCAGAGCGCCAGGACGCTCCGGGAACTCGAAGCGGTAGAGAATCTCGTTCTCGGCCGCCGGCGCGTGGCCGCCCACGAGGTGTCGCACGTGCAGCTTCGCCATTTCGTTGTCGCTGAGGTCGAAAGCCTCGATGTTTCGCCGCTTCAACTCGGCGAGCAGGTCGTCCGTCTCGTCCCGGTTGGCAACTTCGATGCCGACGAAGAGGTGCGCGATCCGCGCGTCGGCATACCGATAGTTGAATTCCGTCACGGAGCGCTTGCCGAGAAGCCGGCAGAACTCGCGAAAGCTGCCGGGTTGCTCAGGGATGGTCACGGCGAGTATCGCCTCGCGCTTCTCGCCCAGTTCCGCGCGCTCGGCGACAAAGCGCAAGCGATCGAAATTCATGTTGGCGCCGCAAGCGATCGCGACGAACGTGCGGCCCCTCGTCCTGTGCTTCTCGACCCATGCCTTGACACCGGCGATCGCCAACGCACCCGCGGGCTCGAGGATCGAGCGCGTGTCCTCGAACACGTCCTTCAGCGCGGCGCAGGTGGCATCGGTGTCGACGAGCACCATTTCGTCGACCAGTTCCCTTGTGATCCGAAACGTCTCCGCGCCGACCTGTTTCACTGCGACACCGTCTGCAAATAGCCCGACGTGCGGCAGCGTTATGCGGCGGCCGGCCTTCAACGACCGCGTCATCGCATCGGAATCGACCGGCTGCACGCCGATGATCCTGATTCCCGGCCGCACGCGCTTCACATAGGACGCGACGCCGCTGATCAGGCCGCCCCCGCCCACCGCGACGAAGATCGCGTCGATCGGCCCCTGGCACTGGCGCAGTATCTCCATGCCGATCGTGCCCTGCCCCGCTATGACATCGGGATCGTCGTACGGATGAACGAAAGTCGCGCGCGACCTCTTCTGCAGCCTCAACGCGTGCGCATAGGCGTCGCTGTAGGAATCCCCGTGCAGCACGACCTTCGCGCCGCGTGCCTCGACCGCCGCGATCTTGATGTGCGGAGTCGTCACCGGCATCACGATCGTCGCCCTGCAGCAGAGTTTCTGCGCGGCGAGCGCCACACCCTGCGCGTGGTTGCCCGCCGAGGCGGCGATGACGCCGCGCGCGCGCTCGGCGACCGAAAGGTGCGCCATCTTGTTGTAGGCGCCGCGCAGCTTGAACGAAAACACCGGCTGCTGGTCTTCGCGCTTCAGCAGTACGCGATTGCCGAGGCGCCGCGACAGCGTCGGCGCGAGCTCGAGCGGCGATTCGATCGCGACGTCGTAAACCTTGGCGGTGAGGATCTTCTGCAGATAGTCGATGGGCATGGCGAAACGGCGCGGCGCAGGGCGTGATTGCAGCGTGCGAGCGTAGCAGGAAAGGGGGGCGTTCGGAAACGGGCGGACAAGACGGTGCGCGAGCATTCGATCATCGCGGCCCCAGGCCACTCGATCGTCGCCACGGAGCGGGCGCCGGATCGAGCGACTGCATTCCGTCCTTCCGATGCCGCGATTGCGCAACATCGGCACCCGGACAGGCAGGCAAGCATCGTTGCCCGGACAGCGTTCGATAACGCGTCGGCGGCAGTTTCTGCTACGCTTCCGCGGGCGATGTCACGCAACGCGCTCACCGCCAGTATGCTCGCTGTCGTCGACATGGGGTCGAACAGCTTTCGGCTGGAAATAGGCCGCGTCGAAGGCGACCAGATCTATCGCCTCGACACCTGGCGAGAGACGCTCCGCATCGGGGCCGGCGTCGATCGCAAGGGCCGCCTGACGCCGGAAGCGCGGCGCGCGGCGATTGCCTGCCTTGCGCGGTTCGCCGAGCGGATCAGGGGTCTCCACCCGTCGGCGGTGCGCGCCGTGGCGACGAACACGTTTCGCGTGGCGACCAATGCTGCAACGTTCCTGCCGCAGGCCGAGCGCGCGCTCGGCTTCCCGATCGACATCATCACCGGTCACGAGGAAGCGCGGCTTATCTACGTCGGCGTCGCCAACGTGCTGCCGGTGTCGGACGAAACACGGCTCGTCATCGACATCGGCGGCGGTTCGACGGAGTTCATCATCGGTCGGGGACACCAGCCCGACAGGCTGGAGTCGCTCAATATCGGCTGCGTCGGAATGACTCGACGCTATTTCGCCGACGGCACGCTGTCGGCGACAGCATTCGCCGCCGCCGACACGGCCGCGCGCGCCGAGATCGAGGCGATCGCGCGCGAGTTCGGCCGCGACCACTGGCGGACTGCCTATGCGTCGTCCGGCACCGCGCTGGCGCTCGCCGAAATCCTGGAGCAGAACGGGCTATCCGCCGCCGGCATCACGCGCGAAGGCCTCGCGCGATTGCGCAAGCGAATGGTCGGCGCGGGTCACGTTGCGCGCCTGCGTCTGGCGGCGCTCAAACCGGAGCGCGCGCCGGTCCTGGCCGCGGGGCTCGCGATCATGGCGGCCGCGCTCGTCGAACTCGAGGTCGTACGCATCAATCCCGTGGGTGGCGCGCTGCGCCTGGGCGTGCTCTACGATCTTCTCGGTCGCACGGTGCGCCGCGATATCCGCGTGGCGACGATCGAACAGTTCGTAACGCGTTACCGGATCGACCGCGAGCACGCGGCGCGCGTCGCGGCGATGGCGGTCGCACTCCATGGGAAGGCCGTCCGGCGACCGGATGCCCAGGCCGCGCGCCTCCTCGACTGGGCCGCGATGCTGCACGAGACAGGCTTCTCGGTGTCGCACATCGGCTATCACAAGCACGGCGCATACATCCTGCGAAACGCCGACATGCCCGGTTTTTCGGCGCGCGAACAACAGGACCTTGCGTACCTGGTACTGGGGTGCCGCGGCGGCCTGGCGAAGATGGCCCCGGTACTGCGCGACACGGCATTTCGCGCCCGGTTGCTGGCGCTGCGGCTTGCCGTGCTGTTTCACCACGCGCGACGCCCGATCGATCGGACGCGCGTCGCTTTGGCAGTCGGCCCGCGAATCCGGTGCAGCGTGTCCGCGCGCTGGCTGAAGGCGCACCCGCTTACGGCCCATTTGCTCGCGAAGGAGAGTGGCGAGTGGGCGGCGCTGGGTTATCGCTGGGTGTCGAATGGAGCGAAAATGCGATCGGTGTGACACCTTTCCCGACGGCAAGACCCGATCCTGGCGCTGCGCATGCAAGAGCGGCCCTCTACGCCGGGTGACGTCTACAGATGGTCCGGTCCGATCACGACGCGCAATGCGACTGACGACGAGCCTTGGCGGTCGCGGTTGGCAAGCCACCAGACCGCTCCCTTCTTGACGGACCACCAGGCGTCCTCGCCCGAAAGCAGAAATGCCGCGACCGCCCCCAGCGTAGGTTGGTGTCCGACGATGAGGACGGCCTCGTGCCCGTCGGGCCAATTCGCCGCGGAGAGAACCGCCGCCACCGATGCCCCCGGGGCGAGCTCGTCGACGGTCCTGAATTTCCGTTGCAACGCTAGCGCCGTCTGCTGCGTTCGGTCCGCGGGTGATACGAGGATGCGCGTGGTGTCGGGCAGGTGGCGGTCGAGCCACGCACCCATGCGCTCGGCCTGTTTCAGGCCCTTCGACGTAAGGCGCCGCCCGAGATCCGGTTCGCCGGCCTCGGCTTCCGCATGACGCCAGAGGATCAGATCCACTTTGCCACCCAGTCGACGGACGGGTCATCGGCCGCGCACGGCAGGGCCGGCGAGCGACGCGGTGCGGATCGCCGACGTTTCGACTCGGCCAGGGTCGCGCCCGTTCGCGTTCCCGCATCCCGTGCTTCGCTCATTTGGGCTCATCCGGTTCGCGCATCCGCTGCAGGAGTTCCGCCTGCGCGTCGCGGACCCGCGCCCGGCCGCGCGGCTTCGCCTCGGTCCACGCGCCATCTGCCGACAGCAGCCACGCGTTCCGATTGTCGGCAAGGCAAATCCTGAGCCCCTCGTCGACGACGCGCTTGCGGAGGATCGGATCGCGCACCGGGAACGCGACTTCTATCCTGCGGAACAGGTTGCGGCCCATCCAATCGGCTGACGACAGCCACACGTCCGGTTCGCCGGCGTTGGCGAAATACCAGACACGATGATGCTCGAGGAAGCGGCCGAGAATGGAGCGAACCCGAATGTTTTCCGAAAGCCCCTTGACGCCGGGTCGCAGCGCGCACGCGCCGCGGACTATGAGGTCCACCTGCACCCCCGCCTCGGATGCCTGGTAGAGCGCCCGGATCAGGCCTTCCTCGAGCAACCCGTTCATTTTCGCGATGATCCGCGCCGGCGCGCCCGCGCGCGCGTGCCGGGTCTCGCGCCGGATCATCTCGACGATGCGCCGGTGCATCGTGAACGGCGCAAGCAGCAGGTGCCGCATCCGTCCCGCCTTGGCGAGGCTCGTGATGTGCATGAACACTTCATTGACGTCGGCGCAAAGCGCGGAGTCGGCGGTAAGGAGGCCGAAGTCGCTGTAAAGCCGCGTGGTGCGCGGGTGATAGTTGCCGGTGCCCAGATGCGCGTACGGAACGAGCCGCGTGCGCCCCTTCCCGTCCGGCTCGCGGCGTATGAGCAGCGCGAGCTTGGCGTGCGTCTTCAGGCCGAATACGCCGTAGACGACCTGCGCGCCGGCGCGCTCCAGACGCTCGGCCCAGTTGATGTTCGCCTCTTCGTCGAAGCGCGCCATCAGCTCGACGACCACCGTAACCTCCTTGCCGCGCAGCGCCGCGGCGATCAGCGCCTCCATCAGTACCGAGTTCACGCCGGTGCGATAGACCGTCTGCTTGATGGCGACGACATCCGGGTCGTCAGCGGCGCGGCGGATGAACTCGACGACGGGTTCGAACGACTGGTACGGATGATGGAGCAGGATGTCGTGCCGCCGGATCGCGGCAAGAATGTCCGTTTGATCGCGCAGCCGGTCCGGCAACCCCGGCACGAACGGGGGGAATTTGAGCGAGTCGACGTCGACTTCGTCGATCAGCGACGACAGCCGCGCAATGTTGACCGGACCGTCACAGCGGTAGAGATCAGCTTCGGACAGCTCGAATTGCTGCAGCAGGAACGTCGCCACGGGTGCCGGGCAACTGGCGGCAACCTCCAGCCTTACCGCGGAGCCGAACTGCCGCTGCGGCAACTCGCCCTGCAGCGCCTGGCGCAGGTTCTTGACCTCTTCCTCGTCGATCCAGAGATCGGCATCGCGCGTCACCCGGAATTGCGCGTAGTTGACGACTTCGCGTCCGGGAAAGAGCTCGTGCAGGTGGGCGTGTATGACCGACGACAGCATCACGAACGCGTTGTCCCCGCCGCTGACCTCGGACGGCAGCTTGATGATGCGCGGCAGCACGCGCGGCGCCTTGATGATCGCGATGCCCGTGTCGCGGCCGAACGCGTCGCGCCCGGTCAATTCGATCACGAAATGGAGGCTCTTGTTGACGACCTGCGGGAACGGGTGCGCCGGATCGAGTCCGATCGGCGTCAGCAGCGGCCGCACTTCGCGCACGAAGAACTGCGCTGCCCACAGGCGCTCGGCGGGATTGAATTCCGTGCGCCGGACGAGCCGGATTCCGGCCATCGCCAGCTCCGGCAGTATCTCGTCGTTCAGCACGCGGTACTGGTCCGCTATCAGTGCGCGTGTTTCGGCGCCGATCTGCGTCAGCAGCGCGCGGCCGTCGTGCAGCGTCATTCGCGGCGGCGCGACCTTCGCACGGAGCTGCTCCTTGATCCCCGCGACACGGACCTCGAAGAACTCGTCCAGATTGCTGCCGACAATGCAGAGAAACCGCAACCGCTCGAGCAGCGGCACACGCGCGTCCTGCGCAAGAGCGAGAACGCGACGATTGAACGCGAGCAGAGACACCTCGCGATTCAGCGGGATGGCGTCTGTGAATTTCATCGAATCGAGGGCACCGGCAAATGCCGGTCGATCCGCGGAGAGCGGGGCGGGGATGGAGTCCACTATGGCAGAAGCATGTGACAGTAACATTGCGCCGGGCGGGCGGTGCGCTCGCCTCGGCTGCGGATCAGCGGGCTGCGGGCAGGGCGGGGAGTTGCGCGGCGCATGCGTCGATCATGCGCCACACGCAATGTCCATTCGATTCCCGATCCACTTCGGCCAGGCACTCGTCGTGCGCGGCGAGTTCCTCGGCCGTCGGCTCCATTACCTTGAGCGCGCGGCGGGGTCCGGCGGTCCCGACGCCCGTGCCTGCCGGACTCGGTGCCGGCGCACCACCGATGTCGATCGTGAGCGTCTCCTGCCCGCGCGTCATCGCGAGGTAGACCTCCGCGAGAAGCTGTGCGTCGAGGAGTGCGCCGTGCAAGGTGCGGTGCGCGTTGCCGACGCCAAAGCGCTCGCACAGCGCGTCGAGGCTGTTGCGCTTGCCCGGAAACGCATCGCGTGCCAGCGCAAGGGTGTCGATCAGTCCGCCGTAGACGTCCCGGCACGCCGGAAGCTCCGCCAGCGCAAGCTCGACATCGAGAAAGCCGATGTCGAAGGGCGCATTGTGGATGATCCATTCGGCTCCGCGTGAAAAGTCGAGAAATTCGGCGGCGATGTCGCGGAATCTCGGCTTGCCCTTCAGGTCGTCCCAGGTCTTTCCGTGTACTTCGGTCGCGCCAGCATCGATCTCGCGTTCCGGATCGACGAAAAACTGGATCGTGCGTCCCGTCGGCCGGCGGTCGATCACTTCGAGACCGGAAAGCTCGATGATCCGGTGGCCCTGCTTCGGATCGAGACCCGTGGTTTCGGTATCCAGGATTATTTGGCGCATCGGTCAACGGGGAAACCGGGGTTCGGGTGGCGAGGCGCCCGCGAGCAGCTCGATCGGGGGCCAGGGGTGATCATCTGCTTCTTGACTTCGCGCATGCTGCCTCGTCCGTGCTGCGCGGTCCGTCGCCTGCCGCACCGGAAATCAGCGACGGTACCGATGAATCGTCGCCTGGATCTCCTCGATCGCGCGCTCGATTTCGTCATCCGAGAGGTCGCGCTGGGCGCCCTTGCGATCGGTGAGCGTGAGCGTGCGATCGATCTGCGTCTGGAACTCGCCCAAGCCCAGCGTTTCGGTGATTGTCGTCGACGGCTCGTCGGTCAGTGTCTCCGGGCCCCAGCGCACGATGATCGTGGACAGGTTGTCGCCGTCCGGGCTGCCGCGCTTTTCCGCCTCCCGCATCATCTGCGGCGCGGTTTTCAGTATCGGCGTCGACGTGAGCCAGGTCGCCACCTCTTCCTTGTTCATCACGCTCCAGAGGCCATCGGTGCACATCACGAGCACGTCGCCATTGCGCAGCGGCGTGCGCTTGGAAAGGTCGATCACCGGGTCGACGAGCCCGCCCAGGCAACTGAAGATCTTGTTGCGGTCGGGGTGTTCGGCCACGTCGTCGGCACCGATCAGCCCCTGGTCGACAAGATACTGAACCTTGGAGTGGTCTTTCGTCTGGCCGATGAGCCCGCCCTGACGGAAGAGATAGAGGCGCGAATCCCCGACGTGCGCCCAGTAGGCGTGGCCCGCCTGCACGACGCACGCGACGCATGTGGTGCGCGGCGTCTCGAGCATCGAAAACTGGTTGGCATAGGAGCCCAGCGCGGCGTGCGCGCGCAGCATCGAATCCTGCAGGAACTTGAGCGGGTTCTTGAGGATCGGCTTCGCTTCCTGCTGGAACCTTTCGATGAACAGGCGCGCCGCGATCTGCGCGGCGATCTCGCCGCCCGCGTGCCCGCCCATGCCGTCAGCAACGACGAGCAGCAGCGTGTCGCGGCTGTAGGTGTACGCGATCCGGTCCTGGTTGACCTTGCGCGAACCCTTCAGGGACTCCTGGAAGATCGTGAAACGCATTGCAACCCGTGTTTGCCGGACAGAGGCGCGTCAGGCGCCGATCTCGCTGAAGAGCTTGCGCTTCAGGTTGTCGAAAAAAGTCAGTTTGCGTCGTTTCGGCGGAATCTCGCGGATCGCCTTCTGCAGCGAAAATACGGACTGCGGCCGCTCCAGCGGGTCGAGACGCAGGCACCAGTCGATCACTTCGAGCACGTTGTCCGAGTACTGGCCCGACCAGATCTTCTTGGCCGAAACGAGATGATCTTCCTGCACGCGGGCGTCCGCTGCCTGCGGCGCGAACGCGGCCAGGCAGGCGAACATGCTGGCGCCGACACCATACACGTCGGTCCAGGGCCCGAGCCGATCCGGATCGCGGTACTGCTCCGGCGCGGCGAAGCCCGGCGTATACATCGGCGCGAGCTTCGGACGGTTGGTCGTGAGCGTCTGCCGCGCGGCGCCAAAATCGAGCAGCACCGGGCTGCCGTCCGTGCGCAGGTAGATGTTCGCCGGCTTGATATCGAGGTGCAAGAGCTTGTGCGTGTGCACTTCGCGCAAGCCGTTGAGCAGATGCATGAAAACATGACGGACGAGCCGCTCCGACATCTGATCCTGGCGCATCTGGATCTGCTGCTGCAGTGTCCGGCCGCGCTCGTAGCGCATCACCATGTACACGGTCTCGTTGGCGCGGAAGAAGTTCAGCACGCGCACCACGTTCGGGTGGTTGATCTTGGCGAGCGCGCGGCCTTCCTCGAAAAAGCACTTCATTCCATAGCGGAACGACGTGAGATTCTCCGCCGAGCTGGCGCGTACGATGTCGCCCTCGGTGCGCAGCACCAGCGAGGACGGCAGGTATTCCTTGATGGCGACCGGCGCGCCGGTCTCGTCAAACGCCCGGTAGACAATCGAGAATCCACCACGACTGATCTGCCGGTCGATCCGGTAGTTCAGCAGCTGGTAACCCCCGGGAAGGGCCTGGTTGGTGACGGGCATGGGTGCGGATCGTAAGGGTTATCCGCAGAAAGCGCTCGCAATTCGCGTGCCAGCAACTCCGGCGCAGCTTGCGCCATATGGGGATAACGCATACATTCTCGGCAACTCGGGGCATAAAGTAAAGCCGGAAAACGTGCATAAAGTTGCGCGAAACACCTCATGATCCTCAGCATGACCGGCTTCGCGGCAGTTGCCGCCGATCTGCCCGGGGTTTCCCTCTTCGTCGAACTCCGCTCGGTCAACCACCGCTATCTCGACCTCCAGATACGCCTTCCCGACGAGCTCCGCAGCCAGGAATCCGCGTTGCGCGAGCGGATCGCCGCGGAATTGAAGCGCGGAAAGGTCGAATGCCGCGTTTCGCTCAATCGGACGGCACCGGGCGCGATGGCGCTTGCCGTCGATTCCGGCCGCGTCGAGCAGTTGGCACGAGCGGCGGCCGACGTGGAACGGCACGCGCCGGGCGCGGCACCGCTTTCCGTCGCCGAAATTCTGCGCTGGCCCGGGGTTCTCGCCGAACCGACCGTCGCTCCGGAAGAACTCGCCACCCATCTGCAGGAACTCGTCGGCACGGCACTTCAGGACCACGCCGCGTCCCGGGCTCGCGAGGGCGCAAAGCTCGCGTCCGCGCTGGAAGAGCGATGCAGCGCAGTCGAACAGCAGGTCGCGCGCGTTGCGCCGCGCATACCGTTGCTCCACGCGGCCTTCGCCGAAAAGCTCGGCACACGCCTGCGGGAAGCCGGCCTCGATCCCGATCAGGACCGGCTGAAGCAGGAATTCGCGCTGTTCGCCACCAAGATCGACGTGGCCGAAGAGCTCCAGCGGCTGACGACGCACGTTGCCGAGGTGCGCCGCGTGCTGGTGGCCGGCGGCACGGCCGGCAAGCGGCTCGATTTCCTCATGCAGGAACTGCACCGCGAAGCCAACACGCTGGGCGCCAAATCGGTCGATGCGGAGCTTTCGCAGGCGTCGCTCGAACTGAAGGTGCTGATCGAGCAGATGCGCGAACAGGTGCAAAATCTTGAATAGGCCTGCTGAACCGACCGGCATGGCGTCGCGCGAGGATGCCGGTGACGCATGCCGCCGGAGGCATCGCCGTGGCATTTCGCGCGACAGGCCCACGCATGACTGACGGCCAGGCCACCAAGGCGCCTCCCGCATCAGGCTGCCTGTTCGTGCTTGCCGCGCCCTCCGGGGGCGGCAAGACCAGCCTGGTCGCCGCCCTGCTCGAGCGCGAGCCAGGAATCCGCCTTTCGGTCTCGTATACGACACGGCGCCCGCGGCCGGGGGAACTGGATGGCGCGCACTACCATTTCGTGGACGATGCGCGCTTCATGGCGCTGAAGGGCGGTGGCGAGTTCCTCGAGCACGCGCTGGTGCACGGCAACTGGTACGCCACCTCGGCAACGTGGCTCAAGGACCAGGTCGCGCATGGTCATGACGTGCTGCTCGAAATCGATTGGCAGGGGGCGGCACAGGTTCGAAAGCTCATCCCGGATGCCGTGCAGATCTTCATCCTTCCGCCGTCGCTGGCCTCGCTCAAGGAACGCCTCGAAAAGCGCGGTCAGGACGCGCCCGCGGTGATCGTTCGTCGGCTCGACGCCGCCCGCGAAGAGATGCGGCACTGCGGCGACTTCGATTATGTTATTATGAATCAGGACTTTGCGAGGGCCGTTGACGATCTGTGTGCGATCGTCCGTGCGGCCCGCCTGACCGCGTCGCGGCAGAAGGTGCGCCACGCACAGCTGTTGCAGCGGTTGCTCGAACAATGAAGAGGTTGCCATGGCCCGCATCACGATCGAAGACTGTCTCGACAAGATTCCCAACCGCTTCGAGCTCACGCTCGCAGCGACCAACCGCGCACGCCAGATCAGCGCCGGCTCTTCGCCGCTGGTGGAGACCGACCGCGACAAGCCGACCGTCATCGCGCTGCGCGAAATCGCAGCGGGCAAGGTCGGCATCGAAATGCTGCTGAAGGCGCAGAGCTGACGCGGAATCCCACGGCGGCGATGGGGCATGTCGGAAATCACGGAGTTCACCCGACACCTCGGCAATTACCTGCCGCAGCCTGATATCGCGCTCGTCGAGCGCGCATTCGAGTTTTCGGACTCGGCGCACCGCGGCCAGTTCCGCAAGTCCGGCGAACCGTACATCACGCACCCGCTGGCGGTTGCCAGCATCCTGTCGCAATGGCGGATCGACGCGCAGGGGCTTGCCGCCGCGCTCCTCCACGACGTGATGGAGGACACCGCGATCACCAAGGCGGAGATCGAGTCCTCGTTCGGCAAGCCCGTCGCGGACATGGTGGACGGCGTGTCCAAGCTCGACCAGATCGAGTTCACCACGCGCGAGGACGCGCAGGCCGAGAGCTTCCGCAAGATGCTGCTCGCGATGGCGCAGGACATCCGCGTCATCCTGATCAAGCTCGCCGATCGCCTGCACAACATGCGGACGCTGGATGCGATGGCGCCGGCCCATCGCCGCCGGATCGCGCACGAGACGCTCGACATCTACGCGCCGATCGCGAACCGTTTGGGCCTGAACGCCCTTTATCTCGAGTTGCAGGATCTCGCGTTCAAGCAACTCAATCCGATGCGCTACCGGATACTTGCCGGCGCCATCAAGGCGGCTCGCGGCAATCGGCGCGAGGTGATGAACCGGCTGCTCGACGTGATCCGCGCCGGCTTCGCCAAGGCGGAGATCGCGGCGGCAGTGAGCGGCCGTGAGAAGACGATTTACTCGGTGTACAAGAAGATGCGCGAAAAGCGCTACACGTTCTCGCAGGTCTTCGACATTTACGGCGTGCGCGTGCTGGTGCCGGACGCAACAGCGTGCTATGCGGCACTCGGCGCGCTGCACAGCCTCTACAAGCCGATCCCCGGCAAGTTCAAGGATTACATCGCGATTCCCAAGGCCAACAGCTACCAGTCGCTGCACACGACGCTGTTCGGGCCGTTCGGCACGCCGCTGGAGGCGCAGATCCGCACGCACGACATGCATCGGGTCGCGGAGGCCGGCGTCGCGGCGCACTGGCTGTACAAGTCGGGCGATCAGCTGGATCTTGCCGAGGCTCAGCGCGAGACGCACCGCTGGCTGCAGAGCCTGCTCGAGATTCAGTCGGAGTCGCGCGACTCCAAGGAATTTCTCGAGAACATCAAAGGCGACCTCTTTCCGGACGAGATCTACGTGTTCACGCCCAAGGGCAAGATCATGGCGCTGCCGCGCGGCGCAACCGCCGTGGATTTCGCGTACGCCGTGCATACGGATATCGGCCACCATTGCGTTGCCGCGCGCGTCAACTACGAACTGCTGCCGCTGCGGACGGCGCTGAAGAGTGGCGACCATGTCGAGATCCTGACCGCCCCGACCGCGCGGCCCAACCCGTCCTGGTTGTCTTTTGTCAGCACGGGCAAGGCGCGCTCGCGGATACGCCATTTCCTCAAGGGATTGCAGCAGAAGGAGTCGGCTGCGCTGGGCGAGCGGCTGCTCGGCCAGGCCCTCGCAACGCTCAAGGTGGCGCCGGAAACCATCACCTGGGAACGCTGGGAATCGCTGCAGAAGGAATATGGCGCAAAGAGTCAACTCGACATTCTCGCCGACATCGGGCTCGGCAAGCGGCTGTCGTTCGTCGTCGCGCAGGCGCTCACGCGACTGCCGGGCAGGCCCGGCGACGAGGCCGCGGCAGCGCCCTCCGGAGCGCCGGGCGCCGTCATTCCGTCGGCGCTGACGCTGCGCGGCGTCGAAGGCGTTGCGATCCAGTATGCCAAATGCTGCCGCCCCATCCCGGGCGATACCGTCGTCGGGCAGTTTCGCAAGGGCCAGGGGCTGCTTGTTCACACTCAGCGATGCCTGGCGCTCCGCAAGCAGCGCCCCGATCCCGAGCAGCTGGTCGACGTCGAGTGGGCGCCCGACGTGAAAGGCGTGTTCGACGCCGGCATCCGGGTCCTCACCGAAGATCGACGCGGGCTTCTGGCCGAACTTGCGACAGCCATTGCCGACGCCGACGCCAACATCGACAACGTCTCGATGGAACGGCCCGATGGCGGCGAGGTGCTCGCGATGTTTTTCAGCGTGCAGGTCCGGGACCGCCGCCATCTCGCCAATGTGATCCGCGGGTTGAAGCGGGTTCCCGAGGTCGAGCGCGTCCAGCGCGCCCGGACGTAGCCGCCGATGCGCCGGGTCAAATGACCGCCCCGGGCCGCACGAATCGAATCGTGGGCGCCCGCCCGTCGATCCGGCTCAAGCTCGGGCCGCAGGAATCACCATGACGGCTCGCGCTCGGGCGTTGCCGTGATCTTGTGGATCGTGAGGTCGGCGCCGGTGAACTCCTCCTCCGGATCGAGGCGCAGGCCGACCGTTCTCTTCAGCGTGCCGTAAACGATTCCGGCGCCGGCCACCGCGACGAGCACGCCCAGGAGTGTCCCGGCGACTTGCGAGGCAAACGCGACGCCGCCCAAGCCACCCAGCGCCTTGGTACCGAAAATGCCGGCGGCGATGCCGCCCCACGCTCCGCAAACGCCGTGGAGCGGCCATACACCGAGCACATCGTCGATCTTCAAGCGGTTTTGCGTCTGCGTGAACAGGAGGACGAACAGCGCGCCCGCGATCGCGCCGGTCGCCAGCGCGCCCAGCGGATGCATGACGTCGGACCCGGCGCAGATCGCCACGAGCCCGGCGAGCGGGCCGTTGTGCACGAAGCCCGGATCGTTCCGGCCGGCGACGAGCGCCGCGACCGTGCCGCCGGCCATCGCGAGCAGGGAATTCACGGCGACGAGCCCCGAGATCTTGTCGATCGTCTGCGCGCTCATCACGTTGAATCCGAACCAACCGACCGAAAGGATCCATGCGCCCAGCGCCAGGAACGGAATCGACGACGGCGGATGCGCCGATATCGTCCCGTCCTTCGTGTATCGGCCGCGACGCGCGCCGAGCATCAGCACGGCGACGAGGCCCACCCAGCCGCCGACGGCGTGCACGACGACGCTGCCGGCAAAGTCGTGGAATTCCTCGCCGAACGACGACCTTGAGCCAGGCCTGCACGCCGTAGTGCTGGTTCCACGCAATGCCCTCGAAGAACGGATAGACGAAGCCGACCAGCAGGAAGGTCGCGGCGAGCTGCGGATTGAAACGCGCACGCTCGGCGATTCCGCCCGACACGATCGCCGGAATCGCCGCTGCGAAGGTGAGCAGGAAGAAGAACTTCACCAGCTCGTAGCCGTTCTTCAGCGCGAGCGTTTCGGCGCCGGAGAAGAACGTGACGCCGTAGGCGATCGAGTAGCCGATGAAGAAGTACGCGATCGTCGACACCGCGAAATCGACGATGATCTTGACCAGCGCGTTGACCTGGCTCTTCTTGCGGACTGTGCCGAGCTCGAGGAAGGCGAAGCCGGCGTGCATCGCCAGCACCAGAATCGCGCCGAGGAGGATGAACAGTGTGTCGGCGCCTGTCTTCAGGTTTTCCATGAGCTGTCGGCCGCTTTCATGTGCTGGAAGGGAATGGTCGGGCAGCGGGGTTCGTCACGCTGCCCCGGCTCCGGATCCGGGCATCGCCCGTCCGGATGAACGATGGGACACGGACCGGGCCGTCCGTTCGGAACCCCCGCGGATGCCGACGACACGCCGGACCGATGATCGTGGCGCCAGCGGCGTCTCCGGCTAACGCGGCGGCTCCGCCGGAGGCTCGTGCCACCTCGCCTTCGGAACGACCTTCGGGTCCGCGGGGTCGCCGAGGTAATGCGGCGACATGATCTGCACGCCGTGCTCGTTGAACACGTCCTGGACACTGCAGTGCAGGTTGGAGAGCAGCTCGGCGCGCGGTCGCGGCTCCGTCGGCGCCGCCTGGCAGACGAGGCGGTACTCGACGTAGAAATCGGAGAGCGCCGTCTGGAACACGCGCGGAGCAGGGTCGGCCAGCACGCCGGCGGTGCGGTGCGCGGCCTCGATCAGCATGGCGTGGACCTGCCGCCACGGCGCGTCGTAGCCGATGGTCACCGCGGTATCGACGATGAAGCCGGATCCCCTGACCGCGCGCGAGTAGTTCTTCGACACCGCTCCCAGGACCAGCGAGTTCGGCACGGTGAGTTCTTCTCCCATGCCGGTGCGAATGCGCGTCGTGAACATGCCCATCTCGACGATCGTTCCCTCGTGCTCACCGATGCGCACGTACTCACCCGGGCGAAACGTGCGCGTGTACATCAGGATGAGACCGCTGGCCGCCTGGCCGACGATACCCGACGCGCCGATCGACACCATGAGCCCCAGCAGGACCGAAAGCCCCTTGAAGGCATCGGTGCCCGAGCCCGGGATGTAGGGATACGCCATCACCGCGGCGAACACCCAGACGGCGATGGTCGCGAGCCGCCGTGTCGGCCGCGCGGAATCGGCATCGAGCCAGGTGACCCCGATTCGCCCGGACTGGACACCGTCGAAGAATGACCGGGACATGCCGTTCGCCGCCCGGGCAACGACGAAGATCACCACCACGATCAGCAGATCCGGGATCGACTGCGCCACGGCCGAAAGCATGTCGACCGTCGTCGTGACGAGGAACGTGTTGAGCTGCTCGCCCCAGGCGCGCGTGAATGGGAATCGCCCGAGCACGAAGCCCAGCCATTCGTAGGTGAGCAGCAGCACGATGCCCCAGTAGCCGATTCGCAGCAGCAGGCGAACGAAACCGGTCGCGCGCTCGCGGTGCAGGATCTCGGCGCCGCCGATCCGGACCTTCTCCGCCGTCGAATCGGCGAGCCGCAGGACGCGCTGCGTGACCGCGCGGCCGACGAAGCGCATCGCCCCAAGAAGCAGCAGGTAGACGACGGTGGCGCCGCCGGCCCAGATCGCTGCGGCCAGCATCAACCGACCGTCACGGGCCTCGTGCGTTTCCGCGATCACCTGCCGGAGCGCGCGAACTGCTATCGCGGTGGCGGTGCCAAGCGTCTCTCCGGTGAGCACCTGGACATCTTCGTTCGCGACGACGAATGCCAGCGCCCCGCCGATCTTGACGACGTCGCCGCGGTCGATCCTTTCGACGCTGACCTGGTCCCCGTCCCCGCGTTCGAGCAGCGCGACGATCCGAGCGCGCGCCGTCGCCGCGCGCTCGCGGGGCGGAACGCCGAGGAAGGCCGAGCGAAAGGTGATGATCGGGCGATTGAAGACGACCACGGTGCCCGCCGACTGCGGACTGTCGACCTGCGCGGCCTCCGCCTGGGTTGAGGGTTCGCCCGCCGGTAGGGCAATCGCGGTGCCAGCGTCGGCGGCCATCGACCGGCCACTGGAGACCGCGATGACGGCAACGACCATTGCCGCGCGTGCCGACAGCACTATCCATGGCGCACGCCTCCGAGGCGGCGGCGATGTCCACAGTTGTTGCATGGTCATGAAATTGCAGGAAGGCGCGGGCACCCGCGCGTGGCTGGCAGGCGCGCCCGACAAATTCGGCGTCAGACCGACTGCTGGGCGAAGACCTGCTGCAACTCCCCGGCGTCGTACATTTCGCGAATGATGTCGCAGCCGCCGACGAATTCGCCGTTCACGTAGAGCTGCGGAATCGTCGGCCAGTTGGCGTAATCCTTGATCCCCTGCCTTATTTCGGGATCATCGAGCACGTTGACCGCTACGTAGTCGGTAACGCCCGTGCGCTTCAGAATCTCGACGACCGTCGCCGAAAAACCGCATTGCGGCATTTGGGGCGTGCCCTTCATGTACAGCACGACGCGGTTCGCCTTGACCTGGTCGCGGATGGTGTCCTGATTGCTCATGCCTCGCTCCGTTGGAATTGCCGGACGTGCATTTTACCGCAAGGTCCCGGAAGGCTCGCGCTGGCGGCAGTCGCGAAGTGGCGGCCCCGCCCATGCGATCCGGCCGGCGCCTCACTCCTTCACGGCGCCCGTAAGGCCCGAAACGTAGTACTCGACGAAGAACGAATACAGCACCGCCACTGGCAGCGATCCCAGAAGCGCGCCGGCCATCAGCGAGCCCCAGTGGTACACGTCACCCTCGACCAGTTCGGTCACGACGCCGACAGGAACCGTCTTGACCTCCGAGGAGGAAATGAACGTCAGCGCGTAGATGAACTCGTTCCATGACAGCGTGAAGGCGAAGATTCCCGCCGATATGAGCCCGGGAACGGCGAGCGGCAGGATGATCTTGACCAGGATCTGCAGCCGGCTCGCGCCGTCGATCAGCGCGCATTCCTCGAGCTCGATGGGGATCGATTTGAAATAGCCCATCAGCAGCCACGTGCAGAACGGGATCAGGAACGTTGGATACGTGAGAATCAGCGCGAGCCGCGTGTCGAACAGTTGCAGCTTGTAGACGATTGCGGCCAGCGGGATGAACAGGATCGACGGCGGAACGAGGTACGCGAGGAAGATGCTCATGCCGACGTAGCGCGCGCCGCGAAAGCGCAGGCGCTCGATGGCGTACGCGGCGAGCACGCTGGCGAAGATCGAGATGAACGTCGCGGTGACCGTCACCAGGACCGTATTCCACAGCCAGTCGGGATAGGCGGTTTCGAACAGAAGCTTGTTGATGTGCGCGAGCGTCGGGTTCTTCACCCAGAAGGGATTCCCTTCGCGCGACAGCAGCTCCTCGTTCGGCTTGAACGCTGTGATCGCCATCCAGTAGAACGGAAACAGCAGCACAATCAGGAATGCGGAGAGCGGGGCGTAGACGGTCACCACTCGCCGTGGCAGCGAGACAAGATAGTTCATCCCCTGCGCATCGACCGCATCGGGGGAGGCGTTGGCCGCACTTGTGTGCTCGCTCATGGGTGTGCCCCCGCGCTTGCGGCGTTCGCCGCTGCGCTGCCCCCCGACGTACGCCCGGCGGCGCTCACGCGTCCGTCCCACCCTGCTGCCACGCCCGGCGCTGCAGGCCGAAATACGAAAACAGGATCGCGGCGAGAAGGAACGGGACCATCGCCGTTGCGATCGCCGCCCCCTCGCCAAGACTGCCGCCGGAAATCGCGCGCTGGAAGGAAAGTGTCGCCATCAGATGCGTCGAGTTGAGCGGGCCACCACGCGTCAGGACGTAGATCAGCTGGAAGTCGGTGAAGGTGAACAGCACCGAGAACGTCATCACGACGGCGATGATCGGCGTCAGCAGCGGCAGCGTCACGTAGCGGAACTGCTGCCAGTCCGACGCGCCGTCGAGGCTCGCCGCTTCGTAGAAGGAGGGGGAAATGGTCTGCAAACCGGCCAGCAGCGTAATCGCGACGAAGGGCACTCCGCGCCAGATGTTGGCGGCAATGGTCGCGAAGCGCGCATGCCAGGGCTGGCCGAGAAAATCGATGTATTCGCTGATGAGCCCGAGCTTCAGCAGACCCCAGCTGATGATCGAGAACTGCGAGTCGTAGATCCACCAGAACGCGATCGCCGAAAGCGCGGTCGGCACGATGAACGGCAGAAGCACGACGGCGCGCACGATCGACTTGAAGGGAATGTGCTTGTTGAGCAGCAGCGCGAGCCAAAGTCCGAGCACGAACTTGATGACGCTGGCGACCACCGTATAGAACAGCGTGTTGAACAGCGCGAGTCGCGTGACGGCGTCGCCCCACAGGTATTCGAAGTTCTCGAAGCCGACCCACTGTCCGGACCGTCCGATCTTGGCGTCGGTGAAGCCGAGCCAGGTGCCGAGACCGAGCGGATAGGTCAGGAACAGCAGCAACAGCACCGCCGCGGGCAGCATGAACAGCAGCCCGAGGACGGCGCGGTTGTCGAGCGCGCGGGACAGCGCGGTGGAAGGTGCGGCCAAGACTGTATAACGATCTACCATCGAACCCAAGCACTCGTAAGCAACGGTCGAGGTCCGCAGCCGGCGGAGCGCGAATTGAACGTCGCCGGGAGGCGACGCTCAAATTCGCGCAGATATGACGTCGCGATCGACGACGTCATATCTTGTAATAGCGCTCCGCCCTCTTCTGAGCCCGCTCCGCCGCCTCTTTGGGCGTCTTCGAGCCGGACGCGGCCTCGGCGACCATGTTGGGGATGATGAAGTCCGCGACCGCCGCGGCCGAAGCGTAGCCGAGCTTGCCGGCGTACCCGTTGGGCGTCATGTTCTTCATGCAATCGCGGTACGGCGTGTTCTTCGGATCCGTCGTCCAGAACGGGGTCGACTCGTAGCCTCCGAGCGGATGGCACACGTACCCGATCGACGCCTGCTGCCAGGGGATGTACTGCTCCCTTTCCATCATGAAGCGAAGGTATTCCTTGGCCGCGTTCGGGAACTTGGTGTACTTGAAGATCATCATCGGGAACACGAGGTTCAGCTCGCGCGCCTTGCCGTCGAGGCCGACCGGGAAGTACGCGTGCTGGATGTCCTTCGCCATCTCCTGAAGCTTCGGGTCCGGCGACGTCTTGGCGGCGTAGTAGATCGAGATGCCGTTGGCGGTGAGGGAAAGCTGCCCGTCGAGGAACGCCTTGTTGTTGTTCGGGTCGAGCCACGAAAGCGTGCCGGGAATGAACGTCTCGTAGAGCTGCTTCGAGTACTCGAGCGCGGCAATCGTCTCCGGGCTGTTGATGACGACGTTGTTGTTGGCGTCCACCAGCTTGCCGCCATGCGCCCAGACGAGCCAGTGCGTCCAGCTCGAGTCACCGGTCGCGTTGCCCAGCGCAAAGCCGGACGGCGTGCCCTTGGCCTTCAGCGCCTGGCAAAGCTTCAGGAAGCCGGCCATGTCGCGCGGCACGGTGTCGAACCCGGCGGCCTTGACGTGGCTATCGCGATACACGATCGCGTTGCCCGCCGCGCCCATCATGATCGCCACCCACTTCTTTCCTTCCATCCCGTACGCCTTCGCCGCGTCGTACCAGCCGCCGTACTTGCTGCCCAGATAGTTGGCGAGGTCGGTGACGTCGACCAACTTTTCCGGATACTGGTGCGCGTCCTCCATCGTGCTGATGATGATGTCGGGCCCGCTGCCGACGTTGGCAGCCACCGCCGCCTTCGGCCGGACGTCCTCCCAGCCTTCGGCGTCGACGCGCACTTCGATCCCGGTCAGTGCCGTGAACTTCTTCGTGTTCTCGGCCCACACGTCCTCGTCCCCCTGCACGAACCGCTTCCACCGCAGCACGCGCAGCTTGGCGCCTTTTTCCGGCGTCACCTTGAACTGCGCAGCCGCGGAGGGCGCGAACAGCGCCGACCCGGCGCCGAGCGCGCTGCCCGCCGCCACGCCTGCCGTTGCCTTCAGGAAATCGCGACGCTTGATGTCATTCATGCCACTCTCCCTCGGTTATGGGCCCAATAATTGTTGTAATGCCCGATGTGAAGCCTATGCGACGAGGCGCTTTCCGCCCGTCGTGTCGAAAATGTGCGCCCGCGTGAAGTCGGGCGCAAGGATGACGCGGTCGCCGGCGCGACAATCGGTGCGATCGCCGATGGTCGCCGTCACTTCCTGGCCGTTGAAGCGGCAGTAGAGCTGCGTGTCGGCGCCGGTCGGCTCCACGACGACGACCTCCACCGGCAGGCCTGCGGCGCCGAGCGCACAATGCTCCGGGCGGATGCCGTAGAGGACAGCCTGGCCATCGTCCGCGCGCGCGCCTTTCGGCAGCGGCAGCGTGGCAGCCCCGCCAAATTCGACTTGCATCGCGCCGCCGGTGCCGCGCGCTATTCCGGGAACCATGTTCATCGCCGGCGAGCCGATGAAGCCGGCGACGAAGGTATTCACCGGCCGGTCGTAGAGCTCCAGCGGGCCGCCGGTCTGCTCGACGATGCCGTCGCGCATCACGACGATGTTGTCGGCCATCGTCATCGCCTCGATCTGGTCGTGGGTGACGTAGATCGACGTCGTCTTCAGCCGCTGGTGCAGCTCCTTGATCTCGGTGCGCATCTGCACGCGCAGCTTGGCATCGAGGTTGGAGAGCGGCTCGTCGAACAGGAACACCTGCGGGTCGCGAACGATCGCGCGGCCCATCGCCACGCGCTGCCGCTGACCGCCGGACAGCTGCCGCGGGTAGCGCTCGAGGTACGGAGCGAGGCCGAGGATGTCGGCGGCCTTCTTCACTTGCGTCTCGATCTCGGCCCTGGGCGTTTTCGCCAGCAGCAGCGCGAACGACATGTTGTCGCGTACCGTCATGTGCGGATAGAGCGCGTAGTTCTGGAAGACCATCGCGATGTCGCGCTCCTTTGGCGGCACGCGATTGACGACGGTGCCGCCGATCGCAATCTCCCCCTCCGAGATCTCCTCGAGTCCGGCGATCATGCGCAGCAGCGTGGACTTGCCGCAGCCGGAAGGCCCGACGAGAACGCAGAACTCGCCATCGGCAATGGCAATGTCCACACCCCGGATCACATGCGTGGACCCGAAGTGCTTGTGAACCGCACGGATTCCGACCGCTGCCATCGTTCTTCCGCTGTTTCCTTGTCGTCGCTGGTGTGGATTGCGGCTTCGCGCAGGCCCGGGGCGGGCTACGGCTTGCGCGTCCCGGCCGCAACCACGTAATCCGGCCGCCCGGTCCTGAACCAGGTCACGATATTGTGCGCCGCCTTGCGTCGCAGTTCACGCTCGGCTTCGACCGAATAGAATGCTGCGTGGGGCGTCAGGATGACGCGGGGATGGTTCAGCAACCGGGAGTCCCTCGGCACCGGCTCGATCGGCAGCACGTCGAGGGCGAGCCCGGCGAGCCCTCCCCGCTCCAGGGCCGCGAGCGCGGCGTCGACGTCGATCACGGCGCCGCGCGACGTGTTGACGAGGTAGCTGCCCGGCCTCGCCCCGGCGAGCACCGTTGCGTCGACCATTCCCCGTGTCTCGGCGTTGAGCGGGACGTGCAGCGAGACGACGTCGCTCTCGGCAAATACCTCGGCCAAGCCCGCACGACCGACGTACGCCGGGAAATCGCCGTCGATGAGGTACGGGTCGCAGGCGATGACCCGCTGGAACACGTTGCGACCGATATGGGCCATGCGCTTGCCTATCCGGCCGAGACCGACAATGCCGAGCGTCATGTCGCCGGCGCGCCGCAGCTCGCCCGAGGAAAGCCAGCTCCATTTGCCGGCCTGGATGTCGCGATGGTAGGCGACTACGTTGCGCATCAGTGCCAGCGCCAGCGCGAGCGCATGCGTGGCGACCTCTCCTACGCCGTAGTCAGGGGAGTTCGCCACCCACACACCGTGTTTCGCGCAGGCCGCCGTGTCGACGGTATCGAAGCCCGCGCCGATCCTGCTGACGATGCCGAGTTCGGGCAGCGCCTCGACGACGCGCTCGGTGATCGGCGCGTATTGCAGCAGGATGCCCGCGCAGTCACGGGCGGCGGCTATCACGTCGTCCTCGGTGCGGCAGCGGGCCGTCGCGAGTTCCAGCCCGGCGGAGGCAAACAGGTCGCGCTCGAGCGTGATGTCGGGAAACTCGTTGTCGGAGAACAGGACCTTGGGCATGAGGAAAATCGCGGGGAATCGGGTGCGCCGCGCCAACGGCACGGCGGGCGACGGGCAAAGGTACGTGCGGCGCGGACATTGGTCAAGTGGCCTGACCGATTGGCCCTGCTCTGCCGTTCGTCGCGGCTATAATCGACACCCGGCCGGGACTTCGCCGCGCTCACGCGCTGTGGCTCCCGGCGGATCTCGCCACCGCATTCTCCGGGAGGACGTGATGACGCGACTGCTGCAAACCACGATCGCCGGCAGCCTGCCGAAACCGGCTTGGCTGGCAGCGCCGGGCCAGCTGTGGGCGCCGTGGCTGCTGGAGGGTGACGCGCTGGTCGAGGGCAAGCGCGATGCCGTGCGCCTCGTGCTGCGCGACCAGGAACGGGCCGGGATCGACATCGTCAGCGACGGCGAGCAGACGCGCCGGCACTTCGTGACGACCTTCATCGAAGGACTCGACGGCGTCGACTTCCAGCACAAGAAGACCGTCCGCATTCGCAACCGCTACGATGCCGACGTCCCGGTCGTCACCGGCGCGGTTTCGCGGCGGCACCCGGTGTTCGTCGGCGACGCCGCCTTTCTGAAGGGCGCGACCGACCGCAGGGTGAAATTCACGCTGCCGGGCCCGATGACGATGGTCGACACGCTCTACGATGCTCACTACCGGAGCCGCGAAAAGCTCGCCTGGGCGTTTGCGGAAATCCTGAACGAAGAAGCCAGGGCCATTGCGGCGACCGGCGTCGACGTCATCCAGTTCGACGAGCCCGCGTTCAACGTCTATTTCGACGAGGTGCGCGACTGGGGCATCGCGACCCTGGAGCGTGCCGCGCAGGGCCTCGAATGCGCCACCGCCGTCCACATCTGCTATGGCTACGGGATCAAGGCCAACATCGAATGGAAGAAGACGCTGGGTTCCGAATGGCGGCAGTACGAAGAAACGTTTCCCTTGCTGGCCCGGTCGGCGATCCGTCAGGTGTCGCTCGAGTGCGCGAATTCCCGCGTGCCGATCGGGCTCCTCGGCCTGCTCGAAGGCAAGGACGTGCTGGTCGGCGCGATCGACGTCGCGACCGAGCGCATCGAAACACCCGAGAACGTCGCCGCGACCCTGCGTGCGGCGCTGCAACACGTGCCGGCTGGGCGGTTGCATCCCTGCACCAATTGCGGGATGGTGCCCCTTGCCCGGGACGTGGCGGTCGGGAAGCTGCGCGCGCTCGGCGCCGGAGCGGCGATCGTCCGCGCGGAACTGGGAGATGCTCACTGACCGCCGCGATCGGGGTCGGATTGCAGGGGCCCCTCATCCGCCTTCAAGCCGGCGCCGTACGACGTCCTCGAGGCGACCTCACCCCGGCGCCGGATTCATCAAAAACCGCTGGCGCGCTGGCGGGTTCCTGTGTATCCTCCCGCGAGTGTTTTAGTTTCAAGGCAGTAAGTACGCTCTGTTCGACCGCTTTGCAGTCGTCGCCGTTCTTTCCTTGAGATCGAAACATTGGCCGGGATCCGGTCCCGATATCTTTTTTTGTTCTTGAGGAAATACAGAAATGGCAACTGGAACTGTGAAGTGGTTTAACGACGCCAAGGGATTCGGCTTCATCACCCCGGATGGCGGCGGCGAAGATCTGTTTGCGCACTTCTCGGCGATCAACATGCCGGGATTCAAGACGCTGAAGGAAGGCCAGAAGGTCCAGTTCGAAGTGACGACCGGGCCGAAGGGCAAGCAGGCGAGCAACATTCAGGCTGCGTAATTCCCCGACCGGGAATCATCGCGTCCACGAAGGCCGGGCCGACGCCCGGCCTTTTTCTTGGGCCGTCAGTCGCCGGGAGCAATGACCTTCGGGACGCTTCCCACCGGTGCCGTTGATTGCTCAGGCAAACATGAATTTATGGCAAGACGGGTCAGACCGTGACCGGGCCAGGCTGTGGAACCCAGAGCACGTCGAGTGCGCGACACTGATGAGCCCCCGGTCAGCGTATTCCATCAGGGCCAGAGGCCGAACGGCCTCGCCAAAGGCCGGATGTATGGCCGCAATCACAACCTGTTCGCCATCTTGGATTGGCTGCTTGGCAAAACGGGGGCGACCATGTATGGGTTCCGGAAGAGTTATTGAACGTGTTCGTACGGCAGTGCCGGATGGCGTGTTTACCTTCCCGCGCCGAATATCGCGAAGCCTCTCTCCACGAACAAATTGCGTCACGCGATGTCGACAGCCACATCGCTCTTCCCTGAAGGAGGCCAAATGTTGGACATCGCTGAAGCCGCCGGCGAGTACTTATCGGCGGCCCTGGAAAGGGCAAATGTTCCCGAGAACGCGGCGATCCGGCTCCACTTACAAGAGGATGAGCTCGTGCCCATGGTGGACACTACACGTGCCGATTGAGGACCGAAGCTACTCGTCCTGCAGTAGCGTCGGCGACGGAGGCAGTTTGGCTCAGGTCGAGGCCACCGTATTCAAGGAGTGATAACCATGATGCAGAGACCACGATTCCCGAACGGATGGGTCGCTCTCGCTATCGCGCTTGGCGCATCGAGTGGCGCACTTGCAATGACCGAGGGTAAGACGACGCAGGACGAACGGTTCGTCAGTGGCGGTGTCGCCGTTGGCGAGCGCGACGCGCTCGAAAAGCGCAGAACGGATTTCAACCTCTGGGTCGTTACCGCGGCCAAGAGATCGGGGGCATTTCTCGTCGACGCCGAAGTGAAGGTCATCGACATGTCCGGGGAGACCGTGGTGGACACCAAGCTCGATGGCCCCTGGCTCCTTGTTGATCTCAAGCCCGGCGAGTACACGGTCGAAGCGCGCTACGCCGGACAGAGCTTGCGAAAATCGACGACGGTCCATGCCGGAGCTCGCCGTAAGATGAACCTCTACTTCGACGTGGGGGCCGACGTCCTGCCTCCGGGATAGAGCGGCTCGCCGTCCTGGCGAAGAAAGGGCGCGGAAGGCGCAGCGGCTGTCTCGCACGAGGATTTTCGTACGAAATGAGTGATGCGGACGCGTCGTAGCGCGGCCGAATGCAGCCCCTGGCCTGCGTCGCTGGTGTCACAGTGGAGCCGGCCGCCTGCTGCCGGCATAATCACCATTGCGGCTTCCGTCCTGGACATGATGCTCCTGCACGCCGCGCCACCGTGATGCCGCACGAGCAGCAGCAGAGTACGTGGATTCATATCGGTGTCTCTTTCGTTCGAGAGTAGCTCGGGATCTTGCCCGTCGATGCGAGTGCCCGATCCACTCTCCATCCCGTCGACCCTGCGATGGGTCTCGTCTTGACGCCATTCGTCGAACTGGGTGCGTTGCGATTCGGACAGGATATTTCCGTATACGGCCGGACCGCCCAGATAGATCGAGTAGCGCGCCAACGTGATCGGATTCGACGAGTTTCGGTAGCCGAACCATGATCGCCCCTGTTCCTTCTTGTGCCAGATCGAATGACACGGTGGTTCGTGCCGTCGCCGATGCGGCGGGATCGTCGCGCTCGACGGATGCCACAAGACGAGACGCCGCCGAGGCGTTGCGCTCACGCGCATTCGAATCGCCGGCTTCCCTTCGACGCGCGTTCGTTCGGGGCCCGAACCAAGGCGGAAGGCGAAACTCAAGTATAGCGATCCACGTGCCGCGTGGACTCATTCAACCCAGCCCCCCCAGAACAGCGACGGGGGTGATTTCTCGCGCCAATTTGTCGGATAACATACCGTGCCCGGCAGAAGGCGACTCCACGCCATGGCCACCAATGCGAGGATCACGATTCCCAGCCCGACAGGCTGCAAGACTGCACTGAACCCGGCATGCGCGTGCAGCATCAGGAGCGGGTTGGCGCCAGCTGGGGGATGCACAGTCCGGGTTATGAGCATGAAGACGAGCGATAGCACCAGCGCGAGGACATAGACCCAGGTCGCGTCCCCCAAATACTGGTAGCAGCACACGCCGATCAGCGCGCCCCCAAGATGGCCTCCGAAAAGGGCGCGCGGCTGGGCGGCCGGCGCACGAGTCAACCCGAACAGAAAGACGGCGGTGCCGCCGAATGAAGCGAGCAAGAGAGTCGCTGCCGGCGGATTGACCAACCATAAGACCAGGCCGAGACCAACCGCCGCGCCTGCGGCACACCAGAGGAGGCGGGCAACGGCATTGACCGCAAGCCGAAGCTTCCGGTGGCGCAGCACATCATTGCGCATCGATGTTGGACTTCGGTTCGGAAACGGGTACCGGCCGATGCGGGATTCTGACACCTAGCGGTCGTGACGGGAATCCGCGGCAAATCATGGTTGGCGCCACGTCGTTCGCGAGTACTCCGCTGATCGGAACCCCAGTTGAGACACCGGAAGATGGGCGGATCGTTGGAGAAACGGCCGCCTGCATTCCTTGCCGTTAGCCACTCGGATAGACCAGATCCGCGCGCCGATTCTGCGTCCAGCATGATTCTTCGCTGAGTGTGCAGCGAGGCTTTTCCTTGCCGAAGTTGACCGTTTCGATCTGGTGGTCCGCGGCGCCGAGCAAGATCAGAAATCGCTTCGCTGTGTCAGCTCGCTGCTGACCGAGCGCGATGTTGTACTCGCGGGTCCCGCGCTCGTCGGTATTGCCCTGTACGACGATCTTGGTGCTCGGATGTTGGCGAAGGTAATTGGCATGGGCCTGAAGGAGCGACCTTTCAGGGTCCCTGATCAGTGATTGGTCGTAATCGAAGAATACGCTGCGCCTGGAGACGATATTGCTCGGGTCCCTTGGAGCATCGGGTGCCCCTGTAACCGGGACGGCGCGGCTGGGCGTCGTGGTCGTTTCGGCCGGGCGTTGCGCGACTGGAACGGGCGCGTCACCCTTGCTCGGCGCTGTCTCCTCTGTCGGCGCATTGGAACAGGCTGCCACCAGGAGCAGTGTCGCCAGCCCAAGGATTCGGTGATACACGAATGCCCCCATCGAGAGTTGTAAGCGCATGATGTTCGACCGCAGCCCCGCTCCGCCGACGGGATCCCGTCCAATCAACGGGCCTCTGGGGGGCAGAACGGGTACCCGCCTTCGGAGCGTTAGCTGGTCACGCCCGACGTCGACGAACAATGGCCGCGAGCAGTCCAGACCTCTCAGGGACAGGCCAATAATATTGGGACATATTATATTTGGAACAAGTATAATCGTGCAAGCGATTCCATCGACGTCGGGTATTGGCGATGACTGTGGTACCGCGTAGCGACTCCGCAAACAAGCGCGGGAGAGTCCCTGGCGAAGCCGGTTCGTGTTCAGGAAGCAGCCATGCTTGATGCCGACTGTCTCTTCAGGATCGCCGTCGCGGCGAGCTAGGTTAAGCGAAACCAGTCCGAACTTCCCTGGTCAATTTGGAACCCATCATGAAATCACGCATCCGGTATCCGGCATGCCTCGGCGTCTTTCTGACAGTGCTGGCGCTTTTCGCAATCGGCCAAACGACCGCCGGCACCATTACGCAAGCAGTGGTAACCCCGAACAAGACGGCCACAGCTGGCGCGACAACGAGCGCCGCAGGCATCTCGCCCAAGGCGCCTGCCAGCAATACGCACACGTAGCACGCGGTGACTCATCACCGAAGCGACGCGAACCAATCACAAGGCCGCGGCGTCAGACGGTAGCAATAGAGAGACTTCCTACCGGGCGACACTGAGGAGCTGCGTTGTTGGGCCAGCGGCACAACGAGACAGATGCCTGGACGCGGCTATCGCGCGATTTGGTCGCACATAGAACGCCTCGAAAGTTAGAATGGCCCGGCGAGGCACCCCTTACGCTACGCCCCGTCTGCAATCAACTGGCCACCTCATGCCACGAAACAAGACCGCGTCGCTCCCTCGCAGTTCAGCCGGCCGAAAGGCGGCGCCGACCCCTGCGGCGTCGCTCGCCAAGTCTCCCCGTTCCTCGGCGGCCATGGCGGTGCTGCAGCAGTTCCGCGAGCTGTTCCGCGTCTCGCAACAGCACTTCCAGCGCATCGAATCCCGTTGCGGGGTCAGCGGCGCGCAGCTGTGGGCGTTATCCGAGCTCGCAAGCGCCCCGGGGCTCACGGTGTCGCAGCTCGCGCGGAAGATGTCCATCCACCTTTCGACGTCCAGCAACCTGCTAGACAAGCTGGAAATACAAGCCTTCGTGCGCCGCGAGCGCGGTAGCGTTGACCAAAGGATCGTTCGCGTCTTCCTGACGGCCGCGGGCCAGCGAGTGCTAAGGAAAGCGCCCCGCCCGGCGGAGGGCGTGATTCCCGACGCTCTGGCCAAGATGCCAGTGCAGACGCTGCAGAGCCTGCAGCGCGATCTCGGCCGGCTCCTCGATCTCGCGAGCGTGCGCAATCCCAAAGCGGCGCTCAAGCCGCTCGCCGAGCCTTGGGGGCCGTCGTAGAGTCACGCGCCTATCATGTAACCATGCGACTGTCGCTGCGCTTTCTTGTCCCGCTGCTGATTGCGATCGGCGCCTTCGCCTACGCCGCGGTTCCGCTCGCCGATTCGCTCATGCTGCGCTGGTTCGTCCGGGACCTCAGCATCCGCTCGAGCCTGATCGCGACGACCGTGCAGGAGCCGCTCTCGAACCTCGCCACCGCCGGATCGAAGTCGCGGATCACGGGCTATTTCAACCGGATGCTGCAGGACGAGCGGCTGTACGCGATCGGGCTGTGCATGGACGGTCAGGTCGACCCGATTGCGACAGTGAACTTCCCGCGCGAAATCCGCTGCGGGGGGCTTTCGACCTACATGGGCGACGCGTTGCCGGTTTTCCGCTCGGACCGCGGCGTGCTCCATATCGCCGTACGCCCGCTCAAGCCTGACGACGCCAGCGGTGCACAGCTCGTGCTCGTCCACGACATGAGCTTCATCGAGCGTCGCAACGAAGAGACACGGCGCTACCTGTTCTACTTCTTCGTTGCCTTGGGCGCCAGCATCGCTCTCATCACCGTGGTGATCGCGCAGCTGTCGTGGCGCGGCTGGGTCCAGGGACTGCGCGCATTGTTGCGCGGCGAGAGCATTCTCCGGCCGATGGCATCCACGGCGCCGGAGTTGCGCCCGATTGCACGCGACCTGCGCGAACTCATCCGCGACCTCGAGCGGCAGTACCGTCCGCTGGACGGAAGCCAGCGCATCTGGGATCAGGAGGCGCTGCGGGCCACCTTGCGCAGCGAGCTACACGGCAACGACGTCATCGTGGTATCGAACCGCGAGCCCTACATCCACGTGCGCGCAGCGGACGGAATTCGCCTGCAGCGGCCGGCCAGCGGGCTCGTCACCGCGCTCGAACCTGTAATGCGCGCCTGCTCGGGCACGTGGATCGCCCATGGCAGCGGCTCCGCCGACCGCGAGACGGTCGACCGTCATGACCGCGTCGCGGTGCCGCCAGATAAGCCAGCGTACAGCATCCGGCGCATCTGGCTTTCGAAGGAAGAGGAGAGGGGCTATTACGCCGGCTTCGCCAACGAGGGCTTGTGGCCGCTTTGCCACATCGCGCATGTGCGGCCCACGTTCCGCACGTCCGACTGGGAGTACTACCGCAAGGTCAATGCCCGCTTCGCCGACGCTGTGGTCGCCGAAGCGAAGACGAAGGATCCCGTCGTACTGGTGCAGGACTACCACTTCGCGCTGTTGCCGCGGATGATTCGCAATCGGTTGCCCGACGCCACCATCCTGACATTCTGGCACATTCCCTGGCCCAATCCCGAGGCGTTCACCATCTGCCCGTGGCGCGAGGAGCTGCTCGACGGCATGCTCGGCAGCAGCATCCTCGGCTTTCATACACAATTCCACTGCAACAACTTCCTCGACACCGTTGACCGGTTGCTCGAGGCACGCGTCGACCGCGAGACGTTCACGATTTCACTCCGCGGGCAGTCGACGGCCGTGCATCGCTATCCCATCTCGATCGAATGGCCGCCGGCTCCGCTCGCGTCCGCAAATTCTGTTGCCGAAGCCAGACGCGCCGTGCGCGAGCGGTTGCAGCTACCGGCCAACCATCGACTCGGCGTGGGCATCGACCGTCTCGACTACACGAAAGGCATCCTCGAGCGGTTCAACGCCGTGGCGCGGCTGCTCGAACTGGAGCCGCGGTGGCGTGGCCGATTCACATTCGTGCAGATCGCGGCTCCCACGCGCGCGACTATTGACGATTATCGCGACTACGCGGCGCGGGTGAAGGCTCTTGCTGCGGAGATCAACGCCCGCCACCCCGACGTAAAATATCCGCCTATCGTGATGCTCGCCGAGCATCACGAGCCGGATGCCGTCTACGAGTACCATCGCGCCGCCGATCTGTGCTTCGTCAGCAGTCTGCACGACGGCATGAACCTCGTTGCCAAGGAGTTCGTCGCGGCCCGCGACGACGAGCAGGGCGTATTGATTCTCTCGCAGTTCGCCGGCGCGTCGCGCGAGTTGGCCGAAGCAATCACCGTCAACCCGTACGACGCGGACCAGTGTGCCGCCGCGCTGCAGCTTGCGCTGACAATGCCGGAGGCGGAGCAGCGTGACCGCATGCGGTTCATGCGCACCATCGTGCGCGAGTTCAACGTCTACCGCTGGGCCGGACGGATGCTGCTCGACGCTGCGGTAATGCGGCAGCGGGGCCGCTTTCAGGTGCCCGATACGATGGCGGCTCATGGCTGACGGCGGCTTGCCGGCCGCAAATCCGTTGCCCACATCGCGTAAGGCGCGGCGGGTATCCGCGCGTGGAACGCTGCCGCCGCTTACCGCCACCTGTGCGCTGTTTCTCGACATCGATGGCACGCTGCTCGATCTTGCTGCGACCCCAGATGCCGTCCGTGTCGACGCGGACGTCGTCGCCCTGCTTCCCGCGCTCGCGGCGTGCCTTGGCGGCGCCATGGCGCTCATCACGGGTCGCGCCATCGCCGATACCGATCGATTGTTCCGGGGCGTCACGTTGCCGATCGCCGGCCAGCACGGCTGCGAACGGCGCGCGGCGGACGGAACCGTGCACGTCCACACTCCGGCACCGGGCGGAATCGACCGGCTGCGCGCCGCAATCGGCAAGCTGGCGAGTCAGTACGAGGGGTTGCTGCTGGAGGACAAGGGATCGACACTTGCCCTGCACTATCGAAGGGCACCGCGGCTGGCGGGCCATCTGCACCGGGCAGTGCGCGCCCACCTGGCGACGGCGATTGCCGCCGGCGCATCGCTGCAGCTGCAAACCGGCAAGGGTATTGTCGAAATCAGGCCGGACGGCCGCGACAAGGGCACGGCCATCTCCGAGTACATGACGGAACCCCCCTTCGCGGGACGCGTGCCGGTGTTTGTCGGCGATGATTGCACCGACGAGTACGGTTTCGAGGCGGTCGCACGCGCTGGGGGATGGGGGGTGAAGGTCGGGCGGGGATATACCCTTGCGGCCTACCGCCTGCGCGATGTCGCCGCGGTTCGCCGCTGGCTGGTCGGCCCGCTGTCCGCCGTCGGGGCCGACGCGGAAATGGTCGATGATGCGTAGTCTGGACCTGGCACTGATCGGCAACGGCGCCATCGGGCTGCTTGTCGACGCGATCGGTACGGTCGTCTGGGGCTGCTTCCCCCGCTTCGACGGCGATACCACCTTTTGCGCGCTTCTCGACGATGCGCCTCCGGGCGCGGAACGTGGCATATACGCCGTGGAGGTGCTTGACCTGGCCCGCAGTGAGCAGGCCTATGCCGCGAACACCGCCATCCTCGTCACGCGCCTGTTCGACACCTCAGGTGGCGCGCTCGAAATGACCGACTGCGTGCCGCGCTTCATCCAGCACGGTCGCGCGTTTCACCCGGTGACCCATGTCCGCACCATCCGGCGGCTCGCCGGCAACCCGCGCGTGGCCGTTCGGCTGCGGCCGGCGACAGGTTATGGCCGCGCAAGACCCGCCTTCACCGTCGGCAGCAGCCACATCCGCTACGTGATGCCGAGTGTGACCCTGCGGCTCACGACCGACGCATCGCTGACGGCAATTCTCGAAGAGCGGCCATTTTTCCTGAGCGACACGATCACGCTGCTGCTGGGTACGGACGAAACCGTGCCGAGCGCGGTCGACGAGGTGGGCCGGCGCTTCATCGAGGAGACGGCCAAGTACTGGCGCGATTGGGTACGGCATCTGGCCATCCCCTTCGAGTGGCAGGACGTGGTCATTCGCGCGGCAATCACACTGCAGCAAAACGCCTACGACGACACCGGCGCGATCGTCGCGGCGATGACGACCTCGATTCCCGAGGCCGCAGGGTCGGCGCGCAACTGGGACTATCGCTACTGCTGGCTGCGGGACGGCTATTTCGTCGTGGATGCCCTGAACAGGCTGGGGGCTACCGAAACGATGGAGCGTTATCTGCGGTACATCGTGGACATCGCGGCGGGTGGTGGCGATCGCGGGCTGCAGCCGGTCTACCGGATCAACGGCGACGGGGCGCTTGGGGAGGAGGTCGTCACTGCGCTGCCGGGCTACCGCGGCTTCGGTCCCGTGCGCATTGGTAACGATGCCTACCGCCAAGTGCAGCACGATGTCTACGGATCGGCAATTCTCGCGTCCACGCACGCCTTTTTCGACGAACGGCTCATCAAGCCTGGTGACGTGGCGCTGTACGAGCGTCTCGAAATGCTCGGTCGGCGCGCGCTCGCGGTCTTCGATCAGCCGGACGCAGGGCTCTGGGAACTGCGCGGAAAAGGACGCGTCCACACGTTTTCGAGCGTCATGTGCTGGGCGGCCTGCGATCGGCTGTCGCGCATTGCGGCGCGGCTCGGGCTCCCCGATGGCGCCCGGGAGTGGCGCACTGCCGCCGAGCGAATCCGGCGTTTCGTCAACGAGCAGTGCTGGAACGAGAAGCGCCGCAGTTTCGTGGCCTCGGTCGGCGGCAAGTCGCTGGACGCGAGCCTGCTGCTGCTCAACGAGCTTGGATTCGTTTCCGCTGAGGATCCACGCTTTGCCGGCACCGTAAGAGCGATCGAGGCCGAGTTGAAACGTGGCGATTTCATCTTTCGTTATGTCGAGCACGACGATTTCGGAGAACCCGAAAATGCCTTTGTGGTCTGCTCCTTCTGGTACGCCAATGCGCTTTCCGCGCTGGGGCGCCGCGACGAAGCCCGCGCGGTATTCGAACGCCTCATCGGCTGCCGCAACCGCCACGGGCTCCTCTCCGAGCACCTCGACCCGGCGACTGGCGAGCACTGGGGAAATTTCGTGCAGACCTACAGCATGGTGGGATTGATCACCTCGGCAATCCGGCTTTCTGTGCCTTGGGATCGCGCCTTCTGATCTTGCGGCCATGCGCGGGCTGGCGGTAGCGTAGTTCCCCGTGTAACGTTTCTGGCCGCCACGGCCCATGGGGACCTTTGGTTCACAATGCGCGAGCGAACCGCCAGTCCCAGTCCGTGCTCCAGCCAATCATTCGATTTCCCGGGCAAGGCCACGCGTGGCTCATCGCCGCTTATCTTTGCGGCTATGTCGCATTGGACTGGATAAGCTACCTCTACCCGGTCGCCGAGGCGCGCGGCGTGAAGATGCCGAGATTCATCGGGTACATGGCGTGGTCGACAGCCATTCTGCTGCCGCTGTTCGCCCTGTTGACCGGACTGTTCATCATCTAGCGATAGGCTCACGCGCTGCGCAGTACGGGTTGGCCTCGACCAGCCAGACCATGATCGAGCACCTTGCTGTCGAGCAGATACTCGGCCGTCGTCGTTTGGTCGTAGAGAGACATTCAAGCGGCCGCGAAAACGCCGCCAATGGCCAGGCGTTCGAAAGACGCCCAATGCAAATGTTGGTATTCCGGTGTACAGCGACAGTCGCCGTGGCGACAGTGCGCGCCCTGCTGCCCCTGACCGGTGGCACCCATTTCGGTTCTTCGAAGTACGTCGGCCCCGGCTGGTCGGAATGACGCTCCCTCGCGGTCGCCCTTTCCCGAGCGATCGGCGCAATGCCGGTCCGCCCCCTGATCCGCCCCGCAGATCGCCCGACGCGTCGTCTTCGGCGCCCCACCCGTTCGGGGTCGAGGACTCTAGCGCTGGCCGATCCGATGGAAGGGTTTGAACGTTCGACCTTCGGGTTATAAGCCCACGGACATCGATCCGCCAAGACTGCGCTCCGCGCATCAGGCTCCGCTTCCCGCGGCATCCACCACCGCGAGCGCCGTGAGATTGACCAGCCGGCGGACGGTTGCGGACGGCGTGGCGATCAACACCGGTTTGCGCGCCCCGAGCAGGATGGGGCCGATCGTCACGCCGTCGCCGGCCGTGATCTTCAGCAGGTTGAAGGCGATGTTGGCGGCATCGAGGTTCGGCATGATCAGCAGGTTGGCTTCGCCCTTCAGAGCCGAGTCCGGATGGACGCGGCTGCGAATGGCTTCCGACAGCGCCGCATCGCCGTGCATTTCGCCGTCCACTTCCAGTCCGGGCACCCGCTCGGCAAGCATCCGGCGCGCGTCGCGCATCTTGCGCGCCGACTTGGAATCGTCGCTGCCGAAATTGGAGTGTGACAGAAGCGCCACCCTGGGGACGAGGCCGAATCGCCGGACCGCGTCCGCCGCGAGCCGGGCTATCTCCACCAGTTCGTCGACCGAAGGATTCCGGTTCACGTAGGTGTCGCAGATGAACACGGTGCGATTGGGCAGGAGCAGTCCGTTCATCGCGGCGAACACCGGCGCGTCGGGCTTCCGGCCGATGACGTCCGCGACGTGGCGCAGATGCGCCTGGTACTTGCCCACGGTGCCGCACAGAAGCGCGTCGCACTCGCCCAGCCGCAGCAGCAGCGTGCCGATGAGCGAAGGCTTGCGCAGCACCGCTTCCTTCGCATCTTCCGGGGAGATGCCGTTGCGTCCCATCAACTGATAGTAGAGCTGCCAGTACGCACGGTACCGCGGATCGCTGTTGATGTTGACGAGCTCGAAATCCTTCCCCGCCTTCAGGCGCAGCCCGAACTTCTCGACGCGCGCGGCTATCACCTCCGGGCGGCCGATGAGCAGGGGTTTCGCCAGCCCCTCGTCCACCACGACCTGCACGGCCCGCAATACGCGTTCCTCTTCGCCTTCGGCATAAACAACGCGCTTCGGCGCCCGTTTGGCGCCGGCGAATACCGGCTTCATGATGAGGCTGGAGTGGTAGATGAATTGCGACAGGCGCTCGCGATAAGCGTCGAAATCGGCGATCGGCCGCGTTGCCACGCCGCTGTCCATCGCCGCCTTCGCCACCGCGGGCGGCACGATCACCACGAGCCGCGGGTCGAAGGGTTTCGGAATCAGGTATTCCCGACCGAACGTCAGGTCCTCTCCGGCGTAGGCCTGGGCGACGATATCCGACTGTTCGGCGTGGGCGAGCTCGGCGATCGCGCGCACGCAGGCGAGCTTCATTTCCTCGGTGATCGACGTCGCGCCGACATCGAGCGCCCCGCGGAAAATGAACGGGAAGCACAGGACATTGTTCACCTGATTCGGATAGTCCGACCGGCCCGTGGCGATGATGGCGTCCGGCCGCACGGCCTTCGCAAGCTCCGGCAGGATCTCCGGTTCCGGGTTCGCAAGCGCCAGGATCAGCGGATCGGGCGCCATGACCTTGACCATCTCCTGCGTCAGCACCTTCGGGCCGGAAAGCCCGAGATAGACATCCGCGCCGTCGATGGCATCCAGCAGCGTGCGCGCGGCGATCTTTCGGGCATAGCGCGCCTTGTTTTCCTCCATCGGCGTCTCGCGCCCGGCGTAGATCACGCCCCTGCTGTCGCAGACGATGACGTGCTCGCGCTTGAGCCCCAGGCCGACCATCAGATCGAGACACGCGATCGCGGCCGCGCCTGCCCCCGAGCACACCAGTTTGACCTTGGCAACGTCCTTGCCGACGACCTTGAGGGCGTTGAGGATGGCCGCCGACGCCACGATCGCCGTGCCATGCTGGTCGTCGTGGAACACCGGGATCTTCATCCGCTCGCGCAGCTTCCGCTCGACGTAGAAGCAATCCGGCGCCTTGATGTCCTCCAGGTTGATCCCGCCGAACGTCGGCTCCAGCCGCGCGATCGTCTTCACAAGCTCTTCGGGGTCGTTCTCGGCAATTTCGATGTCGAATACATCGATCCCGCTGAACTTCTTGAAGAGGCAGGCCTTGCCTTCCATCACCGGCTTGCCGGCCAGCGGACCGATGTTGCCGAGCCCGAGAACGGCGGTTCCGTTGGTGATGACCGCAACGAGGTTGCCTCGGGAAGTGAGCGCACGCGCTTCATTCGGATCGGCGGCGATCGCATCGCAGGCGGCCGCCACTCCCGGCGAATACGCGAGCGCAAGATCGCGCTGGTTGATGAGGCCCTTGGTCGGCGTCACCGAAATCTTGCCCGCGGTGGGCAGGCGATGGTACTCGAGGGCGGCAACGCGCAGTTGTTCGTCCATGCTGGTCTCCAGTCCGATTCGACGATGCGGCAAAGAAGTGATTTTACTCACTCCCGCGCATCGCCGGCGACGCGGCAGGCCCGCTGACATCGCGGCGGCGCCGACGACGGTTCCCGCGGGAAATGCGACCGACTCACGCCACTGGAATTCGGCGAAACGGGCCGGCCTTTCCCTCGGGTGTTCGGTCTCATTCTCATTCAGCGCCGGAATCCACGTCGCCGCGACGGCTCGCCGGGTTGGCTCGAGTTTGACGGTGGATCCGCGCAGTCCGCCGGCAGCGAAGGAACGCTGCGCCGTCGGCGCCAACCAGAGCCAGACTTTGGCGCGATTCCGGGAGCTTCGTTGCTACCGGATCCGGGGAGGGTAAGGAGGGACGGAGACGCCCGGGGGAAGCAGCCCCGCACCTACCCAAGCGCCATCTCGACGTGCAGTTCCGCCTGATCGTGGCGAAATTTCCCGGGAGCGGCTTGGCGACCGCAATCCGCCCACGTCGCGCCCGGTGACGCGGCTCCGCTAATTCGCCAGACCGCCGGCTACGCCGCGCATTCGACGACATCCCCGATGCGGTCGTCGTCTGCCCAGGTTTCGAGCCGCACCGCGAAACCCCACAGCCGGCGCAGGTGAGCGACGACCTCGGCCGCCGCATCCGTCAATGGCCGGCCGCGATGGAGGACATGGCGCAGCGTCAACGAACGATCGCCGTCGCGGTCGAAGCGAACAATCTGCACGTCGGGAACGCGAACTTCCTGCGCGTGCTGCTGCGCGAGAAGCTTGCGCACGCGCCGGTAGCCGTGTTCGTCGTGGATGCTGTCGACCAGAAACGCATCCTCGTCTTCGTGATCCGCCAGCGCGAACAGGTGAAACTCGCGCATCAGCCGCGGCGAGAGGTACTGGGCGATGAACGACTCGTCCTTGAAATTCCGCATCGCGAAGTCGAGCGTCGCCTGCCAGTCGCTGCCGGCAAGCTGCGGAAACCACGCGCGGTCCTCGGCGTCGGGCGCCTCGCAGATGCGCCGGAGATCGGCGAACAGGGCATACCCGAGCGCATAGGGATTCAGCCCGCTGTAAGCGCGCGAATCGAACGCCGGCTGCGCCACGACATTGGTATGATTCTTCAGGAATTCCAGCATGAATCCGTCGTCGACCAGGCCTTTTTCGTGCAGTCGATTGAGGATCGTGTAGTGCCAGAAGGTCGCCCAGCCTTCGTTCATCACCTTGGTCTGCGACTGCGGATAAAAATACTGTGCAAGCTTACGGGTGATTCTCACCAGCTCACGCTGCCAGGGTTCGAGTTTCGGCGAATACTTTTCGACGAAGTAAAGAATGTTCTCCTGCGGATCGCCCGGGAAGTTCCCGGTGCGACGGGTCGTGGCTTCCGACGCGGCTTCCGGCAGGGTCCGCCACAGATCGTTGAACTGTCGTTCGCGGTGCGCCTCGCGATCGGCCAGTCGCGCGGCTTCCGCCCGTAGCGTCAGCGCCGCCGGCCGCCGATAGCGATCAACCCCATGGGCCATCAGCGCATGGCAGGCGTCGAGAACCTCCTCGACCGCCACCGCGCCATGCCGCTCTTCGCATTCCATCACGTAGCGGCGGGCAAAGACGAGATAGTCCAGAATTGCGTCGGCTGCGGTCCACTGCCGAAAGAGGTGATTGCCCTTGAAGAAAGAGTTGTGACCATAGCAGGCGTGAGCAATCACCAGCGCCTGCGTGGTCATCGTGTTCTCTTCCATCAGGTACGCGATGCAGGGATTGGAATTGATGACGATCTCGTACGCGAGGCCCTGCATTCCACGGCGGTACGCCTGCTCGTTGCGGATGAACTCCTTGCCGTAGGACCAGTGCGGATATCCCACCGGAAGGCCCCGCGTCGCGTAGGCGTCCAGCATCTGCTCCGACGTAATGATTTCGATCTGGTTGGGATAGGTATCGAGCCCGTACTCCGCGGCGATCTCGGCGATCGCAGCGTCGTAGCGTTCGAGCAGATCGAAATCCCAATCGGCGCCATGCGAAATGGGATTCATTGCGACTCCTTCTTGAACAAATCGCGAAACACCGGGTAGATCTGCTCGCGCTGCGAGGCACAGCGCATCGCGAAATTGGCGGTGGAATCGGCAACGCGCTCGTACTCGGCCCACAGCGCCGAATCGTGACTTTCGGAATTTGCGGAGTTCAGCTCGAGGTACGTGTAATAGCGCGTCGCGGGCAAGAGCTGCTCGCGGAGGAATCGCGCGCTGCGCGCGGGGTCGGAACCGAAGGCGTCGCCGTCGGACGCCTGCGCCGCATAGACGTTCCAGCCGTGGCCGAAACGTTCGCCTCGTATCTTGTCCGCAAGCTCCAGCGCCGAGAGGACGACCGTACCGCCGCTGCGGGTGTCGTGGAAGAACGTGTCCTCGTCGACTTCCTCGGCGTCGTCCGTGTGACGAATGAATATCAATTTCACTTCGCTGTACTTGCGAGTGAGGAAAAGATAGAGCAGTGTAAAGAAGCGCTTCGCAAGATCCTTCTTGTCCTCGTCCATCGACGCCGAAACGTCCATCAGGCAGAACATCGCTGCTCTTGCGACCGGTTCCGGCCGCAACACGCGATTGCGGTAGCGAAGATCCGGCTCCTCCAGGAACGGGAGTCCCTTGCGGCGGCGCTCGATGCGCTCCAGCTCCGCATAGAGCTTCGCGGCTTGATCGGCCTGTCCGACCGCGGCGGCCAGCGTGAACGCTTCCTCGAGCGCGTGCGATTCGCGCGTGAGTCCGCCGCCGAGCGCGATCCGGCGCGCCAGAGACTGCGACAACGTGCGGATCACCGCGAGGCTGGTCGGCGCCCCGGATTTCGTGAAGCCGGCGCGGATGCTCTTGTAGCGATCGGCGCGCCCCAGGTCGGTACGCGCGAGATTGGGCAGCTCGAGGTCGTCGAAGAAGATCTGCATGAACTCTTCGCGCGACAGCGCGAAAACGAACTCGTCTTCACTTTCGCCTTCGCCGCCTTCGGTGCCGTTGCCCCTGCCGCCCGCGCCGTTCGGCCGATCGATGCGATCGCCGGCCACGTATTCGCGGTTCCCGGGCAGCACGAACTCGCGGTCGCCGCCGCGACCGAAATCGAACGACGGCTCCGAGATGTCCTTTATCGGGACGCGGACTTCACCGCCACGCTCCATGTCGGTGATGTGCCGTTGCCCGATCATCTCCTTGACCGCGCCCTGGATCTGCGCCTTGTAACGGCGCAGAAACCGCTCGCGGTTGACTGCACTCTTGCCGCGGCCGTTGGGCCTGCGGTCGATGAGATGGAGCATCCTCGTTTCCCGTCACGGCAAGGGGCTGGTCACGATGACTTGTGCACGCGCAGGTACCACTCCGCCAGCAGGCGCACCTGCTTCTCGGTGTAGCCCTTGGCGACCATGCGGGCGACGAAATTCTGGTGCTTTTCCCTTTCGTCGGTCGACGCCTTGGCGTTGAACGAAATCACCGGCAACAGGTCTTCGGTGTTCGAGAACATCTTCTTCTCGATCACTTCGCGCAGCTTCTCGTAGCTGCTCCATGCCGGATTGTGGCCATTGTTGTTGGCGCGGGCCCGCAGCACGAAATTGACGATCTCGTTGCGGAAATCCTTGGGATTGCCGATTCCCGCAGGCTTCTCGATCTTCTCCAGTTCGTTGTTGAGCGCCCCGCGGTCGAAGCTCTCGCCGGTCTCGGGATCGCGGTAGTCCTCTTCCTGAATCCAGCAGTCCGCGAACGTGACGTAACGATCGAAGATGTTCTGACCGTACTCGGAATACGATTCGAGATACGCGGTCTGGATCTCCTTGCCGATGAACTCGGCGTACCGCGGCGCCAGGTGTCCCTTGATATGTTCGATGCAACTGCGGCGCGTTTCGTCGGGGAGGTCCTCACGGGCGAGCCGCTGTTCGAGCACGTACATCAAATGCACCGGATTGGCGGCGATCTCGTTCTGATCGTGGTTGAATACCGACGAGAGGATCTTGTAGGCGAAACGGGTCGACATGCCGGTCATGCCTTCGTCCGATCCGGCGTAATCTCGATATTCCTGCAGCGTCTTGGCCTTGGGGTCGACGTCCTTCAGCGTCTCGCCGTCGTATACGCGCATCTTGGAATAGATGCTCGAATTCTCGGGCTCCTTCAGTCGCGTCAGCACCGAGAACTGCGCCATCATCTCCAGCGTTCCCGGCGCGCAGGGTGTACCCGAGAGTGACGAGTTGGCCAGCAGCTTGCTGTAGATCTTCACTTCCTCGGAAACGCGCAGGCAGTAGGGAACCTTGACGATGTAGATGCGGTCGAGGAACGCCTCGTTGTTCTTGTTGTTGCGGAAGCTGTGCCATTCCGATTCGTTCGAGTGCGCCAGGATGAGGCCATTGAACGGGATCGCCGAGAATCCTTCGGTGCCCTTGAAGTTGCCCTCCTGCGTCGCCGTGAGCAGCGGGTGCAGCATCTTGATCGGCGCCTTGAACATCTCGACAAATTCGAGCAGCCCCTGATTGGCAAGGCAAAGGCCGCCGGAGTAGCTGTACGCGTCCGGATCGTTCTGCGAATGGCTCTCCAGCTTGCGGATGTCGACCTTGCCGACCAGCGACGAGATGTCCTGATTGTTCTCGTCGCCCGGCTCCGTCTTGGTGATCGCCACCTGGCGAAGCACCGACGGCTTGATGCGCACGACGCGGAATTGCGACAGGTCGCCACCGTGCTCCTCGAGGCGCTTCAACGCCCAGGGCGACATGATGCCGGTGAGATAACGCCGCGGGATGCCGTAATCCGTCTCGAGAACGGCGCCGAAGCGCTCGGGAGAGAACAGGCCCAGCGGCGATTCGTTGACGGGCGACCCTTTGATCGCGTAGATGGGCCGCGATTCCATCACCACTTTCAGCCGCTCGGCGATCGACGACTTCCCGCCGCCGACCGGTCCCAGCAAATAGAGGATCTGTTTCCTTTCCTCCAGCCCCTGCGCCGCGTGCTTGAAGAATGCGACGATCTGATCGATCGCATCCTCCATTCCGTAGAATTCGCGGAACGCGGGATAGCGCCGGATGACGCGATTGCCGAAGACGCGCGCGAGATGCTGATCGTTGCGGGTGTCGACGAGTTCGGGCTCACCGATTCCGGCAAGCATTCGTTCCGCCGCGGTCGCATAAGCCCAGGGCTCACGTTTGCAAAGTTCGAGGTAGCCCTCGAGGCTCAATTCCTCGTCCTGGGTGGCCGAATAGTTCGACCGATACTCTTCCAGTAGCGTCGTCATCGTCGTCTTCCCAATAGGCAGTACAGCAAAATGCCGGGTTCCCTGGTCGTTCCCATCCGCTCGCGGCACACCGGGCGGATCGCCTCTTGGTTTTTTCGCCAAACTCACGCCGGCATCGTCGCGCATGCGGTCGCCCGCCTGCATAAGGGTCGAGCGGGCATGACGGGCCCGAAGTGTCGCTTTGTGGTGACAGTCTCCACGACCACAATCGGGCCTACCATCCGCCGGACCGCCGATGCTTCAGCAATCTTGGGTCGCATCACGCATAAGCCGTGCCAACCTGAAAAGACGCGGACCGGTTCGCCGGCACCATGCCTGTCGATGTCCATTCGGGGTTCGGCCGAAAGGCGCAGCTCGGGACTCCCGGCCAGCGTCGAGAGGGGCTTCGTTGCGGCGCACCAAATCAGCGAGCGCAGGATGGCGACGGCACCCACGTCGGCGCGCGCTGAGACTTCAAGGCGCCGGCTATTTCGAACACGGCCCAGGTATGCGCGCGTGTAACAGGCTCAGTCGACACCATGGAGTGACCCGATTTGCGAACTGACCATCTACGTAGCAGTGGGTGCCGTTCGGGAACGGGATTATGCCGAGGGCCGCCGAATACCCATTACGATATGAGTGGTACATCGGGCAGCCAGCGCGTTGTGGCGCCGCCCGTGATCAACGTGCCATGTCCGCGTCGTGCAGCCGCGATACGCGCGGACCGCGCTGCCATGCCGCACGCCTGGCTCGGCAAGGCTCAATGCCACTGAGAGCGTCATCACCGGATGCTTCTGCTACGAGGGTTAGCAGCCAACGCATGTCGACGGCCTTTACACCCACTCACCGCGCTCTGGGGACAGTCGCCACAACTTCATGTTCTAGCAGGGTATTTTTATTCTGCACGATTCTTGCTCACCTGCTTGAGACGCAGGACTGCTTTGCCAGGGTCCGCTGTAACGACACCAAGGCTCGCTCCAATTCTGCATCGGGCGAGCCGCGCCTTGCGGCAACGGGACACCATGAACATTCATAGACTTGGCACGTTGACGTTGGTCACGGGCTGCCTGCTGGTTGCCGGCTCGGCGAAAGCAATCTTGACCTCCTACACAAGCAAAGCCGCGTTCGACGCGGCCATCGCCAGTCTGAGCGACGTGCAAACCATCGACTTCGAATCCGACCTTCCAGGCACTGCCTTCATAAGCGGCACAGGCACCGGCGGGCTCACGTTCACCTATTCGATTGCCGGACCGTCGACCTTGCAGGTCTCCGACACCTTCGGCACGACTTCGGGGCTCAATTACCTCGGGCTCGACAACCCCGACACCGCGTTCTATCTGGGCGACAGCTTCACGATCATCTTCAACCGTATCGTCTCTGCCGCAGGCCTGTACCTGATCGCCGGGAGCGATGCCCAAGCCGGCGACATGCAGTTGTCGGTGACCGGTGGTTCGGTATTCAATAGCGCCACTGCCGACACCCTGGTGAGTGATGGCCAGGCCTTCTTTCTGGGTTTGCTGGAATCCGATCCCGCACTGGGGTTCACCTCGGCGACGGTGAGCGGCGTGTTCACGCCCAACGCGTTTCTCGCCTTCACGGCCGACGACATCACGAGCGCCGCCAGCGCCGGCAGCGCGATCCCTGAGCCGGGTGGTTGGGGGTTGGTGTTGGCCAGCCTCGCTGCGCTGGCGGCATTCAAGCGCCGCCGCCGCTGAAAGCGCTTTCGCTCTCGCGTCCCGAAGCGCCGCGGCATCGACGCCTTCGTCACCACGACCTGCAGCCGAATCGGCTGTTCACTCGGAGGAGAACATCATGACCCACTCTTTGTCTCGTACCGGATGCGCCGCAGCGGCGGCGCTGTCGCTGATGAGCCTGCACGGCGCTGCGTCGGCGCAGGCGAGCGACCCGTTCATTGGCCAGATCATGTGTGCCGGCTTCACCTTTGCGCCGCGCGGCTGGGCCGAGTTGAACGGTCAACTGCTGCCGATCTCGCAGAACACCGCGTTGTTCGCTTTGCTCGGCACCACCTATGGCGGAAATGGGCAGACTACCTTCGCGCTGCCCGACTTGCGCGGGCGTGTCCTGATGCACGCCGGTCAGGGACCCGGTCTGACGCCGCGCGACCAGGGCGAGAGCGACGGGTCCGAGGAAGTGGTCCTGAACAACGCGCAACTGCCGGCCCACAACCACACGGTCACACCGCAGGGCAGTCCGTCGGACGCCACACTGATGTCGCCGGCCAATGGCGTTCCGGCGACGAAGTCGCGCACCACGCTGTATGCGCCCGGGCCCGGAACGATCCCGATGTCGCCAGTGCTCACGTCGCCGGCGGGCAGCAACGCACCGGTCCCGGTGATGCAGCCCTATCTGGCGGTGAAATGCTTCATCGCACTTTTCGGCGTGTTCCCGTCACGAGATTAGGTCTGCAATTTTCTCGGCGGCGCCTGCAGCTTCGCTGCGAGTCGAACATCGAGGCAAGACCCACGCCCCATTCGCAGCGTTGAAGGAAAGCTTGCCGGGGACGACTCGAGGAATCTGGTGACGGCCAATTTGGCCACCGGCACAACGATATTCACACGGACCATGGGCCGACGATCCACGATATTGCGGCGCGCCCGACATTCGCAATCGCGGCACCCCTGCCGTTCCGGGGCGCCCGTTTCGGGCTAGCGCTTCTGTCCGGGACCGACCGAATACACATTCACCGCAGCGGCCTTGCCCTTGAATGGAACGGGACCGAGCGGCTCGACCGTGATTCGATCGCTCAAGGCCGAGCGTGTTGCATCGTCGATCAGGATGCCGCGTTGCACGACCTTGGTGTGCGCTTCGAGTCGAGATGCGAGATTCACCGTGTCGCCAATGCACGTGTACGTCGCCCGCTCGTTGGTGCCGGCATATCCGGCCACCATCTCGCCGGAGGCAATGCCGATGCCGATCCTGAGTTTCGGCTTCGTCGCGGCCTGCCGTTCGAGGTTGAACAGGTCGATCAACTCGACCATCTCCTGCGCCGCGCGTACCGCGCTCTCGCCGTGGTCCGGCAGCGGCACGGGCGCGCCGAAGACCGCCATCAACCCGTCGCCCATCATCAGCGTGACGATCCCGCCGTGGCCGCTGATCGCGTCGAACATCAGCGCGTAATACGTGTTGAGGAGTTCGATTGTCTCCTCGGGGGGCTGCGATTCCGCGAGCGCGGTGAAGTCGCGGATATCGGAGAACATCACCGAGGCCTGCACGAGCTTGCCGCCGAGCGCGAATCCGGAATTCTGCAGGTCCTGTGCCACTTCCGGAGTGGCGAAGCGGCGGACCAGTTCCTTCTGCTGATCCCGCAGTCGCTTCTTTTCGAGGCTCGCCCCGATGCGCGCCTTCAGCAGCACCGGATTGACCGGCTTGCTGAGATAGTCTTCGGCGCCAAGCTCGATGCAGCGCACCACGTTGGCGATGCCTTCCAGCGATGATGTGACGATGACCGGCAGGTCTGCGAGCTGCCGATCGTTGACCAATTGCTCGAGCACCTGGAAGCCGTCCATCTCCGGCATTTCCATGTCGAGCAGCAGCAGGTCGAAGGCTTCGCGCCGCAGCATCTCCAGCGCCACGCGGCCGTTCTCGGCCGATGCGACACTGTGGCCCTGCAATTCCAGGCTGCGCGTGAGCAACAGCCGGTTGACCTTGTTGTCGTCAACCACCAGCAGGCGGGCCGCGCCGCTACGCAGGTCACGCATCACGCAACTCGGCCAACGCCGCGGCAACGCGCGAATACTCCTCCGCCAGAGCGTCGAGCGCCTTTCCGTCGCTCTCGAGCACGCACGAAAGTCCCGCAAGCTCCAGCTCCCGGGCCATGGCGCCCAGCGTGAGCGCGCCAAAAGTGTTGCTGTTCGACTTGAGCGAATGCGCGGCGCGCCGGAACGTGTCGGCATCTTTCGCCGCAAAGGCGTGGCGCAGATCGTTCAACATCACCGGCGCTTCTTCGAGAAACGTGTCCACGAGCTCCATCGCGAACTCGGCGCCCGTCGTTGCCTTGAGTTCCTCGAACGTGGCGCGATCGATCGTCGGAGCGGTCATCGCCGGTCCTCGCGTGCGGGCACCTGGTTCAGCGCCTCGACCAGCCGCTCCACGCGGATCGGCTTGGTCAGGTAATCGTCCATGCCGGCGGCCAGGCACATGTCGCGATCGCCCTGCATGGCATTGGCAGTCATGGCGATGATGCGCGGCCGCTCCTTCGGCTGCCAGCGCGCGTTGATCCGGCGGGAAGCCTCGAGCCCGTCCATCTCGGGCATCTGCACGTCCATCAGCACCACGTCGTAGGCCTGCCGCTGCACCGATTCGATGGCCTCGATACCGTTCGACGCCAGGTCGGCGCGATAGCCCATCTGCTGCAGCAGCCGCAACGCGAGCTTCTGGTTCACGACGTTGTCCTCGGCCAGCAGGATGCGCAGCGGATGCCGCGCCGCCTGGTCTGGGTCGAGTTGCGCCTTGCCCGGCGCCGCGACGACCCTGGGCGCCGCGTCGCGCGCCAGCAGCCCCACCAGGGTGTCGAACAAATGCGACTGGCGGATCGGCTTGGCGAGGTACGCATCGAAGAGCCGCTCGTCGTCGCCGGCTTCGCGCCGCCCCAGCGAGCTGAACAGCACCAGCGGCAGCGCCGCGTGGCGTTCGCGGATCCGCCGCGCCAGCGCAATGCCGTCCATCTCCGGCATGTGCATGTCCAGGATCGCGACGTCGAAGCGGTCGCCAGCCTCGAGCCAGCGCAGTGCCTCGGAAGGCGAGCCCGTGGCGCGGCAGTCCATGCCCCACTTTCCCGCCTGCAACGTGAGCACGCGGCGGTTGGTGGCGTTGTCGTCGACGACGAGCACGTGCTTGTCTCGCAGCTCGGGCTGCACGCCGACGAAATCGCGCTGACGCGCAACGGGCAGCTCCGCTACCGGCACGTGGACACTGAACAGGAAGTTGGCCCCGCGGCCCGGCCCGTCGCTTTCGGCCCACATGCGCCCGCCCATCAGTTCGGCGAGGCGCTTGCTGATGGCAAGTCCCAGGCCGGTGCCGCCATACTTGCGCGTGGTCGACGAGTCTGCCTGCGAGAACGATTGGAACAGCCGGCTCATGGCTTCGGTTGACAGGCCGATGCCCGTGTCGTGCACCGCAAACGTCAGCTCCACGCGGTCGGGAGCGAGCGGCCGCGAGTTCACCGTCAGCACCACCTCGCCGGTTTCGGTGAACTTCACCGCGTTGGACAGCAGATTGAGCATGACCTGCCGCAGCCGGGTCACGTCGCCGACGATGGTCGCGGGGATGTCGCCCTCGAAAACATAGGCCGTGTCCAGATGCTTGTCGACGGCGCGCGACGTCACGAGGTCCAGCGCCGACTCCACGCACTCGCGCAGATCGAAGGGCTGCGCCTCGATGTCCATGCGGCCGGCCTCGATCTTCGAGAAATCGAGGATGTCGTTGATGATGGTCAGCAGCGCGTCGCCCGATTCGCGGATGGTGGAGACGTAGTCGTGCTGCTCGGTGTCGAGCCGGGTGTCGAGCAGCAGCCCGCTCATGCCGATGACCGCGTTCATCGGGGTGCGGATCTCGTGGCTCATCGTGGCGAGGAACGAGCTCTTGGCCTCGTTGGCCGCCTCGGCGGCGGCACGCGCCTCCTGCGCCTCCTGGAACAGCCGCGCGTTCTGCAGCGCTACGCCGACATTGGCGGCAATGGTGGAAAGCAGCCGTTCGTCGTCGGCGTCGTACGCGCCTTCGGTCTGGGTGCTCTGCACGCTGATCACGCCCAGGCTCGTGCCGCCCACCTGGATCGGCACACCGAGGTACGACAGCGCCAGCCGGCCGACCACGTCCGCGCCGACCCCGAGGCTGCGCCGATCCGTCTCCCGGTTGATGATGAGGGCCTTGCCCGATTCGATGATCCGACTGGTCAGGCCCTTTCCGTACTTGAGCGGCTTGATCTCCTCGCCGTACTGATAGGGGAACTCGATGATGCCGGTGCCCCGGTCGAGCAGCGCCACGTAAGCTACGTCCGCCTTGAAGACCCTGCGGATTTGCTCGCCCACCCGTTCGAGGAGGTTGGCAAGGTCGAGCTTGCCCGCAAGCTGCTGCGACACGGTATTGACCGTAGCCAGTTCGGCGGCGCGCTGCTGCGACTCGGCGAACAGGCGCGCGTTCTCGATGGCCACCGTCGCCTGCAGCGACAGGCCGACCAGGAATTGCAGCTCGCTGTCGCCGAACGGCTGGCCCGCTGTGCGCCACACCGCCATCACGCCTTTCACGGTGTGCCCGGCGAGGAGCGGCGCCACCATCAATCGCTCGTGCTCCGCCAGTTCCGTGCCGGGTATCTGGACCGCCCGCGGATCTGCCTGGGTGTCGTTGATGAATTCGGCGCGGCCGCTCTCTACGAGGCTGCCGATGATGCCCTCGCCCACCTCGATCACCGTGGACTGGATGGCCGACGCGATGTCGCCGACCGCGACGATCGCCCGGTAGCTCCGCCCGCCCGCATCGGGCAGGAAGATCGCGCTGTTGTCCGCGCTCAGCAAGTCCTTGGCGTGGCGCGCGATGCGGTCCATCACCGTGGACAGGTCGAGCGTGGATGAAATGTCGCGCCCGACCTCGACCAGCGCCGCGGCCTCGCGGGTGCGGCGCTGCGTTTCGTCGAAGAGCCGCGCGTTTTCGAGCGCCACGCTCATGCTGTTGGCGAGCGTCTGCAGCAGGCGCACGTCCGAAGCGCTGTACGCGTGCTCGCGTTCCATATTGAACAGGTTGATCAATCCGCGCGCCTGGTCGCCCGCGACCAGAGGCACGAAGACCGCGGACTTCTCTTCCTTAGTGCCGGGCAGCGTGAAGCTGCCATATTTCACCGTCTCCTGCGCCATGTTCTCGTTGATGACCAGCGTCTCGCGGGTCCTCAGGACGTGGGGGCCGAATCCGGTCGCGGGAAGGGGGTGCGACTCGACGGTGACTCTCTTCCCGTTCTCGTACAAATACGGAAAATGGACCATACCCGTTTGCGAGTCGTAGATGCGAATGCCCATGTCCGCCTGGTTGAAGATCTCCCGAATCTTGTCGCCGACCGCATCGTAGATGCCCTGCATGTTGAGTTCGGCGGCGAGCGCCTGCTGCACGCTGTTGATGATCGCGAGCTCCGCTGCACGCTGCTCGCTCTCCTTGAACAGGCGCTGCGTCTCGTCGAAGAGGCGCGCATTCTCCAGCGCCACGCCCATGCTCGACGCCACGGTGCTCAGCAGGCGCACTTCGGGCTCGCCATACGCGTTCTCGCGACCGTAGTCTTCCATGACGATCGTGCCGAGCACGCGGTCGCCGCCGAGGATGGGAACGAAGACCGACGAATGGGCCGCGTCGGTGCCCGGGATGTTGACGATACCCATCGCTGCCTGCTCGGAGCGGTTGTGCATGACCAGCGGCTGGCGCGTCTCGATGATCCGGAACCAGGTGCCGCCCGGCGCAGGTTCGGCGGGCGGGAGGTCGAGCCGGACGCCGTGCTCGTATTCGTAGAGGTAGCGAATCAGATTGGCCTTCGGGTCGTACCAGCGGATGCCGATCTCGCCGGTCTTGAACACCTCGCGCAGTTTGTCACCGACCAGGTCGACGATGGCCTGGAAGTTGAGCTCGGCCGCAATGCCCTCCTGAATGCTGTTGATCACCGCGAGCTCGGCCGCGCGCTGCTCGGTTTCCTTCAGCAGGCGCTGTGTCTCGTCGAAGAGGCGAGCGTTCTCCAGCGCGACACCCATGGTCGCGGTCACGGTGCTGAGCAGCCGCACTTCCGCCTCGCCGTAGGCGTTCTCGCGTTCGTAGTCTTCCATGACGACGACGCCCAGAACGCGGTCGCTGCCCACGATGGGCACCGCAAGCGATGAGTGGCTTTGGTCGGTGCCGGGAATCGTCGTGAACCCCTGCGCCGCGTATTCGGAGCGATTGTTCACGACCATCGGCTGGCGCGTTCGCATCATCTTTTGGAACGGTGCCGTGGGCGGAACGGGCACCGGACTCAGTCGCTCGCCGTGCTCGTACTCGTACAGAAAGTGAACCAGGTTCGTCTTCGAGTCGTGCCAGCGAATGCCCATGTCACCGGTCTTGAACACTTCGCGCAGCTTGCCGCCCACGAGGTCGATGATCGACTGGAAATCGAGCTCGGCGGCCATGCCCTCCTGGATGCTGTTGATCACCGCCAGTTCAGCCGCTCGCTGCTCCGTCTCCTTCAACAGCCGCTGCGTCTCGTCGAAAAGGCGGGCGTTCTCGAGCGCGACACTCATGCTGTTCGCAAGCGTCTGCAGCAACCGCACCTCCGAGTCGCCGAACGCATGCTCGCGATGCATGTCCAGAAGATTGAGAAGCCCGCGCGCGCGGTCGCCCACGATCAACGGAACGAAGACGCTGGATTTCTCCAACGCGGGGCCGAGGACCCGCGAGCCGTATTTCACGATCGCTTGCGGCATGTTCTCGTTGATGACCAGCGTTTCGCGCGTGCGCAGCACATGCGCCGAAATACCCGCGTCGCCCAGGGGTTCCGACGGGATGTCCAACCGTTTCCCGTCCTTGAAGAAGTACGGGAAATGGATCAGATCCGTGTTCGGGTCGTAGATTCGTATGCCGATGTCGGCCTGGTCGAAGATTTCGCGGATCTTGTCGCCGACCGCGTCGTAGATGCCCTGGATGTTGAGCTCGGCCGCCAGCGCCGCCTGCACGCTGTTGATGATGGCGAGCTCGGCGTTGCGCTGCTCGGTTTCTTTCAGGAGGTGCTGCGTCTCATCGAACAGGCGGGCGTTCTCCAGCGCGACGCCCATGCTCGCAGCGACCGTGCTCAGCAGCCGAACCTCGGCGTCACCAAATGCGCTCTCGCGTTCGAAGCTTTCCAGAACGATCAGGCCGAGAACGCGGTCGCCGCCCAGGATCGGAACGAGGATCGATGAAAGGCTGGCGTCCGTTCCCGGGATAACGCGGATACCGTGCGCGGCGGCTTGCTCCTGGCTGTTCGCGACAATCGGCTGACGCGTCTCTACGAGCTCGAACCAGGGGTCGCCCGGCACGGAGGCGAAGGGTGGCAGTTCGAGGCGCACGCCATGCTCGTAATCGTAGAGCCGGTGCAGCAGGTTGGTCTTGGCGTCGTGCCATCGAATGCCGATATCGCCCGTCTCGAACACCTCGCGGAGCTTGTCGCCGACCAGGTCGACGATGGCCTGAAAGTTGAGCTCGGCGGCCATGCCCTCCTGGATGCTGTTGATCACGGCCAGCTCGGCGGCGCGCTGCTCGGTTTCCTTCAGCAGGCGCTGCGTTTCGTCGAAAAGGCGGGCGTTCTCGAGCGCCACGCTCATGCTGCCGGCCAGCGTCTCCAGCAGGCGCACGTCGGAATCGCTGTAGGCATGCTCGTGCTGCGTGTCGGACAACACCAGCATCCCGCGCGCCTGGTCCCCCACGACGAGCGGCACCATCACCTGCGTCTTCGGAGAGGGCGCATCAACCAGCATGTGCGAGCCGTACCGGTCCGATTCCTGCTCCAGGTTCTCGTCGACCACCATCGTCCGGCGCGTCCGGATCACACTGGGACCAAAGCCTCGATCACCGAGCGGCTCGGATGCGATGCTGTGCTTCTTTCCGTCGTAGTACACGTACGGGTAATGCACCAGATCGGTATGCGGATCATAGATGCGAATGCCGACGTATGCATCGCGGAAGACCTCGCGGAGTTTGTCCCCTACGACGTCATAGACACCCTGAAGACTGAGCTCGCCGGCAAGCGCCTGCTGCACGGCGTTGATGATCGCAAGCTCCACCGCGCGCTGCTCGGTTTCTTTCAGCAGCCGCTGCGTCTCGTCGAAAAGGCGCGCGCTTTCCAGCGCGACGCCCATGCTCGCGGCCACCGTCGTGAGCAGACGCACCTCGGACTCGCCAAATGCGTACTCGCGTTCGAAGTCTTCCATCACAATCGCGCCGAGCAGGCGATCGCTGCCGACGATGGGGATGAACACACTCGACTTGCTCTCGTCGGTGCCAGGGATCACGCCGATGCCCTGCGCCTGTGCCTCGGCCGGCGTGTTGAGAACGAGCGGCCGGCGTGTGAGCATTGCCTTATGGAGGGGACTGTCGACCCTGAATGGGGCTGGCTTGAGGCCCTTCAAGCGGACGCCGTGTTCGTATTCGTACAGGAAATGAACTACGCCCTTTGTTTCGTCACGCCATCGGATGCCGATGTCGCCGGTCTTGAATACCTCGCGGAGCTTGTCGCCGACGAGGTCGATGATCGCCTGGAAGTCGAGCTCGGCGGCCATGCCTTGCTGGATGCTGTTGATGATCGCGAGCTCGTTGGCGCGCTGCTCGATCAGCGTCTTCGACGCCTGCAGCTCCTCGGTGCGCTGCGCCACCTTCTGTTCCAGGCCCTGCGACCACTGCGCATTGTCGAGCGCGACGGCGGCCTGGCTCGCGAGCATGCCCAAAAGGTCGCGATCGGATTCGCGCAACCGCCCGAACGCGCCGTCGATGTCGGCATAGAGGTAGCCCAGCAGTTCGTGTTGTGCGATCAGCGGGGCGATGACGCGCGAGCGCTGATCCAGTTCACTCGCGTCCGCGGGGCTGTACGTCAGCGTCGCCGCGCGCGTGCGGCGCACTTCGAGCACCGCCGGTTCGATTTCACGCAGCAAGCCCGGTGCGTTCTCGCCGTACGGCACCAGCGAGCCCGCCAGGTGCAAACCCTGCGGCGTTTCCAGCACCAGGAGAACGCGCTCGGCGCCGGAGAGCTCGGTCGCCTCGTCGATCAGGAACTCATGCAATTCGGCCGCGCTGCGCAGTTCGTTCAGGCGCAACCCGGTGTCGACCAGCCGCTCGAATGGCTCGCGCAGGTTCGCTTCGCCCTTCAGGTGAGCGGCGAGCCGTTCCGGCGAAAGGCGGCGCTTGCGCGCGTCCTTGATCCACGCGTGGACGATCTCGCGGTGCACGTCGATCTTGTTGAGAAAGTTGCGACGGAGCCCTTCATCGCCCAGGCTGGCGATGCCCTTCAGCATGAACGTGTAGGCCAACTCGAGCGCTTCGCGCGCCTCCTTCATCCGCCCGCCGGCCTGCAGGGTCTGACTGTGCCGCCACCAGACGAGCCGCGGGTTTATGTCCGATAACAGCGCCAGGTCGTGGGCGCGATGCATCCGGGTGGCGCGGCGGGTGGCGGTCAATGCCGCGCCCGGGCTACCGACGTCCAGTTGAGTCCGCGCGAGGCCCGCCAGAGCGTTCATCTCGATGCCATCCCGGCCCGTGTTGCGAAGCAGCTTCACGGCATTCTTGTAATGCCGCAAGGCGGCCGGCTTGTCACCCTCACGCACCGCGAGTCGACCGTGCATCAGGCTTGCGACGACGTGAAAGCGCGGGTCCTGGGGCGACTCCGCCGCCATCGCAGTCGCGTCGGCGAGGTAGCCGCGCGCGGCGCCAAGATGACCCATTTCGATTTCCGCGGACGCCAACTCCAATGTCGTGAGTCCGAGATTGCGATGCGCCCCGGTGCGTCGGTAGATTTCGAGAGCCTTGATGTACAGGCGGCGGGCCCGCCGATAAAGCCCGAGAGCGCGATACGCAAGGCCCAGGTTGTATGTCGCGATACCCTGACGTTCGACATAGCCGGCCGCCTCGAAGGCCGTGAGGGCCTGAGTCAGAAGCTTCAGCTGGGCGCCGAAGTCGACCTCGCTGAACATGCGTATGTTGAGAGCGTTGCCGACTCCGTACATGTCGCCGCAGCTGCGACAGAGTGCCAGCGCGTCATCCGCCGCCTGGGTCGCTTCGGCAACACGGTTCAGGTCGCCATGCGCAGCGGCTATCGCCCACAATGCACGCCCTTGGCCGGCCGGCTGACCCAATGCCTGAAACAGGCGGGCCGCCTCGGCCGCATTGTGCAGGGCGCGTTCATCCAATCCATGCCGGAACTGCGCCTCAGCCAGGCGAGACAGGCTTACGGCTACGAGAGAAACCTGCTTGCTACGACGCGCGGCCTTGAGCGCGGCGGCAGCCGTTGCCACCGCGGCCTCCCATTCACCCTTGCGGATCTGCACCACGGCCAGTCGACTCTGCGCCTGCGCCAGGTACGCCGCCGACTTCGCACGTTTCGCAATGTCGAACATCGCGTCCGCGTCGGCACCGGCACGCTGAAGGCTGCCCTGGGCGATGAAGCTTTCCGCACGCAGGTCGAGAAGGTCCAGGCGGCTCGCCGCGCTCAAGCGAGTCGCGGCAAGAGCAGTTGTGGCGACCTCGATGGCCTGCGCGTGCTGCCCGGCCCATGCCAGGTCATGGACACGCTCGGCCATCGGAGCGGATTTTTCCGCGCGTGGCGGCGCCGGGCGCTGCCCCCGCGCGATCCTTTTCTTCTTCGAATCCGGCATTCGCTGTTCGAGTCTCCATCCCGCTGTTGGTGATCCCGGCCTCGACAAGCGCCGAGGGCAACCGGCCGACCTTGCGCATCCGGTGCCGGGCAATCCGCCAACGGGGAGCAGCGAACCGGATATTAATCCAACCGCGGTCCGCTGGCCCGTCGAGCGTGCCGCCTACTCGATGGCGTCAATCGCGTCGAGGCCGACGATGGACCCGGCGGCGTCGGCTCTGTAGCCTGCGAATCTCCGCGCGATCTGGATGAATGCCGGGCTTCGCAACACCTGGATCAACCGCGTTATCGCTGCCGTCTCCGCGGCGATCGCGCGTACCGCGAGAAAATAGCGCTCGCGAACCAGCGGGACGAATGCAAGCCGGCACTCCGCCGCTGCGGCACGCAGACCGAATCCTGCGTCGGCGCCTCCCGACGCCACCGTGGCCGCGACGGCCCGGTGCGTGAATTCCTCGTTGCCGTAGCCGATGATTTCGGAGCGGTCGGTCTTATCGCGCGCAATCATCTGATCGATCAGTAGCCGCGTGCCCGAACCCCGCTGACGATTGATGAACCGGAGCTTGCGGGTGGCGATGTCGCCGAAATTCCTGACATGGGCCGGATTCCCCCGCGGAAGTATCAGTCCCTGATCGCGATCGACAAATCGTATCAGGCGATCACGTTGCGCTTGCAGACCTCGCACGTAAAGTTCGCGGTCCCAGTCGGGACGGCCGGCGATCGGCACGTGGAAGCCTGCAAGATCCGCTCGGCCGTCGGCAAACTCCTTGAGGGCGAGCAGGCTGCCCATGAACGACAGCTCGAGCTCGAGCCCACCACCGGCGGGCAGCCCACTCGCCAGCGTCGCCAGTACCAGATCGTGACTTGCGGCAACGCGAAGCCGGTGCGTCGTCGGCTGCCCGTCCTTTCGTGACGACGCGCCGATCTCGGCTGCGAGCCCGGACAAGGCGCGCCCCAGGCGTTGCGTTGCCCCCTTTTCCACGTCAATGAGGCGTTTTCCGGAAGGCGTCAGGCTCGCGCCCCGGCCACGCTCGAGCAGCACAAGCGGCTCCCCCAGTTTCCGCTGGTAATCGCGCAGCAACCCCCAAGCCGCCCGGTAGGAAATCCCGCAGTCCGTCACGGCGGCCGCAAGCGACCCCGAACCTGCAATGGCCCGGAGCAGCGGCAGGAGCCGTGCGTCAAGGTCTTCGACCGAGTCGCCTTCGAGCTTCCAGACTAAGGCTGGCACGATTCTCATATGCAATTCTGCGCATATTTTGCGCTCGATACCGTTCCGCTATCATGGGGCGTCGATGACGTAGCGTGTCATTCATATGCATTAGTTTGCATATTATATCCGATCGCGAAGCTTGCGAAAGATTCCTTGAACAATGTCGCCGAAGCCGCCGGGCAAGCGTACGGGCTGATCGTTGCCGCCGACCCAAAGCTCGTCGATATCGTCCTGCTGAGTCTGCGCATCAGCCTCTCCGCAGTATTGATCGGCTGCGTGATCGGCCTGCCCATCGGCGCCGCAATCGCGGTAACCGAGTTCAGTGGCCGTCGGGCGCTGATCGTGGTTCTGAACGGACTGATGGGGCTGCCGTCCGTCGTGGTCGGGCTCGCCGTCTACCTGCTGCTGTCGCGCGCCGGGCCCCTCGGCTCGTGGGGCATCCTTTTCACGCCGTCGGCGATGGTGATTGCGCAGACGATCCTCATCACGCCGACTCTCGCCGCACTTTCCCGGCAAGTAGTCGCGGACGCCTGGCAGGAATACCGCGAGCAGCTTCGCTCGCTCGGCGAAACAAAGCTGGGCGCCGCGCCGACGCTGCTCTGGGACCTGCGCTTCTCCCTCGTGACGATCGTGCTCGCCGGGTTCGGCCGTGCCGCATCGGAGGTGGGCGCGGTCATGATCGTCGGTGGCAACATCGACGGCGTGACGCGAGTCATGACCACGACCATTGCGTTGGAGACCAGCAAGGGCGACTTGCCGTTGGCACTCGGGTTGGGGTTCATCCTGCTGTTCATTGTGCTTGCCCTCAATGCCGGCGCCTACGTCGTCAAGGAGACGGCGCAGCGGCGATACGGGTGACCGTCGGCGTGGAGATGCGTGCCCCGCTGTCGCTCCTGCCACTGCAACTCGACGATGTCGTGTTCGAGGTCGGGCCGCGACGCATCATCGACGGCATTTCGGTAACGCTCGACGCGGGATTGCGCACCGTGATCCTCGGGCCCAATGGGGCGGGAAAGAGCGTGCTGTTGCGGCTGTGCCACGGATTGCTGGCGCCCACCGCCGGAACCGTCGCCTGGAACGCCCCGGAGATCGCCGGGGGGCCGCGCCGGCAGGCGATGGTGTTTCAACGTCCCGTCCTGCTGCGCCGTTCGGCGCTGGGCAACGTGACTTACGCATTGAAGCTGGCGCATGTTCCCGTCGCGCAGCGCGAGGTACGTGCGATGGAAGCGCTGCGCAAGGTGGGGCTCGAAACGTTCGCCGGTCACTCCGCGCGCGTGCTTTCCGGCGGGGAACAGCAACGGTTGGCGCTCGCCCGGGTATGGGCATTGCGTCCGGAAGTCCTTTTCCTCGACGAGCCCACGGCGAGCCTCGACCCCGGCGCCACCCACGAAATCGAAAAGGTGATTGCCGCCCTGCACTGCGCCGGGACCAAGATCGTATTGGTGACGCACAACCTGGGGCAGGCGCATCGCCTGGGGGACGAAATACTGTTCCTGAACCAGGGCCGTCTCGTGGAGCGCGCGCCGGCGGACCGATTCCTCAAGCACCCGGCTTCGCCCGAGGCCGCCAAATTCCTCGAAGGAGAGCTGCCATGGTAATCATCCGTCGTTCAGTTCTTGCGTTGGTTCTCGTCATTGCCGCGTTTGCCGCGCAAGCGCAGGATCGTTTCATCACCGTTGCTTCGACAACCTCGACCGAACAGTCGGGACTGTTCGGTTACATCCTGCCCGTCTTCGAAAAGAAGGCGGGTATCCAGGTGCGCGTCGTCGCCCTCGGCACGGGTCAGGCGCTCGACCTCGCGCGCCGCGGAGATGCCGATGTCGTCTTCGTCCATGCCAAGGCCGCCGAGGAGAAATTCCTCGCTGAGGGTCAGGGCGTCAGGCGCTTTGCGGTGATGTACAACGACTTCGTGCTGATAGGGCCGAAGAGCGATCCCGCGAAGATTGCCGGCGGCAAGGACATCCTCGAAGCTCTGAAGAAAATTCAGTCGACCCAGGCGCCGTTCGTGTCGCGCGGCGACAAGAGTGGCACGCACATCGCCGAGCTCGACCTGTGGAAGGCCGCGGGAATCGACATCGACAAGTCGAAGGGGCCCTGGTATCGCGACACCGGCCAGGGCATGGGACCGGCGCTGAATACGGCGTCGTCGATGAACGCGTACCTGCTGGCCGATCGCGGGACGTGGCTCGCGTTCAAGAACAGGGGCGATCTCTCCATCCTGGTCGAGGGGGACAAGCGCCTCAACAACCAGTACGGCGTGATGCTGGTCAATCCGGAAAAGCATCCGACAGTGAAGAAGGACCTTGGCCAGGCTTTCGTGGACTGGCTGGTCTCGCCGGAAGGGCAGAAAGCGATCGCCGACTACAAGATCGGCGGCGAACAGCTCTTCTTTCCCAACGCCGGACAAGCCGGCGCATGACCGGGCGGACATTCGCAATCGTCATTTCGTTTGCCGCGAGCGCGAGTGCGGGCGCCCAGCAGCCAGACGTGCAGCTGTATGCAGCAGGCAGCTTGCGCGCGGCGATGACGGAGGTCGTGCAGGCGTTTGGCGCGGCGGGCGGACCGACCGTCACCGCGACCTACGGCGCATCCGGCCTGCTGCGTGTACGCATCGAGAAAGGCGAACCCGCCGAGGTGTTCGCCTCGGCCGACATGGGCAATCCGCAGGCGCTGGCAAGGGCCGGTCGCGCGGCGGCACCCGTGGTATTCACCCGCAACCGGCTGTGCGCCGTCGTGGCGCCAGGAGTGGATGCCACGCCGGATACGCTGCTCGAGCGCATGCTGGATCCCGGAGTCAAGCTGGGCACGTCGACCCCGAAGGCCGACCCATCCGGCGACTATGCCTGGCAGTTGTTCGAGAAGGCAGAGAAGCTGCGCCCGGGCGCATACGCGACGCTGGATGCCAAGGCGCTCAAGCTGACCGGCGGCCCCGATTCGCCTCCTCCTCCCGCCGATCGATCGATCTATGGCGTCATGATCGCGGAGCGCAAAGCCGATATCGTTCTCACGTACTGCACGAATGCGATGCAGGCCGTTCGCGAGGTATCGGGCGCAAGGATGATCGCGATTCCCGAAACGCTCGCTGTCGGTGCCGACTATGGATTGACCACGATGGCCGGCGCTTCGAAAGTAGCCCGAGGATTTGCCGAGTTCATCATGTCGCCTCCGGCGCAAGCCATATTCGCGCGGCACGGATTCACGGCCGGCGCGATTCCCTAGCGAGGACATCGCTGCGGCGCGGCACAACTTGCTAACCGAAGATTGAGGAGGTCCCGATGAAGATTAGTGCCCGCAATCATTGGTCCGGCATTGTGAAGGGAATCGTGAAGGGTCCCGTCAGCACTGAGGTGGTCCTGACGATCGCATCGGGCGTCGACATCGTCGCCGTCATCAGCACGCGTTCCGCCGAGACTCTGGGCCTCGCCGTGGGAGAGCCCGCGCAGGCTCTCGTCAAAGCCAGCAGCGTGCTGGTCGCGACCGAATGAACCTGCTCTGGCGCTTCGTTCCTGGAGTGCTGGTTGCCGTCACCGCATATGCCGCGCTCGCGCAGGCGGTCGACCCCGCACGCTACGTCACGACGGTTGTCTCGGTGAGCGGCAATGTCGAGCGCAAGCTCACGCTTGCCCTCGACGACCTCAAGCGATTGCCCGTACGGCAAATGGTGGCGCACTCCGGTCGGCCTGAATGCAACGAACGTCAAAAGACCAACGTTGCCCATTCCGGATCAAGCACACGACCCGCGAACGCGGCGGCGCCTGCAATGTCCGTCAGTTCGGGAACAAGCCGCGCGCGATCCACCGCATGCGCGTCCAGCGCATCGTTGCACGCGTAGAACTTCGCACCAAGTTCGGCAGCTTGCTGCATGTGCTGGTAGATGCTCACTTTGCGGTCGCCGCCTGCATAAAGGCCGGCTGCCAACCCCTCCGCGAGCAGCAGAACCGACTTGCTCGAGAAGTGGACTTCGACATCGACGTCCATCGCTGCGGCGACCGCGGCATGAAAGAACGGTGTCGCGCATAAATGCGGTGCGTCGGGACTCGCGGCCCACAGCAGAATGGCAAGGCCGGATCTCATGGCGGTGCTTCCCCGAATGTTTCCGACAGCAAGGCCATGTATTTGTCGACAGCCATTGGGATCGCTTCGCCAGTGACCAGAGCTGCAGCATCATCGCGCCATGCCGTCGGCCGCAATCGAACCAGCCAACCCTCGCCGTAGGGGTCGGCGTTGATCAGTCCGGGTTCCGATTTCAGCCTTTCGTTCGCGGCGACGATGACGCCGGAAACGGGGGACCGCGCCGAGCGGATGACTTTCGACATTTCCAGCATCCCGAGGGCGCGATCGCGCTCAATGGATGCCCCTACAGGCTTGGCCATGAATTCGATGAATTCGCCCGAAATGTGTGCGCCCAGCGATGTGACGCCGACGGTCGCATTGCCATCGGCGTCGAGCCGCACCCACGTATCGTGCTCGATCAGGTAGTGTAACTCGTCGGGAAACTCGAATCCGCGAATATTCGCCACGTGCGGGCGCGCTATCGACCACGCCGTCACGCCACCAACTCAGGCCTTTACTTCGCGCGCGCTCATCCGGTACTGGAAATTCTGCGGATCGTAATAATCGAGCGCGCCCTTGGCGCCTTCCGCGTAGGGATACATGAAATGGCCGAGCGGCTTGGCCGTCTGCGGCGCGAGCCTGCGTGTCTCCCGCCGCATTGAACGCCATCCAGTTCATCTCCCAGAAGCCGAACAGCGTCTTCCGCGCGAGCGCGACGCGCGGGTCGTCGAGCGGAAGCAGCTTGTCCTTTTCTTCTTCGAGCACGACCTTGCGCACGTCGGCCGGATCGACCGGAACCCAGCCGAAACGCGGATCGTAGAACTCGGCGCGACAGTGCTGCGCCTTGGTGATGTCGCCGCTCCTGCCCAGGCTCTTCCACGTCGCCGAATCGGCGACCCGAACGCCGTACAGATCGCGTGCCGGAATGCCGACCGACCGCGCGAGACCGACGAACAGCGCGTTCAGGTCGGCGCACTTGCCGCCCAGATTGCCGGACTCGAGCATGAACCGGATGTCGCCCGTTCCGCAACCGATGACCTTCGGGTCGCGGTAGGTGTTGACGACAATCCATTCGTAGATGGCGCGCGCTCGTTCGACCGGAGTGGTGCTCGATATCGGCAGGATCTTGCGCTGCGGTCGTACGGACGATGCCGTCGGTCGGAATATGGGAGGTCGGCTGCAGATAAAGGTCGATTTCCTCGCGCGAGAGCGATGGCGCGGCGCCGGGCTTGCTCAGGTCCACGCTCCGATTGCGTGTTGCGATGCGATTGGTCACCTGCAGTTTCGGCGCGACTGCGCGATCGTCCCATTGCGCGAAGAATGCCGGCGCACCATACTTGGGATCGCGATAGATGCCGGTCGCAGAAGGGTTGCCGGTCCAGCGAACGTCCAGGGCACGCTGATAGTCGGTGTCGCCATAATGCGAAAGCGGCAGCCAGACTCTCGCCGGAATGTCCTGGGGCCAGATCTCGACATCGGTGACGACCTCGAAGGTGCGCCACGGAGCGCCAACCGGCGGCGCCTCGAGAGCGGCAGCCGTCGCGTCGGCGGCAACGCCTGGCAGCGCCGCCGAAAGGGCGGTTGCCGTGGAAACGTTGAGAAATTCGCGTCGATCCATTGTCTTTCCTCGTTAATGTGCCCGCGCCGAACCGGCGACGGGGCGACTGCAGACGGCGCCGCAGCGCGCGTGGCACGCTGGACACCGGATTCGTGGCGGAAGAGAATGGGAGTCGAACCCACCCGGAAGCGCATAGCGCCCCCAACCGGGTTTGAAGCCCGGCCGCCCCACCAGGGACGATTCTCTTCCTCAAGCCGATCGTTGCGCACTTGTCGATCGCTCGTCCGTCGCTTATGCTTGCCGGTACCGACGGAGCGTCGAGCATCAAGAAGTTATCGGTGCGCACGATATGCCGGTCGCTGAACACGTCGGGTAAAGCCAACACGGTCGAAAAATTCGAGGATCTGGATTGCGCGCTTGCGACCCAGCCCGGTACGATCGCGAAACGCTGCGGCGCGCACCTCGCCATCGGCCGACTGAAGGCCGTTGGCCAGCTCGGCCAGATCGCGAATCGCGGCGGGATGGTAGAAGAGGTCGCGCACGACCTGAAAGATTTCGCCGCGTTTGGACGCGCGGATCAGTGCCGCGCGTACCTGCGGTTCCGGCTGCGCGAGGTTTTCCGCCAGATCGCGAACCCAAGGGGGGTCGTAGCGCGCATCGAGCAGGCGCGGAAGGATTCTCTCGACCAGCGCCCGCTCCTGCGGCGACGGCGCATTGCTGTGCCCCGGCAGATGCAGCCACGGCCCGCTCTGGCGATACTGCCAGCCGCGAGGAGGTCGGCGACGAGGGCGCGTCGGTATCGGGTCGTCGAGCCGCGGAAACGCGATCCGCTTGAGTCGTGCGCCATCGGGCCCAGATTCGTCCGGGTGATCGCGATGGAAAGCTGCGAGCGCCTGCGTCGCCTCGGCTTGCAATGCGCAGCCAGCGTCGGTGCGCCGACTGCAAAATCGACGCCGCCGCCCGCGATCCGGCGCGCGTCCCGCGGTACGGCAGACGCTCGAGATCACGCACGTTGCCTGCGCGGGCAAAGCGCTCGAGATCGACGCCGAAAGGCGCGCGCTCGACGAGCGCCGCCAGCCGATCGGCGGTCGTCGGCGCTTCGAGCGCCTTCAGCACGGCGAGCCGTTCGGCGGTGCGGCGGTAGCGCGTCGGCGCGAACGGATCGAGCACGCGACCTCCACCGATCGTACGCGTCGCCGCAGCATCGCGGACGATGAAGCGGTCGCCATGCCACGCGGCAATGGGGCCGTTGCAGAACCAACTGGGCCAATCGACTCGTCCCGGGCGCTATCTCGTCGCGCTCGTGCCCGTCGCCGGTGCGTCCTCGAGCACGACGACACGCCCGGCGAACGTGCGCGGCGCCGACATGGACGTGAACCATGGTGCCCGATCGCAGACGCCTTGGGCTCGTCGGCCAGCAGCGTCAGCGCGCGCGTCGATGCGGTCGGTCGCCAGTGCGATCGGCTGCGCGCGACGATCCAGTCGCCGCGCTTCACCTCGTCGCGTGCGATGCCCGCAAGATTGAGCGCACAGCGCTGACCGACCGTTGCCGCGGTCGCTTTCGCGGTTCTGCGCGTGGATGCTCGCGAACGCGAACCTCGCGTCCGGCAGGCGCAACGACAATGCTGTCGCCGACGCGGACCTCGCCCGAATGCACGGTGCCGGTCACGACCGTCCCGATGCCGGCCAGTGTGAACGAGCGGTCGACGGCCAACCGGAAATGCCCGTCGTCGGAACGGCTGCGATGCTCCATGTGCGCGTTGCCCGAGAAAGCGCCGCAACGCGTCGACTCCCGCGCCCGTGCGGCTCGATACCGGGAAGATCTCGGCGCGTCGGCGAGCGGCGTGGGCGCCAGCAACTGGCGCACTTCGTCGCTCGACGGCGTCGACGCGCGAGCGCTCGACCGCGTCGATCTTGGTGATCGCGACGGCGCCCGGCATCGACGCCGAGCAGCGCGAGAATGTCGAGATGCTCGCGCGTCTGCGGCATCACGCCGTCGTCGGCCGCGACGACGAGCAGCGCGAAGTCGATTCCGGTCGCGCCGGCCAGCATCGTGTGCACGAAGCGCTCGTGGCCCGGGCACATCGACGAATCCGAGCACGTCGCCGCTGGACAGCGGCGCGTACGCGTAGCCCAGCTCGATCGAAATGCCGCGCGCCTTCTCCTCGGGCAGACGATCGGTGTCGACGCCGGTCAGCGCGCGCACCAGCGTCGTCTTGCCGTGATCGATGTGGCCTGCGGTTCCGATGATCATGACGCGACCAGATGCAGCTCCAGTTGCGGCAATTGCGCGACGAATGCCGCCTCGTCGGTCAGCGTCCGCAGGTCGAGAATGAGCGCATCGTCGGCGACCCGTCCGATGACCGGCACCGGCAGAGCGCGAAGCGCCGCGGCGAGCGCATTGAGCCGCCGCCCGATGCCCTTGCCGTCCTCGCGGCAGCGGATGAAGGATGCCTGCGCTTGGCAGCACGTCGACGGGCAGCGATCCACTGCCGATCTGGCTGTGAACCGGGCCATGGCTCACGACGAATGCCGGGCCGACGGCTTGCGACAAGGCCGGCGCGACGCGCCTGGCCAGCGCTTCGATCTCCGGCCAGCGGGCGTGTCAGCAGGCGCAATGTCGGCAGTCGCGTTGCCAGCATTTCCGGGTGGCGATACAGCGCGAGCGTTGCCTCCAGCGCGGCCAACGTCAGCTTGGACACGCGCAACGCACGCTTCAGCGGATGCTTCCTGATCTTCCGGATCCACTCTGCCCTGCCGACGATGAGCCCCGCCTGCGGCCCTCCGAGAAGCTTGTCGCCGCTGAAGCGTGACGATGTCGGCCCCATCGCCGATCGCTTCCCGCGGCAATGGTTCGCGGGGCAGACCGAATTGCGCGAGATCGACCAGGCTGCCGCTACCCATGTCGAACGCGAGAGGCAGATTCGCGCGATGCGCAATTTCGGCGAGCTCCGCGTCGCCGACGGACGCGGTAAAGCCGCGCACGACGTAGTTGCTGGTGTGGACCTTCATGATCAGCGCGGTCTTTGCCGTGATCGCCTCGACGTAGTCGCGGGGGTGCGTGCGATTCGTCGTGCCGACTTCGACCATTCGTGCGCCGGCGCTCTCCATCACGTCGGGCATGCGGAATGCGCCGCCGATTTCCACCAATTCACCGCGCGACACGACGACCTCGCGCTTGGCGGCAAGCGCCGCGACGGTCAGCAACACTGCCGCCGCGTTGTTGTTGACGATGGTCGCCGCCTCGGCACCGGTGAGCTCGCAGAGCAACCCGTCGACGAGCGCGTCGCGGTCACCGCGCTCGCCCGTCTCGAGGTCGAATTCGAGATTTGCGGGCGAGCACATGACTCGCGCCACGGCCGCAATGGCTTCGTCCGGCAAAAGCGCGCGACCGAGGTTGGTGTGGAGCACGGTGCCGGTGAGATTGAATACCGGCTTGAGCGCGGGCGCGAGCCGTGCGTCGATACGGGTAGACAGTGCGGCCGCGATCGCGGTCTCGTCCGTTGGGCGATCGGGTTGCCCGCCAGTGCGGCGTCGCGCCACGCGAGGAGCAGTGCGCGTACTTCGCGACCGACAAAAGTCCGCCCGTGCTGCTCGATCAGCGGCAGGACGCCTGCGAAGCTTGAGAACCCGGTCTACCGAGGGCAGCGTAGCCAGCGATGCCTTCGAGCCACGGACCGTGGACGCGAGCGACGACGCGGTCATTCGGGACCGGGCTCGCCGTGGATCAGCATGAAATTCACGCCGCTCGGTTCCTTGCCGGCGGCGACAACCAGCAGATCGAGCGCCAGCGAAGCCACATCGTCGGCGACCGGCTCGACTTGCGGATCACGGTCCATGTAGCAGATCTTGAGGTATGTGCCACACTCTTCGCACACCTCGGCCTTGACCGCCTTCTTGTCCGTCGGCGTGCCGTCGTCGATCGCGAGATAGCTGATGCCTTTGGTGCTCTCGCACTGGGTGCATTTGATCCGCACCATGTGCCATTCGCAATTGCAGAGTGCGCAGTGCAGGAACCGGTAGCCGGCCTCGCTGCCGCCGATCCGGGCGATGCTCGCCGTCGGCCGGCTGCCACAGCAGGGGCAGAGGGTCGCCACGTCGATCGGACGGATGGCGCTTTCGCCGAGCGCCAGCGCAAGATGCGTGAAATAGACCTGCAGGCCCGCGCCGATCAGCGGGGCGGTCGCCACGTCCAATCCGAACGTGATCCCGGCCAGAAGCTTGCTTGCCTGGGCTTCGTACAGTTCGTCGCGACTTCCTTCAAGCCTGACGACAATCTCGTTCTGCCGCCCCGACGTACGATCGGCGAGCGCGCGCAGCAGGTGCCGCAGGCCGTTGCACCACTGCTGATCGCGCGCATGCGTCTGGAAGCTGAGCGGCGGCATGCCGTGGTCGTTGCAGCCTGCGATGTCGGCCGGCAACGGCAGCCGCACCGGCGGCATGTGCAGCAGCAGCGCCTGCTGCGCATCGGCAATCTCGGCCAGAAGCGCGAGGTAACCCGCCATCGGATGGCCGTGAGCGAGCATGCGCAGACGCGCCGCGCGATCGGCGAATGCCGTCGCCCGTTCCGGCAAGCGCAGGAACGGTATCGTCGATCCCGCTTGCGCGGCGATCTCTTCCGGCGTCAGCAACTTCTGCTGCATGGGGGTCTCGTGCGGCACGCGCAACAATGAATCGACCCCGGCGAGACGGTTCGCCGAGGGCTGAATCGACAACCCTGCTATCCCTGCTTGAGTTTCTCCCGCAGCCAGCCGCGATGATGCTTTCCGGCCCACCTCGCCGAGACGGTGCCCCGCATCATTGCCTTGATCGACCCTTTGGTCCAGAACGCCAGGTACATGTGACCCATGATCACGATGATCAGGACCGTGGCGGCGGCCGCATGCAACAGCGTCGCCAGTCGCACCAGGGTTATCGGCAAATAGGCTGCGAACCAGGGGCGCCAGAACAGCACGCCGGTCACCAGCAGCGTGATCATGCAGATCACCAGCACCCAAAACAGCATCTTCTGCCCGGCGTTGTAGCGCCCGACCTCCGGCAGCTTGTCCTCGCGATTGGCAACGACATCGCGCCATTGCCTGAGCCACTGCCGGTCGCGGTCTTCGATCCGGTTGTGGCTCCAGAAGCGCGCCATCATCAGCGCAAATGCCACGAACATGGCGACCCCGATGAACGGATGCAGGATGCGCGTCCACGGGCCGCCGCCGAACAGGTTGCTGAGCCAGAACAGCGCAGGGTGGAAGAGTGCCAGTCCGGAAAAAGCTGCAAGAAAGAACGCGATGGCGACGGCCCAATGAATGCTGCGTTCGCCCTCGGTATAGCGCTGAATTTGCGTTTTCGGATTCATCGCCGGCTCCTAGTGGGTCACCGACGTGTCGGACTTCTCGTCGTCGTTTTCGGCGTCGGCGTCATTTGGTCCGACTTTGACGTAGTGGAAGAATGCGGCCAGAGCAGTCACCCCAATCCCCAACAACGCCAACGGTTTCAGCGCACCTTTCCACAGACTGACCATCGGGCTGATGTGCGGGTCCGCAGCAAGGCCACTGTAGATCTCCGGCTTGTCGGCATGCTTGAGGACGTACATCACGTGCGTGCCGCCGACCCCCTGCGGATCGTACAGTCCGGCATTCTGGTAGCCGCGCGTCTTGAGGTCGACAATGCGTTCCGCGGCGTGCTCGATCATGTCCTCCTTGCTGCCAAACCTGATTGCACCCGTTGGGCACGTCTTGACGCACGCCGGCTCGAGGCCCACACCGACGCGATCGGAGCACAACGTGCACTTGTACGCCTTGTCGTCGTGCTTCGAAATACGCGGAATATTGAATGGGCAACCGGTGATGCAGGAGCCACAGCCGATGCAATGCTCCTCGATGAAGTCGACGATGCCGTTCGAGTACTGGACGATGGCACCGGGCGCGGGGCATGCCTTCAGACACCCGGGGTCGGCGCAATGCATGCAGCCGTCCTTGCGGATCAGCCACTCCAGCCTGCCGTTCTCCTCCTGATATTCGGAAAACCGCATCACCGTCCAGCTCTCGGGCGAGAGATCGGGTGGATTGTCGTAGACGCCGACGTTGGTGCCGACCTCGTCGCGCAGGTCGTTCCACTCGCTGCACGCGACCTGGCAGGCTTTGCAGCCAATGCACGTGGAGACATCGATCAGTTTCGCGACTTCAACCGTCGACCGGATCGACGGCGATGGTGAAGTCGTGGCGGAGCGCTGCTTGAGATCGAGCGATTGCAACGATGACATTGCGGCCTCCCCTACGCTTTTTCGATGTTCACGATGAACGCCTTGTACTCGGGCGTCTGCGTGTTGGCATCGCCAACATAGGGAGTCAGCGTGTTCGCGAGGTAGCCCATCTTGGCTACACCCTTGAAGCCCCAATGGATCGGGATGCCGACTGTGTGCACCTTGGTGCCATTGCAATCAAGCACCGGGATCCGCTTGGTCACGACTGCGACTGCCTGAATCTCTCCGCGGTTGGAACGGACCTTGATCATGTCGCCGCGCTTGATTCCCTTCGCACTTGCCAGCTCCTCTCCGATCTCGACAAACTGTTGAGGCTGAGTGATTGCGTTGAGCAGGCAGTGCTTGGTCCAGAAATGGAAGTGCTCGGTGAGCCTGTAGGTCGTCGCGGCGTACGGAAATTCCTTGGGCTTGCCGAACGCCTCCATGTCGCCCTTGAACACCCGCGCCGCCGGATTGGAAAACGACTTCGGATTGCCGGGCGACAGCAGGTTCGTCGGCACCGGCGACTCGAACGGCTCGTAGTGCTCCGGCAACGGGCCGTCGGCCATGCCGCTGGGCACGAACAGCTTCGCCACACCCTCGGCGGTCATGATGAAGGGGCCGACGTTCTCATCCGGCGCCGCGTCGGGACGCATATCCGGCACGTCAGAGCCGCCCCATGACTTGCCGTTCCAGAACACCAGCTTTCGCTTGGCGTTCCACGGCTTGCCCGAAGGATCCGAAGAAGCCCGGTTGTAGAGGATGCGCCGATTGACAGGCCAGGCCCACGCCCAATTCAGCGTCTGCCCGATGCCCCACGGATCGCTGTTGTCGCGGCGCGCCATCTGGTTTCCGGCCTGTGTCCAAGCGCCGGAGTAGATCCAGCAGCCGCAGGACGTAGTGCCGTCATCGCGCAGGAACGCGAAACTCGGCACCTGCTGACCCGCCGGCACCAGTACTTTGGGCGGCTCCTTCGGGTTCTTGGGGTCGGGTGGCGCCAGCACGTCGGCGAGCGCCTTGCCGCTGTACTCCATGGCCAACTCGTCCGCGGCCGGCGACGCCGGGATCTTGTACGGCCAGGTGAGATTGACCACGGGATCGGGATACGCGCCCCCGTCCTTCGCATACATGGCGCGAATGCGCGTATAGATGCCGGCAATGATCTCCGGATCGCCCTTGGCCTCCCCCGGCGGCTCCGCACCCTTCCAGTGCCACTGGAGCCAGCGGCCGGAATTGGTCAGCGAGCCGTCCTCTTCGGCAAAGCAGGTCGACGGCAGCCGGAACACCTCGGTTTGAATCTTGGACGGATCGACATCGTTGTAGGGACCGAAATTCTTCCAGAACTCCGAAGTCTCCGTCGCGAGCGGATCGATGACGACCAGGAATTTGAGTTTGGCCAGTCCCGCGTTGATCTTCGCCTTGTTCGGGAACGATGCGACGGGATTGAAGCCCTGGCAGATGTAACCGTTCATCTTGCCCTGCCCCATCAATTCGAACGCCTGCAGAACGTCGTATCCCTTGTCCAGCTTCGGTAGGTAGTCGAAGGCCCAGTTATTCTCCCTGGTAGCCGAGTTTCCCCACCAGGCTTTCATGAGGCTGACATGGAACTTCGGATAGTTCTGCCAGTAGCTCGTTTGATTCGGCCGCAACGGCTTCAGCGTCCGCGCCTTGATGTAGTCCTCGAAGTTCTGCTCCCTTTCGGACGGAAGCGACATATAGCCCGGCAACAGGTTCGACAGCAGGCCCAGATCCGTCAGGCCCTGAATGTTGCTGTGGCCGCGCAACGCGTTCATGCCGCCGCCGGGAAGACCGATGTTTCCCAGCAGCAGCTGCATCATCGCCGCCGTGCGAATCATCTGCGAACCCTGCGAGTGCTGCGTCCAGCCCAGCGCGTACATCACCGTCATGACCCGGCTCGGCGCCGCCGACGTGGCAATCATCTCGCACACTTTCAGGAAAGCGTCCTTCGGCGTGCCACAGACTTTCGACACCAGCTCCGGTGTGTAACGCACGTAGTGCTTCTTGATGATCTGATAGACGCAACTCGGGTTTTCGAGCGTCTCGTCCACCAGAGCAAAGCCGTCCTTGTCCTTCTGATAGCCCCAGGATGAATTGTCGTAACTGCGTCGGTCGGCGTTGTACCCCGAGAAGAGACCGTCCGTGAACGCGTAGGCATCGCCCACGAGGAACGCAGCATTCGTGTAGGCCTTGACGTACTCCTTCTGGATCTTGTCGTTGGTCAGCAGGTAGTTGATGACGCCTGCCAGGAACGCGATATCGGTCCCCACGCGGATCGGTGCGTAGTAGTCGGCCATTGCCGCCGATCGCGTGAAGCGCGGATCGACGACGATCAGCTTGGCCTTGTTGTGTGCCTTGGCTTCCGTCACCCATTTGAATCCGCAGGGATGCGCCTCCGCGGCGTTGCCACCCATGATCAGAACGACGTCTGCGTTCTTGATGTCCACCCAGTGGTTGGTCATCGCGCCGCGGCCAAACGTCGGGGCCAGACTGGCCACCGTCGGGCCGTGTCAGACACGTGCCTGATTATCGAATACGAGCATCCCCATGCTGCGAACAGCCTTGTGCGTGATGTAACCGGATTCGTTCGACGATGCCGACGCCGCCAGCATGCCGGTGGAAAGCCAGCGGTTCACGGTCTTGCCGTCGGCAGTCTTGGTTGCGAAGTTGGCATCACGATCGGCCTTCATCAGTTTCGCGACCTTGTCGAACGCCTCATCCCATGAAATTCGCTTCCATTCGTTCGATCCCGGAGCGCGGTACTCGGGATACTTGAGCCGGTTGGGGCTGTGGACGAAATCGAGCAGGCCGGCGCCCTTCGGACAAAGCGTTCCGCGATTCACCGGATGGTCGGAGTCACCTTCGATGTGAATGATCTCCGACATCGCGTTCTTGGCCCTGTCGCCCAGGCTGTACATGATGATGCCGCATCCGACTGAGCAATACGGACAGGTATTGCGCGTCTCGGTCGTTCGCGCCAACTTGAAGTTGCGGGTCTCCGCGAGCACGGGCTGCGGAGAAAAGCCCAGCAGCGCGAGACTCGATCCCCCGAGTCCGGCCGCACAGGCCTTGAAGAACTGCCGACGGTTCATGTCCATTGGGACGCCTCCTCCTGAAATGCAATGCGCTCGTCCGCGGTTCCGACGCTTGTGCGCGTCCGGCGCTTCCCGTAGTACGCTGTTTCGCCACGTGAAGCGCGTCCGAATTCTTCAACTCTCTTCGAAGAATATAGGTCGATCGTTTGCGTTTGGCAATTCAAATTGGTCCGCCATGCGCTCGGGCGCGGAGCCTAATATCCGCTCTTGCATACGATTGCATATGGACGCTGCAATGCGTCACGCGGGATTGCCCGCAGTGGCGGGCGGCGCGCCTCGCAATTCTCGTCCGTGCGCGTCGGTCGCTCGCTGCGGATTTCACGACGCCGATCGGCGCCCGAGGAGGTCACCGACGTGAACGTGGGTCCCTGTCAACTTGGTGTCGTATCCTCCGATGCTCGCGAGCGCCCGGACGAATGCCGTGCTTCGCGCCGCTGCAACGAAAGTATCCAGGGCGATCCTGGCCGGTGTGTTGCGTTTGCACGCAAGGTAATAGTTTTCGGTCACGATGCGCACAAAACCGAGTTGGTGGGCGCGCGCCGCAGCCTCGATTCCGAACGTGGCGTCGGCCATCCCCGCGCGGACCGTGGCCGCCGTGGCCATGTGGGTAAATTCCTCGTGGTCGTACCCTTTGATGTGCGCCGGGTCGAGCCCTTCGCGGGCCAGGAGGGCGTCGAACAGGAGCCGGGTGCCGGAGCCGCGCTCGCGGTTGACGAAGCGCAGGCCCAGCCTTGCAACGTCGCTCAATCCGCGTATGCGTCGCGTACCGCCTTTCGCAAACATCATGCCCTGACGCCGGGACAGGAGCAGCGCAATGTAGTACTCGCGAGCGTCGAGCCGGGCACCGAACTCCCCAAGCAGTGCCCCGAGAAGCGTCGGCGGCTGCGGCAGATGAAATCCCGCGATGTCGCATGCGCCGCGAGACAGACTGTCGAGGCTGTTGAGGCTGCCCTCGAAATGAAGATTGATCGCGAAATGCCGATCGAGTCGCTCCTTGAGCTTGAGCAGCGCGATGTCATGACTCGCGTGGACGTGCACCTGCTGTTTCCCGGACTCGGCCGGGACAAAGAGGTAGCGGGCCAGCTCGTCGCCGAGATGATCGAAGCGCTTGTCGATGCGTGCTTCGAGCCAGTCGCCGACGTCTGCAAGCCGCGCGCCGAAGGACGTGAGCCCGGTTCCCTGCCCTCGAGTCAGGATTGCAAGCTTGTGGCCGGTAATTGCTTCCCAGCGGCCGAGCAGGCCCCAGGCATGGCGATAGGAGACTCCGACCTCCCGGATTGCGCGGACCAGCGATCCGTGTTGGCGGATCGAGCGTAACAATCCAATCAGTTCGGGTGGCAGGGAATAAAGCGCATTGCGGCCGATGCGAATGCTGGCGTCGAGCTTGACTTTGAGCATTTGTGTTCGATCACGTTACCATAGGTCCAATTCGACAGCGGCTACGGCCTCGCTGGCAACTCATTCGGGACGATCGATGCACAACGACAAGCCCTCGGTGGCCGACGTTCGCATGCACGGATTCAGTCGGCGAACCGAGGTCCCCGCCGTCCTCGTGTGGATCGAACGGCACGCCTCCGCCCAGGGCGTCGAGTCCGTGCCGCTCGAGGAAGCTGCCGGCCGCATCCTGGCGGCTGACGTCGTTTCACCGATCAATGTGCCAGGATTCGATCGGGCCGCGATGGATGGCTATGCATTGCGCGGTTCGGAGACTTCCGGGGCGAACGAGTACAACCCGCTCGCCTTCCCGGTGCTCGGACAGTCGATGCCGGGCCAGCCGTTCATCGGTGCAATCCAAAACAACGCCGCAATACGCATCATGACGGGCGCTCCCATGCCGGAGGGGCTCGATGCCGTGTTGCCCGTCGAATACGCGACCGAGACGAACGGAGAGATCGCGATTACGCGGCCCGTCGCGCCCGGCCAGCACCTCGGGCGCTGCGGAGAGGACATCGGGGAAGGCGTCCGTGCCCTGAGTGCGGGTCGGCGCCTGCGTCCGCAGGATGTCGGGCTGATCGCATCGCTGGGGCTCCCCGACATATCGGTCATCCGACGACCGAGCGTTCGCCTACTCGTCACGGGAAATGAAGTGAAGGGGCCCGGTGAGCCAAAGGGTCGGTATCAGATCTACGATGCGAACTCCTACATGCTGCGCGGTCTCATCGCGCGCGATGGCGGCCATCTGGAAGGCCACTACCGGCTCGGGGACGATCCTTCGCTGATGCGCGAGGCGCTCCTCGCCCCGGGCGCGGATGTGATTCTCGTATCGGGGGGTTCCAGCGTCGGCAGCGAAGACTACGCCCCGAGGCTGATCGCCGAGATCGGGGAACTCCCCATCCACGGTGTCGCGATGCGGCCTTCGAGTCCCGCCGGCGTCGGTCGAATTGGAGCGACACTGGTGTTTCTGCTCCCGGGCAATCCGGTGTCCTGCCTGTGCGCCTATGATTTCTTCGCCGGCCGCGCCATTCGACTGCGCGGAGGGCGCCCGGCCGACTGGCCGCACCGAACCCGGCCGTGCATCGTCGCCCGCAAGATCGTTTCCGCGATCGGGCGCGTGGACTATTGCCGCATCCGCATCGTCGAAGACCGCGTCGAACCGATTGCCCTGAGTGGAGCGTCCATATTGTCTTCGACGACGCGGGCAGACGGCTTTGTCATCGTGCCCGCGGAGAGCGAAGGCTACGGTCCCGATTCCGAAGTCACCGTGTACCTGTACGACTGAAGGCAAACCAAAATCCAATGTCCAACCCACCGGTCGGAAAAGGCGCGGGACCCGATTCCGGCCAAACGCAGTTTCTCAACGTCATCACGCGCGACGAGGCGACGGCCCGATTCCGCGAGCACATCGCGCTTGCCCCGCTCGGCAAGGAAACAACGCCGCTTCGCGAAGCGCTGAATCGTGTTCTGGCCGAAGATGTGCTCGCGGACGTCGACGTCCCCGGTTTCGATCGTTCCAATGTCGACGGATTCGCCGTGCAGGCGAGCGATACGTTCGGCGCGATGGAGGAGAAGCCGCGGACGCTTCAAGTCAACGACGAAGTCCTCGCGCCGGGAGTGGTGCCCGCCCGGACGGTCGTCGCCGGCGTCGCAACGCCGATCGCGACGGGAGGAATGGTGCCGCGGGGCGCCGATGCGATCCTGATGGTCGAGCATTCGGAGCTCGTCGGATCCGGGTCCGGCCAGCGAATGGAGGTGAGACGCGCCCTCACCGGCGGCGAGAACGTGAGCTATGCCGGCACGGACATCGCGCGCGGAGAGACCGTGCTTCGCGCCGGTGCGTACCTGACCTCGCGCGAGATCGGAGTGCTGGCCGCCCTCGGACGCTCCGAGATCGTTGTCTACCGCCGGCCGCGCGTGGCGATCTTCTCGACGGGGAACGAGATCGTGGCGCCCGGCAATCCGCTGCGTCCTGGCGCTGTCTTCGATTCCAATGCCGCGATCATCGGCGCGGCAGTGGAGGAGTTGGGAGGCATTCCCGTGCATCTGGGTGTCATTCCCGATGATGAAGATGCGCTGGCGAGCGCGCTCGCGAGTGGTCTGCAGTCGGATCTCGTGATCTTCTCCGGAGGCACGTCCAAGGGCGCCGGCGATCTCTCGTACCGCGTCGTACGCCAACTGCGTAACCCCGGCGTGGTCGCCCACGGAGTGGCGCTCAAGCCCGGCAAGCCCATCTGCCTCGCGGTTGCCGATGGCAAACCGGTCGTGATCCTACCGGGATTCCCGACCTCTGCAATATTCACGTTCCACGAATTCGTGGCACCGGTGATACGCGCCTATGCCGGCCTGCCGGTCGAACGCAGGCAAGCGGTTCCCGCCACGCTTCCCATGCGCGTGAACTCCGAACGGGGGCGAACCGAGTACCTCCTGGTCGGGTTAGTTCAGGGACAGCTCGGTCTCACCGCATATCCGATGGGGAAGGGTTCGGGCTCCGTTACCACATTCAGCGGAGCCGATGGCTTCATCACCATCGACCAGCATACCGAGATTCTCGATTCCGGTTCTACCGTCTCGGTACAGCTCCTTGGGCACGGACTCGAGCCCGCCGACCTCGTGATCATCGGCAGCCATTGCGTCGGGCTCGATCTCCTCATCGGAAAACTGATGCGCCAGGGCATCCGCACGAAATCACTCTACGTCGGCAGCATGGGTGGCCTGGCGGCGGCCAAGCGCGGCGAGTGCGACATTGCGGGCGTCCACCTGCTGGATCCCGCGACAGGCGAGTACAACCGTCCCCTCCTGACCGCTGCCTTGTCGCTGGTGCGCGGCTATGGCCGCATGCAGGGCATCGTGCATCGGCGGGGTGATGCCCGTTTCGAGGGCAAGCGTCTCGATGACGCAATCGCGGCGGCGCTGCGGGAGCCGGATTGCGTCATGGTGAACCGCAACGCTGGCAGCGGCACCCGGATCATCGTTGACAGACTGCTCGGCCAGCACAGGCCTCCGGGCTACGGAATACAGACGAAGTCGCACAACGCGGTGGCCGCGGCGGTATCCCAGGGGCGCGCGGACTGGGGCGTAGCGATCGATACGGTTGCCGTGCAATATGCACTTGGATTCATCCCGGTGCAGGAAGAACACTACGATTTTATCGTCCCGAAGACGAGTCTGGATCGTCCGGCCGTTCGTGCGTTTCGTGCACTGCTGGACGATGTCGAGGTACGCGAGGAGTTGATTGCGCTGGGGTTTCGGTTGCCACGCGATCCGATGCCCTAGAGCGATCCCGCGGCACCACGGCTCAAGGGCCGCTTGTGCACACGGAATATTCGACTGTATATTACGCGCTGGTCGTTTGCGTGGGAGATCCGCATGCGCCGGCTCAACGGGGCATTGATTGCGCTCGTTCTGGCGTTGTATATGACCGTCGCTTCACCCGTGGCCACGGCGGCCGACGTGACCGTATTCGCCGCTGCGAGCCTCAAGGAGGCGATGGACGAGCAGGCCAGGCAGTTCGAGGCCGGCACCGGCAACAAGGTGGTCGTCTCGTATGGAGCGAGCAACACGTTGGCGAAGCAGATCGAGGCCGCGGCGCCTGCGGATATCTTCATTTCCGCGGACCTCGACTGGATGGACTACGTAGGTCAGCGCAATCTGCTGGCACCGGACACCCGGGTCAATCTGCTGCGCAATACGCTCGTGCTGATCGCACCCAAGTCGAGCACCGCGACGCTCAGGATCGCGCCGAACTTCGGACTTGCCGCCGCGCTTGGTACCGAAAAACTCGCGATGGCCAATCCCGACAGCGTTCCCGCCGGCAAATACGGCAAGACCGCCCTGGAGAAATTGGGCGTCTGGGCGGCCGTCGAAAAGCAGGTCGCTCGCGCCGAGAACGTACGGGCCGCGCTCGCCCTGGTCTCCCGGGGCGAGGCCCCGTTCGGCATCGTGTATTCCACCGACGCCTTGTCCGACAAGGGCGTGAAGATCGTCGGCACGTTTCCGGCAGACAGCTATCCACCGATCGTGTATCCCGCGGCCGTGCTTGCGGCCAGCAAGTCGACGGCGGCCAAGCCTTTGCTGGACTACCTTCGTTCGGTGCCGGCGCGCCCGGTCTGGGAGAAATACGGATTCGGGCTGGCGCAATAAGCCATGTCCGGATTGACACCGGAAGAAGTCGGAATCCTGGCGCTCAGTCTCCGCGTCGCTGTCGTAAGCGTCTTGTGCAGCCTGCCGATCGCGATACTCGTCGCGTACGGATTGGCGCGCTTTTCCTTTCCCGGGAAGACCCTGGTCGATGCGATCGTGCATCTGCCACTGGTATTGCCGCCCGTCGTGGTGGGCTTTGCGCTTCTGGTATTGCTCGGAAAGCGCGGCCCCATCGGAAGCGTGCTGGATGAATGGTTCGGGATAGTGTTCGCATTCCGATGGACGGGTGCGGCACTGGCCTCCGCCCTGATGGGCTTCCCGCTGATGGTCCGCGCGATCCGGTTGTCGATCGAGGCCATCGATCAGCGACTCGAAGTGGCAGCGCGAACCCTCGGAGGCTCGCGCCGATGGGTATTCGCATCCATAACGCTGCCGCTTGCCGTGCCGGGGATCATCACCGGAACACTGCTGTCATTCGCGCGCGGATTGGGCGAATTCGGCGCGACCATCACGTTCGTGTCCAACATTCCCGGCGAGACGCAGACGTTGCCGCTGGCCATCTATACGTTCACCCAGGTTCCCGGTGGCGACGCCCAGGCGTTGCGCCTCAGCATCATCGCCGTCATCCTGTCGATCGTCGCCCTCGCCACTTCCGAATGGCTTACCCGCCGCTCCTCGCGGTCGCAGAGCGATGATCGACATTGACATCGACCAGCAGCTCGGAGCGTTTCACCTCGATGTCAAGTTTTCCGCGGACGCCCCCATCCTGGGCCTTTTCGGTCGATCAGGTTCGGGCAAGACCAGCGTCATCAATGCGATTGCTGGAATCGCCAAGCCCCGGCGCGGCTCGATTCGCATCAATGGCGTGATCCTGTTCGATGCAGCGCGACGCATCGACACGCCGCCGGAGAAGCGTCGGATCGGCTACGTGTTTCAGGATGCCCTGCTGTTTCCGCATCTGGATGTGGAATCGAACCTGCTCTATGGACAGAAGCTGCGCGCGCCCGGGGATCGCTTCATCGACGAGGCGCGCGTGGTCGAGCTCCTCGGCCTCTCCAAACTGTTGCGCCGAAAGCCCAACGCGCTGTCGGGCGGGGAAAAGCAGCGCGTTGCCATCGGCCGCGCGTTGCTCGCTCAACCGCGCATTCTGCTCATGGACGAGCCGCTGGCCGCGCTCGACATACCGCGCAAAACGGAGATCCTCGACTATGTCGAACGGCTGCGCGACGAGCTCAGCATCCCGATCGTTTACGTGAGCCATTCGGTCGCGGAGATCACCCGGCTCGCGGACACGGTCGTGGTGTTGTCCGACGGAAAGTGTCTTGCCATGGGCGACGTCGACGACGTGATGGGCCGGCTCGATCTCAAGCCCGCGACCGGCCGCTACGAGGCGGGTTCGGTTCTGGAAACTCACGTCACGGCACAGGACGACGAAGACCAGCTGACGACGCTCGCCTTCGACGGCGGCGAACTCATCGTGCCGCATCTGGACGTGTCGATCGGTGAACGCGTGCGAGCGCGGATTCGTGCGCGCGACGTGTCACTTTCCATCCGGAAGCCAACGGAAATCAGTATACTCAACGTGCTCCCTGCCCGCGTCACGGCTATCGACGAGGAGACCGGTCCAATTGTCGATCTGCAGCTCTCGGTCGGGAGCGCCACGCTTGTCGCACGCATTACACGTCGTTCTTTCCAGCAGTTGGGAATTCGTGCGGGGCAGCAAGTCTATGCGCTGATCAAGGCCGTGTCCTTTGACCAGCGGAGCGTCGGCTACGCGTAATCGTCGGAGGATCGATGAAGCCCGGGGTCCGATTTCACATTCGCGATAGCGGCCGCGAGACCAAGTTGGCAATCGGCCCGGGCAAGGTTGCGCTCCTGGAGGCCATCGGGCAAACCGGTTCGATTGCGTCGTCCGCCAAGAAGCTCGGAATGTCGTATCGCCGCGCGTGGCTTTTGGTCGACGAGACGAATCGTTGTCTCGTTCGACCTGCGGTGGAGACGGCCACGGGCGGCGAACGCGGCGGAGGCACCACGCTTACCGCGGTCGGCGTCGAATTGGTCCGGCGCTATCGCGCGCTGGAACGCCAGACCGGATTGGCGGTGACCCGGAATCTGAGATCCTTGTTGCGCACCATCCCGGCCGGCAATCGCACGTTGAAGTGAACTTCCGGCCATGCATCGGCTGGTTTGCCGGAAAGTTGGACCGTGCCACGTCAGCACACGCCGACGATCGCATGCGGTAGGCGGTACGACAAAGTGCATTCAATCCACCATTGGAGGTCTCATGAAGGTCAGCGCTCGTAACCAGTTCCCGGGAACCGTGAAGCACATTGTCAGGGGCCCGGTCAGCGCCGAAATCACCGTGACGATTGCGTCCGGCATCGACGTGGTTGCCGTCATCAGCACCACTTCGGCAGAAAATCTGAAGCTCGCTGTTGGCAAGCCGGCGCAGGTGTTGATCAAAGCCAGCAGCGTGCTGATCGGGACCGAATGAAGCGTGTCCGGCGGTTCGTTCTGACGCCGCTCATTGCCCTCGCCGCGGGCTGCGGGCTCGCGCAGGCTGTCGACCCTGCACGCTACGTCACGACGACCGTCTCGATTGGCGGCAACGTCGAGCGCAATCTCGAACTTACCGTCGACGATCTCAAGCGGTTGCCCGTTCGGCAAATTGTGGAGCGCCGCAACGTGAGCGGCGCGGGGGGCGCCGCGACCGATTCGACCCGGCGCCTGACCGGCGTGTTGCTCCGCGATGTGCTCGATGCCGCCGGGCTGATCGAACGCCGGCGTTCCGACCTGCGCCGAAGCTACGTCGTGGCGTCGGCGAGCGACGGATATTCCGTTGTGTTTTCCTGGGGCGAGCTGTTCAACGCACAGGTGGGCGACGGCGCGCTGATCGTCTATGAACACGAAGGCTTATCGCTGCCGGACAGCGAAGGGCGCATCGCGCTTGTGTCCATCAACGACACGCGGCCGGGCCCGCGGCATGTCAAGTGGCTGAACCGGATCGATGTAAGAATCGCGGGGGAGTAGGCACGACCCTCCACGACGCCGGACCGACCGGGCGCGTATCTACGTGATAGCTCCGGGTCCCGCTAGCGAGACCTGCCGGACCGCGATGCCTCGGGCTCGAAACCGTAGGGCAACTGCGCAAGCTTTGCTTCGAGACGGTCGATATTGCCGGCGAGCCGTCGGGCCACAAGGCTCACCAGATGGAAGCCGAACTCCGGGTTCTGGTAGTAGAGCTGCTTCAGCGTGCTCTCGTCGATCGTGAGCACCGTCGATGGCTCGAGGCACTTCGCCGTCTGTGTGCGCTTGCGTTCGTGCGTGAAGAACGCGATTTCGCCGAAGATGCGCCCGGGCGGCAGCTCGTCTTCGATCTCGACGAATTCGATCCGGCCTTCGGCCAGGTAGTAGAGTTCGGTCGCGGGATCGCCCTTGCGGAACAGGATTTCGCCTGCCGCGAACTTCTTCGTCCGCATATAGGGCCGGAGCCACACGCCGGAAGGATCGCCGGTTGCGGCCGCGGCTTTGACGCGCCGCGTGAGGCGCACCATGCTGACCGTCCGGAAACAGTTGATGGGCAGCAGCGCCGCATTGAGACAGAGCACCGGCCACGATTGCAGCAGGATGCCGTAGATGATGAATCCGACGTTGCTCGCCGCGTTCACCACGCGCAGCGGAATGATCGTCTTCATGAAAAAGCTCACGCAGACGAGAACGCCGCCGATGATGGCCGCGGCGTAGGCGATGCCTTCGACTGTCGTCATGGTCTTGCCACCATTCGTGTATGTTGGTCCGTAGACGCCGCGGCGGCGGGTCAGCCCGGCTCGCGCCCGAGCATCGCATTGACCGCGTCGAGGAACTCGACCAGATTGATCGGCTTGCCGACGTAGCCGTCGAAGCCGGCCTCCGTGATCAGCTTGCGGTCCTGTTGCATCACCGACGCCGTCACTGCGATCACCGGAATCTTCGCGGTCGCGGGATCGCCGCGCAAGACGCGCAATGCGTCGATTCCGTTCATCCCCGGCAGCTGTATGTCCATCAGGATCAGCTCCGGCCTGCGCTCGACCGCAAGCGCAATGCCGTCCTCCGCTGTCGTCGCCTTTAGCGTCGTGTGGCCCTTGACCTCGAGCACATCGCCGACGAGCTTCATGTTCCGCGGATTGTCTTCGACGATCAGAATGAGGCTCATGTCCGTTCCGGAAGAGTGAAGTAGAACGTGGATCCCTTGCCCAGCGCGCTTTCGACCCAGATGCGCCCCCCGTGCAACTCGACAAACCTGCGGGTTAGCGCCAGGCCGAGGCCGGTGCCCTCCTGTTTGCTCGTGTAGTCGCCTCCGACCTGGCGAAACTCCTCGAACACCGCCTCCTGGTCTTTCGGCGCGATGCCGATTCCGGTGTCCTTCACGGCGATCAGGATGCCGGCCTGCTCGCGCACCGCAGTCACCTCGACGCGCCCGCCATCGGGCGTGAATTTCACGGCATTGGAGAGCAGGTTGAGCAGAATCTGCTTGAACTTCCGCTCGTCGGCGACAAGCGTTCCGAGCGCGGGCGCGACTTCGAGGCCAAGCGCGATCCCATGCTTGGTCGCGCGCTCGCGGATCAGCGTCATCGCATCGGCCAGCGCCGCCGGCAAGTCGAACGGCGAGATGTCGAGTTCCATCCGCCCGGCCTCCACCTTCGACAGATCGAGAACGTCGTTGATCAGGTTCAACAGATGCCGGCCGGAAGAATGGATGTCCTTGAGGTAGTCGTCCTGCTTTTCGTTGAGCTCCCCGAAGAGCCGCGCCAGCAGCACTTCGGAAAATCCGATGACGGCATTGAGCGGCGTGCGCAGCTCGTGCGACATGCTGGCGAGGAACGCCGACTTGTGCTTGTTCGCGATCTCCAGCTCCCGGCTCTTGTCCTGGATTTCGCGGAACAGCCGCGCATTTTGAATGGCAATCACCGCCTGGTCGGCAAAGGTCCGCAACAGCGCGATGTCCTTGTCCGAGAACGGTCCGGCGTTCTCGCGTCCGACGAAGATGGCTCCGATGCCACGACCCTCCCACATCATCGGCGCGAAGATCAGCGCCTTGATGCCGGTCGCGCGACACCCCTGGATCGTGCCGACCGGCACGTTCTCGCCATGTTCGACGTCGGGAAAGTGCAATACACGGCGCTGCACGATCGCCGCACCCGATCCGGTCGTACCGTCCACCGCCGCCGGAAAGATCTTCTCGAGCTCCTCCCGACCCGGACCGTGATACGCACCAAGGCGAATGAGCCCGTCCTCCCCGACCAGGTTGATCCCGACCAACTGGCCCGCGAACAGATGCTCGCAGCTCACGAGGATCTTGTCGAAGACCGGCCCCGTGTCGGCGATGGAGCTGGAGATGGCGGAAAGGACCTCACCGGACGCGCGCTGCTGGTCCAGCGCTTCCCTGGTTTCGTTGAACAGCCGCGCGTTCTGGATCGCAATCACGGCCTGGTCCGCGAAGGTCTTCAGCAGCGCGATGTCCTTGTCGGAGAACGGGCCGGCATAGTCGCGCGCGACCCAGATCGCGCCGATGCCCTTGCCCTCCCACATCATCGGAGCGCCGATGGCCGCCTTGATGCCGAAGGCGCGCATCGCCGCCTGCGCGGTCTCCGGAACCTTGTCAAGACTCTCGAAATGCACGACGCCGCGCGTCGCGATCGCGGTGCCGGTGGCGCTGGTCGTGTCGACGGTGTGCGGATACACCCGGCGCACCTCGTCCAGATTCGGGCCGTGATACGCGCCGAGATGCACGAGTCCGTCCTCGCCAACGAGGTCGATCACGGCCAGCTTGCCCGCGAACAGCCGCTCGCAACTCGTCAGTATCTTCTCGAAGACCGGCGCCGTGTCGGCAATCGAACTCGAGATCGCGGCGAGCACCTCGCCGGACGCGCGCTGCTGATCGAGCGCTTCCTTGGTTTCGTTGAAAAGCCGGACGTTTTCCAGCGAAATCGCCGCCTGATCGCCGAAGGTCCGCAGCAGGGTGATTTCCTGATCGTTGAAAGGCCGCACGTCATGCCTGCGGAGCAGGATGGTTCCGAATGGTTGGCCCTCGCGCAGCAGTGGAATGACGACGATCGTGCGGTGACCGGAGCGCCGGGCCAGTTCAGCACTCAACGGATACTCTGCGGCCTCGGCCAACATGTCGTGCACGTGAATCGTCCTGCGCTCCAGCAACGCACGGCCCGACGTGGAGTTGCGGTTGATCGGCAACAAGTCGATGCTGGTCACCGGCTCGGCCGACGGCCCCTTCGAAGCGAGATGCCGAAGCATATCGCCGTCGGTGAGATAGATCGACGCCGCCGATGCATCGCACAATTGTGCCGCACGTTCGGCGATTGCATCGAGCACCGGCTGTACATCGCTGGGCGAACCCGAGATCACTTGCAGGATTTCGCTGATCGCCGTCTGCTTCGCGAGCGCTTCCCTGGTTTCGTTGAAGAGGCGCACGTTGTCGATGGCAATGGCGGCCTGCCGCGCGAACGTTTCCACCAGCGCAACCTGGTCGGGCGAGAACAGCCTGGGTTCCGGGCGCCAGAGGAAGATCGCACCATACGCACCGCTTTCGCGCATCAGGGGAACGGCCAGGACAGCCCGAAAGCCCGCTCGCTGCGCGTTATCCCGCGCATCGGGGTATTCGCTTTCGAGCAAAGGCACGATGTCGGCGTGGTGAATGGTCTTGCGATCGAGCGCAGCACGACCGGTGATGGAAGTTCTTTTCAGCGGCACTGGAGCGGTGGAAGTTTGGACTTTTCCGTGCTCGGTCACCCAGTAGTCCGCCATCGGTTGGAGCGTGTCGCCTTCGACGAGAAGCACTCTCGCAAACGGTGCACTACACAGGTGGGCTGCCCGCTCGGCGACGGCGTCGAGCACTGGTTGTACGTCGGTCGGCGAATTCGAAATCACCCGCAGAATTTCGCTGACCGCTGTTTCCTTCGCGAGCGCTTCCCGGGTTTCGTTGAAGAGTCGCACGTTGTCGATGGCGATGGCGGCCTGCCGCGCGAACGTCTCGACCAATGCGACCTGATCGGGCGCGAACAGCCGCGGCTCGCGACGGAAGAGAAAAATCGTGCCGTAGGCGCCGCCCTCGCGCATCAGCGGCACGGCCAGCACAGCGCGGAATCCAAATCTCCGTTGATTGTCCCGCGCGTCGGGGTATTCGACATCGAGCAGCGGAACAACGTCCGCGTGGTGAATGGTTTCGCGGTCGAGCGCAGCGCGAGCGCTTATGTAGGTTCGCTTGAGGTCGTAGGGCCCCTTCTGATCCTTCGGGCTCTCGAATTCCGAATTCGACGCGGAATCGATGTCGTACCCGGCCGCCACGCTGAATACGGCGCCGTCGACGAGCATCACTTGCGCGAACGGTGCATCGCACAGGTGAGCGGCCCGCTCGGCAACGGCGTCCAAGACCGGCTGCACGTCGGTCGGCGAGTTCGAGATCACCCGCAGAATCTCGCTGATCGCCGTCTGCTGTTCGAGTGAATTCTGCAGCTCGTGCGTGCGTTCCTCGACCTTGCGCTCGAGACTCGCATACGATTCTTTCAACTGACCCGACATCCGGTTGAAGCGATCGGCAAGCGCTTCCAGCTCATCGCCGGTATGCACGTCGATCTTCTGGTCGAGGTCGCCCTCGCCGATCCGCTGCGCGCCCTCGGACAGCGTTCGAATCGGCCGCGCCATCCCGCGCGCCAGCGCAAGCGCACCCAGCGCGGAGATCACCAGACCCGCCAGCAGCAGCAGTCCCGTGCGCAATATGGACGCGTTGAGTTTCGCATACACCTCCGACACCGGCTGCTCGACGAATACGAACCAGTCAAGGGCCTCGATCGACGCGACCGACACGAGCACCGGCGTACCCATCAGGTCGTGCGAAAGCATGGCGGTGTCGCCAAGACCCTGTTTGCTGACGGCCGCCTTAACGTGCGCGAGGTCCGAGAGGTTCGTCTTGCGCAGGACCAATCCAATATCCGGGTCCGCGACCAGGAAACCGCTGCGGTCGACGACGTAGGCCTTGCCCGATTCGCCGATCTTGATCCGGGACACGACGTCCCAGATGAACTTGAGGTTGACTTCGGCGATCGTGACCGGTCCGTTGTCGCCGCCCGATCGAACCGCTATGGTCATGTAGGGCTCGGTCTCCTTGCGGTAGTACACCGGCCCGACCCACGGCTGGCCGCGCCTGGAACCGCGGAACGCCGGTTCCTGCGAACGGTCCTTCCCCGAGCCGATGACATTCATCGCGAGCCGAAACACCGCCAGCTGCTCGCGCCCGGCGCCATCGAGCTGCGTGATGTCGGTGACTTCGGGAACCTGGCGCAGGAGCTTGTCGAATTCGATCCGGCGCAGTTCGACATCGCTCGCGTCGAGTTGCGGGAGCGCCGCGTAGGCGAGTTGCTGCTCGATCTGGCGGACGTACTGCTCGATGCGCGACGCCGCGGCGATCGCCTTCTCCTGCTGCAGGTTGCCGAGCCCGGTCTTCTGCTCCTGATACGAGAAATAGACACTGACCGCGCCCGACGCAAGCAGCGCGCCGCTGACCAGCGAAAGGATGAGCAGCAGGTATTTGCGGAAGAGCCGGCCCTGCCGCGATCGCCGCGCCGGCGTCGCCATGGCCGCCTCGGCGGGCGCGACCGCCATGGGCTCGATTCGATTCGAGCGGTCGTTCACGTGAGCGCTACCCTTGCTTCAACCCGGGGTCGATCGGGCCAAGGCAACGAAACGCGCGCGCCGGACGCGCGAAGCCGTGCAACTGCAATTCGCCGAGGTCTTCGGTTTCGACGACTTCGCTCACTTCGGCGTACACGTGTTGCGAGATGAGGATTTCGCCGGCCTTCGCGTGCTGGCACAGGCGCGCCGCGAGGTTGGTCACGGTACCGATCGCCCCGTAGTCGATCCGCCCTTCGAAGCCGATGGCGCCTACCGTGGCGAATCCCTGGGCCACGCCGATGCCGAGGCCGAGCTCCACACCCCGCTTCTTCCACTTCGCCGACAGTTCGAGCGCAGCCTCACGCATTGCAATTGCCAGCATGACGCCTCGTTCGGCCGCACGGTCGACCGGAACCGGATCCCCCAGGAACACCATCATTCCGTCACCGGTGAAGCGCTCGAGCGTTGCCTCGTGGGCGAGAACGAGCCGCCCCATCGCGGCATGAAAGGAACCCAGCGTGCGCATCAGCTCTTCGGGTTCCGACGTTTCCGCGAACGCGGTGAAGCCGCGCAGGTCCGAATAGACGACGACAATTTCGCGCCGGCGGCTTTTCAACGGATCTTCGCTCCCGCCCTCGACGATCAATTCGGCCAGCTTCGGGGAGAAGAACCGCTTGAGGCGCGCGAGCCGTTCGTTTTCCGCGACCTGCTCGGCGACCCGCCGCTCCAGCGTCGCGCTCCATTCGGCGAGCTGCACCGCCTGCCGCTGGGTTTCCTTGTGCAGCCGCTGGATGCGCAGCAGCGACTGTACCCGCGCGTAGAGCTCGGGCTGGTTGAGCGGCTTGGCGAGGAAGTCGTCCGCTCCGGCCGCAATGCCATTGATCCGCTCGTGCTGCGGATCGAGCGATGTGACGAGGACGACCGGCAGCAGCGCGGTCTCGGGGTTGGCGCGGATCTTCCGGCACACGTCGTACCCCGACATCCCCGGCATCATGACGTCAAGCAGGACGAGATCGGGCATCTCCGCCGCGACTTTGGCCAGGCCCTCCTCGCCCGAGCTGGCCGTGGCCACCGCGTAGCCCTTGACCGCAAGCAGGTCGGCCAGCAGCTTCACATTGGCCGGCGTGTCGTCGACAACCAGGATCTTCGCCTGCTCGCTCATTCCCGCCTCACCCCGAGGGTGCCCTTGAGTCTATGGTACCCAATTCGGCGGCGCCGGGGCCGCTCTCCGGAAGGCGAATGCTTGCGCGCCACGTCCAGCGCAGCGCACGCCGCTCGAACGGGATTACGCCGAGGCGGGACCGCAAGAGACCGCAGGATGTCAGGGGGGCGCGCGGCATCGCTCGTGGTGAAGCTTCAATATGCAGGTCCTGTCGTTTCCTGCCGGGGCGCGATGAATATCCGCTTCTCCGACACCCAGGCGCTAAACCCGGGTATCGGGAGCGTGCATTCGGATCGAAATTCGCAGATGCGGTGGCTTCGGAATTGCAGGCGCACGCCTATGAGCCTGCGTTCCTGCTTCCCTGCACCGTTTCGAGAAGAGCGAGCAACCCCTTGAGCAAAGCCATTGGCGACGGAGGACAACCCGGAATATGCAGATCGACCGGGAGAACGGCAGAAACGCCGCCGACGCAAGCATCGCTCCCGCTGAACGCGCCTCCGTTCCGCGCGCAGTCGCCCACGGCGACGACCCACTTTGGGCTTGGAGTTGCCTGATAGGTACGCTCGAGGGCTTCGCGCATGTTGAGCGTGACCGGCCCCGTCACGAGAAGGACATCGGCGTGGCGCGGCGAGGCGACGAAGCGCATACCGAACCGCTCGAGATCATAAACGATGTTGTTCAGCGCATGAATCTCGAGCTCGCAGCCGTTGCACGATCCCGCGTCCACTTCGCGGATGGAAAGCGTACGACCCAGGCGAAATCGGGAAGCGGCATCGACACGCGCGGACAGTTCCGCCAACGCCGCATCGTCTGGGGCCGGCGCCGCTTCGGTCAACGGGCCGCGAACCAGGCTCTTGAACAGCATCCTACGCATCGATACGCCTAGAGATCATGGCCCGAGTAGGAACAATTGAAGGACTTATTGCAAAGAGGGAAGTCGGCGACAATGTTGCCTTCGATGGCGGCCTCGAGCAGGGGCCACTGAAACCACGAAGGATCACGCAGGTGGCAGCGCTCGACGTTGCCGCCGACTCCAGTCCTGAGCCACACCAGCACGTCCCCCCGAAAGCCTTCGACCAGCGCCATCCCTTCGCGCGCTCCAGCGACTGATAGCGCAGCGAGCGGATGCGCAATTGGGCCCGAGGGGAGTTGCGCGAGGAGTTGATCGATCAATGCCACGCTTTGCTCGATTTCCCGGATTCGGATCCAGACGCGGGCGTCCACGTCGCCGTCCGTGCGCACCGGTACATCGAATTGAAGTGCGTCGTAAGGTGGATAGCCGGGCGCGCGTCGCGCATCGAAATTGCGCCCCGATGCGCGACCGACGTAGCCGCCGCAGCCATACTGGCGCGCCAGTTCGAGCGACAGAATGCCGGTGCCGACGGTGCGATCCTGAAGCGACGCGGTGTTGTCGTAGAGTTCGACCAGCTCCGGGAATCGTCGGCGGATCTGTGCCAACAACGCAAGAACGAGCTTGGGGGCATCGCTCGAAAGGTCGCGCTGCACGCCGCCCGGCACGACCCGATCCATCATCAGACGATGACCAAAACTTTCGTCCGCCACCCGCAGCACCTGTTCGCGCAGGTGACCGCATTGCGCATGCATCATCGCGAACGACGCGTCGTTGCAAATGGCGCCAATGTCGCCGAAATGGTTGGCCAGCCGCTCCAGCTCGGCCATGACGGCGCGCAGCCACACGGCACGTCGTGGCACTTCGATACCGTGCGCCGCCTCGAACGCGCGGGCGAAAGCCAATGAGTAAGCCACGGTGCTGTCGCCGGAGACACGCCCGGCGAGTGCCGCGGCGCGATCGATAGTCGCGCCTTGCATCAGCCGTTCGATCCCTTTGTGCACGTAGCCGAGCCGCGCTTCGAGCCGCACGACGGCTTCGCCGTTCGCGGTAAACCGGAAGTGCCCGGGCTCGATAATGCCGGCGTGCACGGGACCCACCGGGATCTGGTGCAGACTTTCGCCTTCCGTGGGCAGGAACGCGTAGGCCGCGGCGACACGACCCGCTTCGGGCGCCTTGTCGCCAAGGTGGTCGAGCTGCCATCGTCCGTGGTCGAGCCAGGGGCGCACATCGTCAAGGCCTTCGGGCACGAGCCCCCAAAGGTCGCGGATAGCGCGCTCCAGGCGTATGGCGGGAGGGTGCGATCGCCCGACCGATGGAAAGCGATTGTCTTGGCAGACAACGCTGAGCACACCGAATTCGCCATCGTCGGTGACCGCCATGTGGACCCACTCCCACTCAGCCCAGAGGCCGACCAGTGTCCATTGCCCACCTGACAGCAGGTGGGTGGCCTGCTGCCAGGTCTCGCGGCTCACGATCGCGCGGGGCCAGGGAGCGTGGTGGTCGACCGGCCGGCCCGATCGAATGATCTCGGCCAGCGGAGTCGCAGTCAGAGTGGCTTCGATCATTTAGCCGAGCAGTTCCGCGACATGTTGAAACCAGGACACGAGCAACGGCGGGAGGAATATGCCGGCGGCCAATACGAGCGCGAGATGGGTGAACATCGGGACGTACGACGCGTGGCAGGGAGCATCGCTGCCACAAGGTTCGCCGAATGCCAGGCCGTTGAGGCGATGGAGCAGTGCCCCCAGCGCGATCAGCAGGCCGAGACCCAGTACCACGGCAAGCAACGGTGCCCGCGCAAAGGTAGAACTGAGGATCAGGAATTCGCTCATGAAGATACCGGTCGGCGGCAATCCCACGATCGTGACAACGCCAAGAATGAGCCCCCACCCGAGGACGGGGTGCGAAACGGTAAGGCCGCGAATGTCGTCCATCTTCTGCGTACCCTTGACCTGTGCGATATGGCCGACGGAAAAGAATATCGCCGACTTGGTCAAGCTGTGCATGGTCATGTGAAGGAGTCCCGCGAAATTCGCGAGCGCGCCGCCCATGCCAAAGGCGAAGCTGATGATGCCCATGTGCTCGATGGACGAGTAGGCGAACATCCGCTTGATGTCGTCACGGCGGTACAGCATGAAGGCCGCGAATACGACCGAGACCAGTCCCAGCGTGACCATCAACGGCCCCGGTGCGAGCGCGCCCGAGTTGGCGGACATGATCATCTTGAACCGCAGCAGCGCAAAGAGCGCAACGTTAAGCAACAACCCCGAGAGCACTGCGGAGATGGGGGTGGGGCCCTCCGCGTGCGCGTCGGGAAGCCACGCGTGCAAAGGTGCCAGGCCGACCTTGGTGCCGTACCCCAACAGAAGGAACACGAAGGCCAGATTGAGCAACGCCGGATCGAAGGCCGAGGCACGTTGCACGAGCACGCTCCAGGCCATCGCCTCCAGGCCCTCTCCAAGCACCGAGCTTGACGCGAGATAGACGAGGATGGTCCCGAACAGCGCCAGCGCGATGCCGACACTGCCCAGGATGAAATACTTCCAGGCCGCCTCGAGCGCCTCGTGGGTGCGATAGATCCCGACCATCAGGACCGTGGTCAACGTCGCCAACTCGACGGCTACCCACATCAGCCCCACGTTGTTCGCAAGCAACGCCAAATTCATGGCAAACATGAGCGTCTGATACATCGCGTGGTAGAAGCGCAGGTAGACATGGGTCAGGCGGCCCGTTTCGAGCTCATGCGCGATGTAACTTGCACTGAATACGCTGGTCGTAAAACCCACGAAGGTATTCAGCACGATGAAAACGACGTTTACGTCATCGACGATCAGAAACATGGTGGGCTCCGGGCGCACCAGGAACAGGGCGACCGCGCAAAGAAAGGTCAGCAGCGTGCCCAGGACGTTGAGTCGGGCCGTGGTCCGATCGTCGGGCAGCAAGGCCAGCAGCGCCGCGCTCACCGCCGGCACAATCAGGATCGCCCTGACCACCAATTCGCCGAGGTCGGTCACGGCCGTTCTCCGCGGAAGCGGTCGAGTGATTGAATGTCCACCGAATCAAAGCGCTCGCGAATTCGGAACAGGAAGATGCCGATAACGATCAGCGCGATGAGAATGGAAAAGGCGACGCTGATCTCCACGACGAGGGGCATGCCCTTGGCGCCGGTCGCGGCGAGGATGAGGCCGTTCTCGATCGACATGAATCCAATCACCTGGCCCACCGCATTGCGCCGGGACACCATCATCAGCAAGCCGAGCAAAATGACCGACAGGGCGAAGGCAAGGTCCTCGCGCACCAGCGTGCCCCCTGCGGAGGTGATCGGCAGCATCACCATGATCGAAAGCGCCACGAGGCCGATACCGCCCAGCATCGTCTGCCCGATGCCAACCACGGTCTCGATGTTGCGATGAATGCCCAGCCGCACGATGATCCGGTGGAGCACCACCGGGATCACGATCGCCTTGACGACCAACGCAATCGCGGCGGTGATGTACAAATGGGGCGCGCTCTGGATGTGCGCCTGCCACGCCACCGACAGCGAGACGACGAAGGCGTGCAAGGCGAAGATGTTGATCAGGCTGAACATGCGGTCCTGATAGAGCAGCATGAAGCTCACCAGCACCAGGCCGCCGGCGAACATGTGGGCAACATCAAGTGCGAGGCGGTCCATCAGACGCCTCGTGAGACGAAGAGCAGCAACGCGGCGAGCAGAGCGAGCATCAACGCCGCGCCGAGGAATTCGGAGACCCGGAAGACCCGCATCTTGGCGATCGCCGTCTCGAACACCGCGAGCAGGAATCCGCCGACGGCGAGTTTGATTACGTAGATCGGCAGGCTCGCGGCGTAGGCGTCGAGGCCCTGACCGGCGACCGCAACGCCCCAGGGGACGAACACGCAGGTGATGATCGATAGGTAGAGCAGCAGCTTGAGCGAGGCGGCCGCTTCGATCACCGCGAGATGGCGCCCGGAGTATTCGAGAATCATCGCTTCGTGCACCATGGTGAGTTCCAGATGCGTGGCGGGATTGTCGACGGGAATGCGCGCATTCTCGGCGATGGCAACCATCACCAGACCGACCAACGCCAGTGCCAGCGATACGCGCAGTCCGACGCTTGGGCCCTGCATGTACGTCGCCACGGACGAAAGCTGGGTTGTGCCCGCCAACAGCGAGAGCGTGAAGGCAATCATCAGCAGCGCCGGCTCGGCCAGCGATGCGATCATCATTTCCCGGCTCGAGCCGATCCCGCCGAAGCTCGTGCCGACATCGAGTCCCGCCAAGGCGAGCATGAAGCGCGCGCTGCCCAGGAGGGCGACGATCGCGATCAAGTCCGCGGCCGGGCTGAAGGCGAGGCCCGTGGCGAAGGTGGGCACCAGCGACGCCGCCACCCATGTCGTGGCGAAGATCAGGTACGGCGCCGCACGGAAGACCCACGACGCGTTTTCCGCGAGCACGACCTCTTTGCGGAGGAGCTTGTGCAGATCGCGATAAGGCTGGATGAGATCAGGACCCTGGCGGCGCAGGAGGCGGGCCTTGACCTTGCGCACGTACCCCGTGAGGAGCGGGGCCAGCGCCAGAACCAGCAACAGCTGGCCGAGCTGAACCAGCACGTCGAGAATCACTGCCATACGGCCAGAATGACAAGAAGGGCCACCAGGGCACCGGAAACCAGCGTCAGGTAGCCGCGGATCGTCAGGAACTGCACCCGATTGAGAACGTCCGCGGTTACATTGACGACCGTCGCAACGGGCGCATACAAGGCGTCCCACACACGGTCATGGAGATGCACGTGCAACTGCGCGGGCCGCGGGTCGCCGGGTGGCGGCATGTAGATCTCCTCGCGCGCGTGGAACACGGTCGTTCCGAATACCCGCCGAATCGGCTGCGCGAAGCTGCCTGCCGTGTATTGCGTCGCAGGACTCGTGTCGGGGAATCCGCAGTCCCAGGGAGCGGAGCGCCGGATTGCGTGCGATGCCCAGCGATGGATGACGTAGGACGCAAGGCTCGCCGCAACGGCGATCAGCACGAATAGCAGCAGGCCGTTGTAGGAGCTGCGGCTCTCGGCGATGGGCACGATCGTCAACCATTTGAGCGCGGATTGCTCCGGCATGTGCGCGCCGACCAACCCCTGGACCAGGGGTGCAAGCGCGTCGATGAAATAGCCCGGTAGAACGCCGGCGGCAAGGCAGAGGAATGCCAGCGCGAACATGGCCGTCAGCGAAAACGCATCGGTTTCGCGTGCATCGTGCGCGACGTCCGATCGCGGCCGGCCGAGAAACGTGATCCCGAAGGCTTTGACGAAGCACGCGGCGGCGAGCGCGGCCGAGAGTGCGAGCAGGCCGCCAACGGCGGGCACAAGAAATTTCAGCACCCATTGCGGCAGCTGGGGGCTCAGCAGGATCGCCTGGAAGGTGAGCCACTCCGAGACGAAGCCGTTGAACGGAGGCAGGGCCGAAATCGCCGCTGAGCCGATGAGGAAGGCAAAGGCGGTGTAGGGCATCCCATGGATCAGGCCGCCCAGCCGCTCCATGTCGCGCTCGCCCGTCGCGGTGAGGACGGCACCGGCCCCATAGAAAAGCAGGCTCTTGAATATCGAATGATTGAAGACGTGGAACAGTGCTGCAGTCGCCGCCAATGCGGCCGGTCCCGGCATATCGTTGGCGGCGAACGCCAACGCAAGACCCAATCCGATAAAGATGATGCCGATGTTCTCGACCGTGTGATACGCGAGCAGGCGCTTCAAATCGTGCTCCATCAGCGCATGCAGGACGCCCAGAACCGCACTGGCGCCGCCGAAGAGGAGCACGACGCCGCCCGACCACCAGGTGGGCGGACCCATGAGGTCGAACACAATCCGGATAAAGCCATACACCGCAACTTTCGTCATGACGCCGCTCATGAGCGCGGACACGTGGCTCGGTGCGGCCGGATGCGCGAGTGGCAGCCAGACGTGAAGCGGCACGAGTCCCGCCTTGGACCCGGCGCCAAGCAGGGCCAAGGCGAGAACCGCCGAAGCGGCAGTTGCCGAGAGTTGCGAACTACGGATCGCGTCGAATGCGTAGCCGCCGGCCGGACCGGCGAGGAGACCGAAACCCAACAGGAGCGATAGCGTGCCGAGGCTCGCCATCAGGAGGTAGACATAACCGGCGCGCGCGTTGCCGGGCTGACGATGGTGAGCCATGACCAGCGCCCACGATGTCAGCGACATGAACTCCCAGGTCAACAGGAACGTGAACGCGTCGTCGGCAAGCACGACCAGATTCATGCCGGCGAGAAAGGCAGGAAAGAACGGCAGCACCCGACCCGGCTCCGCTTCGTGGCGCCCATAACCAAGCCCGTAGAGACTTGCGGTCGCGCCGCCAAGATTGACGACGACGAGAAACATCGCTGCCAGCGGGTCGAGCCGGAAATGCGCGCCCAGCCAGGGCAATCCAATCGGCAGTCGCGCGGTCTGCGCCAAGCCCGTGTCGGCCACGAGGGCCCAGCCGGCCGTACCCAACGCGATGGCCGAGACGGCGAGTGCGATCGCGTAGACGACGGTCCCCGTTGTGCTGCGGCGCACACCAGCGACCGCCGCGGGCGCGACCGCGAGCAGGGCCAGAACGCACCACAGTACGACGTCTAGCGCCATGAATCGTCGCCTAGCTCGACCTCAATGCAAGAACGGGGAGCACAGGAAATCGCGACATGAGATCAACGCGCCTTGAGGCGGATGCCGCGTCCACCTTTGTCACTGGCGGCACCCTCGTTGATAAGCTCAACGCCCGCCGCTTCGAGCGCGCCGATGAGCTTCATCAGCGAATCGACATTGCCGCGGATCACCCCTTCACTCGCCTCCATTCTTTGGATTGTCGGCAGCGACAGCCCGGAGGCTGCTGCCAGCGCGCGTTGGTCCATGCCAACGAGCGCTCTGGCGGCCCGGAGTTGCGCGGCGGTGATCATGGCCGACCCGTCTATATTGACGTTTGACACATCACTATTTAATGTTATGGCATCCCAATCGGCGGTGCAACCGCCGGGGACCTGTAGGAGATGGACACCTGCGGAAGGACCCATGGTTGCGCTTCGCCAGTAACACGGACAGCGGCTGACGTCGCGCCCGCGGCTTTGGGCAGGCAATCTCCAATGTGGATGCAAATCGCTTGGGGGGATCCGATCTATGCAACAGCGCGAGATTGTGATCATCAACGAACTGGGTCTGGACGCGCCTGCGTCCACCAAACTTACCCAGTTGTCGACGAAGTTCCTGTGCGACGTATCCATCGCGCGAAATGGTCGCAAGGTCAACGCCAAGAGCCTCATGGGCGTGATGATGCTGGCCGCGGGCAAGGGGAGCCGCGTCGTGCTGGAAACTGACGGCCCCGACGAGGCGGAGGCGCTCGACGCGATCGTCAGGCTGATCGGGGTCTGCTTCGGCGAGGCACAGTGACGCGATCCGCCAGATTCAGGTCGTCATAGACCCACGCCGCGCCGCATCCAGCTGGAGTTCGCATTTGCGGGGCGACGAGATGGAACCGGGTGGGGAGGTGTGAGATCAGATAACCCGCCAGCGGTTCGCATGTCGCCGCAAAGTACCTGTCACCGACGGCCTGAAAGCGGCCCGTCGCCAAACTATTCATCCCCGGAATTTGACCGCATACTGAGATCCCTTGGCCACGTGCACATGGCCGGATCGCTACGCTTTACATAGCCTGCTGGAGGCTGCCGATGCCGATCTGTCCCTCGCCGATAGAGTCCACGCCGCTCACGGCTCCCAAGACAATCGAAAACTGGGCGCGCGCACTAAAGTTCACCGTCGCGAAGTCCTTTCGACCAAAGTCACCATCGTCGCGTGGCGAGATCGTCGAGATCATCCGGCAAGCGGAAGCCAACAATACTCCGGTGAAGTGGGGGGGCAGCTTCTGGTCCTTCATGGGCGTGTTTGTCTCTAACCAGGTGCTGATCGAAACCGACGACATCTCCGGGCTTATCGACAACAAGGAGATTCTCGGCCACTTGACCCTGGCCGACCCTAGCCTCCAGGAAAGCCTGGTTCAGGTGAAAGGCGGCACCAAGGTTTTCAACGTCAACCGCCTGTTGCATGGCCTGAAGGCAACAACTCAGGGCGGAGGGCCGGACGAAGACAACCTTCCGCTTCAGGACGGAAACGGAAAGCCCTTCAGGGCGCTGCCGACTCTGGGCGGAAGCGGGGGCCAATCAATAGCGGGCGTCCTGGCGACGGGTTCCCACGGCGGCGATGTCGAACGAAGCCCTCTGGCCGACTGGGTCCAGGCCATTCACCTGATCGGACCGGGAGGCCAGGAGTGGTGGATCGAACGAACCGAGGGGCTGACGACGGGCAGCGAAGCGGAGGTTCAGGAGCAGCTTAGCAACATCGCCAAGACGAGTGCGGAACTGTGTAAGGACATCATCGTCAGGAAGAACGATGATGTGTTCCGGTCGGTGCTGGTATCGGTCGGGCGCATGGGCGTCGTGTATTCGCTGGTCATCAAGACGGTGCCGGCGTTTCTGCTCCGGGAAGAGCGCCACGAAGAGGTGTGGGAGAGTTTCAAGAAGAACATGGCGGCGGCGGCCTTGCCGGGGTATCTGGCGCCCAGCTATTACGACCGGAAGTTCTTCGTGCAAGTGCTCATCAGTCCGTTCGGAACCATCGATGCGCACAAGTGCAAGATCAGCGAACGACGGGTGATCGAGGATCCGTTCGCCGAGAGAATCAAGCCCCCGCCGGCCGGCGATTTCCTCAAGTGGCTCTGCCAGACGAGCGACGTGCGGAGCCTGCTTCCGTTGCTGGTGGCCGTGCTCGCCGCCCTGCTGGTGACGCTCTGGCTTCTGATCCAGGCCGCCGGGGCGCTCCTGGCCCTGGCCTCGACGCTGTTGGCCATCCCGATCATCGGTTGGGCGCTCGCCGCCGCGGCGTTCGCGGTTTACCTCGTGACGGTGGCGGCGATCGCCGCCACCGTCGTCGCAATCGCGGCAGTCGTCGCGCTAATCGCCTACGTCGCCGTTATGCAGAAGATGACGATCGGCGACTTTCTGGCGAACATTACGGCCCTGTTCTACGCGCTGGGGCTCAAGGACGCGATGAAGACGCTCTTTACCACGCTCTTCGACTCGCAGTACCCGTTGACACCGAGCCAGGATGTCAGCTGGAAGATCATGGATACCTATGACTACTCGTCGGAGAATTTCTGCCAGAAGGTCGATTCGATGGAGGTCGCGTTCGATGCGACCGAGGCCGGGGCCGATGTGCATCTGGCCTTCATCGACGATGTGTTGAAGATCTTCGACGATCTGTATCAGAAAAGCGTGCCCGTTCTTGGTGTGCTCGCTCTCCGCTATATGCGAAAGACCGAGTCCCTGATCGGCATGACCAGGTTTCCGTTCACCTGTCATGTCGAGATCCCGCTGATCCGGAACTTCGGCGGGAACGTCGAGTTCCTGAACCGGGTTCAGCAGGCCGCGATCGCGCGAGGTGGCGTCCCCCACTGGGGCCAGCTGATGGCCATCTACAACGCCGGCGACGTGCAGCGCCTGCACGGCGCCGACATAGATCGCTGGCGCGTTGTCCTCGGGAACCTGATCAAGGACGGCGGCGGGCGGACCTTCACATTCAGCAACAATTTCACGCTGACCTACAACCTGGAGCCGCCGGATGCGGGTTTGCCGGATGACTGCGCGACCGGGGGGCCCTACGCCGGCGTGTCGCTCGGTACCCTGAAAGGGCCCGGCAATTCCGAGCAACGCATCGAAGGGGATGTGGTGCTCGACCGCGTGGACAATGGCCTTAACCTGCAGCTGACCAGCCTGCATGGGAGCATCACGCTCAAGCAAAAGATCGATCAGGGCTCCTTTGCTTCCTTGACGGCCTGCGGGACGGTAACGATCGGTGAGAAGGTCGATCAGACGTCGACGGCCGTTATCCGGGCACTCGGCGACGTCATCATCAAGCAGAAGGTCGATCAGTGGTCACGCGCGGATATCGAATCCCGTAATGGAAACATCGAAATCGGTCAGAAGATCGATGAAAATTCGCGAGTCACGCTGAAGGCCAAAGGAAAGGTCCACATCGGGCAGAAAATCGATCAACACTCGTCGGCGATTATCGTGGCCGACGGTGATGTGCTCATCGACGAGGGGATTGACCAGCATTCAAGCGCCGACATCACGTCGCTGAACGGCTCCATCCTGATCGGGAAGGCCGTGGACGGCAACGCTACTGCGGTGCTCCGTGCACCCAATGGGACGATCAAGATCGGCGAGAAGGTCGCGGGTGGCGCGTCGGTAATGTGGTCGGCGCAGAGCTTCACCTGCCCGAACTCGAGCGGAGGGACGGTTACCAAGATCTAGAGAACTGTGATGCTGAGGGGCTGCTGCGCTGCTGGAACTGCGCACAAACTGGAGGGAAGGAGTGACCGCTCTGCACAAGCATGAGAGACCGCTTCGGGTCGGACTGAGAGGTTGAACGCGACGGCTTTCTGGTTCCAGCCGGCTACGACTGAGGCTGACCCTGTTTGAGTACCGGCCAGAGGTGGAAATTTCCGACTCCGGTGCTACGGTCGATTCGGCGGAAAACCGCGCCCGGCGGGCCGGGATGCCATTTGGCCGCTCGTGGTTCATGTCATCGATGCGGCGCGTTGTTCGACACGAAGGGCATAAGCCTGCCATCTGACAGGCTTATGCCGAAGTCCGCAGCGGTCCGCTTCGCGGCCCGCGAAATGTGGTGGCAAGGGCGGAACTCAACCCTTGGGCCGATTTTGCGGTCCGCTTCGCGGCCCGCGAAATGTGGTGGCCAAGGGCGGAACTCAACCCTTGGGCCGATTTTGCGGTCCGCTTCGCGGCCCGCGAAATGTGGTGGCCAAGGGCGGAACTCAACCCTTGGGCCGATTTTGCGGTCCGCTTCGCGGCCCGCGAAATGTGGTGGCCAAGGGCGGAACTCAACCCTTGGGCCGATTTTGCGGTCCGCTTCGCGGCCCGCGAAATGTGGTGGCCAAGGGCGGAATTGAACCACCGACACAAGGATTTTCAGCCCGACCATACAAACAGGATTTTATTCTCAATCAGACTCTTGCAACACACGCCACGTTTCGAGAGCAGCGGCACGAAGGCTGGAACGAGTCCAACGAAGCCTTGAAGAGTTACGACGTAGCTACGGTACCAATCGTTTGACGCGGGGGAAATCGCTCAGGCGAAGACGATCGACAGCCGACCGTCTTTCCGCGACCGTGGCGTCGCTTTGACGACGATCTGTACATCGCGTCCAAGCTTGACCAGGCAGTCCATCAATCGGCGCTCGGAAACGCCGCGGAACCGACCACTCAGCAGGTTGGAAAGCTTGGGCTGAGGCATCCCCAGTAACTGTGCGGCCTGAGTCTGGGTAAGACCTTTGCGTTTGATGATCTCGGCAATCTTGCTCACGAGCTGGGCCTTGATCAGCATCTCGTCGGCGTCAGCAAATCCGAGGTCAGCGTAGACATTACCGGTGCCCATCTCCACTTCCACACGCTTCACTTTGGGGTTGCTCATCTTGCCAGCTCCTTCGCCGTCTGCTCCGCCACTTTCAACCGTTCCCTGATCAATTCCATGTCCTGCCTCGGAGTGGCGATTCCACGCTTTGCCTTCTTCCGAAACACGTGCAATACAAACACCGCCGCAGAAAAACGCACGGTATAAACAGCGCGGTACGTGTTCCCTCGCCAGTCCTGGACAATCTCCAGGATGCCCGCAGATCCAAAGCCGTGCAGTGCCTTGGCCTTTTCGTGCTTCTTGCCAGTCTGCGCGACATATAGAGCGTATCCGAAGGCATCGATCACTTCCTCTGGAATCGCCAGCAAATCCCTCTTTGCGCTGCCGACCCATGCCAGCGATTTCAACTCAGCAGGAGGCTTCGCCGCCATGGCAGATTATACCCATATAGATATGACGGTGCAATGACATTGCCTTCTGGCAGGCCTTCTCGGTCCGCCTTCCCGAACGGCTGCTCACGCGCAGGTGCGCCTGACCGCTGACCGTCGGCCGGAGTCGACCCTGACCCGACAATGGGGGCTCTCCGAAGCCGCCGTTGAATCTTACCGAAGCGGCCGCTGGTCTGAGCTGGCCGTTGCCGGAGACGTTTCTGATGTTGGCGCAGCCGGACCAGCGTCGAAACTGCCGCCGAGCACCTGATGCAGCCGCACCCGGTTGACGCGCTGCGCGCTTTGCAGCTTGATGAGGTCCGCTTCGGAGGCAAGCGCCGCGGACTGCAACTGGGCCACCCACAGCAGATCGCGCCGGCCCGCTTTGTATTGGATTGTCGCGATCCGCACGGCTTCGGTCCGGTCGTCGAGCGCCTTCTGGTCCAGCGGCAATTGCAGCGCGAGCAGGCGTTCGTTCGCAAGGCTGGTCTCGACTTCGCGGAATGCCCTCAGCACGACGGCTCCGTAGCGCGCCACGGCCTGCGCCTGCTGTGCCGTTGCGATCTGGACCTTGGCTTGAAGCGCTCCTCCTTCGTAGATCGGGATCGACACGCCGATGCCCGCCGAGGCGAGCCAGGGGTTGAGGCGCAGCACGGACAGCACCTGGTCGCCCAACCGCCCGCCCACGAGAGAGAACGAGAACTCGGGCAACAGCGCAAGCTGCGCCGCCTCTTCGTTGCGGAACGCTGCCAGCACTTCGCGCTCGGCGGCCACGACATCGGGTCGACGTTCGAGCAGGGCGGACGGCACGCCGGTGCCGACCAGCGCCGGCAACGCCGGGTACGCGACTGCCACGTCGATCTCCGCCGCAGGATAACGTCCGAGCAACACTTCAAGCGCCCGGCGTGCTTCGCCATACCGCTCCCGTGCCCGCTCGACCGCGCTTTGCGCCGTCTCCAGCTTCGCCCGGACATCGACCACGTCGAGATCGGAGTCCTTGCCTGCCGAGCGGCGGATCTGCACCAGTGTCAGCAGTTGGCGGTAGATCGTGACCGCCTGCTCGGCCAGCGCCACCAGCCGCCGCGTCTCGATGGTGAAGTACCAGAGCTTCGCGGTCGTCGCGGCGATCGACTGGCGCGCGTAGGCATAATCGAGCGCCGTCGCCTCGTAGCCGGCCTCGGCCGCGGCACGTTGCGCGCGCAGCCGTCCCCAAACATCAATCTCCCAGGCAACCCCGACGTACGCAACCGTGCTGTCGGCGGTGCCGCTGTGGTCCTCGTCCCGCGTCGCTCTCGCTCCGAGCACCGCGCCGACCTGCGGCAGCAGCTGCGCCCCGACCACGATCACCGCCTGCTGCGCGATGGCGACCTTGGCCGCGGCGATGCGCAGGTCGAGGTTGTTGGCGATGGCCACGGCAACCAGAGCGTCCAGCGCCGGGTCGTTGAACGATTGCAGCCAGTTGTCGGCGACCGCGCTCGCCGCCGGGTCCGCCTTCCATGCCGGCGGAATGCGGGTCGTCGCCGGCAGCGCCTGGTCGAGTACCTCGGTAGGCGTGGGCGGCACCTTCAGTGCGCAGCCGGCGAGCGCCACGAGCGCGATGACAACGGCCGTGCGAGTCATCCCGAGAATGGGTAGATGAAGTTGAACCACGTATAGCCCCGGATGCCGATCTTGCGCAGAACCACAAAGGCGCTGTGAGGATTGGTGTAGATCGCCGCCCGGCCCTGGGTGCCGATGGGAAATCTCGATTGATCCGCGCCATCGAGGCGGATCGCCACGGCGAACTGCCCCTGCGGGATCTCGGTCGGCACGTAGTTGAAACTCGGAAGCGTGCCGCTCGGCAGCATTTGCCCCGCCCCACTGCCCTGCCAGATAGCCTCGACCTTGCCCTGGAAAATCTGGCCCGGATAAAGATCGAGCGCGATCTCAACCGGCTGTCCGGGCTTCACGAATTTCAGGTTCTCCTGGAAATAGTTGGCGAGCAGGTAGCGGTCAGCATCGACGATGAACGAGGCAATGGCACCATAACGGATGTCGCCGGACACCATGCCCGGACGCACCTGCAGGTTGATGAGGGCGCCATCCTCCGGCGCCACCATCAGCGTGTTGTCGAGGTAATAACGCGCCTGGTCGAGTTCCGATTGGACCGCGGCCACCGTCGTGTTGACGCCACCGATTTCGGAGGTGTAACGAAGGCGCGCTCGCGCCTCCTCGGCCTGCGCCTCCTTGATGGCGGCGTCGTCGGCGGCGACCTGCGCGGCCCACTTCTGCGCGTCTTCCTCCGGGCCGGCACCCTGCCGGGCCAGATCGGTCGTGAGTTTCTGCTGGTACTTCGCGAATTGAAGGTCGGCGTTGAGCCTGGCGATCTTCTGTGTGTTGATCTGCGTGTCGGCTTTGAGCACCAGCACGTCCTGCTTCGCCTTGGCGAGCTGGGCTTCGAGTTGCCTGACCTTGTATTCGTAGGGTCGGCGGTCGAACTGGAACAGCGGTTGCCCCTTCTTCACCGGCACGTTCGGCGCCACCAGCACCGCAGTGACCAGCGTGGGCTCCGGTAGCCGCGGCACCAGCTGAATCGTGTGCTGGATGATCCGCGCCTCGGTGGCGAGAGGCGTCACGAAGCGCAGACCGATGAGGAAGATGATTAAGAGATGCAGCGCGAAGAACGTTGAGAAGAAGCCCCACGCGATGCTGAACTTGAGCCACCTGAACTTGAAGAACACCAGCCAGACGACGAAGGCGTAGGCGAATAGCAGGACAAATCCGAGCAGCATGCAGTGCGCCCCTCAGGACTTCGCGCCGTCGTGGGGCGGCGAAGTCAGCGGATCGTGCCGCGGCGCTGCAGTATCGGTCGTTTCCGCGTGCGTGCCGTATTTGCGCGGATCGTCCTTCAGACGCGTGATGTCTTCGTCGATGGCCCGGGCCTCTTCCTTCGGGAAACGCCGGATGTCGACGATGTCGGTAGGCTTGAACGCCCAGATGAACGCCTGAATCCACGGCAGCACCGTCGGCAGCAGCCCGGCCCAGCCCATCCACTTGACCGCCTCAGCGTCCGGGTGCTTGCGCGCGATGGCGATGCGCCCAGGCAACCCGGCGATCCAGATGTAGGTCAGCATCACTGCAACGCCCGCCAGCGCGGCCGTGGCAAAGGTCGCGTAGTCCCAGAAATCTAGTTCGAAGCCGAGCATCAGAATCTCCTCGTCGAATGCGCGAACCGCATGCTCACGCCTCCCTGCCTAGTACGCGCCGGATTACATGAAGCCCGCTGATCGTCACGCGCGGCTTGGGAACAAAATTCCAGCAAGACAGGCGCATCCGTCGTCACGTGGCACTCGTTGCCGGAGAGGGACTAACAGGCACCTCCTCCACCATACGTGGCGCGAAGCGCTGCGTCAGCACCGGCCCGAGAATGGCGGTGACCAATACCATGATGAGAACGCCATTGAGCATCCGCCCGTCGAGCAATGGCTCGCCAGCGGCGTTGACCGTCCTGTACGCGACGAGCGTCGCTGCGAGCGTTGCCGCGACTTGCGGCAGCGTGAGCGACCACATTGTCTTTCGTGCGGCCGCCGTGTAGCCGAAGGCGCGACCGACCCCTTCCGCTGCAATCCATTTGCCGACAAGAAGCGCACCGATTATTCCCGCAGCCAGGAAGAAATCCTCGGCGAGGCTGCGGAAGAGCGCGAGCGGGTCGATCAGGAAGCCGGTCACTATGAAGAAAATCGGGATGAACAGCGTATTTCCCAGGAATTCCAGCTTGCCCTTGGCTGGCTTGTCTTTCACCGCCGCATTCACCGCCAAGCCTGCCATGAAGGTTCCTACAATGCCCGGCAGATTGATGTACTGGGCAAGGAGCGCCGTTACAGCAAGCATGCCAAGCATCAAGATGAAATAGGTCTCCTCGTCGTTCTCGACTCTTCCCAAGACGTATGCGCCGGCGCGGCCCAGCCCGAACAAGACGAACGGCACGAACACGAGGATTTCGATGATCTGAATGGCGAGCCCAGACGCCGAAAAGCCGCTGGCGTACAACGGGACGCAGACCGCAAACACGAGCAGCGATAACGTGTCCGACATCATCGTGGCACCAATGGTGACGACGATGGGCTCCAGGCGATTCACTCCCAGTTTGCGGACGATGGTCGATCCGAGCAAAGTATGCGACGCGAGCAGCGATCCGACGACGATGGCGGGCAACAGGCCATAACCGAGCCAGTAGGCTGCCAGCGTCCCCAGCAACAGCGGCATGGATGTCGTGGACACCCCGAACACAATCGACCGGGAAAGTTTTTGCCGAAACAGCGTCAAGTTGATTTCCAGTCCGGCGAGGAACATCAGCAACAGCATGCCGAGTTCGGAGAAGAATTCTGCAACCGGATGCTCGCGGGGAAATACATCGAGGACGTGTGGCCCGAGCAACACCCCGCTCAACAGCAGCCCGACTGCTTCCGGCAGCCGCATACGGCTCGAGAGCCGCGGAACGATGACGATCAGTGCCATGAGCACCGCGAATCTCGCCAGCACGGGCAGCAATTCGAGTGCCTTGTGAACCCATTCAACGATGGACATGACCGCTGGCCTCGGACGCCTACATATTCAGTTGAGGTCAGTGTCCTTGAAGTACTTCGTGCCGGACACGGTGATCGTGGCGGAGAGCCCGGTGTTCGTGAGCTGGTACAGATAGACGCCAGGGGACACCTGGGCAGCGCCACTGAACTGCGCACCCTGGCCGCCTGCCATTGCCGACAGGTTTGCCTGGCCGCCGAATTCCCAGCCCTGATTGACGAAGTGCTTGAGCGCCTGTTCGTTGGTGAAAACGAAGATCAGGCGGTTCTGGTTCACGCCGAATCCAAGCCCTCCTTGCACCTGCACCATCTTCATGAAGGTCTGTCGCTGAGTGCGCTGGTTGACCACCACTCCCTTGCCGGTGGTGCCGCCCGCAAAGAACAGCTTGAGGCCAAAGGTGCTGAACACGCCGTAGCCGGCCGCCCGTTCAATGACTCTGCGGGTGCCAGGTGCGACCTCGAAAAGCGTGGCCAGCGCGTCCTGGGACATCTCCCGTACCTGCTGCCGCGCCTGAATGATCCTGCTTTCGTTCGGCACCCCTTCGGGCAAGGCGCTTTCGACATCCTTGAGCGGGTCCCAGGAAAATATCTGGGCGGCAACCGGCGGGGACGCGAGACACACGGCTAAAGCGATCATCAACGGGTACGATTTCACGGGCTTCCCTTGCGTCGTTAGGAAATATCGGGGGATGCAAGCCGCGCTTGCCTTCCTTAGCTGTTGCGCAATGCGGCGAAACGGCGAGCAAAATCGGCGGACCATTTGTCGAATGCCTTCTTCGCATAGTCCCATTGCGTGAACGAGTCCATATAACCGTTCACCCAGGCTTCGGCCGCCTTCGTCGCGCCGGCATTGAGATCGGCGGCGTACTTGAGCCCAATCTCGGTATCCGCGCATTCCGCGATCACTTTGCCGGTGGCGCCATCGCGGAACTGCACTTCCATTCCGGTTTGGCCAAGGTACGGCGTTGAACCGACGGGCCTGCCGGTCGCCGCTCCGGAGCCAATTTCCGCGACGAAGCCGTATGGCACAGCGGTACCTGCGAGGCTCGCGACCTGATTGGTGGGGATGAGAGCGGTGAGCGCAATGCGCACCCGCAATACGCCCGGCCCGGTGGCGTTGACGACTTGCGCTTCCGGTTGGACGGCCTTGACCAGGTCGCTGTGGAAATAGTCGATCATCGACTTGAGGTCGGTCGGATCGACGGGTTGCAGTGAGCTGGGCTGCAGATAAACCTGGATGCGTTCGAACAGCACCTTGGTGTATTGCTTCCAGTCAGCTCCCGCATCGCGCCAGCACAGCATTCCGCCGCCGCCCGGCATCGGTCGCAGACGTGCGTAGTCGGTGAGGAAGCCAACGCGACGTACATTGCCTGCGGTCGCTTCCGAGGCTACGATCCCGGAAGCACCCATGGTTCCCGTACTTCCTCCGCCTGCACCGGGTGTTGCGCAGCCCGCGAGCATCACAGTTACGCCGAACACGCCTGCAACGAATGTGCGCGCCACAATCCGATTTATCGCATCACTTGTCATAACTTGATCTTCCCTCTGGGTTCTGTCGGTTCTCGGGGAGGAGTTTCCCCGTTCGTATCGAATAAACTTTCATTTCCTTCACGAACCTGAATCCGGCAACCCACGGGGGAATACAGGGTGGTCCGCCGCAGTTTGTCCGATCAGCGCCGTCCACCGAAGCCACCCCCGCGGAAACCTCCGCCACCGAATCCACCACCGCCGAAACGACCTCCAAAACCGCCGCTTCCAAACCCACCGAAGCCGCCACCCCCGAAGCGGTCTCGCCCCAGGCCGCCACCAAAGCTGTGATCGAAGCTGTTCGAGAAGCCGCCAAAACGGTCGTCGCCGGCGCTGCGCGCTTGCGATTCGCGGTCGGCCCACGAAGAGTCGCCGGATGCGCTAACCCAGCCGCTGGCCGAATGCTGCTGCCAGCCGCCAGCGCCGTTGTGATAGACATTGCCGTTGACATCCGCGTAATGCTGAGTGCCCACGCTTGCGCTGCCCCAGGTGGTCGCCTTCCCCGTCTTCGCGTTATACGTCGAGCCGCCACCGACGTGGGCATCGCCTTCCGGACCGGTGGTCGTCGCGCCTGCCCGGTTGTAGGTGCTGCCGCCGGCGCCGGTCGCCGAGACGGCGTTACCGACCGAGCGCTGGCCCGTGTATACGTTGGTGTTGCTGCCGCGTGCGACATTGCCTGAATCCCCAGCCGCGGTGTTGAACGTCCGGTCATAGGCGCGCGACGCGTTGCCTGTCCACGCGTTGAATTGCCGTCCGGCGTCGATATTGCCCGTGGTTCCTCGCGCCGTACCGTAGGAACCGGAGAATGTCGACCCGGCCACGCCACCACCCGCATACCAGCTCCGGGTGCCGGAATAAGCCGCGTTGCCCCAGTGGCCGTAGATGTTGGCACTCGCCGACCCGCAGCACGGATAGCTGCCCCAATAGCCCGGCCCGTACCACGCGCCGCCACCCCAACCCCAGTACGGGTCCATCCATGCTGCTGTAGCGAGACCCATCGCGAAGCCCCATGTGTATCCGACCCACGGGTTATAGATCGGAGCTGCATAGACGCCATAGGTATACGGTGGCGCGTACCAGACCGAGCCGATCCACGGCGTATACGCATAGCCAGTACCGTAGACGACCGTTCCATACGGCGATACCACCGCACCGAGATAGCCCGGCGTGTAGCCAACGTACACGTACTGCGGCGTCGCCTCGTAGATCTTGGCGTAGGTCACGTAATAGATCGGCGACGATGGCGGAATTGTGTAGATCGCCGTCGGTACGGAGGTCGCGATGGTCCACGGCCCGGTGATTTTCGACGCGGTGAACCACACACCGGCGACGACCGCGTAATAGCCGTTGGGCGAGACCTGAATCAGCGGTTCGGAGGAATTTACGACGTAGGACAGTGCCGTGCCGTCGATCGGCGCGTACTGCGGCGGACCGTCGAAGCTTGGCGTGAACGTTGGGCCGCCCTTGAGAGGAACGGTCGCGGTTTGAGGAATCGAATTGGAGATTGCAGCTTCCTGCGCCTGCGGGGTGCCTGCCACGGTCGGCAGTACCGCGCCGGCGAGCGCCTGCGACGGAATGCGCGCGAAATCAGTCGGAAGCGCATCGTTCGCGACAAACGTCCATGGCCCCACCAGCGCCACAGACCGAAACCAGCGTCCGGACATCAGCACGTAGTAGTCGTTATTGCTGGTGTCGATGAACGCGTCACTCGTCGTATTCGAGGCCCACAGCAGCCGGGTACCGACGATGGGCACGAAGTCCGACTGGCCCTTGAACACGATCAGTTCGCTCGGCACCTGGCTCGTGTAGATCGTGGGAACGCCATTCGCAAGCGACGGCTTCGGATTGGCGTTCGGCCCGCCATCGAGCATGTCGACAGTCCCGTTCTTGGCGAGCGCCTGGGCAGCGCGATCCATTCCGAACGGCTGGCGGAACGATTGTGTCCACGGCCCACCGATCGAGCCTGATTCGAGCCACCCGTCGTAAACGTGAATGTAGAGGTTCTGTCCGAGGCCACCCTTCAGGATCAATGCGCGCGTGTTGATGATGCGCTGAAAGCGCGAGTCGGACGGCACGGGCTTGAACACCGGCGCGCCGTCAATGGGCACCAGGATGGCTGGCGAATAGCTGACAAATACCTGCGGCGGGTTGTTCTGCACTGCAACCGTCGGCGGCTTGATGCCCGCGAGTGCAAGTGAGGACTCCAGCCGATCAAGCGAAATCGTGCGAATCGACTTGGCAAACTCAGTCTGCAGTTCCTTCGCGTACGCCGATCCATGATCCCGCAACGTCGGAAAGTCTATCTTCGAGATCCGCAGATTTTCGAAGGTCACCGTGCGCAGCACCTTGTCGACCTGGGTGCGCGTGGTGGCAAAGATTACGCCAAACGTTTCATCCTTCGCGCCGTCCGGCTTGATTGCCAGCGCCGTCCGGAACTCGAGCTGGTTGTCCACCCATTTGTTGATTTGCGGCTGGTACACCAATACCTGTCCGTTAGAGAGGTCGACTACGCGCGGCCACGGATCGGCCGGCAGCGCGCCGGCGCGGGGACTCTGCGCCAGCGCTCCGGTGGATGCGAGCAGCAGATTCAGAACGACGACTAGCCATTGCACAATGGAAAGGGGTTTCATAATCGTTCTCGCATTCATGTTCGTCATCGATCTCCCGGGCCAATTGTGCCCGCGCTTCGGCAGCACCGGCCGAACGCATGTCGAGATCGACTGCGTTCTTGCGTTCGAATGGATGCTGTGTTGGACTCGGCTCAGTTTTGGGGAGCCGACAGCGTTTCAATCTCCTTCAGCCGCTTCATCGCCTGGAGCGCCTGCAGCGAGTTGTAGTTGATGCCAGCGGCGTTGAGGCTACTGCCTTGCTGGAACGGGTAGTCGGGCAGCGTCGTGAGGAATGCCTTCAACTTTTCCTGCACCGGCACGAACAGCCAGATGTTGTCCGCGTACCAGCGCAGGTAGAGCCCGGATTCGTGTGGCGCCTTCTCGTAGGGGTCGGCGCGGAGATTGACGAGCACCGGCCAGCCGGGAACGTTGCGCGTGGCGGTCGCGATGTTTCCGTCCTGCACCGCAAAGCTGGCTTTCCAGTCCTTCCAGCGCACGGCGTTCAGCTCGCCACCCTGTCCGAAGTAGAAGATCTCTTCGCGCGGCCCGCTCTTCGTCTCGCCCTTGAAGTACGGCAGGAAATTGTAGCCGTCGAGGTGGACCTTCCAGGTCTTGCCATTGGCCTGGTAGCTAGTCTTCAACTTCTCGACGATGTTTGGCTCGCCGGCGGCCGCCAGGAGCGTCGGCAGCCAGTCCTCCTGTGAGAAGATCTCGTTGACGATAGTGCCCGGCTTGATCACGCCCGGCCAGCGCACGATCATCGGCACGCGAAAGCCCCCTTCGTAGGTCGTGCCCTTTTCCCCGTGGAAGGGCATGGTGCCGCCGTCCGGCCAGGTTCCGGTTTCGGCGCCGTTGTCGGTGCCGTACACGACGATGGTGTTGTCGGCGATGCCGAGTTCATCGAGCCGCTTGAGCAATCCACCGACCATGTCGTCGTGCTCCACCATGCCGTCGGGATAGAGCCCGATGCCGGTGCGGCCCACGGCGGATGGCTTCAGATGCGTCCATACGTGCATCCGCGTCGTGTTGAACCAGATGAAGAATGGTTTCTGTGCCTTCACCTGCGTGTCCATGAACTTGTTGGCGGCATCGTAAATTTCGAGGTCGACGGTCGGCATGCGCGCGCGCGTCAATGGACCGGTGTCCTCGATCTTCTGTCCACCCTTGCCGTCGGACCACGTATGCAACACGCCGCGCGGGCCGTACTTCTTCTTGAACTCGGGGTCCTTCGGGTAATAATAGGTCTCAGGCTCCTCTTCGGCATTGAGGTGGTAGAGATTGCCGAGGAATTCGTCGAACCCGTGCATGGTCGGCAGATGCGAATCGCGGTCGCCCAAGTGGTTCTTGCCGAACTGGCCGGTCGAATAGCCCTGGGCCTTGAGCAGGTCGGCGATGGTCGGCGCCCACTCCGGAATGCCTTGCGGCGAACCCGGCATGCCGATGGTCAGCAACCCGGTGCGGAAGGGATGCTCGCCGAGGATGAATGATGCCCGGCCCGCCGTGCAGCTCTGCTGGGCGTAGGAGTCGGTGAAGATCGCCCCCTCCTTCGCGATGCGGTCAATGTTCGGTGTGCGATAGCCCATGATTCCCATGCTGTAGGCGCTGATGTTGTCGCGGCCAATGTCATCACCCCAGATCACCAGGATGTTGGGCTTCTTGGCCGGCGTCTGCGCGAGCGCTGGCGATGTCGCGCCGGGCGCGAGGATGATCGCGGCGACCAAGCTGATTAGCCATCGATGCAAATTCATTTCATCCCTCCTGGAGTTGCGCTGATGACGAGCGATAAATGTCGTCTACCCGAAGACCAAACGATACGGGCGGCCGCTTTGGGCCGCCCGCTTATTCACATCAAAGTCGCCTCACCGAGATTTCGGACTCGCAACGTCCTTGCCTAGTCCCCTCTTCCGCGAGTCCTCTTCATTTGTTCCCTGACCTCCGTGAGAACCTGGGCCAGGCTGTAAGACGCGGGGGCCTGCAGCGCGGGGTACGGCCCATAGGACTCCAGTTCCTGCAGCCACAGCGCCTGGCCGATGGGAATGATGTTCCAGTCGTAGATATAAGCGGTCACCGGTCCGGCGAGCGCTCCGCCCTGGCCCAAGAGCGTTTTCGGTTCAAAACCTACGGACCCCTCGAACGGGTCCCGCCTGATGTTGGCGACCAAAGGCCAGTGGAAGGTATGGACCCCCATCAGGCCGCCGGTCGCGGCCTCGGATGCCATCGCGAAATAGATCTTCCAGTTCTTGTAGCGAACTGCCGACGGAACCGCGCCGCCGTAGTAGAAGAACGTATCACGTGCCGATTTCTCCGACTTGCCGGTCAGATAGTCGAGCTGGTTGACCCCTTGAAGCTTGGTCTTGACGATACCGGGATACTTGCCCTCCATGATCTGCTTGTTGAGGTCGTTGCCCTTGGCCCCACCGGCGATTTCAACAAAAGTTGGCATCCAATCGTACGACGCGAAGATGTCGTTCAGGATCGTGCCCGGCTTGATGTGCCCTGGCCAGCGGATGACCGCCGGCGCGCGCATGCCGCCTTCCCAGGTGGTCAGCTTGCCGCCCTTGAAGGGGGTGTTGCCGCCGTCGGGGAAGGTGATGACTTCGGCGCCGTTGTCGGTGGTGAAGACGATGATGGTGTTGTCGAGTTGGCCCATGTCTTCCAGCTTCTTGATCACGTAGCCGATGTTGTCGTCCATTTGTTTCATGCCGGCTTCGTTGACGCCCCAGTCCTTGCCGCCGGGCGTACCTACCATCGCCATGTACTTGTCCGACAGCATGCTCGTGATGTGCATGCGCGCCGGGTTGTACCAGACGAAGAAGGGCTTGTTGGTCTTCTTCGGGTCGTTGCGGCCGAGGAAGTCGATGACCTTGGCCGAGATTTCCTCATCCACGGTTTCAGAGCGCTTCAGCGTCAGCGGCCCCTGGTCGCTGCAGGTCTGGTTCTTCTCGGTGCCGTCGGACGACGTGCAGGCGAGCACCGGCCGCGGCGGCGTCATGCACAGCGTCGTCTTCGCATCCACCGCGCCGGGCGGGTCGCTGAGGCCGCGAACCGGCGTGTTCTTGCACGGCGCTACGATCGCCTGCTCAGTCGGGGTCCGATTGATGTCGGGGAAGCTTACCCCCTGCATCGCGTCCAGGTGGTAGAGGTAGCCCCAGAATTCCTGGAAGCCGTGCGCCGTCGGCAGCGCCGCCGAATGGTCGCCCAGATGGTTCTTACCGAACTCGCCGGTGGTGTAGCCGAGGTCGAGCAGGAACCTGGCCAGCGAAGGCGTGCCGGGCTGCAGGAAGGATGGGCTGCCGGGCAATTGCGGCGGGATCATGCCGGCGCGCAGCGGCGTCATGCCGGTGAAGAAGGCGGTGCGCCCGGCCGTGCAGCTTTGCTCGGCGTAGTAGGTCATGAACTTCGCGCCCTCTCGCGCGATACGGTCGATGTTGGGCGTCTCGCCGACCATCAGTCCTTGATGGTAGATACTCGGCTGCATCCAGCCGATGTCGTCGCCCATGATGAACAGGATATTGGGCTTGGCCTGGCCAAGCGCGGACGACGATGCGAACAGGCCAATGATCAGAACGGCAATTGCCGCTCTGCTTACTCCGATCAAATTCATTGGAAGTCTCCAGAGGAATTGTTGAGACGTGACCACAACCATGGTTGTGGCCTCTCCCTTGCCCCGGATACGCGTCGACAAGCGAGCCGGGCATCATCGCAGGAAGCAATCCACCGTCGCAACAGGGTTATTGACGGTCACACCAAGGCCGCAGCGCACGATGTGATCGTCGATTGCCGCCGGCATTTTCTTGCGTGCGGGCGCGCACCGGCGCTGACCGGCGCTGTGCTGTATCGGTGAATGTGATCCAAGTTAACGGCCGCTTACTGGCAATTTGGTCGGCGACGCTGACCGACTGGTCCTGGCCGGACTGCGACATGCAAGCAGCGGCGCAGACACCGCCAGTGGCCGGTTACGGGCGCTCGAAAAACCGCAGATGCAAATGTTGGTTTTCCGCTATACAGCGATGGTCGCCCTGCGCGACAGTGCGCCCCATGTCGTCCATGACGGGCGGCGCAGTACGTTGGCCACGCCAGGCCGGCATGACGCCCCTTGCGCGTCGCCCTTTGCCGAGCCATCGGCGCCCAATGCCGTCCTGCCTCTGAAAGCCGGCGGGCCCCTCCGGGCCTGAGGTCAAGTCGAAAGGTCCGCTGCGGTCGGTTGTTCGTTGCCGCGGCTTCGTCAGGCCCCTGCGCAATCGCACCAGGCTTCATGCGGCGCGGTCGCAAGTCGGGCTATGGGACTCCGGGTGGCGTTCGTCTTCGAGCGCGCCCGCGGTGTCCATCATGGTAGGCGCGACCGGCCGCCGATCGTGTGCCGCAGCGCTGTGCTGCGCACACCCTTTGGCCGACTCGCTGCACCAGCCCCCCTGGCCCAGCGCGCGTCGTTACTAGCGGGCCACCGCTAGTGACGTACGCGCACCCTGGCGCCGGCACTGCGTTTTCGCGACGTTTCTTCGCGTGACGCAGCTTGGCAGGGAACAACTCGATGGCATCCGCACCCCCTGCGCCCGGATGTCGCTGCGCTTGCAGGCTGCCTTCGGCCTGCGCCGGGAAGCTTCGATCAAGATCGTCCCAGCCCGGGCCGACCGGGGCGACACGCTGGTGCTCAAGGCGTCCTGGAACAAGGGCGGACGCGAGATCCGGATGCCCATCCGCACCGCAGAGCAGCGGCAGCTCCTCGACGAGGCCAAGGTCCTCGCCAGGGGCAAAAGCCTGGTCGCGCCGGGCTATACGACCTACCGCGATTACCTGCAGCACTTCCGCTACGAGTGCGGGCGGGTCGGCATTCACGCCTTCCACGGGCATCGGCATCTGTACGCCCAGACCCGCTACCAGGAACTGACCGGCTGGCAGTGTCCGGCCCGCGGTGGTCCGACGTCCCGGCAGCTCATCCGGCAACAGAAGGCGATCGACCGCGCGGCGCGGGAGACCATCAGCCACGAGATGGGCCACGTTCGCGAGCAGATCACCGCGGTCTACTTAGGTCGATAGGTTTTCGATCGCAACACACGCCGCTGGAGTCGTGCATGGACACGCTCGATCTGCGAGCTGCCGCTGCCTTCCTGCACATCCATCCGGTGACCTTGCAGGAGAAAGCCCGGACCGGAGAGATTCCCGGCGCGAAGATCGGCAGGTGCTGGGTCTTCGTCGACGTTGACCTCATCGAACACATCCGCTCACAATATCCGCGGCGTGTGTTGCAGAGTGAACGTAAGGAGTTCGAATCGAATCATGTCACTCTACAAACGCAATGACTCACCGCGTTGGTGGGTCAAGATCAGCCACGGCGGAAGAACAATACAGCGCAGCACTGGGACTGAAGACAAAGCCCAAGCCCAGGAGTACCACGACAAGCTGAAAGCATCGCTGTGGGAGCAACAACGGCTCGGCGTCAAGCCGCGTCGCGCATGGAAGGAAGCGGTCGTACGATGGCTTGCCGAGACATCCGACAAGGCCACTCACGACGGCGACATCAAGAAGCTGCGCTGGCTGGATGCGTTCCTGGGCAAACTGATGCTCGACGAAATCACGCTGGACGTCATTGACCGCGTCAAGTCCGAACGACTGAAGACGGTAAGCAAGTCGACGGTCAATCGTTACCTGGCAGTGGTCAGATCCATTCTATTGCGGGCACGGGACGAATGGGAGTGGATCGACAAGGCGCCGAAGGTCAAGCTGTTCAGGGAACCTCCCGGGCGGGAGCGGTCGATTACGGTTGAGCAGGCGGAGGCACTGCTGCGCGAATTGCCGGCGCATCAGCGCGACGTCGTGCTCTTCGCTCTCGCCACCGGGCTGCGGCAGTCGAATGCGCTCAGGCTCGAGTGGTCGCACGTCAACCTCGAAAGCGGTCACGCTTGGGTGGACGCGGATCAATCGAAGAATCGCAGGCCGATTGCCGTGCCGCTCAACTCGAAGGCGCTGGAGGTCTTACGCCGGCAGATCGGCAAGCACCCGGTTCGCGTGTTTACGTACGCGGGCGGGCCCCTGAACAGAGCCAACACGCACGCGTGGCAGAGAGCGCTGAAGCGTGCGGGTATCGAGAACTTCCGTTGGCACGATCTGAGGCACACTTGGGCCACGTGGCATCGGCAGTCGGGGACGCCTACGCACGAGCTCCAGCGCCTGGGTGGTTGGCGGACTTCAGTGATGGTCGAACGCTACGCGCACTTGGCGCCGGATCATCTGGCGACAGCCGCCAACCGCATCGATCCGCTGCTCGAGGGTTACGATTTGGCTGCGCTGGAAAAGAAGAAAGGGGTCAGCGAACAGCGCTAACCCCTTGTGATTGTTGGTGGCCAAGGGCGGAATTGAACCACCGACACAAGGATTTTCAGTCCTCTGCTCTACCAACTGAGCTACTTGGCCGACTTTGAATCAGGCACTTGCGTGCCGCCAATTGCAAAACACCCCGGCGTCGGGGTGCTTGGTCAATCGGCAAGTCTGCTATTTTACTGCAAATGCGCGCCTTGCACACGCGCAAGCGTGCGCCGTCGGCCCGAGAGCACCGGGACGCCTGCGACGGGAGCCGCCGGCCTGACGTTGTCCCGATGCGATCATGCACGCGAGCGCGGCCATTCAGTCCGCGACGAGGCGATAGCCGACCGCCGTCTCGGTCAACAGGTGTCTGGGTTGCGCGGGGTCGTCTTCCAGTTTTTGCCGCAAATGAACCATGTGCACGCGCAGGTAGTGATCGCGATCGATATAGGCCGGTCCCCAAACCTCGCGCAGCATCTGGCGATGCGTCAGTACTCGCCCGACGTTGCCGATCATGATAGTAAGGAGGCGATATTCGATCGGTGTGAGATGCACGATGGCGCCGTTCTTGGTCACCTTGCGTACCGTCAGATCGATTTCGACATCGCCGAACCGGAAGACCGACGCATTGCCTGTCGACGCGCCGCTCTTGCGGCGTAACGTCGCCCGGACTCGGGCCAGGAGTTCCCCCACGCCGAAGGGCTTGGTCAGGTAGTCGTCGGCCCCGGCATCCAGCGCGGCGATCTTGTCCTGCTCACCTGTGCGCGCCGAAAGCACGATGATGGGCTGCGACGACCAGCTTCGGAAATCGCGGATGAAATCGACACCGTCGCCATCCGGCAGGCCGAGGTCCAGGATCACGAGGTCGGGCTTGCGCGTCCCCGCTTCGACCAGGCCCTGTTTGATGGTGCCCGCGTCGAACACGTGCCATCCTTCCGTTTCCAGCGCGGTGCGCAGGAACCGGCGGATCTGGACTTCATCCTCCACCAGCACCACGACGGGCGCCGGATCGATCATGCCTTGCCTTCGCCGGCTCGCTCCAGCAACGCTGTGTCTTCCTGCGGCGCCGCGGGCGGGATGCCGAGCGGCAGCGTGAAACAGAAGCGCGCCCCGCCGGACGGATTGTTTTCCGCCCAGATCCTGCCGCGATGCGCGTCGACGATGGCGCGGCTGATGGCGAGGCCAAGACCGACGCCGGGTGTTGCCGACTCGCGCGCGCCGCGGGTAAATTTTTCGAAGATCGTTTCCTCCTGACCGTGGGGAATGCCCGGGCCAAGATCGCTCACGGCCACCAGAAGTTGCTCGCCCGACACTTCAGCCGCCAGGCGAATCGGCGTGCCTGACGGCGTGTATTTGCTCGCGTTTTCCAGCAGGTTGTAGAGCACCCGTTCGATCAGCATCGCGTCGAATTCGACCAGCGGCAGGTTCGGTGCGAGTGTCACTTCCACCTTGTGGCGGGTCAGCGCCGAGGACGCGGCCTTGAGCGCACTTCCGACAATCTCCTCGAAGGGCTGCCATTGCATTCGCAGCTTGACTTCACCGCTCTGGATGCGCGCCATATCGAGCAAGTTCTCGACCAGAGCGTTCATCCGCCGCGCTTCGCCGGCAATGCCGCGCGCAGTCTCGATTTGCGTCGGCGAGAGCGGCGGCTTCGTGAAGGCGAGCGACTCGGCGAGCCCCAGCAACGCCGTCAGCGGCGTACGCAGGTCGTGCGAGAGCGCCGAGAGCAGCGAGTTGCGCAGCCGTTCGGACTCCATCGTGAGCAACGCCTGCTGCGCCACGTCGACATAGTGCACGCGCTCGAGCGCGATGGCCACGAGTGCCGCGAACGTGTCGAGATGGCGTTTTTGCTCGGGTACCAGCAACATTCGGCGGTGCGCAGGCTTGATCGCGAGCACGCCGCGCGTGCGCATCGGTGCGCGCAGCGGCAGATAGGTGAGCTCGCTGCCCGCCAGCGTGTCGGTTCCGGCACCGGCAGGCAGCGACTTGTCGTACGCCCATTGCGCCGCGCCGAGATCGACGGTGACTTCGGGTGTGCTGGCCAGGTAGGCGACGAGCCGGTCATTCGCGTCGGGAACGAGGATTGCCACCTTTGCGTTGAACATCCGGGCAATGTAGGCGGTCGCGGTCTCGACCACCTGCTCGGTTTGCAGGTGGCTCGACATGTCGCGCGCGAACTCGTAGACGGCGCGCGAGCGCTCTTCACGATAGGAGGCGACCCGCGCCTGATAGCTCAGACCCGCGGTCATCTGGCCGACGATGAGCCCCACCGCGAGCATCACGGCAAACGTGAGCAAATACTGCGCATCGCCGACGGCAAACGAAAAGCGCGGAGGGACAAAGACGAAATCGAAAACGGCCACATTGACGAATGCCGCCATCACCGCCGGTCCGCGGCCGAAGCCGACCGCCACCAGCACCACCGCCAGCAGGAACATCATCACGATGTTGGCGAGGTCGAAATACGGAAGCAGCAGGGCAGCGATGAGCGCCGTAGCAAGGCACGCGAGGCCGGCCCACAGGTAGCGCAACAGTTTGAGGTGGCGGCGCGGGTCTGCCTCTTCCGCCAGAGGATCGACGCGCACGCGGTCAAGCGGAGCGGCATCGCCGCGTCCGATTTCGATGACGTCGACGTCGTCCGCCAGGTCGGCAATCCGGCGCGCCAATCCTCGTGTCCATGGCCAGATTGTCCGGGATTGGATTCGACCAACGACCACTTTCGAGCAGTTGTGCGTGCGCGCGTAATCGACGATCAGTGCCGCCGCGTCGCTGCCTGCGAGAATCGTCGTCTTGGCGCCCAGATCCTGGGCGAGTTTCACCGAGCGCAGTATCCGTTCGCGTTCGGCGGCGGGAAGCCGCTGCAGCGCCGGTGTCTCGACGTATACGGCCGTCCACTCGACACCAAGCTGGGTGGCAAGTCGCGCCGCGCTGCGTACGATGTGGTCGCTCCCCGCGCGCGATCCGACACAGCACAACAGCGACGCTTCCGTTTTCCAGACGCGTTCGATGGACTTGTCGGAGCGATACGCCTGCACCTCGTCCTCGACGCGGTCGGCAGTGCGGCGCAGCGCCAGTTCGCGCAGCGCGATGAGATTGCCCTTGCGGAAGAAGTTGCGCGATGCGCGCTCGACCTGCTCGGGGAGATAGACCTTGCCGGCCTTGAGCCGGGCGAGCAATTCGTCGGCGGGAATGTCGACGAGCAACACCTCGTCGGCACCGTCGAAGATTCGGTCCGGTACCGTTTCCCACACCTGGATCCCGGTAATCTGGCCAACGACATCATTGAGGCTCTCGATGTGCTGCACGTTGAGCGTCGTATGAACGTCGATGCCGGCCGCGAGCAGCTCGTCGATGTCCTGCCAGCGTTTCGGATGACGCGAACCGGGCGCGTTGGTGTGCGCGAGTTCGTCGACCAGCAGCAATTTCGGCCGTCGCGCGAGCGCAGCGTCCAGGTCGAATTCCTTGACCTTCACGGCCTGCACGTCGAGCATGAGTGGCGGCAGCAGTTCCAGTCCCGCGAGGATCGCTTCGGTCTCCGCCCGGCCGTGCGTTTCCACCAGCCCAACGACGATATCGGTCCCGGATCGCCGCAGCGCCTGGGCCGAGGCCAGCATCGCAAATGTCTTGCCCACACCTGCCGAGGCGCCGAAGAAAATCTTGAGGCGCCCGCGTCGTTCACGCGCTTCTTTCGCGTTGAACTCCGCGAGCAACTGGTCGGGGTCCGGACGGTCGCTGTTCATGCTACGGGCTGAGGATATCCGTGCCGCTCAGTGTAACAAGCGTCGGCCGGTGGTGCGCGTGACCCGCTTGGGATTCCCGTTGCGTTCCCGGACTCGGCTTCCGGTGCACAGGCGTCGTGCCTACTTTCCGGCGCGCTCCAGGGCAAGGTTGAGCTTGAGGACATTCACGCGTGGTTCACCGAGAAGGCCACCGGCCCGCCCTTCGGTATTTGCGGTGACAAGCGCCCGGACTTGATCCTCGGGCATGCCTCGCACCCGCGCTACACGGCGCACCTGGTACTCGGCCGCCGCCATGCTGATGTGCGGATCGAGGCCGCTGCCCGACGCAGTGACGAGATCGACCGGCGCCGGGTCCGTGGTGCCCGGGTCGGCATCGCGCGATGCCTTGATGCGATCCTTGACCGCGTCCGCGAGCGCCGGGTTTCGCGGGCCCAGGTTCGACCCCGACGACGACGCACCGTTGTACGGCTGCGGCGAAGTCGCCGAAGGCCGGCTCCAGAAGTATTTCGGATCGTCGAACGCTTGTCCGACGAGGCTCGACCCCACCGTCTTGCCGTCCGCAACGATCAGGCTGCCGTTCGCGGCGCCCGGAAACACGAGTTGCGCGATGCCGGTCACGAGAAACGGATAGACCACGCCGGTCAGAAGCGTCAACAGGGCGAGCATGCGCCACGCGGGAAGAAATTGGGTGAACATGCGCAATCTCCGTGAATCAGGCCAGGTTTGTCGCGACCAGGAACATGTCGATGAGCTTGATGCCCAGGAAAGGCAGGATGATGCCGCCCGCGCCGTAGACCATCATGTTCCGGCGCAGGATCGCGCCTGCGCCAACCGACCGGAACTTTACGCCTTTCAGGGCCAGCGGGATCAGTGCCGGAATGATCAACGCGTTGAAGATCACCGCGGACAGGATCGCGCTGCCCGGCGTGGCGAGCTTCATGACATTGAGCGCTTCGAGCACCGGATAAGTACTCGCGAAGGCCGCCGGAATAATCGCGAAATATTTGGCGACGTCGTTTGCGATCGAGAAGGTCGTCAGCGCACCGCGCGTCATCAGCAACTGCTTACCGATCTGCACGATCTCGATCAGCTTGGTCGGGTTCGAGTCGAGGTCGACCATGTTGCCGGCTTCCTTCGCCGCCTGCGTGCCCGAGTTCATCACGACCGCGACGTCGGCCTGCGCGAGCGCCGGAGCGTCGTTGGTGCCGTCGCCGGTCATGGCCACCAGTTTGCCGTCTGCCTGGATGTCCCGGATCAGCTTGAGTTTGGTCTCGGGCGTCACCTCGGCAAGGAAGTCGTCGACGCCGGCTTCCGCGGCGATCGACGCCGCAGTGAGCTTGTTGTCGCCGGTGATCATGATCGTCTTGATGCCCATCCGGCGCAGCTCGGCGAAGCGCTCTTTGATCTGCGTCTTGACGATGTCCTTCAGCTCGACGACGCCCAGTGCGTGCCGTCCCTCGGCAACGACGAGCGGTGTCGCTCCGCGGCGTGCCACGTCGTCGACGCGCGCTTTGACCTCGGGTTGGAGCGCTCCACCCTGCGCTACGACCCAATCGTGGACCGCGTCGAGTGCACCCTTGCGAATCTCGCGGCCGCGAAAGGTCACGCCGCTCATCCGGGTCTGCGCCGAAAACGGGATGATCGTGAACAGGCCCGGTTCGAGCGCCGGTGGAGCAATGCCGAACGCGCGCTTCACGAGCGCGACGATGCTCTTGCCTTCGGGCGTTTCGTCGCCGAGCGAAGCCAGCATCGTCGCCTCGGCCATCTGCTGCGGCGTGACGCCCGCGACCGGGTGGAGCGCCGAGGCCTGGCGATTGCCATGCGTGATCGTCCCGGTCTTGTCGAGCAACAGCACGTCGCAGTCGCCCGCCGCCTCGACCGCGCGGCCCGATGTCGCAATGACGTTGGCACGCATCATGCGGCCCATCCCCGCCACGCCGATCGCCGACAGCAGGCCACCGATCGTCGTCGGAATCAGGCAGACGAGCAGCGCGACCAGCACGGTGATCGTCACCGGCGTCCCGGCCTTGGCGACCTCGACGCTGTACAGCGAAAAGGGGAGGAGCGTCACCGTGGTCAACAGGAACACGAGCGTCATCGCGACCAGGAGGATCGTGAGCGCGATCTCGTTCGGCGTCTTCTGCCGCCTGGCGCCTTCCACCATGCCGATCATCCGGTCGAGGAAGGCTTCTCCCGGATTGACATTGATGCGGACGATGATCCAATCCGAGAGCACGACCGTGCCGCCCGTCACCGTGTTGAAATCGCTGCCCGCGGCGCGGATCACCGGCGCGCTTTCACCGGTGATAGCGCTTTCGTTGATCGACGCGACACCTTCGATCACTTCGCCGTCTCCGGGAACCAGATCCCCTTGCTCCACCAATACGACGTCGCCCTTGCGCAGGTTCGCAGACGGCGTTGACGTCCGAGCGGCGTCGCGCTGCGGCTTTGCCAGCTTCTTCGCGATCGTGTCCTTGCGCGCACTCTTGAGCGAGGCCGCTTGCGCCTTGCTGCGGCCTTCGGCGATCGCCTCCGCAAAGTTGGCGAACAGCAGCGTGACCCAGAGCCAGAGCGTTATGGCGAGAATGAAGCCGGCGGGGGCCTCGCCTTTCCCGGTCAGCGCCTGGACCCAGAGAATCGTCGTCAGGATGCTTCCGATATAGACGACGAACATCACCGGATTGCGCGCCTGGTACCGGGGCGTCAGCCGCCGGAAGCTGTCGATGAGAGCCGACTTCATCGCGGCGTGCCCGACGAACCAGGTTATCGCGGTCTCTTTGGCGGCTAGCGTTGCCATATCGATTCCTCGAGGAGTGGCGACCGGTCAGTGGCCGGCATTGAGCAGCAGATGCTCGACCACGGGGCCGAGTGCCAACGCCGGAACGAACGTCAAGGCTCCGACGGTGACCACGGTTCCGATAAGCACGAACACGAACAAAGGCGTGTGCGTCGGCAGCGTGCCGGCCGACGTTGGGACGCGTTTCGCCGCAGCGAACGCGCCGGCGAGCGCGAGCACGGGAATCGCGAGCCAGTAGCGCGCAAACAGCATCACGATGCCGAGCGCCGTGTTGTAGAACGGCGTGTTCGCCGAAAGCCCGGCGAACGCGCTGCCGTTGTTGTTGCCGGCCGACGAGAACGCGTAGAGGATCTCGGAAAAGCCATGCTCGGCGGGATTGGCTACCCCAGCCTTGCCGGCGTCGACCATGACGGCAATCGCCGTTCCGCAGAGCACCAGCAGCGGCGGAATCAGGATCGCGATCGACGCCATCTTGATCTCGAACGCGCCGATCTTCTTGCCAAGGTACTCGGGCGTGCGGCCAATCATCAGCCCGGCGATGAACACCGCAACGATTGCGAACATGATCATCCCGTACAACCCGGATCCCACGCCGCCGAAGATCACTTCGCCGAGTTGGATCAGCCACATCGGAATCATTCCCGAGAGCGGCATGAACGAATCGTGCATCGCATTGACCGAACCGTTCGACGCCGACGTCGTGGCGACAGCCCACAGCGCGGAGTTGGCGACGCCGAAGCGCACTTCCTTGCCTTCCATGTTGCCCCCTGGGTTCGTCGCGGTCGCGACCTGATCCGCGCCGAGCCCGGCCAGCACCGGATTGCCGGCGCCCTCGCCTATGTAGACCGCGGCAACGAGCGGGACGAACACCAGCGTCATCGCCGCTAGCAGCGCCCAGCCCTGGCGCGTGTCGCCGATCATCCTGCCGAACGTGTAGCAGAGCGCCGCGCCGATCAGCAGAATCGAGAGCGATTCCAGCAAATTCGTGAGCGGCGTCGGGTTTTCGAGCGGGTGTGCTGAATTGACGTTGTAGAAGCCGCCGCCGTTGGTTCCGAGCTGTTTGATCGCGATCTGCGACGCTGCGGGACCCAGTGGAATCGTCTGTTCGGACGCGGTCGTCTTCTCGGTGACAGGGTTGCCTTTTTCATCCTTGAGCGGCTGGCCGTCGGGCCCGTTCTTCGGACTATCGTAGGTCACCGGCTGGACGAGCGTCGCGGTTGCGTACCTGTCGAACGTCTGCGGCACGCCCTGGCTCACCAGCACCAGTGACAGGACAATCGACAGGGGCAGCAGAATGTAGAGAGTCGAGCGGGTGAGGTCGACCCAGAAGTTGCCGATGCCGGCGACCTCCTTGCGCGCAAAGCCACGAATCAGCGCGACAAGCACCGCCATCCCGGTCGCCGCGGAGACGAAGTTCTGCACAGCGAGCGCGAGCATCTGGGTGAGATAGCTCATCGTCGATTCGCCGCCATAGCCCTGCCAATTGGTGTTCGTGGCGAAGCTGGCCGCGGTATTGAACGCCGAGTCCGGGCTCACCGCTGCCATGTCCTGCGGATTCAGCGGGAGCCACGGCTGCAGTCGCTGCAATGCGTAAACGGCCAGGGCGCCGGCAAGATTGAACCACAGCATCGCCAGCGCGTATTCGGTCCAGATCATGTCGCGAGCCGGGTCCACACCAGCGGCGCGGTAGAGCAAACGCTCCAGCGGGCCACCAATGCGTTGCGCACGCGTCGCGCGGCCTTCGTACACGGCGGCCATGTAGGCGCCCAGCGGCTTCGCGAGCAGCAGCAGGACGGCGACGTACAGTCCCAGTTGCAGCCATCCGAAGGGTGTCATGAAAACGCCTCCGGTTTGAACAGCGCGATGATGAGGTAGACGAAGATGCCGATGGCAACGATGCCGCTCACCCAGTAGACCCAGTTCATGAACGGCCTCCCTTGCCCATGAGGCTTGCGCAGAACCGGATCAGGCCTGCCGACAGCGCGAAAAATCCCACGATCACAGCGACGAAGACGAAATCCATGGCGATCCCCTTTGGTTGCCGCTCAAAATGCCGACCTCGAATTCGGGCTGCGCCGCCGGTCACCCGTCGACGTACGTCAACGGTGTGCCAAGTCTCCGCATGGCGGGCCGACGACGCGCGTCGGGAACGTTTGTGCTGGGCGACTCCCGGTGCATGTCGCGAAGACGTGCGACAAATGCAACCGCCAGAAGGACGGCGAAAATCAGAAACAACAGCGCGAAGCGAAAAAGCATCCATTCGTGCACGATCATTCCTCTTGTTGAAGCGATGAAGACAATTTACCCGCCAGCAGACAAAGAGGCCGTTCATATTCGGCGTGCCGGCGTAAAGAAAGCGTTAAGAACGCCGCAAACCTCGGAGTGACCGGCGGGCGACCGGGTCGGCGACGCGTCTTTGGCGTTGCGCGCAGGGGAGCAATCCCGCTTCAGGAACCCTCGGACCGGGACATTCCCGGGTACACCTGCCGCGCCGGATGCGCAGCGGCCGCGTATCGGGACAACGCTAGGCGACGAAGAACGCGCGCAGCTCGCGCAGCGTCTCGTCCGGCGCTTCTTCCGCCAGGAAATGGCCGGATGGCAATGCCCGGCCACGTACGTCCGTCGCGACCTCGCCCCAATCGCGCAGCGGCGCGAACAGGCGGTTCACCACGCCCTTGTCACCCCAGAGCGCCAGCAGCGGGCAGGTGATGCGCTTGTCGGCATCGGCCGCGTCGTGTTCGAGATCGATGCCCGCCGCCGCGCGATAGTCCTCGCACGTGGCATGGATGGTCGCGGGATCCCCGAAACACCGCTCGTATTCGGCCAGCGCAACCGTGTCGAATTTCGCAATTCCGCCCGACCAGGTGCTCAGCTTTTTCCGCAGGTAGTAAATGGGGTCGGCACCGATCAGCCGCTCGGGCAGGTCGAACGGCTGAATGAGGAAGAACCAGTGATAGTAAGCAGTCGCGAACGCCTTGTCGGTCCGGCCGTACATGATGCGCGTCGGCGAGATGTCGAGCACCGCGACGCGGTCGACGGCCTGCGGGTGATCGAGACACAAACGGTGAGCGACGCGCGCGCCGCGGTCATGGCTGGCGACGTGGAATCGACGATGACCCAGCGCGTGCATCATCTCGACCTGGTCGGCGGCCAGGGCACGCTTCGAATAGTTGACCGACCGTTCGCCGCCATCGGGCTTCGATGAATCACCGTAGCCGCGAAGGTCGCTGCATACGACGGTGAATCGCTCGGCAAGGCGCGTCGCGATCCGGTGCCACATCGCGTGCGTCTGCGGATAGCCATGCAGCAGCAGGAGCGGCGGCCCGCCGCCGCCAACGACACAGTGGATCTCGGCCCCCGACGTGCGAATTCGGTGGGCGATGAATCCCGGGAACAGGATCGCATCCGCGCGGCTCACACTTTCACCAATCATGATGGAACTGGGTGACACTTTCGCAAATACGGTAGTCGTTCCCGCGTGCGCGGGAACGACGACATTTCTGCAGCCGTTGTCACGCGATTGAGTACAGCTCGGTAAGGCGTGTTCACGCGACGTCCGCAAAAGCGAGCGCGCCCTAATCGACCTTCGCGCCCGACTTCCTGACCACGTCGGACCACTTGACGACTTCCGCTTTCACCATCGCCGAAAATTCCTCGGGCGAATTGCCGACGGGTTCCGCGCCGAGCGCGAGCAGCTTCTCCCTCACGTCGGGCTGGTTGAGAATCTTCACGATTTCCGCATTCAGGCGTTTGACGATCTCCGGCGGGGTTCCCGCCGGCGCGAATACACCCTGCCAGGAACCGACCTCGAATCCGGGCAGGCCGGACTCGGCCAGCGTGGGTACGTCCGGAGCAATCGGCGATCGCTTGGCCGTGGTCACGGCCAGCGCGCGCAGCCTGCCGTCTTTCGCCAGAGGCCATGCCGTGGTGATGTTGTCGAAGGTCATCGCTACCTGGCCCCCCATCACGTCCTGCAGCGCCGGCGGACTGCCCTTGTACGGAATGTGCTGCATCTCGACGCCCGCCATCGACTTGAACAGTTCGCCGGAAAGATGCTGCGAGGTGCCGTTGCCCGACGACGCGAACGAGTACTTGCCGGGATTTGCCTTCAGCAGGACGATCAATTCCCGCACATCCTTCGCCGGGATCGACGGATTGATGACCAGCATGTTCGGCACGCGCGCGATCAGCGTCACCGCCGCGAAGTCCTTGACCGGATCGTAGGGCAGCTTGCTGTAAAGCGAGGCGTTGATCGCGTGCGTGCTGATCGTCCCGCCCATGATCGTGTAACCGTCGGGGGCGGCCTTGGCGGTGAATTCGGCGCCGACGCCGCCACCGGCGCCCGGCTTGTTCTCGATGATGACCGGCTGGCCGAGCGCCACCGACAGCTTGTCGCCGACCGTGCGCGCGAGAATGTCGGTCGTGCCCCCCGGCGCGAACGGCACCACCCACTTGATCGGCTTCGCCGGCCACGCTTGCGCCGCGACACCTCCCGCCATCACCGCGATCACGATGCCAACGAGAAAATTACGAACCTGTCTCATTTGATCTCCCTTGCGTGTCGCCACTACGTATTGACATTGCGGAACCGGGTGATACTTTCGCAAGTATGGTTGTCGTCCCGGCGAAGGCGTGGACCCGGCGGCGTTCGGCTCAAGACGCTGGATTCCCGCGTTCGCGGGAACGGCGCCAGTCTAGCGGCCGTTGTCACTCAATTCGGTATCGCTCCGTGAGTTGGAGTCAATGGCCGCCCTTCGGCCGGAACCCGAGCGTGCGCGCCGATGGCAGGTTCATGCCACCATGGCCGCGGCGCGCATGTCATCGATGCCCACCGATCTTGCGGCCGCGAGGAGATCGTCCCAGGTCTTGTCGTCGAGCGGGACGCCTTCGGCAAGTCGCGCCGCGCGCGATCGCCGCTCCACCTCGCCCGGAGCGAGCACGGGCGAGCCTGCCTTCGCGGGCGGCGAGGCCTTCACCCACTCTACGAAGCGCGCGGCTTCGGCAAGCACACCGCCTTCCTTGTCGTAAACGGCCGGCGCGATGTAGATCGACAACATGTTGTTGCGCAGGATCTTATCGGCGGGATCGGAGCTTCTCCCCGTCGTCACCGCGCCCGCCAGAAGGTCCGTGAGCATCGACAGGCCCGACCCCTTGTGCGCGCCTATCGTCAGCAGCGCGCCGCCGTCGTAGAAGTCTTTCGGGTCGGTCGTCGGCTCGCCCCGCTTGTCGACGATCCAGCCAGCCGGCACGCGTTCGCCCTTGTTCAGCGCTACCATCAGCTTGCCTTCGGCGACCGTCGACGTCGTGATGTCGAGTATCGCCGGCTCGCCGCCGGCAAGCGGCACGCCGATGGCCATCGGATTGGTCGAGAGGCGTCGGTCGCTGCCACCGAACGGGGCGACGCGCTGCGCGCCCGACGTGTTGAGAAAGTGCAACGACACCTGGCCTGCCGCCGCCGCCATTTCGGCCCAGTCGCCCAACCGCCCCAGGTGACCGCAGTTGCGCAGTCCGATCATCGCGATTCCGGTTTTTTCCGCCTTGGCAATCCCGAGTCTCGTCGCGAACTCGCCCGTCACCTGTCCGAATCCGCGGTTGCCGTCGATGATCGCGAGCGCGTCGCTGTCGAACACGATGGTCGGCGCGGTGTTGGGCTTGAGCCAGCCGTCGTTGACCCACTCGAGATACTTGCCGACGCGCAACACGCCGTGCGAGTCGTGGCCGACGAGATTGGAATCGACGAGGCGGCGCGCGATCGTGCGCGCCTCCTCGGCATGGCAGCCTCCGCCGTGCATGATGGCGGCGACAAGATCGGTGAGCTTCGCGGCAGCGACAGTCCGCATCAGTGAATTTCCGGCTCCACGGTTGGCGCCGTCCCTTCGAGAAAGTCGAAATCGCAACCCTGGTCGGCCTGCGATGACGTGCTGCTGATAGAGGGCGCCGAAGCCGCGCTCGTATCGCGGTGCGGGCCGCTTCCACGCGGCCCGGCGCCGCGCCAGCTCGGCGTCGCTCACCTTCAGTTCGAGCTTCCGCGCCGGCACGTCGAGCACGATCAGGTCGCCGTCCTGCACCAGCGCGAGCGGCCCGCCGACATAGGACTCGGGCGACACGTGCAACACGCACGCGCCGTAGCTGGTCCCGCTCATCCGCGCGTCGGAGATGCGCACCATGTCGCGCACGCCTTGCGCCAGCAGCTTTTTCGGGATCGGCAACTGGCCCCACTCGGGCATGCCCGGCGCGCCCTGCGGGCCGGCATGCTTCAACACCAGCACCGAATCCTTCGTCACCGGCAGTCCGGGATCGTCGATGCGCGCTGCCATGTCGTTGTAGTCGGCAAACACGATCGCGGGACCGGTGTGCCGGAGCAGTTGCGCTTCCGCCGCGGCCGGCTTGATCACCGCTCCGTCCGGCGCGAGATTGCCGCGCAGGACCGCGAGACTGTCGGACGCGACGAGCGCCCGGTCGCGCGGGAGGATCACCTCGCGATTGAAAATCTCGGCCCCTGCGATGTTCTCGCCCAGCGACCGGCCGTTGACGGTGCGGGCCTCGAGTACCAGCAGGTCGGCGATTTCGTTCAGCAGCGCGCGCAACCCTCCGGCGTAAAAGAAATCCTCCATCAGGAACTTGCCGGCGGGACGCAAATTGGCGACGAGCGGCGTGCGTCGGGCCAGAGCGTCGAAGCGATCGATCGAAAGCGGGACCCCGGCGCGCCGTGCGATCGCCACCATGTGCACGACCGCGTTGGTCGAGCCGCCGAGCGCCAGCACGCATGTGATCGCGTTGTCGATGTTCGCGGCGGTCAGGAAATCGCGGGGCTTCAGGTCCTCCCACACCATGTCGACGATGCGGCGGCCCGTCTCGGTGGCCATCCGCGCATGCCGCGAGTCGGCCGCGGGTATCGAGGCCGCGCCCGGCAGCGTGAATCCCATCGCCTCGCTCGCCGAGGTCATCGTCGACGCGGTGCCCATCGTCATGCAATGGCCCGGCGAGCGCGCGATGCCGTCTTCGATTTCGCCCCATTGCGCATCGGTCAGATTGCCCGCACGCTTCTCGGCCCAGAATTTCCACACATCGGAGCCGCTGCCCAGCTTCTGGTCGCGCCAGTGCCCCGAAAGCATCGGTCCCGCCGGCATGAAGATCGACGGCAGGTTCATGCTGATCGCGCCCATCAGCAGCGCCGGCGTGGTCTTGTCGCAGCCGCCCATGAGCACGGCACCGTCGACCGGATACGAGCGCAGCAGCTCTTCGGTCTCCATGGCCAGCAGGTTGCGATAAAGCATGGTCGTCGGTTTCTGGAACACTTCGGCGAGCGCGATCGCCGGCATCTCGAGCGGGAATCCGCCCGCCTGCAGGACGCCACGCTTGACTTCCTCCGCGCGCTGGCGGAAGTGCGAATGGCACGCGTTGATGTCGCTCCACGTATTGATGATCGCGATGATCGGCTTGCCCAGGTAGTCGGCGCGCGAATAGCCCATCTGCGACGTGCGCGAGTGGTGACCGAACGAGCGCATGTCATCGGCGCCGAACCAGCGGCGGGAGCGCAAATCCTCGGGCTTCTTGCGGGCATTCATGGGGGGTCCAGTGCGCTACGCGCCTGCGCGCGGCGTCAGTCGGTTTCGAAGGCGTGTTTCGGTGGCGGGGCGTCCTCCGCATTATACCGAGCCGCATGACGGACCCGCGGCCCGGCTGAGGCCGCGCGTCCTTGCCCGCGCGGGGTCGTCGGCGCCGCGAACCGGGCCGACGCCCGTCAGCGGCGGCTCGCCGATCGACGGACGCCGCTTGCACACGGGCGCCGACGCGTTATATTGGCAGCGAGGACGCGGAGCACGCGTCCCGCATGTCGCGACCGGCCCGGCCGTCCGTGACTCTCGCAATCGTTGCCGCGGCGACCGGGCATTCGACGCCGCGATCGCCTCGTCTCGGAGGTTGCCATGTCGATTCGCTTTTTGGACGCGTTTCAACGTGCCCTGCGCGCGTGCAACCCGGTGTCGGCATTGCTCCTTTTCATGGCTGCAACCCTTGCCGGCAACGCGGTTCTTGCCGCGGAAGCGCCTTCTGCGCCGGTCGCGAACTCGACCGCAGCCTCCGCGGAAGGTCCCGACACCGAAAAATTCTTCCAGGCCATCGTCAAAGTGCACGCTCGCGCCGTGCCCGAGGCGCGAAGCGCCGCGACCCTGGGACAGGAGCGCGATGGAACGGGCATCATCATCGGCGACGACGGGCTGATCCTCACGATCGGCTACCTGATCGTCGAGGCCGACGACGTGAGCATCGTCGACAGCAGGGGGCGCACGCTGCCGGCGCGCGTCGTCGGCTACGACCACGCGACCGGGCTCGGACTCGTGCGTGCCGTCGTCCCGCTGGATGCCGCGCCTTTGCCGCTCGGCGAGTCGGGCAAACTTGCCGAGCGCACGCCGGTCATGATCGTCAACAGCGAAGGCGAGAGCAATGTGACGCTCGCGTTCGTGGTATCGATGCGCCCGTTCACCGGGAGTTGGGAGTACCTGCTCGAGCAGGCCATTTTCACGTCGCCGCCGGCGATGAACTGGAGCGGCGCCGCGCTCGTCGGCAAGGACCTGAAGCTGCTCGGCATCGGCTCGCTGATCGTCCGCGACGCGACGGGCGGCGAAGATCCGCGCATACCGGGCAACATGTTCGTTCCCATCGACGCGCTGAAGCCGATTCTCGCGGATCTCGTGAAGACCGGGCGGCGCGCCGGTGCCGCGCGGCCGTGGCTGGGCGTCGCCGCGGACGAAGTGCAGGGTCGACTGGTGGTCGCGCGGGTGTCGCCCGAGGGTCCCGGAGACCTTGCGGGGATCAAGGTCGGCGACATCATCCTCGGCGTTGCCGGCGACGGCGTGCGGACGCAGGCGGAGTTCTACCGCACGGTGTGGCGTCGCGGCGGCGCGGGCACCGACATCCCGATGCGCGTGCTCCAGGGCATCGACGTCAAGGACCTGACCGTCCATTCGATCGATCGCACCGAATACTTCCGCCCCGGAACGACGTACTGACCGTTGCGGCAGCGGTCTCGCCGGGTCCGCGTCCTTGAAATCGCGGAACGGGGTGACCCTTTCGCGTCGGACACATGCAGCCTTCGCCGACGCAAGAACCTGGCGACCCACGATCAACGACACTGGATTCCCGCGTTCGCGGGAATGACGGCGTTTCCGATTGTCGTCCCCGCGAACGCGGGGACCCAGAGGCGTTCGACGCAAATACTGAATTTTCGCGTTCGCGAAAGCGACGACAATTCAGCGCCCGTTGTCGCTCAAGTCGATAAGGATGGGTACGCGTGGTTGCGAGCCTGCGACCACGGGACCCCATGCGCTCGCCCGTGCCCGTACAATGCCGCATTTCGTCGGCAGCCCCCGACGAATCCGCCTGCCCTCCCGACGCGTTCTCGCCCGCCCAGCCACCCGATGCCCCTTTACGCCATCACCATCTTCGTCAGCGCGTTCCTGCTGTTCCTGGTCCAGCCTGTGATGGCAAAGGAGATCCTGCCGTGGTTCGGCGGCTCCGCGGCCGTGTGGACGACGTGCCTCGTGTTTTTCCAGACGACGCTGCTCGCGGGTTACGCCTACTCCGACCTGGCGGTGCACCGGCTCGCGCCGCGCACGCAGATCAGGCTTCATACGGCCCTTCTTGTACTGTCGCTCGTCACGCTGCCGATCATTCCGGGCGCAAATTGGAAGCCGACCGGCGCCGAGAGCCCGTCGTGGCTGATCCTCGGCATGCTTGCGGCAACGATCGGGCTTCCCTACTTCCTGCTGTCGACGACGAGCCCGCTGGCGCAGGCATGGTTCGCGCGCGCGCGGCCCGGCGCGAGCCCGTATCGCCTTTTCGCGTTGTCCAATCTCGCGTCGATGCTGGCGCTCGTCGGCTACCCGTTTCTGCTCGAGCCCTGGGCGCCGACGCGCACGCAGGCGCTCGGATGGTCGCTAGGGTACGCGCTGTTCGCCGGCCTTTGCGTGGCCGCCGGATGGGCGAGCCTCAAGCCGCCGCGCGCCCCGCAGATTCAGGCAGGCACCCGAAGCCGAAGCGAATGCCGACCGCCATTCGAGCGCCCCTGCGCCGGCACGGCAAACGTTGTGGTGCACGCTCGCCGCCACCGGCTCGCTGCTGCTGCTGGCGGTGTCGAACCACATCACGCAGAACATCGCCGCGGTGCCGCTGCTGTGGATCGCGCCGCTCGCGATCTACCTGCTCACGTTCATCCTCTGCTTCGACGCTTCGGCGTGGTATCGGCGCGAGATATTCCTGTCGACGCTCGCCGCGGGACTCGGCGTCATGGCCTGGACGCTCGCCGATCCGAGCCTCACGCACGAACTCGCGATCCAGATCGGCGTGTTCTGCGGCGGGCTCTTTCTCGCCTGCATGTTCTGCCACGGCGAGCTCGTCCGCCTCAAGCCCGCGCCGCGATACCTGACGCGCTTCTACCTGATGATTTCGCTCGGCGGCGCCGCCGGCTCGGCGCTGGTCGGCATCGTCGCGCCCCTCGTGCTGCCCGCGTACTTCGAACTCGCAGGCGGACTGGTCCTGTGCGCGCTCCTGCTCTTGTGGCAGGTCCGACGCGAGCCGGCGATTTTCGGCGTGCTCGCCCTTGCCGCGGCGGTCATGACCGTCGGTTGCGGCGCATGGGGGATCCGCGAGTTCTACGAAGGCACGATTGTCACGATGCGCAATTTCTACGGCGTGCTGCGCGTGCAGGAATTCGGCGCGAACGACTCCAACCACCGTCGCTCGCTGATTCACGGCACGATATTGCACGGTACGCAATATCTGTCTCCCGAAAGCCGCCGGGAGCCGGCGACCTATTACACGCGGACATCCGGGATCGGGCGGTTGCTGGAATCGCTGCACCCGCGCACGACGCCGCTCAAGGTCGGAATCATCGGCCTTGGGGCGGGCACGCTCGCCGTGTATGGCGCGAAGAGCGATGTCTACCGGTTCTACGACATCAATCCCGCCGTACTGACGGTCGCGCAGCGCGACTTCACGTACCTGAAGGACAGCGACGCCACGATCGAACTGCCGCTGGGCGACGCGCGGCTCTCGCTCGAGCGCGAGCCCGCGCAGAATTTCGACGTCCTTGCGATCGATGCCTTCTCCAGCGATGCGATTCCCGTGCACCTCATCACCTCCGAGGCCCTCGCGATCTACAAGCGGCACATGAAGCAGGGCGGCGTGATCGCGTTCCATGTCACCAATCGCTTCCTCAACCTGATCCCGGTGGTCGAGGCTCTGGCGAAGGCGCAGGGTCTCGATGCGATCCATATCGCGGACGACGCCAATGACAACGGGCTCGCGAGCCGCAGCGACTGGGTGTTGCTGTCGGAGAGCCGCGAAGTGCTCGATCGGCCGGAGCTTGCCGATTTCGCGACGGCGATCGAGGCGCGGCCCGACTGGCGACTGTGGACCGACGATTTCAACAATATCGTTCAGGTGCTCAAGTAGTGAACGGCAACTGGCGCTAGAATTACCGCGTGCAACGCAGCGGCCTTCAATCCGATCCCGAGCGCGATCCCGCGCCCTACCGCGCGCTGGTCCACGCGCCGGGCACGCGTTATGTCGAGGCACTCGACCAGCGCGCGCTGCCGCACGCGGTCGTCACCGTGAAGATTTCCAGCGCCGACGCCGCGGCGCTGGCGATCCGCAAGATGTGGGTGCGCGGCGCGCCGCTGATCGGCGCGGTCGGCGCTTACGGGCTCGCTCTGGCGCTCGACCGCGACCCGAGCGACGCCGCACTCGCGCAGGCGCATGCGGCGCTCGACGCGACCCGGCCTACAGCGATCAACCTGCGCTGGGCACTCGATCGCGTTCGCGCCGCGGTGATGCCGCTACCGCCCGCGGCGCGGGCCGACGCCGCGTGGCGCGAGGCCGACGCGATAGCCGCCGAGGACGAGGCGATCAATCATGCGATCGGCCGTCATGGCCTTGCGCTGTTGCGCGACATCGCGAGCCGCCGGTCCGGTCCGATCCGCGTGATGACGCACTGCAACGCCGGCGCACTGGCGACCTGCGGCTGGGGCACCGCCACCGCGCCGCTGTTCCTGGCGCATGCGGAGGGACTGCCGCTCCATGTGTGGGTAAGCGAAACGCGGCCCAGGCTTCAGGGCGCGAACCTCACCGCGTGGGAACTGGGCCGGCGCGGCATCCCCCACACCTTGCTCGCCGACGTATCGAGCGCGCTGTTGATGCGACGCGGCGACGTCGATATCGTGCTCGTCGGCGCGGATCGTGTCGCGGCGAACGGCGATGTCTGCAACAAGATCGGCACCTATCCAAAGGCCCTCGCGGCGCAAGACAACGACATTCCGTTTTACGTGGCACTGCCGTCGCCGACGCTCGATTCGGCGCTCGCGACCGGCGATTCGATTCCGATCGAGACGCGCGGCCCGGATGAGGTGCTTGCCGTCACGGGGCGCGACAGTTACGGCCAGACCACGACCGTGATGATCGCGCCCGAGGGCACGCATGCGGTCAATTACGCTTTCGACGTGACGCCTGCGCGGCTGGTCGCTGGTCTCGTCACGGAGCGGGGGATCGCGGCCGCCAACCGTACCGCCCTCGCCGCGATGTTTCCGGAGCGTTTCGCGTGAAGACCGGTGCCTTGAACGAGCGTGCACTTCGCGCAGCCATCATCGCGACGGCGGTCGGCATGAATGCGCAGGGCATCAATCGCGGCAAGTCGGGCAATGTCAGCGCGCGCTTTGCCGCCGACGGCTTCGATGGCTTCCTGATCACGCCAACCGGATTGCCTTACGCGGACACGACACCGGACGACATTGTCGCCATGACCCGCGATGGCGACGCGCGCGGCGCGCGGCTGCCGTCGTCGGAGTGGCGGTTCCATCGCGACATCTATCGCACGCGCGACGATGTCCACGCGATCGTCCACACGCACGCGCCGTTCGCCACGACGCTGGCCTGCCTGCAACGCGGCATTCCGGCGTTCCATTACATGGTGGCCGTGGCCGGCGGCAAGGACATCCGCTGCGCGCCCTACGCGACGTTCGGCACGCAGGCGCTGTCCGACCATGCCATCGCCGCGCTCGACGGTCGCCGGGCGTGCCTGCTCGCAAATCACGGGATGATCGCGGTCGGCGATTCGCTGGCCGCCGCGCTGGCGCTCGCCGTCGAGGTCGAGACGCTGGCCGAGATGTACTGGCGCGCGCTGCAGATCGGGGAGCCGCATCTGCTGCCCGACGCGGAGATGAAAGTCGTACTGCACAAGTTCAGCCACTACGGGCAACCGCGCTGACCTGGTGCGTCATATCGCACCCCGGGCGCATGGGGCTCGCCGACGTTTCGGTCTCGCCACTTTCCCTCTTGTAGACCGAATTGCGGACGGACGCTCGTGTCGAGTGCCGTTACGCCCTGAAATTCGACCGCTGGTCCTGCGCGAGCGCGGTTCTTGCTTGTTTTCGGTTCCCGGTAACCGTTTGCGCCGCGGCAACGCCAGAATACGGCAACGGCATGATGGTCCTGGGCCGCATTCGATTTGTTGGCGCCACACGCAGCCCCTGTTTCCTAGCCCTCATGCCCATTGCCCTCCTACGAGCATCGTTCGGTCGCGCAATCGCACTGGCGCTGCTCGTTGCGCTTACGTCGTTTCCTGCGATCGCCCACCATCCCGGCCACGAAAACAAGAGTGCTGCCAACGCGGTCGTAGTAGAAGCGGAAGCTGCTCTTGCCGGTACCGTACACCGTCTGACCATCGAAGACATTGCAAAAGCGACAACCGATCGTTTCGTCACTCTTCACCTTGACGATGGGTCCGAAGTAGCGCTAAGCGGCACTCTCGCAGAAGCTCTGGACACCGGCGCACGCGTGGAAATCGCCGGACGCCTTCAGGGAAAAGCGATGGTCGTCGAACGGGTGATTGCAACCACTCCGGCGCAACCCAACACGATATCGCTCGCGTCGCCATTCGAGGGGACGCTGGCGCTGATTCATGCCGACGACTTTGCCGCCGGAAAAGCCAGGTTCATGTTCGAGGTGCACGAGGACAGTGGGGCTATTCGAGCCCTCGACCTTGGCTGGGTTCCACGTTCACTGGGTGGCGGAATTCGCGTGCAAGTCACCGGACAATTTGCGCCGGACGGGAGATCGATTACACCCGATCACATTGCGATCGTCGGAAAGCCTTCGGGAAAGGCCAAGGCGTCGATCGCGGCATTGGCGGCGACGCCAAAGAGCGTGTTGGTGATCATGGCCAACTTCAACAATACCGCAGCGCCGGCGTTCACCGCGAGCCAGGCGCAGCAGGTCATGACGACCAATTCCAACAGCGTCGTGAATTTTTACAACGAAGTTTCCTACGGCCAGCAACAGCTGAACGTCACGACCACGGCCGGCTGGGTGACGATGAATCTCGCGAGCCCCGCGACCTGCGAAAACACGGTCTGGCAGGCTATCGGAACACAGGCGGGAATCGCTGCCAAAGCCGCCAATCCGGCGCACGATCCGGCTGGCTTCGCACTGGTCGTTTACGTTTTTCCGACCGTGGCAGCCTGCGGATGGAACGGACTTGCCTACATCGGCTCCGCACAGCTTTCGCTGGCCAAAGGAGCATGGATCAATGGTACTGGTTCGTTCATTCTCGGCGTCATCGGTCACGAACTGGGCCATAACTTCGGTCTGCTGCACGCGGCCAGCCTCGACTGCGGCGCAACCACCGTTATCGCCGCAACCGGATGCACGTCGTCGGAATACGGCGACCCGTTCGACATCATGGGCAACAATCGCGCGATGCACTTCGCCTCCGCGCAAAAGAGAATTCTTGGCTGGCTTCCGGCGGGCACGGTCGCCAACCATACAAGCGGCACGGCAACGTATACGCTCAACCCGATCGAAACAGCCGGTGCCGCAAGTTATGCGGTCACGGTGCCCGCGGCGGCCAAGCGCACCTACTGGATTGAATACCGCCAGCCGGGTGGTGTCTTCGACAGTAGCTTGTCCTCCTACCCGAACAATGGCGCGCAGATTCGCGTCGCGTCACCGTTCGAATCCATTTGCGCCAGCTGCGGCGACGACACTGAATTTCTCGATTTCACACCCGCGACCGTGCCGTTCACCGACGGCTCGCTGCTGGTCGGCCAGACCTACACCGATGCCACAAGCAACATCAGCATCAGCGTCCTTTCGGCGGTCGCGGGAGCGACCGGATCGTTGACGATTCAGGTGTCGTCGGCCGCCGGCTCGGCGAGCACGACCGCTGTTACGAGTTCGCTCAATCCGTCGACAATCGGGGCGAGCGTGACCTTCACCGCCACGATCACCGGCACCGCACCGACCGGCACCGTCGCCTTCACCGACAACGGCACCTCCATCGCCGGCTGCAGCGCCGCCACCGTCAGCGCCTCCAAGGCCACCTGCACCACGTCAACCCTCACCGTCGGCAGCCACAGCATCGTCGCCACCTACAGCGGCGACGCCGCCAATGCCGCCTCCACCAGCCCCGCGCTGACACAGACCGTCAACGCCGGCGCCGGCTCCATCAATGTCGCGCTGGCCAGCAACGGCGGCGTCGCCTCCGCTTCCAGCCAGTACCCGCTCGCCGGCTTCGCCCCGTCCTACACCATCGACAATATCCGCACCGGCGCCGGCTGGAGCAACGGCGGCGGCTGGATCGACAACACCTACGGCACCTTCCCCGACTGGCTGCAGGTCACCTTCAGCGGCAGCAAAACCATCAACCGCGTCATCGTCTACTCGCTGCAGGACAACTACCTCAACCCCATCGAACCCACCGACACCACGACCTTCAGCCTGTACGGCCTGACCAGCTTCACCGTCGAAGGCTGGAATGGCGCGAGCTGGGTGACGCTGGCCACCGTCAGCGGCAACACCCTGGTGAAGCGAACGGTCACCTTCGCCGCCACCGCCACCGATCGCATCCGCATCAACGTCACCGGCGCCGGCGACGGCTGGTCACGCATCACCGAAGTCGAGGCGTGGACAAACGGTGGCAGCGCACCGACGACGACGGTGGTGGCGAGCTCGCTCAACCCGTCGACATTCGGGGCGAGCGTGACCTTCACCGCCACGATCACCGGCACCGCACCGACCGGCACCGTCGCCTTCACCGACAACGGCACCTCCATCGCCGGCTGCAGCGCCGCCACCGTCAGCGCCTCCAAGGCCACCTGCACCACGTCAACCCTCACCGTCGGCAGCCACAGCATCGTCGCCACCTACAGCGGCGACGCCGCCAATGCCGCCTCCACCAGCCCCGCGCTGACACAGACCGTCAACGCCGGCGCCGGCTCCATCAATGTCGCGCTGGCCAGCAACGGCGGCGTCGCCTCCGCTTCCAGCCAGTACCCGCTCGCCGGCTTCGCCCCGTCCTACACCATCGACAATATCCGCACCGGCGCCGGCTGGAGCAACGGCGGCGGCTGGATCGACAACACCTACGGCACCTTCCCCGACTGGCTGCAGGTCACCTTCAGCGGCAGCAAAACCATCAACCGCGTCATCGTCTACTCGCTGCAGGACAACTACCTCAACCCCATCGAACCCACCGACACCACGACCTTCAGCCTGTACGGCCTGACCAGCTTCACCGTCGAAGGCTGGAATGGCGCGAGCTGGGTGACGCTGGCCACCGTCAGCGGCAACACCCTGGTGAAGCGAACGGTCACCTTCGCCGCCACCGCCACCGATCGCATCCGCATCAACGTCACCGGCGCCGGCGACGGCTGGTCACGCATCACCGAAGTCGAGGCGTGGACAAACGGTGGCAGCGCACCGACGACGACGGTGGTGGCGAGCTCGCTCAACCCGTCGACATTCGGGACGAGCGTGACCTTCACCGCGACGGTCACAGGCACCGCACCCACCGGCAGCGTCGCCTTCACCGACAACGGCAGCGCCATCACCGGCTGCAGCGCCGCCACCGTCAGCGCCTCCAAGGCCACCTGCACCACGTCAACCCTCACCGTCGGCAGCCACAGCATCGTCGCCACCTACAGCGGCGACGCCGCCAATGCCGCCTCCACCAGCCCCGCGCTGACACAGACCGTCAACGCCGGCGCCGGCTCCATCAATGTCGCGCTGGCCAGCAACGGCGGCGTCGCCTCCGCTTCCAGCCAGTACCCGCTCGCCGGCTTCGCCCCGTCCTACACCATCGACAATATCCGCACCGGCGCCGGCTGGAGCAACGGCGGCGGCTGGATCGACAACACCTACGGCACCTTCCCCGACTGGCTGCAGGTCACCTTCAGCGGCAGCAAAACCATCAACCGCGTCATCGTCTACTCGCTGCAGGACAACTACCTCAACCCCATCGAACCCACCGACACCACGACCTTCAGCCTGTACGGCCTGACCAGCTTCACCGTCGAAGGCTGGAATGGCGCGAGCTGGGTGACGCTGGCCACCGTCAGCGGCAACACCCTGGTGAAGCGAACGGTCACCTTCGCCGCCACCGCCACCGATCGCATCCGCATCAACGTCACCGGCGCCGGCGACGGCTGGTCACGCATCACCGAAGTCGAGGCGTGGGGCAACTGAAAATGCGTATCGCCTTCGAGAAAAGCACAACGCCCAGCGGTGATGGCTGGGCGTTGTGCTTGGAGGGTGCCTGACGATGACCTACTTTCGCATGGGCAATCCACACTATCATCGGCGTGCCGCCGTTTCACGGTCCTGTTCGGGATGGGAAGGCGTGGTTCCAGCGGGCTATGGTCGTCAGGCGTTGATCAGGAGTCAGGAGTCAGCAACACCTGACCCGAGGGAAGAAGTAAAGGGGGGTGGATTGCGCAAACACACCGTCGCAGTGCGCGGTGTTATGGGGTCAAGCCGCACGGGCCATTAGTATCGGTTAGCTTAACGCATTACTGCGCTTCCACACCCGACCTATCAACGTGGTGGTCTGCCACGACCCTTCAGGGGGCTCGAGGCCCCGGGAGATCTCATCTTCAGGCACGTTTCCCGCTTAGATGCTTTCAGCGGTTATCGCTTCCGTACATAGCTACCCGGCAATGCGACTGGCGTCACAACCGGTACACCAGCGGTACGTCCACTCCGGTCCTCTCGTACTAGGAGCAGCCCCCGTCAAATCTCCAGCGCCCACGGCAGATAGGGACCAAACTGTCTCACGACGTTTTGAACCCAGCTCACGTACCACTTTAAATGGCGAACAGCCATACCCTTGGGACCGGCTACAGCCCCAGGATGTGATGAGCCGACATCGAGGTGCCAAACACCGCCGTCGATATGAACTCTTGGGCGGTATCAGCCTGTTATCCCCGGCGTACCTTTTATCCGTTGAGCGATGGCCCTTCCATACAGAACCACCGGATCACTATGTCCTGCTTTCGCACCTGCTCGCCTTGTCAGGCTCGCAGTCAAGCTTCCTTGCGCCATTGCACTATCAGTACGATGTCCGACCGTACCTAGGAAACCTTCGAGCTCCTCCGTTACTCTTTGGGAGGAGACCGCCCCAGTCAAACTGCCTACCATGCACGGTCCCCGATCCCGTTCCGGGACCCAGGTTAGAACCGCAATGACACCAGGCTGGTATTTCAACGTTGGCTCCACCCAAGCTAGCGCTCAAGCTTCATCGCCTCCCAGCTATCCTACACAGGTCCCATCACAGTCCAATGCAAAGCTACAGTAAAGGTGCACGGGGTCTTTCCGTCTTGCCGCGGGGAGATTGCATCTTCACAAACACTTCAACTTCGCTGAGTCTCAGGAGGAGACAGTGTGGCCATCGTTACGCCATTCGTGCAGGTCGGAACTTACCCGACAAGGAATTTCGCTACCTTAGGACCGTTATAGTTACGGCCGCCGTTTACCGGGGCTTCAATCAAGAGCTTGCACCCCATCATTTAACCTTCCGGCACCGGGCAGGCGTCACACCCTATACGTCCACTTTCGTGTTAGCAGAGTGCTGTGTTTTTGTTAAACAGTCGCAGCCACCATTTCACTGCGGCCCCTCTCGGCTCCGGATGTACTCCTTCACCTACCAGGGGCGCACCTTATCCCGAAGTTACGGTGCTAATTTGCCGAGTTCCTTCTCCTGAGTTCTCTCAAGCGCCTTAGAATATTCATCCTGCCCACCTGTGTCGGTTTACGGTACGGTCAACTCGAGACTGAAGCTTAGAGGCTTTTCCTGGAAGCAGGGTATCGCGCACTTCAGACCGGCAAGCCGGCCCTCGTCATCACGCCTCAGCTAAGATCCCCGGATTTGCCTGGGAACCACGCCTACACGCTTGAACCGGGACGTCCAACACCCGGCCGCGTTAACCTTCTCCGTCCCCCCATCGCATCTCGAACCGGTGCTGGAATATTAACCAGCTTCCCATCGGCTACGACTCTCGTCCTCACCTTAGGGGCCGACTCACCCTGCGCCGATGAACGTGGCGCAGGAAACCTTGGGCTTTCGGCGAGCGGGCCTTTCACCCGCTTTATCGCTACTCATGTCAGCATTCGCACTTCCGATACCTCCAGCAGCCCTCTCGAGCCACCTTCACCGGCCTACGGAACGCTCTCCTACCGTCCAGGAATCAGAGGTCAGATGTCGGATGTCAGGCACGTCGCTTCGACTGCCTGCACATTCCGTTGAGCATCTTCGCTATCGCTTCGTACTCGTCACGCCAGCGCCGCCAATCAGCCGCACTCACGTAGTCGAGATCGAGGGCATAACGCAGCCACACTCGCATTTCATCCGCCGAACCAATCGCTATCTGCAAATAACGACGTAACTCGGCTTGCGAATTTCCTGCCTTGCCCATGCCTTCGGCGATATTCGCGCATATCGACTTGCTCGCCCGCCGCAACTGATCGGCCAGGCCGAACTGCTCGACGGACGGAAACACCAAGCTCGCCCGATGCAATTCGAGCGACACGGCGTATGCGCGTTTGAAGACTTCCAGACTTTCAAATTTCAGCAGAGCCATCGTGCACCCTTACTGACATCTGTCATCGGACATCTGAATTCTGACTCCTGAACCCGCGATTTCGGTGCCTAGCTTGAGCCCCGTTACATCTTCCGCGCAGGACGACTCGACCAGTGAGCTATTACGCTTTCTTTAAATGATGGCTGCTTCTAAGCCAACATCCTGGCTGTCTGAGCCTTCCCACCTCGTTTCCCACTTAGCTAAGTCTTGGGGACCTTAATCGGCGGTCTGGGTTGTTTCCCTCTCGACGCCGGACGTTAGCACCCGACGTCTGTCTCCCAGGCTCGCACTCAACGGTATTCGGAGTTTGCAATGGCGCGGTAAGTCACAATGACCCCCGCAACCATGACAGTGCTCTACCCCCGTCGGTGATACCTGAGGCACTACCTAAATAGTTTTCGGAGAGAACCAGCTATTTCCGGATTTGTTTAGCCTTTCACCCCTACCCACAGCTCATCCCCTACCTTTTCAACGGGAGTGGGTTCGGCCCTCCAGTGAGTGTTACCCCACCTTCAGCCTGGCCATGGGTAGATCATCCGGTTTCGGGTCTACGCCTACCAACTCAAGCGCCCTGTTCGGACTCGCTTTCGCTGCGCCTCCCCTATACGGTTAAGCTCGCTGGTAAACGTAAGTCGCTGACCCATTATACAAAAGGTACGCCGTCATCCCTGCTTCAAAAGCTCTGCCTTGGAAGCAGATTGCAGATGTCAGATGCCGGATGTCAGAACAACCGCCGCCTCACGCGCTGCGGCTTTACTGACATCTGAAATCTGACATCTGACATCCGCTTCAAGCGCAAAGCACTTGAAGCAGGGACTCCGACTGTTTGTATGCATGCGGTTTCAGGATCTATTTCACTCCCCTCCCGGGGTTCTTTTCGCCTTTCCCTCACGGTACTGGTTCACTATCGGTCGATCACGAGTATTTAGCCTTGGAGGATGGTCCCCCCATCTTCAGACAGGATTTCACGTGTCCCGCCCTACTTCTCTCGCGCCTGGTTCCACAATGACCTCTTCAGTTACGGGGCTGTCACCCACTACGGCCGCCCTTTCCAGAGCGTTCTCCTGAAGTCATCGCTACATCGCGACGGCTACTCCCGTTTCGCTCGCCACTACTCCGGGAATCTCGGTTGATTTCTGTTCCTCCGGCTACTGAGATGTTTCAGTTCACCGGGTTCGCTCTACCCTGCCTATGTATTCAGCAGAGAGTGACCCACAGTTAAACGGCCTCTACGCCGCTCGTCTGAACGACCGTTACGCCGCTCGTTGGTTCTGAGTGGCTTTGGGCGCGCGCAACAACCGCGCGCGCTAAAGCCGCTTAACTGTGGGCCGGGTTTCCCCATTCGGACATCTGCGGATCAATGCTCGTTTGCCAGCTCCCCGCAGCTTTTCGCAGGCTGCCACGTCCTTCTTCGCCTGTGATCGCCAAGGCATCCACCACATGCACTTAGTCGCTTGACCCCATAACACCAAGCACTGCTCCGCCGGCATTACAGGTGTTTGCGTGTCAGAGGACAGAAGACAGAGGACAGAAGACAGAATAAAACCCCGTCTTCGCGCCACCATCGACCATCATCCAACCCCTACAATCAACCCAATCTCACCCCTCCAGCCAGACCCCGGCTCGCGCCACGACCTGCCCGTCAGAGCAAGACCTTTACTTCTTCCAATTTGTTAAAGAACAACCGATCGATCGGGCATCAGGTATCGGGCATCAGGAATCAGACTGCAACCCCGAGGCCATCGCCAACCTGCCCCTACCACCGATGTCTGGCAAAAAACCAGAACTAAACCGCGCCGGCTTAGTTGTGGTCTCTCTGTCTTCTGTCTTCTGTCTTCTGAATGGGACAGGAGTCAGTAACCCCTTACCCAACTCCCTTGGTGGAGCTGGACGGGATCGAACCGACGACCTCCTGCTTGCAAAGCAGGCGCTCTCCCAATTGAGCTACAGCCCCATCCTTTACTGCCAACCGTCTCCTGACACCTCATCCTGGTGGGTCTGGATGGACTCGAACCATCGACCCCCGCCTTATCAAGACGGTGCTCTAACCAGCTGAGCTACAGGCCCGGGTTTCAGAAGTCAGGAGTCAGAAGACAGCAACTTCCAACCCTACGCCGCGCTTTTCTGTCCTCTGTCCTCTGTCCTCTGTCCTCTGACTCCTGACTACAACCGATAAGCGTGAGCACTGAAATACCCAGGCCAGAAGTGCCAGAGCCGCGACCGAAATCATTTTACTGACTCCTGGCCACTGACTCCTGACTCCTGATACCGAGAAAGGAGGTGATCCAGCCGCACCTTCCGATACGGCTACCTTGTTACGACTTCACCCCAGTCACGAAACGCACCGTGGCAACCGCCCCCCTTGCGGTTAGGCTAGCTGCTTCTGGTACATCCCGCTCCCATGGTGTGACGGGCGGTGTGTACAAGACCCGGGAACGTATTCACCGCGGCATGCTGATCCGCGATTACTAGCGATTCCGACTTCATGCAGTCGAGTTGCAGACTGCAATCCGGACTACGACCGGCTTTCTCGGGATTGGCTCCCCCTCGCGGGTTGGCAACCCTCTGTACCGGCCATTGTATGACGTGTGAAGCCCTACCCATAAGGGCCATGAGGACTTGACGTCATCCCCACCTTCCTCCGGTTTGTCACCGGCAGTCTCCCTAGAGTGCCCTTGCGTAGCAACTAGGGACAAGGGTTGCGCTCGTTGCGGGACTTAACCCAACATCTCACGACACGAGCTGACGACAGCCATGCAGCACCTGTGTTCCGATTCCCTTTCAGGCACACCCACCTCTCGGCAGGCTTCCGGACATGTCAAGGGTAGGTAAGGTTGTTCGCGTTGCATCGAATTAATCCACATCATCCACCGCTTGTGCGGGTCCCCGTCAATTCCTTTGAGTTTTAACCTTGCGGCCGTACTCCCCAGGCGGTCAACTTCACGCGTTAGCTACGGTACTGAGAAATCGCTCCCCCAACACCTAGTTGACATCGTTTAGGGCGTGGACTACCAGGGTATCTAATCCTGTTTGCTCCCCACGCTTTCGTGCCTGAGCGTCAGTGTCAGCCCAGGGGGTTGCCTTCGCCATCGGTGTTCCTCCGCATCTCTACGCATTTCACTGCTACACGCGGAATTCCACCCCCCTCTGCCACACTCCAGCTCGCCAGTTTCCACTGCCATTCCCAGGTTGAGCCCGGGGCTTTCACAGCAGACACAACGAACCGCCTGCGCACGCTTTACGCCCAGTAATTCCGATTAACGCTCGCACCCTACGTATTACCGCGGCTGCTGGCACGTAGTTAGCCGGTGCTTATTCTTCCAGTACCGTCAAGAATCCACCGTATTCAGGTGAACCTTTTCTTCCCAGACAAAAGCGGTTTACAACCCGAAGGCCTTCTTCCCGCACGCGGCATGGCTGGATCAGGGTTGCCCCCATTGTCCAAAATTCCCCACTGCTGCCTCCCGTAGGAGTCTGGGCCGTGTCTCAGTCCCAGTGTGGCTGATCATCCTCTCAGACCAGCTACCGATCGTCGCCTTGGTAAGCCTTTACCCCACCAACTAGCTAATCGGACATCGGCCGCTCCCATAGCGCGAGGCCTTGCGGTCCCCTACTTTCCTCCGTAGAGCATATGCGGTATTAGCCCGGCTTTCGCCGGGTTATCCCCCACTACGGGGTACGTTCCGATGCATTACTCACCCGTTCGCCGCTCGCCGCCAAGGTTGCCCCCGCGCTGCCGCTCGACTTGCATGTGTAAAGCATGCCGCCAGCGTTCAATCTGAGCCAGGATCAAACTCTTCAGTTGAAAAGCTCGATCTCTTACAAAGCAACTCATTCGACGTTGGCCCCATCCCAAACCCAAAAGCTCTCGCCTCCAGATCCAGAACAAGACTCAAGCCCCCAACCCTCGCAGGCCAGAAGCTCGCTTAACATCGCGTGAGCACCCGAATTTCCTCAGCCTCCATCCACCACACCAGCTCGCCGTTTCCAGCTCACCAGCCCAGCAAACAAAGGCACCCGGATACCCCAGCACCCACACTTATCGGTTGTGATTTGTTAAAGAACAGGCGGCCAAAAAAGCCGGCAACCGGAATTTCCGGTCGCAAAGAAGCGCGATTATACATTGAAAGGAAGGGCGGTCAAACTCCGACTCCGCCCTGATCCGGAGCGCCCCGCGGAATTACCGTGAAATTGGGCAAGATTTCCGGGTTCACCGGAGCGCTCTGTCAGATGCCCTTCACCGCGATTGAGCGTTTCCAATCCGCGGTGCGACAAAGTCGAGAAGGCGCGCAATGCTTGTCTCTACACCATGCTGCCCCGTGTCGAGTCTGAATTCCGGCGCTTCGGGCACCTCATAAGGCGCGCTGACTCCGGTGAATCCGATGAGGTCTCCGCGTCTTGCCAGGGCGTAAAGCCCCTTCGGATCGCGCCTTTCACAGGTATCGAGATCCGCGCTCAGATACAACTCGACGAAACGGGAATCGCCGATCGTGCGGCGTGCCATCGCCCGATCCTCACGATACGGCGAGATGAAGGCGGTGATGACGATGAGACCTGCCTCGTTCATCATGCACGCCACCTCGGCGACGCGACGGATGTTCTCGTGCCGGTCCTCCGGAGAGAATCCCAGGTCGCGCGAAAGTCCGTGGCGCAGGTTGTCGCCGTCGAGCACATAGCACGCGTGCCCGAGGCCGATGAGGCACCTTTCAAGCGCGTAGGCGAGCGTCGACTTGCCCGATCCCGACAGGCCCGTGAACCAGAAAGTCGTGGGCCTCTGGCGCAGGATCGCGGCATGCTCGGCGTCGCCCACCGCTCCGGCATGCCGGGAGACGTGTTCGTTCATAAGACCCCCGCGGTCGGAGCGGAATAAGTGGTGAGGGCAGACGCAATGCGGCGGTCGGCGGTCATGCTTCGTCCGGAAACATGTCGAGATAGCGCTGCCGGACCCGCGGGCTGACGAATATTGCATCGCCAAAACGGAGCTGCCCGTTGCGGCCATACGGACCCTTGAACAAATCGTACATGGCGTAGCCGTGCGCACTCAGAAGAGTCCAAAGCACTTCAAGTGGTGCGGCGCCTTCGTAGTGCGGAACCAGAAAGAACTCGGTGTAGATCACGTCGATGGCCGCCGATTGCAGGGCGCGGGATGCCCCACGCAGGATCGGTAACTCCGCACCTTGCGTGTCCAGCTTCAGCAGATCGATGTGTCCGATGGCAGCATCGTCCGCCATTCGGTCGAGCGAGAGCGTGCGCACCGGTACGACGTCGACCACGCGGTCGCCGCCATCGAAATACCGGCGCGCTTTCACGGGTCGCGGCAGCACCGACGAAGTTGCCGGATCGGCATGTACGCGCAGGTCCGTGGTGCCTTCGCTCTCGTGCAGCGCGACATTCCAGACGCGCACATTGCCGCGCGCGAATCGCCGCGCAAGGCCCTCACACAGTTGCGCGTTCGGCTCGATGGCATGGACGGTCGACGCAGGGTACGCCTCCACAAGCAGCGCCGTGAAGTCGCCGCAATTGGCGCCTGCATCGACGAATATCGGCTGCGCGGACGCCGTGCGGCGCAGCAGCACATTCAGCTTGCTCCAGTAAGTCGGATCGTGGTCACTCACGGGTCGCGGCTTGAGATTAGGCCCTGCATTCGCTATTGTGATGGTTGTCGTCAACGCATATCAGTCGGCAGGTAGCATACCGCAGCGCACGGCGACGGACAGCATGTTGACAGCTCATTCGTGACGCCCAGGCCGGACATGCATTATGCGGCAGCGAATGCCATGAAATCGCAATCGCATCGGAATCGGACACAGGAGAAAACCATGCGGAATCGGTGTGCAAGGATTGCAAGTATCTTGATCGTTGGCGCAACGGGAATGTTCCTGGCCTCGTCGGTGCTGGCTCAAGCCACCCGAACCTGGGTGTCGGGGGTCGGCGATGACGTCAATCCGTGCAGTCGCACAGCGCCGTGCAAGACGTTCGCCGGCGCGATTTCGAAAACGGCGGCCAGCGGTGAAATCAACGCACTCGATCCAGGCGGCTATGGCGCCGTAACCATTACCAAGGCGATCACGATCAACGGAGGCCCCGGAATCGCGGGCGTTCTCGTGTCGGGAACCAACGGCATCATTGTCAATGCAGGCGCGACGGACGTCGTCATCCTCAAGGGACTCGAGATCGATGGACTCGGAACCAGCCTTTCGGGAATCAATTTCCTGGCTGGTGGTGCGCTTCATGTCGAGGACTGCCTGATCTACGGATTCACGCAAGGCGTCAGCTTTGCACCGTCGGGGACCGCCACGAGCGATCTGTTTGTCAGCCGATCGAGTATCCGGGCGAACGGCAGCAGCGGGATCGACGTGGTCCCCGGAGGCTCGGCAATTGCCTTCGCCGCGCTCGACGACGTACGCCTCGAAAATAACAACCGCGGGCTTCGGGCCACGGACGGCGCGACGGTCATGGTGACCCGTAGCGTCTCATCGGGCAATCTCTACAATGGATTTGTGATCCAGTCGACCAGTCGCGCGGTGACGCTGACCCTGGACAGCTCGGTCTCGTCGGGCAATGGAGGAACGGGCGTCTATTCGGGAGGCGCCATGGCCACGGCCAGGGTGACCAACTCGACCATCACCGACAACGGCGTTCAGGGTCTCCAAAGCAGCGCCGGCGGCGCCATCGTTTCCTTTGGCAACAATCGCGTGGCGGGTAACGCCGGCGGCAACGGTGCGCCAACGCAGACGGTTTCGCAAATGTAAGCTTCGCGGCCGCTTTGCATCCGAATGCATCGTCTGAGCGATGGTTTCGTGAAGGAGCAAATCGGCCGGGACGGATCAACAACCGCCGACGAGACAACGGCGCGGCAGCATCGTCTGCCGCCCCGTTGTCGCTTTCGGGGGCGTGTCCTACTTCGGCGCAATGATCGACGGCGTAATGTAAATCGTTCCATCAGCTGCATTCGTATTGCCGCTAACGAAATTGTTGCCCGCTGAGGAGATGTTGCCGCTGCCATTGTTCACGAAGTCTTTCTCGCTTCCGGTCACTTGGTTCCCATCCAACATTACCGTACCCAATCCGTGAGCAATGGCGGCCGTCGAATTGTGCAGATTCGACCGGGCCAATACGGCAGAGATGGTGGATGCCGATCCCGAAGTCATGAGCCCCGTCCCAGCGTTCGCAATCGTCGAATCTTGCACGTGTGCGGTGATGTCTGCGCCACCCGTGGCGACCAGATTGAGCGCGATATTCGGCAGAAGGATTTCCGACCGGATCATATCAAACCTGATTGCCCCCGTCGAAGTCGAAAGTCCAACGCCTGTATTGGTAGTGTAGGCAATATGACTGTCCACGATCTTGACGTGTGTAGCTGATCCGCCTCCCGTCGTGGAGACGATAATCGCATCGCCATTTTGCAAGATTTGGCTGTTGAGGATCGATATTCTCATCGCACCGGTGTCGGTGTTCGCAAACGTCAAGCCCACGACATTGCGGACCAGCTCGCTATTGATGACCTCGAGGAAGCTGTTGGCCAATAGGTTGTCGATCTGAATCGCGTTGGTCGTCCGCGCTATCACGCTGTTGCGCAGCGATACGTCCATTTTTCCTTGCATCCACACGCCGGTGGTGACACCTGTACCACCCGTGTTGACGCCACGTTCGATGCGCGTATTGTCGACGTAGACCGCAGGTCGACCCGGCGCGGTAGTCCCATCGGCATGAATGCCATTGCGGCATCCACGGAGGAAACTGTCATCCACATAGACCTGCGTATTTGTGGTCGCCGGAGCAAGCTGGATGCAGGAGCTCGCGTCGGTGGTGAAGCCGTCGATCGAGACCTTCTCGATGTGGACGGCAGCCCCGTCCTGAATGTTGATGCCGTTGATGCCGCCGGCCAAATTGAGCACCACAAGATTTCGCAGCGTGACAGTGCCGCCCGGCACATTGATGATGAGGGCGTCGCCCCCGTTGCCGACGACGCTGCCCATCTCCCCGGGGATCGCCAGGATCTTCGCCGACTTGGTGATGTTGACCGGGGCGGTGTTGTAGTTGGCGGAATCGAGCATCCAGATCTCGCCGCCATCGTTGATCGCGGCCAGCGCCGCCGGCAGCAACCGACAGGGCGCCAGAATCGTGCAGGGATTGGCGTCGTTCCCGCTGAACGAGAGATAGGCCCGGAACAGCCCGGCAAAGGCCGTCCCGGAGAAGATCGATGCCACGATGCAGACGAACAGCGTCCGTGCAGCGCATTTCATGGTGAGCCCCCTGAGTAATGACAATGTTAACTACGTGGTTTTCTGGCCGCTAGCGGATGCCGAATTTGGCCAGCGGCCAAGCGTACGCCCGGCGCCCCCGAAATTCAAACGTGACCAAGCGCGTGCGCTGAAGTCGTCAGGCGCCTCGCTTGCAGTGGGCGGCGCAGGCCATACCGGCAAATCGGTGGGACCCGCGCTCGAAATCAGCACGAATTCCTGGGTATCGGAATATCGATTCGGCAACCGCTACGATTTTCTCCGAAGGGGAGTAGCGGCGATCTACCAATGGCTCACGGAACCGGCACAGTCGAGGAATGCACCGAGACAACGACACCGACAAAACAAACAGGGCGGCAGAATCGCCTGCCGCCCCGTTGTCGCCTCCCGAATCGCATCCTATTTGGGAGCGATGATCGCCGGTGTGATGTAGGTCATTCCGCCAGTGCCATTCGTGTTGTCATTAACGAAATTGTTGCCAAGAGAGACAATGCTGCCACTGCCATTGTTCACGAAGTCGTTGTCGCAGGCGTGGACGTTGCTGCCATCAAGTCGAACAGTGCCGAAACCGTGATCGATGGCCGTCGTGCAACGATGCAGGCCCGAGCGTACCAGGGTGACCACGATGGAGGAGGATCCCGAAGTCTTGACTCCCGTCGTCACGTTGGCGATCGTCGAGTCGCGTACATCGGCGCGGACTCTGCCTCCGTTCGTGGCGGCAAGGTCGATCGCAGTCGTGCTGACATTGATGAGCTCGGACCGGATCAGATCGAGGCTCATCCTGGCGTTAACATCCGCTGCGGAGTTCGAGAGTTGAATGCCACCGTTGCCCAAGTCTGCGATATGGCTGTCTACAATTCTGAAGCGCGTATCAAGAGTGCCTGTCGCTGTGCTGGAGGCAATGATCGCATCGGTGTTTTGTACGATCTGGCTGCCCACAATCGATATCTGCCCACGCGCACCGGCCGCCGTATTCGTAAACTGCAAGGCCACGGAATTGCGGGTGATTTCGCTGTTGATGACATCGAGGCGGCTTACCTGATTGGCCAGAAGGTTGTCGAACTGTATCGCGGCGCTCTGCCGCGAGATCACGCTGTTGCGCAGCGATACGTCCATTTGCCCCAGCATCCACACGCCGATGGTGACGCCTGTACCACCCGTGTTGACGCCACGTTCGATGCGCGTATTGTCGACGACGACCGATGAGTTGCTAGCCAGCGCAACCGGCCCAAGGGCATAGATGCCGTTGCGGCATCCACGGAGGAAACTGTCGTCCACGTAGAGTCGCACCGTGGTTGCCGCAAGGAGCTGGATGCAGGAGCTCGCGTCGGTGTTGAAGCCGTCGATCGATACCTTCTCGATGTGGACGGCGCTTGCATCCTGAATGGTGATGCCGTTGACGCCTCCGGCGAAATTGAGCACCACCAGATTGCGCAACGTTACGCTGCCAAGCGGGGCATTGATGATGATGGCATCACCCCCATTGCCAACGATGCTGCCCATCTCCCCCGGAATCGCCAGAATCTTTGCCGACTTGGTGATGTTGACCGGGGCGACGTTGTAATTGGCGGAGTCCAGCATCCAGATTTCGCCACCATCGTTGATGGCGGCCAGCGCCGCCGGCAGCAGCCGGCAGGGCGCGACCACCGTGCAGGGATTGGCGTCGTTCCCGGTGAACGAGAGGTAGGCCCGGAACAGCCCGGCACAGGCCGTCCCGGAGCATAGCGATGCCACAAGGCAGACCGACAGCATGCGTGCCGCAAGCTTCATGATGACCCTCCTGAGCAATGACAACGTTAGGAACGTGGTTTTCTGGCCGCCAGCGGATGCCGAAATTGGCCAGCGCAGCAGCGTACGCGCGGCACCGCAGCAGCTCAATTGTAGCGTGGGCGTGCCCGTCGCGGTCGATGGTCGCTGAAAACTGGGGTCACGCTGAAAACTGGGGTCAGACTCCGGTCGATGCGAGATCCAGAATTTCCAGGACCAATCCCTCGCCGTGGAGCACGAGCGTGCGCAGGAGCCGCCAGTCCCGATCGTAAACGGCGATGCGACCGTCGCTGAGATCGCGATGCTGTCGCTCGGCCAGCTCCGAAATGCCGACATAGTTCACGTCCCCTCCCAGCCAGATCCCGCGCGTGAAGCCCCCGACGTCGAGGCGCCATCCGCTGGTATCAATAAGCGCGCCCTCCGCGGAACTGCAGGTCAGGAAAGCGCCATCGTCCAGCACCCGGATATTGTGTGATTGCACGCCCAACGGCGCGCGCGAGCGCAGCGCCAACGTTGCAAGATCGAACCCGAGAAGTTCGCTTGCGCCGAAATTGTGCGCGATCAGATACAGCGTGGTGTCGACGATCGCCAGCGAGTTGAGGTGATTGACGTCGAGCGGCGCGGCGGGGGTGACGCCCAGTGGATACCAGCGCTCCCAGCGTCCGGTGGCCGCATCGAAAATCGCCACCATGTTGTCGAAGGAACAGGTGATCCACAATTTTCCATCGTGCCACAGGATTTCATGCATGTCGCGCAAGGCGAACGGCGCCACGATTTCTTCGACCGGATGCAGCGCACCGTCAAATACCAGGATGCGGCCGTGCTCTTCTTCCGAAGGCTCGTCGCAGGACACCATCCGCCCTCGAGCAGCAACGAAGTAGCGGCGGCCATCGCTTGCGATTCCGTAATAGAGCCCCGAATCGCGATGGACCGGGGAGCTCGATCCGGACTCGGGGTCGAGGCAAAGGATGGAATGACTCGTCGTGACCAGGAGCATGGCGGATCGATGACAGGTAGGACTGCGAAGGGCGCATCAGGTCGGCGCATTGCGTGCTGACGCAGGTGAATGGGCGCAAATATACCGTCGATCGTTGTTAGCGGTGCAGTGGGGCTCCCGCGTCGCAGCAGGTGCAGCCATCTCGCGAGATACAATGACATTTTTTGCGCCGCTTCCGGCAGACCTGTCCGGCCAATGTTCGCACCGTACCGACCCAATCCCTCCGCCCGGTTCGCAAGTGCGGTCGCCGATCTGACGAGCGGCCTGCGTCACCACGAACTGTGGGGCATGATGGGCTGGCAGGACATCCGGCAGCGTTACAACCGCTCCGTGCTGGGCCCGGTCTGGCTCACGTTGAACATGGGTCTGATGGTGCTGGGACTCGGGGTTCTCTACTCAGGACTTTTCGCCCAGCCTATCGACACCTATCTGCCGTTTCTGACGCTGGGCTTCATAGTCTGGGCGTTGCTGGCCGGATTGCTGACCGACGGAACGATGGCCTTCATCGCCTCGGAGGGCGTCATCCGGCAGATCGCGGTCCCATTGAGCGTCTTCGTCTATCGCGTTCTCTGGCGCCACGTGATCATTCTCGGACACAACGTCTGGATCTATGCGGTGGTGGCCATCGCCTTCGGCATCTGGCCCGGGGCCGTCGGATTGCTGGCGTTGCCGGCGCTCGCCCTGCTTTGCGTCAACGGCGTCTGGGTGGGCCTTCTCCTCGGTGCCGCCAGTGCACGGTTCCGCGACATTCCGCAGTTCGTCGGCAACCTGATCCCCGTCATCTTCCTGCTCACGCCGGTGCTGTGGCGTGCGGACCAGGTATCGCAACGCGCCGTCTTCGTGGTGTTCAACCCGTTCTTTCATTTTATCGAGATCGTGCGCTCGCCCTTGCTCGGGACTCCCGCCCCGCTCCTGTCGTGGTTGGTGGTCATCGGGATCACCGTCGCCGGCTGGGCGCTGACGCTGGCGTTCTACACGCGCTACCGCGGCCGCATCGCATACTGGTTATAGGAACGGCAACGCATTGGCTTCGATCACGCTCAATCAGGTCACGGTCGCATTTCCGATCTTCGATGGCGGCAGCCGCTCCTTGAAGCGCCGGCTGATGTCGGCCACGACCGGAGGGCGCATCGCGCGCGACAGCGGCAATCATCTCGCAGTCCACGCGCTGGACAGCGTGTCGGTGCAGATCGAGCACGGCGATCGCGTCGCCCTCGTGGGTCACAACGGCGCCGGCAAGACAACGCTGCTGCGCGTAATGGCCGGAATCTACGAGCCCGTCGCGGGCACCGTCGACATCGACGGTCGCGTGGCGCCGCTGTTCGACATCGGGCTTGGCATGGACGCCGACCAGACCGGCTACCAGAACATCCTGCTGCGCGGTATGTTCCTGGGCCTCACCAAGGCGCAGATCCTGGCGCAAAAAGACGAGATAGCGGAATTCACCGAACTGGGCGCGTTCCTCGACATGCCGCTGCGCACCTACTCGGCCGGAATGCATGCGCGTCTCGCGTTTGCCGTATGCACCTGTATCAGGCCGGAGATCCTGCTACTCGACGAGGGAATCGGCGCGGGCGATGCCGCATTTCTGCAGAAAGCGGAGCAACGGCTCGACGAATTCGTGCAAAGCGCCAGGATATTCGTTCTCGCGTCGCACACCGAGCCATTCGTTCGCCATACCTGCAACAAGGCGATCCTCCTCGAGCAGGGACGCGTTGCACTCGTCGGCACCGTCGATGAAATATTCGCGAAGTACAGTCGCCGCGCGTGATGCCCAACGACGCGATTCCGAACATTACCGGTTCCATATTGCGCTTGGTCAACGTGTTGTTTCTGATGGGACACCCACGTCACGAACTAAGAATTTCTGCAGGGCGTTCCCTAGGTTCAACGCAGCGCGAGGTGATTTGAGAATCCGGCAATGACTCGGAGCCCGAGGGCGGCTGTGCGCGGGTCACTGGAAACGTGTAGCGTTCGATGGCGATGTCGCCAGTGGGATCCGTGAAGTAGACGAATACATTGCCGTTGCTGGTGAATTGCGGGTCGAACGCCAGCGACAACAGGCCGCGCTCTCCGACGTAGTTCACGCGTGACCCTCTTGAGAGTCACACGATCTCATCCCGAATGTAGCTTCGACGCCAACGGTCGACATGTCCGTCAACTGTTTCCCCGGCAATCATGTTCGCGAGAACGCGCCCTCCAGAATGAAAGTACCGAGTCAAGTGTCGAATCGAGATCCACTAACGGTCTCCAGCCAGCCTCTTCAGCCAATTTCGCGTATGAGCCGAGCACTCGTCTTTGTTCGGTTGGGCGCACTCGCGCCGGATCGACGGTAGCTTGCACCCGAACTTTGGCAAGGGCCAGCAGGCGGTCAAGCAGCACGGACATCCGTACCTCGGCTCCAGAGCAAATGTTGTAAGCCTCCCCTGGTCGGCCACCTCGAAGAATCGCGGCAAATGCAGTCACGACATCGGCAACATCGACGAAGTCTCTTGTTACATCGAGGTTGCCGACGTCAATATTTCCTCCCCCAGCGCTTTCGAAATCAGCAATCTGCCTGGCGAAGCTGCTTACCGCGAATTTGCTGCTCTGACCTGGGCCGATCACGTTGAAAGGCCGCGCGATTCGCACGTCGAGATTTCCGGTTAGCGCATGCTGCATGCACAGAAGTTCGCTCGCCGCCTTGCTGACGGCGTAGGGCGTACGCGGCGCAAAGTGGCCCGTCTCCCGCAGCGGCAAGTCGGACTCCGTGACCGCGCCGTAGACCTCCGCAGAACTGACGAAGAGCATCGAACCGCGGAAATTCACGGCGGAAAGTGCCGCGAGCACGTTCAGCGTGCCGATGAAGTTGATCTGATAAGTCGCGGCAGGATCCGCGATGCTGTCGGGCACAAAGCTCACCGCTGCAAGATGGAGCACATGGTCGGGTGCGTGTGCGAGAATCAGCTCGCGCACGGCCGCGGCATCGCGAATGTCGATCGAACTTGGGCTTGCGACCAACGTCGCGCCGAGCTCTCGCGCAAACAATTCATGGCCCGTCATCACATGGCTGCCAATGAAGCCATCCGCGCCAATCACGAGGCACTTGCGCATGGCCGTTCCGCGCATCCGTATCACTCTCCTCTCAGCGTACGACCAGCGCGATGCCGACCATGATAAGCGCGCCACCGACGAGCCGGGCCGCGGTCAACGGTTCGCCGAGCCAGACTGCGGCGCCGATGGTGATAGCGACGAGTGAAAGGCCGATTGCGACCGGGTACGCGATCGTAAGCGGCATGCGGCTCGCGATCAATAGCCACAGCAGGAACGACGACGCATACAGGCCGACACCAACGACGACGATGAGTGTCTGGCGAGACCACCAGCGTCCCGCAGCGAGCGCCTCTTGGAACGATGGCCAGCTGTACTTAAACAGCAGCAGGCCGCAAGACGTGCACACCGTAAACGCCGCGAAAAGCAGGACGGCCATACCCACGCGTGTTTCCATGTCAGCCCTCCGCGCCGGAAGCGCCCGCGCGTTTGCGCGCAACGACGAACATGATGTCGAAGAGATTGAGCGACAGTGACGGATTCGGCAGCACGCGCGTCGCCGCACTGTAGAGCCGGTTGAAACGCAGGCGACGGGCGAGAACGATGTAAAGGATCGAGTGCAGTCGGCGCGAGACGCCCGGATGGCTTACGTGCACGACGTCGAGCCCGTGCCGCCCGAGCAAGCGGGACAGCGTCGGGACTGAGAAGTAGTGCAGGTGCGTCGGCGGATGAATCATGCGCCAACGCCGGCCGCGCAGGCGCGCATTCAGGCTGCCGATATCGCCGGTAGTAATTGCGAGCAGCCCACCACGACGCAAGTCCGAGGCCGCCTTCCCGATAAACAAGTCGGGCCGAGGAAGATGCTCGACCGTGTCCCACATCGCGATCACGTCCACCGGATCCGTGCGTAGCGCAAGGTAGTCGCCTTGCTCCGCGCGCACGCCAAGCGTCTCTCGCGCATAGCGTACGCCGTCCGCCGTGATGTCGATACCGCGCGCGGCCAGACCGTATTCCGCCGCGAGCTCGACGAAGAAGCCGTATGCGCAGCCGATTTCAAGTAACGTTTTGCCGCGCAATCCACCTGCAAGCGCTTCCAGAACGGGGATCCGACCCTTGAAGTTGACGCGCAAGCTTTCTCGTTCCTTGATGTAGTCCAGATATTCGCTGCCGTGGAAGTAGTCCTTGCCATAGAGCGCGCCGAAATCCGTTGCATCAATATCGGCATCCGCGGCAACGAAGCCGCACTCCACACAACGGAGCAGCCCTCGGATCCGCGACCCACCAAGGCGCCCGTCGCAAACGACGCACCGCAGCAACGTCGTCGCGGCGCCTGCGCGCCACGGCGTACCTGCGCTGGCGGTCACAGTTTCGATCGAGTCCATCACATCCTTTGATCGAGATGGCGGTCGGTCTCGACGTGATGCATCGTCGGCACGGCGCGTTCGACGACGCGGGCCAGGGATTGCTTGTCGACCGGTGCGTCCGAGGATTCGATAAGCCGCTCCAACTCCCCGAGCACACGCTCGAGGTCCCGGCCCGGCCGGCGACGGATGCCGCGCAGCGACGCGAATCCGACATCGACCACGACCTCTCCCTCACCGACAAATTCTTCGAACGGCTTCTCTCCGCTCGTATCGAGCGGCGTCGAGAAGCACCGGCCACTGGCCCTGCGTGCTGTGCGTCGCAACCTCCCGCTTGGCCGCGGCCTCATCGTCGGTGAACGCAGGGCTCGTCGCCGCATGCCTGCAGCACCCGGACGGCAACGTCCTCGAGCAGCAGCAGGTGCTCGGCCGGCTCGAAGGCTGGTACCATCGAATGGCCGGACGGTGTGGCGAGCGAAGCGAGCAGGCAGATGTCTGCCGCCTCCGCGTGGGAGATGAAGTAGCGTCGGGTCGCGCGCGGCACGGCCAGCGGTTGGCGTTTCTCCATCCGCACGATGAAACTCTGCAACAGGCTGCCGTTGGAGAACGCCACGTTGGCGAACCGCGCGGACGAGATCATTTTGAAGGCAGCGGGAAGGATATCGAACGCTACGTCTTCCATGATCCGTTTGCTCGCGCCCATCAGGCTGGCGGGGTTCGCCGCCTTGTCGGTCGACACCGTGAAGTAGCGGCCCGCGTGCCCGCACTCCGCGAGCCACCGCTTGAATCGCGCCTGCCGCACCACGTTTACATCGAGCATGTGCAGCAGCGAGTAGACGTCCTTCTCCGAACGCACGTGTTTGACGGCCGCGAAATTAAGGACTACATCGAACGCTTGTATTCCGTCGAGGAAGCGACGCATCATTGCGCTGCCATAGTCAAATACGTGCGTCTGAAAGTCGATGCCCGCGAGATCGAGATCGCCGGACCGTATCTCGCGGATCAGCTCAGCGAGATAGTTCTCGCTCACGTCCACCACATGTACGGCAGCCGGACGGTAGCGCAGGAGCGCCTGCGTGGTCGCACTCCCCGATCGAACCACCCCCGCCCACCACGAGCACGCGGCGCCCTCCGGCCGCATCAAGCATCGCGACCTGCCTGCGGGCGATGTCGCCCCCAAAGAATGATTCGCCGCGTCCGGTAATCACGCGCTCGAGATCGGCGAGCCGCGGCATTCTCATGGATGCGCCTCAGGCTTCGCGCGCTCGCGTCCGGGTGCATCCAATCCCGGTCCGGCATGCCCGCCGGGCCCGATCTGCCGGCCGATGAGATATCGCGGGCGTGCCTTGACTTCGTCGAAGATGATGCTCAGGTACTCCCCGATCACACCGAGAAACAGCAACTGTATGCCTCCGATCACACCTACGGCACCGAACAACGAGGCCCAGCCAGGTACGGCATCGCTGCCCGCCGCGTACATGGCAATCTGAACGAAGGTGAACAGCACGCTCAGCAGTGCGAGCGTTATTCCCGCCAAAATGCAAAGCCGCAACGGAACCTTCGAAAAGGAGAAGATGCCGTTCAGCGCGAACGCGAGTAGATTGCCGAGGCGATGCTTCGAGTGTCCGCCGAAGCGAGCTGCCGGCTCGTAGTTCACGTAGCAGACGTTGAATCCTACCCAGCTGAAGAGTCCGCGCAGGAACGGGTTGCGCTCCGGAAGCTGATCACGCAGCGTGCGCGCGACGCGAGCCGAAATCAGTCGGAAGTCGGCCGCACCCGCGGGCAGGTCGATCGAGCCGACGCGCAGCAGGAATTGGTAGAACCAGCGCGAAGTGGACCAACTTGAACCAGGACAGCGTCATGTCCTCCTGTCGCAGCGTCTGCACGATCTCCGCGCCTCCCTCCCAGCGCCGCGCAAGCTCGGGGATAAGCTCCGGCGGATGCTGGAGGTCGCTGTCCAGCATGACGACGGCAACGCCGTGGCTGTGCTCGATGCCTGCGACAGACGCCGCCTGATGCCGAAGCGGCGTGACATCACGAGTACGGCCACGTCCGGCGACGACTCTGCGATTCGCGCAAGCCGCGCCTCCGTTTCGTCGCTCGACGGGTCCACGACGTACAGGATCATGAATTGGTAACGGCCACGCATCGGCGCGAGCGCACCGTTCAAGGTAGCGTGGAATATCTCGATCGTCTCCGCTCTTCGGAACACGGGACAGACAATCGAAATGATCGGCGCCGTGCCAGGCAGCGGGCGCGCGGCATTGCCCACTTCGCTAGCGTCCGCAGGCATGGGGCAAGAGGTGCGGCGCGAGCCCGGCCAACGCTCGCACACATCCTGGTAGTCATCGGGGCGACCGATGTCGAGCCAGATTCCTTCGTGGACACGCACGCGCACCTCGCGCTTCGCGGCGAGCAAGCCCATCATCAGGTTATCGAACCCGAACGCCTGGTTCTCCGGGATCCACGACAGAATCTCGCTCGATACCGCGTAGACGCCCATGCTAACCGTATACGGGATCTCCGGCTTCTCCTCGAAACCGATCAGCTTGGCGCCGTCGACGTGCAGCACGCCGAAGTCGATCGATTGCGTGCGTGCCGATGCCGAGATTGTGAACATCGCGTGCGCTTCGATATGGCTGTCGAGGAGTGCGTCGAACCGGAGGTCGGTCAGAACGTCGCCATTCATCACGAGGAAGTTCGCGGGCAGGTCCCGCATCAGCCGCAGTGGCCCCATCGTGCCGAGCGGCTGGAAGCCGAGCGAATACGTGAGCGCGATTCCCCATTTCGACCCGTCGCCGAAGAATGCGCGGATCAATTCGGCTTGGTGATTCACGGCAATTGTCGCGCTGCCGAAACCAGTCGCGACTAGCTGGCGGATGATGATTTCGAGGATCGGCATGTCGGCGACCGGCACCAGCGGCTTAGGAAGCGTCACCGTATATGGGCGGAGGCGCGTACCGCGACCACCCGCAAGGATGACTGCATGGTGATTAGTCATGACGCTGTAAGGTGTCGCTTCACGTTTGCGGTGAGAGGATCGGCTGCGAGTCCCCTCCGGCGCCGACTGCGAGTGGCGGACACGAGGTAAACGACGAGGATGGCGAGGCCCGCGGCTGCGGCCCCGAATCCCAGCAGTAGGCTCACGGGGAAGAAGTTGAATACCACGGTATGGCGGCCGGCCGGTACCTCCACCGCCTGAAACGCCACGTTTGCTTCGAGCACGCGGGTGGGATTTCCGTCGAGGGTCGCTGTCCAGCCCGGATAGAAAGATTCGGCGACTACTAGATACGCGTCGACCGGCGCTTGCACGTCGACCGTCACTGTACGACTCTGGCGCTCGACGATGCGCGCCTCGCCCACGCCCGATGGCGCGGTCGCCTTCGCCGATATCGTTGTATCCAACGGGAGCAGCACGGTAGCGTAGGGATCATATGGGCGACCATCGGGCAGTCGTCCTGAGCGAATCGCAGCGAGCGCCGATGCATGCGCAAGCGGCACCGCGTGCGCGACAAGCCACGCGGGCGCTCCCAATCCAACGACCCGACGCACCCATGCCACGCCGGGCAGTTGCCGTGCTTCGGCCTGCTGCACCTCCGCGCCCCACATAAGGTCCTCTGCCGCGACGCGACGGCGGACACCGCTGCTCGCGTCGACGAGCTCAAGCGACCGCAGCGTTATGCCGGGACCCGGCGGCTGGAGCCAGCGCAACACAACCTCGTTGACCTCGTGCGGAGCCCCATCGGGATGCAGCGGGAGCGAGGTGCGGAACCAGCGCCCGTTAAAGTCGCCGTAAGGAAACGTTTCCGAGTCGGGCGGGCGGCGATGCGCGATCACAGCGACGACGTCCGGGCGGTCGATGGCCCACTCGGCGGTGTCACGTCCCGCGCGCAGGGTCACCTCGCCGACCGTGCCGGATACTCCGTTCGCCAAGATCGCTAGCACCGACGCATCCTGCGCCACGCCCACAGCACAAGAAAGGTGCGAGACGACCTCAACATGGGTCGCACGCGTGCTCGCGACTAATCGGGCGGACCCCGCCAGCAGGCCCGGCAGCGTCGTGCAATCTCCACCAAATTGGAAAGGGCGTTGCGATTGCACGCTACTGACAAGCCACGCGGTTCCGTTAAGCTGCAAGCGACGCCGCAAGCCGCGCAGCGATAAGACGCTGGCCGACGACTCGACGCCTATCGCTTCCGCGTAGTCACGAAGCACAAGCGGGCCATAACCACTGGCGGAGGGCAGGCCGTAGAGCAGGTTGAGATTGGGCCGCGCGGGCGCCGTTTGCCCGCCGCCGTCGATGAAAAGCACGCGGCCGTCCGCGCGTTGTACGTCCTCGGAGAAGCGCTCCCATGCTGGGGCGAGCGTCACCTCCCCCTTTGCTGGCCCCGCGCGCCATTCGTAGAACGATCCGAACGCTGCAAGATCAGCCGTGAGCACCGCGAGCAGGAACAGGAGCGCGTTTACACCGCGACGCGCAAGCCAGAATACGGCGCTGACGGACAGCACCATCCCGACGAGCCCTGTGTACACGGCTGGATTGCTTACCCAACTGGGAAGTGTAATCCCCTTGGCCAAGGCGGCCGCGGTGAGGCTTGGATAGGCAGCGTAACTCGCGCCCACCGCGAGGGTGAGCAGCGTCGCGCCACGCAGCCAGAACGCGCGCTTGCGCGCTTTACCGGACAGGCGCCCTGCGACGATTGCCTTATATCCGAAGGCCGAAAGCACTGCGAGCGCGAGTGCCGTTATAAACGCTGTGCGCGCCGGAGCGCGGAACTGACTGAGCCCGGGCAAGTGGAATGCGAGCTTCGCAAGTGGCAACGAAGCCCCGAGCGCGTACATGATCGCAATTGCGGCGATGACAACCCAGAAGACCACTTCGGGTTCACGCGAGCGGGCCGAATATGCCGCAATAGCAAGCAGTAATGTCGAAATACCTGTGTAGGTCGCAAGCTCTGTTAGGTTCCAGGCACCGAAGTAGGCTAAACCGAAACCCGGAGAGGAGCCGAACAAATTGGGGAAAAAGAACAGAACCAGGTCGCGCGGCGCAAGCGCGTAGCTCGTGAAATCGGCAAAGGTCCACTGGTCACGCATCGCCCGTCCCCCGAGCTCGGCGAGCGGGATGAGCTGGACGCACGCGACGGCAAGTCCTGCACCCAACAGCACCGAATAGCCAGCCACATGCTCGCCGCGAGATCCTGGCGCGCAGCTCAGTATCGAGAACGCCGCGTATACCACCGCGAGCAAAAGCCCGTAGACAAAGACTTGCGGGTGGCCTCCAAATGAAGAAAGCGCGATCGCCGCTGCGCCCACCGCCGGCGGCCACAGCGCATCGCGGTCGCGGGCCCGGGCAATCGCGAACATGATCCACGGGATCCAAGCTGCCGAGTAGACAATCGTTAGGTGACCGAGATGGGCAATCATTGCCCCGCCAGATGCGTACACCAGACCCGCTAGCGCGCCTGCACCACGCAAGCCGGTCAGCGTGCGCGCGAGCGCATACGCACCGCATCCTGCGAGCACGTAGACTGCAGTCACGGCGGAGTTGTAGTTATCACCGAAAAGGCGCAATGGGCTGAACATCAGCGCCTGTGCGTCCGCAAATGCAGGATGCCCGGCATAAAGCTCGTGATTCCACAAGCCCCAACGCGAAAGGAGTGCGGGCACGTAATAAATCATCCCGTCACCTGGTGCTAGTAGTCGCCCTGCGAGCGTTGCCGGCGCAAAGTAGACTGCAAAGTAGATCGTGAACAGGAGCGCAACGATTACGCCCTCGCGTGCGCTAATCGCGTTACCGTTTGGCCTCGACGTCGCCACCGATACCAATGCGTATCCCGCGGTATCGCTTGCAGTCATCTCTGAACGAGCGACAATTGGTCTTGCGAAACGCATGGAGCAAATGTTCCGCATCCATTCGTAGGCACGCGAAGGAGACCGCTGCCACAACAACCGTCACCAACGCTCATCGCTTCGGTTGGACCACTGTGGCGAGCACTGGGACGAGGCGACACGTTTGGACTTGGAGACCAGGCGAGAGTGAAAATTAGCATTGTCGAGTCAAACGGCGTTCACGATCTCATTTTCGTGTCGCGGCTCGGAGTTTCGACAATATTCACGTGACCTAGTCACGACTGCACACGGCGAGGACGCAACTCATTTTTCGCAGATTTTGAGGCAGTGGCCTCGATTTGATTCCGATGGTAGCTGCGAGGCGACCGACAACCCAAACCAAAGCGAGGCCACCATGGTAGAGGATACTACGGCAGACATGAAGATCGTGATTCAAGGTGAGAGTTGGCTCGGTTTGTTGAGACAGATTTCCGCGTTTCGTAAGTGAATTTACTGCAGCAGTGGGAATCCGTAGGCTCGCCGCCAGCGCGTGACCAGGATCTCTTTCAGGCTGCGATCTTTGAGGTTTGTGGGGTGACCTATCGGCAGGCGATTTGCCAGCGCTTCGAGAGCTGATTGGTCCGGTTAAGAGGTAACGCAACATAATCCCAGACCTCTTGTTTCTCGGCGCTTAGGACGAACGCACCGGGGGTTCAATGGCCGCTGCAGGATGTCGAAAATTGCGTACGGGCGGTCGGCCCAGAACGCAGCCATGTCCTCGACCGTGATCCCGTAGCTGCCGAGACTGTTGGCGCCGAACTCGAATGTGACGACCGGCGCGAACCGCTCGAGGAGTGCCGCCGCCCCGCGCAGAATACCGAGTTCGCCGCCCTCGGCGTCGATCTTGATGTAGTCGAGCCGATCCGCGTTCGCGAACAGGCGATCGAGCATCCTGACTTCCACCCGAATGCGCTCCAAACGCGTCGGGCCGTCGTAGATGCGGGTCTTGAGCCCGCTGTAGGCAGGCAAGTCTACAGCCACGACGAATTCGTCTTCGCCCTCCCTGTCCGCAAGCGCAAAGGGCTGAACGGTCACCGCGGCATTTCCCGCCACAGCTTGCTCTAGCTGCGTCCGGGCAGACGGTAGCGGCTCGAAAGCGAAAACCTGCCCGCCCGGTGCCACCGCTCGCGCGATCGGGACCGTGTGCCGGCCGACGTGTGCGCCAGCATCGATGGCGACATCGCCAGGCTTCAGCAGTGTTCGATAAAATTCTTCGAGTAGTTGTTCGTAGTCAGGCATTGCCACGCTCCACTACGCAAAATGGCGCACAACCATTCGTATTCATTGCCTATCCAGTCCTGCGCCGAGCCACAACGTTGCAATTGCCGAGTTCGCCCTGCTGGAATTCCTTCCAGCGAATGGACGTCGATGGGGCTTCCATCCGGAAGGCATCGAATCCATTCTCGTCGAGGTAACGCAGCACTGCAGCGCCGCCCGCTGCCGAATTCCGCTTCAGCCAGTACTCGTTCAGCTCGAGGACGAGTATCGGATTGCATCGGGCGAAGACACCGGAAAGCCCCTGCAGCACCGCGGGCTCGTGTCCCTCGACGTCGATCTTGATCAACCCCGGAAGCGGAAGATCCTCTTCGTCGAGCCGTACGCATTCGATCGAAGTCGCCGACGCTGACGTCCTGTCGACGACGTACATATTGGCGGCCGCCAGCATCGGTACGTGGCCGCGCGAATTCGAGCACGCGACGTTACGCGCAGCGACGCGCGGGCCAAAGCGATTCTCACGAACGTTCCTGGTGATGATTTCGAAACTGCGCGGCATGGGTTCGTAGGCGCAGACTCTACCGGTTTCGCCCGTAAGCACGGCAAAAAGGCAGGTGTAGAAGCCGGTCTGCGCGCCGATGTCCCAGCAGGTCATTCCCGGGGTGACCGTTTCGCGGAAGAAACCGACCGTGTCAGGCTCGTATATCCCGAACCCCATCTTGACTCCCATCTCGGTGTCCCGCGTATCGAACCAGAATCGAAAATCGGGGAGCTCCGCCATGAGAAGATGATTCGGCGGCATGAACCCCGTGCGACTGGCGAACTCCGGCGACGACGTCAACGACGCGAGGAACTCCCGCAGGGTGGTCGCCTTGGAAAGCTCGACGAGATGCGGCAACTCCTGCTCGGGATTCGGATTGCGGCCCAGGAACAGCCGGTACGCAAAGATCGCATCGAGCGGATCGAGCTTGAAATACAGGCCCGGGTCAGACCAATCCTCGATGAAGCGCCTGAACTCTTCGCGCAACGGGTCGAGGTGGGAAGACGTGGGTGCGGCGTGCCGGCTTGTCATCGTCGCCCCCGATGGCGGCCGATCGCGGCGCCGCCGATCGGGTTACCTTCGATGTCACGCATGGTCATGACGTCTGCGGCAGAGTGATAACAGGGGCGCCGGTTGCCGGCACTCCGGCGTTCACGGCGGTGAGGCGGCCCGCATCCACGATTCGTAGCAGCTGTTGCGCGACGTTGCTCCACTGCCGGGCCTCGGCTACGCGATGCGACTGGTCCTCGAGGTGCCGGCAGAGTCCCGGAATGGAAAGCACGGCGGCGATCGCGGCGGCCAACACGGGCGGCGAATTGTCCTCCGCCATGTAGGCGACGCCGCGCAATTCGTCGAAGATTCGCGCCCGCGTCGTAATCAGCGGCCGCCGTGCGGCCAGTGCCGTGGCGGCCGCCGCACTGGCGCCCTCGTCGGAATTCCCATACGGCAATACGATGGCTTTGGCTCGAGCGAGCCGTGCGATGGCCACGTCGATGTCGACGAAGCGGGGATCCAGGTGCACCGCATCGCCCAGTCCGAGTTCGGTGATTCGTCGTTTGACACTTCCGAGGTAGTCGGTGGAATCCTGCACCGGATAGAGCGCCGTCTGTGCGAACAGTCGAATGCCGGGAAAGACGCCGCGCAGGATCTGCATGGCCTCGACCAGCTCGAGAAGCCCCTTGTGAGGCCGCAGGAAGCCGAACGTCGCGAGGATCGGGTCGGCATCCGCAGCGGCGAACGGAAACCCGGGATTCGCGATCGTCGCTGCCGCCCGGATGCCCAGTGGGAAGAACTGCGCATGGCCGATCCCGAGGCCACGAAGCCGATCCTCTTCGGCGGGACGGTGGACAAGGACTTCGACCGGCAGGATCGCAAGCTGGGCGAGGAAGCCGGCCGTCGCATCACTCGAATTGTGCAGCGACACGCTGACGGCGGCGCCCGCGGCCGTCAGCGTGCGCAGCAATTCGAGCAGCATCGCCTCGGGGAAGAATCCGCGATGGTACTGGACGTTGAGATGGCCGATCGCCCGCGCGCGAAGGAGCCGCACGACTTCGGTCGCATTGACGCGGCTCTGCGTCCACGTGGTGTTGTCGTAACGCCAAATGCGTTCCACCGCCGCCGCCCGCAGCGCGGGCGAGAGGGGAATCACGGCGACTTCATGCCCGTCCAGCAGGTTCGCGACGATCGTCATTTCGGCGCCCGCCGCAATCAGGGCCTCGGTCAGATACGTCGTGTATTCGGCGATGCCGCAGCGGATGCCCAAGGTTGATAGGATCGCGACTCGCGGCGGCGACGCGCCGGTTGTCCCGCGCTGCTCCACGGCGTCGCGCGCGGCCGTGATGGTAAATGGCTTCTCGACGTGGCGCGCCGCAGCCGCCGCCTCGCGCTGCTCCAGTGCACGGCGCACAATGGCACCGAGCATTGGCGACAATGTTTCCCAGGCGAAGTCCCTTTCGACCCAGCGGCGGTTGTCGGCGCCCAGTTGCAGCCGCACTTCCACGTTCGCGATGAGCCGGGCCAGAGCGCCGGCGATGGACTCCGGTGCGCAAATGGCGATGCCGCGCGTGGTCGCATCGCAGATGCCGCGGGCCCCGATCACGGTCGAGACGATCGGCAATCCTGCCGCCATGAAATCGAACATCTTGATGTTGGTTCCGGAGCCCGAGAACATCGGGTTCAGCGCAACGTCAGCCGCCTGGAGAAGCCTGAGTCTTTCCTCGTCGGAAACGCGTCCCGTGACACGAACATTCGCCCCGATCTTTGAGTGTACCGACGCTGCGTCGCCGACACCGCCGCAAATCAGGAACGTGACCGCCGGCAGAGCAGGCGCGATGTCCTTCGCGATGTATTCGGCTGCCTCGACGTTCGGGCCGTAGTTGCTGCCGAAGAACACGGCCGCCGGACCCACGATGCCCAACGCGGCCTTGGCGGCGGCCCGTGCCGCGGCCGAGGGCGGGACGATCGACGCCACAAACACGCCGTTGGGCACGACCCACATCCGCTCGCGCGGCACGCCGTAGGCATCGTGGTAGAACGAGATATCGTCGGTGGAACAGCCGACGACGACGTCGGCGTCGCGCGCAAGGAACGACTCGGTCATCGCAACGCTCCTGGCGATCTCGCGCCCGAACGGCGTATCACCGAGGATTTCGTAACGCAGCAGCGCCTCGACGTTCTGGGAATCGTAGACGACGAGCTGTCGGCCGCGATCGACAGCGTCGGCGACCAACGGGTGCACCCAGGGATGCGCGAACACGACTGCGTCGGCATCGGCGATGGCAGCGCGAGCGCGATCGAGGAACGCCTGCGACAGGCGTCCCAGTATCGGGAACGCCGTGTCGATGATCGACGCACCGCCAGCAAGATCGCGCCATTGCGCGTCGCGGCGGAAGTGCTCGTCGGAGAGCGGCACGTCGATTTCCGTCAATGAATCGTTGATCCGCAGCTCCCTCCTCCGCTCACCGGGCCAGTCGTACGTGCCCACGTAAGTCGTCTCGAATTGTGGTCCGAGCGCATGGTAGAGCCCCAGCAGCCGCAATCGTCCTCCACCGACGGCCGGCATGATGGGCTGCATGTCGACGACTGCAACCCGGGCCTTCGTCGGCAACACGTTCGGCAGCGTGCTCACGCCGCTCTCGCCATGGGAAATCCCAAGGCGCCCGCCAGCGCCGGCACCACGTTGTCCCACGTGATCGTCCGCTCCCGAGCCGCGGCAGAGGCGCCCAGCACCGCAGCAAACCCGCGATCGGCGTGGAGCCGCTCGAACGCGGCACCGAGGCGCTCCGGATCGGGCGGTACGACCAGGCCGGTGCGCTCGTGTTCCACCAGCACCGCCGCCTCACCCGAGTCACTGCACGTGACGACGGGCTTGCCGCTGCGAAAGGCCTCGACGGTCACATAACCGTAGTCCTCGCGCACGGGAACGAAGGCGACCGCCAGCGCGTTCGCGTAGAGATCGACCAGATCGGTCTCGGAGACCCGCCCGAGGAAGACGATCCGCGTATCGGCGCCGGCCCGTGCGCGCAACGCGTGCTCGTCCTCGCCCGCCCCGGCGATGAGGAGCCGCAGCGGCGAGCGGATGTGCCGCATCGCCTCGATCGCCAGGTCCACTCGCTTCCAGCGATGAAGACGCCCGGGAAGGAAGATGTAGTCGCCATGCGGACCGGCACGGAACCGGTCGAACCCCAGCGGGGGGTGCAGCACCACGGCGTCGATGCCGTTGTCCCGCTCCAGACGGCCCGCCACCTCGTGGCCGATCGCGAACACCCGCCGCGTGCGCGGAGCGGCGAGCGCCAGCGTGTCGAGTTCGTGCACCCGCGCGCGCTGCGCGAGAAGCTGCGCCGTGGGCCTCGGGAACGTCGTGTCGAACATGTCGTAGAACACGCGGATCGTGTGCACCAGGTAGCAGATGTGATTCGGGTGCCGGACGAGGTACGTCGGTGCCTTGGTCGAGATTACGCCGTCGAAGGATCCGGCGTCGAAGTCGTAGGCGCGAAGATACGTTTCCTCGATGGAATCGTACGTCGATTCGTCGCTCCGGATGACCACGAGCTCGGCGTCGATTCCGCGTTCGACAAAGGCGCACTGAAGGCCGTCGAAGAACCGCTCCGCTCCGCCCTCCTCTCCCGCGCGGCTTCGAACCGTCAGGATGCCTACGCGCATCGCCGTACCTGTTCGAATCGTGAACGTCGTCTATTCCGGCGCGTCATCGCATCGGCTTGCGAGCGATCAGCGCATAGTCCCGCGCACAGAAAAACATCCGGTTGATGATCTCGCGCATGGCCGGCGTGCCGTCGGCAAGCTGCAAGTGCTCCGCTACCGGGTGCAGCCGCAGGATCGACACATCGGCGAAACCGCGCAATTCCGCGACGAACCGCGTGGGCTCCGGCGGCAGCGGCCGCTCGTGAGTCGGGTCGTAGTAGAAACTGCACGCGCCGACGACCAGGTTCTCGGGATTCGGCGTCTCGAAGATCGCCACACCGCCGGGCTGCAGCACGCGCAGCACTTCGTCGAACAGCACGATCAGCCGCCGGAAGGGAATGTGCTCGATGACATGCATCGCCGTGACGGCCCGGAGCGAGTCGGTCTCCAGTTCTCGCAGATGCTCGATCGCGTCGGCTTCGATCACGTCGAGGCCCCGCTCGCGGCACTGCGCCGCGGTAACCCGATTGAGGTCGACGCCCCGCGCCTCGATACCATTGTCCCTGAGCAATTCGAGCCACTCGCCGCGCCCGCATCCGATGTCGAGCACGAACGAATCCAAGTTTCCGACGCGCGCCTCACGCACATAGGGAAGGTACACGGCGACACGCTGCCTGATGTCCTCGGGGGTCCCGCGGAAGCGATTTTCGAAAGCAGCATAGAACGCATCGAACAGGTGCACGTCTTCTCGCCCCGCTGCGGACGTCCCCGCGACGGATTCCCTCTCATGCAACGCGTGGTGCGCCTTGTCGATCAGCGCAGTCACCTTTTGCTCGTGCTCCGGAGGCATGCGGCCCCGCGCGCCGACAGGCTCGCTCGCCTCGCCGACGCCGCTGCCCGTCTTCATCGCTTCCACCATCGCGGATTGCAGCTCGGCGAGCGTCTGCATATCGCGCCACAGCGCATTCAGACCGAGTTCCGTCGCGCGGGTCCGCTCATTGACGGCGATGAGCTGCGCCGCTCCGACCTTGCCCTCCACCTGCTCGGCGATCCGGCCGAGCTCGCCGCGATCTGCCTTGGCGTTCGCTAGCGTATCGACGCTTTGCTCCAGCGCGCCCACCCGTGTCGCCGTAGCCATCTCCGCCCGCACGCCATCGATGTTGGCACGCGCGGCAGCGGCCACGTCCTGCAGCGAGCGCTGCACTTGCGTGATTCCGCGCTCGATCCTTCCACTCGCCGTGTTGATCTGGCGATTCAGTTCGAACTGACGCTGGAAGAACGCAGCTTCGAGTAGCTCGTGATTGCGGGCGATATCGGGTAACCGGACCAGATACTGCACAATGCCGAGCATCCGCCCAAACACCGGGACACGGCGCGCCGACCGCAGTGCGAATGCGAGCGGCAGCGCGCGAATCGGGACGCCCGCCGTCCGACCTTCGGCCGAGTACCGCATCCGACCGAGCACCTCGACCTTCGCCAGGCGTCCCTGGCGCAGGGCCTCGAGAAACGCAGCGAACCCGTTGGCATCCGGCTCGCGGCGCAGAATTCCGCGATACGCGTTGCGGACGAAATCCTCGTCCTGGAACACGAGGAAATCGGCAAGCGCGTAGCGATCCTTGTGCTCGATCAACCCTGCCGACTCGGGCACCCGCGGCAGCGCGATCGTCGATTGCAGCGGCGCCGCAGCACCGACCGCAGCACCGGCCGGAGCGGGCGCCGGATCCATGGCCGCGGCCGCGCGGCCCGCTGCGGCCTTGCGGCGTGCCACGTCGTCGCGGATGCGCCGCATCAATGCGTCGAGGTCGAATTCCGATGTTGCTGGTATGGCCCAAGTGATGTTCCGGGAAGAGGCGGCTGACATCCAAGTGTGTGAACTTCTCGGATGCGCGAGGATATCGCCCGCCAACGGTCAGCGCAATGGCAAGACCGAGACGGATCCATGCAAAAGAGGTCATCGCGAGTCGGCGTTGGCAGCGTTGACGGGCGACCGGACGCGGTGGAGCTAGTGGCCTGCATCGCGTCCGCGGACTGATCCGGCGGCATCGACATTTCCCTGGTCAAAGTGACAGAATCGGCGCGTCCTGCCACAGGCAGGCGCGTCCACTGTCACTTCCCCATGGAGATCGTCATGCACATTGCAAACATCCTGCGATTCACCGGAGCCGTCATCGCCACCGTGCTGTTCGCCGGCACCGCTCACGCCCAGTTGTTCCGCACCTATCTTTCGCCCACCGGACTCGACACCAACCCCTGCAACCTGGCGGCCCCCTGCCGTCTGTTGCCCGCGGCCCTGACGGCCGTCGCGGACGGCGGCGAAATCTGGATGCTCGGCTCGGCCAACTACAACACGACGACGGTCAACATCACCAAGTCGGTCAGCATCCTTGCCGTTCCCGGCGTCGTGGGCAGCGTGGTGGCCACGGGCGGCCCGGCCATCAGCATCGCCACGGCGGGCGTCAACGTATCGTTGCGCAACCTGGTGGTCGCTCCCCTGTCCGGAGCTGGGGGCACCGACGGGGTCAACATGACCAATGGCGCGTCGCTGACGGTCGACGGCTGTCTCTTCGCCAACCTCGCGGGAGCAGGCGTATTTGTCAACACCGCCGCCAGGGTTCGAATTGTCGATTCCCTCATTCGCGACAATTCTTCCCATGGCGTTTACCTCGCGAGTGGCCCCACCGCCGAAATCTCGAACTCGAAACTGTTAGGGAACGGCGGCGCGGGCGCCTACGTGTACGGTATAACGGCCAGCACGACCACGACCGCGACCATCAGTGACTCCGTGCTGTCTGAAAATAATTGGGGCATTGATGCGTTCGCGCCAATCGCTGGCGCGCCGCTCTACGTCTCCGTGAGCCGTTCGACCGTTTCGCATAACAATTATGGCATTGTCTCCGATCAAAACTCCATTGTCGTTACCGCCAGCAGCAATCTGGTGACGAGGAACAACAACCTCGGCCTCGGTCAGGGGGGCACTGCGATACTGGAGTCCCAGGGGAATAACACGGTACGCCAAAACGGCGCCGATACGTCTGGCACGATTACCACGGTATCCGGCATTTGACAGGTCGTTCAGACATTTCGGCGGGTCTGCAATTCGCTTTCTGGTGCCGGTGGCGAATCCGCATGATCCGCCGAGTGCCGCGGGCTCGGCAGTGTCTCCACTCGGCAGCGTCAGGCGACAATCGACTCGCGCGGTCTGATCCGCATCGACCTTATCAACGAGAAAGGTGACAGAATCGGCGCGTCCTGCTCGGCAGGCGCGTCAACTGTCACTTTCTCAGGGAGATCGTCATGCGCATCACGAGCATATTGCAAATTGTCGGAGCCGTCGTCGCCACCGTGCTGTTCGCCGGCACGGCTCACGCCCAGTTGTTCCGCGCCTATCTGGCACGCACCGGGAACGATGCCAATCCGTGCACCGCTGCCCGCTCCCTGCCGTCTGCTGCCTGCCGCGCTCGCCGCCGTGACGGACGGCGGCGAGATCTGGATGCTCGATTCGGCCAACTACAATACGGCGCCGGTCGACATCACCAAGTCGGTGACGATCCTTGCGGTTCCCGGCGTGGTGGGCAGCGTGGTGGCCACGGGCGGCCCCGCCATCAGCATCGCCACGGCGGGCGTCAAGGTGGCGCTGCGCAACCTGGTGATCGTTCCGCTGCCCGGAGGCGGAGGCACCGACGGCATCGTCATGACCAATGGCGCCGCGCTGACGGTCGAGAACTGCCTGATTGCCAACCTTCCGGGATCGGGCATCGATGCGAACGCTGCCGCAATCGTGCAAGTCACGGATACGACGATACGAGACAACCTCCGCGGCCTGTGGATCAGGAATGGCGCGAACGGCATCGTCGCGCGGGCGACCATCACTGAGAACAGTGCGTTTGGCGTCTGGATCGAGGCGGGCAACGCCACCACCACGACCGCCGATATCGCCCATTCGACCATTGGCAGAAACTATAACGGCGTCATCGTGGCGACGGGCAGTGCCTCGGGCGTGGTGAATGCTTCCGTCCACGACAGCCAGATCGTTCAAAACGTCAGCGACGGCATGTCGGCAGCGGGTACCCCCGGGTCATCCATGAAGCTAACCGCCAGCAACAACATAGTCACGCGCAACTACGTGGGCATCCTTTCCGGCCAGGCTGCTACCGTAATGGCGAGCGGGAACATAGTGACTGACAATTACTATGGCATTTTCGGCCAGGGAGTCAACGCCCCAGCCGTCTTCGAAAGCTCCGGCAACAATACGGTTCGCAACAACGCAATCAACAAATTCGGAACGATCACGGTAGTGGCCACGGAGTAATCCGCCGAAATGGCAGAGCGCCGATCCATGTACGCTCTGGCGCGCTGCCGAGCGAACGAATTGCCACACCGAGTATTGAACCTCCGATCGGTGTCGAATCGGAGGCGGCGGGCATGAATCGAATCTGCTGCCTGATCCGGCGGCAGCGACATCTTCCCGGTGAAAGGCGACAGAATCGGCGCGTCCTCCACAGGCAGGCGCGTCCACTGTCACTTTCCCAGGGAGGTCGTCATGCGCATCGCGAACATCTCGCGGATCACCGGAACGGTCAACGCCACCGCGCTGGTTGCCGGCACCGCTCATGCCCAGCTGTTCCGCACCTATCTGGCGCGCACCGGTGTCGACACCAATCCGTGCACCGTGGCGGCCCCTTGTCGTTTGCTGCCCGCAGCGCTCACCGCCGTGGGCTCCAGTCATATTCCGATTCGGGTGCCTCCGTCACGCTTTTGGCCAGCAACAGCATCATCTCGCATAACGGCGATGGCATTAGTGCTTATCAAGCAGGAGCCAAGGTGTGGGCCAGCCGGAATACGGTTAGCGAAAATTCTGGATTTGGCCTTTACAACTTCGGCTCACAAGCTGTTTTCGAGAGCGCCGGCAACAACGCGGTGCGCAACAACGGTTCGGACAGCGTCGGAACCATCACGGTGATCGCGGCGAAGTAGCGCCGCGGGAACGAAAGGGCGCTGGGCTGCGCTGGCTGACTTGTCATTCCCGGGAAGGAATCCATGATTCCCAGGATGAGCCAATTTCGCGGAGAGGACAGGTGCTCCATCACGCGCGCCTTTGGATCTTTCCGATCTCCCGACACTGCGATGGTGACGCCGCCCGCCGCGGTTTGACCACACCGCCAAAGCCAAAGATACTCCCCGAGGCACCGTTCAATTGCCGGTCCTTCACATTCACTCGGGGAGTAATAAACGTGAACCATCGCATCGTTCTGCGCAGCGCCTTTGCCTTCGCCGTGATGTCGTTCCTTGCCGTGGCGGCGCATGCCGCCGCTGCACCCGGACTGTTCCGCGCCTACATTTCCTCCACCGGCAGCGACGCCAATCCGTGCACCCTGCCCGCGCCGTGCCGCCTGCTGCCGGCAGCGCTTGCCGCCGTCGCCGACGGCGGCGAGATCTGGATGCTCGATTCGGCCAACTACAATACCGCGACCGTGACCATCGGCAAGTCGGTGTCGATCCTCGCCATTCCCGGTGCGGTCGGCAGCGTCGTGGCGATCGCCGGACCGGCGGTACTCATCTCCGCGGCCGGCCTCACCGTCGCCCTGCGCAACCTGGTGATCGTGCCTCTCCCGGCCTCCGGCGCCACCGACGGCGTCCTGATGACGGGCGCCTCCACGCTCACGATCGAGAACAGCCTGATTGCCAACCTCCCCAACGCCGGGGTGAATATCGGCGGAACGGGAAAGGTCGAGGTCGCCAATTCGATCATCCGCAACAATGGCCAGTACGCCGTGCGCCTGCTCAATGGCGCATCGGCCGGCATTTCCAGCACGAAGATGCTGAATAACGCCCAGGGAGGAGTCTTTGCCTGGGCCACCATTGCGTCGACCACGACGGCTACCGTGAGCGATTCGGTCATTTCAGGTGGAATTGACGGCGTGTATGCCCTCAGCACCATCCTCCAGGGCGTCACAAATATCTTCGTGACGCGGTGCACGATCCAGAACACCAACAGCGCGCTCCACAGCGAAACCACAGCCGGCTTGAGTTCGGCCCTGATCGCCGCGAGCTACAGCATGATCACGAACAACGGCTACGGCTGGCTTCTCGTCGGTGCCCAATCGTTCTTCCAGACACTTGGCAACAACCACTTGATACACAACACTCTGAATATCGGCACGGAAACGCTGGTAACGCTGCAATGAGGGTGTTGCCGGCCACGCCGCGCCAGTGGTACAAGGCGAATTCATTTCCGTGATCGTCGCGGCGTAGCGCCGCCGGAATTGGAATTGCACCGAGCTGCGACGGCCCGGTGCGCTGCGTTCTGCGCTCTCCCGCGTCGGACTCGCCCGCTTCAATCTCTGCGACCCGATCCGAATGGCAACCGAAGTTGCGGCATCGTAAGATCGCCGATCGCATCACTCGCCGCAACTTGGAATATTGGCGAACGCAATCCGCGTTTGACCGTTGTCGCCAAAGCCGGAGATACTCCCCGAGGCACCGCTCAATTGCCGGTCCTTCACATTCACTCGGGGAGTAATAACCATGAACCATCGCACCGTTCTGCGCAGCGCCTTTGCCTTCGTCGTGATGTCGTTCCTTGCCGTGGCGGCGCATGCCGCCGCTGCGCCCGGACTGTTCCGCGCCTACATTTCCTCCACCGGCAGCGACGCCAATCCGTGCACCCTGCCCGCGCCGTGCCGCCTGCTGCCGGCAGCGCTTGCGGCCGTCGCCGATGGCGGCGAGATCTGGATGCTCGATTCGGCCAATTACAACACCGCGACCGTGACCATCGGCAAGTCGGTGTCGATCCTCGCCATTCCCGGCGCGGTCGGCAGCGTCGTGGCGATCGGCCGGACCGGCGATACTCATCACCGCGGCCGGCCTCACCGTCGCGCTGCGCAACCTGGTGATCGTGCCTCTCCCGGCCTCCGGCGCCACCGACGGGGTCCTGATGACGGGCGCCTCCACGCTCACGATCGAGAACAGCCTGATCGCCAATCTCCCCAACGCCGGGGTGAATGTCGGCGGAACGGGAAAGGTCGAGGTCGCCAATTCGATCATCCGCAACAATGGCGAGTACGCCGTGCGCCTGCTCAATGGCGCAACCGCCGACATTTCCGGCACCAAGATGCTGAATAATGCACAGGGTGGAGTATTTGCCTGGACCACCATTGCTTCGACCACGACGGCGACCGTGAGCGATTCGGTTGTTTCTGGTGGACTTGCAGGCGTCTACGCCCTCGCCTACAACGTAGACGGTTATGCATGGATCCACGTGACGCGCAGCACGATTCAGAACACGACCTCCGCGCTGCAAAGCGAATCCAATGGCCTGGGCACGACCATCGTTACCGTGAGCAACATCATGGCCACGAACAACACCTTAAGCTGGAATCAGAACGGTGTAGGAGCGGGTATCTGGACGTTTGGCAACAACCACTTCGCAGACCGTGGCTACAGTGGCATCATGATTCCGAGGGCGCTGCAATAGCGAACCGGTGATGCCGGCGAGGTGCGCGAGCACGGCACCGAGGCGCGTCGCGTGATTTTCACTTGCGTCGCTGCCGCATTGCAAAAACTTTGCTCACTTCACTTTGGTGACCTTGCCGTAAAGCCACAGATACCCCGCTGGCATCCCTGCAGGTGTTGCCTTCCCGCTCATCCCCATTCACTGAGGAGAACTGGCCATGACTAATCGCACCGTCACATGCTTTGTTGTTCGGCGCCTATCTCGCACCGGCCGGCAGCGATGCCGACCCGCGCACACTGGTTGCTCCGTACCGCCTGCTCATGCCGCGCAATCCAGTTAGTAATTGCTCCCGAAAGACCCGTACCTGCGTATCGGTGAGGAGTCTTGAATCACGCGCAGGAGCCCCGCTTTCGTTCCAAGGCGCACCGAGCCGTTGCAGCCCAGCGCGCTGATCTTGCCGCAGGCCTAAATCGTTCCAACTCCAGTGACGCCAATCGAGTCCGTTCCGTTGCCCCGTACCGTATTGTTGCCGGCGCTTTCAAGTAGTCCTCCGGATGCCAAAAGGCCCGTTGTATTGCCGGTTACCGTATTTCCACTGGCCAACACACTCGCTCCCGAAGCATTGGCCTCAATGCCCGTCGTGCCATTATTCGCAACGATGTTGTTACTGGCGGATAGCTTTACGTTTGCACCCGCATCTGAGCGCGCATAGACGCCGCGAGAAGCATTATCGACCAGCCTGCTGTCTTTGACGGTGACCGCCACGGCGCCAGAAGCATTGCTCGACCACGCGAGGATGCCACCCAAATTCCCGTCCATAGTCGAATCCGCAATTTCAGCGCTGGTCAAGGACGCGGCGGCAGTTGCATGTGCGAGGACGGCCCAATTACCTGTGTGCCCGCTGATCGTGGCGCGCGTAACGACAGCTCGTGCGCCGTCCAGAAGCGCAATGCCTTGCCCATTGTCGCGGATCGTCGTGTCCGCAACCCGCAGGATGGAGGGGCCGGTGACAATGATGCCGTTTCCGGGCAGGTTGGCGATCAGGCAGTTCTCGACTGTGACTATTGCGGCACCGCCCCCGACAAAAATTCCGTCTGCGGCCCCGCCTCCGGGGAAGGGGGCAATCACCAGATTGCGCAGCGCAACCTCGACGCCTGCGGTTGTAATGTGGAATGCCGGCGCCGGGAATGCCTTGGCGAATGTGGAAACCACGCTTCCGACCACACCAACAAACGCACCGCACGACGCATATGCAGCCTGTTCGATAGCGTTGCTTACTAGACCGTGTGTGTCATCCGCCGCAAGTCGCTCTCTACCATCTGCGCAATCAGATCGTGGAGCGACGTCTTTGCCGACCATCCCAGCCGCTCGCGCGCCTTGGCAGGATTGCCACGCAGCACGTCGACCTCGGCCGGACGGAACAATGCGGGATCTATGACAACGTGCTTCTCGTAGTCCAGTCCGACGTGCTCGAACGCGATTCGGCACATGTCACGGACAGTGGTGGTGACTCCGGTGGCGATCACATAATCATCCGGCGTGCCCTGCTGCAGCATCCGCCACATCGCGTCGACATAGTCGCCGGCGAAGCCCCAGTCGCGCTTCGCGTCGATGTTGCCCAGGCGCAGTTCTTTCGCGCGGCCGAGCTTGATCCGCGCTACGGCGTCGGTGACCTTGCGCGTGACGAACTCGATGCCGCGCAGCGGCGACTCGTGATTGAACAGGATGCCGCTCGACGCGTGCAGGCCGAAGCTCTCGCGATAGTTTACCGTCGACCAGTGCGCGAACAGCTTGGCGACGCCGTACGGACTGCGCGGATAGAACGGCGTCTTCTCGTCCTGGTGCTCGGCCTGGATCAACCCGAACATCTCGCTGGTCGACGCCTGGTAGTAGCGTGCCTTCGGCTGGAATATCCGGATCGCCTCGAGGATGTTGATCGCGCCCATGCCGGTCACGTTGGCCGTGAGCAGCGGCTGGCGCCAAGATGTCGCGACGAAACTCTGCGCACCGAGGTTGTAGACCTCGTCGGGCGTGCAGGCCTCCAAGGCGCGGAGGATCGACGTGATGTCGGTCAGGTCGCCGTCGATAAGTGCCACACGATCGGCAATCCCGAGTTCGTACAGGCGCCACAGTGTATCGGTGCTGCGGCGGGCGAGCAGCCCCGCCACCCGGTAGTCCTTGTTCAGCAGGAACTGCGCGAGGTAGGCCCCGTCTTGCCCGGTGATGCCCGTGATGAGGGCGGACTTGCTCATTCCTGTTCTCCCTTGTGCGCTCCGTCCAGCCGTTCCCAGTGCGCCAGCATCGCGCGCAGCGACTCGTCGAGCGGCGTTGCCGCTGCCCATCCCGTGGCGCGCCGGATTTTCGCCGGGTTGCCGCGCACGCGTCGCTGCTCGCCCGGCCGCATCCGCGCCGGATCCTGCCGGATCGCCACGTCGACGCCCGCCAGGCCAGCCATGCGCAGGAGCAGCTCCCTGACCGACCGCTCCTCGCCCGAGCATATATTGTACGTTTCGCCGGCCGCCCCCCGCTCGAGCAGCAGCAGATAGGCGCGCACGACGTCGCGCACATCGGTGAAGTCGCGCGTGACGTCGATGTCGCCGACGTCGACGACGGGATCGCGGCGACCCGCCTTGATCGCCGCGATCTGCCGCGCGAGGCTCGCGACGACGAAGGCGTCGCTCTGCCCAGGCCCGATGTGATTGAAGGGCCGCGCGAGCCGGATGTTCAATCGCTCGCTGACGGTCCACTGCCAGCACAGGATCTCGGCGGCGAACTTGCTGACCGCGTAGGGATTGCGCGGCGCCGGTGTCCGCGTTTCGGCGATCGGCAACTCGGCCTCCGGCACAAGCCCGTAGATGTCGCCGGTCCCGACAAATACCACCGGCCCGGCAAAGCCCCGCTGCTGCAACGCCTGCAGCAGGTGCAGCGTGCCGATAAGGTTGACGGCCAGCGTCGCCTCCGGGTTGCGAAAAGACTCGGGCACGTTGCTGATCGCAGCAAGATGCAGCACGGTATCGGGTGCCGCCGCGTCGACGACGGCGCGCGCCTGAACGGGATCGCGAAGATCCAGCTCGACCGGGACATCGGTGAGCTGCCACTCAGCGAGCGCCGGGTCGGCGGCGACCATGCCCGCGAGCGTCGCGCCGACGAAGCCGTGCCGGCCAGTGACGAGCAGCCGCTTCATGCTGTGAACTCGGCAGTCATGGTGCTGCGAGGCCGATGAGAGCCGTCGCGCCGCCAGCGACTTCCCCGTGCGTTGCGCAGTATGCAAGTCATAGCGCCCGGCGATACGCATCGCGCGCCACTGCCGCGCACGCTTCCCACGTGAATCCCGCAGCACGCGCGATACCACGCGTGGTCATTGCGGTCCGCAACGCCGGATCTTCGAGCAATTCGGCGATCTTCGCCGTGGTGGTCTCCGGCTGTTCCGGGTCGATGGTCGCTCCGGCAGCGCCGACGACTTCCGGCAATGACGCCCTGTCGGACACGACTACCGGCGTGCCCGAGGCCATCGCCTCGAGCGGCGGCAAGCCGAAGCCCTCGTAGAGCGAAGGGAATACGAACAGCGCGGCGCCGGCATAGAGATCGGGCAGCGCGGCCCCCGCAACGTGGCCGAGGAACCGGATCTGACCGCGCTCGGCGAGCCGGCGCAGACGGCTCACCATCGCCGTTGCGCGCCACCCGTGGGCACCGGCAACCACCAGCGGATAGCGCTCACGGATCTCTGTCGCAAGGCCGGCGTACGCTTCGAGCGCGTGGGCGATGTTCTTGCGCGGCTCGATCGTCCCGACCGTCAGCAGATAGCGACCGTGGACCAGGCCGTGCTCGCGCAGCGTGGCGGCGGTCTCTTCCGCGGCACGCGGCCGGTAGTCGCCGGACACGCCGAGATAGGCGGTGCGCACGCGCTCCGGCGCAATGCCGAACGTGGCGAGAACCTCGGCGCGCACGAAATCCGAATCGACGAGGATCACCGCGGCGCGCGCGAGTGCCCTGGGCAGCCCGCGCTCGAGCCAGCGGACGCGGTCCGGAGGGTGCGTCTCCGGATAGCGGATCCACGACAGATCGTGGATCGTGATGACGACCGGAACATCGTAGGCGAGCGGAATATAGTTCTGTTCGTGGTAGATCTGGATCCGATGGCGCTGCAGCCCGCTGGAAAAGCCCCACCGGTGGATTGTCCGGCGCAGCGGGCCGCGAAACGGCACCCACGGCTTGACTCTCTGCACCCGCGTGGGACCGGATACGCCCAGTTCGCGCGGCGGCTGCGGGCGCTCGTGACGCCATCGATACCGATAATACGAGTAGGCGTCGACCTCCCCCTGCTCTGCCAGCGCCTGCCCCACCTGGACGATGTAGTTGCCGATGCCTGTGAGCGGCGAGAGCAGCGGCGTGGCATTGAAGGCAACGCGAATCGGCATGAAATGCCCTTGGATGCAACCTGCCGCGCCGGCAGCAGCGGCTCTTTTCTGCTCGACTATAGCATCGGGCACGCCAGCGATCGCAGGTACGCGGTCGATGGTCGCATGGCCGGGACCCGCACGATGCCGCTAGAATGCTTGACCAATGTTTGGTATAGACGCCACGCCAGGTCCCGCTGCGAGCGAGAATGGAACTCGTTGCAAACCCCGCCATGAATGTCGCCGTCGTCCACGACTGGCTCGACACCTGGGCCGGAGCGGAACAGGTGCTGGCCGATATTCTGGGCGTTTGTCCTGACGCCACTCTGTTCGCCCTCGTCGATTTCCTGTCGCCGACGGACCGGGCGCGCCTCGGCGGGCGCCATGCACAGACGACATTCGTGCAGCGGATGCCGTGGGCGCGCACGGCATTTCGCCGCTACCTGCCGCTGTTCCCGCGAGCCGTCGAGAGCCTCGACATGTCAGGGTTCGACCTCGTGATCTCCAGCTCCCACGCCGTCGCCAAGGGCGTGCGCACGACGCCGCGCCAGTTGCACTTGTGCTATTGCTACACACCGATGCGCTACGCTTGGGACCTGCGTGACCAATACCTCTCCCAGACCGGGCTCGACCGCGGGCTGTGGGGCTGGGCGGCGCGCCGTACGCTCGACCGGCTGCAGGCCTGGGATCGGGCCGCCAGCGCCCGCGTCGATCACTTCGTCGCCATTTCGAACCACATCGCCGACCGCATCGCCCGCTGTTACGGCCGCACCGCGACGGTGATCTACCCACCAGTCACGTTCGCCCCGTTGGCGGCGGCGGGAACCGCGCGCGGGCCCTACGTCACCGTCTCGCGCCTCGTCCCGTACAAGCGCATCGACGTCATCGCCGCAGCCTTCCGGTCGATGCCGGATCGTGAACTCGTCATCATCGGCGAAGGGCCCGAGCGAACGCGGGTGGAGGCGGCGGCCGGCCCCAACGTGCGGCTCCTCGGACACCTGGCGGACGACGAGCGCGATCGCTGGCTCGCCGAAGCGCGAGCGTTCCTGTTTGCCGCCGACGAGGATTTCGGCATCGCTCCCGTCGAGGCGCAGGCGCAGGGAACCCCGGTGATCGCCTATGCCCGCGGCGGCGTCACCGAAACCGTGCGCGGTCTCGATCACCCGGCGCCGACCGGCGTGTTCTTCGGCGAGCAGACGCCTGCCGCGATCGTGGATGCCGTGCGACGCTTCGAGGCCGCGGGCGAGCGCATCACCGCGCGCGCATGTCGTGAGAACGCCGAACGGTTCTCTGTCGGACGCTTCCGCGCCGAACTCGCCGCTTTCGTCGACGCCCGCCGCGCCGAGTTCGCGGCACGCGGGAGCGCGTGATGCCGCGCAGCCTGCTGAAGGACAACGCGCCGCTCCTCGCGAGCCTCATGCGGCTGCTCGACCCGCTGCTGCTGATCGGCGCCGGGCTCGTCGTCTACCGCATCTACCTCGGCAGCTGGGACCCGCCGGACCGGTACATCGTCGCGATGCTCGGCATGGGCGCGATGTGCGCGCTGCTGTTTCCGGTCATCGGCCTCTACGCGCCGCAGCGCGGCGTCACCGTCTTCGAGGAAATCCGGCGCCTGGTCAACGCAACATTGCTGCTCGTCGCGATCTGGTTCACGTTCCTGTTCCTTTCCAAATCGGGCGCCGACTTCTCACGGCTCTGGTCGATGTACTGGATTCTGCTGACGCTTGCCGTGCATCTCACGACGCGCGCGGGCATCCGGCTCGCCTTGCGGCGCCTGCGGCGGCAAGGCTACAACCTGCGCCACATCGTCATCGTCGGCGCGGGCGGGCTGGGCACGACGATCGCCGAACGCCTCGGGCAGACGCCATGGGCGGGCTTCGTCGTCCGTGGCTTCTACGACGACAACCCGGCGCTGGCGGGTGGCGAGGTCGGCCGGCACCCTGTTCTGGGGCCGGTAAGCCAGCTCCCTACCGACCTCGACCGCGAATCGGTCGACCAGGTATGGATCGCGCTGCCGCTGCGCGCCGACGCGCGCATCCGCGAGCTCCTGATCGACCTGCGTCGGCACCCGGTCCAGGTGCGCTACATCCCCGACATCTTCAACTTCACGCTGCTCCACCACTCGTTCACCGAAATCGTCGGGCTGCCGGTGATCAACCTCACCGACTCGCCGTTGCAGGGTGCGAGCCTCGCCGTCAAGAATGTCGAGGATTTCGTGCTGGCGGGACTGTTCCTGTTGCTGGCTTCGCCGCTGATGCTGCTGATCGCGCTTGGCATCAAGCTCACCTCGCCGGGCCCGGTGTTCTACCGCCAGGACCGGGTGACGTGGAACGGGGAGCGCTTCTCGATGCTGAAGTTCCGCTCGATGCCGGCCGACGCGGAATCGGCCACGGGCCCGGTGTGGTCGCAGCCCGACGAGAAGCGCGCGACGCCGTTGGGCGCCTTCCTGCGCCGCACGAGCCTCGACGAGCTGCCCCAGTTCCTCAACGTGCTGCGCGGCGAAATGTCGATCGTCGGGCCGCGCCCGGAGCGTCCGGAGTTCGTCGATCGCTTCCGGCGCGAGATCCCGGGATACATGCAAAAGCATCTCGTCAAGGCCGGCATCACCGGCTGGGCGCAGGTCAACGATCTGCGCGGCAGCACCGATCTGTCCGAGCGTATCGAATACGATCTCTACTACATCGAGAACTGGTCGATCTGGTTCGATCTGCGCATCATCGCGCTTACCGTCGTCCATCTCCTGCGCAGCAAGCACGCCCACTGACGGCGCCTGCCGTCGCGGGGCAGCGGCACAACTCCGCAGCGGGCGTGGCGGGAAGCCCTTCGGTTAGAATGAAAGTGGCCATCCGCCGACCGTGCGCCGGCCGAGACGAACCTACATCCCGTGGTCCTCCCCGAATTACCTTTGACACCTCCGGTGCCGCCGCCCGCCTCCGCGGCCGCGTGGGATGCGGTGGTGTCGGCACCGGCGACGGCCACGTCGCGCGCAGGACCTGTGATTCGCGCGGCGCTGGTCTTTGTTGGCGTTCTGATCGCGTGCCTCATTGCGTACGGCGCGCTTTCGGTGCCGAGCTCGTGGTTTCCGCGGGCGGCGCCCAAGGCCTGGGGCGTCGGCGACCTCGTCCTCGCGCGCGGCACGGGACAGATCGTCGGCGACGAGTTGAGCATCGCGGCGCCGGACGCCGAGGGCAACACGCTCGTCACGGTAACCGTGGACCTGCGCTCCGCGGACTACGCGGCGCTCGCGTGGATCGGGATCGACTTCCCCGAGAAGAGCATCATCAGCGTGATCTGGCGCAGTGACTTTGCGCCGAATCGGCTCAATCTCGCCGAGGTGCGCATCGAGTCCGGGCGCCCGATGCCGATTCTCCTTGCCAAGAATCCCGCGTGGATCGGCCGCATCACCGGACTCGCGCTGGCGGTTCGGGGCCCGCTGTCCAAGCCGATCCGTCTGCGCGGTGTCGTTGCGAAGCCGATGGGGTTGTTCGAGACGCTCGGCGACCGCGCCAGGGAGTGGCTCGCGTTCGAAGGCTGGAACGGTACGTCGATCAATACCGTAACGGGTGGCGCCGACATTCAGGATCTTCCGCTGCCGCTGCTGCTTGCCATCACCATCGTCATCGCCGGGGCCGCCGTCGCGCTGATCCGGCGCTGGCGGCCTGGGTCGTTCGGCGCGACCACGGCATCCATCGTCGCAACGTTCTTCCTCGCGTCGTGGCTGCTGCTCGACGCGCGCTGGACGTTGAACCTGACGCGCCAGGTCCGGGAGACGGCGGCGCAGTTTGCCGGCAAGACCGCCGCGGATAAGCATGGGGCCATGGAGGACGCCGCGCTGTTCGAATTCATCGGCAAGGCGCTCACGGTGCTGCCCGCAACGCCGGCACGCGTCATCGTGGCGTCCGATGCGCACTATTTCCGCAGCCGCGCCGCCTATCACCTGTATCCGCATCGCGTGTACGCGGAACCGCGCAGCAACGCGATGCCGCCCGCGAGCACGTTTCGTCCCGGCGACTGGCTGTTCGTCTACCAGCGCAAGGGCATCCAGTACGACGCCGCGCAGCACAAGCTGCGCTGGGACGGCGGGCAGACCGTGTCGGCGGACGTGAAACTGGTCGAGCCGGGCGGCGCGCTCTTCCTGATCCAATGACACCGATGGATGCGCTGCTGCTGATTGCCGGATTCGCGCTGCCGTGGGCGCTGGGCGTCGCGCTGCTCGCCGCGCTTCCCGGTGTCGCGGGCGCTCGCGACGAGCCCGGCGCGCTGCCATGGCAGATCGGCTGCGGCTGGTTCGTCGGAGTGTTCCTGATGACGTTGTGGATGCGGGCGCTGTCGGCACTCGGCGTACCGTTCGGCATTGTGACGATCGGGGCGCCGCTGGCCGTGCTCGCCGCAGCGCTGGGCGCGCTTGCGTGGCAACGCGGCGCCCGACGGCCCGCCGATGCGCTGCGCGCGATCGGCCGCGATCTTTCCGGCGCCGATCTCGAAGGCTGGCGCCGCGCCGTGTGGCTGGCGCTGCTCGCGTGGATCGCGCTGCGCTTCTGCCTGCTGCTCGCCGAAGTCTGGTGGCGTCCGCTCTATCCGTGGGATGCGTGGACGCAGTGGGCGACGAAGGCGCGGACGTGGTTCGAGCTGAAACGGCTCGTCCCGTTTGTCATCGCGCCGGACTTCTTACAGTCGCCGCGCCAGGACATGTATTTCGACGCCGCGCCGCACTATCCGGCGACGGTGCCGCTGTTCCAGGTGTGGGCGGCGACGCTCATCGGCCGCTGGGACGACGCCCCGATCAACCTGCCGTGGTGGATCATCGGCGTTGCCCTCGGGCTCGCGATCTACGGCCTCCTGCGGCAGCGGCGCTTCGCCGCGCTGCCCGCGCTGCTCGGGACATGGCTCGTCCTGTCGCTGCCGATATTCGACGTGCACATCGCGCTCGCCGGCTACGCCGATCTGCCGATGGCCGCGTACTACACGCTGGGGGCGCTCGCATCGCTGCGCGCGCTGCAGACGCACAGCGTGCGCGACGCCGCGCTGGCGCTGCTGCTGCTCGCCGCGTGCACGGTGGTGAAGAATCCGGGAATTGTCTGGGTGCTGACGCTGATCCCCGGCGTCATCGTCGTGCTTCTGCCGCGCTACGGTCTGCGCATCGCCGCGCTCTGCTTCGCCGCGGTCATGGCGCTGGTGCTCGTGCTCGCACGCGGCGAAGCGCCGATCCTCGGCTACCGGATGCATTTCGAGTTCGACCCGCCGATCGGCGCGCTGCTCAACACTTATTTCGCACTCGGCAACTGGCATCTCCTCTGGTACGGCGTACTCGCCGTCGCGGTCCTCGAATGGCGGCGGCTGCTGTCGCGAGAGCTCGCGCCGCTCACCATCATCATTGCCGCCGGCGTCTCGTTCCTGCTGTTCGGCTTCGCCTTCACCAACGCCGGTCTGTGGGTCGAGGACCAGTCCACCGTCAACCGCGCGACGCTGCACCTGGTGCCGCTGATGGTCGTCTGGATGCTGCTCGTCTTCCGGGCATGGGCGGCGGGCGCGCCGGCGGCGGCCCGGGAGGGCGCCGCTGATCCCGCGACAGCGCCGACCGCAACCTACTAAGCTTTACCAAATTGAGTAACAGCTGTCGCAGAAGTATTGTCGTTCGCGGGGACGACAATCATATGCAAAGGTGTCACCCGATTGCGTAATGATCGATAGGCCTTGATGCTCGAACTCCCTGGCGTCACGCTCTGCTGCATCGATACGGCGAACCACGCGCTGACGCTGCGCGCGCTTGCCAGGTCGCGGATCGACGTCCGGTATGCGCGTGTACTGCTCCTGACCGACGCGCTGCCGCCCGGCGTGGTCGCCGCAGAAGGCGTCGACGTCGTCCGCATCGCCCGGATAGAGACGCGCGAAATGTACTCGCGCATCGTGCTGAAATCGCTGCTGCCGCACATCGCGACGCCGCACGCGCTGCTCGTCCAGTGGGACGGCTACGTCGTGAATCCGGCCGCCTGGGATCCCGCCTTCCTCGACTGCGACTACATCGGCGCGACATGGTATCGGCATCACGACGGATTCTCGTTGCGCTCGCGAAAGTTGCTCGCAGCGCTTCAGGATCCGCGCATCGCGTTAGTCGATGCCGAGGACACGACGATTGGCCGCGCGTTCCGCCCGCTGCTCGAGCGCGAGCACGGCATCCGCTTTGCGCCCGATGCGCTAGCCGACCGTTTCTCGTTCGAGGCGGCCTATCCGATCGGCAGGCCCTTCGGCTTTGACGGGCTGTTCAATTTCTGCCGAACGGAGCCGCCGGACGAAATCGCCGCGCTCGCGCCGGAGTTTACCGACGCGATCGCGCGCTCGCCGCAACTCCTGCAGCTCCTGAGGAACTGCTCGGCGCTCGGACAGTGGAATGCGGCGGTGGCTATCGGTCGCCGCATAGTGGCTGCGGCGCCCGCCGAGACCGAGGCCGCCGCCCTGCTCGCGACCGCCGAACGCAACACGGCGCCGCCCGCTGCCGTCGGCCGCAACGAGCCCTGTCCCTGCGGCAGTGGCAGGAAATACAAGCAGTGCCACGGGGCGCTCGGCAGCGGCGCGGCGGCCGCTGCGACACCACCCGACCCGGACGCACTCGCGCGCGATGCGGTAGCCAGGCATCAGAGCGGCGACCTCGACGGCGCCGAGCGTGGATATCGCACCGTGCTCGCGATGGCCCCCGCGCATACGCTGTCGACACACTATCTCGGCGTGGTCCTGTACCAGCGCCTGCGGCTGGACGAGGCGCTTCCGTTGCTGGAGCGCGCGGCCGCGGCGTCACCGACCGAGCCGGAATTCCACAACAATCACGGCCTGGCGCTTGCGGCGGCCGACCGCAACGACGAGGCCATTGCCGCATTCCGCCGTGCGCTGGCGCTCAAACCCGATCACGCCATCGCCTCGAACAATCTCGGATTGGCGCTGCAGGCGTCCAATCGCCTGCCCGAGGCAATCGCCGCGTTTCTCGACGCGCTCGCGCACGTCCCGGACTTCGCCCAGGCGCACTGGAACCTCGCGCTCGCGCTGCTTGCGCACGGCGAGTTCGCCGACGGCTGGCGGCAATACGAGTGGCGGTTGAAGGTCCCGGAACTCGCGCTGCATGAGCGCCGCCCCGAAGGACCCCGCTGGGACGGCGTCGTGCGTGCCGGACAGACGCTGCTGTTGACCGCCGAACAGGGGCTCGGCGACACGCTGCAGTTCATCCGCTTCGCGCAGCCGCTCGCCGAGGGCGGCATGCGCGTGCGGGTTCGCGCCCAGCCTCCGCTCGTCCGTCTGCTGGCGACGGTTCCCGGCGTCGTGGGCGTCTCGGGTCCCGACGACGCGATGCCCGAGTACGACGCGCACGCGCCGGTGATGTCGGTCGCCGGAGCACTGGGCGTCGCCGCGGATACGATCCCGTCAGAGGTACCCTACCTCGCCGCCGATCCGGCGCGCCGCGCGGAAATCGCCGCGACGCTTGCGGCCCATGGCCGATCGCTCAAGGTCGGCCTGGCGTGGACGGGCAGCAAACATCATGCGAACGATCGCCGTCGTTCGATGGCACTCGCCACGCTTGCGCCGCTGTTCGCGGTGCCGGACATCGCGTGGTTCACGCTGCAAAGGGAAGACGATGAAATCGAGGCTGCCTTGGTGCCGGCCGCGCGGGTGCTGCGACGCGTCACCGAGCCCAACGATTTCGACGGCACCGCGGCGCTCGTGGCCGAGCTCGACATGGTGATCACCGTCGATACCGGCATCGGGCATCTCGCCGGCGCGCTCGCACGTCGAACGTGGATCCTGCTGCCGTTTGCGCCCGACTGGCGCTGGCGGCTCGAACGTTCCGTCAGCCCGTGGTATCCCACCGCGCGCCTCTTCCGGCAACCGCGACCGGGCGACTGGGATGCCGTCGTGCGCGAGGTCGCCGCCGCGCTGCGCGCGCACGTCGCGGGCTAGCGAAAGGCGACTGCAATTTCCGGCGAGTCGATCTGGCAGGCGAAATCCGCATACCCCGGAATCCGCGCCCGCTGCTCGCCGTAGCGATTGCCCGCAAAGCGCGTTTCGACGTGGGTGAAGGGCAGCGTGAACTCCGCCAGCGCCTGGCCCAGCTGCTCCACGCTCACCGACGCTACGTCCGCCATCCTCTGGAACTGATCGGCGGCGACGATCTGGATTGCCGGTTCCGGGAACCTGTACTTCGGACACCACATCACCGTCCACCCGGTCTCGATCGCATTGACGTAGTCGACGATCTTGCGCGAGAGCAGATACGCGTCCGACTCGACGTGCACGATCTTCTCGAAACCGAAGGCTCTGGCGATGTCGAGCGAGAACAGAAAGCTGCGCCACCAACCGAAATGGCCTAACAGGCCCTCACGCCCGAGATGGGTCGCAAAACGGTAGATGCAGGTTTCGCCGGGGAGATCCGATCCGATCGGCAGCTCGTGCAGGCAGTGCACATCGGGGTCGGCCGGGACATGCGGCGAGCAGTCGTCGATGAAGAAGATCGCCGCCTTGCGCAGCGGAATCGAACGATTGTATGCCAGCCAGCGGCGATAGCGGCGCTGCCAGGCAGCCTCGTCGGCAAAATACGAGGTGCAGAACAGCAACGTTTTCAGTTCATCGGCCATTCGGCACCGGTGTGAGGTCCGCAACGCACGCCGCGCGGACGATGACAGCGCGAACGTTCGATTGGGCAGTCATCGATAGTTTGCTTCAGCGGACCGACGCGTCCGGCGTGACCGGCACATCGCCATGGACCAGCGCGCCGAGCACATCGGCGAGGGCCCGCACCGGTTCCGGGTCGTCGAAGAGCCGCCCCGCGGCGGCGCGAATCTCCGCCGCGCGTGCGGCGCGCCATGCCGGATCCAGCGCCAGCCGCGCGGCGATGCCGACATATTCGTCCTCGTCCCCGGCGACGAGTCCCTCGATTCCCGCCAGCGCGAGCATCCCGGCGCTCTGCCGTCCGCGCATGAAGCGTCCCGGAAGCGTCACGATCGGCAGCCCGGCCGCCAGCGCGTCGAGGCTCGTGTTGCCGCCGGACCAGCGCAGCGTGTCGAGCATCGCGTCGCACACGGCGTTGATCCGCATATAGTCGTCGTGGCCGCACTGCGGCAGCACGATCAGGCGCTCCTCGACGCGCATGCCGGCGTGCGCAAACGCGGTGCCCAGGCGCGCGCGGTAGCGGGCCGTCAATGCCGGATGCCGGCCCTCGAACACGACGAGCCGCGCCGCCGGCGCCGCAGCCAGCGTCCGCGCGAAAAGCGCGTCGTTGTCGGGATGAATCTTGAACAGCGACTGCGGGCACAGGAACAGCGCGACCCTATCCGGCAGGCCAAAGCGCGCGCGCGATGCGCTGCCCGGAACCGCGGGTCGCGCATAGCAGGTGCCGATGCCCGGCAGCGGGAGCAGCCGCTCGGTGTAGTGGCGCGCGGCGTCCGGCGGCTCCATCGCCGCGCAGGTGAGGAAGGCGTCGATCGTCGCGTGCCCGGTCGTCACCGGATGGCCCCAGGCGACACATTGCACGGGTGCCAGGCGCAGCGCCGCCAGCGCCATGGACGTCCCGTGCATCCCGAGTTCCGGATAGACGAGCACGTCGAGCTCATCGGCGCGGATCGCCGGCGCGATCGCCGACGGCACGAGGGACACGCTGGAGAAAGTACGGATGCGATCAGCGTGCGGCGCGAGGCCCTCCAGAAACGGCGTGAGGTCGCGCCGCAGGTGGTAGACGTAGATTTCGAAAAGCGCGCGGTCGAGGCCGGCGATCCAGCTGCGGAAATAGCGGCCGCACGTGCCATCGTTGAAGAACGCCGAGGCGAAGCCCACGCGCAGACGCGGCCCGGCCGGCCGTCGTCGCAGAGGCGCACGCCATTCGGGAGCGATGGCGTCGATCGCGCTGCCGGCGATCGCCGCGAAGCGCGCTTGCAGATCCCGATCGTCCTCGCCCTGATACGCAAGCAGAAAGTTCGTCCAGCGCAGGTCGTCGTCGACGTCGTCGAAACCGCGGCCGCGAACGAGCGCCGGCACTTCGGATTCGAGCCGCGCCAATCCGGCTTCGTAGGCGGCGCGCGCGCCTCCCACTGCCGCCGCGTCCGAATACACTGCCGGAAGCGTCAATGCCTCGCCGAACGCCGCGCGCAGAAGCGCGGGCTGGCGCGCGCGCGCGCGCGCGTACGCGTCACGCGCCGCCGCGAGGTCGTCGCGCTCGGCCAGCACGCCGGCGAGCGATAGCAGAACGCCGGTGTCGGCCGGCGCGAGGTCGGCCGCGCGCGTGTACAGATCGACGGCCTCGTCGACGTCGCCGCGTTGCCGCGCGAGACCCGCGAGTGCCTGCAGGGTGCGCGGATCCGGCTTCAGCGCCAGCGCGCGCCGCAACGCCTCGCGCGCACCCGCTTCGTCGCCGAGGTCCTGCAACATCGTGCCGAGGTTGCTCCACGCCAGCGCATAGTCCGGCTGCGCCGCGATCGCCCGGCGCACCGCCGCCGCCGCCTCGGCGACGCGACCGTCGGCGCGCAGCGCGTTGCCGAGATTGTTCCACGCCCGCGCATAGCCGGCGTCGAGTCGCACCGCCGTGGAGAATTCGTCGACCGCGCCGCGCACGTCGCCGGTATCGGCGAGCAGGATGCCCAGTGCGTTGCGCAGGCGTGCGTCGTCCGGGTAGCGCACGATCGCGTCGCGCAGATCGGCGATCGCCGCCGGCAGGTCGGCGAGCGCCTCGCGCGCCCGCGAGCGCAACATCAGCGCGACGCGGCAATCGTCCTGCGTGGCGCCTGATGCGAGCACCGCGGACAGGAGCGGCACCGCCCGCGCGGGATCGCCGCCGCGCAGCAGCGTCTCCGCCTGCCCGATGCGCGCGTCAGCCATCGCCCTGCTCGCCGGCAGCAGCGAGCGACTCCGGCGCCTTCGCCGCGAGCGCAGCGACGTACGCCCGCTCGAGCGAGCGCGTGTGCGCCGGCATGTCGGTCAGCGTCGATTTCGCCATGCCGGCGCGAATGGCCGTGCGCACGCGGTGCATGAACGCGGCATCTCCGGCAAGCCGCACCGCGATGTCCACGTACTCGCGCCCGCCCGCGGCGATCGTGTCGGTGACGCCGAGATTCGTGAGTATCGAGTACGACGTGCGTTCGCCGTGGCGCCGGCCGACCAGCGTCACGACCGGCACGCCCATGTCGAGCGCCTCCAGCGTGCCGTTGACCCCGCCGAAGGGCATCGGGTCGAGCACGAAATCGACCAGGCCATAGCGCGCCTGATTCTCGGCGTCGTCGCGACCCTGGGGCAGGAACAGCAGGCGGTCGGGCGCGATGCCGGCCGCCGCGGTGATGCGCTCGTAGGTGCCGCGGAGCGCCGGATGGGCCGGCGAGAACGCAAGTTTCGCCCGCGGAATGCGTACGAGCACGTCGCGCCACAAGGCGAGGCAGCGCCGCGAGAGCTTCAATGCGCTGACGAACGCGCCGATGACGATGGCGTCATCGGCAATGCCAAGCGCGGCACGGTGGAACGGATGCGTCGCCGCCGCTGCGATATGCCGGTACGGATACACGCACCCCTCCATCGGCAGCAGCGCTTCGATCTGGAACGCCTGATTCCCGGGAATGTCCGCATGCGCGTCGGTGAGCTTGTAATCGACGGCCGACAGGCCGACCGTGCCGGCGCTCGCGACGTGGGTGATCTGTACCCGTGCGGGCTTCAAGGCGAGGATGCCCGGCCTGGCCCCCTTGGTGTGCGTGCCCAGATCGACCAGGATGTCGAGATCATCCACGGCGATCCGCGCGGCGGCGGCGCGATCCGAAGGGTGCGCGATGACCTCGAACCGGTCCGCGAGAAGCCGGAATCGATTCGTCCAGTCGTCGGTCACTTCGGACAGCGAATAGAAGAAAAGCTCGAAGCGCGCCTTGTCGTGATGCTCGACCGCCGACCAGATCATCTTGCCCATCACATGGTTGCGCAGATCAGCCGAGATGTACCCGATGCGAAGCTTTCCCGGCCGGCGCACCGCGCTGCGCGCCAGCGGCATGCCGTAGACATGACTTGCCGCCGCATCATACGTGAGGGCAAGCCTGCGCGGCGTATCGGGCTCGACGTCGAAGTAAAGCAGCAGGTACAGCAGCTCCTCGAGGCAATCGACGAGTTCGCGGTCATCTCCCGCCTTGAATCGCTCGTGACGCAGACCGTCGATATAGCGCTCGAGCTTCGCGAAATCGCCGCTGTAGTGGCAGGCCTCCAGCGCCTGCACCGCAAGCGGCAGCGCCGTCGGGCACCGCGCCTCGAAGCGGCGGAAGTTCGCGAGAAAGGCATCGACGCGGCCCGCAGCGAGCAGCACTTCACCCAGATTCTTGGAGGCAGCGACATTGTCGGGCTCCGCGCCCAGCGCCTCCTCGTAGGCGGCGACCGCCGCGTCGGTCGCTCCTTGCACCTGAAACAGCACGCCGAGGTTGAAATGCGCGGCGGCGAAGTCCGGGCGAAATACCAGCGCGCGTTGGTAGGCGCGCGCCGCTTCGTCCTGGTCCGCGCTGCATCTGCAGCGCGACGCCGTGGTTGTAATGCGTCTCGCCGTCGGTCATGTCCTGGCGCAGCGCCTGCTCGAAAGCGGCGGCAGCCGATGGCCCGTCCTGCCGCGCGAGATGCGCGAGGCCGACCGCGCGCAGCAAGCCTGCGTCGACCGGCGCGATGGCGAGTCCATCCGCGCACAGGGTGATCGCGAATTCCGCTTCCCCCGCCGCGATCGCGGCGCGAGCGGCGGCGAGTCGGGCGTCGACGTAGCCTGGCGCCGTCGCGATCGCGGCCGCGAACGAATCGCGTGCACCCGCCACGTCATTGGCGTCACGCCTGGCGACGCCCGCAAGGTAATGCGCCGGCGCGTAATCGGGCTGGAGTGTGAGTACGCGGTCGTAGTGCGCTATCGCCGTGGCAAGATCGCCCTGCTGGTGCGCGAGCACCGCTGCCGCCCACGCCGCTGCCATCGACGACGCATCGAGCGGGCAGTCGTCCCCGGGATCGCGTCCGATGTCGAGACTCGCGAGCGCGTCCTGCAAGCTGGCGACGTCGTCAATGACGCGATCGACGAGCGGCACGGAATTCCGCAGCGGGACCGTGGCAAGCGTCCAGATCGCGCGCGCCGGTCGCTGCGCGAGAAGAGACCCCGTCGCAGCGCCGAGACCTGCGAAGTCGATCAGTACGTCGGGATCGAGGGCCGCCATTGTCTTTGCGACCGTCTCGTCGGACCGGAGCGGTAGCACCATGTTCGGCGCGCCGTCGATCGGGGATGCTTCCGTAACGCCGAGGGTCGCGAACATGACCGCGAACGCGTCGCGGGGCAGCGCGGCGATCGCCGCCATGGCCGTCGAAATGGCATCACCCGCCGATGCTGCATTCCGCAGTACGACCACGCGCAGCGGGCGACCTGCCGTGCGGCGCGGCCAGGTCAGGGTCACCGGCGCGGCCAACGCGCGCGCGCACAGCACAGCGTAGCGCGCCGCAAATTCGCCCGCCGCCTCAGGATCGGCGCGGGCGACGGCGACGGCGATCCTGCGCAATGCCTCGTGGTCGGCCGGCGCGCCGATGCGAACGCGCGCTGCATTGAGCAGCGCCGCGCGAATGGCAGGCGCATCAGCGCCGGATTCGCCCGCCATGTGCTCGAGCGCGAGCACGACGAGCAGAGGCGGGGCCGATGCAAGCACGTCGCCGGTCCGGGCGACAACCGCGAGCAGCGTATCGCGCCCGGGTAGGTCCTGCACATGATCCAGAGCCAAAGCGAGAGGGCCCGCCAGCGTGGCGACCGTGGCGAGCTGCGGCTCACGTCGAAGTGCGTCCAGGACATCGGCACCTGGAGACGGATCGGTTGCTCCGCCGTTCGTTGTCATCCGCGCGATGCCGCGGATCATCGTCGCGCGAGCGTTGTCCGGCGCCAGTGCGAGCACGCGACCGGCGGCATCGCGCGCGCCGGACGCATCGCCGGTCGCGAGGAGCGCCTCGGCGAGCGCCTGCGTCGAGGCAAGATCGCGGGAATCGGCGCGCAAGGCTTCACGCCACGCTGCGATGGCATCCGGAATCCGCCCCAGCTGCCACAGCACCTCGCCCAGATGGAAATGCGGGGCCGACGCGCGCGCTTCGACGCGCAATGCGCGCCGATAGCACAGCATCGCGTCGATCGGACGATTCTCCGCCTGATGCGCGCGGCCCCGGGCGAGCCACTGCGCGTATTCCGGCGTCGCCATCAGGAGAGCCGGTTCCTCAACACCGTGCGCAGGCGCGCCGGCAGGAGCCGATAGATCACTCGACCGGGCAGCGAATGGCGCCAGCGCAGCGCGGATTGCGCAACACGCGAATCGACATTGTCGGCCGGGGCGCCGGATACTGTCACCTCCGGCCGGACAGGCAGCGCCGCGGTGCCGGCCGCGGGCCCGATGGCCGGCACCGGCAATCCGCCAAGCGCATCGCGCACGCGCGCTTGCCCGAACGACGCGACCGCGAGCCGGCCGTCGCGCGCAGCATTGGCATCCACCGCCGCGTCATACAACGAAAGCGTACGCTGTGCCATCGACCCCAGCGTCGCCCTGGGCACGCGGCGCGCGCGCTCCGCCGCCGCCGCGAGCGCATCGCGATTTGCCGGCGCGACGAGCGCCGCGATGCGCGCCAGCATCTTCGCTTCGTCACGCCACTCGGCGTCGGTCCACGTCCAGCCGGCGCCGGCGCCGGCAACGCGTTCGGCGAGCGCGCCGAACGGAGGCACGACGACGGGACAGCCGGCCGCCCACGCCTCGGTGAGCGTGAAGCTGAATGTCTCCGGGCCCGCCGACGGATAAGCGACAAGGCTGGCGCGATAATGCGCGAGCAGATCCGGCAGGTTGCGGGGGTCGTAGCGGCCGTGGACGGTCAATGCCGCATCGTCGCTTTGCCACGGCCCATGCTGCACGTCCATGTAACCGATCAGGACAAAGCGCACGCGGGCGCCGCTGGACCGGACGAGTTCCACCAGCCGCTCGAGCCGCCGCGCGCCCTTGTCGGGTCCGACCGCGCCCAGCACGGCGACGGTCGGCACGCCGTCGTCGGGCAGCGCGAGAATGTTCCCGGGAAGCGGCGCCGTCGTCCGCGCGTCGTCGTCATCGGTACCCTCCGACTGCATCGCCCAGACATCCGGGGCGCCGTGGGGTATCACCGCGATCGGAGGGTCGGGGAAATACTTTTTCATCGTCGCAGCCGCCCAAACCGATGGTGCAACGAGAAACGCCGCACGGGCCAGCAGATCGCGATGGCGCGCGCGCCACGCCACGATGTCGATGGCCGCGAACGCCGGCTGTGCCGCGAGGCAGCGCGCGCACGCTCCAGGATCCGTTTGCGCGCCGCAGTACATGCCGTCGGTGCCGAGGAAAAGGATCGTCGGGCACGCGAAGTTGAAATCGTGCACCGTGTACCCGTAAGGCAGATCGAGCCCCTTCAGCGCCGCGATGACTCCGTCGCGGCAGCCGGTGATGTTGTGCAGATGCAGAAGGTCGATGCCGAACGTCGCGCACAGTCCACCGACGAAATCCGGCCAGGATTCGCCGGCCTCGCGCCGGAACTCGAACGTGCGGATGGTGCCGTCGTCGCGATGCTCCTCGAGCTGCCAGGCATCGTCGACGGCAATCGCGAGAAAATGGCGGTAGCGCTGCCGCGACGCTTCGATCAGCGCGCGCGCGTGATGCTCGGTGCCTCCGCCGTGGCCGTGGATCACGTGCAGCACGCCGCGCGCCGTTCCGGTGGGTTCGCGCCGCGGACGTGGCTGCTCCGGCGACGCCGCAGAGCGCGCTTGTTCGGTATCGTCGGCGGGCATGCGTGGATTGTTGGAAAAGGTGTGGCGCGAACGGCGTCGCCAAAAGGTGGACCGCGGCGGACTCCGCCCGGCAAGGCGACACAAGTGCCAATGGCCTGGCAGGAATTTTACTCCAGCGACAGCGCCGTCCGGACGGGCGGCAACGCATGCGGACCATCTCCGATAAGAGATGGGCGTGGATCGCTCGCCGGACCGATTCGAATCGCGTGTTGCACGCCGCTGGTTTTCTTAGTCTGAAATTCGTGACATATCTGCATGGCGTCGTTCCCGCGAAGGCGGAAACCCAGCGTCTTTGAAAGTCACTGGATTCCGGCTCGCGCCCGCGTCGCGGGCGCGTCCGGAACGATTTGGAGTTATCCAACGAGCTTGCAATTCACCACACTAACCACGGAGGATGCCTGCCAGTTCTCCGGGCGAGTGCCAATGCATGCCGCAGGTGTACCGCGGCAGGAGCCAGCGGTTGCTTGCGTCGTGCACCGGCCCCGGCGTGCCGGTGACCGCGGCGACCGTGCCGTTGCGCGGGCCGTACGCGGGCAGATACTCGTCGACCAGGTAGGCGCTGGGCTCGCCGTAGGGGTACGCAAAAAGCCCGAGGCCGGGGTTCTGCGCCTTGGCCGCGATGAATTCGCGGGCCGCGCGCACCTGCAGGTCGGCGTCCTCGTACGTATCGACGAACTTGAACGAGCCGGACTTTCCCTCGCGGTGCCCGACGGGCGAAACGGACGGACTCAGGTGGTCCCAGCTGTGGTTGCCGATGTCGAAAAATCCGGTCGCGACCGCATCGTGCCACCAGTGGTCGCCGATCCACTGGTAGCCCAGCATCTCGCGCTCCGCGATCTGCCGGCGCGCGTCCGGCGACGCGATCACGAACGTTGTCGCATGCGCGGTGGCACCATGCCGCTGCGCAAAGCTTCGTAACACGGTGTGCACCGAGGCCTGCGGGCCGTGGAACGGATGCACCAGATCGACAAAATCGAAATCGAGCCCGTCGTCCAGCGTGATGGCCGCCACACGCTCCGGCAGGCGATCTCCGGCACCGTTCAGCAGCGCGCCGACAATGTCGCGCAGCGGCACGACGGGAACGGACAGCGCGTGGAGCTGCTCCAGGTCCTGCGCCAGCGCAACCAGGTTATTGCTGGCGTAATCGTTGCCGGTGAGATTGCCGGAATGATAGGTGAGGACGAACGCGCGCATCGCGGTCAGAACGCACCCAGCGCGGCGACGCGCGCCACCATCGCGGTCCGCTCCGTCGGCGGAACCTCCCGGTTCCAGTGCACGAGGAGGCGCGGCGGACCGGCCGGTACAAAGCCCACGTTGAGATCGTGCTGCCATTGCCGCGCGTCGCCGCAATACCCGAAGATCGCGGCGCGGTCGGTGAGCCGCGCGAACGTGTGCCGAAAGACGATCTCGCCGATCCCGCCGGCGCGCTTCCATATCGCGGCGTCCGCGGGTTCCGCACGCGCATACGCGTCGCGGTCGACACACAGGCCGCCGCAGAGCCAGCCGTCGTCTTCCCAGGCCGTGTAGTGAATGTAGGCGATGGCCCGCAGCACACCGCCGCCGGTCCGGTCAAGCGCCACGAAGTGCCGCGGGAAATCGGGAAGGGGGTGCCCGAACGCCTTCCGGAAAAGTTCACCCGCGAGCGCGGTGGCGTCGTCCACTTCGACGATGATCAGCGCCACGGCCGCCCCACCGCGCAGGTCATTAGGTCGGGCCGCCGTCGGCGCCGCGCCAGCGATGCTCGATCCGGACGAGCCCGAATTCTCGTGAGTCGCCCGTGACCACCAGCGGCTTTTCCAGCGTATCGAACATCCGCACGCCCTCCGGATCGAGCGCGTGCGCGCGCACGAAATACTTGCCGGGAAGCAGCGCCAGTGACGGGAACTCGATTTCGTATGCGTACCGGTCCGGCGCCACGGCCCGCGGCCGCACGTGATCCATGTCCGTCGCCACGCCATACACCGGCGTCCCGTCGGCGCGCACAAAGCCGATCAGGATCACCGGCGCGCGGCCGTCCGGCGAATAGACCTCGCCCGAGACGACGAACGGCGAGCCTTGCGGCACCGATTCGCGCGGGGCGATCGCGAACGGCTTCAGTGCGTAGTAGCCGGCGGCAGCGGCGGCAGCCGCATCGGTGATGCCGATGGGCCTCTTGGTGGCAGCCGTCTTCTCCTCGTGAAAGGCGAGGTACGCCTGCGTGACGTCGGCCGACGGCCCGTAGCGCTCGACGCGCCCGTCCTTCAGCCATACCGCGTGCCGGCAGAGCTTCTGCACGTGGTACATGCTGTGCGAGCACATGAGGAGCGTACCGCCACCGGCGAGGTAGCGCTCGATCCACGCGACGCACTTCTTCTGGAACGACTCGTCGCCGACGGCGAGCACCTCGTCGGTGATCAGCACGTCCGGCGCCAGCGTGGTCGCGACGGCGAAGCCCAGCCGCACGACCATCCCCGACGAATAATGCTTGATCGGTTCGTGGATATGCTCGCCGATGTCGGCGAACGCCACGATCTCGTCGCGCTTGGCGGCGATCTCCGCAGGCGGGATCCCGAGCAACGCCGCGGCGAGGTCGATGTTGGCGAGCCCCGTGTACTCGGGATGGAAGCCCGATCCCAGTTCCAGCAATGCGCCCACACGTCCGTTGACGGCGACGGTGCCCCGCGTCGGCGGGATGACGCCCGCGACAATCTTCAGGAGCGTCGACTTGCCGGCGCCGTTCGCGCCGATCACGCCCAGCGACTCGCCGCGCTCGAGCTCGAAGCCGACGTCGTCGAGCGCGCGGAATACATGCGCCGCGGGCCGGCCGCGCAGAAGGTCCCAGACGAGGCGCAGCCGTCCGCCACGGGATTCGATCTTCGCGTAATCCTTGCCGACGTTCGCCAGCGACAGCAGCGCACTCACGAAGCGGTTCCGGAATCGTGGCGAACAGATCGTGGTTTTCGGGAGGGTTTCACACGAAATCCTCGAAATGCGGCGACAACCGGCGGAACACCCAGCGCCCCCCGAAGAACAGGACGAGAGCGACGGCGAGCGCCATCGCGTCGCCCCAGCGCAACGCTAGCCGGCCCTCGAGCAGCGCATCACGCAGACGGTCGACGAGCCAGCCGAACGGGTTCGCCGCGACCCACGGTCGCACGCCGGCGGGAACCAGCGATAACGGATACAGGATCGGCGTCAGGTACATCAGGATAATCAGAATCGGCGCCAGCACCTGCACGACATCGCGGACGAATACCTGCAGCGCGGCCAGCGCCAGCGCGATGCCGGTCACCGCCAGCGCGAGGACAATCCAGATCGGCACCGCGAGCAGCAGGCCTTCGAAGCGCACCGGTTCGCCGAACGCGAAGAGCACGACGAGCACGGCGAGATAGCCGGCGAACTGCAAGACGAGCGTTGACGCGACCGATGCGTAAATGGCGAGCTCGTGCGGAAAGGCAACCTTGCGGATCAGCCCTGCGTATTCGGCAATCGCGACCGTCGCGCGCTGCAATCCTTCCTGCGCCGCGAGCCACGGCCACAGCGCGACCGCGACGAAGAGCAGGAAGCTCTTGCCCTCGAACGCGCCCATCCGGAAAACCGACGTGAACACGAAGTGATAGACGGCGAGCAGCAGCAGCGGATGGAGCAGCGCCCACGCGAGGCCGCTGATGCTCCCCAGATAGCGCGTGTCGAGCTCACGCAGGAAGAAATTGGCGAAGAGCGCGCGATTACGCGCCGCAACAACAAGCGGCGCTGTTGCCGGCAACACGTGGCCGGAAGCCGACTGGGTTGGCATGGGGGGTTTTATGGGCGTGGGCACGGTTGCCACGTCCGCGCGTTCACTCGAGCAGACTGCTCAGCACTTTTTCACGCCGCTTGGGCTCGTACTTGCGAATCGCCTCCAGTTGTTCTTTGGTCAGGGACTTCATTTCTTCGTCCTTGTCACGCGCCCGGACTTCTTCCCACAGTCTGGCTGACGAGCAGAATCATCGAATCAAATCGATCTCCGCCACCGCGAGCACCTCTGCCACATTGTCGATGTTGCCGAGCAAGCAAAAGCTTACATATCCTCATGTCTTGATGTCTGTTTGCTCAAGCGGAAAACGTCTGTTGCAACGCGGCCAGCGTCGCCCGCAGCGTGGCGGGGCTCACGGCGCCGACCTTTCTGGCCAGGCGACCTTTGTCGAGGGTTCGGATCTGATCCAGAAGAACCAGGCCCTTCTTACCGCCGAACGTCAGCGGAATTCGGAACGGCGCCAGCTGGCCTCCCGTCGTCATCGGCGCAACGATGACCGTCCGCAAATGATCGTGCATCTCCGGCGGCGAAACGACGACACACGGCCGTGTTTTCCTGATCTCGCTGCCGATCGTCGGATCGAGCACCGCGAGCCACACGTCGCCGCGGACCACTACCATTTCAGCGCCGCGTCGTCCTCGTTTGCGAACTCCGGCCACACCAGCCGATCGTCATCGGCCATCGCGATCTTCCGGCTCGCCTCAGCCCATCCTTCCCGTGCATTCTTGCGCGGCCGACGCAGCACGATGGAATCGTTTTCCACCACCATCTCGGCTTCGTCCTCCAACCCGACTTGCTCAAGCACGGGCTTGGGGATGAGCACCCCCCGGGAATTTCCCATTCGACGAATCGCCGCCTTCATGACGCCTCCAATATAATAACAATGTTATTACACTGAAGGATTCGTGTAAATGCCCGCCTGCAATTTATGACGGTTGGCACGGGTGCGGCGTACTTAGAGGTGATCAGTCGAGCCGATGAGCCCCGGCGACCTTGCCGAGCTGGCGGTCGAATGTGCCGAGTGGCAGGTGCCCGGCCTTGCGCGCGACCTCCAGTACAAGGCAATCGGAAAACCCGAGCGTGGGCTTGCCGCGGAATTGTCCTAGTGCGGCCGCGACAACGTCGGCATCCTGGAGCGTCAAATCGGCGTGCGCCAGCAGTCGCTCCACTGCGGCTCCAATCTGTTCCGCCGAGCGCTCATAGACCGCATCGAGAACCCACAGCGTTTCCGCGAGCACCACGTGCGATACCCATGCGCCTTTAACGAGAAACTTTTCGGCCACATCGAGTTGGCGCGGATCGTCGCGAACCAGCAAACGCACCAGCACATTGGTATCAATCGCGCGCATGACGTTGGCGAATGTGCTTCCTGATGCCTTCCTTTACATTCACCTTCGCCTTTTGCGTGTGCGGGAGTCCAAACAACACCTCATGGATCTGGGCAGATGTGTACCGACCGGCTCGGCGGACGACAACCTCTCCACCCTTCTCGTCCCATTCCAGTACAGAACCCGGACGTAGCCCCAGTTTTTTCCGAATCTCCGCCGGCACGGAAATCTGGCCCTGGGCCGTCACTTTGGATTGTGCGATAGTCATGCCGGCACATTACCCAGGTAATGGCAGACATGTCAAGTCAACACCATTCGCCTACCGCCAGCCGGAGACGCAAAGGTGGCGGTCGGTCGACCTACTATGACCTCACGATTCCCGGCTGGGTCCTGGTCAAATCCACCAGGCCAGTTGACGGCGGAGCGCCACAACGCGGGAACCCGTAGGCTCCCGCGATGATGCGAATAGAGGGCCTAATCCCACCAAGACCATTGAAACAAGTAGGGTTGCGCAAGCGAAGGTAGTTCACTATAATGAACATTGTCCATATAAAGATACGGCTGTGCTTGCTCAACTTTCCGGCGAAATTGTCCGCGGCCACCGGGTCGCGAAGGGCCTGTCGCAGGCGCAGCTCGCTCGCAACGCGAGCGTGTCGCGGACGGTCCTGTCCCGGCTCGAGCAAGGGAAGGCGACGGCGGTCCAGACGGATGTCCTTGACCGCTTGTTCGAAGCTCTCGGCGTGAAGCCGTCCGTGCTCGGCGCAGCGCCGTCGGACGACCGGAAGCGAGCGCGCCTGGAGCAGCAACACAAGCTCGAGCAAACTCGAAGCCGTCACCTGCGGCTCGCCATCGAACTCGCCAGCGACGAGCATTCGGCCGTTGCGCTCGTCAGCAAAGCCAAGGAGCGCGTCGACCTCTGGAGGCAAAAGCAGAGCTGCAGCCCGTACTACATCGAACGCTGGGCCCGGGTTCTGGAGCTGCCGCCGCGCGGAATTGCGAAGGAGATGGCGTCGTTCGGCGCATGGGAGGACGCGTTGTTCCAGAACTCCCCGTGGTCGTGGGTATGGAACTAGCTGACCTCGCAAGCCTGTTCGAGGAGGCCCGCCGCCGCACTGATCACACCGAGTTCGTAGTCGTAGGCAGTCTCTCGGCGTTGGGCGTCCTGGACCCCGGTGCCGTTCCGCCCCGGATGCTGATGTCGATAGACGTCGACTGTTTCACCCGGCACGACCCGAGCCGCATCTTCGAACTCAGCGCGGCTCTCGGACAAGGCAGCGAGTTCGAGGCCGCGCACGGATTCTACCTCGACCCCGTATCCCCCGACCTTCCGACGCTTCCCGAAAACTGGAGGCCCCGGCTCGTCCGCGTTCCTTTGCCGAACGGCGTCATCGTGTTCTTCCTCGACCCCAACGACGCGGCAGTGTCGAAGTACGCTCGAGGCGAGCCGCGCGACCGCGAGTGGATCCAGGCCGGGTTGAAGGCTGGCGTGCTGAACGCCGGTGTCATCGCGAGCCGCTTTCGCGAAACGACGTTCCTCGACAACGACGAGCGCGACCGGGCACTCGCTGCGCTGGCGCAGGACCAGGAACGTGACAACGGCGGTCGGCGAATGTCACGTTAAGCCATTAAGCCGACAACGGGATCGCGAATACTGGTGCCAACTGAGAAGTAACACCGCGCTTAAGGAAAAACCCCGACGAAACGGGGCTTGGAATGGACAGCGAAGTCCAGCGTCAGCGAAGGCCACCCGGGGCCGGGCTACCTGTCAACTTGCAAACGTTGTTTCCCGTTTTCCGACGCGAGCATCGATTTCCCCGGCGCTGTCGTCCCCGCGCACGTGGAGACCCAGTGTCATTGAAATGCATCGGAAAGTCCCTAGGGTTTCCGCCTTCGCGGGAACGACAACATGCAGATATGTCACGAATTTCAGACTCAGTACACTAGAGCAGTTTGCCTCGCCCGCGCGCCAACTCGGCCGTCGCCAATGGCAAGAACAGCGTTCGCGGCGCGCCCTCAAGCGGAATGAAGCCATGGTGGCGGTAGAAAGCGGCTGCAGTCTCGTCCTTGGCATCAACCAATAGTGCGAATGCCGCGATTTCGGATTGCGTGATGCGCGACAAGGCGTCGGCCAATAATGCGCCACCGAGCCCTTGGCCCCTGGCTGCCTGGTCGACTGCGAGCCGTCCCATGCGGACGGCAGGCACCGAGGGGTAGCGCGGCAGCTTCCCGGCCAAATCTTCGGGCAGGTCAGCCAAAAGTACGCTAGCCGCGGCCAGCGTGTAGAACCCGGCTACGCGATCCTTGTCATCGACGGCGACGAAGCACGTGGCGACGCGGCGCCGGATGTCCTGGGTTACGCGCTCACGAAAGTAACGATCGAGTTCTTCAACGTCGCTGCAAAATCCGCTCCGATCCCGCTTCGGATCGAGTCCAACGATGCGAAAACGCGTCGCCACTCAATCCGTTGCCATCAACTTGCGCCGACGGGCAAACGCGCGTGCCAGCGCCGGCTTGGGTTTCGGCGGCGAGAGCAGCGCGCGCGCAAAGCGTTCCTGATCGGCCATCGACAAACGGATGACTCTTGCTTGCTCGATGGCGCGCTGCGCCGCTTCCTGAGCGGCTGCGATTACGAAATCGGTCAGCGTGCGGTCCTGAAGCGCCGCTGCCTGTTTGAGCGTCGCGTGCAATTCGGCGCTGATTCGAGCTTCAAGGCGGGCCGTTGGCGTGCGGGGGGTGGACATGGCGAATCTCCTTTGGCCTATGATACGGCAAAATGCCGTACGATGCCAAGCGTCCATCGCGGTCGGTCGCGATACCGCCCTAATGGAGTGGTTCATCGTTTGGTCCGGGCTCGCATGGCCCGATGGTGGCGAATCGCGGGAAGTGGAATTCGGGTCGCTCCCGGACATGGCAATTCCGCCCCCGGATCCCCCTCCGCCGCAATGCGTCGCGGGCCACGCCGGGCGGCGTTACGGCTTCGTGCCCTGCGTCGCCCGCTTGATCGCTTCCGGATCCGGGCGCAGGTAGAGGAGTTCGATCGCGGCGTTGTTGATCTCGGTCTTCGGGTCGTCGCGCAGCTCGGCGACGCGCGCCGCGCGGCGCTCGTCGATGTACGCCTTGCGCAGGTCGGCGACGATCTCGGGCTTCACTTCGTCGTAGGGGCGCGTACCGCCGCCGCGGCGGCCGTCGAGGCGGACCACGTGCCAGCCGAAGCGGCTCTGCACGGGCTCGCTCACATCACCCACGGCCTTGAGGGCGAACACCGCCTGCGAGAACGCCGGGTCCATCTTCTCGCGGACGAACCAGTCGAGCTTGCCGTCGTTGCGCTTCGCCGACGGGTCCTCGGAGATTTCCCTGGCCAGCGCGTTCATGTCGGCGCCAGCGACGATGCGCGCGCGCGCGTCCTGCGCGAGCTTCTTCGCCTCGTCGCTCGAATGCTTCGGCACTTCGAACAGGATGTGCGTCGCGCTCACCTGCTCCGGCACCTGGTACTTCGCCTTGTTGACGAGATAGCGCTCGCGGGCGACCTGGTCGGTGCCGGGGCGGGCGTCGAATTCGCGGCCCGACTCGGCGTCGAAGCGGTCGAGCAGCATCGCGGCGAGGAGACGATCGGTCTCGGAGGCGATGCGACGCTTGGCGTCGCGCTCCTTGTCGATGCCGAGCGCGCGCGCCTCGGCGGCGAGCGTCTTGGTCGTGCGCAGGTTGTTGACCATGCCCGACACGCGATGGGGGTCGGTGGGGAAGACCTGCCGAATTTCGTTGGGCATGCGCAAGACCTCGGCGTCGTAATCGGCCTTGGTGACGACCGCACGCGAATTGCTGATCAGCACGGTCTCGTCGGTGAGTGCTACCGGTGCGACCGCCAATGGATTGGCCGGCGCCGGGACCTGCGCAGCTGCCGGAACGGCCACGAGCGAAAGCAGCGCTGTGGAGAAAAAAAACCGGATGATGTTCATGTCGATGGCATTCAAAAAACAGCGGGCCCCAAGACGGGGCCCGTTGTGCCAGGCGCGGCTCGCGGGCCGCGCGCTGCGGAAGGTTACTGCGGCGGCGGGTTCCAGGTCATGCCGAAATTACAGCCGGTGGTACACCACGTCGCTATACCCGAGGAGTTAATTTTCTTGCTGATCACATGCAGATACCATGTCTCGCCGGCCACCATGTTGACGGAGTTCGGGTCGGATCCGCCGATCGTGTAATAAATATTCTGCGACGGCCCCACAAATACAGTCCCCGGCAACGTGGTTTGCCCGATCGTGGGCACGATGGCGCCCGGCATGTCGCAGCGCGTCTTCGACATCCACACCTCGCGCGTTCCACTTCCGTTATTGGACGCGTAGACCTGTATCGTGCTTCCAGCCTTGGTCGAGAAGCCGGACGGAACCTGCAGCGTGGCGACCGCAACCGTCTGGCTCGAAACGCCCACCGTGGAGACCGGATTGACCATCCCCAAGACGCCCGCGTCGACGACGGCATACGACTGCCCGCTAACCGTGCAGGCTGCGCCGGCCGGTGGCGGCGGCGCACCGACAGTGACGATAGCTTGTGCGGTGTTGCCGTTGCCGCCGCCGTTGCTCGGGGTCACCGAGAACGTGGTCGTCGCGCCGACGGTAATAATCTGGTTGTTGACGTTGGTTGGCGTTACGGCGCCTGCGCCGGTCCACGCCCAGCTCGTCGGCGCCGCACCTCCGGTGCACGCCGCCGTGAGCGTCACGCTCCCGGAGGCCGTCATACTCGAAGGATTTGCAGCAAGGGTGCAACCGCTCGGCGGCGCCGGAGGCGTGTTGCTCCAGGTCACCAGGAGGCTCGCCTGATTGCCGTTGCCGATGGCGTTTCGAGGAGTGACCTGATACGTCGTCTGGCCCAACGAATCGCTGGCCGCGCAGCTCTGGGTGGTCACGCCGACGCAGCTGCCACCCGTCCACGTCCACCCATTTGCCGAGCCGCTCTGGCAGACGGCGGTCAGCGTGATCGGCGTTCCGACCGTGCCCGTGGAGGGTCCCGAAATCGAGCACCCCGTCGGCGCGTTGGAAACCACGCAGGTGAGCGTCTGATTCGGCGCAGCGCCGCTCAGCGAGAAACTGTCGCAACTGGAATCGCTGAGCGTAATCTGGGCGCCCTGCGCCGGGATGACGGCAAGACCAGCCAAGGCTGCGCCGGCAAGCGGGCCCAAGGCCTGGCGAAGCAGTGATCGGATCATTGAATACTCCGGTGGTGGCGACGGGACATTACTCGAAATAACGCAATTTCCGCGCCAATAATTCGTTGATTTGACGACATTATAGCGCATCGTTCCGTGCTGCACCAATCTCAGGCACCGCCGCCCATCCGCCCTCCGGTACCGCCCATGCGAGTCGCGGACGAGCCGGCCGACAAGCGAAAAAAACGGGCGGGGATCGCTCCCCGCCCGCCGCATTGCATTGTTGCCAAGCGTTACTGGATGTGCCGCGTAAAGCGATGGTTGAACGTCCCGGCGTAGTTGGCCTGCACCAGCGAACCATCGGTGGAGGTCAACGTGCCATTGGTGAACGACTGCGCCGCGAAACCGATGATCGGCAGGCCGAAGTACGTCTGGTTGGTCGTGGACACCAGGTTGTGCGCGGACGAGCCGTCGAACGTCGCGACCGGCGTTACCGTCAGATCCGCCCAGCCGTTCTGGTAACTCACCGTGGCGCTCAAGCTGTTGGCGGACGCCAGGATGTTCGTGCTGTTGAACGTCAGGACGTTCGCTTCCCAACACATTCCGGCGACCTTTCCGGCGGGCGGCGGCGGCGAGAAGCCCTGCGGCGTCGACGGGAACACTTCTTCGCGGTCGAACACCGACAGGCCGATGTCGTCGCACGAGTTGGTCACGAAGTTGCGCTGGAACAGTTTGATGACCGAACCGTCCGAGTTGAAGTAGTAGCGCTTGGTCGGCATCGTCAAGACCCAGTCGGTGCCCGACGCCGAGACGGTGTCCAGCACGTACTCGTTGGCGATGTGCTCGACCATGAACAGCGCCGAGATCGTGTCGATCGGCGAAGTCCAGGCGGACGAAACCACAGCCGCACCCGCAAAGACCACGGAGGTGGACGGGTTGACGTCGGTCAGGTCCGGCTTGATGCTGCCCGGGACGTTGTACGTGCCCGTCGTGCGGAAGTTATCGATCGCGACGGCGTTTTCCGAGACGTCCACACCGGCCAGCACGTTGATCAGCGAGATGCCGCCGAACAGGCCACCCGTCGGGGCGACGATGTTCGCAGCCACTGCCGCGTCGGTGAGGCCCGCTGCCGTGCAGGGCGGAACGCCCTTGACGTGCGTGACTGCCGTAGCGGTCGCGCCCGTGACGACGCCCATCTCGATGATTTCGACGTAGCCTTCCATCGTGCGGTCGAGTCCGTCGCCGGCGCCGTCACCCGCATACACATAGTTGACGAACGGCTGGGCCGTCGCCGCGGTGCTCGGAACCGTCGGGATCGTGCAGGACTTGTCGGCCGTGAACACTCCGGCGCCCGAGCCCAGCGGAATCACGCCGGCGGTCCAGACGTCGTGCGCCGACAGGAACAGGTTGAAGTCGAGCACTTCCGCGCTGTTGCGGCCTTCGATGAAGCGGACCTTGACGGCCTTGGCCGACGCCATCGTGTTGACCACGGACAGCAGCGAGTTGTACGGCGCCGTGCTCTTGCTGTTCACCGTGTAGTACGGGTAGATCAGGACCTGGCCCAGACCATCCGGGTTGACGTTCGCCGCTTGCGCGGTGCCGACGACGCCCAGCGCGCCAACACTGGCGAGGGCGGCGTACAGCGACTTCTTCTTGAAGGTGTTCATGGTTGTTGGATACTCCTCTGTTTGCGAATTAAAGTGATCACTTCAAAGCTGACAGCATGCGCATGGTATTACAGCGGTCTCGTCTTGTCCAAACGATTTCTTTCGTGCCTAAAGCCCCCTGTGGAGAAAATGCAACGGCAGTCCGGCTTGTTCATGGCTGCCAGACGTACCAGGCTTGGCCTTGTTCGATGATCCAGGTTTCGCCGGCTGGCGTAACCATGCCCTTCATCAGCCGGTGGTCGTAAGTGATCGAAATGCGGACTTTGCAGATTTCTGCCTCGCACTCGACCGCTTCGACCTTGACATCGCGAAAACTCACCCCCCTCGTCCGCGCCTCGAATGTCGGCAGCGAAACCTGCTGCCGGGACCCCGGGCTGTAAAACTCGTACGCCGCAGCAACGTTGCCCTTCAGGATCGCCTGCCACCGGGCTTCGGAGCGTTCGCGCACCGCGGCACGCTTGGCTTCGGGTGACGCATCCGGGGCGATACTGCCGCCCAACGTCACACAACCGGCAGCCAGGACCGCAACGGCGATGCAACCACAGCGCAGCAGATTCCGTACCACGCTCCAAACCGCACCGGGGCAATCGCCCCGTTTTGCAAAACATTGCCAATTCACCTGGATTGCCCCTTCTGCATCAGGTCAAGCGCCGTAGTCCGCGAGGATCGCCCTGCATACATGACCGCGCTACGGCGCAGCAATCCTCAGTTCAAGCCTAACCAATGCTTCCGGCAGCGTCAACCGGGATTTTCGGGATATTGAGTGCTCGAATATTCCGTTGCTTTGCTGCAACACGGATTCGTCGGGGTTTGGCGACGTTTTCTTGTCGCCGTCCGGCGACGCCCGTCGAAAATGCTCAGGGTTTTCCGTTGCTTGCGCCGGCAGCAGGCGCTTGCGGCGGTTTGAACACATCGAACGTATCGTCGATCTTCTGCATCCTTCGACGCAGGTCCTCGACGACGCTCTTCAGGTCGATTTCGCTCTCGACGACGCGCGGGGTGATGAACATCACGAGCTCGGTGCGGTTGTTCGTCAGTGCCTGTTGACCGAACAAGCCGCCGATGATCGGGATCCGGGACAGCAGCGGAAGGCCGTTGGATGTGTTGCCTTTCGTTTCGCCAATGAGCCCGCCCATCACCATCGTCTGCCCGGACTGCACGCTGACGATGGTCTGCACCGAGCGCGTGTTGATCGGCGGCGCCTCGCAAGGCAGGGTGGTCGCGCCCGGTTGGCTCACCTCAGCCTGCACGTCGAGCGTGACGAGGCCGCCGGCGTTTATATGCGGCGTCACCTGCAGCAGGACGCCGGTGTCGATGTACTGCGACGTCGTGGTCACCACGTTGGAGTTGGCCCCGACCGTGCTGCCGACGTAGCTCTGCTGGCAGACCGGGATGCGGTCGCCCGCCTTGATCGTCGCCTTCTGGTTGTCGAGCGCAGCCAGGTGCGGATTAGCGATGACCTTGGTGTCGCCGTAGCTGTCGAGCAGGTGCAGCGCCGCCTGGATGCCGCCGGGGAAGTTCGCATTGTTGATGATGTAGGTGAATCCCTGCGCAAGGGAGACCGCCGGATTGGCGGATGCCGGCGGCACGGCCGGGTTGCCGGGCTTGAGCGACCCGAGCAGTCCGCCCGAGAGCAGCCCGCCGGAGCCGCGTCCCGACGGCGCGCCACCTTTGAACAGCCACTCGACGCCGAAGTCGAGCTCGTCGGTCAGCGTCACCGATGCGATGGTGACCTCGATCGCCACCTGCCGGGACGGCACGTCGAGTTTCTTCAGCGCGGCTTCGATCACCGTGTATTCCGGCGCCGTCGCGACGATCAGCAGCGTGTTGTTGTCCTTGTCGGCGACGACCTGGATGTTGCGCACGATGCCGATGCCCTCGACGGCGCGTGCGACCGCGGCGGCAACCGGGCCTGGCGGCGGCGGAGTTACCTGAATCGTCGGGGCCGTGGGCGTTGTCGGCGTCTGCTGGAACGTCGGTGGATTGACGATCGTTCCCGACGGCGTGCCGGGCGCGACCGTCGGCGTCGTGGGCGCCGACGCCGGCGCGGCGCGGCCGGTGAACGCCTGCGTCAACAGCGGCCCGAGCTTCTCGGCGCGCTGGTTCTGCAGGTTGTAGACGTAGAAGCGCGGGCCGTCGCCGCCCCCGCCCTGATCGAGCCGCGCGATCCACTTCTTCGCCTCTTCCAGGTACGCCGGCTGTGGCGTGATGACGAGCAGCGCGTTCAGGCGCTCGATCGGGATGATGCGCAGGATGCCCGCGAGCGGACTCGTCGCCGCGGGACCGATCGCCTTGTCGAGTTCCTGCCCCACCGTCTTGACGTCGGCGTTCAGCAGCGTGAACAGGCCCACCGACATGCCGGCCATCCAGTCGATGTCGAACATGTCGATCGTGTCGACCAGGTGCTTCAACTCCTGCTCGGTGCCGGAGAGCACCATCAGGTTGCGCAGCTCGTCGGGCCGCACGGCGCTCGCATCCTTGACGAACGGCTCGAGGATCCGCGCCATCTCCTTCACGCCGACGTAGCGCAGCGGAACGATCTGCACCGAGAACCCCGGCGGCAGCGCGCGCTGCGAATTGCCGAGCTGCGGCGTGACGTTGCCGCGCACCGCGGCGGCCTGCGGGACGATCTTGTAGATCCCCGCCTCCTTGACCATCGCCGCACCGTTCATCCGCAGCAGCATCTCGAGCGTGGCCGGCAGCGCCTCCCGCGGTATGCCCGCCGACGTGCGGATCGTCACCTGGCCGCCGACGCTGGCATCGATCGTGTAACTCTCGTTCAGGATGTCGCCCAGGATGTTGCGGACGACCTCGCGGAGGTCGGCGGCCTCGAAGTTCAGCACGACGCCGCCGGCCGTGGGCTGCACCGGCGGCCCGGGCGGAAGGCCGCCGCCCGGCTGCTGGCCCTTGACGAGTACGCCGGTGCCCTTGAACAGCCGATCCCGTTCCTCCGCGGTGGGCAGGCCCGGCGCCATCGCACGCTGCGCGGCGTCGGCGAGCGCCGGCGAGATAGACCTCGAGTACGTGTGGGGCGTGGTACGCGTCGACGTTTCGGGCGCGGGCGCCTGCGACGCGCAGGCCGCGAGGAAGAGCGGAAGCGCGCCAACGAGCGCTCCGCTGAGTGATCGGGTCATCGTCATTGTTGTTGTCCGGTCGTGGCGCGGGCGCGGCATGGCACGGCCCGGGGTAGCGCGCGGGCGTCGGCCGCGCGGGGCGGCTGTCCAGGCTGTCCATTATCGCAGGGGGAAATCGTTCGCGTCATGGAGGGCTTCGGCCCGCGGGCGTCTGGTAGCGCCGATAGACGTCCGCCCAGCGGGGATCGGGAGCGGTGCCGGTGGCAGTGGCCGCCGGAGCCGCCGTTGGCGAAGGTTGCGCCGTGGGAGCGCTGGTCGCTGCCGCGGCCGGATTGACGCCGCCCTCGGCAACGCCGCCTTGCGCCGCGCGCGCGGCGCGCCGACGCTCGGCCAGCGACGGCGTCGAACCTGCCGCCGCCGGTTGTGCCGGCTGCCCCGCCGCCGGCGCTGCGGGCGCGCCTCCGGGAACCGCCGGCGCCGGATTCGGGGCAGCGCCCGCGGGCGCGGGTGGTGCAGTCGGACGCGGATTGGTCGCGACCCGCAGCACCAGCTCTTCCGACTCGTCGCCGAGGGCGAGCCTCACGCGGTCGGGCTTGACCTCGGCGACGACGATGCCGTTGATCGTTTCGCCCTGCTTCACGCGGCGCGACTTGCCGCCGGCCGTCTCGCGCAGGAACGCCGTGTTCTTCCCTTCGACCACCGTCGTGCCGGTAAGCGCGAACTGGCCGCGCTGCAGCCGCTGCTTCGATGGGTCGGCAGCCAGCGTGGCCGCCGGACGGCGCGTCGGGTTGAAGAGCGTCCGCTGCACGGTCTCCGACCGCGCCGCAGTCCCGCCCGCGATCGCGTACTCGGGCAACAGCGACGTTACGACCGGCCGGGGCGCGATCGCGTCTTCCGGCGGCGGGACCTTGCGCATCGCGCTGCCCCATTCGGTTTCCCAGCCGATCAGCAGCAGGAGCACCCCCAAAGGGACCAGCCACCACAGCGCAGCACGAGCGCGGGTTTGGAGAGTGTTCATCGCGAAGTCCCCATGGCGTTACTTCTTTGCCGGCTCGGCGTAGGCGAAGCCGGCGACGTCGAGCTGCACATTGACCTCCGGGTCCTGCCCCGGCGCGGGCTTGAAGCCACGAAACGCGTTGAGCGGACGCAGCGTCAGATTCTCGACGATCAGGTACGGCTGCTGGGTCTCGATCGTGTGGAGGATCTTCTGCAGATTCGGCGTCGTCGCGAAAAACTGCACGTTGACGCCGATCTGCCGGAAGCGGCCGTCGTCCTTCGGGGCCTGGTTCTGGCTCGTCGTGATGCGGCCGCCGTCGCCCTCGATCGCGCCGCGCACGAGCTCCTGCAATTCCGCGCCCGCGAGGTTGGGCGCCGTGTTCTTCAGGAAAAAGCGCCGGGCGTCCCGCTCGCGCATCGCTTCGAGCGCATTCCGGTATTCGGGTGCCTGCGCGGCGACGCGGCGATACGTCTCCAGACGCCCCGAGAGCGCCGCGATGGCATCACCGTAATGCTTGTGCAGCAGCAGCACCGGCAGCAGCAGCACCGCCAGCACGAGCGCAAGTGCGGCAACGAGCAGCGCAACGGCGAGCGCGCGCTGCTGCGCGGCGGGAAGCCTGGCGATCGCGGCGTTCATTCCGTGCGCCTTTGCGGGGAAGCCCCCGGTGGCAGCGGTGGCTCGGCATCGTCGGGGAGCGCGACCGGCGCAACGGGCTGCGGGGGCGGTCCGAACGCAGGCGGGGGCGCGGCAGCGGACCGTGCCGCCGGGGAACCGGCAACCGGAGCGATCGCAGCGGGCGGCGCGGTGGGCGGCACGTTTGACTTCCGCGCGGCCGGCGCGGCAATGGGCGGCACCGGCGATCCGTTTGCGGGCGCCGACGTTGCATCCGCGGGCGCCGCCAGCGGGCGGGCGGCCCCGTCCACGGCCGGCGCGACAGGCGGGGCGGCTGCCGGCAACACCGCGGCCGCCGGGGCCATGCTCGCCAGCAGCAGCGGCGGTGGCGAAGGCATCGGCTTCAGTTGCGCACCGAGGTCGAAGATCTCGCCGGGGCCGGGCTGGATCTTGGTCGTCGGCGATCGCGGCGCGGCCTCGACGAAGAGCTTCGACTCCTCGAGCAGCGAAACGAGGCGTCCGGCATTGCCGCTTTCCCCGCGCAACAGTATCTCGCGGTGCGGCTCCTTGCCGCGAAGCGAGCTTTTCAACTCGAGCTGCGTGAGCCACGTGTCGTCGGGCAGGAGCTTGGTCACGTCGTCGAGAAGCTGCAGCGTGCTGGTAAACGCGTACTTCTTTCCGAGCGCGAAGTTGTAGTCGCCGGTCATCGTCTCGAGCTGCTGGCGCAGCGCGCTCGATGCATCGGCCTGCACGCGCACCTGATTGCCGATCTGCGTCAGCGCGATCACGTAGCCGCGTTTTTGCCAGATCGGCAGCACGATCGCGACCAGTGCCACCGCGCCGACCAGCGCCAGCGGCACCCAGAGATGCCAGCGGCGCCACCACCGCATTTCGGGCCGTTGCTCCTCGGGCAGCAGGTTGAGCCTGGAGACCGTCATGGCGGAGGGGCCGGCGCTATCGGGCGCATCGGGCGTGACGGCGACGACCGTCGCACCCCAGTTCTCGGCCTGGCGCCGCGCCTGGTCCACCGCGGTCCTGAGTGCCGCCGCCCAGTCGACGCGGATCTCGTTCTTCTGCGCGTCGCGCGCGACGACCACGGCGTCGAAATAGAGTTCGTCGGGCTTGAACGGCGTGTGCCGGTCGAGATCGTAGGCAAGCGTCTGCCGCAGATGCCGCTCGACCGCCGCCGGCAGCACCATCTGCTTGCGCAGCACCTGCCCCGGCGGCAGCGCGACGACGACGTTCGCCGCTCCGACGGCGCCGCCATACGCAACTTCGGGCAACGCGTCGATCGCCGCGCGGCCCGCCTGCAGCGCGGCCGCGGAATCGCCCTTCAGCGGGACGCGCGCCGATGCGCCGAATCCCAGCACGCCGTCATGCAGCTTCGGCATCCAGAGCACGGCGGCATCGGTCGCAAAGGCGAGAACCGGCCGCAGGCGACGGCGCTGCACCGCCGCGCGTGGCGCCGCCGGCACCAATGGCGCGAGCTCGCCCATCCACCAGCGCCAGAAGGCGGGGAGGCCCAGGCGGTGCGCGAAGCTGCGCATCCGATGCCCGAAAGTGGCGGTCGCTTGATCCATCTACTCGGCTTTATCGAATTGGGTGACAACGGTCGCAGAAGGTCGTCGTTCCCGCGAACGCGGGAATCCAGTGTCTGGCGTCGAACGGCGCTGGGTCCCCGCGTTCGCGGGGACGACAATCATGTTGGCGAAAGTGTCACCCCGTTCCGTAATGTTCAATGGGGCACGGCGACGGTGTTGCCGCTTGCCGCCGTGGTTGCGGGCAGCGGCGCGCGGGCGCCTTCCTGCCACAGGAGCGCGATGACGGGCCGCCGAGCGTCCGCCGACGGGCGCAGCACCGCATCGCGGACGAAGGTTACACCATCGGGCATCGCGGCTTCGGCGCGGATGCGCCAGACGGGGGACGGCTGCGTGCCGAAACCCTGCGCCTGCGGGAGCCGCGGCACCGGCTGCATGTTCGCCAGCGCGTCCTGCCGCTGCGCGAGGAACGCGTCGACCTGGTCGGGCGTAATGTTAGGCAGTGCCAGCAACACGTCGCGCGAGGCCGTCGCCGTGTTGATGCCGGCCTGCCGCGAATACACGGTGAGGCTGTCGGCGATGCGCAGCATCAATCCCGGCGTCACGCCGAGCACGCGCTGCAGTTCGCCGACGGTGCCGAACGCCGCGTTCGCGGGCTTGTAGGTGCGCCCGGCGGCGCGGTACTCGGGTTCCTCGGCACCGTTCGGGCGGCGCAGGTCATCGGCATCGCGCCAATCGAGGATCGCATCGACGACGCGCTGCGCCGAGTCCGGATCCAGCCCGCCGACATTCTGGAGCAAGCCTTTCAACAACGGATCCGGCACCGCATTGAGGTCGATCCGCGCGGCTTCGTCGACGGCCAGTGCCGTGATCCTGGTCTCGCCATCCAGCCACGATCGCGGCACGCCGTCGGCCTTCCAGACGTCGGCCAGATTGCGCGGGCGCGACAGCTCGAACGCCACGCGCTCGACGGCGCCGTCGGCGGCGGCGCGCGCCTGCGCCAGCGACAGCGCATTGCGCGCCGCAAGGGCCTCGCCGCGCATGCTGTACGCGAAGCCGCTGGCGATCACCGTCAGCAATACCGTCAGCCACAGCACCGCGATGAGGGCAATACCGCGTTGGAAGGAGGAGGCCCGAAGGGCGCGACCCGGACAACGCGGATACTCGGCCGACGGCGCGACGCGTCGAACTCCGAACCCGGGTTGCGGAGGCCGACCGGTCTCGCGCGCGGCGTATCGGATCGGCAAGGCACGCATCAGGTGACCCTCATGCACCGGTTGCGGGCCGGGTCGTACGCATTGCACGCCGATTCCGGGGCGCGTCGCGGTTCGACGACGAGCGTCGGCCAGGGGAGGCCCTTCTCGGGCTTGACGTCGATGCGGATGAGCAACGGCAACCGCTGCGGGTCGTCCCAGCGGTCGCGCCACGACGCGGCGGTGGCGTCGACGGCATCGGCGTCGCGGCCGAAGTACGCGAGCCGGATTTCGGTGATGCCGTCGGCGAGCACCGAGCGCTCGGCGTCGCGGAATTCGGGCTCGCGGAGCGCGGTCGGATCGGGAATCACCCGCTGGAGCACGAGCTGCGACTTGTCGCCCGCGCGGACCACCGCGAGGCGGAAGTAGTACACGCCACCCTCGGCGACGCGCGGCGGCAGCGCCGCGGCGTAACGGATTTCGTCGCGCTCGCCGGCGAACATCAGCGGCAGCTCGACCACCTTGTTCAGCCGCAGCGGAAACTCCGCCGACAGTTGCTCGCGCAGGAATTCCTGCGTCTGCCGCATCGCCGACACCTGCTCGACCTTCGCCTCGCCGCCGTCCCAGCTCCGCGCCGCCATCGACAGCGAGCCGAACATCACCGACGCCATCAGCGCGAGCAGCACGAGCGCGATGATGAGCTCGAGGAGCGTGAAGCCGGCCATGTGGTAGGCCCCCACGCTTGCGGCTCGCGCCGCTGCGCTGCCCCCCGAGAGACGCCCGCGCGAGCACGGCAAAGCCGAGGCCCGAAGGGCGCGTCTGCGAGCGCGGGCGGCGGCCGACAACACGACGCGACGCTTCGCCACGACCGCGCGGAGGCCGCAGCAATTCGCGTCTTGGGGCGGCCCGGCGACGCTCATCGCACGCAGTCGCGGGCTCATATACCTATACCTCATCGCGCGTCCTTCGCGCCGATGCGCGTCGTCGCCAGCGCCAGCGTCCGCCTGCCGCCGGCGGGCGAAGGAAACGTGACGTCGACGCTGACGCGATAGAGGCGCGTCGGCATCGAATCGGTTGCCCGTTCGACGTCGGGATTCACGCCCGGCGGCGCGTACGGCGCGACGCGCGTGGCCCACTCGATGCGGCCCTCGTCGGCGGTGCCTTGCAGGGTTGCCTCGCGCAGCGGTCGTGCCGCCGCGGCCTCGGCGAGCGCGCTTTCGGCGACGAGCACCGCGCGGCTGTAGTCGTCGGCGGCAGAGGCATTGTTGAGCGCGCCGGAGAACAGCCGGAACAGCGCGGTGACGACCAGCGACAGGATCACGAACGCGACCAGCACTTCCAGAAGCGAAAAGCCGGCGGCACGCGCCCCGAGGACGCCGCCCAGACGTCTGGCCCCCGCGGAAACGTCGTGGCAATAACACGCGCCGTCGTTTCCGCGGAAGCGGGAACCCAGTGTCTTGCGTCGAACGACTCTGGGTCCGCGCGTCCGCGGGGACGACGTCATCGATTGCGCCGGTGCGTTGTGCATTGCAAAGGCCAGGTGTGCATTGCGAAGACCATCAGTCGAGTATCGCGACCCGGCCGGTCAGCCAGTCGATGTCGACCTCGAACTTGCGCTCGCCCGATGCCAGCGTGACGCGTCCGCCGTTGGAGCCGCCGTCGGGGAAGAAACGGATCGCGCCGACCCGGTCGCTGACGAGATCGCTCTGCGCGGTGAAGAGCTTCATCTCGACCTCGCGCGGCAAGGTGTGCACGCGCGCGTCGCGCTCGACCTGGAACGTGCGGTGCTCGAGGTCGAGCATCACCCGCGTATCCAGTCGCTGCGCGACGGCCTCGCTCCGCGCGAGACGCAGTCCGGCGGCCATCTGCCGCGCCGCGCTCTTCAATTCGGTGTTCGACACGCCGGGGCCGAGCAGCGGCACGACCAGCGCGGCGATGATCGCCATGATCGAGAGCACGATGAGCAGCTCGAGCAGCGTCACCCCCGCCTGCGCCGGCCGTCCGGTGGCGGGGATAGGCGACACATGCACTGTTCCGGCGTTTCGGCGCAGCGTCATTGCGTACTGACGATGTCCTTGTTGGGCCCGTCGCCGCCTTCCTTGCCGTCGGCGCCCAGAGAAATGATTTCGTATGGCGCGCTCTGCGCCGGCGAAACGTACTTGTACTCGTTGCCCCATGGATCTTTCGGCACCGATTGCTTCTTCCAGTACGGGCCGTTCCAGTTGTTGACGCCCGCCGGCGCGGATATCAACGCCTGCAGGCCTTCCTGCGTCGTCGGGTAGCGACCGATCTCGAGCTTGTAGAGGTCGAGCGTCTGGCCGATCTGGCCGATCTCGATCTTCGCGGCGTCGGCCTTGGCCTTCTCGCCACGCCCGATGTAATTGCCGCAACCACGCTCATGATTACCGCGAGCAGCACCAGCACGACCAGGATTTCGATCAACGTCATTCCGCGGAGCGGACCTTCGTTTCAATTCGTGTCGCTCCATTGCATTCTCCTGCGTCGTTGTCCGCTACAGCGCCGCGCAATCGCCCGCGGCGCCGGAAAAGTTTAGACAGGCCTCACTGGACAAGTTCGCTCATGCCCATGACACCCATCAGGATCGAGAGCACGATGCCGAGGATCAGCATGGCCAGCGAGAGAATCAGCATCGGCTCCAGCACCGCGAGGAAACGCTTGATCGCCATCGCCACTTCGCGGTCGTAGACCTCGGCCACGCGGTTCAGCATTTCCTCGAGGCGGCCCGATTCCTCGCCGACCAGGATCATCTGCACCGCGAGCTTCGGGTAGTGGCCCGTCTCGTCCAGCGGCTTGCCGAATCCCTTGCCCTCGCGCAGCCGCGCGATGACGCCGTCGAGCGCGTTCGCGAGCACGCTGTTGCCGAGCGTCTCCTTGACGATCGCGAGCCCCGACGAGCAGCGTCACGCCGTTGCCGAGCAGCGTCGCCAGCGTCCGGGCGAAACGCGCGACCTCGACCTTGGTCACGAGGTCGCCGATAAGCGGCCAGCGCAGCAGCCGCGCGTCCCAGCGCGCGCGCACGGCAGGATCGGCCAGCCGACGGCGCATCCAGGCGATGAACAGCGCGGCCAGGGCGGCGATCGCCCACCACCACTGCTTCACGCCCGTTCCGACGAATACGACGATCTGCGTAGGCAACGGCAGCGCCTTCCCAGCCTGCGCGAACACCTGCTCGAACTGAGGAACAACGTAGGCAACGATCACCATCAGCGAGATCACCGCTACGCCGATCAGGATCGTCGGATAGATCAGCGCCGACTTCACGCTCTCGCGCAATTCCTTGTTGCGCTCCATGGTGTCCGCCAGACGCGTCAATACGTTGCCCAGCGCGCCACCGGCTTCGCCGGCGCGGACGATACTGACGTAGAAGCGGGAGAACACGTCGCGCCGCGCGTCCAAGGCCTGCGACAGCGCCTTGCCGCCGCGCACGTCGTCGCGAATCTGCTGCAGCAGCGAGGCGACGGGAGGCGTGGGCGCGAGGCCGATCAGGACCTCCAGCGCGCGGTCGAGCGGCAGGCCCGCGCGCAGCAGCGTCGCGAGCTCGCGCGTAACCGACAGGCAGATGATCGCGCGTGACGGTCTTCGGCTCGAACCAGCGGCGGCGCGGACGGCGCACCACCCGTCTGCCGCCGCGGCGCCGGACGCCGCGTGCCCGACCGCGCGCGCCACCTGCATCGGCATGAGACCCTGGTCGCGCAGCCGGTCGACGATCGCAGCCTCGTTGGCGGCCTCGAGCTCGCCGACGGCGACTTCGCCCGTCGGATTGACGGCCCGGTAGACGGTATACGGGCATCAGTTCTCCCGCGTTACGCGCAGGACTTCCTCGAACGTGGTGATGCCGTGCACCGCCTTGCGCAGGCCATCCTCGTACATCGTCACCATGCCCTCGCGGATCGCCTCGCCGCGCAGCTCGGTCGAGGTCGCGTGCTTCATCACCATGCTGCGCAGCGGGTCGCTCATCGGCAGCATTTCGAGGATGCAGATCCGGCCGGAATACCCGGTCTGCGCGCACTGCGGACAGCCTTTGGGATGGAAGAGCGTGATGGCCTTCGCGTCGCTGAAGCGCGCAAGACCGAGCTCGTCGACCAGTTCCGGCAGCGCCGCATACGGCTCCTTGCAGTGCTCGCACAGCGTGCGCACGAGGCGCTGCGCGAGGATGCCGATCACCGTCGACGTGAGCAGGTAGTCCTCGATGCCCATGTCGAGCAGCCGGTTGACGGTGGACGCGGCATCGTTGGTGTGGATCGTCGACAGCACGAGGTGGCCGGTCAGCGCCGACTGCACGGCGATCTCCGCGGTCTCGAGATCGCGGATTTCGCCGATCATGATCACGTCGGGGTCCTGGCGCACGATCGAGCGCAGCGCATTGGCGAACGTGAGGTCGATCTGCGGCTTGACCTGTATCTGGTTGATCCCCGGCATCTGGTATTCCACCGGGTCCTCGACGGTGAGGATCTTCACGTCGGGCTGATTGAGCTGCTCGAGCGCCGTGTACAGCGTGGTCGTCTTGCCGGAGCCGGTGGGGCCGGTGACCAGCAGGATGCCGTGCGGCTCCAGCAGCACGTCGCGAAACGCCTTCAGCGTGTCGTCCTCGAAGCCCAGGCGCTTGAAGTCGAGCGCGACGCCGCCCTTGTCGAGGATCCGCATCACCACCGACTCGCCGTGCATCGTCGGCACCGTGGACACGCGCAGGTCGATTTCCTTGCCCTGGACGCGCAGCCGGATGCGGCCGTCCTGCGGCAGCCGCCGTTCGGCGATGTCGAGGTTCGCCATGATCTTGACGCGCGAGATCACGGCCGCGGAAAAACGGCGCGGGCGGCGACTCGACCTCGTGCAGAACGCCGTCGATCCGGTAGCGCACGGCCAGACGGTTCTCGAACGGCTCGATATGGATGTCGGAAGCGCGTGCCTCGAGCGCGTTGGTGATGATGAGCGAGACGAGGCGGATCACGGGCGCCTCGGCGGCGAGATCCTTCAGTTGCTGGACGTCGGCGTCGAACGCGAGGTCGTCGCCGCGCTGCTCGACATCGCCGACGATCTGCCCGACCGCCGAGCGGCCGGCGCCGTAGAGACGCTCGAGCGCGGCGTCGAGCTCTCCGGGTATCGCCACCAGCGGCTTCACGTCGCGGCCGGTGACCATGCGGAAGGCGCCGATCGTGTAGGCGTCGGTCGGATCGGCCATCGCCAGCGCCAGCTCGTTTTCGTCCTCGCTCACCGGGAGCGCCCGCGCTTCGCGCAGGAAGCGAGCGGAAATGCGCTCCTCGAGGATCGGGAATTCCGGATAGCCGGAGGCGTCCACGAGCGGGAGGTCGAGCTGTGCCGCGAGCGCCTCGGTGACGTCGCGCTGCGCGCAGACACCGAGCGTCACCAGCAGCGCGCCCAGCCTCTCGCCGCTGTCCTGCTGGACGCGAAGTGCGCGCTCGAGGCCCGCAGCATCCAGTTTTCCGCGTGCGATCAGGATCTCGCCGAGCCGTTTGCGAACCGGTGTGTCCACGCGTGGAATCGTTCCAGAATCGGAAAATGGAGCCGATGATCATAGCATGGCCAACATGCGAAAATCGCTGCGCAGCCACGCAAATCAAGATGTTGCGCGTGTTTTTTACAGCAAACTGTCGTCATCGCCCGACGACGTCACGCTAGAATGTCGCCGTCTCCCGACGACTTCGCGGCTCGGCCATCATGAAGTTGATTGCGTTCTACCTGCCGCAGTTCCATCCGATCCCGGAAAACGACGCGTGGTGGGGCAAAGGCTTCACCGAGTGGCGCAACGTCGTTCGCGCGCAACCTAACTTCACGGGTCACTATCAGCCGCACCTCCCCGCGGACCTCGGGTTCTACGACCTGCGCGTTCCTGAAATGCGCATCGAGCAGGCGGAACTAGCGCGCGAACATGGCATCCACGCGTTCTGCTACTACTACTACTGGTTCGGCGGTAGGCGCCTGCTCTCGCGTCCGCTCGACGACATGGCGGCCTCGGGCAAGCCGGACTTTCCGTTCTGCATCTGCTGGGCGAACGAGAACTGGACGCGCCGCTGGGACGGCGGCGACGACGAAATCCTCATCGGGCAGAGCTACTCGCCCGACAACGACCGGCGCCTGATTTCGGATCTCGTGCCGTTATTCGAGGACCGCCGCTACCTTCGCATCGGCGCGCGGCCGCTGCTGCTCGTCTATCGCGCCGATCTTCTGCCGTCACCCCGAGAATCGGTGTCGCGTTTTCGGGAAGCGGCCCGCGCGGCCCGCATCGAAGATCCCTTTCTCGCGATGGTCCAGCACCCCGGAATGGCCGCCCCCGGCGAGCTGGGGTTCGATGCCGCCGTCGAATTTCCTCCGCACGGCCTGACCACACGGCTCATGACAAAAATGGTCGAGCTCACCAATACGCGTTACGAGGGCCAGGTCTGGGATTACATTTCGGCGGCGCAGAATGCGATCGCGCGGCCGCCGCCGGCCTACACGCTGTTCCGCGGCGTGATGCCGGGCTGGGACAACACGCCGCGGCTGCAGAACAACGGCCAGATCTTCGTCAACACGCATCCCGACAACTACCGCCGCTGGCTGGCGGCGGCCATCGAGCAGACGCGCGCACGCAATCCGCCCGAGCGGCAGCTCGTCTTCATCAACGCCTGGAACGAATGGGCCGAGGGCTGCCACCTCGAGCCCGACGGCGCGTTCGGGCGCGGGTTCCTCGAGGCAACCCGGAGCGCGGTCAGCGGATCGCGCTGAACGCCGCTTCGGCGCGGGCGACCGTCGCCGCGATGTCGTCCGCGGCATGCGCGGCCGAGACGAAGCCCGCCTCGAATGCCGACGGCGCAAAGTACACGCCGGCGTCGAGCATCGCGTGGAAGAACTTGTTGAAGCACGCCTTGTCCCCGGCCATCACCGTGTCGTACGTGTCGGGCACCGCGTCGGCAAAATAAAGACCGAACATGCCGCCGACCGACTGGGCGCAGAAGCGGACACCGGCGCGCTTCGCGGCGGCCGCGAGACCGTCGGTCAGCGATTTCGTCGTCGTCGCGAGCCGGTCGTAGAACCCCGGCGCCTGGATCTCGGCCAGCGTCGCCAGGCCCGCGGCGACGGCCACCGGATTTCCCGACAGCGTTCCCGCCTGGTACACCGGTCCCAGCGGGGCGATCTTCTCCATGATCGCGCGCTTGCCGCCGAACGCTCCGACCGGCATGCCGCCGCCGATCACCTTGCCCAGCGTCGTGACGTCGGGCGTGATGCCATAGAGCCCCTGCACGCCGCGCGGATGCACGCGGAAGCCGGTCATCACCTCGTCGAAGATCAGCACGGCGCCATGCGCATCGCACACGCGGCGCAGCCCGGACAGGAATCCGGGCCGCGGCATGATCAGGTTCATGTTGCCGACGATCGGCTCGACGATGATGCAGGCGATTTCCTTGCCCTGGGTCGCGAACGCGGCCTCCACCGCGCCGATGTCGTTGTACGGCAGCACGATCGTTTCGTTGGCGATCGCGGGCGGAACGCCCGCCGAGGACGGCTGGCCGAAGGTCAGCGCGCCCGAACCGGCCTTCACGAGCAGGCTGTCGCCATGGCCGTGGTAACAGCCTTCGAACTTGACGATCTTGCTGCGTCCCGTGTAACCCCGCGCGAGGCGCAGCGCCGACATCGTGGCCTCGGTGCCCGACGACACGAGCCGCACCATTTCGATGGACGGCAGCAGGCGGACGAGCGTTTCCGCCATCTCGATCTCGATCTCGGTGGGCGCGCCGAACGACAGGCCCTTCGGCGCGATGTCGACGACGGCCTTCACGACCGCCGGATGCGCGTGGCCGAGGATCGCTGGCCCCCACGAGCCGACATAATCGATGTAGCGCTTGCCGTCGGCGTCCCACAGGTAGGCGCCTTCGCCGCACGTGAAAAAGCGCGGCGTGCCGCCGACCGAGCGGAAGGCGCGGACCGGCGAGTTCACGCCGGCGGGAATCGTGCGCTGGGCACGGGCGAAGAGTTCGTCGTTGCGGCTCATTGGGAGGTTCCGTCGCGTTTTCGTTGGAGGGCGGCCTTGCGCTCGGCAGCGTGCGGATAGTGCGGCGCAAGGGTCAGAATGCGATCGTATTCGGAAAGGGCCTCGCGGATTTGGCCGTTTCTTTCCAGCGCCTGCGCGAGGTTGAAGCGGGTCGCCGGGTCCTGCGGCATTTCGGCGGCGGCGACGCGGAATCTCTCGAGCGCCGCCTCGATGTCGCCGTGCAGCGCGAGAAACGTCCCCTTGAGATTGAGCGCGGCGACGTCGTAAGGGTACAAGGCCAGCACGCGATCCGCGGCGGCCTCGGCCTCGGTCCAGCGCCCCTGCGCATAGAGCTCGAGTGCTTCGGCGGCGGCGGCGTCGACTTGGGCCGCCGCTTCGCGGCCGCGGCGCTGCCACTTCGCGGCGAGCAGTGCCGTGTAGTGGCGATATCTATCTTCCACGCGCGCGGCACCCGGCCCGGTTCCGGACGTCCCCAGACTCGACCGGTACACCGCCGTCTCCACAGGGACGAATGCAAAGTCGCCCGACTCCGCGAGTTGCATCCAGAAATCCCAGTCCTCGCAGATCTCGAGCCGCTCGTCGAATCGGCACTGCGCAAGTGCCGCACGCCGGAACAACAGCGCGTTCGAGGGGATGTAGCAATCCTGGTAGAGCAACAGGCGCGAGAAAGGCTGCGCGCGGAGGCGAATCCGCTGGCCCGCAGCGTCGATCTCGCGGACGATGGCGTACGCAGCCGGGGCGGCCGGCGTGTCAAGCAGGGCGCCGACCAACGTCTCCACATGCGCGGGCAGGCAAAAATCGTCGTCATCCAGGAGGCCGATGAACGTGCCGGTGGCGCGGTCGAGACCCGCGTTGGCCGCCGCCGCCCGAAGGCGAGGCGCGGCCGCGGGCACGAAGCAAACAGGATGCCGCCCGCACATGGTCGGCGGTGGTGGATGCGTCGAACCGGACGCGGCGACGACGACGACTTCAATGTCCGGCCAGGTCTGCGCCGCGATCGAGGCGAGTGCATCATGGAGTTCCGTCCGTTCCATCGACCGCACTATGATGCTTACCGGCGTCATGGTCGCAAGATCGCAAACATCTCCACATCAGGCGAACGCGTTCGCGACCGCGCGCGCCGCAGCCTCGACGTCGGGCGCGTCGAACACGGCCGAGATCACGGCGACCGCGTCGGCGCCGGCACACGCCAGTTCCCGCGCATTGTCGGCCGTGATGCCGCCGATGGCGACGACCGGCACGTCGAGGTGGCGCGCGCGCAGGAGCAGCCCGACTTCGGCGCGCCGGGCGCCGGGCTTGACCGAAGATGCGAAGAAGCTGCCGAACGCGATGTAATCGGCGCCCTCGGCGACAGCGGCATCCGCGCGCGCCGAATCGTCGTAGCACGACACGCCGATGATGCGGTCCGGGCCGACGATCGCGCGCGCGGCGGCAATGCTGCCATCGTCCTCGCCGAGATGCACGCCGTCGGCGCCGACTTCGGCGGCCAGCACGGGGTCGTCGTTGACAACAAAAATCGCGCCGCGCGCGGCGTGCACGCGGGCCAGCGCCGCGGCCTGCGCGCGTTTCAACGCGGCGTCGGCCGTCTTGTTCCGGTATTGAACGGCTCCGGCGCCGCCTGCGAGTGCCGCCACCACGCGCGCGACCAGATCCGCGGTGTCCGCGATATCGGGCGTCACCGCGTAGAGGCCGGCGATGCGACGCGCGCGGGCGCGCCGTACCGCGAAGACATCGTCAATGCGTGCGCCCGGCATCGGAAACAAGCGCCGCGTCGGCGTCGGGCGCCGGCTCGTCGGCATCCTCGCGCGCCCAGAACAGGCGATCGGGCAGGAACTGGCCCATGCCGGGGCGGTACGCCTTTTTCAGCGTGTGCCATGTGTAATCCTGGGCCTCGCGCACGGCCTCGGGCAACTCCAGCCCGTTGGCGAGCATCGCGGCGATTGCGGAGGCCAGCGTGCAGCCGGACCCATGGTAACTGCCGGACAGCCGCGGCCAGGTATCGGTGCGCACGATGCCGCTCTTGCCGTACAGCGTATTGACGACCTGCGGCGTCGCCTCGTGCGTCCCCGTGACGAGCACGTATTCGGCACCCATCTCGATCGAGACGTCCGGCACAGTCCGCGAACGAGAGTTCCTCGTCCTCTTCGGCGTCCGCGAGACGGCGCGCTTCCATGCTGTTCGGCGTGAGAATCGTCGTCTGCGGCAGCAGGAGCTCGCGCATCGCGCGCACCATGTCCTCGGTCGCGAACTCGTCGCCGCGGCCGGACGTGAGCACGGGGTCGAAGATCAGCGGCACGTCCGGATAGTCGGAGACGATCTCGGCGATCGCGGCGATGATTTCCACGCTGCCCAGTACGCCGATCTTGAATGCGTCGACGGGCATGTCCTCGAGCAGGCAGCGCGCCTGGTCGGCGACCCATTCGGCGTCGACCGGCTGCACGCCGTCGACACCCATCGTGTCCTGCACGGTGATCGCCGTCACCACGGACAGCGGATGGCAACCCATGCTCGCGAGCGTCAGGATGTCGGCCTGCAGTCCCGCGCCCCCCGATGGGTCCGACGCGGCAAACGTCAGGACGAGCGGCGGAAATTCGGGTTCGGTGTCGGGGGGCATGGTGCAACGACCGTTGACGCCGCGCGTGCGGCCGCAAAGGTCGCGCAGATTGCGTAGGCCTTGCTAGAATTGCGGGATTTTACTCCAACCGCCCCGCCCCCCAATGAAAAAGTACATGTGCCTGATCTGCGGCTGGATATACGATGAAGCCGCGGGTGCCCCCGACGAGGGGATTGCACCCGGAACGAAGTGGGAAGACGTGCCGCCCAACTGGACCTGCCCGGAATGCGGCGCGCGCAAGGAAGACTTCGAAATGGCGGAATTCTAGGAAGGTTACCAAGATGCGGATCCTGCACACGATGCTGCGCGTCGGCGACCTCCAGCGGTCGATCGACTTCTATACCGGCGTGATGGGCATGCACCTGCTGCGCACGACGGATCGCCCCGAGCAGAAGTACACGCTGGCTTTCGTCGGCTACGGCGACGAGTCGCACGGCGCGGTGCTCGAGCTCACGTACAACCACGGCGTCGACTGCTACGACATCGGCAGCGGATTCGGGCACGTCGCCATCGAGGTCGGCGATGCTGCCGCGGCATGCGCCGCCGTGCGCGCCAAGGGCGGAACGGTGACGCGGGAGGCCGGCCCGGTCAAGGGCGGAACGACGGTCATCGCGTTCGTCGAGGACCCCGATGGCTACAAGCTGGAATTGATCGAGCGTTCGCCACCATAAGGCGCGCATATTCAAATCGTGCCGTGCGACGGTAGTGCTGCGTGCCGCCGCGCGCAATCGAACGGCGCCGCGGGCGCCGCTCATCGCGCACAGCGGCGCGCAATCAGCCGGACGCTTGGCCGCGGGATAGTACTCATCGAGCAGTCGTGGCCATCGCGCGGCGGTGGTGGAACTCGCGCTGTGCGGGCAGGGGCGCCCTGCCCACCCGCGAATCCCTGAACAATCGTCGCGCGGGCGCGACAGTAATTCAGAGGTTCCTCAGCCCGGCGCGCGCAGCAATTCCGCGATGTCGTGCGCAAACACGTCGGGACCCTGCCCGTAGCCCACATAGAGCCGCAGCCGGCCTTGCGGGTCGAACACGAATGTGCCGGCCGAATGGTCCATCGTGTACGTTCCGGGCTCCCGGCCCGGCTGCTTCTGGTAGATGACGCGGAATTCCTTCGCGGTGCGCGCCGTGGCCTCCGCGTCGCCGGAGAGGCCGATGAACGACGGATGGAACGCCGGCACGTAGAGCGACAGCAGCTGCGGCGTATCGCGCTCGGGGTCGACGGTGACGAACAATACCTGCACGCGGTCGGCCTCCGGGCCAAGGCGCTTCATGGTTTCGGCGAGTTCGGCCAGCGTCGTGGGGCACACGTCGGGGCACTGCGTGTAGCCGAAGAACAGCACGACGGCCTTGCCGCGGTAGTCGGCAAGCGTGCGCGGCTGGCCGTGGTGGTCGGTGAGCCGGAAGTCGCGGCCGTACGCCGTCCCCGTGACATCCGATGCCTTGAACCGCGGCGCGTCCGGCCCGCACCCGGCGAGCGCCAGCGCGGCAACGAGACAGAAAGCGTAGCGCGTAAATCCGGGCATCATCGCCAATAATGGTCGACCAGGAGCGCCGAGAACAGTGCTGCGAGATACCAGATCGAATACTTGAACGTCGCGCGCGCGAGCTCGGCGCTGTACTCGCGGTAGAGTTGCACCGTGTAGAGCACGAATACGCCGCCCAGCGCCAGCGCGGCGACGAGGTAGATCGCGCCGCTCATCCGGACCGCGAACGGCAGCAGCGTGACCGCGACCAACGCCAGCGTGTAGAGCACGATCATCAGCTGCGTGTAACGGCGGCCGTGCGTGACCGGCAGCATCGGCAGCCCGGCCTTCGCATAGTCCTCCGCGCGGTAGAGCGCCAGCGACCAGAAATGCGGCGGCGTCCAGACGAAGATGATCAGGAAGAGCAGCAGCGCTTCCGGGGCGACCTCGTTGGTGACGGCCGCCCAGCCCAGCACGGGAGGCATTGCGCCGGAAGCGCCGCCGATCACGATGTTCTGCGGCGTCGCGGGCTTCAGGAGCACCGTGTAGATGACCGCATAGCCGACGAAAGTCGCCAGCGTGAGCCACATCGTCAGCGGGTTTACATAGCGATGGAGCAGGAACAGGCCGGCGCCGCCGATCAACACCGCGAAAACCAGCGTCGAGAGCGACGTGACGTGCCCGGCGGGCAAGGGCCGGCGCCGCGTGCGCGCCATCAACGCGTCGATCTTCTGCTCGACGAGGCAATTGATCGCCGCGGCCGCGCCGGCGACCAGCGCAATGCCCAGGGTGCCGAAGAAGACGGGTCCGGCCGGCGGCATGCCCGGCACCGCGAGGAACATGCCAATCATCGCCACGAACACGATCAGCGACACGACTCGCGGCTTGGTCAGCGCGAGAAATTGCCGGAAGCGGTATTCGGCAAGGGCCAGCGTCGTCATGGCGAATCGGTATCGGCGCTGGGCGCGCGGATTGGCAGGCGAAGGCCGGATTTTACCATCGCGCGGGCGCGCGTCCCAAGCGTTGCGTGTGGAAAATCGACTCCGGACGAAGCCTTGAGCCACACCGGACGTCACCCGATGCCGGACGCCTGGAGCAGGCGCGACAGGTCCTTCGCGATACCCTTGATATCGGGGTCGTCGGGGTAGCGCAGCACCAGGTTGCCCAGCGGATCGATCAGGAAGATCCCGCGCCCGCCTTCCGGCAGCGGAACCGGGGCGCCGGCCGGCACATGCGCAACGACAAGCCCGGGATGCCGTGCCATGATTTCGGGCGCGGGCATCGCGTCTCCGGTGACGAGCCAGGCGCGGACGATTCGATCCTGTTCCTTGCCCTGCATCGTGCGCGCCTGGCGCGTCGCGTACAGCGTGCGCTCGCAGGCCGCGTCGCAGCCACCGCGATCGACGGCGAGCAGCACCCAGCGGCCGCGGAGGTCCGCGAGGCGGAAAGGCGCGCCGTCCGCCATCGTTCCCTCGATCGGAGGTGCGGGCGCCGTGGACAACAGCGTCCCGTAGTTCACCCTGGCCTCGCGCGGGAAAAGGTAAAAGACCGCATACGAAGCGAGCACCGGCGCGATGCATGCGGCGGCGATCAGCAGCAGCGTTCGCCTGCCGCGTCGGTCGATGCCGGCGCGTGAATCGGGCGCGGCGCCGCGCCCCGGCGGTGCAACCGGCTCAGTCATCGGCGCGGCGCGCGAGTTTCCGCACGTTCAGCACGAGCCACAGCACGATCGCGAGCAGCGCGAACGCATACCACTGCATCATGTAGATCCAGTGCTTCTCGATGCCGAAATCGGGCGGCGGCCAGTCGCGAACGAGACCGTCGTCCGGGGCCGGCGCGACCGTCTGCTCGACGACGGCCGGCAACACCGCGATGCCAGTCGCGGCGGCAAAGCGCGTCGGGTCGAGGTTCTGCCATACCGGCCCGGCTGCCGTGTCCGCCTCGAGCTCGAAATAGCCGGACGGAGGGAGGGCGACGCGCCCCTGCACCGACACGCCGCCGGCGGGCGGCGCGACATCGGGAAGGACGGCTCGCGACGCGCCCTGCGCGACCCAGCCGCGATCCACCAATACGGCGCGACCATCCGCAAGCCTCAGCGGCGTCACCACGTGAAACCCTGCGCGGCCGCCCTGCACCTTGTTGTCGACGAGAATCTGCGCGCGCGCATCGTATTCGCCGTCGGCGATCACCGGACGAAACCGCAATGCGGACCAATCCGCTGCCGAGGGCAGCGTAGCGAGTGCGAGAGGCGCCGCCTGCGCCGCTGCATGGTGCCGCGCGCGCAGCGCTTCCTTCTCGTGCATGCGCCCCTGCTGCCAGTGTCCGGCGGCGGCGAACAGCGCGACGGCGGCGACCGTAGCGAGAGTCGGCAGCGCACGCGGCCGGAACCGGCGCGGCGGCGCGACTCCTGTGGACAGCGTCGGGTTTGGCATCGACCGGAGCTTCCTCTACACTGGCCCGCGAGGAGCGTGGAGTCGCATGAAGTTCATCGTCATCGCCGGACTCGTCGCGGTCATCGCCAGCCTGCTCTCCGCGCTGTATTTCCTCTATCACGACCGCGGCCAGGGCACCCGGATGGTCAAGATGCTGGCCATTCGTGTCGCGCTGTCGGCGAGCCTGGTCGCGTTCCTGGTCATCTCCTACTGGATGGGCTGGATCGCGCCGGGCGGATTGCGGTAGGCGCCTGACGACAGAGCGACGAGCGGTACCAACCGTGCGGCTGTTTCTGCCGGAACCGCCGGGCTAGAGCCAATAGACCAGCACGAACAGCAGCAACCACACCACGTCGACGAAGTGCCAGTACCACGCGGCCGCCTCGAATCCGAAGTGGTGGTCGACGGTGAAATGGCCCTTGACGATGCGGGCGAGCATCACCGACAGCATGATCGCGCCGATCGTGACGTGCGCGCCATGGAAGCCGGTCAGCATGAAGAACGTCGAGCCGTAGACGCCGGTCGACAGCTTGAGGTTGAGCGCGCTGTACGCGTGGATGTATTCGTAGGCCTGGAAGCCGATGAACGCCAAGCCCAGCATGATCGTCGCGGCGAGCCACAGCTTCAACTGGGCGCGCTGGCCGGCCTGGAGCGCGTGGTGCGCGACGGTCAGCGTGAAGCCGGACGAGAGCAGGATGATCGTGTTCAGCAGCGGGACGCCAACCGCGCCCATCGGCGTGAACTGCTCCTTGAGATACGGACCCTGGGTCGGCCACCCGGGGGTGTAGTCGGGCCAGAGGATTTTCGCGCCGAGACTGCCGAGGTCGGGGACCGCCAGGTTGCGGACGTAGAACAGCGCGCCGAAGAACGCGGCGAAGAACATCACTTCCGAGAAGATGAACCAGCTCATGCTCCAGCGGAACGACAGATCGACCTTGCTGTTGTAGAGCAGACCCTCGGATTCGCCGATCACGGTGCCGAACCAGCCGAACAGCATCACGAGCAGGATGCAGAAGCCGCCTGCCAGAAGCCACGGGCCGGCAGCGATGCCGTTCATCCAGAACGCGGCGCCGAACGCCATGACGAGCAACGCGATCGCGCCGGTGATCGGCCAATGCGACGGCTGCGGAACGAAGTAGTAGGGCCTGGCGCCGGGTTGTGCTGCGCTCATCGGTGACTCCTTGTCTTGCCTGTCCGTCATTCCCGCCGGCGCCGGCCTGCCGCCGGCGCGCGCGTCTCGTTCGTCAAGTCTTGCCGCCCGCCACGCCCTCGACTTCGAAGAACGTGTAGGACAGCGTGACCGTGGCCACGTCCTTCGGCAGCGCCGCGTCGATGACGAACACGACCGGCATCTGCCGCCGCTCGCCCGGCTGCAGCGTCTGCTGCACGAAGCAGAAGCACTCCAGCTTGCGGAAATACTGCGCCGCGTGCGGCGGACCGTAACTCGGGATCGCCTGGCCGGTAAGCCGCCGATCGGTCGTGTTGACGATCTCGAACATCGCCTGGCGCACTTCGCCGGGATGCACGCCGATTACGGGTTCCAACGGGCGGAACGTCCACGGCAGCTTGCGCACGTTCGAGTCGAATTCGATCCGCACCGTGCGCGCGGCGTCCACCTGCGTGTTCTCCACCTCGTCGGCCTGCGCGATGTTGCGCAAGCCCGTGACCTCGCAGATCTTTTCGTAGAACGGCACCAGCGCGTAGCCGAACCCGAACATCGCGACGACCACGACGCCGAGCTTGAGGAAAAGGGCACGATTGTCGTGCCGCTGCGCAGCATTCATCTCGGGCTTCGCAGATTGCGTCCAATGGCAATGGCCAGGAACAAGAGCACCACGGCACCCATGACGCCGATCCCGAGCATCGGACCGCCCAACACCTTGGCCGCGATGATGCCGACGAAGAACGTGGCCGCGATCGATGCGAAGATCAGCGCGGTCCGCAGGTTGGCGGCCCTGCGGCGCGCGGCTTCGTCCGTTTCCGGCAACGTGGGGGGGGTCATCGCGTGCATTCGCGTCAGGCGTGCGCCGGGCGGGTCAGTTGCCGGCGAGCGCGGCTCCCGTCATTTGACCGCGGGCGGCGTCTCGAAGGTGTGGTAGGGCGCCGGCGACGGCACCGTCCACTCCAGCGTGGTACCACCGTCCCATGGCTTTGCCGGGGCCTTATCGCCCTTGCCCATGATGCACTTCAGCACCGCGTACAGGAAGATCAGCACCGAGGCGCCGAACCAGAACGCGCCGATCGACGCCAGCATGTTCCAGTCGGCGAACTGCTGCGCGTAATCCGGAATCCGTCGCGGCATGCCGGCGAGGCCGAGGAAGTGCATCGGGAAGAACGTCAGGTTGAACGAGAGCATCGACGACCAGAAGTGCAGCCTGCCGATCTTCTCGTCGTACATCGTTCCGGTCCATTTCGGCAGCCAGTAGTAGGCGCCGCCGAAGAACGCGAACAGGCTCCCCGCGACCATCACGTAGTGGAAGTGCGCGACGACGTAGTAGGTATCCTGCAACTGGATGTCCACCGGCGTGATCGCGAGGACGAGGCCCGTGAAGCCGCCCAGCGTGAACAGGAACAGGAAGCCGATCGCGAACAGCATCGGCGTCTCGAAGGTCATCGAGCCCTTCCACATCGTGGCGAGCCAGTTGAAGACCTTCACGCCGGTCGGTACGGCGATCAGCATCGTCGCGTACATGAAGAACAGCAGGCCGGCCGTCGGCATGCCGACGGTGAACATGTGATGCGCCCAGACGATGAACGACAGGATCGCGATGCCCGCGGTCGCATACACCATCGACGCGTAGCCGAACAGCGGCTTGCGCGAGAACGTCGGGATGATCTGCGAAATGATCCCGAACGCCGGCAGGATGATGATGTAGACCTCGGGATGCCCGAAGAACCAGAACACGTGCTGGAACAGCACCGGGTCCCCGCCGCCGGCGGCGTTGAAGAAAGTCGTTCCGAAGTGGCGGTCGGTGAGCAGCATCGTCACCGCGCCCGCGAGCACCGGCATCACGGCGATCAGCAGGTACGCGGTGATCAGCCAGGTCCAGCAGAATAGCGGCATCCTCATCAGCGTCATGCCCGGCGCGCGCAGGTTCAGGATCGTGGTGATGATGTTGATCGAGCCCATGATCGACGACGCGCCCATGATGTGGATGGCGAAGATCGTCAGGTCCATCCCCATGCCCGCCTGGACGGTGAGCGGCGGATAGAGGGTCCAGCCGGCCGCGGCGGCGCCGCCGGGCACGAACATCGACGTGACCAGCAGGATCGCGGCGGGCGGCAGCAGCCAGAAGCTCCAGTTGTTCATCCGCGCGAACGCCATGTCCGGCGCTCCGATCAGCATCGGGACCATCCAGTTCGCGAACCCGACCGCCGCCGGCATGATCGCGCCGAACACCATGATGAGCCCGTGCAGGGTCGTCATCGAGTTGAAGAACTCGGGGTTGACCACTTGCAGGCCCGGCTGAAACAGCTCGGCGCGGATAGTGAGCGCCATGCAGCCGCCGACGAGGAACATCGTGAACGAGAACCACAGGTACAGCGTGCCGATGTCCTTGTGGTTGGTGGTGGTGACCCAGCGCATGAACCCGGACGGATGGTGCGCGTGGTCGTCGTGCGCCTGACCGTAGCCCGGCGCGTGATCGTGGGGGACGCTGCTCATCGGACACTTCCTCTAGATTCTCCGCGCAACTGAAAATGCTTCCCCGGGCACCACGCAACCCGGCACGTTCCATCTGCGATTGCCGTCACGAACGCGCCGCCTTCACTTCGGCCGGCTGGATCGCCTCGCCGGTCTTGTTGCCCCAGCTGTTGCGCGTGTAGGTGATCACCGCCGCGAGTTCGGTGTCGGACAGCTGCTTCCACGAGATCATCGCCGTGGGTTTGCCGTCGCGGTCGACACCGTTCAGCACGGTCCTGATCTGCGCATCCTTGGGACCGTTGACGACTTTCGAGCCGTCGAGCGCCGGGAACGCCGGCGGCATGCCCTTGCCGGTCGCCTGATGGCAGGCCATGCAGTTGGCCGTGTAGATCTTCTCGCCCCGCGCGACGAGCTCGCTCACGGTCCATGCCTTGTTCGGGTCGTCGCCGGCGGCGGCGGCCTTCTTCCTCTGGCCGTCGAGCCACTTCGCATAGTCGTCCCGGGATTTCACTTCGACGACGATCGGCATGAATCCGTGTTCCTTGCCGCAGAGCTCGGCGCATTGGCCCCGGTAGACGCCCGGCTTCTCGGCCTTGAACCAGGAGTCGCGGACGAAGCCCGGGATCGCGTCCTGCTTGACCCCGAACGCCGGCACCCACCAGGAGTGGATCACGTCGGCCGCCGTGATCAGCAGGCGGACCTTGGTGTCGACGGGGACCACCATCGGGTTGTCGACCTCGAGCAGATAGTTTTCGCCCTTGGGCGCGCGGTTCTCGATCTGCGCGAGCGGCGTCGCGAGGTTCGAGTAGAAACCGAAACCTTCCTGCAGGTAATCGTAGCCCCACTTCCACTGATACCCGGTGACCTTGACCGTCAAGCCAGGCTGCGTGGTGTCCTTCATCGCGAGAATCGTCTTCGTCGCCGGGAACGCCATGAACAGCAGGATGAGGAACGGGATGACGGTCCAGACGACCTCGACGACCGTGTTCTCGTGGAACTGGTGCGCCTGGTGGCCGACCGATTTCCGGTGCTTGAAGATCGAGTAGAACATCACGCCGAACACGGCGACGAAGATGACCACGCATATCCAGAAGATGAACGAATGGAGGTCGTACATCTGGCGCGCGACGGGCGTCACGGGCGTCTGGAGGTTCCATTCCCGCGCTGCAAACGCCGCGCCCGGCGCCGCGAACGCCATCGCGAGAACCGTCTGCAGGAGCCGATGGCCGGCCCGGAATTCAGTGCGCAGCATGCTTACCTCGATTGCTTCAACCATTCGTCCTGAAAACGCGCCGGCGCTCCGCGCCTCCTCGAAGACGTGCTCGTTCGCCGCGTCGCTGCGCTCTGTCCGGATACGAAAAATCGCGGGGTGCCGTCCGGCATCGATCGCATCGCGCGGCCGGACGGAATCGTTGGCGGGACAACCTCGACCATGCCGATCGGTTCGTGGTCCGTCGGCATTCACCACGCCGGATTGCTGCAAAAGGCGCGAAATTCTAGCACGGATGGAAATGTCCGCGCGAATACGGACAGTGGGCCAGGCAGCCTCTCCGCACCGGGGTGGGGCGTGGGCCCGTCGACAATGGAGAGCTACATCTTCCGCTCAACGCCGCGAGGCGCCGTGATCGGGCACGAGGATTTCGGCGCGCGCAACGAACGGGATGGGCGCAACAGCCCGTGAAGCGCGCCCCGCGGCCGAAGGCCTCCGTCGGTCTACTTAGGCACCGTCGGCGCCGGATGTACCGCAGGCGCCGGATGTCCCGCCGCCGCGGGTGGCGCCCCGAAGAACGTTTCCCGGGTAAAGAATGTGTAGTCTGCTTCGAGTATTCCGATGCCCATGAGGACCATCAACACCAGCGGCGGGACCAGAATGACATACACCATCGCCAGCCGTTCCCAGAGCATGTGCATGAAGACGGCAACGATCAACCCGGCCTTCAACAACATGAACGTGATGATCAGAAACCACCTGAGATAACCGTGAAAGTGGAAGTAGTCGACAAGATAGGACGCGGTGGAAAGAACAAACAGCAATGCCCAGATCTTGAGATAGATGGCAATCGGATGTTGTTGCCCTTCGACGGCGTGTGGCTGCGCCGCCACCGGATGTTGCTGCCCTTCGGTGTGTGCCATGATTTCGGTTACCAGAGATAGAAAACCGCGAAGATGAATACCCACACCAGATCGACGAAGTGCCAATACAGGCCCATGATTTCGACGATCTCGTAGTTCCCCTTCCTGCCCGTCAGGAAGCCCGGCTTCTCTCGATCCAGATCTCCCCGCAACACCTTTATCGCCACGATGATCAGGAAGATCACGCCGATCGACACGTGCGTGCCATGGAATCCCGTAATCATGAAAAATGTCGAGCCGAACTGAGCGGCGCCCAAGGGGTTGCCCCAGGGACGTATCCCCTCGTCGACGATCAGCTTGGTCCACTCGAAGGCCTGCATGCCGACGAACGTTGCGCCCAATGCCGCGGTGATCAGCAACAGTACAAACGTCTTGACGCGATCCTTTCGATAGCCGAAGTTGACGGCCATGGCCATCGTTCCGCTGCTGCTGATCAGAACGAAGGTCATGATGGCGATCAGGATGAGAGGGATCTTCTTGCCCCAGAGCGTCAACGCAAAGACCTCGCTCGGATTGGGCCAGGTCGCCGTGGTCGACATCCGCACCGTCATGTACGAAATCAGGAACGAGCTGAAGATGAAGGTATCGCTGAGGAGGAAGATCCACATCATCGCCTTGCCCCAGGGGACGTTCTTGAACGCCCGCTGGTCCGAGGACCAGTCGGCGACGATTCCCTGCAAGCCCGCAGGCAGCGGCAGGGATTCCGCCGTATTCGTCGGCACGGGTTGGGTCATGTGGACTTATCCCCTCTAGTCATGTGTATTCAAGAGCACGGCGAACAGGACCACCCAGACCACCAGCAGATAGTGCCAGTACACCGTGCACAACTCGACGCTCAGGCGTATCGCGCCGGCGTCGGCGCCGCGCCCCGCCCGGGCGGTCGTCCTGGCCCAGACCCACAGACCGCCAAGCAGGTGCAAACCGTGCACGGCGGTGAGCAGATAGAAGAACGCATAGGCTGGATTGGCAGCCAGAAAATAGCCCAGGCGTTCCATTTGTTGCCATGCCCAAAGCTGTCCGGCCAGAAAGCAAAAACTAAGGGCGCCCGCGGCGATCAGGCCGCTTTTCACGCGGTCCAGCTGTCCTCGTCGTGCGGCAACGCGCGTCAGCTCCATCGCGACACTGGCCAGCATCAGCACACCGGTGTTGAGCCACAGAATCCTCGGAATGGTCAGCCTGGCCCAGTCCTCGCCCATCATGCGCATGTAGTAGGCACTGATGAGCAACGCGAACAGCGACGTCGCCACGGCCAGAAACACGCCAAGCCCCACTTTCACCGGAGGCAGGGAAAGTGCGCCGTCACCGTCAACGATTTCGACCGGACGCTGCTCCACCCACGGCTTGACATTGACCGTTTGCCGAACCAGCCACCAGACGACAATGGCCATGATGCCGACCAGAAACATCAACGCGAACGTCACGCCTACGCTCCCGCGCCGCCCGTGGATTTCGCAGCCGGTGGCTGGTTTTGCGGAATGAAGTCCTCGGCGGCGCCCGGCACGCTGTAGTCGTACGCCCAGCGGTAGACCACGGGCAGCGTCGGGCCGAAGTTGCCGTGCTTCGGCGGCGTATCCGGCGTCTGCCACTCGAGGGTGGTTGCGCGCCAGGGGTTGCCGCCCGACGCCTTGCCTTTGAAGTAGCTCCAGATCAGGTTGTACAGGAACACCAGCTGCACGGCGCCCACGATCAATGCCGCGATGGTGATGCCCGCATTGAGCGAATGCGCCGATTCGGGGATGAAGTCCGTGTTCGCGACCGCGTAATACCGGCGCGGCACGCCCAGAAAGCCCAGGTAATGCATGGGGTAGTAAATGGCATAGGTCCCGAGAAACGTGACCCAGAAGTGAAACTTGCCCATCGCGTCGTTCAGCATTCGCCCGGTGACCTTGGGGTACCAGTGGTAGATCGCTCCGAACACCACCAGGATCGGCGACACGGCCATCACCATGTGGAAGTGGGCGACCACGAACATGGTGTCCGAGAGCGGAAGGTCCACGGGCACGTTGCCCAGGAACAGGCCCGTCAACCCGCCGTTGATGAAGGTGAAGACGAAGCCGATGGCAAACAGCATCGGGACAGTGAAGTGGATGTCACCCCGCCACAACGTCAGCACCCAGTTGTAGACCTTGAGCGCCGTGGGGACGGCAATGATCAGCGTGGTAGTGGCGAAAAAGAAGCCGAAGTACGGGTTCATCCCGCTGACGTACATGTGGTGCGCCCACACGATGAAACTGAGGCCGCCGATGGCCAGGATCGCCCAGACCATCATCCGATAGCCGAAGATGTTCTTTCTGGCATTGACGCTGATGAGGTCGGAGACGATGCCGAAGGCCGGCAGCGCGACGATGTAGACCTCGGGGTGGCCGAAGAACCAGAACAGATGCTGGAACAGCACCGGGCTCCCCCCGTTGTAGTCGAGGTGCTGTCCCTTCGAGACCAGCGCGGGCATGAAGAAACTGGTGCCCAGCGTGTGGTCCAGCGTCATCATGATGGCGCTGACGAACAAGGCGGGAAACGCCAGCAGCGCCAGGATGGTGGCCATGAAAATGCCCCAGATCGTCAGGGGCAAACGCATCATCGTCATCCCCCGCGTGCGCGCCTGCAGCACCGTCACCACATAGTTCAACCCGCCCATCGTGAAGCCGATGATGAAGAAGGCGAGGGAAACGAGCATCAGGATGATTCCCCAATCCGCTCCCGGCGTGCCTCCGAGGATGGCCTGGGGCGGATACAGGGTCCAACCGGCGCCCGTGGGTCCGCCGGGTACGAAGAAGCTCGCCATCAGCAGCAGCACGGCGAACAGATACACCCAGTAACTCACCATGTTGACATAGGGGAAAACCATGTCGCGGGCGCCGACCATCAACGGGATGAGGTAGTTGCCGAAACCTCCGAGGAACAGTGCGGTGAGCAGATAGATCACCATGATCATGCCGTGCATGGTGACGAACTGAAGGTAGTTGCTGGGCGTGATGAAGGAAAAGGTGTGCGGGAATCCCAGTTGCAGCCGCATGATTCCCGACAACACCAATGCCACCAGCCCCACCGCGATCGCCGTGATCGCGTACTGGACGGCGATGACCTTGGCGTCCTGGCTCCAGATGTACTTCCCGATGAAAGTCTTCGGGTGATAGAGCTCGGCCTCTTCGACTTCGGCCGGTCGAACGAAGGCCGATTCGTCATGCGCAACGTAGGTCATCGATGGTTCCTCTTCGCCAATTCGTCGTCCGGCTCGGTCCGCCCGAGTCTCATTTCAGCGTATTGATGTAGGCAACGAGATCATGGGTTGCCTGGTCATCGGACAGGATCGCGGCCATGGACGCCATCTGCGGACCGTACCATGTCCTTTGGATGGGCACCGCGAATACCCTGCTGGAAATTTTTCAGCTGCGTGACCAGATACCAATCGCTCATGCCCTTGAGCCGCGGGGCATTGGTGGCCTGGAGCCCCCGCCCATCGGCACCGTGGCAGGCACCGCATGTCTCGTAGAGCTTCTGACCGTTGGTCGCATTCTTCGTCACCGTGAGCGGTGCGGGATTATCCGGCAACGTCTTGATATAGGCGACGACGTTGTCGATGGCGGCGTCATCGGCCAGCGTCGCCGCCATCGGCGCCATCATCTTACCAAAGACATCTTTTTCGTGCGCACCCCGGGCACCGTTCTTGAAATATTGCAATTCCCGTTTCAGGTACCAATCTCCCTGCCCGCTCAATTTCGGCGCATTCAGGGCGGGGTTGCCCTCCGCCTGCGCGCCATGACAGGCAGAACACACGGCATAGAGTGACTGGCCCGCCACGGCATCGCCGGCTACCTCTGCCGCGGCTTGCGCGTACGTCGGATAGCCGCTCAACCACGCCTGAAACGCGGGCTCTTCATCCACGACGACTTTGCCGCGCATCGTGAAATGCGCCATGCCGCACAGTTCTTCGCACAGGAGGTCGAATTTGCCGGTACGCGTCGGAGTGAACCAGACGTAGGTGACGAGGCCGGGCACCAGATCCATCTTGACCCGGAACTGCGGCACGGTGAAATCGTGGAGGACGTCTACGGACCGGAGCAGCGCCTTCAGCGGCTTGCCTACGGGGAGGTGGACCTCCGGGCTCGATATCAGGACGTCGTCCTGTCCGTGGGGATCGTCCGGATTGATGCCGAACGGGTTCTTGTCGCTGACGTATCGGGCATCGACGGTGCCCAGCACGCCGTCCTTGCCCGGAAAGCGAAAGCCCCAGTACCACTGCTTGCCGACGACCTCGAACACCGCCGCGTCTTTCGGGACATCGACGAATTTCGCCCAGACGAGCAAGCCGGGCGCCAGCATGGCGACGACGCCGATCGTGGTCAATCCGATCAGCCACGTTTCCAGCTTCTTGTTCTCGGGCTCGTAGTGCGCCGTATGCCCCTTCCGGGCGCGGTAGCGCATCACGCAATACGCCATGAACAGGTTGACGCCGACGAAGACAAATCCGGTGACCCAGAACGTGATCGTCACGGTGTCGTCGATCGTGCCCCAATTGGACGCGATCGGCGTGAAATACCACGGGCTCAGGTAGTGAAACAGGACGGAGCCGACGACCAATAAGACCAATACGATTGCCAATACCATAGCAGTGGCCCCGGTTGATTGGACAGAATTAGAGTTGCGCAGGCAACACGTTATGGACTTCGGTAGGGGCTGCCCACGTCACGGGCACGACCCGTCTCCTGCCGCGGCGCCCCGGGGCGGCATGCGATCCGGTTCGTCCTCACGCGGCTTGCCGGTCGGAAATTTCCCCGGCGATGATCGCCTTTGTCATCGCTAGTCCTCTTGCAATGCTCGTTCGTTGCCGCCGCCCATGCGATGCCGCCGCCTGACGGGCTTGAACGGATTGATGAAATGCGTGTTGACCGCGACGAGCTCCGCTTCCGGATGGCGGGCGCGCATCAGCGCTCTGACAGCCGCCCCCTGTTCCTTCCGGGCGTAGATCAGGATCAGATACTTGCCCGCTTCGATATCGTGGTGAAATTTTCGAAGCTTGCTGTTCTCTGTCGCAATGCCCGTCAGGCCGCCTTCCCAGGCGCCGAACATCGTGGCCACGGCGACGATCAGCACATAGACGATTCGGGGCACATCGGGGCCGAACGGCTCCAGGAACAGCAGCAACGTCGCGCCGATCAGTCCGGCGACGAACCCGAGCGCCGCGCCGATGAAACCATCGCGGATGATATCCAGCGTCTCCAGGTAATTGCTGGAGTGGATATGTTTCGCTTCCAGACCGGATTCGTCCTTGCTGATGACGTGCAGGAAAAAATCCTTGACGCCCGCCGCGTGCAGATCGTCGGAAACCTGCTGCGTGCTATCCAGCGTCGGCGCGAGGTAGTAGAGGCAATTCATCGCTTCCCCCAGTTTCGACGTCGGCTTTCCTGCGAGCTCTTCGTGCCGTCGAAGTCAATCGGTCCGTCAATACCTTCGTTGCGTGATCGATGACCGTCGCGCCAAACCAAGCGGGCACTACGTCGCGATCGAGTTTCTCACAATCATTCGGATATGTCAGGGATCGGCCGAATGCTCGCGTTCAGCCTGACATCTTTTTGTCACCCCTGCGACCGACAAGAGCCGATGACGGCGGGAGCGGAGAGCGGGGGGCAGTGCAGGCCGGCGAAAATGTACCACACCCAATTCGAGCAACACACCCTTTGCCGGGCGAACGGGAAGTTCCTGGCAGCGCAATCGCAATGCAGCATTCTGGCGAACGCCGCGACTGCACCGCCTTTCGGTGGACCGGTTGTAGACGAGGTCGGGACGCCCGGAATGCGGGACTGCACAAAAGGGCGGTGCCCGAGGCAGCCGGAGTGTCCCGCAGATGCGAATCGGCGTCCCGCTCGAAGGCGGGGCCCAGAGCGATCGGATCGTGGGAACGCGAAGCGCCTGGCTTAAAGTCTCTTCCAGCGTGCCGCGCCCCAGGGCCGTACTGACCAGACCCTAGTACGCCAAGCCCAGCCTGTCGAGCGACGCACGATCGAGCGGGATCGGTGGCACGCCGTCCGCGCGCCACGCCATATCGGCGATCAGCGGTGCCGACAGCCGCTGCGCGAGCGTCGCGATGTTCGGATCGGCTTCGCGCATCGCCGGATCGATCCGGTTGGCCACCCAGCCGGCGAGCCGCAGGCCGCGGGCATTGATCGCGAGCGCCGTCAGCAGCGCATGATTGAGGCAGCCGAGCCGGATGCCGACGACCAGCACCACCGGAAGCGCGAGCCGCGCAGGAATGTCCAGCATGTCGTGACCCGCGTCGAGCGGCACCAGCGCACCGCCGGCACCCTCGACGACGATCGCATCGGCCCGCTCCGCAAGGCGCCGATACGCCCCGGCAATGACGTCCAGATTGATCGCGACGCCCGCCTTCGCCGCGGCGAGATGCGGCGCGATGGCCGGCGCGAACGAAAACGGGCACACATCGGCCAGCGGGGCTGCGACGCTGCCGGCGGCAATCAACGCCGCGACGTCCGCGTTAACGGCGTCGCCCTGCCCGAGTCCGGCCGCAACCGGCTTCATGCCGACTGCCCGCACGCCTTGCGCGACGAGGCCGCGAAGCAGCATCGACGCGACGGCCGTCTTGCCTACGCCGGTGTCGGTGCCGGTAACGAAGATGCCGCGGATCATGGGATCGGAAATCGGAATTCGCGCACGCAAAGGCGGAGACCGGCGGCAACCTCCGTCACGCGCCGGCGACCCCGGGATCGATGGTGTGCCGGTGGCAGGCTTTCGACATCATCGACCGTCGCGCGGCCGGCGCTCCAACGTGACGATCGCGTGTCCTTCGGCGGTGCGCCTGGGCGCCGCCTTCCACGCGTGGCCGTAGATCACCTCGAAGGTTGCCGGTATGCGCCTGTCCGCGATCCCGCCGCGCATCGCATCGAGGGCATCGATCACGCGCTCCCAGCGCCGCCGACCCATGAGGCCGCGCGCGCGTCCTTGCGCGGCATTGGTTGCGCCGATCGCTTTCAGGTCGCGCATCATCTCCGGCGCGGTCGCATACGTGAGCGTCATGCGTTCCATCTGCACGACCGGGTCCGCGAAACCCGTGTGCGCGAGCATGTCGCCGATGTCGTGCATGTCCGCGAAGCGGCCGACGTGCGGGTCCGGATCGACGCCGGCGAATGCTGCGCGCAGTTCCCTCAGGGTATCGGGACCGAACGTCGTGAACGTGAGGAGCCCGCCCGTTTCGAGCACCCGATGGATCTCGGCGAACGCGCGTGGCGGGTCGCCCACCCATTGCAGCGCGAGATTGCTCCAGACGAGGCCGAACGCGCCGGACAGGAAGGGCAGCGCCGCGATGTCGCCGCACACGAACAACGGCGCGCTGAACGACAGCCCGCGCAACGGGGCCAGCAACCGGTCGAGCGCCGATCGGCGCTCGCCAGCGCGGGTTCGCGCCGCCGCGAGCATCGGCAGCGCGATGTCGAGCGCGAAGCGCCGCGCTTTCGGATAGCGTGCGGCAATTTCTCCCAGTGCCTCGCCGGTGCCGCAGCCGGCATCGAGGATTGCTCCGGGGACGAGCCGCACCATATCGAGCCGCTCCGCCATCCTGGCGCCCACCTCCCGCTGCAGGACCGCCGCGGCATCGTACGTCGCGGCGGCGCGGGCAAAATGACGGCGCACCGCGCGCGCATCGATGGCCGCCGGATCGGTATCGCGGGGCGCGTCAGCGGCCATCGAGAAATTCGTCCAGCGCGCGGTCGAATGCCGCGGGATGCGACAGGAACGGCACGTGCGCGGCTCCGGCGATCGATGCATGGCGAGCATGCGGCAGTGCGGTCGCGAGCCATTCGCCCGCCGCCGGCAGCGTCAGCGTATCGCGGCTGCCGGAAACGACCAGCGCCGGCTGTTCGATCAATCGGGCAACATCGCGGAGGTCTGCCGTCGCCAGCACCTCGAGCGCTGCCGACAGCACCCGCGGCGACGGCGCGCCCCGCGCAAACAGTTCGCGACGCAGTCCCGCCAGCGCGGCGTGGCGATGCTCGCTGCCCTGCATCTGCAGCGTCAGGAACCGCTGTACCGTGGCTTTCCAGGCGACGTGCAGCTCGTCGGCGAAACGGTCGAGCGTCCGGCGTGACATCGCGTGCGGCCAATCGTCGCCCGCGACAAACCGGGGTGCCGTGCAGACGAGCACGAGCGTCGCGATGCGTTCCGCGCGCGAAAGTGCCCAGCGCATCGCAACGAGTCCACCGAGCGACCAGCCGAGCACCGTGAGCGCCCGGGGCTCGCCCGCGAACGCCGCATCGAGCGAGCGAGCGATGCCTTCCAGCGTGAACGGCGTCAGCGGTGCGCTGTGGCCGTGCCCCGGAAGATCGACGGCGTGCACGCGATAGCGCCGACCGAGCCGCTGGGGAAGCGTCCCCCAGACGCCGGAATGCATCGCCCATCCATGCAGCAGCACCAGCGGCGGACCGTGGCCGACCGATTCGACGTGAAGCGTCACGGCAGCACGCGAACTGCGATGGCGTTCCGGAACACGGCGAGCGGCAACCGCGGCAGCCGTTGCGTTCCCGTCGCGCGGCGAAGGAATCGCTCCGCCCGCCGCCCGGCCGAATTCCGTCCTCCGCGCCGTGGCGAGCCCATTTTCAGGGGCTCCGGGCGATCTCGAGCAAAGCATCGGCCAGCGCATCGACGTCGGCCGGCGAGTGCGCGGCGGTCAGCGTGACGCGCAGCCGGGCGGTGCCCGCCGGCACCGTCGGCGGGCGGATCGCCGGCACCCAGAAACCTCGCTGCCACAGCGCCTCGGCCAGCGCGACCGCGGCATCGCTGGCGCCGACCATGAGGGGCTGAATCGCGGTCGGCGAATCCGCGAGCCTCCAGGGCAACCCGCGCAGCCGCTCGCGGAAGCGGCCGATCAGCGCGCCGAGATGCGCTCGGCGCGGTGCATCGTCGCGAATGACCGAGAGCGCCGCGCGGAGCGCCTCCGCCAGCAGCGGCGGGGCCGCCGTGGTGTAGACGTACGGCCGCGCGAACTGGATCAGCGCTTCGATGACCGCCGGGTGCGCGGCGACGAATGCGCCGGCCGCACCCGCCGCCTTGCCGAGAGTGCCCATGTAGACGATGCGTTCGGATGCGATGCCGAAATGCTCGAGCGTGCCGCGTCCGCCGCCGAGGACGCCGAAGCCGTGCGCGTCGTCCACCACGAGAACGGCGTCGAACTCGTCGGCCAGCGCGAGGAGCTCCGGCAGCGGCGCGAGGTCGCCGTCCATGCTGAAAACCGCATCCGTGACGATCAGCCGGCGCGGCGCAACGGACACGGCAAGGCGCGCGCGCAGCGCCGTCAGGTCGCCGTGCCCGTGCCGGAAGAACCGCGCGCGCGACAGCAGCGCCCCGTCATTTAGGCACGCATGATTCAGCCTGTCGGCGAAGATTTCGTCACGGCGCCCGGCGAGCGCCGTCAGGATCGCAAGATTCGCGAGGTAGCCGGTCGAGAACGTCAGCGCCCGCGCGCCCGGGCAGGGACACACGAAATCTGCAAGCTCGGATTCCAGCGCGGCGTGCGGGGCGAAGTGCCCGGAGATGAGGTGCGACGCGCCGGCGCCCACGCCCCAGCATGCCGCCGCGTCCCGCGCCGCGGCGACAACCCGCGGATGGTTGGCGAGACCGAGGTAATCATTGCTGGCGAAGGCGATGACCTCGCGGCCGTCGACGGTGACGTGCGCGCCCTGCGGCGAGGACACCGTGCGGCGGACGCGGCGCAGTCCGGCCGCCTCGCGCTCCGCGAGGTCACGTTCGAGATCGCGGATCAGTGCAATTGGCACGGCAGCGCAGTCCGCCTGTCGTCATCGCGAATACCTGCGACTCCGGGAACTCCGCCGCCGCAATCCGTGGATCGCAAACGACGCCTCGATTCCCGCCAATGCTCGCGCCGAAAGCGCGGAGGCGCTTGCCGTTCCCGGCATTCCTCGCGGTCAGGCAACGGAGTCGGGTTGCTTCGCGATGGCGAGTCCGAGCTTCGCGAACAACGCGCGATCGGCATCGACGTCGGGGTTGCCGGTCGTCAGCAGGCGGTCGCCATAGAAAACCGAGTTCGCGCCGGCGAGAAAGCACAGCGCCTGCACCGCGTCGCCCAACTCGCGACGGCCGGCGGACAACCGCACCATCGCCTTCGGCATCGTCAGTCGCGCCACGGCGATCGTGCGGACGAATTCGAGCGGATCGAGCATATCGCCGCCGCCGAAGCGATCGTGCAGCGGCGTGCCCTCCACTTGAACGAGATGGTTGATGGGCACCGACTCGGGATACGGGTCCATGTTCGCGAGCTGCGCGATCAGCCCGGCACGCTGGGTCCGCGACTCGCCCATCCCCACGATGCCGCCACAGCAAACGTTGATGCCGGCGTCGCGCACGCGCGCCAGGGTGTCGAGCCGGTCCTGGTAGTCACGCGTGGTGATCACGTCGCCGTAGAACTCCGGCGCCGTGTCGAGATTGTGATTGTAGTAGTCGAGCCCGGCGGACTTGAGCTGCTGCGCCTGGCCGTCCTTCAGCATTCCGAGGGTGCAGCAGGTCTCGAGGCCGAGGGCCTTCACTTCGCGCACCATGTCGAGCACCGGCAGCAGATCGCGCGCCTTCGGTCCGCGCCACGCAGCGCCCATGCAGAAGCGCGTAGCGCCGTGCTCCTTTGCGGCGCGCGCGGCGACGACGACCGTCGGGAGGTCGAGCAGCGCCTCGTCCTCGACGCCCGTGTGATACCGCTTGGCCTGCGGGCAGTAGCCGCAGTCCTCGGGGCAGCCGCCGGTCTTGATCGACAGCAGGGTCGACAGTTGAACGCGGTTCGGCGCGTGCTGTTCGCGATGGACCTGCTGCGCCCGGAACAGGAGCTCCGGAAACGGCAGCGCGAACAACGCCTCGACGGCCGCGACGGTCCACCGCATCTGCGCACCCGCCGACGCGATGCCGCGCGCGGCGATGGTCCTCGTTCGGGCGGTCATGCGTTCGGCGGATGGCATGGCACGGACCTCGTGGGTTAGGCTTCAGCGTGAATTCCGGCCCGGCGCGGGCGCAACGTCGCGACGACGGATCGGATCCGAGTGTCGAGGGAGGCACCCTGCTTGTCAAATCCTGCTGCGCGAACACTTGACAGCGCTTTCGCGCGCGCCTCGGGCGCCGCGCGTCGCGGGTGGTGCGCATTCGGGGCCCGAGGTACCGACATCGCGCGCCTGGCGCTGCCGCAGCGCTGTGCGTTGTGCGTCGCCAACGCCGGCGGCGCGCTGCTGTGCGCCGAATGCGCCGCTGCGTTGCCTCGATTGCCGGCCGCCTGCCCCGTGTGCGCACTGCCGGCGCCCGAGGCCGCGATCTGCGGCGCCTGTCTCGCGCACCCGCCTCCGTACGCGCTGACCATTGCCGCGCTGGTCTACGCTTTTCCCGCCGACCGCCTGCTGCAGCAGCTCAAGTATGGCGGCCGGCTGGCGCTCGCCGACTGGGCGGGCCATGCCCTGGCGATCGCCGCGCGCGCGTCGCTTGCCGGGCGGCCCCGGCCCGACCGGATCGTCGCTCTGCCGCTTGCCACGGCCCGGCAGCGCGAGCGCGGTTTCAATCAGGCGCACGAGATCGCGCGGCGCGTCGCCCGCGACGTCGGATTGCCCCTCGCGGCGGCGCTCGAGCGCGTTGCCGGCGGCCTTCCTCAGGCCGCGCTGTCGTGGCCGGAGCGCGCGAAAAACGTCCGCGGCGCATTCGCTGCGCGGGGCGACGTCAGCGGCGCGAGGGTCGCGCTCATCGACGACGTGATGACCACCGGCGCGACGCTGGCGGAAGCCGCGCAGACTCTGCGGCATGCCGGGGCTGCGCACGTCGAGTGCTGGGTCGTGGCGCGCACGCTGCGTCCCGGGCAGGCGTAAACGACACGCATGCGCGCCGTGCCCCGCGTAGCGCCGTTCGCCGTGGTGCTCGTACACCCGGAAATACCCCCGAACACGGGCAACGTGATCCGGCTCACCGCGAACACGGCGACCGACCTGCACTTGGTCGAGCCGCTTGGATTCCGGATGGACGATCGCGAGTTGAAGCGCGCCGGCCTCGACTACCACGAGTACGCGCGCGTTCGGGTCCATCGGGATTTCGCCGCGTGCCAGGCCGCGCTCGACGAATCAGGGGCCCGCCGCTGGTTCGCGTTCACGACGCGAGGCGCACGGTCCGTGTATGACGCCCGCTTCGTCCGAGGCGACATCCTGGTGTTCGGGCGCGAAACTGCCGGCCTGCCGGACGAGCTGCTCGCCCAGTTCGCGCCAGACGCCCGTCTCCGGATCCCGATGCGCCCGGGAGTGCGCAGTCTCAACCTGTCGAACGCCGTGGCGGTCGCCGTATACGAAGCATGGCGGCAGACGGGTTTCGGCGGCGCGGCCTGATCCCGAGCCTCCGCCGGCGTTGCGGCCGGCTGCGAATCGCCTGCTCAGGATCGTTCGGAACCGGGCTCGCGCCGGAGCAGCGCTTCAACGGCCTCTCTCGGGTCGACGTTCTCGTACAGCACGCGGTACACGGCCTCGCAGATCGGCATTTCCACGCCATGATGCATCGCCAGCGCGCGCGTCGATTGCGCGGCGCCGACGCCCTCGGCGACATGACCCAGTTCGGCGAGAACCCTGGGCAGGGCCAGACCTCCAGCGATCGCGAGACCCACGCGGCGGTTGCGGGAAAGATCGCCGGTGCATGTCAGCACGAGGTCGCCAAGACCCGCCAGCCCCATCAGCGTATCGCGGCGACCGCCGAGCGCCGCGGACAGCCGCCCGGTCTCCGCGAGGCCGCGCGTGATCAGCGCGGCCCGTGCGTTGTGTCCGAAGCCCAGGCCGTCGCTCGTGCCCGCGGCGATCGCCAGCACGTTTTTCACGGCGCCGCCGACTTCAACTCCTGCCATGTCGTCGCTCTCGTACGCACGCAGCGTGTCGGCACGCAGCATGGCCGCAACCTGCGCCGCGAGGGCGGGATCGGTTGCGGCAACCGCCACCGCCGTCGGCAAGCCGCGTGCGACTTCCTCGGCGAAGCTCGGGCCGGATATGATCCCGACCGGCTTCGGCCAACGCGGCGCAATCACCCGATGCGCGAGCTCGACGCCGGACGGCGCCGCCGGCGTCGCGGAGACCGCAAGGAAGCCTTTCGACAGCCAGACGAGCGGGGCGCTCGCTCGGGCGCGAGCGAGCGCGTCGGCAAGTGCAGGCAGCGCCGCCACCGGCGTTCCGGCGACCAGCAGCGCGGCTCCGGTCGCCGCCGCGAGATCGCCGGTGACGGTGAGCGCACCCGGCAACGTCACGCCGGGCAGATATCGCGCATTGACGCGCGTGGCGGCAGTCTCGCGCGCTTGCGCCTCGTCGCGTGCCCACAAGGTGACGCGAAGGTCGCCGCGCCGCGCAAGATGGGCCGCGAGTGCCGTGCCCCAGGCGCCGGCTCCGAGGACCGCGACGTGCAGCGCTGTCATTCCGGCCGCCAACGGCATCGGGACCGACGGACTCCTGCCCGGTGCCAGCGCGTCAAAGACCGAAGACCTGCGAAATCCGGACGAAGCCCGCCTGCCCGTCGCGGTGCCTGACCTTGACCCAACCCGGCGCGGCGGTGGCCGCCGCAGACGCCGCCTGCTCGGCCATCTCGAGAAGGACGTTCTGTTCCGCCCGGAACACGAGCGCTGCGTTGTCGTCGGGATTGGCATGCACTTCCGCGAGCGGTACGCGCACGACGAGCATTCGCCTGTCGGCCAGCGACTTTCTCTCGACCCAGCCGATCGTGCCACCGACGTCACGGACCTTGCTCCAGCCTTCGACGGGCACGATGACTTCGAGCGGCGTGTCGCGACCCAGCACGAACAGCGGCTTCGCCTTTGCGGAGGGCGCATCGTAAAGAACGGTGGCGGCCTCCGCCGTCGAGCGAAACTCGGTCGCCGACAATGGACCGGCAGCCGCCAACGCCATCGCCATGGCGACCGCGACTGTCCCCCGCCGTCGCATGGCGCGCAACACCGCGCCACAGGCGCCGCCCCGGGCTTCGACAGCGACGGCGGCGCGGCGAATCATCATGGGCAACGGTCAGTTGGTGGCGGCGGACGCCGGCTGCTGGAGCTGCGCGAGCTGCTGCTGGTACATCACCTCGAAGTTGATCGGCGCGAGATGTACCGGCGGAAATCCCGCGCGCCCGACGGCGTCGGCGAGCGTTTCACGGATGTACGGAAACAGCACCGTCGGGCAGTTGACTGCGATGACCGGCTGCATGTGCTCGGGAGGCACGCCGCGGATCGTGAAGACGCCCGCCTGCGATGCCTCGACGAGGAACAGCGTCTTGTCGCCGCTCTTCGCCGTCAGCGTGACGGTCAGCACGCATTCGTAGACGTCCGGGTCGATCTGCTCGCCGCGCGTGCGCAGGCCGATCTCGATCTGCGGGGACTCCTTCGTCATGAACGACTGCGGCGAGCCGGGGCATTCCAGCGAGAGATCCTTGACGTAGACCTTGTCGATGGTGAAGGTAGGAGCCTGCACGCCGGCGGCAGGTTGCTGGGATTCGGCCATGATGCTGTCCTTCGATGGAGGTCAAACGGGGGATTTTACCTCAGCGGACGGTGGCGAAGCGACTTCCTGCTCCGTGTGCGCCGGCCCGGACCGGCAATCCGCGAGCAGTGTCGCGAGCCTGCCCGCGCGATCGAGCGCGACGAGGTCCTCGTAGCCGCCCACATGGATGGCCCCGACATAGATTTGCGGCACTGTGCGCCGGCCGGTTCTTTCCACCATCGCCGCGCGGAGCGACGGCTCGAGGTCCACGCGGAGCTTGTCGATCGCCGCGATGCCCCTGGCCTTCAGGAAGCCCTCGGCCCGAATACAGTAAGGGCAGGTCGCCGTCGTGTACATCGAAATGGTCGTGGTCGCTGCGTCCATCTCACTTCGCGAGCGGCAGCCCGTCCTTTTTCCATTCGTGGATGCCGCCGTGAAGGCTGTAGATGTCCTTGAAGCCGATCCGCGACAGTGCCGTGGCGGCCATTCTGCTGCGCCGCCCGTTCTGGCAGTAGGCCACCACGGGCCGCGACGTCAGCTTCGAGAGCTCCGACGCGCGGCCGGCAAGCTGGGAAAGCGGAATATGAACGGCGTTGGGCAGGCGCCCGCCTTCGAATTCCTTCGCCTCGCGGACGTCGACCAGCACCGCGTCCTGGTGGTTGATGAGACGCGTGACCATCGCGGTACCGATATCCTTCACCGTCGAAAAGCGCCGCTGGAAAAGCGGCCAGACGAGCATCGCGCCGGACAGTACGAGCACGAGGATCAGCATCCAGTTGTTTTGGGCAAACGACATGGGTCGGGACGAATCCGCAGGGCGCCAAAGGTAAAATGATAACGTACTTGAGCCTGTGCCCCTGTCCAGCGGACACCGCGGATGGGCGTATTCCCGCTTTGGCGCCCGACTCCGATGCCGATTCCCTCCGCCGCCCGACCCGTCGTGTTGCTGATCCTCGACGGCTTCGGCTGCCGGGGCGCAACGCCCGACAACGCGATCGCCGGTGCCCATAAGCCGAACTGGGACCGGCTGCTCGCAACGTGTCCGCAGACGACGATCGACGCGTCGGAACTCGCCGTGGGACTGCCCGGAGGCCAGATGGGCAATTCGGAGGTCGGGCACCTCAACATCGGCGCCGGCCGGGTCGTCTATCAGGACTACACGCGGATCGACCACGCGATAGCGACCGGCGAATTCGCGCGCAACCCCGTGCTGACGGACGCCGTGGCGGCCGCGACGGCGAGCCCATCGACGCTGCACATACTGGGACTGCTCTCGCCCGGCGGCGTCCACAGCCACGAGCGCCAGATTGCGGCGATGGTGGAACTCGCCGCCGGGCGCGGCGTGCCGCAGGTGCGCGTGCATGCCTTCCTGGATGGGCGCGACACGCCGCCGAAGAGCGCTGCGGCGTCACTCGCGTTCATGGAGGGAGTGTGCGGGGCGCATCCGGCGGCGCGGATCGCGTCGATCGCCGGTCGCTATTTCGCGATGGACCGCGACCAGCGCTGGGAGCGCGTCGCTCCCGTGTACGATCTGCTCGTGCGCGGCCGGGCAACCTTCACCGCGTCGACGGCGCAAGCCGCGCTGGCCGCCGCTTATGCGCGCGGCGAAACCGACGAGTTCGTGCAACCCACGGCGATCGGCGATGACGGCGCAAGATCGACGATGGCCGACGGCGACGTCGTCATATTCATGAATTTTCGCGCCGACCGCGCGCGGGAACTGACGCGCGCTCTCACCGATCCCGCGTTTGCCGGCTTTGCCCGCGCGCGCGTTCCCGCGCTCGCGCGCTTTGCGTGCCTGACGAGCTACGGCGACGAGTTCGCGCACCTGCCGGTCGCGTTCAGTCCGCAATCGGTCGCCAACGGCTTTGGCGAATACGTGGCAAAGCTCGGCTTGAAGCAGCTGCGCATTGCCGAGACCGAGAAGTACGCGCACGTGACCTACTTTTTCAGCGGTGGGGTCGAGGCCACCTACCCCGGCGAGGACCGAATCCTCGTTCCGTCGCCGAAGGTTGCGACCTACGACCTGAAGCCGGAAATGAGCGCGTTCGAACTGACCGACAGGCTCGTCGCGGCCATCGTCGGCGGCACCTACGACGCGATCATCTGCAATTACGCCAACGGCGACATGGTCGGCCATACGGGCAACCTCGATGCCGCGACCCGGGCCATCGAAACGCTGGATGCGTGCATCGGACGTGTCGTCGACGCCGTGCGCAGCGCCGGTGGCGAAGTGCTGATCACGGCGGATCACGGCAACGCCGAGCAGATGCACGACGCCGCAACCGGCCAGCCGCATACGGCGCACACGCTGAACCCGGTGCCCTGCGTGTACGTCGGGCGTCCGGCGAGAATCGCGGACGGCGGCTCGCTCTCGGACATTGCGCCGACGCTGCTGGCGATGATGCGCCTCGCCCAACCCGCGGAAATGACCGGGCGGGCGCTGCTGACCTTCCGGTAGCCCGTCGGCGGCATCGCGCGCCGGGGCCGCCGGCGCCCTCGGGGCATCCGAACCCGCCGTCTTGGCCGCCCACCGGCGCATTGGCGAACCGTGCGCGAACGGTCACCCGTGCAGGTGCGGCGTGCGGGGCAATCCGGGGCCTGGGCCACCGCGGCCGAGAGGCCAATGGCCGATGCATTCGAAAGTGATTGCCAACTTACTTGCCAAGCGCATCCAGCCACGATCACGGACTTTATTCGTCGCGGAAATGGACCCTGCGACGGCCAATCGCCGCCGACGATCGCCGATGGAGCACACAGCAGGATCACCGCCAATTTCAGCGCGCGGGGAACTTGCCGACCGCATTGTTGCCCCAAGGGGCTCGCTGTTCGCATTGGCAGGATCCATTCACTACGTGCGGCGGGACAGGCGGGCGGGGCGGTCGCCGCCGGTCAGGTGGTCTGCGCCGACTGGCTGCACGGATTTGGCAATCTGCCGATCGTGGATCATGGTGACGCCTGATTGACGATGAACGCCAGCGACGACGTCGTTCCGGCGCCGCGGGACGCGACGTTCGGCAAGGGCGATTCCATTGCCCGGGCAGGCGCCTCCTCGGTTCCCGGGAGCCGAGGGTATACTTTGAAATCGGACGGCAGCGGAAAGCCGCGGATCCGGCGCCGTGAGTCGGCAGGTAAAGGAAGACGGACAATGGGCAACTGGAAGAAAGCTGGACTGGTCGGGTTGGGCGCGGTGTTGGGCGTCCTGCTTTCCCTCAATTTTTCCGCGGTCGCCCAGCGGGATGCCCGGATGCCGATTCCGTACGAGGATCTGCAACTCCTGTCGGCCGTTTTCGGCAAGATCAAGAGCGACTACGTCGAGCCCGTCTCCGACGAAAAGTTGATCAAGGAAGCCATCAACGGGATGGTGCACGGGCTCGACCCGCATTCCGATTTCCTCGATGCCGACGCCTTCAAGGACCTGCAGATCTCGACGCAGGGCAAGTTCGGCGGCCTCGGCATCGAAGTCGGCGTCGAGGATGGCATCGTTCGCGTCGTTTCGCCGATCGAGGACACGCCCGCCTTCCGCGCCGGCATCAAATCGGGCGATCTGATCGTCAAGATCGACGACACTGCGACGCGCGGCATGCCGCTCAGCAAGGCCGTCGAAAAAATGCGCGGAAAGCCCGGTACGCAGGTCGTGCTGACGGTCGTGCGCAAGGACGCCGAAGCGCCGCTGACGTTCACGCTCACCCGCGAAGAGATCAACGTCAAGAGCGTCCGGTCGAAGATGCTCGAGCCGGGCTATGGCTACGTGCGCGTCCGGCAATTCCAGGACCGCACCGGCGAGGACCTCGCCAAGGCACTGAAGGACCTGTACAAGCAGGGCGAACTCAAGGGGCTCGTCCTCGACGTGCGCAGCGATCCGGGTGGCCTCCTCAATCAGGCGGTGGCGGTGTCCGCGGCATTCCTGCCCAAGGACGTGCTCGTCGTCTACACCGACGGGCGCACTTCCGAGGCCCGGATGCGCCTGTCCGCGCGCAAGGAGGACTACACGCGCCGCGGCGAAGACTGGTTCAAGGATGTACCAGCCGGCGTCAAGAAAGTACCAATGGTCGTGCTCGTCGACGGCGGCACCGCGTCGGCGTCCGAAATCGTCGCCGGCGCGCTGCAGGACCACAAGCGCGCCATCGTTATCGGCGCGCAGACGTTCGGCAAGGGATCGGTGCAGACCATCCTGCCGCTCGGCAACAGCGCCGGCCTCAAGCTGACGACCGCACGCTACTACACGCCCTCCGGCCGCTCGATACAGGCGAAGGGCATCGAGCCGGACATCCTCGTCGACGACGGCCGCGCGTCGCCGCTGTTCCGCGAGGCCAATCTCGAAAGGCACCTCGAGAGCGGCACCGCCGACGCCGCCAAGGCGAAGGCACTCGAGGCCGTCAAGAGCCTCGACAGGAGCACCCCGAAAATGGCGGACAAGGCCGGCGAGAAGGCCGCGGAGCCCGCGCTGCCGCGGTTCGAGTTCGGCGCGGCGGACGATTTCCAGCTGACGCAGGCGATGAATCACCTCAAGGGTCTGCCGGTGGTCGTATCGACCAAGGCCGTGTCGGCGCAGGCAAAACCGCAATAGCGTCGTCGCTCCACGTCGCGCAAAGCGCCCGGCACCGCCGGGCGTTTTCGCTTGCGTCACGCGCGCAATGTCTTCGGGTGCCAGGGGAACCCGTGTCAGTTTTCATTTGCGCCGGCAACCCCGGATAATCGATCGCGAACGACGGCGCTGCCTACAATTCCATGGACGACTCGCAACTGCTGCGCTACAGCCGGCATATCCTGCTGCCCGAATTCGGCATCGACGCGCAGGAAAAATTCGCCGCCGCGCATGCGCTGATCATCGGCGCAGGCGGGCTCGGGGCGCCGGCGGCGCAGTTCCTCGCGGCGGCGGGCGTGGGCACCCTCACGCTGTGCGACCCCGATGCCGTCGACCTCACGAATCTGCAGCGGCAAATCCTGTTCGCGACGTCCGACGTCGGCACGCCCAAGGTCGTTGCCGCGAAGGCGCGCCTCAATGCGGTGAACCCCGAGATCCGCATCGAAATGGTGCCGGCGCGCGTGGGTCCGGACCAACTTGCACCTCTCGTCGCGCGCGCAAACGTCGTTCTCGACTGTTGCGATAATTTCGCCACCCGGCACGCGGTCAACCGCGCCTGCGTCGCCGCGAAAACGCCGCTGGTGTCCGGCGCCGCGATCCGCTTCGACGGACAGGTCGCCGTCTTCGATTCACGCGACGACGCGAGCCCGTGCTACCACTGCCTCTTCGGCGAAGGCGAGGAGCTGGAGGAGACGCGCTGCGCGATCATGGGTGTCTTCGCGCCGCTGGTGGGGATCGTCGGTGCGACGCAGGCTGCCGAAGCGCTGAAGCTTGTCGCCGGCATCGGGGAAGCCATTACCGGCCGTCTGTTGCTGCTCGATGCCTATTCGATGCGCTGGCGCGACGTGCGCGTGCCGCGCGACCCCGATTGCCCGGTGTGCGGCAGGCATTGAGGTCGGCGGCACGGGATACGCCCGGCGTCGCCCGACCGGCCGTCATGCGCCGTTCGCGCAGGCGCGCATCGCGTAATCCCTTTTCAGAGGTCCCTCAGGGCGCGCGGTGTTCCTCCACGATTTCGCGCAACCGCGTGGGCGCGGCTGCCTCGGCGCGCGCAATCGAACGGCGCATGGCCTCGATTTCGCCATGGAGCTCCAATTCGTCGAGCCATTCGGTCATGACCCGGGCCCTGTCTGCCGCAGACGCAGTCCGACCGCCCGGCAGAACTTCCTGCTGCAGCTGCATGGCGGCTCCGGCGCGGATCTTCAGCGTGTTGAGCTCGTCGCGCAGGCGTGCGACGCGCTCCCGTTCGGCATCGGTCGGGGCAAGACGGCCCAGAATTCCCGCGCCGATCAGCCGTTCGATCATGATCCCCTGCGTTGCCATCAGTTCCGCGATCCGACGACACGCCGCCACCTGGCCGTCACTCGCGGGATTCACCTGCAGGCACGGCCGGAGGATGTCGCTGTAGGCAGGCATGCCCGTCGCGAGGACCGAGCCCAGCGCCGCCACGACCGCGGCCAGGGGATTCTCGCCAAAGACGGAGGTCGTCCGGAAGGCACGCACGACCACGCCGACCGTCGCTCCGTAATAGTTGTCGAACCGGCGCGCCTGCGCGGCCCGCACCAGGTACCGCAGCGCGACGGCGTCATCGGCGCGGCGGCGCGCCGCCGCCGCTGCCAGGATCCAGGCGAGCGCGTTGTCGGGATCGGCGCGAGCGAAGGCTTCCGTACCATCGTCCGCGACGCAGATCGAGTCGGCCGGAATATCGGGGCGCGAGCAGTAAAGCGCGTACTGATAGCGAACGAGGCGGTCGCCGGGACCGAGCCTTACCGCCTTCGCCAGCAACGCTTCGCGGATCTTGCCTGCGTCGTTTCCCGATATTGCCTTGTGCGCGGTTGTTGCCGCCAGCAGGTCGCGCGGATTTTCGCTGCCGCGCAGGCGCTCGTAGGCCTCGGTAGCGGCAGCGTCGCCCAGGGCGTTGAGGCGCGCGATCTCCGCGTCGGTCATCGCCCCGCGGGCCGGGCCGGGCAGCAGGATGCACGCAGCGACGAACCCGATCAGCAACCGCATCGACGAACCTCCGCTGTAACAGGGGCGTCAGGGATCGGCAATCAGCACCCCGCGATGCGCCGGCGGTCACGCGGCATCGGCCATGCCAGCGCGGGCCACACGAAAGGAACGCTTCAACCGAACAGGAACTTGCGCTGCTGGTCCCAGCCCTCCTGCGGCGCGCGTTTGAAACCGCTTTTCGCGAAGAGCTGCCAGCGGCCCAGCACGAATGCCACCAGCACGTTCGCTTCGGCGCCGGGGTCGCCAGGCCAGGCGCCGGCAGCCTGGGCGATCCGCAACGCCTGTCGCAGCGCGGCTTCGATGCGCTCGTAGAGCTGGTTCATTCGCGCCTGCAACCGCTCGTCTTCGTTGACGAGCGCGTCGCCGATCAGAACGCGGGTCATGCCAGGATTCTTCTCCGCGAAGCCCAGCAACACCGCGACGATCTGCTGCGCCTGGAGGACGCCGTCGACGGTCTCGCCGGCGATCTTGTTGATCAGCGTGAACAACGTGGTCTCGATGAATTCGATCAGCCCCTCGAACATCTGCGCCTTGCTGGCGAAATGGCGGTACAGCGCGGCCTCCGAAACATCGAGTTTCGCGGCAAGCGCCGCGGTAGTCACTCTTTCGCTGCGCGGATTTTCCAGCATCGCCGCAAGGGTCTGCAGGATCTGCAGTCGGCGCTCACCGGGCTTGGCGGCCATGGTCACCGTCCCCTTGCCGGTCCCGGAGGCTGTCGCCGCACACGCGCATGGACGGGCGCACTGTCGTCGGCGCGGATCATCGTTCCCACGCCCTCGTTGGTCAGCACTTCAAGCAGCAGCGCGTGCTCCACGCGGCCGTCGATGATGTGCGAGCTCGAAACGCCATTTTTCACCGCGTCGAGCGCCGAACCGATCTTTGGCAGCATTCCGCCGTGGATCGTCCCGTCGGCGAACAGGGCTTCGATCTCCCGCGCGCTCAAGCCCGTCAGCAGCCTGCCGTCCTTGTCGAGCACGCCGACGGTATTGGTCATCAACACGAGTTTTTCGGCCCGCAACGTCTCTGCGAGCTTGCCGGCGACGAGATCGGCGTTGATGTTGTAGGCCTCGCCGTCGCTGCCGACCCCGATCGGGGCGATCACGGGGATGAAATCGCGGGAGTCGAGAAGCTGGATGAGTTCGGGGTCGATGCGCTCGATCTCGCCGACCAGCCCGATGTCGACCATCTCGTCATGGTTGGATTCGCTTTTCAGAAGCATCTTTCGCGCGTGGATGAAGGCGCCGTCCTGGCCGGTAAGGCCGACGGCCTTGCCGCCGTGCTGGTTGATGAGGCCGACGATCTCCTGGTTCAACTCGCCGAGCACCATCTCGACGACGTTCATCACCTTGTCGTCGGTAACGCGCATGCCCTGCCGGAATTCGCTCTGTATGCCCATCTTCTTCAGCAAATCGCCGATCTGCGGGCCGCCGCCGTGGACGATCACCGGATTCATGCCGACCAGCTTCAGCATCACGACGTCGCGGGCAAAGCCCGCCTTCAGCCGGGCATCCGTCATCGCATTGCCGCCGTATTTGATGATGATCGCCTTGTCGTGGAAGCGCTGAATGTACGGCAGCGCCTCGGCAAGGATCTGCGCCTTCACGGCGGCGTTGACGGCATCGAACGGCATGGTGGCGCGGATAGGCGGACGGGGGAAGCACGGCCCTGGAGGCCCGGTGTCGATTGTACCGGAACCGCTGCAACGCGAATTCCTGACCTCGAAACACGCCGGTGCGCGCGCCATCGCGGGCGAGTGAGTCCTGACTGAATTGCGTCGCCTGGCGGCCGGTCCCGCGCCGACGAGCAGTTTTTTTGCTATCGTTGCGAGTCATGTCGAGCCCTATTGCCGCCGTCGCACGTACGCACCCGTTTCGCGGTTTCCCGCCCGACCGGACGATCCAAGGCGATGCCTCGCCGCAAGATTGCGCGCCCTGATGCGGCTCGCCATCATCCGCCAGCACTACACGCCCACGGGAGGCGGCGACCGCCATTTCGAAGGCGCGCTGGAGGCGCTGCTCGAGCGCAATGTCGCGATATCGCTGTATACGCGCGCGTGGCCGCAGACCAAGCTGCAGCTGATCGAGCCCGTCATCTGCGATCCCTGGTTCGCCGGCAGCATGTTGCGCGAATGGACCTTCGCGCGCGCGGTAACCCGGGCGATCGGCCGTTCCAAGGCGAATCTCGTCGAATCGCACGAGCGGCTCGTTTGCTGTGACATCTATCGCGCTCGCGACGGCGTTCACGCGGTGTGGGTCGAGGAGCGGCGAAAAGGCGCATCGGTTGCCGACCGGCTGCGGCTCGCGATCTCTCCCTACAACCGGTACATGCTGAGCGTCGAGCGGAGGCTCTTTGCAAGCCCCTGGCTCCAGGCGGTCATCTGCAATTCGAAGATGGTGCGCGACGAGATCCGCGACCGCTTCGGACTTCCCGAATCGAAGTTGCCGGTCGTCTACAACGCGGTTGACACGGATGCGTTCCACCCGAATCTGCGCGCCGAGCGCGGCGCGGTCCTGCGACATCTCGCAATCGATGAATCGGCGGTGGTATTCCTGCTCGCAGCGTCCGGGTACGAGCATACTGGCGCCGGCACGGCGATCGAAGCCCTGGCGGAGCTGCCGGCGCCTGCGCATCTGATCATCGCCGGACGCAGCCGCCACATCGAACGGTATCGCGAACTCGCGATTTCGCTTGGCGTGGCCGAGCGCGTGACGATGGTCGGGGCGGAAATCGACCCCAGGGCCTGCTATGCGGCGGCCGACGCGTTTGTTCTGCCGTCGCTCTACGATCCCGCGCCGGAGTCGACGCTGGAAGCCATGGCATGCGGACTCCCTGTCATTACGAGCACGAAGTCCGGGGCGGCGGAACTGCTGGTCCCCTACGGCGGAGGCCTCGTCTGTCCGGCAGGCGATGTCCCGGGACTCGCGGCGCAAATGCGCGCCCTGCTCGATCCGGCGACGCGGGACCGCCTCGGCGCAAGCGCCCGACGCGCGGTCGAGCCGCTGACACCCTCGGCGATCACGCTGCAGCTCGTCCTGCTGTATCGCGATCTGCTGGCGGCTTCGGTGCAAGCGAAGCCGGGCACGCGTTCGCGCGAGGGCAGAGAGGCCGTCGGCGCCGATGTCGCACCGTCGACGCCACTGGGCCGCAAGGAGCCTCCGGAGTCCCCGGCCGCCGTGGCGTCCGACGGCGCGCCGAACGCCAAGCCGCCCGAAGCGATGTCGGAAGGCGGGGAAGCCCCTCCGATTCTGGAATCGGCCGCAGCCACGCCCGAAACGGAGCTCCCTGCGGAGGGGGCGGCGCCCGGTCTGCCCAAGCTTTGAGCGCGGTCAGCAACTGCGCGGGGCCGCGATCGATGGACTCGCGAAGCGTCGTCAGCGTCGGCACGATCGATCGCCTTCCCGGGGAATACACAGTGCCCGTTGCAACGGGATTTGCGCGCCGCACGCCATCGCAAGCGCGGTGAGCGGTCCGTGTGGCGACGTCGAGTCCGCCATTCGCGCGGCGCTCGAGCGCAATCCGTGGCACCGGCCGATCAACGCCGCCGCGGCGCCCGCAGGGGCACGGGTGGCGCGGCTTCGCCGTGCACAGGTTGCGTCGGTATCGGCCTCACCGGGGCCCCCGCGGACGGCATGTATTCGGGTATCCATGCCTTCAGCCTGGCGCGGACCTCGGCGTCGTCGGCCGCCCGGTCCCGCTCGCACCACGCCACCATCTGCCCGATGGAATCCCGGTTCGCGGCGCGCGCCTGCGCAATGCGCAGTTTCGGGTGCGTCGTGGGAAGCGTCGTCTCCTCGGAAGCTAGGGGTTCCTCGTAGAGTTTCTCGCCCGGACGCAAGCCGGTGAACACGATCGCGATGTGGTCCGGATCGGTCCCCGACAGCCGGATCATGTCGTGCGCGAGATCGACGATGCGCACCGGTTCGCCCATGTCCAGCACCAGTATTTCGCCGCCCTTCCCCTGCAGCCCCGCCTGCAGGAGCAACTGCGTCGCTTCGGACAACGACATGAAGAACCTCGTGATGTCGGGATGCGTGACGGTCACCGGCCCGCCACGGGCGATCTGCTCGGAAAAACGGGGAATGACGCTTCCGGCGCTGCCGAACACGTTGCCGAAGCGCACGAGCACGAATTGCGTGCCGCTACCCTGCAGGCTCTGGCAAACGATTTCGGCGAGGCGCTTGGTGGCGCCCATCACATTGGTCGGATTGACAGCCTTGTCGGTCGACACCAGCACGAACTTTTCGACCTTCGCGGCAATGGCGGATTGCGCGAGCACCCAGGTGCCATGCGCATTGTTGCGCACCGCGGCCCAGGCGTTGGTCTCCTCCATCAGCGGCACATGCTTGTACGCGCCGGCATGGAAGATCACGCTCGGCCGCTCGCGCGAGAGCACTTCGTCGACCAGCGCCGCATGCTTGACGTCGCCGACGACGGCCAGGAGCGGGAGTTGCGGGAAGGCATCGGCCAGCGAAGTCTGGATTTCGTATAGCGCGGCTTCCGAGATATCGAATAGCACCAGTTTGGCCGGTCGAAAGCGCGCGATCTGGCGGCATAGTTCCGCGCCGATCGAACCACCGGCGCCGGTGACCAGCGCGACACGGTTGCCAAGCCACTCGGCCAGGCCGGCGCTGTCCAGCACGACCGGATCCCGGCCCAGGAGGTCGTCCAGCTCGATCGTGCGGATCGTCGTGAGCGGCGAGCGTCCGCTGATCAGATCCTCGTAGGAGGGCACCGTCAGCGCCTCGAGGCCGATGCCGGCGCAGATTTCCGCGACGCGACGGCGCACGCCATGCGCGGCCGATGGCAGGGCGGTGATGACCTTGCGCACGCCGTACTTCTTCGCCCAGATCGGCAGACTGCCGATCGGGCCCAGCACGCTGACGCTGCGCAACTGGCGGCCGTGCTTCGCCGCGTCATCGTCGAGCAGTCCTACAACGCGCCACTGACGGCTCCGCGCGAGTTCCGCGGTGAGCCGTGCGCCCGCTTCGCCGGCGCCGATCACGAGCACGGGCTCGCCCAGCGCCTCGAAAGGGCTGTAGAGCCGATGCTCCTTCCAGATCCGGTACGCGAAGCGATTGCCTGCCATCAGGAAGATAAGCACGACCGGGTAGAAGATCAGCACGCTGCGGGGTACCGTCGCGCGGAGCTGCAGCATGACCAGCACGAGCGGGATCAGCAGCGCGCCCAGCCCTGCCGCGAGGACGATTCGCTTGAGATCGAGAACGCTGGCGAACCGCCACAGTCCGCGGTACAGGCCGAAGGCCAGGAACATCGTCCCTTGCAACGGCACGATCCACGCCAACGCATAGCCCATGTCGCCGAGATAGGGCTCCCTGATTTCCAGGTTGAAGCGCAGCAGGTACACCGCCATCCAGGCGACGGCCGCAGCGCAGAGGTCGTGAAAGAAGGCGAGCCAGGCGCGCCAGTTACGGGGGTACGTCATGACGGTGCGGGCTTGCGCCGGAGCCAATGATAATCAATGCGTGCAAAAAACGCTGCGATGACGGCGATCCAGGCGAGCAGGGCACCCCAGCCGCGGGACGGTTGGATCGCCAGCGTCGCCAGCGCGGTGAGCGCGGTGCCCGCCATCAGGCCAACGTACACCAGCAGCGTGCCGCGATGCCCGGCCCCGAGCTGGTGCAGCCGCTGGTAGTAGTGCGACTTGTGCGCCACCCACGCACGTTCGCCGCGAACCAGGCGATGCGCGAGCGTCAGCGTCGCGTCGGCGACGAAAGGCAGGAACACGAGCAGCGGGAACCAGGCGGGCCAGACGCCGGCCCGGCAGCCGGCGAGGCCGAAGCCTGCGGCAAGGAACCCGAGCGGGACCGCGCCTACGTCGCCCATGAACATGCGCGCCGGCGGCAGGTTGACCGCCAGGAACGGCAGGGACGCGGCCGCGATCGCGATGTACACGTGCGCCGGAGCTCCCGCCAATTCCGCTGCGACCCCCAACGAGCCAAATCCGCAGACGGCCATTGCGGCCGCGAGACCATCGCTGCCGTCCATGAAATTGAAGAGGTTGGCCGACCAGACGATGACCCCTGTCGCCGCCGCGGCGCCGGACAGGAATGCTCCGGTCGACACCGATGCGTCGCCGGCACGAACGATGGCGCTGGCGACAGCGGCAGCCGCGAGTGCCTGCACCAGGAGACGAACTGCCGGATGCACGCCACGCCAATCGTCGGCCAGCGAGACTCCGACGACGGCGAGCCATGCGACAAGCCATAAGCGTCCGCCCGGGGCAGGCGACGGGGCCAGCAGTGCGATCGGCAGAAACCCCGCCCAAGTCGCCAGCCCGCCGACCCGCGGAACCGGAACGTCGTGCAACGAGCGCGCTTCGGGTCGATCGTAGGGAAGATGCGCCGCGCGCCGCATCAGCAGCGTAACCACGGCCGCCGACAGCGCGACGGCAATGAGGGCCGCCGCGAGCGGGGACACCGGAAAAGGCGCCATGTTCAGGAAGCTCGCAGTTCGCCAGCCGCAGTTGTCCCGATCGGCAACGCGCGCACGGACGAAATCGCTGCGTTGAGCAAAAGAGGACAAAAAAGGGACCGTCGAGACGCACAGCGATCATCCGGTGAAAATTGGAGATGTTTTCCACTATTGATCATGGCGTTAGAGCGCTCTTTTAATCTTGTTTTTCGAAGTCGTGGGCACGGGTGTGCGCAATGCGGGATCGATTCCTGTCGCGTTTTAGCAACAGGGAAACAGCACCTCGCCCGAGAGCCGGACTTTACCTTGCCACGGACGCGACGCCTTTGGCACAATGACCTCAACTTCTCGACAGCCCTGAGAAGGTTCCCGTGGCAAGAGCATAACGGTGTTGTTTGCTTGCCAATTTTATCCGTTAGAGGAGAAGCTTCATGAACAAAAAACTCGTCGCTCTGGCCGTCGCGGGGGTGCTTGCCGCCCCGCTCGCGCAAGCACAGACCGCGAATGTAACCTTGTACGGTCGCGTCAACATGGACCTGGAAGTGCTGATCAACCAGAAACAGGCGACGTCTACCGCCACCCAAGAGATCAAGCAAAATCTATATCGCATCAGCAACAACTCGTCACGCCTCGGCGTGCGCGGCACCGAGTCGCTGGGTGGCGGCCTGAATGCGATTTTCCAGGTCGAAGAGCGGTATGACCCGTCGAGCTCGGGTCCGGCGACCGTCAGCGGCGACACGTTTATCGGCCTGCAGGGCGGTTGGGGCACGTTCAAGATCGGTTACTACCTGAGCCCGTACGACGATCTGACGGCGTTCTGGTCCAGCGTCCCGACGTTGGGCACGTCGATCTTCAACGCCGCGAACATCTGGGCGAACAATGGCGGCCAGGGGATCAACACCGGTTCGTTCGACGATCGCATCGGCAACTCGATCCGCTACGACACGCCGACCATGTCGGGCTTCACCGGCTCGTTCCAGCTGGGCGCGCGCGACAACGGCAACAACGACAACAACGGCGTGGCCTACCTGCAGAACAGCGGCGACCTGGCCCAGATGCGTCGTCACGCGACTGTCTATTCGATTGGCGGCTTCTACAACAATGGCCCCATCGGCATCGGCGCCGTCTACGAGCAGCACAACAACATCCGCGGCCAGGGCCTGGCCGACAAGGGCCTTTCGGTCGCCGGTTCGTACAACTTCGGCGTGGCCAAGCTCGGACTGGTCTGGGAGCAACTGGATTACGACGTGACGACGTCCACCAACGTCAAGCGCTCGTTCTGGGGCATCAGCGGTATCTTCAACATCGGGCCGGGCCAGATGTACGCGATGTACGGTGGCGCGAACGACGGCACGGGTTCGGCCGCCAACGGCTCGCGTGTAGGCGCGGTCACCAAGGGCAGCCAGACGGGTGCACATACGTGGCAGGTCACCTACACGTATCCGCTGTCGAAGCGCACGCTGGTCTACGGTGGCTACATCATGATCGACAACGACGCGAACGCCAACTACAACTTCGGCAACAACTCCGTCCCAGGCCTGTGCACGGGCAACGGTGCCGCTTGCGGCGATGCCGCCCGGCCGCAGGGCTGGGCATGGGCATGGTCCACTTCTTCTAAGAGACCCTCCGAACAAGAAACGCCTTACGATTTTCGCTGGTTTTGAAGTGATCACGCGGGCGCCTCCGGGCGCCCGTTTTTTTGATCGGATCCGTCGTCGGCATTCGCTGACCTACGCAGGTACGCGAGCCCCTCGAAGGCACCACCGCCATCGGCAATGCGGTTGTTACAATGCGGCCAGAGGGTTCATCGATGGTCGACAATCTGGTGATCGGCTTTGACCGGGCGCTGCGCACGCTCGCCGGGCTCGCCACATCGTCACGTCCCGTTCCCGGCGCGGCCATCGCGCCGCCGCAGCTCACGCCCGGGGAGCGCCGCCATGCCGCGGGACTGATGCGCGTCAACCATACGGGCGAAGTCTGCGCGCAAGCCCTTTATGCAGCGCAGGCGCTGGTCGCGCGCGACCCCGCCGTAAGGCAGGCGTTCGCGCACGCGGCGCGGGAAGAGGAGGAGCATCTTGCCTGGACGCAACAGCGGCTCGCGGAGCTGGCCAGCCGCACATCGTTGCTGAACCCGATTTGGTACGCGGGCGCTTTCGCGATCGGCGTCGCCGCGGGTGCCGCGAGCGACCACGTCAACCTCGGGTTCGTCGTGGAGACGGAGCGGCAGGTCGAGGAGCACCTCACCGCCCACATGGAGCGCCTGCCCGCTTCCGACGCGAAGAGCCGCGCGATCGTCGAGCAGATGCGCGACGACGAAGCGCGCCATGGCGCCATCGCGCAGGCGGCCGGCGCGTCGGATCTGCCGTTTCCGGCGAAAGGCTTGATGCGCCTTGCGGCCAACGTGATGCGCGCGGTCGCGTATCGAATCTAGGCCCCGTCGCAGCTCTTACTGCCGGCTATCCGGTTCCGGCTTTCCGATCCGCGCTTCTGAGCGCCTTCAGGCGCGCGGCGCGCACGGCCTTGGCAATCCTGTCGCCCGCCACTGCGTTGCCCGCAACTGCCTTCGCCTTGGCGCCGCGCACGAGGGCGCCTACGTTCACCGCCCTTACCGCGGCAAGGGCCGCCTGAATGACTTTGGCCGGCGCATAATCGCCGCCGGCGCCGGGCCGTGACAGTGCATCGGCTTCGCAGGCCTCGAGAAGTGTGTCGAGCCGTTCCGGGCGGCGCAGCGCATCCGCGGCCGTCAGCAGGTCGAGCAGCGTCGATGGCCGCAACTCGCCCGCGCGGTGGACGACACCGTGCCATCGCGCCGCGAGCCGTCCGGCGTCGCGGCATTCCGCCGGCACGCGAAGCCGCGTCGACATTCGCTCGGCAAGGCGGACACTCCGGCCTTCGTGAGCATGGTGCCTGGGCCACGTTTCCCGCGGTGTCGCCGCCTTGCCGAGATCATGGGCGAGCACTGCGTAGCGAACCGTAAGCGGAAAGCCCCTGGCCGCCGCGTAATCGAGGGCGAGAGCGAGATGCACGCCGGTGTCGAACTCGGGGTGCGGGACAATCGGCTGCGGCACGCCGTAGAGCGCGTCGACCTCGGGAAGCATCTGTGCAAGCGCGCCGCATTCGCGCAGCACCGACAGCATCCGCGACGGATGCGACTCCATCAATCCGCGGGAAAGTTCCTGCCAGACCCGCTCCGGCGACAGCTCGGCGAGTTCGCCCGACGCCGCCAGCACGCGCATCAGCGCTTCGGTCTCGGGCGCCACCGCGAACCCGAATCGCGCAGCGAAACGTGCAACGCGCAGCACGCGGAGCGGATCCTCGGCGAACGCCGGCGACACGTGGCGAAGGACGCCCGCACGCAGGTCGGTCTCGCCGCCGAACGGATCGATCATGGAACCGTCCTCGCCGCGCGCCATCGCATTGATCGTCAGGTCCCGGCGCCGCAGGTCCTCGTCCAGCGTCACGTCGGGAGAGGCGAAGAACTCGAAGCCGCGATAGCCGCGCCCGTGCTTGCGTTCGGTCCGCGCCAGCGCGTACTCCTCGCGCGTCTCGGGGTGCAGGAACACCGGAAAATCGCGTCCGACCGGCTTGTATCCCGAAGCAATCAGCGTTTCCGGCGTTGCTCCGACGACGACCCAGTCACGGTCGGAACCCGCCCGACCGAGCAGTTCGTCGCGAACCGAACCGCCGACGCGGTAGATCTTCACGGATGGCAGCCGGCGCGACGTGCGGGTCATCCGCGTACGTTAACGACATCCCGCCCACGGCGCAACGCGTTCGGGCGCTTGACGCGATGATCGAAATTCCGACGCCTGGCAAGCGCCGGGGTTCGCGCTCTACCGTCCGCTGTGCGCGCGATATGCGTCGTAACGGCTCTTCGCCGCCGCTGGCGCGAGGTAGGACGGAGCGACCGCCGAGAGCGGCGTGGGAGCGATGCCGAACTGCGGCGGAAAGTCACAGCCGCACACGCTGTCTCTCTCCATCGATGCGAGGTTATCGCGGCTCATCAGCGTGCCCGGCAGCATTTCCAGCGCGCGCGCCTGCAGCCGGCCCAATGCCTCGCCGAGCGCGACGATCGGCCGGTCATGGCCGGTGACCCTTCCGACATAGCCGACCAGTTGGCGAAGCGTGTAGACGTCCGGACCGCACAACGGATATTTCCATCCAACGGTCGCGTCGAGGACCAGCGCGCGGGTGAAGCAGTGCGCCACATCCCCGACAAAGACCGGCTGGAATTTCGTGTCGGCGCGCGCAAGCGCCATCATCGGCAGATGGCGCATGAGCTTGGCGAACAGGTTAAGAAAGGAATCCTCGCGACCGAAGATCACCGATGGCCGAAAAATCGTCCAGTCGAGACCCGATTCCACAATCGCGGCCTCGGCTTCACCTTTGCTGCGCTGATACCGGCTCGGTCCCGCCGGATCGGCATTGAGCGCGCTCATCTGCAGTACACGCCGCACACCGCCCGATCGGCACGCGGCGATCACGGCCCTGGCCAGTTCGACGTGGGCGCGCGCAAACGTCTGCCCGGCCGATTCGTTGAGGATCCCGACGAGGTTGACAACCGCGGAGGCGCCTGTCGCGAGTCGCGCGAGGGTGGCGGTGTCATGGATATCGGCTTCGACGGCATCGACCGTTGGCAGCAGGATGAGGTGCCGCGCATTGTCGCGGCGACGCGTCGGGAGAGTCACCCGATAGCCGGCGCCGACCAGGCTGCTCACGACATAGCGGCCGACAAAACCGCTGCCCCCGAGGACGAGTACGGTTTGCATCGTCATCGCTCCTCGCCCGGCGCGCTGGCGGCAGCGCCATTGTCGCCATCCGCGACGCTCCCCGCTCCCCGCGGCGGCACGGTTCCCAGCCGGGACGACAGCGACACGTAGGGCTGATCGAGTTCGTGCGCGTAAAACATGGCGTTGGCGAGCACCTTCTTCACGTAATCGCGCGTTTCGTTGAACGGTATCGACTCGACCCAGATCGCGCCCTCGAGCGGGGCACCGTTGCGCCATGCTTGCGCGCGATTCGGTCCGGCATTATACGCGGCGGCCGCGAGCGCCGGCATGCGCTCCAGCCGCTCCAGCCAGTATTTGAAATAGAACGCGCCAAACTGCGTATTGACCGCGACGTTCGATATCTGGGCCGGTCGGTAGTCATTGCGGCCGAGTTGCCTCGCGACCCAGCGCGCGGTCGGCGGCATCAATTGCATCAGCCCGACGGCGCCGGCGGAGGACACGATGTCTGGCGCGAAACGAGACTCCTGTCGGGCGAGGCCGAACAGGAGCGCCACATCGGCCCCCTGGTCGCGCGCCGCCGCCTCGAAATGTCCGCGGAACGGCATCATGTAGCGTAATCCGAAATCGTGTCGCGTCGACGTGCGCTCGGCCGTGTTGATCGCGCGGTCGTAGAGCCCGGCGCGGCGCGCAAATTCAGCGGCGAGCAGCAGGTCGTCGTCGTCCCGGCCCCGGACGATGTAGATCCACTCGCGCTGCGACTCGGCACGCATGTCGACTTCGGCAAGCTTGAGCGCGCGGCGCACGCCAGCCTGTGCGCCGAACGCCGACAGCGCAGTCGCCGAAGCCCTGAGGGGGTTGCTCACCGGCTCGACCCGCCTGCCCAGCGATTCGGCAGCGAGCAGCCCGTAAAAGCTGAATTCTCCGGCGAGCGCGGCGAGCCCGGCGCTCGCCTCCTCGGAGCGACCTGCCGCGGCCAGCGCACGCGCCTTCCAGTAGCGCCAGGCCGGTTCGTGCGCTTGCGATGGCGGCATTGCGTCGATAGCGGCATCGACGTCGCGCCACGCGCCGGCACGCAGCGCAGCGCGCACGTTCCACGCGTGCTGGGTTTCCGACAGGGGCGCTCCTGCGGCCTCGCGAAACCAGTCGTTGGCTTGGGGATCGAGCTGGCGCGCAGCGTGGAAGGCAATGCGTGCATTGCCGTAAAGACGTTCGGCATCGGGCATCCGGCCACGCTGCTTCTCCCAGGCCGCGCGTACTCCCGCGGCATCGCTGCGCGCCGCACGTTCGAGCGCATACAGCGCAAGGTCGCGCCCGCCCTGACGCTTCCATGCGAATTCGCCCTTCATGAGTGAGCGCGCCGGATCGCGCTCGACCTGCGCGAATTCGCGGGCGCTGATCCGGTCCTCGGGCGGCAGGTCGACCGCGATCGACTGCGCGAGCCGCACGTTGCCGGCCTCCACCGCCAGCCGGAAGCGCGCATGGCGGTCGGCGGGCGTCAGGTCGCCCGCAGCCACGAGCGCTTCGAAAAGAGGGCTGCAGGCGTCCGGCGTCGCCTGCCCGTTGAACCACAGCGGCTTCGCAGCCGCCAGCGCGGCATCGCCCTCGTGCAGGCGACGAAACTGGATGCCGTAGCATGCAAGCTCGGCGTCTTCGCCCGCGGCCGGCGAATATTCGGCGCCGAACGCGTCCCACTGCGCGCGCTTGCCCAGCGATTTCAGCCACTCGGCGCGCAGCCGATCGGCAAGCGGCGACTCGGGCCACCGCGCCAAGAATGAACGCACATCGTCGTCGGACGCGTTGTCCAGTCTCGACTTCAGCCGCCAGTACTCGACATACGGTTCGAGAACATGCCCGGAAACTCTTGGCGCCAGGGCCTCGAGCCTCGCGCGGTCGCCGCGATCGAAAGCCGCCTTCGCCGCGAGGAAATCCGCATCGACGGGCTCCGCGGCGGATGGGATCGCGGCCAACAGCAGCAAGGCAGCGACCGTCAGGGACGCGCTGGAAGAAGAACGATACCGGCACACGGCGTCATTGTCCGCGACACCGGCATCCCGCGGCAACCCGTCGGGCGGAAATGTACGAACGACTGTCGCAAGACCGCGCGCTCGAACACCGGCTCTCGTCGCTCGAATGCTAGAATCGGCCGAGGGTCGAGACCACCGCACTGCGCGCCTGTCCTCGCGCCCCGCGGAAAAGCGATCCCCGGGAGGACCGATGGCACAACGCAAGAGTGCGCCGCAGGTCGGCGTCGTCATGGGCAGCGACAGCGATTGGGACGTCATGCGCCACGCCGCCGCGCAGCTCGATGCGTTCGGCGTGAGTTACGAGGCGCGCGTCGTCTCGGCGCACCGGATGCCCGACGACATGTTCGAATACGCCGAGGATGCGGCGCCGCGCGGGCTGCGCTGCATCATCGCGGGCGCCGGCGGCGCCGCGCATCTGCCGGGCATGCTCGCCGCGAAATCCATCGTGCCGGTGCTCGGCGTGCCCGTTCCATCCAAGTACCTTCGCGGCGAGGACTCGCTTCTTTCGATCGTCCAGATGCCCAAGGGCATTCCGGTGGCAACATTTGCGATCGGCGAGGCCGGCGCGGCGAACGCGGGTCTATTCGCGGTCGCGCTTCTCGCCGCAACCGACCCCGCTCTCGCGAAGAAGCTCGCCGCGTTCCGTTCGAGGCAGACGAATTCGGCGCGCGCAATGCGCGTACCACCGGCGACGTGAGGTCCATCGTCCCGCCCGGTGCGTGGCTCGGCCTTCTGGGCGGCGGCCAGCTTGGCAGGATGTTCTGCACGGCGGCCCAGACTCTGGGCTACAAGGTCGTCGTCCTCGACCCGGGAAGCGACAGCCCGGCTGGTAGCGTTGCCGACCTCCACATCGACGCCGACTACCTGGATCCCGATGGCCTTGCGCAACTGGGGGCGCTCGCTGCCGCAGCCACGACCGAATTCGAGAATGTTCCCGCCGCCGCGCTCGAGTACCTCTCCCGCACCATGCGTGTATCACCGTCGGCCGCCAGCGTCGCCGTCGCGCAGGATCGGATCTGCGAAAAGACGTTTCTGGCAGGACATGGATTCGCGGTCGCGCCCTTTGCGGTGCTGCGCAGTGACGCAGACGCGCGGGCGGTCGATCCGACCCTCCTGCCCGGTATCGTGAAAGGCGCGCGCTTCGGCTACGATGGCAAGGGACAGATTCGCGTGAGCTCCGCCGGCGATGCACGGGCCGCGTTCCGCGAAATGACCGGCACGCCGTGCGTGCTGGAACGGTTCGTGGCACTGGCGTGCGAAGTTTCGGTGATCGTCGCCCGCGACGAACGCGGCGAATCCGTAACGTGGCCCGTCGCCGAGAACCGGCATCGTGACGGCATTCTCGACGTGTCGATTGTTCCGGCCCGAGTGCCGGCCGAACTCGCGGGACGCGCACGCGCGATCGCGACCGCCGTGGCCGACAGGCTCGATTACCGCGGCGTGCTTTGCGTCGAGATGTTCGTCACCGCCGACGACGGGCTCCTCGTCAACGAAATCGCACCGCGGCCGCACAACAGCGGCCACTACACGATCGACGCATGCGTGACTTCGCAGTTCGAGCAGCAGGCCCGCGTACTGGCCGATCTGCCGCTCGGCGATCCGCGCCAGCACGGGCCGGCCGTGATGGTGAACCTGCTCGGTGATGTCTGGTTCGCCGATGCCGACGCCAAGGCTCCGCGCGAACCCGACTGGACGCACGTCCTGCAGCATCCGCAGGCAAAGCTTCACCTCTACGGCAAGACGACGCCGCGACGACGCCGCAAGATGGGCCATGTGACCTGTCTCGCAGCGTCGCTCGATCAGGCACTGGCGACCGCCCGCGCGATCAAGCGCGACCTCGGCATCCCGGGCGCCGACGAACTCTGACGTCGCGCCGCCATGACGACCGACTCCATCCGCGGACCGTTGTCGGGACTTCGCATCCTCGACCTGACGCGGCTCCTTCCAGGTCCCGTCTGCACACTCTATCTCGCCGACCTGGGCGCCGACGTCATCAAGATCGAGGACCTCGATGCGGGCGACTACGCGCGCAGCCTCGGCAGCCGGCCCGGAACCGTGTCGGCATTCTTCCGCGCCGTGAATCGCAACAAGCGAAGTGCCGCGCTCGACATGAAGGATCCGCGGGGCCGCGATGCGTTCCTCGCGCTCGCGAAGGGGGCCGACGCGATCGTCGAGGGTTTTCGGCCCGGCGTCGTCGGCGCGCTGGGCATCGACTACGGCGCGATCGCGGCGATCAATCCCCGCATCGTATACGCGGCGATCTCCGGTTACGGGCAGACCGGCCCACGCGCGAAAATGGCGGGCCACGACATCAATTACCTCGGTTTTTCCGGAGTTCTCGATCAGAGCGGAACGGGCGACGGCCCGCCCGCATTGTGCAACCTGCAGATCGCGGATCTGCTGGGCGGCGCGGCCGCGGCGGCGATCGGCCTCCTCGCCGCACTGGTCGATGCGCAGCGGACCGGAAGAGGCCGCTACGTCGACGTCGCCATGGCGGACGGCGCGCTCGCCCACAATATCTTTGCCCTGCATGCGCTGAACCAGTGGGGCCGTACGTTGCCACGCGGCAGCGACCTGCTGACCGGCGGCGTGCCGTGCTACGGCGTCTACGCGACTCGGGACGGGCGGTGGCTCGCGGTCGGCGCACTCGAGGACAAATTCTGGAAGGCACTCTGCCGGACCCTCGGGCGCCCCGAACTCGATGACGGGGCGTTTGCGCAGGGGGACGACGGCGCACGCGTTCGCGGCGCCCTCGCCAGGATATTCGCGGGCGCGCCTCTCGCGCATTGGGCCGATCTGTTCGCAAACGTCGATTGCTGCGTCACACCGGTTGCGACGCTCGACGAAGCGCTCGGCGACCCGCAATTCGCGGCGCGCGAGATGGTCGTCATGCGGCCGGACGGATCGCGCCAATACGCGCCGCCCTTCAAGCTCTCGGAACACGATTTCGCGGTGACGCGCGACGCGCCGTCGCAGGGACAACACACCTCGGAAATTCTGCGCGATGCGGGCTATGACGACGCGACCATCGCGGCACTCGCCGCGGCGGGGGTCGTCAGGCTCGCGCAACCGCCATAGCGGCTCCGGTCGCCCCGCGCCGGTCGACACGGTGGATCATCGCGTGATTCGCCCGTCGACACGCCCGGAATGCGCGGCCGGGGAAATGCCGCGCCCGGACCGCGGGGTCAAACTTTCTTCGCCGGCTTGAGGTTGTCCCGTCCTCGACCACCCCTGCCGTTTTCGCGGCGGGCGCCGATCGGCAGCGCGGCGACGCGGGCGTATTCGGGGTCGACGAACCGGCAGCCCGCGGCGACAAAATCCGTGGCCATTTGCGTCGCGTCGACGCCCCAGAACATTTCGTTTCCAATCGCGATTGTCGGCACGCCGAAGACGCCACGGGCAACGGCTTCCTCGGTCGTGCGGCGGAGCTCATCCTTCACTTCCGGTGACGCAACGCACGAGTTCGCATCGGACAGGCCCAGCGTTCCGGTGAGCTCGGCCCATTCGATCGGCAGATCCGGGAGGCGGCCGTCGCGCCAGACGAAGCGGAAGATGCGGTGCACCGCCTCCGGCGCGCAGTCGCAGGCGATCGCGAGGCGCAGCAAGGGCAGCGGATTGAACGGGTGCTCGGGCGGAAACCGCAGGGCGACACCGAGGCGCCGCGCCTGCCAGACGCAGAATTTGTACGTGAAGGCGCGTTTCGCCGGGATCTCGGCCGGACCCTTATGGCCGTTCGCTTCCAGCAATCCGGCGAACAACACCGGCTTGTAACGCACGGTGATCGCGGGGGCAAGCGAGGCCAGCTGCTCGCTCTGCAAATAGGCGAACGGCGAAACGAAGTCGAAATACCAGTCGGCGATGGTCATGTGGCGGGTCCGGAGCAGGACGTGCGGCGCGCGGGGAGCGCGGCCAGCACCGCGCGTTTCGCCGACGCATCGAGCACGCTCCAGGCGGCGATTTCATCGAGCGTGCGAAAGCAGCCGAGGCAAAATCCGCCTGCGCTGTCCATGGTGCAAACGCTGCTGCACGGCGACGGCACGTTCTCCTGCGATGGCAACGTGGAGTCCTGCAAGGCGGCGGCGTTCACGTGGGGCGCCCGACCAGCGAGTCCCTGGCCGCGAGCGCGCGCGCGACGCGCGATGCCGGTGGTCGGCCCAGGATGTCGGAGATGAGCTGGCCGGCGAGGCGCAATTTCGTCAGGTCGACGCCGGATTCGATGCCGAGTCCATCCAGCAGGTAGACGACGTCCTCGCTCGCGACGTTGCCCGTGGCGCCGATCGCATACGGGCAGCCGCCCAGACCGGCAACCGATGCGTCGAACGTCGTCACGCCCATTTCCATCGCCGCGTACACGTTCGTCAGCGCTTGTCCGTAGGTGTCGTGAAAATGTCCGGCGAGCTCCGCGACGGGAACGCGCTCACCGACAATCGCGATCAACTCCTTGAGCTTGCCGGCCGTACCGACGCCGATCGTGTCGCCTAGCGAGACCTCGTACGCGCCGAGATTGAACAGCGCAGCGGCGATGTCGGCGACCCTGCGCGGATCGACTTCTCCTTCGTACGGACACCCCAGCACGCATGAGATGTAGCCTCGCACGCGAATTCCCTGCTTCATTGCCGCGGCGAAGATCGGTTGCGCGCGCTCGAGGCTCTGGGCGATGTCGCAGTTGATGTTGCGACGCGAAAATGTTTCCGACGCGGCAACGAACACCGCGACTTCGTCCGCCCTTGCCGCCACCGCGGCCTCGAAGCCTTTCATGTTCGGCGTCAGCACCGGGTAACGCACGCCCGGCCGGCGGTGGATTCTCGCCATCACTTCGCCGGCGTCACTCATCTGCGGCACCCATCGCGCCGACACGAACGCCGTCGCTTCGATCGCCGTGAGTCCCGCATCCGCGAGCCCGTCGATGAGCGCGACCTTGGCATCCGTAGGCACCATCTCCTTCTCGTTCTGCAGACCGTCGCGGGGGCCAACCTCGACGAGGCGCACGCGCGATGGCAGCTTGATGTCCGTTCCCATGAAGGTCTCCGCCTGCGCGTCAGTAGCCGTGAACCCGATCGACGATACCGGTCACCGTCTCCCCGCGTTCCAGTCGCCGGATCTTGGCGGTAATCTGCGCGATGGAATCGGCGACCCGCGTCACCGCCGACGTATGGGGCGTCAGCGTGACCCGCGGATGATGCCAGAAAGCGTGGTCCGCTGGCAGCGGCTCGAAGCGGAAGACGTCCAGCGTCGCGCTGGCGAGGTGGCCCGAATCGAGAAGCGAGACCAGATCGTCGTCGACGATGATTTCGCCGCGGGCGACGTTGATCACGTGCGCGCCTCGCGGCAGCCGAGCGAGCGTCGCACGGTCGAGGAGCCCGCAGGTTTCGGGCGTCCGCGGAAGCAGGCAGACCAACACCCGCGTGCGGGCCAGGAACCCGGGAAGTTCGACCGGGCCGGCGTAGCATTGGACACCCGTTACAGCCTTCCTCGTGCGGCTCCAACCCGCCAGCGGAAACCCGAGCGGGAGGAATCCGTTCGCAATGGCCTGCCCAAGCACGCCGAACCCCAGTAGGCCGATTCCGAACTCGGCCTTCCGCAATCGCGGTCGCTGCTCCCAGTGGACAGCGCGTTGCTGCGCCGCGTACGCATCCGCCTCGCGGTAGGCGCCCAATACGGCGAGCGTCACGTATTCGCGCATCTGCTCGGCCATGCCGGCATCCTCGAGCCGGATCACCGGCACGTCGGGCGGCAGTGTCGGGACGTCCAGCAGCGCGTCGACACCGGCGCCCAGGTTGAAGATCGCCTTGGCAGGGCGAACCCGCAGGAACAACTCGGCGGGGGGCTTCCAAACAAGTGCATAGTCCGGAATCGCCGGCGCCGCCGGCCAAACGGCAATGTCCGCTTCGGGCAGCAGGGAGGCGAGCACCGCGCGCCATTCCTCGATGGCATGGCCGGGCATCTGGAGCAGAATTCTCACCACAGCCTGACGCTAGTCATCTTCGATATCGACGAGGTCGGCGCCCTCCTTGACGCGGTCGCCGGCACGATAGTTGACCATCGTCACGGTGCCCGCCGCCGGCGCCACGATCGTATGCTCCATCTTCATTGCCTCGAGGATCAGCAGCGGCGCGCCCCTGCCGACCTTGTCGCCGGACTTGACCATCACCGCGACGACCGTGCCGGACATCGGCGCCATCAGATGCCCGCCGCGGGCTTCGTCCTCGCCGGCATGCGCGAGCGGATCGACAGAGCAATAGCCGGCGATGCCCGTCCGTCACTGAAGACATGGCGCTCCTCACCATGCCGCACGACGGTCGCGCGGTGCTCACCGGTCGTGGAAACGATCACCACACGACCCGCATCTGCGTTGCCGCGCTCGATGGCACGCACGGTTGTCGCGCCCGAAGGCATGCAGACGCGCCAGCCATCGCCGTCGCGGCGCATGGCGACGTCGTGCCGAATCTCGCCGTCGGCGAACGCAAGGGCAACGCAGTGGTTTTCGCTATTCGGCCACCACGGGTCGACGGCGTTCCACGGTGAATGCGGGTCGCTCGACGCTCGCGCCGCAGTCGCACGCGTCGCCTCGATCGCGCGGACCTCTGCAAGCGCCGCCGCGAGCACGACGTCGCCAGGCGCGGGCCGGGCCTTGGGAAAGAGCGCCGCGTGATGGCGCGCGATGAGCCCCGTGTCGACATTGCCGGACCCGAAGGCCTCGTGCGCCACGACGCGGCGGAGGAACGCGACGTTGGTCGCGACGCCGACGATTTCGAACTCGGCCAATGCGTCCGCGAGCTGTCGCAGTGCCGCGGCGCGACTTTCGCCGTGAACGATGAGCTTGGCAATCATCGGATCGTAGAATGGCGAGATTTCGTCGCCGACGCTCACACCGGTGTCCACGCGCACCGCGGCACCCTCGGCCGGCGCGCGCAGATGCGCCAGGATGCCGATCGAAGGCAGGAATCCGCGATCCGGATCCTCGGCATAGATGCGCGCCTCGATCGCGTGGCCGTTGATCGACAGTTCGTCCTGCCGCTTCGGAAGCACTTCGCCGGACGCGACGCGCAGTTGCCACTCGACCAGGTCCTCGCCGGTGATCATTTCGGTTACCGGGTGCTCGACCTGCAGCCGCGTGTTCATCTCCATGAAATAGAACGCGCCGTCGCGCGCGAATGTGTCGGGGGCGATGAACTCGACCGTTCCGGCGCCGACGTAGCCGATAGCCCTTGCGGCAGCCACCGCCGCGTCGCCCATCGCCCGTCGCTGCTCGGGCTTCATTCCGGGCGCGGGCGCTTCTTCCAGAATCTTCTGGTGCCGGCGCTGCACGGAGCAATCGCGCTCGAACAGGTGGACCGCGTTGCCGTGCATGTCGGCGAACACCTGGATCTCGATGTGGCGCGGCGCGGTCAGATATTTCTCGATCAGCACGCGATCGTCGCCGAAACTTGCCTGCGCCTCGCGCCGGGCCGACGCCAGTGCCCCGGCGAACGCCTCCGCGCGCTCGGCGATCTTCATTCCCTTGCCGCCGCCTCCGGCCGTCGCCTTGATCAGCACCGGGTAGCCGATCTTCGCGGCTTCGCGCGCGAGCAGTTTCGGGTCCTGGTCGTCGCCGTGATAGCCGGGAACAAGCGGGACCTCGGCGCCTTCCATGATCCGCTTCGCCGCGGACTTCGAGCCCATCGCCGCGATCGCCGCGGGCGGCGGCCCGATGAAGGCAATGCCGGCGCGCGCGCAAGCGGCTGCAAACGGCTCGTTCTCGGACAGAAATCCGTAGCCGGGGTGGATCGCCTGCGCACCCGCCCTATTGGCGATCGCGATGATCGTGTCGCCGTCGAGATAGCTCTCGCGCGGAGGCGGCGGGCCCAGCCGGTGAGCCTCGTCGCACGCGGCAACGTGCAGCGCATTGGCGTCGGCATCCGAGTAGACCGCCACCGTACGGATTCCCATCCTGCGCGCAGTGCGAGCGACGCGGCACGCGATCTCGCCGCGATTGGCGATCAGGATCTTGTCAAACATCGGCAGCGTCATTCGTGATCTTCGCCAAGCGCGCCGCCGCGCCGGTCACCTTGCCCGGCAGCGTCGCGATGAACGTCCATACTTTCGGAATCAGCCAGGCAATGAGCAGGACCAGCAACGCGAGCACGGCCAGGGCCGCGAGCGGATATGCGAAAGCGAGCCACAGCACGGTTCCAGCCACCAGATCCTCGCCGAAGGATGCCGCCCAGTTCGAGAACGGCTCCGGGGACGTGTTGATCAGCGCGCGGCCGCCGGATTTCGCGAAATGGCTGCCTGCCGCGAGCGAGCCGCCGACGATCGCGGCCGCGAGCGATGCCGCAGCCGACGAATCGCCGAAGACGCTCGCGGCGAGCGCCGCGCCCGCCGGGATGCGGATAAAGGTGTGCACGACGTCCCAGACGGTATCCACTCCGGGAATCTTGTCGACGCAGAACTCGACCACAAACATGAACCCCGAAGCCGCGAGCACCCAGGGGTGCGCGATCGCGGCCAGTCCGCCAGGCAGTTCGACCCAGTGGAGGTAACCCAGCCCACCGACGATGAACAGGACCGCGTAGAGGCGAATGCCGCTCGCCCATCCGATCGCGGCCGCCAGCGCGATGAGCTGCAAGTTGTCCGGCTGTGAAAGACCCGAAAACACATTCATGATTCTTCGGGCGGCGCCGGAACCCACGCGGGTTTGCGCTTGGCCAGAAACGCTGCGACGCCTTCCTTTCCCTCCGCGGAGGCGCGAATTCTGGCGATCCGCGAAGCGGTGTCGGCGACCACCTCGTCGTCGATCGGGCGGTGCGCAATGGCGCGGATCAACGCCTTCGCCTCCGTCTGCGCACACGGCCCGGCGACGATCAGTTCGCCCAGGACTTCGTTGATCCGGTCATCCAGCGCCTCGGCGACCGCGATGTCGTGGACCAGCCCGATCCGGTACGCCTCCGCAGCCGTGAATCGCTCGGCGGTCAGGAAATAGCGCCGCGCATATCGCGCCCCGATCGCCTCGACGACGTAGGGGCCGATCGTCGCGGGAATCAGGCCCAGCTTTGCTTCGGATAGCGAGAACGTCGCGTCCTGCGCCGCGATCGCAATGTCGCAGCACGCGACGATTCCGACGCCGCCGCCGTAAGCCGCTCCGTGCACGCGCGCAATCGTCGGCTTCGACAGTCCGTTCAATGTCTTCAGCATTGTCGCCAGCGCCGTCGCGTCCGCGAGATTCTCGGCGTGGCCGTAGGCCGCCACCCTTCGCATCCAGTTGAGATCCGCGCCGGCACAGAAGCTCTTGCCATGCGCAAGCAGCACGACGGCGCGCACCGCGTCGTCGCGTTCGAGCGCCGAGAGTGCGCCGGTCATCTCGGCGATCAGCGTCTCGTTGAATGCGTTGTGGACGTCGGGCCGCGCCAGCGCGAGAAGCGCAATGCCGTTGCGGATTTCGACGTCCAATGTCTCGTAAGACCCGGAAGCGTCGGATGCCACGCTCTTCTTCGACCGAGCCGTCCTGTCGTTCCTGGTTGCAAGCGTTGTCTTTTTCGTCTTGGTCATGATCCCTACATCCGGAAAACGCCGAACTTCGTCGGCTCGATCGGTTTGTTGAGCGACGCCGAGATCGCGAGCCCCAGCACCCTTCGGGTATCCGCCGGGTCGATGACGCCGTCGTCCCAGACCCGCGCACTGGCGAAATACGGATGGCCCTCCCTCTCGTACTGGGCGCGGATCGGCGCGCGGAACGCCTCCTCCTCCGCCGCGGTCCACGTGCCACCTCTGGCCTCGATCGCGTCGCGCCGCACCGTCGCCAGCACGGTGGCCGCCTGCTCGCCGCCCATCACCGAGATTCGCGCATTCGGCCACATCCACAGAAAGCGCGGATTGAACGCGCGGCCGCACATGCCGTAGTTGCCGGCCCCGTAGCTGCCGCCGATGACGATGGTGAACTTAGGCACCTGCGCGCACGACACGGCGGTCACCATCTTGGCGCCGTCGCGGGCGATGCCGCCCGCCTCGTACTTCTGCCCGACCATGAACCCGGTGACATTCTGCAGAAAGACCAGCGGCGTGCCGCGCTGCGCGCAAAGCTCGATGAAGTGCGCGCCCTTGAGCGCCGATTCCGAAAACAGGATGCCGTTGTTGGCGACGATGCCTACGGGATAGCCCAGGATCCGCGCGAAGCCCGTGACGAGCGTAGTGCCATATCGGGCCTTGAACTCGTCGAATTCGCTGCCGTCGACGATGCGTGCGATCACCTCGTGCACGTCGTACGGCTTCTTGATGTCGGCGCTGATGACGCCGTAGAGCTCCTCGGCCGTGTACTTCGGCGCCACGGGCTCCGCCAGGTCCATCACGATGCGTTTCGGGCGGTTGAGGTTGGCGACGATCCTGCGGGCGATCGCCAGCGCGTGATGGTCGTTCAAGGCAAAGTGGTCGGCAACGCCGGAGACGCGCGTATGCACGTCGGCGCCGCCCAGTTCCTCGGCGGTCACGATCTCGCCGGTTGCGGCCTTCACGAGAGGTGGCCCGCCGAGAAAGATCGTCCCCTGCTCCTTGACGATGATCGATTCGTCGGACATCGCCGGCACGTACGCGCCGCCCGCCGTGCACGATCCCATCACCACGGCGACCTGCGGAATTCCCTGCGCCGACATCGTCGCCTGGTTGTAGAAGATGCGTCCGAAGTGGTCGCGGTCCGGAAAGACGTCGATCTGGTTCGGCAGATTCGCACCACCGGAATCGACCAGGTAGATGCAGGGCAGGTTGTTCTCGCGCGCGATGTCCTGCGCGCGCAGGTGCTTCTTGACGGTCAGCGGATAATAGGTTCCGCCCTTGACCGTCGCGTCGTTGCAGACGACGACGCACTCGCGTCCGGCGACGCGCCCGATGCCGGTGATGATGCCGGCGGCGGCGATGTTGTCGTCGTACATTCCGAACGCCGCAAGCTGCGAAAACTCCAGGAACGGCGAACCGGCGTCGAGCAGCGCACGCACCCGTTCCCGCGGCAGGAGCTTGCCGCGCGCGGCGTGCTTCGCGCGGGGCGCCTCGCCACCACCCTGCTCGATCTCGCCGACCTTGGTGTGGAGGTCGGCGACCAGTTCCGCCATCGCGCTCCGGTTCCTCGCGAACGTCGCGTCGCGCGGATCGAGTTTCGATTCGATGACGGGCATGGCAGGATCGACGTCAGGCGGAGGGCAGCGGGTGGCCGGGCATCAGCGCGTACGGATGCACCCAGCGCGGTTCGGATTGTATCCGCGCAAGCCAGTCGCGGATGTTGGGGTGCTCCGCCCAGTCTATCCCGATCTCGTCCGGCCAGAACAGGTAGCCGCACAGCGACAGGTCGGCGATCGTCAGGCGCTCGCCAACGACGTAACGCCGGCCGGCGAGGTGCGCGTCGAGGATGCCCCAGGCCGCTTCGGCGCGGCGCCGGAACACGGCGAGCACGCCTGGCTCCGCGTCCTTCGTGAAGGTCCGCAGGAAACGGTACGTCGCCGTATAGCTCGTCAGCTTGTGGTTGTCCCACAGCATCCAGCGCAGGATTTCGCGACGCTCCGCGGCATCGGCGGGGCCGTAGCGATCCAGTACTTCGGCGAGATAGTCGAGAATGACGCCCGACTGCGTGAGCTGCATGCCCGCGTGCTCGAGCACCGGCACCTCGCCCATCACGTTGATCGCGCGATAGGCCGGTGCGCGTGTCTCGCCGTTGAAGAAGTCGACATAGCGCGGCGCCCAATCGGCTCCGGCCAATTCGAGCGCCAGCGCCGGCTTGTAGGCGTTGCCGGATTGCGCGAAACAGTGGAGCGTGAAATCGGCCATCGCGTCAGAAACCTCCCGTTGCCAGCCACTTCTCAATCGGGTCGAAGCGGTCGAGCCCCCGGAACGGCTCGCCGTCGCCAAAGACGAAGTGTGACGAGAAATCGAAATCGACGGACGGGGCCATGATATTTTCTTTGTCGATGGCTCAGCCGGCGAGCGCGCGGCCGATCACCAGCCGCTGGATCTCGCTCGTGCCCTCGTAGATCTGGCAGACTCGCACGTCGCGATAGATTCGCTCGACCGGAAAGTCGGTAACGTATCCGTAGCCGCCGTGGATCTGGATCGCGTCCGAACACACGCGCTCGGCCATCTCGGACGCGAACAGCTTCGCCATCGAGGCCTCCTTCAGGCAGGGCCGTCCGGCGTCGCGCAGCGCCGCCGCGTGCCAGACCATCTGGCGCGCGACTTCGACTTGCGTCGCCATGTCCGCCAGCTTGAAATTGACCGCCTGATGCCCGGTAAGCGGCTTGCCGAAACTGGTCCGCTCGCGCGCGTACGCAAGCGCCAAGTCGAAGGACGCGCGCGCCATGCCGACCGCCTGCGCGGCGATTCCGATGCGCCCGGCCTCCAGGTTGGATAACGCGATCCGGTAGCCCTCGCCTTCGCCCCCGAGCAGATTCGCTGCCGGCACCCTGCAATTCTCGAAGACGATCTGCGCGGTGTCGGACGCCCGCTGTCCCAGTTTTTCCTCGACACGCGCCACGACGTAACCCGGCGTGACGGTATCGACGACAAAGGCCGAAATGCCTTTCTTCCCGGCCGCCTTGTCGGTGACCGCAAAGACGACAGCGACATCGGCATTGCTGCCCGTGGTGATGAACTGCTTGACCCCGCTGAGCACGTAGTGATCACCTTGCCGCTCGGCGCGCGTCGCAATCGCGCCGGCATCCGATCCGACATGCGGTTCGGTCAGGCAAAAGCACCCGAACGCCTCGCCGCGCGCGAGCGGCTTCAGATATTTTTCCTTTTGCGCATCCGTGCCGTAGGCGTTGAGCGGGCCGCAGACGACCGAATTCTGCACGCTGACGATCGTCGACGTCGCGCCGTCGCCGGCGGCAATCTCCTCCAGCGTGACGGCTAGCGACACATAGTCCAGCCCGGCGCCGCTCCAGCGCTCCGGGGTGACGATGCCGAGCGCGCCCAGCGTGCCCAGCGCACGCAGCTCGTCGCGGGGGAATTGGTGGTCGCGGTCCCAGCGTGCCGCGTTCGGCGCGAGCCGGTCCCGCGCGAATGCGCGCATGGTGTCCTGGATCATCAACTGCGTTTCATCCAGAAGCATCGTCGCCCTCAGGAGCCTGTCAGTGGCGGCCCGGCGGCGCATGGGTGTGCCCCCACGCTTGCGGCTGGCGCCGCGGCGCTGCCCCCCGGGGGGAGCAAATTCGCGCCTTGGGACGGCCCGGCGGCACTCATCGCCGTTCGTCCAGCGCAAGCTTCGCGGCAATCGCCACGAATGCGCCGGCCAGGATCCAGCGTTGTGCCGTCGCCCAGCCCGGACGCGTCGCGAGCCAGCGAGCGACGCCGGCCGCGGCCAGTACAAATGACGTGTCGCCGATGATAGCGACCACGATCTGCGTCGCCCCGAGGACCAGCGATTGTCCGAGCACGCCGCCTCGCGAGGGATCGACGAACTGCGGGAACAGCGCGAGATAGAACAACGCGATCTTCGGGTTGAGGATGCTGGTGACGAGCCCCATCCGGAAGAGCTTTGCCGGCGCGGCGGCGGACAGCATGCGCGGCGCGAATACGCCACCGCTGCCGGAGCGCACCGAATCCCAGGCGAGGTACAAGAGGTAGGCTGCACCCGCCCAGCGCACGCCGTCGTAGACCACCGGCACCGCTATGAACACGGCAGACAGGCCAAACGCCGCGGCGAGGATGTGGACCGCGAACCCGGTCGTCGTGCCGGCCAGCGACACGAGGCCCGCGGGCCGCCCCTGGCATAGCGTCCGCGAAATGAGATAGAGAAGGTTCGGCCCCGGCGTGAGCACGAGCAGCACGCTGGCGGCGAGGAACAGCAGAAAATTGTCGAGGCTGGGCATCGGAGGGGGCAGACTCGCGCGGCGCCATCGTCGCCGGCGCGGCCCACCCGGCAACGCAATTCAGCAGAGTTCGATCGCCATCGCGGTTGCTTCGCCGCCGCCGATGCACAGCGCCGCAACGCCCTTCTTCTTTCCATGCTTGCGCAATGCGCCGATCAGCGTGACGACAATCCTGGCGCCCGACGCGCCAATCGGGTGGCCCAGTGCGCACGCGCCGCCGTGGACGTTGACCGACTCGTGTGCGATTCCGTGATCCTTCATCGCCGCCATCGTCACGACCGCGAACGCCTCGTTGATCTCGAAGAGGTCCACGTCCCGCGTCGCCCATCCGGTTCGACGATAGAGCTTTTCGATCGCGCCGACCGGCGCGGTCGTGAACCAGCCGGGTTCCTGGGCATGCGTGGCATGGCCGACGATCACGGCCAGCGGCTTCAGGCCCCGCTTCTCGGCGGTGGAGCGGCGCATCAGCACCAGCGCCGCCGCGCCATCGGAGATCGAACTCGAGTTCGCGGCGGTGACCGTGCCGTCCTTGCGGAAGGCAGGCTTCAACAGCGGGATCTTGTCGCGGTTTGCCTTTGCCGGCTGCTCGTCCCGGTCGATCACCGTGTCGCCCTTCCTGCCCGCGACGGTGACCGGGGCGGTTTCCCACGCGAATGTGCCGTCATTGTTGGCGGCGAGGGCGCGGGAGAGCGATGTCAGCGCAAAGGCGTCCTGAGCCTCGCGCGTAAACGCGTATTTCGAAGCGCAATCCTCGGCAAAAGTCCCCATCAGGCGGCCCTTGTCGTAGGCGTCCTCGAGCCCGTCCTGGAACATGTGGTCGAACACGGTCTGATGACCCATGCGGTAGCCGGCGCGCGCCTTCGGCATCAGGTAGGGCGCATTGGTCATCGACTCCATGCCGCCGGCGATCATGATCTCGTTCGAGCCGGCGACGATCAGGTCGTGCGCAAGCATCGTCGCCTTCATCGCCGAACCGCACATCTTGTTGACGGTCGTGCAACCGGTCGCCAGCGGCAGGCCGGCCTTGAGCGACGCCTGCCGCGCCGGCGCCTGTCCCTGTCCCGCAGGCAGGACGTTGCCGAAAATGACTTCCTGCACATCCTCGGCACCTATGCCGGCGCTCTCGACCGCGGCCCGGATCGCAACCGCTCCGAGGTCGCTCGCGGACAGCGCGGAAAAATCTCCCTGGAACGCGCCCATCGGCGTTCTGGCGGCGCCCACGATGACAATCGGGTCGTTAAGCATTTCGATGCTCCTTGAAGGGAATCACGCGGAGGGCCGCTCGCCGCCGGCGGGGCTCATCGTCCGCCGCGGCCGGGGCACGAGCTCGCCGCCGCAATTGGGGCACCGGGACGCCATCGCGTCCGCGCACCCGGCGCAAAACGTGCACTCGTAGCTGCAAATGCGCGCGCGCGACGAATCCGGCGGCAGGGGTGTCGCGCACTTTTCGCATGCCGGCTTGAGCGCGAGCGCCATGGTCATTTCGTTTCACTGAACAGCTCGCGACCGATCAGCATCCGGCGGATCTCCGAAGTGCCCGCGCCGATCTCGTACAATTTGGCGTCGCGCCACAGGCGACCGGCCGCGTAATCGTTGATGTAACCGTTCCCGCCCAACGCCTGGATCGCTTCGCCGGCCATCCAGGTCGCCCTCTCGGAAGCATAGAGGATCGCGCCGGCGGCGTCCTTGCGCGCCGACCGCCCCGCCAGGTCGCCGCGATCGAGCGCCTGGCCCACTGCGTACACGTACGCGCGGCACGCGCTCATCGTCGCGTACATGTCGGCAAGCTTTCCCTGCATCAGCTGGAATTCGCCGATCGGCTGCCCGAACTGCGAGCGCTCATGGACATACGGAAGGACGACATCGAGACAGGCGGCCATGATTCCGAGCGGCCCGCCGGCAAGCACGGCGCGTTCGTAATCGAGGCCGCTCATCAACACATTGACTCCCTGCCCGTCCTGCCCGAGAACATTTTCCGCGAGGACCTCGCAGTCCTCGAACACGAGCTCACAGGTATTGGAACCGCGCATCCCCAGCTTGTCGAGCTTCTGGGCGGTCGAAAATCCGCGCATTCCCTTCTCGATCAGGAAGGCCGTAATGCCGCGCGGGCCGGCCTCGATATCGGTCTTCGCGTAAACGACGAGCGTGTCCGCATCGGGACCGTTGGTGATCCACATCTTGGTGCCGTTCAATACATAACGGTCGCCCGTGCGCTGCGCACGCAACCGCATCGACACGACATCGGAGCCCGAGCCCGGCTCGCTCATCGCCAGCGCCCCGACATGCTCGCCCGAAACGAGGCGCGGCAGGTATTTCCTCTTCTGCCCTGCGCTGCCGTTACGGTGGATCTGGTTGACGCAGAGATTCGAATGGGCGCCGTAGGACAGCCCGACGGACGCCGACGCGCGGCTGATCTCTTCCATAGCGACAATGTGCGCGAGGTAGCCCATCGCCACGCCGCCGTATTCCTCGTCGACCGTTATTCCGAGGACACCAAGATCGCCCAGCTTGCGCCAGAGGTCCGCCGGGAACTGATTGGAGCGGTCGATTTCGGCGGCGCGCGGTGCGATCTCGTCGACGGCGAATTGCCGGACGCTTGCGCGCAGCATGTCGATGGTCTCGCCATGGTCGAATTCGAGTGCGGGGAAGTTCGGCATCATCGTTCCTTGTCTACTGCCATTCAGCATGGCCTGGAGTACAGGCCCTGTTCCCTTTCCGGCCCTGCCGCGCATGACCATCACCGTCCGCTGCAGGATGGCAACCGGTCGCATCCCCCCGCGGCGCGAAGCCCGAGCGTACGCGCAGGTCGAAATCCGGGTCGCGCGGCTTCCATTGCGCGGGACGGGCGGCGTCAAGCGTGGCGGTGGTGGACACGGCGGCGGCCTTTGGGCGAACGCGGAACGGACCGCCGACTCTACGTAACGTTTACGTAAACGTCAATCCGGGCGCGGCGAGCCGGGCGGTCAAGCCCCGGGACGCGCGCGTCCAGGCGCGCGCTCGGTCGCCGCCCGCCGGGACTCGAGGCGGCGGCGACAGTCCCGCTCCAGCGCCCCGATTTCGGTCAGCACCGCGTCGATGTCCTCCCGCTGCTGGAGCAGCATCGCGCGGCGGTCGGCCAGCATCTGGAGGAATTTGGCCAGTTGCGGGCGCTCGTTCCCCGTCGCCGCATAGATGTCGAACAGCTCGCGGATCTCCGAAAGCGCAAGGCCCAGGCGCTTGCCACGCAGGACGAGCTTGATCCGCGTTCGCTCGCGCTCGCCATAGACGCGCGTCTGGCCTCGCCGGAGCGGCGCAAGCAGGCCCTCGTCCTCATAGAAGCGGATCGCGCGTGTCGTCAGCGCGAACTCCCGGGCCAGGTCTGAAATCGTGTAGGTGGGATCGACCCGGTCGGTCGATTTCGGCAAGGGGTCCCCGGGACCGGCAGGCATCTTCCGGGAGCGGACGGGGCGGGGGTTTGCAGCGGACATCGGAAATCGAAGGGAATCAATGAGAGCAAGTCACGATAACATACCGTCTTGACAGCCTCCGTGGATTCCCCGAGCATGTTGCGTTGCACAATTATGGCGCACGGGGGGCCGGCTTCCGGCTGTCGCAACGACACCCCTGCCCGGCAACGCCCCGCCCCATCGCCATGACCGCTCCGATGCCTGCCATTCTCGACTACCCGTATGGCGCGCCGCCGGACCCGGGCGAGGCCATCGAAGTGGCGCCGCGGATTCTATGGCTGAGGATGCCGCTGCCATTCGCACTCGACCATATCAATCTGTGGCTGCTCGCCGAGCATGACGGCTGGACGCTCATCGACTGCGGCTACGGCAGCGACGCGACACGCGCCCTTTGGGAACGGCATTTCCCGACCACTCTGCAGGGTCGGCCGATCCGCCGTATCGTCGCTACCCATTGCCACCCCGACCATGTCGGCAATGCGGCGTGGCTGTCAACGCGCTTCGGTGCTCCTGTCGCCATGACCCACGCCGAATTCCTGACCGCTCACGCGATGGCCGACGAGCACAGCGGCTACGGAATCGTGCCGACAATCGACCTTTTCCGGAAACACGGCATGACGGCGGAGCACGTCACCGCCCTTGAAGCCCGTGGCAACCGGTACCGGCGCGGCGTGCCGGACTTGCCGAGCGCGTTCGACCGGCTACTCGACGGCGACACGCAGCGCGCAGGGGAAACGGCCTGGACCATCGTCGAAGGCCACGGACACTCGCCGGAGCACGCGTCGCTGTTTTCCGGGGAGCTGGGCGTCCTGATTTCCGGCGACATGCTGCTTCCGAAAATCAGCACCAACGTCAGCGTATGGGCCGCCGAACCCGATGGCGATCCGCTGGGCCGATTTCTCGATTCGATCGCGACTTTCGAGGCGCTCCCGCCGGACACGCTGGTGCTGCCCTCGCACGGGCTGCCGTTTCGCGGGATCACGGTGCGCGTCGCGCAGCTCCGCGCCCATCATGCCGCGCGCCTCGAAGAACTCGTCGCCGCGATCGAAGCCGCGCGCAGCCCGCTGACCGCGGCCGATCTCGTCCCGGTGCTGTTCCGCCGCGAACTTGACCTTCAGCAGCGCTACTTCGCCATGGGCGAGGCGATAGCGCATCTCAATCATCTGTGGCACCGGGAACGACTCGACCGCCACGTCGACGCCGACGGCCGGATCGAGTTCGCAACGCCGCAGTCCTGATCGCATACCAACGCACGAAAGACCTTCAGCCATGTCCGACAATCCCAAGACTGCCGCCACTCCGGGGCCCACGCAAGCTCCGGGGTACGACCCCATCGCGCTCGCCGAATCGCTCGCCTCCGCCGCCGAGAAGAGCGCCAAGCTGATCGGCGACTTCGCCGCCAAGCAGGCACAAGGCGGGCCATCGGTCTTCAGCGACGAACTCGGCATCGGCAAGGCGTTCATGGAGCTCGCATCGAAGATGATGGCAAACCCCTATCGGCTCGCCGAGACCCAGATGAACCTGTGGTGGGACTACATGCAGCTCTGGCAAGCGTCGACGATGAAGATGCTGGGCGCGCCGATGGAGCCGGTCGCCGAGCCGAACAAAGGGGACAAGCGCTTCCGCCACGAGGATTGGAAAGAGCACTTCCTGTTCGACTATGTCAAGCAGGGATACCTGATCACCGCGCGTTGGCTGCACGATGCCGTCGCCAGCGTCGAAGGCCTCGACGCTGCCACGAAGCGGAAGGTGGACTTCTTCACGCGCCAGTACATCGACGCCCTCGCGCCCTCGAATTTCGCCATGACCAACCCCGAGGTATTCCGCGAGACGATCGCCACCGGAGGCCAGAACCTCGTCAAGGGACTGAACAACCTCCTCGACGACATCGAGCGGGGCCACGGCCAGCTCAAGATCTCGATGACCGATACCAAGGCGTTCGAGCTCGGCGTCAACATCGCGACGACCCCGGGCAAAGTCGTCTTCCAGAACGATCTGATGCAGCTGATCCAGTACGAGCCTTCCACGAAGAAGGTGGCAACGCGGCCGCTCCTCGTCATGCCTCCGTGGATCAACAAGTACTACATCCTCGACCTGCGCGAGAAGAATTCGATGATCAAGTGGGCCGTGGACCAGGGGATCACGGTTTTCGTGATGTCATGGGTCAATCCCGACGCGAAGCTCGCGTACAAGGACTTCGAAGACTACCTCGTCGAAGGACCGCTGGCAGCCCTCGCTGCGATCGAGAAGGCGACCGGCGAGACCGAAGTCAACGCTCTCGGCTATTGCCTCGGCGGCACGCTGCTTGCGGCGACGCTCGCGTACATGGCCGCGAAGAAGGACAAGCGGATCGTCAGTGCCACGTTCATGACGGCGCTCGTCGATTTCACGCGCTCGGGCGAGCTCGAGGTGTTCATCGACGAGGACCAGGTCGCGTCGCTCGAGCGCAAGATGAACGAGCGGGGCTACCTCGAAGGCAGCGAGATGGCGACGACATTCAACATGCTGCGCGCCAACGATCTCATCTGGTCGTTCGTCATCCATAATTACCTGATGGGCCGTGACCCGTTCCCGTTCGACCTCCTGCACTGGAACCAGGACGCGACGCGGATGCCGGCGACGATGCACAGCTTCTATTTGCGCAACATGTACATGAGGAACCTGCTGCGCGAGCCGGGCGGGATCACGCTCGCCGGCGTTCCGATCGAACTTTCGATGATCACCGTGCCTACCTACTTCGCCTCGGCGATCGAAGACCACATCGCGCCGTGGAAGGCGACCTACGCCGGACCGCAGCTGTTCAAGGGGAGGGCACGCTTCGTCCTGTCGGGCTCCGGACACATCGCCGGGATGATCAATCCGCCGGCGGCGAACAAGTACGGATTCTGGATCAACGAAAAGCTGCCGGCGTCGGCCAAAGAGTGGCTCGAGGGCGCCAAGCAGCACGACGGTTCATGGTGGAACGACTGGGCCAAGTGGCTCGCCCCGCACCTGGGGAAGGAAGTGCCGGCACGCATTCCGGGAAAGGGCAAGCTCAAGGTGATCGAAGCCGCGCCGGGCAGCTACGCGCGGATTCGCGCCGACGGACGGTGAACCCGGCGACGACCGCACTCCGCCGATAGGGGACCCTCGGTCAAGACGGCGCGCAGGCTTTGCTATAGTTCCGTCACCACTCGACCCGGGAGGCCCGCCATGATCCGCCATACTTCGCGACTTGCCGCGATTGCCATCGCCGCCGTCGCTCTCGTCTCCGGCGCCTCCGCGCAGGCGCCGGCGCCGGCCACATGCGCCGATTGTGGCGTCGTGCAATCGATTCGATATGTCGAGCAGGAGGGTCAGGGCTCCGGCGTCGGCGCGGTGGCCGGTGGCGTCCTCGGCGGCGTCCTGGGCCACCAGATCGGCGGCGGCCGCGGCAATACCGTCGCTACGATCGCCGGCGCGGCGGGCGGCGCGTATGTCGGAAACCAAGTCGAAAAGAACCAGAAGAAAACCGCGTACTGGTCGGTCTCGCTCAAGATGGACAGCGGCCAAGCGCGGACCTTCACCTACACCAAACAGCCGGCGGTCAGGGAAGGCGAGCGCGTCAAGCTCGTCGACGGCGGCAAACGGCTCGCCCTGCTCGCGAACTGACGCGTCGTCGCGCCAAGATGCGCACGCGGGCGCCTGCGCCGGAATCCGACGCGTTACCTGGCCGTCGTGTTGCCGTTGCCGGGCGACGCCGCCGCGGCGGTTGCTGTCTTCCCCGTTTGTCCGCTGCCGGAAGCAGGCGCAGCGGCCGGTGCCAGCTGACCAGCACCATGCGGCGGCGGATTCGGCGCGCCCGACGTCGGACCCTGCGCGGCAACGGATGCGCGGATGCTCGCATTGCGCGCATCCACCGTGCCGCGCTGGCCCGGCGCCGGTAGCGCCATCCCGGGTTCAACCGATGCCGGTCGCGCCGGTGCAGTCCGTGTGAGCGGCGCGGATGGAATCGGGATGCCGCCCGTAACCTGCCGCGGCGCACTTGGCGATCCGGAACTGCCTGACGTTTGCGCTTGCTGCGGCCGGCCGCGCGGTCTTGCTTCGACACTCGCTGTCTTGCCCGGCTCCAGGGTACCCGCGCTTCCGGCGCCCGAACCGGGTGATGCCACCCCTGGAACGAAACCGGCCGCCGCAGCCGGACGGGTGCCAACCGAGGATCTGGTGAAGGGCACGGCGCCAGCGGTCTGCGGGCGGACCTCCGCGCCAGACGCACCTGCGGCCGTCGAGGACGCAGTTCGTGACGCCAAAGGCGCGGCAACGGACATCGGGCCCGCGCTCGCACTCGCTGCGGTCGCAACGGCCGGCGGCGGCGATCTTGCGATCCCGGTCCCATCGACGCGCACCGTCCGCGATGTCGCATAGAACGTCGATGCCGGGGCCGGGGCGCCGCCGGTGCCCGGCCGCATCATCGGAACATGCAGCGGACCGGTCGCGACCGCTGGCGCCTCGGCCAGACTCGGCGCCGCGGATGCTTGCTGGACAGGGATGCGCAACAGATTGTTGCCGACCGGCATCCGGCCAACCAGCGTCGAGCCCGCGACAGCCGTCATCGCGCCGGGCACCCCAACGTTCACGTAACGTGGTGGCGGAGTATTCGAGCGAACCGCGATGCCGACCGCGTACGGCCGGTTGTACCGTGCCCAGCAATTGTAGGAGCAGCCGCGCCATCCGGGGTGGTAAGGTTCGCCCCACGCCAGAGGTATCCAACCGTAGACCGGGCCGCCGAGTCCCATCGACGCGCCCCAGCCCGCGCCGCCAAACCAGCCGACCAGCGCCGGCGCCCATACGGGCCGCGCAACATAGGCCCCCGGACACCAACCCCAACGGCCGCCGACGTACGCCCATCGCCCATAGTGGAAGGGCGCGTAGCCCCATGGCGCGTAATCCACCCACGTGTAGCCCCAGGCACCGACACTTGTCCAATACCCATCGCGATAAGGAGCCCATCCTTCTGCTACCGAGGTCGGATACCAAACGGCGCCGTATTCCGGCGTCGATTGCCAGGTTCCATACTCGTCGAGGTCGGCGTACCCCACCATCTGGCGGGACACGTAGGCCGACGCCCGGCTGCGCTCGTAGCGGCGGTCGCGGTTGGCACTCCAGGTGTCGAAGCCGTCCTGGCCACTGCCGTTGCGGATGTCGGCGACCGCGGGATCCGGCCCCGTGACCGTCACGGTCTGGCCGGGCAGCGCCTGCTGGGCCCCGGCGACCAGCGCGACGGTCGCCTCGCCCTCCCGCACGGTGACCAACGTGGTCTGACGATCCGCCGTGACATCGATCCGGTACAGCCCGGGGCGCGTCAGCTGGACCTGCGTGTTCGCGGTGTCGACGCGCGCTGCATCGCCGGGATCGAGCACCCGCACGCGGACAATGATGCGCCCCTGTGCGATGAACAGTGACAGCTGCGCTTCGTCCAGGCGCGAGACGTGCAGGCTGGTGTCGCCCGCGAGGCGGAACTGCCCGCCGCCGTAATCCACCTCGGCCCGTCCGTCGCCGGATACCCACAGGTTGTCGCCCGAGGCCACCGGATAGTTGAGACCGATCGACGCCCACTCGGTGGCACGATCTTCGGGCGACACGTAGAGCTGGCCCGCGTATTCCGCGATGCGGCCCACACGCCCCGGAGTGTCTTCGTCCGCATGAGCGATCAGCGGCGCGAGCGACACGATCAGCGCGGCGAGCCACGCGACGCCGAACGAGAGAATTTTTCGGGCCAACCCGGAAAGGCTGCCGCACCGCAGCAAGGCGGTACACGCGTCCATGGCGACTCCTTCTGACATGCAGCATAAACGATCCAGGGTTGCCAGGCGTTGACCCTTCGCTTCGATCGGCGTCGCGTGGGGCCCGGGCGCGGCTTTTGGATTAGAATGCCCAACGGTCGATTCGCTTCCTTCGCCCGTCATTCCTGTCAGGAGACCCCCATGCGTACCTTCAAGCGCGCACTGCTCGCCGGCGCGATTGCCCTCGCAATCTCGGCGCCCGCCACCGCGCAGTTCAGCAATGCCTATTTCTTCGGCGACAGCCTGACCGATTCGGGCAACTACCATGCACAGCTGATACCAAGTCAGGGGATGTTCACGACGAACCCAGGCCCGGTCTGGTCGCAGGTGTTCGCGAGCCACTTCGGCTTGGACGCGATTCCGTCGGTTCTGGCGGGCGGCAACAACTACGCGTACGGCGGAGCAAGGGTGACGGATCTGCCGGGCGTCGTGGGGTTGCCTCTCTCTCCCGCCAACGCCATACCGATCGCGACGCAACTTCAGCAATATCTGGCGAAGGGTCCGGCCGACCCGAATGCCGTCTACTCGATCAACGGCGGCGGCAACGACTTCTTCGTGCAATTGGGCGCGCTGGGGGCCGGCCAGGCGACGCCCGCCCAGGTCCAGGCGGCGCTGTTGGCTGCGGCAACCAATCTCGGCAAGCAAGTGGCGATCCTCAACGCCGCAGGCGCGCGCTACGTGATGATCTGGAATTTGCCGGACGTCGGCGTCACCCCATATGCCCTGGCTTCCGGATTTGCGCCCACGATCTCGGCACTTTCTGGCGCCTACAACAGCGCGTTGCAGGCGACTCTGGATGCCGTCGGTGGTCGGTCTATTCGACTCAACAGTCTTGCGCTGCTCAACGAAATTCTCGCGAATCCCGGCGCATACGGGATAAAGAACGTGACGGGGGTTGCCTGCTTATTGCCACCGGCTGACACGATCGCAACATGCACGCCATCGAAACTGGTTTCCCCGGACGCCGCGCAGACGTATTTCTGGGCGAACGACGCCCACCCGACGACAGCCGTTCACCAGATTATGGGCGACTATGCGGTCTCGTTCATCGACGGCCCGCAGCAGATCGCAGCACTCGGCGAAGCGCCGTTCGGCGTCGAGCAGGCGAACTTCCGCGCGCTCGACGGCCGCATGTGGTCGAGCCTCAACGCGCCGCGAACGCAGAAAAAACTCGAGGCCTGGGCCGCATACGACTACGGCAGCATCGACATGAACGCGGGCCAGAACAACGGCAGCGCCAACACGAACACCGTCGCGGTGGGCGGCGACATGAAAGTCTCCGACAAGATGCTCGCCGGCATGATGTTCGGCTACACCGAGAACAAGGGCGATTTCGGCGGTGCGGGCGGCGGCTACACGCTGCGGCAGCCGGTGTTCACCCTGTACGGCGGCTACGGCGACGGCCCGTGGTACGTCGGCGCCACGTTGGGCGCCGGCGGCCTCGACTACAGCGACGTCACCCGCAACATCCCGCTCGGCGCCAATGTCCGCGTCGAGAGCGGACAGACGCGCGGCTACGAATACACGGCGCGGCTGCTCGGCGGCTACTGGTTCAAGCTGCAGGACGTGGTGCACGGGCCGTATGCGCGGGCCACCTACACGCAGGCGATCGTGCGGCAGTTTTCCGAAACCGGTTCGGACAGCACGGCACTGACCTTCGGCCAGCAGAAGTCCGAACAGATGTTGTGGAGCGTGGGCTGGCAGGTTGCGGGCAGCTTCGGCAACGTCCGGCCATTCGCGCGCGTGACCTGGGAGTACGACTCGAAGGACCAGAATCGCGACGTGACCGCTTCGTCGGTGACGCTCGGCGGGTCCTACAGCATTCCCGCACCGAAGCCCGACAACAACTACGCGCTGTTCAATCTCGGCGCCGCGACCGATTTCGGTGGCGTGACGGGGTTCATCTCCGGATCAGGAACCGCGGGCAAGGGCGACGGCAACTACTACGCCGTTACCGTCGGCGTCCGCATGCCGCTGTAGGCGCCGACGCAACGCACTGCGAAGTACGACGTTCGAACGGGCCGCCGCGTGCGGCCCTTTTCTTCTCACCGCTGCGCCCGGTCACAGCGGCCGCCGTGGCTTGCGCGGCGCCTTGGCGAATGCGGCGTCGTAGACCGGCCGCGGCAGAAGGCGCAGCACGCTCCCGACGAGTGCCATCGGCCAGGGGATGACGACAAAGCGCCTCCGTGCAGCGATCGCCCGCGCGAACAGACGCGCCGCCTTTCCGGCGTCGAGGAGAAACGGCATCGGGTAGGGATTGCCCTCGGTCATCGGTGTCGCTATGTACCCGGGACAGATCGTCACCACGGCGATGCCGCTGCCCCGAAGTTCGAGCCGCAGGCTTTCTAGGTAGGCGATCGCCGCCGCCTTCGACGCCGAATAGGCTCCCGCGCCCGGCAGCCCGCGAAATCCCGCCACGCTTGCGATGCCGACCAGCGCTCCGGACCCGGCGGCACGCATCGCCGAGATGAATGGCTGGAACGTGTGAACGATGCCGAGCACGTTGGTGTCGATCACCGCGCCAAACGCCGCGTTGTCCTCCGCGTGTTCGGTCAGCGTGCCGCGCGAGACGCCCGCGTTGGCAATGACGATGTCCGGTGCCCCGAACCGGGCGACAAAATCCGCGGCGGCGCGCGCCAGGGCGCCGGCATCGCGCACGTCGCCCGCGCAGGTCAGGACCCGGTTCGGCTGAAACTCTGCCGCCAGCGCGTCGAGCAGCGCCTGCCGGCGCGCGAACAGGCCGACGCTGCCCCCGGCCGCCGCGTAATGCCGGGCGAGCGCGGCGCCAATGCCGCTGCTGGCGCCCGTGATGAAGACGTTCAGCTCTTTGGCCGTTCGGCACGGGCCCTGGCGATCAGCGCGTCCATCACGGGCGGCATTCCCGCGAGCGTGCCGACCTTGTCCGGTGCGGTGACGAATTTTCCATCGATGATCATCAACGGCACCGACTGCACGTTGTACGCCTGCGCCTGCTGTTTGGCCCGGTTCATCTTGCCGGCGATCCCGAACGAGTTGTACATGTCCTCGACCTTCTTGCGGTCGAGTCCCTTGCTCGCGGCCCAGTCGAGAAAGGTCTTCTCGTCGCCGAGATTCACGCCCTTGCCGTGGATAGCGCCGAAGACTTCCGAGGAAAGCCGCGCCTCTTCGCCCAGCGCGTCGAGCGTGTAATAGATTTTCGCGAGCGGGACCCACTTTTCCTGAAACACGACCGGAATGCGGCGAAATTGAACGTCCGTCGGGAGCGCCTTCATCCATCCCCGCAATACCGGCTCGAAATCCGCGCAATGCGGACAGCCGTACGAAAAGAACTCGATCACCTCGATCTTCTTGCCGGTTTCGACCGGCATCGGAGTCCGGATCCGTGCGTACTCCCGACCCTCCTGCGGCCCCGCGGTCTGCGCCGCGGCGGCCAGGGACAGCGCGGCGAGCAGGGTGGCGGCCGCTTTCGGCAGCCAGCGGATCATGGTTGGTATCGATTGCATCGTTCCGTCTCCATCGTTAGCGGCGCACCCGCTCCGCAGGGGTTGATTCAGAGCCTGTTCACACTTTGTTGGTCCCGGCACGCCGGCCGGAGTTCCTGCCGCCGCTCGGGCGACGCTGTTTCTCGGCCAAATGCTTCGACTCGCCAAGCGCCGGAGAGCGCACCTTGTCATGGCATTCGGCCGGAGCCGTCATTCCCGCGCGAAACCTGCCGTTTCCGGGTGCTCAGTACTTCACCACCGCGACGTCGAAGCCGCGTTTGGCGAGTTCCCCCTTGATGCGGTTCGATTCCTCGGTGCCGTCGTAGGGCCCCAACCGAACGCGATAGCGGACTCCTTTGTCGGGCAGCGTCGCGGCCTGGACTGCCGCCTCCCATCCGGCGAGCGCGAGCCGGGCCTTCAGGTTTTCGGCGTCGGATTCAACCGCAAAGGAACCGGCCTGCACCCAGAAGCGCTCTGCGGATCGCGCCGAGCGGGTCGTGGAATCGGCCGGCGGCCGGTCGTCGGTCTTGGCGACACCCTTGTCGGGCGCCGCCGCGCGTTCCGCGGTCGCCTTGTCGGGCGCGGGACGCTCGACGCCTTTGGGCTGTACTTTGGGTTCCTCGATGCCGGGAAGGATCTTGTAGAAGTCGAAGCGCGGCTTGTCGCCGGCGCCGGGGTCGGTTTTCGCGACCTTCGCCGGCTCCTTCGCGGCTTCGCGTGCCGCTTCCTTGGCCGCCGTCGACGGCTGGTACGGACTGCCGGCCTTCATCAGGTAAAACGCCACAGCCGCCGCGAGCCCCAGTCCCAGCGCAAGTCCGATGAACAGGCCGAGCAGCGTTCCGCCGGCGCCCGATTTGTGCGGTCGGCGCTTGGCCGGCGCCGGGCGCGGATGGTTTCGGTCGGATCGGGAAGTCATCGGAGGATCGCTGGCCGCGAGGGCGGTCGTCACATCTGCTCGGGAGCGCTCAAGCCCAGCACGGCGAGCCCGTTTCTCACCACGTGGCCGGACGCTGCGACGAGCGCGAGCCGCGCGCGCTGCAAACGTGCATCGTCTACCAGAAAACGTTCCGCATTATAGTAACTGTGGAATTCGGCGGCCAACTCTTTGAGGTAGAACGTCACAAGATGCGGCGCGAGCTCGCGCGCCGCAGCCGCCAGCTGGAGGGGAAAATCCGCCAGACGCCGCAGCAGCGCTTCCTCGTAGGGGCTCGTCAGTGGCGTGAGATCGGCAGCGGCCAGAGCACCGGGCGCGTTCGCCGCCGGAATTCCGGCCTGTTTTAGCACCGACGAAACGCGTGCGTGGGCGTACTGCACGTAGTAGACCGGATTCTCCTCCGTCTGCAACCGCGCGAGGTCGATGTCGAACGTGAATTCGCTGTCGGCCTTGCGCGAAACGAGAAAGAAGCGGACGGCATCGCGTCCCACCTCGTCGATCAGGTCGCGCAGCGTGACGTAGCTGCCGGCGCGCTTGCTGATCTTCACTTCCTCGCCGCCCTTCATTACGGTGACCATCTTGTGCAGCACGTAATCGGGGTAGCCGCGCGGGATTCCGGCGCCGACCGCCTGCAGCCCGGCACGCACCCGAGACATCGTGCCGTGGTGGTCCGAACCCTGCACGTTGATCGCCTTCGCGAAACCGCGCTCCCACTTCGTGACATGGTACGCGACGTCGGGCACGAAATACGTGTAGCCGCCGTCGGATTTTCTCATCACACGGTCCTTGTCGTCGCCGTAATTCGTGGTCTTGAGCCAGAGCGCGCCGTCCAGCGTGTACGTGCATCCCGATTCGACCAGCCGCGCCACCGTGGTCTCGACGCGTCCGTCCGTGTAGAGCGAACTCTCGAGATAGTAGTTGTCGAATTTCACGCCGAACGCCTGCAGGTCGCGGTCCTGTTCCCGGCGCAATTCGGCCACCGCGAAGCGGCGGATCGGCTCGATGTCGCCCAGATCGCGCCCGATTTCATCGAGGTAGCGCTGCGCAATCTCACGGATGTATTCCCCGCGATAGCCGTCCTCCGGAAACGTCGCGTGCTCGCCCAGAAGCTCCTGCGCGCGGGCGCGCACCGACATCGCCAGATTCCGAATCTGCTGGCCGGCGTCGTTGTAGTAGAACTCGCGCGTCACGTCCGCACCTTGCCATTGCAGCAGCGTCGCCAGCGCGTCGCCCAGCGCCGCCTGGCGGCCATGCCCGACGTGCAGAGGACCGGTCGGATTCGCGGACACGAACTCGACCATGACGCGCTCGCCACGGCGCGCGTCGCTGCGGCCGTATCGATCGCCTTCGGCCAGAACCCGGGCGACGACGGCCTGTCGCGCGGCGGGCGAAAGAAAGATGTTGATGAATCCTGCGCCGGCGATCTCCGTCCGCGCCACGAGCGGCGACGCGGCGAGCGCCGCTACCAGTGCCTGCGCGAACTCGCGCGGATTCCTCCGCAATGCCCTCGAATGCTGGAGTGCGACGTTGGAGGCGTAGTCGCCGTGGGCCGCCTGTTTCGGCCGTTCGACGACGATCGGCACGCCTGAACGGCCAGGCGCGATCGCCGCAAGACCCTGCGCGAGCCAGGATTCAAGTCGGGTCGGGATATCGGTCATGAAATCGAAAGACTTGCCAAACGCAACGCGGCTGCGACACGAAAACCGCGAATCAGGGGGTACGTTCTGGCCACCTGATTCGCGGACATATCCTGTCGCCGCGCAGCGGTCAGGCAATCGCCCATTATAGACGACGGCAGGCGCGTACCCGGCGGCGCGTCATGTGGAAACGCTGCGATATCACGCGTCGGGCGATGGCCCGCCTCACGCGACAGGCGCCTCAGCCGAATCCGAGCGGATCCACATCGAGCGCCCAACGCACGCGCCGCCCCGGCAATGCGACGATCGCCTTTCTCCATGCAGGCAGAAATCGCTGCAGCGCGCCGCGGTCCGCGCTCTGCGCCAGCACTTGCCCTCGCTCGAGCCCCGCGCGGCGCGAAAGGGATGAAGGCACCGGCGGAAAGACTTCGACCGCCGTTTGCGCCTCGCGTACCAGGGCGATGCCAGCGTCGCGCGCGGCGCCGAGAAACAGGTCGACCGCATCGCGGCGCGGCGCCTCGGCGGTGACCAGCGCAAGATGCGCAAACGGAGGCAGGCATGCGGCGCGGCGCTCCGCAAGCAGGATTTCCGCAAATTGCGTGTAGTCGTGCGCGGCAAGCGCGCGGTACATCGGGTGCGCGGGAAATTCGGTCTGCACGATCACTTCACCCGGCAGCGCCGAACGGCCGGCGCGGCCGGCGACCTGGAACAGCAACGCGGCCAGACGTTCGGTGGCGCGGAAATCGGCGCTGTATAGCGCGTTGTCGGCGCCGAGCACGCCGACAAGCGTGAGCCGCGGGAAGTCGTGGCCTTTGGCGAGCATTTGCGTGCCGACGAGAATGTCCAGCTGGCCGGCATCGACGCGCTCGCGCATCGCTGCGAACGCGCCCTTCCTCTGCGTGCTGTCGCGGTCTATCCGGGCAATGCGGGCTTCCGGGAAACGCCGCGCGAGTGCCCGCTCGAGACGCTGTGTACCGTAACCCTGCGGCTGAAGATCCACGTTTCCGCAATCGGGGCAGGCACGCGGCAATGGCTCGTGGTGCCCGCAGTGATGGCAGCGGAGTTCGCCGGCGTCGCGATGGACGACCAGCCGCGCGTCGCAGCGCATGCATCCGGCCTGCCAGCCGCACGCCACGCACAACAGCGACGGCGCGAAACCTCGCCGGTTGATGAATACGAGAGATTGTTCTCCGCGTTGCTGCCGCACCTGTATCGCCTCCAGCAATGGCGTGCTGATGCCCTCGACGGCGGTGGAATCGCGATTGGGAGCGAATGCCAGCGTCGGGAGTCGCGACAGCGCGACAGCGCGATGCGGAAGAGTGAGCTCGGCATAGCGGCGGTTCCGGGCGTGCGTCATCGTCTCCAGCGACGGCGTCGCGCTTCCCAGCACCACCGGCACGCCGCGTTGCCGGGCCCGCCAAACGGCGACATCGCGAGCGTGGTAGCGCACGCCATCCTGCTGCTTGAAGGACGGGTCGTGCTCCTCGTCGACAATGATCAGGCCCAGGCGAGGCATTGGCGCGAATACCGCGAGGCGCGTGCCGAGCACGACGTCGAACTCGCCGTCGGCCGCCGCCCGCCAGTATCGCCGGCGTGCTGCCGGCGCAAGCCGACTGTGCAGCGTGACGGTTCGATGCCCGGGCAAAGCGCCGGCAATGCGCTGTGCGAACTGAGGGGTCAGGTTTATCTCGGGCACGAGCAGCAGCGCCTGCCTGCCCGCGGCGAGGCTCGCGGCAGCAGCGGCCAGGTACACCTCCGTCTTGCCGCTGCCGGTAACGCCTTGGAGCAGGAAGGAAGCATACCCGTCGCCACTGCCCGATATTGCGGCAACGGCACTTCGCTGCTCACGATTGAGGGTCATTCCGGCCACGATCCCTTCGACAGCCACGGATGACACCTTCGCGTCCCGGAAATCCTCGACCCAACCCGCGTCACGCCAGCGATTCAGTATCCGTTTCGTATGCGGCGCCAGCGCCGCGAGCGTTGCCGGCGGGAGCACGCCGTCCGGCGCGGCGATCCATTCTTCGTACAAGGCGCGGGCGCGCGGTGCCCGGGTGAGCCGGTGCGCAAGTGCCGCGCGTCCTTCGTCCGTAAGGCGTTGCGCGACCGGCGCCGTCGGCGGACGCAGGCGGGCAGCGCCGCCACCGGAGAGTGGTGGGAGCATCTGGGCGAGAACCAGCCCGAGCGGCTCCTGGTAGTAACCACTGACAAACCGGGCAAGTTCGATGAGATCCTCGGAAAGCGCGGGTAAATCGTCCAGGACCTCGGCGACGGGTTGAAGCTTTTCACCCGCCACTGCCGACTTCTGGACTATGTCGACTACAACTCCGACGAGAGAGCGTTTTGCGAGGCGCACGCGTACCAGCGCCCCGCGTTCGACAATGAGCCCCGAAGGCACCCAGTAATCGAAGCTTGATTCGACGGCGACAGGAAGCGCAACGCGGGCGATGGCCATCGACTCAACCGAATTCCACTATCGAAATGGAGCGAGTTGTAGTGTTCGAAATCCTCAGCACTCGCCGTAGCAAAAGTGGCCAAGTCCTTGGTTTATAATGATCGCGCGAAACAACTCACATCCCCTGTGGATAACGTTGTGCGTAAGTGACCGCTCGCGTGGGCGGCCCCGTCCTGTATCCCTCCGCCCCGTCCCGATCGTGAGCGAGGCAGCGATTGTTTTCTTTTTGTTTTCAATAATTTGGAGAGCCAATTCCCCTGCGAACCGTGGCGCCTTTCGAAGAGGTCGGCGTCACCGGTTCCATGTGCATAAGTTGGACCAGTGGTCAAGCCTGACGCGGCGGCGTCAAGCCTTCGCAGACCAAGCGGCGGCGCGGGTTGGCGGGGTTTTGGGGTCGCGCCGGAGTTGCACCCGTGGCGATCAGGTTCTCGCCCGTACGGCGCGCGATTCGCGATGGACGGCTTCGACCAGCACCGCCACGTGTTCCGGGGGCGTCGTTGGCAGAATCCCGTGGCCGAGGTTGAAGATGTGTCCTGGTGCGGGCCCCGCGGACCGCACCACCGCCTCGGCCTCGCGACACACCGTGTCCGGGTCGGTCAGCAAGACCAGCGGATCGAGATTGCCCTGCAGCGCGACGCGCGCCCCGACGCGGCGCCGGGCGTCGGCCAAATCGACCGTCCAGTCGACGCCGACCGCCGATGCGCCACATGCCGCGAGATCGTCCAGCCACTGGCCGCCGCCCTTGGTGAAGACTATCGTCGGCACGGCACGGCCATCCGGCGCAGGCGCCAGGGCCGCGAGCACGGCGCGCATTGACGCCAGCGAAAACGAACGGTATGCGGCCGCCGAAAGCAGACCGCCCCACGTGTCGAAAATCATCACGGCATCGGCGCCCGCGGCAATCTGCCCGTTGAGGTACGCCGCAACCGCCTGCGCGTTGACGGTGACAAGCTGCCGAAGCAGGTCCGGCCGCCCGTAGGCCATGCGCCGCACGGCGCCGAAGTCGGCGCTGCCGCCGCCTTCGATCATGTAACACGCCAGCGTGAAGGGGCTGCCGGCGAAGCCAATGAGCGGCACGCGGCCCTTGAGCGCGCGCTTGATCTCCGCGACGGCGTCAAAGACGTAACGCAGTTTCGCCAAGTCCGGCACGACGAGGCTTCCAATCGCCGCTTCGTCGGCCGCCGTGCGGGTGAAGCGCGGGCCCTCGCCATCGGCGAAGTAGAGGCCGAGTCCCATCGCGTCGGGCACGGTGAGGATGTCGGAGAAGAGAATCGCGGCATCGAGCGGAAAGCGATCGAGCGGCTGGAGCGTGACCTCGGTCGCCAGCGCGGGCGTCTGAGCCAGCGCGAGGAAGCTGCCGGCCTTCGCGCGCGTCGCGTTGTATTCGGGCAGGTAGCGGCCTGCCTGCCGCATCAACCAGACCGGGGTGTGGGGCGTGGGCTCGCGGCGAAGCGCGCGCAGAAAGCTATCGTTGTCGAGGGTGGGCATCATCGAAGCGTACGGGCACCGCGTGCGCCAGGCAAGGCCCACGGTGAATCGGACTGCACAAGTGCCTAGCGCGCGGGCGTCAGCGCGCGCCCGGTGAGACGCTCGAGAATCGCCAGCGGCGAACGTGCCGGATCGTGCAGCGCCGACAGCGGCACGTGGATCGTCTGTTCGAGCATGAACTGGCCGGAGACAGCGGCGTGCATCACCTGATCGGAAAAGCACAGCCACGTCGTGCCCGGCGCGAACCGGACCATCTCCTGTTCGCACTCGCGCTGGTAGGGGAGATCCGCCTTCGCCTGGTCGTGGAGCCCGAGCATCAGGTGGTCGTACTCGGTGCGGAGGCTCTTCGTGGCCCGGACGGCCGCGAGCAGCAGGGCCGTGCCCCGGCGGTGGCGCGCAATGCGCGGCAGGAAAGTCCCGGCCATGGCCTCGAACGGCTCGCCAACGCGCCAGACACGATCTTCCGACGGGTTTACGTTCGAGAACACGCGCAGGATCCGCTCGCCCCGGTTCGGCCGCGACGGAAACGCGTCGACGTGGAGGCGGGAATCGTCCTTGCGCCAGGACACGGCGCGACCCACCGCAGGCTGCGGCCGGTAGCTCGTCCGCGCGCGCCGCACGTAGGGAGCGTAACGCGGCACCAGCGCGGTCACAAGCGTGGCCGCGTCCGCGGCGAAACGCGCGACCATCGCTGCAAGCTCCGCACGCTCGCCGACCGTGCCTCGTGCGCCTTTCAGCCGCGCGCCTTCCAGGCTGATGTTTTTCGTGCGCCCGTCCGACCAATCGGTCGCGAGAAAACGGCGCTCCGACGCCGACAGCACGAATGCCACCCGCGGCAGGACGAGCACGCCGCCGCTCTCGAGCACCTGGCCGGCCTCCCGCTGCGCATCTGGCGTCAGCGGCGGGCGCCAATCTGCTATGTCGAGAGTCACTACGGCCGACATACCTAGCGATTCAGCTGAAACATGGCAACGGTCGCCATCAGGGACCGGGGCTCAGCGCGGCAGCAACGTTGCACCCATCAGAAACTCGTCGACGGCGCGGGCACACTGGCGACCTTCGCGGATCGCCCACACGACGAGCGACTGGCCGCGACGCATATCGCCGGCGGCGAAGATCTTTGCCCTGGACGTGCGGTAGTCCTCCGTGTTCGCCCTGACGTTGCTGCGCGCGTCCCGCAGGACGCCGAACTGCTCCAGCATGCCCTTGCCGACCGGCCCGACAAAGCCCATCGCCAACAGCACGAGGTCCGCCTCAATTTCGAATTCGCTGCCCGCCACCTCGGCCATTCGCATCTGGCCGTCGGAGCCCGATTGCCACTCGACGCGCACCGCAACAAGCTTCTCGACTTTGCCGTTCCTTCCTTCGAAGCATTTGGTGGCAACCGCCCAGTCGCGCTGGCAACCTTCCTCCTGCGACGATGACGTCCGCAGCTTGACCGGCCAGTACGGCCACGTGAGCGGCTTGTTTTCGTGCTCCGGGGGCTGCGGCAGCAGCTCGAATTGCGTGACCGACCTGGCTCCTTGCCGGTTCGACGTGCCCACGCAGTCGGACCCGGTGTCGCCGCCACCGATGACGACGACGTGTTTGCCGGTCGCGGTGATCTGGTCGTGCACGCGGTCCCCGGCGACGACCTTGTTCTGTTGCGGCAGGAACTCCATTGCGAAATGGACGCCGCAAAGATCGCGGCCCGGCACCGGCAGGTCGCGCGACTCTTCGGCGCCGCCCGCCATCACGACCGCATCGTATTCGACCTCGATCTGCTGCGCGGCAATGTCCTTGCCCACCTCGACGTTCGGCCGGAATTCGACGCCTTCCTGAGACATCTGCGCCATCCGGCGGTCGATCATGTTCTTTTCCATCTTGAAGTCGGGAATGCCATAACGCAGCAGCCCGCCGATGCGGTCGGTCTTCTCGTACAGCACGACATCGTGACCGGCACGGGCCAGCTGCTGCGCGCAGGCAAGGCCCGCCGGACCCGAGCCGACGACCGCGACCCGCTTGCCCGTTTTCACCAGCGGCGGCACGGGGACGACCCAGCCCTCGTCCCAGCCCTTGTCGATGATGAAATGCTCGATCGACTTGATTCCGACCGATTCGTCATTGATATTGAGCGTGCAGGCTGCCTCGCAGGGCGCCGGGCAGATGCGGCCGGTGAACTCCGGGAAATTGTTGGTCGAATGCAGCACGTCGAGCGCGGCTCGCCACTGCTGCCGGTACACGAGGTCGTTCCAATCGGGAATGACGTTGTTGACGGGGCAGCCGCTCTGGCAGAACGGAATGCCGCAGTCCATGCAGCGCGCACCCTGCTTCGACGCTTCGCCGTCCGCGAGTGGAAGAATGAACTCGCGGAAGCTCCGGACGCGCTCGGGGATGGGCAGCATGACCTCCTGGACGCGCGCGAGCTCCATGAAACCGGTGATCTTGCCCATTTCACGCGACCTCGCGCTGCTTCGCTGTCGCGGCCGACTTCGCCGCCGTGCGCTTCGCGTACATCTCGGAGAGCGCGCGCTTGTATTCGTTGGGGAACACCTTGACGAACTTGCCGCGCGCGGTGTCCCAGTTGTCCAGGATCGCGAGTGCGCGTGTGCTTCCCGTGAAGCGAAGGTGGCGCTCGATCAGCTCGCGCAGCAGCACTTCGTCGCAGCGGCCGAGGTGCTGGAGCCGGCCTTTGCCGGCGATAACGAGATCGTTCTCGCCGTCCGCCTGCGCCGCCGCCGTCAGAACCGGCTCGAGCGCGACCATCGCCGCGTTGCAGCGGGACCGGAACGTGCCGTCCCCGTCATGGACATACGCTATGCCGCCGCTCATCCCGGCGGCGAAGTTCCGTCCGGTGCGGCCCAGCACGACCACCGTGCCGCCCGTCATGTATTCGCAGCCATGGTCGCCGGTACCCTCGACAACCGCCGCGGCGCCCGAGTTGCGAACGCAGAAACGCTCGCCGGCCACGCCGCGAAAATACGCCTCGCCGTCGATCGCGCCGTACATCACCGTATTGCCGATGACGATGTTGTCCTCCGGCTTGGCGGGGCAGGTCGGGTCCGGATAGACGACGATGCGGCCGCCGGACAGGCCCTTGCCGACGTAATCGTTGGTCGCGCCCTGCAGCTCGAACGTCACGCCGCGGGCAAGAAACGCGCCGAAGCTCTGACCTGCGATGCCTTCGAACGCCACGTGGATCGTTTCGTCGGGCAGGCCGGCGTGGCCATATTTCCTTGCAATCTTTCCGGAGAGCATCGCACCGACCGAACGGTTCGCATTGCGGATCCGGTAGTTGAGTTGCACCGGCTGTTTGTTCTCCAGCGCCGGCGCGGCCGCCGCGATCAGCGCGTGGTCGAGAGCGCCGACGAGGCCGTGGTCCTGCGTTTCGCACACGTGACGCGCCACGTCCGCCGGCATGTCGGGCTGGTAGAACACCCTCGAGAAGTCGAGCCCCTTCGCCTTCCAGTGCGCAATGCCGCGGCGCATGTCGAGCAGGTCCGAACGGCCGATGAGTTGCTCGAACTTCCGGAGCCCGAGCTTCGCCATGAGTTCGCGCGCTTCTTCGGCGACAAAGAAGAAATAGTTGACGACGTGTTCGGGCTGACCCGTGAATTTCGCGCGCAACTCGGGATCCTGCGTCGCGATGCCCACCGGACAGGTGTTGAGGTGGCACTTGCGCATCATGATGCAACCTTCGACGACGAGCGGCGCGGTCGAGAAGCCGAACTCGTCGGCGCCCAGCATTGCGCCGATGACGACGTCGCGGCCGGTCTTGATCTGGCCGTCCACCTGCACCGCGATGCGGCCGCGCAGCCGGTTCAGGACGAGCGTCTGCTGCGTCTCGGCGAGGCCCAGCTCCCATGGCGTGCCAGCGTGCTTGATCGACGATTCAGGCGATGCGCCGGTGCCGCCGTCGTGGCCGGCGATCGTCACATGATCGGCCTTGGCCTTGGCAACACCCGCGGCGACCGTGCCCACGCCAACCTCGGACACGAGCTTCACCGAAATCGATGCCAGCGGATTCGCGTTCTTGAGGTCGTGGATAAGCTGCGCCAGGTCCTCGATCGAGTAGATATCATGGTGGGGCGGAGGCGAAATCAATCCGACTCCCGGCACCGAGTAGCGGATCCTGGCGATGTACTCGGAAACCTTGTGACCGGGCAGCTGACCGCCCTCGCCCGGCTTCGCACCCTGTGCCATCTTGATCTGCAGCTGGTCGGCGTTGACCAGGTATTCCGCCGTCACGCCAAAGCGCGCCGACGCCACTTGCTTGATCTTCGAGCGCAGCGAATCGCCCTCCCTGAAGGGGACATCGACGACGGCGCTGTCGATCCGCGACTTGAGCGATTCGCCCGCCTTCAACAGCGGGTAGCGATGGGCATCCTCGCCGCCTTCCCCCGTGTTCGACTTGCCGCCGATGCGGTTCATTGCCACCGCGAGCGTCGTATGCGCCTCGGTCGAGATCGACCCGAGGCTCATCGCACCCGTTGCAAAACGCTTCACGATTTCGGCTGCCGGCTCGACTTCCGCGAGCGCAACCGGTTCGGGTGCGAATTTGAATTCGAACAGCCCGCGCAGCGTCAGCATCCGCGTCGTCTGGTCGTTGACGAGGGCGGCGTACTCCTTGTAGGTCTGGACACTGTTGGAGCGCGCCGCGTGCTGCAGCTTAGCGATCGAGTCCGGCGTCCACAGGTGATCCTCGCCGCCGGTGCGGAACATGTACTCGCCGCCCGCATCGAGCGCATTGGCCAGCAGCGGATCGTTGCCGAACGCCGCCTGGTGCAGTCGCGCGGCTTCCTCCGCAATCTCGAACAGGCCGATGCCTTCGACGTTGCTCGCTGTCCCGGTAAAGTACTTGCCGACGAATTCGCGTTGCAGCCCGACGGCCTCGAATATCTGCGCTCCGCAATACGACTGGTACGTGGAGATGCCCATTTTCGACATCACCTTGTAGAGCCCCTTGCAGATCGCCTTGATGTACCGGGTCGCCGTTTCCTGCGCCGACCCCCCGGGCGCCGAAGCGGTCAGCGAAGACAGCGTTTCCAGCGCGAGGTACGGGTGGATCGCTTCCGCGCCGTAGCCCGCGAGAAGCGCGAAGTGATGGACTTCGCGGGCCGAACCGGTCTCGACGACGAGACCCGTGCTGGTGCGCAACCCCTTGCGGACGAGGTGCTGGTGCACGGCCGCGGTCGCGAGGAGCGCGGGAATCGGCAACATCTCTTCCGACACATTGCGGTCGGAGACAATGAGAATGTTGTAGCCAAGATGGATCGCGTCTTCGGCTGCCGCGCACAGCGACGCCAGCGCGGCTTCCATGCCGTTCGCGCCCCACGCCGCCGGGTAGCAGATGTCGAGCTCGTATGCGTTGAAGGCGCCGCCGGTGAAGAGCGCGATGTGGCGGATCTTCTCCATGGCGTCGTTGGTGAGGACCGGCTGCGGCGCTTCCAGCCGCATCGGGAGATCGGCCGCGTCCGCCGCGACGTCGACGGCGAGCAGGTTCGGCCGGGGCCCGATGAACGTGACGAGCGACATCACGAGCTCCTCGCGGATCGGGTCGATCGGCGGGTTCGTCACCTGCGCGAACAGCTGCTTGAAGTAGCTGTAGAGCATCTTCGGCCGGTTCGACAGCACCGGCAGCGCAGCATCGTTGCCCATTGACCCAATCGCCTCCTCGCCGGCCTGCGCCATCGGCGTAAGAATGATTTTCACGTCCTCCTGCGTATAGCCGAACGCCTGCTGACGATCGAGCAGGGGAACCGTGGTGTGGGGCGGCGGCGCCGGTTCCGGCAGATCTGCGAGCGCGATCCGCGAGCGTTCGATCCACGCTCGATACGGCTTGGCCGTGGCGAGCATGCGCTTCAGCTCCGCATCGTCGATGATGCGGCCCTGCTCCGTGTCGACGAGCAGCATCTTTCCCGGCTGCAGACGCCATTTCTTGACGATCTTGCGCTCGGGAATGTCGAGCACTCCCACCTCGGAGGCCAGGATGACGTAGTCGTCATCGGTGACAATGAAACGCGCCGGCCGCAGGCCGTTGCGGTCGAGCGTCGCGCCGATTTGCCGGCCATCCGTGAATGCCATTGCCGCGGGGCCGTCCCAAGGCTCCATCAACGCCGCGTGGTATTCGTAGAACGCGCGGCGGTCTTCATCCATCAGGGGATTGCCTGCCCATGCTTCGGGGATCATCAGCATCATCGCGTGGGCCAGCGGGTACCCGCCCATCACCAGCAACTCGAGCGCGTTGTCGAACGACGCGGAGTCGGACTGTCCGTCGTAGATCAGCGGCCAGATCTTGTCGAGGTCCGCGCCCAGGATCGTGCTCGCGATGCCTTGCTGGCGGGCGCGAATCCAATTGACGTTGCCGCGCAGCGTGTTGATCTCACCGTTGTGGCAGACGAGGCGAAACGGATGCGCGAGATCCCACGTCGGAAAGGTGTTGGTCGAGAACCGCTGGTGCACCATCGCCAGCGCCGACACCATGCTCTCGTCGCGCAGGTCGAGGAAGTACTCGCCGACCTGGTGGGCGAGCAGCATCCCCTTGTAGACCAGCGTGCGCGACGACATCGACGGAACGTAGAATTCCTTGCCGTGGCGCAGCTTCAGCGCCTGGATGGCGTGGCCGGACTTCTTGCGGATGATGTAGAGCTTGCGCTCGAGCGCGTCCTGGTCCATGTCGTTGGACCCGCGGGCGATGAGCACCTGACGAATCACCGGCTCGACTTCCTTCGTACGCAGGGAGAGCCCGCTGTTGTCGGTCGGAACGTCCCGCCAACCGAGCAGGATCTGGCCCTCGCCCACGACCGCGCGTTCGATCTCCTGCTCGCAGGCCATTCGCGAGGCGGGTTCCTTGGGCAGGAACACCATGCCTACGCCGTAATGTCCGAGCGCGGGCAGCGTGAGCCCCTGAAGTCCGCAGGCCTTGCGCAGGAACGCGTCGGGGAGCTGAATCAGGATGCCGGCGCCATCGCCCTGAAGCGGATCGGCGCCCGTCGCGCCGCGATGGGAGAGGTTCCGCAGGATCGATAGCCCCTGCGTGACGATCGCGTGGGTTTTCCGGCCCTTGATGTGGGCGATAAAGCCCAGGCCGCAGGCATCCCGTTCATTGGCGGGATCGTAGAGCCCCTGGCTCACCGGAGGCAATTGCCGTTGATTCACGAAACCTTTTTGCACGATGACCTCATCGATAACGAAAAAGCCGGCGTCCTGCCGCGCAAGGCGATGGGCGGCCGGGTTTCGCGAGATGGCAACGAAAGCAATTAATATTAGCTGCGATGCTGCAATGCGGCAAGGTACGGACGCGCTGGTCGCGTCGTACGCAACACATCCCGCCCAACGGTCGATTCGACCGTGGCAAAAGACTTGCGCCGCAGCGCAACTTAGGCTTTAATCTGAACAAAGTGGGCTAGATGCTTGTTGCAACATCCAAAACAGCCTCGGCCGGCACCATCTTTAGGACATCATCATCAGGAATCCCATCATGACGGAAACCCGCCTGCCCACCGCCTGGCTGCGTTCCCTCGCCGGCTTGTCTGCCCTTGCGGGGGTTCTCGCGCTGACCGCATGCGGTGGCGGCAGCGGAAGCCCCAGTTCGGTCATCCACCCGATACCGGTCGTGGTGCCCCCGCTGTTCGTCCTGCCGCCGGCGTCGGTCGCCTATTCGAATATCCCGACGGTCCTGACGGTCAGCGGCGGCCTCCCGCCGTATAGGGCATTTTCGAGCAATTCGGCCGTATTGCCGGTTCCGCAGGACGTCAGCGGTACGACGATTGTATTGCTGCCGACCGCCGTCGCGGGCGACTCCCCGGTCGTCGTGACCGTGCAGGACTCGGCCAGCCAGAGCGCGACCTCCGCGATCACGGTCCGCCCGGCGCCGCTGTTCAATTCGCTGACCGTGGTGCCGAATCGAACGGCCTGCGGGACCAACGCGGTGTGCGCCGGCGAAACCGCCCAGGTGTCCGTTCTGGTTCTCGGCCCCGCCGGGTCCCCGCTCCAGAATCGGCAGGTCAGGTTCGATGTCGTCACGGGAAACTACGGCATTCAGACCAGCAACCCGGCGCAGCCGCTGGCTGCGACGTTGACCGTCGTGTCCGACGGCAACGGGGCGGCGAAAGCGATCATCCAGGCCGCCGTGAACGCGTTCACGCAGAATGCGATCATTCGCGCCACCGAACTGACCACCGGCAATCAGGTCACCGCGACGTTCACGATCGCGCAGGTGACCGACGGCTCCGGCGTCCTGTCGACGATTCCGACCGGAGGCAGCAAGACGACCATCAACGGGCCGGCCAAGGACGTCTGCTCGGCAGGCGTAGCGGTCGCCACCTACATTTTCGGCGGCACGCCCCCGTATCGCGTGTCGACCAATTTCCCCAGCGCGGTCGCGTTGACCGGCGTACCGGTGCAGGTCAGCGGCGGCGGCTTCAACACGATTACCAACGGGTCGTGTTTCGTCAATCTGGTCTATGCGATTACCGATGCCACGGGCCTCACGATTACCAATTCTCCCACGGTCGACAATGTGCCGGGGACCCAGACCGCGCCGACACCGACGCCTGTCGTCGTGACGCCCTCCAGCGCATCCAGCCCCACGGCGACCCCGTGCACTGGCTTGACGTTCAATTTTGTCGTGTCGGGCGGCACCCCGCCCTATGGCGTGACGCTGGGGGCGCCCGCAGGCTGGCTGATAACCGGGGCGCCCGTCAGCGCCTCCGGTGGTTCGTTCTCCGTAGCGGGAGGCGCCGGCAGCAATTCGACGACCGTCATCGTCGCGGATGCAGGGACCCCGACACTGACGTCCAGTGCCACGATTACCTGCAACTGACGCATCCGTCGGTGTTCACGAAAACGGCGCCACTTGGCGCCGTTTTCATTCCGTGCGCACGACGCGGGAGATCAGGGCAGGACGGAGTTAAGTTCGGGCGCAGGGACATCGGCCGCAACAAAAGCCTCGCCCAGCGCGCGCAGCAGCACGAAGCGAATGGACCCGGACAGCACCTTCTTGTCGCGGCCCATCAGCGCAAGATATTGCCGAGCGCCCAGTGGTGGTGCTTCGACCGGGAGACCCGCCTGCTGCAACAACGCCCGCAGCCGCAGCGCATCGGAATGCGGCAACGTACCGAGGCGGGCAGAGAGCTGCGCGGCGATCACCATCCCGGCGCCGACGGCTTCACCGTGGAGCCACTCGCCGTAGCCGACGCCGGCTTCGATCGCGTGGCCGAAAGTGTGGCCGAAGTTGAGCAACGCCCTCTCGCCCGATTCACGCTCGTCGGCAGCGACGATCTCCGCCTTGATACGGCAACTCTCCGCGATGGCGTGCGTCTGCGCGGCAGCATCGCGCTTTCGCAACGGCTCGACGTTGCCCTCGAGCCAGTCGAAAAACGCGCGGTCGCGGATCGCGCCGTACTTGATGACTTCGGCAAGGCCGGCAACCAGTTCGCGATCGGGCAATGTCCGGAGGCAATCCGTATCGATCAGCACCGCCTGCGGCTGGTGGAAGGCGCCGATCATGTTCTTGCCCAGCGGATGGTTGACTCCTGTCTTCCCGCCAATCGACGAATCGACCTGCGCGAGGAGCGTCGTCGGGACCTGCACGAAGGGAATTCCACGCTGGTAGATCGCCGCGGTGAACCCCGCAACGTCGCCGACGACTCCGCCGCCCAACGCGACGACGGTCGTCGACCGCTCGGCCTTGAGCTCGAGGAGACGGGTCAGCACGTGGTGCGCCGTGGCCCACGTCTTGTGGGCCTCGCCGTCGGCGATGAGTATGGTTTCGGTCGCGATCCCCGCGGCGGCGAAGCTCGCGCGGAGCGGGGCGAGCCATGCCGCGGCGACCACCGTATTGCTGACGATGACGGCGCGCGGCTGTGCCAACAACGGCGTGAGCAACGTGCCGGCATCGCGGAGGAGACCGGCGCCGATGTGGATCGGATAGCTGCGCTCGGCGAGCGCGACCGTTAACGTCCGCATCGTGTTCAGGCGCGCCGTACGTCGTGGACCTCGGCTTCGAGGTCTTGCGCGAAACGGGCGACGTGCTCGCGATCGGATTCCAGGACGCAGTCGGCGACTTCGCGGTACAGCCGGTCACGCTGTGCGTACAGTTCGGTCAGCCGGGCAAGCGGGTCCGCGGTGTTGAGGAGCGGCCGGTGGCGGCTTCTTCGCGTGCGCTCTCGCAATGTTGCGGGTTCCGCGTGAAGGTAGACCACGGTGCCGTTCGCCCTCAGGCATTCCCGGTTTGTCGCGCGAATTACCGCGCCTCCGCCCGTGGCGAGCACGATCCCCGTGCGCTGCGCAAGCTCCGCAATGGTGGCCTCCTCCCGGTCGCGGAAGCTGGCCTCGCCTTCGATTTCGAAGATCGTCGGGATCGAGACGCCCAGCCGGCGCTCGAGGTCGGCATCGGCGTCGATGAAGGTCAGGGCCAGGCGTCGCGCCAGCGCTCGGCCGAGCGTTGACTTGCCTGCGCCCGGCAGCCCCACCAAGAACAGATTGCTCCGACGCAATTGCACCGCAGCATTGTAGTGGAATCGCCGTCGCCGCACGAGCGACCGCCACCCCTGGAAATCGGATCCGTCGCCCGCATGCGGCGCGCGTCACCCGTCTTCTAGCGCGCGGCGGCTTCGCCTTGCGCTCCGGGAATTCGCGTCACTTGATCGCGTTGACCGATTCCTTGACGATCCGCGGCGTAAGAAAGATCAGGAGCTCGGTCTTCTCGCTCGCGCGGCCGGTCGTCTTGAACAGGTAGCCGATAAACGGAAAATCGCCCAGGAAAGGCACCTTCTCGACCGTGTTGGTGATCGCATCCTCGAAGATGCCGCCGATCACGGCGGTGTCGCCATTGTTCACGGCGATCTGCGTGATCACATTCCGCGTATCGATGGCAGGGACGAATCCGCCGCCCTGGACGGGCACCAGCTGCCCGACCGCATCCTTCTTGATTTCGACCGTCATGATGATCCGGCCGTCGGGGGTTATCTGCGGCGTGACATCGAGCGCCAGCGTGGCCTTCTTGAAGGTCACCGTCGCGGGCTGATTGTTCGAACCCGGCGTCACATACGGGATTTCGGTGCCCTGCTCGATATGCGCCTTCTGGCTGTCCTGGGTGACCACGCGCGGACTCGAAACGACCTTGCCGCGGTTGTCCGACTCCAGCGCCGAGAGCTCGAGGTTGATGAGGTTTCCGCTGCCGAGGTTGATCAGCGTCAGCGCAAGCTGGCCGGCGGGGTTGATGACCGGCAGATTCACGTTGAGCTGCGGCTGATCCGAGTAGCCGGGCGTCGCGATTCCGGATGCCAGCTCGAAAGGCGTCTGCGTGCGCGTATCGCGGATGAGCTTGTCACCCTCGAGATGGACCACCGGCTGGGTGGCGAGGCTGCCGCCCTGCCCGACCGCGTATTTCTTGTTGATCGTGAAGCCCGTCTGCGCCGCGAAGCGCACGCCGAGCTGCTTGCTGAACTTGTCACTGGCGATGACGATACGCGCTTCGATCTGCACCTGCCGGATGGCCGTATCGATCTGCCGGATGATCTTCCGGACTTCCTCGAGGCGCGCCGCGGTATCGGTCACGAACAGGATATTGGTGCGCGGATCGACCAGCGCGACGCCCCGCTTGGACAGGATGGAGCCCTGCCCGCCGGTGGTCGCGGTCTGCCCGGCGCCGGCCCCGAATTGCTGCTGCCGATTGGTGGTGATCAGCCGTTCCAGGTCGGACGCCTTGATGTAGTTCAGCTGGAACGATTCCATCACCAGCGGTTCGAGCTCGCTGATCTGCAGCTGCGTTTCGAGCGCCTGACGTTCCTTCAGCGCAAGCTCCTCGCGCGGCGCGATCAGAACGACATTGCCGTTCTTGCGCATGTCGAGACCCTTGGTCTGCATGATGATGTCGAGCGCCTGATCCCAGGGGATGTCCTTCAGCCGCAGCGTCAGGCTTCCCGTCACGGTATCGCTGGTAATGATGTTGAGGCCCGTGAAATCGGCGATCACCTGCAGCACCGCCCGCACTTCGACGTTCTGGAAGTTGAGCGAGAGTTTCTCGCCCTTGTAGCCCTGTTTGGAGCCCTGGATCAGCTTGTTCGGATCCTCCACGATGGCCTTGACCTCGAGGATGAACCGGTTGTCGGTCTGGTACGCCGAGTGTTCCCAGATACCCTTCGGCTCGATCACCATCCGCGCGTTGCCGCCCTGGTTGAACGTTTCGACGGCCACGACGGGCGTGCCGAAATCCTGCACGTCGAGCCGGCGCTCGAGGTTACGCGGGAGCGTGGTCTTGATGAAGTCGACGATCAGGGTCTTTCCCTGCTGGCGGATGTCGATGCCGGTCGAGTTGTCCGACAGGTCCACGACGATCCGGCCTTCGCCGTTCGGGCCGCGCCGGAAATCGACGTCGCGCAGCGCGTTCACGACATCGCCGGGACGCGCTTCGGCAAAACGCTGCACCACCTGGGGCTTTGCGTCCTGCTGATTGCTCTGGTCAAAGAGCGTAACCAGGACCGCATTGCCTTCGACCTGGGTCGAGAACGTCTGCGGCCTGTTGAGGTTGAACACCACGCGCGTCCGGCTTCCGGACTGGATCACGTTGAGGCTGCGCAACGCCGGATCTTCGATCAAGCGCTGAGTGCTGCCGAGCCCGTTGCCGGTATCGAGGAAATCGAGCGCGATCCGGGGCGGGCTCGCGATCGCAAATCCGGCCGGCGGATTCGCCGGTGGCGCCTTCAGCGTGAATTTGACGATCGTGTTGCCGGACGTGCCCTTCGATACCGTCAGTGCGTCGATACTGTTGGCAGCCTGCGCGAATGCCGCGCCGGATCCGGCCAACGCCAGCGCAGCGATAAGCCACGCGAACGCACCACGGGCCGCACGACCCCGCGACGCGATGGTGTCTAGCCAAACGAACGCGCTCATTTTCTTCGCTCCTGTGTCTTGGCATCGGCCTGGATAAGGTGCAGCGAGCTGGACCGCTCGGTCCAGTCGCCCGCCCCGTCCTGTACCAGCTCCTTGAGACGGATTTCGCCGTCGGTGACGTCGACGATCACACCGTAATTCTGCCCGAGGTAGTTGCCCTGGCGCACCTGGTAAAGATCTCTTTCCGGCGTGCGCACAAGCGCGTAGGCCGTCCTGCCCTTCTCGAGCGTCCCGACCATGTTGAGCGCCTCCAGCGGGTACGCCTCGAGGGGCTCCTTGCGCCGCGCGATGTCGGGGGCCAGCTTGCTCCCGCCCTTGGAAGGTTCGATCTTCCGCGGCTTGAACGGGTCAGGCAGGTCGAATGCATTGTAGGCAAACGGCTCGTACGGTTTCATCTGCGGCAGCGGATCGAGCTTGCCCTTGACGCCCTTGCCCTGGTCGGCCATCCAGGCACGCAGGTCCTGATGGCTCTCTCCACCGCACCCGGCAAGGACGAACACCATGCCTGCCACAAGTGTCAGCCAGGGTTTCATTTCTTGCCCTTCTCCTTCGCATCTTTGGCCGCCTTGCGCTGCTTTGCCATTTCCTCTTCGTCGAGGTAGCGGTAGGTCTTGGCGACCGCTTCCATCGACAGCACGCCCTTGTCATTGTTGATCGCGACATCGTTCAGGGTCACGATTCGCGGCAACTGTGCGACATCGCTCGCGAACGCGCCCATGTCGTGATAGTTACCCGTAATCCTGACGTTGATCGGCAGCTCCGCATAGAACTCGGCCATTCGCTCCTGGGCGGCCGGCTTGAACAGCTCGAACTGCAACCCCCGGCCGAGGCCCGCCTGGTTGATGTCCGTCAACAGGGCGTCCATTTCCGCGCGGTTCGGGAGTTGCTTCAGCAGCGCTCCAAACGACTGCTCCACTTCCGACAACTGCTGGACGTACAGCTCGAAATTGATCGCCTTGCCCTTTTTCGAGGTGTACTGTTCCTTCAGCTTCGCTTCGTCCTGTTTCGCGAGGTCGAGCGCGTCGTACTGGTCCTTCCAGACGAAAAACGCGCCCGCGACGAGAACCGCCGCGAACAGGAATGCAAGCACCATGACCTTGGGCAGCACCTGCCAATTGCCGACGTCCCGAAAATTGAGCCGGCGGATGTCGTCGAGCGTCATGCCTTGGCTCCTTTCGCCGCCGGGGCAGGCGGCGCCGTCTTGGCGGGCGGCGCACTTTTGGCCTCCGGAGGCGGCGCGGCCCGCTTGACCTGGAAGTTGAGCGTGAACTCGTTGACGCGCGTGTCCTTGGCGTTAGGCAGCGGCACCGCCTTGATCTCGACCAGCTCGGGCTGTGAAAGCCACGGCGATGCCTCGATGTTGCGCATCAGCGTCGAGACGCGCGCGTTGGACTGGGCGTAGCCGATCGCGGTGACCTTGGTTCCGACCTGCTTCAGAGAGCGGAGGTAGACTCCATCCGGAAGTTGCCGAACCATCTGATCCACCAGATGCACGGCCTCGGTGCGGTTGGTCTGCAGCGTCTCGACCACCTGCTTTCGCGCGAGCAGCTGCTGGGTCTGTTCCCGCAGCCTGTCTATTTCCTTGATCTGTTCGTCCAGCCGCGCGATCTCGTCCTTGAGCAGCTTGTTGCGGCTCAGCTGGTTGTCGATCTGGGCGGCAAAGATCACGTACACCAGCCCGACCACGGCGGCACCCAGGACGGCGAGCCCGATCGCGATCGAGATGAACTGGCGCTGACGCGCCTGCCGCTTCTGCTCGCGGTGGGGCAGCAGGTTGATGCGTATCATTCGAAGCTCCGCATCGCCAGCCCGCAGGCGATCAGCAGCAACGGCGCATCCTGCGCGAGCTGCCGCGGCCGAATGGTGTCGGCGGTCGCCATGCTCGCGAAGGGGTTGGCGACGATCGTCGCCACACCGGCGCGTTTGGCGACCAATTCGTCCAGTCCGGGCAGCAGCGCGCCGCCGCCCGCGAGCACGATTTGGTCAACCTGATTGTACGATGTCGATGTGAAAAAGAACTGCAGCGCCCGGGTAACCTCGAGCGCCAGGGTCTCCATGAAGGGCTGGAGCACGTCCGCGTCGTAGTTCTCGGGCAATCCCTGATTCTTCTTCGCGGACTCGGCCTCGTCGGGGGACAGGTTGAACGCACGCTGGATGTCGTAGGTCAGCTGGTTTCCGCCGAACGCCTGGTCGCGGGAGAACAGGAACTGGTCGTTGCGCAGAACGTAGAAATGGGTGACGTGCGCACCGATGTCGACGAGAGCGATGTTCTGGTCGCGGCCGTTGGCCGGCAGCGAAGGGGCAATCAGACGGAACGCTTCCTGGGTCGCGTAACTCTCGGCATCCATCACCCGCGGTTTGAGGCCGGCCGATTCGGCAACCGCGACGCGATCCTCGACCTTCTCCTTGCGGGAGGCCGCGATCAGTATTTCGACTTCATCGGGGTTGTTCGGCGCCGGGCCGAGAATCTGGAAATCGAGGTTCACTTCGTCCAGCGCGAACGGAATGTACTGGTTCGCCTCTGCTTCGACGGTGAGTTCCAGGTCCCCCTCGGTCTGCCCGGAAGGAACCACGATCTTCTTCGTGATCACCATTGCCGCGGGAAGCGCAAGGGCGACGCTCCGGTTTCGGCTGCCAAGGCGCTTCCATGCGCGCCTGATGCCGTCGCTCACCTGGTCCAGATTGGCGATGTTGCCGTCGGTGACGACGTCCTTGGGCAACGTCTCGACCACATACCGCTCGAGACGACGCACGCCCTTGCCTGCATCGGCGAGCTCGACCATCTTGATCGAGGTCGAACTGATGTCGACGCCGATCAGCGCTGGCGACTTCGTCGAGAAGAAGTCCAGGGCCAAACCAAGTTTTTCAGCAATCATGGGAGCCTTAGGCGCAATGCTCACAATTTACATTAAAGGTTGGCAGCAAGTATGAATCTTGTCAAATTGTTTTGCCTGGGCCGAATGCTTTGTTGCAACCCCGCCTATAATTGCGGGGGGCATCCCTCTCCTCCAGCAAGTTTTATTCCTCCATGCTAAAACGGTGGCTCCTTTATGTCGGGTCCGTCCTGCTTGGCTTGGCGGTCGTTGGCGGCCTCCTGGGCGCCTTCATCCTGGCCCTGCTTTATCCGACGTTGCCTTCCCTCGAAAGCCTGACCGATTACCAGCCCAAGATCCCGCTCCGGATCGTCTCGGCGGAGGGCGACCTGCTGGGCGAGTTCGGGGAGGAACGCCGCGCCGTCGTGACTATCGCGGACGTGCCGGATGTGATGAGAAAGGCCATTTTAGCGGCCGAAGATGAGCGTTTCTATACGCATGGGGGTGTGGACTACATCAGTGTACTCAGGGCTGCGGCAACCAATCTCGCCAGTGGATCCCAGCAGGGTGCCGGCACGATCACGATGCAGGTCGCCCGCAATTTTTTCCTCACCCGGGAAAAAACCGTCACCCGCAAGGTTCGCGAAGTCCTGCTGGCCTGGAAAATCGAGGCCAACATGACCAAGGACGAGATTCTCCAGCTTTACATCAACCAGATCTTTCTCGGCCAGCGAGCCTACGGTTTCGCGGCCGCCGCGCAGATATATTTCGGCAAGCTCCTCAAGGACGTCACCGCCGCCGAGGCCGCCATGCTGGCCGGGCTGCCCAAGGCCCCGTCGGCCTATAACCCCGTCACCAACCCGCGGCGAGCCAAGACCCGGCAGCTCTACGTGTTGCGAAGGATGCATGATCTCCGTTTCATCGACGACGATCAGTATCGGGAAGCACAAAGTGCGCCACTGGCCGTTCGCGCAGGATTGCGGGAGGTCGTCCCGACGCATGCGGAATACGTCGCCGAGATGGCGCGGCAAGTCGTATTCGAGGCCTACGGCGAGGACGCCTATACCAAGGGGCTCACTGTCCGTACGACGATTCGCAAGGCCGACCAGGAGGCCGCGTATGCTGCACTGCGGCGCGGGGTGCTGGACTACGACAGACGCCACGGATACCGGGGCCCCGAGTCCCACGTCAGCCTGCCGGACGACCCGGTCGAGCACGAGGCGGCGCTGGAGCGGGTCTTCCAGGAAACGTCAGAAAGCGACGGCCTCGCGCCGGCCGTCGTGCTGGAAGCGACGCCCGCCGAGGTCAAGGCGCTCCTTGCGGACGGCGAGACCATCCAGATTAGCGGCGACGGACTCAGGTTCGCAGCCCGGTTCCTCGGCGACAAGGCGGCGACGCCAACGAGGATCCGGCGCGGGGCCGTGATTCGCGTCATGCGCGAGGACAAGGGGCGCTGGGGCATCGCCCAGATGCCGCAGGCCGAATCCGCCATTGTCTCGGTGCGCCCCGCGGACGGCGCATTGCTGGCACTGGTCGGTGGCTTCGACTTCGAACGAAGCAAATTCAACCATGTGACCCAGGCCCAGCGCCAACCAGGGTCGGCGTTCAAGCCCTTCATCTATTCGGCGGCCTTGGAAAAGGGCTTTACGCCGGCGACGGTCGTCAACGATGCGCCGTTTTTCGTTCCGGCCGACAAGGCCGGAGGCGAGGACTGGGAACCCAAGAATTACGACGGCAAATTCGAAGGCCCGATGCGCGTGCGCGCGGCCCTCGCCAAGTCGAAGAACCTCGTGACCGTTCGCGTGCTGCAGGCAATCGGCCCTCAGTACGCTCAGGACTACATCGCGCGCTTCGGCTTCGACCCCAGGCTGCATCCACCCTATCTGACCATGGGACTGGGCGCCGGCTCGGCAACACCGCTGCAGATGGTCAGCGCCTACGCGATCTTCGCCAACGGCGGCTATCGCGTGACGCCTTACCTGATCGCGAGGATCGTCGACGCCAAGGGAAATGTGCTGTCGGAAGCAACGCCGACGGTCGCCGGCGAGAACGCCGAACGGGCGGTCGACCCGCGCAATGCGTGGATCATGACGTCTCTGCTGAAGGACGTCGTACGCGTGGGCACGGCGACGCGCGCGTTGTCGCTCAACAGAGCCGATCTTGCCGGCAAGACGGGCACGACCAACGAGTATGTCGATGCCTGGTTCTGCGGTTTCAATGCGGCAATCGTCGGCGTATCGTGGATCGGGTTCGACCAGCCAAGGACGCTCGGCACCAATGAAACGGGTGCCGTGGCGGCGCTGCCGATCTGGATCTCGTACATGGCGAAGGTGCTGAAGGGGACCCCCGAGGCGGACCTGCCGATGCCCGACGGGGTCATCGCGGCCAGGATCAATGTCGACTCGGGCCTGCGCGACGACAGCGGTGGAATCACCGAATACTTCTACGCGGAGTTCCCCCCGCGCGGCCGCGACGATGGCATGTCGGCAACAGGCGCGCCGGGCAAAGATATCCGCGACCAACTGTTCTGACCCTATGGCCCACCGCTCCCGCGGTCAGGATGCAGGCGCCGATCACGACCGCCGCCTCGGCATGCGTACGCCACAGGACCGTATCCGCATCGCGCAGACGGCAGCCCGCCTCATTGCCGAACACGGGTTGACGGACTGGTCGCTCGCCAAACGCAAGGCCGTACGGCAACTGATGCTTCCGGTTTCCTCGGCGCTCCCGTCCAACGACGAAATCGAGGAAGCGCTTTCCAGTTACCATTCGCTGTTCTGCAGTGAAGCGCACGCCGCCAGCCTGCGCCGGCAGCGCGCCGAGGCGTTGGCGTGGATGAAGCGCCTTTCCGATTGGGAGCCCCTGCTGGTCGGCGGCGTCGCGGCAGGCTGGGCAACGGAGCACAGCGACATCCGGCTGGAGCTCGTTGCCGACAATGCAAAAGCGGTGGAGATCGCGCTTGCGAATGCCGGCGTGCGCTATGGCGCGCTGCCGCCACGCGACGACGATGCCGGCGCGCAACTGCTCGTCGACACGCCAGACGCCAGCGTGCGGCTCGACATCCTGACCCCGCACCAGCGGCGCAATCGGCCGCGACGCGACGAAGAGCGGAGGCTTACCGCCGGGGCCGTGGCGGCGCTGCTGGCGGCAAGGTAGGGTCAGACCCGGATTTCCAGGCGCTTGGCATCGTCTCGGCAAGACTGAGGAAACCCGAGTCTGACCCTACTTTCCCCTCTACTTTCCCGCTGCTTTCTGCTAGCGACCTTCGGCGAGCCACGCAGCCGCGTCCAGCGCGAAGTAGGTCAGAATTGCGTCGGCCCCTGCGCGCTTGAACGCCGTAAGCGCCTCCATGACGCACGCGCGTTCATCGAGCCAGCCATTGCCCGCCGCAGCCTTCAGCATCGCGTACTCGCCCGACACCTGATAGACCGCGGTGGGCACGCCGAACGTATCCTTCACGCGACGGACGATGTCGAGATACGGCAGCCCGGGTTTCACCATCACCATGTCCGCTCCTTCTTCGAGGTCGAGGTGCACTTCCCACAGTGCTTCGTCGGTGTTGGCCGGATCCATCTGGTACGTGTACTTGTCGCCGCCACCGAGGTTTCCACCGGAGCCTACCGCGTCGCGAAACGGTCCGTAGAACGACGAAGCGTACTTGGCCGAATAGGCCAGAATGCGCGTGCGCTGAAACGCGCTGCCGTCGAGGGCTGTACGGATGGCGCCGATGCGCCCGTCCATCATGTCCGACGGCGCGACGATGTCCACACCCGCTTCGGCATGGCAGAGCGCCTGCCGGACCAGCGCGGTGACCGTCTCGTCGTTCATCACGTAGCCTGTCCCGTCGATCAGGCCATCCTGGCCGTGGCTTGTGTACGGGTCGAGCGCCACGTCGGTCACGATACCCAGCTCGGGGAAGCGCGCCTTCAGCGCGCGTACGACCCTCGGCACCAGCCCTTCGGAATGCCACGCTTCGGTCGCTTCGTGCGATTTCCGTTCCGTCGGAATCACCGGGAACAGCGCCAGCGCCGGCACCCCCAATTCCATGCACCGCTCCGCATCGCGGAAGAGAAGGTCGAGGCTCTTGCGCGAAATGCCGGGCAGCGACGGCACCGGTTCCTCGCGCTTCGTACCGTCGAGCACGAAAACCGGATAAATGAGGTCGTCGGACGCAAGCCGATGCTCCCGCATCAGGCGGCGCGAAAAATCATCGCGCCGCATCCGCCGCATTCGCTTGCCGGGAAACCGTCCCGAGAAATCGAAACTCATGGTGGCCGCCTGCGTGTCGTCGTTGTAGTTCGGGATAAGCCGCGCATCGTATCCGGTCGGGCACCATCGCGGCAAATGCACTGCGCCCGACGCGTCGTGGGCCCCGTTGCCGTCAGTCCGGGCAGCCAAGCCATCTCTGCTGGCGCGCAACCTTCTGCAGTGCCCGAAAGCCACGCGCGCCCTGCCTTGCCGCCATGGCGCGCAGTTGCAACAGGAGCTCGGCGGTCGCGAGCGCGTCGGAGGCAGCGTTGTGCCTGACCGTGCATTCGATACCGAACGCCGCAAGCCAATCGTCAAGGCCCCGTCGCTGATCGCGATACGGACCCGGCAACAGCGCAGCGGCGAGCGGCGCCAGGTCGAGCCACGGCGCATTGTCGGCGGACATGTGTGCGTTCGCATAGGCGCGCTTCAGCACCGCACGGTCGAAATCGGCGTGGAATCCCACCCTTGGCGCGCCGGTCGCCCATTTGCTGAATGCCGCGAGCGCCGCCGGCATTGCCATTCCCACCGCCTGGGCACCGTATCCGATGCCGTGGATCGCGATGTTGGCGGCGTCGCCGTAGTATTCGCCCTTGAGGACAATTTCGAAGCTGTCGTCGAGCACGATACCTTCGCCGTCGACCGCGATTGCGCCTATCGCGAGCAGCCGGTCGTGCTCGGGATCAAAGCCCGAAGTCTCGGTGTCGACGACGACCCAGCGATCGGCCCGCACGCGCTTGTCGAGCCAGCGGTCTGTCCATTGCCGCACGGTTTCGAGTGCGCGGCTCATCCGGGGTAATCGAGCGCAAGGCGTTGCTGGACCTTGCGGACCTGCCGCAATGCCTCCTTCAGGATGCGTCGGTCCAGGTCCGAAAGAAGCGCGAGCGGCACGACGTTGGGATTCGATTCATCACCTGTTCGGGCGCCGGCCTCCGCACGGCGATGCTGCTCCCGCAGACGCAGAAGCTGCACATACTCGAACGCGTCGCACCAGTCGCGGACTTCCGGCTGGGACACGCCGCGCTTCACGCCCGCCTGCACGAGCCGCTCGACCGTGTTGGTCGTGCTGACGCCCGTCGCCAGCGCGAAAATGCGCGCCGCATCGACAAACGGCATGCTGCCGCTCATCTTGAGATCGATTCCCTCGACGCCCGCACCGTCCGCCGCCGCCCGCAATTCGCCCCGCCAGTTGACCGGCGGACGGTTCCTTTGGGCGTTGTCGGACATCTGCTTCAGAAACCTGGAATTCGCGCGGGCGCGCGGCGCGATCTCGGAGCGCAGCGCGTCCGCGAGCCGCGCGTCGCCCCACAGCGGACGAAAATCGAAAAAGATGCTGGCGTCAAGGAGGCTTTCCGGGTCGCCGCGGTCGATCCAGCCTGCGAACGCCGCCTTCCATTCGGGGAGGCTCGCGCACCAACGCGGGTTCATCGCCATGACGCCACCCCGGCACAGCGGGTAGCCGCAGCGATCCATCGCGTCGTTGACCGCGCGGGCAAACGGCAACAGACGAGCGCGGACAGCATCCGGCGGGGCCCCGCCTTCGGCCGCCGCGAAAATGAGGCCGTTGTCCTGATCGGTCGCAATCGTCTGTTCGCCACGGCCTTCGGATCCCATCCCCAGCCAGCACAGCGTCAGCCCGGACAATTCGAACTCCGGTGCCGTGAGCTCGAGGATGCGCACCGCCAGCTGATCGTTCAGGCTGGAGATCATCCGCGTGAGCTGACCCGCAGCGACGCCCTGGGCGACGAGCGCATGCGAGAGCGCCCTGATGTCCGTGGCGCACTGGATGAGTCCCGGAATGTCGGGTGCCCGGCGAAGCGCAGACGCAAGTTCGCGCGCCGACAACCGCTGCAGGCTGAACAGGTCGCGCTCGGACACGACGCCGGCGAGGCGGCCGTTGTGGTCGAGCACGACGATGTGGCGTATGCCCTGGCGGGCCATCACGAGCGCCGCATCGCCGGCGGTCGCGTCGGCGAAGAGCGTGACCACCGGCGCGCTCATCACCTCGCGCATGGCCACGTCGAGGTTCCGTTGCGGCAATATGACGCGGCCGATCACGTCCCGCCGGGTGAAGATGCCGATCGGCCTGGAACCGACGTCGACGATCACCATCGAACCGATCCGCTGGTCTTCCATCGTCGACAGCGTTTGACCGAGCGGTGCATCGAGCCCGCACGCCACGGGTGCTCGACGGAGAAGGCTGCTGAGCTGCGTCGAGAGCCCGCGCTGTTCTGTGGCCGCCGCCGCATATTCCGCCTGCAGGCGCGTGCGCGACAGATCCAGCAGGTGCGCAAGCCGGCGCGTGCAAAAATCCTGGAAGACGGCCGACGTGCCGATAAGCGCATCGAAGACAGGCGCCGGAAACGCCAGACAGAACGTATCCTGCATCGCGCGGTAGACGCTCGTGACGCTGCGGCGCGCGAGCAGCGCGCCCAGCGGAAACATCTCGCCCGCGGAAAGCTCCCACAGCGCGGCTGCATCGCCGCTTCCTCCGGGTCGCTCGCCGCGGACGGTGCCCTGGCGCACGACGTAGCAGTGCGCCTGGCTGTCGGGGCCTGGAGAGAGGATCGTTTCGCCGGACGCGAAATACCGGAGCCGGGACGCGCGAACGATGCGTTCGAGATCGCTCTCGCTCATGGCGGCGAACGGCGCGTGGGGTCGCAACGCCTGCTTGAGTCCGGCGAGCACCGAGGGCGCCGGGGTCGGGTCCTGCGGCATCGTGAATCTCCCTAGGGCTGCCGTGGATTCTTTCGTGACGAATACGAGCGGAACTCTGGTCCGGCCCGCCGGTCTATTTGATCAGACGGCAACGTCTCCCGCTTTCCTCCCTGAGCGGGTGCCCTCGCAGCGATCAATCCTGCGACGGGCGTTTCGGGCCCCGCGCCACTCCCCTTGATCGCGGGGCCTTTTCTTTGCGCGGGCGCGTGGCGTGCTGACGCTTTTCCCCGATGCCCGGCACGAGACCGAGCCAGCCGCCGAGCGTTGCCTCGGCAGCTTCGATTCCGATTCGCCGCGTTGCCGAAAACGCCACGACGCTGACCTGTGCGGCATGCACCGGGAACGCGTCGGCGATCGCGCGCACGATTGCAAGTTCCGCCTTCCGCCGCCCCGATGCGGCCAGCTTGTCCATCTTGGTCGCAAGGAGCAGTACCGGACGGCTGCTCGGCAGGAAACCTGCAAGGAGCTCGCGATCCTGCTCGGCCATTCCGTGTCGCGCGTCGACGATCAGCACGAGCCCGATCAGCGCCTGACGCGTAGCCACGTAGCGACCGAGAAAATCCTGCCAATGGCGCTTCAACGCAAGCGGCACCGCCGCATAGCCGTATCCGGGCAGATCGGCGAGCAGCGCTCCGGAGCGCAGCTGGAAGAAATTGATTTGCTGGGTGCGGCCGGGCGTCTTGCTGGTGAACGCAAGCCGCGTTCGATTGGCCAGAACGTTGATCGCGCTCGACTTGCCCGCGTTCGAGCGTCCGGCAAAGGCAATTTCCGGTGGACCGGACGACGGCAACTGCTCGTCGTTCGCGACCGTGAACGCGAACTCGGCCTGCTGCAGCGGATGTTTCACCGTGCAGCGTCCCGCCGGGCGTCCACGCGTGCGGCAGCTTTGGCCGGGCGCGCCGATTCCGTTACAATGCGAGGGTTTTGCACGATTGAACCCGGGCTGCGCAGGGAATCCGGAATCGCTGCCGGAACGAACTCCGCCGCCGTCGAGGAGCTACCCGATGAAACGCACGTTGTTGCTGGCCGCCGTCATTGGCCTGTGGCCCGCGGCCGCCGCGGTGGCACAGGGCCAATCCGGCAAACCCGATCTGGCAAGAGCTCAAGCGATCGTTAATCAGATCTGCGTTGCCTGCCACGGTGCCGACGGCAACAGCCCGAGCCCAGTGAACCCGAGCATCGCAGGGCAGCCCGCCGAGTATATCACTCTGCAACTGGCGCACTTCAAATCGGGCATTCGGGCCAACCCGGTCATGCAGGGCATGGCGGCAGCGCTGTCCCCGGAAGACATGACGGTGCTCGGCGCGTATTTCTCGCAGCAGAAACCCAAGGGGATGGCGGCAAAGGACGGCGCGCTGGTCCGGGCGGGCCAAAAGCTCTATCGCGGCGGCGACGCCACCGCCGGCGTGCCGGCCTGCGCGGCGTGCCACTCGCCCAACGGTGCGGGCGTACCAAAAAATTATCCGCGCCTCGCGGGCCAGTATCCCGATTACGCGTACGCGCAGCTCAGGGCCTTCAAGGCCGGCGAGCGCGGCGCGGACAAGGACGGCAAGGACGTCAACGGCAGGATCATGGTCGACGATCGCCTCGAAAGTTGACCGATCTGCAGATGAAGGCCGCGGCCGAGTACACGTCGGGACTGCGCTGAGCGCAGGACGTGAGTGGGGCGCGAGCGGCACGGGAAACGCCGTCCGCCCGTTTCGATCGACGCCTGCTGCGGTTCGCCGATGACGGTCGCCACGATCGCCGCACTGAACGTCTTTCCGGTCAAGAGCTGCCGCGGTATCGCGCTGACACACGCACGCGTCTCGGTGCGCGGGCTCGTTGCCGGCGCCGATCGCTACGGAGCGGGCGATCGCGAGTGGATGATCGTCGACCGCGACGGCCGTTTCGTAACGCAGCGCGAATGTCCGCGGCTGGCATTGATCGATTCGAGCGTCGCCGATGGCGCGCTAACGCTCGCCGCCCCCGGATGCGCGCCGCTGATGTTGCCGCTCGCTCCGGCCACAGGCCTCGCACGCGAAGTCGTCGTCTGGCGCAGCCGCGTGCCGGCGCACGACGCCGGCGACACCGCCGCGGAATGGTTCTCGACATCGCTCGGTGTCGACGTGCGCCTCGTCCGTTTCGACCCCTCGCACGTGCGCCTATGCAATCCGGATTACGCTGGCGCTTCGGGTGCGCACACCGCATTCGCCGATGGCTATCCGCTGCTCGTGATCGGCGAAGCCTCGCTAGCCGACCTCAACCTGCGGCTCGCCACGCGCGGCGCCTCCGAACTTCCGATGAACCGGTTCCGGCCGAACGTGGTGCTTGCGGGGCTCGACGCGTACGACGAGGACCATCTGGACACCGTCGAGGTGGACGGCGTCGTCTTGAAACTCGTCAAGCCTTGCTCTCGCTGCCAGATTACGACGACGAACCAGGCCACCGGCGCGCCGGGCGCGGAGCCACTGCCGACGTTAGGCACGTATCGCCACGACCCGACGTCGGGAGGCGTGACGTTCGGGATGAACGCAATCGTCGCCGCCGGCGCGGGTCGCGACCTTGCCGTGGCGGCGACCGCCCGCTGCACGTTCCGGTTCTAACGCGCGTTGTCGCCGCCGCGGGCAGCGCGTTCCGGCGCAGGCTCGGCCGGACTCGCGACGCAGCGCGCCAGCGCATCACGCCAATCCGGCAGCGCGAAGCCGAAGGTCGCTTCGAATCGTTGCGTCGCCAGCGCGCCATAGGCCGGGCGCCGCGCGGGCAGCGGATACTCCGCGGTCGTGACCGGTACAATACGTGGTGTGCTTGCGTCGCCGACGATCGCGCGCGCGAAGTCGCACCAGCTTGCCTGCCCGGTAGAGCTCAAATGGTAGAGTCCGGCGCGCTCGGCAAGCGCAGGCAGTCCAGAACCCGCGACGCGCGCGGTCGCCTCGGCGAGCACGCGGCACCAGTTGGGCACCCCCGTCTGATCGGCGACGACGCGAATCTCCTCGCGTTCCGCCGCCAGCCGGCGAATGGTCAGCAGGAAATTCCTGCCGCGCAATCCGTACACCCAGCTCGTCCGGAACACGAGCGCGTGCCCTCCCACCGCCGCGACCGCCCGCTCGCCGGCGAGCTTGCTCGCGCCATACGCATTCAGCGGTGCCGTCGAAGCGTCCTCGGGATAAGGCGTCGCGCGGGCGCCGTCGAACACATAATCGGTCGAAAAGTGCATCAGCACCGCGTCGATGCGCTTCGCTTCTTCGGCGAGGATGCCCGGCGCGCGGCCGTTGATCGTGTGCGCCAGTGCAGGCTCCTGCTCGGCGCGGTCGACTGCCGTGTACGCGCCGGCGTTCACGATCAACGCGGGGCGTGAACCCCGCACCGCAGCGACAATGGCGTCGGCGTCGGCGAGGTCGAGTCCCCTGCGGTCGGTTGCCACGACATCGCCGAGCGGCGAGAGAATCACCGCGAGTTCGCCGCCGAGCTGCCCGTCGGCGCCCGTGACGAGAATCGTCGGCCGCGTCATCGTCGCAGGCAGCGGTGATGCGCGCTACGGGTAGAGATCCGCGGCCGCGAGCGGCGCACCCGCCGCGTCCTTCGCGTTGACGATCGGCACGCCGGCCAATGGCCACGCGATGCCGAGCGCCGGATCGTTCCAAAGCAGCGTCCTCTCGTGCTCGGGATACCAGAAATCGGTGGTCTTGTAGAGAACCTCCGCGGACTCGGACAGCACGACGAAGCCGTGCGCGAATCCCGGCGGCACCCACAGCATCTGTGTGTTGTCCGCCGACAGCGTGGCGCCAGCCCAGCGCCCGAACGCCGGGGAGGAATGGCGCAGATCCACCGCGACGTCGAACACTTCGCCGACGACGCAACGGACGAGCTTGCCCTGGGCGTGCGCGATCTGGTAGTGCAAACCGCGCAACACGTCACGCTTCGAACGCGAGTGGTTGTCCTGTACGAAGGCGACATCGAGGCCGGCATCCGCAAATACACGGGCGTTCCAGGTCTCGCAGAACGAGCCCCTGTCGTCCCGCAATACACGTGGCTCGATCAACCTGACGTCGGGGAGCGCGGTCGAGGTGACTTTCATTGAAACCGGATGTTCGGCTCGCGGAGCAAGGCAAGCAGGTACTGGCCGTAGCCGTTCTTTGCCATGGCCTGCCCGAGGCGCTCGACCTGCGCCGCATCGATGTAGCCCTGTCGGAAGGCGATTTCCTCCGGGCACGCGATCTTCAGTCCCTGCCGCCGCTCGATCGTCGCGATGTACTGCGCCGCCTCGAGCAGCGATTCGTGCGTGCCGGTATCGAGCCATGCCATCCCGCGCCCCATCACTTCACAGGCAAGTTCGCCGCGGTCGAGATAGGACCTGTTGACGTCGGTGATCTCGATCTCACCGCGCGCGGACGGTTTGAGGCCGGACGCTATGTCGAGCACGCGGTTGTCGTAGAAGTAGAGGCCGGTTACCGCATAGCGGGATCTCGGCGATTTCGGTTTCTCCTCGAGCGAGATCACGCGGCCCGTTGCGTCGAACTCGGCGACGCCGTAGCGCTCGGGATCCGCCACCGGGTAGGCAAAGACCGTTGCGCCGGCGGTCCGCGCATTGGCGCGCACCAGTTGCGCCGAAAGGTCGTGCCCGTAGAAGATATTGTCGCCCAGAACGAGCGCGCAGGCATCGGATCCGACGAATTCACGCCCGATGATGAACGCCTGGGCGAGGCCTTCGGGCGCCTGCTGCACCGCATAGGAGAGGCGGAGACCCCACTTCGCGCCGTCGCCGAGCAGATGCGCGAAGCGCGGGGTGTCCTCGGGAGTGGATATAAGCAATATGTCACGGATGCCGGCAAGCATCAGCGTCGACAGCGGATAGTAGATCATCGGCTTGTCGTACACGGGCAACAGCTGCTTGGAGACGACCTGCGTGACCGGATAGAGCCGGGTGCCCGAGCCGCCGGCGAGAATGATGCCCTTGCGCGTCATTGTCGTTCCGCCGAATTCATGCGGCCTCGGCCTCCTTGCACCGTCGCGCCATGCGCTCCGCCGCGTTTCGGCCTCAAGCGTCGACTCGCCCCGGTCGCATCCCCGCTGCGCGGGGCCCCTGCTCCCAGGCTCACGCCGCTACCCCTGCGTAGTTCAGCGAAATCCACTTCTGGTACTCGTGGCTCGTCACCGCTTCCAGCCAAGCTCCGTTATCGAGATACCACTGCACGGTGCGCCGCATCCCCGAATCGAACGTCGCGGCAGGCGTCCACCCGAGTTCACGGCGGATCTTCGATGCGTCGATCGCGTAGCGGCGATCGTGCCCCGCCCGGTCCGCGACCAATGCCACCTGCGCCGCGTAGTCGCGGCCCGGCCGCAATTCCCCGAGAACGCGGCAGATGGACCGCACCACGTCGAGATTGGTCATCTCGGCGTTGCCACCGATGTTGTAGGTCTCGCCTGGGCGCCCCGCCGCCAGCACAGAGCGTAACGCCGCACAATGGTCGCCGACGTAGAGCCAGTCGCGTACATTCTGCCCATCGCCGTACACGGGAAGCGGCTTGCCGGCGATCGCGTTGACGATCATCAGCGGTATCAGCTTTTCGGGGAACTGCAGCGGTCCGTAATTGTTCGAGCAGTTCGTCGTAAGAACGGGGAGTCCATAGGTATGGTGCCACGCGCGGACGAGGTGATCGGCGGCCGCCTTCGAGGCCGCGTACGGGCTGTTGGGCGCATACGGCGTCGTCTCGGAAAATGGCGGCTCGCGGGGGCCGAGCGAGCCATACACTTCGTCTGTCGACACATGCAGGAACCGGAACGCTTCCCGCTCGGCCGCCGGCAGGGCGGACCACCAGACGCGGACCGCGTCGAGCAGCGTGAACGTTCCGACCACGTTGGTCGCTATGAAATCCGCGGGTCCGTGGATCGAGCGGTCGACGTGGCTCTCCGCCGCGAAGTTGACGATCGCGCGTGGCTTGTGTCGAGCGAGCAGCGCCGGGACAAGCGCACGGTCGCCGATATCGCCGCGGACGAAAACGTGCCGCGCATCGCCATCGAGCGACGCGAGGTTGCCGAGGTTTCCGGCGTAGGTGAGAAGGTCGAGGTTGACGACGGGCTCGCCGCAAGCGTCGAGCCAGCCGAGAACGAAGTTGGCGCCGATAAATCCGGCCCCGCCGGTAACAAGAATCATCGTTTCTCCGTGGCCGGCTTCGCCGCGGGCTCATGTCCGAAGCACTTGATGCCGAAGCCGGAACCGGCAATGCCGGTGTCGAGGATCATCGTTTCGGGGCTGGAACGAGGCTGCCGCGCGGGCGCACGAACTGCCGTGCGCAGGACCGGGAATTCTAGCACCAGCGCCCGATCACGCCGCGGGTGTCCCGTAGGAGTCGACGTACCATGCGACAAACCGGGCGAGCCCCTCGGACAGTGGCGTCGCGGGCGCGAACCCGGTGACCGCGGCAAGACGCTCGGTCGATGCATACGTCGTCGGCACGTCGCCAGGTTGCATCGGCGCATACTCGGTGATCGCTGGCCGCCCAAGCAGGCGTGCGAGCATCGCAATGAAGTCTTCCAGCTCGACGGCCTCGTGATTGCCGATGTTGTAGATTGCGTAGGGCGGTCCATCGCCGCCGGCCTCCGGTGGACGTTCCAGCACGCGCAGTACGCTTTCGACGACGTCGTCGATGTAGGTGAAGTCGCGGCGTATCCGGCCTTCGTTGAACACGCGGATCGGCTGACCGGCGAGGATCGCCTTTGCGAACAGCATCGGCGACATGTCCGGGCGGCCCCAGGGACCGTAGACCGTGAAAAATCGCAGCCCCGTCGTCGGCAGCCGGTAAAGGTGACTGTAGCTGTGGGCGATCAGCTCGTTCGCCTTTTTCGTCGCGGCGTACAGGCTCAACGGGTGATCGACGTTCTGGTCTTCGGAGAACGGAAGCACGTGGTTCGCGCCGTAGACGCTGGAGCTCGACGCGTAGACCAGATGCGCCACTCGCGCGTGCCGACATCCTTCGACGACGTGCCCGAAGGCGGTCAGGTTGTTGACGAGGTACGCCTCCGGGTTGACGAGCGAATGGCGGACGCCTGGCTGCGCAGCGAGATGGATGGCGTGCGTGTAGCCGCCGGCGAACAGCCGCGCCGTGGCCGACGCATCGGCAAGATTTGCGCGCTCGAACCGGAATCCGGGCCGGCCGGCAAGCCGCCTCAGCCGGGCCTCTTTCAGCGCCACATCGTAGTAGGGATCCAGATTGTCGACGCCGGTCACCGCGTAGCCGCCCGCGAGCAGCCGCTCCACGACGTGCATGCCGATGAACCCGGCGGCGCCGGTGACGATGACGTGCCCCTTCGCCGATCGCGCGGGGCTCATCGCCGCTTTTCCAGCGCACTCAATGCGCGGAGCTTCGCGTATTTCATGAAACTGTTCTGGCAGCCGATCGCAATGTGCACGAGGCCGGCAACGCCGTCGAGAAATCCCAGCTTCACGAGGTAGAAACGCAGGAATCGGACCAGCGGCGACATCACGAGGCGCGCCACACTGGCGCGCTCGCCGCGGGCGTACATGGCCTCGGCCTGCAGCGTCGTGTAGCGATTCTGTTTCGCCACATAGGCATCCAGCGATTCGGCGGACACGTGCAGAAGGTCGCCGGAAAGGCGCGCGACCGGACCGTCGGCCACCACGTGTTCATGCACGGGATCGAGGGTCCAGCGCGCGCGCCGCCGATCGAAGAGCCGCACGTTCCAGTCGGGATAACCTTCGCCGTGGGCGAGCCAACGGCCGAGAAAACGATTGCGCCGCGCCATCGCGTAGGCCGAGGCCTTCGGCGACGAGACCGCGGCCGCAATGGCCGCCCCAAGCTCCGGGGTCAGGCGTTCGTCCGCGTCGAGGCAAAGCACCCAATCATGTGTGGCGGCGCCCACCGCGAAAGTCTTCTGCGCGCCGAATCCGGACCAGTCGTGTACGACGACGCGTGCGCCATGGTTGCGGGCTATTTCCACGGTATCATCGCGGCTGCCCGAATCGACGACTACGATATCGCCGGCGAACGATGCCGATGCGAGACAGTCCGCGAGCAGGCCGGCGGCATCGCGCGTAATGACACAGAGACTCAAGGGAAGCGGCCCGGACATGCGCCTCGCGAATGCGGAGCCGACGGTTCCGCGCGGCAATGGATTGCGCGCATTCTACGGCGTTTCACCAGGCGGCGGGTTTCCGGTTCATTCCCTGCCTGCTCCGGCACGCCGATGAGCGCCGCCGGGCCGTCCCAAGGCGCGAATTTCTTCCCCTCGGGGGGCAGCGCAGCGGCGGCAGCCGCAAGCGTGGGGGCACACCGATGAGCTCCGTCCTCGTCGTACGGCCCTCCTCGCTCGGGGACATCGTCCATGCGCAGGCGCTCGTCGCCGACATTCACGCGCACCGCCCGGACCTCGCCGTCGATTGGGTGGCCGAGGAAGCGTTCGCGCCGCTCCTCGGCCTCAATCCGCGCGTGCGCCGCGTGATACCGGTCGCGCTTCGGCGCTGGCGGGGGCGGCCGGCAGCCGCCGCGACGTGGCGCGAATTCGCGGCATTCCGGCGCGACCTTCGACGCGACGAGTACGCTGCCGTGCTCGACCTGCAGGAGCAGGTGAAGGGCGCGCTCATTGCGCGGCTGGCGCGCGGAACCCGGCACGGTCCGGACCGCGCCAGCATTCGCGAACCGATCGCGACGCTGCTGCACGACGTGCACCATGCCATCGACCCCGAACAACACCTGATCGACCGCTGCCGCCAGCTGGCCGCGGCCGCATTGGGCTATCGCGTCGCCGGGCCGCCGCGCTTCGATCTGGTCGCGGCGCCGTACGTCGCCGGCACTCCGGCACCGGATCGCCCCTTTGCCGTCTTTCTGCACGCAACGAGCCGCGCGGACAAGCTGTGGCCCGAAGCCAACTGGCGCGCTTTGATCGCCGCATTCGCGCACGCCGGTCTTGCAATAGTCCTGCCTTGGGGCAACCCTTCGGAACGCGCACGCAGCGAGCGCCTGGCAGCCGGCGAGCCCGCAGCGGCCGTCCCGCGCACGCTGACTTTGGCAGCGCTCTCCGACCTCATCGCCCGTGCCGATCTCGTGGTCGGCGTCGACACGGGCCTCGTCCACCTGGCTGCAGCGCTCGATACACCAACGGTGGCGTTATTCGTGGCGACGGATGCCAGGCTCGCCGGCGTCGAGCGCGCGAGCGCGTTCGCGCGCGACCTGGGCGGCCCTGGCCGTGCGCCCACGCTCTACGAGGTGCAGGACGCGGCGGCCGCAGCCATGCGCCGTGCTCCGCGCTGCTGAGGGAGGCTTCCCCTGGTCCGCGCGCTGTACACGCTGTTGTGGTACCTCGTGCTGCCACTCCTGCCGGTGCGGCTCTGGTGGCGGGGACGCAAGGAGCCGGGCTATCGCGTACGCATCGGCGAGCGCTATGGCCGGTACCGGGACGGCCGCGTCACCCGCGGACCCGTGCTCTGGATACACGCGGTGTCACTCGGAGAAACGCGTGCTGCAGTCCCGCTTGTGGATAGGGCACGGCGGGCTTTTCCCGAGGCGACCGTGCTGCTCACGCACATGACGGCGACGGGTCGGGCCGCCGGACATGCGCTTCTTGGCGATCGCGTCGTGCAGGCGTGGCTGCCCTACGATGCGCCGTTCGCCGTGCGCGCGTTCCTCGCGCACTGGAAGCCCTGCGCCGGCCTGATCATGGAGACCGAGCTGTGGCCGAACCTGGTCGCCATGGCGCGGGAATCCGGCGTGCCGCTGTTCCTCGTCAACGGACGGATGTCGGAGCGATCGGCGGTCGGTTACGCGCGCGTGCCCTCGCTTACGCGCCCGATGCTGGCGGCGCTCGCCGGCGTCGCCGCGCAGGCGGAGTCCGACGCCGACCGGCTTGCAGCACTCGGTGCGCGGACGTCGATCGCCACCGGCAATCTCAAATTCGACGTGGCCGTGCCCGACTCTGCGCAAGCCCTGGGCCACGAACTGAAGCTGCGATTTGGCGAGACGCGGCCGGTGTGGGTCGCGGCTTCGACGCGCGAAGGCGAGGAAGCGCTGATTCAGGATGCGCTCGCGATCACTCCGCTGCCGCCTGAAGCGCTGACCGTCATGGTGCCGCGCCACCCCCAGCGGTTCGGCGCGGTTGCCGAACTCCTGCGCCGGCGGGGAGTGCCCTTCGTTCGTCGCAGCGACAACGTGCCGGTGCCCGCCGATGTCGGGGTCGTGCTCGGTGATTCGATGGGCGAGCTGGCGGGCTACTACGCGGCGGCCGATGTCGCGTTCGTCGGCGGCAGCCTGCTCCCGTTGGGCGGGCAGAACCTGATCGAGCCGATCGCGGCGGGGCGACCCACACTGGTCGGTCCCCACATGTTCAATTTTGCCGAGGCGACCGCGAGAGCCCTGGAGGCGGGCGCCGCGGTGCAGGTCGCCGACGCCGTGGCGCTCGTTGCCAATGTCGCCGTGCTCCTCGGTGACCGCCGCCGGCGCGACCGGATGCGCGACGCTGCGCTGGCGTTCCACGCCGCGCATCGCGGCGCCGGTGACCGGCTCTGGACATGGCTGGCGCCGCAGCTGAGGGATGCGCTCCAACCGCCGGGAAACGACCGGGAAACCGGGCAAGGACGGGGGATCACCCCTTCAGCTGGCGATTGATCTCTTCGAGGTCATCCACCGTGAGGGTCCCGACCGCTGTCTTCAGGCGCAATACTCCGATGAGATAGTTGAAGTATGCCTGCGCGAGATCGCGCCGCGTCGAATAGACATTCTGCTGGACGTTGAGCACGTCCAGATTCGTGCGGATGCCGACCTCCTGGCCCAGGATGTTCGACGCGAGCGCGCTCTCCGCAGACACCACCGCCTGCTCGAAAGCCTTCACCGACGCGACGGCGCTGGTCACTCCGGAAAAGCCCGTCTGCGCCTGGAAGAGCGCGATCCGGCGGGCGGTCTCCAGGTCCTGCCGGGCCTTTTCCTGGAGGGCGATCGCTTCGCGCACCCGCGATTCGATGAATCCGCCCAGGTAGATCGGAACATTGAGTTGCAGCGAGATGCTGCCCAGCCGCTGTTCGCTCGCCACTGTCGAGGTGACCGCCGCATTGGAGCCCTGGGCGTTGTAGCTGCCCACGAGGTCGAGGGTCGGATAATGGCCCGCCCGCGCGCGGTCGACTTCGAGCTTCGCGACCTCGAAGTTGGCATCGGAGATGCGCACGTTCAGGTTGTCCTTCAGGGCCTTTTCGACCCAGAAGTCTGCGGTGGCCGGTACCGGAAGCGCCGGCTGCAGACCCGCCCCGAGCCTCTTCAGCTCCTTCGGATAGCGGCCGATGATCGCCCGCAGCGCCGTGACGCGGTTGTCGTATTCCTGCCGGACCGAGATCTCCTGCGCGACGATGGCATCGTACTTGGCCTGCGCCTCGTTCGTGTCGGTGATTGTCGCGACGCCGACCTCGAAATTGCGCTTCGCCTGGGCAAGCTGTTCGACGACCGCTTTCTTCTGGCTCTCGGCGAGTTCGATATTGAACTGTGCGAGCAGGATGTCGAAATACGCGACGGCGACGCGGATGATCAGATCCTGCTGAGCGATGCCGAGGATGTATTCGGCCTGCGTGACCTGCTGCCTGGCCTGGTCGAGAAGAATCCAGTTCTGGTAGCGGTAGAGCGGCTGCGATGCCGACACGATCGCGCTGTACTGGTGGAAGTTGCGGCTGATGTCGATCTGAGGGTCGCTCTTGATCGTCGCATCGTAGTTGTTGAGGTTGGCGTTGCCGGAGGCGCTCACGTTCGGCAGCAGGCCGGCACGCGCCTGCGGCACTTTCTCCTGCGTCGCCTGCCATTGTGCCTTTGCGGCGGCGATGCCGGGATCGGCGCCTTGTGCGTCGCGAAAGATCTGCAGCAGGTCCTCGGCGGCGGCGGATCCCGCGGCGGCAGCCAGGCTCAACGCGGCAGCCACGGCAAAGGCGGACAGGCGTCGTGTCATCGTTGGCATTCCATTGTCTTTCATGCGCGGCGCTGCGCGGCGACGGCAACCATCACGCGCCGAGACGCTTCAATACCGTTTCATCGAAGGCTCGATCAGAGCCGCCCATTGCTCGACGCCGCCGCGCAGGTTGTGAACCTCCTCGAAGCCGGCGCCCTTCAACATCACTCCTGCATGTCCGCTGCGATTGCCGTGGTGGCAGACCATCACCAGCGGCCGATCCTGCGGCACTTCGTCGATGCGCGCCGCGAGCTGGCCCAGCGGAATCAATACCGAGCCTTCGATCCGGCAGTACTCGAATTCCCACGGCTCGCGCACGTCGATCAGTACCGGTCGTGGACGCTCCGGGTCGTCCCGCCATGCGCGGAGCTCGCCGGGCCCGATTTGCGGGATCAAAACCGGAACCGCGACGGCGTCGCGGCATTCTTGAGCGGGTCGATCACCGTTTCGAACATCTTGTGCGTCGCCATCGAACCGGGCGCAACCCAGCGCGTCATGGTCCCCGTCATGGCCGGTGCGTCACCGACGACCGCGAACATCCGCCCGCCCGGGCCAAGTTGCTCGACGAACCGATCGGGCAAAACGGGCGTCGAGCCGGTCAGCACAATCGCATCGTAAGTAGCCGCGCCCCAGCCGCGCGCACCGTCACCGACCACGAACTCGACGCCGGAGATGCCGGCGCGGGTGAGCTTTGCTTTCGCGTCGTCGGATAATCGGCGATCGATCTCGACGCTGGTCACATGCGCGCCCTGGGTCGCCAGCAGCGCCGTCAGGTACCCGCTGCCCGTCCCGATCTCGAGCACGCTTTCATTCGGCGCAAGCTTCAGTTCCTGAATGACGCGGGCCTCCATCTTCGGCGCCCACATTTTTTCATTGCCAGGCAGCGGAATCTCGAGGTCCGCGAAAGCGAGCATGCGGTAGGCCGCCGGCACGAATTCCTCGCGCCGGACCGCAAACAGCAGGTCGAGGACGTCCTGATCCAGCACCTCCCAGGTGCGGATCTGCTGCTCGACCATGTTGAAGCGTGCCTGTTCGATATCCATGACGGTCATGCGCGTTGGAGAGGTGCGCAGCGGCGGGCTTGGATCACTCCGAACCTGCCCGGGTACTGGGTCGGCGACCTCGATCGCACGGGGGCTGTCGCAGCATGAAATTCCATCGTGGCCACGTTGCGCGGGGCGGATCCCAAGGCACAACTGACTCAGGGTCAGTTATTATGCAGGCCTTCATTATCGCACGTCAAATCGGGACGATCCGTGTCAATCCGCGGGGCCGTGCGCGCCGATCGAGGTCCCGGTCGCCGCCCTTGCCAAGCGGGCCGCGCGCTTCGCCTTGCGGCGCTCGGCCCACGCGTCAAGGTAGGTGTAGAGCACCGGCACAACGACCAGCGTCAGCAGCGTCGACGTGATGATGCCGCCGATGATCGCGCGCCCCATCGGCGCCTGGGTCTCGCCGCCCTCGCCCAGGCCGAGCGCCAGCGGCGTCATGCCGCCGATCATCGCCGCCGTCGTCATCAGGATCGGCCGCAGGCGCACCTGTCCCGCCCGCAGCAGCGAGTCGTGCAGACTCGCCCCGGCGCGGCGCGCGCGGTTGGCAAAATCGACGAGCAGGATCGCGTTCTTGGTCACCAGCCCCATCAGCATGATGAAGCCGATGATCGAGAACAGGTTCAGCGTCGTGCCGGTGAGGAGCAGCGCGAGAAACACGCCGATCAGCGAAAACGGCAGCGACGCCATGATCGCCACCGGCTGCGTGTAACTCGCAAACTGCGAAGCGAGGATCAGGTAAATGAAAACGACGGCCAGCCCCAGGGCGGCCAGCGCGGCCTGAAATGACTCCTGCATGTCCTTCGCCTGTCCGCCGACGTCGAAGCGATAACCCGGCGGCAGCACCGTGCCCTTGATGATCTTCTGCACGTCCGAGTTGACGTCCCCGGACGGGCGGCCTTCGACGTTGGCGTACAGCGCGACGCGGCGTTGCAGCTCCTGCCGCTTGATGATCTGCGGACTCGTCGTCTCGACGATCTCGGCGACCTGGCGCAGCGGAACCATCCGGGCCTCGCCGTCCGGTCCGCGCTTGGCGGTGGTGAGGTACAGGTTGCCGAGGTCGGCCGCGAGCCGGCGACTCTCCTTCGGCAACTGGACGTTGACCTCGTAGTTCTGGCCGTCGGGTCCCAGCCAGTAGCTCACCGTGTCTCCGGCGAGCAGCGGCCGTATCGTAGCGCCCACCTGTTGCACGGTGATCCCGAGGTCGGCCGCGGCGTCGTTGGCGAGGCGGATCGACAATGCCGGTGCCGCAGCCTTTTCCGAGGTCTCGAGGTCCGCGATGCCGGGAACCTTGGCGACCGTCTGCGCAAACTGCCCGATCAGGTCGGTCAGCGTTTGCGGGTCCGGTCCCAGCAGGTTGACCCAGACGGGCCGGTCGAAGCCGAACGCGACCTCGATCCCCGGAATCGGCTTCAACTCCGCGCGAATCGCCCGCTCGAGCTCCTTCTGCGACCGCGAGCGGTCGCTGCGGTCGACAAGCTTCAGGTTGACGCGGGCGTAGTTGCGCCCTTCCTCGGTACCGATCGTCGTCATCGTCAGCGCGATTTCCGGGACCTTCTTCAGCGCCTCCTCGACTTGCCGCACTTTGCCGTCGCTGTACTCCAGACTCGAGCCGACCGGCGTATTGAGCCGCAGCGAGATGAATCCCTGGTCGGTTTCCGGGACGAATTCGGTGCCGACGAGAGGCACGACGGCAAAGCTCGCGAGAAACGAAACGACCGCCAGCGCGAGCACGCTCTTGCGGTGCCCGAGCGCCCATTCGAGGATCGCGCCGTACCGCTCGTGCATCCACTCGATCCCGCGCTCGATGCGGTCCATGAAGCGGCCAAGCCACGGCACGCGGGCGAAGCGCCTGCCCGGAGGGTCGTGCCAGACCGACGACAGCATCGGATCGAGCGTGAAGCTCACGAAGAGCGAGACGAGCACGGCGACGGCGACCGTCACCCCGAACTGGAAGAAAAAGCGGCCGATCAGCCCGCTCATGAACGCGATCGGGACGAATACCGCGACAATGGCGAACGTCGTCGCCATCACGGCGAGCCCGATCTCGTCGGTCGCCTCCTGCGCCGCAGCGACGTGCGACTTGCCGAGCCCCAGGTGGCGCACGATGTTCTCGCGCACGACGATCGCATCGTCGATGAGGAGGCCGATGCACAGCGACAGCGCCATCAGCGTGAGGAAGTTGAGCGTGAAGCCGAACGCGTGTATCGCGATGAAGGTCGCGATGACCGCGATCGGGAGCGTGAGCCCGGTGATGATCGTGCTGCGCCAGCTGTGCAGGAACAGGAACACGATCAGCACCGTGAGGAAGGCGCCCTCGACGATCGTCTGCTTGACCCGGTTGACGCTCTTCTCGACCGTGTCGGCCGTGGAGTTGGTGACCTTGAGCTCGACGTCCTTCGGCAACCGTGACTTGAGCGCTTCGACGGCAACTGCGACACCGCGGCCCGTGTCCACGATGTTGGCGTCCTGCGCCTTCTGGATGTCCAGCGTGATCGCCGGCCGGCCGTTGATACGGGCGATCGAGTCCTGCTCCTTCTCGCCGTCGATGACGTCGGCGATCTGCGACAGGTAGACCGGGACGCCCATCTGCTGCGCGACGATAATGCGCCCGAACTGTGCCGGATCCTTGATCTTGCCCTCGACACGGACGATCGCGTCGGTCTGCCCGCGCGTGATGCGCCCGGCGGGAACGTCCTGGTTCGCGTTGCGGATGGCGGCGATCACCTGATCGACGCCGATACCGAGCGCTGTCACCGCGCTTGGCTTGATCTGGACGAGGATCTGGCGCGTCACGCGGCCGCTGACGTCGATGCGCGCCACGCCCGGTACGTTTTCCAGCCCCTTGACGATCGTCTGGTCGGTGAGCGAACTCAGGTCGCGCAGGTCGAGCGTCGGCGACAGCACCGCCAGCGAAACGACCGGCTGCTGGTTCTCGAGGTCCGCGCGGATGACGAGCGGGTCCTTGACGTCGCGCGGAAAGCCGGGGCGGACCTGGGCGATCTTGTCGCGCACGTCCTGCATGGCCTTCGCCATGTCGGTCGCCATCCGGAACTCCGCAAAGACCTCGCTGCGGCCCTCTTTCGAGTTCGAGCGGATGAGGCTCGCGCCGGACACCGTGTTGATAGCGTACTCGAGCGGTTTCGTGACGTCGGTTTCGACGACTTCCGGCGAGGCGCCGGGATAGCTCGTCAATACGAGCACGAACGGCAGAGAGACGTCCGGCATCTGCTCGACGCGCAGCCGGTTGTACGCGAACAGGCCGAGCACCGCGATGGCCACCATCACCATCGTCGCGAACACCGGGTTCTTGATCGAGACGCGCGTTATCCACATCGCCGTTTCCCCTGGCCCGCGCCGCGTCAGCCCGCGACCTTCGTCTTGCCCGACGTCGGCGCCGACGCGGGCAGCGGCGCCGGAACCGGCGCCTTGACGATCGCCGGCGCGCCATCCTTCAGATTGTCGAAGCGCGCGCCCAGCACCGGCACGCCCGCGGGCAGCGCGGTCTTGATCTCCACGCGACCCGCGGCATCGTCACGGGCGCCGATGACGACGTTGCGCTTCGCGAGCTTGCCGTCATCGAGGATCCAGACGAACGCCTGGCCGCCTTCCACGCGCACCGCCGTCGCCGGCAGGGTGGCCAGCGGGGCACTCGCGGCGAGGGCAATCCTCCCCGTCGCAAACATGCCGCCGCGCAGCGCGCCGTCCGCATTCGGGATTCCGACGTAAACCAGGATCGAACGCGTGCCGGGCTCCGTCGCGGGATTGATCCGCTCGACGCGTCCGGTGAACCGGCGCTCGCCGAAGCCGTCGATAACGAGCTCGACGGCCTTTCCGATCGTCAATCCCGGCACGTCGACCGCCGGCACCACGGCCTGCAGCTCCATGTCCTTCAGGTCGACGATGGTCACGAGCGGCGAGTCGAACGCGACCTTCTCGCCCGGCTGCGCATGGCGCTTGGCTACAAGGCCGGTCAGAGGTGACATCGCAACCGCGTCGCGCAGCGCGTTTTGCGCGAGCTGCACCTGCGCTTCCGACGACTTGACCGAGCCCTGCGACACGTTGAAGCTCGACTCGGAATTATCGAAGGCGTTCTGCGAGATGAAGTTCTGCCGAAGCAGCGTCTGGTTGGTTGCGCGCGTCTTCTCTGCGAGTGACAGCTGGGCCTTCGCCGATTCGAGGGCGCCGATGCGCTCGGCGAGCTTCGCCTCGAGGTCGGCTGTGTCGATCCGCGCCAGAACCTGTCCCGCCTGGACGGTCTCACCCTCCCGCACGTTGATCTGACGGACGTCGCCTGACACCTTGGCTTTGACGGTTGCCTGGCGCACCGGCTGAAGCGCGCCCGAAATCGGGAGCCAGCGAGCCAGCGCGTGGAGCTCGACCCGGGCGAGGTCGGCAGGTGTGAATTCGAGCGTGACGGGCGCCTGCGCGTCGCCCTTCCCTCCGAATCCGTCGGCGCCCTTTTTCACGAGGCGCATGGCCACGCTGCCGCCGATAGTGCCCACTATGACCAGTGCCACGACGCTGCCGACCAGCCGGCGGCGAGTCCATCCGTGTGCCATCGTTGCCCCCTGTAGCGTCCGCCGTTTCGGCCGCGCCGAGCGTTGCAGTGCCGGCCCGGGTTGGCCGGGCCGGCCTTGTTTCTTGCTGTGTCCCGCTTCGATGCGTCGGACCGCCGATCCGGATTCGGAAAGCATCGCAGTCTAGAGCGCCTGGCGGATGCCGGAAAGTGCGCTGCGACGGATCGCCCCCCGGGGCGATGGACGGCAGCCGCGGCGCGCGGGTTGGACTCGGCCGAGCTGCTTCGGGTTCCTGCTCCCGGAGGGGCCCGTCCCGAAGCCTGCCACTGCTCCGGACTTGCGTCGTCACTCGCGGCTCGCCTAGGCGCCTCCCATTTGGGACGGACAAGCCGATTGACAGTCTGACGGGGACAGCAAATAATTGCCTGTTGCCCTTTTGGCCAACCCCATTCCCCGGAGGAAATTGATGAATATGACCCACAAGCTCGGTCTGACGGTCGTCGCGGCCGCGCTTCTAGCCCTCAGCGGCTGCGGCAAGGAAGAACCGAAAAAGGCCGAAGCTCCGAAAGCCGACGACGCCGTCGTGGTAAAGATCGGGCATGCAGGTCCGCTGACGGGCGGCATTGCCCATCTTGGCAAGGACGACGAGAACGGCGTCCACCTGGCCGTCGACGAAGCCACCGCGAAGAAGATCAAGATCGGCGGCAAAACCGTCAAGTTCGAGATGATGAGCGAAGACGACCAGGCTGATCCGAAAATGGGTCCCACGATCGCCCAGAAATTCGTCGATGCAAAGGTCGCCGGCGTCGTCGGCCACCTGAACTCGGGCGTCACGATTCCGGCCTCGGCGGTCTACAACCAGGCCGGCCTTCCTGTGATTTCGGGCTCGGCGACGAATCCCAAGCTGACCGAACAGGGGTTCAAGGTCGTCTTCCGCACGGTCGGCCGTGACGACCAGCAGGGTCCGGCGATCGCCGCCTACATGGCGGGCGAACTCAAGGCCAAGAAGGTGGCGATTGCCGACGACGCCACTGCCTATGGCGAAGGGCTTGCCAACGAAGTCGAGAAGACTCTGAAGGCCGCCGGAGTGCAGGTGGTGGCGCGCGAGAAGAGCAACGACAAGGCGACCGATTTCAAGGCGATCCTGACGAAGATGAAGGGCAAGAACCCCGACGCGATCTTCTATGGTGGCATGGATGCAACGGGCGGACCCATGATCAAACAGGCCCGCGAGCTCGGCATCAAGGCGACGTTCGCGTTCGGTGACGGTGCCTGCACGAGCGAAATGACCAAGCTCGGCGGCGCCGCAGCGGAGGGCATGTACTGCTCGCAAGCCGGCATCCCGACGCAAATGGCGTCGAAGGCATTCCAGGACGCGTTCAAGGCGAAGTATGGAGAGGTCAAGCAATACGCGCCTTTCTTCTACGACGCCGCGAACCTGCTGATAGCCGCCATGCAGAAGGCCGACTCGACGGACCCGGCGAAATACCTGCCGGCGCTCGCCTCCGTTTCGTTCGACGGTGCCACCGGCCATATCGAATTCGACGCCAAGGGCGACCGCAAGGACGCCGAGATGACGATCTTCCAGATGAAGAACGGTAACGTCGAGCCGGTTGCCATCATCAAGGCCGGGAAGACGACCAAGGTCGAGGCCCCGGCGGCAGCACCCGCCGCCGCCCCGGCCGCAGCCGCGCCGGCTGCCGCGCCTGCGGCGGCTCCGGCCAAGGACGAGATGAAGAAGGACGCGCCCAAGAAATAGGCGAAGCGCGCGCACTACCGAAAACGGCGCCCGCAAGGCGCCGTTTTCGCATCCCGCCCTGCCCTTGCCCGCGTCTGGGGCGCCGCGCCGCACCATGCCTTTCTCGAAGCCAGGGGATTGCCGGCATCGGCGCCACCCCCCACAATCGCCGCATTCCAGGCAACGCGACTTGCGGACCCAACCGGTCCGCGACGACAACATTGGGGTTGCCGGCGCCGCCGGCAGGGGGGACGCCCGCATGGACATATTCCTGCAGCAGATGGTCAACGGCCTCACGCTCGGTAGCGTCTATGCTGTCGTCGCGCTCGGATACACGATGGTCTACGGCATCATCCAGCTCATCAACTTCGCCCACGGCGAAGTCGTGATGATCGGCGCGATGACCGCATTTTCAGTGATCACCGCGCTCGCGGGAGCGCATACCGGACTGCCTCCCGTCGCGATCCTGGCCATCGGCGTGCTGGTTGCGGTACCGGTTTGCATGGGCGTCGGCTACACGCTGGAGCGCGTCGCGTACCGGCCGCTGCGCAACGCGCCCCGCCTGGCGCCGCTCATTACCGCAATCGGCCTGTCGATCATCCTGCAGCATCTGGCGATGATCATCTGGAGCCGCAATCCGATTCCGTTCCCCCAGATCGTCACGGTCACGTCCTACCACGTCACCGGACACCCCGACGGCGCGACGATCACCAATGTTCAGGTGGTGATCATCGGCGCGTCGGTTCTCATGATGGCCGGGCTGCTGGGGCTGGTGTACCGGACCAAGCTCGGCATCGCGATGCGCGCGACGTCGCAGAATCAGTCGGTCGCCGGGCTCATGGGCATCAATATCAATACGGTCATCGCGTTGACGTTCGTGATCGGCGCCGGGCTCGGCGCCGTCGCCGGCGTGATGGTCGGCACCTACTACGGGATCGCGCAATACCAGATGGGCTTCATCCTCGGCCTCAAGGCCTTTTCGGCCGCCGTCCTGGGAGGCATCGGCAATCTCGGCGGCGCCATGCTGGGCGGCGTGCTTCTCGGCGTCATCGAGGCACTGGGGGCCGGATACGTGGGAGACCTTACAAACCTCTGCCAGCTCTCCGACTGGTCCGACGCAATAGCGGAGCGCTGCGTGACCGATCCCAACCTCACGCTGTTCGGCAGCAATTACCAGGACGTGTTCGCGTTCCTGGTGCTGATCACCGTGCTCATCTTCAGGCCGTCCGGGCTCCTGGGCGAGCGGGTCAGCGACCGCGCGTAGAGGCCGCCCGTGCATACGCTCCTCGATCGGAAAAAAAACCCGCGCGGTGCATGGCTCGGCATCGCGCTGATCGCGGTGGCGCTGATCGTGCTCCCGTTCGCGCTGGCGCAGATCGGCACCGCGTGGGTGCGCATCACCAACCTCGCGGTGCTGTTCGTGCTGCTGGCACTCGGCCTCAACATCGTCGTCGGATTCGCCGGCCTGCTCGACCTCGGCTACATCGCCTTTTACGCGGTCGGCGCCTACGTCTACGCGCTGCTCGCCTCGCCGCATTTCGACCTGCACCTGCCGTTCTGGGTCATCCTGCCGATCGGCGCCGCGGTCGCGTGCATGTTCGGCGTGCTGCTCGGCGCGCCGACGCTGAAGTTGCGCGGCGACTACCTCGCGATCGTAACGCTGGGCTTCGGGGAAATCGTTCGCATCTTTCTCAACAACCTTTCGCAACCGGTCAACCTGACCAACGGCCCCCAGGGCATCACGCTGATCGATCCATTTCGCATCGGCAGTTTCAACTTCGCGACACGCGAAACCATTGCCGGCCTCGATTTCACCGGACCGATCAAGTATTACTACCTGCTGATCGTCGTGCTGCTGGCCGTGATCGTCATCAACCTCAGGCTGCAGAACTCCAGGATCGGCCGCGCGTGGGAGGCAATCCGCGAGGACGAGGTCGCGGCGCGCGCGATGGGCATCAACACGCGCAACATGAAGCTGCTGGCTTTCGCGATGGGCGCGTCGTTCGGCGGCGTGTCCGGCGGCATATTTTCGGCGACGCAGGGATTCATCAGCCCGGAAAGCTTCGTGCTGGTCGAGTCGGTCATGGTGCTGTCTATGGTCGTTTTGGGAGGCATGGGCAACATCTGGGGAGTGATCCTCGGCGCGGTTCTGCTCTCGTTCGTGCCGGAGGTATTGCGTTACACGGTCGAGCCCGTGCAGAGGGCCGTCTTCGGCCGAATGCTGATCGAGCCGGAGGTGATCAGGATGCTGCTGTTCGGTCTGGCGCTGGTGCTGATGATGCTCTTTCGTCCGGCGGGGATCCTGCCCTCGGCATTGCGCAAGCGCGAACTGGAAGGCGGACGGGAGACGGCAAAGTGACGGATCATCACCTCGCCCTTCTGTCCGCGACGGGCATCAGCAAGCGCTTCGGAGGCGTCCACGCGCTGTCGGAGGTGGGCTTTACGATCAACCATGGCGAGATCTACGGATTGATCGGCCCCAACGGCGCGGGCAAGACGAGCCTCTTCAACGTGCTCACCGGAATCTATTCACAGGACGGCGGCGAGTTCACCTTCGACGGCCAGCCACTCAGGGACCTGAAACCGAACGAAGTCGCCGAGCGCGGAATCGCGCGCACGTTCCAGAACATCCGCCTGTTCGCCAATCTTTCGGCGCTCGAGAACGTGATGATCGGCCGCCACGTGCGCACGCACGCGAACGTGGTCGGCGCAATCTTTCGCGATGCGAACACCCGCGCCGAGGAAAAGGCTATCGAAAAGCGCGCGTACGAACTGCTCGAATACGTCGGCGTGGCCAAACGCGCCAACTCGCTCGCCAGGCATCTTGCCTATGGCGATCAGCGCCGGCTCGAGATCGCGCGGGCGCTCGCCACGGAACCCAAGCTCCTCGCGCTCGACGAGCCCGCCGCGGGAATGAACGCCACCGAAACGGCATCGCTCAAGGGTCTGCTCGAGGGCATCCGCCGTGACGGCATGACCATCCTCCTTATCGAACACGACATGAAGCTGGTGATGAGCGTCTGCGATCGCGTCCTCGTGCTCGACTACGGACGAAAGATCGCCGAGGGGACGGCCTCCGAAGTGCAGAAAGACCCGAAGGTGGTCGCCGCGTACCTTGGCGGCGAGGTGACGCTGAACCTCAAGGGGGCGGCATGACGACCGGCGCCGCCCCGTTGCTCGAGCTCGTCAAGCTCGAAGTGACCTACGGCGGCATCCACGCGGTCAAGGGAATCGACCTGCACGTCGGACAGGGCGAACTCGTATGCCTCATTGGCGCGAACGGCGCGGGCAAGACGACGACGCTGAAAGGAATCTGCGGCCTGCAGGCGGTGAAATCCGGCACGATCCGCTACGGCGGCGACAACATCACCGGACGGCCCGCGTTCGAGCTGGTACGCAAAGGTCTGGCGATGGTGCCCGAGGGCCGCGGCGTATTCGGAGCTCTGACGATCGAGGAAAACCTCGCGATGGGCGCGTACGTGCGCAGCGACGCGGCGGGAATCAGGAACGACATCGAGCGCGTGTTCGAGTTGTTTCCGCGATTGAAGGAGCGACGCAAGCAGACCGCGGGCACGATGTCCGGGGGCGAGCAGCAGATGCTCGCGATGGGCCGGGCACTCATGTCGAAGCCGAAGCTCCTGCTCCTCGACGAACCGTCGATGGGCCTCGCCCCGCTGATGGTGCAGAAGGTATTCGAGACGGTGATCTCGATATCGAAGGAAGGGGTCACGATCCTGTTGATCGAGCAGAACGCCAAGCTCGCGCTCGAAGTGAGCCATCGCGGCTACGTGATGGAATCGGGCGAGATCACGCTTTCGGGCGAAGCCGGGACATTGCTGCACGACCCGGCCGTGCGCGCCGCCTACCTCGGCGAAGCGGCGGCATAGCGGCGCGATGCACGCGCCGCACGTCGATCCGACGCCTACGCCGCCGCCGGCGCACCTGCATCCGCGCGTCGTCCCATGGCGGCACGCTCTCGCATGGTACGAGGAAGCGATGCGGCTTTTCAAGTTCGCACCGGCGACGTGGATGGGGCTTGCGGTGCTCACCCTCGCGACCGAACTGGCGCTGAAGTCGGTGCCGGGCGCGGGCACGTTGCTGGGCGAGGTATTCACCCCCCTTGTCGCGTGCGGCCTGGTGTTTGCAGCTGCCGCCGCGGACCGTCGCTCGACGCCATCCTTTCGGCTCGCGATTGCGGCTTTTCGCGCCGGGGGCGGCGCGATCGCGGCTGTCGTCGCGGCGAGCCTGCTGACGTTCGCGGCGCAGGCGTTCGCCGGATGGTGGATCGCCGACGCCAACCTGCTGGCGCCGGGGAGCGCCGCCGCCGACCTCTCTCCTGCGGCGATCATCGGCGTCTACGCGATCGGCATTCTTGCGTCGCTTCCGGTGACGTTCGTCCCGTTCCATGTGCTGTTCGAGCGCGTGCCGGCGGGGACCGCATTCGCCGCAAGCTGGACCGCGTTCACGCTCAATACGCTGCCTTTGCTCGTGTACGGCGCGGCATCGCTGGTGCTGCTTGGATTCAGCCTCGCGACCATGGGTCTGGGGCTTGCCCTGGCGTTGCCGTTGTGGGCCGCGTCCTCGTACGCGGCTTGGAAGGACATCTTCGGCGTTCGCGACGCGCCCGAAGCCGGCTAGCGGCCGCCGCGGCCAGACCTACAAGGACGATGTGTGGCGGAATGCGCTGATCGCGGAATCGGCCGCGTCCGGCGCCACATCGACCGCGGTGACCTGCGCCAGAGGCGGTCCACGGCGGCACCATGCGATGACGGCGTCGACTGCGTTCGGCTCCCCTTGCACGAAAGCTTCGACGGTTCCGTCGCTGCGGTTGCGGACCCAGCCGACGGCGCCGCAGGCATCGGCTGTCTCGACCATCGCCATGCGAAAGCCGACGCCCTGAACGCGGCCGTGGATGACGAGCCGCCGGGCGACCATCGCCTAGCGCGAGCGCCGCCGCACGTAGAGCAGCAGCGCGGCGACGGTCTTGGCATCGGTGATTTCGCCGCGGTCCAGCGCCGCGAGCATCTCGTCGACGCTCATCGTGGCGACGTCGAGAAATTCTCCTTCGTCGAGTTTCGCTCCGACGTGCGTTAGCCTCTCCGCAACGTAGAGCGCGATCTTCTCGTTCGTGTACGAGATCAACGTGTGAATGGTGCCCAGCGGCGCCCACGTCGCCGCTTCGTACCCCGCTTCCTCGATCAACTCGCGCCGCGCGGTTTCGAGTTCGGATTCGCCGGGATCGAGTTTTCCCGCCGGGAACTCGACGAACACCCGGCCGAGCGGATAGCGGAACTGTCGCTCGACGACGAGGCGGCCGTCGGCCAGCACGGGAACGATCAGTACGGCGCCCGGATGGACGATGTGCTCGCGTATCGCGAGTGTGCCGTCGGGCAGCCTCACGGTGTCGCGGCGAACGTGCAGGAGCTTGCCGTCGAACACCGGCTCCGAGGATACCTTGCTCTCGAAGAGATGCGCGTCGTGCGCCGGATGCCGCGCATCCGTCATGCGGCCCAGTCCTTGGCCACCAGAAAATCGGTGTAGAGCGTCGCTTCCGGCGTACCCGCCTCGGGTTTCCAGTCGTAGCGCCATTTGACGATGGGCGGCAGCGACATCAGTATGGCCTCGGTGCGGCCGTTCGATTGCAGACCGAACAGGGTGCCACGATCCCAGACCAGGTTGAACTCGACGTAACGGCCGCGGCGGTACGCCTGGAAATCGCGCTCACGCTCGCCGTAAGGAACGTTCTTGCGCCGTTCGAGGATGGGCACGTAGGCGTCGAGGAAATGGTCACCCACGCTCTTCGTAAGCGCGAAGCAGCGATCGAAGCCGCCATCGGCGAGGTCATCGTAGAATATCCCGCCGACGCCGCGCGGCTCCCCGCGGTGCTTGAGGAAGAAATATTCGTCGCACCAGCGCTTGAACTTCGGGTGCGCATCGGCGCCGAATGGCGCGAGAGCGGTGCGGCACGTGCGATGGAAGTGAATGGCGTCCTCGGCGAAACCGTAATAGGGCGTAAGGTCCATGCCGCCGCCGAACCACCAGACATCGCCCTCCGTGGCGGAAGGCGCATGCGCGACGAACATCCGTACATTGAGGTGCACGGTTGGCGCGTAAGGATTCCGCGGGTGCAGCACCAGCGAAACGCCCATTGCCTCCCACGCGCGGCCGGCGAGGCCGGGCCGCGCCGCGGTTGCGGACACCGGCAGCCGCGCGCCGGTAACGTGCGAGAAATTGACGCCTCCGCGCTCGAGAACGTTGCCCTCCTCGATCAGCCGGGAAATGCCGCCGCCGCCTTCGGGTCGCGTCCATGCATCACGGCGGAACGGCGAGCCGTCGAGCGCCTCGAGGCCGGCGACGACGCGCAACTGCAGATCGAGAAAATATTCGCGCGGGGCGGTGACGTTCATGTTGGTACGCCGGGATCGGGGTCAGATTCGTTTCACGCGCCGGCCTTGCGCGGCGCCAAGGCGCGAAAGCCGATGTCGCGCCGATACTGCATACCCTCGAAGTGTATCTCGGCGGCTGCTGCGTAGGCGGCCCGTTGCGCCTGTCTGACGGAGTCGCCCAGCGCCGTCACGCATAGTACGCGGCCGCCGGTCACGACAACCTCGCCCGCCCGGAGCCCCGTACCCGCGTGAAAAACCTTGCAGCCGGCGTGCGTTTCGGGAGTGACGCGCGCAAGACCGGTGATCGCATCGCCTTGGCGCGGGGCGTCCGGATAACCCTGTGCGGCCATGACGACGCCGAGTGCCGTGCGGCGGTCCCACTCGATCTCGGCCACGTCGAGCGTTCCGTTGACCGCATGCTGAACGAGTTCGACCAGATCGGTCTTCAGCCGGGCCATGATGGGCTGTGTCTCAGGATCGCCCATGCGGCAGTTGAACTCGAGGACCTTGAGATTCCCCGCGTCGTCGATCATCACGCCGGCATAGAGAAAGCCAGTGTATGGAATTCCGTCGTCGGCCATGCCGGACACCGTGGGCGTGATCACTTCGCGCATGATTCGCGCGTGCAGTGCCGGGGTGACGACCGGGGCCGGCGAATAGGCACCCATGCCGCCGGTGTTGGGCCCCTCGTCGTTGTCCCTCAACCGCTTGTGGTCCTGCGACGACGCAAGCGGGAGCACATTCCGGCCGTCCACCATCACGATGAAGCTTGCCTCTTCGCCGGAGAGAAACTCTTCGACGACGACGCGCGCGCCCGCGGCGCCAAGTGCATTTCCCGAGAGCATCGAATCGATCGCGGCGTGCGCCTCGGCAACCGTTGCCGCGATGACAACGCCCTTCCCGGCCGCGAGACCGTCAGCCTTGACGACTATCGGGGCGCCGCATTCCGATACGTAGGCGCGCGCCTGAACGGCGTCGGTGAACGTTTGATGGCGCGCGGTCGGAATGCACTTCCGCGCCATGAATTCCTTCGCGTAATCTTTCGAGCTTTCCAGCTGCGCGGCCGCCCGGGTCGGTCCGAAGATCCGCAGTCCAGCCGCGTGAAAGGCGTCGACGATTCCGGCGGCGAGAGGCCCCTCGGGCCCGACGATCGTAAGCGCGACCTGATGCTGCCCCGCGAAGGCGACGAGGTCGGGGATTGCCGTGATCGCGACATTGGTGAGCTCGGGTTCGACCGCCGTTCCGGCGTTTCCCGGCGCCACGAAGATCTTGGCGACTCGCGGCGACTGCGCCAGCTTCCACGCCAGCGCGTGCTCGCGGCCGCCACCACCGATGACGAGGATGTTCATTGCGCGCGCCGCGTCACAGGTGATAGCGCAGGAACACGAAGGCGACGTTGCCGTTGCCCGTGGTTCCCTGGCTTACCTTCGGAATGTACGTTCCGATGATCTCGAGACCGCGCAGCTTCACCGACGCCAAGGGGAGTATGCCGGGAAACGGCACGCCGCTGTAGATGTCGGGCCGCGATCCCAGGAAGATCGTATAGCCGAGCCCTACGGCGAAATCGTTCCGCTCCGGCCAGTAGGTCAGCCACTCCCAGCCGAACATCTTCGTGTAGTTGTAGTGCGAGTCTCGAAAGACGATGCCGTACCACCCGAAGCTGTCGCCGTTCTCGGCCTGCGTCGACCAGCCCAGCCCCCCGCCGTACGCCGCCTCGTTGTACGTTGCGATCTTTTCCGCCGAGTACGTCCCGCGATCGTGGTAGGTGATGCCGGTCACGTAGATGTCCGGCGTGCCTTCGCGCCACGACTTCTTCAGGTTGCGGCATTGATAATCGAGCCAGCTCCACATCTTTCCGCACGGTATCCACTCCGAGTCCTTGGCGGCCGCGGGCCGCTGCGCTTCCGGGCCGGGCCCGGGGTTCGCCGACGGGGCCGCCTCGGGCGTCACGACGGGCGTCGCGATGGATGCCGCTTCGGGCGCTGCGAGGGTCTGTTCCGCGCCGAGGGCGCGCGGCGCCGGCACGACCATCACGGCTGCACACAAACATCCCGCTCGAAGGGCGCGAAACAACATGGCATGCCTTCCTTGATCGCGGCCGGCGCGCCGCGCTGACGTTAATGACGGAAGTGGCGGATCCCCGTGAATACCATGGCGACGCGACGCTCGTCGGCGGCCGCGATCACCTCGTCGTCGCGCATGCTGCCGCCCGGCTGGATCACCGCGGTGGCGCCATTGTCGGCGACGACGTCGACGCCGTCGCGGAACGGGAAGAACGCATCGGAAGCGACTACCGAACCGGCAAGCGAAAGGCTGGCGTTTTTCGCCTTGGTCGCCGCGATGCGCGTCGAATCCACGCGGCTCATCTGGCCGGCACCGATGCCCAGCGTTTGTCCGCCGGCGCAATAGACAATTGCATTGGACTTGACGAATTTCGCGACGCGCCACGCGAACATGAGATCCGCAAGCTGTGCGGCGGTCGGCGCCATCTTTGTCACGGCCCTGAAGTCCGCCGGCTGCACATTGCGCGCATCCGCCGTCTGCATCAGCAAGCCGCCGCCCACGCGCTTCATGTCGAGCTGCGCGGCCAGCACGCCGTCCGGCAGCCCCACCTCCAGGACCCGGACGTTTTTCTTCTGTGCAATCAGGGTCAGCGCATCGGGAGCATACGCTGGTGCGATCAGCACCTCGACGAACTGCGTCGCGACGGCTTCCAGCGTCGCCGCGTCCACCTGGCGGTTGAACGCGATGATGCCTCCGAACGCGGAAACCGGATCGGTGGCGAACGCTTTCCGGTAAGCGGCGAGCGAAGAGTCGGCAATCGCCACGCCGCACGGATTGGCGTGCTTTACGATCGCGCACGCGGGCTGATCGAACGTCTTCACGCATTCCCATGCCGCGTCCCCGTCGGCGATATTGTTGTAGGAGAGCTCCTTGCCCTGCAGTTGCCGGTACGTCGCGATCGAACCGGCGCTTGGCGCAAGGTCGCGATAGAACGCGGCGCTCTGATGGGGATTCTCCCCGTAGCGCAGATCCTGCACCTTCACGACTTGCATCGTGTAGCGGTCGGGAAATGCCTTCGCGGCACCGTCGGGTCCGCGCGCCGTCAGCCAATTCGAGACCGCTCCGTCATAAGCGGCCGTATGTGAAAACGCCTTCCGCGCGAGCGCAAAACGCGTCGCCGCCGACAGCGTGGTGCCGTTCGCGTGGAGCTCGTCGAACAACGCCGTGTAATCGTCCGGGTCGACGACCACACCGACGTGCTGCCAGTTCTTGGCCGCCGAACGCACCATGGCCGGGCCGCCGATGTCGATGTTTTCGATCGCGTCGTCAAGCGTGCAGCCGGGCTTCGCCACCGTCTCCCGGAACGGATAGAGGTTGACGACGACAAGGTCGATCGGTGGAATGCCGTGCCTTTCGATCGCCGCGACATGTGCCGGCAGGTCGCGGCGCGCGAGGATTCCACCGTGTACTCGCGGGTGCAGCGTCTTTACCCGGCCGTCGAGCATTTCCGGGAAGCCCGTGTAATCGCCGATTTCCGTCACGGAAAGTCCGGCGGCGGAGAGCGCCTTGGCCGTACCGCCGGTGGAAAGGAGCCGCACCCCGAGACGCGCGAGGCCCGCCGCAAACTCGACGAGACCCGTCTTGTCGGAGACGGACAGCAGCGCTTGCTTGATCGAGGCGGACATGCGCGGAATGCGAGCGGCGGGCAACTGCAGCGCGGGCCGAAAGGGCGGCTAGTAACCGAGGCCGGCGCGGCGATCCATCGCGCCGGCGCTCAGCGAATGCCGTACTTCGTGAGTTTCGCGCGTAGCGTGTTGCGATTCATCCCGAGCATGTCGGCCGCTTGCGTCTGGTTGCCTTCCGCGCGCGCCATCACCGACGCGATCAGCGCACGCTCGACATGGGTGATGACCATGTCGTAAACGCCGTGCGGAGGCTCGCCGTCGAGCCTGCGAAAGTATTCGTCGAGGGATTTCTCGACCGTCTTGCCGAGTTCGTTGCCGCCGTTGATGCGTAGTGTTTTTCTCACGCGGCCAGGGCCTCCCCGCCCTGTGGCAATTGCTGTACCGCACGGCCGAATGCGACGCGCCCGTCGACAATATCCGCGTGCCGTCTGCGGTAGTCCAGGCGCTCGCCACGGTCGGCGAGTATGTCGAAAAAGCGGTGCACGACGGAGATTTGTGCCGCTGTCGTCTCCGTCGCATTGATTTCCCGGCGAAATGCATCGCCGCCGGAAAGGTCCTGCGTATACCACCCGAGATGCTTGCGCGCAATGCGGGCGCCCGTCGCTTCCCCGTAGAACGCGTAGTGATCGGCCAGATGCACGACGATCGCCGCACGCGCCTCCTCGACAGTCGGCGGCGCCAGCAGCTCGCCGCAATCGAGGTAGTGCCGGATCTCGCGGAATATCCACGGTCGTCCTTGCGCAGCCCGACCGATCATGATCGCGTCAGCGCCGGTATAGTCGAGGACCCGCCGGGCCTGCGCGGGAGAGCCGATGTCGCCATTGGCTACGACCGGAATCGACAACGCCGCCTTCACGGCGCGTATCGTGTCGTACTCGACGGCGCCGACGTAGGCGCAGGCGCGCGTACGGCCATGGACCGTGAGAGCGCGGATGCCGGCGTCCTCGGCAATCCTGGCGATGGCGAGCGCATTCCGATGGCCGGGATTCGCGCCCGTGCGGATCTTGAGCGTAACCGGGACGTCGACGGCGCCGACTACGGCCTCGAGGATCGCCGCGACCAGCGGCTCGTTCGAGAGCAGTGCCGAGCCCGCGGCGACGTTGCAGACTTTCTTCGCCGGGCAGCCCATGTTGATGTCGATGATCTGCGCCCCGCGGTCGACGTTGTAGCGCGCGGCGGCCGCCATCATTGCCGGGTCGGCGCCCGCGATCTGCACGATGATCGGCGCGGCCTCGCCGCGATGGTCGATGCGGCGCAACGATTTTTCGGTGCCCCAGAGCTTCGGGTTCGACGCCACCATTTCCGAAATCGCGTATCCCGCCCCGAAGCGCTTGCACAGCTGCCGGAACGGCCTGTCCGTCACACCTGCCATCGGCGCGACGGCGAGGCTGTTGGCAATGGCGTACGGTCCGATGTGCACGATCGTTTGCGGAAAATCGAAAGTCGAGCGGGGAATTGCGGCGACGGGGAGCGAATTATAACCGTTCTGCAGCGTGTGCGGACGGACTGCGGCACGTTCGTGCGCCGAGTCGTTGCCGCAGATCAACGTGGCATGATTCTTGGTCGGCGCACCGCAATGCAGCTCGCTGTTCTAACGGAGTCCAAAAAGCATTGCGCGCGTGAACGCGCGCTTCGCCGGCAGCAGCGCGTCCAACATAGTGAGCGCCAACCCGCGCGGCCACCGCAGTACGGGCAGATCATTGCCGAAAATATTGACGAGGCCGTGCGTGAACGCGATTCCGGCCCAGCGGTCGGGTCCGCGGTGACGCGCGTAGCGGGAAAGCATCGGGCCGCCGCCGATTTCCGTGCGCGGGACGTCGAGGATCGCTTGCGCCAACTCGTAAGCATCGCGGAGGCCCAGGTTGAACCCCTGTCCGGCAACCGGATGCAGCGTCTGCGCAGCGTTGCCCAGCATCACACACCGCGTGCTTGCGAAGTCGCGCGCGTACTCGAGCGCCAGCGGAATTGCGCGGCGGTCGGCCACGCGGGTGAATCCCGCGGCGCGCGTGCCGCAGCGGCGTGCGAGTTCCTCGCAGAACGCTGCGTCGTCCAACGCGAGCAGACGGCCGGCGCGCTCCGGCGTCGCGGTCCAGATAAGGCCGTAGTGATCGCCCTCCGGCAGCAGCGCCACCGGACCCTCGGGTGTGAAGCGCTCGTAGGCTCGCCCCGCGTGCGGCGCCGCCCGCCAGAGCTTCGCGACCAGCGCGACCTGCCCATAGTCGTACCGCTTGCGCGCGACGCCGGCAACGGCAGCGCCCGAGCCGTCGGCGACCGCGGCAAGCCGCGCCAGGATGGGTTCGCCGTCTCCGCCGTCGGTCTGGACCGCGGCATAGGCGGACGTGCCGCCGACCGATTTCGCCGTCACGCGATGCCGGACCGCGACGACTGAGCGCAGAAGCGCGGCATCGAGCGCCGCCTGCAGCGCACGGTAGCTGACGACGTAGCCCAGGGCCGGCAGACCGTTCTCGAACGCCGTGAGCTTCGCCGTCCCGAAGCCGCCGGCCTGCGAGATGTCGATTTCCGTAATCGGCGTCGCGGCGTCCGGCGTCGCCGCCAGGCCGGCCCAGACGTCAAGCCGCTCCAGGATCAGTCGCGCGCCATGTGACAGCGCCAGCGACCGGTCGGCACGCAGCGTCTCGCCTGGCGCGCGCGCGTCCAGGACAACAACATCCAGATCGCCGTCAGCGAGCGCCAGAGCGAGCGTCGCGCCGACAGGCCCGGCGCCGACAATGGCGAGGTCATGCAGCATCGGCTCACTTCCCGATTTTCGCGCGGGCCCGGCGCAAACGGTCGGGAACGCCTCCACGCCGCAACGGCAGTCTCCGATACTTCACCGCCGGCAAGCAGCTTCGACGTCGGCGACCGATTTCGGCGCCGCGGCGGACAGTATTTCGATGCCGGTCGCCGTGACCACGACATCGTCCTCGATCCGAACACCGATGTCCCAGAACGGTTCGGGTACGCTGTCCGCGGGGCGAATGTACGTTCCCGGCTCGACGGTGAGCACCATCCCCGGCAGGAGCTTCTGGGATGCGCCTTTCACCTGATAGAGGCCGGCATCGTGCACGTCGAGCCCGAGCCAGTGGCCCGCGCGGTGCATATAGAACTGTTTATGGCTGCCTTTCTCCAACACCTCGTCCAACGTGCCCTTGCAGAGGCCGAGATCGACATAACCTTGCGCGAGCACGCGCTCGGCGACCTTGTGATAGTCGTGAAAGTCGGCGCCCGGCTTCACTGCGTCGATGCACGCCATCTGTGCCGCGAGCACGAGTTCGTAGACGGCCTTCTGCGGCCCGGCAAATTTTCCGTTGACCGGAAAGGTGCGCGTGATGTCGGACGCATAGCTGTGATATTCGCAGCCGGCGTCGATCAGGAGCAGCTCGCCATCCTGGAGTTGCCGATTGTTGTCGCGATAGTGCAATACGCAGGCGTTCGGTCCCCCGGCGACGATCGACGGATAGGCAACCGCCTGCGCTCCCAGGCGGAGGAAATCGTGCGTGAGTTCGGCCTCGACCTGATATTCGAACCAGCCGACGCGCGTGCGCTCCATGGCGCGGCGATGCGCGCCCGCGGAAATCTCGGCGGCGCGGCGCATCAGCTTCAGCTCGTGCTCGTCCTTCACGAGACGAAGCACGTCGAGCGCCTGGCGGACGTCGACGATTTCCTCGGGGGCAGCGACGCCCGTGCGCACGCGATTCCGGACTTCGTTGAGCACCTCGGTGATCTTCCTGTCCCACGGAGCGAACAGGCCCAACGGCGTATACAGCGCCGGCTGATCGGAGGCGAGATCGGGCAGCGCCTTGTCGAGGTCCGCGATTGGATGCGCCTCGTCGAAGCCGAATATCTCGCGCGCCGCGTCGGGGCCGTAGCGGAATCCATCCCAGATTTCACGCTCCTCGTTTTTTTCCCGGCAGAACAGGATATGGCGGTCGCCCGCCGGTCCGTCCTTGCCGGCGACCAGCGCAACCACCGCCTCGGGCTCGGGAAAGCCGCAGACATAATGGAAGTAACTGTCGTGGCGGAACGGAAACAGCGAGTCGCGGTTGCGGGCAAACTCGGGCGCCGTCGGCACCAGGGCCAGACCGCCGCCCGCTTGCGTCCGCATCTGCCTCAGGAGCGCCGAACGACGGTCGCGGTGGATCTGGTGGACATTTTTCATTGGGGGAGCCTGCGCGGAAAGGGGTGATTATAGGCGCACGTGTGGAGCCGCCGTCGACTCCGCATTGCGGTGCCGGGGTTGCGTTACCATCGCGCCATGCCATCGCCCCAGGACCCGGTCGACACGGCCGCGCCACAAGGCGCCGCGCTGCACGAAGCCAAGCTGGCGCTGCGGCGGCAGGTGCTCGCCGGACGCGACGCGATGGCGCCGGTGGACCGCACGACGGCCGCGCAGGCGATCATCGCGCGCATCATTGCGCTTCCGTCGTTCGCGACTTCGCGCACGGTGCTGCTGACGCTCGCCTTCCGCACCGAGTGGAACACGCTGCCCCTCGTTCGCGCGGCGCTCGCCTCGGGCAAGACGGTGGCGATTCCGCGGGTCAACCTCGCGACCCGCATGCTCGACTTGCATGCGCTCGCCGATCCGGACCACGACGTCGGCGCCGGCCACCAGGGCATCCCCGAGCCCCTGCCGCACTGCCCGACGTTGCCACCGGGCACCCTCGATTGGGTGCTCGTGCCGGGCGTCGCGTTCGACAGCGCCGGAAGACGCCTCGGTTACGGCGGCGGGTTCTACGATCGGCTGCTGCCCTTGGTCCCGCGGGGCGCAATGCGTGTTGCGGGAGCGTTCGACATGCAGATCGTGCATCGCGTTCCCGCCGCGCCGCACGATCATGGCGTCGACGCCATCGTGACGGAGTCGCGCACCATTGAAATCGCGCGCTGAAGCAGGTCGGGTACCTTCTCGCTGCGCGACACCGCGATGACGGCCCGCGATTTCCTGGCTGCCTTCCCGTCGCGCGGGTTCATGAGCAACCCCATTCCGCCATGACTCCCTCGCGCACCGCCGTGGCGGCGCTTGCCGTCACGCTCGCGATCCAGATATTCACGTCGCTGGCGGCGACCGCGCCTGCGGTCCTCGCGCCGATCATCGCCGCGGACCTCTCGCTCCCGGCAAAGCTCATCGGCGTGTTTGTAGGGATCCTTTACACCGGCTCGATGGCCGGCAGTCTTGCCAGCGGCGGATTCATCGAACGCTTTGGTGCGATTCGGGTTTCGCAGGTGTGTCTGTTGTTCTGCGCTGCGGGTGTGGCCACGGTGGTCGCCGGCGCGGCGCCGCCGTCGGCGCTCGTCGCCCTGTTGACCATTGCCCCGGTCATGATCGGCTTCGGATACGGGCCGATCACTCCGGCGTCGTCGCACGTGCTCGCCAGGACGGCGCCGCGCTCGCGAATGGCGCTCACGTTTTCGATCAAGCAGACGGGGGTCCCCATCGGGGCCGCGCTCGCCGGCGCGACGCTCCCGGGAATCGCGCTGGCGCTGGGATGGCGCGCGACGTTTGTCGGCGTCGCCGCGCTCGGGGTCGCCATCGCCATTTTGGCGGAATCCACGCGCGCGACGCTCGATGCGGACCGGATACCCTCGCGGACATTGTCCCTCGACGGCGTCGTCGCCCCGCTGCGGCTGGTGTTCTCGACGCCCGCGCTGATCGAATTGGCGCTCTCCGGATTCATCTACGCCGCAACACAGATCTGCCTGGGCAGTTTTCTGGTCGTCTACCTGACCGAGACGTTGCGGGTGTCGCTCATTGCCGCGGGGCTGGCGCTCACGGTGACCAATCTTGGAGGCATCGTCGGCCGGATCGGCTGGGGTGCGGTCGCCGACCACTGGTTGCGGCCCCGCACGCTGCTCGGAGCTATCGGCGTCGCGAGCGGCGCATGCGCGTACGCCACCGCCGCGTTCGGCGCGGAATGGCCGGCGGGGGCCGTGCTCGTCGTTTGCGGACTCTTCGGGGCGACGGCGATCGGCTGGAATGGGGTCCAGCTTGCCGAGATCGCGCGCAATGCACCGGATGGCCGGGCGGGCACGACCACCGCCGCCACGAGCTTCGTCACCTTTGCCGGCGTCGTGATCGGGCCGCCGACATTCGCGTTGCTGGCAGCCGTTACCGGCAGCTACCGGATCGGATTTGGCGTATTCGGAACCTTGTCACTGCTATACGGCCTGTGGCTGCTCTCGAAACACCGTCGGTAAACGCTTACAATGCCCACCCGGCCCGAAGTCCTGCGTTGCCGCCCTGATCGCCGCTCTGTCACTCCGTGCAGGGGCGATTTTCGTCAGACGGTAGAATCGGGGGCGGAGATGCGAGCCGTCACTGCGCCGGAACCCGCGGTCCCGCAGCGCAGCGATGCGCTGCCAGCACCTGCCGCTTACAATCCAGAGAGATCGCCCGGACCCGCCCCGGTCGCTTATCGATGCAGGAGGAGGCACGCATGGACATCATCCCGGATCCGGACCCGCAGGAAACGCGCGAATGGCTGGACGCGCTCGACGGCGTGCTCGCGCAGGAGGGGCCGGACCGCGCGCATTTCCTGATCGAGTCGCTGATCGACAAGGCGCGCCGGTCCGGCGCCTACCTGCCGTTTTCGGCGAACACCGCGTACATCAATACGATTCCCGTCGAGTCACAGGCGAAGCTTCCGGGCGATTTCAACATCGAACAGAAGATCCGGCACTACGTGCGGTGGAACGCTATGGCGATGGTGCTCCGCGCGAACAAGGACACCAACGTCGGCGGCCACATCGCCAGCTTTGCGTCCGCGGCGATGCTCTACGACATCGGATTCAACCATTTCTGGCGCGCGCCGTCGGAGGCGAGCGGCGGCGATCTCGTGTTTGTCCAGGGCCATTCGGCCACCGGCGTGTATGCGCGGGCGTTCATGCTGGGTCGGCTCGCCGAAGAGCAGCTCGAAAATTTCCGCCAGGAAGTCGACGGCAAGGGCATTTCGTCGTACCCGCATCCGTGGCTGATGCCCGATTTCTGGCAGTTCCCGACGGTATCGATGGGTCTGGGACCGCTGATGGCAATCTACCAGGCGCGGTTCATGAAGTACCTGCAGGACCGCGGACTGGCGAACACCGAGGGCCGCAAGGTGTGGGCCTTCATGGGCGACGGCGAGATGGACGAGCCGGAGTCGATGGGCGCGATCGGGATGGCGGCCCGCGAGAATCTCGACAACCTGGTCTTCGTCGTCAACTGCAACCTGCAGCGGCTGGACGGCCCGGTGCGCGGTAACGGAAAGATCATCCAGGAACTGGAGTCGGATTTCCGCGGCGCCGGCTGGAACGTGATCAAGGTCGTCTGGGGCCGGCACTGGGACCCGCTTTTCGCGCGCGACAAGAAGGGCATTCTGATGCGCCGGATGATGGAAGTCGTCGACGGCGAATATCAGACGATCAAATCGAAGGACGGCGCCTACGTCCGCGAGCATTTTTTCAATACACCGGAACTGAAGGAGCTCGTCGCCGACTGGTCGGACGACGACATCTGGAAGCTGAATCGCGGCGGTCACGACCCGTTCAAGGTGTACGCGGCCTACCACGCCGCGGTGAATCACAAGGGCCAGCCGACGGTCATCCTGCCGAAGACGATCAAGGGCTATGGAATGGGGGATTCCGGCGAGGCGCAGAACATAACGCATCAGCAAAAAAAGATGTCGGTCGACTCGATCCGCAAGTTCCGCGACCGGTTCAAGATCCCGGTGCCCGACGACAAGCTGGAGGAGGTGCCTTACGTCACGTTTCCCGAGGGATCACCGGAGCTCGAGTACATGCGCGCGCGGCGGATGGAGCTGGGGGGTTACATGCCCGCGCGGCGTTCGAAGGCAGGGGCGCTGACCACGCCGGACCTCTCCGCGTTCGAGCGGTTCCTGAAAGGCACCGACGATCGCGAGATCTCGACGACGATGGCGTTCGTCCAGGTGCTGCAACTGCTGTTGCGCGACAAGAACATAGGCAAGCACATCGTGCCGATCGTCCCCGACGAGTCCCGCACCTTCGGCATGGAAGGCATGTTCCGGCAGCTTGGCATCTGGAACCAGCAAGGCCAGCTCTATACGCCTCAGGATGCCGATCAGCTGATGTTCTACAAGGAGGACAAGCACGGGCAGATCCTGCAGGAAGGGATCAACGAGGCCGGCGGGATGTGCGACTGGATCGCCGCCGCGACGTCGTATTCGACGCACGGCGTGCCGATGATCCCGTTCTACATCTTCTACTCGATGTTCGGTTTCCAGCGCATCGGCGACCTCGCGTGGGCAGCCGGCGACATGCGCTCGCGCGGCTTCCTGCTGGGTGGAACTGCGGGCCGCACGACGCTGAATGGCGAAGGTCTGCAGCACGAGGACGGCCACTCCCACCTGATCTCGGCGACGATCCCCAACTGCGTTTCCTACGATCCGACATTCGGTTACGAGGTCGCGGTGATCATCCAGGACGGGCTGCGGCGCATGTACGCCGAGCAGGAGGATGTCTATTACTACCTCACCGTGATGAACGAAAACTATCCGCACCCGGCGATGCCGGAAGGCGCGGCGCCCTCGATCATAAAGGGAATGTACCTGTTCCGGGCGGGCGACAGGAAGAGCAAGGCGCCGCGGGTGCAACTGCTCGGCTCCGGCACGATCTTCCGCGAGGTGATCGCCGCCGCCGATCTGCTGAAAGACGACTGGGGCGTCGAGTCGGATCTCTGGAGCTGCCCGAGCTTCACCCTGCTGGCACGGGACTGCATGCGCGTCACGCGCGAGAACATGCTGAGCCCGACGGCAAAACCGAAGCCCGCGCACGTGGAGATCTGCCTCAAGGACACGCAGGGGCCGGTGATCGCCGCCACCGACTACATGCGCGCGTACGCGGACCAGATTCGCGCCTGCGTGCCACGGCGCTACACGGTGCTCGGCACCGATGGCTTCGGGCGCTCGGACACGCGCGAGAAGCTGCGCCGGTTCTTCGAGGTCGATCGCCACTGCGTTGCCGTCGCGGCGCTCAAATCGCTCGCGGACGAAGGCACGCTGCCGCCTTCGAAAGTTGCCGAAGCGCTGAAAAAGTACGGCCTCGATCCTGCAAAGCCGGCACCGTGGACCGTGTAGCCGGCGCCCGACGCGATGAATCCCTGAGGATACGATGAGCACGATCGAAGTCAAAGTCCCCGACATCGGCGACTTCACGGAAGTGCCGGTCATCGAGATCTTCGTCAAGCCGGGCGACACCGTAGCCGTCGACGACTCGCTGATTACGCTCGAGTCGGACAAGGCGACGATGGACGTTCCGTCGCCCGTGGCGGGCACGGTGAAGGCGTTGAAGGTCAAGCTCGGCGACAAGATCGCCGAGGGCATGGTGATCCTGACGCTAGAAGGCACCGACGCCGGTGGCACGAAGGCGTCCGCGGCGCCCGAGCCGGCGAAGGCCCCGCTGCCGACGCCTGTAGCGGCGGAACCCGCGCCCAAGCCCGCGCCGGCGCCAACGCCTGCCGCCGCGCCCCCGGCCGCTGCCGTCGACGGCGACACCTTCAAGGCGGCCCACGCCTCGCCTTCGGTGCGCCAATTTGCGCGAGAACTGGGCGTCGACCTCGCGCGCGTGACGGGCACAGGCCCGAAAACGCGGATCCTGCTGGAAGACGTGCAGAATTTCGTCAAGCAGGCAATTGCCGGTGGCGCGCCGGCCGGCGCGAGCGGCGGGGTTACCGGTGGTGGCGCGCTCAATCTGCTGCCGTGGCCGACGGTCGATTTCGCGAAGCACGGGCCGATCGAACCGCGGCCGCTTTCGCGGATCAAGAAGATTTCCGGCGCCAACCTCGCTCGCAACTGGGTGATGATCCCCCACGTCACGCAGTTCGACGAGGCCGACATCACCGAGCTCGAGGCGTTCCGCGTCCAGCTCAACAAGGAAAACGAAAAGGCCGGGATCAAGGTGACCATGCTCGCGTTCCTGATCAGGGCGAGTGTCGCCGCACTGAAAAAATTCCCGGATTTCAACGCCTCTCTCGACGGCGACAACCTGGTACTGAAGAAGTACTTTCACATCGGATTCGCCGCCGACACGCCGAATGGCCTGGTCGTACCGGTGATCAGGAACGCCGACCAGAAGGGCGTGCTGCAGATCGCGAAGGAAATGGGCGAGCTTTCGGCGAAGGCGCGCGAGGGCAAGCTCGGGCCTGCGGAGATGACGGGCGGCTGCTTTTCGATTTCGAGCCTTGGCGGCATCGGCGGCACCGCGTTCACGCCGATCATCAATGCGCCGGAGGTCGCGATCCTCGGCGTGTCGAAATCGCAGACGCAACCGGTCTGGGACGGCAGGGCCTTCGCGCCACGTCTCCTGGTGCCGCTGTCCCTGTCCTACGACCACCGCGTCGTCGACGGCGCGTCGGCTGCGCGATTCACTACCTATCTCGGCGCACTCCTTTCCGACATGCGGCGGGTCATGCTATGAGCGCCGCCGGGCTGCCCCAAGGCGCGAATTGCTCCCCCTTGGGGGGCAGCGAGGCGGCGCAAGCCGCGAGCGTGGGGGCACACAAATGAGCGTCATCGAAGTCAAGGTCCCGGACATCGGCGACTTCAAGGACGTTCCGGTCATCGAGATCTTCGTCAAGCCCGGCGACACGGTGAACGCCGAGGACTCCCTTGTCACGCTGGAGTCGGACAAGGCGACGATGGACGTACCATCGCCGGTCGCGGGCACCGTGAAGGAGTTGAAGGTCAGGCTCGGCGACAAGATCGCGGAAGGTGTCGTGATCCTGACACTCGAGACCTCGGACTCCGGGAAGCCCGTGCCGACAACCGCACCCGCTGCCGCAACTGCTCCGGAACAGCCGAAGCCTCTGCCGGCCACACCCCCGGTACCCGGCAGCGCGACCTATACCGGCAAGGCGGACATCGAATGCGAAATGCTTGTGCTCGGCGCCGGACCCGGCGGTTACAGCGCGGCGTTCCGATCGGCGGATCTCGGCATGAAGACGGTGCTCGTCGAGCGCTATGCGACCTTGGGCGGAGTCTGTCTCAACGTCGGCTGCATCCCCTCGAAGGCGCTGCTGCACATCGCCGCGGTGATGGACGAAGCGAAGACGCTTTCCGAGCATGGCATCGCGTTCGGCGCACCCAGGGTCGATCTCGACAAGCTGCGCGGCTGGAAGGACAGGGTCGTCGGCAAGCTTACCGGCGGGCTCGCGGGCATGGCGAGAGCGCGCAAGGTCGACGTCGTACGCGGGTACGGCAGCTTTCTCGATCCGCATCACATCGAGATCGAGCTGACCGAGGGTGCCGGCGCGCAGAAGACGGGCGCGAAAAAGATCGTCCGCTTCCGGAAGGCGATCATCGCCGCCGGGTCGCAGTCCGTCTGGCTGCCGTTCGCGCCGAAGGACGACCCGCGCATCGTCGACTCGACCGGGGCGCTCGACCTCGCCCTGGTCCCGAAGAGGATGCTCGTCGTCGGCGGCGGCATCATCGGCCTCGAGATGGGGAGCGTGTACTCGTCGCTCGGCGCACGCCTCGACGTCGTCGAGATGCTCGACGGGCTGATGCTGGGCGCGGACCGTGATCTCGTGAAGGTGTGGGAGAAATCGAACAAGCCGCGCTTCGACCGCGTGATGCTGAAGACGAAGACCGTCGCGATCGAAGCGAAAAAGGACGCGCTGCACGTGACGTTCGAAGGTGAGCAGGCGCCGTCCGGTGCGCAGGCTTACGACCTCGTCCTGCTGTCGGTCGGCCGCAGCCCGAACGGCAGGAAGATCGGCGCGGACAAGGCCGGCATCGCGGTCAACGATCGCGGCTACATTCCCGTCGACAGCCAGATGCGCACCAACGTCGCGCACATCCACGCGATCGGCGATATCGTCGGCCAGCCGATGCTCGCGCACAAGGCCGTCCACGAGGGGCACGTCGCGGCGGAAGCCGCCGCCGGCGAAAAGTCATTCTTCGACGCCCGCGTCATCCCGTCGGTCGCCTACACCGATCCGGAAATCGCGTGGGTCGGCGTCACCGAGGACGAGGCGAAGGCGAAAGGTGTCAAGGTCGAGAGGGGCCTGTTCCCGTGGGCGGCGTCGGGCCGCGCCATCGCCAACGGTCGCGACGAAGGCTTCACCAAGCTGCTGTTCGACGCCACGACGCATCGCATCGTCGGCGGCGGCATCGTCGGCACGCACGCCGGCGACCTGATCAGCGAAATCGCATTGGCGATCGAGATGGGCGCCGACGCCGTCGACATCGGCCGCACGATCCATCCCCATCCGACGCTCTCCGAATCGATCGGCTTCGCCGCAGAGATGTACGAGGGTGTGTGCACGGACCTCCCGCCGCCGCGGAAGCGGTAGCGCGGGCGCGGCATCCGCAACGCGGACGGCCGAGACCGGCCACAAGCGGACCTAGGCGCGTGTGCTTTAAAGCAGTCGCCAGACATGCGACCCGCGCGTGCGTCGTATTTGCGAGCTGGGCCTTGACGGACTGGCGAGCTGATGCTGACTTCGAGGGCGCTGCGCATCGATGGTTGCGCAGGTTCGATGACCGGGTGCTACCACGCGGGCGTGGCGGACCGCGTCTGTCTCCGCCACAATAGCAGTTCACGGCTCTCATAGAGCCTCACCACGGAGGCAACGATGGGCAAGTTTCTAGTTCTTTACAAGGCGCCTAGCGCGGTCATCGATGAATGGATGAAGAAGCCCGAGCAGGAACGCAAGTCTGACGAGACTAAGATGATGGACGCGTGGCAAAAATGGATGAGCGCGAACGCCAGCAAGTTCACTGACAAGGGCGCTGGTGCCGGAAAGCCCAAAGTCGTGTCTTCATCGGGCGTGAAGGATGCACGCAACGACATCATGATGTATCAGGTCGTCCAGGCGAACTCGGCCGATGAGGCGGCGAAGATCTTCGTGGGCCATCCGCACTTCGGCATCCCGCAGGCGACAATCGAGGTGATGCCACTGAAGGCCATGGAAGGCTAAGTTCCTCGGAAGGCGTTCCCGGCGGCAACCGGGAGTCGACGGCTAGCATCGGCGCGGTCGCGATGGTATCTAATCTTCGTTGCGTCATTTCATAGTCGCGTCGCGCCGGTTACGTTGTATGGCTACACCTTTTTGGCCATGTCCGCTTTCGCGGCGTCCTATGTCCGCAACGGGTCGCTGGGCGACAATTCGTGTCCCGCCGCACCGACCAGAATCGAGAGGTGAACGAATGACGCCCTTATCGAAGTTCAACGGAAGTCATGTGCCACGGTGCCCATCCTGGCTTGCCCTCGGCATCGTCGCTCTTGTATCGTTCTGGCTCTCCGCCTGTCGCAACGAAGCTGAGAACACCGGCGTCGCCTATTCGTTTGCGGTCCTGGGCTGCAATCGTGTCGATCTGCCCAATCCGGACGACCCGAGCACTGCGAACCTGCCGCAACTGCAACGCACCCTTGTCGACATTGCGGCCATGCAACCGCCGCCCGACTTTATCTTCCTGACCGGTGATCTGGTACTCGGCCTGACACCGGATCTGGCAACGCTGCGCCACCAGCTCGAAGCGTGGGTGCAACTCTACCGCGCCTCGCCGGCCGGCCAGAACCCTGCCATCCGCCTCGTGGCGCTGCCCGGCAACCACGAGTCACAGGTCCCTGTCGAGGACAATCAGTGCGGGGTGTCCAACCCCGGCGCGGAGGCGGTGTGGCTCGAAGTGATGGCACCCTACATCGCCGGCAACAACGGGCCCAAAGCCGGCGGCCCCGACCAACTGCAGACCGATCAAAGCCGTCTCACCTATTCGTTCAACTTCCGCGACACGCACTTCGTCATCCTCAACACCGATCCCGTCGGCGCGCCGGCGACCGTGCCGGTGCATTGGATCGCCGACGACCTCGCCGTGGCGCGACAAGATCGATCGATTCGGCATATCTTTGCGCTCGGGCACAAGCCGGCGTTCACCCCGTCCGACGCGACGCCGGATTGCTCGCTCGACTCGAACCCGAGAGTACGCGACGTTTTCTGGGACGAACTCAACAGCGCTAGCGCCACTGCGTACCTCGTGTCACACGCGCACCTGTACAGCCGGTCGCGACCGGCTTCGCCGACCGAACCCAGCATCGTCAAGGCGTGGCAGGTCGTCGCCGGCAACGGCGGCAGCCCCGTGGACGCGATGTGGGCAGAAAGCGGCGCGATTCCCTATTATGGCTACACGGTGGTCAGCGTCACCAACGACGGCCGCACGTCGCTGACCGGCTATGGGCGCAATTTCGACCTTTCCAACTACATCGCACCATCTCCGGCGCAGCAGTATCCAACGACAGCGCGCGACTCGGCAGACCTTACCTTGCCGTGAGACCTGCGAGTCCACCCGGACGGGTTGGCCCAACGCGTCGCGCACGCGCACGGTCAATCGTCCTCGTTGCCGAACTTGAACGGCCCCTTCCCTCGATTCAATAACCGGTTCGGACGGCCGTGGCCGTCGTCTTCGGGTCGGGATTTGCCTCTGGGGAGCTTTGCTCAGCACCGGAGGTAGAACCCGGCGATCTTGATCAGGATGAACGTCCGACGTGGTAGGCGGCGCAAAGTGGGATCTCCTTCAACCCGATGGAGATCACGATGGAATCGACACAGATTCATCATCACGACGCGTGGAACAAAGGCAAGCTGGTCGGGCAAAAGGCGCCCTTCAAGCTGAAGAAGATCTGGGCCATCCGAGTTCGCCTGGAGTTGCAGGGCCGGCTCCGGGAACTCGCATTGTTCGACCTTGGGATCGACAGCAAGCTGCGGGCATGTGATCTCGTCAGCTTGCGTGTCCGCGATGTGTGCCACGGCGACCGAGTAGCCGGACGGGCGATCGTCCTGCAGCAGAAAACGCAGCGCCCGGTGCAGTTCGAGATAACGCCGCCGACCCGGGAAGTACTTACGGCTTCGATCAGGGAGGCCGGCCTGAAGTCGGACAACGACCTCTTTCCGAGCCGGGTCCACACGTCGCCGCACCTCGGCACGCGCCAGTACGCGCGGATTGTCGATGACTGGGTCGAGGAGATCGGACTCGATCCGACGGCATACGGCACGCATTCGATGCGCCGGACCAAGCCGACGCTGATCTACCGTCGCACCAAGAATCTCCGGGCGGTTCAGCTCTTGCTCGGGCACACCAAACTTGAGAGCACGGTGCGCTACCTCGGAATTGAGGTGGACGACGCGTTGGAAATGGCGGAGCAGACGGAGGTGTAGCCTCGCCAAGCGGGGTGCGACCGTCGAACTCGACGGTCGCTGCCCGAGCCGACAGCTGTCGTTGACGGCCGCCGATTGTGCACCCGCTTCAGACGGTAAGGACCAGTACGCAGCCACTGATCGAACGGGAACTATCGACCCCGGAGCAGCCATACGCGCCGCGGCAAAGCGGACCGTCGCGCCCAGTGTCAATTAATAGTCAGGAACCCTCATCCAACCACGCACGTGCCTGGGCGATAGCCTCTTCATATGAGAGTGAGCGGCCCGCAGACTCGGCGGCCGTGAAAGCCGCGTCACCTAGTGCACCTCGCGCCCGTGCGATAAGCGGCATGAGGAACGCTTCGTCAGCTCGCTCGCGCTGAAAACCCATTTGTGCCCATAGCGCCTCGGTTGCTCCATAGAGCCATCCGGCGCACTTCCACTCACTCAATGAGGCCGCAAGCCCAGCCGAGCAAACCAACTGTCCGACGCCAACCCGCTTCGACTCGATCTCCTCGGCGATGGCGAGCCCCTCGCGCACCAATCCGCGGGCGCGCGCCCCCAATCCGCGACTGATCAATGTCATTGCGAGGTTGGAAAGATTGAAGCCAACGCTGGCGAGATCTCCCCGCTCGCGGTCAAGAGCCAACGCTTCATCGTATAGCGCCCGTGCCTCATCCAGCTTCGCCTCCGCAAGGCGCAGCTCCGCGAGGCCGCCGAGCGCTTTGGAGAGCTGACGCTTGTCTCCCAGCTGTCGCGAAAGTGCAAGCGACTCTTGCATATGCTCCTTCGCCGTGGCCCAGCTCCCTAGGGCAACGAACACCCACCCCAGCAACCGGTGCGCTTCGGCCTCTCTTCCCCTGTCGCCGATCTCCTTGGCGATAGACAGGCTCGTCTCCCCGTGATCTTTGGCCTCTCCGTAACGGCCCATGAAATAGCCGGCGTCGCCCACAAGCCAGAGCGTGCGGCACCGAGCGAGGTTGCGCCCTTGAGCTCCAGGCCGCGCCAAGGCCTCTGTGGCCACCCGATGTTCCAGCGCTATCAGGCCGCGATGCACTAAGTGCTGACGCAGCGCGAAGACCAGCTGCAACCCCAGTTCGGCGCCGTTCTCGGCGTGATCGCACCAAGCATGCGCCGCCAGAAGGTTTTCGTGCTCCTGGTCAATCCGTGCGAACCACGCGCGTTGTTCCGGGCCGACAAGCTCCAACTCGGCCTCCTCGGCAAGCGCCACGTAGAACTCGAGATGGCGATTACGCGCCGCCTCGTCCCCGCCGGCCTCGCGCAACCGGTCCTGCGCGTACTGGCGCACCGTTTCCAGCATCGAGTAGCGCGTCGTGCCCCCCTCGACACGGTGCGTGATAATGAGTGACTGGTCGGCCACACGCGAGAGGAGGTCCAACATCGCATACTCGTCCGGTGACTCACCGGCCACATGCACTGCACCACTCAGGGTCCAGGTACCGACAAATACCGACAGCCGCTGCAACAGCTGCTGCTGGTGGGGCGCAAGATGGTCGTAGCTCCACTGGATCGTGGCCAGCAGCGTCTGTTGCCGCGCCATGGCGGTCTTGCCGCCTCCCGTCAGCAGCCGGAACCGATCGTCGAGCCTGGCGCGGATTTCCTCCACCGAAAGCATTTTCACGCGGGCTGCGGCCAATTCGATAGCCAGCGGAATGCCATCCAGTCGTCGGCAGATCTCGGCCACCGCATCACGACTGTCGTCTGCCAGCAAGAACTTCGGAACCAACAGTCGCGCCCGCTCGACGAAGAGGCGCACCGCCTCGCACGCATCCAGTGCTCGGGGGTCAAGCTTCGATCCGGGCTGTGGAAACGACAGCGAACGAACAGTGACTGTGCGCTCCCCGGAAACACCTAGCCCTTCGCGACTGGCAGCCAACACGCGCACGCCTCGGGCGGCGCCAATCACCCGCTGAACCAAAGCCGCGCATGCAGCCACCAGATGCTCGCAGTTGTCGAGGACCAGCAGCATGTGTTGACGGGCAAGGCGGTCGCAAAGCGTGTCGATGATCGGTCGGTCATTCTCCTCTCGAATCCCGAGCAGCGTTGCAACCGTCAGTGCCACGCGCTCTGCGTCAAGGAGAGGCGCCAGATCGACATAGCACACGCCGTCCGGAAACGAGGACAGCGCCCGTTCAGCGAGTTCGATTGCGAGGCGCGTCTTGCCGCAGCCGCCGATACCGGTCAAGGTTAGTAGCCGAGTCTCGCCAAGCAGAATTGCGTATTCGTCGAGATCATCTTCGTGGCCGATGAAACTGGTCAGGAGTTGCGGTAGGTTGTGTCGCTTTGCGCACGGGCGGTGATGACGATTCGCTGGCAGGGGCGATTTCCAGCGTAAGGCGGTAGCCGCGGCCCGCTACGGTGGCGATGGCCCTCGCCCCCAGAACCTTGCGCAGTGTGGAGACCTGGACCTGCAGGTTGTTCTCCTCCACGACCAGGTTGGGCCAGACCAGGGCGAGCAATTCGTCCTTGGTAACCAGCTGGCCCGCGCGCTCGACCAGGGCCAGCAACACGTCGAACGCCCGGTCACCGAGCGCCACCGGGTGGCCGTCCGCCAGCAGCTGGCGTTGCTTCGGTCGCAGTTCAAACGAGGCAAAGCGGTAGGCGGGGGCCATGGTTCGGCACGTCGGGAGGGAGGATTTTCCGCGAATTTACCCCAACGTGGCCTGCTCCTGAAGAGTGTCTTTCAGAACGCTTAAGCCCGGCTAAAGGACTGAAGCGCCATGCGGGTAGGAAAGTACGTCCCAGCAACACCAGATTTTCCCGTCGATCGCAAGGAGACTGCCATGAACGCCAAGCTCACGCTGGCCCGCCCCCGCGTCGTCACGACTGTCGCCGCCGCCGTGCTGTCGACCGTCATCGCGATCGGACTCCTTACTGCCGTCACCGGCCTATTCCAGCGCGACGGCGCTCCGTTTGAGCAAGTCGTGATCGCCGAACACGCCTGCGCCAATCATGCGTTCATCTCTGAACGCGAGGCCTGCGTGCGTTTATACCTTGCTGCATCGCGTGTCCAAAACGTCGCGAGTCGCTGAAACTCTGCGCAGGGATCAGGCCCGCGAACGACCGCTTTCGGAGACTTGGCCGTGTGGCGACTCTTGGCCGGTCACCGCCACCCACTGGGCCAGACCGAAGGGCTGGTAACGCGGCGTAGCTGCGGAAGGAAGCGGAAAGCCGAACGACAGCTTCCGTTGGTTTGAAAGTCGGCTTCCGGCTTCGCCCAACGACAACAACGGGTCGAACGCGGACAAACGCCGGCGCCACGCGCCCCTTCCATTGCGGAGGATCCGGGCTCGGCACTCCCAGCGCTGGCGCTGCTAGAATTCTCTTGAACTACCCCGCATCGCCAGGAACATGCCGATGACCCAGGACGAACTGAAGCAGGCCGTCGCCCGCGAGGCTATCAAGTACGTCGAGGACGACGCCATCATCGGCGTCGGCACCGGCTCGACGGCGAATTTCTTCATCGACGAGCTGGCGAAGATCAGGCACCGGATCAAGGGTGCGGTCGCAAGCTCCGTGAAGACCGCCGAGCGGCTCAAAGGCCACGGCATTTTCGTCGAGGAGCTGAACAACGTTTCCGACATGCCGGTTTACATCGACGGCGCGGACGAGGTGACCGAGCACGGCGCGATGATCAAGGGCGGCGGCGGCGCGCTGACGCGGGAGAAGATCGTTGCTGCCGTCGCGCGCAAGTTCGTCTGCATCGCCGATGCATCGAAACTGGTCGGCGTGCTGGGCAAGTTCCCGCTGCCGGTCGAAGTCATCCCGATGGCGAGGAGCTATGTTGCGCGCCGGCTTGTCCTGCTGGGCGGCCAGCCCGAATGGCGGATGGGATTCACCACCGACAACGGCAACGTGATCCTCGACGTGCACGGCCTCGTCATTGCGAGCCCGGTGGAGATGGAAACGAAGATAGGCGCGATCGTCGGCGTGGTCACGGTCGGCCTCTTCGCCGCGCGCGGCGCGGACGTGATCCTGCTTGGCGCCGAAGCTGGCGTCAGGACTATCAAGGCGGCACGCTGACGCGCCCGCCGGCGCCACCTTGCATCGAAGGGCGGCGCGGGCACGCTGCCCCCGGCGGTCCCGGCGGACTCCCGGAGGCGGCTACTTCTTGGCGGCTGCCGGCGTCACGGCGATGGCGACGGCCTCGGTAAAGGTCGCCTCGACCTGATCGCCCTTCTTCACCAGCTTGAACTGCTCGGGATCGCGCACCTTCAGCTCGACGGTGCGCTTCGGGCCCTTGAGCGTGACGACCTGCGTCGCCGGATTGACGTCGACGACATCGGCGACGACGGTGACCTGTTGGCCCACCGCGCCCGCCGGGCGCTCGCCGGGCTTGGCTGCGACGGCGCCTTGCTGCGTCGTGCGCGCGACCGGCGCCCCGCCGCCCTTCTTGAGCTCGATCGACAGCGCTTCGACATATTCCAGCATGACCTGATCGCCAACCTTCATCTGGTCGAAGTTCTTCACGTTCGGCCCTGCGGTCACGTTGAACTCGTTGCCCTTGGGGCCCTTGAGCGTGACTGCGCGCGTGCCTTTGTCGATCGCCGTCACGGTCGCGGCGGCCTTGATGGTCTCCACGGCCACAGCCTTGCCGGGCGCGGTTGCGACCATGGCACCGCCCGACGGCGCCGGCTGCGCGAGCGCCAAGCCCGACGCGGCAACGAGAACAAGAAGAGTGGATCCGCCATTAAATGCTTTCATTGCAGCTTCCTTGTGATGGATAGTCGATCGAGGAGACTTACGGAGGCAGACATTATACCGGTCCTTGCGCTGCGCGACACTTTCGGCGCCCGCGCGCTACAATCTGCGCATGACCAACCTCAACATCCCGGGCCTCGGCTCGTTCACGGATGTCGCCGCCTACATGGCCGGCGTGGGCGCGGCTGCCCGCGCGGCCTCGCGCGAACTGGCGCGGGCGGACACGAAGTCGAAGAACGCGGCGCTTGCGGCAATGGCTGCGGCGATCCGCCGCGACGCGTCGAAACTCGGCATGGCGAATGCCGAGGACGTCGATGCGGCCAGGACTGCCGGACATGACGCCGCGTTTGTCGATCGCCTCACGCTCACGCCGCAAACGATTGCGGCGATGGCCGACGGCCTCGATGCCATCGTTGCGCTTCCCGACCCGGTGGGCGAGATTGCGGAAATGAAATTCCGTCCCTCTGGCATCCAGGTCGGCAGGATGCGCGTGCCGCTCGGCGTGGTCGGCATCATCTACGAGTCGCGGCCGAACGTCACCGCCGATGCGGCCGGACTGTGCCTCAAGGCCGGCAATGCAACGATCCTGCGCGGCGGCTCGGAAGCGATCCGCAGCAACCGGGCGATTGCCGCGTGCGTCCACGAGGGCCTGCGCGCCGCCAGCCTGCCCGAGACAGGTGTCCAGGTCGTGGCCATAACCGACCGCGACGCCGTCGGTCACCTGATCGCCGACGAGAAGCACGTCGACGTGATCGTGCCGCGCGGCGGCAAGAGCCTGATCGAGCGGATCGCGCGCGACGCGAAGGTGCCGGTGATCAAGCATCTGGACGGCGTCTGTCATGTATTCATCGACGCCCGCGCCGACCCCGAAATGGCGATCCGTATCGCCGACAACGCGAAAACTCAGCGCTACTCGCCGTGCAACACGATGGAGACCTTGCTGGTTCACGCCGATATCGCGGCGCGCGTGCTGCCGCCACTCGCCGGCATCTACGCGCGCAAAGGTGTCGAGCTGCGCGGATGTGAGCGTGCGCGCGCGCTCGTGCCGGCGATGAAGGCCGCGACCGAGAACGATTGGTACACGGAGTATCTTGCGCCGATTCTCGCGGTGCGCATCGTCGACGATCTCGATGCCGCGATCGCGCACATCGCCAAGTACGGTTCGCAGCACACCGACGCCATCGTCACCGAGGATTACGGTGCCGCGATGCGTTTCGTGCGCGAGGTCGACTCGAGCTCGGTCATCGTGAATGCGTCAACGCGCTTCGCCGACGGCTTCGAGTACGGCCTGGGCGCTGAGATCGGCATCTCGACCAACAAGCTGCATGCGCGTGGCCCGGTCGGACTCGAAGGGCTGACGAGCCAGAAGTGGGTCGTGCTGGGGTCGGGGCAGATCCGGACTTGATGGGACTCGAGGTCGCGTTATTTGCCGGTTGCGCAGGAACTGCGGCACGGCGCGGTGAGCGCGTCGAAATTCGACCCTGACCCGACGCACATGTCTTCCTCCGTCACCCTTTCCATCGCGACCAATTCGGTCATCGCCGCATCCAAGGGGTTCGGCTGGGCCGTCACCGGATCGCCTACGCTGTTCGCGGAGACGGTGCATTCGCTTGCCGACGTCGGCAATCAGGTCCTGCTCAAGGTCGGCGAAGTGCGCAGCCGCGCAGGACCGGACCTGCAGCATCCGTTCGGCCGCGGACAGGAGAAATTTTTCTGGGCGCTCGTGTCCGCAGTCAGCGTGTTCTTCGTGGGCTGCGGCATCAATCTCTACCACGGTATCCATGCGCTGCTGGCGCCTGGCACCGTCGAGCCGTTCACGGCACGGGTCTTTGCGCTGCTGCTGGTCGCACTCGCGCTGGAGTCGTGGACGTTTGCGGTAGCGCTGAAGGAAATCGGCGGCTGGAAGGGTTTGCGGACGAATCGCCGGAATGTGACCGTGCTCGCCGTGCTGCTGGAGGACGCGATCGCGCTGCTCGGCATTTTCCTCACGCTGCTGGTGGCAGGCGTCTCGATCATCTGGGGGCCGCGCCCGGCATTCGACGCGATCGTCGCCATCGCCGTCGGCGCGCTGCTGGGCGGGATGGCGCTGTTCCTTGCCGCCCTCAATCGCAAGCTCCTGATCGACGTTTCGGATCCCGCGCTCGATCGTGCGGCCGAGAAGTGGCTCGCCGGCCGCGACGCGCCGGCGCAGGTGCGCTCGTTGGTCCTCGACGACGAACGGGCGATCGTTTTCGTGCGCGCGACGCGCGAAGTTCCGCAGTCGTTTGCGCTGGGCGAAGCCTTGAAATCGCATCTGAAGGATGGCCACGGCAAGACCGTGGACGCTGTCTATTGGAAGTTTCGTACCGGGACAGCGGGGCCCTGAGACACCCGGCGCGCCCATGGCCAGAGCAACCTGGAGCGGTGTCGTGCTCGCCGGAAGCGACGCAACGATCAAGGTCGACGCGTAGGCAAATCGCTACACGGTTCCTGCGGGCAGCGCCCTTCGCCGCTGCCACGCGAACCAAAGCACCGCGGTGGCGATCAGCGCGAGAAACGGCAGCACGGCGCGGTTCATGGCTTCCCACCCGGCGGTCGACACCATCGCGCCCGACGCAAGCGACGAGACGCCCATCGTCGAAAAGACGATGAAGTCGTTCGCGCCCTGGGTCCGCGCCTTCTCTGCCGGCGCGTAGGATTCGGTCAGCAGCGTCGTGCCGCCGGTGTACATGAAATTCCAGCCCACGCCGAGCAGTACCAGCGCGGCGGCAAAATGGGCCACCGTGTTGCCGTTGAGCGCGATCGCCACGCAGCCGGCGACCAGCACGAGGCCGGCGAGGATCACGTTGAGCACGCCGAAACGCTTGATCAGCGATCCCGTGAAAAAGCCCGGTGCATACATGCCGACGACGTGCCATTCGATCACCAGCGCCGCCGCCGCGAACGGATGGCTGCAGAAGTCCATCGCGATCGGCGTCGCCGTCATCAGCAAGCTCATGAGGCCGTAGCCCAGACCGCCGGTCAGTGCGGCGACGACGAACACCGGCTGGCGCACGATCGCCGACAGCGGCCGCCCGCCACCGGCGCGCTCTTCCTGTGTCGGCGGCGGAACGCGCACGCGCGACTGCACCGAGAGCGCGACGAGCGCGTACACCGCCAGCATGAGGAACGCTCCCAGAAAGGGCACCGGCAGGAGATCCATCGTCCGGCGCACGCTCTCGGGGCCGAGGAACCCGCCGACGATCCCCCCCGCCAGCACCAGCGAGATTGCCTTCGCCTTGTCCGCGGGCGCCGCCACCTCGGCTGCGGCAAAGCGATACTGAAGCCCGATGGCGTTGTAGACGCCGATAACGGCCGTCGCGACGCAGTAGAGCGCGAAGCTCCCGAGCCACATCGCCAGCGCGGCCAGCGCGCAGCCGCCGATATTGATCAGCGCACCCGCCATGAATCCGGTGCGCCGGCCGACCCGCGCCATCCACAGCGACGCCGGCATCGTCGCGACCGCCGAGCCCAGAACGTAGGTCGTCACGCCCAGCGTCGCCAGCGTCTTCACGTCGGTCAATGCGTAGCCGACGAGCCCGTTCATCGAGATGAGCCCCGCAGCATTGGTGAGCAGCAGCCCCTGGCAGCAGGCGAGCAGGAAAATGTCGCGTCGGGAGGTACGCATGTCAGAGGACAGGGGACAGAAGACAGCAACGAGATCGACAAGACGGCTTGCGGCACGTGAGCCGCGCTGTTAGCCCTGGCACTCGTTTCGTCGCTATCATACGTGATGGTTTCGAGCGCGCTGCAGCAGAACATCCTCGCTTTCTGGTTCGGACCGCCGCCGCGTGCGGCGCGCGACAACTGGTTCCGCAAGGACGCCGTGTTCGACGCCACGATCGGCGCACGCTTTGGCACGGCGGTGGACGCGGCGCTGGCCGGCGCATACCGCGATTGGGTGGCGGCGCCGCAGGGCGCGCTCGCCCGCGTGCTGCTGCTCGACCAGTTCACACGCAACATGTTCCGCGGCACGCCGAAGGCCTTCGCCGGCGATCCTGAAGCGCTCGCGATGGCCACCGCCGCAGTAGACGCAGGCCGCGATCGGGAACTCGATCCATGGGAGCGGTGGTTCCTCTACCTGCCGTTCGAGCACGCCGAGGACGTTGCTGCGCAGGCGCGCTCGATCGCCCTGTGCACCCGCTTGCGCGACGATGCCGACCTTGGTGCGCCGCTCGAGTGGGCCGAAAAGCACGCGGCGATCGTCCGTCGCTTCGGACGCTACCCGCACCGCAACGCGATCCTCGGACGGGAGTCCACTCCCGAGGAAATTGCCTTTCTTCGAGAGCCCGGATCGCGATTCTGACGCCGGCACCCGCGGCGCGCCGGCGCCTTCGGCCCGGTACAATCCGGCCATGGGAACGATCGAACTCGCGCTCGCGCTGTTCCTGGCCGTCGCCGCATTGGGTGCTCTTGCCCGATGGACGCCTTTGCCCCTGCCGATGCTGCTGGTCATCGGCGGCGCCGGGCTGTCGTTCGCGCCGGGCCTCTCCGAGGTTCGCCTTGATCCGGATGTCTTCTTTCTGCTGTTCGTGCCCCTCCTGCTGTTCGCCGACGGCTGGCAGTTCCCGAAACGCGAATTCGTCAGCTACCTGCGGCCGATCCTGCTGCTTGCCTTCGGCCTCGTCGCCGCCACCGTCGTCGTCGTCGGCTACCTGATGCATTGGCTGATCCCTTCGCTACCGCTCGCCGCGGCGTTCGCGCTCGGGGCCATTGTGTCGCCTACCGACGCCGTTGCTACAGCGGCCGTGACGGCAAGAGTGCCGCTGCCGTCTCGCGCCACGCACATATTGAACGGCGAAAGCCTGATCAACGACGCATCGGGACTGGTCGCCTTCAAGTTTGCGGTCGCCGCCGCGGCGACCGGCGCCTTCTCGTGGCTGGACGCAGGCACCGCGCTCGTGCTGCTCGCCGGCGGCGGAACGCTTGCCGGCCTCGCGATTGCCGCAGCGATCGGCGAAGTGCGCGTGCGTCTGGCGCGCTTCTGCGTCGACGACCCCACGATCCAGACGATGCTGTCGCTGCTGACGCCGTACGCCGCGTATCTCGCCGCGGAACGCCTGCATGTATCGGGCATCCTCGCGATCGTCGCCGCCGGCTTCTACGCCGGCATGCACGACACCAGGCACCTCTCGGTCGCCACCCGCCGGCATGCCTGGGAGGTCTGGGGAATGCTCCTCTACGTCTTCAATGGCCTCGCGTTCCTGCTGCTGGGGCTGCAGCTGCAAAGCGTTCTCGAAGGCATGCAGGGCGAATCCTGGCCACACCTCGTCGGCTATGCGCTCGTGCTCTATGCGGCGATCATCCTTGTGCGCGTGCTATGGGTATATCCGGGTACCTACCTGCCGCTTCTGCTGTCGCCACGCCTGCGCGCCCGCGAGGGTTGGCGCAATCCGCGCGCCGTGTTCCTCGTCGGATGGGCCGGCATCCGCGGATCGGTGACACTCGCCGCCGCGCTGTCGATCCCGCTCGTCACCGCGGCGGGCTCGCCATTTCCGGGCCGCGACCTGATCCTGTTCCTGGCCGGCACGACGATCGTCCTGACGCTCGCGATCAACGGATTGACGCTGTCTCCACTGATCCGGGTGCTCGGCGTTCGCGGCGACGGCGGCGCCGAGCGCGAGGAGCGGGCCGCGCGGCTCGCCGTCTCGCAGGCCGCCGCGATCGCCGTGCGCAGCGAGATTCCAAAACTCGCGCGCGCCGAGGAAATCGCGTTTGCGGAGCGGCTCGTGGCCGACTACGAAGCGCGGTTGCACCGCCACGCCGCCAACGGCCCGCGGCGCCAGGACCTCGAGGCAGTGGCCGCCGTCGAGCGACGTTTGAAGCTTTCCGCACTTGCCGCCGAACGCGCCGAGCTGCACGCGCTGCGCGACACGCTCGTCATCAACGAGCAGACGTTGCGCGCAGTCGAGGCCGAGATCGACCATGCCGAGACGCTCGTCAGCGGCGTACCGCGCAGCGCGCATTGATCGACTGCTGATGCCGGCCGAGCCGATGACGCCCGATTGCCTCGCGACACTCGGACTGCTGGGCGGCACGTTCGACCCCGTCCACTACGGACACCTCGAGCTCGCGCGCGAGGTGCAGGCATCGCTGGGTCTGTCCGGCGTGCGCCTGGTGCCGGCCGGTGATCCTCCGCACCGCGCGGCGCCCGTCGCGTCCGCCGCGCACCGGCTCGCGATGGTGGAGCTTGCCGTTGCCGACTGCCCGGGACTCGACGTGGACGCCCGCGAAGTCGCCCGCCCGGGTCCCAGCTACACGGTGCTCACGCTGGAGGAGCTGCGCCAAGAGACGCCCGCCCGGCCGCTCGCGCTGATCATCGGCGCCGACGCGCTGCTCGGCCTCCCCACGTGGTACCGTTGGCGCGAATTGTTCGATCTCGCGCACGTCGTCGTTGTTGCCCGGCCCGGGATCGCGCTTGAAGGGATGATGTCATCGGCGCTGGAAGCGGAATGGACGCGCCGCCTTGCGCGCGATCCGCAGGCGCTGTCGCGGGCGCCCGCCGGAGTGATCGTAACGCAACCCATCACCGCGCACGCGATATCCGCCAGCGCGATTCGCGCCCAACTTGCGCGAGGGCGCGAGGGCGCCGCGGCAGTGCGCGGTTTGCTCCCGTCCGCAGTATTGGCCTATATTGACCGCCACCAACTCTACCGCCTGCGCCCGGATGCGACTCAACAAGATCCAGAAGACCGCCGTAACCGCCCTCGAAGACATCAAGGCCCGTGACATCACCGTCCTCGACGTCCGCAAGCTCACCAGCCTGTACGACACGTTGGTCGTCGCCAGCGCCGAATCCAACCGGCAGGTGAAGGCGCTTGCCAATCACGTCCGCGACAAATTGAAGGATGCCGGTGCGACGATCATCGGTGTCGAGGGCGAGGAGACCGGCGAATGGGTGCTGGTCGACGCCGGCGACATCGTCGTCCACGTCATGCAGCCGGCGGTGCGCGCCTATTACAATCTCGAAGAACTCTGGGCGCCGCCGAAACCTGGGCGCGCCCGGGCAAAGGCCACCCATCGCGCGGCTGCCTGACCGCGTTGCGAAGGTTTCTCCTTCGTCTTGCTGCCTGCGCGTCCCGCTCGCGGCGACCTTGCCGAGATGAAGCTACGCGTCGTCGCGCTCGGCCACAAGATGCCCGCGTGGGTCGCCGCCGGATGGAACGACTACGCGCGCCGCATGCCGCGTGATTTCCCGCTGGAACTGATCGAACTCAAGCCCGAGCCCCGCGACCGCGGCAAGCCCGTGCCCCAGCTGCTGATCGCCGAGGCCGAGCGCATTGCGGCCGCATGCAAGGGCGTCTTGGTCGTGGCGCTCGACGAACGCGGAGTACCATGGACGACGCGCGAGCTCGCCGACCGGCTCGGCCGCTGGCGCGACGGAGCGCGCGAGGTCGCGTTCGTCATCGGCAGCGCGGACGGTCTCGCCGACGCCGTCAAACGCGACGCCGCTGCCATCGTCGCGCTTTCCGCGCTAACATTGCCGCACGCTCTGGTCCGGGTGCTCCTCGCCGAGCAGCTCTATCGTGCCGTCAGCCTGCTCTCGGGCCACCCTTATCATCGGGAATGATGCGTGCAAGAATGACCCCGTGAATCCGGATCAACAGGGCCCCGTGCGACCATGAGCGCCATTGCCATCTACCTCGCCTCGCTGAGCCCTCGCCGGCAGGAGTTGCTGCGCCAGCTCGGCGTCGAATTCGAGCGGCTGATGCTGCGCGAAGCCACGGGCCGCCAGCGCGACGTCGTTGAAGAGGCGCTGGACGCCGAACCCGCGCTCCACTACGTCGAACGAATCGCCCGCACGAAGGCCGCGGTCGGCGGGCAGAGGATGCAACGGCGCGGATTGACGCCGCGACCCGTGCTCGGCGCCGATACCGAAGTGGTGCTCGACGGCGTGATATTCGGCAAGCCACGTGATGCCGCCGACGCGGCACGCATGCTGGCGCTGCTTTCGGGTCGCACTCACCATGTGCTGACCGCCGTCGCGCTCTGCTGGGAACAGGAGATCGTCGCCGAAGTCTCGGCATCTGCCGTAACGTTCAGGGATCTCGGTAGCGATGAGGTTGCGCGCTACGTCGCCACCACCGAGCCGTTCGACAAGTCCGGCGGCTATGCCATCCAGGGCCGCGCGGCAGCGTTCATCAGCCGGCTGGACGGCAGCTATTCGGGCGTCATGGGTTTGCCGCTCTACGAGACCGCAGGGATTCTCGCGCGCATCGGCTTCCCCGTGCTATAACGACCCCGACTGCATTGTCGCGCGACAACTCCGCTGCTCGCCGGCCGCAACAGGACTTCGACCATGATCCCCTGCCCTACCCGATGCCTCATGAAATCCTTATCAACGTAACCCCCCAGGAAACCCGCGTCGCGATGCTGGAGCAGGGCGTCGTGCAGGAGCTCCACATGGAGCGTGCCAGCGCGCGCGGGCTCGTCGGGAACATCTGCCTCGGCCGCGTCGCGCGCGTGCTTCCGGGCATGCAAAGCGCGTTTGTCGAAATCGGCCTCGAGCGCGCGGCCTTTCTCCATATCGCCGACATCTGGGAACACCGCCAGAACGGCCACGGCGGCAGCGACTCGCGCCCCATCGAAAAGATCCTCCACGAAGGGCAGTCGCTCCTGGTGCAGGTGATCAAGGACCCGATCGGCACCAAGGGCGCGCGGCTGTCGACGCAAATCAGCCTCGCCGGACGGCTGCTCGTCTACCTGCCGCAGGACTCTCACATCGGCATCTCGCAACGGATCGAGGACGAGGCCGAGCGCGAGATCCTCCGCGAAAAGCTCCAGCTTCTGCTGCCGGAGGGCCTCACCGGCGGCTTCATCATCCGCACCATGGCGGAGACCGCCACCGAGCGCGAGATGCAGAACGATATCGAGTACCTCACCAAACTGTGGCGCGACTTGACGGAAGGCGCACGCGAAGTCCCGGCCCCGGCGCTCCTGCATCAGGATCTGAGCCTCGCCCAGCGCGTTCTGCGCGACATGGCCACCGAAGACACCGTGCGCGTGGTTGTCGATTCGCGCGAAACGTTCGTGAAAATGCTGGAATTCGCGCGCGAATACACGCCGGCGCTCCTCGATCGCATCCAGCACTACGCGGGCGAGCGACCGCTGTTCGACCTCAACAGCGTCGAGGACGAAATAGAACGGGCGCTCGCACGCCGCGTGGGCCTCAAGTCCGGCGGGTACCTGATCGTCGACCAGACCGAGGCCATGACGACGATCGACGTCAACACCGGCGGCTTTGTCGGAGGCCGCAGCTTCGACGACACGATATTCAAGACCAACCTCGAGGCGGCGCAGGTGATCGCACGGCAGCTGCGCCTGCGCAACCTCGGCGGCATCATCATCATCGACTTCATCGACATGGAGAACGCCGACCACCGCAACGCGGTGCTGGCGGAGCTAAATCGCGCACTCGACAGGGATCGCACGCGGCTCACGGTCAACGGCTTCACGCAACTCGGGCTGGTCGAGATGACGCGCAAACGCACGCGGGAGTCGCTTGCACACGTGCTGTGCGAGCCGTGCCCGACTTGCCACGGCCGCGGCGAACTGAAGACGGCGCAGACGATTTGCTACGAGATCCTGCGCGAAATCGTGCGCGAGGCGAAACAGTTCAATGCGCGCGAGTTCCGCATCCTCGCCGCGCAGCCGGTGATCGATCTGTTCCTCGACGAGGAATCGCAGTCGCTCGCCCAGCTCGGCGACTTCATCGGCAAGCCGATATCCCTTCAGGTCGAGTCGATCTACACGCAGGAGCAGTACGACATCGTGCTGATCTGAGGTCGACTCGGGGCCGGGCGAAACCCGGCGAACCCGGGGCACCGTGGCGCCCGATGCCGCCGGATGATGGCATCGCCAGCGTCGCTCGGAATGCGCCGTTCCGCAAGGCGGCGCCACTTCAACCGCAGTGAGGAAGCTGCTCCATGGGCACGTTTGGCCAGCTCTGGGCCCGCACGAAGGCGTACTTCGCCGATCTCTTCCGGCGCAAGCCGCCCGAGCCCGGACGCTTCGAAGCCGGCGCCGGGGGATCGTTCCGCGGCTTTCTGACGGGCGCGCCGTGGATCCTCCCGCGACGCGAGTATCTCGTCTACGTGCCGCAGGGCCATACGAACTGGCGGCGCACGCCGCTCCTCGTGCTGATTCACGGCTGCCGGCAGACGCCCGAGGAAATCGCCGCCGCGACGCGAATCACCGATCTTGCCGATCGCCTTGGCTGCCTGGTGCTCCTGCCGCGCCAGAATCCCCGCGCCAATGCGTGGAGCTGCTGGAACTGGTTCGATCCGGCGACCTCGCGCGGCTGGGGCGAGACGGCGATCGTGGCCGCCCAGATCCGTGCCGTGCGCCGCAAGTACCGGATCGCCCGCAAGCGCATGTTCGTGGCGGGACTTTCTTCCGGCGGAGGGCTCGCGGCGGCGCTCGGCATGATGCGTCCCGACCTGATCGCCGGCACATTCGTGCACTCGGGTGTCGCGTGCGGCGCGGCATCGTCCGCCCTTGCCGCATTCGCCGTGCTGACGAGCGGCGCCGACACGGATTTCGTCAACATCGCGTCCGACGCTCGCGCGGAGGCGAGGCCGGAAACGCTGCCGGTCCCCTTGGTGACGTTCCACGGCAACGACGACACTATCGTCGCGCCTGTCAACGCCGCGCAGCTCGTCCGGCAATATCTGGCGTTGAACGGGCACCCGGCGGCGGCGCTCGGCACGATCCGCGAGCTGCCTCCCCACGACCATGCCGAGGCTACGACTACCGTGGACGGACGCACGGTGACGACGACGGAATGGCGCGTTGGAAATCGCCTCGTGGCGCGGCATGTTCTTGTCCAGGGGCTCGGCCATGCCTGGAGCGGCGGGGACGACAAGTATCCGTACAATGACCCCCTTGCGCCCGACGCCACGGCGACGCTCGACGCCTTCGTCCGCGAAGCGCGACTGTAGGACTGCTTATCGTTCGATTCGACGCGCATGGCGGGCGGCATACTCCACGCACAGGACGGAACCATCATGACGACCACCGGCATGAATCATTTCACGGTGCTCACCGACGACGTGCCGCGCACCGTCGGCTTCTACCGCGACCTGCTCGGTCTGACCGAAGGCTATCGGCCACCGCTCGCCTTTCCCGGCGCGTGGCTGTACGCGGACGGTCGGGCAGTCCTCCACGTGGTCGGTGGAAAATCACGCGATCAGCTGAAACCGGGCGTCATCGACCACATGGCATTTTCGGCGACGGGCCTTGCCGACGCGCTCGCAACCCTTGCGGCGCGCGGCATTGACCATGTATACCGTCAGCAACCCGAGTCCGGCGTCTGGCAGGTGTTCTTCCACGACCCCAACGGTGCCCGCGTCGAGCTCGACTTCGCGGCCGACGAATCCGCGCCGCCGCGTTGACAGCGGCACCCTCCACAATGCCCGGCATTGCCGCCGCTTTCTGCCGCACGGCCCGCCGACCTTGAACCGGCCTCCGCGTTCACCTGTCGCGACGCTCGATCATCTCGTCGTCGCCGCGACCACGCTGGCCGACGGCATCGACTGGTTTGCCGAGGTCACCGGTGCGACGCCGCAGCCCGGCGGCAAGCACGTCGCGATGGGCACGCACAATGCGCTGCTGAAGCTGGGTGAGCGCGTCTATCTCGAAATTATCGCGATCGATCCGGAAGGCGTCAAACCGGCGCGACCACGCTGGTTCGGCCTCGACAGCGTCGCCTTGCAGGCGGAACTCACCCTGCGCCCGCAATTGATTCACTGGGTGGCCCGCTCCGACGATATCGAGCGCGCCGTCGGGGAATGCCCGGTCGCGCTGGGCGCGGTGCATCCGATGGCGCGCGGCGACTACCGGTGGCGAATCACGATTCCCGATGACGGCGCGCTCCCCGGCAAGGGCATCGTGCCGACGCTGATCCACTGGGACGTGGCGACGCACCCCGCGGACGTGCTGCCGGAGTCGCACGTTTCGATCGCGGGCCTCGCCGCATCGCACGCCGACCCCGCGCAGATCCGCGCGGCGCTTGCGGCCCTGGGTTTCGATGGCGTGCTGCCGGTCACGTACGACCGCGAGGCGCGCCTCGCGGCGATGCTGCGGACCCCACGGGGGATCGTGACGCTTTGATTGAATCCGCCGTTCGCATTTGAAGCGGCGCGCCGACGCAGGGGGCCCGCGGCGTCTTACGCGAGCGCCCCGCGCGCCGCGACCGGCCACACGCTCTCGACCCGACTGCCGCGGACGCCGACAATCCAGTCGTAGAGATTGACCGTGGGGTCGCAATGGCCCGGAATCAGCCAGAGACGATCGCCGAGGACCGGCGGCTCGGCATGCGCCCCCACCACGATCACGCCGTGCTCGTCCGAAGCCGTCACGAAATCCAGCCCCCGCGCACCGTAAACCTGCGGCGGGCCGGAATCGAACGCGAACGCTTTCAGCCCGGCGTCGATGATCGCGCGCTCGCGCACCGGCGCGCTCATCACCATCGCCACGACATAGAGGCTTTGCTCGAAGTGGTGCTGCTCCGGCGCCAGCGCATTCCGGTTGTAGTCGGCGTCCATGAAGATGTACGAGCCCGGCTGGACCTCGGTGTAGACGCCGCTGTCGCGCTCGTGCTGCCAGGTGCCGGTGCCGCCGCCGGTGACGACCGGGCACGCAATGCCGGCGGCCTCGATCGCCATTTTCGTCTCGCGCGCGAGCTCCGACGCGCGAACGATCGCGGCGCGCCGCTCGTCCGGTGCGCGCAGGTGTTGCGCCGCGCCATGGTAGGCATGGATCCCGCGGAAGCGGAGCATCGGCGTGCGCGCAACCGTTTCCGCGATCGCCACCGCCGCGGCGCCGGGCACGACGCCACACCGCGCGCCACCGACATCGATCTCGACCAGCACGTCGAGCGTGCTGCCCGCCGCCCGCGCTGCCGCACCGATCTGGCGAACGTTTTCGGCGTCATCGGCCAGGACGCCGATGGCAGCCTCCCTCGCCAGCGCGGCCAGCCGCGCGAGCTTTGCCGCCCCGACGATCTCGTTGGTGATCAGGACATCGCGGACCCCGGCCGCGACGAATGCCTCGGCCTCGCCGACTTTCTGGCAGCAGATGCCCGCCGCGCCGCGCTCGATTTGCGCAAGGGCGATGTCAGGGCATTTGTGCGATTTCGCGTGCGGGCGCAGCGCGACGCCGGCGCCGCGCACCGCGTTCGCCATCAGGTCGAGATTGCGCTCGAAGGCGTCGAGGTCGACGATGAGCGCGGGCGTGTCGATATCACCGACATTCGCGCCCGCGCGAGCAGGAAGGGTCTGCATGGCGTGGATCGTAACCCGTAATCGACCCGAATACCCGGCAGTCCCTCAGGGGCCAGGGCAAACCACGGTGGCTGCGCAACGCCAGTTTTCATTTGGCTCCGGTGGAGTCGCCTGCCGCGAGCTGGCCGTAAACGACGTGCGCAATCTTCAGCAGCTGCGCACGGTCGAGATTGCCGGAGATCGCGTAGCCACAGGCATCGTCGATCCAGTAGAACACGCCGACGCCGTTTTCCAGCGCATAGCGGAATGCCGTCTCGCCGGTGCCCGTCGACGACACGGCGTCGTACGACAACTGCTTGCGGACCTGCAGCGAGAGCCGTTGCTTGTCGGCATTCTCGTACATGAAAAATGCTGTCGGTTTTTCATTGCCGGCGACGAGTCGCCCGCCGACGAGAGCGTAACCGATGCCGTTGAGGTCCGGTGCGTGCACCTGGAAGCCGAGTCGCTTGGTAAGCCAGTTGACCAGGCTCTTCTCCTCGTTCGCCCAGACTTCGACCGGGCGCCGAACGTCCGCCGCGTACAACGCATGCGCGAGCGCTGCCTGCCGCGCAAACGTCGTCGGCGTGCCGGCACGCTCGATCAGCGCGTCACGCCCAAACCAGCCGAGTCCCACGCCAAGCACCAGCGTGGCCGCGACGCCGAATGCCGGGGCGAGCCACCGGCGCACGAAGCCGCGCTTCGCGGACATGGCCGGGGGACGAGCGGCGGCGAGCAGCACGTCCGGGATCGGTTCCGCAAGAATCGGGTCGAGCGCGTCGCGAAGCAATGCATTCTGGGCCCGGATTTCGGCAACCCGCCCCGCGAGCTCGGGATCGCAGCCCAAAGCAACTTCGACGACGGCCGCGCGATCCGGGGCAAGCCGGCCGTCGGCGTACGCGTGGACGTCGGCCTCGGGGACGGCGGCAGGAGTGGCGGAACTCACGACCTGGGTACCCTTGTTCATTTCACGATGCGGAGCGCGGAAGCGGGTTCCGCAATCAGTCGCCGCAGCTTGTCGCGGGCACGGGATAGCCGCGACATCACCGTGCCGATCGGTATGGATAGCACCGCGGCGATCTCTTCGTAGCGCAACTCCTCGACCGCGGCGAGCAGCAGCACTTCGCGCTGGTCCGCAGGCAGGCGTCCGATCTGCTGGACCAGCTCCAGGAGCTCGATCCTGTCCAGCTGGTTGGAGCGAACCGGGAGTTGCCACGCCGCGCCTCCCTCATCCGCATCGAGAGAGACGTTGAGGGCATCGCGGCGGATGAGCGCCAGCTGGTTGATATGGACGTTATGCATGACGGTGAACAGCCAGGCGCGCAAATCGGTACCGGCCTGCCAGAGCCGCCGCTTCTCCCAGGCGCGAGCCAGCGTGTCCTGGACGAGGTCGTCGGCGCGGGTCACGTCGCCCGTCAGCACCCGCGCGTAGCGGCGCAGGCGCGGGATCGCGGCGACGAGGTCGGGGTGCGGAAGCGCGGCGGCGTCGGCTGCGGTGGGTGACATGTTGCGGCAACGGGCTCGTCAGATCGCGCTTCGCGAAAGCACGGCCCGGCCCGGGGGATTCGGACCGGGCCGCATGGCGCGATATTACTCCGCGCGCGCCAAACCGGTCGCTACTCCTTGGCCACGTGCCAGACGTTGTTGAAGCCATCGCCGGTCTTCTCGCCCGGCTTCTGGTCCTTGGCCCAGAGGTAGAGGGGCTTGCCCTTGTACGCCCACTGCTTGGCACCGTCGTCGCGAGTGACGACCGACCAGTCGCCCGCGGCCTTCGCGTCGGCGGCGACCGCCAGCGGCGGCCAGTTCGCCGCGCAGGGGCCATTGCAGACGCTCTTGCCGCTGCCCGCTGTATCGCGGTCGAACGTGTACAGGGTCATCCCGGCGGGATTGGCGAGAACGCCGTCGGTCATCCTGGCGGGGGCCGCCGACATCGGCGTCGAAGCGCACGCGGCAACGATCGACGCGGCGAGCAGCACCGCAGATACGTGAAGGACGGAAACCATCGTTTGCTCCCTGAGCTGTTGGCTGGACCTATGCGCGTCAACAGGAGGGGTTGTGGACTTATTCCGGCGAGGCGGGTGGGGCGCGCCGTCACCGTTAGCGCGAAGTCTCCGGAACGAAGCGGCCCGTGAGGCCACCGGAGCGCAGTCGCGCGCAATGCGTCCGGCTACACCAGGAACAGCGTCGCGAGGCCGAGAAAAATGAAAAATCCGCCGGAGTCGGTGACCGCGGTGATCAGCACCGACGAGCCGAGCGCCGGATCGCGGCCGAATTTCAGCATGGTCATCGGAATCAGCACGCCCATCATCGCCGCGAGGATGAGGTTCAGCGTCATGGCCAGCACCATGACGATCCCGAGCGAGAAGTCCTTGTAGAGCATCATGGCGACGAGTCCCATCACGCCGCCCCAGACGAGCCCGTTGAGGAGGCTCACGGCGATCTCCTTGCGGATCAATTGCCGCGCGTTGGCGACAGCCACCTGCCCCAGCGCCGCGGCGCGCACGATCATCGTGATCGTCTGATTGCCAGAGTTGCCCCCGATGCCGGCCACGATCGGCATCAGCGCCGCCAGCGCGACGAGCTTCTCGATCGAGCCCTCGAACACCCCGATCACGCGCGAGGCGATGAATGCCGTGACCAGGTTGACCGCGAGCCACGCCCAGCGGTTCCGGAACGACGCCCACACCGACGCGAAGACGTCTTCCTCTTCGCGCAGGCCGGCTTGCGCGAGCAGGTCCTCCTGGCCGCTTTCACGGACGAAGTCGAGCACCTCGTCCACCGTCACGCGGCCGACCAGCCGGTCATTGGTGTCGACGACCGGCGCCGATACCAGGTCGTAGCGCTCGAACGCCGAGGCCGCGATGTCCGCCTTCTCATGCTGCAACAGCTTGACCACCGGCGACTGCATGACGGCTTCCACCGTCGTCTCGGGATCGGTGACGATGAGCTTGTTGACCGGAAGCACGCCGAGCAGCCGGTCGTGGCGATCGACGACGAAGAGCTGGTCGGTCTGGCTCGGAAGGTCGTCGAGGCGACGCAGGTAGCGGAGAACGACTTCGAGCGTGACATCGGGTCGCACGGTGACATCCTCGAAATCCATCAGCGCGCCGACCATGTCGTCGTCGAAGGACATCGCCGCGCGCAGCTGCTCCCGCTCCTCTACGGGCAAGCTCTGGAGAACATCGTCCATCACCTCCTGCGGAAGGTCCGGCGCGAGCTCGGCGATTTCGTCGGCTTCGAGGGTCTCCGTCGCGGCGACGAGCTCCGCCGTATCCATCGAGGAGATCAGCGACTCGCGTACGGCGTCGGAGACCTCGAGCAGGATGTCGCCGTCGCGCTCGGCCTTGACGAAGTTCCAGATGTAGAGCCGCTCGTCGAGCGGCAGCGCCTCCAGGATGTACGCGATGTCGGCCGGATGGAGCCGGTCGAGCTTGCGCTGCAGGGCTTCCCTGCTCTTCTTGTAGACCGAGCTTTCGGCGAGCTCGGTGCGCTGGGCCCCGGATTCGTGATCGCGCTGGTCGACGACCAGTCCTTCGACCAACCGGTGCTTGCGCAGCAGCGCCGTTACGTCGGCGAGTTCATCCTGCACGCTGGCACGCGTCCCGGCCCGTTCATTGGCGGCGTTCTCGAGGATCTCGGACATGGGGCGGGCGCGATCAAGGGGTGCGTGCGAAACATGAAATCCGCCGGCATTCTACGCGCGAATGCCCGGGGACGGTCACGTTCGGGCCGCTCGCGCCCGCTCCGCCGGTGCTCTCTCCGGCGGCCCGGTCCCGGGCGGGACGACGTTCCCGCGGGGCTCCGGGACGCGCGGCGGCGGGTCGGCAACACCGCGGCAGGCAAGGAAACCGTGCGCCGATTCGCAACCGTCGCGGGTGCGCATGGGGTACCGCCGCCACGCGTTGCTCGCCCGTGAAGCTACGGAAATTCCGCGGCGGGCATCCGCGAAAGAATGATGGCAATCTTCTTCTGGAGTCCCGGCGCACCCGGATTTCGCTCGTAGAAGCGCGGATTGGGCGCCATCGCCGCCAGCTGCGCCGCCTGCTCGGCCGACAGGCGCGATGCGCCGACACCGAAGTAGCGCTGCGCTGCCGCTTCGGCGCCGAAGACGCCGTTGCCCCACTCGATGACGTTGAGGTAGAGCTCGAAGATTCTCGTCTTCGGCAAGATCATCTCGAGCATCACGGTGATCGCCGCCTCTTCCACCTTTCGCCAGTAGCTCCTCTGCGGCGAAAGGAACAGGTTCTTCGCGAGCTGCTGCGTGATCGTCGATCCGCCCGCGACGATGCGGCCACGCTGCTGATTTCTTTCCAGCGCCAGCTGGATGCCGTCCCAGTCGAAGCCTTCGTGGTCCACGAACTTCGCATCCTCCGCGGCAATCATCGCGCGCTTCAGTGGCGCCGCGATGCGCGCGTACGGAACCCAGACATATCGCCGCTCCATCCTGACGTTCTTCGAGCGCGCCTCGTCGATCCGCTGCGCCATGAACGACGTTTCGCGCGGAGGGTTGTAGCGGTACCAGCCGATGTGCGCGGCGATCCATCCGAGCCACAGCATCAGGGCAGCAGCGATCGCCGCGGGCATCCACACCCATGCCCAGCGCAATGCCACGCGCGGACCGGCCCGGTGGCGACTGGAACGCGCGATGGCCATTTGCCGGCATGACCGCGTCAGCGCGCCGCGGGCATCCGCCTGAAAATCGGGAATAGCCCGGCCGTGTCCGGACGCACGCCCCGCCAGACGAAAAAGCTTTCCGCCGCCTGTTCGATCAACATGCCGAGTCCGTCGGCGATGCGGGCCGCACCGTGCATCCGCGCCCATCTCAGAAATACGGTCGGAGCGTCGGCATACACGAGATCATAGGCAAAGGCGCCCGGCGCAAAGACGTCACCGGGCCACGGAAAATCCATCTCGCGCTGCGCACCCAGACCGAAACTCGTCGCATTGATCACGAGGTCGAAGGCGCGGCCCGCCAGCGCTGTCGGCGCCGCGGATTCGATGTGGCCCCACGACGCGAACCGGCGCGCGAGCGCTTCTGCCTTTGCCATCGTCCGATTGCTGATCACGAGCGACCGGGGCCGCGCATCGAGCAGCGGCTTCAGGATGCCGCGCGCCGCGCCCCCCGCTCCCAGCACCGCAATCGCCATGTCTGCCGGCGACACATCCAGATTCATCGTGAGATCGCGGACGAGTCCGGCGCCATCGGTGTTGTCGGCAAACCAGCCGTCACCATGCCGCTTGAGCGTGTTGACCGCGCCGGCAAGTTGCGCCCGTTCGGTACAGGCACCCGCAATCGCGAACGCGTCGAGCTTGAACGGCACCGTGACATTGAGACCCATCCCGCCCACGCGCGCAAACGTTGCGGCCGCTTCTCCAAATTCGCCGATCGGCGCGAGAATGCGCTCGTAGACGATGTCCTCGCCCGTCTGCCGCGCAAATTCGGCATGTATGACGGGCGACTTCGAGTGAGCGATCGGGTTGCCGATGACGGCGTAACGTTCTGGCATGTTCGGTGAGGCCGTTCGGCGAGGAGCCCGCTGGGGCACATTCGAGGAGGCGACGTGGCGCGCTCCGGCGGCGCACACGGTCGTCGCTCTCGTTCCTATTCACTGTGGAGTTCGTCGCCCTTCGTAAACGTCCACGTCCGGGTGATGTGCAGGATATCGGTGTCACGCCTGATGTCGGACGGCAGCGGCGCGAACGGCGCCGCCATCTCGACGATATGCACGGCCGCCGCGTCGAGCACGCGCCGGCCCGAGGAACGATTGATTTCGATGCGCTCGACGCTTCCGTCGGCGCGAATCGACACCGTGATGAGCAGATTGCCATAGAGCTTCTGCTGCCGTGCCGCTTCAGGATAGTTGAGATTCCCCACGCGCTCGACCTTGAGACGCCAATCTTCGACGTAGCGGGCGAAGCGATATTCTTCGGCGCGCGCACCGACGAAACGGCGCTTGGGACGTTTCTGGTACGCGTCCATGTCCTTCGCGATCTGCGCTTCCAGCCGCATCGCTTCGAGCGTTCGCTGCATCAATTCCATCGACGTCGGAATATCGGACGGCTGGCTCGCCTCCGTCGGCCTCGGCGCCGCAAGCGCGGTTGGCGCGCTCTTGAGGCGCGTGATCAGCTCCTTCGTTTGCCGCTCCAGAGTCTGAACCTGTTGCGTCGCGACACTCAACTCGGAATTCGGGCTGTCCTTGGGCGGCACTGGAAGCGGCGTCTTTGCACGGCGCGCCGCATCGGTGTTCCCACCCCCGTCGAGGTTCGCCTGCGCGAGTATGTCGGCCTTGGTCGGCTTATTGGGCGACTTGGCATTGACGAGCGCGATCTCGAGAGGCGGCCCGCGGTCGAGCAACTGCTGCAGATCGAATGGCTGGAACCTGATCGCCAGCAGCACGGCATGCAACGCGATCGAAACGCCGAGCGTAAAGGCGAGCACGCGGCTGCCACGATCGGCGGTGTCGAGTCCGGGAATCCAGACGGGCGACGCGAGGGCGGCACCGCCGGCCAGGGCGGGGACGATGTCGGCCGCAGGTGCTTTCGCCCGTGGCGCCCGGCGCGGCGGCTTGGGCCCTGCGCCGGCGGCGGTCGCCGTAGCGGCCGTCTTGGTGACTGTCCGGGTGACCGTCGCCGGGGAACCTTTCGCGGCGCGCGGTGCGGCCGCTTGTTTTTTGGGCGCGGTCGCGAAGGGCAGCGCCCCCTTCGTCGCCGTCGTTTCCGGGGCGGGCGCGGCGCGCGATCGATTCTTGGGCGAGGCAGGTGGGCGCGGCAAGTGAGCGTGGCTCGTAAGGGCTACGGCCTATTGTAGCGTGCAGACTGCGCCACGGCTCTGGTCATGACATCGTGCCGGCGTAGCGGCATTCGAGTGTCGCGGTGAGGAGATCGATGCGCCCGATCCCGACTCTTACCGGCGTCTCCGGCGGCAGCAGCGGCAAGTCGGGCAGGCGCACGATCACCGGCAGCCGGTCGAGGCGGGCCAGATTCTCGCGCACGACGGTCGCCGTGGTTTCGGTCAGGTTTTCCTGCAGCAGCCAGCGCAGGCACCAGTAGTGTTCCATCCGGTCCTGAAATTCGGCGTAGTTCGAATACGTGGCCTCGAAATCGGCCAATGCCGCGTAGAGTTCGGCGTCATTCTCGCCGTAGGGCGCCTTCTCGCCGGCGATGGCCGCGAGCAGCTGCCGCTGATTGAGGAGGTCGCTGTAACGGCGCAACGGCGAGCTCGCCCACAGATAGTGCGAGAGACCGAGTCCCTGGTGCTCCGCGGCGCGCGTGCTCATCTTCACCTTGCCGTTCGACTGGGTACGATAGAGGCCCGCGACATGCGCGTCGGCGAGCAGCTTTCCCCAGGCGCTGTTGACGAAGATCATCAGCTCCGAGACGAGCTTGTCGAGCGGCGAGCCACGGGGTCTTGGTCGAATCGAAATCCTGCCGTCCTTCGCGGCGTCCCAGTCGACGTAGAACGCATAGTCGATGCGCGCGAAGTCGGCCTTGCCGCGCGTTGCGGATAGCGCCTGCGCGAATTTCCACAGCGCGCGCAGTTCCGCGGTCCACGGAGGATCCGACGGCGAAGGGAGATCGTTTGCGAAGGCTTCGCCGATCGTGTCCAGCCGCAGGTTGGCCGCGACCGGCACGCATTCGATGCGCGTCTCGTGACGCAGGAGCGTTCCGTCCGCCGCGACCTCCGCGTACAGCGAGAGCGCAGGCGGCGCGCGTCCCTCCGCCAGGGTAAAGGCGGCGACCGCCGCATCGGGCAGCATGGTGATCTTGCGTCCGGGCATGTAGACCGTCGACAGCCGGTTGCGCGCGATCGCGTCGAGCGGGGAGCCGCGCGGGATGGCGAGCGCCGGCGCCGCAATGTGGATACCGATCTCGTAATGCCCGTTGGCGAGCTCGCGTACCGAGAACGCGTCGTCGATCTCGGTCGTGGCCGCATCGTCGATCGAGAATGCGCGTACGCCGTGGTCGGCAGCGCGGGCAGGGGCGGCAGCGTCCCCCAGGCCGAAAATCCAACGCCCCGCGGAAACGCCTGTTCGAGGAACGCGTTGAAATGGTAGTCGTGCGACGACGGAATGGCGCCGCATTCCGCAAGCAGGGCCACGGGATTCGTCTGGATCTCGTCGCAGGCGGCGGCGAGCGCTTTCCATTCGAGCGCGCTCCGGTCGGGCTTGTACAGCAGCATCGGCAGCCGGGCGCGCAGCGCGTCCGGCAGCCGCCGCGCGCGCAGGTCTTCGCGCCACACGGCCATCTGGTCGCCTTCGCGTTTCTTGCGCTCGACCGACGCGAGCGCCGCTTTCAGAGCGTCGGGCGGCGCCTTCCGGTAGCGCCCCTTGCCCCGCTTGTAGAAATACATGGGCGCTGCAGCCAGCGCCAGCGCCACCGCGGCGGCCTCTGCCGGCGCCGGGGCGTGGCCGTAATACTCCTTGGCAAGTTCGACGAATCCGAACTCGTCGCCGGCGCATGCCTCCCACAGAAAATTCGGGTCGAGCTCGACCGCGAGTTTCTGGGCATCCGCGTTGAGCGCGGACGGCGCGGGATCGGCGAAACGCAGCAGCACGGCCGCGGCCTTGATCTTCAGGCGTTTGCCCGAAACGGCTTCGACCTGCAGCGACGTGTCGTTGTCGGCGAGGATGGTGCCGGCCTTGAGCTGGCCATCGTCCTCGAAAAAAACGTGCATGGGGAGGGAACGCGGGTGCGGGCCGGGTTCGGGCCGCTTCGGCGCGGATTATACCGGCCGCGACGGGCGCAGCCGCTGCAGACGCGCACGGGATCCAACCCGTCTCGGGGCGCGTGCGTTGCACGCGGCGCGCGCATGCGGCATAGTCGCGCGCTCAACCCGGGGAGTGCGGTCATGGCAATGGAATACCGGCGGCTTGGCGCGAGCGGCCTCGAAGTCTCCACGCTCTGCCTGGGCACGATGATGTTCGGCGACCGCGCCGACGCGGTCGCGTCAAGACGCATCGTCGATTCGGCGTTCGATGCCGGCGTCAACTTCATCGACACGGCCGACGCGTACGGCAAAGGCGTGTCGGAATCCATCGTCGGATCCGCCATCAAAGCGAATCGACGGCGCTGGATACTCGCTACCAAGTGCGGCAACGTGATGACGGCCAAGCCGCACGACGGCGGACTGTCGCGGCGCTGGGTGCTGGCGGCATGCGATGACAGCCTGCGCCGCCTGGAAACCGACTACATCGACATCTACTACCTGCACCGCGACGACGCCGATACGCCGATTGCGGAAACCGTCGGTGCGATCGGGGACCTGATCCGGAGCGGAAAGATCCGCTACTTCGGCGTTTCCAATTACCGCGGCTGGCGCATCGCGGAAGTCGTCGGCGAATGCGAGGCGCAGGGCGTGCCCCCGCCGGTCGTCTGCCAGCCGTATTACAACCTGCTCAACCGGCAGCCCGAAGTCGAGATCCTACCGGCCTGCGACTTCTACGGCATCGGCGTCGCAACGTACTCGCCGATTGCGCGCGGCGTGCTGACGGGCAAGTACGCGCCCGGCGGCAGCGCGCCCGACGGCTCGCGCGGTGCCCGCAATGACGAGCGGATGATGGAAACGGAATTCCGGCAGGAATCGTTCGTGATCGCTCAGAAGCTGAAGGCGCACGCGGCGAAGACCGGCCGCTCGGTGATGCAATTCGCGCTGGCGTGGGCCTGGGCGAACCAGATCGTGAGTTCGGTGATCGCGGGACCGAGGGCAATCGAGCAGTGGCACGACTACGTCGGCGCAATCGGGACCCAATGGACCGCGGAGGACGAGGCGCTCGTCGATTCGCTGGTGAAGCCCGGGCATCCGTCGACGCCCGGCTACAGCGATCCGCAGTATCCGTTCTACGGGCGCGTCATCGCCGATTGAACCCCAAGCGGGACGCCAGCCGCGTTGCTCACCCGATCCCGAAATGCAGCGAGGGTTCCACAACCGAAGTCGTCGGGAGCGGATGGGACTCCTCCACGCGTGGAGGACGGGGGTGCGGCAGCGCGTTGCGGTGCGCCCGCGCGCGATTCATTCCATCTTCTCGCCTGCCGGCACCGCGAACGGCAGGCGATTTTCCTGCGGCGAAAGCGGGCATGACCACCGGTCGTCGTACGCGCACGACGGGTTGTACGCGTAATTGAAGTCGAGCACGATTTCGGTGCCCGAAATGCCAAGATCCGCGCCCTTGATCGTATCGAAGAGATAGCGGCCGCCGCCGTACGTCTCACTGCCGCTGGACGCGTCGGAAAACGGCAGCCACAGGCCGCCGCCGTACCCCTGCAGCCAGTACAGCGCAAGTGCCACGGCGGTTTTTCCGATCGCAAACCGTGCGTGACCGACGCGCGTGCAGCGCAGGACGCCGTCCGCCGCGAGCGATATCTCGAAGGTCCGCCGCCGGGTTGTCGCGTCGATCTTGCCGCGCAGACGCCAGGCCTCGTCGTACCGGAACCAGCGGGGGCCGTGCCAGGCGGCGCGATTCGCCGAAGCGATCGGACTCTCCGGATGCTCGCGAAAAAGCCGCGCGCGCGCGGCGCGGAATCGGGCAGCCGCCCCCTGCGGGTCGCTCGGGCCAAGGGCGCGCACCGACGCGTAATGCTCGGCGACCGTATGCCTCCAGTCCGCGAGCGTGAACGGGTTGGCAGGCGCGCTCAACCGCCCGCTGCCTTGGCCTCGTTGGCCACGCCATGCGGCACGTGTCCCGCCGCGACGTGCTTCAGCGCGGATTCGACGTGCGTGCGCTGGTCGTCGAAAAAAATGTCGGCGCGAAACGCGCGCAGGAACTCGCCCTTGTCGAGGCCGCCGAGGAACAGCGCCTCGTCGATGCGAATGTTCCAGGCGCGAAGCGTGCGGATCACCCGCTCGTGCGCCGGTGCGCTGCGCGCAGTGACGAGCGCGGTGCGGATCGGGCTCCTGTCCTCGGCAAAATCGGCCTGGATCCGGTGCAGGCCGGCGAGAAATTCCTTGAATGGCCCGCCGGATAGCGGCTCCAGCGCTGCGTCCGACTCGCTCTTCGAAAACGCCTCGAGACCGCTCTCCTGATAGACGCGCTCGGCCTCGTCGGAAAACAGCACGGCGTCGCCGTCGAAGGCGATCCGCAGCTCTTCGGTCTCGTTGCCGCCGACGGCGCTGGGAAAGATCGTCGCTGCCGCATGGCCCTCGTCGAGCGCACGACGCACGTCGCCCTGATCGGCCGAAAGAAACAGGTGCGCGCCGAATGCCGGCACGTAGCGCGACGTCGCCTCGCCCTTCGTGAACGCCGCGCGCGTTATGTCGAGGCCATAGTGCTTGATGGCATTGAACACGCGCAGCCCGGTGTCCGCGCTGTTGCGCGACAGCAGGATCACCTCGACGTACTGTTTGTCGGGGCGGTTCAGGCGGAGCAGCTTTTTCACCAGCCCGAACGCCGGGCCCGGCGCCAGCAGCATGTCCTCGTGCTCGACCTGGTAGCGATGGTAGGCATCGACGCCATCCTCGGTATAGATCCGGTGGCTCTCGGTCAGGTCGAACAGCGCCCGTGACGAAATCGCCACGACGAGCTTGCCGGCAAGAGTGGGCCTCCCCATGCGGCAAGTATAGCGCCAGCGTCGAAGCCGCCGCCCGCGCCGGGGATTGCCGCGGGAAACGTGCCGGCGCGGAGCAGTGGGCGCCTTCTATACCGCCCGCTTCAACCCGTCGCCCAGCCCGGCAAACACCGCGCGCACTTCCTCGACCGCCCAATCCAGCGCGTCGCGTTCGATCACGAGCGGCGGAGCGAATCGCACGACCGTTCCATGCGTGTCTTTCGACAGGATGCCGCGTGCCAGCAACCGGTTGACGACATCGCGAGCGGTGATGCGCTCGGCGTCCACTTCGAGGCCGATGAACAGCCCCTTGCCCCGGACCTCGCGGATGAGCGGGCTCCGGAGGGTCTGCAGGCGGGCCAGCAGATAGGCACCCTGCTCTGCCGAGCGCTCGATCAGGCCCTCGTCGAAAAGCACTTCGAGCGCGGCGAGCCCTACGGCCGCGGCGAGCGGATTGCCGCCGAACGTGCTGCCGTGGTCGCCCGGCGTAAAGACCTGCATCACGTTTTCCGTGGCAACAAAGGCCGACACCGGCAGCAGGCCGCCACCCAGCGCCTTCCCCAGGATCACGCCGTCGGGTCTTACGTTCTCGTGCATGCAAGCGAGGAATTTTCCGGTGCGGCCCATGCCGGTCTGAATCTCGTCGCAGATCAGCAGCACGTTGCGTTCGTGGCAGATGCGCGCGCACGCGGCGAGATAGCCGGAGGGCGGCACGACGATGCCGCCCTCGCCCTGGATCGGCTCGACGAGGAACGCCGCGGTATGCGGACCTATCGCGCGCACGAGCGCATCGGCGTCGCCGAAGGGAATCTGCCGGAATCCGGGCGGAAACGGCCCGAATCCGTCGCGATACTGCGGCTCGGTCGAGAACCCTACGATGGCGATCGAACGACCGTGAAAGTTATTCCGGCAGACCACGATCTCGGCGCGGTCGGCGGCGATGCCCTTGACCTTGTGGCCCCACTTGCGCGCGGCCTTCAGCGCGGTCTCGACCGCTTCGGCGCCGCCGTTCGCGGGCAACGCGCGGTCGAGGCCGGTGAGTTGCGTCAGGCGCTCGAGAAAGCGCGGCAGGAGGTCGTTGTGGAATGCCCGCGAGGTGACCGCCAGCCGCTGGGCCTGCTCGACGAGCGCCCGGACGAGCCGCGGGTGCGCATGGCCGTGACTCACTGCCGAATACGCGCTCACCATGTCGAGATAGCGGCGACCGTGCTCGTCCCAGAGCCAGGCGCCATCGCCGTGCGCGAGAACGACGGGCAGCGGGTCGTAATTGTGCGCACCGTACCGGCGCTCGCGCGCGATCGCCGGGGAAACCCCGGAAGCGCCCATGGCCGGTGCAACGCCGGCGGAAACACGAGTATCCATGCCGATGCTCCTCTTGAGAGTCGGACCCGGTCACGCGGGACGGCAGAATTTGCGGCCGGTTTCGCGCAGGGCTTGTGGCCCGGGCGGGCGACCTCACGTCATCAGACGGGGTATATGCAGCAACCGTGCCACGTCATCCGAGGCACATTACTACCGGCGCACGCAACTGGCGAGTTGCGCCGCAACAAAAAAGTTTCGGGCCCTTCCCGGAACGAGCCGCCGGCCGCGGCAACGCGACCGTTCATGTGGCAAGCGTGCGATCCACCGCGCGCTCGGCCTCCGGCGTCGACGGCAGCATGGCGAGCTCCGCCAGCGTTACCGGCTTCACCGGGAAGCGGTATCGGTAACACCCGATGTCGGCCGGCGATACCTTGCGCGCGCGAGCGATCATCTCGGTCACCGTGAGCGCGCAGAAGCGGCCCTGGCAGGATCCCATCCCGCAGCGGAGAAACGCTTTCACCTGGTTCGGGCCGGTGCAGCCGAGCGCAACGGCGTCGATCACCTGGCGCGCGGCGACTTCCTCGCAGCGGCAGACGATCGTGTTTCCCTCCGGGATCCGAAAGGCGTCCGCAGGCCGAAACAGCGTGTCCAGAAATCTGCGGCCGCGCAATGCACGCCTGAGCGCGGCGCGCGGACGCTCGGCCGCCGCGTCGCGCGTCTTGCCGTCGATCCTGCCCAGCGCGTTGGCGACGGCAAGCGCCGCGAGGTGACCGCGTGCGGCAGCGGCTTCGGCGCCGGCAATGTCGGCGCCATCTCCGGCGATGAACACGTCCGCGGCCGAACTGCCGCCCCAGGAGTCGACGACCGCTTCGAAACAGGCCTGCCGCTCGTTCCAGCGCAGGGCGCAACCCATCGCGCCCGGAAGACTCACTTCAGGCACGACGCCCTGGTGCAGCAGCAGCAGATCGCAGGGCAGGGATTCGATCCGGCCGGGCACCCCGAACCGCACGACCTCGAGCGCGCCCGTGCCTTCGGCGGCGACCGACGTCACGTATTCGACCACGCGAACATTCCGGCGCACGTCGCGGACGAGCTTCAGGCCTTCGCCGAAATAGCGCGAGCGCAGAAAGTCAGCGGCGTGCGGCAATGCCTGCCTCATGCGCCCCCGCGGCGTCGTATCGAGAATTGCTTCGATCTCGACGCCGGCATTCAGGTACTGCCATGCCAGCAGCCACAGCAAGGGTCCGCATCCCGCCAGCAGCGTGCGGCCCGCCGGCACGACTGCAGCGGATTTGAGCAAGAGCTGCGCCGCTCCCGCCGTCATCACGCCGGGCAGCGTCCATCCCGGAATGGGAAACGGCCGCTCGTGCGCGCCAGTCGCGAGAATCACCGCGCGCGCTGCAATCGGCGGTGCGTTCTGTGCATGCCGCGTTTCCCTCGACACGGCAATGTCGTACGCGGCGTCGTCCCGTTTCGCCATCGCCCACACCGTCGCACCGGAAACATAGGTTGCGCCGGACCGGCGAAAGGCCTCGACGAGAGCGGCACCCCGCCCGTAGGCTTCGCCGAGAATCCCGGGACGCGCGAGGGGGCTCGCGGTCACCGCGCGGTGGATCGTTCCACCGGGGGCATCGTGCTCGTCGAAGAGCACCGTCGCCAGGGCGTGTCGTGCTGCCTGGGTCGCGGCGACGAGGCCCGCGGGTCCGGCGCCGACGATGGCGACGTCGTAGATCGCGCTCACGGCGCATCGTCCGCCGTGGCGGCGCGCGCGCCACGCCCGGTTTCGATTGTCATTCCGGGCGCCACCGCAACCATGCAGCCCTGCCGCCCGGCCCGGCCGTCGATCGCGACGAGACAGTCGAAGCAGACGCCCATCATGCAGAACGGCGCGCGCGCCACACCGCTCACCGGCGCCGTCGAGCACGCGCTCCGCCCGGCCGCGAACAGCGCCGCTGCAACGCTATCACCCGCGCGCGCCACGAACGGCCGGCCGTCGATCTCGATCGGCACGCCGGGCACGCGCGTCGTATCCCGGTCAGGCAGCCTTCGGAACATCGAATCTTCCGGCCGAAAACGGCTTGAACGAATCGGGCAGCGCTCCGGCAGCGATCGCCGGAGCGAATGCGTAGGCATGCACCGCAGCGAGCGTCACCCCGCTGTGGGCGGTCGCGAGGAACGCGCCGGGATGCGCTGCCGACTGATCGTAGATCGGAAAGCCGTCCACGCTCATCACGCGGAGCGCTGCCCACGCGCGGTTGACTCGAGCGCCGGAGAGATGCGGAAAGATACGCGTCGCGCGCGCCGCCATCGTCGCCAGCACGTCGAGTCCCAACGATTCGTCGAAGCCCATGTCCTGCTGCGCGTCGCCGATCAGTACCGTGCCGTCGTCGGTCTGGCGGATCGTCTCGAGCGGAATTGCGAGGAACGGGGCGACGCGTTCGAGCGCGATGATCTGGCCCTTGTTGGGCCGCACGGGCGCGTGAAGTCCGGCCATCGGCGCGAGCCGGTGGTTTCCCAGACCGGCGGCGATGACGATTTTCTCCGAATTCATGCGCCCCCCCGCCGTGTCGAGCGTGAAGCCGCCGGCGCGCGGCACGATGGCCGTGACCGAGTGATCGGCACGATACGCGCATCCGGCGCGATTCACCGCTGCGTGCAGCGCGTGGAGAAGGCGCAATGGGTTGCAGTGTCCGTCTTCCGCGCAGTACGTACCGCCGGCGACATCCGGGCCAACACCGGGCAACCATTTGCCCAGGCCCGTACGGTCCAATACATCCACGGCATAGCGTTCGACGCCCGGCTGTCCGAACAGCGCCTGCAGCGTCGCGATCCGGCGATCGAGTTCGCGCTGCGTGAGGCAGACGCTGATGCCACCGGGCCGCGCGTAGGCAACATCGATGCCGGCGTCGTGCACGAGATCGGCGGCAAGGCGCGGCCACTCGCGCGCCGAGCGCAACGTCCAGCGTCCGTAGGCAACGAGACCTGCGCCCTTGCCCTGGACCCAGATCAGCCCGAAATTGCTGCGCGCCGCACGGTACGCGGTGTCGCCTTCGTCGAGCACCGCCAGCCGCGGCCCGAGCGAGCGCAGGCCGAATGCGATCGCGGCCCCGACGAGCCCGCCACCGATCACCGCGACGTCGAACGAATTGCGCGGGTTCATGCAGGGCAACCGGCGAAGCGCAGCACTGCCGGCACTTCGGCGGCGAAATCCGTCCATCCGTGGTCGCCGCCGCCTGCCACATACTGCCAGGCGCCGCGATAGAACTCGATCGCCTCCCGCCAGTCAAGGATTTCGTCACCGGTACGCACCAGCAGATAATACCGCTCGGGACGGGTAATGCGCGGGACCTTCAGCGCAGCAAGCGCGTCGAAGTACGCAGCGGTGACTTCGGAACCGGCGCCGGTGCCAAGGTCGGGGTCGCGGCCGGCGTGCAGCTTCAGGTCGTCGTACGGGCGAAGCGACGGATTGATCAACGCCGCGCGCGCGCCGAATCGCTCGGCGAGATGGGTCGCGTAATATCCGCCGAGCGAGCTGCCGACGAACGTGAGTTCCGACGCCGCGGCACTCGATTCCCGCTCGATCCACGCCGCGACACCAGCGACCGCGGCGGCAGGATCGCCCTGCAGATCGGGGATGCAGAACTGCGGCCGGAGGGAGATCGGCAGCGCGGCGATCGCGTGCGCGAACAACTGCGCCTTGATGCTCCGTGGCGACGAGCGAAATCCGTGCAGGTAAACCAGGCGGCGCATGGCGCTTCCGGTCAGGGTCTTCGACCTCGTGTGCGCAGACCGTCATCGCCGCGTCGTTGTCGGACGGCGCGCGCGCGGATGCATGCCGCCGGCCGGCCACCTGCCCGACGAACGCGCGAAGCGTCATCTGCCCGGATGCAGAGACCGCTCCGGCGCAGCGCGCGGCGACGGAGGCATCGGGTCGCCGGCATCATGGCTGAGCGGCGAGTCGCTCCAGCAACCGCTCGTGGATTCCGCCGAATCCGCCGTTGCTCATCACGAGCACGTGATCGCCGGGCCGCGCATCAGCGACGATTGTCGCGACGAGCGTATCGATATCGTCGAGGGTCGCGGCCTTGGCACCCAGCGGGGCGAGCGCGTCCGCGACGTCCCAGCTCAACTGCGACGCGTAGCAGTACACGCGGTCCGCGCCGGCGAGGCTGCCGGGAAGCGCGCTCCGCATCGCCCCCAGTTTCATCGTGTTGGACCGCGGCTCGAGCACCGCGACAATGCGGGCGTCCCTGACGCTTTGCCGCAGGCCTTCCAGGGTGGTCGCGATCGCCGTCGGGTGGTGCGCAAAATCGTCGTATACCGTGATCCCGCGCACCGTCCCGCGCACCTCGAGGCGACGCTTGATGCCCCGAAACTCCCGGAGCGCGGCAAGACCCACGTCGACAGGCACGCCGGCATGCCTCGCCGCGGCGAGTGCCGCCAGCGCATTCAACCGATTGTGGCGGCCGCGTTGCTCGGCGTCGGCGGGCCAGCGCACGACGCCCTGCGGCGCGCCGCCGTGCGTAACCTTGCCGTCCCCCGCAATGCGCCACGCCGGCGCGAGCACGCCATCCGGCGATGCCAGTTCCGCTCCGGAAAAGAATTCTGTCTCCGACCAGCAACCGCGAGCCAGAACCCGCGCAAGGCTTTGCTCTTCCCCGTTCACGATCAGCCGCCCGGACCGCGGCACCGTGCGCACCAGATGGTGGAATTGCGTCTCGATCGAAGCCAAATCGGGGAAGATGTCGGCGTGGTCGTACTCGAGGTTGTTGAGAATCGCCGTTCGCGGATACCAGTGGACGAATTTCGAACGCTTGTCGAAGAACGCGGTGTCGTACTCGTCCGCTTCGATCACGAAGAATGCGCTGTCGGCGAGCCGCGCGGAAACGCCGAAATTCATCGGCACTCCGCCGATCAGGAAGCCCGGGTTGAGCCCCGTCCGCTCGAGAATCCACGCGAGCATGGATGCCGTCGTCGTCTTTCCGTGCGTCCCGGCCACCGCGAGCACCCACTTGTCGTGGAGGACGTTTTCCTGGAGCCATTGGGGGCCGGAGACAAAGCGCCGCTGGCCTTCCAGTATCGCCTCCATCAGCGGATTGCCGCGCGACACAACGTTGCCGACCACGAAAACATCGGCGTCCTTCGCGACGGTGTCGAGCTGCACCGGGTTCCAGCCTTCGGTCAGGCTGATGGAAAGGGACTGCAACTGCACGCTCATCGGAGGATATACCCGGGCGTCGCAGCCGGTGACCGTGTGGCCGGCTGCCCTCGCAATTGCCGCGATGCCGCCCATGAGCGTGCCGCAGATACCTAGAAGATGCAGATGCATGACGGGATGCCCGGTCGTGAATCGGTTGTCGGAGGGCGATCACCGCATGGAGCGCAGCCCGGCGGATCGTGCCGGCGCCGCTCCGTTGGCGGCCACGCGGACCCACGAGCTTCGCGGCGCGACCCCGCAAAGCCCGGATGCATCCAGGTCGTCCGCGCGCCGTCGTCAGGTGGCCGCATCGAGGAGTTCACCCACGCCGGACACGTCAGCCTGCCGAACCCGATTTCGCCTTCAACGCGCGCACATAGGCGCCTTCCAGCGCGCGCGCGTAGCGGACCGGATCCGTCGCCGCCGGATCGGCCATCGCCCGCAGTATCGCCGCGCGGGTCTCGTCCCGGAACGCGCGATCCTGCGCAAGGCGCACGGCCAGTTCGACGTAACCATCGTCGGTCTGGGCCATCGCCTGCGTGAGCGCCAGATTCATCAGGATGCTGTACGACATGCGCTCGGCGTGCCTTGCGCCAACACGGGTAACCAGAGGCACGCCGGCATCGAGCGCCGCGGCCGTCGTGTCTCCGCCCGTGTACGGCATCGTGTCCAGGGCAATGTCGATCACCGCGTAGCGCGCGCGATTGAACGGATCGTCGTCGCGCCGGAACGGGATCCAGACGAGCCGCTCGGCCGCGATGCCGAGGCCCGTCACGCGCCTTTCGATCACCATGCGCTCCTCGTCGCGCAGCGGCGAAAACGCCAGCAGCCCGCCGGGCACGGCCTCGAGAATCCTGCGCCATGCGTCGAGACAGCGAACAGAGAGCTTGTGCGCGCCCACGAAGGCGCCAAAAATCGTCGCATCCTCCGGCAGGCCCAGCGCCGCGCGCGTGATGCCGGTGCCGGTGGCGGCGACGACGCGCCGCAGAGGCAGCACGCAAACATCCAGCGGAAGCGGCGTCTCGAACTGCCAGCGCGCGTTGGCGAGCGTGTCGGCGTAGCGGTCCGTTATCTTGAAGTCGACCTGAGAGAGCCCCACGGCGCCATGATATCCAAGGTGCGTGGCGATTATCCGCGCCGGTTTCCAGCGCAGGATGCCGGGCCGCGCGTACGACGAATGCCCCATCAGATCGACGAGTATGTCGAGATCATCGGCGGCGATGGCCTCGGCTGCCGCGCGATCGTCGAGCGCCGACAGGTTGACGAACTCGTCGACGATGCTCTTCCACTGCGCGGTGATCGCATCGGAGTTTTCCGGGGGAGCAAGAGCATACGCGCGAACCGCGAAGCGCTGCCTGTCGTGCGCGGCGACCACCGGCAGCATCAGCTTCCCCATCACGTGGGCGCGGAAGTCGGCGGACAGGTAACCAATGCGGACGGGTGGATCCGCGTCATGGCGCGGGCCTGCCAGAGGATGGGTGTCGCGTCCGCGCGACTGCTGCAGGCGGTCATACGTCCGGTAGACCGCGAACAGGCGTTCCTGCGGAACATCGACATACTGGAGCAGCGCAAGCAGTTCGGCCACGGCGTCCTCATCGCCGTCGACGTACGTCCAGTCGAGCGCGCGCTCGATGCACGCGGCCTCGCGCGCCGCATCGCCTCGCTTCATGCTGACGCCCAACGCTGCGACGACGGTGCGCGCGGATGGCCGTGCCACCGATTCGAAGCGCTGGAAATCGGCAGCGGCATCCTCCTCGCGGTTCAGCCGCAGCAGCAGCGTGCGCAATTCGGCCCAGATATCTTCGTTGGCCGGTGCGAGTTCCCTGGCCCGCGTGAGATGCGGCACGGCCAGGCTCCAGCGCTTCGCGTGCATCAGCGCCTTCGCCGCGTTGTAGCATGCGTCGAGCCGCGCGGGTGCGCGTGCCACCGCGGCCTCGAACGCGCCGGCAGCTTCCAGATAGCGCCCGCGCGCGAACAACAAATGGCCTTCGGCGAGCCACGGTTCGGGCCAATTTGGGCGCCGCTGCGCAGCTGCCGCGAACGCGCGCAGTGCCTCGCCGTCGCGGTGCGCCTCCGCGAGCACCGCGCCCAGATTGAAGTGCAGCTCGGCGCGTTCGGGGGCGAGCGCCGCCGCCTTGCCGTACGCGGCGATCGCGCCGCCGCGATCGCGCGCCGCAACGCACTCGCCGGCCTTGCGCAACAACGCTTCCACCTCGTCTGTCACGCGCGCCTCGCACTGGTCATTGGTGTGCCCCCACGCTTGCGGCTGCCGCCGCTGCGCTGCCCCCCAAGGGACGCCCGCGCGAGCAGGGCGAAGCCAAGGCCCGAAGGGCGCGTCTGCGAGCGCGGGCGGCGGCCGACTCCGCGATGCAACGCGTCCGGCGCGACCTTTCGGAGGCCGCGACAATTCGCGCCTTGGGGCGGCCCGGCGGCCCTCATTGGTGCGCCCCCACGATCGCGTGTCGTCGCCCCGCGTGGCGGCGCCAGCCCCACGCGAACCATGCGTACGCCAGCATGTCGAGTGCCAGAACGCAGGCGAACGCGAGTTTCAGACCGCCAGCCATGTCGAAACCGAACCCCGTGCGCGCCGCGTCGACGACGAGGCCGATGCCCCATTGCGCGGCAAAGGCCCCGCCGAACATCAGCAGATTCAGCGCCGTATTTGCGCGGCCGGCGAGCTCTTTGGCGAAGCCGTCGTTCAGCACCGTGAATGCCAGGATGTTGGCCGTGGCGCCGAGGCCATAAAGGGCCCACCAGAGGTAGGTGCCGGGAAGCTGCATCAGGATGGCCGCGAGCGACGCCATGTTGAGCGCAAATCCAAGGCCGAACAGATGCCGCGGATGCAGGCCGAGCGCCGCCAGGCGTGTCGCGAAAAGTCCGAGCGCCAGATAACCCGCGAGCATCAGCGCGCCCATGACGAGAAGATGCCGCGCCGCGATGCCGCGATCGTAGCCATTGACTTCGATCAGCCAAGGCACCGACCACAACCCCTGCATGGCAAGAAACGAGCCCATCGCGAAACCGCCGAGCGGGGCGATCCACCAGAAACGCGGATGCCGGAAAATCGACCGCACGCCCGCCCACTGCGTCTCGAGGCCCGGAGCTTGCCCAGGCTTCGGCGTGTCCGGCACGCGGAGCCAGATCCAGGCCGCGGCGGCAAATGTTGCCACCGCCAGCCCGACAAAGATCACGCGCCAGGTGGCAAGGCGCAGCGCGAACTCGACCGGTGCAGTGGCGGCGATGGCACCGACGCCGCCCGCAACCATCATCCATCCCGAAAGCGACGCCTGCCTGTCGACCGAATACCACGTCGCAATGGCCTTCATGGGCGCCATCAGGCAGACGGAAACCCCAACGCCGATCATTGCGCGTGCGGCGAGCAGCGCGGCTTCGCCGTCGGCAAGTGCGAACACAAGCGCGCCGGCGCCCCCGAGCAGCAGCAGCACCGGTTCCACGCGCCGGGGACCGTAGCGGTCGAGAAGCATGCCCGCGGGAATCTGCATTGCGGCAAAGGAAACGAAGTACGCGCTGGTCAGCAGTCCGAGCGCACGCGGCGACAGGGCCAGCTCGCGCGTCAACTCGGGCGAGATCACCGCATTGACGCTGCGGTACAGATACGACAGCAAATAGCCACCGGCGAACGCAAAGTACAGATGCCGAAATGGCTGTGCATGCGTGTTCATTCGTGGAGGAACCGCCGGCGCGGACAATGGGCGGCCGAACTCAGCCGCGAAAGACGAAATATGCGGCGCCGAGCGGGCACAACCCCGCCCAGACGTAGTCGAGCCTGAGCGGCTCATCCATGTACAGCATCGCGAACGTCATGAACAGGTTCGAGACGGTAAGCAGCACCGCGCAGGCGAGAACGGGATACGCGGTGACGGGGGCAAAGAAAGTCATTGGCACGGACCCATGGAAATCGTGAAATCGAACGCTGTCGAGAATGCCGCATTATCGCCGATGCCGCGATGCATCGCCCGGTGCGTCGCGAATTCGCCTCCAACGCTTGCCCGGCATCAGGTGGCTGTATCCCGAATCGGAAGCGCGTTTCCGCACCGGCGACCTGCGTCGCGCAAGCTCAATTGCCGCCGACGCAGGGGAGCGCCACCGCGACGACAACGCCACTGCCATGGTCGCGGGTATCCGCGCGCGCCGAGCCGCCGTGGAACTCCGCGATGAGCCGCACGATATAGAGCCCCAGTCCGAGATGCGGGACTTCGCCACCGGTTTCGCGCCGCACCGACACCATCGAGTCGAACAGCCGCCCCTGCATGCCCACGGGCAGCGGCGGACCGTCGTTTTCCACTGCGAGCCGCGCCGTGGCGCCGGAACGCTCCAGACGGACGACGGCCGGTGTGCCGGGAGTCCCGAACTCGCCTGCGTTCGCCACCAGCTTGTCCAGCAGCTGCGCGATGAGATCCGGTGCGCCGTCGACCCACAGTTCCCCGGCAGGCGTGATGCATTCGATCGGTCGCCCCGGATAGGCAACGCGGTAGCCGTCCACGCAGGCAACGACCAGGCTCGCGAGGTCGATCCGCTCGCGCGCGACATCGGCCATGCTCTGCTCGAGGCGCGTCGCTTCGGTCATCCGGGTCAGGATGGCGGTGAGGCGCTTGAGCCCGCTCTGCGCCCGCTCGACGTAGACCTGCGCATCAGCCGGCAACGGCTGCAGGTTCAGGTTATCGAGCGACGAACGAACGACCGCAACCGGGGTCCGCAGCTCGTGCGAGAGCCGGCTCGCCATGTTCTCCTGATGGCCCGCGTACTGGGAAAGTCGCGCCAGGACGCTCGCAAAGCTGCGCGAAAGATCGCCGATCTCGTCGCCTGCGGTCGATGCCGCCACGGCGCCCGTGACGCGCCCGTGCGCATCGATCGCCCGCTCGGCATCGTCGCGGAGCGCCCGGATGCGCGCGGTCAGCCGCGATGCGAACAGCGTCAACGCCACCGAGCCGATCAACAGCGTCGCCAGCACGATATCGAACAGGCGCTCGAACGCTCGATTGCGCTCGGCCAGCACCGCGTTTGCCGTTTCCTCGACGATCACCGCACCGCGCACCTGGTCGCCCACCCATATCGGATGCGCGGCGGCGACGATCACCGCGCGCCCATCGGGCGTCGAACGCCGGTCGGTCGTGAGGACCCCGGACATTGCGCCGGTCACTTCGCGCGTGACCCCCAGCGCCTCCACGGCACCGTCCTCGCTGAAATCTTCGGTCGGTTGTGCGAGCACCCGGGCGTACAGCGGATGCAGCGCCGCGCGCTCGATCCAGCGCAGGAATTGCCAGACACCGGGCGGGGAAGGCTCTGACGGCGGTGCGGAACGCTTCAGCGTGCCGGCGCGCGCCAGCACGTTCAGGTCGCGGTCGACGACCCATATCTGCGCCGTCGTCCGCGACATCCCGTGCAGGATCTGCGCGATTTCCGCGACGGCTCCGGGATGCGGAACCGGGCGCCTGGCGATGGCCGCGGCGGCGCCGGCGGCTGTCTCCTCGGCGGCGCGACCGTCCGCCAGCGATTCGAGCGGCAAGGGCTGCACGTCGAACAGCCGCGCGCGATCGTGCAGCGCGGTGGCCACGGCTTGTGCGGTGCCCGCGAGCGTGCGCTCCTGCGCGGTACGCAGCACCGCCTCCAGCTCGTGCACGTATTCGTAGCCCAGATACGGGACGACCAGGAATACGGTCAGCACGAGTAGGAGTTGCACGCGAATGCCGAGCGCGACGCGCGGAAGCTTCAAGCGTCCTCCGCCTTCCAGCGATAGCCCATGCCGTATACGGTGTCGATCCGGTCGAACGCCGGATCCTGCGCCACGAATTTCCGCCGGATCCGCTTCACATGCGAAGTGATCGTGCTGTCGTCGACGACGATCCGCGCGTCGCGCATCAGGCTGTCGCGGTCCTTGACGTGCCCGGGAAACCTGGCGAGCGCGTGCACCATCCAGAATTCGGTGAGCGTGAGATCGACGCGCTTCCCGTTCCAATGCACCGTCAGGCGCCTGGAATCGAGCGCCAGCCCGCCCCGCGTCAATACGTCGTCGGCGAGCGGCGCCGCCGCCAGCAGGTCGCTGCGCCGGAACAGCGCCGCGACGCGAGCGACCAGATGCGGCAGGCTGACGTCCTTGGTCACGTAGTCGTCGGCCCCCAGTCGCAAGCCGGAAACGACGTCGAAATCCGAATCGCGCGCGGTAAGGAAGACGATGGGCACGGTTGCCGACAGCGCGCGCAATTCGCGGCACAGCGCAAAACCACCGTCCACGTCGTCGGCGAGTCCGATGTCGACCAGCGCCAGATCAGGGAGCCGCGACCGGAATGCCGCCAGCGCGTCGCTCCGGTTCGCGTAGGCCGCGACATCGTAGCCCTGCCTCCTGAGGACATCCGCGTAGTTGGCGCGGATCGCGGGCTCATCCTCGACAATGGCGATGCGGCGGGTCATGCGCAAACGCGGACGTACGGAAATCGCGATGCGGCGACTATAGCGCAACCGCGCCCGTTCCCGATGGTCGCCACGGCACGTGCCCTCTTTTCGCCACAATTGATCGCCGACTTGCCGCAATTCCTGCTCGTGGACGCCATATTCGCGGCCTCCAATGAACCGTGAGCGCGATCAGAGGGCGGCACGGTTCGCCCGCGGGAAAGGGCAGAGAAATGGAAATCACAGGGAATCAACAGGGGACAAACAGGCGCCGCCTGCGCCAAGGGGCGTGTCGCGACCTCGCGCGGCTTGCCGTGGACGCCCTGGCGGCGGGACTGTTGGTCAGCATCGTGCTGGCGCTGGTGATCTTCATCGTGACGTCGCAGGCGCAGGCGGCCGGGACGGATGCGCCACCGGATCACGGAACGCTGCTGTTCACGCCGGGCCCTGGCAATGCGCCGGAGGCGGCACCGCTTCTCTACACCGATGTGCGGATCCGCGCAGGAGGACTGGTCGCACGTGCGAGCGTGACACAGCGCTTCCGCAATCCGACGACCGGGTGGCAGGAAGGCGTCTACGTGTTTCCCCTTCCCGAGAAAGCCGCCGTCGACCATCTGGAAATCCGCATCGGCGATCGCCGTGTCGAAGGCCGGATCCGCGAACGCGACGAGGCCCGCGCCACCTACGAGCAGGCGAAGCGCGAAGGAAGGAAGGCGACCCTGGTCGAACAGGAGCGGCCCAATGTGTTCGCAACCCGCGTCGCGCCCATCGGACCCGGCGAAGAAATCGTCGTCACGATCGAGTATCAGGAGACGCTTCGCTACGACGCGGGCGCATTCAGACTCCGCTTTCCGATGGTCGTGGCACCGCGTTATATCGCCGGCGCGACGGGCATTGCCGGCGAACCAGGCACCGGCTGGGGCGTCGACGCCGATCAGGCTCCCGATGCCGGGCGGGTCATCCCGCCGGTCGCGGCGCCAACGCAGGGCTATCGGAATCCGGTGACGATTGCCGTCGACATCGCACCGGGCTTCCTGCTATCGAAAATCGAAAGTCCCTACCATCCGATCGACGTGACCGAATTCGCCGACCGCCACTACACGGTCAAGCTTGCGGGCGGGCCGGTGCCGGCAAATCGCGACTTCGAGCTCTCCTGGACTCCGGACCTCGATGCGGTACCCGGCGCCGCCGTCTTCGCCGAGCGCAAGGGCGACAGGATCTACGCGCAAGTCATGGTGCTGCCGCCGACGCCGATTGCCGGTCACGACGCGGCGCGATTGTCGCGCGAGGTGGTGTTCATCGTCGACACGTCGGGGTCGATGGAGGGCGCATCGATCGTGCAGGCGAAGGAGGCATTGCAAATGGCGCTCGCCCGTCTGCAACCCGGCGACCGCTTCAACGTGATCGAGTTCAATTCGGCGACGAGATCGCTGTTCACCGTACCGATGCCGATGGATCCCGCGACACTGGCAATGGCGCGCCGCTTCGTCGCCACGCTCCGTGCCCGCGGCGGCACCGAAATGAGAACCGCGCTGGCCGCAGCACTCACGCGCGACAAGGCACCGGGGTACGTCCGGCAGGTGGTGTTCCTCACCGACGGCGCGGTCGCCGACGAAGGCGAGGTCATCGCGCTGATCCGCGAGCGCCTCGACGACCGCCGCCTGTTCACGATCGGCATCGGGTCCGCGCCGAATTCCTTCTTTCTGACCAAGGCCGCGCAATTCGGGCGCGGCACTTTCACCTACGTCGGCAACGTTCGCGAGGTCGCCGAGAAGATGAGCGCGCTGTTCGCGAAGCTCGAAAGCCCGGTGCTGACGGACATCGCGATCGCGTGGCCCGGCCGCGCCGACGCCTGGCCGCGGCAGGTGCCCGACCTCTATGCCGGCGAGCCCGTGGTCGTCGTCGCCGAGGTCGATGCGCTCGCCGGCGGAGTGACGATCTCCGGCACGCGCGGCGGCAAGTCGTGGAGCGCAAGCCTGCCGCTCGCCGTGGGCCCCGACGAGCCCGGCATCGGCGTGCTGTGGGCGCGGGCGCAGATCGAAGCCCTCACCGACGCGCTCCGGAGCGGCAGTTCCGAACGGGAGATCCGGAGCGCGATCGTCGAAGTGGCGCTCGCGCACCATCTCGTCAGCAAATACACCAGTCTCGTCGCCGTCGACGCGACATCGACCGCGCCACCCGGGGCGGCGAGCGGGACGACGGCGCTGCCGATAAACCTGCCGGAAGGCTGGTCGTACGACGCCGTTCTTGGCGGCGCGCAGACGGCGACACCGGCCACGCAGGACCTGTTGCTCGGCCTCGTCGCGCTGTTCCTTGCCTTCCTCGCCTGGTCAATCGACCGGCCGCCCGGCGTCGGTCGTGGCGAACGGAGTCTGACGTGAATTGCGCTGCCGACCGGGGAGGACCTTTCGGCCGATGCGACCCACAGGCGCGAAACTGGATGCGCGCCTCGGCGCCAGGTATCGCGTTTGGCGTTCCCGCGGCCGAGTCTTCCCCCGTCGACGGCGGAGTGGCCGAACGGCGGACGGGGCGACTCGCTTCGGCGTGGATCGCGATGGGCTTGCTGGCGGCGGGGCTCGCGCTGACGGGACATGCCGCGTACATCCACGGCAAGGCGCTGGTCGCGCAAGCGCTGCTGCAGCGCGCCTGGGCAGCGACGCGAGCGACGGCGGCCCCCGCCAAGCCGTGGCCGTGGGCCGACACCGTGCCCATCGCGCGGCTCATCGCACCGGCGCACGGCGTCGATCTCCTGGTGCTCTCCGGAGCCACCGGGCGTACCCTCGCGTTCGGACCCGGGCACCACGACGGGTCGGCGATGCCCGGCCACGCCGGAAACACCGTGCTGTCGGCTCATCGCGACACGCATTTCCGATTTCTGCGGCGCCTCGCGATCGGCGATGAATTGATCGTCGAGCTGCCGGCCGGCCAGCGTTTCCATTATCGCGTGCGCGATACGCTCGTCGCCGACACGCGCGAACTTCGGTTGCCGCGGCTGCCGAACGAGCCCGCGCTGACGCTCGTCACCTGCTATCCGTTCGACGCCATTGAGCCGGGCGGCCCGCTGCGTTACGTCGTCGTCGCCACCGCTGGCGGAGGAAGCCTCTGAACCGGCCCTGCCGTGCCCCCCGGCCGGTGCCTGCGCTATCATTGCGCGATCGTCGGCGAAGGGGACGGCCATGAAGCTCGAAGGCTCCTGCCACTGCGGCGCCGTGCACTTTGCGGTCGAATCACATACGCCGCAACCGTTCATGCGCTGCTACTGCTCCATTTGCCGCAAGACCGCGGGCGGCGGCGGGTACGCGATCAACATCATGGGTGAAATGAAGTCGCTGCGCGTGCGCGGCAAGCGATGGATCGGCGTCTACCGCGCCCGGATCCGCGACCGGGGCGGCACCCGCGGATCGCTGTCGCCTGCGCGACGCCAGTTCTGCGTCAAGTGCGGCAGCGCGCTGTGGGTATGGGATCCACAGTGGCCGGATTGGGTCTATCCGTTCGCTTCGGCGATCGACTCCCGGCTGCCGAAGCCCGGCGAGGAAGTCGAAATGATGCTTCGCTTCGCAGCGCCATGGGCCGAGGTGCCGAGCGGCCGCGCCCATTCCCACTTTCCGCTGTATCCCGACGAAGGCATTGCCGACTGGCACGAGAAGCGCGGACTCTCGGTGAAATGAGGGCTGTCCGCACTCCGTGCCGCTGGCCTGCCTCAGGCGCAATTGCCCGACCGGCAGGCCGCGCGCGACGCCCGCCTTACGTGAACGAAAGCGTGACCCCGCCGAGCCCCAGCGCGCCGTAATCCGACGTCCACGTCTCGCCCGCCGCGACCGGCCACGCATCGGTGATCGTGCCCGTCGTCACGATTTCCCCCGCGGCCAGCGGCGGGAACTGCGGCTGCGTCGCAAGCAGGCGCGCGAGATGCACGAGCGCCAGCGCAGGGCCGTCGAGCACGTTCGCCCCGACGCCCCGATCGATTACTGAACGGCGACGTCGCAGCGTCAACGTGAACGTCGGCAGGGCGGCGGCGATCGCCGGGCGATTGCGGCTCGTCAGCACAATCGGGGTACCGACCACCAGTGCGCCGTGCAGGCCAAATGCTGCCGTGCAATCGGCGGCGGTGAACTTCCAGTCGGGGAAGTGGCTTTGCACGATCTCGAAGCCGGGGGCGATCCATTCCACGCACGTCAGCACCGCGAGCGCGTTGTTGGTCACCGGCACGGGCGCCTTCAACTTGAACACGACCTCCGGCTCGATGCGCGGCTGGACGAATTCCTTGCGCGCAAGCGTCGCGTGGCCGTTCTTGGCGAAATGCACCGAATGCGTCCAGATGTGCGCCCACATCGGCCGGTCTACGCCATAACGCGCCCAGATCGTGCGATTGGTGAACCCGATCTTGCGGCCCGCGGGTTCCCAGCCCTGGGTAGCCCGGCGGCGTTTCTCGATCTCCCGCAGCACCTCGTAGGCCGCCACGACGTCGAATTTCGGATCCGCGGCCGTGATCGGCGCGATTTGCACACCGCGGTCGTATGCGGAAATCAGCCGGCCGGCGATTTCGGCGATGTCGTGCGCCGAAATCATCGGATGAAGTGCAATGCGCGCAGCAACGACGTTCCGGCCGCCCAGGCTGCGGTAGCGACGACCATGCCGAGAATCGCCGCGGCGATGGCGCCGAGCGTTCCGTCCCAGCCGACCGTGGTGACGACGGCCCACGCGACGATGCCGCCGATGCCGCCACATACAATGATCCCCATTACGCTGGCGAGGATCGAACCCCGCTGTTCGCAAGCCATGGTCGGCAACTCCAGTTCGCCACGCCGAATAGCGGATGTTACTTCGTTCGCGGCGGTCGCGGCAATCGCGCCATAATGTCACCGCACCGCAGCTTGAAATTCCGCACACCGGCAACGGAAATTCTCGTTGCCGCGCGGGAGGCCTGCGGTGCGGCCGCTTGCCGCTTGCACGCGCCGCGAAGTATAAGACGCCTCGGGATGTCCGTTCGTCGGAGTCCACAGCCCGTTCACACCATGTCCGCCGAACCGGAGGGCAGGATCGCGCTGCGTCGCGCGATCACGCTGGGCTACGAGCGCGAGGCGCGTATCCGGCTGCTGCGCAGTGGCCAGGGCGTGCCGGCGGCACAACTTCCGCCGCCGGGATTCACCGGGTACCATCCGTCCACCCCGGCACTGGACGCCTACGATCCTGTCGCCGCGCGGGCGCTGCTCGACAAAGTCGGGTACAAGGACCGTGACGCGGCATGCATTCCTACGGCAATGTTCTCGCACAGCCGTGGCTCAAGGGCTACAAGCCGGATCCTCTGCTCCGGTACCAATGGAAATTCTACGACGTCGTCCGGCCGTGATTTGGGCGCCGGATAGCGAAAGGAAGAGGTCCTTGCGTTCCGCTCCCTTCGGCGCCGCCCTTGCCGTGCTCGCATTGACGCTGGTCGCAGCCGTCGCGGGCGCCGCCGACATGACGAAAACGTTGCGCGTCGCATTCCCGATCGCGGAAACCGGATTCGATCCCCAAGCCGTCGGCGACACGTATTCGTTCGACGTCTGCCGCGCGATCTTCGATCCGCTCTATACGTACGACTATCTTGCGCGACCGGTGAAGCTCGTGCCGAACACCGCCGACGGCCTGCCGCAGATCACCGATGGCGGACGCACCTACACGATCAAGGTCAGACCCGGCATCTACTTTGCCTCCGACCCCGCATTCAATGGCAAGAAGCGCGAACTGACCGCCGAGGACTACGTCTACAGCATCAAGCGCATCTTCGACCCGAAGGTGCGGTCATACTGGCTCTATATCTTCGAGAAGAACCTCGTCGGCCTCGACGACGTTCTCGCCCGCGCGCGCAAGACCGGCAGCTTCGACTATGACGCGAGGATCGACGGACTCGTCGCCCTCGATCGGTACACGTTGCGAATACGGTTTCGGAATCCCGACTACGTATTCAAGTGGTGGTTGAGCTACGACGGGCTCGCCGCCGTCGCGCGCGAGGTGGTCGAGGCGTACCGGGATTCGTCGAACCGCGTGATGGACCACCCGGTCGGCACCGGAGCGTACCGGCTGAAGGATTGGACGCGCGGGCAGAAGATCGTCCTCGAGGCCAATCCCGATTTCCGCGACGAGACATACCCCTCGCCGAGTCCCGGCAGCGATCCCGCCGACGCGGCGATTGCGCGAGGCAACGCGGGCCGCAAGCTGCCGATCGTCGGACGGGTCGAGATCAGCATTCTCGAGGAGGCCCAGCCGCGGCTTCTTACCTTCGACTCGGGAAAGCTGGATTACGTCGATCTCCCGGTGTCGATCGCCGGCAACGTGCTTGCCAGCAACGCCTTGAAGCCCGAATACGAACGGCGAGGAATCCGCCTGCATCGCTCGATCGATCCCTCGCTGCAGTTCACCTTTTTCAACATCGAGGATCCGGTCGTCGGCGGATACACGGCGGAGAAGATCGCGCTGCGGCGGGCGATCGGCATGGGCTACGACCGCGACGCCGACATCCGGCTGCTGTACAACGGGCAGGCGGAACCGGCGAACCAGCCGGTGCCGCTGGGCGTGGCGGGCCGCGACGCGTCGCTGCCGCCGACGAAGACCTACGACCCGGCGGCCGCGCGCGCGCTGCTCGACAAGTTCGGGTACCGGGATCGCGACGGCGACGGCTATCGCGAAGCGCCGGACGGCAAGCCGCTGGTGCTCGTCAAGGCGTCGACGACGGCCGCCGCGGACCGCGCGCGCGACGAACTCTGGAAGCGCAGCATGGACGCGATCGGGATCAAGGTGACGTTCCTGAAGAACAAGTGGCCCGAGCTCAACAAGATGTCCGAGGCGGGCCAGCTGATGATCTGGAACCTCGGCTGGATCAGCTCGATCCCGGACGGCGACCCGTTCTACAGCCCGCTGTACGGCCGCAACATCGGGACGTCGAACGACGCGCGGTTCCGGCTGCCCGAGTACGATCGTCTCTACGAGGCGTCGCGCAAGCTCGCCGATGGTGCCGAGCGCACCGCGATCTACCGCAGGATGACCGAAATCATCCTGAACTACGCGCCGTGGACGCTCGACAGCTACCCGTACTCCAATGTGCTGGTTCAGCCCTGGGTGAAGGGGTACAAGCTCAACGTCTTTCTGCGCAACCAGTGGAAGTTCTACGACGTGGAGGCGCGACAGTAACGTTTTCCCGCGCCGTCGCGCCAGCTGCCCGGCGGCCGGCCGCCTTCGCACACGGCACCTTTGACGGGTAACCCTGCGAACGCTACCCTCGCGGGCACACCAACCGTTCGATCGCTAGGGGCACTCCCGCATGGAGGAATCGACACGCGAAGCGGCGGCAGGTCCGCGCGCGCCAAATGACCCGACGCGCGCCATTGGGCCGGCGCACCCGCCGAGGACGCTGACGGATGCCGTCGCCCGCGCTCATGGCGACGGATGGCGGCCGGGCGATCGTTGCACACTCGTTCCCGCGCTGCCGACCAATTCTTCTCCGGCAAGCTCGCCAATCCCTGTCGGCGCGCTGTTCGGCCTCATGTCGATGCCGCAGGTCGACACGATACTGTCGGCCGCGCTGGCGCTGTCCCTGCTCGGTGTCGTCGGCGCCCTCGCGTACGCGTTTTGGCGCGAGGTCAGGAACGATACGGTGTTCCTGGAGCCGATCGAAGTGCCGCAAGAGCTCATCCGACGAGGCTTCTCTGCCGCGGTCGTTGCCGCACGGCTGCTCGACGAATCCCGCGCGCTGCAGCGCGGCGCCGCAGGCACGCGCCCGAGGCGGGTTCTGGAGAACATCGCCGCACTGGCCGACTTGCAGCTGCCGGGCGGCCAGCTCTCGATCCGCGCCGTCGTGAAGTACGCGCGATCGTTGTTCGGCAGACCGGCATCGCGGATCAGCGGCGAGATTACCGAGCAGCCCGAGGGGTACACGCTGCGCCTGCGCATCGGAAGCGTCGTCATCGAGCCGGTAGGCGGGCCGCACCCGCCGGCAGCGAGCGTGGAGCAGGTCATTCACGACGGCGCACAGGATCTGCTGCAGGCGGTCGATCCCTACTCGCTCGCCAGCTACTATTTCATGGGGCCCGAGGCGGGCGCCTCCGAGCATCCGAATACGATTCGCCTGCTTCGACAAGTCGAGCGCTCGGGAACGCCCGAGGATCGTGCCTGGGCGCTGGGCCTCTGGGGAACCATATTGGTCGCCGAGCACAGGGACGAAGACGCGATGGCAAAGTACCGCGCTTCGCTCGCCGCGCACCACCGGGTCTTCGTGTCGGTCGCGCTCGGCAACCTGGTAACCACATTGAACTACAAGGGGCATGACGATCAGGCGGTCGCCGAAATCGAGGCCATCGAAGCGCGTCGCCCTGTGGTGACCGAAAACCTTCTTGCCGTCGCGCAGGCTTACACGGCCATCGGCAAATGGGACCGGGCGCTCTCTGCCGCCAACCGCGCAGCGCGGCTGGCGCGCCGCAATGCGATGGCGCACCTCGCCCGGGGCTATGCTCTAGGCGGATTGCATCGACACGTCGAATCCATCGCCGCACTCCATCGCGCCCGCGAGCTCGAGGGCGCGATGAGCCCGATCGAATTCGGCCTCGCTTGGCAATTGAGCCTCGCCGGCCAAGCGGACGAAGCGCTGCGCGTGGCCCAGGAGGCGGTGGCGCGCATTCCAAACGGCCATAACGGGAATATGGCGCTCGGATTCGCCGAGCTTGCCGCCGGCAATGCCAAAGCCGCCATCGCTGCGTTCGAGCGCGCCGATCGTGCATTCGCACACTATGAGATCTGCAAGGCAGGGTGGGGCGATGCATTGCTCGCCGATGGCCAGCCCGAGGCCGCGATCGCGAAATACGAGGACAGTATCTCGGAGAACGCGCACACAGCGGAGGCATGGCGCGGCTGGGGCGAGGCACTGACGAAGCTGAGCCGGCACGGCGAGGCGCTCGTGAAATTCGAACGGGCGGCAAAGGAGGACGCGAACGATCCGCGCACGCCCCGCAGCTGGGCGATTGCATTGGCAGCACTGGGTTACGGCGACGAGGCGCAGTCGAAGCGCAAGATTGCCGACGAGATCGAGCGGCGCAACGCGTCCTATTCGAAGGTTTCGTGACCAGGATCCCGCGCTGCGTGGCGCGCGACCGGCGGGCTGTGCGATACGCCCCGACGTGCCCGGCACACCCGCGCCGCCGGCGTCCGCCCGGTTTGTCGTCCGGCCGACATTCCGCGAGCCCCCGTGCGAAAAACCCGGATTCGACGGATAATTGACGTCCTTTTGCGGGAGACCCGATCATGAGCGAGCAAAGAGAAGTCGTCATTCTGAGTGGAGTGCGCACCGCCATCGGCGACTACGGCGGCAGCCTCAAGGACATCGCGCCGAGCGACCTGGCAGCGCGCGTCGTCAAGGAAGCCGTCGCCCGCGCGAAGATCGATCCGAAGGACGTCGGTCAATGCGTGTTCGGCAACGTGATTCATACCGAACCGAAGGACATGTACATCTCGCGACTCGCCTGCGTGAATGGCGGCCTGCCGCATGACACCGGCGCGCTCACCTTGAATCGGTTGTGCGGCAGCGGCATGCAAGCCATCGTCTCGGCGTCGCAGTACATCCTGCTGGGCGATACCGATGCGGCGGTGGCCGGCGGCGTCGAAAGCATGAGCCGCGCCGCCTACGCGTCGACGACGCAGCGCTGGGGCGCGCGCATGGGCGAAACCAAGGCATTCGACATGATGGTCGGCGCCCTGACCGACCCGTTCGACACCATGCACATGGGCGTCACCGCCGAGAACGTCGCGAGCAAATGCAGCATCACGCGCGAGCAGCAGGATGCCTTCGCCGTCGAAAGCCACAAGCGAGCGGCCGCCGCGATCGCCGCCGGCCACTTCAAGAGCCAGATCCTGCCGATCGAACTGAAGACCAAGAAAGGCCCGGTCATGTTCGACACCGACGAGCACGTCCGCGGTGATGCGACGGTGGAGGGCATGGCCAAGCTGAAGGCGGTATTCATCAAGGAGAACGGAACTGTCACTGCCGGCAACGCGTCGGGCATCAACGATGCGGCGGCGGCCGTCGTGCTGATGGAAAAATCGGCGGCGGCGAGGAAAGGCCTGAAGCCGATGGCGAGACTCGTTGCCTACGGGCATGCCGGCATCGACCCCAAGATCATGGGCCTGGGGCCGGTCAGCGCCGTCAAGCGCGCTCTCGCGAAGGCGGGACTCAAGCTCGAGCAGATGGACGTCATCGAGTCGAACGAAGCGTTCGCCGCGCAGGCACTCGGCGTCAGCAAGGAGCTCGGGATGAATGCCGCCAAGGTCAACCCGAACGGTGGCGCCGTCGCATTGGGCCATCCGATCGGCGCCACCGGTGCGATCCTGACGGTCAAGGCGATGTACGAGCTGCATCGCACGGGTGGCCGCTACGGGCTTATCACGATGTGCATCGGCGGCGGGCAGGGCATCGCGGCGATCATCGAGCGCGTCTGACCCGCGCACCGCTCGGCAAGACGCGTCCGGCAACGCAGGCGCGCAGGCACCCGCGGGGTTGTTCCCGTTGCGCATGGCGAGGCGCGACCGGATTCGCAAGCGCAGCGAAACCAGGGAGCCTGACGACGCGCCGCACCGGCGCCGCACCGGGAGCTTCGATGGCTGCCTCAGTTGTCCGTATCGGCATCACGGGCGTCGGCCGCATGGGCAGGCGCCACGCGGCCAATCTCGCACATCGGGTGCAGGGCGCCGCGCTCGTCGCCGCCTGCAGCCCCGTCGCCGACGAGCTCGCGTGGGCGCGCGACGCACTCGGCGTGACGCATGTCTACGCCGATTACGCGGAGCTTCTCGCCCACCCGGGGCTCGACGCGGTATTCCTGGCGACGCCTACGACACTTCATGCCGACCAGATCATTCAGGCGCTCATTGCCGGCAAGCACGTGTTCTGCGAGAAGCCGCTGGCATTGAATCTGGCCGATTGCCGGCGAGTCGAGGAAGCATCCGCCAGGCATCCGCGCCTGAAGGCGATGATCGGCTACGTGCGGCGATTCGATCCCAGCTACCGCGACGCTTACGAAAAGATTCGCGCCGGGGCGATCGGCCGCCCCTTTCTCGTGCGTTCCCAGACCGCCGACCAGAACGACCCGAGCGGATTCTTCGTCCAGTACGCGCCGCTATCGGGCGGGATCCTGCTCGACATGAGCGTCCACGACATCGACAGCGCGCGCTGGCTGCTCGGCGCGACCGCGGTCCGACGCGTCTTCGCCACGGGGACGATCGCGGTCCACCGGGGCCTCGCCGAATGCGGCGACGTCGACAACGCGGTCGCGACGATCGAGTTTGCAGACGGACAGATCGCGGTCATCTATGCGTCACGGACGCTGGCGCACGGCCACGAGACGCTGGCCGAGATCACCGGCACCGCCGGCCGTCTCACCGTGGGGCAGAACCCGCGGCTGAACCGCGTCGAGATCGCCGACGTACATGGCGTGCGCAACGAATGCACGCCGACCTTCTATGAACGCTTCGCGGAGGCATTCCTGCGGGAAGCGCAGGAATTCGTCGACGTCATACGCGAGGATCGCGCGGTACCGCTGACCTTGCACGATGCCACCGAAGCGACGCGGATCGGCATCGCCGTGACCGAGTCGCTGCGGACGAAACGCGCGGTGGAGATGTAGCGGGGGCGTGAATCGACCCGGCCTGCGCCGCGCCAACGCTTCGCAATCAGCGACACCGCGTCGATCTTCGGCACGCGGCCTGCCATGCAACCGGCGTCCGTGCCGGCCACCGACGCCGCACCACTCAGCGTCCCTACGCGGTCCCCGCGCTCGGATCGGGATGAATGTTGTCGACCCAATGCACCTGCTCCGGGTTCGCCTCGACATTCGGCAGGTCGAGGTTCACGACGACAGGTTCCTGGCCGCTGCGGCAAAGCACGCACGACAGCGGTTCGTCGTCGCTGGCGTTGATCTCCTGATGCGGAACGAAGGGCGGGACGTAGATGAAATCGCCGGGTCCGGCTTCGGCGGTGAATTCGAGGCGGTCGCCCCACTTCATGCGTGCCCGTCCGCTGACGACGTAAATGACGCTTTCCACCGGGCCGTGATGGTGCGCGCCGGTTTTCGCCTTCGGGTGGATCACCACCGTGCCCGCCCACAACTTTTCGGCGCCGGCCCGCGCGTAAGTGATCGCGGCCGCGCGATTCATGCCCGGGGTCTGCGGCGTACGGGTGTCGAGCTCCCCCACGCGTACGACACGCACGCCACGCAGCCGCCATTTCGATTCGGTCGTTTCGTGCATGTTCGCTCCGCAACGCGGTTATCGGCGACTTCGAAGGCGCCGGCAAGAATGCGATTCTAGACTTCGCTTCCCCCGGCGGGGAGGCTTCGCGTCGCACGGCGAATTGCTGTCCGCTCGCTCCCGCGCCCTTGGCAAGGAGGATAATCCAATGGCGGCCGGCCGGCCGTATGATCGAAGCAACCCGGTGGGCGTCCCTGCCGGGCCGAAAGGAGGGCCTCATGCGTGGCAGCTTGCGTAAAGTCGATTACTTCTACGTGATGGTTCCGAACACCGCCGGCAAGGGTGCGAAAATCATGGCCGGACTCGCCGCGGAAGGCGTCAATCTGCTCGCGTTTTCAGGCTTCCCGAGCGGGCGCCAGGCGCAGCTCGATCTGATGCCCGAGAATTCCGTCAAGTTCAGGCGCGCGGCCCGCAAGCTCGGGCTCACGCTCAGCGCCAGGAAGACGGGCTTTCTCTACCACGGCGACGACCGCGTCGGCGCGATGACCAAGATCCTCGACATGCTGGCTGGCGCGAAGATCAACGTCGTTGCGATCGACGCGGTGACCAGCGGCAAGGGACGGTTTGGCGCAATCTTCTGGGTGAGGCCCAAGTCGGTATCGAAGGCGGCCAGGTTGCTCGGCGCGCGCTGAAGCGGCAACGCAGCGCACTGGCTATCGCCCGTGCCGCATCGACGCGGGGAGCGGACACCCGATCGGCTTCCTGCATCCGGCTCGCGCGACACAGGTGTCGGGTTCGGGCCCGATTGATCCGGATCAATTTCCGTAAGGATCGCCGAGGGCTCCGGACGCCCGGTCGCCGATCTCCGGTTTAGACTCTCCTCGAGCAGCGGCTCCCCGACCCGCCTCTCCGGCTCAACGTGCGAAGGCACCCCATGACAGATACCATCAAATTCGTCCTCGACGAATCGCGGATTCCGAAGACCTGGTACAACCTGCAGGCCGATCTGCCGAAGCCGCTGCCGCCGGTGCTGCACCCCGGAACGCACAGGCCCATCGGCCCGGACGATCTCGCGCCGCTTTTCCCGATGGCGCTGATCCTGCAGGAGGTCTCCACGGAGCGCGAGATCGAGATCCCCGGACCCGTGCGCGACGTGTACCGGCAATGGCGACCGACGCCGCTCTATCGCGCGCGCCGGCTCGAGCGCGCGCTGCAGACGCCGGCGCGCATCTACTACAAGTACGAGGGCGTATCGCCGGCCGGCAGCCACAAGCCGAACACGGCGGTGGCGCAGGCTTTCTACAACCGGCAGGCAGGCGTGACGAAGCTCATCACGGAAACAGGCGCAGGCCAATGGGGCAGCTCGCTCGCGTTCGCCGGCGCACTGTTCGGTCTCGAGGTGCAGGTGTTCATGGTGCGTGTGTCGTACGACCAGAAGCCCTACCGCCGCGCACTGATGGAGACCTACGGCGCGCGCTGCATCGCGTCGCCGTCGACCGAGACGCAGTCGGGCCGCGCGATCCTTGCCAAACGGGCGGATCACCCGGGCAGCCTCGGCATCGCGATCTCCGAGGCGGTCGAGGTCGCCGCGCAACGCGACGACACCAAGTACGCGCTCGGCAGCGTGCTGAACCACGTGCTGCTGCACCAGACGGTGATCGGGCAGGAGGCGATGGAGCAGATGGAAATGGCCGACGATTACCCCGACGTAATCGTCGGCTGTACCGGCGGCGGCTCGAATTTCGCGGGAATCGTCTTCCCGTTCCTCGGCGCGCAACTGCGCGGCGGACGGGCGGTCGACGTCGTCGCGGTAGAACCTGCGGCATGCCCCAGCCTCACGCGCGGAACGTACGCGTACGACTTTGGCGACACGGCGCACCTGACGCCGCTCACCAAGATGCATACGCTGGGATCGACGTTCACGCCGCCGGGGTTCCACGCCGGCGGCCTGCGCTACCACGGCATGGCGCCGCTGGTGTCGCATCTCAAGGAGCTCGGCCTCATTTCGGCGTCGGCGTATCGCCAATCGGAGGTCTTCGAAGCCGGCGTGCAGTTCGCGCGCGCCGAGGGCATCGTTCCGGCGCCCGAAGCGAACCACGCGGTGAAAGGCGCCATCGACGCGGCCGTCCGTTGCCGGGAAGAAGGCGTTTCGCGCGCGATCCTGTTCAATCTGTGCGGCCACGGGCACTTCGACATGCAGGCGTACATCGACTATTTCGCCGGCAAGCTGAAGGACCTCGACTACGACGCAGCGGAGCTCGCGATGGCGCTGGCCGGCCTCCCGTCGGTCCGCGAGGCGGCATAGGGAGAGCGAGCCGCGAAACGTCGCGCGAATCCTCGACGCGTGGCTGCGAAAGTCCGGCGCAGCGATCCTCGCCGCCACGACCCCGTAAAGTGACCCGACCTATCGAACACTTCCGGTGACTTCGTGGCTCGGCGCGCCATTCCGGCGCCGGCGTGCCTTCAGCCGGTACAGCATTTCGCCGGCCCGGCGGACCACGAGAATGCCCTCCTGCTCGCGCCCCGTCCATGCGGCGACGTCGATTGTCGCCGGATCGCGATAGCCGAGGTTGATCCGCCGGCAGCGCTCGCGCGGGATGCCGGTGGCGAGCGTCACCTGCACCCGCGGCGTCTCCACACCCGTTGCCGCATCGTAGGTGCCGAGCCCCTTCACGTGTGTCGAGTGCGCAAGGACACCGCCGGGATACTTGGCGAAACGCTCCGGTTGCGCAAGAAAATAATCGCGGCAGTGGTAGCCGATCTCGTCGAGCAGACGGCCGTGCGTGAAGCTCACCTCGCGGATGTGCGGCGCGTAGATGACGACCTCGCCGCCGTCGGCGACGACGGGCTCGATCTTGTACATGCCCTTCCCGGCAGTCCACAGGTCGGCGTACATCTCGGGCATCACCGACAGGACCTGCTGCACCGGCGCGTCGCGCCAGACAATGTGCCGCTGCGACGACAGCGCCGCGGCGCGCTCCCACGCCTCGCGCGCCGACCCGAAGTACAGGCCGGCGAGGCCAGCGTGCGTCACCACCAGCGCGAAGCACGAAGTCGGCACCGTCACGAACGCGGCGGCGCGGTCGATGACGGCGCGCACCGGCGTGTACCCGGCGCCGATGACCTCGTAGTTGGTGATCAGCGCGCCCAGCCAATGGGTGAAGTCGATGATCTCGGCGCCGGCGATGCCCGGGAAGAAATACTTGTTCCCGCCGGAAAAGCCGACGACCTCGTGCGGGAAGACCGGCCCGCAGATGACGATCTGATCGTAATCGAAGATCCGGCGGTTGAGCGAGACGGGGACGGCCTGCGCCAGCCGCCCTCCGGTCAGCTCCGCGATTTCGGCGGCGGGGATTTCGCCGATTCGCGCGAACGTCGCGGGATCGCTCCACTCGTGGTTGAAGATCCGCGAATCCCCCGCGCGGCCATCGACGACCGGATAGCCGACGAGGCGGCTCAGTTCCTCGTCGCCCATCGGCCGATGCGTGCCCAGCGCGACGAGGTAATCGAGCGCCGCGACCTTGCCGCCAAGAAACTCCCGGAACAGGGCGAACAGCTCCGGCATCGGCATCGTTCGCGTCCCGTCGGGAATGATGAACAACACGCGCTTGCCCGCAAGGGAGAGCGAGTCGAGTCCTCCGCGGACGATGTCGCGCGTTTCCCCGGCGGTGAGAAAGCGGTCGGTGAAACCGGTGCCACGCATCGTTCGAATCGTACACGCAGCGGCGACTTTGCGGATTGTTTGCGACAGTGCCCCTGTACGGCCGCGACGGCGGGGGCGACCCGGCGTAAACTCGTCCGCTCCGAGCGGGACACCCGCGCGGAAGAGGCCGCGGCCGGGGATCGCGCCGCGTAAATCGCGGGCGCAATTTGGAGTAGGAGCATGGCGATGAGCAAGAGCGCGGCGAGCGACGCGGTCGAGATCCTGTACGGGCAGTCGGGGCTGCGCGTCCCGCTGCCGCGGACGGCGCGCGCGACGGTGATCCGCAAGCGACACCTGCAAAAGCTGTCCGACCCGCTGGGGGCGGTGCGCGACGCGCTGGAACATCCGGTCGCGGCGCCCCCGTATGCGACGCTCGCGCGCGGACGCAGGAGCGCATGCATCCTGATCTGCGACGTCACGCGGCCCGTGCCCAACCACTTGTTCCTGCGACCTCTGATCGAAGGGATGCTCGCGGCCGGCGTGCCGCGCGAGTGCATCACCGTGCTGGTGGCGACCGGGCTGCACCGGCCGAACGAGGGCGCGGAACTCGCCGCCGTCGTCGGCGACCCGTGGGTGCTGGATACCGTCCGCGTGGAGAACCACTTCGCGCGCGACGACACGGCGCACGTCGATCTGGGCGTGACGCCGGGGAGGGCGACGCCGGTCAAGCTCGACCGGCGCTTCGTCGAGGCGGAACTGCGCATCGCGACCGGGCTGGTCGAGCCGCATTTCATGGCCGGGTACTCGGGCGGACGGAAGGTCATCGCGCCGGGCATCGCGCACGCCGACACGATCCGGACATTCCACAGCGCGCGCTTCATGGAGGATCCCGCGGCGATTCAGTGCAATCTTGCCGGCAACCCGTTGCACGAGGAGCAGCTCCACATCGTGCGGATGCTGGGCGAGGTCCACGCGCTCAACACGGTCATCGACGAGGATCGCGACCTCGTGCACGTCAATTTCGGCGAAGTGATCGAAAGCCATCTGGCCTCGGTGGCGTTCGTGGCCGCGAGTTCGCGCGTGCCGGTCGGCCGGCGCTTTGCGACGATCGTCACGTCGGCCGCCGGCCACCCGCTCGACAACACGTATTACCAGACGGTCAAGGGCATGGTGACGCCGCTCGATATCCTGGAACCGGGCGGCACGCTGATCGTCGCGGCGGCCTGTTCCGAGGGCTTCGGATCGCAGGAATTCCGCGATTCGCAGCGGCGCCTGGTTGCGCTCGGTCCCGACGCGTTCCTGCAGACGCTGATCGCCAAGAAATTTGCCGACGTCGACGAATGGCAGAGCGAGATGCAGCTCAAATCGCTGCGCGCCGGCCGCGTGCAGCTGTACACGACCGGGCTCGACGACGAGGAGCGCCGTCTCACCGGTGTCGAGACGATCACCTCGGTCGAAGAGGCGCTCGCGGCGGCCCTCGCGCGCGCTGCCGATCCGGCGATCGCGGTCATACCGGAGGGCCCGTATGTCGTCCCCGTCGTCGGCTGACGCGACGGCGCTGCCGCCGCCGGCGTCGTTGTCGATACACCTCGACCTCGTCGGCGGCATCGCGGGCGACATGTTCGTGGCGGCGCTGGTCGATGCGCTGCCCGCTCTCGGCCGCCCCGTGCTCGATGCTCTGGCAGCGGTGCAGCCCGCCGGATCGGCGGCGCCCGCGTTCCACGAGGCGACGGCCGGTGGCCTGCGTGCGCAGCGCTTCGGGCTCGCGTCGGCATCGGCATCCACGCGCGAACACCGGCACGGCGCTGATGCGCCCGAGCATGAGCACGCGGGCACCGCGTACTCGGAGCTGCGGCGGGAGATCGGTGGCGCGCCGCTTTCCGCGCCGATCCGCAAGCATGCGCTGGCGCTGCTGGCCCTCCTCGCCGGAGCGGAGGCGCGCGTCCACGGCATTGCAGTCGATGACGTGCATTTCCACGAACTGGCGGACTGGGATTCGATGCTGGACATCGTGGCCGCCGGCTGCATTGCGGCCGAGCTCGAGGGGGCGCATTGGACGTCATCCGCGCCGCCGCTCGGTGGCGGCCAAGTGCATACCGCGCACGGAGTCCTGCCGGTTCCGGCGCCGGCCACGACCGCCCTCTTGATCGGGTATCCGTGGCGTGACGACGGGGTCGGAGGGGAGCGCGTCACCCCCACGGGGGCCGCGATCCTGCGCTATTTCGTTACGCCGGAGGCATGCGCCACTCGCCGCGAAGGCGGGCGCCTCGCCGCGGTAGGCTGTGGCGCCGGCACTCGGGAACTGCAGGGGATTGCGAACATGCTGCGCGTTCTGGTGGTCGAGCGCGAGACTCCACAGGAATCGGACACCGTTGCGGTTTTCGAGTTCGATGTCGACGACATGACTGGCGAGGAGATCGCGCTCGCCGCGGAGCGCCTGCGCGCGAAAGCGGGTGTGATCGACGTATCGATCGGCACCCGCGTCGGCAAGAAGGGCAGGCCACAGGTCGAGTTTCGCCTGCTGGGAGAGGCGCAGGCCGCGGACGCGATCGCGGAGGCCTGTTTCACCGAAACTTCGACGCTGGGATTGCGCCTGCGCGAGGAGCGCCGGCGCTTGGTGCCGCGAACGGAAGTCGCTGCCGCCGTCGCCGGCGCAACGCTGCGCGTCAAGGTCGCCGCCCGACCCGGAGGCGAACGAACGGCCAAGGCGGCGCATGACGATATCGCGTCGTCGCCGGGACTGGCCGAGCGCCGGCGCAAGCGAAATGCCGGCGAGCGGCGCGCGCTCGACGGCGACGGCGAATGAGCGCCGCTGGGCCGCCCCAAGGCGCGAGTTGCTCCCCCTCGGGGGGCAGCGCCGCGGCGGCAGCCGCAAGCGTGGGGGCACACCCGTGAGCGCGCCGATTCCCGACGACGTGCTGGCGCGACTCGTCGCCGTGCTGGATCGCCACGAGCGGCTCGCGATTGCGGTGAGCGGCGGCGTCGATTCGATGACGCTCGCGCACGTGGCGTGGCGACATTCGCGGGTGCGGACGACGATGTACCACGCCACCGGGCCGGCGGTGCCGGCGGCGGCGCGCACGCGCGTCGAGACGCATGCCAAGAGGCATGGGTGGCCGCTGGTCCTGCTCGATGCCGGAGAGCAGGACGATGCCCGCTACCGCGCCAATCCGGTCGATCGCTGCTATTACTGCAAGTCCAATCTGTACGCGCGGATCCGCGACATGACCACCGATGCCATCGCCTCGGGCACGAATCGCGACGATCTTTCCGACTTCCGGCCGGGCCTGCGCGCGGCGGCGGAGCAGGCCGTCGTGCATCCGTATGTCGAGGCGGCCATCGCCAAGGCGGACGTGTATGCGCTCGCGCAGCGGCTCCACCTTGACGATCTCGAGCGCCTGCCCGCGCAGCCGTGTCTCGCGAGCCGCGTCGAGACCGGCATCGCGATCGCCGCGGCGGATCTGGCCTTCATCGATCGCGTCGAGGCCGAACTCTCGGCGCAGCTCGGGCCGGCGACCGTGGTTCGCTGCCGCGTCACGCACGCCGGCGTGGCGATCGAGCTCGCGGGTTCTGCCGGACGGAACCGCATCGGGGATTGCGCGGGACGTGGGCGAACGCGCGTGTCGCGCGGACGGACGGGTGTTCGCGGGAATTCGACCCTACGTGCGCGGCGCGGCATTTCTGCACGCTGCCGCGCGCGCCGGCGGCCCCTCGGGGAGACCGGACGGCCCATGACCGATTTCCGCATGGACTGGGAGCGCACGGCGCGTACCGGCGCGAGCGAGGCCGTCCTGTGCGAGCCGAAATCCGCGGCGCAGATCGAAGGGATCCTGGCGCACGCGGCAACGCTGGGCAAGCGGCTGCTGCTGACGCGACTCGAGGAGCGCAAGTTCGGCCAGCTCGCCGCGTCGGTGCGCGACACCCTCGACTACGACGCGATTTCGCGCACCGCGATCCGGGGCGTGGTTCCGGCGCCGCGCGGCACGGGCCGGATTGCCATTGTTTCCGGCGGCACGTCGGACGTGCCGGTGGCGCGCGAAGCCGTGCGCACGCTGGCCTTCGAGGGCGAAGCGGCGACCGAATTCGTCGATGTCGGCGTCGCGGGGCTCTGGCGGCTCATGGAGCGGCTCGACGAGATTCGCGGGCATCGGGTCGTGATCGCCATTGCCGGCATGGAGGGTGCGCTGTTCAGCGTTCTTGCGGGGCTCGTGCCCTGCCCCGTGCTCGCGGTGCCGTCGTCGGTCGGCTATGGCGTGGGCGCCGGCGGTCGGACGGCACTGCGCGCCGCACTTGCGAGCTGCGCTCCCGGGCTCGCCGTGGTCAACATCGACAACGGGTTCGGCGCCGCGCACGCCGCGCTGCGGATGCTCGGCGCCTCCCTCGAAACGTAGGCTGCCGAAATTTCCGCTGCACCGGGCTTCGATCCGCCCGGACGGCGTGCTGTATATCCCTGACCCGCCGGGATCGCCACGGCAACAGACTCGGCGATCCCGGGACCTTCCGACCATCAATCCCACAACACCCGGGTGCATGCGGTCGAAATTCCCGTTCTTCTTTTGAATCCTCCGTTTGCAGCATTACACTAGCTCATCGTGGGCAAGGCCATGCATTTCGGCCAATCACGCCATTCATTGGCGGTCGGGGAAAGTCAGGGATGGCGCACGTCGTACTTGAAGACCTCCACAAGAGCTTTGCCGGCAAGCACGCCGTCCGCGGCCTTCACCTCGACATCGAACAAGGCGAGTTCGTCTCGCTGCTCGGCCCGTCGGGCTGCGGCAAGACCACGACGCTGCGCATCATCGCCGGCTTCGAGACGCCGGATTCCGGCGCCGTGCGCATCGGCGCCGAGAACCTCCTCGACATCGCGCCGCACCGGCGCGGCATGGGCGTCGTCTTCCAGAATTACGCGCTGTTTCCCCACCTGACGGCCTGGAACAATATCGCCTTCGGGATGCGGATCGCCGGGCGCCCGGCGGCCGACGTTCGCCGCCGCGTGCCGGAGCTGCTCGATCTGGTCGGGCTCCATGATGCCGGACACAAGTACCCGCGCGAATTGAGCGGCGGCCAGCAGCAGCGGATCGCGCTGGCGCGTGCGCTTGCCATCGAGCCGCGCATGCTGCTGCTCGACGAGCCGTTGAGCGCCCTCGACGCCGTCGTGCGGGTGACGCTGCGCGACGAGATCCGGCGGATCCAGACCACGCTCGGCGTGACGACCCTCTACGTCACGCACGATCAGGAGGAGGCGCTCGCCATCTCCGATCGCATCGTGGTGATGCGCGAGGGCCGCATCGAGCAGATCGGCACCGCCGAGCAGATCTATGCCGAGCCTGCGTCGCGCTTCGTCGCCGGATTCATCGGCAAGATGAACCAGTTGCCCGGCCGCGTCGATGAACCTCGCCTCGGTCGCGTCCGCTGCGACGCGCACAGCCTGCTCGTGCCTCCGGAAGCGCTGGCCGGCCTGCAATCCGGCGCATGGGTGACGGTGCTGGTCCGCCCCGAGGCGATCGGCGTGGGGCCCACCAATGCACCCCTGCAGGACGGCGGCAACCACCTGCCGGCGCGCATCGACGCGATCACCTTCCTCGGTTCCTCGCGACGGCTAGTCCTCGATGCGAATGGCCAGCGGCTCGTGGCGGACATCTCCACGGCCAGCGGGCCCTATCGACGGGGTGATTCGGTGTCGCTCGCGTTCCCGGCCGACGCCTGCCGCATTCTCGCCGACGGCGAGCCGGCGTCAACATGATCCGCGGGGGTCGGATGGAAAGCGCGAACGATCCGCCACGGCGCACGCCAGGACGAGGACGCGCCGCGTGGCTCGGTCTCGTCCCGATCCTGTTGTTCGCACTGGCTTTCGAGCTGCTGCCCATCCTCATGCTGGTGCCCTCGAGCCTGGCGACCGATGGCGGCGTCGGCCTCGGCAATTTCGGGCGGGCGCTCACGCCGACGATGCTTTCCGCCTTCGCCAACAGCATCCGCCTTTCCCTGGTGACGGCTGCCGCCGGCGTCGGGCTCGGCACGATCGTCGCCTACGCGATCGTCACTACACGCAGCGTCATGATCCAGCACGCGCTCACCGCGCTGGCCGACGTCACGGCCAACTTCGGCGGCGCGCCACTCGCGTTCGCCTTCATCATCACGCTGGGCTCGACCGGCGTGGTTACGCTGCTGCTGCAGGCGATCGGCATCGATCTCTATCCCGGCTTCCGCATCTATTCGGTGACCGGCCTGGCCATCGCCTATGTGTATTTCCAGCTCCCCCTTCTCATCCTCCTGGTCATCCCGGCGCTGCTCGGACTCCAGCGCGAATGGCGCGAAGCCGCGACCAGCCTCGGGGCCACCGCCACCCAATACTGGCTCCGCGTCGCGCTGCCGATCCTCGCGCCGTCGCTGCTCGGCAGCTTTCTCCTGCTCTTCGCCAATGCCTTCGGTGCCTACGCGACGGCGTGGACGCTGACCGGTCCGGACATCAATCTGGTCACCGTCCAGATCGCGGCATTGGTGCGCGGCGAAGTGCAGCTCGATCCGGCGCTGGCCGACGCCCTGGCACTGCTGTCGGTCGCCATCATGGCGATCTGCGTTGCCGGCTACCATTTCCTCACGGGCCGGGTGCGGAGGCTCGCCCCATGAAACGGGGGACCGCCTGGCGCGCGACGGTGATCGTCCTGTTCCTCGTGTTCATGATCGTGCCGGTCATCGCCACGGCCCTGTTCTCGGTGTCCACGCGATGGGACCGCACGATCTGGCCGGAGGGTCTCACGCTCGCCTGGTGGGCGAAGGTGGTCGGCCGATCGGCGTTTCAGGACACGCTGGGGAACTCGCTCGCCGTCGCGCTGGCAACCGTTGCCGTTTCTCTGGTCCTGGTCACGCCGACCGCCTACTGGGTGCAATTGCGAGTGCCGCGCGCCAGACCGTGGATCGAGCTCCTGGCCATCATCCCGTTCGGGCTTCCCGGCGTCGTGCTTGCGCTTGGCCTTATCCGGCTCTATTCGAGCGTGCCGCTGCCGTTGATCAACACGGCCAACATCCTGGTGGCGGCCTATGCCGTGCTCACGCTGCCCTTCATGTACCGCTCGGTGATGAACGCGCTGGAGGCCATCGACGTGCGGACGCTGAGCGAGGCGGCGCAGAGCCTCGGCGCCGGCAGCTGGCGGACCTTGCTGTCGGTGATCGTTCCCAACATCCTCCCGGGCGTCGTCAACGGCAGCCTCCTGGTGTTCTCCACCGTGTTCGCCGAGTTCACTCTGGCCAACCTGCTGATTGGCACCCGCTTCAAGACATTTCCGATCTACCTGGTGGAATTCACGCGCTTCGACGCCCGCCAGGCGAGCGCGCTGGCCGTGATCAGCTTCCTTTTCGCCTGGGTGGTATCGATCGCGGTTCTGCTGATCGCCGGGCGCGGCGGCCGCCCCCGCGAAGCCATGGGCGGCCGTTAGGCGGGCCGGCCTGCGGCGGGCCGCGGCGCGCGCGCTCTCATTGGACACACGCAGTGCCGCTCGGTAAGCTACGGCGGTCGTTGAGCAGCTCAATTGGAAACAATGGGGAGGGAATAGTGAAAACCATCAAATTTCGGTACGCCTTCGCGGGCCTGGCTACGGTCGCTACCTTGGCCTGCACGGCCATCTCCGGCGCACAGGCGCAAAGCGTCAGCCCGTTCATCGCCGGCGCCAAGCAGGAGGGCAAGCTCGTCAGCTACGGCATGTCGGACGACTGGGTCAATTTCGAGAACATCTTCAAGGCCATCGAGACCAAGTACGGCGTGAAGCACACCGACACCGACATGACGTCGGCGGAGGAGATCACCAAGCTTCTTGCCGAGCGCAATGCGCCGGTGATGGACATCGCCGACATCGGGTACGACTTCGTCGGGCGCCTGCTCGAGAACAATCTGGCGGCCGCCTACAAGAATGCGTCCTGGAGCGCCATTCCCGATCGATTCAAGGACAAGGACGGACGCTGGGCATCGTCCTATTGGGGCGCGATCAGCTTCCTCGTCAACACCGACAAGGTGAAGAATCCGCCGCAGACGTGGAACGATCTGCTGAAGCCGGAATACAAGGACATGGTGTGCAGCCGCGATCCGCGGGTCTCGACCTACGCGACCGCCTCGGTCCTCGCCGCAGCGTATGCCAACGGCGGAGGCGAGGGCAACGTGCAGCCCGGCCTCAACTGGTTCAAGACGCTCCGCGACTCCGGCAATCTGCGCAAGGGCGTCGTGCTCAACGTCGCTTCGGTGCAGAAGGGCGAATGCCCGATCTCACTCGTCTACGATTTCGACGGCTTCGCGAAGCGCGACGCCACCGGCCTGCCGCTCAAGGTGATCATCCCGACCGACGGCACCGTCGGCATGCTTTTCGCGCAGTACATCAGCGCCGTGGCGCCGCATCCCAACGCCGCCAAAGTGGCCATCGACTTTTTCTTCTCCGATGAAGGACAGGTCATGCTGGCGCAGGGATACGCGCATCCCTCGCGCAAAGTGACGTTGCCGGCCGGCGTCGCGGCGAAGATGCTGCCCGAGAGCGCCTACGGGAAAATCCACTTCCCGACCGATCTGCCCGCCTTTTCGGCGGCGATCAAGAAGATCGCCGACGGCTGGAACGCCATCGCGGGCCCCTAGACATACCCGCTTGCGTACGGCGGCATCCCGGTCGGCGGGAGCCTCGCGACGATGGAACCGAGGCTTCCTGCCAAGGCGACCGGCAAGCCGAGCGCTGCCGTCCCCATGCAATTCGGCATGGGGACGTTGCCGGCGGCCGTGAACGGAACGATCGGCAAGGCGCAGGCCGCGGAATCGGGCGCCATGCGACCTCGCGCGGAGCATGAACTCGGGGACAGCGTGAAGCGTCCCCCGTTGCGCTAACGCGCGAGCACGATCGCGGCATCCGCTTCGAAGGTCACGCCAACCGCCTCGTCGCGCCCGCGCGCCTCCCGCGCCTCGCCGTCGAATACCAGCAATTCGCCCCAGGCGGTCGCCACCATGTATTCGATCCGGCTGCCGAGGTACGCACTTCGCTTACAGATTCCCGGCAGCAAACCCTGCCCCGCCGCGACGATCCGCAACCGGTGCGGTCGCACCGCCAGGGTCGCGGGACCCGCGACAACGCCGTCCGCGCGCACCGCCACGCCGACACCGCCCGCGGTGAACGTCGCTCCACTGGCCCCGGTCGCGAGTTCGCCGTCGACGAGATTGGCGTCGCCGATGAAGTCGGCGAGAAAGCGGCTGGCGGGCGCCTCGTAGAGGTCGTGCGGCGTTCCCCGCTGCGCGATGCGTCCGCCTTCCATGACGATGATGTGATCGGAGACCGCGAGCGCCTCCTCCTGATCGTGCGTGACGTAGATTACCGTCAGCGCCAGCGACTGCTGCAATTCGCGGATCTCCTGCCGCACCCGCCGGCGCAGCTTCGCGTCGAGGTTGGACAGCGGCTCGTCGAAAAGCAGCACCGCCGGCTCGAGCACCAGCGAGCGCGCCACGGCGACACGCTGCTGCTGTCCGCCGGACAGTTCCGACGGCAGCCGCGCTTCGAGTCCGGAGAGCCCCAGCATCGAGAGCTTGGCGTGCGCGAGTTCGCGCGCCTTCGCCTTGTCCATGTGCATCGACAGCGGTCCGTAGCAGACGTTTTCCAGCACCGTCATGTGCGGGAACAGCGCGTAGGACTGGAACACCATGCTGACGTCACGCTCGTTGGCGGCGCGCAGCGTCACGTCGACGTCGCCGATCAGAACGCGCCCACCCGACACCGCCTCCAGCCCGGCCACCATCCGCAACGTCGTCGTCTTGCCGCAACCCGACGGGCCGAGCAGCGTGACGAGCTCGCCCGGCGCCACGCGAAACGACACGTCGTCGACGGCCGTCACGTCGCCGTAGCGCTTGGTCACACCTTCGAAGACGACACCTCCTGCCTCTTTGTCCATTTTAGGGCCTGTTCACGCTATGTCCGCAAATGCGAACGGGTGGCATGGGGCGCCAATCAAGGCGCTTGACGAAGCGCAGACCGGGGGTCTGCGCGAGGAAAGCAACGCGGAGTGGCGCCCCAGGGCGCCCGTTCCCTTCGGGTTGCTGCCGAAATGGCCGTGCGCTTCGTTGCCAAGCGAGGCCGGAGCCGGCCCGGCTTCGTTTGGCGCCTCGCTTAAGGCCATTTCGGCCGTGCAACGCACTTGTGGACATAGTGTGAACAGGCCCTTAGTGTCCCGTGGCAAGAACTTCGGCCTCGCGGCGGCCGAGCCGGGCTTCGCCGACCACCTTCTGGACCGCGAGCAGCACGGCCAGCATGAAGACGATCAGCACCGAGGAATAGGCGATCGCCAGCGGGTATTCGCCCGCCTCGACGCGCCCGACGATGTAAACGGTGGCAAGGTTGTACTTTGCGGTCGCGAGGAAGATCACCGCGCTCACCGCCGTCATCGCATGGGTGAAGCTGAAAACCATCGTCGCGAGTATCGCCGGGCGCAGGAGCGGCAGGACGATCCGGCGCAACGTGCGCAGCGTCGACGCGCGCAACGTCGAGGAGGCCTCGTCGAGCGTCTTGTCGATCTGGGCAAGCGCGGCCACGCCGGCGCGCACGCCGACGGGCATGTTGCGGAAGACGAAGCACAGGACGAGGATTGCCATGCCGCCGGTAAGCTCCAGCGGCGGCACGTTGAAGGCGACGATATACGCGACGCCGATCACGGTGCCAGGAATGGCGAAGCTCACCATCGTCAGGAACTCGAACGCGCGGCGGCCGGTGAACCGGTGGCGCGTGATCACGTAGGCCGCGAGCAGCCCCATCGCGGCGGTGAGCGGCGCCGACACGGCGGCAACCTCGATCGTGGTGAAGAAGCTGTCCCAAGCCGAACCGGTAAAGAACGGCCCGCGCGAACCCCAGTCGACGCCGAAACCCGCGGCAAAATGCGTGAGTGACACCGTCATGTCGCCGCGGCCGATGTCTTTCACGAAGCCGCCGATCAGGATGACGACATAGCAGACGAGCGTGAAGCCGATCCACGCGGCGGCGGTTCCGAAACAGCCGAACCACAGGCCTCGCGGCAGCCGCGCCGGCATGCCGCCGTCGCCCTTGCCGCTCACGGTCACGTACGAGAGGCGGCCGATCCAGCGCTGTTGCAGCCAGAATGCCAGAAGCGTGAAGCCGAGCAGCACGATGGCCAGCACTGCCGCGCGTCCCGGATCGTGCTGCGCGCCCGCAACGGCGAAGAAGATCTTCGTGGAAAGCACCTCGAAGTTGCCGGAGAGCACGATCGGATTCGCGAAGTCGGCGAGGCTCTCGACGAAGCCCAGCAGAAAGGCGTTGGCGAGGGCGGGGCGCAGCAGCGGCCACGTGACGGTGCGGAACACGCGGCCACGCGTGGCGCGCAGCGTTTGCGCCGCCTCCTCCAGCGCCGGGCTTACCGCCGCAAGCGCGCCATGCAGGATCATGAACGCTATCGGAGAAAACGACAGGAGCTGCGCTAGCGTGACCCCGGGCAGGCCGTAGATCCAGCGCGACCGGGGAATGCCGAAAGCCGCATCCAGCCAGCCCGTCACGAGTCCGGTGCGCCCGAACAGCACGACGAGCGCCAGCGCGATCACGAACGGCGGCGTGATGATCGGCAGAATCGACATGAGCTTCAGCAGCCCCGCATAGCGTTGACCGCCGCGCTGCACGACCAGCGCCAGGACGAGCCCGAGCAGTGTCGACAGGACGCCGACGATGCTTGCGAGCAGCGCCGAGTTGATCGCGACGCCGCAGCGCGTGCCTTCGCCCAGGCATCCCACACCCCAGATGTCGGCGGTGAAGAGGCGCTCGGCGACAAGCGCCGGCGCAAACCGTCCCTGCGGATCTTCGACGGCGGCGAGGAGCGCCTTGCCGACCGGAAAGAAGATGAAGATCGCGAGCAGCGCGGAGATGACGACGACAACGCTGGCGATCACCGGGTCGCCTCCGAACACGCCGCGGCGCGCGATCGCGCGGGCGAAGCAGACGGTGAGCCCGGTCAAGGCGAGCGCGGCGCCAACGCCGAACGCCGGGCCGCTCGTGCCGGCGGCAAAGCCCGCGGCAAAGCTGATCGCCAGCGCGAGCGCGGCCGCGACCGCTGTTTCCGCATCGCGCCCCAGCCACGCGAAGAATAACGTCGCCGTGGCCGCTCCAATGGCCCACGACATCGACGCCGATCCGGCGAGCGCGAGCGCGAGCGCCGACGGGCCGCCGCCAAGCGCCCACGGCGCCACGGCGAACACGAAGAGCGACAACGCCGCAACGACCGCGGTCGCGCGATCGCGCGACGCCGGCACGAAAATGGCCGGCGCAAGCGCGGATGTTGCCACCTAGTGTCCGCTCACTTCGGCAGCGTCGAGACTTCCTTGTCCCACTTGGTCAGCAGGTGCGTGCGCTCGGCCGACGAGCCGTACTTCACGAAATCGTAATTGATGAGCTTGATCTCGCTGAACTTCGGCGCCTGCGGCGGCGCGCTGACACTCTTGTTCGACGGCACCTGGTAGGACACCTTCGCCTGTGCGCCGATGCTCTGCGCCTCGGGGGTGAGCGCCCAGTCGTACCACTTCTTGGCGTTCTCCATGTTCTTGGCGCCCTTGACGATGCTCATGCTGCCGATTTCGTAGCCGGTGCCCTCGCACGGCGACACGATTTTCACGGGCGCCCCGCCGATCGCCTGCACGACCGCATCGTGCTGGAACGTGATGCCGACCATGCTCTCGCCCGTGGCCGCGGCGCGCGCCGGCGCCGCGCCGGATTTCGTGTACTGGTTGACGTTCTTGTGCAGCGCCTTGAGGTAGTCGAAAGCCTTGTCCTCGCCCATCAGCTGCACCAGCGTGGCGAGCATCGTGTACGACGTGCCCGAGGAATTCGGATTCGCCACCTGGATCTCGTCCTTGAACTGCGGCTTGACGAGATCGGACCAGCACTTGGGCTCGGGAATGTTCTTCTTCTTGAGCTGCTCGGTGTTGTAGCTGTAGCCCAGCGCTCCCGCATAGACACCTACGGTACGGTACTTCGAGGCTTCGGCCTGGCGCACGGCCCAATCCTGCAGGTCGGCGAGCTTCGGCGACTTGTACGGCTCGGTGAGGCCCTCCTCGGCGGCCTGCAGGTGCGGGTCGCCGGTGCCGCCCCACCAGATGTCCCCGCGCGGGTTGGCCGCCTCGGCCTTGAGCTGCGCGTAGAACTCGCCCGAGCTCTTGCGCGTCATCAGCACCTTGATCCCGGTCGCCTTCTCGAAGGCCGAGACCATGGGCCGGCACCACTCCTCCTGCACCGTGCAGTACAAGACGAGTTCGCCCTGGGCCGTAGCGGTCAGGGGTGCGCCCAGCGCGAGCGCGGGGAGAATGCAGCGAAGCCAGGTACGCCAAGCGGATGCACGCATCGATTCCTCCAGGGGTCAGCTTGTAATGGGAATGCCGATCACGCCGGCAAGCTTAGCGCAAAGCGCGTGGTTGGTCGCGATCAGCGGGTTGCCGGCAGCCAGTCCCTCGCCGGCGAAAAAGTCGTTGGTGTGGCCCCCGGCCTCGCGCACGAGCAGGATGCCGGCCGCGCAATCCCAGGCGTTGATGTGCAGCTCGCAGTAGGCCTCGCTGCGGCCGGCGGCGACGTCGGCCAGGCCCAGCGCGCCGGAGCCCACCCGGCGCACTGCACAGCCGGCGCCAAGCACGCGCGACACGAGGCCCAGATAGTCGGCGGTGCTGCGGCGCGTCGACCAGCCGCATTCGACCGTGGCCGCCGCGAGATCGTCGCCGGGGCTGACCGACAGTCGCGCGCCGTCGAGCCAGGCGCCTTCGCCGCGCGCGGCCGAGTAGAGCCAGTCATGGCTGGGATCGTGCAGCGCGCCCACCGTCGGCACACCGCCTTCGAGATAGCCGATCGAGACGCAGTAGTGCGGGATACCGCGCGCGTAGTTCGCGGTGCCGTCGATCGGGTCGATCAGCCAGACGCGCTCGCCAGCACGCCCGCCTTCCTCTTCGCCAATGACGGCGTCGCCCGGGTAACGCGCGGCGATCGCGCCACGCACGAAGCGCTCGACTTCGCGGTCCATCGCGGTCACCACGTCGTGGCGTCCCTTCATCGACGTCGCGGACTGCCCGAACGCCGAGTGCGCCATCCGGCCGGCATCGCGCGCGAGCGTCCGGCAGAATTCGAGTCGATCCATTCGCTGCGCCGTCGGCCGCGGCTGACGGCCCTCCCCGTGGCCATGATCATCGTCGGCGGGACGCCGCTGGCCGGCCCGCACGACGGCGATATTACTCCGTGCGGCAACGGGCCTGCTCACGCCATGGCCGCAGCGGCGAACCGGCGCGGGTCAGGGGGCGGAGTGTCCCGCGGCTCGTCCGGGCGACCCCCTGCGCGACGCGGCGTCGCGCTGCTGATCCTCGCCGATGGGCCCCACGGCGAAATAGGTCGCGTCGGGATGCGCAAGGTAGAAGCCGGAAACCGCCGCCGCCGGCAGCATCGCGTAATTCTCCGTCAGCGACATTCCGATCGCGGGAGCGCGCAGCAGATCGAACAGCGGCGCCTTGACCGCGTGCTCGGGGCACGCGGGATAGCCGGGCGCGGGACGGATGCCGCGGTATTCCTCGCGGATCAGCGCCGCACTGTCGAGGCGCTCGTCCCGGGCGTAGCCCCAAAGTTCACGCCGCACTTTCATGTGCAGCCATTCGGCCAGCGCCTCGGCCAGGCGGTCGGCCAGCGCCTTCAGCATGATCGCGCTGTAGTCGTCGTTCGCGGCCTCGAAGACGGCGAGTTGCTTTTCGATGCCGAGTCCCGCGGCGACGGCGAACGCGCCGGCATAGTCCCGGATGCCCGACGCCTTGGGCGCGACGAAGTCGGCGAGGCAATAGTTCGGCTTGCCGGACGGCCGCTCGTTCTGTTGGCGCAGGTTGTGCCAGGTCAGCGCGACGTCGGCGCGCGATTCGGCGGCGTAGAACTCGATGTCGTCGCCGATGGAATTCGCGGCAAGGAGCGCGACGACGCCGCTCGCCGTCAGCCAGCGGCCTTCCACGATCCTTTTCAGCATCGCGCGGCCCTCGCCATGCACGTTGCGCGCGGCCTCGCCCACAACCGGATCGTCGAGGATCGCGGGATACGCGCCGGACAGCTCCCAGGTCTGGAAGAACGGGCCCCAGTCGATGTACTTCGCGAGCTCTCGGAGATCGACGTTGCGGAATTCGCGTCGGCCGAGCGCCATGGGCACGGGCGGCGTGTAATGCGTCCAGTCCGCCCGGAACGGATTGGCGCGCGCCGCGGCCAGCGGTATCAGCGCCGGTCCCTTCCTGCCGGCGTGCTGCGCCCGGATCCTTTCGTAGTCGGCCGCGACCTCGGCCACATACCCGCCCCGGAGCTCGTCGGAGAGGAGGTTGCTCGCGACACCCACGGCGCGCGAGGCGTCCGGAACGTAGACGGTGATGCCCGCGTAGTTCGGGGCGATCTTCACCGCGGTGTGCACGCGCGACGTCGTAGCGCCGCCGATCAAGAGCGGCTGCTTCATCCCCCGCCGCTGCATTTCGCGGGCAACGTGCGCCATCTCCTCCAGCGACGGCGTGATCAGGCCGGAAAGTCCGACGATGTCGGCGTTCCTCTGGGCCGCGGTATCCAGAATCTTCGCCGCCGGGACCATCACCCCGAGGTCGATCACGTCGAAGTTGTTGCACTGAAGCACGACGCCGACGATGTTCTTGCCGATGTCATGGACGTCGCCCTTGACCGTCGCCATGACGATCGTGCCCTTGGATCTGGAGGCAATGCCGGAGGCCGCCTTCTCGGCCTCGATGAACGGCACCAGATGCGAGACCGCCTGCTTCATCACGCGCGCGCTCTTCACCACCTGCGGCAGGAACATCCGGCCGGCGGCGAAGAGATCGCCGACCACGTTCATCCCGGCCATCAACGGACCCTCGATCACCTGAATCGGCCGGCCGCCGCCGGCCGCGAAGCTCTGTCGTGCTTCCTCGGTGTCCTCGATGATGTGGGTGGTGATGCCGCGGACCAGCGCGTGCGCGAGACGCTCCGCGACCGGGCCGTTGCGCCACGAGAGGTCTTCGGTGACCTGTTTGCCCTGGGACTTGACCGTCTCGGCAAGACCGACGAGCCGCTCCGTCGGCGTGACGCCGTCGGGCGAAGGGCGGTTGAGGACGACGTCCTCGACGCGTTCGCGCAGATCCGCCGGGATTTCGTCGTACACGCCGAGCTGGCCCGCATTGACGATGCCCATCGTCATCCCCGCGCGAATCGCGTGGTAGAGGAAAACCGTGTGAATCGCCTCGCGGACGGGCTCGTTGCCGCGGAACGAGAAGCTCACGTTGGATACACCGCCCGACACCTTGGCGTGCGGCAGATGCTGCTTGATCCAGCGCGTTGCGTTGATGAAATCGACCGCGTAGTTGTTGTGCTCCTCGATGCCCGTCGCGATCGCGAAAATGTTCGGGTCGAAGATGATGTCCTCGGGCGGGAAACCGACCTTGCGGGTCAGAAGATCGTAAGCCCGCTGGCAAATCCCGACCTTGCGCTCGAAGGTGTCGGCCTGTCCCTTCTCGTCGAAGGCCATCACGATGGCCGCCGCGCCGTAGCGCCGCACCAGCGCCGCCTGCCGCAGGAACTCGGCCTCGCCTTCCTTCATCGAAATCGAATTGACGATGGCTTTGCCCTGCACGCACTTCAAGCCCGCCTCGATCACCTCCCATTTCGACGAGTCGATCATCACCGGCACGCGCGCGATGTCGGGTTCCGACGCAATGAGGCTGAGGAATCTCACCATCGCTGCCTTCGAGTCGAGCATCGCTTCGTCCATGTTGACGTCGATGATCTGCGCGCCACTGGCGACCTGCTGCCGGGCGACCTCGACCGCCCCCGCATAATCGCCGGCGAGGATCAGCCTCGCAAACGCGCGCGAGCCGGTGACGTTGGTGCGCTCGCCGACATTGACGAACAGCGAGTCGTCGTCGATGGTGAGCGGCTCGAGGCCGGCAAGGCGCATGGCGCGGGGCATGGTTCTGCTCGGGTGAATATTCGCGTCGGCGTGGCGTCTCGGGCCTTGCCGCATCGGGACCTGGATCGGGTGAGGCCTCTTCCCGAATCCCGAGCGGGCAGGGGATCCGGTTTCCTGGGTGATTCAAGAACGGGAATGCCGCGGAACCGGCCGGCGCGAACTCGAAGGAACGCGATGACGCGAGGCGAGGCGGAACTCTTCCCTACGCGGCTACCGGATCGAAAACTTCGCCAGCTCTCTCGTTCGGCACCACCCGCGGGGGAAGTTCATTCACCGCATCCGCGATCGCGCGGATATGCGCGGGTGTGGTGCCGCAGCAACCCCCGACGATATTCACGAAACCGCTGCGGGCGAAGTCCTCGAGGAGACGGGACGTTTCTCCCGGCGTTTCGTCGTAGCCCGTCTCGGACATCGGATTCGGCAGTCCGGCGTTCGGGTAGCACGATACGAAAGTGCCGGCGACGCGCGACATCTCCTCGATGTAGGGTCGCATCAGCGCCGCGCCGAGCGAGCAGTTGATGCCGACCGCGAGCGGGCGCACATGCCGCACCGAGTTCCAGAACGCCTCGGTGGTCTGGCCGGAAAGCGTGCGGCCCGACGCGTCGGTGATGGTGCCCGAGACGATCACCGGAAAGCGCCGGCCGATCGCGCCGAAATATGTCTCCAGCGCGAACAACGCTGCCTTGCCGTTCAGCGTATCGAAGATCGTTTCGACGAGAAAGAGGTCGGCGCCGCCGTCGGCCAGGCCTTCGATCGCCTCCCCGTACGAAGCCGCGAGCAGGTCGAAGCTGGTGTTGCGCGCGCCGGGGTCGTTGACGTCCGGCGAAATGGACGCCGTCCGGTTGGTAGGTCCAAGGGCGCCCGCCACGAAGCGCGGCGCGTGGGGCGTCCTTGCCGTCCAGTCGTCGGCGCATTCGCGCGCTATTTTCGCGGCAGCAACGTTCAATTCCCGGACGCGTCCCGCGAGCCCGTAGTCGGCCTGGGCGATCGACGTCGCGTTGAAGGTATTGGTCTCGATGATGTCGGCGCCGGCTTCGAGATACGCGTTGTGGATCGCCCGGATCACGTGCGGCTGCGTGAGCGCAAGGAGATCGTTGTCGCCTTTGACGTCGTGCGCGTGATCGCGGAGGCACGCGCCGCGATAATCGGCTTCGCCGAGCCGATAGCCCTGGATCATCGTGCCCATGGCGCCGTCCAGAACGAGAATGCGCTTCCGAAGCAGCGATGTAATCTGGTCAGTGCGGTCGGGTTGCATGACGCGGGATCCGTTTGGCGCAGCGCGGCAACACCAGTGCGGCGCTAACACGTTGAATTCTAACATCGTCGATCATGTCGCGGGTTGCGACGGGACGTTTCGCATCGCGTCGCACGGTTATAACGGCCAAACCGCCGGGCCTAACGCGAGAGGCGCAACGCGTGCTAAATTTGCACGCATGAAACACCTGACGCCGAAGGATGCCGCCAAGTTCCTCCAGGACAATCCGCCCGCGGTATTCATCGACTGCCGCAGCGAGATGGAATATTTTTTCGTTGGCCATCCCGTGGGCGCGCATCACGTCGCGTGGAACGACGGCCCCGACTGGGAGGTCAACCCGCATTTCGTCGGTCAGGTGAAGAAGGTCGCCAGCATGAACCGGCCGATCGTGCTGATCTGCCGCAGCGGGCACCGCTCGATCGACGCCGGCATGGCGCTCGAGAAAGCCGGATTTGCCGAAGTCTACAATGTGCTCGAAGGGTTCGAAGGGCCGCTCGACGACGAGCATCATCGCGGATCGCTGACCGGGTGGCGCAAGGAAGGCCTGCCCTGGGAGCAGCTATAGCAGCCTGCGGGGCCGCCTACGACCGGCTTTGCACGCTCTTCTACGACGCCACCAAGCCGCGCGCGTCCGACGCCGAAATTGCGTGGTACGCCTCACGTCTTCCGCGCGATATCGGTCCTGCGCTCGAGGTGATGTCCGGCTCGGGACGGGTGCTGCTGCCGCTCGTGCTGCAGGGCTTCAACGTCCACGGCGCGGACACCTCCGCCGCGATGCTCGACAGCTGCGAGGCGCGGCTTGCCGCCGCAGGCGTCACGGCAACCCTGTTCCGGCAGGACGCCGCGTCCCTCAACCTGCCGTTCCGTTACGCCGCCGCGCTGATCGCCGCCGGGTCGTTTCAACTGCTGGTCGATCCGATTGCCGCACGGAGGACACTCGAGCGCATACGCGCGCACCTCGTCGCTCCGGGCCTGCTGCTGATGGACATGTACGTGCCCGCCGAGGCGGCACATCCCCCGGGTGCGCCGGTGGTGCAGGTGCAGACGGTCGCGCTGCCCGGTGGCACGACGATCGCGCGCCGTTCCGAGATGTTTGTCGATGCCGAGGGGCGACGCATCGACATCCGGAGCCGCTACGAGCACCGTGAGCGCACGAAGGTCCTTGCGCGCGAGGACGAGATGCTTGCAGTGACGTGGTACAGCGAGGACGAGATGGTTGCGCTTCTCGGCGACGTCGGCTTTCGTGCCATCGACGTCGGGCCCGCGGCATGGGAGAAAGGCGACGAAGCGCCGGACGGCGAGCGGCGATTTTCCGTCTGCGCGCGGATCTGACGCCGCGTGTTACAGGGCCAGCGCCATGTACACGGCGCCCGCCAGAGGATTGGGATAGTACGGCGCGCATTCGCGAAACCCGAGTTTCGCGTAGAGAGTGCGCGCCTCGATCATCCAGTCCAGCGTGTCGAGCTTGAGTTCGCGGTAGCCGATCGCGCGGGCTTCGGCGACCACCGCCAGCACCAGCGAGCGTCCCCAGCCGCCGTTGCGGGCGGCAGGCCGGACATACAGTCGCTTGATTTCGCCCTCGGCACCGGTGGATGCGGAATCCGCGCTGCCGCGACCGCGATCTTTGGTGCCTTCGAGGCGTCGCAGCGCGATGCATCCGAGCGCCTGCCCCGGCTCGCCGGCCAGCAGGAGTCGCCCTTCGGGAGGCCCGTACGCGCCGGGCAGCGTCGCGAGTTCCTGGTCGAAGCCCTGGAAACAGAGATCGACATTCAACCAACGCGCGTACTCGACGAAAAGTGCGCGGGCGCGAGCGATGTCGTCAGGCGCCGTGGCTTCGCGGATCGTGGCAGTCGTTTTCATTGCACGTCCGCGAAAAGGCCGCCCATGGCGAGCGCGGCGACATTCAATTTGCCGCGGTGCGTGCCGCGTCACGCGGCTTTCTCGCAAGTGCCGATCTTCACTTCGGAGCCCGGATACGCTGCCGCAAGATCGCGCAGCCTCGCGACGACCGGCAGCTGCGGATCGCGGATCACCAGCAGCGTCTGCGGAATGACCTGCGGCCGCAATCCCGCCTTGGCACCGGTGATGCCCTCTTTGGAGAGGCTTGCAAGATACGCGTTCGCGGCATCTTCGGTGCGGAACATGGCGAGAGAAATCGCATAACGCTCCGGACCGCCGTCGACGACAAAGGATTCCTTGTGTCTTGCCGCCTTGAGCTCCGCGGCACGCCGTTCGGCGGCGGCCTTGTTGGCGAACGGCGGCAGGTAAACCCAATACGCGCTGGTCGTCTCGACGCGCGCTTGCGTGAGAAGCTTGCCGAGCGCCAGCGGCTCGACGTCGGCAAGCGCGCGCACGCGATCGGCATCGCTGAACGGCCCCCACTCGAGACATACGTCGGCGAGCGCCGCCGCCTTGGCGGGACCCAGCGCCATGACCTGCTGCGGCGTCAGCAATTTGATCTTGTCCGGCTGGACCTGCTCCATCAGCCGCTTGCCTTCGCCGCCGCTGGTGCTGTCGAGGCGCGTATACGCGAACAGCGACAGATTGGCGAGGAGGAGGAGGATGACGAGCGTGCGCATGGATTCCTTGGCCGGGGTGCGCGCTACCTGGCCGTCGCCAGCGCAAGCACGCCTTCGAGGACCAGATTATCCACGACCTCGACCGGCGGGTTAAGGTGCGGTCCTATTTCCGCGGCGGCTCCGCCGGCCAGGTAGACGCGTACCTGCGCCGGATCGGTGTCGATCTGCCGCCGCATCTGCTCAATGGCTCCGCATATTGCCTGCATTGCTCCGGAATAAAGCGCATCGGCGGTATTGTCGGGGAATTCCCGGAATTCGCCCGGCGGCGCCTTCAATCCCGACGTGTTTTCGGCGAGCGCCTGCAGCATCAGCCGCATTCCGGGAAGGATGAGTCCGCCGCGAAATACGCCGTCGCCGTCGAGCGAGTCGATCGTGACCGCGGTGCCGGCGTTGACCACCACGCACGCGGGTGGGAACACGTCGGCGGTCACCGAACGCCGCCGCGCGGCGACGAGTGACGCCCAGCGATCCGCGCCGAGCTGCGCCGGCTGCGCATAGCGGTTGATGACGCCGCAGGACGCGTCGCCGGCGGTTATCCACTCGGGCACAAGCCGCCACCGTGTGAGCTGGGCCTCGACGCGCGCGCGCGCGGCCTCGCCGGCCACGTTGACGCCGACCACCCGCGTAGGCCGCGGCAGGGTGTGCCAATCCCGCAGAGACAGCGTTCCAATGTCGCTGTTCGGCGTGGCGCCGAGTGTGATCCACCCCTGAAGGCCGCGAAGTCCCCACTTCATGCGACTGTTGCCGACGTCGATCACGAGGACTTGGCTCATCGAACGGGGGTAAAGTCGGTATAGGCGTCGAATCGACCGGCGGCCGCTACGTGGCAGCCTGCCACCGACGTTTCGCGTGTCGCGGATACGCCCGCGGATTGCACCGGTATCCCGCGGCTCACGCGCGGCGCAACGAAATCTCGCCGGAAAGAAACCGCGCCCGGCGCGGTCCGTCGGCGAGGACCAGCGCGCCGCTCGCGTCGACGCCGGCGACCTTTCCGGCAACCGACGCGCCGTCGGGCAAGAGCAGCGTGACCGGCTTGCCCTGGTAGGCGTGACGATGCTGCCATTCGGCCGCAAACGGCGCGAAGCCGGCCTTCGCGTATTGCTCGAGCGCCGCGGCCATCTCATCGATCAGGCGCGCGAGCAGCCGGTTGCGGTTGATCCCTTTCGCCTTGCGGCCGGCGACGCTGGCGAGGTCCGTCACCGGACCCGCGATGTTGTTGCGCGCGGCAAGCGGGAGGCGCACGTTGAGGCCGACGCCGATCACCGTCGTCGACGGTCCGAGCGCGTCGCCGTTCACTTCGATCAGGATGCCGCCGATTTTCCTGTGCCGGTGAATCAGGTCATTCGGCCACTTGAGCGCAATTCCGTGGAAGCCCTCGGCTTCGAGTGCACGGGCGACGGCCACACCGACCGCGAGGCTCAAGCCTGCCAGGAAGCCCGCGCCCTGCTCGAATCGCCACCCCACCGAAAAAGTGAGGCTGCCGCCCGCAATCGCGGTCCACGTCCGGCCGCGGCGGCCGCGTCCGGCGGTCTGCCACTCGGCGGCGAGCGCGACGCCATGGACGTCGCGCCGCTGCGAACGGCGCAGCAGCTCCGACGAAGTCGAGTCGAGCTGGTCGACGACCTCGACGACGAGCCGGACTCCGCCGCCGCGCTCGGCGCGTCGCGCCGTCAGTTCCGCACGCACGGTGTTCGCATCGAGGAAATCCGGCGCATCGAGCAGCCGGTAGCCGCGACCCTTGATCCGCTCGAGATCGAGACCTGCGGACTCGGCGTCCTTCAAGACCTGCGAGACACGGGCGCGCGTTAGCCCCACCGTCGCGGCGAGCTCTTCACCAGAGTGAAAGTCACCATCGGCGAGCTGGCGCAACAGCGAGAACCCAAGCGGAGTGAGCACTTATAAACCAAGAGGGGCGGAACCCGTCAAATGGTACACGACGGGGGCCCGTTTCGGGATCATTCGGCATCGGATTCCCCTCGCTGCCGCGTTGCACCGAGCACTCCGCGGCGAATCTGGTCCAGCTCGATCGACTCGAAAAGCGCACGGAAATTACCCTCGCCGAAGCCTTCGTTGCCCTTGCGCTCGATGAGCTCGAAAAAAATCGGCCCGATCACCGTCTTGGTGAATATCTGCAGCAGCATCTCCCCCTTCGCCGGCGCGCCGTCGAGCAGGATCCGATTGGCTGCAAGTCGCGCCGTGTCCTCGGCATGGCCCGGCAGTCGTGTGGTCAGCGCCTCATAGTAGGTGTCCGGCGTGTCCTGAAAATCGACGCCCGCACGACGCAGCGACTCGACCGTCGAATAGATGTCGCGGACGCCGAGCGCGACGTGCTGGATGCCCTCGCCGTGATACGCGACCAGGTACTCCTGGATCTGACTCCGGTCGTCGGCACTCTCATTGATCGGGATCCGGATCTTGCCGCAGGGACTCGTCATGGCCTTCGACTTGAGACCCGTGTGCTTGCCCTCGATGTCGAAGTAACGGATCTCGCGAAAGTTGAACAGGCGCTCGTAGAAGCCGGACCATTCGTCCATCCGGCCGCGGTGTACGTTGTGCGTCAGGTGATCGATCGCGGCAAGGCCCGCCCCGCGAGGACGCTGGTCGGCGCCGGGCAGCGGCACGAAGTCGATGTCGTAGATGGAGACGCCGGTCCCGTTGCCGGCGTAGCGGTCCACCAGATAGACGAGCGAGTCGCCGATGCCCTTGATCGCCGGTATGTTGAGCTCCATCGGGCCCGGGTGGGCTTCGACTCCCCACGCTCCCTGCTCGACGCATTTCGCAAGCGCGAAGGCGGCATCCCTGACCCGGAAGGCGATCGCGCAGATGCTTGGTCCATGCACCCTCGCGAATGCCTGCGCAAAGCTGCCGGGCTCGGCGTTGACGATGAAATTGATGTCGCCCTGCCGGTACAGCAGCACTTCCTTCGATCGATGCCGCGCGACCGGCAGGAACCCCATCTGCTCGAACAACCGGCCCAGCGCGGCCGGATCGGGCGCCGCGTACTCGATGAACTCGAAGCCGTCGGTGCCAAGCGGGTTTTCCCAGAGGCTGCCCGGGACTGCCGTTGCCATGCCATTCTCCTTTCGCGCCAAACACGGGGCAAGGCGTCGCGACTTCGGTGCCCGGGCGCGGCATCCACGCCACCCGACTTGCTCGGGTCGCGGTCAACGCGAGCCGAGGAGCTTCAACACCTCCCGATGCAGCGCCGGATCGCCGCAGGCGACAACCGCGCCGCCTTCGCCGCATGCCGTCCCCGTCCACGACGTAACGACGCCGCCGGCCGACTCGACAATCGGGATCAGCGCCTGGATGTCATACGCGTGGAGCGACGATTCGATGACGATGTCGATCATTCCCATCGCCAGCAGGCAGTAGGCATAGCAGTCCCCGCCCCAGCGCGTCAAGCGCGCGCCATCGGCCACGCGCCGAAACGCCGCAACCTCTTCCGGGGTCGCGAACATCTTCGGGTCCGTGGACGCAACGGCGGCGTCCGCAATCGAGCGGCATGGACGCGTCCGCAGCACCCGCCGCTCGGCGCCTCTTCGCCATTCGGCCTTGCCGTCGGCGGTGGCGAGGAACGACTCGCCGACGAACGGCTGGTGCGCGACACCGACGACGACGCGATCGCCGTCGTTCAATGCGATCAATGTCGCCCAGTGGATCTGGCCGAGAATGAAGCTCCGCGTGCCATCGATGGGATCGATCACCCAGGTGCAGTTCGACGCGCCCTTCTGCCAGCCCTTCTCCTCGCCGCGGATGCCGTGCTCCGGGTACGTGCGCGCAATCGCGGCGCGGATCACTTCCTCGGCGGCGTGGTCAGCGACGGTCACGGGGTCGTAGGTGCCGCCCCGGCTCTTGTCCTCGACGTCCAGCGGCGCACGAAAATGAGGGAGGATGACCCTGCCGGCGGCAAGCGCCGTATCGTGGGCGAATTCGAGATAAACGTTGATCGCGGCGGGCAGCATGCGTATCGGGCGCGCATCGTCGGCGCGCATCCCGGACGTCATCATCGCACGCGGCCGGCAGAAATCGAAGGCGGCGTCAGCCGCTCAGCGCGGGACGATCTTCACGCCCGCCAATTTTTCCTGCGCCTCGATCAGCGATGCGATGTACCGGTCGCCGAACCCCAGCAGGTTGGCGTTGATCATCGTCTGGTGCACCGCTTCGCCGAGAATGGCGGACGTCGGCAGCGATTCTGCGAGATGCGTGTAGTAGCGCATGTCCTTCATCGCGTTGACCAGCGTGAACTTGAGCCCGGTCAGGTCGCCGCTTTCGAGCATCTTGCCGACCGTCATCTGGAAGATCCCGGAATTGACGGCGCCGGCCGAGATGATCTCGTGCAGCTTCGCGATCGAGACCCCCGCCTTCGCTGCCGTCGCCACCGCCTCGGCGGTCGATGTCGCGATCGACATCGCCAGGAAGTTGTTGATGAGCTTCAGCGTGTGGCCGTGTCCCGGCGGGCCGGCGTGGATAACGTTCTCGCAGAACGCCGACATGACCGGCTTCAGGATCGCGAACACTGCTTCGTCGGCGCCGACCATCGTGTTGAGCCGTCCTTCTTCGGCCTCCTTGGGAGTCCGCGCGAGCGGAGCATCGACGAACTGGACGCGCTTCGCGCCGAAGTCCATCCGGATCGTCGCGGTCGAGGCCGGCTCGGCGGTCGACGTGTCGACTACGATCAGGCCTTCGCGCGAGGCGGACAGGAGCCCGTCGGAGCCGTAGACGATCGCCTCGACCTGCGGCGTGCCCGTCACGCAGAGGAAGACGATATCCGCGTTCCGCGCGATGTCGGCGTCGGTCTTCGCTTCCTTCGCGCCGGCCGCGAGTATGTCTTCGAGCGGCTTGCGGTTGCGATGCGCGCGCACCGTCAGCGGAAAGCCTTTGGTGACCAGATTCTTCGCCATTCCGTGGCCCATCAACCCCAGGCCGATGAAGCCGACGCGCGGCTTCGCTTTCGCGGTTGCGTTCATGTGTCCTCTGCGCAGAAAAAGGAAAGGCCCGCCGGGAATTGGTCAGGCCACTTGACCGATTCTACCCCGCGGCGGCCCTGAGCGGTCAAGGGGCGCGGCGACTTCCGCGCGAGCGCCCGCGTACGATCCGGCACCTCGCGATATCCTGCTCGGGGCTCCGACCACCGGCGCTCCGCTCCGGCCTTTTGCTGCGCGCGGCGACGAAGCCCGGCCGTCAGTCGATCACCGTAGGTTCCTCCGGCGCGGGCTGCACGAGCGCGCGCCGCCGCTCGTGCCATGCGAGCAGAAGCCCGCTGCCCGCGATGATTCCGATGCCGGCGAGCGTGAATTCATCGGGGAACTGGCCGAACACGGCCCAGCCGAGCAGGATTGCCCATACCATCTGCATGTAGGTGAACGACGTCAGCCCCGACGCCGGCGCGCGCTGAAACCCCAGGACGAACATAAAGTGGCCGGCGGTGCCGAGCACGCCGATCATGCCGACCAGCACCAGGTGCGCAATCGTCATGTCGGCCCCGTGATCGAGGAACGGCAGCACCGCCGTCATCAGCACGGTGCCGCATATTGCCGAATAGAACAGCGTCACGCGCGGGTCCTCGGCGCGCAGCCGACGCGTGAGGATCTGGAATATCGCATAGAAACCCGCGGCCGCCAGGCCGAGCAGCGCGCCACCGTGGAATATCGAAGCGCCAGGACGCACGATGAGCAGCATCCCCGCGAAGCCCGCGACCACGAAACCCCACCGCGCCTTCGTCATGCGCTCCTTCAGCACGATGACCGATAGCAGGATCACGAGTGTCGGCGTCGTGTAATTGAGCGCGGTTGCCTCGGCGAGCGGCAGGAACTTGAGCGCGGTGAAGAAACACAGCGACGACACGAGCAGGATCGTGCCGCGCAGAACCTGCAGGCCGAGCTGTTGCGTGCGCACCAGACCCTTGCCCATCGAAGGCGCCGCCCAAAGCACGATCACGGCGGCCTGCACCGCGTACCGCGCCCACACGAGAAGCGGCACCGGGTAGCGCGCCGTCAGGAATTTGACCATCGTATCCAGCACCGCGAAGCAGCCGACGGCGGCGGCGATCAGCAGCACCGCCGACACCGGGATCGGCGCAGGACGCGGTGGCGGATTCATGCCCGCAACAGGCCCGCGCCAGGGGCGCGAAACCACGGGTTGGTATGCGACATCGGGGAAATTGCGGCGCAGCGCTGGCGTTTGCAGGGTGTGATGCGCGCCGGCGACAGGAAACAGCCGACGTCCAGGCCACGTCGGCTCCTGCCGTCGCGACGCGGCGCGTTGCCGCATTCTACGGAGGCCACGCTACGCCGGCAACAGAGGCGCGCGCGGCGCATGCCGGCGCGCGCGCCAAGGCGTAAACTCATCCGCGTATCCCGCCCGACGCGACTTAACGACCCGACGCAGACACGCTCCGCATTCGTACATGAAAGCTGCGACCGCATGGATGATTTACGGCGCGAACGGATACACGGGCCGGCTGGTCGCGCAGGAAGCGAAGCGCCAGGGATTGGCGCCGGTCCTGGCCGGACGGAACGCCGATCCGGTGCGGGCGCTGGCCGAGGAACTGGGGCTCGCGTGGCGCGCGTTCGACCTCCGCGACTCGGCCGCGGTGCGGCAGGCGATGGCCGACATACGCGTGGTCGCGAACTGCGCAGGACCGTTCTCCGCGACCAGCCGGCCGATGATCGACGCGTGCCTGGAGGCCGGGACGCATTACGTGGACATCACCGGCGAGATCGACGTGTTTGTCGGCGCCGAACGCCGGCACGCCGAGGCGAAATCCGCCGGCGTCGTGCTGTGCCCGGGCGTGGGGTTCGACGTCATACCCACGGATTGCCTGGCCGCCTGTCTCAAGCAGGCGCTGCCCGACGCGACGCATTTGGCATTGGGATTCAAGAGCGTCGCCGCGCGCAGTCCCGGCACGGCCCGCACCTCGATGGAAGCCGCCGCGCTGGGGGGCCGCGTGCGGGAGAACGGGGCCATTGTCACGGTGCCGCTCGCCAAGCGCACGCGCGACGTCGATTTCGGAACCGGGACGAAGTTCGCGGTAGCGATTCCCTGGGGTGACATCGCGACGGCGTATTTCACAACCGGCATCGCCAACATCGAAACGTACGTGCCGGCCTCGCGCCGCTCCGCCGCGCGGATGCGCCGGTTGAACTGGGTGCGCCCGCTGCTTCGCGTGCGGCCGTTTCTCGCGCTGCTGAAGCACATGGCGGGACGGGCAAACGCCGGCCCGACGCCGAAGGAGCGCCTCACCGGCAAGACCCGTGTCTGGGGCGAGGTCCGCAACGGCCGGGGCGAAGTGCGCACCGCGCGGGTCACGACCAGCAACGGCTATCGGCTCACCGTCGACGGTGTGCTGATGGCCGTGCGAACGTTGCTTGCGCGCGCGCCAGCCGGCGGCTACTACACGCCGACGCAATTGATGGGGCCGCGCTGCGTCGAGCGGCTGCCCGGCTCGAGCGCGATCCGCATCGACTGACCCGCGACGGCGCCGGGCGGCGATTGCGGGCGGCGATACCGGGCAGTTTCGACGGCACAACGCGCGCCCTGCCGGGCTACCGGTGAATGCATTCCCGCGGCAGGAATTTTGCCGGAACGTCGATGGGGATGCACATCCAGTGGACGTGCTGCCGCGGGTCGATTGCCGGCGCAAGCAGAATGGCCTTGCCCGAAATTTCCGTAAACGCCGGCCCGAGATCCAACCGCACCCTGCCGTTCACAGGGCTCAAGTTCACGTTTTCCAGCCACGACGCGCCCTGATTTTCGATGACGGCCCTGTAATCCGGCTTGCGCGGTAGCAATCCCGAGCGCTGCCAGCTGTCCTCGACCTGCCTCTGGAGCGGCGCCACCGCGAGCAGGCTCTCGGCAACCCGGTCGCGGACGATGTGGTCCTGATACAGCGTCCGCACGCGCGGCACCCCTAGGACTAGCGCCAGCGCGATGGCGCCGCCGCCTATGAACACCGCAGCGCTGATGGCGGTCGGCTTGCGCGCGGCCAGAAGCCTTGCCGCCTCGTCGGTGCGATTGCTATCCTCGGCGGCACGCTGGACCAGTCGCCGTATCCGGACAAAGAGCAGCGTGTTCGCAAACACGGCCGGAATGAGCCCGGGCAGGATCCAGACGACAAGCACCGCGCAGGTCCACCACACGAAGGAAGGACCCCCGATTACAGGTTCGATGGCCGCGAACGCGGCGGCGCCGAGGAACGGCAGCGTCGCGAATGCGAAGCCCGGCCACCAGAGTTTGCGGTAGAACGCCCACACTCCGGGCCACCAGAGCGAAGGCCAATGCCAGCTCGGAAACGTCTTCCCCGTCTGTTCGTACCGCAGGAATCGCGGCGCGTAATAGTCCGCCATGGGACCGACCGCCAGGCGGAACAGGATGGCGAGCGAAGGCGGGACGACCCGTTCCTCCAGCTCCTCGACCGGCGTCCATGGCATGCGCACCGTGTCGCTGATGGGCAGGACTGTCGTGCCGGCAGTTGAAATTGGTTCGGCCATGGATTCGGCAATCGCCTGCTTGTGCACGGCGCCAGCTCGGGCCTGCCGGTTCGTGCACCAACCCGACAGGGACGCCGCCGGTCCCACCGGTCGCGCCGCTCAGGCGCGGACGACGGCTGGAGCGGGTGAAGGGAATCGAACCCTCGTCGTAAGCTTGGGAAGCTTCTGCTCTACCATTGAGCTACACCCGCGCAATCTGGAATTGTAACAAACCGGGGGTCCTGTACGCCGCCGCGAATGTCAGGTCGCGAACATTGTGCTCCTGACGTGCGCGGGGCGGCCAATCTTCAACTCGCGGCGCACGCCAGGGCGCACGTCCGACAAGATCGACAAATGGGACGGCATCATCGGCGCCCGCGGGGCAGTTCGCCTCGGCGGCGACGACAAATGGTACCTGCCTTACTACGTCGACATCGGCGCCGGCTCCGGCAACTGGACCTGGCAGGGTTACGTCGGAGTGGGTTACAAGTGGGGCGGGGGCGGCTTCCTGCTGGCCTACCGCAACCTCTCGTACAATATGAACGGTGACCAGCTCATCGAGAGCCTGCGGTTGGCCGGTCCCGCGCTGGGTTTTACGCTTCGCTGGTGAGCATCGGTTTCCACAGGCTGCCTGATCCCGCCGCGCGCGGCCTCGATATCTTCGGCCGGGTGTATTCCCTCAACTTCGAATCGACGACATTTCATGAGACCTCACACGATCTCCATTGCCATCATGCTCGCCGCGGCAACGCTGCCGGGCGTCCCTGTCGCGGCATTCGCGCAATCTGCGCCGGCGGCCCCGGCCGCAACGTCAGCCATTCCGGCCGATCCGTGGCCGCGGGTCGTCGACCTCTCGAACGGCCAGGTGCTGGTCTACCAGCCGCAGGTCAACAAATGGGTCGACAACCAGATCGACTTCCGCGCCGCGCTCGCCATCAAACCCGCGGGCGCGAAGGACGAGACGTTCGGCGTGATCTTTGCGACAGCGCGCACGCAGGTCGACAAGATCGCCCGCACGGTGGTGTTCGAGAACCTGAAGATCTCGAAGATCGACTTCCCGTCATTGCCGAACCGCGGCAGCGCCTACGCCACCGAGTTGCAGGTCGAGTTCGCCAAGACCATCCGCACGATAGCGCTCGATCGGCTCCAGTCATCGCTTGCGCTGGCGGGTATCAAGCCGCCCACGGTTCCGGTGCAGAACACGCCGCCGCAGGTGTTCGTCAGCTACTCGCCGGCGATCCTGGTGCCGATTGACGGGTCCCCCGTGTTGAAGCCCGTGTCCGGCGACTCGAGATTCAAGCGCGTCATCAACACCCGCGCGCTGATCCTGCAGGGCGGATTCGAGCAGAATTTCTACATGCACGTCTACGATGGCTGGATGTCGTCGAGTTCGATCACCGGCCCGTGGGCGCAATCGTTCTTCAAGCCGGTCGGCATGGTGGACGTGGCGCAGCAGCTCGCCAAGAGCGGCGCCGTCGACATGCTCGACGGCGGCCCCAAGGCCAATCCCAAGCCGTCGCTTGCCAACGGCGCCCCGGCGATCTACACGTCGCAGGTCCCCACGGAACTCATCGTGTTCAAGGGTCAACCGGACTTCGTGCCGATCGTCGGCACGCAGCTCCTGTGGGCGTCGAACACCACCAGCGACGTGCTGATCAACACCGCCAACAACAACTATTACGTGCTGCTCGCCGGCCGCTGGTTCTCGTCGGGCAATCTCGCCGGACCGTGGACGTTCGTCGCCAGCGACGCGCTGCCGGCGGATTTCGCGCGTATTCCCGCGCAATCGCTCGCGGGCGCCGTGCTGCCGACGGTCGCGGGCACGCCGCAGGCGCAGGAAGCGGTCATCGAGAATTCGATCCCGCAGACGGCTACGGTGCCCCTCAAGAACGGGCCGAAGTTCACGCCGAATTTCGACGGCCCGCCGCAATATTCGAAGGTAGCCGGCACGCCGCTTTCCTACGTCACCAATTCGTCCGAACCGGTGATCCAGGTCGATGGGAACACCTACTATGCGGTGACGGCCGGCGTCTGGTTCACCGCGACGAGATTGACCGGGCCGTGGGTCGTCGCGACTTCGGTGCCGGCGGTGATCTACACGATACCGCCATCGTCGCCGATCTATTACGTGACCTACGTGCGCATCTACGAGGCGACGCCGCAGTACGTCTACGTCGGGTACACCCCGGGTTATCTCGGCACCGTGGTGGTGCCGTACGGAACCGTCGTCTACGGCACCGGCTACGTCTACGCGCCGTGGGTGGGCAGCGTGTGGTACGCGACGCCCTACACCTACGGCGTCGCCGCGGCGCCGATCTACAACCCGTATGTCGGCTATACGTTCGGCTTCGCGATGGGACTCGCCACCGCCGCGTGGATGGAGCCCTACTGGGGCGGGGCCTATTACCATCCCGGTTATTGGGGCGGCTATGGATGCTGCGCTTCCGCCAGCGCCAACGTATATGGCCACTGGGGCAGCACCACCTATTCCGGCACGCGGTCCTGGTATGCAGGCGGCGGCGTTGCCGGCACCACGGCGAGCGGGAGCTACTACAACAGCCGCACCGGAACCTCGGGCACCTACAATGCCGGGCGCCAGTACAACGCGTACACGGGCAATGCGACGCGCGGCTATGACCGCACCGTGAACACTGCGGCAGGCGGCTCGGGCGACGTCGCGCGTGCCGGCAACTACAACACGTACACCGGACAGCGCTCCACCGCCAATGCCGCGTCGGGCACGACGGCTGGCGGCAGCTCGTACAATCGTGCCGGCGCGACGACCGCGGGCCCGGAGGGCGCCGCCCATGCCGGTGGCGGTTCCACGTACAACGCGAAGACCGGGCAGACCAACACCTGGAGCACGGCATCCGTCGGAAACAATCACTACGCCGATGTCAACGGCAACACCTATCACAATGACGGCAGCGGCTGGCAGCAGCATTCGGCTGGAGGCTGGGGCAGCGCCTCCGGTGATTCGTCGTGGGCGGACAAGGAATCGCAGGCCCGCAGCACAGGTGACGACAGGTCCGGCGGCTTCTCGGAAGGTGGCTTCGCAAGCCGCTTCAACGGTGGCGGCGGTTTTGGCGGGGGCGACCATTTCGGTGGCGGGGGCTTTGGTGGCGGAGGCTTCGGCGGCGGCGGCTTCGGCGGGCGTTTCGGCGGTGGCGGGGGCTTCGGTGGCGGTGGCTTCCGCGGCGGAGGCCGGCGCTGAGCCACGCGGCAGAACGCCCGGCCATTTCTGACAGAGCTCGAAACAGGATGCGCTAGAATCACGGCGCGCCAGCGACACACCCCGTCCGTGCGGCAGGCACGTCGGGTCCTGAGCAACGGACCGATCGCAAAGGTTCGGGAACGATTGCCCGCCACACACCCACACCTCGCCGGCACAGGCGTGTCAGAATCAAATCTTTTATTTCTATCGGTACCCTTAGAGGAAAACCAAAAATGTCATCCGCACGTTCGTTGTTCCTGGCAGTTTTCGCGGCGCTCACCGTCATCGGATGCCAGACGGCCCAGCAAGTGATGGATGGCCTGCAGCCGCAGGCCATCAGCGTCGCCACGCGCCGCGGCCAGTTCGAGATGAACTGCCCGGTCGCAACGGGCCAGCTCATCTCGCGTACCGAAGTGCAGCCGGTCATCATGAATCCGCGGTGGGGCGGCGTCATACGCGCGGAATACACGGTCGGCGTCGCGGGATGCGGACAGCGGGGAACGTACCTCGTCATCTGTCCGGAAGACGGCTCCGGATGTTTCGCGGCGGGCGCGCGCAACGAAATCCGCTGAAGTCGGGACGGATCGACGCATTCTCGCGGGCGCCCGGCTGCTTGATCGAAATCCGGCGCGGGCGCACACGGGCCCGCGTCGTCGCCTACCCGTCCTTAGCGGCGGCACGCGGTATGCACGGTCGCTTGCGCGCCGCGCTGCCCCATTTCCCCAGGAGGCAAGGAATGGAAAATCGCTGGCCGCCCCTCGTCGCGGCGCTGGTCGTTGCGTTGTTCGCGTACGCTGCGGCGGCCCCCGCGCTTGCCGAGCTGAGCGCCGTAGAGCTCGCCAAGCTCGCGCAGAACCCGGTCGGCAACCTGATCAGCGTGCCGTTCCAGAACGACACCAACTTCAACTACGGACCGGAGAAGGGCACGCAGAACGTGCTCAACATCCAGCCGGTGATTCCGATCGAGGTGAACGCGGACTGGAACATCATCACCCGGACTATTCTGCCGGTGATCTCGATGCCCTCGCTCGCGACCGGCGACAGCCGCACCAACGGCATCGGCGATCTGCAGATGACCGCCTTCCTGTCGCCGGGAAAGCCCGGCGCGTGGATCTGGGGGCTGGGTGCGATCGCGCAGGCGCCCACGCACAGCAACAGCGAGCTGGGCAACGACCACTGGGGCCTGGGGCCGTCGTTCGTCGTGCTGCACCTCGAGAAGGGCAGCCCCTGGGTCTACGGTGTGCTGATGAACAACGTCTGGTCGGTCGGGGGCGGCAATGGATCGCCGTCGTACAACAACGGCTTGATTCAGCCTTTCGTCAACTACAACTTCGAGGCGGGCTTCTACCTCACCACTGCGCCCATCCTCACGGTCGACTGGAAGGCCGAAAGCGGCCAGCAGTGGACCGTGCCTCTGGGCGGCGGCGTCGGCAAGATATTTCACCTGGGCAAGCTGCCGGTGAACGCGCAGCTGTCGGCGTACTACAACGTCGTCAAGCCCGACTACGGGCCGAATTGGCAGCTGCGCGCACAAATCCAGTTCATGTTTCCGAAATAGCCGCTGCGCCTCGCGGAGCACCAGGCCGCGCTGTAGATCCGCTGCATTGCATTCCAGTTCCTCGATCGCCGATCGACGCGGCATCGACGTTGCTCGCGAACAACTGCGCCGCTTGCCGGGTGCGACGCTTCGGCGTAACGTGACTCCTGACGCTAGGGGTCCTTCCCGCGACGCGGGACGGTGAGAGCACACCCTTGGTACCTGTACGGATAATGCCGGCGCAGGGAAGCGTAGCCAGTCTCCTCGCTCCCCGCGCCCTCACGCCCGAGGAGCTTCCATGAACGCCAACGATCGCTTCTACGCGCGCGACGCGCATGTGGATGCCGCCGCCGTCGCGCCCCTGCCCAGTTCGCGCAAGATCTACGTCGAAGGCACTCGGCCCGACATCCGCGTGCCGATGCGCGAAATCGCGCAGTCGGAAACCCCGGCGTCGTTCGGCGCAGAAGTGAATCCGCCGATCGTCGTCTACGATACTTCCGGGCCGTACACCGATCCGGCCGCAACCATCGACATCCGCAGGGGGCTGTCCGCGCTGCGCGCAACGTGGATCGCCGAGCGCGCGGACACCCTGGAACTCGGCGGCCTCACGTCCGCGTATGGCCGCGCGCGCCTCGCCGATCCCGAGCTCGCCGGCTTGCGCTTCGACCTGCACCGCAAGCCGCGGCGCGCAAAGGACGACGCCAATGTCACCCAGATGCACTACGCGCGCCGCGGCATTGTCACACCGGAGATGGAGTTCATCGCGATCCGCGAGAACCTGAAGCGCGAGGAAATGATCGCGGTGCTCCCGGAGCTCGTCACCCGCCAGCATCCGGGCCAGAGCTTCGGCGCGGCCATTCCGAATTTCGTCACACCGGAATTCGTCCGCGACGAGGTGGCGCGCGGCCGCGCGATCATCCCCAGCAATATCAACCACCCCGAGAGCGAGCCGATGATCATCGGCCGCAATTTCCTCGTCAAGATCAACGCCAACATCGGCAATTCCGCGGTGTCGTCGTCGATCAATGAAGAAGTCGAGAAAATGACGTGGGCGACGCGCTGGGGCGCCGACACGGTGATGGACCTCTCGACCGGCAAGAACATCCACGAGACGCGCGAGTGGATCATCCGCAACTCGCCGGTGCCGATCGGCACGGTGCCGATCTACCAGGCGCTGGAAAAGGTGGACGGCAAGGCAGAAGAACTCACCTGGGAAATGTTCCGTGACACGCTGATCGAGCAGGCCGAGCAAGGCGTCGACTACTTCACCATTCACGCCGGCGTGCTGCTGCGCTATATCCCGATGACGGCGAAGCGGATGACCGGCATCGTGTCGCGCGGCGGATCGATCATGGCCAAGTGGTGCCTCGCGCACCACAGGGAGTCGTTCCTCTACACGCACTTCGAGGACATCTGCGCGATCATGAAGGCGTACGACGTCGCGTTCTCGCTGGGCGACGGCTTGCGCCCAGGCTCGGGTTACGACGCCAACGACGAGGCGCAGATGGCCGAGCTCGCGACGCTGGGCGAGCTGACGCAGGTCGCGTGGAAGCACGACGTGCAGGTGATGATCGAGGGTCCGGGCCACGTGCCGATGCATCTCATCAAGCACAACATGGACGAGCAGCTGCGGCTGTGCGGAGAGGCCCCGTTCTACACGCTGGGACCGCTCACGACCGACATCGCGCCCGGCTATGACCACATCACCAGCGCGATCGGCGCGGCGATGATCGGCTGGTACGGCACGGCAATGCTCTGCTACGTGACGCCGAAGGAGCATCTCGGCCTGCCGAACAAAGCCGACGTCAAGGACGGCATCATGGCGTACAAGGTCGCGGCGCACGCTGCGGACCTCGGCAAGGGTCATCCCGGCGCGCAGATCCGCGACAACGCGATCTCCAAGGCGCGCTTCGAGTTTCGCTGGGACGACCAGTTCAACCTCGGACTCGATCCCGACAAGGCGCGCGAGTTTCACGACGAGACACTGCCGCAGCACGGTGCCAAGCTCGCGCACTTCTGCTCGATGTGCGGCCCGCATTTCTGCTCGATGAAGATCACGCAGGATGTGCGCGAGTTCGCCGCGAAGCAGGGCATCGCCGAGAAGGATGCAATCGCGAAGGGAATGGCGGTGAAGGCGGTCGAGTTCGTGCAGCGTGGCGCGGAGATCTACTCGAAGGCATGAATCCGCCCAAGCCACGCTCGGTGGGCGGGCGTCGGCCGGCAACGGGTGGCGCTGCCCCGAAGCCCGCAGGCGCAGCGGACCCGACACTGCGCCTGCGCGTAACGCTGCTCCATGTCGAGCCCGCGGTCTGGCGCGAAGTGCTCGTGCCCGTCGATCTGACGTTTGCGCAGTTGCACAACGTCCTGCAAGCCGCGATGGGCTGGGAGGATTGCCACCTGCACGAATTCGAGGTCGGCGAAATGCATATCGGCCTTCCCGCTCCGAAGGACTTCTTTGCCGGAGACCGGCCGCTGCTCGACGAACGCAAGACCCGTCTCGGTGACGTGCTCGATGGTCGCCGCAAGCTTCGCTACTGGTACGACTTCGGCGACGATTGGTGGCACGAGATCGCGATCCGGAACGGCGCTGCGGACGAGGGTAGTGGACCGTGTTTGCTTGCCGGTGAGGGCGCGTGCCCGCCCGAAGATTGTGGTGGGCCATACGGTTACGCGGAGTTGCTGCAGGTCCTGGCCAACCCGAAACACCCGGAGCATCGCGAGCTGCGCGAATGGGCCGGCGATTTCGATCCGCAGCGATTCGATTTCGAGCGTGCAGCGAAGGCCGTAGCCAAGGCGATCAGACGTACGAGCGCCCGCAAGTAGATCGGCGGGGGTCCTCGGTCCGCTCCTGCCGGTTCAGCGTCGTTGCGCGTGCTTGCGAATCCAGGTGGCGAAGGTCGATTCGTCGATTTCGCCGGCCGCGACGGCGAGCATCGTCAATGTGGCGTCCGACTGCGTCGCGTGGAGGCGATAACCATTGAGCGTCAGGAACAGGCCGGCCGCGAGAAAAGCGGCGCGCTTGTGCCCGTCAATGAATGGGTGATTCTTGGCAAGGCCGACGTCATACGATGCCGCAAGGTCGGCAAGATCCGGTTTCCCGTAGACGGCCAGATTCCTGGGGCGCGCGAGCGCCGATTCAAGCAGGCCCTCGTCGCGCAACCCCGAGCTTCCGCCATGCTCGGCCAGGCTTTCGTCATGGAGCAACGTGAGCGCTTGCCGGTCGACCCAGCGCCAACTCATTTCGCGAGTTCGTGGAACGTGTCGCGATATTCCCGCATGAATTCGCGGCCCGCCTCGATCTGCTCGGCAAGCGCCGGATCATAGGGCGTCAACACATAGCCGGACGGGGTTTCGGTGACGAAGACGGATTGCCCCTTTTCCAGCTTGAGGCGGTTGAGCATTTCCTTCGGCAGGATGACGCCGACCGAATTGCCGATTTGGGTGAGTTTGAGAGCGAACATCGACCACCTCCGACGTTATAACATAAGTTATAATAAACGAGCTAAACCTCACCGTCAATTCGATTCGGGTTCGGCCCTACGCGGAGCGATGGAGACATGCCGCCCCTGCTCTTGAGGATCGGCGTCCGTTTCGGGAAGTAAGCAAAGGGCATTTGCAATCCTCGGGCTTCTTTGAAAGAATTGGTATTTGTATTTTCAAAGCGCCGCAAGCTTTGAAAGCCCGCCTTCAGTTGGGAGACCGCATTGAAACCTGAGCACCTGACCCCCAAGGCCGCCGGCCGATTGGTCATGACGCCGCCGGGGTTTTTCGCCTTCATCCCCAATCGATTGCCGCCCAACCTCGTCTACTCCGCCGAACTGGTTCGACTCCTGTCGACGGCCGATGCGGCCCTGTCCGAGCTGTCGGGACGAGGGTCGGTCCTGCCGAACCCTCACATCCTGATAGCGCCGTACGTCCGACGCGAGGCGGTGCTGTCATCACGCATCGAGGGCACCCAGGCCACGCTCTCGGATCTCTTGATCGACGAATTGGGTGCAGACGCCGTGGCGCCGCGGCCACTGCCAAACGATGTCATCGAAGTCCGCAATTATGTCGTCGCACTCGAATATGGCATGGCACGTCTGTCGACGTTGCCTTTGTCGTTGCGGCTTGTCCGCGAACTGCATGATCGCCTGATGCGTGGTGTGCGCGGTGATCACGCCACTCCGGGCGAGTTCCGGCGGTCGCAGAACTGGATCGGACCCGCGGGCAGCACGCCAGTGAGTGCGCCCTATGTGCCGCCGCCCGTTGTCGAGATGAACGAGTTGCTCGACGACTGGGAGCGCTTTCTTCACGACCGCGATTCATTCCCCGATCTGATTCAGACCGCCATCATGCACGCCCAATTCGAGGCGATACACCCATTCCTCGACGGCAATGGCCGGGTCGGCCGTCTGCTCATTACCCTCTTCCTCATCGAGCGCCGCCGTTTGCAGGAGCCCTTGTTGTACCTCTCGGCATTCATCGAGGCGAATCGCAACGACTACTACGAACTGTTACAACGAGTACACACCCATGGCGATTGGGATGGTTGGCTCAGGTACTTTCTCACCGGCGTCGTAGAGATCGCAACGGAAGGCTCCCAACGGGCCGAGGCGTTGCTCGCCATGCGCGACCGGTTGCGCGCCGACCTCATCAAGAAACCCCGTGCCGCCGCGCTGATCGATCACCTTTTCGAGAATCCCTATATCACCGTCGCGCGGGCGGCTCGCCTGCTCGAGGTGACGAATCCGACCGCGCGGAATGCGGTGGAAGCATTGGTGGGACATGGAGTCCTCGTGGAGCAGAGTGGTCGACTGTGGGGCAAGGTCTACCTGGCGAGACCGATTCTCGACGCGATCGAGAGCCGGGAAATCGCCGGGCCAGAGGGGTGAAACGCCTGATTCGCAGTTCCCGATACTCCATCCTCGTTCCGGGGATTGACGGTGATGACGAGAAGATCGGGTTCGTCGTTGCTGATTGCAACGACCACTGCCAGCTGCCGCCCGGCGCAGTAGCGCTCCAACCTGCATTCCAGCGAGCCGCGCCGCGTTGACCGTTGCGGCCGTGGCACTATAGCCCGGGCGGCAAGGATTCGGCGCTGCCCGAAATGGGCGACAATTCATCTGTCGCCCATCTGCCCCGCACGTCGCTCATCGCCATGGCCCGAACCACGCTCAAGCTCCCGCCCCGGACAGGTCCGGCTCCGCCCGCGAAACCGCCGACATCGCGCGCGCGGCGCGCGCAGCGCGGGCCGGCGGCGTCGGTCGCGCGGTCGACGCCGGCCGCCGCCAAGGCGCCGCCGCCCGCCGCAGTAGATGCCGCGCCGCGACGTCCAAAACCCAGCGCGTCTCCACGTTCCAAATCCGACGCGCCCCCACTTTCCAAGTCCGTTGCAGGATTGGGGACGGCACGGCGACCCAAGAGCAATGATCGGTTTTCGCCGCCGCCGCGTGGGGCGTCTCCCGGGAAATCTCCCTTTCGCATCCCGCCGAAACCCGCGCGCTACGATGCCGGACCGTCGACACCGCGTGCGACCGCGCCGCCCGCTGCGCGCCGCGATTCGGCGATGCCACGCGGCCACGACAATCCGCGCTTGTCGAAACGGATGAGCGAGCTCGAACTGTGCTCGCGGCGCGAAGCGGACGAGTGGATCGAGAACGGCTGGGTCCGCGTTGACGGCATCGTGATGGACAGGCTCGGCACGCGCGTCCCGCCCGATGCGCGCATCGAAATCGACCCGGCCGCGCGGAAACATCAGGGCGAACAGGTCACGATCCTTCTCAACAAACCCGTCGGCTACGTTTCGGGCCAGGCCGAAGACGGCTACCAGCCTGCGAGCGTGCTGATCCGCCCGGAGAACCGCTGGCCGGAGGACCGCGCCCCTCTCACGTTCAAGCCGGGCCACCTGCGCGGACTGGCGCCGGCCGGGCGGCTCGACATCGACTCCACGGGCCTCCTCGTCTTCACCCAGGACGGCCGCGTCGCGCGCCGGCTGGTCGGCCGCGACTCCGAGGTCGAGAAGGAGTACCTGGTGCGCGTCGAGGGGACGCTCTCGCCACAGGGCATGAAGCTGCTCCACCACGGTCTCGAACTCGACGGCGTCAAACTCAAGCCGGCGCGCGTGTCATGGCAGAACGAGCATCAGCTGCGGTTCGTCCTGCGCGAAGGCAAGAAGCGACAGATTCGCCGCATGTGCGAACTGGTCGGCCTGCGCGTCATCGGACTGAAGCGCGTGCGTACCGGCAGCGTGCCTCTCGGAAAATTGCCGGTCGGCGCCTGGCGCTATCTGCGCGACGACGAGAGATTCTAAGCACCTGTCCGCGACACCCTTTCGGAGACATCCCGATGCCAGACAGTCTCGCAGAACTTCAGGATGCAATCGCGGCGTTCGTCGAGGAGCGCGCCTGGGCGCAATTCCACACGCCCAAGAACCTGACAATGGCCGTAGCCATCGAGGCGGCCGAACTGATGGAGCATTTCCTGTGGAGTTCCGGCGCCGAATCCGGCGCGCCGGACCCGGGCAAGAAGCAGGAGATCGCCCACGAGATCGGCGATGTTTTCATCTACCTGTTGCAACTCGGACGGGTCCTCGACGTCGATGTCATCGCCGCCGCGCGGGACAAGCTGCTCGTCAATCGCGAGAAGTATCCGGTGGAAAAGGCGAAAGGGCGCGCCACGAAGTACCTGGATCTCGAATAACCGCACGAACGGGGCGCCGCCAATGCCGTTCCCTTGACAATTTTCGTCGCCCCCCCCCGCGAACGCGGCGGCCCAGCGGCGTTCATTGCAAGACACTGGATTCCCGCGTTCGCGGGAATGACGGAAAAGCCTTGCGTGAACGGCATGAGGGCGCGGGCACCCGATCCCTCACCGTCGATTGCCGGCGCCGTTCCGGCATCTACAACGTCGAACCCACGGACTTCCCTCCCTCCGCCCTGCCGATCCGCACCGGCACGCGCCGCCGCCCCCACTGCGCGCCGAACGTTCCGAAATGCCCCGGCAGGCGCGTGCCGCAATGGCGGCAGTCGCCCTCCGCCGTGAGGTCGTAGCCCAGGATTTCGTGCCAGTCGCGGACGACAAGCGCCTTCCGGCATTCCGGGCAGAACGTCGTGCCGCCGGTGCGATCGTGGACGTTGCCGGTATAGACGTAGCGAACGCCGGCGCGCAGCGCGATGTCACGCGCGCGCGTCAGCGTGGCCGCCGGCGTGCGCGCAATGTCCGTCATCTTGTAATCCGGGTGGAAGGCCGTGAAATGGAGCGGCACGTCGGGGCCCAGTTCGCGCATGATCCAATGGCACATCGCCTCGATCTCGGCGTCGGAATCGTTCTTGCCCGGGATCAGCAATGTGGTGATCTCGAACCACACGTTCGTTTCGCGCTTCAGATAGACGAGCGTGTCGAGCACCGGTTGCAGATGCGCGCCGCAAAGCCGCACGTAGAATTCGTCGGTGAATCCCTTGAGATCGACGTTGGCGGCGTCCATCTTCGCGTAGAAATCCCGGCGCGCGTCGACGCCGATGTAACCGGCGGTCACGGCGACAGTCCGGATGCCGGCTTCATGACACGCATCGGCGGTGTCCATCGCGTATTCCGCGAAAATGACCGGATCGTTGTAGGTAAACGCGACGCTCCTGCAGCCGGCTCGTCTTGCGGCCTCGGCGATCCCCTGCGGCGACGCAGCGTCCATCAGCGTGTCCATTTCCCGCGACTTGGAAATGTCCCAGTTCTGGCAGAACTTGCAGGCGAGGTTGCAGCCGGCGGTGCCGAACGAGAACACGCTCGACCCCGGGTAGTAGTGGTTCAGCGGCTTCTTTTCGATGGGATCGATACAGAAGCCCGACGAACGCCCGTAGGTGGTGAGCACCATCGCATCGTCCACGCGCTGCCGCACGAAACACGCGCCGCGCTGGCCCTCGTGCAGCCGGCAGTCGCGCGGACACAGGTCGCACTGGATACGCCCATCGTCGAGACGGTGCCACCAGCGGCCCGGGAATTTGCTCATGGCTGTGCCTGCGCCAGACGGAATTCCGTCTCTTTCCATTTGATCACCGTGTAGCGCGATGCGTTCACTTGCGCACTCCAGAAATCGGCGCGCAATCCTGCCTTGTGCTTCAGCGCGGCAACAAACTGCCGCGGCTCGACAAGCGACTCCCACACCTGCGGCAGGAACGTCGCCCGGCGGTGGTCGCATTCGATGGTGAGGCCATCGACCCCCGGGCGGAGCTGCGCGAGCAGATGCTCTTCGTCCGCGACATGCAGGCTTTCACACGGCGACAGCAGCGACACTTCGATGGAGGTCGATCCAAACTCCGCCGCGGCCAGCGGCGCAAACCGCGGGTCGCGGAACGCGGCGGCGATGGCATTCTCGTGGACGTCCCGTCCGAGCGGCCTGCGCGGCTCCAGGCTGCCGATGCACCCGCGCAATTCGCCATCCCGCGTCAACGTGACGAATGTCGCGCCGGGACGCTCGAGGGCGTCGTAGCCTCCCTTGTTTTCGACGTGGATCCCAAACTGCGCACCGATCGCACCGCGCGCGATTCGCAGGAGCACAGAGCCCAGTTCACTGTCCGGCATGGCGCGGTGCAAAGACAAACGACGCATACCCGACAACGCGCGACCTGTCCCCGGCCGTGTCGCCCGAGTTGCGCAGGTCGAGGAGCTCCGGCACGAGGCCGTGGCGCCGTGCGCATAGCAGCAGCGCGTTGGCCGGCGTCGCACCGCAGGCCTGCGCGTGATCGAGAGAAGGTGTCAACGCCAGGATCGCGTCGGCGCTGTCGCGGTCGATCGTGCGCGCGTCGGCATAGCGATGGTAGTGGGAAAGGTCGGAGCTGACGACGATGAGCGTTTCGGGCCCGCCCCAGAGTCTTTCGATCACGTCGGCCACTTCGGCGGCCGTTGCATCGCCGACTGCAAAGGGCGCAATCCGAAAATCGTCCAGCACGGTCTGCAGGAACGGCAGCTGGACCTCGAGGGAGTGCTCGCACTCGTGCACGGCATCGGCTTCACTGACCCACGGCAACGTCATTGCAATTGCCGCAGCCTCGCGATCGATCTCGACTTCGCCGAGCGGGGTCGCGAACGCCCGCACCGAGGGTAGCGCGAGTCCGCGGATCGGCACGCGGTGCGCAGGGCCGAGCAGCACGACGCGTCGAATCGCCCGGCGCCACAGGGCGAGCCGCGCGTACGCCGCGGCGGCAATCGGGCCGGAATAGACATAGCCCGCGTGGGGGACAATCATCGCCTTGGGCGTCGCGCCGGCGTCGCGGGATGGCGCGGCGGCCCCCGAAAGGCAGGCGCGCACGCTGGCCCGCAGCGCCTCCCCAGCTCCGGGGTAGAACGTGCCGGCCACCGCGGCCGGACGGACATCGTGCATCCGACACCTCGTTTGCAGTCGAAGGGTCGATCGTCGCGAGCGGCCGCTTCGTCATTCGCAGCCCGGAACCCGCGATGCCGGGCTTCAGGCTCGAAAGCTATTGTTGGCGTGTGGACGACCGATTGCAACTGGTCGCCGCGGCACGGCCCTGACCGCAATTCCGCGCACCGGACATTCCTGCCGTCATGAGGCACTCTCGACGAGCGCGAGGCGGATCCCCAGATACACGAACAGGCCACCCATCGCCCGGTTGAGCCAAGTCGTCGCGCCGCCGCCGGTGAGGCGCCTGCCGAAGCTTGCCGCCGACCGTGCCACGAAGAGATTCCAGAGCGTGCCGTTGACGACGAAGACGACGCCGAGTAACCCGAACGCCAGCGCCTTGTTCGATGCATCCGCATCGATGAACTGAGGCAGGAAAGCGAGAAAGTACAGCGCGACCTTCGGATTCAGAACGTTCGTCAGAAAACCCTGCGCGAAGATCCTCCGCATCGAGGCCGGCGCCAGCGACACGGGACCGAGGTCCGATCCACGAGACTTCGACCGCACCAACCCGATGCCCAGCCAGACGAGATACGCGGCACCCATCCATTTGACGACGGTGAACGCGGTCGCCGACGTCGCGAGTATTGCCGAGAGGCCAAGCGCTGCCGCCAGCGTGTGCACGCAGCAGCCGGCACCGACGCCCAGCGCCGCGAGCACGCCGGCGCGCCACCCTTGCGTCGCCCCGCGACCGACGATGTAGAGCGTGTCGGCGCCGGGCGTGATGTTGAGGAGCAGGCCGGAGACGACGAACAGGCCCAGATCGTGGATGCCGGACATGGGCACAGGAGGCCTTTCGATTGCGGCGCGGCTGCGAACGGCAGACCGGATCACTCCTCGCCGGCGGCCAACCGGACGATGTAGCCACCGGACTTTTCGTCGCGCAGCAGCGTGAGATTGCCCACGCGCTCGGCGGCTTCCAGCATGCCGTTGAACGAGCGATAGCCGTAATACGATTCGTTGAAACCAGGCTTTCGCCGCTTCAAGGCTTGCTTGATCATCGAGCCCCAGATCTTCTCCTCGTCGCCCCGTTCCGCGATCAGCGCCTCGAGCGTTTCGCCGATCAGGTCCAGTGCCTGCTGCCGCCGGTCCTCGTCGCCCTTCTTCGCAGGCGCCCTGGATTCTTCGGCGGCGGTCCGGACCGCAGGCTTGCCGTTGCCGCCGGCCGCCGCCTTCGCCGGCGGCCTTCTCGGCCCGGGCTTCTTCTTTTCGCGGACAAGGTCGTCGTAGAAGATGAATTCGTCGCAGTTGGCGATCAGCAGGTCGGACGTCGAATTCTTGACGCCGACGCCGATGACGACCTTGTTGTTCTCGCGCAACTTGCTGACCAGCGGCGAAAAATCCGAGTCGCCGCTGATGATGACGAAGGTTTCCACGTGCGACTTCGTGTAGCAGAGATCCAGCGCGTCGACGACCATCCGGATGTCCGCCGAATTCTTGCCCGACTGGCGGACGTGCGGAATCTCGATCAGTTCGAACGACGCCTCGTGCATCGGTGCCTTGAACGCCTTGTACCGGTCCCAGTCGCAATAGGCCTTTTTCACGACGATGCTGCCCTTCAGCAACAGGCGCTCCAGCACTTTGCCGATGTCGAATTTCTCGTATTGTGCGTCGCGCACGCCAAGTGCGATGTTCTCGAAATCGCAGAACAGCGCCATGTTGGTGATTTCGGTCTGGTGGGCCATGGTTGCGTCCGGGTGCGCCGGGCGACCCGCGGTTCGGAGAGGCGGGCGCTCGGGTGGAGGCTGCGGGCCTCCACGATAGCAGTACCGGCGCCGCATGGAAATCGGTGCGTTCGGCCGCGGGCTGCCCGCAGGCGGCGATTCGCGCGGTCATGAGGCGCGCGGTGCGGTTCGCGCTACACTGACGCCCGTTCTTCGTCCTTCAGATTTTCCCGCCATGACCCTTCCCGCCCTTTCGCTGCTCGAGACCCGCGTCCTTGGCGTGCTGGTCGAAAAGCAGCACACCGTGCCCGATACCTATCCGCTGACGCTGAACGCGCTCGTCGCGGGATGCAACCAGAAGACGAGTCGCGATCCGATCCTCAACGCGAGCGAGGCCGAGGTACAGGCGACGATCGACCACCTGAAGACGCTGTCGCTGGTCGTCGAGTCGAGCGGCGGGCGCGTAATGCGTTACGCGCACAATGTCGAGCGCGTGCTCGGAGTTCCGGCGCAGGCGGTGGCGTTGCTGACGGTGCTCATGCTGCGCGGACCGCAGACCATCGGCGAACTGCGCATCTACTCCGAACGCCTGCATCGCTTTGCCGACATATCGGCCGTCGAAGCGTTTCTGCACGAACTCGCCGCGCGTCCGGCCGGGGCGTTCTGCATCGAGCTGCCGCGCCAACCGGGAACGCGCGAGACACGCTGGGCGCATCTGCTCTCTGGCCCGCCGGCCTTCGACGCCGCGTCCCGCACGTCCGTGGCGGAGCCGGGCGGCGATGCCGTGACGATTTCCGAGCTCGCGGCGCTCAAGGCCAATGTCGCCCAGCTCCAGGACGAACTCGCCGAGCTGAAAGTGTCCGTCGCGAAGCTTTGCGCGGAACTTGGAGTCGGCGGCCCCTGAGGTCCCGGTCCTCGTCAACGCAGTCGCGCCGACAAGTTCGCCTGTTCGAATCTGCACTGAACATCCCCCGATCAATGTAGAAAGCGAGGAAATGCATGGGCATGCTGGATGGACTTCTCGGCAACGTTCTCGGCGGAATGCTGGGTGGGGGCGGCGCCGCGCAGCAAAACCCGCTGGTGCAGGCGGCGCTGCAATTGTTGCAACAGAACGGGGGCCTGCAGGGAGTGCTCGGCAAGTTCCAGCAGGCCGGGTACGGGCAGCAGGCGGATTCGTGGGTGTCGACCGGGCAGAACGTGCCGATCGACGCGAATGCGCTTCAGCAGGCGCTGGGCCAGGGGCAGCTCGGCCAGATCGCACAGCAGCTCGGCATGTCGCACGGCGATGTCGCCGGCGGGCTCGCCGCTTTGCTGCCGCAGCTCATCGACGGGATGACGCCGCAGGGACAGATCCCGGACGATCATCACGACATGGTTTCGCAGGCCCTGGCGCTGCTGCGCGGCCGGACGGGATGATGCGACTGGAGCGCGTTCACGCTGCCAAGTCCTGCTGCATCGAGTGACAACGGCTGCAGAAATGTCGTCGTTTCCGCGAAAACGAGCCGCGCCAGCGGCGAAGTTTCGAGGAACGGTCAGGCGGGATCCATTGGCTTCGGTCGAACGTCGCTCGGTCCCGCGTTTGCGGGTAAGACAATCGTGTTTGCGAAAGTGTCGCCCGGTTCCGTATTGATCAATAATACGTTCGCAGACGGTTCAGCTTGATCCGCGAATCACGACGTCCGGTCCGCGAAATCCCTCGCTGCGCTACAATCCGGTGGCCGGACCGCTTCCACCCCGGCCCATTTTCTTGCGGCCACCGTGGACCAGCCTACCCTTCTCACCGCCGTTGTTCTCGGCATCGTCGAGGGACTCACCGAATTCCTGCCGGTGTCCTCTACGGGCCACCTGATCGTCGCCGGCTCGTTGCTGGGCTACACGGGGGAACAGGCCAAGGTTTTTGAAATCGTGATCCAGGCCGGCGCGATCCTCGCCGTGTGCTGGGAATACCACGCGAAGCTGGTCGCAGTCGTGCGCGGTATCGCGAGCGACGCGGCGGCGCAACGATTCGTCGCCAATCTTGTTGTCGCCTTCATTCCTGCCGCGATCCTCGGCCTCACGCTGGGCAAGACGATCAAGGCGCACCTGTTCGCGCCGGTGCCCGTCGCTTGTGCGTTCGTCGTCGGTGCGATCGTGATCCTGTGGGTGGAGCGCCGGCAGCGGGCGCTGCCGGGCACCGTGCGCATTGCGCGCATCGACGACATGACGTGGCAGGACGCGCTCAAGGTCGGTTGCGCGCAGTGTCTCGCGCTCGTTCCCGGCACGTCGCGCTCCGGCGCGACGATCATAGGCGGCATGCTCTTCGGCCTGTCGCGCGTCGCGGCCACCGAGTTCTCGTTCTTTCTCGCGATTCCGACGCTGTTCGCCGCCACCGGGTACTCGATGTGGAAGGACGGGGTGCTGCTGGCCGCACAATCGCTGCCGCCTCTCGGCGTCGGATTCGTCGCGGCGTTCGTCTCGGCATTCGCCTGCGTGCGCTGGCTGATCCGCTACGTCGGCCATCATGACTTCGTGCCGTTCGCGTGGTACCGGATCGCGTTCGGCGCGGTCATTCTCGGCAGCGCCTACACGGGGCTCGTCAGGTGGGATTGACGATTCGGGGCGCGCCCCTTCCCGGCAAGCATCGCTCCGGGCCCGACGAACGATCCTCCGTGGCCGCCGGGAATCCTCGGGCTCCCGCCTGTCGCCCGGAGTGAGGCGGTGGACTCGAAACACCCGTTCTTGCGCGCATCGACGCCGGATCACCCGAGTCGCTGGACAGGCCCGCTGTTCGCGATCGTCGGCGTGCTGGGATTCTCGTTCAAGGCGATTCTGGTCAAGCTCGCCTACGCCTGGCATCCGGTGGACGCGGTGACCCTGCTCGCGCTGCGCATGATTTTCGCGGCGCCGCTTTTCGTCGCGATGGCGTGGTGGGCGGGCCGGAGGCCGGAAGCTTCGCCGTTCAGGCGCCGCGACTGGCGCGATATCGTGTTGCTCGGCTTCATCGGCTATTACCTCGCGAGCCTCCTCGACTTCACGGGTCTCGCCTACATCAGCGCCGGACTCGAGCGGTTGGTGCTGTTCATGTATCCGACGATGGTCGTGCTGCTCTCGGCGATCCTGCTGAAGCAACGGATCACTCGCCGCTCCGTCCTGGCGCTGCTGCTGTCGTATGGGGGCATCGCGCTTGTCTTCCTGCACGACCTCACGCTCGCCGGCGATCCGCACGCGCTGTGGACCGGCGGCGCACTGGTATTCGGCAGCGCCCTGTTCCATGCGCTCTACCTCGTCGGCGCCGGCAACGTGATCGCACGGGTCGGCAGCATGCGCTTCATCGCCTGGGCGATGCTCGCCTCCACGGTGTTTGTGCTGCTGCAGTTCGTGCTGACTCGCGATATCGGGATGCTCCGCGTTCCGGCATCGATCTATGCCGTTTCGCTGGCGATGGCCGTGTTCTCGACGGTGCTTCCGACGTGGCTGATCGCCGAAGCGATACGACGCATCGGCGCCAACACGTCGTCACTGGTCGGCTCGCTCGGCCCGGTCTTCACCATCGGGCTCTCCGCGATGATCCTGGGCGAGGCCGTGCACGGGATCCAGCTGGCGGGCGCTGCATTGGTGCTGGTCGGCGTCGCGCTGGTGACGCGGGGCGTGCGCGCTGCGCCGTCGGCCACCGCTCGATCGTGAGCTCGCCGGCGGCTGCGGCCGGTCTTTCCGGCGATGCCGCGGGCTTATAATTCCGGTTCACGTCCCGCGCGCGAAACCCTGCAGGAGACAGCCATGCCCCCCGACACCCTCGATCGTTCCGTCCCGGCACTGAAGGACCCGTCGCTGCTTCGCCAGCTCTGCTACGTCGACGGCCAGTGGATCGGCGCCGTCGAGGGCACGACCAGACCCGTCGTCAACCCGGCGAACGGCAAATTGATCGGCACGGCGCCGGTGATGGGCGCCACCGAAACGAAACGCGCCATCGAGGCGGCCAATGCCGCGTGGCCGATTTGGAGGGCCAAGACCGCGAAGGAACGCAGCGCGCTCCTGCGCAAATGGTCCGAGCTGATGCTGGCCAACGCCGACGACCTCGCGCTGATTCTCACCACCGAGCAGGGCAAACCCCTGGCCGAGGCCAAGGGCGAGGTGACCATAGGCGCGTGGTATGTCGAGTGGTTTGCCGAGGAGGCGCGCCGCATTTACGGCGACGTGATTCCGACCATCGGCAACGACCGCCGGCTCATCGCGATCAAGGAGCCGGTCGGCGTGTGCGCCGCGATCACGCCATGGAACTTTCCATCGTCGATGATCACCCGCAAGGTCGCTCCCGCGCTCGCCGCCGGCTGCACCGTGGTCATCAAACCCGCCGAGTTGACACCCTACTCCGCGCTCGTGCTCGCCGAGCTCGCGCATCGCGCCGGATTCCCTCCGGGCGTCCTGAATGTGGTCACCGGCAAGGCGCGGGCTATCGGCGGCGAGATGTGCGCCAACCCGATCGTACGCAAGCTCTCGTTCACCGGTTCGACGGAAATCGGCCGCCTGCTGATGCAACAGGTGGCGCCGACAATCAAGAAGCTGTCGCTGGAGCTGGGCGGCAACGCGCCGTTCATCGTGTTCGACGACGCCGATCTCGACGCCGCCGCCGACGGGGCGATCGTCTCCAAGTACCGGAATTCCGGCCAGACCTGCGTGTGCGCCAACCGGTTCTTCGTTCACGACGCGGTCTACGATGCGTTCGCCGCGAAGCTCGGCGACCGGGTGCGCGCGTTGAAGGTCGGTCCCGGCATCGAAGCCGGCGTCACGCAAGGCCCGCTGATCGATGGCGCGGCGCTGGCGAAAGTCGAGGAGCACGTCGCCGATGCGACAACGCGCGGCGCGACGATCGCCGTGGGAGGCAAGCGTCATGCGCTGGGCGGAACGTTTTACGAGCCCACGGTGCTGACCGGCGTCACCCCCGATATGAAGATCTTTCACGAGGAGACATTCGGCCCGGTCGCGCCGTTGTTGCGCTTCGGGACGGACGCGGAAGTCATCGAGCTTGCGAACCGCACGGTGTTCGGCCTCGCGTCGTACTTCTACTCGCGCGACATCGGCCGCATCTGGCGCGTCGCCGAGGCGCTCGAGTACGGAATGGTCGGCGTCAACACCGGACTCATCACCACCGAGGTCGCGCCCTTTGGCGGCGTCAAGCAATCCGGCCTCGGACGGGAAGGCTCGAAGTACGGCATCGACGAGTTCGTCGAAGTGAAGTACGTCTGCTTCGGCGGCATCGACCGGTAGCTGTGCCGGCACGGGGCGCGCCGGCAACCGCGGCGCGCCGAAACGACAATGCGCCCGCAGCCGGAGGCGCCGGAATCGACGATCCTCGACCTACGCCGCCCGGCCGCCTCCCGAATGTTGCGACGCGACGGTCGCTCTTCCCCCTGCCGGGCATTACGCCGCCGGGAAGCTGCGGGGCTCGCCCGGGTAGCTCGGCGCAACGACCGTGCCTGGCTTCCCGATTGCGCTCGATTCCGGCGACGTGACGTCGGTATGGTTCGCGGCCAGGCCTATCAGCCCGAGCACGCACACCAAGACTCCGGTCTTCAGGCCGGCGGCGACATATTCCACCACGGAACGCGGTTCATGGGCATTCGACATGTTGTTCTCCAGGAAGAATCTTCAGAAGGTTGCGATGGGCGGATCGTCCTGAACTGCGGCAGCGTCCTGTTCCGGCATCTTGAAATCGAGCGGAAGGTCGAGCCCGACCATCGGGATCTCCTGCGTGGGCTCGAGCGTGACCGCGGTAGCGAGGGCACGCGTGTCGTCACTCGGCGTCGCCGCCGTGTGTCCCGCCAGCAGCGCGACCATTCCCACCACGAACAGCAGGGACACGACTTTTGCGCCCGCAGTGAACGCGGTCCCGTCCCCATAGCGATTGGTCCTGTTCATTTCCGTCTCCCTAAGAATTTGGGTGATGCCTCGCGACAACGCGCCCGCAATGGATGACCCGAAATCGCTCCGTCGTCGACTCGCGGAATTGCGGCGACGACAGGCACCACTCTAGGCGGCGGTGACGCGAGGGGAGATGGATGATTCGGCACCACGCGTGCGGAAAATTCACGTGGCGCGGCCGGGGGCGCCCGGCGCGAGGAGAGCTCTACCAGCCGGGCGGCGGTTTCCTGAGGATCGTGATGACGCGATCCTCGACGGCGAGATAGCCGCCGGCGACGAGATCCTTCATCAGGCGGCTGATCATGTCGCGTGAGGCGCCGACGCGCTCGGCGATGTCCTGCTGCGTGAGCCTGTCCGGGACAACCAGGCGGCCATCGCTTTCCTGGGCAAGGGAGAGGAGCAGGCGAACGAGCCGGCCGTAGACGTCGGTGAGCGCAAGGCTTTTTACGTTTTCGGTCGCGAGGCGCGCGCGCTGGATCAGCTTTTCGATGAGGTTGAGCGCGAAATCAGGGTGCGCGAGCACGAAATCGCGGAAGTGTACGCCCTTGACGACAGCGCACGTCGTCGGCTCGACCGTCATTACCGACGCGGAGCGCGGCGCGCCATCGAGCGCCATCTCGCCCACGTATTCGCCGGGACCGTGGAAATCGATGACGACCTCCTTGCCGGCCTCGTTGCTCGCGAATACCTTGACCTTGCCCGTCAGCACGATGAACAGCGAGTCGCCCTGGTCGCCCTCGTTGATCAGCACCGTGCTCTTCGGGAAATGCCGAACGATGCCGGAAGCCGCGATCACCCGCAGCGTCTCCGCGGCAAGCGGCGTCAAGGGATCGGCAGCGGCGGAGCGTATCGGCACGGGTGCGCAAGGCAACGGGATCGAACGGCATGCTAGCACGCGGGCCGCGCCGCAAAGAAGCGGGCTCGCACGGCGCGCTATGCGGGCGCCAAATTCAGGAATATTTGCGCGCGTCGTCGATCACCTTGCCGTCGTTCGGCAGCACGCCGCGCGCGTGGAACACGACTTCGCCACGCAACTTGGTGATCTCGCGAATCGATGACGCAATGGCCTCGGCGAGCGCCGGCGACTGGGCCGCAGTTTCGACATGCAGCGTCATCCGGTCGTTGCCGTCGGGGTTGTCCACGACGAGTCGTGCCTTCGCGATAGCCGGATGACGTTTCGCGATCGTCGCCACCTGCGAAGGGTGGACGAACATGCCCTTCACCTTGGTCGTCTGGTCGGCCCGGCCCATCCAGCCCCTGATTCGCGCGTTGGTGCGTCCGCAGGGGCTGGCACCCGGCAGGAATGCCGAAAGGTCTCCGGTACCGAATCGGATCAGCGGATAGACGGCATTGAATAACGTCGTGACCACGACCTCGCCGACTTCGCCCGGCGCCACCGGATCGCCGGTTCCCGGGCGGACGACCTCCACCAGCACGCCCTCGTCGATGACGAGCCCTTCGCGCGCTTCCGTTTCGTAGGCGATGGAGCCCAGGTCCGCCGTCGCGTAGACCTGGTAACCGGCGATTCCGCGCGCCGCCAGCGTGTCGCGCAGGCTCGGCGGAAATGCCTCGCCGGAGACTAGCGCTTTCCTGAGACCGTCGAGTTCCACGCCGATTTCATCGGCCTTTTCGACGATGATCTTCAGGAACGAGGGCGTGCCGACATAGCCGTCCGGCTTCAACTGCGACATCGCCAGCACCTGCTGCTCGGTCTGTCCGGTGCCGCCCGCGAAAACCGTGCAACCCAGGGCGTGGGCGCCGGTCTCGAGCATCGAGCCTGCGGGCGTAAAGTGATACGAGAAACAATTGTGGACCAGGTCATCCTTGCGAAACCCCGCAGCGAAGAGCGCGCGCGCGAGTCGCCAGTAGTCGGGGGGGCGCCCTTCCGGCTCGTAGATCGGGCCCGGCGACGCGAATACCCGGACGGCGTCGCCCCTGCGCGTCGCGGCGAGTCCGCCGAACGGCGGAGACGTCATTTGCAGTTCGGACAACTCGGCCTTGCGCATGACCGGCAGGCCCGCGAGCGCAGCGTACGAAGTCACCTCGGCCGGGTCGACACCGGCCAGGATCCTCGCGAACGCCGGCGCGTTGGCCTTCGCGTGGGCGATCTGCCGCGGCAGCGCCGCGAAGAGTGCACGCTCGCGCAACTCCGGATCGCGCGTCTCCAGCGTATCGAAGTATTCAGTCATGGTTCTATCGGCAGTTTGGTAGCAATGCGCGGGATCGGCCCTACGATGGAAGTCGGGTTGCGCGCCAATCGCGGGATCGGCCGTTCAGCGACGGTGTCGCCGAATTCGGCCGCAAAGCGCGTCGGCAGGCGAGGCGCGAGGGCGCGCGGCGAGCGCCGTGTACATGAGACGTACACAAGCGAAGCCAAGCGCCCGAGCAACGAAGCATGGCGGCGCGATCTGCGGCCGGCCTAAGCGAGCCAGCGTTTGCGGCGGCGGTAGTGCTTGACGTCGCGGAACGACTTTCTTCCTGCCGTCGACAGCCCGAGGTAGAACTCCTTTACGTCCTCGTTCTGCGCAAGGTTCTCCGCGGCACCATCCATCACCACCCGGCCGTTCTCGAGGATGTACCCGTAATCGGCGTAGCGCAGCGCGACCATCGTATTCTGTTCGGCGAGCAGGAACGACACGCGCTCCTTCGTGTTCAGATCACGAACGATCTCGAAGATCTCCTCGACGATCTGCGGCGCGAGGCCCATCGACGGCTCGTCCAGCAGGATCATCGACGGCTGCGCCATCAACGCGCGCCCGACTGCGGTCATCTGCTGCTCGCCGCCCGACGTGTACCCAGCCTGGCTCATCCGCCGCTGCTTCAGCCGCGGAAAATAGTGGTATACCTTTTCCAGGCTTGCCTTCAGCTCGGCGCGAGCGATCCTCCGCGTGAACGCACCGGTCAGCAAATTCTCCTCAACCGTAAGGTGCGCGAAGCAATGGCGGCCCTCCATGACCTGGCACACACCCATCTTCACGAGCTCGTTCGTCGTCAGCTTGTCGACGCGCCGCCCCTTGAATTCGATCGTGCCCTTCGTCACATCACCGCGCTCGGCCGACAGCAGGTTCGAGATCGATTTCAACGTCGTGCTCTTGCCGGCGCCATTCGCGCCCAGCAACGCGACGATCTTGCCCTCGGGCACCTCGAGCGACACGCCCTTCAACACGAGGATCACGTGGTCGTAGATGACCTCGATGTTGTTGATCGAAAGGTACGGCGCGGCCGTTGATGCGGTGACTGCGGCGGTGGCGGTGGACATCGTGCGAGTCGTCGTGGAGTTTCTCGGGTTACGGATAGTGCAAACGTCGCGGCGCGCGCTCGAACCGGAAGAGGCCCGGAGGCCCGCCGGATCGAGCGTCGGCACAGGCGACGCTCGATCGGCAGGTCGCCATCTCAAGCAGGCGACACCGCGCGCCGACGCGGCGGCGCGTCACATGTCCGGCGTGCCGTGCTAGCTCTCCTTGCTGCAATCCCGCGGCGTGATGTTCTTTTCCTTCGCATACTTCGCCGCCGATTCCTCGACCATCCCGCGCACCAGCTCCTTGTCGGGCTGGATCCATTCGGTGATGACCTTCCACTTGTTGCCATCCCATTGCTGGAACTTCACGGCGCCGCCGCCCTCGTGGTCGGCGCAGGTGACTTTCAGCGGCTGCATGAACGCTGCAGCACCCAGTTCCTTCAGACGCGCTTCGCTGATCTGCAGGTTCTCGATGCCCCAGCGAACCTGCTCGCCGGTGAGCGGCTTCTTGCCGAACTTCTCCTGCGCCTTGCGGATCGCCTCGACCGTCACAATCCCGTGGACCACGCCACGGTTGTAGTAGATCGAGCCGATGCGCGTCGGATCGTCCATCTCGCCCTTGCCCTTGGCATAGACGTATTTCTTGATGTCCTGGACCACCGGAAAGTCCGCGCCCGCGACGTTGAATCCGGCCGCGATGTAACCTTTCGCCGCGGCACCCGCCGGAATCGTGTCCTCCTCGGCGCCCGACCACCATACGCCGATGATGTGGTCGCTCGGGAAGCCGACCTTCGCCGCCGCCTTCAGCGCCACGGGGTTCATCACTCCCCAGCCGCGCAGGATCACCCAGTCGGGCTTGATCTGGCGAATCTGCAGCCACTGCGCACCCTGTTCGTTGCCGGGATGCGCCACCGGGATGTGCGTCACCGCAAATCCGTATTTCTTCGCCTGCGCATCGAGGACGGGAATCGTTTCCTTGCCGTAGGCGGAGTCGTGATAGATGTTCACGATCTTCTTGCCCTTGAGCTTGTCCATTCCGCCTTCCTTCGCGCCGATGAACTTGATCTTGGCCGTGTTCTGCGACCAATAGTTCGTGATCAGCGGGAAGACGTACGGAAACACGCGGCCGTCGGACGCGTCGGTGCGCCCGTAGCCGAGCGAAATCATCGGTATTTTGTCGGCGGTCACCTTGTCGATCAGCGAGTAGGTGATGCCCGTGGACAACGGGTTGATCACCGTGGCGCCGGTTGGACCATTCTTTTTCACGCGCTCGTAGCACTCGACGCCTCGCGCGTTGTTGTACTCGGTCTCGCACTTCTCGTAGGTGAGCTTGACGCCGCCCACGCCACCGTCGCGCGCGTTGACCATGTTCAGGTAGTCGATGAATCCGCCGAAGATGCCGGAGCCGCCGGCGGCATACGGCCCGACCCAGTAGCCGATCATCGGAATGAACTGCTCGTTCTGTGCGTAGCCGCTTGCCGCGACGCCGAACAGGGCGACGCCCAGCAGAGCCGACTTAAGGTGTTTCATGGTTCCTCCTAGGGATGGCCTCTCCAACGCGGAGCCAAACGGGCACAGGATTGGGGAGACGGGTTGGCGTGTCAATGACGGACATCAAATTAGCCGTTGATCCGGGTCGCAGATGGCCAATGGGCGGGATTGCTGCGGCGCAATATCAATGTGGGAACGGCCACAGTCGCAGCTTCTCCTTCGCTATCTGCCAAAGCCGGGCAAGCCCGTGCGGCTCGACGATCAGGAAGAAGACGATCAATGCTCCGAAGATGATCAGTTCGAGGTTGGACATGAGCCCGGGCGGCAGGTTGACGCCCAGCATCCGTTCGAGCGGTCCGGCGATGCTGTCGAGGAAGATCGGGAACAGCACGATGAATCCGGCGCCGAGGAACGAGCCCAGCACGCTGCCCACGCCGCCGACGATGATCATGAACAGTATCCGGAACGAAAGATCGAGATTGAAGCCTTCCGGCTCTACCGTGCCGAGATAGGAGAACGCGTACAGGGCGCCCGCGACGCCGCAATAGAACGAGCTGACCGCAAAGGCCATCAGTTTCGTGCGCAGCATCGGAAAGCCGATCACCTCGGCGGCGACGTCCATGTCGCGAACCGCCATCCAGGAGCGCCCTATCGAGCTTCTCACCATGTTCTTCGCCGCGAGCGCAAGCGCGGCAACGATCGATAGCGTGAGCAGATATTTCGAGGCCGGTGATTCGAACGCGTAGCCGAGGATGACGATCTTCTGCGCGTTGATCACCCCGGACGAGCTGTAATTGGAGAACCATCCGAACTTGGTGAGCGCCCAGACGACGAAGAATTGGGCGGCCAGCGTGGCGACCGCGAGATAGAAACCCTTGATCCGCAGGCTCGGAAGGCCGAACACGATGCCGATCAGCGCGGCACAGATGCCGCCGAGCACAAGCGCGATCAGGATCGGCATGCCGGGCACCCGCAGCATGAAGTTGTATGCGGCGAAGGCGCCCACGGCCATGAATGCGGCCGTCCCCAATGACAACTGCCCCGCGTATCCGGTGAGCAGGTTGAGACCCAGCGCGGCGAGCGAGAATATCAGGAACGGAATCAGGATCGCCGAAAGCCAATACTGGTTGGCGACGAAGGGCACCACCAGAAACGCGATCGCAACGAGCGCCGCCACCGCGATCCGGTCCTGCAGGATCGGAAAGATCTGCTGGTCGGACGCGTACGTGGACTTGAATTGTCCCGCTTCCCTGTAGAGCATTTCCGTCGTCTTCCCGGTTCGTCTCGTTCCGTCATTCCCGCGAAAGCGGAAATCGGGCGTCGTTCGTCCGGACGTCACCGGGTTCCCGGCCCTCCGGACCGGTCTCGGCACGCTCGGGTCGGAATGTCGGCCGGTCGACTCGCGCGGCGACGTGCCCTTCGGGCCTTGGCTTCGCCCGCCGCGCTCGCGGATGTGTTCGCGGGGACGACGTCGGCAAAGGATTGCGTCGCATGCCGTCAAACACGATCGATATGCTTCTCACCGAACAACCCCTCCGGCCGCACGAGCAGAAACAGAAGCGCCAGCACATACGGAAACCAGCCCTCGATGCCGCCGCCGACGTGAGGCCCGATGTACACCTCGGCCAGTTTTTCCGATGCGCCAACGATGAGGCCGCCCACGATGGCGCCGGGAATCGATTCGAAGCCGCCGAGGATCAGCACCGGTAACGCCTTCAGAGCAAGAAAAGTCAGCGCGAACTGGACGCCGTTGCGCGCGCCCCACAGCATGCCCGCGACCAGCGCGACGAAGCCCGCCACCCCCCAGACGATGCCCCAGATCTGCTGCAGCGGAATGCCGATCGCGAGCGCCGCCTGATGGTCGTCGGCGACGGCGCGCAGCGCCCGGCCGATCCGCGTGCGGCTGAAGAAGAGCGCGAGCGATACGACCAGCGTCGCGGCGATGCCCGCGGCGGCGATGTCGAACTTCGATACGCTCATTCCGGTCGTGTCGGTGATCCAGGCAATCGGCTCGTCCTGGATGCCGAGCTCGAGGTTGTGCGGCTGCGAACCCCAGAAGAGCTGCGCCAGTCCCTCGATGACGAACGTGAGCCCGATCGTCGCCATGAACAGCGTGATCTGGGGCTGATTGACGAGCGGCCGGAGCACAATCCGCTCGATCATCAGACCCAGCACGACCATCGCGCCCAGTGTGACGACGATCGCCAGCAAAAACGGCATCCCGCGTTCGTTCAGCCCGACAAGTGTCAGTGCCGCAAAGAACACCATCGCGCCCTGGGCGAAGTTGAACACGCCCGATGCCTTGTAGATCAGCACGAAGCCGAGCGCCACGAGCGAATACATGACGCCCGACAGCAGGCCGCCGATCAGGACCTCGAAGAAGAACGACCAATTGACGTCAATCACGTTCGAAAATGCGGCGCCGCTAGTGCGCCACCCCCAGATATGCGCGAATGACGACCGGATCGGCGCGCACGTCGTCCGGCGTGCCTTCGGCGATCCTCTTGCCATGATCGAGCACCACAACATAGTTGGAGATATCCATCACCACCCCCATGTCGTGCTCGATCAGCAGGATCGTCGTGCCCATGTGCTCGTTCACGTCGAGGATGAACCGGGACATATCCTGTTTCTCCTCGACGTTCATCCCGGCCATGGGCTCGTCGAGCAGCAGCAGCGTCGGCTCGGCGGCCAGCGCCCGTCCCAGCTCGACCCGCTTCTGCAGACCGTACGGAAGCCGTCCGACCGGGATCTTGCGAATGTGCTGGATCTCCAGAAAGTCGATGATTTCCTCGACCTTGTGGCGGTGCTCGAGCTCCTCCCGGCGCGCCGGCCCCCACCAGATCGCCTGCTGGAGAAAGCTGGCCTTCATCCGGAGGTTGCGGCCGGTCATGATGTTGTCCAGCACCGTCATGCCCTTGAACAGCGCAATGTTCTGGAACGTGCGCGCGATTCCCTGCTTGGCCGCCTCGTGCGGCCGCATTTGCTCGCGCGTCCGGTCGCGAAACGTGATCGACCCGACCTGCGGATGATAGACGCCGTTGATGACGTTGAGCATCGAGCTCTTGCCGGCGCCGTTCGGGCCGATGATCGACGAGATCTCGCCGCGCTGCACCGAAAACGTGACGCCGGTCAGCGCCTGCACGCCGCCGAATCGCAGGTGGATGTTCTCGACCCGCAGGAACGTTTCCTCCTCCTCCCCCGCACCCACCTCGGCATGGCGCTTGCGCATCTCGCCCAGTGCGACGATGGCCTGATCGCGCGTGGCGTACATGTTGGCGCGGAACATTTCGCGACCGGCGCGCTCGCGAATCGCCTCCCGGGCCTCGACGCTGGCGCCCACCCGGACCGTGCCGAGACCATGGGCGATGTTCGTTTGCTTGCCGCGGGCGGCAAAACGGTCCCAGGCTTCGCGCGTGATCACGCAATCGATGTAATTGACCAGAAAATACCAGCGCCGGCCGGAGGCCGCGAGCTGGCGATCGGCCTCGTCGTAGAAGGCATCCGCTTCCGCCGCGCTGGCGAACGTCATCCCCCGAAAATCGACTTCCATCGTCTCGATGGCGTCGTGGAAGATCACCCGATCACGAAGCGCGCGGTCAGTCATGCGTCAGGTCAGGCGGCTTTCGCGTGCGACGGGATGCACGCCGCGTCATGGATACGCAGGTCGGCCTTCACCATGCCGGTGCGGCCGTCCTCGAACCGCACCAGCGTTTCGATATGCTGCAGGATCCCGCCGCCGTACAACGCGTCGATGAGAACCGCGTACTTCTCGGCCACGAAGCCGCGCCGAACCTTGCGCGTACGGGTCAGCTCGTCGTCGTCCGGGTCGAGCTCCTTGTGCAGAATCAGGAACCGGTGAATTTGCGAATCGGCCAGCGAGCCTTCGTTGGCGAGTTCCGCATTGACCCGTTCGACGCACCCCTTGATGAGCTCGCAGACCTCGGGCTTTTGCGCGAGATCGGCGTAGCCCGAATACGCGATGCCGCGCCGCTCCGCCCAGTTGCCTACCGATCCGATGTCGATGTTGATGAACGCGCAGACCATCGCGCGCTCGTGCCCGAACGCGACCGCCTCCTTGATGTGCGGAAAGAACTTCAGCTTGTTCTCGATGTAGTTGGGCGCGAACATCGCGCCGCCCGAGAGGTGGCCGACGTCCTTCGCACGGTCGATGATCTTGAGGTGCCCGTCGTCGTCGAAAATGCCGGCGTCCCCGGTGCGGAAAAACCCGTCGCCGTCGATGGACTCGGCCGTGGCGTCCGGGCGCCTGTAGTACTCCTTCAGCAGCATCGGGCCGCGCACCAGCACTTCGCCGTTCGCTGCGATCTTCACCTCGACGCCGGGCGCCGGCCGGCCGACGCTGTCGAACTTGATTTCACCGTCGGGCTGCAGGCAGACCGCGGCGCAGGTCTCGGTCGAGCCGTAGAGCTGCTTCAGGTTGATGCCGATCGACCTGTAGAAGCGGAAGAGATCCGGGCCGATCGCGGCGCCGGCCGTGTACGCCACGCGGATGCGGCTCATTCCAAGCACGTTGCGCAGCGGGCCGTATATCAGCGCGTTGCCAACCGCGTACAGCAGCCGATCGGCGAGCGCCACGCGCCGGCCGTCGAGGATCTCCGCGCCGCAGCGCTTCGCGACACCCATGAAGTAGTGGAACAGTCCGCGCTTGATGGCGCCGGCGTCCTCCATCCTGATCAGCAGCTGCGTCAACAGGTTCTCGAACACGCGCGGCGGCGCGAAGTAGTACGTCGGCCCAATCTCGCGCAGGTCGGTCATCACCGTGTCGCCGGACTCGGGGCAGTTGATCGTGAAGCCCGCGACCATCGCCTGCGCATACGAAAACAGATGGTCGCCGACCCAGGCCATGGGCAGGTAGGAAAGGATGTCCTCGCCGGCAGTCAGACTGTCGAACGTCACGCCGCTCCGGGCGGCTTCGATGAAGGATCCGTGCGTCTGGCAAACGCCCTTCGGTTTGCCCGTCGTGCCGGATGTGTACAACATGACCGACACATCGCTGGCGCGTCCCTCGGCTACTTGCTCGTCGAAGAAACCGGGGTGTTCGCGGTCGAACGCGCGGCCGATTTCCTGCAGCCTCTCGAAGCTCGTCACGTCACGGTAATTGCGAAGGCCGCGTGGATCGTCGTAATAGATGTGCTTCAGCGTGGGGACCTGCGGCATGGCCTCCTGCATCTTGTCGACCTGCTCCTGGTCCTCGACCACCGCGTAGGCGATTTCGGCGTCGTTCAGGACGAAGACGAACTCCGCGGCGGGCGCATCCTGGTACATCGGCACCGCGATGCCGCCCAGCACCTGTGCGGCCGTCATCGACCAGTACAGGCGCGGCCGGTTGTCCCCGATGATCGCGAGATGCATCCCGCGCCCGAACCCCTGCGCCGCCAGCCCGCAGGCCAGCGCACGCACCTCGGCCTCCACCTGGCTCCAGGTCCACGTCTGCCAGATGCCGAGGTCCTTTTCGCGCACCGCGGGACGATCGCCGCGCGCCTGCGCGTGGTGCCGCAGCAGGCGCGGGAACGTATCCGATCCGGATGGCGCGGACGGGGCTGACACCGCTGGCTCCTCAATGTGTGGGTGGGTCCTGAGCGGACCACCCTGCCCGGGCTGCATTGGCGCCGGGTCGTGGGTCCGACTGATTCTATAGGATCGCCCGTTCTGTCGATACCGAGTCGCGGGCGAACCCGGCGATCCCTTCGGCCGCTGCTCTACGCCGGGCGGCCCGTGTCCGGCGGCAAGGTTCCCTGCTGAAGGACGAATCCCGCATCTGCGACGTCGTGGAAGCTCCGCGCCAGCCGCGTCGGGCTGATGCCGCGCGCGACGTCCAACGGGCTGCTCGACAGCAGCATCGCCTTCCACCGTTCCTGCTGCTAAACGAGCGCCTCGGCCAATTCATCGGGCTCGTCGGGTGCGGGGACGCCGTAGTCCTCGATCTCGCCGGATCGCGCCATACGGAGGGTGAGGCGGGAATTCCTGCGGGTCCCCGCGCTTCGGCCGATCAACGTCCCTTGAACTGCGCCGTGCGCTTGGCGAGAAACGCAGCCATGCCCTCGTGCTTGTCGTCGGTCGCGCACAGGAATCCGAACACGTCGGCCTCCATGGCGTTGGCATTCGCGAGATCGAGATCCTGCCCTCGATGTATCAGGTGTTTTGCCATCTTCACCGCAACAGGCCCTTTCGCCGCGATCGCGCGCGCCAGCGCCAGCCCTTCCTCGATCAGCTTGGCGTGGGTGACGATGCGGTTGGCGAGTCCGGTCCGCAGCGCCTCGTCGGCTTTCATCTGGCGGCCGGTGCAGGCGAGTTCCATCGCCATCGCCTTGCCCACCAGACGCGACAGGCGCTGCGTGCCCCCGAAGCCCGGGCAGATTCCGAGGTTCACTTCCGGCTGACCGAAGACGGCGTTTTCCGAAGCGACGATCCAGTCGCACGCCAGTGCCAGTTCGCAGCCGCCGCCCAGCGCAAAGCCGTTGACCAGCGCGATCACCGGGAACGGAGCGAGCTCGAGCGAGCGCAGCGTGGCGTGTCCCTTCAACGCGAATTCGCGGCCTTCGATCGCCGTCATCGAACTCATCGCCGCGATATCGGCGCCGGCCACGAACGCCTTGTCTCCCGCGCCGGTAATCAGCAGCGCGCGGGCCGCGGGATCGGCCGTCACCTCCGCGACGGCGGCCGCGATCTCGAAGAGCACCTGCGGGCTCAGGGCGTTGAGCGCCTTGGGACGGTTGACGGTCAGCAGCCAGATGCCGGGCTCGGGTTGATCGAGGAGGATCGATTCGTAGGTCATGGGCTCTCCTGCGCGTAGTCGTAGAATCCCCGCCCGGTCTTGCGCCCGAGGTAGCCGGCGGCGACCATTTCCTTCAGTAGCGGCGCCGGTCGGTATTTCGGATCGTTGAAGTCGCGGAAGAACACCTCCATCACCGCCAGCATCGTGTCCAGGCCGATCATGTCGGCGAGTGCAAGCGGGCCGATGGGGTGGTTGCATCCGAGCTTCATGCCGGCATCGATCTCCTCGGCCGTTGCAAGCCCCTCGCGGAGCACGAACGCGGCCTCGTTGATCATCGGGCAGAGTATCCGGTTGACGACGAAGCCCGGGCTGTTGCGGACCACGATCGGCGTCTTGCCAAGGCGCTTCGCGAGCGCCTCGCCGGCGGCGATCGTGGCGTCGGACGTTCGCAATCCGCGGATCAGTTCGACCAGCGCCATCATCGGCACCGGATTGAAGAAATGCACGCCCAGGAAACTGGCGGGCCGCGACACGGTGGCGGCAAGCTTGGTGATCGAAATCGATGACGTGTTCGAGGCGAGGATCGATTCCGGCCCGGCGATGGCGTCCACCTGCCTGAGTATCCTGTACTTCAGATCCTCGTTTTCCGTCGCCGCCTCGATGACGAAGTCGCAGGTCCTGATGTCCGCGTAGTCGGTCGTGCCCTTGATGCGCTTCAGGGCGGCGTCCTTGTCTGCGGCGGTGATCTTTTCCTTCTTGTGCAATCGGTCGAGGCTGGCGGTGACGGTCGAAAGCCCGCGCAGCACCGCGGCCTCCGCGACGTCCACCATCACGACGTGAATCCCGGCCATCGCGCATGCCTGCGCGATGCCGTTGCCCATGGTTCCGGCGCCGATGACGCCGACTTTGTGGAGAGTCATGTTAGCTTCCCGCAAGGATTGGCTGGCGTCCGATTGCCTGCGCGGTCACCACGCGGCATCGCTCGGGTCCGTTGCCGGTGCCCGGATCGCGCGCGGAAGCACGGCGAACGAACGAGCATTTTACGCCCCGCGCCACAGGTCGCGGTGATGCCGCCCCGGCGTGGTGGCATGAACATCGCGGACTCCACGCCCGCTCGCAATCACATGCAGCAGCACAGCGCAGTGCGACGAAAACCGCGAGGCGTGCCACGAGTCGCAACGCAGTCGGCGCGTTCTCGCGCCCGTAGCACGGCGATAGCCTACCTTGCGCGCGCGTTCGCCGGTTCAGGGCGGCGCAGCAGCACCAGCGCCAGCAGCGCGGAGGCGATCATCAGGAAAAGACTCACGGCATTCAGCACCGGGCTGGCGCCCTCGCGCATCCGGCCGTACATCATGATGGTCAGCGGCGGATCCGAGCCGACCAGCATCAGCGTCGTGTTGAAGTTCTCGAACGACATGAGGAACGAGATCGCGGCGGCGCCGATCAGCGCCGGCTTCAGGTACGGCAGCGTGACGGTCCACAGCACCGCGGCGCGCGACGCCCCGAGGTTGAACGCGGCCTCCTCGAGCGTCGTGTCGAAGCGCTTCAGGCGCGCCGCGATCGTCAGCGTCGCGATCGACACGATGTACGAGAACTGCCCGGCGACGACCAGGGGCAGGCCGGGACGCAGGAAATCGAGTTCGGCGCCGAGGAAATCGTTGGCAAACTGCGCGAGCCGGCTGGCGAACGCGAGGATCGAGATTCCGAGGATCACGCCGGGAATGACCAGCGGCGCCAGCATCAGCAGCGACAGGGCGGCCTTCCCGCGGAAGGGGATGCGCTCCAGCAGGAACGCGTTTGCCGTGCCGACCAGCACCGACAGTGTAGTCACCCAGCCGGCGACGACGACACTCGTGCCGACGCTCGCGAGTAGCGGTCGATCGGCGAACAGCCCGGTGCGCCCGCCGGCGCCGGCCCCGAGAAACCAGTCGAGCGTAAAGCCCCGCCACGGAGGCGCCGGATACGGGGCGTCGTTGAACGCGAATGCAGCCACGACGGCGAGTGGCACGAACAGGAAGACAAAGAATGCCGCGACGTACCCTGCCGTGGTCAACCGCGCGGCGCTCGAGCGCGGCAGGGACGGGATCATGACCGCCGCATCACGTCACCGAACTTCTGGCCGGTGAGCTTCAGGCCGAGCCCGACGATCGCGGTGGACAGGACCAGCAGCAGGAAGCCGAACGCGGCACCCTGCTCCCAGTTGAAGCGCGTGATGAACTGCGTGTAGATCTGCTCGGTGAACCAGAGCGAATTCTTGCCGCCGAGCAATGTGGGCGTCAGATAGTTTCCAAGCGTCAGCATGAACACCACGATCGAGCCCGCGGCAATTCCCGGCGCCGCGTGCGGGACGACGATCTGCCGCAGGATCGACCAGGCGTTGCCGCCGAGATCGTACGCCGCCTCGATCAGCGAGTCGTCGAGGCTTTCGAGCGCGCTCACCAGCGGCACGACCATGAACAGCATCGATGTGTAGACGAGGCCGACAAGGATCGTCGCGTCATGATAGAGAAGCTCCACCGGCGCGTCGGTGAACCCGAGATCGGCGAGGAGGCGCGGCAAGACGCCGGACTCGCGCAGGAGAATCATCCACCCCAGCGTGCGCACGGTCTCGCTCACCCAGAACGGGATCAGGCACAGGACGAAAAGGACCGACTTCGGACGGCCGCGCGCGATTTTCGCGATGTACCACGCGGCCGGGAACGCAATGGCCAGTGTGCAGGCCGTGGCAAGCACCGACATCGCCGCCGTGCGCACGAACGTGTGCCAGTACAGCGGCTCGTCGACGAACGTCCGGTATTTGTCGAAGCTGAATTCGTAGATCCTCGGCGCCACCCGGGTGCGCAACGAAAGGATGGCGAGATCGAGATGTGGAAGCACGATCAAGCCCACCAGCCAGACGACTGCCGGCGCGAGCAGCAGCAGCAAGGCGAGGCGGGCATGGGGCGGCGCCCGGCCGCCGGAAATGTCAGCGGACATGCTCGCGTGCGCGAAAACAGACGGCGCGCTGCCAATCGAAGCCGAACGCGATCGCCTCGCCGGCGCGAAGGTCGGCGAAGCGTCCGGTCTGCGGCAAGGCGATGCGAATCTCGGCCTGCGTCTTCGTTTCGCGGACCAGCACCGCGGAATTCGCGCCATCGAACAGCAGGCTCTGGACGCTGCCGGTGAAATGCTGCGCTGCGGGCGGCAGACCGGCGGCGTCGCGCGCCAGATCGACGACCTCCGGGCGGACGAACGCCTCGCCGGCATCGCCGGCAGCGATCGTTCCCGCTCCACGTGCGGCGACGATCAGCCCGTCCTCGGTGCAGAGTTCGACGTGTTCGCCGGCAACGCGCGACACGCGACCGGCAATCCGGTTGTTGGCGCCCACGAAGCCGGCGACGAACGGCGTGCGCGGCTCATAGTAGAGCTCCTGCGGGGTGCCGACCTGCTCGAAGCGGCCCGCATTCATCACCGCGACATGATCGGAGAGCACCAGCGCTTCCGACTGGTCGTGCGTGATGTAGACGAAGGTGGTGCCGAAGTCCGCCTGCAGCTGCTTCAGCTCGATCTTCATCTGCTCGCGCAGCTTGAGATCCAGAGCGCCCAGCGGTTCGTCGAGCAGCAGGAGGGTCGGTTCGAGGACGAGGCTCCGCGCGATCGCGACCCGCTGCTTCTGCCCGCCCGAAAGCTGGTCGATCCGCTTGCCTTCGGCATCGGGCAGGCCGACGCGCTTCAGCATCGCGGCGACGCGGTCGCGAATCACGGCGGTCGCGACGCCGCGGCGAGCGAGGCCGTAACCGACGTTGTCCCCGACGGACATCATCGGGAACAGCGCGAGATGCTGGAAGACCATGTTGACGGGCCTGCGGTTGGGCAGGATGCCGCGCATCGAGTTGCCGCCGATGCGGACGTCGCCGGCGTCCGGCTCGATAAAGCCGGCGATCATCCGCAACAGCGTGGTCTTGCCGCAACCCGAGGGGCCGAGAATGGAAAAGAAACTGCCGTGCGCCACGGACAGCGAAAGTTCGTCGACGGCGGAGAATGCGCCGTAGCGTTTGGTGACGCGGTCGACGTCGAGGTCTTGGGGCATGCGGTCCGCGGGGAGGGACACGCCATCACGAAACGCGGGGCGGTGCGCACGCGCGCGCCGCCCTCGCGTGATCCCCGACCGGCGCGGGGGCCTGGCTCCGGCTCAGCTCGCGGCCTTCACGCGATCGAGCACCTTGCCTTCAATGTCCTCAATGCCGGGCGGCACCGCCGGATACCACTTGACGTTCTTGAGCGCAGCTTCCGGAAAGCTCTTCGCGAACTGCGCCTTGAGCTTGGCGTCCATCAGCTGGTCGGCTCCCTTGGAGCCCGTGAAGTTGCCCGCGGAGGCCGCGACCTTGGCGGCGATTTCCGGCCGCATGTTGAAATTGATCCACGCATACGCGGCGGCGTCGTTGCGGCCCTTGGCCGGCAACGCAAACGTATCGATCCAGCCCAGCGCGCCCGATTTCGGCGCGATGTACTGGATGTCGGGATTTTCCCCGTTCAGCTTCCAGCCGCCGGTGTCCCACATCATCGCTCCGACGACTTCGCCTGCGCGCTCGGCGTTCAGCAGCTGGTCCTTGTTGTCCCAGAAGAAGCGCAGGTTGCCCTTGCACGCGGCAAGCGTCTTGCCGACCTCGTCCATCAGCGCGGCGTAGGCTTTCGGATCCTTGTATAGCGCGAACGGGTCCTTGCCGCTGGCGAACGCGAAGGCCAGCAGCGTCGGTCTTTTCAGCCGCACACTGGTCTTGCCCTTGTACTCGGCCTTGCACAGGTCCGGGTAGTCGGTCATTTTTGCGAGCTTGGTGTTGACGACCAGGCCGTCGGTGCCCCAGATGTGCGGCAGGCCGTAGACCTTGCCGTCGAGCGTCGTGTTCTTTTTCGTCGCGTCGAGCATCGACGGTATGAACAGGTCCGCCTTGATCTTGCTCATGTCCATCGGCTTGTAGATGCCGAATTCCTGCGCGGGGCCGACGATGCGGTCCTGCGACGGCTGCGCCAGATCGAATCCCGCGCCGCCCGTGGCGCGGAGCTTGGAGATCATTTCCTCGTTGTTCGAAAGCGTGACCTCGACGTCGATGCCCGTCTCCTTCTTGAATTGGGCGATCACGTCGGCCGGAGCGTAATCGCCCCACGTGAGCAGGCGCAGCTTGTTGTCCTGCGCAAGTGCGGAGGTGGCAAGGCCGAGGGCGAGGGCGCCCGCGGCAAGTACGACGTGTGGCAGCTTCATGGGGATCTCCCGGTAGGGTGGTTACGGACTCCCTCCGTCTGCGCGGAGCGGAAGTGGAAAAGCTTACCGCAAACCGGCCGTCTGCGTGCGCCGCTCCGCGCCCATCCCGACGCCGCGAGTGCCGGCCTGGTTCCGGGATGCGCTGCCGCACGACTGATCGGGAGACGCGGGATTCGGGGCGGCTCGCGGGAAGACGATCGCTCAGACCTGGTCTTTGAAAATCACGCTGAACGGACGCGGGACATCCGGCAGGTCCTTGAAAAAACTTACCCGAACGAAACCGCTTTGCGCCTGGAACAGCTTGCGGATCTGCTCGTGACCTTCGGCGGGCTTCGCCTCCACGCCGTCGGCAGGGCGCTCCCGCTGCGCGCGGAGGCGTCCCGTGACGCCCAACGAGATCTCCTTCACGTCCGGGTCGAGGCTCATGTAGCTGCCGAACACGGCAACCGCGGCGATTTCGTACTTGTTGCTGGAGGCGGTGCGGTTGAACTGCTTGGCAACGCCGCCGATCTGGGCCAGCAGGAGTTGCGCGCGCGCCCGTGGCAGCGGTTCCACGATGCGCGCCTCCGCGTACTGCCGGAAGGTGTCGGTGACGAGGTATTCGCCTCCGGACAGATTCACCCGCTGCAGGAGTCCGCTCTGCACCATCTCGTCGACCATCGCCCGGCTCGCGGCGGCGCCCACGTGAAAGTCCTCCAACAGCATCTCCAGGCGTACGGTCCGGCGATGCGACGGCAGGCCTTGCACGCGGGTCAGCACGCGGGCGGCCGCATCACGCATTCGCAGCGCGTCGACACCGAAATAAAGGCGCGTCGTCACCAACGTCACTGGTTTCACCGTCAGCCCGCTCCAAACTTCCGGAGCACGAAGTTATCACATCTTTCGGCGTCGGGCTGCACAGGCTTGCGGATCGCCTGGCGGTAACGGCGGCGGATCCGTAGCAAGCCGGCCCGGGGGCCTTGGCCGGGTTCTCCCGCGCCCGCGCGTCGCGCACCCTGGCCACGGTTCCGAGCAACGCCTTGGGCGCCATGGCGAACGCGCGTTCGGGCGCGGACATGCTCTCGCCGTCCACGGTCGGGCGATGCCGGGCGGATGCCTACATGCTCCGCCGATATTGCCCGCCGACCTCGAACAGCGCTTCGGTGATCTGTCCGAGCGAGCACACGCGTACGGTGTTCATGAGCTCGGCGAAGACGTTGCCGTTCTCGATCACGGTTCCTTTCAGTCTGGCCAGCGCTGCCGGTGCTGCGTGGGCGTTGCGACCTTGGAAATCGGCGAGGCGCTTCAGCTGCGACTGTTTCTCGTCGTCCGTGGAGCGCGCGAGCTGGAGCTGTTGCGGAACCGCGTCGCCGCGCGGATTGCGAAAGGTGTTGACGCCCACGATCGGGTAGGAGCCGTCGTGCTTCCGGTGTTCGTAGACCATCGATTCTTCCTGGATCTTGCCGCGCTGGTATCCCGTTTCCATCGCCCCCAGCACGCCGCCGCGCTCGGAAATCGCCTCGAACTCCTTCAGCACCGCCTCCTCGACGAGATCGGTCAGCTCTTCGATGATGAAGCTGCCCTGGTTGGGATTCTCGTTGGTGGCGAGCCCCCATTCGCGGTTGATGATGAGCTGGATCGCCATCGCCCGGCGCACGCTTTCCTCGGTCGGCGTGGTGATCGCCTCGTCGTAGGCGTTGGTGTGCAGCGAGTTGGTGTTATCGTAGGTCGAGATCAGCGCCTGCAGCGTGGTGCGGATGTCGTTGAACGAGATCTCCTGCGCGTGCAGCGAGCGGCCGCTGGTCTGCGAATGGAACTTGAGCTTCTGGGACCGTTCGCTCGCGCCGTAACGCTGCCGCATCGCCACGGCCCAGATCCGCCGGGCCACGCGCCCGATCACCGAGTACTCGGGATCCATTCCGTAACTGAAGAAGAACGACAGGTTCCCCGCGAAATCGTCGATGCGCATGCCGCGAGCGAGATACGCCTCCACGAACGTGAATCCATTGGCCAGCGTGAACGCGAGTTGCGAGATCGGGTTGGCTCCCGCCTCGGCGATGTGGTACCCGGAAATCGATACCGAATAGAAGTTCCTGATGCCGTGCCGGACGAAGTACTCCTGGATATCGCCCATCACTTTCAGGCTGAACTCGGTGGAGAAGATGCACGTGTTCTGGCCCTGGTCCTCCTTCAGGATGTCGGCCTGTACGGTGCCGCGCACCGTCTGCTGCGTCCACGAGCGGATCTTTTCGGCCTCGTCGTCGGTCGGCTCCCGGCCGTTGTCCTTGGCAAACCGGTCCAGCTGCTGATCGATCGCGGCATTGAGGTACATCGCCAGAATCGTCGGCGCCGGGCCGTTGATGGTCATCGAGACCGAGGCGGCCGGGTCGCAGAGGTCGAAACCCGAGTACAGGACCTTGAGATCGTCCAGCGTGGCGATTGACACCCCCGAATTGCCGACCTTGCCGTAGATGTCGGGTCGCAACGCGGGATCATTGCCGTAGAGCGTGACCGAGTCGAAGGCCGTGGACAGGCGCTGCGCCGGCATGCCATCGGCGAGCAGATGGAAGCGCCGGTTGGTCCGGAACGGGTCGCCCTCGCCGGCAAACATCCGCGTCGGGTCTTCGTTCTCGCGCTTGAACGCGAAGACGCCGGCCGTGAAGGGAAAGCTGCCCGGAACGTTTTCGATGAGCTGCCAGCGCAGCAGCTCGCCCTCGTCCTCGAATCGCGGCAATGCAACCTTGCGGACCTTGGTGCCCGACAGCGTCGTGGTCGTCAGCGCCGTCCGGATCTCCTTCCCCCGGATCCTGACGACATATTCGTCGCCCGAGTAGGCGACCCGGGTCTTCGGCCACATCTCCAGGAGTTTTTTCGAGCGGGGGTCGAGCTTCGCGTCGCGGTCGGTGGCCAGCGCGTCGAGTTCGGCGACAGCGGTCTTGCATTCGGCGGCGAGCATCGCCCGCGCCGCCCGCAGCTGCTGCCGTTCGCGCGCGATCCGCGCCTGCGCTTCGGCCCAGTCGCGGTAGCGGCGGACGGCCTCGGCGATCTCGGCAAGGTAGCGGACCCGGCCGGAGGGAACGATGACGTTCTGCGCCGTCGAGTGCTTCGACGCAATCCGTGGCAGGGTGCCGGAAACGACCCGCAGGCCCTGCGTCGCGAGCTTCGCCATCAGCGCCTGATAGAGCGCGGTAACGCCATCGTCGTTGAATCGCGCCGCCATCGTGCCGTACACGGGCATTTCTTCCGGCGGCGTCTTGAAGAGCTCGCGATTGCGCTGGTACTGCTTGCGCACGTCGCGCAGCGCATCCAGCGCGCCCTTGCGATCGAACTTGTTGATCGCGACGAAGTCCGCGAAGTCGAGCATGTCGATCTTCTCGAGCTGCGAGGCCGCGCCGAACTCGGGCGTCATCACGTAGAGAGACGTGTCGACGAGCGGCACGATCGCCGCGTCGCCCTGCCCGATGCCCGATGTCTCGACGATGACCAGATCGAAACCGGCGACCTTGCACGCGGCGATCACGTCCGGCAGAGCCTTCGAGATCTCGCTGCCGGCTTCGCGCGTGGCAAGCGAGCGCATGTAGATATTCGGGTGCTCGATCGCGTTCATCCGGATGCGGTCGCCGAGAAGCGCTCCGCCCGATTTTCGCCGCGACGGGTCGATCGAGATGATCGCGATCTTCAGCGTGTCCTGCTGGTCGAGCCGGAAGCGGCGGACGATTTCGTCGGTCAACGAGCTCTTGCCGGCGCCGCCGGTGCCCGTGACGCCCAGCGTCGGAACCCTGGCCTTGCCCGCCGCGGCCAGCAGTTCGTTACGAGTGTTCACCGGCACCGATCCCGCCTCGAGGCCCGTGATCAGACGGGCGAGCGCGCGCGTCCGGGCGTGGCGGTCGCCGGCGACGAGCCCGGCGATGTCGAAGCGCGCGCCCTTCGCAAGGTCGACGTCGCAGGCCGCGATGACCTCGCTGATCATCCCCTGCAGCCCGAGCTTCTGACCGTCCTCGGGCGAGAAGATCCGCGCGACGCCGTAGTCGTGCAATTCCCTGATCTCCGCCGGCACGATCACGCCGCCGCCGCCGCCGAAAACCTTGATGTGCGACCCTCCGCGTTCGCGCAAGAGGTCCAGCATGTACTTGAAGAATTCGACGTGGCCGCCCTGATAGGACGAGAGGGCGATGCCGTGCGCGTCTTCCTGCAGCGCGCAGTTGACGATCTCCTCGACCGACCGGTTGTGGCCGAGGTGGACCACCTCGCAGCCCGACGCCTGCAGGATGCGCCGCATGATGTTGATCGACGCGTCGTGGCCGTCGAACAGCGAGGCGGCCGTGACGAAGCGGACCTTGTTGATCGGCTTGTAGACCCCCGGCGGACGGCTCGAATCGTTCATGGCGGACTCCCGCGTGCGAATGGCGCCCCGGTCCGGCCGGGGAGAAAAGCTTACTCCCGGGTCCAGGGTCGGGCCGACAACGGTACATTACGTTTACGTAAACGTCAATGTGCGCCGCGGCGACCGGGCGCCGCCATCGGCCCCTTCCAGCCTGGAGCCGGTTGCGCGCGAGCCGAGGCGCGACCGGCGGCGGGAAGACGAGCGCGCCCTGTCGGCGCCGGCACCGTTTCGTCGCGGGCGGCCGAACCGCGCCACCGCGGGACGGTCTACATGCATTCGGTCCCCCGGTCGGTATACTTCGCCCCCCCCAATCCGCCACGTTCGAGACACCTCGCCATGCGCCCGTTCGCCGTCACGCGTTTTCTGCTCGCCGCCGCCCTTGCCCTCCTCGCCGCGACCGTCGCCGCAGCCCTCCCGCCCGGCATCACGCAGGGCGCGTCGGTCGAAGGCGTTACCGAATACACGCTCGCCAACGGCCTCAAGGTCCTGCTCTTCCCTGACGCAACCAAGCCGACGACGACGGTCAACCTCACCTACCTCGTCGGCTCGCGCCAGGAAAACTACGGCGAGACCGGCATGGCGCATCTGCTCGAGCACATGCTGTTCAAGGGCACGCCGACGATCCCCAGCATCTTCCAGGAGCTCGGCAAGCGCGGCATGCACTTCAACGGCTCGACGTTCTACGACCGCACCAACTACTTCGAGACGTTCGCCGCCTCGGGAGAGAACCTCGACTGGGCGCTGAGGATGGAAGCCGAGCGGATGACTCAGTCGACGTTCACCAAACAGGAACTCGACACGGAGATGACCGTCGTCCGCAACGAGTTCGAGAACTGGGAGAACAATCCGCGGCTCGTGCTCTGGGGCCGGATGCAGGCGGTGGCCTTCGACTGGCACAACTACGGCAACCTGACGATCGGCGCCCGCTCCGACATCGAGAACGTGCCCTTCGAGAAGCTCCGCGCCTACTACCGCCAGTACTACCAGCCGGACAACGCGGTGCTGGTCGTCGCCGGCCAGTTCGACCCCGCGAGCACGCTCGACGCAGATCGCGAAGTATTTCGGCCCGATCGCGAAACCCGCCCGCGCGCTGCCGACGTTCTACACCACCGAGCCGGTGCAGGACGGCGAGCGGATGGTCACGGTGCGCCGGGTCGGGCAGCGCACAGTTCCTGGGGGCGCTGTTCCACACGCCTGCCCGGCGCCCACCCCGACAGCACGGCGCTCGAGGCGCTGGGCGAGATCATGACCGTCAAGCCCGCCGGCCGCCTGTACAAGGCGCTGGTCGAGACGAAGAAGGCGTCCGGCGTCGAGAACTGGCAGATCGCGCTGCACGATCCCGGGATGATCATCTTCTGGGCGCAGGTGCCGACTACCGATTCGGTCGACACCGCGCGCGAGGCACTGCTCAAAACGCTCTACGACGTCCGCGCCCAGCCGATCGCCGACGCCGAACTCGAGCGCGTCCGGGCCAAGGCGCTGAAGGCATTCGACGACACGGTCAACGACCCGCAGCAGCTTGGTGTCGCGCTGTCCGAGATGCTCGCCGAAGGCGACTGGCGGTTGCTGTTCCTGCAGCGCGATCGCTGGCGCAACTTGAAGGCTGCCGACGTGCAGCGGGTCGCTTTCGAGTACATCAAGGCGGCCAATCTGACGCTCGGGCAGTTCGTTCCCGACGCCAAGCCCGATCGCGCCCCGGTCGCGCCGACCGTGGACCTCGCGGCGATGGTCAAGGATTACAAGGGCGATGCCGCCATCGGCGCCGGCGAGACGTTCGACCCGACGCCGGCGAACCTGGAGGCGCGCACGCAACGATTCACGCTGCCGAACGGGATGAAGGTCGCGCTGCTGCCGAAGAAGACGCGCGGCGAGACGGTCCAGTTCCAGTTGCAATTGCACTACGGCGACGAGAAATTGCTGCTGGGCACCGCGCCCGCGGGCGGCCTGGCCGCGAGCATGCTCACGCGCGGCACTGTCAAGCGCAATCGGCAGGAATTCGAGGACCTGCTCGATCGCCTGAAGGCGAGGCTCTTCATCTGGGGCGAAGAAACGGAAACGAGCGCGCATGGGGAGACGGTGCGGGCCAACCTTGCCGAGTTCCTGCGCCTCGCCGCCGAAGCGCTGCGCCAGCCGGCGTTTGCATCCGTCGAGTTCGACACGCTGAAGCGCGAGCGCACCACTGCGCTGGAGAAGGGGCGCACCGATCCGCAGGCAATCGTCAGGCGCGCGCTCGCCCGACACGACAACCCCTATCCTCCAGCCGATGTCCGCTACACGCCGACGTTGGACGAGGAGCTCGCGAAGCTCAACGCGGCCACACTCGAACAAGCCAGGGCGTTCCACGCCCGCTTCGTCGGCGGCGCCAACGCGGAGCTCGCGATTATCGGTGACTTCGACGTCGACGCCGTGCGCGCGCTCGCGGGCGAGCTGTTCGGCGCCTGGGCCAGCCCGTCCCCGTACGCGCGTGTGCCTGAACCATACATTCCGACGACGCCGTGGGCGATGAAGATCGAAACGCCCGACAAGTCGAATGCGGTGCTGCTGGGCAAGATCGCGCTGCCGATGAGCGATGCCAGCGCCGATTATCCGGCGCTGGTCGTCGCCGACAAGGTCCTCGGCGCATCTCCCGAGTCGCGCATTCCCGACCGCGTCCGCGAACGCGAGGGTTTGAGCTATTCGGTGGGAACGATACTGCGGACGAGCTCGCTCGATGACAACAGTCGGGTCGTCTTCTACGCGATCTTCGCGCCCGAGAACCTCGAACGCGTGCGCAAGGGATTGCGCGAGGAGATCGACCGCGCGCTGAAGGACGGCTTCACCGAGGCGGAAATCGCCACGGCCAAAAAGGCGCTGCTGCAGGAGCGCCAGATCGCCCGCGCGCAGGACAACGAGCTCGCCGATGCGCTGGTCGCGCAGGCCTATGTTGGCCGCACTTGGGATTACGACGCGAAAGTGGACTCTGCCATCGAAGCGGCGAGCCCTGAGGCGGTTCTTGCCGTGCTGCGCAAATACGTCAAGCCGGACGACATCGCCTACGCCCTCGGCGGCGATTTCGCGAAGGGCAAGTGACGCGGTGCCCGGGAGCGGCCTGCCGCAGAGGGCAGCGTTGCGCCACCGCACACAACCGCGATCCGCTCCTTTAACATGCGCGGCATGCGCCTGCCGCGTCTGACCGATACATCGCTGTACTCCATCTGCGTGGCGGTGCTGCTGGCCGCGCTGGCCGATCTCGCCTGGCTGCATTGGCTGGCGCCCGCCGATACCGGCCTTTCCGACGCGCTGATCCGTGCGCGCGCGACCGCGCGCGTTCCCGACCCCGACATCGTCATCATCGATATCGACGAGCGCTCGCTCGCCGAAATGGCCGACGGCCCCGAACGTCCCGGGCGGTTTCCCTGGCCCCGCTCGGTCTACGGCGAGCTGTTGGCCGAACTGGCGAAGCAGGAAGCTCGCGGCGCCGTGATGGATATCGAACTCTACGAGAAGGACCAGGTGCGACCCGTCAACGACGAGTTTCTCAACGAAACACTCGAGGGCAGCACCAACACGTTCTTTCCGATCCGGCTGCTCGATCGCGTCTCCGCGGAGGACGGGGCGTACATCACGGCGATCGCACCCACGCTCGGGCTCGAAGCCGTCGGCAAAGCCGACGCCAAGGCGCGGATTCCGCTGCAACTGCCGAACGTGCTCGACAAGTGGCACTGGAAACGCACCGGCTTCATCAACTTCCTCGGGGACAGTGACGGTGTGGGCCGGCGATACTGGCTGCATCGCGACTTCGGCGGCTGGCGCATCCCGTCGCTGCCGGCGCGTGTCGCGCGGGCGCTGGGCTTTCCATTGCCCGACGCCGATTCGTTTCGGCTGTGGTGGTTCGGCGGCCAGTTTCCGCATGCGCGCGTGCCGTTCTTCGACATCTGGCTCGACCTCCAGAACAGCGAGCGGAAGCGGCCGGCCAACGAATTCGCGGGCAAGATCGTCGTCATCGGAGCAAGCGCGACGCATCTCGGCGACTTTCACGCGACTCCGATTCTGGGGGAAACGCCGGGAGTCGAAATCCTCGCCACCGCGATCGACAACCTGAAGAACGGCGAGCGGCTGGTCGCTGCACCCGCTGCGGCGCCGTACCTCGTGCTGCTCATACTGTTTCTGCCCCTGCTCTTCGCGCTGAAGCGCCGCTGGGGCCTCGTGCCGATCGTCGTCATCCTGGGGGCGGCGACAGTCGCACTGGTCGGCGCCGCCTACGCTGCCTTCACCTGGAGCGTGCTGCTGCCCGTCGCGGTCCCGCTCGTTTTCGCCTGGCTGTTCTTCTTCCTGGCCGCGCTTCGCGCCTACCTCAAGGAGCAGCGGGCGAAGGAGCAGCGCGAAATTGTTCTGTCCCGCTTCCTGGATGCCCGTCTCGTCAAGGATCTCGTCGCCGAGGGTGTCACGCTGGACGACATCAAGAGCGAATCGCGGGTGATCAGCGTGCTGTTCTCCGACATTCGCGGCTTCACGTCGCTGTCGGAATCGCGGCCGGCCGAGGAAGTCGTGGCGCTGTTGAACCGTTACCTTTCGCTGCAGACGGAGACCGTATTCAGGCACGGCGGCACGCTTGACAAGTTCATCGGCGATGCCATCATGGCCCTTTGGGGCGCGCCGGCCGACGATCCGCGGCATGCGGAGCACGCAGTGGCGTGCGCCCTCGACATGGCCGAAACTCTGGCGCGCTTCAACACCGAAATCGCCGCGACCGGCGTCCTGCTCGACATCGGGATCGGAATCCACACGGGTTCCGCCGTGGTCGGGTTTATCGGTTCCAAGCGCAAGCTCGAATACACCGCAATCGGGGACACCGTGAATCTGGCAAGCCGCATCGAAGGCGAGACCAAGGGCCGCACCCGCGTGCTGGTGACGTCGACTACCCGCGCCGCGTGCGGCGACGCGTTCGCTTTCCGCGACTGGGGCAGCGTCACCGTCAAAGGCCGCGTCGCCGCGGTCCACGTATTTGCACCCGAGACCGCGGCCACGCCGCCCTTCCCTGCGTGAGGTACCGTATGCGCCGCTCCGTTTTCTCCACTCTGATCATTGCATTGCTCGCGGCGTCGCCCATTGCGCTCGCCGAACCCGCGGTGACCGTCAAGCGGATCGAGTTGCGGCAGAACCCCGCCGCCGACGCCAAGTCGCTGCTGACGGTCCCTGCCGAGACCACGGTGGACCTCGTCAAGCGCGAAGGCGCGTGGGTGCAGCTCAAGTCCGGAAATATCACGGGCTGGGCCAAACTGTTCGACATCCGCCTGCCGGGCACCGGCACCGCGGCGGCGAAGGGCAGCGGCACGGGCGGAATCGCGCAGACGCTGAACCTCGCCGCCGGCAATCGGGGAGCAAGCGTGACGACCGGCGTGCGCGGACTCGACGCGGAGATGCTCACCAAGGCGACGCCGAATGCGCAGGAGTTCACCGTGCTCATCGGTTTTGCGACGACGAAGGAGCAGGCACAGGCGTTCGCGAAAACCGGCAAGCTCGAGTCGCGCGTTGTGGAGCCTCTGAAATGAAGAATCTCTTCCCGCGCTCGGTGCCTCATCCGCTGGCCGTGACCGTGCTCGCCGCGGTCGCGGCGCTGCTGCCGTCCGCGTGCGCGACGCCGGACACCAGCCAGCCGATGGAGCAAAAGGACATCACCCGCGCCGTGCTGGGCGGGTTCTCGATCGGCGGGATCAGCGTCGGCGCGGCGGTCGGGGCCGCGCAGAACGCCGGCGAAGCGACGCGCGACATTCCCGAGCCCGAAGAAGTCGAGATGGGCAAGGACATCGCCGCCGGACTGCTCGGCGCGTCGCCGCTCGTGAAGAGCGCACAGCAGCAGAAATACGTGAACGACGTCGGCCGCTGGCTGGCGCTCAATTCCGGGCGCCCCGACCTGCCGTGGCACTTCGGAATCATCGAGGCCTCGACCGTCAACGCGTTCGCCACGCCGGGCGGCAACATCTTCGTCAGCCGCGGACTCATCGACCGGACGAAATCCGAAAGCGAGCTCGCCGGCATACTCGCCCACGAAATCGCCCACGTCGTGAAGAAGCATCATCTCGCCGACATCAAGAAGAACGCCAGCAAGGGATTGCTGCTGGATCTCGCGTCGCTCAAGGGCGGCGGCATCACCGGCGAAGCCGCGCGCGCGGTCGCCCGCGTCGGCCTCGAAGGCTACGTCCGCGGGCTCTCCCGCGAGGACGAGCTCGAGGCGGACAAGATCGGCATCGTCATCGCGACGCGTTCCGGCTACGAGCCGTATGGACTCGTCGCCGTGCTGCAGACGCTGAATGCGATGCCGCAGAACGATGCGGCGATGGCCTTCTTCCTCAAGACCCACCCTTCGCCTGCGGATCGCCTCGCGGCGTTGGAGGCGGCGCTGCCGGCCTGGTACGAGGCGTTCGCCAAGCCCAATCCGGCGCTCGCGCGCTACACCGTGGTCTTCAAGCCGCTCAAGCCCTAAACGCCCGCCGCCGCTCGAACCAGCGCCGTCAGCGCCTCGGCGATCCCCGCAGCGGTCGCCACGACGGGCGCCTTCGCGGTCAGGCCTTGCGGGCCCGGAAACGGCCGGACGGAGCCGCCAGCTTCCTCCACGAGCAGCAACCCCGCCATCGCGTCCCATGACGAAAGTTCGAGTTCGACAAACGCATCGAGCCTGCCGTCGGCAACGTGGGCGAGCTGCAGCGCCCCGGCGCCAAAATTGCGAAACGCCGCGCTCGCATCCATGAGGGCCTGACGCAGCGCGATATAGCGCGGCTCGGCGGCGCGATCCGAATGTCCGACGGCGATCATGGCGCCGGCCAGCGTCGACGTCTCGGCTGTGACCACGCGCGCTTCGCCGGCAGCGTTCGATCGCCACGCGCCGCCCCCGCGCCGAGCGTGGAAAAGCTCGTCGCGTGCGGGGTCGTAGACGGCGCCGAGCGTGCGCACGCCACCCTCGACATAGGCGATCGACACGTTCCAGTACGGGATTCCGCGCAGAAAGTTATGCGTGCCGTCGATCGGGTCGACGATCCACAGCCGGTCGCCGCCGGGCTTGAACGACGACGCCGTCTCTTCGCCGAGAAAATCATCCCCCGGAAATGAGGCCGCGATTTCACCGCGAATGAACGTCTCGACATCGCGGTCGGCACGGCTCACGAAGTCCTGCGGACCTTTGAGCTCGATCGTCAGCGCCGTGCGGTTCTCCCAGAATCCAAGGGCCAGCGCGCCGGCGCGCCGGGCGAGTTGCTGCAGGAATGCGTAACGTTCGTCGATGGGCATGGGGGATCCGGGTCGGAATCGATCGCGTGGCGCGCGGGCAGCGCTTCGCCGGAGCCGCATCCGCGAGGCCGGTCATCGAATGCGGCGTCGCCCCGGGAACTGCGCCAATCCTTCGGTGACACTCCGCAGTCTACAATGCGCGATGCCGCTCCGCCGCCCGCCCGCGGTGATGCCATGTCGCGGCTGCGCGCGCGCCGACACCGTGCCCCCTTCTTGAAATCCCACCTCTCACCTCGCGACCTCGCCCTCGTTCTCGCCGTCGTCGCGGTGTGGGGGTACACGTTCGTGCCGATCAAGGTGGCGCTTCTCGAAGTGCCGCCCTTCGCGCTGGCGGCACTGCGTTTCTTCCTCGCCGCGGTGCCGCTCGTGTTCTTCATCGATCGGCCGGCCATGCCGTGGCGTTACGTGATCGGCTATGGCTTCGCGATCGGCGTCTTCCAGTTCGGCCTCCTGTTCCTCGGCATGAAGGTCGGGATGCCGGCGGGGCTTTCGTCGCTGGTGATCCAGGTGCAGGTGTTCTTCACGATCGGGCTCGCCGTGGCGCTGGAGGGCGATCGTCTGCGGTGGCACAACACGATCGGCGCCATGATCGCATTCGCCGGCATCGTGCTGCTGGCGCGGCACAAGCTCTCGGCCGGGCCGAGCGGAACATTCGCGGGCTTCGTGCTGGTGATCGCGGCGGCGTTCGCGTGGGCCGTCGGCAACATCATCGCCAAGCGCGGCGCCGGCACGCACGCACCCGACATGTTCGCTCTGGTCGTGTGGTCGAGCCTGGTGCCGCCGCTGCCGCTCGCCGCGCTGTCGTTCGCGTTCGAGGGCGGCGCCGCTGTCGTCGATGCGGTCGCGGCGATGAGTGCGACGGCGTGGGCGTGCGTGCTGATCATGGCCTACGGCGCGACGCTGTTCGGCTTCGCATCGTGGAATGCGCTGCTGCACCGCTATCCGACGGCGCTGATCTCGCCGTTCGCGCTGCTGATCCCGGTCTCGGGGCTCGCGAGCGGCGCGCTGTTCCTGGGCGAATCGCTCGCGATCGGCGCAGGCCGCCGGCGCCGCCCTGGTGCTTGCCGGCCTCGCCGTGAGCGTCTACGGACCGCAGGTCGGTCGTGGTTCGACCGCGCGGACCGCTGACGCGCGGCGCCAGCTACGCGGCCGCCGGCCGCGCGTGCTTCAATCCCGCCGCATGGCGCAGCAGCACCGGCACGACGAGCGCCACGCCGATCAGCGTGCTGACGAGTCCCGGCGCCACCATCAGGAACGCGGCGGCGCCGCAGAGCCAGCGCTCCCACAACTGCATCCGCACGAGGAAATAGTTCGATAGCGCCGCCGAGAGAAAGGTGATGCCGAGCACGCAGCCGGCGAACGCGACGATGAATTCGTACCACGTGAACCCTTGCGCGACCAGGAGCAGCGACGGCGCGAACACGAACACGAACGGCACCAGCGCCTTGCCGAGCCCGAGGCGAAACGCGGTGTTGCCGGTCTTGAACGGGTCCGAGCCCGCCATTCCCGCGGCGGCGTACGCGGCCAACGCGACCGGCGGCGTGATGTCCGCGAGCACGCCGTAGTAGAAGACGAAGAAATGCGCCACCAGCGGCTGCACGCCCAGCAGCACGAGCGTGGGCGCCGCGACCGTGACCATGATGATGTAGTTCGCCGTCGTCGGGATGCCGCAGCCCATCAGCACGCAGACGAGCGCGGTCATGAACAACGCCGCGAACAGCGTCAGCGTCCTCGCGTCGGCGAGGCCCGCCGGCAGCACGCCCAGCACACCGGCGGCGATCGACTGCGCCGCGGAGGTCACGATGTACGAGATCTTGAAGCCGACGCCGGTCAGCGTGACGACGCCGATGACGATGCCGACCGTCGCCGCGGCAGCCCCGACGGCAAGCGCGTACTTGGCGCCGGTCTCGAAGGCCTCGACGAGGTCCTTCTTCGCGATGCGCGACTTGACCTTGATCGCTTGATGAACTAGCGGCACGACCGCGAGCATCGCGACGAACACGTGGACGTTGTATTCGCCGAACCTGCCGCTGATCAGCGCGAGGAGCACGGCGTGGCCGGCGGCGAGCGCAATCCACTGCACCGCCGACGTCCTGCCCCGCGTCGTGAACAGCCCGACGAGGACGCAGGACGAGATGCCGGTGAACGCCGCGAGGTACGGCGTCGAGCCCTTGACGATGATCGTCACGAGCAGCACCAGCGGGATCAGCGTCGGCCAGTTTTCGCGGAACTGCTTCCTCACGTCGGGAAGTTCCTCCGCCGTGAGCCCGCGCAGGCCGGTGCGCTTGGCCTCGAAATGCACCTGCATGAACACGCCGTAGAAGTGCATGAACGCGGGCACGATGGCGGCGACGATGATCGTCTGGTACGGAAGGTTCAGGAACTCGATCATCAGGAACGCCGCGGCGCCCATGATCGGCGGCGTGATCTGCCCGCCGGTGGACGAGGCGGCCTCGACGGCGCCGGCGAAGTGCCGCGGGTAGCCCAACCGGATCATTGCGGGAATCGTCAGCGACCCGACGGTCACCGCGTTGGCGACCGACGAACCGGAAAGCATCCCGAACATCGCCGACGCGAAAACGCTCACTTTCGCCGGTCCGCCGGCGTAGCGCCCGGCGATCGACGAGGCGATGTCGATGAAGAGCTGGCCGAGGCCGACCCGGGTGGCCAGCACGCCGAACAGCACGAAGTGGAAGACATAGGTCGCGACGACGCCGACGGCGATGCCGTAGATGCCCTGACTCGTCAGGTACAGATGGTTGACGAGGCTCGGCCACGACGCTCCCGAGTGCTGCAGCAGCCCCGGGAATATCTGCCCCTCGAGCGCGTAGAACATGAAAGTCATCGCGATGACCGGCAGCGGCCAGCCCATCGCGCGGCGCGTGGCCTCCAGCAGAAGGACGATCAGCACGCTGCCCATCGCGACGTCGAGCGTGGACGGGTTGCCGACGCGAAAGGCCAGGTCCTCGAAGATCCACGGGATGTAGAGCACGCTCGAAGCGACCGCCAGGCCCAGCAGCCAATCGACGATCGAGACGCCCCCGGGCGCCGCCCACGAATGACCGCGCGCGTGCTGAAGCAAGCTCTTGCGCGCCGGGAAGACGAGGAAGATCAGCCCCAGCACGAAGGCCATGTGGACGCCGCGATGCGTCGTCTCGCGCAGCAGGCCGAAGCCGGCGGTGTAGTAATGGAAGCACGAGAGAACGATCAGCAGGCCGGCGACGACGACGGTGGCCGGAGGCACCAGCGGCCGAAAACGCATCTCCGGATCGAACTTCTCCTCGAGTTCCTGCGTTTTTCTCGTGTCGATCCGGTCCGCTTCGCTCTCCACGCTTTCCCCTTTCGACACGAGATACCGCGTCGCGTCCACCGGCCGCGTTCCAAATGCGAACGGGGCCGGTCAGGCGCCGGCCCCGTTCGCTGGACTTTCCGAATTGCGCGTTGCCTTGCGCCGCGCGCTATTTCAGCAGTCCTTTTTCCTTGTAGAACTTCTCCGCTCCCGGATGGAAGGGAATGCCGGCGCCCGCGGTCGCGGTCGCGGCCTGGATCGACTTGCCTTTGGCGTGGCCGGCGTCGAGCAGCTTGCGCGTGCTGTCGTTCCACACGGCCTTGGTGACTTCGTAGATCAGCGCATCGGACTGCTTGGTCGACGTCACCCACTGCGCGCCGACGGCGATCGTCTTCACTTCGCCTACCCCCTTGTACGTATTGGCGGGAATCGTGTCCGGCGAGAAGAACGAGTACTGCGCGCGCATCTTGTCGACTTCGGGTCCGGTGACCGGGACGAGCTCGATGCCGCCGCCGGCCGCCGCGAGTTCGGAGATCGCGCCGGTCGGATAGCCACCGACGAAGAAGAATGCGTCGAGGCCGCCATCGCGCATCTTGTCGCCCGCCTGATTCGGCTTCAGGTATTCGGGCTTGATGTCCTTTTCGGTGATCCCGAAGGCGGCGAGGATGATGCGCGCGTCGACCAGCGTGCCGGAGCCGGGCTCGTCCAGCGATACGCGCTTGCCCTTGAGGTCGGCGACGCTGGCAATGCCGGCACCCTTGCGCGCAACGATGTGAATGGTCTCCGCGTACAGATTGCCGATGAGGCGCAGGTCGCCGACCTTCGGCTTGCCGTCGTAGACGCCGGTGCCCGTGTAGGCCCAGTACGCGACATCGGATTGCGTGAAGCCCGACTCCATCTGGCCCGAGGTGATGCCGTTGATGTTGGCGACCGATCCGTTCGAGGCGACCGCCGTCGCGACCAGTCCCGGCACGCCGCAGCTGCCGCCCTCGTTGCAGGCGCGCGAGCCCGGCGGGTTCGAGATGGCGTTGGCGATCAGGCCGCCGATCGGATAGTAGGTGCCGGCGGTGCCGCCGGTGCCGATGCGGAAAAACTTGATGTCCTGCGCGACGGCGGCACCCACGATAAGTGCGCCGGCGAAGCCCAGCATGGCAGCGCGGGCGACGAACGATCTCAACGACATGAAAAACCTCGCTTTGGAGTGACTGGAGAATTTGGGACGTGGGAGTTTCGCATGCCACCGGATGGGGGACAAGCGCCCGCTCGCGCAACCCGCATCCACCTCGTCACTGGAGCCCGTCACGGCGGGCCGGCGAATGCGGCGGAAAGTGGTCTCGTGGATGCTCAGGACCTTCGCATGCGCTCGCCCGTGGGATCGTGGAGCGGCTGGGGCGCCAGCACCGCGGGACGGCGCTCGCCGAGAATCTCGACCTCGAATCCCCCACCTGCGTGCGCGAGTGCCGCGGGCACGTACCCCAGTGCGATCGACTTCCCGACCCAATGACCGTAGGCCCCCGACGTCACCCAGCCCACCACCTGGCCGTCGTGCCACACGGGCTCGTCGCCGATCGCGTCGGCGTCGGCCGCCTCGACCACGAACGCGACGAGGCGCCGCGTCGGTCCCCGTTCCCGGTCGCGAAGCACTGCCGCACGACCGCTGAACTCCGCCTTGGTGAGATCGACAAAGCGATCGACGCCAGCTTCGGACGGCGTGTACACCGGGCGGAACTCGCGCGCCCAGTTGCCGAACCCCTTCTCCAGCCGCAGTGAATTGAGCGCCCGCGACCCGTAATGCACGAGTCCGAGATCCGCGCCCGCGGCGACCAGCGCGTCGTAGAGCGCGAGCTGGCAATCGGCCGGCACCCAGATTTCATAGCCCAACTCGCCGGTAAACGAAATGCGGCCCACGCGCGCGGGCAGCAACGCGACCTCGGTTTCGCGGAACGAGAGAAATGGAAGTCCTTCGTTCGACACGTCGTCGGCGCACACGCGGAGGAGCAGGTCGCGCGACCTCGGTCCCGCGATCGCGAGGCCGAGCAGCTCGGTGCGCAGCGAGCGGACGGCCACGCCCAAAGCCGGCAGCCGCGCCTCGAACCAGCGCAGGTGGTACTGCTCGGCGACGCCCGAGCCGAAGACGAAGTAGCGGTCGCGGCCGGCGTTCGCGACGGTGAAGTCGCCGATCAGCCTGCCGTTGTCGTTCAGCATCGGCGACAACGCCATCCGCCCTTCGCGCGGCAGCCGGCTCGCGAGCAGGCGGTCGAGCCACGCCGCGGCGCCGGGGCCGGTCACTTCGTATCGTGAAAATGTCGAAGTTTCGAGCACTCCGACGGCGCCGCGAACCGCGCGACACTCGGCGCCCACCGGGTCGTGCGCGTTCGAACGGCGGTAGGTTGCATCCTCGCGCGGCTCGCTGCCCCTCGGCGCGAACCACAAGGCGTGCTCCAGCCCGAACGACGCGCCGAATACCGCGCCGCGCGCCTTCAGCCGGTCGTACACCGGCGTCGTCCGCAACGGCCGCGCGGCGGGCAGTTCCTCGTTAGGAAAGCGAATGCGAAAGCGCCGTGAATAGTTTTCGCGCACCTTCGCGTGCGTATAGGTCCGCGTCGCCCAATCGCCGAACCGCGCGACATCCATCGCCCAGATGTCGAAGCCTGGATCCCCGTGCACCATCCAGTTCGCCAGTGTCAGGCCGACGCCGCCTCCCTGGCTGAACCCGGCCATCACGCCGCAGGCGACCCAGTAGTTGGAGAGGCCTCGAATCGGTCCGATTACCGGGTTGCCGTCCGGCGCGAACGTGAACGGACCGTTGACGACGCGCTTGATGCCCGCGCGTTCGAGCGCCGGAAAGTGCCGGAATCCTACTTCGAGGCTCGGCGCGATGCGGTCGAGATCGGGCGGCAGGAGCTCGTTCGCGAAGCTCCACGGCGTCTCGCGCACGGCCCACGGCACGCCGGCTTTCTCGTAGGTGCCGATCAGCATGCCGCGGCCTTCCTGGCGCATGTAGATCTCGCCTTCGAAATCGATGACGTGCAGCATCTCGGTCGGCGAGGCAGCCACTTCGGGGATCTCGCCGGTAATCAGATACTGATGCTCCATGGCGAGAACCGGCAATTCGAGGCCGACGAAGCGCCCGACTTCGCGCGCCCACAGCCCCCCGGCATTGACGACGTGCTCGGCGCGAAGGTTGCCCTTGTCGGTGATCACCTCCCAGGAACCGTCGGCCCGCGCTTGCAGATCCGTCACGCGGGTGTAGCGATAGACCTCCGCGCCGAGGTTGCGCGCCGCCTTGGCATAGGCCTGCGTCACGCCCGCGGGATCGACGTGTCCTTCGAGCGGGTTGTAGAGCGCGCCGACGAAATATTTCTTGTCGAGCAACGGGAAGAGCCGCGCCGCCTCGTCGACCGAGATGATTTCCATGTCGAGGCCGAGATAACGGGCGCGGCCGCAGGCAACCTTCAGAAAATCCAGTCGCTCCGCCGTTCCGGCGAGGTCGACTCCGGCGGTGATGTGAATGCCGCAAGACTGGCCCGACGCTTCCTCGATCTCGCGGTAGAGCTTGATCGTGTATTCCTGCAGCTTGGCGACATTGGGATCCCCGTTCAGAGTATGCATGCCGCCGGCGGCGTGCCACGTCGATCCCGACGTCAACTCGTCGCGCTCGAGCAGCACGACATCGGTCCATCCGGCGCGGGCGAGATGGTAGAGAACACTGGCGCCGACCACACCGCCGCCGATCACCGCAACCCGGGTATGCGTCTTCATCCGAGAATCTGCTCGAGGAACGCGCGCGTGCGGTCCTTCTGCGGCGCCCCGAAGAGCTGCGCGGGCGGCCCGTCTTCGACGATGAGTCCGTGGTCGGTGAAGTAGACGTGGTGCGAGATCTCGCGCGCGAAGGCCATTTCGTGTGTGACCAGGATCGATGTCATGCCTTCGTCGATCAGCTGGCGGATCGTCACCAGTACCTCCTTGCGCGTCTCCGGATCGAGCGCCGCCGTCACCTCGTCGAAGAGCATCACCGACGGCCGCATCGCGAGCGCCCGCGCGATGGCGACGCGCTGCTGCTGGCCGCCCGAAAGTTCCCCGGGATAGCTCTTTTCCTTGCCGGAGAGGCGAACCTTTTTCAGCAGCGCATAGGCCCGCTCTTCCACCTCGGCGGGCGGCTGTCCCAACACCTGCACCGGCGCCATCATCACGTTTTCGAGCGCCGTCCGGTGCGGAAAGAGGTTGTACTGCTGGAAGACGATCGACACGTATTTTCTCAGCGCCACCATCTCCTGGTCCTGGTGCAAACGATGCACGGCATGCGGGCCGACGTGGATTTCGCCACGGTCGACTGGAATCAGTCCGTTGATGCAGCGAAGCAGCGTCGACTTGCCGGACCCGGACGGCCCGATGATGCAGACGGCCTCGCCCTTGCCGACGGCGAGCGAGATGCCGCGCAGGACCTCGAACGCGCCGAACGACTTGTGCACGTCGACGAGGCGGACGATCGGCGTTGCGGCGGCGGCGGAAATGTCGGGCTCGGGCATGGACATCAACCGGCCTCGCCGGCCGGCGCCGCACCTGGCACGTCGACGACGCGCGGCGCGTGGCCGGTGGCTGCGAGAAAGCGCTCGAGGTCGGCGTGCGCGAGGACCATCGTCGCGGTGTTCACCAGCGGGTGGGCTTGCACGGCAGCTGCCTGCCACAGCCTGCGCTCGATGACGAATTCCACGGCGCGCGCCTTGTCGTTGACGAGCGCGAGGAGGCTCACCGACCCCGGTGTGACGCCGAGATGCCTCTGCAGGCGTTCGGCCGACGCGAAGCCCAGCCGGCCGGCGTCGAGCACCGATCCCAGCGCGTTGAGGTCGACGGGAAGGTCGTGCGGGACCGTCACCAGGAAGTGGCGCGCGCCTTTCCTGTCGCGCAGGAACAGGTTCTTCGTCTTGGCGCCTGGCAGCCGCGGCACCAGCCGTTCGGATTCCTCGACGGTCATGACGGGCGGGTGCTCGTGCCGGGCACCGGCAATGCCATGGTCGCGCAAGAAGACGTCGAGTTCCATCAGCGCTCCGCGTAACGGGCTTCCAGCCGGCGAGTCCAGCGCGATATCGGGTAGCAGTAGGCGAAGAACCAGAGCAGCACGTAGCTGTAGATCGGGATCAGGAGATCGGTGCGCCCTTCGGCGTTGGTGATGCGGCCCGTCAGGGTCATCACCTCGCCGACCCCGACGATCGAGGCCAGCGTTGTCGCCATCGTCAGGATCGCGTACCAGTTCATCCACGGCGGTAGCATCCGCTTGATGCACTGCGGCAGGATGATGCGCCAGAGCGTCTGCCGGCGCGAAAACGCGAGCGACCGGGCGGCCTCCCACTGCGCGGTCGGAATCGACTGCACCGCACCGCGAACGATTTCGGCGACATTGGCCATGATCGGCAGCGCGAGGCCCAGCGTCGCCTTGATCCAATCCGGAAACGGCACGGTCACGCCGCCAAGATGCAGCTCGAACGGCATCAGGAACATCACGAAGAAAAGCAGAACAAGCCACGGCGCGTTGCGGAAGAACTGGACGACGATCCAGGAAGCGCTCCGGATCGGTCCTCGCGGCGAAATGCGCGCGATGCCAAGCAGCAGGCCGGCCGCGGTCCCGGCAAGCATTGCGAAAAAACTGATCAGGAGATTGAAAAGGAATCCGCTCGCGAGCAGCGGCGTCCACTTGACGAGAAGTTCGAGAACGCTCGCTTTGGCGGGTGCCGCCTGGATTTGCGCGATCGCCATTGACGCTACGAAGACCGCGCAGAGCGCCGCGCCGCTACGCGCGTTAAACACAACCCCGCCGCTCGACCGGTCGCCGAGCGCAGCTCGCGACCGAGACAGCCGGACCGGCGGCAGAACGGCCATGTGCACCGCGTTACCCGCGCCAGGCCCGACGCGCGCGCTCATTGCCCGAACCCCGGCACGCGCAGTCGATCCTCGAGCCACTGCATGAACTCGTTGATGATGCCGACGATCGCCACGTAGCAGATCAGCAGCACGATCATCATCTCCGGCACGTTCACCTGCTCCGACCAGATCTGCGCGGACATATAGACGAGCTCGGGCACCGCGATGGCGTACGCCAGCGTGGTCGTCTTCACCAGGTTGACAAGGTTGTTGGTCATCGCCGGCATCGTGACCCGCAGCGCCAGCGGCAGAACGACCTGCCGATAGATCTGCCAGCGCGAAAATCCGAGCGACGCGGCGGCCTCGACCATCGCCTTCGGCACCGCCTCGATGCCGGCCCGGATGATCTCGGCGGCGAACGCCGTCTCCAGCAGCGTCAGCGACACGACGGCCCACCCGAACGAGCCCAGCACCGGCACCCCGTCGACCTTCGGCAGGACGGGCCCCAGTGCGAAATAGAAGAAATACAACTGGACGAGCGGCGGCGTGTTGCGGAACAGCGCGACAAAGCCGGCCGCGGCGCGGCGCACCGCGGCGACGCGCGATCCATGGAGCCAGGCTGCGAGAGTGCCGAGCGCGAGGCTCAGAACCAGGCAGTACGCCGACAGTCTTACGGTGGTGGCAAAGCCGGCGAAAAAGCGCGCGCGGTCGTAGCTGTCGTAGAAGATCGTCAGCTTGATGCCGGTCGTCTTGTACAGCCACAGAAACCAGGCCGCGACGTCATCCACCGGGTGACCCCGGTTCCCGCCCGGCGTCGGCGTCCGCTCCGGCGCACGCCACGGCTACTTGAACTTGGCCTGCTGCTCGACGAGGAACGGCGACTGCGGAATCCCCCACTTTCTTTCGAGCTCGAGGATGAATCCGGTCTTGTGCCACTCCTTCGACACGTCGCTGATGTACTGGGCGAATTTCGCGTCGTCCTTGCGCACGCCGAGACCCCAGGGTTCGGGATCGATCGACGGCAGCACCATCGCGTAATCGGCCCACTTCGAATCCCCCATGATGCCGGCGAAAAACGTAGTGTCGAACACCGTGCCAACGCAGTTGCCTCCTTCAAGCGCCGCCATAGCCTCCGTCACACCCTTGAACACGACCAGGTTCGCGCCGAACTCCTCGCCCGTGCGACGGTTGTAGTACGCGCCCTGAATTCCGCAGACGGGTTTGCCCTTGAGATCGGCCCAGTTCTTGAGCCCCGAGCTCTTCCTCGCGAACACGTTGGCCGCGCCCGCGTAGTAGAACGGCTCCGGTATGCCGATGACCTCCGCACGATCGGGGCGGTATGCCATCGTCGCGATCATCATGTCGATCCGGCCCTGCTTCAGGAATTCCATGCGGTTCGCGGCAATGACCGGCACCAGCTCGATCTGCACGCCGAGGCGTTTGGCGACATCGTTGGCGAGGTCGATTTCGAGGCCGACGATCTTGCCCGACGGGTCCGTGTAGCCGAACGGCTTGTAGTCGGCCTTGACGCCGACGACGATCTTTCCCTTCTGCTTGACGGCGGCGAGCGTGTCCGATTGTGCCCGCGCCGGGACCGACATCGCCAGCGCCAACACGGCGGCTGCACAGAAGCCCAGGTACCACTTTGTTATCCGCATGCTTTCCTCCCTCGGGTGGACCACGATCGGCGACGGGCATGGCCCGTACTCCGCAAGGCCGTTAGAATAAGCGATCACGCGCGCGAGCGACAGCAGGGCTGTTGCCGCGGGCCATCGCCGCCCATCTTGAAGTATTCGATCTACTCGCTCGCCCGCAACGCGCTCACGCACCACGAGCATTGGCCGCTCGCGTGGCGCGGCCCGCGTCCGAAGCCGCGCTACGACGCCGTCATCGTCGGCGGCGGCGGGCACGGCCTGGCGACGGCCTACTATCTCGCGAAAGAGCACGGCATGACCAACGTCGCCGTGCTGGAAAAGGGCTGGCTGGGCGGCGGCAACACGGGCCGCAACACGACGATCGTCCGGTCGAACTACCATCTCGATCCCAACGCGCACTTCTACGAGTTCTCGCTGAAGCTCTGGGAGGGGCTCGCGCAGGACCTCAACTTCAACGTGATGTACAGCGCGCGCGGCGTGCTGAATCTCGTCCATTCGCCGGCCGATATGGACGCGGCATTGCGGCGCGGCAACGCAATGCGCCTCAACGGCATTGACGCGCAGTTTCTTTCCTGCGACGAGATCGCGCGCCGGATCCCGAACCTCGACTGCTCGCCGGACGCGCGCTTCCCGATCCACGGCGGCCTCCTGCAGCCGCGCGGTGGGACCGTGCGCCACGACGCCGTAGCGTGGGGCTACGCACGCGCGGCCGACGCCCGCGGCGTCGACATCATCCAGCTATGCGAAGTGACCGGCATCCGGATCGACAGCGGCGCGATCGCCGGCGTGGAGACGACGCAGGGATTCATCGCCACGCGCAATCTCGGCATCGCCGTCGCCGGGCACTCCAGCCACGTCGCCGCCATGGCGGGTCTCCGGTTGCCGATCGAATCGCACGTCCTGCAGGCGATGGTGTCGGACCCCGTGAAGCCGGTGCTCGACACCGTCGTCACGTCGGGAGCGGTGCACTTCTATATCAGCCAGTCCGACAAGGGCGAGCTTGTGATGGGCGGCGACCTCGACTTCTACAATTCCTACGCGCAGCGTGGCAATCTGCCGGCCATCGAGCACGTGGTGAGCGCGTGCCTTGCGCTGTTTCCGAGCTTCGGGCGGCTGAAGCTGATGCGCACCTGGGGCGGCATCATGGACATGACGATGGACGGCAGCCCGATCATCGGCAAGCTGCCCGTCAGGGGGCTCTACATGTCCGGCGGCTGGTGCTACGGCGGCTTCAAGGCCACGCCGGCCTCGGGTTGGCTGCTTGCCTACACGATGGCCCACGACGACCCGCATCCGCTCAACGCCGCGTTTACACTCGAGCGCTTCGCGGAAGGGCGCACGATCGACGAAAAGGGCGCCGGGCCCTGCGCGTGGGCGCACTGACATGAAGACGCGTGCACCGTGCTGCTGATCCCGTGCCCGTGGTGCGGGCCGCGCAACCAGGTGGAGTTCACGTACGGCGGAGACGCGACCGTGCGGCGGCCCGCAACCGACGCCCCGGAAGCCGCGTGGTTCGCGTACGTCTATCTGCGCGACAACCCGTGCGGCCCGCATGATGAGCTGTGGCTGCACGGCGCTGGGTGCAGGCGCTGGTTCAAGGTGCGCCGCAACACGCGCACCCACGAGATCCTCGCCAGCGCGCGCCTCGACGAGGCACTGCCCGGAGCGGTTCGGTGAAGCAGCCGTTTCGCCTGCCCGACGGCGGAGTCATCGACCGCGCGCGGCCATTGCGCTTCGAGTTCGACGGCACGCGCTACGAAGGTTTCGCCGGCGACACGCTCGCCTCCGCGCTGCTCGCCAGCGGCGTCCATCTCGTCGGCCGCAGCTTCAAATACCACCGGCCGCGCGGCATTTTCAGCGCCGGCAGCGAGGAACCGAATGCGCTGGTGCAGCTCGCGCGCGGCGCGCGGACCGAGCCGAACGTGCGCGCGACAACGCTCGAACTGTTCGAGGCGCTCGTCGCGTCGAGCCAGAATCGTTGGCCATCGGTGCGATTCGACGTCGGCGCCATCAACGATGCACTGTCGCGGTTCATTCCGGCGGGCTTCTACTACAAGACATTCATGTGGCCGCCGACACCGCGGTGGTGGCGGAAGTACGAGCACGTGATCCGCCACGCCGCGGGCATGGGCCGCGCGGCGAACGAACCCGATCCCGACCACTACGAGCACCAGTATGCGCATTGCGACGTGCTGGTGATCGGCGCCGGGCCGGCAGGACTTGCGGCAGCGCGGTCGGCGGTGGATTCCGGCGCGCGCGTGATGCTCTGCGACGAAGATCCGATTCCGGGCGGCAGCCTGGTCGGCGACACAGTGACGATCGACGGTGTCGGTGCCGCGGACTGGGTCGCCGGCACTGTCCACGGGCTCGCCCTTCATTCGGGCTTCGTGCTGCTGCCGCGCACCACGGCGTTCGGCTACTACGACGACAATCTCGTCGGCCTGGTCGAGCGCGTGACCGACCACCTCGCCATGCCCTCTGTCGACACACCCCGCCAGCGGCTCTGGAAGGTCCGGGCAAAGGCGGTCGTGCTCGCGAGCGGCGCGCACGAGCGTCACGTCGCGTACGCCAACAACGACCTGCCCGGCACGATGCTCGCCGGTGCCGCGCGCACATACGTCCGGCGCTACGGCGTGCGGCCCGGCTCGCGCGCCGTGGTCTTCACCAACAACGATAGCGCGTATGCGGCGGCGCTCGCGCTGCACGCATCGGACGTGGCGATTGCCGCCATCGTCGACGCGCGGCCAGACGCGCAGCCTGGCGGCACGCTGGCGCGGCAGGCGCGCGACGCGGGCCTGCCGATCGTCGCGGGATCGGGAGTCGTCGCCGCACACGGCGGCTCGCGCGTGAGCGCCGTCGAGATCGCGCCGATCGCCGGTGGAACCGCGAACTGGCTAGACTGCGATCTCGTCTGCGTGTCCGGCGGCTGGAATCCCGCGGTCCACCTGTTTTCCCAGGCGCGCGGCAAGTTGCGCTACGACGACGTGCTTGCCGCGTTCGTTCCGGAATCCTCGCCGTTGCCGATCGTCGCGGCCGGCGCCGCGAACGGACGCCTGGACCTCGCCGCCGCACTTGCCGATGGCCACGCCGCCGGCTCGGCCGCCGCGGAAACCGCCGGGTTTGCGGCGTCAGCGCTCGCCGCACCCTGGGCGGAAGCCCTCGAAGCCGGCGTGCACGCGCCGATGTGGTCCGTCCCGGCGCGCAGCAGGAGCGCCAAGCGCTTTGTCGACCTGCAAAACGACGTCACCGTCGCCGACATCGCCCTTGCCGCACGTGAAGGCTATCGATCCGTCGAGCACCTGAAGCGTTACACGACGCTCGGCATGGGCACCGATCAGGGCAAGACCGGCAACATCCTCGGTCTTGCGCTTCTGGCGGACGAGCTCGGGCTGCCGATACCGCGGGTCGGCACGACCACCTTTCGGCCGCCGTACACGCCGGTGACGCTGGGCGCGCTGCCGGGGCGCGCATGCGCGGCGCACGTCGCACCCACGCGATACTCCGCGCTGCACGACTGGCACGCCGAGCACGGCGCGCGCTTCGTCAATGCCGGACTCTGGAGGAGACCGCACTCGTACCCGCGGCCCGGCGAATCCGCGGACGCCGCGGCGAGCCGCGAGGCGCGCAACGTCCGAACCAACGTCGGCGTCGTCGACGTTTCAACGCTCGGCAAGATCGAGCTGCAGGGAGCCGACGTGGCCGAGTTCCTGAACCGCGTCTACATCAACCGCTGGGACACTCTGGCGGTCGGCCGCTGCCGGTACGGCGTGATGTTGCGCGACGACGGCATCGTGCTGGACGACGGCACGACGTCGCGGCTTGCCGCCACGCATTACCTGATGACGACGACAACGGCGAACGCGGTCAAAGTGTTGCAGCATATCGAGTACCTGCTCCAGGCTGTCTGGCCCGATCTCGAGGTGTTCGCGACATCGGCAACCGAGCAGTGGGCGGCCGCGGCGGTGTCGGGGCCAAGGGCGCGCGACGTGCTGCGGGAAATCGTCGATATCGACGTCTCCAACGACGCATTCCCGTTCCTCGCCGTCGGTGAATGCCGCATCCGCGCGGCCGATGGCGCGATACCGGCGCGTCTTTTCCGAATGAGCTACTCGGGCGAGCTCGCCTACGAAATCCACGTTCCGGCGAACCGTGGCCGCGCGATGTGGGAAGCGGTGCTCATTGCCGGTGCCGCTTTCGGGATGATGCCGTACGGCACCGAGGCGATGAGCACGCTGCGGATCGAAAAAGGCCACGTGGTGATCGGGCCCGAGGCCGACGGCCGAACGACGGCCGATGACCTCGGCCTCGGCAAGCTCGTCAGCGCGGCAAAGTGGTGCGTCGGCAAGCCACTGTTGAACCGTCCCGCGCTCGCGGCGCCGGGCCGCTGGCAGCTCGTGGGACTCACCGCGCAGGACGGCGCCGCGATGCCGCGCGGCGCGAAGATCGTCGCCGATCCGGACCACCCGTTGCCAAACCCGATGCTCGGCCACGTGACGTCATGGTGCTGGAGTCCGAACCTCGGGTCGTGGATCGCGCTGGCGCTCGTCGCCAACGGCCGCGCGCGGCACGGCGAAATGTTGTGGGCGCTATCGCCGCTCGCCGGAGCGAAGGTTCGGGTGAAGGTGGTCCCGCCCTGCTTCGTCGATCCGGGCGGGGAGCGGATGCATGCCTGATGCGATGAGCCGCGCGATCGGCGCCGTCGCGCCCGGTCACTACGGCGCAGCGGCAACCGGCGTCACGCTGGCCGAAGCCGCGATAGCCGCGGCGTGGAACCTGCAGGGCGACGCGGCACGACCGTCGTTGGCCGGACTCGCGCAGCGGCTGTTCGACGTCGCGCTCCCCACTACCGCAAACACGACGGTCAAGAGCGGCGCGCTGACAGCGCTGTGGCTCGGCCCGACGTCGTGGCTGCTGGTTGCGGGAGTTCCGTCGCCTCTCGTCGATTTCGCCTCGAAACGCGACGCGCTGAACGCGGTCGGCGGCGCGCTGTTCGATCTTTCGGCGAGCCGAATCGCGTGGACCATGTCCGGAGCGCACGCGGCGACGGCGCTGGCCAAGGGCTGCCCGCTGGATTTCCACCCGCGCGCGTTCGCGGCCGGCACCTGCGCGCAAAGCGTCCTGGCGCATGTCAACGCATTGGTCGAAAAGCACGACGACGCGCCGACGTTCACCGTGATGGTCGCGCGGAGCTTCGCCCGCGACGTCTGGCGCGAGCTCTGTCTGTCGGCGGCGCAATACGGTTACGACGTGCTCCCGCCGCGCCCCTACCGTTGACCGGTTGCAGGAGCGCGGTGAGCCCCGGCGCGCGTCAGCTCCACGGAGACGGGTTGTTCGAAAACGTCCGCACTTGGCGCCGGTGCGACACGCGCCAACTCCCGGAAGGGCGCCTCAGGCGATCGGCCGCAGCAGTTCGTCGACCAGCGCCGGCAATGCCACCCGGTCCGTCGGAAGCGCTGCCACCATCTGCTCGATCCGCTCCGCGCGCGCCACGCCCAGCACGGGCTCGGCGAGCGCACGATACTTGTCGTGCAGCTCGAGCTCCGACAACGGGTTCTCCGGATTGCCGCGCGCCCGCGCCGGTTCGGAGACAAGCGTCCGGCCATCATTGAGCGTAATCCGCACCCGCGCCCAGCGCTCGGCCGGAAAGCGGCGCGAAAAGTCGGCATCCTCGGTCAGGGTCATCGCCGTGAGCAGCCGCAGCACGCGCGGATCGGTCAATGCCGGCGCGTCGACCTCGCCGGCGCCAAGCGTGCCGAACACCAGCGCGGCCGCCACCGGGAACGGGAGGCTGTACTGCGCTTCGTCGGTCGTCCGCGGCACTGCACATCCGGAGCCGAGGGCGATCGCCTCACGGAAGCTCTCGATGGCGAGCGCCGCGATTTCGTCCGCGGCAAAGTTGTGCGCCCGTTGCAGCCCGAGCGCCGCCTCGACCGCCGGTTGCGCCCAGCGACAGACGGGATAGGCCTTGAAGTACTGCTCGCGAATGCGCCAGCGCGCGCCGAGATCGTTCCAGAGCGGCGCCGCATCGTTGCGTTCGACGGTAAGTGCCGGCGCGCCGGTGAATCCGGCGGACGCGAGCAGCGCCGCGCTGACCCCGACATGCGCGCCCCAGCCGGATCCGTCCTTCACCATCGTCGGGTAGTCGCAGGCGCGCAGGATCTGGCCACGCGGCCCGAAGTACTCCGCGACGCCGAGCGCGTGACGGATGCCCGCCGCATCAAGATCAAGGCGTCGCGCGGCGACCGCCGCGCACCCGAGCGCATTCCAGGCGCCCGAGCAGTGATAGTCCGGCACCGTCGAATGCAGCGCGATGCCGGCGCGCGTCGCGATTTCGTAGCCGAGGACCAGGTTCGTGAGGAATTCGCGGCCGTCCATCGCGGCGGGCCGGTCGCTGGCCCGCGCGCCATCGACGAGAGCGAGCAGCGCCGGCAAAAGCGCCGCACCGGCGTGTCCTTTGGTCAGAACGTTTCCGTCGTGCGCATCGAGCGCGTCGATGGTCGTCGCACCGGCAAATGCTGCGCCGGCGAGGCCCGCGCGCCGTCCATCGAACAGGATCCGGGCATCACGGTCGCGGCCGCAGAGCTGCGTTGCCGCGTACGCGTTGGCGATGGCGGCGCCGGGCATTCGGCTGCCGGCCGCGGCGACGCCGACGAGATCCTGCAGGCAGCGCTGCGCCTGCGCGACGACGTCGTGCGGCACGTCGGAGAACGCGAGGCCACAAATGAACGCGGGGACGTCGGCGCTCGTTGTTCCGGGCGTTCTCGTGCCGCGATCCTCCTCGGCCATCGATCAATCCATCAGATCAGCCCGTTGGCCTTCAGAAAACCCTCCGCCACTTCCTCGACCGTCTTCTTGTCGACGTCGACGCTGGCGTTGAGCTTGCCCATTGTCTCGTCGTTGAGCTTGGCGGAAATCGCGTTCAGCGCGTCGGCGAGTTTCGGGTTCTTGTCCAGCACTTCCTTGCGCACGACAGGCGTCAGGTTGTAGGGTGCGGCGAAGCCCTTGTCGTCCTTCAGCACGACGAAATTGAAGGCCGGGATCCGGCCGTCGGTCGCGAACACCACCGCGGAATCGACCTGCCGGTCCTTGAGCGCGGCGTAGGTGAGGCCGGTGTCCATCCGCTTGACGTTGTCGCGGTCGAACTCGAAGCCGTAGGCCGTCTGCCAGCCGGGAAGCCCGTCGGGCCGCGCGTAGAACTCGGCGTTCGACGCGAAGGTGAGCTTGGCGCCACTTTTCACGGCCTTCGCGAAATCGCTCATCGTGACGATGCCGCGCTTCTGCGCTTCGTCCCGGTTCATCGCGAACGCGTAGGTATTGTTGACGGCGGACATGTTGAGCCAGACGATGCCCTTCGCCGCGTCGACCTCCTTGATCCGCTTGTAGGCGTCTTCCGCCGAAGCGAACTTGTCGGTTATCTTGTTGAAGACCCCCAGGCCGGTTCCCGTGTACTCCCAGTAGACGTCGATCTGGCCATTCTCCATCGCCGCGCGGACCGCGGCGCTGCCCATGCCGGCCTTGCGGTCGGGCGCAAAGCCCTTCGCCTTCAGCAACGCGACGGTCATCGCGGTCATGATCTGCTGCTCGGTGAATGCCTTGCCGCCGACGGCGATCGTCTGCGCCACGGCGCCGCCGCCCCAGCACAATGCCGCGAGCGCGATGCTCCCCAGCAGCTTGCTCAACGCCTGTTTCATGATGGTCTTCTCCCTGCCTGTCAAATTCATGGATTCCGCAGCGGATTGACGCCGCGCGGCACCAGCCAATACTGCGCCTGCCCGAACAAAAAATCCACGACGACGGCCAGGAGCGCGGTCGGGATCGCACCGGCCAGCATCATGCCATGCTCCTGCAGATCGATGCCCGTGAAAATGAGCTCGCCCAGTCCGCCGCCGCCAATCAGGAACGCGATCGGCGCGGTCCCTACATTGACCGCCATCGCCGTGCGCACGCCGGCGAAGATCACGAACAGCGCGTTCGGCAGCTCGACGCGAGCGAGAATCGCGCCGGGCCCCATGCCCATGCCGTGCGCGGCGTCGATAAGAGGTGCCGGCACCGCGCGAATGCCTTCGTACGTGTTGCGAACGATCGGCAGCAGCGTCGCGATCCACAGACCCACGATCGCAGGCAGGGCGCCGATGCCGAGCACACTCATCATCAATGCGAGCTTGCCGAGCGTCGGAATCGACGTCGCCACGTTCACCGCCTGGATCGTGCCTTCGGCGTAACGCGCCATCCATGGCCGCGTCAGCCAGACACCGATGCCGACGCCGCAGGCGATCGCCGCCGATCCCGATATTCCGACCAGCACCAGATGCTGCTTGACGAGGTAGAGGATGTCCTTCTTGTAGCGCAGGATGTCGGACGCGAGGCCGGTGGCGACGAGAAGCCACGCAATCACCAGCGCGATCCCGCCGAGCACCAGATAGGGCAGCGCGGAGCGGCCCGGATTCTCGGCGGTGCTCATCGTGCGACCTCGGTCGCCAGTCGCGCGGCAACGCCGGCACGCGTAACGACGCCGACGGCCCGACCTTCGGCATCCACGCAGGCGAGGGCGTCGACGCCGTACTGCAGGAACAGCGTCGCGACGACGCGCAGATCGTCATCGGGCGTGACCGCCGGCGCCGCGGCGTCGGCAACTCCGCCGGGCGTCATCACGTCGCGGACGCGGATCAGGCGCAGGCGCTTCAACGTGCGGTCGCTGCCGACGAACCCGGCGACGAACGCGTCGGCCGGCCGTGCAAGCATCGCGTCGGGCGCCGCGTATTGCTCGAGCCGGCCGGCGCGGAAGATCGCGATACGGTCGGCCATTTTCACCGCCTCGTCGATGTCGTGGCTGACGAACAGGATCGTCTTCTTCAATGCCTGTTGCATGCGCAGGAATTCGTCCTGGATCGCCTCGCGGTTCACCGGGTCGAGCGCCGCGAAGGGCTCGTCCATCAGCAGCACCGGCGGATCGGCGGCAAGCGCCCGCGCCACGCCGACGCGCTGCGCCTGGCCGCCCGACAGCTCGCCCGGATAGCGGTCGAGAAAATGCGCCGGGTCGAGCGCCAGCATCGCGAGCAGCTCCTCGGCACGGCGGCGGCGACTTTGGACGCTCCAGCCGAGGAGCCGCGGCACGACACCGACGTTCTCGGCAACGGTCATGTTCGGGAAGAGCCCGATCTGCTGGATCACGTAGCCGATGCCGCGCCGCAGCTCCACCGGATCGACCGCGTCGGTGTCGCGACCGGCGATGAAGATCTTGCCCGACGTGGGCGACACCAGCCGGTTGATCATCCGCAGCGTTGTCGTCTTGCCGCAGCCGGAAGGTCCGAGCAGCACGCAGATCTCGCCTTCCGCGACCTCGAAGCTGATGTCGTCGACCGCGGTGACCGGCCCCTGCGGCGTCGCGTAGATCTTGGCCAGCGCATCGATGCGAATCATGGCCGGACGGCGGGCAGCGCCACGCCCTTCGGAGTCAGGCGCCGCTGCAGCCTCAGCAGCGCGTAGTCGGCGGCGATCGCGAGCAGGCCGAGCGCCAGCGCGCCGGTGATGAGCTGGCGGACGTCGGTCTGCGAAATCCCGCGGGAGATGAACGTGCCGAGGCCTCCGGCGCCGATGTAAGCGGCGATCGCCGTGACGCCGATGTTGATGACCACGGCGATGCGGATGCCGGCGATGATCACCGGTAGCGCAATCGGAATCTCGACCCGCGCGAGGCGCTGCGGCACCGACATGCCCATGCCGATCGCCGCCGAGCGCAGCGCCGGGTCGACGTTCCTGATCGCCGTATACGTGTTGCGGATGATCGGCAGCTGCGCATAGAGCATCGCAGCGATCACGGCGGGCAGCCAGCCGATGCCCTGCCCGATCTTCGAAAGAATCGGAATCAGCACGCCAAACAACGCGATAGACGGTATCGTCATCACGATCGAACCCAGGTAGAGAACCGTATCCGCGCCACGCTGGCTCTGCGTGATCGCGATGCCGATCGGGACTCCGGTCAGGATGGCGATGCCGACGGCAACGCCGACGATCGAAAGGTGCTCGAGCGTGCGTTCGCCTATTGCCGGCAGGTTGTGCAGTATGAATGCCAGCGTTTCCACCGCTATTCCTCGCGTCGGCGGGCCCGGCGGCCCACCGCGAACAATACGACACACCGTGCGCACGTTGCCACTGTTTTGTGTGCGAGTGCCGCGGAAGACGACTCGCGCCCGGGTCGTCTTGCGGCACGCCATCGTCGGTGTCGCGTCTACGACGATCCGAGTCGTCCCGCAACTGTCGTGGCATTGCGAACGCGAGATGGTAAATTACCCCACTTACGCGACCGCCAGGACCGCCATGACCGCACCGCCGCCGAAACGACTTTCGCTAATGGAACGGCTCGACCACGGGCCGGTGATCTGCGCCGAGGGCTACGTTTTCGAACTCGAGCGCCGCGGCTATCTTCAAGCCGGCGCCTTCGTGCCCGAGGTGGTGCTGGAGCACCCCGAAGTCGTTAGCCAGCTGCACCGTGATTTTGTCCACGCGGGTTCCGACGTCGTCGAGGCGCTCACCTATTACGCGCACCGCGAGAAGTTGCGCGTGATCGGGCGCGAAGGCGATCTCGAACCGATCAACCGCCGCGCGCTGGCGATCGCCAAGGCCGTCGCTTTTGAGAGCGGGGCGCTGTTCGCCGGAGACATCTGCAATACCAACGTCTTCGATCCAGCCGACGCGGCGTCTCACAAGGCGGTGCGGGCGATGTTCGAGGAGCAGGTCGGCTGGGCCGTCGATGCCGGAGTCGACTACATCGTCGGCGAAACGTTTTCCTGGGCGCAGGAAGCGCTGATCGCGCTCGACGTGATCAAGGCGGCGAAACAGCCGGCGGTCATCACGCTCGCGATGCACAAGGCCGACGTGACACGCGAGGATTGGACGGTCAACGAAGCGTGCAAACGTCTCGCGGATGCCGGCGCCGATGTCGTCGGCCTCAACTGCATCCGCGGGCCGGCCACGATGGTGCCGCTGCTGCGGCAGATCCGGGCCGCGGTGAAGACGCACATCGCAGCGCTCCCGGTTCCCTTCCGCACGACCGAGGCCGAGCCTTCGTTCCAGTCCCTCAGAGACACGCACTGGCACTACGACGAAGGGAGCCGGCCGTTTCCCGTGGCGCTCGATCCATTTACCTGCAATCGCTTCGAGATCGCCGCATTCGGCAAACAGGCCATGGCCATGGATATTCGATACCTCGGCGTGTGCTGCGGCGCCGGTCCTCATCACATTCGCGCACTCGCCGAAGCAGCGGGCAAGCGCCCGCCCGCGAGCCGGTATTCCCCCGACATGTCCAAGCATGCGTTTCTGGGGTCGCACGAACGCATCGCCAAAGTGCAGAAGGACTACGCAGGCAAGCTCTGAACGCCACGCTGGCGCAACATCAATCTGACCGCCGCGCAATTTCGCCGGCGATTTCGTAGTAGTCGCCGGCGCTGTCGACGTGGATCTGCAGCACCGTCCGCAACCCGGTCGGCGGATCGAGCGTGCCGGCGGCGATTGCCATGTAATCCCGGTCGAAGGCCTCCCAGAACAGGCTCGCCCCGCATTCGCCGCAAAAACCGCGGCGCGCCCGCTCCGATGACCGGTACCACTTGAGCCCGCGCGACTCGGTGAGCCGCAGCGCCCCTTTCGGCGTCGCGGTATAGGCGCCGATGTGACCATGCGTCTTGCGGCACATCGCGCAATGGCAGAGGATCACGTCGCGCAGCGCATCGATGACGTCGTAACGCACCGCGCCGCAAAGACAGCTCCCCGTCGCCAGTACGTCCGGAGTCGTACTTCTTGTCGTGTTCATCTTCGCGTTCCTTCGCCAAGAGCCTTGCTGGCGCGTCGCCCGCGGACGACGCGCCGCATTCGACGAACCGCCGCACCGTTGCATCGTTCGCGTTGGCAGCACCGTGCCGATACAGGCGAAGTGCGCGGCGGCGGCCACGGCAAACCGCCAGCGGGATCGGACACGGAAGCGACGAGGCCCCGCGATTGCTCGCGGGGCCTTGATTGGTAGGCCGTGCAGGGATCGAACCTGCGACCAACGGATTAAGAGTCCGCTGCTCTACCAGCTGAGCTAACGACCCGGCATTCGATGAACGCCGGCCGGGTCGTCGCGAACGACGCGCACCGGCCGATATGCCCATTATAGCCGCGCGCGCGCCCGTCCGGCAACCGGGCTCCCGGGTTTCCGCAGCTCATTCAGGGGGGAAATTCGCGTTCAGCGCATCCAGCGGACCCGGACGCCAATGTCGTCAATCAAAGATGCAGCGATCGCATCGTCGGCGCCGACCGACCACCCTATTTCTTGGCGTCCTTTGCGACATCCTGGATTTGCTGGCCCGCCTTCTCCAGTTGTTTCCCGGCGTTTTCGATCGACTTGTCGATTTCCTTGCCGGCACGTTCCGCCGGACCTTCCTTTTTCTCGCAGGCAACCAGCCCCACGATCAGGATACTCATTGCCAAAGTTGCGCTGACACGATGGCAGATCTTCGTCATTCATTTCTCCTTTGTTTCGCTACCGCTTCATTCACCCAGCAATTCGGCCACCGGTTGCAGCTGCTGCACATGCTGCGATATGACTTTCACGATGACGATGATCGGAATGCCGAGCAGCATGCCCCAAATTCCCCAGAGCCATCCCCAGAACAGCAGCGAGATGAACACGGCAGCCGCATTCATCCTGGCAAATCTCCCGGTCAACCACGTCGTGACGAAGGTGGCGATGACGGTGGCGATCGCCATCGATACACCGGCGACCAGCAATGCCATCGAGAACGATTCGGACTGCATGAATGCGGCCATCCCGGCGGCGATGGCGGTCACGCCGGAACCGAGGTAAGGGATGACATGGAGCAAACCTGCCGCGACGGCCCACGCCCCGGCATTCTCAAGACCCATCGAAGCAAAGGCCACCCAGGTGAGCAACCCAACCAGCACGTTGGTCACCAGCAGCATGAACAGGTATTTCTGGATGGAATCGTTGATGCCGTCGAGAACCTGCACGGTGATTTCCCTGTTTGACAGCGACGGTCCGGCCAGCAGCACCAGTTTGCGCTTGACGGTGTCGCCACCCACCAAAAGAAAGTACGTCAGGAACAACACCATGAGCGCCTGGCTCAGAGCGCCGAGGGCCCCCTTGGAGCCCACCCAGAGCGCATCGCCGAGCTTGGACGTAGCCTGGTCGATCACGACATGCGTGGCGGCCTGCTTGGCGATGAAGGGTCCGCCGGCTCCCTGCGTGGTCGCCTTCTCCACCTCGGCCGCGGCGCTTTGCATCTTCTGCATGGTGCCGAGCTGACTGGTCCGCAGCCGGGTCAGCCCCGCGGAGAACTTGCTTGCGGCCTCGGGCAATTGTTCGACAATCGTCTGCATCTGCCCACGCAGCGAGTAGGCGCCAAGCACCAGCGCGCCGACGACACCCAACATCACGATAAGTGACGCCGCTACCCGCGGAATCCTGACTCGTTCCAGCCACACGACGAGAGGATTCAGCGTGAACGCAAACAGTACTCCGACCAACAGCGATATGACGAACGTCTGCGCCCATTCGAGCGCGAACACGACCGCGATCACGGCCACGATCGGGAGCGCCAGGCGACGCGCGTCCACAGGCAAGTGAACGGCAGAAGCGACCGGCTCCGTCGCCGTCGCGGCAGCACGTTGATGATTTGTCGAAGGCACAAGCTCAGGTGTCATGGACCGATGAATTCCGTCATTTCGCTCGCGCAACAAGAAAGGCATTTGGCACGACGCAGCGCATTTGCAGGTCCGGACCACACTCTTCGGGCGCGTTCCTGCCTACATACCGGACGTCGCCGCGCGCCACAGATGCTTCACCGAATTGCTATGTTGGCGGCTGAGCCATCGCGCTTCGGCGCAGGATTTCGCTTCGGATTTCGCCGAACTGCTTCTGTGTTTCCGCCTCGATCAACGCCGGGCCGATAAGCGGGGGAATCCACAGGTTCGGCGTGTAGCGGCCGCTGTTGACGATGTGGACCAGCGCGGCAACCTCCACGATTCGCGTGACAAAATCGGAGGCCTTCATATCACCGCTGATCAAGCGCGAGCGGATCTCGCGGTACGGCACGAGCTCGATCTCGCGGACGTTGTCGAATGCCAGCGTAAGAGGGCCTCTCGATGCCCTGCCCTTCTGGTGCACGCGCAACACGTTGTCCACGCGATCCTTGACGCCGCTGTACTCGAGGTTCGATACGAACTGCGCCATGTGATCGTAATCGGTAAGTACTTCCCACACTACCGACCAGGGCGCGTCCACGGGACAGTCGACGTCCACGGTAACGCTTTGTCCGTCCTTGTAAACGTGGACCACGATGTCTTGATCCGGGTTGAACGGCCATGCGGAGACCGGCAGAGCAGCCAGCAGAAGAGCAACAAGCACTCTCCATTCGATCCATGTTCGATACACCCGGGGGCGCCTCGTCAACTTTCCTGCATACAGCCCATTTGGAGACAAACCCACGTTGGACTCGCCGGGTGGCAGCCAGGTGGCCACCTAGAGCAGCTCGTCCAGCGGCAGGAGCGAAAGCATGTCGACTTTCAATCGCTGCCAGAACGTCACCGCCGGTTCCTCGTGGAAGTCCACCGGCTTCCCGTCTTCCAGCGTGCGCCAGACGAGATGGCGCTGATCGAATCTATCGGCCTCGCCGAGCATCAGGACGTAGCTGTTGGCCGGTTGTGCGATATCCGCGAAGCGGAGGGCAATCTGGCGCGCAAGTTCGGGACTTTCGATGATCAATCCAATTTCGGTATTGAGGTGCAAGGAGCGCTGGTCGAGGTTCATCGAACCGACGAAGACTCGATCGCGATCGAACACGAACACCTTGGCGTGCAACGCATACAGCCCCGAACTTGGCGATTTCAGCTGGTTGCCGCGAACGACGCGCTGGCCGAGCACCGGCCGCACTTCGTACAGCTCGACACCTTTTTCCAGCAGCGGCGCCCGGAAGGCCCGATAGCCCGAATGAACGATGGGCATGTCGGTCGATGCGAGCGAATTGGTGAGTATCCGCACGCTGACATTCCGCGCGCGCAATTCCTCGAAGAATTTCATGCCGGCGGGTCCTGGAACCAGGTACGGCGACACAATGATCAACTCGGACTGGACCTGCTGCGCCACTTCGCCAAGGCGACGCCGCAACAACCGACCGCCCTGCTCACCGTCCTGGACCTTCGCCTTTTCGGGACTGTCGTAGATGACTTCCGCCTTCGCCCACACGAGCGGTGACTTGCCGCTCAGCATGGCCGCGAGCGGCTCGCCTGCAGCCAACGCATCCATGTACGTGGCGCTGGCTTCGATCAATTGTGCACGATGCGCGGCGAGCACGCCGCGATAGCTGTCCATGTCATCCGCAGAAGGCTTGCCACCTGCGAGCGCTTCGACAGGAATCGCCATCGGGCTGTTCCAGAAGGCGTCGAACGTGTTCGAGATCTGGTTGACAATCGGGCCGGCCGCGATGATGTCGTAGTCACCGAATTCGAAGTCCAGGCTTCCCTTGAAATACTCGTCGCCGACGTTGCGACCTCCGACGATTCCGATTTCGTTATCGACGACAAGAAGCTTGTTATGCATCCGATAGTTGAGTCGGGAAGCATCGCCCAGATACTCGGCGACGTGAGCGAACCAAAGGTCCCCCCGATATGCAAACGGATTGAATAGTCGCAGCTCGACATTCGGGTATCCCGCGAGGGTCCTGATCTGCGCGTCTCGGCCAAAAGCACCGGCATCGTCGAGCAGCACGCGGACGCGCACGCCGCGATCGGCGGCCCTGAGTAGCGCCTCGATCAGCAACTGACCGGTTTCGTCGCTTTGAATCAGGAAATACTGGACGTCCAGCGTTCGCTCGGCACCTTGCGCCATTTCCATCCGCAGCAGGAAGCTGTCGATGCCGACCGGGAGCAGTTTGAAACCGGACGTTCCCGGGTGCTCGGCCTTTGCCGAAGCCAATTGGTGTCCCAGGCGGGTTTGTTCCGGGCGAGTCAGGGCGCTCGATGCTGTTTTTGGATAGTCCGAGCCCGGCGGCAGCGACGCACAGCCCGCCAGCAGCGACATCAGGCCCATCCCGACCAGGGCCAGCCTTGCGCTCCAGGAATGCGCGCGCGTGCGTGCAGCGCGCGCGCGGAGAGCGCATTCGTCGACTCGCGCGCGTGCCGAGTTCATGATCATTTTGAGTGCCGGCGTGCAGTTACTTCAGATTGAAACTTCCGGCGCCAAACAATCCGAGCAACCCGATGACGATCAGATAGATGGCGACGATGTAGTTCAGCATCCGCGGCACGACAAGAATCATTATGCCGGCGAGCAGCGAAACGAGTGGTGCGAGGCTCAAGGTAATGTTCATAGTGGGTTCCGGTTAACAGGATCGGCGCAGCGGCGAACGCTGTGACGTCGGTTCCAGGCTTGACGGCCCGGTCGTCGTTGCACAAGCGTTACAGTTTCTGTTGAACGTCTTTGGCCTTGTCTTGAATTTTCTCGCCGCCGCGTTCGATGTCCTTTCCCGCGCCGGCCACGGTATTGCACCCCGATATCACGCCCAACGGTCCAAGCATTCCGAGCATCATCAGTACCGCGAGAATTTTCCTTGCCATGATCGATCTCCTCGTAAACAGCTATATGGACAAATGGACGCCCACTACCGGTTACTATCGGCTTCCGCGCAAAAACCGTCTGTGCGCTGCCGTACGTGGGGCAGAGACTCTTTCAGTTCGCGCCAGCCTGATCGCGGTGCCGGAAATGTCGTGCGCGAGGACAAGGAAGACGAGGCGCGGTTGCGCCTCGTCTTTGTGGGTACACCGCGGTGCTACTGCGCACGAAGCCGATTGCTTTGCGACATTTGACTGTTCGAATTGCGCTGCACGCTCGTCTGACTTCAGCGTCGAAACTTGACACCGGGTTTGGAGCGCGCTTAGAGGTCCTTCTGGACTGTGAGCTCGCTCTTCACCGACTTGACGCCCTCGGTATTGCGCGCAATCGACACGGCCTTGTTCAGTTCATCCTGGCTGTTCGCCGTACCGGTCATCCAGACAACGCCATTCTTGTCCGTATCGACCTTGATATGCTTCATGCTGCCAAGGTGTTCCGCAGCCAGCTGCGTCTTGATCTTGGTCGTGATGACCGAGTCCTTGACGCACGAATAGGCGCTCACTCCCGGACTTGCCGTCGGATCAAAACCGCCGCGACGACTACCTCGCGACTCTGCGCATCGCCGCAAAGCCCCCGACGGCGAGTAGCGCTGCAAGCACGACCATCGCCCACTGGGAGAGTGCGGGGATGTTCAAACCCGCGCCGAAAGGCGGAACGAGGAAGCCTGCAGCCGTGCCACCGGAGCACGCGGTGACGGTATTGGAATCGAGCGTCACAGTGCCGTTCCGCGCCAGGGCCCTGCCTTGCAGGCTGGCGCTGGTGCCCATGGTAATGCTGGTGAGCGCCAGGATGTTTCCTCGAAACGCGCTGAATGTTCCAATGGCTGCGGAACTGCCGATCTGCCACCAGACGTCGCAAGGCGAGGCGCCGCCGATCAGGCTGACAACCGATGCGCCGGGCCCCGATGCAGTCGTGAGCGCGGTCGCCTGGATAACGTAGAGCCCGGGCCCATTGAGCGTAAGTGTTCCGGTCAAGTCGGCCGCCCCTGCGTTGTAGACGCCCGGCGTGAGTGACTGTCCGCCAAGCGCGGGAGGAATGGAAGCGCTGACCAAGCCTGCCAATGTGAGGTACGCCGCTGTGGTATCCGTCTGAGCCTGTTGCGCGACCGCATCACCCAAGTGCAGAGATCCTGTGCCGGGAACAATGATGCCTGGCGGAAATCCGGTGATCGAGGCAGCGGGCCAGACGCCCACGCTTCCAGTGACGACGCTCGCGCCGGTATTGGTTACATTCGGCGTAGCACCGAGGACCGCGAAATTGGACGCCGTCCCGAGTAACTGGGCCACTGCTGGCGCAGACAGGAGGAGAAACGCAGCGAATCCCGCGCTAGCCAACAAGCCGGGATGATTTCGACGGAACCTGGAGTCCGCTTTGGCAACGCGGGGCACAACGTGCCGGGATCGAGCGACGGGAGTGGCCTGAGCGTTCATGGACTTGTCCTAGGTAATAAATGAATGATTGTCGCGGGCAGTTACCGCAAACGAACTGTCTGCATTTTCAGTATCGTTGCGGTAGCACATATAACGTATGTCGCAGAGCGCGTGGCAGGTGTGCATCCGGATGCCGACAAAGCGGCCGCGTAGGGCCGCCTTGTGCTGTTCGCGACGTCTGGCGTCAGGCCCGCGGCTCGCCCTGCTGGTTGACGGTAACCGTGGGTCCGGGGGGAGCGGTCATCTGCACGCGATGTTCTTGCCCCCGGAAGTCATAGGTGACATCCCAGAAGGCGGGTCGGGCCTGGCTGGGGACGTTCGCGCAACGCTGGACGTCGTGGGAATACACCTGCTGTCCGCCATTGTCGCGACCGACATTGGCACCCACCGCGGCCCCCACGACGGCGCCACCGGCAGTGGCGATATCGTTGCCGCGTCCGCCACCGACCTGGTGACCGAGAACGCCGCCAATTACGGCGCCGACAATCGCCCCGGGAACGTTGGGGCCGCTTCGGTCCTGAACGACTTGTTCGCGCTCGACCCAGCATCGCTGCTCCGGGGGTCCGACCACGGCGCGGACTGACGTGACGTTCGCCTCGTACAGCCGCTCGTTGTTGCGTCGATGGTAGTCGTAGACCGGAACGGGAGCGGGCGCATATCGATAGTCCTCGACGTGCGCGTTCGTGCTCACGGTCCGCACCGATGAAATGCGGTCGTTCAAGCCCATCTCTGCCAGCGACGGATACCTGCCCGGACGCAAGACGACGCACCGACCGCCGAACTGGGCGTGTTCGCACACTTCCCACCGGTCGTGAAGAACCACGACCGACGAGGCGCGATCATTGAAGCCGTAGCGCGCGAAGTTGTCGATCTGATTTTCCGCAGTGAACGACCGCCCTTCAAAGTTTTCATGTTCATAAAAGACGACCTGTGCGGTCGCTTGCGCGGCGATGACCAATCCGGCCACTGCCAACGCGTTTCTCAAAAGCGCATTCATTGTTGTCTCCTCAAGGTGTTGCGTATGCCGTAGCCCCTTTCGGATCGCGGCAATCAAACCTGACGTTCGACATCACGCGAGGTTGCCTGATGTCGGCTCAAGGATCCGCAGGACGTTGGATCGCATCCTCGGGGCTGCAAATCCGCACCTTCCCCGTACTGGCGTTCAAGAGGACAAGGCAGCGAGACGGCAAATATGGCGCATCGCAGCGCCGCGGTCTGTGCGGAATCGAACAAAGGAAGCTCGCAGTCCCCCCTAAGCGATACGCGTGAGACGCGAGGGTTTCGGGCTCACCGCAAGAGAGCTATGTCCAGCGCCACCGAGCCCTCCTCTTCCTGCCCGCATTCGGGCTTCGACGCGCCCGACCCAAACTTCAATGCGCGGGCTCATTTGATTGAATCTTCGATCCTCCGATTACAATGTTCGGGTCATGGTCAAGAAGCTCCCGGTACACGCTGCCGATCTGCGCGGGGTCAATCGGCTGACCATTGCCGGCATCGCCGGCGTCGTCGACCTGGTCGAGGCGATGCATCAGAACATCGCGAGCGTCCCGGGGATAATCGCCAAGCCGACGCGGAGCCGCACCGCCGGCATCACCGGCCTGGTCTACCGGAGCATCCACGGCGTGGTCGGCGTCGTCGGGTACGGACTCGACAGACTGCTGGCGCGATTCGAACCGCTGCTCGGCGAGCACAGCAACTGGCCCGGGCGCGACGCGCTGCTCGCCGCGCTGAACGGCGTGCTCGGCGACTACCTCGCGGCGTCGAACAACCCGCTGGCGATCACCATGCGCCTGCGGCGGGGCGGCATCGCGTTACCTGACGAACGTCAGCCGCTGGCGGCGGCAATGCCGCAGGCCGGCGGCAAGCTGGTCGTGCTGCTGCATGGATTGTGCATGAACGATCTGCAGTGGACGCGCCAGGGTCACGATCACGGCGCCGCGCTGGCGCGCGACCTTGCGTACACACCGATTTATCTGCACTACAACAGCGGCCTCCATGTCTCGATCAACGGACGTGCGCTCGCCCTGCGCCTCGAAACGCTGGTTCAACGCTGGCCGGTAACGCTGACCGAACTCGTGCTCATCGGGTACAGCATGGGAGGGCTCGTCGCCCGCAGCGCCTGTCACTACGGGGCGAAGGCGGGCCACGAATGGCTGCGGCGTGTCGACAAGCTCGTCTTCGTCGGCACGCCGCATCACGGCGCACCGCTCGAGCGCGGCGGCAGCTGGGTCGACATGCTGCTGAGCTCGAATGCCTATTCGGCTCCACTGGCTCGCCTGGGCAAGATCCGAAGCGCGGGCATCACCGATCTGCGGTTCGGCAATCTGCTGGACGAAGACTGGAAGGCGCGCGATCGCTTCGAGCGCGGCGGCGACCTCCGCGTGGCCGTACCGCTGCCCGAGGGCGTCGCGTGCTACGCAATCGCCGCGACGACCGGAAAGACGGCGGGCGATCTCGGCGATCGGCTGATCGGCGACGGCGTCGTGCCGCTGGACAGCGCGCTTGGCCGGCACACAAATCCGAGGCTCGCCCTGACGTTCGACGAGGCGCGACAGTGGGTGGCCTATGGCACCAACCACCTCGACCTGCTCAGCGCGGCGGAGGTCTACGCGCAGCTCAAGCGGTGGCTGTCCGCATGAATCCCTCCCACTGGAGACGACGAAATCAGGCGCTCTTCGTTGCTTCCTTGATTTCCTGCTTTACGTCACCGAACTTTGCCTGGACCCCGCCGACAATTGCTTGAACCTTGCCTCTTGCTTCCAGGGACTCGTTGCCCACGAGCTTGCCGGCGACTTCCTTGATCTTGCCTTCCGCCTTCTTGACGCGGCCTTTGAATTGGTCCTTGTTCATGCTCATGACTTGCTCCTGATAACGGTAAGCCGGCAAGCGGCCGGCACGCCTTGCAGAAAGACCGGGAACGACGAGGCGTGGCGCCAAGGACTTGCTCACCGCATCGCCGTGGAGGCGTACCTTCGCAATTCCGTGCGGCTAGCTCTTCTTGTTATCAAATATCAGCAGCATTCCGCCGATCGCGATGGCTCCAACACCAACCCAGATCGGCACGTTCACCGTCTCCTTGTCGGTCACCGACAGACTGACCGGCCCGATCTTGGTCTCATGGGTCTCCTTCGTGTACGTGAATCCGCCGTACATCAGGCCGAGAAGGCCGCCGGCGATCAGTGCGATTCCCAACATCTTCATTGCGTTCATGGCATGTCCTCCAGAGGTGAGATCTTTGCATCCGCTTGGCGGGCCGCACGCCGTGGCATGAACCAATCCGCGCATGCTGTCCGCGCGGACGACCCGCAGGATGAATCAGTTCTTGCGTTCTCCGCCTTGCTGCTCGCCCTTGTCCTGGCCCTTGTCCTGGCCCTTGTCCTGGCTCTTGTCCTGGCTCTTGCCCTGGCCTTTGTCCTGTCCCTGCGGCTTGGGCGCCTGCTGCTCGCGCGGAGCCCTTTGCTGCGGTTGTTGCGCCGTCGGCTGTTGGGTCTGCTTCGGCTCCGGTGCCGGCGCCTTGCCTTGCGGCCCCTTGTCCTGTCCTTGCGGCTTGGGCGCTTGCTGCTCGCGCGGCGCCGCCCTTTGCTGCAGTTGCGGCGTCGTCGGCTGTTGGGTCTGCTTCGGCTCCTGTGCCGGCGCCCTGCCTTGCGGCCCCTTGTCCTGACCCTGCCCCTTGGGTGCCTGCGCCTCGCGCGGGGCCACTCCTTGCGGCGGCGGCTGCGGGCTTGGAGCCGGGGCGGTTCGACTCCCTTGTTGCGGAGGAGGCGGCGGGGCGACCGCGGGTCTCTGAGCGTCTCCGGCGCCTCGTTGCGGCGGTTGTGCCGGCGGAGCAGGCAGTGCAGTTTGCTGGGCAGACGGCGGCCTGGCGGCTCCGCGTTGCTCCTGCGGTGCGGGACTTCGTTCCTGAGGCGCCGACGGCCTTCCCTGCGGGGAGGGCGCGGGCGCACTCGTATTTTGTCCCCGCTGCGCCTGATAGTGCTGCTGCACTACGGCGTCCTGCGGCTGGTATCGGTAATTCTGCGTTTGCAGCACCTGTTGCTGCTCGGCGCGCGGATATCGGTTCCCGGCGTACTGCCGCTGGTACGCGGGCAGCGGCGCCGCCGCGGGCACGGAGCTGCGGTTCCAGTTGTCCCATCCTTGATGGCCCTGCTGCCACGAATTGCCCCAGTGCTCCCCCCAGCGCGGCGGCGCGTCCGAATGCCATCCGCGAAAATACGGAGGAGGCTGCCGGTAGTAGTGCACGGGAACGCGCAGGACGAACAGCGGCACCATCTCCGGGGCCACGAGACCCCAGGGTCCGTTGTACCAGGAGCTCGCATACCAGTTGTCCCGTTGGTAGACCCAGTACATTCCGTCGTAGAAGAAATAGTTCGAGTTCGCCTGCGGAGCGTAGTAGACGGGGTAACCGGGCACCGGGACGAGCTGCGGATAGACGGGAAAGTTGATCCCAATGCTGACGCCGGGAAACCCGATTCCGACGCTCACCTGAGCTGCGGCCGATGTGACCGAGCACAGCAGGATCCATAGCACAGCAAGTCCTTTACGCATTTTCTGTCCTTCAGTTCGTCAATCAGGGTCCGGGGCAACCATTGTCAGGAAGCCGAGGCCTTTGCTACCTTCATCGACAACCCCGTCGATGTCTTCTCCGGAGGGATGAAACCTTCACGAAGGCGCTCCAGGCACGTCCTCCGCCTTTGTCGGCCGATTCAGCGTCCTCTGTGTTGCACAGGCTAACCGCGGCGGCGCGCGAGGTCTGTACGCCAGCGCACAAATGGCTCGCGGGGCACGCGCTTGCGTAACTGCGGCGCGTTCGTTACTGGCCGGCGATCTGTCGGACTTTGCAAACGAGCACCGGCTAGCGCGAGCGACGAACCAGAAAGTGATAGGTGGCGAGCACCACCAGGGAACCCACGATGGCGACAAAGAAGCTGTACAGATTCAGTCCGCTGACTCCGGGCATTTGGAAGGTGCTGAAGAGCCAATCCCCGAGCACGGCTCCCGCGATGCCAAGAACCATATCCAATATGGCGCCCTCGCCTGTCCGGTTGACAATCTTGCTGGCGACCAATCCGGAGACAAGCCCGAGAACAATCCAACGCAGTATCGACACGATAGACTCCGATCCCTGAAACGGTAAGGCCCGGTCATTGAGACGGAAGTGCGGTGGAACCTTGGAAATCTTGCCGCATGTCCCGGGCGCGCAGTGCAAAGGTCGGCGGTTCAGCCCGTTCTGGACGAACCATAGCCGTGGCTCGATCGCCGCGGACGTACACCGCTGCAGGTCGCGTCAATACCTCGATTGCAGTCTGCTCGCGTAGACACGTACGGTCGGTGCGGCCGCCCACATTGATCATCGGGGCCGCCCGACTGGCGCAAGGCATCGCAACGGCGGACACGAGCGTTGGTGCGATACCGCACAAAGAAACTGACCGATGATCTAGACTATCGCGATGGCAGCCGACAGATCGGGCCGCCGCATCGGGAAGTTGCCCTCATCGCCATTGAAGGACACGTCGCGCATGGCTGCGGCTGCGCCCCACAATCCCCATCGGAATCATCTGCTGAGCGCCCTGCCGCCCAGCGACTACGAGCGGCTCGCAGCCCATTTGGAACTGATACCGGTGAAGCTCGGTAACGTCCTCTACGAATCCGGGGACCAATTGCGGTACGTCTATTTCCCCACCACGTGCATCGTTTCGTTGTTGTACGTCATGGAGGATGGCGCGTCCGCTGAAATTGCCGTCGTAGGCAACGAAGGCATACTCGGTATTTCGCTGTTCATGGGCGGCGACACCACGCCCAGCCGCGCCATCGTGCAAAGCGCGGGGCACGCCTTCCGGCTCAGGGCGGGATTGCTCAAGGATGAGTTCGGGCGTTTCGGGCCGACGATGCATCTCCTGCTGCGCTATACCCAGGCGCTGATCACCCAGATGGCGCAGACCGCGGTCTGCAATCGACACCATTCCGTCGATCAGCAATTGTGCCGGTGGCTGTTGCTGAGCCTGGATCGTCTGGCTTCGAACGAACTTTCCATGACGCAGGAATTGATCGCCAACATGCTGGGCGTGCGTCGCGAGGGTGTCACCGAAGCCGCTGGAAAGTTGCAGGACGCCGGGTTGATTCGTTACGCCCGGGGCAGGATCACCGTGGTCGATCGCCCGGGTCTGGAGGCGCGGTCCTGCGAGTGCTACCAGGTGGTCAAGACGGAGTTCGATCGTCTCCTGCCGTACGTCGCCGGCTAGGCGCCCGGACGATTCCGCTTTGGCGTCCTTGCGCGTTTTCGCGCTAACTGACGCAAGACATCCCGACCTTGATGCCTGACGCGCGGGTGTCAGTCGTTCGAAGCGTACGATCCGGCAATCACGATCACTCGGCCGCCTGATCGCCAGGCCCGCGGAGTTGCCTCGCTGAAGACCGTCGTCGAGCCGTCACGAAAGCGGACCGTGATTTCATAGCCCTTTTCCGCGACAACGTGGGCAGCGCTGGCGGATGCGCCGGCGGAAACACGTCCCGTAACGCGTGCCGCGACAGTGTTTTTTCCGCCGCCGTCGCCGGCGCGATCGATCTGCCGCATCGATTCGATGACCCCGCATTCGGGGCATGCTGGCTTTCGGTGGTTGACTGTAGCTGACGATACCGCGACGTTCGTTTGCGGGTCGTGGGAGCGCGTCTCTTTGGATTGGCCCGGGGCTGCACGATAACCGGTCCATGCCCCTTCGTCAGGAACGCTGGCGTACGAGGCCGGGATCGATTGCATGATCGCAACGATACCCAGGACCGCCAGCATGCAGACCGCCATTCCACCCGCACACATCGGCACGCATGCCGACCGTTCGAAGTGCCCCCGCATTTCAAGTTCCTTTCGATGTGCGCCACCGCGAGCAATCCTTGCGGCCAACCCTTTCCAAAATCGATTGGGCACCGTGAGAAATGCGGCCGGGCTGCGGACAGGTGCAAACGGAGCATCAAGCGAGATCGCAGTCGTGTCGGTACGGCAACGCACACTGCGCCCGGGACGGAAGGTCGTCCTCCGCGACCCTGATCGAATCCGACATGCACGGCCTGGATCGTGAAACGTGCGCATTTGCAACGAGCGCTTGGGTACCGAGCGCGCACCACGCACGCACGCCGCCGGGCATGCGTCCGGGCCAGTTTGCACGCCGAACGGACGCAGTGTGCGCTTCCGAACAGACCGCGGACGCGCAGTTGTCCAGACTTCGGTCAGGTGTCGAAGAGCATTGCACGACATGGGCCTTGTGCTTCGAAAAGAAAAGGCCCGCCGTCTGGATTGACCCGGCATCAGATGACGTTTCGGCCATCCACTTGGCAGTTACGTCAGCCAACAATTCGTAAACCGAACAGTAAAAAGGTGCATGTCATGCTCTACACGATTGCGGTTGTTCTGCTCATAATGTGGCTCCTCGGTCTCGTCACCTCCTACACTGTGGGTGGTTTCATTCACATCCTTCTGGTGATCGCGATCGTCATGGTCCTGGTTAACGTCATCAGCGGGCGACGCCCGTTGTGACACCTTGCTCGATCCCCGGGACGGATCGCGCCCGGCTCGCCCTCGTGCGCAGCGGTACGAGCATGCAAAGGGTCCGGCGCGGGCACCGCTTCAAGCGTGACGTACGATTCGCGGGCCCACGGCGAATGATCTGTCACCGGATGAGTCCCGGGGCATGCGAACCGACATGAGCGACACCAACAGGTAAAGGGGGATACGTATGAACGCGAAAGAATGGGTCACATATGTGCAAGGTGATCGGGTCACGACGGACAAGCTGATTGCCGATCTCAAGGTGCTTGCGGCGGACATGGAGCAGTTGCTGAAGGCAACCGCCAGTCAGACCGGACAACACGTCGCGCAGGTGCGCGCCAAGGCGGAGGAATCGCTGAAAGCGGTCAAGGTCCGCGCCGCGGATCTGCAGGACGCGGCGCTGGCCAGGACGCGAGTGGTTGGTCGGATGACCGACGACTACGTCCGTGCCAATCCCTGGCAGGTCATGGCCATCGGCGCCGCCGCGGGTCTCGTGCTTGGCACTTTGGTTGCGCGCGGCGGAACGTCGGGTCCGTAGCATTCGACGCGTCGCGAACTGGCGCGAGCAATGCAGCGCAAGTGTGGAACCATTCCTTCTACTGGCGCAGTCTGCGACCGAAGACGTGTGGGAACACGCCTGCTCCCTGGATCATCAGCATCGCCGCGCAGACTATGTGAATGCCGTTATCGACAAGGTGTTCAACTGGGACGTTGCCGCTGAAAATCTCGGCTGGTCTCTTGCAGCACAACTCCTTGCGGAGAGGCGATGATCAGGAGGGCGCGGGCGACTGTGTTCGGGCCAAGCACCCCGATGCGTGCGCCAGCGTACAGACGCGACCATGCATCGCGCGTAGTTTCAACTCAAAGGGGACACGCGCCCTTTGCGCCGAGGAACTCACGAGTCGAATGATCGATGCCGTGGGTATTCACGCCGTGAATCCTGCGGTCTGGCGTTTCGACCTTCAACAGGTCTTTCGATACCGTTATTTTGACAACAAGGAAATGACATGTCCAAACTGATGATTGCATTATTTGTCGCTGCCGGGCTGAGCGTTGCCGGGTCTGGCGCGGCACAAACTTACCCGTCGAAGACTCCTTTGCCGCCGATTACAAAGGACAGCTACAACATCGCGAAGACGAACGCCGATGCACAATACAAGATCGACAAGGACGCATGCTCCTCGCTGAGCGGAAATGCAAAGGATATTTGCGTCGCGGAAGCCAAGGGCAAGGACAACGTCGCCAAGGCCGAAGCGGGAGCCGCCTACGAGAACACACCCAAGGCTCGCGAAACCGCGCGTGTTGCGCACGCTCAGGCGAACTACAGCGTAGCCATCGAAAAATGCGACGACCTGGCCGGCAACCGCAAGGATGTCTGCGTAAAGGAAGCAAAGGCCGAGTTCATCAAGGGCAAGGCGGACGCCAAGGTCGACCGCGTCGTGGCCGATGCGCGCCGAGACGTGACGACGAAGCAGGTTGAGGCCAACAAGGAAGCGAACGCCGACAAGCGCGACGCGGAATACAAGGTGGCGATCGAGAAGTGCGACACATTTGCGGGGCCGGCAAAGGATGCATGCGTCGGCAATGCGAAGGTGCAATACGGCAAGTCCTGAGATCGATGCAAATTTCCCTCGATCGCTTTCTTGCGGGCAGCGTGAGGGATCGGGGATGGCGGCCGGGGTTGGTTTTCCCGGCCGCTTTTCGTCCGGTGTCCGCCCGCCGTTCGCCCCCTCGTGCCATCCAATGCGAACCTTCGGACAACAGGCCGCGTACGTCGCAGGGCGCCCAGGAGCTTTCACCTTGGGTGTTCTGCACGCCTTCCGTGCGAATCAAGGGTTGCTGCTGGCGGGTGCCGTCGCGTACTACACGCTGCTGTCGATCGTGCCGCCGCTTATTCTTATGCTGATCGCCCTGTCGCAGATCATCGCCGAGGGCGAGTTGCTCACCACATTGGGACGATATCTGGAATGGCTGATCGAGGCGCCGCAACCCCTTCTGCCGTAACACAACTCCGGGTGCAGGCCGTGCGCGGGAGGACGATCGACCGAATCGGGTGACGAGCATGTCGTCGGACACGCCGTCGCCGCTTGGGACCTGTTCAACCTTTCGTGCCGAACACGTGCGAAGGGCGTGAAGGGTTCTCGCTGATCTGTGTTGAATCGGCACGTTGCAGCCACGGATCGCTCTTGGGAACCCGCACCGCCGTGAGTTGCATTTGCGTGACGTCGACGACGCATCGCCGGTAATTGGCGTCGGGTGTCAACGCGCTCCACGGAACGGCAAGCTGCCTTCGTCCGACCCCCATGACGCCTCCGACCGCCAGCACGGCATGTCGGACACAGCCGGTACGCGTATCGATGACGATTTCCTCGAGCTTGCCGACAAAGTTGTCCTCGGCGTCGTAGACATTGTTTTCGACCAGACTTTTCACTCCCAAGAGGCAACCATTCCTTGGGGTGTCGACGTTCGTCCGGACCGGCCCAACGCTTCGCATCCTGCCAAACATGTGAGGCTCCTCGAAACATCGATTGCAGAAGGGTGTGGCGGTCCAACACATCGATGGAATCGGTGACGGTGCCAAAATAATCGCATGGCGCCGCGTTGTTGCCGACCGTCAGGAGATTTTATGCCGAAATGTTCACTCCGAATGTGCGCTGGCGAACAAAACCACGACATCTAGCAGTCGAGAATGGCGCCGTACCTTGTCGTCCCGGCAGCCCGGCAATGACGAGCGGTCGTGCAAACGAGCGACCGGGAGCCCGAGAGCCTGCTTCCAGTCGGGAATGGCTAGCTCGGACCGGCGCGGAATCAACGGCAGATGCTGTCCTCGGCGAAGTCCGCTATTCCGGTACCATCGCAGCATCCGGCAAGCCGCGATCCTCGTCGCGAAGGCCATACCTCCGTCAAAAGGAGTACACATTGCGCACGCTGAACACCGAAGCCTGCCTGTTCGTGATCTTCGGTGCGACCGGTGATCTCATGCACCGCAAGCTGTTGCCGGCGTTGTATCAATTGATGAATGACGGGCTTCTGCCCGCGCGCTGCCACGTCTTGGGGATTGGCCGCGACGCAAGGCTCACCGACGAACGCTTCCGGGAGCAGGCGCGGGCGGCGCTGGGAAAGGCCGGGTTGTCAGCCACGCAAGAGATACGGCGCTGGTGCGAGACCTGCCTGAACTACCAGGGCCTCGGAGAGGGAAGCGCAGCGGACTACGCGCGGCTCGCCGCGCGCATGACGGAACTCGAGCGCAAGCGCCGGATGCCGGGCAATCGGGTCCTGCACCTTGCGCTGCCGCCCGGGGCGGCTCCCGGAACGATCGCCGCGCTGGGGCGCGCAGGCCTCAATCGCGGTCGCGGCTGGACTCGGCTCGTGATCGAGAAACCGTTCGGCCACGACCTCGGGTCTGCGCGCCGCCTGAACGCACTGGTGCATCGATACTTCGACGAGGCGCAGGTCTATCGCATCGATCACTATCTCGGCAAGGAGTCGGTGCAGAACCTGCTGGCCTTCCGTTTTGGCAACGCGTTGTTTGAATCGGCGTGGAACCGCGATCACATCAAGAGCGTACAGATCATGGTGGCCGAAGACCTGGGCATCGAGCAACGGGCGCGCTACTACGAGGATGCGGGGGCTTTGCGGGACATGGTGCAGAATCATCTCACGCAATTGCTCACCCTCACCGCCATGGAAGTTCCCGCTGCATTCGAGGCCGACAGCATCCGTTTCGAAAAGGTCAAGGTGCTGCGCTCGGTGGCGCCGATCCGCGATGACGCCGTGGTGTTCGGCCAATACGGGCCGGGCATAGCCAGACGCAAGAGCCTGGTGGGATACCGGCAGGAACGCGGGGTCAATCTCCGATCGCAGACCGAAACGTTCGTCGCAATGCGACTCGACATCGGCAACTGGCGCTGGCAGGGTGTGCCGTTCTTTCTGTGCACCGGCAAACGCCTCGACCGGCGGGTCACCGAGATCACGATCAATTTTCGCAGCCCGCCCGTTGCGCTTTTCCGTTCGCTCGACCGTTGCGCCACGCATACCAATGTGCTCGTCATCACGCTGCAGCCAAACGAAGGTTTCGACCTGTCGTTCGCGGTGAAGTCGCCCGGCGAACACTTCACGCTGCAGACCCAGCGAATGGACTTTCGCTACGCCGAAGCCTTCGGCGCACCGTTATCGGCAGGTTACGAAACCCTGCTGCTGGACGTGGCGCAAGGTGATCTGACGCTCTTCGTGCACGCCGACGAGGCCGAGGCGTCGTGGCGCCTTTATACGCCATTGTTGCGCCGTCGGCGGCGGCTGCACTTCTATCCCGCGGGCGGCGGCGGTCCGGCCGCGGCGAGCCGATTGGTGAATCCTGCACTGCTGCACTGATAGGCGACGCGGATGAGTCGGCTCCATAATTCGGTGTGCGACAGACCGCCTGAACCGGCGCGACGAGGCAGCGGCAGCCTTCACGAAAGCCCGCCCTTGATGGAAGGTCTCGGTGATCCGTGTCTTGTCGCGGCGTCGCCGAAACGAAACAGGTTCCGGAATTGAACGTGAGCAAGCGGACGATTCTTGAACGATTGCTCGAGATCACGGCACGCTTCGGTCGCGCCGACTCGCTCGGGAAATACGCCGACGAGGAACCGCCGCTGCGATCGGAGTTGTTCAGCGCCGATCAGATGGAGCAGCACGGCAAGAACCTCGCGGTCGCGCACAGGCTGGCGCCGGGCCGTGCCGACCAGCTGCTGACACGGCTGGCCGAGAACGAAGCCATCCTGGTAGAAGTTTGCGACCTGCTGACTGCGGCGGTCACGGCAAACCGCCGCATTACGCCCGCCGCGGAATGGCTGCTCGACAATTTCTATCTGATCGAAGAGCAGATCCGTACGGCCAAGCGGCACTTGCCCAAAGGATACAGCCGCGAGCTTCCCCGATTGGCGCACGGGCCTTCCGCCAAACTTCCGCGGGTCTACGACCTCGCGTTCGAGGCGATCTCTCATGGCGACGGCAGAGTCGACGCGGAGAGTCTTTCGCGTTTCGTGGCGGCCTACCAGACGGTGACGCCGCTCAAGGTGGGCGAATTGTGGGCCATTCCCATCATGCTGCGACTGGCGCTCATCGAGAATCTCCGCCGCGTCGGAGTCCGGATTGCGGCCAGTACGATCGACCGGAACCGGGCCGACGCGTGGGCGGACCAGATGATGGACGTCGCCGAGCACGATCCCAAGAGCCTGATTCTGGTGATTGCGGACATGGCGCGTTCGAACCCGCCGATGGTGAGTTCGTTCGTCGCCGAACTCGCGCGCCGGTTGCAGGGACAGAGCGCCGCGCTGGCTTTGCCGCTCACCTGGATCGAGCAGCGACTTTCCGAGTCAGGCTTCACGATCGAACAGCTGGTGCAATCGGAAACGCAGGAACAGGCCGGCGATCAGGTTTCGATCAGCAACACGATCGGCAGTCTTCGCTTTCTGGGATCGATGGACTGGCGCGAGTTCGTCGAAACGATGAGCATCGTCGAGCAGAAGCTGCGGGAAGATCCGGGCGGGCTCTACGGCAGAATGGATTTTGCGACGCGCGATCGCTACCGGCACGTCGTGGAGGAGATCGCGAAAGGCAGTCATCTGTCCGAAAGCGAGGTGGCGCGCAAGGCGATCCAGCTCGCGTACGAGGGCACCGCCGGTAATGTCGGCAGGAGCGGCAACGACGATCGGGCAGCGCACGTCGGTTTCTATCTGGTCGACAAGGGGCGGCCGCGGCTCGAACGAGCGGCAGAGATGCGTCTTTCACCGTCCGAGGCTCTCCTCCGGGTAGCACGGCGGATCCCTTTGCTGCTGTACCTGGGCACGATCGCGGTGATCACGGCGACCCTCACCGCGGCCCTGTTGGCGAAGGCGCATGGCGACGGTGTTGCCGATGACTGTGCTCGTGCCGCTCGGAATCCTCCTGCTGCTGGCCACCAGCCAACTGGCCGTGGGGATGGTGAACTGGCTGGCGACATTGCTGGTGACGCCGCGTCCCGCTGCCGCGAATGGATTTTTCCCAGGGGATTCCGACGCAGTCGCGCACGCTGGTGGTGGTCCCGACGATGCTCACCAGCGCGAAGACATCGAAGACCTGGTCGAGGCGCTGGAGGTCCGGTTCCTCGCCAACCGGGACGACCATCTGCATTTTGGCCTGCTGACCGATTTTCAGGATGCGTCGTCGGAAACACTGCCCGAGGACGAGTCCCTGTTGTGGCTCGCTCGAAAGGGCATCGAGGACCTGAACGAAAAGTACCGGCTTGCGGCGATCCCGCCCGAGGATAGCGCGACCGGCGACACCTTCTTTCTCTTTCACCGTCCGCGCCGCTGGAACCCGCAGGATCGGATATGGATGGGCTATGAGCGCAAGCGCGGAAAGCTTGCGGACCTGAATTCGTTCCTGCGCGGCGGCGGAAGAGACCGCTTCTCGCTCGTCGTCGGCGAGACCACGGTGCTGCCGCACGTGAAGTACGTGATCACGCTCGACACCGACACGCAGCTGCCGCGCGACTCGGCGCGGCAGTTCGTCGGCGTGATGGCGCACCCGCTGAACCGTGCGCGCTTCGATACCGCCGGCAAGCGCAAAGGCGCCGAGCGGGTGACCGAAGGGTACGGGATACTGCAGCCGCGCGTCGAGCATCAGCCTGCCCGGCGCGAACCGCTCGTGGTACGCGCGCCTGCACGGGGGCGACCCGGGCATCGACCCCTATACGCGCGCCGTCTCCGACGTCTACCAGGATGTGTTCCGCGAGGGCTCGTTCATCGGCAAGGGGATCTACGACGTCGACGCGTTCGAGCGCGCCCTCAACGGTCGCTTTCCCGAGAACCGGATCCTGAGCCACGATCTGCTCGAGGGTTGCTACGCGCGATCGGGTTGCTGAGCGACGTGCAGTTGTACGAGGAGCATCCGTCGACCTATGGCGCGGACATCAGCCGCCGGCACCGCTGGATTCGCGGCGACTGGCAGCTGGTGGGATGGCTGCTGCCGCTCGTGCCCGGCCCCGGCAAGCGCCGGCTCGAGAAATCCATTGTCGGCGCTTTCGCAGTGGAAGCTCTTCGACAACCTGCGGCGCAGTCTCGTCCCGGCGGGCTTGACCTGCTGCTGCTGCTCGGCTGGACGGTGCTCCCGCATGCCTGGCTGTGGACGTTGGTCGGTGATCGCGATCCTGTTGCTACCGTCGGCGAGCGCCTTCATCCTGGATTTGTTGCGGAAGCCGGACGAGGTGCTGCTGCGGCAGCACCTCGCCGCCACCGCCAGGCGTGGCCGGCCGGCACGCCGCTCAAACGGCGCTGACGCTCGCCTTCCTCCCCTACGAGGCGACGGTCAACCTCGATGCGATCGCCCGCACCGCGTGGCGGATGCTCGTCACGCATCGACGGCTTCTCGAATGGAATCCGTCCGCCGCCGACGAACCCGATCGTCGCCGCTTCGACGACACGATCGAGCCGCTCCGCACTTGCAACGTCGGTCAAGTCGATGTGGATCGCTCCGGTCATCGCCACCGCTACAGCGATCCTGTTGGCGGTATCCGCGTCCGTCCGCCTTGGCGGAAGCCGCGCCGATACTCTTTCTGTGGTTCGTCTCACCCGGCCATCGCATGGTGGATCAGCCGGCCGCTCGTTCGCCGCGAAGCGCGACTGACGATGGACCAGACGCTCTTCCTCCGAAAGCTCGCGCGAAGGACATGGGCGTTCTTCGAGACCTTCGTCGGTCCGGACGACCAATGGCTTCCGCCGGACAACTGCCAGGAACATCCGGTCGCCAGCGTCGCGCACCGCACATCGCCGACGAACATGGGACTTGCGCTGCTGGCGAATCTGACGGCCTACGATTTCGGCTACATCCCGGCCGGACAACTCATCCTGCGCACGGCGAATGCGATGAGCACGATGAAGACCATGGAACGGCACGAGGGCCACTTCTACAACTGGTACGACACGCAGTCGCTGAAGCCGCTGCCGCCGCTCTATGTCTCGGCGGTGGACAGCGGGAACCTCGCGGGCCATCTGATGACGTTGCGGCCGGGACTTCTCGCGCTCGCCGACGACAGGATCCTGGATGCGACGATGGTTCGAAGGCTTGAGCGACACGCTGCGGACACTCACCGACGCCGTTGGCGGAGCCGCTCCGGCGCCGCTTGTTCGCCTGCAGCGGGAACTGGAAGCCGCGTACGACTCCCGGCCCGCGACCATCGCAGCGGCGCGGCAGTGGCTCGACCGGATCGACGCGAGCGTCGCCGAGGTCGCCGCGCAGGTCGCCGGCATTCCCGGCCCCGATTCCGCCAGCGCACCTGCGCCTGCGAGTGAGGCGACGTTCTGGGCGGATGCCCTCGTCCGCCAGTGCCGGATCATGCAGGACGAGCTGGCGTTTCTCGCGCCGTGGAGCGCGCTGCCGCGCCGCGCCGAGCGGAGTCGGCGACCTCCTGGGCATCCGCGAGATTCCGACGTTGCGCGAGCTTGCGGCGCTCGAAGTGGAATTGCTGCCGGCCATCGAGCGCGCGGCGGCGCGCGGACGCGTCGCCCGCCGACCGCGCATGGCTCGATGCGTTGGGCCGAGTCGCCGCCGAAGCGAGCCATCGCGCCACCGAGCGGATGGCGGAGATCGAGCGCCTGGTGCAGCAATGCGATGAACTGGCCCGCATGGAGTACGACTTTCTCTACGACAGGGCGCGTCACCTGCTGGCCATCGGGTACAACGTCGGCGAGCGCAGGCGGGATCCGAGTTATTACGATTTGCTCGCTTCGGAAGCGAGGTTCTCCAGTTTCGTGGCGATTGCACAGGGACAGCTGCCGCAGGAGAACTGGTTCGCGCTCGGGCGCCTGCTCACGACCGCGGGGGGGCAATCGGTACTCCTGTCCTGGAGCGGTTCGATGTTCGAGTACCTGATGCCGCTCCTGGTGATGCCGACGTACGACAACACGCTGCTCGACCAGACCTATCGCGTGATCGGTGGAGCGACAGATCGCGTACGGGAAGCAGCGCGGCGTGCCCTGGGGCATCTCGGAATGCGGCTACAACTCGGTCGACGCGAGCCTCAACTACCAGTACCGCGCCTTTGGCGTGCCCGGTCTGGGGTTGAAGCGCGGACTCGCGGAGGATCTCGTCATCGCTCCCTACGCGTCGGCGCTCGCGCTGATGGTGGCGCCCGAGGAGTCGTGCCTCAACCTGCAGCGGCTGGCCGCCGACGGGCTCGCCGGGACGATTCGGCCTCTACGAGGCGATCGACTACACGCCTGCGCGCCTGCCGCGCGGGCAAACCAGCGCCGTCGTGCGCTCGTTCATGGCGCATCACCAGGGCATGATCCTGCTCTCGCTGGCGCACGTGCTGCTCGGCCCGTCCGATGCAGAAGCGTTTCGAGTCGGACCCGCTGTTCAAGGCGACCCTGCTGTTGCTGCAGGAGCGCATCCCGAAGGTCGCGGCGCTCTATGCGCACCCCGCCGAACTTTCGGCGATTCGCGGGATTTCGGAGCGGTCCGGAGGCGCCGGTACGCGTGCTCGGCAGCCCCGACACGCCGATACCGGAAGTGCAGCTGCTGTCGAACGGCAGATACCACGTCATGGTCACGAACGCGGGCGGCGGGAGCACCCGCTGGAAGGACCTCGCCGTCACCCGCTGGCGCGAAGACAGCACCTGCGACAACTGGGGCACGTTCTGCTACATCCGCGACGTGGCGAGCGGGGACTTCTGGTCGACCGCGCATCAGCCGACGGGAAACGGCCGGCACACTACGAAGCGATATTCACCGAAGCACGCGCCGAATTTCGCCGGCGCGACAACGACTTCGAATCGCATACCGAGATCGTCGTTTCGCCGGAAGACGACATCGAGCTGCGCCGGCTGCGCATCACCAACCACTCGCGGACGCGGCGAACGATCGACGTCACGAGCTACGCGGAAGTCGCTCTCGCGTCGCCGGCCGCGGACGCGCTGCATCCGGCGTTTTCCAATCTCTTCGTGCAGACGGAGATCATCCCGCAGCGGCAGGCCATCCTGTGCACGCGTCGGCCCCGCTCGCTCGACGAGCATGCGCCCTGGATGTTTCACCTCATGGCCGTCCACGGGCCGGATTCGCTGGACGTTTCCTACGAGACGGACCGCATGGCGTTCATCGGACGCGGACGCACGGTCGCCGCTCCGCAGGCGATGACCGATGCCGGAAAGCTGTCCGGCAACCAGGGTTCGGTCCTCGATCCGATCGTCGCGATCCGGCATCGGATGACGCTCGATCCGCAACAGACGGCAACGATCGATATCGCATCCGGCATGGCCGAAACGCGCGACGCCGCATTGAGTCTCGTCGGAAAATATCAGGATCGGCATCTGGCGGACCGCGTTTTCGATCTGGCATGGACGCACAGCTGGGTGACGCTGCGGCAGATCAATGCCACCGAGTCCGATGCGCAGCTCTATGCACGCCTCGCCAGTTCCGTCATCTACGCCAATGCCTCGCTGCGCGCGGAAGCCGGCGTTCTCCTGAGGAACCGGCGCGGGCAGTCCGGGCTGTGGAGCTACGCGATTTCGGGCGATCTGCCGATCGTTCTGCTGCAGATCGGCAGATCGCGGAAAACATCGATCTCGTGCGCCGGCTGGTGCAGGCGCACGCGTACTGGCGGTTGAAGGGGCTGGCGGTGGACCTCGTGATCTGGAACGAGGACCGCGGCGGATATCGGCAGGTCCTCCAGGATCAGATCATGGGGCTGATCGCCGCCGGCATCGAAGCGCACGTGATGGATCGACCGGGCGGGATCTTCGTGCGGCGGGCGGAGCAGATCGCGGACGAGGACCGCATCCTGCTCCAATCCGTGGCGCGCGCCATCATCACCGACCGCCGGGGGAGTCTGGTGGAACAGGTCACCCGTCGCGGCCCGCTGGAGGTGCGGGTCCCGCGCCTCGTGCCGACCCGAAACCATCGTGGCGAAATCCCGCCCGCCGACCTGCCCTCGCGCGAATTGATCCTGTTCAACGGGCTTGGGGGATTCACGCCCGACGGCAGCGAGTACGTCATCACGATGCGCCCGGGACAGGCGACGCCGGCGCCCTGGGTCAATGTGCTCGCGAACCCGAATTTCGGGACGGTGATTTCCGAGAGCGGACTCGCGTATACGTGGAGCGAGAACGCACACGAGTTCCGTCTCACGCCATGGCACAACGACCCCGTGAGCGATGCGAGCGGAGAGGCCTTCTTCCTTCGCGACGAAGAGTCCGGCCATTTCTGGTCGCCTGCGCCGTTGCCCCGTCGCGGAGCCGGCGCCTATGTCACCCGTCACGGATTCGGCTACAGCGTCTTCGAGCACCGCGAGGATGGAATCAGCTCCGAGCTGTGCGTGTACGTGGCCATCGATGCCTCGGTGAAGTTCTCGGTGCTGAAGGTTCGCAACACATCGGGTCGGTCGCGCCGGCTTTCGGCCACCGGTTATGTGGAATGGGTGCTTGGAGATCTGCGGCCCAAGACGACGATGCACGTGATCACCGAAATCGAGACAAAGAGCGGCGCGCTGCTGGCGCGCAACTCCTACAACACCGAGTTCCCCGACCGCGTCGCCTTCTTCGATGTGGACGACCCGACCCGCAGCGTGAGCGGTGACCGCACCGAATTCCTGGGACGCAACGGCGCGCTGCGCAATCCGGCCGCGATGGCGCGATCGCGCCTTTCCGGCAAGGTGGGCGCAGCGCTCGATCCGTGCGGCGCCATCCAGGTCCCGTTCGAACTGGCCGATGGTCAGGAGCGCGAGATCGTCTTCCGGCTTGGCGTGGGCCGCAATGCCGCCGACGCCGGCAGCCTCGTGCAACGCTTCCGGGGATCGACCGCCGCTCATGGCGCGCTGGACGCGGTACGGGCGCACTGGAAGCGCACGCTCGGCGCCGTGCAGGTGGAAACGCCGGACGCGTCGCTCGACGTGCTGGCCAACGGCTGGCTCCTGTACCAGACGGTGGCGTGCCGCCTGTGGGCGCGGAGCGGCTACTACCAATCGGGCGGAGCCTTCGGCTTTCGCGACCAGTTGCAGGACGTGATGGCGCTCGTCCACGCCGAACCGGCGCTCATGCGCGAGCACCTGCTTCGCTGCGCGGGTCGTCAGTTCGTGGAAGGCGATGTCCAGCATTGGTGGCATCCGCCGTCGGGCCGGGGCGTGCGCACGCGCTGTTCGGACGACTATCTCTGGCTGCCCCTCGCGACGGCGCGCTATGTGAAGGCGACCGGTGACAGCGGCGTGCTGGATGAATCGATTCATTTCCTGGAAGGTCGCCCCGTGAACCCCGGGGACGACTCCTACTACGACCTGCCCGGCCGGTCCGGAGAATCGGCCAGCGTTTACCAGCACTGCGTGCGCGCGATCGTGCATGGCCTGCAATACGGTGCGCACGGCCTGCCGCTGATGGGCTCCGGCGACTGGAACGACGGCATGAACCTGGTCGGGATCAAGGGCACGGGCGAGAGCGTCTGGCTGGGCTTTTTCCTTTGTACCGTGCTGAAGCAATTCGCCGAGGTCGCGCGAGTGAAGGGCGACGTCGTCGTTCGTCGAGCGATGCGAGGCGGAGGAGATCGAGCTTCGCCGGAACCTCGAGCAGCACGGCTGGGACGGCGAGTGGTATCGGCGCGCGTATTTCGATGATGGCTCGCCGCTGGGATCGGCGAGCAACGTCGAGTGCCGGATCGACTCCGTCGCGCAAAGCTGGTCGGTGCTGTCCGGTGCGGGCGACGCCAAGCGCTCGCGGATGGCAATGAAGGCCGTCGATGAACGTCTCGTGCGGCGCGACCACGCGTTGATCCAGCTTCTGGATCCACCCTTCGACCGATCGAATCTCGACCCGGGCTACATCAGAGGCTACGTCCCGGGCGTGCGGGAGAACGGCGGCCAGTACACGCACGGTGCGATCTGGGCGGCGATGGCTTTCGCGGCCATGGGTGATCGCGAACGTGCCTGGGAACTCACGACGATGATGAACCCGGTGAACCATACGCGAACGCCGGAGGGCATGGCGACCTACAAGGTGGAGCCCTATGTGATCGCCGCCGATGTCTACGCGCTGGCGCCGCATACCGGCCGCGGCGGATGGAGCTGGTACACGGGATCGGCCGGCTGGATGTACCGTCTCATCGTCGAATCGCTCCTCGGAGTGACGCTCGAAAGGGATTGTCTGCGCTTCACGCCGTGCCTTCCCGCGGACTGGACTGCGTTCACGATGCGGTACCGGTACCGTGAGACGATGTACGACATCGCCATCCGGCAGACACTCGCCGGTGCCGGCGCAAGAATCCGTGCAACCAGCGTAACGGTTGATGGCGTCGTGCAAACCGACGGCTCGGTGCACCTCGTCGACGATCGCGCCGTGCACGAGATCGTGGTCGAGGTGCACGCGGCTGCAATGTAGTGAAAGGCAGGGCCGGACTCGTACGGCGACCGACCGGACTGGCAGCGCGATTCGTTCGTGCCTGGTGGACCACTGCGCGAACCCCGGGCCATTCGGCACTCGGACAAAATGCATGGCGGTACGAGCATCACGCCTACACAGTACGTCACGCGGCGCGCCGTTTGCTCAATCGACACCTCGATTTGATTGCGCCACCTGCCTCCGCCGGGCGACGGAGGCACAGTTGGGAATGGAGATGCTGCAACATCACGGACCGCCGATGAAGGGCACTCCGGTAATTCTGCCGGGCAAGTCGATTCCGGCAATTCGCGTTCATGCGGTCACGAATTGCCTCCATCAACACGCAGACAGGAGCGCGCAGCAATGAAGTTGGTAGGCCGTGCTGGATTTGAACCAGCGACCAACGGATTAAAAGTCCGCTGCTCTACCAACTGAGCTAACGGCCCATGCTGAAGGGGCGAGATTATAGCCGATCCGTGTGACCTGTCGGGTCCGGGGCCGCGCACCACAGGTTCGGTGCGCCTTGCGCAGACAGGATGCGCCAGGCGATAGTGGCCGCGATCAATGCGTGTCGCGCGTGAGGAATGGCGGCAGCGACGCAAAGTCGATGCCTTCTTCCAGCAAGGCGTCGGATTCTTCCTTCGAGGCCTGTCCGCGGATCGGGCGCGCGGGGGCTTCCTCGTAGTGGATCTTGCGGGCTTCCTCGGGGAAACGGCGGCCGACGTTTTCGGTGTTGCGGACGATCTCGCGCAGCTTCGCGACGAGCTCCGCGGGGAACCCGGCGACGCTTTCCACCGTTTGGGGGACGGCGGTCGAGGGAACTGCGCGGGGCGACTCGTCGACCGCCGCATTCTTGCCGACGCGGACCTTTGCCGAGGGCACGCGCGCAACGCCCGCGTCGTCGCATACCGGGCATCGAACCATGGCCGACTCGGCCTGGCGCGCAAAGTCCTCCGTCGAGGCGAACCAGCCCTCGAAGCGGTGACCCTGCGTGCACGCCAGTTCAAAGATGATCATGGATATTCAACGTCCAATGGCTACGCCGCGTTGACCCGTGGCCGTCGGGGCCCGTTCATGCAACGAAGGCAACTGCGAACGGGCTCTAACCCGCCCGGTCCAGCCTCCCTATCTGGTACTGCAGCGCAGCGACGCAACCCCCGACGATGGAAAAGAACGCAAGGAACGAGCCAAGTGCCAGCGTCGAGAGACCGGAAATTCCCTGCCCGATCGTGCAGCCCAGCGCGGTGACGCCGCCGAAGCCCATCAGGATCCCGCCGACGATGTGGTTGACGAGGTCTTCGGTCGTCGCGAAGCCCTCCCAGCGAAACGTCTTCGTCGCCAGCGCCATTCCGGCCGCGCCCACGACAGTCCCCAGCACCGCGGCGATGCCGAATGTCACGACGCGCGTCTGGTCGGTCCAGTAGACCAGAAGTTCCAGCAGGTATGCGACCGGCGCGATGAAGCTCAGCGACTCCATCCGTCCCGAATTCGTCGCGACGAAGCTTTCCTCGAGCGTCCTGGGGTCCTCGGCGAGATGGCCGAGGTGCCCGGAGACGTACCAGCCGCCGACGACGACTGCGCCGACGACGATCCCGCCGACGATCATGTCACGCGCCTCGCGAAAACCCCGGCTCGCGAAAACCCACGCCGCGAGACCGGCCGCGATCGCGAACGGCAGGAGCGCCTTCGCCACGGCGCCGACGCCGAGCGCGGCTACGACCGAGGGCACGTCGGACGTCGCCGCGCCGATCGTCGCCAGATCGTAGCGGACCGGATCGAGCACGGTGACGCGCCAGACGGCGAACAGGCCTTTCAGCGTCATGTACGCGGAGATCCCGATGAAGACGAGAACGATCAGCGACTTGAGGCTGCCGCCGCCGATGCGGATCAGCGTCTTGCTCCCGCATCCGGAGCCCAGCGTCATCCCGAAGCCGAACACGAAGCCGCCGACCGCCATTGACAACCACGCCACCTTGCTGCCCGCGTACAGCGATTTCGAAATGTCCACGAGCCCCGCGGCCTGCAGCGTGGCGGCTCCGGTGATGGCCACGGCGATCGCCAGCACCCACATCCGCATCCGGCGCCAGTCGCCGAAGTTCGCGGCATCCGCGATCGCGCCCATCGTGCAGAAGTTAACGCGCTGCGCGACGGCGCCGAACGCCACGGCGAGCGCAAAGGCGAGTCCGGTGACGACGACAGGCAGCATTTCCACACTGGGCATCCGGAAATTATGGCATGCACCCCGGCGCGCGCTGGGAACGAGGGCCTCCGCCAAGTCGACACCTCGCGCTCGCTGCGACTATTTTGCTATCCATATCAATATGTTGGATGCGGCACATGCCCACCGCGGCTGGCAGGAGGCGCGGTGGCTTGACCCCGCCGGAACCGACCCGTCGTTTACAGCGACACGCGGGTCCAACGGATGGACCCCGCCCGACAAACCTTCGCGGAGGACGACATGGCAGCAAACTTTGGCAGGGAGCGGCGGCAAGTTTCGATATCGCAGGACGAGGCGGGGACGGGTGCGCCGACACGCAAGGGCGCCAGGTTCGGGATCGGATTGGCGATCGCGCTGGCGCTCGCCGCCGGGTCCGCCGGGGCGGTCGGCCGCCTCGGGACTCTCGATCTCGCGAACCGCGGCGATGGCCACGCGCTTCCCGTCTACGCCAAGGACGGCCGCTTCTGGGTCGTCGGCACGCCCGGCCAGGAATACGCAATCCGCTTCTGCAACTCGACCGGCGGCCGGGTGCTCGCCGTCATGAGCGTGGACGGTGTCAACATCGTCAGCGGCGACACGGCATCGCCCGCGCAATCGGGCTACGTGCTGAATGCCTACGAATGCGCCGACATTCAGGGCTGGCGCAAGAATCTCGCGCGCACCGCAGCGTTCTATTTCACCGATCTGGGGGACTCGTACGCCGCGCGCACCGGTCGCCCGGACAACGTCGGCGTCATCGGGGTCGCCGTGTTCCGCGAGCGGCAGGAGCCGGTGGCGTGGAACGATTTCCGCGGCAAGATCGCCAGCGAAGCGCGACGCGACGCGCAGGCGGCGAAGCCGGAAGCTGCGGCCGCGGGAGGCGTCGGCCCGGACGCTCGCGCGAGCGCCGACGCGCCGGCGCGCGACGAAACAGGGCGCGGAGCCTTGGCGTCGCCGGCAACCGTGCAGCCGGTGCCGGCGCCGGTGGCGAAACTCGGCACCGGGCACGGGCGCAGCGAGCATTCGCCTGTGCAAGTCGTACGCTTCGAGCGCGAAAGCGCGACGCCGAACGAGACCATCGCAATCCATTACGATCGCCGCGAGAACCTCGTGGCGATGGGCATCCTGCCGCCGCCCGTCGTCGCCGGCGTGCCCAACCCGTTTCCGGCGTGGACCCCGCGCTTCGTGCCGAATCCGCCGCGGTGGTGAGGCGTCGACGCCGACGCTTGCGGATCCGGTCGCCCGCCGCTACGCAGGCGGCTTCCAGACGGTTGCGTCGGTTGACGCCGCGCGCGGGCGACTCGCATACTCGCGGGCCATGCCCGCGCACGCATTCGGCAACGCCGACCGCAGCGACCCAGGCGACGAAGACCTGATGCTCGCCTACGCCGCGGGCGACGCGGCGGCGTTCGATGCGCTCTACGCCCGGCACAAGGGCGGCGTCTATCGCTACCTGCTGCGTCACTGCGCCAATGCCGGCACCGCCGACGAGCTCTTCCAGGACGTGTGGATGAACGCGATCCGCGCCCGGAGTTCGTACGCGCCGACCGCGAAATTCACGACCTGGATCTACCGGATCGCGCACAACCGGCTGATCGACCACTGGCGCGCCGCCGGTCACGTCGAACTCGTCAGCGCACACGCCGACGACGATGGTGAAGACCCGCTCGCGGCGATTCCGGGCAGGCGCGGCGACGAGCCCGAGGTCCGCGCCGGCGCGCGTGAGATCGGCGCCCGGCTCACCGCGGCGCTCGCGGCGCTGCCGCCCGCGCAGCGCGAGGCGTTCCTGCTGCAACAGGAGGGCGGGCTCGACCTGTCGGAGATCGCGACAATCACCGGCACGGGGATCGAGACGGTGAAGAGCCGCCTGCGCTACGCGCTCGCGAAGTTGCGCGCGGCGCTGGGAGACCTGCAGTGACCACGGGCAAACCGGACGATTCACGCGATCCGCGCGTCGACGCAGCCTGGCGCGCAATGTCGCGCGAGGAACCCTCGCGGGCTCTCGACGACGCGATCCGCGCCGCGGCGCGGCGCGGGAGCGGCGCCGGCCCGCGGCCGGTCGACGCCGGAAGACCCGCCGTCCCTGCCGCACTGGGTTCGGAACGCTGGTGGTGGCCGCTGGCCGCCGCGGCGACGATCGGCGCCGTCGCGATCGGCCTGCTGCAGCTCGCGACGCAGGACCATCGCGGCCAGGCCGGCGACGTAATATCGGTGGTGTCAGATATGCCCTCGACAGCGTCGCCGTCCGTGCAACCGCGGGACCCGGCGTTCGACGACACGCCAAAGCTGACCGCATCGCCTGCGCCCTTGGCGGCCGGCGCTCCGGCTTCACCAGCATCGAATGCCCAAGAGCGCACCCGTGTCGAGGCGGCCAACGCGGTTCCGCCGCGCGCCATGCGCAAGAACGCACCATCGACTGCCGGGTCCATGAACGCCGGCACGAGTCCGTCGATGCCTGCGCCGGCGCCCGCAGCCGCAACTTCCGCCGTCGAAGCCCGACAACGAGCGGGCGCTGATGCTGCTCAACCAGCGCGCGCGGCGGAGCCGTTCCCGGCGGATGCGACCCGGCGCGAGGTTGCCGGGGCATCGGTTGCCGCGCCGCCGACCGCGACGGCAGGTACCGTTGAACCCGGGCCCGCGGTGGCACCGCAACGCAGTGCAGCGCCTGTCGCAAACGTTCCTGCCAGGCGCGCCGGCGCGCGCGATGCCGCGGAAGCACAGGGCGCGACCGTCACCGCGCCGGCCGCTGCCCATGCCGGCGCACCCGTCGCGCAATCGGGCACGCCTGCGCCGATGGCCGTGCGCAAGACGTCGGAAAGCGAAGGCGCCCGCGCGCTCGGAAAGACCGTCGCGGAGCCCTCCATCGCGAAGCAGGCCGACGACCGGGCAAAGGATCGCGCGAAGCTGCCCGCGGCCGAATGGGTCGCGCTGATACGCAAACTGCGCGAAGAAGGAAGGACCGACGACGCGGCAAAGGAACTCGCCGCGTTTCGCGTCGCGTATCCCGATCACGCGCGCCTTCTGCCGCCGGACCTGCGCGACGGGCAGCCCGCGGAAAAATAGCCGGCGCGAAACCCGCAACTCGCCACGCTGGTGTTCGCTCGGTTCACGCGGACCGGGCACGGCGGACGCGGGCCGCCGAGACTGCGTCTTCCGCATCAGCGAGCCCGCCGCGGCGAGCCGCCGGCGCGGCCTGGAAAACGCGTCAGAGCGATCGGATCAATTTGCGGATCGGCGCCGGCAGCGCGGCAGCGAGCGCATCCTCGCGCGTCAGCCACAGGAGACCCGGAGACTCGGCGCGGCGCGGCCACGTGCGCACCGTAACGCGCTGCGGGCGGATCGTCAGCCGGTAATGGGTGAAGCCGTGCTCGATCGGCGGCAGTTCCTCGCCAGCGGCCACGCGCGCCGCGAAGCGCGCAACGCAATGCGCGGCCACATCCGTGTCCACGTCCGCCTCGGGCAGGCTCCACAGCCCGCCCCAGATGCCGGCCGCCGGACGCTTTTCGAGCAGCATCGCGCCGGCCCGCTCGAGCACGAGCACGCGCACCGCGCGCTGCGGCAACGCCTTTCGCGGACGCGGCGACGGAAGCTCCGCAACACGATGCTCCTTCAGCGCGACGCAATCGCGCGCGAGCGGACACCCGGGGCAATCGGGCGCGGTCCGCGCGCAGACTGACGCGCCGAGATCCATCAGCGCCTGCGTGTACGCTTCGATGTCGCGTGCCGGCAGAAGCGATTCGGCGACGCGCCACAGTTCGCACTCGACCTTGGGAGCGCCGGGAAAGCCCTCGATACCACGATGGCGCGCGAGCACGCGCTTGACGTTGCCGTCGAGGATCGCGGCGTGCGCTCCGAACGCGAACACCGCGATCGCCGCCGCGGTCGAGCGGCCGACGCCGGGCAGCGAGGCAAGCGTTGCCGCATCACGTGGAAACGATCCGCCGTGTTCCGCGACGATCACCTTCGCGGCGGCGTGCAGGTGATGCGCGCGCCGATAGTAGCCGAGGCCGCTCCAGTGCTCGAGCACCCGGTCCTGCGGCGCGCCGGCGAGCGAGCGCACATCCGGGAACGCAGCGATGAAGCGCTCGAAATACGGAATGACCGTCGCGACCTGCGTCTGCTGCAGCATGATCTCGGAGAGCCAGATCCGGTACGCATCGCGCGTGCGCTGCCACGGCAGGCCGTGGCGGCCGTGCGCCGCCTGCCACGCGACGAGGCGAGCGGCGAACGACGTCGACCGGAGTGCGATGGCTGTCCAGACCCGGCGCGCGGGCGCGAGCGGGCCCGGCTCAGCGGGTCGCGAGCCGCTGCCGCGCCTTGATCGCGGCATCGGACTGCGGGTGCTTCGCGATCAGGTCTTCCAGCGTGCGGCGCGACGCGGGAGCATCCCCGAGCTCGAACTGGCACGTCGCGATGTTGAGCATCGCATCGGGAACCTTCTGGCTGTCGGGATAGCCCGCGATCAGCTGCCGCTGCGACGCGATCGCGGCGCGGAAGTCCTTTTGCGCGAACTGCGCGTTGCCGATCCAGTATTGCGCCGACGGCGCCAGCGGACTCTTCGGGTACGTCCTGACGAACGCGCCGAAGCCGGAGACGGCCGCGCCGTAATTGCCGCCCTTGAACTGGTCCAGCGCGACATCGTACGCACGCTGCTCGGTCGCGATGTCGGTGGCCATCGCGCCCGCGCGGGCGCCGATCGTGCCGGCGACGCCGGGCGGAGGTGCCGGCGACGGTGCGGGACTGACCGGAGGAGCGCCCGCGACCGCCGGTGCAGCCGCCGGGTCGGCCGGCGCGACGCCCGCGCCGGGTCCGCCTTCGATCTTGCGCAACCGCGAATCGAGATCGACATACAGATCGCGCTGCCGCTTTTGCGACTGCTCGAGCTCGTAGTTCAGCACTTCGATCTGGCCGCGCAGTTTCGCGGTATCGGCCTTGAGCTGCTCGACTTCCTTGAAGAGCTCCACCAGACCCTGGCTCTTGAGCTGCGACTCGAGCGCGCCGATGCGCTCGTCGAGCTGCTTCTGGATCTGCGCTACCCGCTGATTGGTGGCTTCGATGCGTTTGCGCGCCTCGTCGTCGTCGAAGAGCGCGGCATGCGCGGCGTGGGTTGCCGCGAAAACGAGCAGCGCAGCGCAGACGATGCGCAGTGCGAGCGCGGTGCCGGCATCGGGAAATTTCACGTGACCCCTCACGTTAGCAAGCCTCACGGCCGCGTCCCGGTCGCGAACCCGATGCACGGCGCGGACGCGTCACTCCACAGCCTACGCAATGGGAGAGGGATTCGGAAGCGCGCGTTTGTCGGCCGCACTCGATCGCCCGGCGACGCGCCCTTCGGTGCGCCCTCTCTGAATGGTCGAGCACGGCGATTCGCCTGCGCGTCGGGTGCCGCCCGCGCTCGCGCAGGCGTCCTTGGCTTCGCCCCATTCTCTCATTCGCCAACGTAAACAATGTCGACGCGGCGGTTTTCGGCCCACGACGCCTCGTCGTGGCCTTCGCGGCGCGGCTTTTCCTTGCCGAAGCTGACCGTCTCGATCTGCACCTCGGTGGCGCCCAGGAGCTGCATCAGCTTCTTGACCGCGTCGGAACGTTTTTGACCGAGCGCGATGTTGTATTCGCGCGTGCCGCGTTCGTCGGTGTTGCCCTGGATGATGATCTTGAGCGTGCGGTTGCCCTGCAAATACTTGGCGTGCGCTTCGATCAACAGGCGGCCTTCGTCCTTGATCGCGAACTGGTCGTAATCGAAGTAGACGCTGCGCTTGGCAAGGATGCTGGTCGGGTCCTTGTGCGCGCCGAGCGGGGGCACGGCGCCGGTCGCCGTGCCGCGCACGCCGGCGGTCGTGGTGCCGCTGGTCGTGGCACCGGCCGCAGGCGCCGCCGTCGTTGCGCCTGTCGCTTCCTCCACCGGTGCCGGCGTCTGCGTGTCGGTGCTCGAGCAGCCGGCAAGTAGCGCCAGGGCCAATGCGGCGATGATCCACTTGGGCATGTGATGTCTCCTCGGTAGGTGGCGATGCATGGGTGACGGTGCGATCGGAGCGTAGGCGTCGACGCGCGGTCATCGCAACAGCGGGCCCCAGGCCGGCTCGCGCACGTCCGCGGCGGGCGAGACGAGCCGCTGCTTCACGCGGCCGTCGGAGGATACCGCGGCCAATATACCACGGCCCCCCTGCTGCGCCGCGTAGATGACGAGCTTCGAATTCGGCGCGACACTGGGACTTTCGTCGAGCGGTCCCGACGTCAGGACCTGCGTCTGGCGAGTGGCGTAGTCCTGGATCGCCAGCATGAAGCGCCCGCCCTCGCGACGCACGTAGACGAAGCCTTTGCCGTCGGGCAGCGCGCGCGGCGACACGTTGTAGCTGCCGTCGAAGGTCATCCGCTCGATGGCGTTGGTCGCGAGATTGAGGCGATAGACCTGCGGCGTGCCGCCGCGGTCCGACGTGAACAGCAGCGAGAGCCCGTCGCGGGTGAAGCTTGCCTCGGTGTCGATGCCCGTCGACGACAGCAGGCGCGTGACGCCGGTGCCGTCGGCGTTGATCAGGAACAGCTGCGAGCCGCCTTCCTTCGACAACGTGATCGCGAGCCGGCGACCGTCGGGCGACCATGCCGGCGCGCTGTTGTTGCCGCGGAAGTTGGCGAGTACCTGCCGCTGCCCCGTGGCGAGCGATTGCACGTAGACGACGGGTTTCTTGTTCTCCAGCGAGACATAGGCGAGCCGCGAGCCCTCCGGCGACCACGACGGCGAAAGCAGCGGCTCGTTCGACGCGACGATCGGCGTCGGATTGCCTCCGTCGGCGTCGGCGACGATGATCTCGAACCGCGCTCCCTGCTTGGTGATGTAGGCGATGCGCGTCGAGAACACGCCGGCATCACCGGTGAGTTTTTCGTAGACGATATCGGCGATCTTGTGCGCGGTCGCGCGAAACTGCGCCGGCGTCACGACGTAGGTCATCGCCGCGAGCTGGACCTGCCGAACGGTGTCGATCAGCGCGAAGCGGACTTCCGCGCGGCCGTCGCCCAACGACTTCATCGAGCCGACCACGGCCGCATCGGCGCCGCGAGCACGGAAATCCGCGGCGCGCACGTCTTCCGCGCGATACGGACGCGGCGCGATTCCGACATCGTCGACAAGACGGAACAGCCCGCTACGCGCGAGATCGGCGCCGACGATGCCCGTCACGCCCAGCGGCCAGGCGCTCTCGCTTTCGAACGGAACGACGGTGATCGGGATGGCCGTCCCGGCGCCGCCGACGATTTCGATGGTGAGCTGCGCATGCGCCGGCGCGAGCGTGAACAGCGCGAACGCGGCGAGGGAAAGGACATGACGGGCGATGCGGAGCAAATGGACCCTCGAAACCTGGCGTGGTGAGTCAGATGTTCACTTGATAGTACGCGGCGGGCCACACGATGAAGCAACGGGTACGCCATCGGCGGCGGGACACCGGTTGTCGCCGCGAGGAGACGCTCATTATCGCAACGTGTTGCAATTATAACGAACCCCGATGGCGTTCCGGTCTAACGCCGCCCCAAATAGCGCCGCACCGGGACGATTTGTTCCCGGGTTGCCAAGCCAGGGGCATCCGTCGCGACGATTTCCGGACGGTCCGCGAAGCGTCGCTGTCCGATGCCGCGCGGCACGTCGCCTTCGCCCGGACCGGTGACCCCGCCAACGTGTTGCCTGATCATGCAAAGGACCCGCTTCTCAGACACTGCGATCGCCAACCGGTTCCTCGAGTCGTCGGAAATGAGCCGCCTGCGCATTGCCTCGCCGGGTATCGCAGGCGTGCCCATCGAAGTGGGGAGGCGCCCGGGCAAAGGGGCGTTGCCACGCCGCCGCCGCGACAGACCGCTACTGCGTCGCGATGGTCGATGGCAATCCGAGGGCATCGCGCAGGCGATCGGCGGTGCGCCGGGCGTCCTCACGCGTCGGATACGGGCCGACAAACACGCGAAACAACCCGTCGACCTGGCGGACCTTCGGCTCGATTCCTGCCACGGCGAGCTGGTTCGCGAGATGGCCGACGAAATTCTGCGCGTTGCCATTGTTCGCGAACGCGCCCAACTGTACGACAAAACCGGCCTCGGTCGAGGTCACGGGGACATTGGGGCCGATCTCGGCGGGCGGCAACCCCGAGGAGGCCGGCGCCTGGGTCGCCGCGGCGACCGGCGGGAGCGGCGCAGCGGCTACCAGCGCGGTGTCGCCCGGAATCAACGCCTCGACCTCGACCTCGCCGCTGCCCTTCTGGGCGATTCCAAGTCTGTGCGCGGCGGCGTAGGAAAGGTCGATGACGCGGTCGTGCAGGAACGGTCCGCGGTCGTTGACGCGGACGACCACGCTCCTCCCGGTCGCGACGTTGGTGACGCGCGCATAGGACGGCAGCGGCAGCGTCGGATGCGCGGCGGTCATCGCGTACATGTCGTAAGTCTCGCCGTTCGATGTCTTCTGGCCGTGGAACTTGCGGCCGTACCACGACGCGATGCCGCGCTCCTTGTAGGGGCGAAGCGAGGTCGCCGGCACGTATTCGCGGCCGAACACCGAGTACGGCCGGTTGGCGAAGCGATTGAGCGGCTCGAGGCGGGCCTGCGCATCGGGGATCGCGTCGAGGTTCACGGGCACGCTGTCTCCGGGCCCGTCGTCCTTGTAGTAACCGGGCTTGGCCGACGCTGCCGAAGGCGGGGAAGGCACCGCCACAGCAGGCACCTTTGTCGGCGCGCCGCCGCACGCGGCAAGCGCCAGAGCAGCGGCGAAGAGCAGAATTCGAGGCAAAATCGGCATGCGTGCCTGCGGCAACCCGGGCGACAGGGTATTATCAACCGAACGCGGTCGGCACGGCAGGGTGCACGGACTTGGGGTCGCCGCATCGGTCCGCGAGAGTCGTCCGATCGTCACTTACAAGGAGCGTACCGTTGGCAAAACCCAATTTCGAATACCAGAAGCGTCAGAAGGAACTCGAGAAGAAGCGCAAGAAAGAAGAAAAGCTCAAGCGCAAGCAGGAGAAGAACGCACCGCCCGCCGAGGTGCCGGCCGTGCCCGCCGACGAAAGCGGCACGACCTAAGCTCCGCCATCCCGCAATGCCCGCAGCGCCGCGTGCCTGGCGCCGGTGCCATGCAACGAACGCGTCGCGGGCCCTATCGCGCAGCTTGATGCCGCGGGTGGCACGTCAGTCGTCGTTGACCCGGGCTATCCCGTCCAGCGGGCTCACGACACCGCGTCCACCGCGATTCAGCACGTGCGTATAGATCATCGTCGTGCTGACGCTCGAATGGCCCAGCAACTCCTGCACGGTGCGGATGTCGTAGCCCGACTCCAGCAGGTGCGTCGCGAACGAATGGCGCAACGTGTGCGGCGTCGCGAGCTTGTCGATGCCGGCGTCGCGCACCGCCTGGCGCATCGCGCGCTGGAACGCCTGGTCGCCGAGATGATGCCGGCGGACGTTGCCGCTGCGCGGATCCGGGGAGATCCGATCGGCCGGAAAGACATACTGCCAACGCCACTCAAGCGCAGCCGCCGGGTACTTGCGCGCGAGCGCATGCGGGAGCCAAACCGCACCGTATCCGTTTCGGAGGTCGGCGACATGCAGCAACCGCACGTCCCCCAGATGCGCGTGCAATGCCCCGGCGATGCCGCGCGGGAGCATTGTCACCCGGTCTTTCGCTCCCTTCCCGTTGCGAACGAGAATCTCGCGCCGCGCAAAATCGACGTCGGTCACGCGCAACCGCACGCCTTCCATGATGCGCATGCCCGTTCCGTACAGCAGCCGGCCCAGCAACGCGTGGACGCCCTTGAGCCCGCCCAGAACCCGGGTAACTTCGGCGCGAGTAAGCACGACCGGCCGGCGTTGCGGAGTCTTGGCATTCTGTACGTGGTCGAGCCACGGCAATTCGATGCCGAGGACCTCCCGGTAGAGGAACAGGAGCGCGCTCTTCGCCTGGTTCTGGGTCGACGAGGCGACCTCGCCGTCGACCGCCAGATGGGTCAGGAAGGCCTCGACCTCGGCCACACCAAGATCCGCAGGGTGCCGCTTGCCGTGGAAAACGATGAAGCGTCTAATCCAATCGACGTAGGCCTGCTCGGTCCGGATGCTGTAATGCTTGAAACGGATCCTGTCGCGGACGCGGTCGAGCAAACCGCGGGGATGCGCGCCATGTGTCGCCGCCGCCATTTAGGTTCCACTAATTCACGCCCGAGCCTTGATTTTCGGCCCCTTCCCGACTCTTCAGAATAGGTCTTTTGGATGATTGTCCCTTTATTTCCCGTCAGTCTTAGGTTCCCGACTTCTGGTGGGGGCTCATGGCGTTCTTCCTTCGGCGTTTCCTTTGCCCTCCGGTCAGCGTCGGCGCCAATGCCGGTCGTGCCATTGCATCGATCCGCGGTTATGCTGCCTTACCGCGTGTACTCGTCGGTCGTTCTGCCTCCGCCAACGGTGCCGTGTGTCGGTTCGCCGCCAACTTTCGGTCGCCGCGTTTCCCGCGTAACGTGTCGCAGCGTTCTGCCGCTATCGGGCGTGCCATCATGAAGGTCAGCGCTCATGTTGGCGCACCTCGCGCCGTGCGCTTCCGACGCGAAACTGCTGGCGGTCGCGTTACCCGCGCCGGCTTCGGTTGGGTGGTGAGCGCGGGTGCCGCCCTGCGCCCCAACCCGGCGGTCGAGCGGACGCGCCGGTACAGGGCTTCTCTTTCCGAACCACGGTGGCGGTGCGCCGCTCACCTTGTACGTTAGGCCCCGAAAGCCAAGAACTCGCGCGCTCGTGGCTATCCATTCGTCGCGTCGCGTTCTTCCGGCACCTGGCGTAATCTGTGCGCGTCCCCGCGCCAATCGCCTCGTCGCGTCTCTGGCCGGTGCAAGTTTGTGGCGTCGTAATCGCGCCTTCGTTGGGAGGTTGCGCCGATGCAGGTCCCAGTGAGCCGTTGTGCCACGTCGCACTGCTCGTGGCCTAACCCGGCGGTCAAGCGGACGTCCCGCAAGCGGGCCGCCGGTTAACTTGTTTCGTTAGGCCACATGGCGGCGCCGTCGCTCACCTTGTACGTTAGGCCGCGTCACGTAAATCGGCACCGATTTCGCGATCGTCCGCATCACGTCGCGTCTTCGTCGTTCGCATCTGGCGTAATCTGTACGCGTACCGCGCCTTCGTTGCGCGTTGCCGCGTCTCTGGCGCGGTGCCAGTTCGTGGCGTCATCATGATCGTGCAATCGCGTGCCTGCGTTGAGGTCTGTGGCCGATCGTCGTCTCACGGCTGGCCGTAGTGCCACTCAGCACCGGTGCTCGTGCGCCTAACCCGGCGTTCGACCGGACGTCGCCGCAATGCGCGCTCCGGCCGCGCGGCGCGCCGCTCAGCTTATCGTTAGGCCACGACATGTGGTCACGTCGCGTCGAGCTGCGCTCGATCACGTTCTCGCGTCGCGTCCTGGCAGGATCTGGCGGAAACTGTGCGTCGTGCACGCGCCACTTGCCGTCAGCTCCCGGTCGCTGCCGAGCGGGGCGTCTGTTCGAGCCTGTTGTCGACGTAATGGCGTGCCATGCTGTCTGCTTGTCGAGCTATGTGCCCTAACCCGGCGCTCAACCGGACGTCCCGCATGCGGGCTTCGCCCGCGCAGCGGGCCGCCGGTTAGCTTGATTCGTTAGGCGCCACAATCCAACAAATGAGCCGGCCCGTTCCAGCATTCCTCCTGGTGCCACCGCTTATCAGCGCGGTAGCTGTTGTCCTCTTGCGTGGTAGCCAGCTTGTCCTGGCGGTTATGGTCTTCTTTTGGCTCGGTGTTGTCGCATCAATTGGCACCGTGTTCTTCTTGCGCCGCTTTCCAGGTTGGGCTGTGCTCTCCCTTGCGTGTTCGATCACTCTGCTTGCCATTGCAAGCCGGAGCGTGCTTTCGTGGGCAGCTTGGTCATTGGGGGGCTTCGCACCATGACGCCTGTTGTGGCGCCTAACCCGGCGTTCAACCGGACGTCCCGCAAGCGGGCCGCCGGTTAACTTGTTCGTTAGGCCCCGAAAACCAAGAACTCACGCGCTCGTGGCCATCCCTCTGTCGCGTCGCGTTCTTCCGGCACCTGGCGTAATCTGTGCGCGTCCCCGCGCTCATCGCCTTGTCGCGTCTCTGGCCGGTGCCAGTGCGTGGCGTCGTAATCGCGCCTTCGTTGGGAGGTCGTGCCGATGCGATCTCACAGTGAGCCGTTGTGCCACATCGCAATGCTCGTGGCCTAACCCGGCGTTCAACCGGACGTCCCGCAAGCGGGCCGCCGGTTAACTTGATTCGTTAGGCCCCGAAATCCAACACGCTCGCGGTCGAGGCCATCCATTCGTCGCGTCGCGTTCTCCCGACACCTGGCGTAATCTGTACGCGTCCCCGCGCCCATCGCTCTGTCGCGTCTCTGGCCGGTGCCAGTTTGAGGCGTCGTAATCGCGCCTTCGTTGGGAGGTCGTGCCGATGCGTATCCCAGTGAGCCGTTGTGCCACATCGCACTGCTCGTGGCCTAACCCGTCGTTCAACCGGACGTCCCGCAAGCGGGCCGCCGGTTAACTTGTTTCGTTAGGCCCCGAAAACCAAGCACTCTCGCGGTCGAGGCCATCCATTTGTCACGTCGCGTTCTTCCGGCACCTGGCGTAATCTGTGCGCGTCCCCGCGCCAATTGCCTCGTCGCGTCTCTGGCCGGTGCCAGTTTGGGGCGTCGTAATCGCGCCTTCGTTGGGAGGTCGTGCCAATGCGATCTCACGTGAGCCGTTGTGCCACATCGCAATGCTCGTGGCCTAACCCGTCGTTCAACCGGACGTCCCGCAAGCGGGCCGCCGGTTAACTTGTTTCGTTAGGCCCCGAAAACCAAGACTCTCGCGGTCGAGGCCATCCATTCGTCGCGTCGCGTTCTTCCGGCACCTGGCGTAATCTGTGCGCGTCCCCGCGCCAATCGCCTCGTCGCGTCTCTGGCCGGTGCTAGTTTGAGGCGTCGTAATCGCGCCTTCGTTGGGAGGTCGTGCCGATGCGTATCTCAGTGAGCCGTTGTGCCACATCGCAATGCTCGTGGCCTAACCCGGCGTTCAACCGGACGCGCCGGTACATGGCTTCTCTCCGAGCCACAGCGGCGGCCGCCGGTTAACTTGTTCGTTGGGGCTCATGGCGTTCGCCCTTCGGCGTTTCCTTTGTCCTTCGGCCAGCGTCGGCGCCAGTGCCGGTCGTGCCTATGGATCGCTCCGCGGTTACGCCGCCTCACCGCGTGTACTCGTCGGCCGTTCTGCCTCCGTCAACGGTGCCGTGCGTCGGCTTGTCGCCAACCTTCGTTCGCCGCGTTCCCGCGTAACGTGTCGCAGCGTTCTGCCGGTATCGGGCGCGCCATCATGAAGGTCAGTGCTCCCATTGGCGCACCGCGTGCCGTGCGCTTCCGACGCGAAAGCGCTGGCGGTCGTGTTGCCCGCGCTGGCTTCGGTTGGGCGGTGAGCGCGGGTGCCGCCTTGCGCCCCAACCCGGCGGTCGAGCGGACGCGCCGTTACATGGCTTCTCTTTCCGAACCACAGTGGCGGCGCGCCGCTCACCTTGATCGTTAGGCCTCGTGCAGACCCACACAATTCGAGAGACTCATGTTTGATCACGTCGTATTCGGAGTCAGCGACTATGCAGCGAGCAAGGCGTTTTTTCTCAAGGCACTCGAACCGCTCGGCGTAGCTGTTGTCTCGGAGGGGCCGCTCGGCGTCGAGCTTTGCCGCCCAGACAGCAAATCTTCACTGTGCATCCGCCGCATTGAGGAGAAAGCCACGCATCTCCACTTAGCCTTCACGGCCGAGAATCGCCGGGAAGTCGAAGATTTCTACCGCGCGGCTCTTGAGGCAGGGGGCACAGACAACGGAGCGCCTGGTCTGCGCCCGCAGTACCACGCGAACTACTTCGCAGCTTTCGTCATTGGTCCGGACGGGCACAACATCGAAGTGGTTTGCCATGAACCCGAGGCCTAACCGGTCGCTCAACGCGGACGCCCACCGGCGGGCATTCAGCCCGCCGGCGGTCGCCGGTTAGCTTGCTTCGTTGGGCGTCATGGAACTCGGGGCGCGGTATACTGAACGTTTCTGTCGGACGCCGGAATCGATCATGAAATTGACAGCGGTATTTGAGCAAGTGCCCGAGGGCTACATTGGCTTCGTCGAGGAATTGCCCGGAGCAAATACTCAGGGAGCGACGCTCGAAGAGGCCCGAACTAATCTCAGCGAGGCCGTTGAGCTTGTGCTGGAGGCCAATCGCGTCTTGGCCAAAGAATCGATGCAAGGACGCCGGGTGATTCGCGAGGCCCTCCTACTCACGCCTGAATGAAGCGTCTCGATCTCGTCCGTCATCTTGAACGGAACGGGTGTCAGCTTCTGCGCGAGGGCGGCAGTCATTCTGTGTACGTTAACCGCGTAGCCCGCAAGTCGTCCTCCCTCCCGCGGCACCGAGAGATCAACGATTTTCTCGCACGCAAGATTTGCCGCGATCTCGAAATTCCGGCCCCATGACGCCCAACCCGGCGCTCAACCGGACGTCCCGCACGCGCGGCTTCGCCGGGCGCAGCGGGCCGCCGGTTAGCTTGATTCGTTGGGGCTCATGGCGTTCGCCCTTCGGCGTTTCCTTTGTCCTTCGGCCAGCGTCGGCGCCAATGCCGGTCGTGCCATTGCATCGCTCCGCGGTTACGCCGCCTCACCGCGTGTGCTCGTCGGCCGTTGTGCCGCGGTCAACAGTGCCGTGCGTCGGCTTGTCGCCAGCCTTCGTTCGCCGCGTCTTCCGCGTAACGTGTCGCAGCGGTGTGCCGGTATCGGGTGCACCATGATGAAGGTCAGTGCTCCCATTGGCGCACCGCGTGCCGTGCGCTTCCGACGCGAAATCGCTGGCCGTCGTGTTGCCCGCGCTGGCTTCGGTTGGGCGGTGAGCGCGGGTGCCGCCCTGCGCCCCAACCCGGCGGTCGAGCGGACGCGCCGTTACATGGCTTCTCTTTCCGAACCACAGTGGCGGCGCGCCGCTCACCTTGATCGTTAGGCCTAGCACTCCATCGTGCGCGCATTAACAATCATGGGTGTCTCAATCGGGCTCACGAGTTGCGGGCCGCAAATTGATTCGTCGATTGCTAACCTAAGCCGTACCGAAGAAAATCGTGTGGTACTTGCTTCGACTTCTGTCGCCCTTACAAAAGCGCCTCTTTCACTTACGTCCAAGGAGCCGATGATGGTGCTTGGTGAGTGGACTTCGGTTTGCTTGGTGATGCGGGGCGACGTTCCATCCTCCGCGCAACCATTAATGGACGCGGCTCTTGCCAATGAGCTGCACGGCTCGTCGGTGACTGTCGTGGTGCAAACCACCGACGGATTGGAAAAGATGCTTAGGCCACCGCTTGTCGGTTGGCGAAAGCATGGAGTAGTTCTACCCAACGATGAACTCGCGGGTTGCGCCAGCGCAAGTTGCGACGCCCGCCTTCCCAAAGGCGCGGTCGTGAAGAGTATTGAGGTATCTGCTCAACCAAACCTGGATATTAAGGGCATCTACTGGGTATCGACGTCCGATCTCCCTAGACCAGTAGGCCCGTCGCCTTCGGTGTCGACGTCATCAGGGGCCAGGTCCGATGGCTGCGGTCGCGCCGGCTAGGCCTATCCCGTCGTTCAACCGGACGTCCCGCAAGCGGGCCGCCGGTTAACTTGTTTCGTTAGCCAACGATCACCTGGCGCTGGCGCTATAATCGCTGCCTTAGAAACTGAGGTGCCCCATGAGTAAGATTGACGATCTCGAACGCCAGATCCAAGCGCTGTCGACCACAGAGCTAGCGACATTCCGTAGATGGTTCGCGGGGTTTGACGCGGCGGAATGGGATCGCCAACTCGAAGCCGATGCGAAAGCGGGAAAGCTTGATGCCTTGGGCGAACGTGCACGCCAAGCCCACGCATCAGGCACGTCGTCGAAGCTTTGAATCACTACGCGTCGCCGGATTTCTGGGCCCTTTACCGGGCCCTCCCCGCCGAAGTACGGGCCCTCGCCGACAAATCGTTTGTTTTTCTCAAGTCGGACGCGCAGCACCCGTCGCTTCATCTGAAAAGGGTTGGCGAGTATTTCTCGGTTCGTGTCGGCCTGTTCTATCGGGCACTCGGCGTCGAGGTCAAAGATGGCGTCTTGTGGTTCTGGATTGGTACCCACGCCGAGTACGACAAGATCGTTGGCTAACCTGGCGCTCAACCGGACGTCCCGCATGCGGGGCTGCGCCCCGGCAGCGGGCCGCCGGTTAGCTTGATTCGTTAGGCGTCTTGAACTCTCCCGTGCAACTCGTTCGTCCTACGCAAAGCCATCTCGCAAGCTACGTTGCGGCCCTCGCACGCGGATGGTCCGCAGACACCATCCGCGGAGAAGTTGCCGCGCATGAGGAACTGGCGAAAATCGATCTAGATGCTGGGGCATTCATCGCGAGCCTGGACGATCGGGAGGCGAAGGGAGCACCGGCGAAGCTTCCAGACGGCTCGTTTGCCGCCCGAATTCCAGGCTTTCGACGTTGGCTTTGGGACGACGAGTTCGTGGGAAGCATTAGTTTCCGCTGGCAGCCCGGAACTACGGCCCTTCCGCCGCACTGTTTAGGACACATTGGGTATGCGGTTGTTCCGTGGAAGCAAGGTAAGGGTTACGCAACACTCGCACTAAAGCTCTTGCTTCCGGAAGCTGCCGCCGAAGGGTTGCCGTATGTCGAGATCTCCACAGATCCCGAGAATGTCGCATCGCAGCGCGTCATCCTGGCCAACGGAGGTACTCTGGTAGAACACTTCACCAAGCCACCTCAATTCGGCAGCAAGCCTGGTCTGAGATACCGCATCGCCCTGCCATGAAGACGCCTAACCCGTCGCTCAACGCGGACGTCCCGCATACGTGGGCTGCGCCCACGGGCGGGCCGCCGGTTAGCTTGTTTCGTTAGGGCGCATGAAACCCACGCACATCGTTGCGTCCACGCTGCCGTTCATCGTCAGCGTGGCATGTCTGGCCAATGGCCCAGACTCTAAAACCCGCCTCCTTGCCGATTATTCCTTGACTGTTCCCGCACCCGCCGCTGAGCGTGGTCGTTTAGTTGCCGAACTTTGCCGCGATGTATGTGACTATTTTGTTGCTCGCAAACTTCATTCCGAAGCCGAAGTATGAGACCTGATGTTCCTTCGACAGTTTTATTTGGACGAAGACACTCTCGCCGGTGATTTTCGTACCAAGAACGCAGATCATGTATCAGCCGTGTTTCGTGCATATCCGCGACTTTGTGCCGCCGTCTCCGATGAGAGCTTCAGGGCGAAGTGTCTCATCGGGAAGCTCGCGGACCGCAACGGGGTTACTTATGCGTTTGTTCGCTACGATGAAGGGTATCGCTGCGAGGTTCCTGGCAATATCAATAATGAGACCTTGAGTAAGAAGAGCAAGTGTGCGCGTTACAAACATGCGCCCTAACCTGTCGCTCAACGCGGACGTCCCGCATGCGGGGCTGCGCCCCGGCAGCGGGCCGCCGGTTAGCTTGGTTCGTTAGGCCGCATGATCCGTCCGCGTCCCAGTCTGTCCGAATTCCTGGCGGCACGCCTTGGGCCGGCGTCGCCGAGAACCTTGGTGGTCCACATGTTTTCGCGGTCGTTTACGGCGCCTAGCTTCCGTGCCTTCTGGCATTACTGGAATCCGATCTATGCCTACGGCTTGTTCTATTTTTGCTATGTACCCTTGCGAGCGGTCGCACCAAAGGCATTGTGCCAGGGACGATGCGCCAAATTTCTTGGGATCTAGAGGCATTGTTTCGCTGGCTGGCTGATGCTCATAGCGGACACTGGGGGCGGAGGGTTCGAGGTCGCGCCAACGGGTCAGCCCGGCGCGGATCAGGACGCGGCTGACGGTACTGTCCGAGACGCCAGGCTGCGGGCGATGCGGGCCTGGGTCAACAAGCGCCGGCGCAATTCGACGATCGCCAAGGCGCACTCGGGCGCGATGGCGCGCGGGCTCACCCGCGGGCGCGAGGATGCGTCGCGCAACCCAGCGGGAGCCTGCGCCAGGAAGCGCCCCAGCCACTTGCGCGCGGACGGCGAACTCACACGATGCGCCGCAGCGAGCGATCACCGGTGTTATTCCCCGTCCAACGCTGTCGCACACGTCAATTCTTTGCCGACGGACGAAAGTGAGTCCGGATTCTTGCGCGGTATGCATGCGCGATGCGCGCCTGGGGAGCGCGCGATCGGCTTGCACCTCCCAGTCGCGTCGCCCAAGACTTCATCCTCAGCCCCATGCAGCAACTGCGGCAACACGTTCTGATCCGACTCCCGCGCCGTAGTAGTGACCAACGTATGGACCAGCCCCGAGTCCAGATCGACACCGATATGCGCCTTCATGCCAAAGTGCCAAGTGTTGCGCTTCTTCGTCTGGCTCATGTCCGGATCGCGCGCCCGGTCCCGGTTCTTGGTCGACGGCGGCGCGCTGATGATGGTGGCATCGACAATCGTGCCTTGGTGCAACAGCAGTCCACGTTCGGTCAGCAGCAGGCCCACGTCCCGAAACAATTGCTCGGTCAGACTGTGCTTCTCCAGCAGGTGCCGGAACTTCAGGATCGTGGTTTCGTCGGGCACCGGGTCATCCATCAGGTTGATCCCGGCGAAGCGCCGCATCGACTCCGAATCAATCAGCATCTCTTCCATCGCCGGGTCCGACAGGTTAAACCACTGCTGCAACAGATAGATCCTCAACATCCGCTCCAGCGGCATCGGCCGCCGGCCCAGTCCCGCCTTTGGGTAATGTGGCTCGATCAGCGCCAGCCACCTCGTCCACGGCACCACCTGATTCATCTCAGCCAGAAATTTCTCGCGTCGAGTTCGCTTCTTCTTGGCGGCATATTCGAGATCAGCAAAAGTGCTTTGTTTCATCACTCACTCCCCGCGGTCGGTGGCGTCACTATGCCATTGACCGCGGGGACTTGATCAGAGTTTCCCTAGTGGCGACGTTCGCAATCTGTGGGTTCTTTCTGCATGACCTCGCGGTATGGATATTTGTGAATCACGCTGTACCGACGGTAGCCTTTCCAGTCGTCACAGTGGCGTTCGTCTTGATAGCGCTGCTGATTCTTGTCAGCGAGCGTGTCGGTTTCACGTTGCGTCGCATGGTTCCTGCCGCCCGAGTTGCTTGTCACATTTTCGCAATTGCAGGAGCGTTCGCCGTATCTATGTCGCTATTTCTGGTGATATCCAGCCATGCGGCCTAACCCGGCGCTCAACTGGACGTCCCGCCTGCGGGGCTTCGCCCTGGCAGCGGGCCGCCGGTTAGCTTGATTCGTTAGGCCCCGAAAACGTTATTGCACTCGCTCTGGATCGTCCATCTATCACGTCGCGTTCTTCCGGCTCCTGGCGTAATCTGTGCGCGTCCCCGCGCCAATAGTTCTGTCGCGTCTCTGGCCGGTGCCTGTGCGTGGCGTCGTAATCGCGCCTTCGTTGGGAGGTCGTGCCGATGCGAATCACAATGAGCGGTTGTGCCATTTCGCAATGCTCGTGGCCTAACCCGGCGTTCAACCGGACGTCCCGCAAGCGGGCCGCCGGTTAACTTGATTCGTTAGCCTCATGAGACTAGTCGCTGTCCTGTTGGTCACGCTATTGGCAGGATGTGTCGCGGTGACCAAACGTTACTACGTGCCACGGGATGTTGCCATGATCGAAAGCGGGACTGTTTGCGGGTCCGTGCCTTGGGGTCGCGCACGCATTCCAATCGCGTCAAATATTTTCGCGTCCGTCGACGTTGTCCCGCGTAATGGTCACATCGATTTGACCATGCAACTGACGTTGCCCCTAGGTACGAATGTCCGATTTGTCGACCCGACAATGCGATTGGAAATTCCGACATCTGGAAAGCGGTATGTCGCTCCGCTGGGACCATTCCAACTCTCCGTTTATGGCGGCGCTGGTACTCCTGGGCACCATGAGCATTTCGATCCGGCCGCGGTTCTGGAGGGTCGTGGTCGAAATGCAGCCCTCGCGACGCTGGACACTCCATATTTGAAGACGGACTTATTCATTTCTGACGCAAGCGTTATTGCGGAGCCGTCGGACGCATTGGTATTGACGTTTCCGGCGGTTGAAGTTAACGGTCGGGGAGTCGACGCTCAAAAGATCCCGTTGCGCCTTGTCGCGCAGTTAGGTTACAAGACGTGTGTTCAGTGAGGCCTAACCCGGCGCTCAACCGGACGACCCGCTCGCGGGGCTTCGCCCCGCCAGTGGGTCGCCGGTTAGCTTGATCCGTTGGGGCTCATGGCGTTCGACCTTCGGCGTTTCCTTTGTCCTTCGGCCAGCGTCGGCGCCAGTGCCGGTCGTGCCTTTGCATCGTTCCGCGATTTCGCCGCCTCACCGCGTGTACTCACCGATCGTTCTGCCTCCGCCAACGGTGCCGTGCGTCGGCTCGCCGCCAACCTTCGCTCGCCGCGTTGCCCGCGTAACGTGGCGCAGCGTTCTGCCAGTATCGGGCGTGCCATCATGATGGTCAGTGCCCAGGTTGGTGTGACTCGTGCCGTGCGCTCCCGATACGAAACCGCTGGCCGTCGCGCTGCCCGCGCCGGCTTCGGTTGGGCGGTGAGAGCTCGTGCCGCCCTGCGCCCCAACCCGGCGGTCGAGCGGACGCGCCGATACATGGCTTCATCTTCCGAACCGCGGCGGCGGCGCGCCGCTCACCTTATCCGTTAGAGCCCATGCGCTGGCTCAGTCTCGTCTTCGCATTCGTGCTGCTCGTCGCAGCCATCTTCGGCTTCTTCGGTGGGCTGGGGCCGCTCATGGCCATTGGCGATTACTCCGAGGCTTGGGCGCTTGCGGCGCCGGTTGTCTGGGCAATTGCCATTGCTTACCTCGGAGTCTTCTACGGTGGCATCTTCTGTTGTGTTGTCTTTTTCCGCGGTTTTCGTCGAGCCTTTGCAGAGGCCCTTGACCGCCGCCCGCTGTTGGGCGACTGGTTAGTGGCGGCGGGCCATACGGCACTCGCGGCCAGCGCGGTCAATGCGGCGCTTTGGCGCATGCAGTTGGTTGGCGTGTGGGATCTGTTCTATCTCTTGCTCATGGTTGCAGCAGTTCTATACTCGGCCGGTCTCGGCGCATTGGCTCTAACCTTGCGTTCAACCGGACCCGCCTCCGGCGGGCCGGTTAACTTAATCCGTTAGGCGGCATCAAAATCGGAGTGGCACGCACTGTGAGCAGCGAAGCGTTGTTGGGCAGTTGCCTCTGTGGCGCCGTTACCTATCGTGTGAAAGCACCATTCAAGCAGCTTGCTCACTGTCACTGCCAACGTTGCCGCAAGGCGACGGGCACGGGCCATGCTACGAATCTCTACGTTGAACGCGGGAAGTTCGAATGGCTGACCGGCCAAGAACGCACTGCTCGCTACGATCTGCCGACAGCCAACAGCTTCGCGACAACGTTTTGCCGAACTTGTGGCTCACCACTTCCTCATCACACTCGTAGTGGTCGCACGGTGGTCGTTCCCGCCGGCTCACTGGACGATGACCCACCCGTTTCGCCACAAGCGCATCTTTTCTGGGAATCGCGAGCAACTTGGGCCTGTTCGGGCGAAGGCGTGCCAAAATTTGCCACCTATCCGGACTGGTGGACATGATGCCGCCTAACCCATCGTTCAACCGGACGCCCCGCCTGCGGCACTGCGTGTCCGCAGTCGGTTCGCCGGTTAACTTGATTCGTTAGGCCCCATGCACGATGCCCTCGACAAGCTTCGTCGAAACCGACCCTTCTGGTTTGGGGATGTCGTCGGCCTTGCTGGGGGCGCGCTTGGCGCCATGATCGGCGGCTGGTGGGGCCTCGCAATCGGTTTCGTCGCGGGGGTCGTTCTGGGTGTGTGGCTATGTCGCGTCATCGGATAGGAACCGGAACGCTCGCATCGCTGATGTTCACGGGGCCCAACCCGGCGCTCATTGCCTTGTGGTGTCTCTGGCCGGTGCCAGCGCCTGGCGTCGTAATCGAGCCTTCGTCGGGAGGCGGTGCTGATGCAGCTCAAGGTGAGCGGTAGTGCCACATCGCAATACTCGTGGCCTAACCCGGCGCTCAACCGGACGTCCCGAATGCGCGGCTTCGCCGGGCGCTGCGGGCCGCCGGTTAGCTTGATTCGTTAGGCGTCAATGAAGTCACTCGCCGTTGAGCTCTCCACTTCTCAAGACATTGCGGCGTACGTTGCGATGGCTAAGGAAGTTCAATTTGACTTGCGCTGTCGCGGCCTTGAGCAATGGGTTCCAGCGGCGCACGACGCATATCGCCGCGAAATCGACGCCAAGATTGAGCGATCAGAACTCTTCAAGATTGTTGTTTGTAGTGACCCGATCGGCTTCTTCGTCCTCACCACTCGACCGTCGTCTTGGTGGTTGGGCGCGTCGCCGCCCGGTGTCTACCTATCGGGCATAGTAGTGAGTCGCTCAATGCGAGGTCTTTCCATCGGAACTGCGATTCTTTCGTGGGTTCGAGCGCGGGCAGTCGAAATTGGCCTACCTGTCATTCGCCTTGACTGTCATGCAGACAATACTTGGCTCTGCCAGTACTACGCCCGCGCGGGCTTCAGCGAGGTGAGCCGTGTTGAACAACACCCCGGGTATATGGGCGTGCTCTATGAACAAGTCCTGCCGAACTCGCGAATTGACGCCTAACTCCTCGCTCAACCGGACGTCCCGCATGCGCGGCTTCGCCGGGCGCCGCGGGCCGCCGGTTAGCTTGAGTCGTTAGGCCGCGAAATGGCGGTGGCGTAGAATTCAGACATTCAGCTTCAGGGGCGAATCGTGGATTTCAATATTGAGTGTGAACTTGAAGAAGATGGACGTTGGCTGGCCGAAGTGCCGCAGCTGCCGGGCGTGCTTGCGTACGGCACCTCCGCCAACGAAGCAATGTCCAAAGCCGAAGTCCTGGCGCTTCGCGTCTTGGCCGAGCGTCTGGAGCACGGCGAGGCTCGCGCCCACTCGATAAGAATCTCTGTCGCCGCGGCGTGAGCCAGTGGCCCTCGACTAAGGCCCGCCGTGTTCTTGCCGCCCTTCTCGGTATTGGGTGGCGCGTCAAGCGGCAGTCCGGTTCTCATCGCACGCTTGCTCGCGAAGGCTGGCCTGATTTTGTTTTCGCCTTTCACGATGGCGAAGAAATCGGCCCCAAAATGCTTTCGCGCATCGCCAAGCACACTGGCCTGCAGCCTCTCGATCTGTAGTTCGCGGCCTAACCCGGCGGTCAACACGGACCGCCACCGGCGGGCCTTCGGCCGCGCCTGGCGGCCGGTTACCTTAGTTCGTTAGGCGTAGCGATGGACGCAGCCACCCGTCGGAACTTGCTAGATGACTTTCGCGTGTTTTACGAAAAGCAACTTCCGGATCCGGCGGAGCACAACTGCGATTTGCCGGAGTTCTGGGCCGTAATGAAGCTGGACGACTTTTCAATGCTCGAGCCCGAGACCGCTTGGGGCCTGATACTCGACTTGCTGCGTGAGTCTCTGAACGACAATGCGTTGGGTTGCCTTGCGGCCGGTCCGCTTGAAACGCTCATCGATGGTCATGGCCCGTTGTTTATCGACCGCATCGAGACACGAGCCCGGCACGATCCAAAATTTCGCCGGCTGCTTGGTGGCGTATGGCAAAGCAGCACCCCCGATGTTTGGTCCCGCGTCGAAAAGTCGCGAGAGGGACCGTGGTAATTTCGGCTACGCCTAACCCGGCGCTCAACCGGACCGGCCGGTAATTGCCTTCGCCTTCGGTTCGCGCTTTCGCGGCCGGCCGGTTAGCTTGATCCGTTAGGGCTCCTCCCATGCCAAACGAAATCCGCGCGTTCTTCGATCACTATCGCGAGGCGTTTGATCGGCTCGACGGTGAGGCCGTCGCACGCCTTTATGCCGTGCCTAGCGGAATCGCGTCAGATAGCGGGTACACGCACTGGCCGACGTTCGAGCCTATTCGCGCAAACATGCTTTCTCTATGCGCGCTGTACCGAGAAAACGGCTACGTCTCTGCTACGTTTGAACCAGTCGCCTTTCTTGCGCAAGGCGAGAACTTTGCGGTTGCCGATATTTCGTGGAACATCCAGCGCAGTGACCAGCGCGAGCCTTGGTGCTTCAATACCACCTACAACCTAATGCGCACGCCGGAAGGCTGGCGAGTTCTTCTGTGCACTGCCTATAGCGAGACGAAGCTCAATGGGTAGCTTGAGCCCTAACCTCGCGGTCAACACGGACGCCCCGTGGGCGGCGCTTCGCGCCGGCCGCGGGTCGCCGGTTACCTTGATACGTTAGGCCGCACAAGACGTTCCGTCTCTACATGAGTAACGCCCTTGTGAATGTTGTTACGCTGCTGACTCTTGGAGCCGGCCCGTTCATCGCCGTTACCATCGGAGTCGTCTACTTTCTGAACGCCCCGACCACCTCTTCCCTCAACGTCCGTCTCCTCTCTTCAGCGTTCGGTCCTTCTTTGGCCGTGACGTTCCTGTTGGCTGGCATCCTCTGGCCCGAGCGGTACAGGTACACCCCGGTTGGCGTTCAAGCGTACTATTGGCTTCAACTTCTTCCGCTTTTGTTACTTGCTTTCGCCATAGTCAAGTACCCGGGAAGCCGTCGCTTACATTTCATTCTGGTGCCGCTGGGGCTAGTCGCGTGGGCAGGTACATTTGCGTGGGGCTGGCTCTTCGTCCATGGCGAGTAGATCTTGGCGTTCCACAGTGCGGCCTAACCCGGCGCTCAACCGGACGTCCGGCCCGCGGGGCTTCGCCCGCGCCTGGCGGCCGGTTAAATTGGGCTCGTTAGGTCCACCCTGGCCCCACCAAAACACCCGACGAAAGGATGTCGAATGTGCAACTACCGCCTTGCCTTACTGCTTGCGGCCACTCTTATTGCACTTACAGGTTGCGCCGGTAAAGACTTTGTTCGACCCGACTCAGCCGAGGTCCGAGTCGGTCAAAGTACATATTCTCAGGTCATCGGAAAGATGGGGAATCCACGCAGCACCGGAGAAATCCTTAAGAATGGCGAAACAATAAAGACCATTACATACGCCTACGCCGCAACCGGTGGCGAGCCGCTAAAGCAGGGAGTCATCCCCGCAAGAGCCATGGGTTTCTACTTCCATCGTGACCTCTTGGTCGGGCAGGAATTCCTGTCATCATTCAAGTCCGATAACTCGGACTTTGACGAATCAAAGGTTGCTGAAATTACAAAGGGCAAGACAACAAGGTCTGAAGTTGTCCAAATGGTTGGGAAGCCAACAGCATTTTTCACCAAGCCGATGGTAAAGGAGACTTCAGGCGAGGCAATTGGGTACACCTATCAAGCCACTACAGGCGGTGCGTTCTCCGGCTTCAAGAACTTTCGCAAGACATTGCGCGTAGCTTTTGACAGTGATGACCGAGTGCTCGACGTTGAGTACGCCACCTCTGGCATGTAGTGGGCCTAACCCGTCGTTCAACCGGTCGTACCGCAAGCGGGCCGCCGGTTAACTTGATTTGTTAGGCGCCATTTGCCGCCTGGGCCACGCTGACAAATGGACATCCTAGCCGTCATCGGCCTAATCGTCTGCTACGTTGTGCAGCGCCAGGTTCGGTCATTGTCCATCGCGCTTCCCGCGAGCATCGTAGTTACGCTTGCGTCTTGGGTTCTTGTCGCATTCGCGCTCTCGCAGGTGTCCCCTCATCCCCTTCTGCCGGCGGGCACTTTTGGTTATGCGCTCGCCGTTGGCCTTGCTGTGGCAATCACATTCTTCGTTGCCGCCGCACGATATTTCGTTGCTCGCCGCCGCAAGGGAGCGCAATCTTGATTCCGAAACCGAGCGTTCGCGCCAATCATCCCAATGGCGCCTAACCCGGCGCTCAACCGGACGTCCCGCATGCGGGCCGCCGGTTAGCTTCATTCGTTAGGCCGCATCCGTGTAGGTAGGGCCTTGACATACCATATGTGGCCTATACATAATATGGTATGTGGCGAATCGAGGAACATCGTCGTCTGGACAAGCAATGCGCCGCCGCACCACAAGAGATCCTTAAGCGGTACGAGAAATGGAAGGACATCGCCACGATTTCAGGGCCCCTCGGGCTACGCCAAATCACCGGCTTCAATGACGAGGCCCTATCGGGTACGTGGAAGGGCTTTCGTTCGTCCCGACTCGGGCTGCAATACCGCGTTATTTATCGCGTTATTGCCGATGAATTGCTATTTCAGATTGAATCGTTAACCTCACACGATTATCGGAGGCGTTGAAATGGGTCAGTTTCGCCCTGCGAAACGGCGGGCTGAAGTTTCCGTCGGGGAGTCGGTCCGGATTGTTCGCGAGTTGCAAGGCTTCAGCCAAAACGAGTTGGCGCGGTTGAGCGGAATTCCCCAGGCAACGCTCTCGGCCATCGAAAATGATCGCGTCCGCCTTGGTGTCGAGCGGGCAAAGGTCCTGGCGCAAGCGTTGCGTTGTCATCCCGCCGTGCTTGTCTTCCCTAGCTGGCAGTTGCCCGTTGAAACTGCGGCCTAACCCCGCGCTCAACCGGACGCGCCGGTATGCGGCTTCTTGCTCGGTGGAGTTGGAGTTGCCCCGGTTTCGCGGACAGGTTAGCGCTTGAGTCTCAAGCGGTTTCCGGGGTGGCAATGGGGTGCTCCGTGGCGAGTGATTTTCTCTCGGCATGACTCCTTTCGAAATTGATCGGCGAGATACGCCCGAGTCCGGAATGGCGCCGCCGCGGGTTGTACCAACCCTCGATATAGGTGAACAGCGCGACCCGCGCTGCCGCCTTGGTCTGGAAACTACGGCGGTCGATGAGCTCGCATTCGAGGCTGGCAAAGAAGCTTTCCGCCATCGCGTTGTCGTAGGCGTCGCCGACACTGCCCATCGACGGGCGGACGCCCATCTTCAGGCAGCGCTGCCCGAACGCGACACTGGTGTACTGACTGCCCTGATCGCTGTGGTGAATCACCTCCATCGGTCGGCGCTGGGTGATGGCCATGTTCAGCGCGCTGAGTACCAGATCGGTGGTCATCCTCTCGCCGATCACCCAGCCCACCACCCGGCGGCTCCACACATCGAGCACCATAGCCAGAAAGATGAAGCCGGCCCAGGTCGGCACATACGTCATGTCAGCGACCCACAGTTGATTGGGGCCGTCGGCTACGAACTTGCGCTGCACCAGATCCGGCGCCGGCCGTTGCTTCGGATCGCGTCGGGTCGTCACGATAAAGCTGCGGCGCCGACTCACACCACGAAGGCCCGCCTGGCGCATCAGCCGGGCTACCCGCTTGCGGCCCACGCGCGTGCCCTCGTCGCGCAACTCGGCATGAATGTTCGGGGTGCCGTAGTTCTCGTCCGAGGCGATGTGGATGGCGCAGATGCGCTCGGTCAACACCGCATCGAACATGGCGCGCGGCGACGGTGGTCGGCCACGCGTAGTAGCCGCTCGGCGATACCTTCAGTACACGACACAGCTTACGCACCGGGAAGTCGGCCTGGTTCGCGGTCACGAGTTCGAAGAGGGCGTGGAGCTGCCCCCGTTCTTGCCGGCGAACCAGGCCGTAGCCTTTGCCAGGATGTCGCGCTCCATCTGCAATTGGCGCACTTGGCGGCGCAAGCGGGAAAGCTCTTCGCGCTCGGCGGTGGTCAAGCCTTCTTTGCCGGGCAGCGGCTTGCCGTCGTCAATCGCCGCTTGGCCCACCCAATTGGTAATGGTCTGGGCCGTGCAGCCGAACTCGCGCGACAACTCGGCCGGCGTCCTGCCGGCGCGGCACAACTCAACGATCTGCTGGCGAAACCCCGCCGCATACGGCGGTCTCGATTTGGGCATCGTGAACTCCTTCCATTCAAAGAATGAAGTGTCCACGGAAGCGGGTCAACTCCACTGCGCTCCTCGACGCTGGTCTGGGCAAAGCAAATGACGCGGCCGCAACGCTGCATGAAGTCCAACCCATCTCCTGCTTCGCGCGCACTGCGTCGGGCCGAGTCATCGGAGGCGCAGTTGGGCGCCGCTGGGGTTCGTGCTGCGAACTACAGCAGCTTTGGGTTGAACCCACGCACCGTTGCAGAGGAGTGGGAACACAGCTTGTTCAGGCCTTTGAGGCCCACGCCCGCATACGGCGTTGCTCATCCTTCTACCTCGAGACGTTCAACTTTCAAGCGTCGCAGTGTTGCCGCTCGCTGGGCTATGCGGTAGCCTTCGAGAACAACGTGTACCCACACGGCGTCATCAAGTACGTTATGGTCAAGCATTTGGGCAGCAACGAAACTGCGGCCTAACCCGGCGCTCAACCGGACGGTCCAGCCTGCGGGGCTTTGCCCCAGCAGCGGGCCGTCGGTCAGCTTGAATCGTTAGGCCACGAAAACGTAATTTGCACTCGCTCGGGGTCGTCCATCTATCACGTCGCGTTCTTCTGGCCCCTGGCGTAATCTGTGCGCGTCCCCGCGCCCGTCGCCCTGTCGCGTCTCTGGCCGGTGCCAGTTTGTGGCGTCGCAATCGCGCCTTCGTTGGGAGGTTGTGCCGATGCGTATCCCAGTCAGCCGTGTGCCACATCGAAATGCTCGTGCTTAGCGCTGCCGATCGTGCGATGGTCCGTCCGATTGAAGATTTTCGGCCATGAACAATCGTTGCGAGCATTTCGATACGATACGGAAAGTGAAACCTCGCGCGAACGGTTGCGAGGAGTGCCTTGCGCTCGGTTCGGCGTGGAATGAACTTCGCGTATGTCTTTCCTGCGGTCATGTCGGATGTTGCGAGGATTCGGAGCATGCTCATGCACTCGCGCATTTCAATTCGACCGGTCATCCGATGATCACATCCTTCGAACGTGATGAAGCGTGGGGATGGTGCTACATCGATCGCCGCTACTTTGACCCGATGCCGGGACCGCTGCCGAAGAGGCGATCCGCGCTGGGGTCGCTTTTTGGTCGCCTCGTCAATCGATGATGGCTCAAGCAGGCGCATCTCTCACACTGTGGCCTAACCCGGCGTTCACCCGGACGCCCCGTGGGCAGCGCTTCGCGCGGGCCTGCGCGCCGCCGTTAACTTGGTTCGTTAGGCGTCACAGGCCGACCTTCGTCGCCACTCTCACCTCCGGAAATGCCATGCCCAAGCTTCGCGTAGAGAGTTTCACCATATCGCTCGACGGTTTCGGCGCTGGCCCAGACCAAGATGTCAACAACCCACTCGGCGTGGGCGGCACTTCACTTCATGGCTGGGCCATCCCCACCCGAACGTTTCAGAAGACCTTGTTCGGTAACGATGGCGGAGAAACGGGCGTTGATGATGACTTTGCCGCTCGAGGCTTTCAGAATATTGGGGCCTGGATTCTCGGCAGGAACATGTTCGGGCCGGTTCGCGGACCCTGGCCAGATGAGAGTTGGCGGGGTTGGTGGGGCGAAAATCCTGTCTATCACGTCCCGGTGTTCGTGCTGACCAGATACGCACGTGCGCCGCTGGTCATGGAAGGAGGAACAACCTTTCACTTCGTTACTGAAGGTATTGCCGCCGCCCTAGCGCAAGCGCACGAAGCGGCTGAAGGCAAGGATGTTCGCGTTGGTGGCGGCGTCAATGTCATTCAACAATATCTTCGCCAACGCCTGATCGACGAGATGCACATCGCTATTGCGCCGGTCCTACTTGGCTCTGGTGAAAGACTCTTCGAAGGAACAAACCTTCCTGCCTTGGGCTACGCCTGCATCAAGCACCAAAGCACCCCACTTGCCACCCACCTGGTTCTTACTCGGCAGTGACCACAGTGACGCCTAACCCCTCGCTCAAGCGGAGTGCCTCGGCAATTTCTACGGCCGCGGTCGTTGGCGTAAGCGCAAAGGCGTTGTGCGCGTGCGGGTGATGGACGGCGAGATTGTGCTTGCTGAGGTACATTGGTACGAGGCAACGGGCATTGGCAGTCGTGAATTCAAGATCAAGCGACTTCTTTGAGGACTGAGTAAATGGCTGGAAAATCGAAAGTGTTGGTCGTCTGCTTGAAGAACGACGGGTACGCCGTATCTCTTGAGTGGCACAAGCTCTATGTCGCTCTCACCGGCGTGCAGGCGGCCGAACATGGCCAGCTTCGCGTTGTTGACGAAGCGGGCGAGGATTACCTGTATCCGCAGGAATTCTTCATGGCCGTCGAGTTGCCGCAGTCTTTGCGCCGTCGCGTGCTGCAAGCGGCCTAACGTAAACTGTACGCGTCCCCGCGGCCATTGCTCTGTCGCGTCTCTGACCGATGCCAGTTTGTGGCGTCGTAATCGCGCCTTCGTTGGGAGGTCGTGCCGATGCATCTCACGGCGAGCCGTTGTGCCGCATCGCAATGCGCGTGGCCTAACTCCGCGTTCAACCGGACGTCCCGCCTGCGGCACTGCGTGTCCGCAGTCGGGCCGCCGGTTAACTTGATTCGTTAGGCTCCGCAAGGCGCGGCCCCCGGACTTGCAAATACCGGCGGATGTGCATATAATATATGCATGCAGGGCAGCTTCGATCCAGCCAAGGATGCCGCGAACCAGAAGAAGCACGGCATTTCCCTAACCGAGGGAGATGGTGTGCTCAATGATCCGCTCGCACTGACGATCGAAGACGTCTCGTCACAGGGCGAACAACGTTTTCTCCGTGTAATTGTCTATGCGCTCCGCGGCGAAGATGCGCGAATCATCTCCGTGCGCAAGGCGGAGCCGAAGGAAATCCTGGCCCATGAAAAAGGAGTATGACTTTTCCAAAGCCAAGCGGGGCGCCGTTCTCTCGTCCGAGAGGAAGACGCGCATTACCATGTATTTGGATGATGTTGTGATCGACCGCTTCAAAGCCCTTTCGGAGAAGACCGGAAGGGGGTACCAGACTTTGGTAAATGTAGCCTTGCGGTCGCACTTGGGAGTCGACGAAAAGCCACTTACGGCAGCTGCGTTGCGGCGAATTCTCCGCGAGGAACTGGCGCAGCATGGGTAATGTGGGGCCCAACCCGGCGCGCAACCGGACGTCCCGCGTGCGGGGCTTCGCCCCCGCCGCGTGCCGCCCGTTAGCTTGATTCGTTAGGCGTCCACAAAGCAGCCGCTTATGGCGAAGGTGATAGCCGATCGATTGACCGCCAAGATTGATGGCGAAGTCGTGGTGTTTCTCATTGGCATGCGGATCAATAACGCTTGGAAAATCCACAAATGGCTACCTGTCGCACTTGCCCTGCCACGCATGCTTGCTGAATTGAGGGCAGATCCAAACTCTGGGCTCTTGGGCGTTGAATCCTGGATCGGCAATCCCACGGTTGCGCTGCAATATTGGCGCTCCTTCGAGCACTTGGAGCACTATGCGAAGGATGCCGCACGGCTCCATCGTCCCGCCTGGGCGGCATTCAATCGTGCCGTCGCGAGCAATGGTGACGTGGGAATTTGGCACGAAACGTATCGTGTCAGACCGGGCGATTTCGAATGTCTCTACAACAATATGCCACCCTTTGGTCTCGCTAAAGCCACCGCTGCGGTATCGGCGAGAGGCCATCTAGAAACGGCACGGGCGCGTATGTGTGTGCGGGCATGATATGGCGCATCATTGTGTCCGCCTAACCCGGCGCTCAACCGGACGACACCGCTTACGCACCGGGAAGTCGGCCTGGTTCGCGGTCGCGAGTTCGAAGAGGGCGTGGGGGTGCCCCCGTTCTTGCCGGCGAACCAGGCCCTAGCCTTTGCCAGGATGTCGCGCTCCATCCGCAATTGGCGCACTTGTCGGCGCAAGCGGGAAAGCTCTTCGCGCTCGGCGGTGGTCAAGCCTTCTTTGCCGGGCAGCGGCTTGCCGTCGTCAATCGCCGCTTGGCCCACCCAATTGGTAATGGTCTGGGCCGTGCAGCCGAACTCGCGCGACAACTCGGCCGGCGTCCTGCCGGCGGCACAACTCAACGATCTGCTGGCAAAACTCCGCCGCATACGGCGGTCTCGATTTGGGCATCGTGAACTCCTTCCTTCCAAAGAATGAAACGTCCACGGAAGCGGGTCAACTCCAACTCCACCAGCTCAACCGGATGTCCCGCATGCGGGCCGCCGGTTAGCTTGATCGTTGGGCGGCAAGAGCGCGCGTCGAGCGCTGAGAGGGAGACATGCTGAGAGGCGGATGTCTGTGTGGCGGGATCCGATACGAGATTGTTGGCCCTGTCGGAAAAGCTCTGTACTGTCATTGCTCAATGTGCCGCAAGTCTCACGGTACAGCTTTCCGGGCAAGACTTTCGGTTCCAAAGTCGTCCTTTCGCTTTGTTCAAGGCGAGGACTTGTTGACGAGTTACCGCTCGTCCGAGGACACGATAAAGAGGTTCTGCCGGATATGCGGTTCGCCGATGGTGAACTCCTGGGACCCTGAGCCAGATAGCTATGGACTGGCCATGGGCTCGCTGGATGATGACGCAGGGGTAAGGCCGTTGTGCCACGAATTCGTAGGCTCAAAGGCGCCGTGGTACGAGATCACGGACAGCTTGCCGCAATATCAAGAGTTTCCGGAGTCCTGACTCTTGGCATCATCGATCTCATCATCTTGCAGAGCACAGGACGCATGCCGCCCAACCACGCGCTCGAGCGGATCCGCCGATGCGAGGCTCGTTCTTCGTGGATGCACCGGTGGCGGCGGGCCGCTCAGCTCACACGTTGGAGCGCCTTCGCGTGACACTCGACGGCATCCGAATTGAGCTGCTGTCGAGTCATCCCGAATGTCTGCCGATCCTCGCGTCGTGGTTCGAGCGGGAATGGGCCACTTACTATCGCCCTGGTGGAGCCAACGCCGAGGCCGATCTTCGTGCCTATTGCAACGTCCGGCGCCTGCCAATTGGAATTGTCACGTTGCACGAGCAAGAGCTTTGCGGTTCGGCGGTGCTCAAGGCCGAGCCGCTACCCGAACTTCCACACTTGACACCGTGGGCCGGCGCCGGCCTGATTCACCCGTCGTTGCGGCGGCGGGGCATCGGTGCGAAGCTAGTTGGTGGCCTCGAAGCGCTGGCGAGTGAGCTGGGTTTTGAACGCATTTATTGTGCGACCGATACGTCGGCCAGCCTTCTGGAGCGTCGGGCGTGGCGTTTCTTGGAGCGAGTCAATCACGGCGGTGAGTTGCTGTCAGTCTATGAGAAGGCGCTCTAACCCGTCGTTCAACCGGACGTCCCGCCGGCGGCACTTCGTGCCCGCAGTCAGGCCGCCAGTTAACTTGTTTCGTTAGACCGCAGTTGGCTCGCGATGCGACTGTGGACCCTTCATCCCAGGTATCTCGACGCGCAGGGATTGGTCGCGCTTTGGCGGGAGGCGCTACTCGCTCGGGCTGTACTCCGCGGGCACACAAATGGTTATCGCCAACATCCACAGTTAAGGCGCTTTCGCGCTAGTACCGCGCCGCGCAGCGCCATCAACCGCTACCTCGCGCTCATCTACGCAGAGTCACTTTCACGCGGTTACACCTTTGATCGCTCCAAGCTCGGTCCTGTTAGGGGCGCGGAACGCATCCTCGTTACCGATGGCCAGTTGCAATACGAATGGCGGTGGCTTCTCGGAAAATTGAAGCGGCGCAGCCCATCCGTTTATCGCCAACACCTTGAAGTTTCATTTCCCGCAGCGCATCCTCTCTTTCGAGTCGTATCCGGACCAATAGCCGATTGGGAACATGTGCAACAAAATGCTGCGGCCTAACCCGTCGTTCAACCGGACGCCCCGCCGCAGTTATTAACTTGATTCGTCAGGCCTCGGCTTACGGGAAATGACGCAGACCGTCGAGCTTGTGCGACCGAACGCCGCCCTGCGCGAGTCTTATCGCGACCTGGTGGCGGAATTCCAGGCCTCAGGTGAAAAGCTGGTTCCATTCGTTCTTGGCTTCGAGCACGATAACTTCGACGTATTTCTGGGCCGCCTTAACGACTGCGCGCGCGGATTCAATCTACCCCATGGGTTCGTCGCTCATTCGACCTTTTGGCTGGTGCGCGATCAGGCTTCGGTCGTTGGCATATCGAATATTCGTCATTCGCTTACGGATGCACTACGCCACGAAGGTGGCAATATTGGTTACGGAATTCGACCAAGTGCAAGACGGCAAGGTCTTGGCATTGCGATATTGCGGAAGTCGTTAGCTCGCGCGGCTGAAATTGGACTCCACCGGGTCCTTGTTACCTGTGGAAAGGGAAATGTTGGATCGGCGAAATCCATCTTACACAACGGGGGTACTCTTGACTCCGAGGAGTATTTTCCCGATCGCGGCGAAATTGTTCAGCGCTACTGGATCGACAATGGGTGAGGGGCCGGAGACGGAAGCAGCAAGATATCTATCGGAAGCCAAAGCTATATTCTCGGCCGCTGCCGATCAGATTGTTCGTTCGATCTGCGGGGATACCGCGGCGCTTACTGCCGTTCGCAACGCTAAGACTTTGGCGGGTGTCCGCAATTGAGCGGAAAAGCTGTCGCTCAACGCGGCGTCCCGCATGCCTGGGCTGGGCCCGCGTAGCGAGCCGCCGACTAGCTAATTTTGTTAGGCGTCATACAACCAGCCACAATCCAGCCTCGGATTCGATGAGCGACCCACAAGAACGAATCGGCTCGAGCTTCAGTGCGCAAAGCTTGATGGCAACAATCGGCGCAAGACTTGCTCTGGTCGCCGACGGGGAAGTGCACATTGCCCTGCCCTTCTCAAAGCGGCTCTCACAGCAACACGGCTATGCTCATGCCGGAGCGATCGCAAGCGTCTTAGACAGTGCCTGTGGGTATGCGGCTCTCACGAAGGCTCCACCTGAATTCGAGGTGGTTACCGCTGAGTTCAAGATCAACTTCTTGCGCCCTGCTCTTGGAGACCACTTCTTGGCCATCGGAACGGTAAAGAACGCGGGAAAGCTGCTCACCGTCTGCGCTGGTGAAGTCCGTGCGTTCTCCGGAGCCGGAGCTGCGTACAAGGTAGTGGCCCTCATGCAGGCCACTATCGTCAACGTCGCCAAATGACGCCTAACCCGTCGGTCAACGCGGACGTCCCGCCGGCTACCTCCATCGTTGGGGCCCAATATCGATTCGCGTAACCACTCGCTCGGACGTATATGTCAACAACGACACAAGAAAGGGGAAAGTATGTATACGACTAGGTCTCTTGTTCTCTTGGCTCTGACTCCCTTGCTCCTTGCCGCCTGTGCCTCGCCACGGCCCTTAGGCGAAACTAGCGGAAGTTTGGTCGGGGCGTGGATCGTGACAGCCAGTCGCCCTGCTGGTGTGGGAAAGAACCTTCTCACCTTTTCGTCGGATGGTACTTTCTTTCGAAGTGGGGATACCCATCCGGTACTCAGTGGCGCGCACGGTGTCTGGAAGCGAGCCGGCGATGGTGAGTTCGACGCTACTTATATTGCGTTCCGATTCGATCAAGGCGGAAAGTGGATCGGAAGTACGAAGACCCGAATTCACATCGTCCCGGGCCCCGGTGGCAACGAGTTCACAGGCGTAGCGAAGGTAAGCACACGCGACTTGCAGGACACCGAGGTTGGGACGGCGGAAGTACGTCTCGACGGAAGACGTATCCAAGTTGAACCGTCTTGAAATCGCCACTCCGTCAGACCCCGGCCACTCGCTACCCCATACCAACCCACACTACTTTTTCTGCTGGCTACATCAGCAACCTCGAGCGAGAATCGAAGATGCTTCAGGGTTCATGTCACTGCGGATCTGTTCAATGGCAGTTCCACGGAATGCCAGAGTCGGCGACCGCATGCAACTGTACGGCATGTCGCCGCTATGGCGTGCTGTGGGCATATGATTACGAGGGCGAAGGAATCCACGTCTCGGGCATAAACAAGGCCTACGTCCGCGGAGACTCACTAGGGTTTCACTTCTGCCCCGAGTGCGGCTGCGTCGCCTACTGGCGCTCGCTGGAGCCGAACAAGGAAGGCCGCCGCCGAATTGCGGTTAACCTACGCCTGACGGAGCCCGGACCCATAGCTCACCTCGCGATCGACCACTTCGATGGATTGGACAAATGGGAGGACCTGCCACGGGACGGACGATGTATCCGCGACCTTTGGTTCTAGCCGCCCCGCTTCGAGCAGTGCGGCCCAACCGCTCGTTCAACGCGGACGTCCCGCACTCGGGGCTGCGCCCGCAAAGCGGGCCGCCGGTTAGCTTGATTCGTTAGGCGTACTTCGATCCGAAGCTCAGCGCCCGGAGACCTCGAATGGCCGTCGTCCGATACCTTGTCGCCGATGTCGATATCGCGGTAGCGTTCTACATCGACATGCTTGACTTCGAATTGGTGGAACGGTGGGGCCCACCTTTTGCCATGGTAAAGCGTGGCGACCTCTTGCTATGGCTAAGCGGCCCGGGCAGTTCGGCGTCGCGTCCGCTTACCGATGGTTCCAAGCCTGCGTCCGGCGGCTGGAATAGGCTGGTGCTGGAAACTGCGAATCTTGTATCGCTAGTCGAAAAGCTGAGACAATCTGGCACGCACTTTCGTAGTGAAATCATTTCGGGTCCGGGTGGAAAGCAAATTCTGGTCAATGACCCTTCCGGCAACCTCATAGAATTGTTCGAGCCGAGTGGTCCATGAGTACGCCAAGAGATCCCCGGTGAAGGTTCTCGCCATCGCTATCGGTCTTCTCCTCGCTGCCATCGGCCTCGTTGGCGTCGTAGCGCCCTTGCTCATCCTCGAGTTTGGGCGATCGTTGCTAACACCAATAGCCCTATACGCCGTTGCTGCCTTCCGCATTGGTGCTGGGGTTGTGCTGGTGCTGGCGGCCGCTGATTCGCGCCTGCCTACCGTGTTTCGCTTTTTTGGTACAGTCATCATCCTCGCGGGTGTGTTCACCTTGTTTCTAGGGGTCGAGCACTCGCGCGCCATTCTTGATTGGTGGTCGAGTCAGGGGTCACTATTCATGCGGCTCTGCCTAGGTGGACCCATGGCAGTGGGCCTCTTCATTGTCTATTCGCTCACATCGCCGCGCCGCGCCGCCGCCTAACCATCGTTCAACGCGGACCAACGGCGGGCCTTCGGCCGGGCGGCCGGTTAACTTGATTCGTTAGGCGGCAACTTACCGACGTGGCATCGAGGTACTAGACATGTGCCGAAACATCAAAACACTCTTCAATTTCGCTCCTCCGGTGACGGGAGACGAGATTCGTGCTGCTTCGCTTCAATTCGTGCGAAAGGTTAGCGGCTTCAATCGACCATCCAAAGCAAATGAAGCTGCGTTCCTGGCTGCGGTCGAAGGGATCACCGCAATCTCCGGCACTCTTCTTAGCTCCTTGGAAACGAGTGCGGCGCCGAAGTACCGTGAAGTGGAAGCCGCGAAAGCACGCGAACGTTCTGTCCGACGGTTCCCAGGGTAACCGTATGCGGCCGAACCCGGCGCTCGACACGGACGTCCCGCGTGCAGGGTTTCGCCCCGGCAGCGGGCCGCCGGTCAGCGTGATTCGTTAGGCGCCATGAACGCACTGCCGCCGTACTCCGTCGTATCAGCGATCAGCTTTGTCGCTGAGCATGGTGTCGTGCTTGCCTCTGCCAAAGGTCAGGCGCCGCGCCTCATAGACGCAATCGCAGGAGAGGTTATTCTAGGCCACTGGTGGTCTCATTCCCGAGCCAACGCTATCTACAACGTACTTACCGAAGTTCAAGACTCGCCCGAAGTCTTGGTGTGCAGGCTCCTGAAGGGCAAGATAACCCTTGTTCATCGGCGCCTATGGGCTGCCTTGGCCCGCCTGGCCGATAGGTTCGAGCCCGGGCAAATTGCCAGGGTTGTTGAAGAACACACCGAGACAGGTCGCCATGCGACTGCGGAGACGCCCTTTCCGAATTGGGTACCTGCCGGTCTACTTGAAGCTGCCAGCGCCTTGTCCGAGGCGGATGCTCTCGCGCTCATCGGGCACTACATCCCAGCCTCACGGTCGGTCAGAGGACGTTGGCGCCCAGGCACGGCCCCAAACATGGCCGATCCAGCCCGGGCAAGCCCAAATGCACGTCAAACCGATGACCTCGCGGATCGAATCGAGATCGTTGATGCAGATCCGTCTTGGCCAACTCAATTTGAAATGGAAGCACGGATATTGCGCGAGGCTCTCACCAAGTTCTCGTCGGTGCGGATTGAACATTTCGGCAGTACCGCTGTGCCCAACCTCGGAGCCAAACCGATAATCGACATTATGGTGATCTGTCCCGATCAGAACATGTGGCCGGCGTTGGTCAATGTTCTTGTTGCGCTTGGATATGTTTATTGGGCCGAGAATCCACGGAAGGACCGTATGTTTTTCGTCAAAGGCCTTCCACCGCAAAGTTCGCGTCGCACTCACCATGTACATGTCCGGGTTACATCGGATGCCGTCGCGGAATTGCGGTTTCGCGATGCGCTTCGCGCCAATCGGCAGCTTGCCGATCGCTACGAGCAACACAAACGCGCTTTGGCGATTGAACATCCGACGGATCGCGAGGCGTACACGGAAGGCAAGACAGCCTTTGTAGCCGCGGTTCTTGGCGTTACAGGTGAAGTGCATGAAACCGCCGCCTAACCCGGCGCTCAACACGGACGTCCCGCATGCGGGGCTTCGTCCCGGCAGCGGGCAGTCGGTTAACTTGATTTGTTAGGCGGCAAACGAACATGACGAGCGGCGAGACTCAAGGTGGTTGTCTGTGCGGTTCCATTCGCTATCGAATCACGGATTTGCCACTCGCTCAAAGCCTTTGCTATTGCAGATCGTGCCGACTTGCTACGGGCGCGCCGTCCGTTGCATGGATCGTGGTTAGGCGTATTGATTCCGGATATGTCAGAGGCGACCCGATGCGGTTTTGTTTCTCGTCCTCCGTGGTTAGGACATTTTGTGGGATGTGTGGGACGCCGCTGACCTATCAACATGCCGAAGATCCGGACACAATCGATCTAACCACGGCAACGCTTGATCATCCTGAGGCATTTCCACCGACTCGTGACCTTTGGTTTGAACACAAGCTCGCTTGGGAGCCTTCAAATGCGAATCTTCAGCACTATCAGAAGAGAGGTTCGGAGGGCTCGGCCAATGCGACAGCGCGAGCGAAGCGCACGTAATGCGAACGTCGACATTTTGGTGGCTGTCGCTCGGCTTGGCGGGCGTACTTGAATGCGGTATCGCCCTCTATCACGCGGTGCTTCCCTATCATATGGAGTGGGCCCGAGGATTGAGTGGCGTTCCGGACAGTTTGGCGTGGGCCATCTTCGCCCTCAACTTTTCTTGGAGCCTTCTTGTCTTTCTGGCCGGTTGCCTGATCATTTACGCAGCCCGTCTCGGACCGGCGGCTGGGCGTTTTGCTAAGCGGACGGTCTTTACGGTAGGTCTTTTCTGGCTAATTCATGGTTTCTATACGTGGCTAAATCCGCTGCCGCTCCCCGCCTCGCTAGTGTGGCTACGCGCTCTACTCGGCGGGTTTCCGGTCATCGTGGTGGCACTGCACTGGCTGCCGTTGGCGGTGTATCGGCAGCATTCCACATAGGGCACTCGCGTTGGCAAACGCCTCCCCATTGCCGCCTAACCCGGCGCTCAGCGAGAAGCTGGCCGGGGTCTCAGCACTGTTTCGCGTTCGCCAAGGCGCTTACCGAATCATTTGCACGGTCAACGATGCGCAGCGAACCGTGGAGGTCGTTAAGGTTGGCCATCGGCGCGAGGTCTATCGCAGCGCCCCCTAACCCGGCGCTCAACCGGACGTCCCGCATGCGGGGGTGCGCCGGCGCAGCGGGCCGCCGGTTAGCTTGATTCGTTGGGCGTCATTCGACGTTGTCTCTCGGACGGAGTTGCATTCTGCGGATGAAAAGTTGCCACGGAAAAAGTTGCCGGCGGAAGGTTCCGCGCTGTATCGCGACTGGCGCTGCTGTTGAGGAAACGCAGACCGCCATCCGTGAAGCTATCGAGCTTCATCTTTAGCTTGTATCGTTAGGCCGCAACAGCACGCGAACACCGAACTGAGCCATGCGACATCTCATTACGGTTGCATTTCTCATTGCAGCAGTCGCGGCATATTGGGCCAGCGCCGGCCCAGGCTTGGCTGGTCTGCTCCTCCTAGTTGGGATGCTGTGTGAAGGTGTCTTCTGGTTACGCTTGGTGCGGCATGAGAAAACGCCGCCCCATTGGTAGGAATCGCTCCCGGCGAATCGGCACGGTTCCTTCGGTTGCCTAGTTCCGATTCGCATACGGTCGGCGGCCGAGTCAGCGAAATGGGGATCGATGTTGGCGCCGGCTATCGCGTGTATTTCACGCGGCGCCGGAAGATCGTTGTCGCCTTATTACGTGGCGGAGACAAGTCCACTCAGTCCAAAGACATCGCCCACGCCAAGTTGATGGCGCGGGACATCGCATGAGGCTATGCCATGCACACCAGACTCACCGAATTTGACGCCAGCGCCTACCTCGACAACGACGAAGTAATTGCCGAGTACTTGCCTGCCGCGCTGGACGTTGGAAACCCTGATGTGTTCTTGTCGGCCGTTGGCAATGTGGCAAAGGCACGCGGCATGAGCGCCATCGCCGAGGGTACTGGCCTCGGGCGCGAGAGCCTCTACAAGGCCTTGGCGTCGGGCTCCAAGCCGCGTTACGACACTGTGCTCAAGGTGCTGCAAAGCTTGGGCGTCAAGCTCAATGTCACCGCGTAGGCCACGGATCGTGTTGCAGCCTAACCTGCCGTTCAACCGGACGTCGCACAAGCGGACCGCCGGTGCTACTTGATTCGTTAGGCCATACTACAACGTTGCACGCGATCAGATCACTACACCATGAACATCCTCACCGCCAATCTTCTTCTCAGTACGGTCGTATTTTGGATTGCCGCAAGGCTATATCTTCTGCCGACGTTGCGAGATCTCCAGCCTCGGACCGTGCTGCTCCCCATTCTCCTGCTCCACTCATTCCGCCATCTGGGACTCATGTTTCTCGCCCCCGGGGCCACCTATCCGGGCATCCCCATCGCCTTTGCGCAGCCCGCGGCACTCGGCGATCTAGTTGCCGCGTTGCTGGCGTTGCTTGCCATTCCCGCGGTAGCGATGAATTGGAAGGCTGCGCGAGCTCTGCTGTGGATCTTTAGCGTGGAAGGAACGGTTGATCTCATTGCGGCAATCTCACTGGCCACGGCACATGGAGCCGATGCGTTCATGGGTCCGGCGTACTGGATACCGGCATTCTGGGTCCCAGCGCTATTGGTGACGCACTACATAACGTTTGTGGTTCTGGTCAAACATTGGAGAGGCGCGGCCTAACCCGGCGTTCAACCGGACGTCCCGCCTGCGGCACTGCCTGTCCACAGTCGCGTCGCCCGTCAACTTGATTCGTTAGGCCGCGCGCATCTAGGATGAGAACATGAAAAAGTCGGGCGCGAGCCAAGGCCAGTCGGCATCGGAGTTCATCTCGAAAAGAATCGCCGAACTTGGAGACTGGCGCGGGAAAACCCTCGGCAGAATGCGCAAGTTCATCAAGGAAGCAGACCCGGACGTCGTCGAGGAGTGGAAGTGGATGGGCACTCCGATCTGGTCGCACGACGGCATCATCTGCACTGGCGAATCCTACAAGAATGTCGTGAAGCTTACCTTCTCCAAAGGCGCGTCGCTGAAGGATCCGGCCCGTCTCTTCAACTCGAGTCTCGACGGAAAAGTACGCCGCGCGATCGACATCCACGAAGGAGAAGCAGTTGACGAGTCCGCTTTCAAGGCGCTCGTTCGCCAAGCGGTCGCCCTCAACAGTGCTGGCAAGTCGAAACCTTCGAAGATGGCGAAGTCCTAAGGGATTCAACCCTGAACAGGTCCGACATCGGTGTGGAGGAGGTGTCGCTGTCGTCGAGCTCGGTCACCGCCACGACACATGCCCGCCCAGGCGCAGCGTTCCGCGCTATTGAGCACTTCCTGCAATTGGCAGCAATAGTCTCATTGAGCCAACCGCAGCCGAACCCTTCCGTCAGGTGAACGTCCCGCAAACGGGCCGCCCCTTACGTCGAACGTTGGGCCCCAATGGCGACATCGCGTGATGTCATCGGGTTACGCGGAAACAGGTCGTAGCCGGTCTGGTCCTCGCAGTCGCGCCGGAGTAATCTGTATTCGTTGCTGACTTCCGCCACAGACTTTGGCATTGGGTTGGAAGAGTACTCATAGTGGAGGTAACGAATGAAACCCTTTACAACGATTGCGGTTATTGTCTTTTCGCTCGTCGCGTTGCTCCAACTCCTTCGCGTCGCTATGGGTTGGGATGTCACCGTGGCCGGCATCCTCATTCCGGTTTGGGCGAGCATCATCGCGTGCGTGGTCGCAGCTGCGCTTGCGTTCATGGTTCGGCGCGAAATGCGAACGTGAGTGCTTTGGCCCCAAGGCGGCAGCGCTCCGTAGTGCCATGGTTTTCGAGGCGCAATGCCCTTGGGCCCACCCCGGCGTTCAACCGGACGCCCCGGGGGCAGCGCTTCGCGCCGGCCTGCGCGTCGCCGGTAAACTGATTCGTTAGGGGGTAGGTCTCAGCGTTAACTGAACAGGCGGGTCTCAGCGTTGCCTGAACAGTTGGTATACGGTATTTGGATTTTTGCTAGGTGGGCCATGGTTAAAAACTTTCCATTGAAGAACGGCGTCGCCGGATGGTCCAAGCGGTGCGGGCGGGGCACAGCCTGCGTGATGTCGCGGCCGCGTTTGGAGTGAGCGTGGGTACCGTTTTCGCGTGGGTTGAGCGCGCCCGCGGCCAGCGCATCGACCGGGTCGCGTTCGCCAATCGCAAGTCGGGCCGAGCCTGGAACCGTACGGCAGTCAAGCTGGAACAGCGGATTGTGGGCGTGCGCAGCCGCTTGCGGGAAAAGAGTGTGTTGGGCGAGTTTGGCGCGGATGCGATCGGGTTGGCACTGCGCGAGGATCCGAGGATTGCACAGGTTCCTGCGCGAGCCACCATCCATCGAGTGCTGGCGCGTTGCGGCGCGCTCGATGGAGTGCGCCGCCAACGTCGGCCGGCACCACCGAAAGGATGGTATCTCCCCGACGTTGCGTTGGGGCAGACCGAGCTCGACTCTTTCGACTTTATCGAGGACCTGAAGATCGCTGACGGCCCGCTCGTTTCGGTACTTACCGGCACCAGTTTGCATGGCGCGCTCGCCGACGCTTGGGTGATGCCACAGCCCGGCGCGCAGCTCACCCTCGAAGCATTGCTGGAGCGCTGGCGAGCCGAGGGATTGCCGGCCTACGCCCAGTTCGACAACGACACGATCTTCCAGGGAGCGCACCACCACGTCGACGCCGTGGGCCGCATTAGCCGCGCGTGTCTGGCATTGCAAGTCATTCCGGTATTCGCCCCGCCACGCGAGCCCGGGTTCCAGAACGCTATTGAGGGCTTCAACGCCCTTTGGCAGAGCAAAGTCTGGCAGCGCCACCATTGCCCCAACGTCGCGAGCTTGGAGAGCATTTCGGCGCGTTATATTGACGCTTACCGCGGCAAAACCGCTACGCGCAGAGACAACTCTCCGCCTCGCCGCGCGTTTCCAAAGCGGTTCAACCTTGACCTCAACGGTGCGTTGAACGGCACCATGATCTTCGTCCGCCGCACTGACGAAAATGGCAGCGTTCATGTGCTCGGACACTGCTATCTCGTGGATCAACATTGGCTGCATCGGCTGGTGCGCTGCGAGGTTGACTTCATCCATCACCGAATCCGCTTCGTCGCTCTGCGTCGGCGCGCTCCGGATCAACAAGCGCTCCTTCGGGAGTTGCCTTACCATCGTCCTAACAAACCCTTCAAGGGCAAACCATGAGTGTTCAGACAACGCTGAGACTTTGCCACCACGACGTCAAAAAAGTGTTCAGGGAACGCTGAGACTCGCCCCGTTAGGCGTCAAGGGAATGACGAGCCGTGGGATCCAACGTCAACCAACAGGAGCAAGAAACATGTTCGCGCGACTCATGGGCTTGAAGACAATATCACCCGATGAGCTGTATCGACTGGTGCAGAACCCGAAGCATGTGTCCGTCATCGATGTCAATTCTCGTCAGAGCTGGAGGACAGCCCGCGTGCCTGGTGCAAGGAATCTTGATCCCACTGACTACAAGGACAGTGACCTCCCAGCGGACAAGAACGACGTTCTGGTGTTCTATTGTTCTAACCCAATGTGCAGGAAAGCCCCCAATGCGGCTCGTCGAGCCAGGAAGATCGGCTACAGCAATGTTCAGGTCATGTCGGCGGGAATCAGCGGCTGGCTCGCTGCGAAGCTGCCCACCGAATCTGGAGAGTAAATTGGGTCGAGTGCAATGCGTGTCGCAAATTGCTTCGGATGGCGGCAGGCAATTGCCATGAGTTGAAAGTGCCTGACGCCTAAACCGCCGGTCAACGCGGACGTCCCGCCGGTTACGTCCATCGTTAGCTGTCTTAGCCAATACGCGGGCATTGACGTAGTACGGCAATGCCGTATAGCGGCGAGATGATCAGCTTTGTGGAGACCAATCTGTTCGCGCGGCTCATGCAGGAGTATTTGTCCGACGAACTGGGAGATTCAATCATGACGATACCGGTGTGGGCATTGCTCGGGTTTGCAGCGTGGACAGTGCTTCTGCTGCTCGCCACGGTTGGCGTGTATCGCTGGAGCCGGATTCTCACCGGACGAATCCCGATCCACGGCTTCCCGGCGGATCAGATCGAGGGAAAAGACTGGTATCGGCGCGCGATGCGGGCCCATGCGAACTGCATCGAGAACCTTCCTGTGTTTGGAGCTATTGTGCTTGCACTTTACGTTAGTGGCGTCGGTGGCTCCACTGTAAACTACCTGTCGATAAGTCTTCTGTTGGCCCGCGTCATACAATCGCTGATCCACGTGTGTCTTGTGCAGACGAACACCGTGGTAGCTGTGCGCTTCGCATTCTTTTTTGTCCAGATCGTCAGCTTTCTAACGCTTATCGTCATGGTTGTCCGTCAGACAGGGCTGACACCGTGACGCTGTCACCGTTCCGATTGGTCCGAACGGTCGCCCTGACGAGAAAGGACGCCGGCGACTCGCTCGTCGATGTCGAGTATCTTTACGAGCACCTCGATGATCCAGACAGATTCGCTTCCAAAGAATCCGGGCATGCGTCCTTCTTGGAGATCCCGGGATATGACACTGGCAAGATGAAACTTTTTTGCGCTCGCTTGATTGACATAGCTGACCCGGACTGGAGGAGTCTTACGAAAACAAGCTCGCTCGCACGCCGGGCATTCACGCTTGGTATGGCCGCCCTGTCAATTGCGGGCGTAGCATCTGCTGCCGATGTCCACGTAATGATCTCGGCCGGCTTTTACGGGGTCTATTCCGAACTGGGCCCGGCATTCGAGCGCGCGAGCGGCCACCGACTGGACACGACGCGGGGCCCATCGATGGGCGACTCCCCGGAGGCGATTCCCACCCGCCTCGCACGAGGCGAGACCGCAGATGTCGTAATCCTGGATGGGGCGGCCGCCGACGAGCTCGGCAGGCGGGGATTGGTGCGCGCCGACAGCAAGGTCGAGCTCGCCCGCTCGCTGATCGGCATGGTGGTGCGCGCCGGGGCCGCAAAGCCTGACATCGGCAGCGTCGAGGCGTTCCGAAAGACGCTGCTGGCGGCGAAGTCTATCGCGTACTCGGACAGCGGCAGCGGCACCTATCTGTCAACCACGCTGTTCCCAAAGCTCGGCATTGCAGACCAGGTGGTCGGCAAGACGCGAAAGGTGCGCGGGCCGCCGTCCGGCGAGCCGGTGGCCGCGGTCGTCGCGCGTGGCGAGGCGGAGATCGGCTTCCAGCAGGTCAGCGAGTTGATACACGTCCCTGGGATCACCTTCGTCGGCACGATTCCGGCCGATCTCCAGCCGGTGATTTTCTTCGCGGGGGCGCTCACCAGTAAGGTCCAGCAGCCGGAGGCGGCCAGTGCGCTCATCCGCTTCCTCGCATCGCCCGAGGCGGCGCCGGTGATCTTGAAGGCCGGTCTGACCCCGCCCTCAGCACGGTAGCTCGCGCAACCGATGTCTATGCCGTCACTCGGCACGCAACTTCGACCTGGCGAGCATCGGCGCGGCCCGCCGGTTAGCGTGATACGTCAAAGCGCCTTCGCGCGATGATCGACGGTATCCGAATTGAGCTACTGGCGAGTCACCCCGAATGCCTGCCATTGCTCGCGTCGTGGTTCGAGACAGAGTGGGCCACGTACTATCGTTTCGGCGGGGCCAGCGCCGAGGCGGATCTTCTGGCCTATTGCAATGTCGGGAAGCTGCCCGTTGGAATTGTCGCAATGCGCGAGCATGTGCTGTGTGGTGCAGCGGCACTGAAGGCCGAGCCGTTACCCGAACTTCCACATCTCACACCGTGGGTCGGAGCGGGTCTGGTTCACCCGTCCATGCGGCGGCGGGGCATCGGTGCGAAGCTAGTTGGCGGACTCGAAGCGCTGGCGCGTGAACTTGGTTTTGAACACATCTATTGCGCTACCGGCACTGCGGCGACTTTGCTGGAACGTGGTGCTTGGCGCCTCTTGGAGCGGGTCAATCACGGCGGCGAGCTTCTGGCGATCTATGAGAAGGCGCTCTAACCCGTCGTTCGACTGGATGCCCCGCCGGTTAGCTTGATTCGTTGGGCCCCTCGATCCGAAGGCCCATGCAACCAGCATTCTTCTCGAGCCGAATGCTCGCGACTAGCGGAGTGAGGTCGCTTATCGCTGCAATGACGATCTGCAGCGGACTTCCCGCAGAGGCCACGGGCAACTTCTATTGCGCCGGTAAGACCGAGCACGGGAGTATTGCCCTGGGCGCGAATGTCGACTCGGACGGAAAGATCCTCTTCCCCCCGAAAGGGCATATCAGGCTGACTATCGAAGGCAGAGATGTCGATTCCAATCGTGTCGAGGTCGCAAGAGAGAAGACCTGGACAAAGCTTCGAGACCGCGAGAACAAGCAGGCGCTCCTCTCCTTTCGCAGAACGACCGAGGCCCCGCGCTTCGTGACGGGCGTCGACTATGAGTTCTGTGACGCACAGAATTGGCGAGGGACCTGCTGGGGGGCACAAATCCGATACACAGACGGCAATGGTCAGGAGAGGATCATCGATGCGGTTTGTGGCAACGGGTAGATCCATCCACCTTGAGCGTGGCACCATATCGGTTTGGGTCTGACCCTTCGCTCGAGCCGATACGCTACGGCCTGCGGCCCCCGCGCGCGGCGGAGCACAACGTTAGCCCGCACATTGCCGTCGCGTAGGACGTACCTCAAATTTTCAGTTCCTCCAAATTCATGACCCGGATTGACTCTGCGAACGGAGGTACAAATGGTTAGGTCAATCGCCGGTGTTGCTGCCGGTCTGGTCGCGTGGATTGCAATTGCAACGGTCGGTAACTTGCTATTGCGTCTCGCATTGCCAGGTTACGCCGAAGTCGAAGTTTCGATGAATTTCACGATGGTCATGCTTTGGGCGCGCTTACTGCTGGGCATTGTTTCGTCAATAGCCGCCGGCTTCGTCGTAGCGTGGGTTGCGACGCAAAATCGCCGCGTAATTCTTATCCTTACAGGTCTATTGGTTGTCCTGTTCATTCCGGTTCACTATTCACTTTGGACGCGGTTTCCCGTTTGGTACCACGTCGTCTTTCTTCTCTCTCTTGTGGGCGGGACAACCATGGGCGCCAAGGGCTATTCTCGTTGTTGCCGAAATCGCGGATCGTGACTGCGACGGTGATATTGGTAGAGGAGTCGGACTTCGCCGGAATGAATGAAGAGTGGGTCAGGTGGTCTTCGATCGACCCGCCCGGCCGGCAAGCGGCCAAGTTACCGGTACCATCCCAGGAATGCGAGTGTCAATTGCGGCCATTGCCGGGGCCTAACCTGCCGCTCAATGCGGACGCCCCGCCTGCGGCACCGCGTGTCGGCAGTCGGGTCGCCGATTAACTTGATTCGTCAGCTGTCACCAGGAACACCCCATGCCCGAAGCAACATGGCTCCTTTTTACCGTCGCCTCACTCGTCCTGATCGCGACGCCTGGCCAGGACATGATTCTTGTCATGTCACGTTCCATCGCTCAAGGTCCGGTTGCAGGTGTCGTCACAGCTGCGGGGGTCAGCGTCGGGCTCGCAGGCCACACGATATTGGCGACCCTGGGCCTGGGCGCGATACTTCGAACATCGGAGTTGCTCTTTGTGGCGCTAAGACTGGTCGGCGCCGCCTATCTCATCTACCTGGGAATCGGGCTCCTTCGAACGAAGAACCGGGAGCTGCTGGTCGGTGCGTCGTCAAGTCGTTCGATGGTGCGCTTGTTCGCCGACGGGGCGCTTTCGAACATCTCAAACCCGAAGATCGCTGTCTTCTACTTCGCATTCCTGCCGCAGTTTGTCGCGCCCGGTACGGCCCACGCCACACTTACGATATTCGTCCTTGGGCTCCTCTTTGCACTTCTCACGTTTGCCGTAAAGGGACCGGTCGGCCTTTTCGCGGGCCTGCTGTCCAGTTGGCTGCGGTCACGGCCGCGCGTCCTGCTGTGGCTGTACAGGTCAAGTGGCACCATTCTGCTGGGCTTGGGGGTCCATCTCGCTCTGGAGCGCCGGCAGTGACGGTCAACCCCGTCGTTCCAGCGGACTGCCCATTGCGAGCGCTCTCGAGCAGGCACGGGCGGCGGCGGGCGGCAAGGACGTACGGGTGTCCGGGGGCGCGGCAACCATCAAACAGTTCATCGACGCTGAACTCATCGACGACTTCACCCTTCATATTGCTCCCGTGCTCCTCGGCTCGGGTGTACGACTGCTCGAACAGCTTGGTCCCGGCCGGCTCAAGCTGGAACAGTCGGACGCCAACCATTCTCCGCTCGTCACCCATGTCAGGTACAAGGTACTCACGGGCACGCCGGGATGACGCGCAGCCCTTCGTTCCAGCCCTGCCTCTGGCAGCCGCTGAACTCAAACGTCAGGCGGAAATTGACCCATGGTGTCTCATAGCGGGGGTTGTCATTGCGGTAGAGTGCGATTCGAGGTCATCGCGCCAGCTCGGCTTTGCGTTTCCGAGTGCAATTGCTCGATTTGCTCGAAGTCGGGGTATCTTCATCTCATCGTGCCGAAATCGAGATTTCGATTGCTTCAGGGCGAAGAGTTCCTTGCAACCTATGCATTCAATACACGCGTGGCCAAACACCTATTCTGCTCGGTGTGTGGCGTCAAGTCGTTCTACATTCCGCGCTCGCACCCCGACGGGTACAGCGTCAACGCGCGCTGTTTGGATGCAGGAACCGTCGAAACGCTGGTGATCGAACCGTTCAATGGGCGCGAGTGGGAGAAGCAATATCCGGACGGTCGCGGCGCACTTCCGGATGAATAGCTCGTACTGTGCCAGCGTTGCGGCCTGACCCGGCGGTTGACATGACGTCTCGCAAGCGGTACGCCGTTGACCTGGTTCGTTGGAAGCACGCGCGGAGACGTGACCGGGCTTCTGCTGACGCTTGGTGGACGTTGCGCGCAAGGCTTGGCGAATCGCGAAACGGTCGAACAACTCGCACCCGAACCCCGACGTTCTTCCGACGCCCCACCCGCGGGACTTCCTGTCCGCGGACGGAGCGCCGGTCAACTTGATTCGTCAGACCCCACCCACCCACAGGAATCCGAATGAACCCTCGGCAAACTTCGCTCTGCGTGGCCGTCGTCTTTTGCTTGGGCATCCCCGCTGCCTTTCCGGCGATAGCCGCGCCCTGCGATACACCGGCGCATCGGGCGTTCGACTTCTGGCTTGGTGAGTGGCAGGTCCGAACGCCTGACGGCAAGCTCGCGGGAGTCAACCGAATCGAGCGGGAATATGACGGCTGCGTCGTTCACGAGCGGTACACGACTGGCCGTGGCTACAGCGGCGAAAGTCTCAACATCTACGACGCCTCGCGCAAGGTTTGGCACCAAACCTGGGTCGACACCTCGAGTACGCTGCTCCTGCTCGAAGGAGGCATCCGCGACTCGAAAATGGTGCTTGAAGGGCAAACCATCGGTGCCGATGCGCAGTTGACCAGGCACCGAATCACATGGACGCCCAACGCCGACGGAAGCGTACGCCAATTCTGGGAGTCGACAGACGCCAAAGGCGCGTGGAGCACCACATTCGACGGCGCGTATACGCGCAAGTGAGCTCCTGCGGAACGCAGCCTGGCTCGGCGTTCAACGGGAGTTCTGCCTGCGGCACGGGTATCCGCAGCCAGGGCGCCGGTTACGCAGGTTCGCAGACTGCCACGTCTGCCAGCCACGGCCGGGGCCTCGGCGTGAAGCGTCAAGAGATACTTTCGCGGACCTCATTCGCCGGCAAGGGCTTGACCACTGCGGCATCCGCATAACGGCAGGCGACGAAGGAGATCGAGTTGAATTTCATCAAAGTTCTCATCCGGACAACATTGGGACTGGCGTTCACCCTGGCCGCACTGTCGAGCTCGGCCGCCGACTACCCCGCGCCCAAAGAGGGAGCCTGGGTAGTACGCGATTTCCGCTTTCATACGGGAGAAGTTCTGCCCGAACTGCGCCTCCATTACTCGACCGTGGGCGCGCCGACCGGCGAACCGGTGCTGATCCTGCACGGCACGACCGGATCGGGCGCCGGGATGCTCGCTCCGGCTTTCGCCGGCGAACTCTTCGGTCCCGGGCAGCCGCTGGATGCCAGCCGCTACTACATCATCCTGCCGGACGCCATCGGTACCGGCAAATCGAGCAAGCCTTCGGACGGTTTGCGCGCAAGTTTTCCGAGGTACAACTACGACGACATGGTCGACGCCCAGTACCGGCTGGTCAAAGAGCACCTGGGCGTGCGCCACCTGCGCCTCGTGCTGGGGAATTCGATGGGCGGCATGCAGACCTGGATCTGGGCCGAGAAATATCCTGATTTCATGGACGTTGCGGTACCGATGGCGTCGCTGCCGACGGAGATGTCCGGACGCAACTGGATGATGCGTCGCTTGATCATCGACTCCATCCGCAGCGACCCGGAGTGGATGAACGGCAATTACGCCAAACAGCCGCGGAGCCTGCAGTTTGCCTCGGTCTACTACGGCATCGGCACCAATGGCGGGAACCAGGCACTCCACAAGACTGCCCCGACGCGCGACAAGGCCGACCAGTTGCTCGATCAACGGCTGGGCGCGCCGTTCCCCGGCGACGCCAACGACCACCTGTATCAGTGGGATTCGTCGCGCGACTACAATCCCTCTCCGGGACTGGAGCGCATCCGGGCAGTCCTGCTGGCGATCAACTCCGCGGACGACGAGCGCAATCCGCCGGAACTCGGCGTGCTGGACCGCGAGATAAAGCGCGTGAAGAACGGCCGCGTGGTGCTGATCCCCGCCAGCGACCGGACCGCCGGCCACGGAACCACCGCCCAGGCGCGATTCTGGAAGCAGGAGCTGGCGGACGTGTTGCAAGTCGCGCCGCACGGAGCGCAGTAGGCTCCCGGGCGACGTGGCGTCGTTATCGGCTCAAGTTGCGGTTGGATGAGAGGGATGGAACACCGCGTCGAGGCAAGCACATCCCGCGACCTTGTTCCCATTCGCGGGGCCCTGGCGCATCATTCGAGTCGAGCGCGATGAAACGCACCTGCGCATGGGGCGTTCGCGTGACCGCTCGACTGCAACGCCGGATTTGCACGACAATACCAGCATGCCTGCTCCCCAAGACTTTCCGCTCGAGGGCGGCTGCGACTGCCGCTACATCCGCTATCGGATGGAGACGCGCCCGCTATTCGTTCATTGCTGCCACTGCCGTTGGTGTCAACGGGAAACGGGGGCGTCCTTCGCGCTGAACGCCATGATCGAAGCCGACCGAGTCACCCTGCTCGGCGGAGCGCCGGAAGTCGTCGATACGCCGTCGGCGAGCGGCAAGGGCCAGATGATTGCGCGGTGTCCCCGATGCCGCATCGCCGTCTGGAGCAACTACGCCGGTGCCGGTCCCGCGATCCGATTCGTACGGGTGGGGACACTCGATCAGCCGGATTGCGCGCCGCCCGACATCCATATCTTCACGGCATCGAAGCAACCCTGGTTTGTCATCCCGCCCGCTACGCCGTCGGTGACGGAATACTACGAACGCGAGAAGTACTGGCCGCCCGAGAGCCTGACGCGCAGGCGAGCCGTGCTGCCGCAGATCGAGGCATACCAGGCAGCGCGCCGCAACGAGCGGACCTAGCCCTTTGTTCCAGCGGCGGCGCTCGCGTTGCCCGGCGAGCCAGCGCGCCATTTGCCCAACGCGAATTCGTACGTCGTTTCCTGCGGAGCCAACCTCGGGCGTAATATGGTCCGACCCGCCCAATGACGAGCGGGACGCGGGGAGGAGTCCATGAGGAACTCACGGGAATTACTGGCAGGACGGCTTGTCGCTGCATTTTTCCTGGCAGCGGCCGTGGCACAGCCCGCGGTGGCGCAGGACAAGAAGGCCGCCACCACGCCGGAGCGGGCGTCGAAAGTCCTGGTCGACGACGATCGCGTGCGCGTCACGGAAAGCGTGTTCAAGCCGGGAGAGGTCAATCCGATGGTCTACCGCGACTACCGCATCACCCGGGTATTGCAGGGAAATGCCCCGGTCGTGCGCACGTACGCCGACGGCAGGATCGAAAAGTCCGAATGGAAGGAAGGCGCCGTGATCGTCTCGCCTGCAGGCCAAACGTCGACCAAGAACGTGGGCAACTCCGAGGTCGTCATCTACACGGTGACGCTGAAGCCGCAGAAGTAGGAATCGGGGGGCAGATCGCCGACATGGTCCGCTACTGCGTGTCGCCGCGAGGTCCGGCATGTCGCGGTCTCTGCCTCCGAGGCGCCAGGTCGCAGCGCGACATGGGCGCGTTCGAGGGACGCTCGGTTGGCGCGGACATCTCGCCTGCGGTGCTGCGAGCGCGTCGTGTGGTCGGCGATTGCTTCCTGCGTTAGACAGCATCCAACAGAGCAATGTCCACGTACACGGCCACCATTCGATGGGAGCGCGGCGACCGGCCGTTTGTCGACCAGCGATACAGCCGCGGTCATAGCTGGCATTTTGACGGCGGCGTCGTAGTTCCGGGCTCGTCGTCTCCGCATTCCGTTCCGCTGCCGTATTCGCGATTGAACGCGGTTGATCCGGAGGAAGCGTTTGTAGCTTCGCTGTCGAGCTGTCACATGCTCTGGTTTCTGTCGATCGCGGCGAAGCGCGGGTTCTGCGTCGACAGTTATGCTGACGATGCCGAGGGCGTCATGGCCAGGAACGATCTGGGCAAGTTCGCAATGACGCGGGTCACGCTCCGCCCAAGGACTGTTTTCGTCGGAAATCCGATACCCGCCCACGGCGACATCGAGGCGATGCATCACCAGGCCCACGCCGAATGCTTCATTGCCAATTCGGTGAAGACGGAGGTTTGCTGTGAGCCGATTTTCGCCGCCTGAACCGGCGGTCATCGGCGAGGTTCCATCGACAGCACTCTGCGCTCGCCGCGATCCGCGGGTCGACCTGGTTCGTCAGCCTGCACGTCGACGAAAGTGCAGGGCGCTTTCTTAATCGCAAGCTTCTTTCACCCAAGGAGGTTGTCATGACTGGGCTATCCGCGCTTTGGCTTCCCATCCTGCTGTCGTCGGTGATCGTATTCGTGGTGAGTTCCATCATCCACATGGCGCTACCGTGGCACAAGAGCGACTATCCGAAAGTGCCCGGCGAAGAGCGGGTCCGGGACGCGCTGCGCCCGCTCGCCATACCGCCGGGGGACTACTTCGTTCCGCGTCCGGCCGATTCCCGGGACATGAAATCGCCGGAGTTTGCCGCGAAGATGAATGAAGGCCCGGTTTTGGTGATCACGGTAATGCCGAACGGCCCCATCGCGATGGGGAAGAATCTTGCGCTCTGGTTCCTCTACTGCGCCGTCGTCGGGTTCGTTGCAGCATACGTGGCGGGACGCGCCTTGCCCCCCGGGGCGTTCTATCTTCGCGTGTTCCAGATCGTCGGTGCCTGCGCGTTCGCCGGCTACACCTTCGCCCTTTGGCAAATGTCGATCTGGTATCGCCGCGCGTGGAGCGCGACGATCAAAGCGACTGTCGATGGATTCATTTATGCGCTCCTGACCGCAGGCACGTTCGGCTGGCTGTGGCCAAGGTAGTGCCGGTCTCGCCGCGCAATCCGGCGGTCGTGCGCCGAACGATCGGGTGCTTCTTGCGAAGGCTGGTGCACGTGCGGCCGATATCGCTGTGACCACCGTTCGTGCGTCGAATTCTCGTTTCCCGGTCATCGAAGAAGTAATTTTCGGTTGCCCTTTCGCATCCGACGCTGCCGTTTACGAACGAGTTCTCCGTGCGGCGGCAGTGTTGTGGCCTCTAACACTCAATTAGGACCCGGGGCGCATGCCGGTCGTTACGGTCGAGATTGTCGCGGACGCGGATCACGCGCTCGAACACGATCTCGCGCAGGCGCTTGCCGACGCTGTCGGCCGCACGCTCAACTCGCTACCGGGTCAAACGTGGGTTCGCCTCCGGGCGCTGGGACGCGACTGCTATGCGGAAAACGAATCCCCGGTCGACAGCGCCGAAATGCCGGTTTTCGTCACCGTGCTCGAACGGCAGCCCCCTTCCGGCGCGGAACAGCAGGCCGAAATCACGGCACTCACTCGGGCCATCGCGCACGTCACCGGTCGTCCTGCGGCACGTGTCCACGTCGAATACGCGCCGGCCGCGGCGGGTCGGGTTTCCTTTGGCGGCAAGCTCGTTCGATGAGCGCCCCGATGGTCTTTGCAACGGCCATTCGGGCATCCCGCTTGTTGTGCCCGGCTCTGGCCCATCCGCCCGCGTTGCCGGTTACTCGCAACGCCCCCCGCCCGGGAGTCTGCGCCCTTGGCTGCCGCTCATGTCGAACGTTTGGCTCCTAAATTCTTCGCGGCACGCATTGGAATGGCCCGGACCGAGCGATAATCCCGCGGTCTCCGGTCCCATCCGAAGGCCCAGTTTCACTCCATTGGCAAACCGGAGACATCGATGAACGAGGAAGCATTCAATCTGAGCATACGCAAATTCCTGAAGACGGTGGGCGTCAATTCCCAGCGCGAAATCGAACAGGCCGTGGCGAAGGCCATTGCGTCCGGCGCCATCGCAGGTACGGAAACTCTGCCGGCAAGAGTGACGCTCGAGGTTACCGGGATAAGACTGAACGTCAAATTCGACGGGGATATCGATCTGCAGTGAGCTCGAAGCCCGGAGCGGCCTGACCCGTCGTGCGTCGCAAGGCCGTTGACATCGGCGACGCGCCGCCGGCAATCAGCCGTTGCCCTTTCGCGCCATGACGCGAATGTCGATGCGCGCCGGCGGCAAGACGGGAATCAATGCGACGATCTGCCGCCACAATTCGGAAGGAGGAGACCATTGACACATTCCAGGCTCACGCTCAGGAGCGTTCGTGCACGGCCGGTATCTGTGCCGTTGAGGCGGCCGGTAGTTTCGCGCGTCGGCTTGTTCCGCGAATGGCCGCTCATTCTCATCGATCTCCATACCGAAGAAGGCATCGTGGGCCGCGCCTACCTCGAGCCCTACCTCAAGAACTCTGCGCGCTACATTGTCCCTGCGATTCAAGATCTGGCGGAAACGGCGAAAGGCCAGCGCGTTGCGCCTTTCGACGCTTTTCGAAGAGGGATCGGCTCGCTGCACCTGGTGGGCCGGGAAGGCGTCTCGATGATCGCCATCGCCGGGCTCGACATGGCCGCGTGGGATGCGCTGGCGAAGGCCGCGGAAATGCCTCTCGCAGAATATCTTGGCGGGACCATTGGTCCGGTACCGGCCTACAACAGCAACGGACTATGGCTCACGCCGCTCGAAGCGCTGGGCACCGAATCCGCGGAGCTCGTTGACGAAGGAAATTTCTCGGCTCTCAAGCTTCGGCTAGGACGAGACAAATTGAGCGACGATATCGCGGCCATTGCCGCCGTTCGCGAGGCTGTCGGGCCCGAGGTCAAGCTGATGTGCGACTTCAACCAGGGGCTGTCTCTGGGGGACGCGCTGGTCCGGTGCCACGCCCTTGATGATCAGGGCCTCTACTGGTTCGAAGAGCCCATCGCCTACGACAACATTCCCGGCTACGCGCAACTCGCGCGCGAGCTCAAGACCCCGCTGCAGCTTGGGGAGAACTTCTACGGTCCCAGGCTGTTGTATCAGGCGGTGCTTGCGGGTGCCGGCGACTACGTCATGCCGGACATGATGCGAATCGGCGGTGTCAGCGGATGGCTACGCGCGGCCGCGATCACAGGCGCCGCCGGCATCCCCATGTCGACGCACCTGTACCCCGAGATCGCTGCGCACCTCATGCGCGTTACCGACACGGCGCACTGGCTAGAATGGCAGAACTGGGCGGATCCTGTTCTCGTGGAGCCGTTCAAGCTCGAGAATGGCTTCCTGACCGTTCCCGATAAGCCGGGCCAGGGAATCGAATGGGACGAGAAGGCGGTTGCGAAGTTCGCGTATTGATGGGAATGCCGGCCCGCCCGATTCGCGTCCAGACGGGTTGCCTCAACGGACATCCTCGGACCGATGTACCTCAGCCCCAAGACCAGGCGTCTCCAGAATGAATGTCTCGCTTCAGGCGATTTGCAGAGCGGATCTCCAGGTTCTTGCCAACGCGGGGCTGCCCGATGGGGTTGTTGCGAGAATGGCTGACGACGCGCTGCCACCCGCCTTTGTCGCGCAACGCTCCCTGACTCAGCTCCAGGAGGGTAAGGAGGGGTACTGGTGCAGTACGTTTTATATCGTCAGAACTTCGGACAATTGGGTTGTCGGCAGTTGCGGGTTCAAGGATGCTCCGTCGCACGGACGAGTCGAGATTGGCTACGGCGTTGCACCCGCATTTCGAAACCAGGGGCTCGCAACACTTGCGATATGCGAGTTGCTCCGCCTGGCCTTCGCAACGGAAGCCGTAAACGAGGTACTTGCCCAAGTCAACCCTGCCAATGCGTCGTCGACCCGCGTTGTGCAGAAGCTCCGCTTCGTCAGGGGCGAGGCGGCAGCCGACGCCGATGGCGAACTGCTTGTGCAGTGGATCTTGCGAAAGCCGCCGAGAACATGAATCGGGCGGACGCCTGGCGGCGCCGCATTGCCAAAACGTCGGGCCTGCGCTTTGCGGCAGAGGCAATGCAACGCGTCACGAAACAGGAGGCTCCATGGCGGCGTATCTCGTAGTTGATATTGAAATCACCGATCCGGAGGTTTTCGAGGAGTACAGGAAGGCGGTTTCCTCCACCATCGCGTCATTTGGCGGCCGCTATCTGGCCCGCGGCGGGAAGACCGAGGTGCTGGAAGGTCAATGGGCCCCGCGGCGGCTTGTCATTCTCGAATTTCCAACCATGGCACGATTGAAGGAATGGTATGACTCTCCGGGCTACGCACCTCTTCTTGCCTTGCGCAAGAGATCTGCGTCGTCGAATCTCGTCATTACCGAAGGAATCCCGGCGGATTGATGACGAGCATGCTCCGGGCGTGCGACCTCCCCGAGGGCGGGCGGCGCCTGGCTGGAACGGACGCCCGGAAGCAGATTACCATTGCTTTCGCGGACCCCCGGAACCGGGTCGCTCGACCCATTCCGGAGCGGTCCACGTTGTTTCGAAGGGCAGGCACAGTTGGAGGCCGGTGCCTTGGCCGGGTTTGTTTCAATGGCCTCGATCGCGGGAAGGAGAATCGCCATGGCAACGTACATCGTACTGTCGAATTTCACGGATCAGGGCGTTCGCAGCGTCAAGGAAACGACCAAGAGAGCAGATGCCGTCAAGGAAATGGCATCAAAATTCGGTGTCACGGTGAAGGACCTCTACTGGACTTTGGGGAGTTACGACGTCGTTGCGATTTTCGAAGCTCCCGACGAGGCATCCATTACCGCGTTCGGACTGGCGATCGCCGCGGGTGGGAATATACGAACCCAGACGTTGCGCGCATTTTCCAAGGAAGAGATGGGTGGAATTCTCCGCAAGCTCGGGTAGCGGAAAGGACGGCGTTAGCTCAACTTGACGCGTGGGGGACGTGCCGCAGCGGGCGTGTCCCTCCTCCCACGCCTCAAGCCGCCTCGTGGCTCGACGGCTGCGCACCGATGAGTTCGATGAATCTCGGCCGCGCCGACCGCCGGATAGGAGTGTGCGTGTTGCCCCGCCGCAATTGTTTCGCAATTGCGCCAGACCGGCTGCATTCCTCGCTCCTGCCGATCTCGAAGAGCTTGCTTACCCTCTTTGCAATATCGAAGTGATGTGGCGCAGCCCCGCGGACACGAACCGGCATGTTCCGTGGTGCGCTATCGACGCAAGCCGCTGCGGGCGGCGAAGCCAATCGGCCGGTCTCGCGGGTCGCATCTTCCGATGAATGGCGACGCGGTTCCCGAGCATTCCGCTTTCGTGTGCCCGTCCTGCGCCACCGAATCCGTCGGCCGCTTTTGCAGGAATTGCGGCGAGCGGAAGCTCGGATCGGAAGATCGGTCGATTCGGCACTACCTCGACATGCTCGTCGATTTTCTGACCCATTTCGACTCCAAGGGCTATCGCACCCTGTGGTTGCTCGTCACCAGGCCGGGATTCCTCAGCGCCGAGCAGTTGCGCGGAAGCAGAGTCGGATATCTGAAGCCGCTGTCGCTATTCATATCCATCAACATCGCCTACTACTTCTCGATTGCGCTCTTCGGCGCCAATACGTTCACGACGCCGCTGGACCTGCAGCTTCACATGAACGATTACTATCCTGCCTACGCGAAACACCAGGTCGAACGGAAATTGGAGCATGAGCACGTCAGCTACGCTGCGCTCGAGTCGAAGTACAACGAAAAGGCCGGAGTCCTTTCAAGGACACTGATCTTTCTGTTCATTCCCATCTACGCCGTCGTCTTCCATGCGTCGTTCTTCAGGCGCAGAAAATACTTCGTAGAGCATCTCGTGGTCGCTACGCACTTCTGGTCCGTCGTTCTGGTGTTGCTGACGGCGATTGTTCCCGCCATTGCGGTCTTGCCCATGTGGTGGTACGGCCTGCCAAGCCTGACGGCGGCGTACGCAGCCAATGACGCACTTATTTCGCTCTTTGTTCAAGCCTGCGTCGCGGCCTATCTGGTCGCCATGCTGCGCCGCGTCTATGGTGCTCCGTGGTGGTATTGCACGACGATTTCGCTATTGATTGCGTGGTCGTTTTTCCATATCGTGTGGTTGTACCGCTTGGTACTGTTTGCGATAACCCTGCGCGCGGTCTAGCCGGGGCCCGATGGTGGTCCGTCACGCTTTGATCGACGCCCGTGGAGGATACGGCAACCCGGCGCGGCGACGAGCGCGGACGTGCTGATGGCCGTGGCAACCAACGGTGTCGACGACTGCCCCTGCTTCACAGCGCGACGCCGGCAGGACGATTTGCACTAGGGAGTGCGCATGCGCCGCATCGAGGCCGACGGTTTCACGCTGGAACCGCAAACCGCTGCGCACGCCGAGGAGATGTTCGTGGTGCTCAGCGATCCGGCGATCTACGAATTCGAGAACGAACCGCCGCCGTCCCTCGAGTGGTTGCGCACGCGCTTCATGAAGCTCGAAACGAGAACGTCTGCGGATGGACAGGAGCAGTGGCTCAACTGGGTCATTCGCCTTCCGACATCCCGGCTCATCGGCTATGTTCAGAGCACGGTGATCCCGAATGGCCCGGCGGCGATCGCCTACGAGCTGTCGAGCGCCTACTGGGGGCGAGGGTTCGGGTACCAAGCCACGACAGCAATGATCCGCGAGCTCGTCGGCCATTATCATGTGCACGAACTCTCGGCCGTGCTGAAGCGCGCCAATGTCCGCTCTCGCCGCATGCTCCTGCGTCTCGGCTTTTCGCTCGCCTCCCCCGGGGCGCACGCGGAGCACCAGATCGAGCCGGACGAAATGCTGATGCTTTGCCAGCTGGCGCGTACATGATCGAGGCGACTGACGGCGTCGAGAACCTGGCGGCGCTTCGCGCAGCCTGCCAGGATGTTCTCGATCACCTGCAACGGTTGAGGCGAATGCTCGACGACGAAATCCGGGTCTACCCGACACCGATACCTCGCTGCGACGCCCAATTCAACTTTCTCTCCCAGCAACGAACTCGCTTGGCGCAGGATCTGCTCCGCGCGAACAGCGCCGTCGATGCCGCGGTCGCGCCAATGGCCCTGGTGGCCTTCCTGACGCATTTCGTCGACTCCGACGCCTACGCCGACGGGCCCGAGGAGCAGGGCCTCAGGGCACTTGTTCGGACGGAATTGTCGCGGCTGAACACCCATCGCCGATCTCCGCCGCTCCCGAGCGCATGACGCCGCTCGCCAAATTGCAGTTCGCGTGCGTCGACCGGTGTTCAATGCGGGCAGCGACGTACACGCTCTGGTCGACGCCTCGGCTGTCGGTCAACCCTTCATGTCAGCCAATCCAGGATACCCATGCCATCACAGATTGATGTGTCGCAACTCACGGCTGCAGAGCTGGACGAGCTCATGACCAAAGCCGCGGAACGCCGCGCCTCGCTCGATCCCCCCCATTCGTATCAGGCGCCGGTCGAGGCCGACGCGATCATCGACCCGGCCTGGTATACGGGACTGATCGAACCCGGAACCCTGTTTCAGGTACGCCATCCGGGATTTGGGTGGCTTTCGTTCGTGATTCCACCGAACGAGCGTGCTCAGCTGCTGTGCGCATTCCTGAATCAGGCTTTGTTCACGCCCCAAAGCAATGTCGCCAACGCCCCTGCGCCGGTGGCGGGCGGCAGCACGGTTCATTGACCTGCGGCGATGCATCGTCGCGTTTCGCCCGGGACGACGGTAAGCGAGCGAGCCGAATGCGTCTTGACCCGTTCATCCTGCGTCCAGCCGCTGGCACGGCGCGATCCGCCGCGCACGTCGTTCGCTGCTCATTGCGTCCGACCGCTTGCCTGGCGCAGGCGGCGGCGCCTACCGTGCGCCTGGATTTGCGACGGGGCCCGGATTGACCTGCCACTACCATATCTGCGTGGCCGACTTCCGCCGTTCCGTTCTGTATCCGCTCAACGGGCTCCGGGACACGCTTCCCGACGTGTATCTGCGCGAGAAGGCAAAATTCGCTGGTCGCGAGTCGTTGCTGGAGTATGTGGTACCCGGGCTGGGCGTGGTCTGGGCCGACACGGTCAACCTCTCCGCGCTCGACCCACGACTTCTGATTGCGGAGCGGCGCAGGATGGGCATCCCCTTCTCGCGTTTGCTCGAGCGCCGCCTCGTGTGCATTCCGGTCGCGCGCGTGCAAGCGTTGGCGGCGGTTTACTACGTTGGCAGGTCGCACTGGAGCAACAGTTCGCCCGGCGAAACGGACGTTCCTCTCGAACCTCCCGATGACGAATTCTCGCCGTTCGATGCAACCAGGCACCAGGAGCCGCGTGACGTTCCCGACTTGCATCGCGAATATCTGTCCCGGCAAAAGGCGCGCGGCGAGCCTGCGCTTGGGTTCGTGTTCGTGCCGCACGTGCTGGTCGCGTCACCGGTGGACATTTCCGGCCTCGATTTCGTCGACCTCCCGTCATCATCTGCATCCGGCATGTGACGGGACGACCGGGGTGCCCGCGGCAATCGGCGCTACGCGGCGTGCGGGTTATCATCGCATGCAGACGAAGGACGTTCGAGACCGCGACGCGGTGCCTGATCCGTCGGGCCACCGGATCGCCTTCCGGCCGGAAAACTCGAACGATTGGACTCCGCTTTCCTGGTCAGAGAGAACCCGATGAATAGAGCCTGCGCTGCCCTTGGTCTGGCGTTGATCGCGACATCGACGAGCGTCCGGGCCGACGAGGCCACCTTTGTCACGAAGTCGCTTACGCCCGAGACTGCCGCGATCGCCGCAAGATCCGCGCTGGAGCATTGCCGCAAAGCCGGATATCAGGTTTCGGTGGCGGTCGTCGACAGGTCGGGCATGTTGCAAGTCTTCCTGCGCGACCGCTTTGCGGGCGCGCATACGGTCGAACTGGCGATCAACAAAGCATGGTCCGCCGTCGGCTTCAGGATGCCAACTTCAGTCTTGGCCAACGAGACGCAGGCCGGCAAGCCGATGAGCGGTCTGCGCGGACTTCCCAAGGTAATTGCGGCAGCCGGTGGCCAGGTCATCGAGGGAGGCGGCTCTGTTCTCGGGGGCATCGGCGTCTCGGGCGCCCCAGGAGGCGACGCGGACGATGCCTGCGCCAACGTCGGCATCAAAGCGATCGCCGACATGATTGAATTCTGACCTGGCGGTCGAATGCGCCGTGCTACGAGCAGCTTTCGTATGGCGAGGTGTCGGCGATCGATCGGAGAGGCCCGCAATGGCAACCGTGCTTATGGCGACGAGTGCAGCAATCATCCTGGCGCTGGGGGCCATCCATCTCATCTACACGTTCCGGGGTTTGAAACTGACACCCCGCGACCCAAGCCTTCAGGCTGCCATGACCCGTGTTTCGCCGGTCATCAGCCGCGAAACGACAATGTGGAAGGCGTGGATAGGTTTCAATGCCAGCCACAGTCTTGGAGCCATTCTGTTCGGCCTGATCTATGGCTACCTGGCCACGGCAAAGGGCGCGCTGCTGTTCAATTCCCCGTTCCTGCTGATCGTCGGACTGGCGCTGCTCGGCAGCCTCGCCGTGCTGGGCAAGCTCTACTGGTTCAGCGTTCCGTTCACGGGTATCTGCGTGGCGCTGGCGTGCTACGTCACCGCCATTGCGTTGGCATGGGCCTAGCCAAGCGCGTCGGGCGGGACACGGCCAAGCACTAAGAGGGGGTCGCGGGCCCGGCGTTTTCATCCGACATTCGACAATGATTCAACACCGGCCCGGCGAGCAAACCGTCGATCGACACCATTGCGGCGTGCCCCGCACGGCGCTCCGCAAAGACAACCCTCCGCAGGACATCGGAAAGGCGAGGAAGACGAAATGCGCACGGCCTTGATCATCGTAGCGGGTCTCGTACTGCTCGGCGTTTTTCTCGTCGCGGGCCGATGCCTCGGCGGAGCGGCGCCGAGGGCGACCGCCATCGCGGCCAAGACCTTCATCCCGGTGTGGCTCGCGGGAGCCCTGGCCAATATGTGGATGGGCGTTGCCGGAGCGGGATACTCGATTCGGGAAGAGCTTCCGATTTTCTTGTTCATTTTCGCCCTTCCCGCCAGCGCCGCGTTGCTTGTAGGATGGAAGTCTTCGTCGTCGTCGCGTGGCTCCCGATAGTCGCTGACGTCCGTTCGCGCATCCCGCATGCCGGGCAACGGTTGACACGTTGCCGGCACCTGGAGTGAGAAAGCCCCATGCCCGAAATCTTTGGTTTCGATGCGTTCTCCCCGAAGGAAATTGCCGCCCGGATCGAAACCATCGGCGTCGCCAAAGCTCGCCTGCCGCTGCTGTCGATGTTGATGCTGAGCGTGCTGGCCGGCGCTTTCATCGGTCTCGGCGCGCTTTATTTCGTGCTGGTCAAGTCCGACCATTCGTTGGGGTTTGCCGCCAGCCAGGTCCTGGGCGGCGTGGCCTTTTCACTGGGGCTCCTCCTCGTCGTCGTCGCCGGCGCCGAGCTCTTCACCGGAAACAATCTGCTGGTCATCGCCTGGGCCGACCGGAAGATCTCCACCGCCCTGCTGCTGCGGAACTGGGCGATCGTATGCGCCGGCAATTTCATCGGCGCTGCCGGACTGGCGCTGCTGGTCCTGCTCTCGCGACACCCGGAAATGAATGGCGGCGCAATCGCGGAGCAATACATGACGATCGCGGCCGCCAAGTGCGCGCTGCCGTTCTGGGCGGCATTTTTCAAGGGCATCCTGTGCAACGTGCTGGTGTGCATGGGAGTATGGATGGCGATTGCCGGTCGTAGCGTTTTCGACAAGGCGGTCGCGATAATTTTCCCCATTTCGGCATTCGTTGCCGCCGGGTTCGAACACAGCATCGCCAACATGTACGTCATCTCGCTCGCCATGCTGCTGCAGTCGTCCGGAAGCGCCGGCGTGGCTACCCCCGCGATTACGTGGGCTGGATTCGCCGGCAATCTGGTGCCGGTCATTCTGGGCAACATTGTCGGCGGCGGTGTGCTGGTAGGCTTGGTCTACCACGTCATTTACCGGCGAGCATCGGTTCCGCATGACCCTACGTGACGCCGCAATGGTCGGAAAATGGCTACCTGAGGGAGGTTCCTTGTCGAACCCGGATCGCTGCCCCGCAATGCGTTGCCAAGTGCCCGCCGCATCGATTGCGGGAATCATGCGCGAGTCGCCATGATCACCGGCAGTTGTCTATGCGACGGCGTGGCGTGGCAGCTCGACGGCGCCATTGAACTCATCAATTACTGTCATTGCACGATGTGCCGGAAGATTCACGGCGCACCGTTCGGAGCCTTTGCGCACGCGCGCGCACGGGATTTCCGGTGGCTGCGCGGCAAATCGTCGATCACGCGCTACGAGTCCTCCCCCGGCACTTTCCGCTGCTTTTGTCCGGCCTGCGGGTCGAGCGTGCCGGTGATCGAAGAAGATGAAGTCTGCATTCCAGCCGGCGCCATCGACGGCGACCCGGGCGTCCGACCGTCGATTCACATCTTTGTCGGGTCGAAGGCGCCCTGGTACGAAATCACCGACACCTTGCCCCGGCATGACCGCTTTCCGCCGGAGGGCGAGTGGTGATGCCCGCGCTCGGGCGTCCGGCCGTCGCTCGATACCGGCCCTGCTGGCGGGTTGTCGCGCTCGACGCGCCGGCGAGGCTCGTGGCCTCGTGCGACATCCTGCATGAAGGACCTCGGCATTGAAGATTCTCGAGACCGACCGCCTGATTCTGCGCCGGCTGTTGGTCGACGATGCCGGGTTCATCGTCGAGCTGCTGAACGATCCTTCATGGCTGCGATTCATCGGTGACAAAGGGGTTAGAACGCTTGCCGACGCCCGGGCGTACATCCTGAGGGGTCCCATCGATATGTACGCGCGCATGGGTTTCGGGCTGTACTTGACCGAACTGAAGACCGATGGCGCTCCGATCGGTCTCTGTGGCCTGATAAAACGGGATTCGCTGGAAGACGCGGACATCGGCTTTGCCTTTCTCCCGCGACATTGGGGACAGGGCTATGCTTCGGAAGCGGCGTCCGCGGTGCTGGCCTACGGAAGAAACGTACTGGGCCTGACGCGCGTCGTGGCCATAACCTCCCCGGACAACGACGCGTCGACCAGGCTGCTCGCGAAGCTGGGCCTCAAATTTGAACGCGTGCTCAACCTCGGCGACGGTGGCGACGAAGTATTGCTTCATGCGGTGGAATCGTGAACTTCGGGTCGGGGCGCCCGACCTTTCAACGCTTGCACGCATGACGGAAGGAGCCTCATGAAGGGAATCGCTGGAACGCGCGCGGCCCTGCCATCGTGTCGGTCGATGGCATGGCTCGCCCCGATGGTCCTGGCTTTCGGCGCCTGTGCAGGGCAGGGGACGAAGGCGCCCGCATCGCCGCACCCGGCGCCGCTTTCCGGCGAGCGCATCGCCCAGATCCTGGCGAGCTCCGATCGCCGTCCGGCCGACCGCACCAACGATCTCCGCCGCAAGCCCGACCAGATGCTGGCGTTCATCGGCGTGTGGCCGGGCATGGTGGCGCTCGACCTGAGCGCGGGCGGCGGCTATACCACGGAGCTCATCGCACGCGCCGTCGGGCCTGCCGGTATCGTCTATGGGCAAAGCGCGCCGCGCGATCCGGAGCGCGCCGCGCCATCCCCGGCGGCCCCCGAGGGAGCCGCGACGCCCGTCGCCCCGACAGTGCCATCGCCGGCGCCTCCCGCAGCGCTGCGTCCGGGCGGTCCGCCAAATTCGCCCCTGGCGCTGGCCGAGCGGGCGAAGAACCCGGCAGCGGGAAACATCGTTGCCGTGGTGCGGAGATTCGAGAGCCCGGTTCCGCCGGATGTTGCGTCGAACGGGCTCGACCTCGTCACGTTGATGTTCAACTATCACGATCTCGGTTACATGGGCGTGGATCGCGCGCAAATGAACAAGGCCGTGTTCGCCGCGCTCAAGTCGGGTGGCATCTATGTGATCGCCGACCATTCGGGGCGGCCGGGAACCGGCATCTCCGAGTCCGGCACCCTGCATCGCATCGAGGAATCGTTTCTGCGCCAGGAAGTCGAAGCCGCCGGATTCCGGCTGGCCGCGGAGGGCGATTTCATGCGCAATCCGTCAGACCCGCGCGACAAGAACACCCCCGATCCACCGCAGCCCAAGGACGAATTCGTCCTCAAGTTCGTGAAGCCGTGACCAGGGCAGTGCCGTGCGCGGGCTCGACACCTGGCGACGCGATGCGGCGCCGCGAGCACCGGTATCGATCGACAGTCGATTCTCGCTGGAGAATGCACCGTGAACGATCAGCTGACGCGGGCCGAAGCATTCAGGTCCCTGCACGCGCGACCCGGAATCTTCGCGATCCCGAATCCGTGGGACGCGGGGTCGGCCAGGATGCTGGCGGCGTTGGGATTCGAGGCGCTGGCAACGACGAGCGCCGGATTCGCATTTTCCATCGGCAGGCCGGACGCGGAGGGAGCCATCGGCCGCGAAGAGACGCTGGTCAACGCGAAGGCAATCGTCGACGCAACGCCGTTGCCGGTTTCGGCGGACCTGGAGGGCGGATTTGGCGACGACCCGGAGGCCTGCGCCGAAACCATCCTGCTGGCCGCGAAAGCCGGAGTCGTGGGCGGATCCATCGAGGATGCGACCGGGTTCATTGCGGACCCCATCCATGCGTTCGACCTGGCGGTCGCTCGCGTGCGCGCGGCGGCGGACGCAGCGCGCAGTCTGACCTTTCCCTTCACGCTCACCGCACGAGCCGAAAACCTGATCTGCGGGCGTCCGGATCTGCGGGACACGATCCGCCGACTCGTTGCCTTTGGAGAGGCAGGTGCAGACGTACTGTACGCACCGGGCCTGAGGACGCGAGAGGACATCGCGGTGGTGGTTCGTGCCGTCGCGCCCAAACCCGTCAATGTCGTCATGGGCCTGTCCGGGCCCACTCATTCGCTCGATGTGCTCGGGAGCCTCGGCGTCAAGCGAGTGAGCCTCGGCTCGTCGCTTGCGCGAGCGGCTTATGGTGCGTTTCTTCGGGCTGCGCGCGAGGTCAGGGAGAAGGGGACCTTCGACTTTGCCCGCGAAGCCGTTCCCTATGCCGAACTCAATGCCATGTTCAGAAAGTAAACGCTTGGCAGTGACGCCGAAATCGGAGCAAACTTCATCGGTCGACGGCCCGCCGAAGCGCCGCCCGCGTGGGCCATGCGTCCGCAGGATGCCATGGCCGGCCCGCCCGTTCGTCGAGCGTCGCGTTCGACATGGAACCACTCCTGATCCTGGTCGTGCTACCGGTAGTCATCGGCGCCATGTCCTGGATGCTATTCCGCGACACGACGAAGGCGTCGTGCGCTGCAACGGCGGGCTCGATGCTCGGAATCTATCTTTGCCTCAATGCCCTCGACCGGGAGGGATCGTGGAGCTGGCTTGCCGCCCTGCTGGTATCGCCGCTGCCCATCGCCTTCGCGCTGGCCACCGTTCAGTTCTGCTACGGGCGCTCGCAGGTTCGGCATCGCGACAGTCGGAATGGCGTCTAGCGGGTGTCCGAGCCAGCCTTGCCGGCCCATGCGGCCCGGCGGTGCGAAATCCGGTCCGTCTGAGTTGACGCCCGGCAGAAACTTTCCGCATCGGTTATTCGTCGAATCCGCGCGGCGGGTCAACTTGTAGCGCGAGGCGATGTAAGCTTTCATTCCGTTTGAAGCGAGGAGATCGCATGGCCGAGAAGAAGATACTTGCGGTTGTGGGCGCCACGGGCGCGCAGGGCGGTGGTCTGGTCCGGGCCATCCTCAGGGATTCCGGAGGAGGCTTTGCGGCACGCGCCATCACGCGCGACGTCAATTCCGAAAAGGCACGGGAACTCGCGCGGATGGGAGCCGAGGTGGTCGCCGCCGACGTCGATGACGAGGCAAGCCTCGAAAAGGCACTGCATGGGACGCACGGCGCCTACTTCGTCACGTTTTTCTGGGCGCATTTTTCGCCCGACAGGGAATTTGCCGAGGCGGGCAACATGGCGCGCGCGGCAAAGGCCGCCGGCGTCAAACATGCCATCTGGTCAACTCTCGAAGATACGCGCCATTGGGTGCCACTGTCAGACACCCGGATGCCGACGCTGATGGGCCGGTACAAGGTTCCGCATTTCGACGTCAAGGGCGAAGCCAACAAGCTGTTCACCGAACTGGGCGTGCCGACGACCTTTCTGCTGACGTCCTTTTATTGGGACAATCTGATCCATTTCGGCATGGGTCCCAAGAAGGGCCCGGACGGCAGATTCGCCTTCACGCTGCCGATGGGCGACAAGAAGCTCCCCGGCATCGCCGCGGAGGACATCGGGAACTGTGCCTACGGCATTTTCAAGAAAGGCCCCGAATACATCGGCAAGACCGTCGGCATCGCCGGCGCGCACCTGACCGGTGCGGAGATGGCCGCCGCGCTCGGCAAGGCACTGGGTCAGGAGGTCCTCTACAACGCCGTGTCCCCGGCGGCGTACCGCGGCTTCGGGTTCCCGGGCGCCGAGGATCTCGGCAACATGTTCCAGTTCAAGGCGGACTTCGAGACGTATTTCTGCGGCGCACGAAATCCCGAGGTCGCCCGAACGCTCAACCCCGCGCTGCAATCTTTCGACGCCTTTCTCGCCAGGAACAAGAGCCGCATTCCCCTGGAGTAGCGCGAGGTAGAAAGCAACGCGGCCGCTCGAATCGGCGCACACCCTCTTCGCCTGGGCGCTGGCCATGCTGATGGTCGTGCATATCGGCGGCGCGCTGTACCATTCCCTGATCAGGAAGGACGGCGTCATGCGTCGCATGCTGCCGTTCGATGCGTAACGCCGGCGAACCGGCGAGGACCCTTCCGATGTCGTCGAACACCCGCGCACCCGACAACGCCCGGCTCGACCGTGTCGTGGCCGAGGCCCGGCGCGCCCGCGACCACCGCGAGCAGGGCTACCGGGAGCAGGCGCTCAAGATCTACCCGTGGATCTGCGGGCGTTGCGCACGGGAATTCGACCGCACGACGGTGCAACAATTGACGGTTCACCACCGCGACCATGACCACGACAACAACCCACCCGATGGAAGCAACTGGGAGCTCCTGTGCGTCTACTGCCATGACAACGAGCACCAGCGGCAACTCGAGCATGCGGCGCGCAGCGGAGAATCCGGCGAAAGCCCGGGATCGCGTGCCACGCACAAGCCGTTTGCCGACCTTGGGGCGCTCCTGAAGCGCCGGACGTAGTCGGCCGGGCGGGCTTGCGAGGCCTGCGCGAATCGACGGCGGCGCCAGTTTTCGCGTTTCGAGCACCGCTCCGCGGCGCCGCAAGCGTGGGGGTACACCAATGAGCTCCCGTCTCGCCGCCGATACGATTGTCGCGATCCACTTCGCCTTTATCGTATTTGTCGTGACCGGCGGCTTGCTCGCCTTGTGGCACCGCGGAATTGTCGTTCTGCATCTGCCGGCGCTGGCGTGGGGCGCCTGGACCGAGTTCACCGGCGCGATCTGCCCGCTGACGCCGCTCGAAAACACGTTCCGCCAAGCGGCAGGCGAAGCCGGTTACCCCGGCGGGTTCATCGAGCATTACCTGGTTCCGTTTATCTATCCGGAGGTGCTTGCGTCGCGCACGCAAACGGCGTTCGGGGTTCTCGTGATCGCGATCAATGCCGGAGTCTACGTGCTCGTCTGGCGGCAATGGCGCCGGCGCCGGTCGCCCGAACTGCGCTCCTAGCGCCCGCCAGCGAAGACGTCGCGCCCGAAATTTATCCGGAATCGGGCGGCCAATTAGAGGACAATCCGGGTCTGATCACCGGGTCAGCCGCCCCGGTCCCGCCAAGGTGCAACCCTTCCCTTCAGGAGTATCGATATGACGCTCTGTCCCATCGCCATCGCTGTCGGCTGCAAGAAGTGTCCGGCGTTCTCCGTCTGTCCGCTCAAGGGCGTAATCGGCGACCAGGCGAAGGGCGATGAGTCCAAAGCCGCGTCGCAGGCCGGCAAAGGCAAGTCCGGCGGCAAACCTTCGAAATAGCACGGTGCGCGCCGGAGGGCCTCGGACGCCGCTCCGGTCCCGTTCCCTGGCGATGCCACGCCACGGGCGCCTGCCTCATGTCGCCGCCATGACCTACGCCGCCATCACCGGCTGGGGGAAATGCATGCCTCCCGCCATCCTGTCCAACGCCGATCTCGCGACGTTTCTCGAGACCGACGACGCGTGGATCATGAGCCGCACCGGCATCCGCGAGCGTCGCATCTCGCACGTGTCGGGAATCGAATTGGCGCACGTCGCCGCAGCGCGCGCGCTGGCGTGCGCCGGCCTCGAGCCGAAGGATGTCGAGCTCGTCGTCTACGGCAGCTGCTCCAATGACGAGCAGGTGCCGAACTCCGCGTCGGGCGTGCAGTTCAGGCTCGGCGCCACGCACGCTGCGGCGATGGACGTCAACACGGCCTGCACGAGCTTTCTCTACTCGCTGTCGACCGCGACGGCGATGATTCGGACCGGCGTCGTCAGTAACGCCGTTGTCATCGGGGTCGAACTGATCTCGCCGTTCATGGACTGGATGAATCGCGGCGTCTCGGTGCTTTTCGGAGACGGCGCCGCCGCGGTCGTCCTGCAGGCGACCGATCGCGAAGAAGGCGTTCTCGCCGAGAAGCTGGGCTGCTATGCCGACGCCCGCCGGATCCTGCGTGTCCGCGGCATGGGCACCACGTACGCCAACCACGGCGTGCCCTACGGCGATACGGCGTGGGATTTCGACGGCCAGGAAATCTTCAAGCGCGCGGTGCTCGGCATGACGCGGGCCTCGCAGGACGTGCTGGCGAGGGCCGGGCACGGGGTCGAGGAAGTCGACCTCGTCGTCCCGCACCAGGCCAACCTGCGCATCATCGAATCCGTCGTCAAACGAATCGGCGCGCCGATGGACCGGGTGTTCCTCACCGTGCAGCGCTACGGCAACATGTCGGCCGCCACCGTTCCTGTGGCGCTGGTCGAAGCGCTGGAGGAAGGCCGGATCGAGGCGGGCGCGCTGATTCTCACTCCTGCGTTCGGCGGCGGCCTCACCTGGTGTTCACATCTCATTCGATGGGGCGCCCGGACCACGCCGCTCGGAACGTCCGATGTCGATCTTCCGCCGTGCACGCAAACCGCGCTCGCGCGTGTTCGTGACCTGATGGCGATCAAGGAGCCGCACGGCCGATCCGCTGCAGGCCTGGCAGCGGCAAAGCTCGCCGAGAATTTGTGACAAGCTCCGGCCGCCATCCTGGTTGAGCGCGCGGGTGGAACGACGGTACGGCGACCCGCGACTAACGGCGGCGCGCTCAGATTGATCCGGCCCCCGCAAGCGGAGCGGGGAACCACCGCCCGTTGACGCTATGTATTGACGAGCTTGCGGTGCGCTTGCACGCTCATCAGGATCCCGAGGCCGATGAAGAGCGAAATGAGCGCCGTGCCTCCGTACGAGACCAGCGGCAGCGGCACGCCGACCACGGGCAGCACGCCGCTCACCATTCCCATGTTGACGAATGCCGAGGTGAAGAACATCAGCGTCACGGTGCCCGCCATCAGCCGCGCGAATATCGTCGATGCATTCGCGGTGATCATCATCCCGCGACCGATAAGCAGCAGGTAGAGCACCAGCAGCACCGCATTGCCGATCAGCCCGAACTCCTCGCCGAACACGGCGAACACGAAGTCCGTGTGCCGCTCGGGCAGGAAGTCCAGATGCGTCTGCGTGCCGTTCAGCCATCCCTTGCCGGCCACGCCGCCGGAGCCGAGCGCGATGGAAGCCTGCGACGAGTGGTAGCCGGCGCCGAGCGGGTCGCGGGCGGGATCGATGAACGTCAGAATTCGCTCCCGCTGGTACTCGTGCAGATGCGGCCACACCAGCGGCGCCGCTGTCGCACCCAGTGCGCCGAGCCCGACAATGACTTTCCACGACAGTCCGGCAAGGTAGAGCACGTAGAATCCCGACACGGCGATCAGCACCGCCGTGCCGAGGTCCGGCTGGCGCTTGATCAGCCATACGGGCACGGCGATCAGCGCCGCCGTCAACACGAAGTCCTTCCAGCCGATGCGGCCTTCGAAACGCTGAAAATACCAGGCCAGCATCAGCGGGAGCGCGATCTTCATCAGTTCGGAAGGCTGGAAGCGGGCGACACCGAGGCTCAGCCAGCGCCGGGAACCGTTGACCGTCGCCCCGAACACGGCGACGGCGAGCAGCATCACGACGGCGACCAGGTAGAGCGGGATCGCGGCACGCGCGATGGTCTGCGGCGGAATGTTGGCGACGGTCCACATCAGCACGAGCGCGAAGGCGAGGCTGGTGGCCTGGGCCGACAGGCGCGCGATGCTCTGGTCGGAGGCCGAGTAAAGCGTGATGAGGCCGACGCCGGCGATGGCCATCGCCACGCCCAGCAGAAAGCTGTCGACATTGCGGGTCAGCAACTCCCACAGGCGGGCGATGATCTCGGACATGATGCGAAGCGCTAGTCGCTCTCGTCTTCGGCGTTGGCGGGGGCGGGCACGGTCGGCGCAGGTCCCTTCTTCGCGCTGCCGGTCAGATAGTAGTCGAAGACCTGCCGTGCAATCGGGGCGGCCGCCTGCGCGCCGAACCCGCCGTTCTCCACCAGCACGGCGACGGCTATGCGCGGCCGATCGGCAGGGGCATAGGCGATGTACCACGCGTGGTCCCGCAGCCGCTCGTCGACTTTGGTCGTGTACTTATCGCCCTTCAGAGAAAACACCTGCGCGGTGCCGGTCTTGCCGGCGCTCACGTAGGCGGCCTTCGCGAAGGCCGCCGCGCCGGTCCCTTCCCTGTTCACGCCCACGAGGGCGTTCTTCACGAACTCAAGGTGTTCCGGTTTGAGCGCCACGGTGTTCGTCGGCTCGCGCGCGACTTCCCTGACTTCGTCCGTCCGCACGTCGCGGATGGTCTTGACGACGTGCGGACGGTACGCCACGCCGTCGTTAGCAACGGTTGCGATCGCGTGCGCAAGCTGGATCGGCGTGAAAGCGTTGTAACCCTGGCCGATACCGGCGGATATGCTGTCGCCGAGATACCACTTGCGATGTTCCTCGCGGAAGTCCTTGCCCGCGAAGCGAGCCCGCTTCCATTCGCGCGACGGCAGCACGCCGGTGAGCTCCCCTTCGATGTCGATTCCCGTCTTTTGACCAAAGCCGAGCTGCGACATGAAGCGGGCGGTGTCGTCGATGTCGGTCTCGCTCGCCAGAATGTAGTAGTACGTGTCGCAGGACACGACGATCGACTTGTACATGTCCACCGTGCCATGGCCCCCCGGTTTGTCGTCGCGGAACCGGTGGGCGGCGCCGGGGATCTGGAAATAGCCGGGGTCGAAGATCGTTTGCGCCGGCGTGCGCTTGCCCAGCGTCAACGCGGAAAGCGCCAGGAACGGCTTGATTGTCGAGCCGGGGGGATACGCTCCGCGCAGCGGCCGATTGAGCAGCGGCTTGTCCGGCGAATCGTTGAGGAGGTCCCAGTTGGCCGAATCGATGCCCTCGACAAAGAGGTTGGGGTCGAATCCCGGCTTCGAGACAAAGGCCAGCACGTCCCCCGTGGCCGGCTCGATGGCAACCAGGGCGCCGCGCCGGGTTCCGAATGCACCTTCCGCGACCTCCTGCAGCCCGATATCGAGAGACAGCTTGAGGTCATCGCCCGAGCCCGGCGGGGTCCGCGACAGCGTGCGCACGGCGCGGCCCAGCGCATCCACCTCGACCTCCTCGAAGCCGGTCTTGCCGTGCAGCTCGCGCTCGTAGGAAAGCTCGACGCCGACCTTGCCGATGTAATCCGAGCCCTTGTAGTTCGCCGCGTCGTCCCATTCGTCGATGCGCACGACGTCCCGGTCGTTGATGCGCCCTATGTAACCGACGACATGCGAGGCGACCTCGCCGTACGGATACTGGCGGAAGAGCCGCGCCTTGATTTCCACTCCGGGGAAGCGGTAGCGGTTGACCGCGAAGCGCGCGACCTCCTCATCGGTGAGGCGCGTGCGCAGCGGCAGGCTCTCGAAATTCTTCGATTCCTCGAGCAGTTTGCGGAAGCGCTTGCGGTCGCGCGGCTGCACGTCGACGATTTCGGCCAGCGCGTCGATCGTCTCGTCGAGGCTGCGCACGCGGGACGGCTGGATTTCGAGCGTGTACGCGGAATAGCTCTGCGCGAGCACCGCGCCATTGCGATCCGTGATCACGCCACGATTGGGCACGATCGGGACGATCGCGATGCGGTTCGTTTCGGCAAGCGTCTGGTAGTGACGATGCTGGATGACCTGCAGGTAGAAGAAGCGGACGAACAGCGCGCCAAAGGCGATGAACACCAGCGCACCGGCGAGTCCCAGGCGGCGCTTGAAAAGGAACAGCTCCCGCTCGGGGTTGCGCAGCTCCGGCGAGCCGAAGCCGCGGCCGGCGTCAAAACCGCGCTTGCGCGAAGTGAACAGGAGCCGGCGGGCCATCGGTGACGAATTTCAGCGAATGGCGACGTCGGCCGTCACAGCTCGGCCGGCGAGCGCGGCGGGCGCTGCGGCCACTGCAGCATGGACGTTACCGCCGGCCACAGCAGCGCACCGACGAGCGGAGGGGCCGCGTAGGTCCACCGCGGCAACGGCGCGCCACCCACGTAGCGGATCAGCAGTACCAGCGCCGCGCAGAGGAGGAGCAGCACCGCCACCTGTGCCGCCTGCTGCCATGGCGGGAAACGCAGAACGCGGCGCCGGAAATACTCGGCGGCGTAGGCGAGGAAAGCATAGGCGAGCGCATGCTGTCCGAAGACCGTGCCGTCGGCCACGTCCATCAGGAGGCCCACCCACCACGCGATGCCCACCCCTACGAATCGCGGCTCCTGAATGCACCAGTAGAGCAGCACCAGCGCGAGAAAATCGGGCCGCAGCGCAAGCGCGATTCCCGACAGCGGCAGCACGTTCGCAAAGAGCGCGAGCATGAGCGTGGTGACGACGAACCACGGCCGCACCGGCAGCAGGATTTCTTCCGGACGCGCGGAGGAGCGCATGAATAGGCCGGGCCGCGCCACTATCCGCCTCGCCGGCGGCCTTTGCCGACCTTCTTCGCGACATCGGCTTCGCCCGGCACCTCCGGCCGCGGCGCAATGGCCGCACCTTGCCCGAGTACGAGCAGATGCTCGCTGCGGTCCACGCCACCGAGCGGCATCGTCGTAATGCGGGCAAACATCAGGCCGGTCTCGCGCTCGAGCGTGGCGACCTCCGCCACGGCGAGGCCTGGCGGATACGTGCCGTCGATGCCCGAAGTCACGAGCATGTCGCCGATCTGAATGTCGGCGTTCGGCGCGGTGAAGCGCAGTTCGGGCGCGCGGCCCGCGCCGGCGCCGTAGAGCACGGAGCGCACACCGCTGCGCTCGACCTTCACCGGCACCGCGTGATCCTTGTCCGTGACGAGCGTCACTTCCGCCATGTAGGGAAACACGCGCGTCACCTGCCCGACCACGCCCTGCGCATCGATGACGGCCTCGCCCGGCTTCAACCCGGCGTCGGCGCCCTTGTCGATGTAGACCTTTTGCGCAAACGGGTCGCGCGCGCTGTAGAGCACCTCGGCGGCAGTCGCCGCGACGCCGTAGCGCGCGCGCACGTCGAGCAACGACTTGAGGCGTGCATTTTCGGACTGCGCAAGCGAAAGATCCTGCGTCGCCGCGCCCTGCTCCACCAGCCGGCGCTTGAGCACGGCATTCTCTTCGGCAAGCGCGCGCTGCGTCGCAAAGTAGCGGGCGCCTTCCGCGATCGCGTCACCCGGCAACAGTGCCGCGCGCTGGAGCGGGTAGAAGACGGCCGCGGCGACCTGGCGGATGTTCTCGAGGTAGCGATAGCGCGTGTCCAGAAACAGCAGCGCGAGGGAGATCAGCCCGAAGAATGCAAGCCGGGCGAGCGGCGACGGGCCGCGATGGAAGAATGCCGGCGGCTCGACGGGGATGTGACGCATTGCTCGCGCTGCGTTGGGCTATCAGCGCAACGAAGGGGTATCCATGCTCAAGCCTGGGCGCCGGACTGCTAATCCGACGTGAAGATGCTCGACAGCTTCTCCATGTTTTCGAGCGCCTTTCCGCAACCGCGCACCACACAGGTCAGCGGATCGTCGGCGACAATCACCGGGAGGCCGGTCTCCTCCATCAGCAGGCGATCCACGTCGCGCAGCAGCGCGCCCCCTCCCGTCAGCACCATGCCGCGCTCGGCAATGTCGGCGCCGAGTTCGGGCGGCGTGCGCTCCAGCGCGCTCTTCACCGCGGATACGATGCTGTTCAGCGGATCGGTGAGCGCTTCGAGGATTTCGTTCGAGGAGACCGTGAAACTGCGCGGGATGCCTTCGGCGAGGTTGCGGCCCTTGACGTCCATCTCCTTTACTTCGGAGCCGGGGAACGCCGAGCCGATCGTTTTCTTGATCTGTTCGGCGGTCGTTTCGCCGATCAGCATGCCGTAGTTGCGGCGGATGTAATTGACGATCGCCTCGTCGAACTTGTCGCCGCCGACGCGGACGCTGCCGGAATACACCATGCCGCCGAGCGAAATCACGCCGACTTCCGTCGTGCCGCCGCCGATGTCGACGACCATCGAACCCGTGGCGTCGGAAATCGGCATGTCGGCGCCGATCGCCGCGGCCATCGGCTCCTCGATCAGGTACACCTTCGACGCCCCCGCGCCCAATGCCGACTCCCGTATGGCACGGCGCTCGACCTGCGTGGAGCCGCACGGCACGCAGATGATGATCCGCGGGGACGGCGAGAACAGCCGCGAGTCGAGAACCTTCTTGATGAACTGCTTCAGCATCTGCTCGGTGACCGTGAAGTCGGCGATGACGCCGTCCTTCATCGGCCGGATCGCCGTGATGTTGCCGGGCGTCCGGCCCAGCATCTGCTTCGCGGCGACGCCCACTTCCTGGATCACCCGCTTGCCATTGGGGCCGCCCTCCTGCCGAATCGCAACCACCGACGGCTCGTTCAGCACGATGCCCTTGCCGCGAACGTAGATCAGCGTGTTGGCGGTTCCGAGATCGATCGCCAAGTCGCTCGAGAAATAACCCTTGAAGAACTGGAACATGAAGAGGATTGCCTGCGGAGTTGCGGGCGGCGCGGACGAGCGCGCGGCCCATGGTCGGGAAGCAGCGGCGGCTGCTCGAAAATATGACATTATGATACCCTAACGCGCTGCGCTTCTGCGCCGGTCTTGCGCGCGAAAGCGCCGGAAATCCGGGCGTGGCGCACCGGGGTACGGCGCCCGACCGCGAGACGGCGCGCGCGATCCCGGCGGCGAGCCCGTCACGACCCGGACGTCGCCGCAAGCGCCATCTGCCGCGCCGAGCACCGCCGCCATGACAATTTCCCTCGACGACATCCATCGCATCGCTCACCTCGCGCGGATCGAGATCGACGCCGCCGAGGCCGAGGACGTACGGTCCAAGCTCGACGCGATCTTCGGGATGATCAGCGAACTGAACGCCGTCGACACCGCCGGTGTGGTCCCGATGGCCCACGCGCAGGAGGTGTTCCTCCCCTTGCGCGAGGACCGCGTCACCGAGACCGACCTCCACACGTGCTACCAGGAGCTTGCTCCTGCCGTGGAGAACGCCCTTTATCTCGTGCCGAAGGTGGTCGAATAGCCGCCACACTCCGCGTGGGGGGTGAGGCTCGCCGCTTCCTTGCCGACAAGGGATGCCCGGCGGCCCGGCCCGGCCGCCCATGATTACCGGCACCGTCGCTGATCTCGCGCAGGCGCTCCGCGCGAAACGCGTGTCCAGCGCCGAGCTGACGCGGGGCCTGCTCGACCGGATCGGGAAGCTCGGCCCGGCATTGAACGCATTCATCACGGTCGATGCGGAAGGCGCGCTCGCCGCCGCGAGCGCCGCCGACCGCCGGATTGCACAGGGCGTCGCGGGACCGGTGACGGGCATCCCGATCGCGCACAAGGACGTGCTGATGACCGCGGGCCTCAGAACGACCTGCGGCTCGCGCATGCTCTCGAATTTCATCGCGCCGTATGATGCCTTCGTCGTCGGAGGCCTCAAACGCGCCGGAGCCGTGCTCGTCGGCAAGACGAACATGGACGAATTCGCAATGGGCTCGTCGAACGAGACGTCGTGCTTCGGGCCGGTGAGGAACCCGTGGAACCTCGATTGCGTGCCGGGAGGCAGTTCCGGCGGGTCCGCGGCAGCGGTCGCGGCGCGGCTCGTCCCCGTTGCCACAGGCACGGACACCGGCGGTTCGATCCGCCAGCCCGCCGCGCTCACCGGCATCTGCGGCCTGAAACCGACCTACGGCGTCTGCTCGCGCTACGGACTGATTGCGTTCGCGTCGAGCCTCGATACGCCCGGCATGTTCGCGCGGTCGGCGCAAGACTGCGGGCTGATTCTCAACGCGATGGCGGGTCACGACGCACGCGACTCGACCTCCCTCGAACGCGCTCCCGAGGATTACACGCGCGATCTCGCCAAACCGCTCAGGGGGCTGCGCATCGGGCTGCCGCGCCAGTATTTCGACGCCGGCACCGACCCCGAAGTCGCGGCCGCGACGGATGCTGCCATCGCCGAATTCGGAAGGCTGGGCGCGGCAGCCATCGAAATCGACCTTCCGAACGTCAACCTGTCCGTGCCGGTGTACTACGTGATCGCGCCGGCGGAGGCATCATCGAACCTGTCGCGCTTCGACGGCGTCCGGTACGGCCACCGCGCGGCACAATACACGGATCTCGCCGACATGTACCGGAAATCGCGGGCGGAGGGCTTCGGTGCCGAGGTCAAGCGCCGGATCATGGTCGGCACCTACGTTCTGTCGCATGGCTATTACGACGCGTATTACCTCAAGGCGCAGCAGGTACGGCGCCTGATCGCCGACGACTTCCGCCGCGCCTACGCAAAGTGCGATGTGATCATCGGCCCGACGGCGCCGTCCACGGCGTTCAAGCTGGGCGCGAAAACCGACGATCCAGTGCAGATGTACCTCAACGACATCTTCACGACCACCGCCAACCTGACCGGCGCGCCCGCCGTGTCGATCCCGTGCGGGTTCGACCGCAACGGCCTGCCGATCGGCCTGCAAATCCAGGGCGACTATTTTGCCGAGTCCCGAATCTTGAACGTCGCGCACCAATACCAGCAGGCGACCGACTGGCACCGACGCGCGCCCGCGGAGTTTGCGTGATGGGCCCCTGGGAAGTGGTGATCGGGCTCGAGACCCATGCGCAGCTCTCGACCGCGTCGAAGATCTTTTCCGGAGCGTCCACGGCGTTCGGCGCCGCGCCCAATACCCAGGCGTCCGCGGTCGACATCGCGTTGCCTGGCGTGCTGCCGGTGCTGAACAGAGGCGCCGTCGAGCGCGCGATCCGGTTCGGCCTGGCCGTCGGCGGCACCATCAACCGGCGCAGCGTGTTCGCGCGCAAGAATTACTTCTACCCCGACCTGCCCAAGGGTTACCAGATTTCCCAGTACGAGATTCCTGTCGTGCAAGGCGGATCGCTGACGATCAGCACGCCGCTGGGCGAAAAGACCGTGCGGCTCACCCGCGCGCACCTCGAGGAAGACGCCGGCAAGAGCCTGCACGAGGATTTCCACGGCATGACGGGCATCGACCTCAATCGCGCCGGCACGCCGCTGCTCGAGATCGTGTCGGAACCCGAAATGTCGAGCTCCGATGAAGCCATTGCCTACGCGAAGGCTCTGCATGAACTCGTTCAATGGATCGGCATCTGCGACGGCAATATGCAGGAGGGGAGCTTTCGCTGCGACGCCAACGTCTCGGTGCGCCGGCCGGGCGAGCCGCTTGGCACCCGCTGCGAGATCAAGAACCTCAACAGCTTCCGCTTCATGCAGCAGGCGATCGACTACGAAGTTCGCCGCCAGATCGAGCTGATCGAGGACGGCGGCAGCGTCGTCCAGGAAACGCGTCTCTACAACCCCGACAGGCACGAGACACGCTCGATGCGCAGCAAGGAGGACGCGCAGGATTACCGCTATTTCCCCGATCCCGACCTGCCGCCGCTGGTGATCGACGCAGCGTGGATCGCGCGCCTCCAGTCCGAGTTGCCTGAATTGCCCGAGGCGATCAAGCGCCGGTTCGAATCGAAATATCTCCTGTGTCCCGAGGATGCGATTGCACTTACGGCGACGCGAGATACGGCTGAATATTTCGAGGACACGCTTGCCGAGCTCGCGAGAATTCCAGGTCTTCGCTATTCCCTGCAAAGTCCCGACGTTGCGAACGGAAAATCGGTAGCAAACTGGGTGATAAATGAACTTGGGGGCCTTCTGAACAGCCACGAGATGAGCATCGGCAAGTCGCGCGTGTTGCCGAAGCAGCTGGCAGAACTGATCGCGCATACAGACAGGTTCAAGGGGACTATCAATCACAATGTCGCGAAGAGTGTCTTGGCAGCGATGTGGGCTGGTGAAGGCAACGCCGACGCGATCATCGACCAGCGCGGGTTGAGGCAGATTTCAGACGCGGCCGAAATCGAGAAGATCGTTGATGCGGTGCTTGCGGAGAATGCGACGATCGTCGCCGAGTTCCGTGCCGGCAGGGAAAAGGCGTTCAACTCGCTCGTCGGCAAGGCCATGCAGGCGACCAGGGGCAAGGCGAATCCCGCGCAGGTCAACGCAATCCTGAAGAGGAAACTCGGCGTCTGAACGGTCTCGGGGGCGTCAGTCCATCAGCGCCTTGTAGCGCAGGCGATGCGGCCGCGCACCTTCTTCGCCCAGCCGCTTCTTCTTGTCCGCCTCGTATTCCTGGTAGTTGCCCTCGAAGAACGCGACCCGCGAATCGCCCTCGAAGGACAGGATGTGCGTGGCGATCCGGTCGAGGAACCAGCGGTCGTGCGAAATGACGAGCGCGCTGCCGGCGAATTCGAGCAGCGCGTCTTCCAGCGCGCGCAGCGTTTCGACGTCGAGATCGTTGGACGGCTCGTCGAGCAGGAGCACGTTTCCCCCTCGGAGCAGCGTCGCCGCGAGATGCAGCCGGCCGCGCTCGCCGCCGGAGAGCTGGCCAACGATCTTCTGCTGGTCGCCGCCCTTGAAATTGAAGCGCCCGAGGTAGGCGCGCGAGGGCATCTCGAAGCGACCGACGGTGAGGATGTCCTGGCCGCCCGAGATCGCATCCCAGACCGTCTTGTCGTTGGGAAGCGCCTCGCGGGATTGATCGACGATGGCGAGCCGCACCGTCGCGCCGATGGCGATTTCGCCGACGTCCGCCTTCTCCTTGCCGGCGACCATCCGGAACAGCGTCGACTTGCCGGCACCGTTCGGGCCGATGATGCCCACGATCGCGCCCGGTGGAACGGCGAACGACAGGTCGTCGATGAGGAGGCGATCGCCGTAGCCCTTCCTCACGTTCCGGAATTCGATCACCGCATTGCCGAGACGCTCCGCCACCGGAATGAAGATCTCCTGCGTTTCGTTCCGCTTCTGGTGCTCGTGCGAGGATAGTTCCTCGAAGCGGGCGATGCGGGCCTTGCTCTTGGACTGCCGGGCCTTGGGGCTGGAGCGCACCCATTCGAGCTCGGTCTGCATCGCCTTGATCCGCGCGCCTTCCTGCTTCGCTTCCGTCTTGAGCCGCGCTTCCTTCTGCTCCAGCCACGAGCTGTAATTGCCCTTCCACGGGATGCCGTAGCCGCGATCGAGCTCGAGGATCCATTCGGCGGCGTTGTCGAGAAAGTAGCGGTCGTGCGTGACCGCGATCACGGTGCCGGGAAAGCGCAGCAGAAATTGCTCCAGCCATTCCACGCTTTCGGCGTCGAGGTGGTTCGTCGGCTCGTCCAGCAACAGCATGTCGGGTTTCGAGAGCAAGAGCCGGCAAAGCGCCACGCGGCGCTTCTCGCCCCCGGACAGGTTGGCGACCTTGGCGTCCCAGGGCGGCAGCCGCAACGCGTCGGCTGCGATCTCCATCTGCACCCCGGTGTCGGCGCCCGCCGCGGCGATGACCGCCTCGTACTTTGCCTGCTCCGCCGCGAGCTGCTCGAAGTCGGCGTCGGGCTCGGCGTAGGCGGCATAGATTTCATCGAGCCTGCGCTTCGCTGCGAGGATTTCGCCCAGGCCCTGTTCCACCGTCTCGCGCACCGTCGTGTCTGGGTCGAGCACGGGCTCCTGCGGCAGGAACCCGATGCGCATGCCGGGCATCGGCACCGCTTCGCCATCGAATTCCCTGTCCTCTCCCGCCATGATGCGCAGCAGGCTGGACTTGCCCGATCCGTTCATGCCGAGAACGCCGATCTTCGCACCGGGAAAAAAAGACAGCGAGATGTCCTTGAGAATAACGCGCTTGGGCGGAACGATCTTGCCCACGCGATTCATCGTGTAAACGTATTGAGCCATGGGTCGGTCGGCGTGAACGAATGGGAAAGCGGCAATTATCGCAGGCCGGCACCGCTTCGCTGCAGCAATGGCAAGGGCGGCCCGCGGGCCGCCCCTGGAATCCGTCGAATTTCCGCCGGACGCAGCGCCTATTTCTTGGGCGTGGTCCGCGAGTCGGCGGCCTGGCCGGCAGCCGGGGCTGCGCCGCTCTTCGCGGGGGTCGCGCCGGACGCCGAACCGCCGCCCTTGGTTGCGATCAACTCGCGCCACCGCTGCTTGTCCGCGTCATACCTGGCGTTGATCGCAATCATTTCCTGCTTCTTCTGAGCGGTGAGATCCGCCTGCCGCGCGAGTTCGGCGTTGATGTTTTCCAGTTCCCGCTCGAGCGCCGCCGGAATCGGCTTGTCGCGGTACTCGGTCGATTTCATCACTTCGATGGCGGCCTTGCGCTTGCCGAGCTGCTCGCCATAGGCCCGCGCCGATTGCACGATGCTGTCGATCGTGCGCAGCGACCGGGTCCGCGCGAGATCGATTTCGCTTTCGCTGGTGTAGGACGACAGCAACGCGTCGTCGCGGCGGGCGATCTCGGTTTGTTCCCTCGTGATCTGCTTCTGGCGTTCATCCTCGGCCGCCTTGGCGCGCCGCTGTTCGGGGGTAAGCGCCGGCTCCGTCTTCTTGACCGGCACGCCCTGCTTGTTCAGTTCGACGTTGCCCTTGTTGACCGCCTCGGGCGGCACCCTGTCGGCGTAATGGGTCACGCCCTGGTCGTCGACCCACTTGTAGGTCGCGGCCTGCGCGGGTCCCGGCGCGACCAGCAGCGCGGCCGCGGCCAGTGCCGCGCGCAGCCAACCGCCGGGCCATGCGACGCGCGCACCTCGATCCTGCCGTCGCCGTTCCGTCCTTCGCACTTCTGCCTCCGTATTCACAGGTTGTCAGCCGCCCCGATTCAGCGTGCGCCGCGGTGCACCGGGCCATGACTTCAGGAACCGTTCATCGCGCACCGTATTGATCGCGATACGCGTTTACCGCGGCTTCATATCGGCCCAACTGCGGTTGGCCCGCGATGAACCGCATCAAGTCATCCAGCGTCGCGATCGCCACCACGGGGATCCCGAATTCGTCGTGCAACTCCTGTACCGCCGATTTGTCGCCCCGTCCGCGTTCCGCACGATCGAACGCAATCAGAATGCCGACGGCATTGGCCCCATGGTTGCGCAGCAGCTCGATCGCCTCGCGCTTCGCGCCACCGTCGGTGATCACGTCATCGACGATTACCACCCGACCTTTGAGAGGCGCGCCCACGATTGTTCCGCCTTCGCCGTGGTCCTTCGGTTCCTTTCTGTTGAAGCTGAAGGGCAAATTGTGCCCTTTTTCGGCCAGCGCGATCGCCGCCGCCGCGGCCAGGGTGATGCCTTTGTACGCCGGGCCGAAGAGCTGATCACAGGCGATGCCGGACGCCAACAGTGCGGAGGCGTAGAAGCGCCCAAGCTGCCGCAGGCTCTCGCCGTCGCTGAACAAACCCGCGTTGAAAAAGTACGGACTCCGGCGCCCCGCCTTGGTTACGAATTCACCAAAACGCAGCACGTCGCGTGCCAGCGCGAAAGCGAGGAAATCCTGGCGAAAATCGGTCATCGCCGTTTCTTTCTGCATTGCGTCGACCAAGTATACGCCGGGGCCCCTGTCGTACCGGCGCGGCCGGGTCCGGCCGGCGTGCGCCAAATTGCCGTGTCGGCGGCTGGAGCGGCGCCTTCGAAGTGTAGACTTGGCGCACTTCGGCGATGAAGATCGCGATTCGGCAGCATTTCCCGCATGCGGGTCATCACCCTCAATGTCAACGGCATCCGTTCCGCGGAGCGCAAAGGCCTGGCACGCTGGCTGGCGCGCGGCGTGCCGTGGGACGTGGTTTGCCTCCAGGAGATCAAGGCGACCCACGCCGACATTCCGGATCCGCTTCTGGCGCCGCGCAAGGCGCACGCGGCGTTCCATCCCGCCGCACGCCGGGGCTACTCGGGGGTTGCCGTGTACGCCAGATCGCCGGTGCGCGTGGTGGCGGGGTTTGGCAGCCGCGAATTCGACGCCGAAGGTCGCTACCTCGAGGCCCACTTTGCCGGGCTGACGGTCATCAGCGTCTACCTTCCCTCGGGCTCGAGCGGCCCGCAGCGGCAGGCATCGAAGTTTCGCTTTCTCGACGAATTCCTCCCGCATCTGGCTCGGCTCCGGCGGAAAAGGCGCGAAATCATCCTTTGCGGCGACTGGAACATCGCGCACAAGGAAATCGACTTGAGAAACTGGCGAGGCAACCGGAAGAATTCCGGCTTCCTGCCCGAGGAGCGCGCCTGGCTCACGCGGGTGTTCGATGAGCTTGGTTTTGTCGACGTTTTCCGCCGCGTCGATTCGCGTCCCGAGCAGTACACATGGTGGTCGAATCGGGGGCGGGCGTGGGAGAAGAATGTCGGATGGCGGATCGACTACCAGATCGCCACGCCCGGCATCGCGGCAAAGGCATCCGCCGCGAAGATCTACACCAGCCGCCGGTTCTCGGACCATGCGCCGCTGGTCATCGACTACGACTACGAACTGCAATAACCTTCCCGGTATCCGGCGCGTGGAGAGTCCACCGTTCCTGTCGGCGCGAGCCACGGAGACCCGCGTCGCCTTGGCGCCGCAAGGGAAGCGGGCAGCGGAATGCGCCCGGACCAGGAGCGACGCGGCCAACGGGCGCTTGCACCACCGTCGTCCTGAGCTCCCCCGTACGTGCTTCGCCTGACCGACCTCGTCCTTGCCCGTGGCGCCAAGCGCCTGCTCGACGGCGCGAACCTCACGGTCCATGCCGGGCACAAGGTCGGTCTGGTGGGGCCGAATGGGTGCGGCAAGTCGAGCCTCTTCGCGCTGATTCGCGGCGAACTGCACCAGGACGCCGGCAGCGTTCTGCTGCCTCCGGCCTGGACGATCGCGCACGTCGCGCAGGAGACGCCTGCCGCCGCCGCCGCGGCCGTCGAATTCGTGCTGAACGGCGACCGGGAGCTGCGCGATGTCGAGCGCGCACTGAAAGCAGGAGAGGCGGCCGCCGCTGTCGACCCCGAACTCGCGGGCGCGGCGCTCGCCGAGCTGCACCATCGCTTCGAGGAAATCGGCGGCTACGCCGCGCGCGCCCGCGCCGCGACGCTGCTGTCGGGCCTGGGCTTTCCCGAAGGGCGGCACGGCGAATCCGTCGCGAGCTTTTCCGGCGGCTGGCGGATGCGCCTCAACCTCGCGCAGGCGCTGATGTGCCGCTCCGATCTGCTCCTGCTCGACGAGCCGACCAACCATCTCGATCTCGACGCCGTGCTGTGGCTCGAGGATTGGCTGGTGCGCTACCCGGGAACGCTGGTCCTCGTCACCCACGACCGCGACTTCCTCGACGGCGTGGTCACTTCCATCGTCCACGTCGATGCGCAACGTCTCAAGACCTATGGCGGAAACTATTCGCAGTTCGAGCGCGAGCGCGCCGCGCAGCTCGCGCTGCAGCAGGCCACCTACACCAAGCAGCAGCGGCAGATCGCGCACCTGCAGGCGTTCGTCGACCGTTTTCGCGCGAAGGCAACCAAGGCCAAGCAGGCGCAGAGCCGGATCAAGGCGCTGGAGCGCATGGAGCGCATCGCGGCAGCGCACGTCGACAGCCCGTTCGAGTTTGCGTTTCCCGAGGTGGACGTCGCCGCGAAGCAACTGGTTCGACTGGAGGACGTGACACTTCGATACGGAGACGCACCCCCGATCCTCGCCGGGCTCGACTGGAACATCCTGTCCGGCGAGCGCATCGGCCTGCTCGGCCCCAACGGCGCCGGCAAATCGACGCTGTTGAAGGCCGTCGCGGGCATGCTGCCGCCCGGCGGAGGGGTACGGCATACGGCGCAGGGCTTGCAGATCGGTTACTTTGCGCAGCACCAGGTCGAGCAGCTCCGCGCCGGGGAATCGCCGCTGTGGCATCTCGCCAGAATCGATCCCGCGGCGCGCGAACAGGAGCTGCGCGGCTTTCTGGGCGGTTTCGACTTCCGGGGTGACATGGCGAGCGCCGAGGTCGGCCGCTTCTCGGGCGGCGAGAAGGCGCGGCTGACCCTCGCGCTGCTCGTGCGCCAGAAACCGAACCTGCTGCTGCTCGACGAACCGACCAACCACCTCGACATCGAGATGCGCGAGGCGCTCGCCGAAGCGCTGCAGGACTACGGCGGCGCGCTGATCGTCGTCGCGCACGACCGGCATCTGCTGCGCGCGACCGCGGACGTGCTCTGGCTCGTCGCCGACGGCCGCGTAGTGCCCTTCGACGGCGACCTCGACGACTACCGCGACTGGGTACTGTCGCGTCCGCGGCGGGCCGCGGACGCGAGCGGCGCCAACGTGAGCAGCGCATCGGCCGTCGACCGCCGGGCGCAAAGGCGCGCCGATGCCGCGGCGCGCCAGAAGAGCTACGCGCAGCGAAAGCCGCTCGCCGACCGGCTCGCGAAGACCGAGCGCGAACTGGATGCGCTCGTCATCGAAAGGCAAGTCCTGGAGGATTGGCTCGCGGCGGCGGACGCCTACACCGAAGCGAACAAGGAGACCCTGAAGGCGAAGCTGGCCCGGCAGGGCGATGTCACGTGGCGGCTCGCGCGACTCGAGGCCGAATGGCTGGAGGTCAGCGAGGCCCTCGAGCGGTTGGGGTCGGATCCGTGACCGCCGGTCGGGGCGCAGCTGGGTTCCGAAACGCGTCGGGACCTTTGGAGCCTGTGGCGCCCGCTCACCCGATCCCGGCGCCGGGCCGATAGAACAGGTATACGGCAAAGCCGAGCGTATCCCGGCCCCAGCGCAGGTACGTGTCGCGCCAGCGCCGGATGCGATCGATCATGGCCGGCACGTCCGGGTCGTCGGGCATCTCGCGCGCATAGCGCTCGATCGAGCGGCAGTATTTCCACTCGTATTCGTCCCAATCGTCGAGCGACGCCGCGCTCGCGTGCATCGGGATCAGCCCCGCGTCGATGCCGGCCTGCACGTTGCCGCGGTGTTCGAGGAACTGGCTTTCGGGCCCGCCCAATTGCGCCAGGTAATCCGCATGCGGCTTCTGCCGCCAGTAACCCTCGCCGATCAGGACGTATCCCCCGCCCTTGGTCCAGCCCTTGAGCGTGCTGCAGCTTCCGGATATCCCGCCACCGATGCCGCCCGCGCCCATCATGACCGTCAGATGGAAGGTCTCGGGATCGGCCTTGAAATTGCGGATGTCGATGTCGTCGAGATGCAGCTTGTGCAGCGCACCCGTCCACTCGGCCCGCTCGCGCGCCGCGTCGAGCATCAGCGACGAGTGGTCGACCGCGATGACCGTCGAGCCGAAGCGCTCGATGATGCGCAGCGCGAGTTCGGCGCGGCCGCAGCCGAGGTCGAGGGCACGCGACGTCTCGTCCAGCGGCAGCAGGTCCAGCAACCGCTCGATCTTGGCGGCCGGAATGGGATTGCAGTAATCGTGGTCGCGGTGCGCAATCGCGCTGAACTTCTCGTGGCTCATCGTCATCCTTCCCCCCCCGAGCGGTCGTTCCACGGCGCTACACGCAATAGTAATGCCATTCCGGGCAGCGCGAGCGCGGTGCAGATCAGGAAGAATGCAAACCAGCCGGTTTGCTCGACGATCCAGCCGGTCGAGGCGTTGACGACGGTCCGTGGCACTGCGGCGAGGCTCGTGAACAGCGCGAATTGTGTTGCCGTGTACCGGGGATCGGTCGCGCGGGCGATGAACGCCACGAATGCCGCCGTCCCCAGGCCGACACCCAGCGCCTCGAACGCAATGACGGCGGCGAGCAGGGCCCGGTCAGGCTGATGAACCTCGGCGAGCCACGCGAAACCGAGGATCGAGACGAGCTGGAGCGCGCCGAACAGCCACAGGCCCCGGTTGATGCCGATACGCACCATCCACAGCCCGCCCAGCAAGCCGCCGATCACGCTCGCCCAGAGCCCCGCGTTCTTGGCGATTACGCCGATCTCCGTCTTGGTGAACCCCATGTCGAGGTAGAACGGCGTCGCCAGCGCGGTGGCCATGCTATCGCCGAGCTTGTAGAGGAAGATGAAGAGCAACACCAGCAGGGCTTCCTTCCAGCCGGCGCGCGCGATGAACTCGCGAAAGGGCTCGACCACGGCTTCGCGCAGTGTTTTCGGCATGGCCTTGGCGATCGCCGGCTCGGCGATCACGAGCGTCATCGCCAGACCCGGCAGCATGAACAGCGCGGTGACGACGAAAACGGACGACCACGGCAGCAGGTCGGCGAGGATCAGCGCCAACGCCCCCGGGACGAGGCTCGAAATCCGGTAGGCGTTTACGTGCACGGCATTGCCGAGCCCGAGTTCGATGTCCGGCAACAGTTCGCGGCGGTAGGCGTCGAGGACGATGTCCTGGCTTGCGGAAAAGAAGGCGACCGCGGTGGCGAGATACGCGATCGCCCACAGGTCGAGCCCGGGATGCAGCTGTCCGAACAGCGGAATCGAGATCAGGAGCAGCACCTGGGTGGCGAGCATCCACCCGCGCCTGCGTCCCAGCATCGGCAGCCCGAAACGGTCCATCAGCGGCGACCACAGGAATTTCCACGTGAACGGCAGCTGGATCAGCGCCAGCAGGCCGATCGCCTTCAAGTCCACGCCCTCCGAACGCAGCCACGCCGGCAGCAGGTTGATGAGCAGGTAGAGCGGCAGCCCCGACGAGAAGCCGGTGAATACGCAGATCAGCATCCGCCGGTTGAACAGCGCTTCGCGCCAGGTCTCGCGCGCGGGCGCGCCCGCCGGCGACCCCGGGGTCATGCCCCGGCCTTCGCCCCGCTCGCTCATGCGTCGACCTCCGAACGGCCGCCTCATTTCGAAGAACCTCACTGTCGGTCTCCCGCAATCGCTTGCGGACGCGCCCTTCGGGCCTTGGCTTCGCCCCGCTCGCTCATGCGTGCCGGAACCGGTAGATGGCGAGCTCGCCGAGCAGGTTCGGCAGCAGGGCGACCGGCCGGCCGCGAGCGAGCACGACGCGATCCAGGACCACGCAGTGTCGTTCGGCGAGAAATGCGTCGAAATCGGCGACGGTGCACAGGTGGATGTTCGGTGTGTCGTACCACTGGTAGGGCAGCGACGACGAAACCGGCATGCGCCCCTTTGCGATCTGCCAGCGGTGCGTCCAGTGGCCGAAGTTCGGGAAGGTGACGATCGCCTCGCGCCCCACGCGCAGCATTTCGACGACGATGTCCTCGGTGTGGCGCATCGCCTGCAGCGTCTGCGAAAGAAGGACGCAATCGAACGACGCGTCATCGAATCCGGCGAGCCCGGACTCGAGATCGCTTTGCAGCACGTTGATGCCGTTCCTGATGCCCGCCAGCACGCCGGCATCGTCGATCTCGATGCCGTATCCGGTCGCGCCGCGCTCCCGCGCGAGGTAGGCGAGCAGGCTGCCGTCCCCGCAACCGAGGTCGAGCACCCGCGAGCCGCGCGCAATCCAGGCGGCGATCGTCGCGAAGTCCGCGCGGCCCGCAGCGGCCGCGGCCGATGGCACGTAGGCCGTCCTCGTCATGCGCGCCGCGCCGCTTCGAGGCGGACGTTTGCCGAGCCGCGATTCCGGCTCCGGCTTTCCATGTCTCGCCTCATAGCGTGACCTTATCGTAGTAAGCGCGCACGACCGCAAGGTACTGCGGGTCCTCGAGCAGGAATGCGTCGTGGCCGTGCGGCGCGACGATCTCCGCATACGACACGTCGCGGTTCCGGTCGACCAGGGCCTTCACGATCTCGCGCGAACGCGCCGGCGCAAACCGCCAGTCCGTGGTGAACGCGACAACCAGGAATTTGCACGCGGCGGGGGCCAGCGCGAGCGCGAGGTCGCCGCCGCAGGACCGCGCCGGATCGAAGTAGTCGAGTGCCTTGGTGATGCGCAGGTACGTATTCGCGTCGTAGTACTCGGCAAATTTTTCGCCCTGGTGGCGCAGGTACGACTCGATCTGGAATTCCGGCGCGAACGAGAACCTGAGGCCGTCGCGCAGACCGCGACCGAACCGCTCCTCCATCTGTTCGTCGGAGAGATAGGTGATGTGCCCGATCATGCGCGCGATGCGCAGACCCCGCCGCGGCTTCGTACCGTGCGCGTCGAAGCGGCCGCCGTGAAAATCGGGATCGGTCAGGATCGCCTGCCGCGCGACCTCGTTGAAAGCGATGTTTTGCGCCGAGAGGTTCGGCGCCGCGGCAATCACGAGGGCGTGGCGTATGCGCTCGGGGTACCGAATCGCCCAATCGAGCGCCTGCATGCCCCCGAGGCTCCCGCCCATCACGGCCGCCCACTGGCCGATGCCGAGGCGATCGGCGAGCCGCGCCTGCGCATCGACCCAATCCTCGACGGTCACCAGCGGGAAGTCCGCGCCCCATGGCGTGCCGGTCGCGGGATTGGCGGTGAGCGGGCCGGTCGAGCCGAAGCAGCTGCCGAGATTGTTCACCCCGACGACGAAAAACCGCTCGGTGTCGAGCGCCTTCCCCGGGCCCACCATGTTGTCCCACCAACCGACATTCTCGGGGTCTTCCGCATAGTGGCCGGCGACGTGATGCGACGCATTCAGCGCATGGCAGATCAATACCGCGTTCGAGCGATTCGCGTTCAGCGTGCCGTAGGTTTCGTACGCGAGCTCATAGGAGGGGAGCGATACGCCGCACGCCAGCGGCAGCGGCGTGTCGAAGCGGGCCAGCGCCGCGACGACCGCGCCGACCGACGCCCCGGCAGGGGATTGCGTGGCGCGCGCCGCAGCGTCGGCGCCGCCGGTGGTTGCGGAAAACGATGGCATTCTGGGCAACTGGCAGCGATGAGCAACAAAAACCCGACCAGCTTGCCGCTAATCGGGTTGGTGCGGGGTCGCCCCCTTGCCGCTCCGCTTTAGCCGTATTTGTGGGGGGCCGCAAATTGAGGAGGACCCCTTGCGCCCGCAAGCTGGCTCAAATCGGCGCACTCGGGAAGTGTAGCCCGTTCGCGAATTCTTGCCTATTGCGGCCCCGCTTCGACGGGCGGCATGAAGTCGCCGCGGGGACGTCCGCCCTGCATCGCCGGGTCGCCGGGTCCCGTTCAACGTCGCCCGGCGCGGCCCCAGCGGGTCCGCGACGCGACCACGCGCAGATCAAGCGCTCGCCGGTCGGTGGAGGGTTCCGTCGGCGGCAACCGCGAAGTAGCTCAAGCCCTGGGCTCGCAGAAAGGCCTGGCCCTCCTGCTCCAGAAGGATGGCGATCGTCGAGCAACTCCCCGCGACGACGCATACCGGCGCGGTGACGCTCACCGACTGCCAGTAGGCGACCGGCATTCCGGTGCGCGGATTCATCAGGTGGCAGTAGCGCCGGTTGTCGATTTCGAAGAACCGCTCGTAGTCGCCGCTGGTCGCCAACGCACCATCGGTAAGCTCGACCGTGGCGATCGCGGCGCCTTCGCGGCGGGGGTGGCGAATTCCGACGCGCCAGGGTGTCCCGTCGGGTCGCGTGCCGATGGCGCGCACGTCGCCACCGAAGTTGATCAGACCGTGGACGATTCCCCGCTCCCTGCATATCGTCGCGGCGCGATCCGCGGCGTATTCCTTGCCGATTCCCCCGAAATCGACCTCCATCCCGGTGCGCGGCAGGCGCATGGTGCGTTCGGTCCACTCGACGTCGGTCCAGCCGATGAGCGCCGTCGTCGCGGCGAGCACGGCCTCTTCGGGAAGCTGCGGCGGCGTGCGCCTGAAGTCCCACGCGCGGCGCAAGGCGCCTGAAGTGATGTCGAAGAGCCCGCCGCTGACCCGGTGGCAGCGGTCGGCGTAGGCGAGAAGCGCCGCGGTCTCGGCGTCGATGGGTACCGCTTTCCCGCCGGCGGCGCGGTTGATGCGCACCGTGACGCTGTCGTCGTGGTACCGGGAGTACTTCGCCTCGATGCGGCGGACGTCGGCGATCGCGGCATCGGCAGCGCGGCGCGCGCAGGTCTCGTCCGCGGCATGGAGCTGCAGCTCGTTTTCGGACGCCATCGCGCGGAATGTGGTGCGCAGGAGAGGCATGGTCGCGGCGGACGCAGGCGAGGGAACGCGCACCGTGTCAGAAAGTTCGCGAGACGCCAGCCAGCAGCCATCGCGCCGAAAACGGCATGATGCCCGGACTGCCGCCGCCCGGCCGCCAGTTCGACTGCTGGCGATAGAAATCGAGCTTGAGATCCACACTCCAGCCGTCTCCCAGCGCCTTCGCCACGTCGACACCCACGGTGAACGCGCCGAATGCGGCAAGTCGCGTGTCCGCCGTGTACGGTTGCCCGGAGACATTTCCGTTTCCAGGCGGCGGCCCATAGTAGAAATCGGCGGCGCTTTGCGTGTAATAGCGCACGTTGGGAGTGACGCTCCAGCCCGCCGGCAGTGCCTGGACCCACGCGGCGTTGAACGTGTTCGACACGCCGCCGAACGAATCGTGGAGATAGCGATACGAAAGCCGCAAGGCGGCGTCGGACGCGGCGTCGTATTGGTTGTAGCGCGTCAGCCACGCGAAGATATTGCGGTCGCCCGGCCGCAGGTCCGCTATTTTGTAAGGGTCGGAAAAATAGCCATGGCCGTGCGAGTACGTCAGGTTCGATTGCACGACCGAGGTCGCCGAGAGCGCCTGGGTGATGCCGACCAGGAACTCGACCGTGTTGCGGGGCGCGTTCGAAACGACGCCGTTGACGGGATCGATCCGGTCATTCGCCCCGGCGAATCCCAACGCGTAGGTGCGGTTGCGGTCGTCCGAGAAAACGCGGACGTCGATCGACCCTCCCCGCGAAAGGTAATCGCGCTCCGAGGACACCGCGCCGCCGACGCCCAGCGCCCACCCACCGAAATACTTCGTCACCTTGACCTCGCCGGCCGTCCGATAGTCGGTGATGCCGAGCTGCGACGCGCCGGAAAGCGTATTGAAATACAGCGGTGACGCCCCGGACATGCTGTCGTAGACGATGGAACCCTCGATCTCCAGCGTATCGCTGACCGGAATCAACGCGTAGATCGAGGGGCTTTGCACCGTCATCCGGTTGGCGCCGGGCTGCCAGTCGCGGTAATCGAGATACTTGAGTTCGACGATCCCGTGGTCGGCCACCGTCTGCGCGAGCGCCCCCACAGGCAATATCCCGGGCAGCCCAAGGGCGGCGGTCAGCAACGCACTCGCGGGTCCGCGGCGGCTCTCGGCCCCAGGCGAGTCGCTCTCAGTTGCAGCCACAGCCGCCACCGCCAACGCCGTAACCTCCGGTCGCCGCCTCCTTGCTTGTGTAGATGTGCTGCTGCACCTTGGTCTCCAGCTTGTCGGGGTCGATCTGCATCGACGGCTTCGCAAGATCGCCTCTTTCCCACGGTCTCGGCGGCTGGGTGATCGCGCAGCCCGTCGCAACGATCGCGGCCACGACGAGGAGCGGACAGAGGAGAGCGCGCAAGGGATTTCCTGAACGGACCGGCGGCAGGGTCAGCGGCGCGCGAGCAGCGATTGGATGCGTTCCTCGAGCGGCCCTCTCCGGTCGTCGCGGAAGCCGTTCTCCGCTTCGACCACCTTGCCCTCGCCGTCGATCAGATAGGAACTGGGCATCCCCTTCACGGCGAACGCGGCCGGTGTGACCCCGGCTTCGTCGTAGAGCACCGTGAACGTCGCCGGCGTCTGCTCCAGGAAATGCGCGGCGTCGGCACGCTTCCTGTCGACGTTGATGCCGACGATCGTGAGGCCGCGCGCGCCGTATTTCCGCTGCATCTCGTTCATCCACGGGAAGGATCGGCGGCACGGCCCGCACCACGACGCCCAGAAGTCCACGTAGACGACCTGCCCGCGCAGCTTGTCGAGCGCCACCATCTCTCCGCCGGCGGTCGGCAGCACGAATACCGGCGCGACGTCGCCGATCCCGGCGGCGGCCGCGGGCGCGGGCGCGGCCACTCCGACGATGCAGGCCCAGACCGCAGCAGCGGCGAGGGTCCGCATGGCGACATGCCTCGCGATCATTTGTCCTTCTTATCTTCCGAATGGCGGCGGCGCGGTTGCCGGCCGCGGAGCCTATCGCCACAAGGATGTTAACCGTCTGCCGCAGGAAAAATTCCCGGAGACCGATGGTGACTGCCCGCGCATGCCATCGTCATAATGCCGTTCTCTGCCGCGAGCCGCTCCGGCCGCGAATCGGATTACGCGTTCAGCTTGTCGAGCAGCATCGCGAGCCGCGCGGGGTCGTCGGTGCGGCGCATCCGGGCAACGATCGGCGTGGCCTGCGCGACCTCGCTGGTCAGCACGCGCTGCTTGATCGTCAGCAGATGCGCAGGGTGCATCGACAGGTTGCGCAGGCCAAGGCCCAGGAGCAAGCGCGTAAGGCGCGCCTCGCCCGCCATTTCACCGCAGACGGCGATCGGCACGTCCGCCTTGTTGGCCGCGATGATCGCCATCGCGATGAGCTTCAGCACCGCGGGATGCATCGAATCGTACAGGTGCGACACCGTGTCGTCCGCGCGGTCCACGGCCAGCGTGTATTGAATGAGGTCATTGGTGCCGATCGACAGGAAGTCGAGCCTGGCAAGAAACGCCGAGATCGCGAGCACGGCCGCCGGAATTTCGATCATGCCGCCGACGGCCACGCCGGAGTCGAAGGGAACACCCTGCTCGCGCAAGGTTTCCTTCGCCTGGGCGATCATCGCGAGCGTCTGGTCGATCTCGCCGACCGACACCAGCATCGGCACCAGGATCTTCACATGGCCGTAATGCGACGCGCGCAGGATCGCGCGCAGCTGGGTGAGGAAGAGCCGCGGCTCGGCGAGGCAGAAACGCACCGCGCGCAGCCCGAGCGCCGGATTGGGCGCGACGCGCGAGAGCCCGTCGAGTCCCGCCAGCTGCTTGTCGGCACCGAGATCGAACGTGCGGATCGTCACCGGCTTGCCTTCCATGCCTTCGGCGACACTGCGATAGGCTTCGAATTGCTCGTCCTCGGACGGCAGGCCCTCGCGGTTCAGAAACAGGAATTCGGAGCGGAACAACCCGATCCCGGTCGCGCCGTTCTCCAAAGTCTGCAAGAGGTCCCCGGGCAGCTCGATGTTGGCATGGAGCTCGATCTCCAGGCCGTCGATCGTCGTGGCGGGCTTGGTCTTGAGCCGCCGGAGCCGCGCGCGCTCGAGCCCCAGTTCGCCCTGCTTCAGGCGGTACTCGGCAAGGACGGACTTGTCGGGATTGACGATGACGACGTGGTTTGTGCCGTCGACGATCAGGAGCTCGTTCTCGCGGATCAGCTGGCGCGCGTTGTGCGTGGCGACGACCGCGGGTACGGCGAGGCTCCGCGCGACGATGGCCGTGTGCGATGTCGCGCCCCCGACGTCGGTCAGGAACGCCGCGTAGCGGTGCTGCTTGAACTGGATGACGTCGGCGGGCGAAAGATCGTGTGCGACGAGGATCGTATGTTGCTCGGCGCCGCTTGGGGCGACGACACCAGGCCGGCCCAGCAGGCGCTTCAGGATCCGCTCGACCACCTGCACGACGTCGGCCTTGCGCTCGCGGAGGTAGGCATCCTCGATCTGCTCGAACTGCTCGACCAGCACGTTCATCTGCTGGACCAGCGCCCATTCGGCGTTGCACCGCTTCTCGGCAATGATCTTCTTCGGCGCCTCCGACAGCGTCGGATCGGTCAGGATCATCCAATGGACGTCGAGGAACGCGCCGAACTCCGCAGGCGCGTCCCCGGCGGTCATCGCGCCGTGGAGGCCCTCGAGCTCGCGCTGGACGTCGCCAATCGCATTGCCCAGGCGCGCGATTTCGGCATCCACGTTCCCTGGCGGGATCGAGTAGTGGGCGACCTCGAGCGTCGCGTGCGAGACGAGCTGCGCGCGCCCGATGGCGATGCCGCCGGAGACTCCTACGCCGTGGAGCGCGAAACTGGTCATCGCGGCGGGTACATCAGCCCGTAACTGCCGAATTGCAACCGAAGGCCGCGCTCGGGAAAATGGGGCTCGCGCAACGCATGAAGTCCAGCGGCGCCCGCCTGTCCCCGAGGGGGGCGGGAATGCGGTCGGCGCTTCCGGTTCGCGACAACATGGCAGGACTCGCGGGTGCGGCGCGGGCTACTGCCCTTCGCCAAAATAGTCGTTGATAAGCGCAACGATCGCGTCCATCGCCTCGCTCTCGTCCGGGCCGTCGGTCACCAGCGTCACCTTGGCGCCTTTGCCCGCGGCCAGCATCATGACGCCCATGATGCTCTTGGCGTTCACCTTGCGGTTGTTGCGCGCCATCACGACGTCGCATTGGTACTTGGCCGCGAGCTGCGTAAGCTTCGCCGAAGCGCGCGCATGCAGGCCGAGCTTGTTGACGATGTCAACCTCGCGTTGCTGCATACGACGGGCCGACGTCTACATGCAGGACGCCGTCGCGGGCGCCGGAGATCGCCTTCTTGATCATCGTTTCCATGCCCCGGTTCCGGTAGGTAAACGCGCGCACCAGCATCGGCAGGTTGACGCCGGCCACGGCCTCCACCTTGCCCGGCACCGTCAACTTGCAGGCAACGTTGCACGGCGTCGCGCCGAAAATGTCGGAGAAAATCAGCACTCCTTTGCCGGTATCGAGCCGCGAGACCAGTTCGCGCGCGGCAGGCAGGAGGAGGATCGGATCGTCCGTCGCGGCAACCGAGAGAACCTCGAATTGCGTCGGGCGGCTGCCGAGCACATGCGTCACCGCGCGGACGAGACTTTCGCCCAGGCTGTCATGTGCAATGATCAGGATGCCGATCATGGTGGGTACTTGGGTCGCGTTGTCGCGCCCGCCTCCGGTGCGGGCAAACCGCTCGGGCGGCAGGCGGCGAACATGGTAGCACGCACCTGCGATCGCACCCTGCCGCCGCGGCGCCCCGCGCGCGGCGATCCGGCTACGCGCAAGCCCGAAGCAGGGCGTCGGCGAACATCCCGGCAACGTCGAATCCGGTCTGCTCCGCGATCTCGACGAAACACGTCGGACTTGTCACGTTGACTTCGGTCAAGTGGGGACCGATGACGTCGAGTCCGACCGCGAGCAGGCCGTCGCTCCATAGCTTCGGTCCCAGTGCCGCCGCGATCGCGCGGTCGCGTTCCGTGAGCGGTCGCGCGACGCCCAGGCCGCCTGCGGCAAGGTTGCCGCGCGTCTCGCCGGGCCTGGGGATCCGGGCCAGCGCAAACGGGACTGCCTCGCCCGCGATCACCAGGACACGTTTGTCGCCGTCGGCGATTTCGGGGATGAAGCGCTGCGCCATCACCGTCCGCCGGCCATCGCGGCTGATGGTCTCGATGATGACATTGCGGTTCGGATCGTCCTCGCGAATCCGGAACACCGAAGCGCCGCCCATGCCGTCGAGCGGCTTGACGATCACGTCCTTGTGCGCGTCGATGAAGGCGCCGATGCGCACGGCGTCGCGGGTGACGAGCGTGGGGGCGATGAACTCCGCGAACTTGGCAATCGCCAGCTTCTCGTTGTGATCACGGATTGCGCGCGGTCGGTTGAAAACGCGGGCGCCTTCGCGCTCGGCGGTCTCGAGGAGGTACGTCGCGTAAAGGTATTCCATGTCGAACGGCGGATCCTTGCGCATCAGCACTGCGGCAAAGTCCTTGAGCGAGCGCATTTCGGGCCGGCCGGCCGTGTACCAGTCGTCGTCGCCGGCGCGAATCACCAGCGGCGCCACGCGCGCCCGAGTACGGCCCGCCTCCCAGAATATGTCCGCCGCTTCGAGCGCAAAGATCGCATGCCCGCGGCCATGAAGCGCGCGCATCATCGCGACGCTCGTGTCCTTGTAGGCCTTGAGCAGCGGCAGCGGATCGAGGATGAAGGCAAAATCCATGGCGTCGGTGCGGGCGGGATCGGGCCAACATGCTACCGCATTCGCGGAAGCACTGGATTGCGTGCGCTTCGCGTCGTCGGCGCGACGGTAGCCTCGCGCGATGCCTACTCCACCGTTACCTGCTTCGCCAGGTTGCGTGGCTTGTGGTTCCGGTCGCCGGCATTCGCCGGCTTAACGCGTCGCTTGGCGCGCGTTAGCCTCCACTGCAAACTGATTCGCGACAATTATGTCGGTCAATCATACCCTCGATGGATCAGAGGGTTGCAACCACGAGCTTCAGGCAATAGTTTGTCAACGCGCGGGCGTAGGCGACATTAATGTCGGCAAGCAGTCGGATTGCAGCCATTGCCGGCGGCGGATGAAACTGGCGCTTTCGACCCCCAGCAGCCGTTCGCGTCGCGGGAAAGGGGACATCGCGGTCAACGGCGAACTAATAGATTGGCAACGCGCAGCCGTCTTCACAAGCCGGTCGTTTGCCCACGATGAGGGAGTGCGCCGCGGCAACTGTAGTGCTTGACCCTCTGGGTGTAGCGGAGTAGCGTCCGGTCGTTCGCTTCGGACGTTTCTGCCAGGGAACCGAGGGGCTTCGAGGAGCGATCGCCTGGAGGACCCCGCAATTCCGTCGTCGCTGCTGCGCGCTGACATTATGATTCGGCGACATCCGGCATGGTGTCAGAACGGTGAGCCCCTTTCGCCGGCGGTGACACTCACATAGGGAATGTTCATCATGAAACGCCGGTTCTTGAGCCTTGCCATAGGTCTGATCCTGGCAGCGATCATCGGGGCGCCCGCAGTTGACGCACAGCAAACGAAAGCAATTCCGCGGGTAGCGTACGTCTACATCTTCAAGGAGGGTCCGTCGGCTCCCTTCGTCGAAGCATTTCGCCAACGCCTGCGGGAGCTTGGCTGGGCCGATCGGCAGAACATCACGATCGAAGTCCACGACGCCGACGGCAACCCGGACAAGCTGGCCGCTATCATGCGCGAACTTGTCGATTCCAAGGTTGACGTTATCGTGGCGGCCTGCACACCCGAGGCCAAGGTCGCCGCGAAATTCACGACCACGATCCCGATCGTGATGGCTGCAACGGGGGACCCGGTGGCCGCCGGCTTGGTGGCGAGCCTGGCAAAGCCAGGAGGAAACATCACCGGGGTTTCGGCAATGCTTCTGGATCTGAGCGCGAAACGCTTGGCGATTCTCAAGGAAGCATTTCCCAAGGTGTCCCACGCGACAGTCCTGTGGAATCCCGGTCGACCGGACAATCTGCCCGAGGTGAAGGCAATGCAAACGGCGGCCCAGGCGCTGGGTGTGCGCCTGGACTCGCAGCAGGTGCGTACGCCCGTCGAGATGACCGATGCTCTCGAGTTGCTGCCGACGACCGGGACCGAGGCGATTCTCAATGCCGGCGATACGTTGCTGAGCAACCAGGCTCCGACGCTGGTGGCATTTGCCGCAAAGCGGCGACTCCCTGCACTATATGAGAATAGGGAGTTCGTGGACCAAGGCGGTCTCATGTCCTTCGGTCCGAACTTCCCGGCGCTTCATCGCGCGGCGGCTGAGTACGTCAACAAGATTCTCAAGGGCGCGAAGCCCGGTGATCTTCCAATTCAGCAGCCAACCAAGTTCGAACTGGTCATCAACCTGAAAACCGCGAAGGCGCTCGGTTTTGCCATTCCGCAAACGGTGCTGTTGCGAGCCGACGAGGTAATTCAGTAGCCGCGCGGAAATGCATCGGCGCGCCCCAGCCCTTCGGGTCGACTCGGGCCAGCGTGAACTTGGCGGCAATGTCAGGTTTCGGCAAGTTCCCGCGCGCTGATCAATCGACCGGTTGTGGCCGATAGTTCCATTTGATGGCGGCTTCGCGACAATGCCAGCAAGTCCAGTCTTCCCGCTCGGGATGTAGTAGTACTTGAACGCTTCCAGCTTCATGCCGTTCACGTTGGCGCCGGCGAGAACCTTGCCGACGGTGGCATAGACGCTGTCGAGGTCCGCCGTGCGAACGAAGCGCTGGATCATCGTGATATGCGGACGATGCGTCGCATCCAGCGCGAAACCCTTCGGGAAAACCTTGAGCAGGCGGGCGTTGTTGGCTTCCGCGCGCTGGAGCATCGTGGCGTCCGGCGTGAGCAGGATGTCGATGGCGGTGACTGGGTTCTGCTCGAACGGGAACACCTGCTTCCAATCGTCCTTCATGCTCACCACCGTCCAGCCCTCCTTCTTTGCCTCGTCGTAGAGCGCCGGCGTAAAGGGCCCGAGCTTGGGGGCTGGCAATCCTAATGCGGGACCGTAGGCGTATTCGCGTGCCGCATCATCGTGCAGCACCAGCAGCTCGAATCTCGCGCCGCTGCCGCCCTGCGTGTATTCCAGCATCTGTTGGTCACCCGTGGAATTTCCGAATGCGGCAATGGGCCTGCGGCCGATGTGCTGGTTGATGCCTACGGGCTTATCGGCTTTGTCGTCATTGAAATTCAACTGCGGCAAACGCACGAGGACGGGCTTGCCGTCGCGCATTTCAAACTTCGTCTTGATGCTGCTGCCGATGACCTGCTCGGGCGGGATGCCATAGACTCGCTCGGCCCACGGCCGCATGAACTCGATGCCACCGCCGGAGACGATGAAGTTCTTGAACCCGTTGGCCCTCAGGTACGCGAGCAGTTCGAGCATCGGCTCATAGGTCATTTCGGTGAAGAGCTTGCCGGTCTTCGGATGCTTGGCGGTGGCAATCCAATCCTTGACGATCCGCTCGAACTCCACCGTGGTCATGCCCGCGTGCGTTGCCATCATGATTTCCAGCAACGCGTGATCGCCGCCGGCGAACGCTGCTTTCAGGTCGCCCTTCAGCAGCGAGGCGAACGGTTCCTTGGTCTTCCAGTCCGGGATGCTGTGGTGCGAGCGCCTTCACCCGGTCGAGTGCGAAGTACAACTGGACGGGCACCGGCTGCTCGGACCAGAGCGTACCGTCGTTGTCGAAGGCGGCGATCCGCTCGGCGGGCGGGACGAACGCCGGCGAATCTTCCTTCGTCACCTTCTCCACGAAGGTGATGATGCTTTGCTTGGCGGGACCGTCGTTCCACGAAGGAAGCGGATCGGCGGCAAAGGCCGCGCTTGCGAACAGCAGTAGACCGAGCAGAGCCTTGGTCAGTGTGCGTTTCATTCCATTGACTCTCTTCAAGCGGAATGACGACGGGGCACTTCCTCGGAAGCGCCCCGCCCCCTCCCGCTTATTTCGATCCGCCGCCGTCCTTCAGCTTCTCCATGACTTCGTCCATGTTGAAGGCCGCAGCCTTCTGCCGCGGCGGGTAGTCTTTGAGCGTCGCCAGAAAATGCACCCACATACGCTTGTGCGGGGACCAGCAGGAAAGCGTGATCCAGCAACCAATCGTAGTAGGTGTTCGACGTGATGTCCGCCGGCTCGTACGGGTCGGTCCGAAGGTTGAAAATCTTCGGAATCCGCAAACTGGTGAACGGATTCGACCAGATGAGCATCGTGCCCTCGGCGCGCTGCTCCATGAAGGCCAGCTTCCAGTTGTCGTAGCGCAGGCCGGTCAATTGCTGGTCGTCATTGATGTACAGAAACGACACGCGCGGGCTCTTTGGGGCTTGCCCGGTCAGGTATGGAACGAGGTTGTCGCCGTCGAGGTGGACTTTGTAGGTCATGTCGCCAACCTTGTAGCCCTTGAGCAACTCCTCCTTCACTTGCGTATCGCCGGCCATGGCCACGAAGGTCGGCAGCCAATCGAGGTGGGAGACGATGTCGTTGGACACACTGCCCGGCTTGATTTTGCCCGGCCAGCGAACCATCGCCGGCACGCGGTAGGCGCCTTCCCAGTTCGAGTTCTTCTCGCTGCGGAATGGCGTCATCGCGCCGTCCGGCCAACTGTTCATGTGCGGACCATTGTCGGTGCTGTACATGACGAAGGTGTTGTCGGCGATGCCGAGATCGTCCAGTACCTTGAGGAGTTCGCCGACATTCTTGTCGTGGTCGATCATGGTGTCGTGGTACGGGCTCTGCCAGCGCCCAGCCTGCCCGAGGCTCTCCGCCTTGGTGTGGGTGCGGAAGTGCATGTGCGAGAAGTTCACCCAGACAAAGGCTGGCTTGCCCGCCGCATTCTGCCGCCGGATGAAGTCTGCGGCTCGGTTGGCAACGTCATCGTCGACGGTTTCCATCCGCTTCTTGGTCAGCGGGCCGGTATCCTTGCAGACCTGCTTGCCGACCTTGCCGAAGCGCGGATCAACCGTCGGATCGTCGGTGGCCGAGGCTTTGCAGTCCAGCACACCACGGGGGCCGAACTTGGCTCGGAACGCCGGGTCTTTCGGGTAGTCGGGCAACTCCGGCTCCTCGTCGGCGTCGAGGTGGTACAGGTTGCCGTAGCGACCCTAAGCCGACGAAACGAGTACCCCCAAGCGGCCACAACTTCCCATGGAAGCGGCCGTTGGCGGAACAAAATGGGCCGCCCTTCATAGGCGGCCCGTTCGTTTCGTCTTTCGTTCCTGATGCGTTATCTCACTGTCGGCGCCCTATCGGTTGATGTCAGCTCACTTCCTTGACCGGCGGGATTTTCCAACTGCCGTCGAGGATGGATGGCGGCTTCTCCTTTGGCCAGTACAGCCGCATCATGAGAATGAACTGGTCCTTTGGTGCAGGAAGCCAGTTCTGCTCCTTGTCCTTGCCGGGCGACTCGTTTTGGACGTAGAGATCGACCGATCCATCCGCGTTGGCCTTCAACTTGTTGCGCTGGCTCACCGTGTACCGGTTGATCGGATTTGGCACGAAGAAGTAGTTGGCGTCGTACATGGTGAGCGACCAGAAGCCGTCGACTGGCGGCATCTCGCCCTTGTTGAAATGCAGGACGTACTTGTTCGCGCCGCTGTACTTCTTGACGATGTCCGGCCCTTCGGACGTGGGGTAGACCGCATCTTGAGGGCGGTTGGCCCCCAGGCCGATTGCCGTGACCAGCGCCCGCTGCCGATAGCTCGTGCCGTACAGGCCGGTCTTGGTCGTGAAGGCCCAACCGTCCGTGAGCTTCATGTCGCCGGCGACAACGCCTTCCTTCAGCCACACCATGATCTTTTCCTGCGCCGGCTTGGGAACGGCCGCGAGTCCTTTGGCGACCGCCGGGTCGAGCTTCGACGCATCAAAGTCCTGGCCCGGCACGATGCCGATCTTGGCGAGCTTCGCCACCATCGGCGCGTCTTCGGCCACCGGAGGATTGGCCTTCAGCAGTTGCGCGAACAGCTTGAAGTAGGAGACCGCGTCCATGGCGTTGACCTGATCACGAATCGAGGTCTTCATGTCGATGCTCGGATCGACGACCCCCGGCGCCGCCGTGTACGGCTTGCCGTACGAAGAAAGCGGCACGGCCGTCATCTGATCCTGGAGCGCGTGCACCGCCTTGTAATCTTCTGGCGTGCCGGTGCAGTAGATCCGGCCCAGGAGCCAGACCATCGAGGTTGCTGATTTGTATTCCGTGACTCCGGCCGGAAGTGTTCCCGTCCAGCCCGGGCCGGTGATCGCGAACTTCTGCGCGGCGGTGCCGGTGGTGCGCTTACCGGGGTCAGCAAATACAGTCGTCCAGCCATCCAGCATCGGCAGCAGGAAGAAGCGACCCTTCATGTCGGGTGCGCTGATGATCCATGGTTCCTTGGAAACATCCAGCCATACGATGGTGTACAGCGTATCCGCGTTCGGCGCCGTCACGGTATGGTCATCGACCGCCGGATAACCGCGCAACTTCGCAAACTGCGTCATCGGTGCCTTACTACCTTCCGGTGCCACCACATTCGTCGACACGCGCCGCGTCAGCTCCATGGTCACCAGCGGATAGGCGTACATGTAGGCGTCGATGCCCGTCTCCTGCGCTTCCTTTTCCTTGACCAGCGCCTCGGCGTCCTTGGCCACGGCGGCGACCTTGTCCTTCACGTCGGTCGCAGCCTTTTCGGCCGTTGTGTCGGCCTGCTTTCCGCAAGCACTCAGCGTCGCGGCAACGAGGGCGGCCATTGCCACCCAAGCCAGATTTATTCGAGGCATTCCCATCTCCCACCGATTGTTAGGCGCAAAGACCGCGTTCGCCAGCAGCAAACGCGGAAGCGCCGACACAGATGCATCCAAGGACCGACCAAGCCGACGCTCCTGCGAATAGGAGCGACGAAGCGGATTCGTGCAGTCGCCGAGTTTAGGGTACGGAATCGTGTTGCTGCGCGACATCTTGGCCAATTTCTTGACATTTCGTGCCAAAATTCGACGGCACTTTCCATCAAAAGACACTTACATTGAAAAACTCGGCAGCCGGCAAGCTTGGCCGTCCCCCGATTAGCGACCGGGTAATCCGCGTAGGCGGCGCGGTCGGCCTGCTCCCGCTACTTCGTGAGCGAGGGATCGAAGTCGAGGCGCTCGTTGCGCGCGTTGGCCTTCCTATGACGGCCTTCGATCATCCCGACAACGTGATTCCATTCGCCGCGTTGGGCCAACTTGTAAGTCTTGCCGCTGATCGCACCGGGCTCGCCGACATCGGCTTGCGAGCATGTATGAGTACGCGCCTCGGGGCGCTCGGCACGCTCGGTTACTTGGTGGCGAATAGTGAATCCGTTGGATCAGGATTGATGTGCCTGCAGACCTATCTCCACCTGCACGACCAAGGTGCAGCGCCATACCTGTTGCTGGAAGACGGCGTCGCCATTCTCGGCTACGAGGTGCTGGAACCTGCACTCGCGGGTGCCGATCAGATTGCATTCGGTGCGCTTGCGATTGGCGCCAACATATTGCGCGAAATTTGCGGCGCGGGATTCGCTCTGCGAGAAGTGACCTTTGCGTTTGGCGGTCCTCGCGATGCGTCATCCTTTCGTGCACACTTCGCTGCGCCAGTGCGCTTCGATGCTGTTCGGACTGCGCTGGCGTTCGACGCCGCGCTTCTCGGGCGCCCGATTGTCGGCGCCGACTCCATTCTCCGTGATGTCCTCATGGCCCGAACCCGGGAAATGGATCGAGTCGAGTCCGGTGAAGAGGCCAAGGACCGAATTCGACGCGTTATGCGAACGCTTCTGGCGACTGGAAGCTTCAGCCGAGCCGAGGTCGCGAGCGCTTTCGGCATGAATCGGCGAACACTCGCGCGGCGGTTGCAGATGAGCGGATCGACATTTCGCGAAGTTCTCGACGAAGCCCGTTTCGATACAGCACGGGGTCTCCTCCAAGGCTCCGCCGCGTCGCTGGCGGACATCGCGCTCAAACTCGGCTACGCGGACGCTACGGCGTTCACGCGCGCCTTTCGACGCTGGTCGGGGTCGTCACCAGCCGCTTGGCGCCGCAATCACGCAGGTCTAGTGGTGAAGGCAAAGGAGCAAGCGCGTCCTTCGGTCATTTGAGTCTCCTGCGTCCGCTTTGCGGGCGATTTCTCTAGGACGGCTCATGGCCGGTTGTTGGCCGACACGAACGTATCTCAGCTCACGACCCTGACCCGCCGGTCGCCCGTCCCAATTGCTGACGTTCGAGAGCAGGAAAGCTGACGTTCTCTGACCCGAGCACCAAGTGTCGAGAGCCCCTTCGAGCTACTCAGGGGAACTGTACGGGTCCTTGCATTTGTCGCAACATTACGGCGGGCCGGACACCCGTGGGAGTGGTGATGGAACGAATCACGATGTCAATCGACGAGACGCTGGCGAAGGAGTTCGACGCGCTGATCGCGAAACGTGGCTACGGCAGCCGGTCGGAGGCAATGCGTGACCTCCTGCGCCGGGAGGTCGAGGGCGACCGGATCAAGTACGAGGCACGCGCGTTTTGCGTAGCGAGCCTGTCGTACGTCTACAACCACCATCAACGCGACCTCGGCGAACGCCTGACCGCCGCCCAGCATGAGCACCACGACCTTGTCGTCGCAACAATGCATGTCCATCTCGACCATGAACACTGCCTCGAAACCACGGTGCTCAAGGGATCGACGGCAGCGGTCCGCAGCTTCGCGGATCACATTAAGGCAGAGCGCGGGGTTCGTCATACCGCCATCAACCTGATCACGGTCGAGCCGGGGGACAAGCACCTTCTGCCCGGCGCGCATCAGCACCACGGCCACATGCACTTGATTCCCCGGTCCTGATCCAAGTCAAGATCGACGGCGGTTAGGGCTTGCGGGGCGGTAGGAAGTTGTGACATATTCGTCACACGCCCGATTTCCGCCCAGACCCAACAGGCCGACGACAATGGATGCTTTGCCCGCCACCTGGACCGCGCTATGCGCGCTCGCCTTCGTCTTGGGCCTCAAGCATGGCTTCGACGCCGATCACCTGGCTACCATTGATGGCTTGACCCGCTACAACGCCCGCGCAAACCCACGTCTCGCCAAGGTCGCCGGTACCCTGTTCTCCCTCGGACACGGGGTAGTTGTTCTGATGGTCGCCTTCATCGCGGGCACACTATCAGCCGGCTGGCAGACCCCGGGCTGGCTCGAAGTCACCGGCGCGACGGTGTCGGTCTTCTTTCTGTTCGGCTTGGCCTTTATCAACGTCCATGCGGTGCTGACCACTGCTCCCAATACCGTTGTAGCCCCCTCCGGGCTGAAAGCGCGACTTCTCGGTCGCGTGTTGACGGTACGCCGGCCGTGGGCCATTGCGGCGGTCGGCATGCTGTTCGCGCTGTCGTTCGATACGGTCTCGCAGGCGGCGCTGTTCGCACTGGCGGCCGGGCGTTTCGGTGGCGTATCGCAGGCGTTATTCGTCGCCGGGCTGTTTGTGCTCGGCATGCTCGTTGTGGACGGCGTCAACGGCGTATGGATTTCCGCCCTCATCCGGCGTGCCGACCGCACCGCTGTCATCGCGTCTCGCGTCATGGCGCTTGCCGTAGCCACGATCAGCCTTGCGGTCGGACTGTTCACGGTGGCCAAGCTGCTGTTGCCGGCCGTTGATGCCTGGGCCGAAAGCCATGGACTCGTGTTTGGGACTGTCGTCGTTGCCGGAGTGATCGTGGCCTTCGTCGCGGCGATGCGGGCTGCGCGGTACTACCGGCCAGCCGCGGCCGCTGCAACTTCCGCCGGCGATTGATTCTGGTTGTGTTTGCGGCGTCTTCGGTTGCGTCCGAAGCGCGTTCGGTTGCGTATGAAGTAGGAACATTGCGCACGCTCGTCACATTTGCTTCCCGTGGCCCCACCCTGTCGCGGCGCCGTCGCCGTCCTCCTCGCAGCATCCGCGCTATTGCTGGCGAGGATATCCTCGCGAACGAGGTGCGAATAGGCCGAACTCAGCCAGAAGCCGACATCGGTGAGGTCCATCGTGCCAAGCCAGTCCGCGAACGCGCCCACTGGCGCTGCTTTCGTTACCTTCCGGGTGGTCCCGGTCAATCGGGGTAGTAGCGGGAAATGCCTTTCTACGAGGCTGTTCGATACCGCCGCCACGACCATCTCGGCCGTTACGTTGCCACGAACCAGCGCCCGGATTCCGTGGAGCATTCTCGGGAAATCGGACTTGTCACGGGGCAACATCGGGGTGTGGCACTAGGCAGAGATCATTTTGAATCCACCGAGGCTCACACGGTGAGCCAGAGGTGGCGCGGATCGCGAATAGAAGTCATTTCTTAACCCGTCCGGACGACCGTTTACGGTCAACGGGTAATCCATTGACCTCGCAGTGCCGGAGGATCAGCACCTCGACCATGTTGGCCATGCTGCGGTGGTCCTTCTCGGCAGCCGCCCGCAGCAGTTCACGGACGGTCTCCGAGACCCGCAAAGTGACTGTCACAGAGGTATCTTTCGCCATGTCCGCTCCGCAAGATGGTATGCAGCGAAACGCCGTCATCGTGCGTTCGGACTGCATACAATACGAATCAGAATAGCAGTCTGCCCGACTTCGCACAATGCGAGGGGCAGGCGCGCCGTAAAAGGTGAGCGAACGCGACGAACGGTAACGGTCGGTCGCTTCGCCGAGCGTGCGCCGCCGAAACCGGGGTTCAGCGGGCGGGGCCGGCGCCGCTTCGCTACAGACCCGCAGCCAAAATCGCCGTGAACGACATCGAGAGTCTACTTCAGCGGGCCAAGTCGCGGCACCGCGTGGCCTCGGAGACTAGGTCAGATTACGAACGTCAGTTGCAATTGACAATCATTGGGACCGCGCGTTTTGACAAACTCAATTGTCAATTGACCAACATAATTGTCGAGAATCAACACCCCGGCTCCCGTCGATCCTGCTTATTCAACAGTCACCGATTTTGCAAGATTGCGGGGTTTGTCGACGTCCGTCCCGCGAATGACGGCCGCATGATAGGCAAGAAGCTGCAGCGGAATCGCGTGCACGACCGGTGAGAGCAGGCCGGCATGCTCCGGCAAACGGATCACGTGGATGTCATCGCCGGCCGCGAGACGGGCGTCGAGGTCGGCGAGGACGTAGAGCTCGCCGCCGCGCGCGCGGACCTCCTGCAGGTTCGACTTGAGCTTTTCCAGCAGCGCGTCGTTCGGCGCGATCGCCACGACCGGCATCGCCGCGTCGACCAGCGCCAGCGGCCCGTGCTTCAGCTCGCCGGCGGGATAGGCCTCGGCATGGATGTAGGAAATCTCCTTCAGCTTCAACGCGCCTTCGAGAGCAATCGGATAATGGATGCCGCGCCCGAGGAACAGCGCGTGCTCCTTTTTCGCGAAGCGCTCGGCCCACGCGATGACCTGCGGTTCCAGCGCCAGCGCCGCCTGCAGCGCCGCGGGCAGGTGTCGCAGCCCGCGCAGCCAATACGTTTCGGCCGCGGCGGTGAGACGGCCGCGCAGCTTGGCGAGCGTCAGCGCCAGCAGGAAATGCGCGACGAGCTGCGTGGTGAACGCCTTGGTCGACGCGACGCCGATCTCGGTGCCGGCGCGGGTAAGGTAGGTGAGTGCCGTCTGGCGCACCATCGAGCTGGTCGCGACGTTGCAGATCGCGAGCGTGTTCGCGTGGCCCAACTCCTTCGCGTGCTTCAGGGCCGCCAGCGTGTCGGCAGTTTCGCCCGACTGCGAGACGACGACGACGAGGGCGCCGGGATCGGGAACGCTGTCGCGGTAGCGGTACTCGCTCGCAATCTCGACCTGGCACGGGATCTTCGCGACGGATTCGATCCACTGCTTGGCGACGAGGCAGGAGTAGTAGCTCGTCCCGCAGGCCAGCACCAGCACGCCGTCGACCCGGGCGAGCACCTCCTCCGCGCCCGGCCCGAAGAGACCGGCATCGATGCTGGCCATCGCGTCGAGCGTGTCGGCGACCGCGCGCGGCTGCTCGAAGATTTCCTTCTGCATGAAGTGGCGATACGGCCCGAGCTCGGCCGCCGCACCCGACATCTCGACGGTGACGATGGCGCGCGCCACGCGCTCGCCGCGCGCATCGCAAATCGAATAGGACTCGGGGCGAATATCGGCGACATCGCCTTCCTCGAGATAGACGATGCGCTTCGTGGCCGACAGCAGCGCCGCCGCATCGGAGGCGAGGTAGTGATCGTCCTCGCCGATGCCGACGACCAGGGGACTCCCGGCGCGCGCGCCGACGACGCGCCCCGGTTCACGCGTCGAGATCACGGCGATCGCGTAGGCCCCATGGAATTCGGCGACGGCTCCCCGGACCGCCCGCAGCAGGTCGCCGCCGCCCGCCCCGTGCCAATGCGCGTGGACGAGATGCGCGATGACCTCGGTGTCGGTCTGCGTCGCGAAGGCATAGCCTTGCGCCTTCAGCTTGTCGCGCAGCGCCTCGTAGTTCTCGATGATGCCGTTGTGGACGACCGCGACCTCGCCGCTGGAAAGATGCGGATGCGCGTTGGTCGGCGTGGGCGCGCCGTGCGTGGCCCAGCGCGTGTGCGAGATGCCGGTGACTCCGGTGAGCCCCCCGGCGTCCGCCCGCGCGGCGAGGTCGGCGACGCGTGCGGTGCTGACGAGCCGGGCCAGCCGCGGAGGCTTGCCTTCGCCGGCGGCTTCGAGCACCGCGAGTCCGCTCGAGTCGTAGCCGCGATACTCGAGGCGGCGTATGCCGTCGATAAGGACCGGAATCACGTTGCGCGTCGATGCCGCGCCGACGATGCCGCACATGCCTGTCGCTGCCTTTCAGTCGCCGGCCACGTTCATTTCGGCGGCGGCTTGCGGGTGGGGCGCTTCCAGCCGGGAATCGTTGCCGCCTTCGCGCGGGCGACGGTCAGCGCACCGGGCGGCGCGTTCCCCGAGATCGTGCTGCCGGCACCGATGGTCGCGCCCTTGCCCACTTCGATCGGCGCGACGAGCACGCAATTGGATCCGATGGAAGCATCGTCGTCGATGACTGTCCGGTGCTTGTTCGCGCCATCGTAGTTCGCCGTAATCGCGCCGGCGCCGAAGTTGACCTTGCTGCCGATGGCCGCGTCGCCGACATAGGCGAGATGATTGACCTTCGACCCCTTCCCGATCGCGCTGGCCTTGACCTCGACGAAATTGCCGATATGCACGTCCTCGGCGAGTGTCGACCCGGGTCGCAACCGCGCATAGGGACCGATGCGGCAGTTCGCGCCGATCGCCACGTCCTCGAGGTGGCAGAACGGGGCAATGTGGGTGCCCGCACCCACGGCCACGTTCCTGAGCACGCAGTGCGCAGCGACGCTCGCGTCGTCGGCGAGCACGATCGTGCCCTCGAACACGCAGCCGACGTCGATCCGCACGTCGCGGCCGCAGGCGAGCGAGCCGCGAATGTCGATGCGCGCGGGGTCCGCGATCCACGTTCCGGTCTCCAGCAAGGCTTCGGCTCGCCGCTGCATCACGATGCGCTCGATCGCGACCAGTTGCGCGCGGTCGTTGACGCCGAGAGCGTCCCTGGCGTCGGCGGTGACATGCGCCTCGACCGCCACGTTTTCCGCTATTGCCATCACGACGATGCCGGTCAGATAGAACTCCCGCTGCGCGTTGTCGTCGGTGAGCGCCGCGACCCAGCGCCGAAGCAGCGGCGTTGGCGCGGCCAGCGCACCGGTATAGATCTCGCCGATGGCCTGCTCGACGGAGGTGGCATCCTTTTCCTCGACGATCGCACGAACCCCGCCGCGCGCGTCGCGCACCACGCGGCCGAGTCCGGCGGGATCGGGCACGCGCGCGGTCAGCACGGCGAGGCGCCCGGTCGCGGCGATCCTGGCCAGCGACGCGAAATCAGAGGCCGGGATCAGCGGGCAATCGCCGTTGGTCACAACCGTGACGCCGTCCGCCGGCAATGCCGTCAACGCGACGCGGACCGCATCGCCGGTGCCCCGCTGCGGGTCCTGCGTGACGATCGCCAGATCGGGGGCAGCGAGTGCCGCGCGCACCCGTTCGGCACCGTGACCCACGACGAGGCACAGCGCGCGGGGCGCGAGCGACCGTGCAGCGTCGAGGACATGCGATACCAGCGGGCGGCCGGCCAGCGGGTGCAAAACCTTGGGCAGCGCCGAATGCATGCGCTTGCCCTGGCCGGCGGCCATCACAATGATCTGGGGCGGAGACGAAGCCACGAAAAAAGAGGGTAGAGATGGCAACGCGGCGGATGCCGCCGCGCCGAGCCGCCAAGTTCAGCATCATACGACATCGCCGTGGGACCGGGCCGTGCCTGCGCGACCGGGAGCGCGGGCCACGCGAACGCATCGACCGCGGATGCGGTCGGGCGAGGCGGCAGGTCGAAAGCGGCACGCAAGCGCTCAGGCCGCGTGGCGCTGTCGGGAGCCCGGTGCTGCGCCCCCGGCCGCCGATGGGGCCGCTGTTGTAATATGGATGCGGCCCGCGAGCCGCGCAGCCCGGTTTCCGCGCGATCAAGAATAAGTCTGTGAAGGAGGACGATCCATGCACCCGATCACCCGTTGCCTTGTTTCGCTCGTGCTCGCCGTTGGCGGCGCAGCCCTGGCGCTACCCGCATCCGCCGCGGACGCCTGCAAGAACCGCGGCGAGCTCGACACGATGTTCTGCGACGACAACCAGGACATGGTCGCCGATCCGCCCGCCGATCCCAAGAAGTGGAGGAATCCTTCAACGATTGTATTCACGTATACCCCCGTCGAGGACCCTGCCGTCTACGAGAACATCTTCAAGCCGTTCACGACCCATCTCGCGGCCTGCCTCGGCAAGAAGGTCGTGTTCTATCAGGTGCAGTCCAATGCCGCCGAAATCGAGGCGATGCGCTCGGGTCGGCTGCACGTCGGCGGCTTCTCCACGGGCCCGACGGCGTTCGCGGTGAACCTTGCGGGGGCGATTCCGTTCGCGGTCAAGGGTACCGCGAAGGAGTTCCAGGGCTACAACCTGATCGTCATCGTCAAGGCAAGCTCGCCGTACCAGAAGCTCGCCGACCTGAAGGGCAAGAAGGTGGCGCACACGTCGCCTTCATCGAATTCCGGGCACCTCGCGCCGATGTCGCTGTTTCCGGGGCAAGGTCTCACGCCGGACAAGGATTACAAGATCATCTTTTCGGGCAAGCACGACCAGTCGGTCATGGGTGTGAATTCGGGCGACTATGACGCCGGCGCGGTGGCCTCCGATGTCTTCCACCGGATGGCCGAGCGCGGGCAGGTCAAGGAGAGCGACTTCCGCGTCATCTACCGCAGCCAGAAATTCCCCACCTCGTCGTTCGCGTATGCGCACGATCTCGACCCCAAGCTCGTGGACAAGATGCTGGGCTGCTTCTACGACTACCGGTTTCCGGCGGAAATGGTGAAGGCGTTCGACGGCGCCGACCGCTTCTTCCCGATCAACTACAAGACGACGTGGGAAGTCGTCCGGGCTGTGGCAAAGGGCTCGGGTCAGGCATTCGACAAGGCCACGTACGAGAAGGAATCGAAGCGCGAGGCCGACGAGGCCGCCAAGAAAAAGAAATGAGCGGACTGAATCGTGGCGGGGCGCGGCGCGCCCCGCTTCGTTTTGCTTCATGTTGAAGCTCAAGCACCTGTCCAAGGCCTACGTCGCCGGCACGCCCGTGCTGCAGGACGTCAGCCTGGAGATTTCGGCCCGCGGCGTCACCGCGATCATCGGCGCCTCCGGCACCGGGAAGTCAACGCTGATCCGCTGCATCAACCGGCTGGTCGAACCGACCGCGGGCGAAATTCTGTTCGACGGCGCGGATCTGGCGCAGCTTGGCCGGAGATCGCTCCGCCGCGCGCGCCGCCACATCGGCATGGTGTTCCAGGAGTACAACCTCGTCGAGCGGCTGACCGTGATGGAGAACCTGCTTTCGGGGCGCCTGGGCTACGTGTCCGCGTGGCGCGCGTGGCGGCGCCAGTTTCCGCCCGACGATATTCGCCGCGCCTGGGAATTGCTGGACATGGTCGGGCTCGCCGCATTCGCAAACCAGCGCGCCGATGCGCTGTCCGGCGGCCAGCGACAACGGGTAGGCATCGCTCGCGCCGTGATGCAGGAGCCCAAGCTGCTGCTCGCCGACGAACCGACGTCCTCGCTCGACCCGAAGACCTCGGTCGAGATCATGGAGCTGCTCGCCGACATCGCGCGCACCCGCGGCATTCCGGTGCTCGTCAACATGCACGATGTCGAACTGGCGAAGCGCTTCGCCGACCGCATCGTCGGAATGACAGGCGGTCGCATCGTGTTCGACGGACTGCCGGCCGAACTCAACGACGCGATGCTGACGAAGATCTACGGCGGCGAGGGCTGGCTTCAGTGACCGAACACATGGCGCCTCGATGACCGCGCCCGCGGCCAGCCTGCCAGCCGAACCGTTTCAGCGCAGCCTCTGGCCGCGGGTCGCCGCGGTCGGGCTGGTCGTCTACGTGATCTATGCGTGCGCGCAGCTCGAGGTGTCGTGGGAGCGCGTCGAGAGCGGAGTCGAGAACGCGGCGAAGTTCTTCGGCCGGCTGTTCCCGCCCAACTTTTCACGCTGGGATCTGCTGGTCAAGGGCCTGTTGGAAAGCCTCGAGATCGCGATTCTGGCGTCCACGCTCGGCATTCTGCTCGCGCTGCCGATCGGGCTGTGCGCCGCCCGCAACCTGATGCCGTCGTGGTCGACATGGCCGGCGCGGTTTCTCATCGTCTCCGCGCGTTCGTTTCACCCGGTGATCGTCGCCATCCTTTTCGTCAAGGCGGTGGGATTCGGCGCGCTCGCCGGGATCCTGGCGCTGACCGTGGCCTCGATCGGGTTTATCGGCAAGCTCTTCACCGAGGCGATCGAGGAAATCTCGGACAAGCAGGTCGAGGCGATCCGCGCGACGGGCGCATCGTTTGCGTCGGTCCTCGCGTACGGCGTGCTGCCGCAGGTGTTCTCGCGGTTCATCGGCTTCGCCACCTACCAGCTCGACTCGAACCTGCGCAATTCGACGATGGTGGGGATCGTCGGCGCCGGCGGCATCGGCGGCACGCTGTTCGCCGCCTTCCAGCGCTTCGATTACGATTTCGTCTGCGCGATCCTGATCTCGATCATCACGCTGATCATGATCGGCGAAGTGCTCGCCACCGCGGTCCGGGCGATTTTCATCGAGAACGCGACGTTGCGCGATCTCTTCCGCCGGGGCCAGGCAATGCGCCGCGTGCGTCACGCCGAGGAAGACTGATGGCGGCCACCGAAATCGGCCCGGCGGCGGTCGACCAGCGCATATGGCGCAGGTTCTCGCGCGCGCAGCGGCTGGCACGCTTCGCCGTCTATCTTGCGCTGGCGACGGCGATCGCGCTGGCGCTGCAGTCGGTCGAAGTGATTCCCGAATTTCTCGCCGACGCGCCCGAGCAGGTGGCCGATCTGCTCACGCGGATGTGGCCGGTCGACTTCGCGCATTACCCGGAGTCCGTCCATGCGGCGCTGATGGAAACGATTCATATCGCGTCACTGGGCACGTTGCTGTCCCTGGTCCTGGCGATGCCGGTCGGAATTCTCGCCGCGCACAATCTCGTGCCGTCGACGCCGCTCAATCTGTTCGCCAAGCTGATCCTCGTCTCGTCGCGCAGCGTGAACTCGCTGGTCTGGGCGCTCCTGTTCGTCGGCATCTTCGGCCCGGGCGCGCTGGCGGGAACGCTGGCCATCGCGTTTCGGTCGATCGGGTTCGTCGGCAAGCTGTTCGGAGAAGCGCTGGAGGAAGCCGCAGCGGGACCGATCGAAGCGCTGAGCGCGGCGGGCGCCCCGTGGATGTCGCGGATGACGTTCGGCTACTGGCCGCAGGTGAGCCCGGCATTCTGGTCAATCGCGCTGTTCCGCTGGGACATCAACGTTCGCGAGTCGGCCGTGCTGGGCCTGGTCGGTGCCGGCGGAATCGGGATGGTCCTCGACTCGGCGCTGAATCTCTTCCAGTGGAATCGGGTGGCAATGGTGCTGCTCGCGATCTTCGGCGTGGTGATCGTTGCCGAGCTCGTCGTCACGCAAGTGCGCCGGCGCGTGATCTGACTTTCGAGCGTGGCGCCATGCCCACTCGACACGGGTCGCACGCTCGCTCCCGGGGGCAGACGCAGCGCAGGCGCCTGGCGGATCCCGGCATCCGGGCCATCGCGCGGCATCCCGTCCAGCCGCCGCGGACCGGAAATCCGAGAGCGTTCACGCGGCGTTGCCGATCCCCATCGCGGCGTCCGGGCCCTTGACGGATGGAGCAATTATCGATAATAATCGTCGCCCTATTATCGATAATCGGATCGGGCAGGCAATGCGTCCAAGATCCGGACTTCGGGCGGCCGAGGTCTACAGCGGGCTCAAGAAGAAGATCATGCTGGCGACATTGCGACCCGGGCAGCCGCTGGTCGAGCTGGAGTTGGCCGAGCGCATGAACTGCAGTCAGACCACGGTCCGCGAAGCCTTGCTGCGCCTTCAGGAAGACGGCCTCATCGTCCGCAACGGGTACCGCGGGACCGTCATATCGCCGGTGTCGGCAGTCGAAGCGCACGAATGTCTCGATATCCGGGCACGACTCGAAGCACGTGCCGCGCGGCAATCGCTGAGCCGCGTCGATGGCGAACAACTGGAGGCGCTGCGCGACTGCGTGCGGCAGATGGAGGCCGCCGCGGCGCGGGACGACGAGTACGCATTGTTCGAGTCGGACCAGGAATTTCACAAGCTGCTGTTTCGCGCCGCGAACCTTCCGGCGCTGATGCCGATCCTCGAGCGGTGCTCGCTCTACGGCCACCGGTTCAAGATGACCCAGTCGACGGCCGTCCGTACGCTGAAGGAGACCGCCAGCCGACATTGGAAGATCGTCGAAGCGCTGGAGAATTCCGATGCCGCGGAAGTCGAGCGCCGGGTCTTTCACCATGTCATCAGCGTGATCGGCGATCCCCCGCCCAGCATCATCGCCTCCCCCAGGCGTGGCGAGCCGCGCATGTCGCCGACCATGGAAGCGATCTACAAGCGCCTGCAGGCCGAGGATGGCCATCTGCCCAACCTGCTCGAATTGCCCATCGGACAGGCTCGCGTCCAGTTCGACCGCATCAACGAGCGTTGGAACCGTATCGAACGGCAGCGCTATGCGATCGAACGCTTCACCATTCCCGGCCCGACGCAGGATCTCCCCGCGTTGCGCATCGCCAGCAAGACCGGCCGGCGGAGCGGTACGCTCCTCTACCTGCATGGCGGTGGCTGGGTCTTCGGCTCCACGGCCACGCATCTTGGCGCGATGGCGCAGCTGGCCGAGCTGACCGGCCTGACCGTTGTCGGCATCGACTACGGCCTCGCGCCGGAAGCGCCGTTTCCCGCCGGCCTCAACGACAGCGCGTGGGCGTGGCGTTGGCTCAGCGCCCAGAGGGAAGCGCTGCGCCTGTCCGCGCCGTGGTTCGTCGCGGGCGATTCGTCCGGGGCCAATCTCGCGCTTGCGTTGCTGCTCGATCTGCGCAATGCGGGCGAACCGCTGCCGGATGCCGGATTGCTGTTCTACGGCGTGTATGCGCCCGACCACGCGACCGAGTCGCACCGGTTGTGCGGCCAGGGGCAATTCGGCCTCACTACCGAGAAGATGACCTGGTACCGCAAACACTACCTCAGCGGCGAGCGCAGCGACCCGCTGGACCATCGCGCGGCGCCCGGGTATGCCGATCTCGCCGGGCTTCCGCCGCTCTTTATCAACGCGGCAGGCCTCGATCCGCTGCGCGACGACAGCGTTCATGTCGCGCAACGCCTCGCCGAGGCTGCGGTGCCGTTCGAATTCAGGATTTACCAAGGCGTAGTCCACGGCTTCATGCAGATGAGCCGCGAATTGCCGGAAGCACTGGCCGCATTCAAGGACGCAGCGACGTTCATGCGTACTTTCGCACCGGCAGAATAGAGACGATTCACTTACAGGAGGAATGATGTTCAAGCAAATCCGAACCTATCTTTGCGCAGCGCTGTGCGCGCTGGCTCTCGCGAGCACGGGTGTCTTCGCCCAGCAGACCGTCGCGTTCTGGTATCACGTCGACAATCCGGAAAACACCAAGCTGATGGATGACCTGGTCAAGTCCTTCGAAGCGAAGAATCCGGGGATCAGGATCAGCGCCGAAAACGTTCCGTGGAACAGTTACTTCGAAAAGCTGTTCATCGCGATCGCCGGCGGAAAGGCGCCGGACGTGGCGCTGGTCCGGCTCGCCCTGCAGCCGCAGTTGCTGGAAATGGGCGCGCTGGACCCGATCACCCAGCGGCTGGACGCCTGGCCCGGCAAGGCCGATCTGGCCAACAATCTGCTCGACATCAACAAGGCGGCGGACGGCCAGTACTACTACCTGCCGCTCCAGTACGTGGCGATCTACCTCTATTACCGCGCCGACCTGTTCGCAAAATACAATCTGAAGCCACCCGCGACATGCGAGGAGTTTCTGGATGTCGCCAAGAAGCTCACGTTGTCCGCGAGCGCCAACGGCGGCGTCGAGCTGTATGGATTCGGCATGCGCGGCGGCCGCGGCGGTCAGGACAACTGGGGACCATTCGTGCTGTCACAAGCGACCTTCGCGCCCGGCGGCCTGACTTCGGCCAAGGCCGTCGCGGCCAACGCGTGGTACGTGGACCTGTTCCGGAAGAGCAAGGTCGTGCCGCCTTCGGCGCCCAACGACGGCTTCAACGAAATCATCAGTGCGTTCAAGTCGGGCCGCACGGCGATGATCTTTCATCACATCGGCAGCGCCAAGGGCATGAACGACGCTTTGGGCGACAAGGTCGCCGCGGTGCCTGTTCCCTCCTGCGGCGGCGGACGCTGGACGTATTTCGGCGACGAGTCCACGGCCATGTTCAAGACCTCGAAGGTCAAGGATGCGGCCTGGAAGTGGATGACCTTCCTGAGCGAGGGCGAGAACAATCTCAAGTTCAACGAGGCCACCGGGCAGCTGACGGTCACCAAGAGCGGCGCCGCCAAGGTCTCGCAACCGGCGCGCTTTGTGAAGGCGTCGATGGATTCGCTGGCCTTCGCGAAGCCCTTGCCGCTGGTTCCGCAAACCGCCGATTTCGTCACCACCGTATGGCCGACCAACATGCAACGCGCGCTCAATGGCGAGATCACGTCGGCGCAGATGATGGAAGCCCTCGACAAGCATTTCGCGACAAAGTAGGCGCGTGGCCGCCGAGGCCACCATTGCGGAATGACCATGCGTCGCAACGGGCGTTCGGGTGCCCTGCCCTACGTATTACTGTCGCCGGCGGTATTGGCGACAGTAATCGTGGTGTTCTACCCGATGGCGCAGGCGATCGTCACCAGCCTGTACCAGAGCATTCTGTGGAAACCGCGCGACATCCGTTTCATCGCGCTGGACAATTATTCGACGTTGCTGCACGACCCGGTGTTCTGGTCGTCGCTGGGCCGGACGGCGATCTGGATTGGAATTACCGTGCCGCTGCAGATGTTGCTCGGCCTCGTCACCGCGCTGCTGCTCAATTGCGAGTTCCGCTGGCGCGGCCTAGCGCGGAGCCTGATCCTCATTCCCTGGGCGCTTCCCAGCGTCGTGATCGGATTGATGTGGGCCTGGATCTACAACCCGCAGGTCGGGCTGCTCAACGACCTGCTGCTGCGCCTCGGCCTGCTGCAGGCCGCGGTGCCGTGGCTCGCCAATCCCGACACTTCGCTCTACGCCATCATCGCCGCGCTGGTCTGGCAGGGCTTCCCGTTCTTCGCCATCATGATCCTGGCCGGGCTCCAAACCATTCCCGCATCGCTGTACGAGGCTGCCGAAATCGACGGCGCGAACGGTTGGCACCAGTTCTGGCACATCACGCTGCCCGGACTTCGGGGCGTGCTGGTGACGGCGGTCATGCTGCGGATCATCTGGGTGGCGAACTCGGTCGACGTCATCTACGTCATGACGGGCGGCGGACCGGGCTACGCCACGCACACGCTGCCGCTCTACGCCTTCAAGCGAACCTACAGCAGCATGGATTTCGGCTATGGCTCGGCGCTGGCCGTGGCCTTCTCGATACTGTTGCTCGGCGCGATCGTCATGTATCTGCGCCGTGTGGGCCGGGGGCTCGAATGAGCGTCCAGAGAACCAGCGCGCTCCGGCGCCTGTGGGCATTGCACCTGCCCATGGCCACGATCGTGCTGTTTGCGCTCGGCCCTTACTTGTGGATGGCGCTGACGTCGCTCAAGAGAGAATCGACGCTGTTCTCGCCGGAGCGACAGTTCTTGCCGACCGTGGCGACGCTGGAGAATTACATCCGCCTGTTTTCCAAGACGACATTTCTGGAAAATCTCGGCCACAGCCTGATCGTCGCCTCGGGCACCATGATGCTCGGGCTCTCGGTCAGCATCACCGCGGCCTACGCGTTTTCGCGCTTCCGCTTTCCGGGGCGGCGCGTCCTGATGCTGCAGTTTCTGCTGATCAACATGTTCCCGATCGTGCTGCTGATCATTCCGCTGTTCATCATCATGAGGAATCTCGGAATACTCGACACGCACCTGGCGCTCGTGCTCGCGCATTCGACGTTCTCCATTCCCTTCGCAACGTGGATGATGATCAGCTACTTCGACGCGATTCCACGGACGCTCGACGAGGCGGCGATGGTCGACGGTTGCGGCCCGGTGGGCGCCATGGTGCGCGTCGTGTTGCCGTTGACGACGCCGGGCATCATCGCGACCGGCGTCTACATCTTCATCACGTCGTGGAACGAGTACCTGTACGCGTCGGTGCTGGCCGGGCAGAAGGTGCGCACGCTCACCGTCGCGGTACAGACGCTGATCGGGGAAAACGAGATCGCCTGGGGCCTGCTGACCGCGGGCGGCGTGATCGGGGCCCTGCCGGTCACCGTGCTGTTCATGCTCATCCAGAAACGCCTGGTCGCCGGAATGACGCAGGGCGCCATCAAGGGCTGACCGTTATGACCCATTCATTTTCACTCGAGGAATCTCGGTGTCCACCAACCCCATCGGCATCATCTCCATGCAGCACAACCGCCCTTTCACGGCGGCCGACTTTCCGCAGCTCGTCCGCTGGAAGACAGCGGGGTACGACTTCGTCGAACTGCTCGTTCCCGAGCCCGACGAGCTCGACCTCGCTCGAGCGCGGAGGGCGCTGGAGGATGCCGGCCTCGGCGTCGTGCTGGCCGCGCGAGTGAACCTCGATCGCAACCTGACGAGCGACGATGCGGGCCGGCGCAAGGCCGGTGTCGATTACCTCCGCTACTGCGCCGAGACTGCGGCAGCACTCGGCGCTTCCATCGTCGGCGGGCCGCTGTACGGCAATCCACTGGTGTTCGCGGGCCGGGCGCCGCACCCGGTGTCGGAAGACCTGCGGAAGGCGCGCGTCGATTGGTGCGTCGAAGGATTGAAGACGGGAGCCGAGGCCGCAAAGGCGTCCGGCATCCGGTTCGGCGTCGAGCCGCTCAACCGGTTCGAGACGGACATCCTCAATTCCACGCGCCAGGGCGTCGCGTTGATGAAGCTGGTCGCGCATCCCGCGGTCGGCCTCGTGCTCGACACGTTTCACATGAACATGGAAGACGACGACATCCCCGGGGCGCTCATTGCCGCCGCAGCGCACCTGATCCACTTTCAGGCGAACGAAAATCACCGCGGCTATCTCGGCACCGGCCATCTCGAATGGACGGCGATCGTGCGCGCGCTCGGACAGATCGCCTATGGAGGCACCATTTCGCTGGAGCCATTTCGACGCCGTGACGAACGCATCGGCGTTCCCTTCGCCCAATGGAAAGCGCCGAAGCAGGACGAATCGGCCGACCTTGCCGCGGCCTGCGCGTTCATCAAGAGCCTGATCGCGCTCAACGGGGGCCGGCAATGACCCGCCGCGTCGTCTGGATCGGGTGCGGCCGCCACGCCGAGCAGATGCTGCTGCCGCAACTGTTGCGACACGACGTCGAACTGGTTGGCGTGTGCGACCTCAACCCCGACACCGCGAACCTTGTCGCCCGGCGCTACGGCGTGCGGCAATCGAGCACGGATTTTCGGGCGCTGCTGGAACTGCCCGATATCGAGGTCGTGGGCATGGCGGTCGGTCCGGCGGCGCATCGCGACATGTCGATCGCCGCCCTGGAACGGGGCTGTCACGTGTTCATGGAAAAGCCGACCGGCGCGAACGTGACGGATGCGCTCGCAATCCAGGCGGCGGCGCGCAAGGCGAAGAGAACGGTCGGGGTCGGCTTCATGAAGCGGTTTTCCACGGCGAACCGGATGGCCCGCAATATCGTTGCGAGCAGCGAGTTCGGGCCGGTCACCGGCTTTTTCGGCGAATACATGACCGCACCGACCTACTTCACCGGCAGCGTCGACTACAGCGGCTTTTATCTGCACCACTGCGTCCACTATATGGATCTGGTGCGCTACTACGTCGGGCCGGTCAAGGAAGTTTCCGTCTTCCGCAACGAAATCGAACCGGGAAAGCAGTTGCTGCACGTGCATGTCGGCTTCGAAAACGGCGCCATCGGCACCGTGATCATGGGTACGGTCCAGTCGCGCGGCACGCCGATGGAGCGGCTGCAGATCATGGGCGATCAGCGGCGCGTCGAAATCAACGGCGTGATCGAGGTGAATTACTTCCGCAATCCGCCGTTCAAGGCCGACGACCTCGACGCCACGCTGACCGATGGCACCGACACGCTGTCGTGGAGGCCGAACTTCACCGCGGCGGCGAACGAGGACTTCAAGGGCTACAACGCGCTGTTCAAGGCGTTCTTCGGCGCGCTCGACGGCGCGCGTGGCGACCTGCCGACCATCGACGACGGCGTCGAGGCGATGCGAGTGCTGCAAGCGATGATTGCCGGAATCGCGCGCCCCGGGACGCTCGTTCCCGTCGTTCGCAAGGACTGACGATGGCCAATGTCGAATTGCGCGAGGTGCGCAAGCAATACGGCGCGACCGAGGTCATCCACGGCGTCGACCTCCACATCGACAGCGGTGAGTTCGTCGTGTTCGTGGGTCCCTCCGGCTGCGGCAAGAGCACGCTGCTGCGGATGATCGCCGGGCTCGAAACCATTTCGGGTGGGGAGATTCGCATTGGCGACACGAGAGTCAACGAGATGCCGCCACGCGAGCGTGACATCGCGATGGTGTTCCAGGACTACGCCTTGTATCCGCACAAGACGGTCCGCGAGAACATGGCGTTCGGGCTGCGTATTCGCAAGTTCGCGCGGGACGTGGTGGAAAGCCGTGTCAACGACGCCGCCGCCACGTTGCAGATCGGCCATCTCCTGGACCGCCTGCCGCGAGCGCTGTCCGGAGGGCAGCGGCAGCGCGTCGCGATGGGGCGTGCCATCGTGCGGCAACCGAAGGCGTTCCTGTTCGACGAACCGCTGTCGAATCTCGATGCCCTGTTGCGCAACGAGGTGCGCGTCGAGATCAAGAAACTGCACCGGCGGTTGCGGGAGACGATCATCTACGTGACGCACGATCAGGTCGAAGCGATGACCCTGGCGGACCGCATCGTCGTGCTCGAGTCGGGGCGCATCGGGCAGGTGGGAACGCCGGACGAAATCTACCATCAGCCGCAGGACCGGTTCATCGCCGGGTTCATGGGATCGCCGCCGATGAATTTTCTGCCCGCCACCGTCGAGCCGAGTGCGGGAGGCGTGTCGCTGCGTGTCGGCGAGACGCAATCGATCGCCCTGCCCGCCGATCTGGCAGCGCGCTGGGGCAACCACATCGGACGCAACGTGCACTTCGGTATCAGGCCGGAGAACCTGAGTTTGACGGGATTCGCTTCCGGCGGGCCCTGCATCGAGGTCGAGGTCGAGGTCGTCGAGCCGCTAGGCGCCGAAAACCTCGTCACGCTGAAACTCGGCAACACGGAAATCAAGGGCCGCTTCGCCCCGGATGTTCGACCCGATGCAGGTTCGAGGCTGCAGGTGGCGCTGGATCACCGGCATTTTCACCTCTTCGATGCCGAGAGCGGCAGGGCCCTCTGACGGCAACTCCGTCGCGGGGCGCTCGGGACTTCCACCGCTTACGCGAGTCCGGCGGCGAGGCGATCTGCGCGCCGCGGAACCGCATCCGCGCCGAGCGGGCGGGGGGTCGAACCGGATGTGTTCCGACGCACCGGAAGGCGAGTTGCGCAGGCCTGTCGGGCGTTGCTCGCTGAGCTACTGGGTGCCGGCTTTGCTGGGCAACGGGATGACCGGGGCTCGCGCGTCGTTTGCGGCCTTGGTCGTCGCCGTCGTCGGATCGCCGGCATTGATGATGGTGATGGGTTCGTCAAAGTGGGGAACGCCGGGGCGCCTCGGTACGGTCTGCATCTTGCACGTCACGATTTCGCATTGGCGGTACATCTGGCGCAATCGGCGTTCCGCTTCGGTCTGCGTTCCGGCCATGATGAAGATGTTCGCCACACGCTGACCGGAGCGGGTCTTGATGCTGAATCCGTATCGAATCATTGCGCTGCCTCCCAATCGCAAACCGACCCGCGCCCGTACGTCTGATGGCTTTTGGCTCCAAGCACTTGGCGACGCGGATCGGTATGATAAATCGAGAACCTTGCGCTCGCCAAAGGTGCCCATGAAAATTCATCGCGCGATTGCCCTCCCGACCCCCGCCGGCGCACGTCGATGACGCTAGTCCAGGGTTCGACACCGCCCGGCGATCAGACCGCACTGGTCGAAGGGCTAAGGCGAATGTCGCTAGTGAGCGCCCACAGCCACGCCGGGCTGACTCCGCTTTCCGGGGGCGTGTCCTCCGATATCTACCGGGCATCGCTTCCGGGACGCGAGATCTGCGTCAAGCGTGCCCTTCCGGTGCTCAAGGTTGCCGCCGATTGGCAAGCCCCGGTCGAGCGCAACCACTGGGAGGTGGAATGGATGCGGGTGGCCGGCGGCATCGTGCCGGCGGCGGTTCCCGAGATTCTGGGCGAAGATCGGCAGAGCGGCTGTTTCGCGATGGCGTACCTCGCGCCCGACATCCACCCTGTCTGGAAGGCGCAGCTTGCCGGCGGCGCGATCGAGCTCGGCGTTGCGAAAGCGGTCGGTGATGTGCTCGGGCGCATCCACGCCGCCACCGCCAGACGGGCGGACATTGCGGCACGGTTTCCGACCGACAGTCATCTTCGACGCGATCCGCCTCGAGCCCTATCTGGTCGCGACGGCCCGCGCGCATCCCGACCTCGCGCCCCGCCTGGAGGCGCTGGTCGCAACCACGCGGAAGACGAAGCGTGTGCTGGTCCACGGTGACTTCAGCCCGAAGAACCTGCTGATCGGCCCGAAGGGGCCGGTGATCCTCGACGCCGAATGCGCCTGGTATGGCGATCCGGCCTTCGACCTCGCCTTTGTGCTGAATCATTTGCTGCTGAAGGGTGCGTGGAAGGTTCGATGGCGCAGGCGCTACGCCGAAGCCTTCGCGGCGCTCCTCGAGGGCTACCTCTCCCATGTGCAATGGGAGGCCCCCTCGGATGTCGCCGCGCGCACCGCTGCGCTGCTGCCAGGATTGATGCTGGCGCGCGTCGACGGCAAGTCGCCGGTGGAATACCTGACGGCGGGCGATGCGAAGAATGCCGTTCGCGCGTTTGCACGGGAGTTCCTGCAGGATCCCGTCGCGCATCCCGCGCAGGTCGCCGAACAATGGGTCGCGCGAGGCGGCCGTTGAACACGACGATTACCGGCGTCCACGCGCGCCGCGTCTGGGACTCGCGCGGCCACCCCACCCTCGAGGCCGAGGTCACGCTCGACCGCGGCATTCGGGGGCGGGCGATCGCGCCGGCGGGCGCATCGCGCGGCGCGCGCGAAGCGGTCGATCTTCGCGACGGCGGCGCGCCGTTCGGCGGGCTCGATGTCAGTCGCGCGATCGCGAACGTCGACGGGCCGATCGCGCGCGCGCTGCTGGGGCAGGAAGCCGCGAACCAGGCGCGCATCGACGCCGCGCTCATCGCCCTGGATGGGACACCGAACAAGGCGAAACTGGGCGGCAACGCCATGGTCGCCGTGTCGCTTGCCGTTGCGCAGGCAGCCGCGGCGGCCTGCGGCGTGCCGTTGTGGCGTTATCTTGCGGGCGAAGACCCGGTGTCCCTTCCGTTGCCCGAAATCCAGATATTCGGCGGCGGGGCACACGCCGGAAGGCGCATCGACATCCAGGATCTGATGGTGATGCCCGTTGCGGCGACGTCGTTCGCCGAAGCGCTGGCGATGGGGGCCGAGGTCTATCGCGCCGCGGGTTTGCTCATGCAGGACGCCGGCAAGCTCGCGGGCGTCGCCGACGAAGGCGGCTGGTGGCCCGCGTTCGACAGCAACGAAGAGGCCCTGGCGATGCTCGTGCGCGCGATAGAACGCGCTGGCTACACGCCGGGAGACGACGTCGCCATCTCGCTCGACATCGCGGCTTCCGAATTCGGCCGCGATGGCACCTACACGCTCGGCCTCGACAGGCGCGTGCTCGATCGTGACGGCCTGTGCGACATGCTGGTCGGATGGCTGGCCCGCTATCCGATCGTCTCGATCGAGGACCCGCTGGCCGAGGACGATCGCGACGGCTGGATTAGGTTCACGCGCGCCGCGGGAACACGCGTGCAGATCATTGGCGATGACTATCTGACCACGAGCGCCGCGCGGGTCGCTGCCGCGGCGGCCGACAGGGCTTGCAACGCGGTGCTGATCAAGCCGAATCAGGCCGGGACCCTCACCGAAACGCTCGCGGCGCTGCGTGCCGGGCAGGTCGCGGGATTCGGCACGATCGTTTCCGCGCGCTCCGGCGAAACCGAGGACACCTCGATCGTCGATCTCGCGGTCGGCTGGAATGCCGGGCAGCTCAAAGTCGGCGCGTTCGCGCGCTCGGAGCGGATGGCAAAGTGGAACGCGGCACTGCGGATCGAGGAGGCGCTGGGTCGCGCAGCGCGGTTCGCTGGTCGCGCCGCGCTGCGCCGGTCGAGCTAGGGCCCGTTCACGCTGCGTCCGCAGGCGCGGAACCCGGCCGCGCGGCTTGCACAAGAGCGCGACGGTTCCCCGCCGGACGCGCCGTCGATCTACGGCGCAAGCAGGAAGTTCGCCAGCTCCGCGAACCCGGCACCGGCCTCGCGCTCGGTGACGTACGCCGGCAGCGTCGCGATGCGGTCGGCGAAATGGCGCACGTTCGCCACACCCACCGCGTTGGGAAAGTAGGCGAACATCGGGGCGTCGTTCGGCGAGTCGCCGGCGAAAACGCATCGCTCGCGCTGCCCGTCGAGATCCATGCCCAAGACTTCGGCGAACAGCATCCGCGTCATCGCCAGCTTGTCGTAGGCGCCGAACCAGCCGTTCACGTGGATCGAGCTGACCTTCGCCGTCATCCCTTCCGCTTCCATCAGCGCAACGATCCGGTCCACGGCGGTGCGCGGCAGTTCGGCCACATCCTCGCGAAAATCGATCGCGAGATCGGCCTCGCGGTAGAGCTGGTCGGAGGCGAGCGCGCTGCCCGGCACCGCACGGACAATCTTCTCGCCGATGGCGGCGAGACGCGCGCGGTTGGCGCGGCGGGTGGCGTCGTCCGCGGCAAAACGCCTGGCGAGCCTGCGCGCCCCGTGGTCGTAGCGCATATAGAACGCGCCGTTTTCGCCGACGACGGCAGCCACCGGCCACATGCGCGCAATGTGGTCGCACCAGCCGGCCGGGCGACCCGTGATCGGAATGACGAGCTTGCCCGCGGCGGAAAGCCGTTCCAGGGCGCCGTAGGCCTCCGCCATCAGCCGCCCGCGCGTCGACAGCGTATCGTCGATGTCGACCAGCACCATGCGGATCGCGCGTCTCACCGCCTGCGGCATTTGCGCCAACGGCCGCATCGTCGCCGGCCGCCCGTCACTCATGAACCGGCCGCGATGAGCGCGTTGGCAACATGCGCAGCGACCCGGTCGCCCTGCGCGCCCGTCAACCCGAGACCGCACTTCGTCCGCCGCCACAACACGTCGTCGACCGCGCGCGCCCACTCCTGGCGCACGAACCAGTCGATCTCGACGGCGGTGAGGCCGTTGCCGAAATGCTCTCCGAGATCGGCGGGAATACTGGCGTCGCCGAGGATCGTGGACGCGAGCGAGCCATGCCGCCGCGCGATCCCGCGCACCCATTCGGCGGGCAGTCCCGGGTAGCGACGCTGCAGGTTCGCGACCCACTTTCCTATTCCCCCCGGCGGCAGGTCGCCACCGGGAAGCGGAACGCCCCGGGTCCACGCCGGCCGCATCGTCGGCAGATACGGCGATAGCTCGTTGACCACATGCTCCGCGAGCCTGCGGTAGGTCGTAATTTTTCCACCATAGACCGACAAGAGCGGCGCGCCGGCGGCGCCGCCGCCATCGAGCTTCAGAACGTAGTCGCGCGTGATCGCAGACGGATCGGATTGCCCATCGTCGTACAGCGGCCGGACGCCGCTGAAACTCCATGCGATGTCGGCCTTGGTCAGCGGTCTTTCGAGATATGAATTCGCGAGGTGCAGCAGATAGTCGACCTCGTCCCCCGAAATCGCGGGTCGCTCGAACTCGCTCACCGGCACGTCGGTCGTGCCGATCAGCGAATATCGATCCTCGAACGGGATGATGAACACAATCCGCTTGTCGGCATTCTGCAGGATGTAGGCGTGATCTCCGGTATGCACGCGAGGCACCACGATGTGGCTCCCTTTCACGTGGCGCACTTTCTCGGTCGACGGCGATGTGGTGGCGGTGTCGCGGACCGCTTGGACCCACGGTCCTGCGACGTTCGCGATGGCGCGTGCCGTGACCACGGTCGACCCGCCGGTGGCCGTCGCCAGCGTCGCGCGCCAGACGTCCGCGTCGCGCCTCGCGCCGACGAACCGGGTCCGCACCCGTACATCGGCGCCCAGTTCGCGCGCCGCCATGGCGTTGGCAACGACGAGCCGGGCATCGTCGACGCGCGCATCGGCGTACACAAAGCCCTTCCGGAATTGGCGCTTCAGCCCTGCACCCCAGGGCGTCGCCTGCAGATCGACGCCGAATGACCCTGGCAGCGTCACGCGGCGCGAAAAATGGTCGTACATGAAGAGCCCGACGCGCAGCATCCACGCCGGACGCAGATGCGGCTCGTGGGGCAGCACGAACTGCAACGGCTGGACGAGATGCGGCGCCTGCTGCAGCACCACTTCACGTTCGGAGAGCGATTCGCGAACGAGACGGAACTCGTAGTACTCCAGGTAGCGCAAGCCGCCGTGAATCAGCTTGGTGCTCCACTGCGACGTCGCTGCCGCGATGTCATCCTGCTCGACGACGAGAACCTTGAGGCCGCGGCCGGCGGCGTCCCGGGCGATTCCGGCGCCGTTGATGCCTGCGCCGACGATGGCGAGGTCATAGATGTCGACGTTGTTGTCAGGCATTGGGAAAACGCTTCGGGTGCGAGGATTCATTCTAGCGCAAGCCAATGGCTCGGAACCGTGCGCCGCGACGGCGGTGTTAAGCTTCGACGGAACGACACACTCACCAATCGCTCGCGCGCATTGCACTGCGTGAGTTCCGCGTGTGCAGCGCGCGCCTACCGATACAGGAGTAGCCGCCGTGATAATCGCCGCCGACATCGCTGCTCTGGTCCCCGAGATGCAAGCGTGGCGCCATCGCATCCACGCGCACCCGGAGACCGCGTTCGAGGAGACGGAGACCGGCAATTTCGTCGCCGAAACGCTTGCGTCGTTCGGGCTCGAGGTACACCGGGGGCTCGCCAGGACCGGCGTCGTCGGCGTGCTTCGCTGCGGCGGCGGACGTTCGGCGGAGCGGTCGGCGATCGGGCTGCGTGCCGACCTCGACGCGCTGCACATCCACGAAAAGTCCGGCGCCCTTCATGCGTCGAGGATCGCCGGCAGGATGCACGCCTGCGGTCACGACGGCCACACCGCGATGCTGCTCGGGGCCGCCGCCGCGCTCGCGCGCAGGAAGAGCTTTCGCGGTACGGCGTACTTCATCTTCCAGCCCGCCGAAGAGAACGAGGGCGGCGGGCGGGTGATGGTCGAGGAGGGACTGTTCGACAAGTTCCCGATGCGTGCCGTTTATGGAATGCACAACTGGCCGCGGATGCCGGTCGGCACCTTCGCGATGCGGCCAGGACCGCTGATGGGCGCCTTCGACATCTTCGAGATCGTCGCCACCGGCAAGGGTACGCACGCCGCGATGCCGCACACGGGGAAGGATCCGATGCTGTTCGCGGCCCACGCGATTTCCGCGCTGCAGACGATCGTGGCGCGCAATCTGCATCCGCTCGACGGCGGCGTGGTCAGCGTCACGCAGGTCCACGGCGGCGACACGTGGAACGTGATCCCGCAGGAAGTCGTGCTGCGCGGCACCGTGCGCAGCTTCAAGGGCGCGGTCCAGGACCTGATCGAGCAGCGGTTGCGTGCCATCGTCGATGGTGTCGCTGCGATGTTCGAGATTTCGGCGACCGTCCGTTACGAGCGCCGCTACCCGGCGACGGTCAACGACGCCACGGAAACGAAGCACGCGATCGCCGCCGCTGCCGCCGTCGTCGGCATCGAAAACGTCGACACCGACCCGATGCCCGACATGAGCAGCGAGGACTTCGCCTTCATGCTGCAGGCGAAACCGGGTTGCTACGTGTGGCTCGGCGCGGGGCGTGGTCCGGACACTCCCGGTCTCCATAATCCGCACTACGACTTCAACGACGACGCGCTGGCGATCGGCGCGAGCTACTGGGTCGCGCTTGCCGAGCAACAGCTCCCGGCAGCGGGCCACAAGGCAACCTAGGTTTTCCCCTCACGTGATCCGCGCGCGGCGTGCGCGTTTCTCGGACCGATCATGGCCGCGAAATTTGGCGCGTCGGCGTCGTGCCGATTTGGAGATCCATCGGCGGCTACCGGGTTCGTTTCGAACACGGCGCCGTCTACCGCTCGGGCAGCAACGTGCGCCGTCGCTCGTGGGCAACGAGCTTCAGCACCGCCGTCGAGGCAAGGCGCGCGCGGATGTTGTCGGCGCGCGACGTGAGGACGATGGGCACCCGCGTCCCGCAGACAATGCCCGCCGAATCGGCCCCGGCGAGGTACTGCAGCTGCTTCACCAGCATGTTGCCCGCCTCGAGGTCGGGCACGAGCAGGATGTCGGCCTGGCCCGCCACCGGCGAGCTGATCTTCTTGGCGCGCGCCGCCTCGACCGATATGGCGTTGTCGAAGGCGAGCGGGCCATCGAGCACGCCACCGGTGATCTGCCCGCGGTCGGCCATCTTGCACAACGCGGCGGCATCGAGCGTCCCGGGGATCTTCGGGTTGATCGTCTCGACCGCCGACAGGATTGCCACCCGCGGCTCGGCAACGCCGAGGACGTGCGCGAGGTCGATCGCATTCTGGCAGATGTCGACTTTTTCCTCGAGATCGGGATAGAGGTTGATCGCGGCGTCGGTGACCATCAGCAGCCGGGGATACGTCGACACGTCCAGTATGAATACGTGCGAGATGCGGCGCGCGGTCCGCAGGCCGGTCGCCGACGGCACGACCGCGCTCATCAATTCGTCGGTATGGAGGCTGCCCTTCATCAGCGCCTCGACCTGGCCGGCGCGTGCCATTGCCACCGCCTTTTCCGCGGCCGCATGGCTGTGTTCGACCGCCACGATCCGGTACGGCGAGATATCGATGTTACCGGCGCGCGCCACCGCGCGGATCCTCGCTTCGGGGCCGACGAGAATCGGGACGATCAGGTCGCGCTTCGCGGCTTCGATCGGGCCCGCCAGGGAATCGGTGTCGCAGGGATGCACGACGGCACAGGTGACTGGCGCGAGCATCCCGCATCGCTTCAGCAGTTTGGCGAACACGTCGTTGTGGCGCAGGATCAACTCCGGCGTCGCCACGTCGCTGTAGGCGATTCGCCCGATCGGCGCGGAAACGGTGGCGACACCTTCGACCAGGACAACGCCCGACTGCGATGTGCAGCGGCAGTCGAAATCGATCCGGTGACCTTCGGCGGATTTTGCTTTCGCGGTGACGGTCGCGGTCAGCGTGTCGCCGATGCGGCAGGTGCCCGCGTAGCGGAACTGCGTGCCGACGATGGCGCTGCCCGGACCGGGCAGGCGGCGGTTGAGGAGGCCCGCAACCAGCGCGATCGCCGCCGCACCCTGCGCGGAAATGCGGTCGTCGTGGCCGCCGCCTTCGATGTGAAAGCCGTCGACGTCGCCGGCGGCCAGCGCCAGCGCCTCGACATCGGGCGCGGTCAGCGTGCGCACGATCGTCTCGTGAGTCCCGATCGCGATCTCGTCGAACGTGCGGTTGGTGACGCTGCTCATGCCGGCCTCTCGGGCGCAGCGTCGTCGGACGCCGCCTCGATGGCGACCCGGGGTCCGTCGCGACGGCCGGCTGCGCATGAACATCGTAGCCGAAGTCCGCGGCGCCGCAACGCCATTGCGAACATAGCTTGCGTCAGGACAAGGAAAAGGGCGGCTCTCGGGTCCGCCCGTGTCCGGCACCGCGTCCGGGGCGCGCCGTCAGGCGCGGTGGCGCATCTTGCGGATCGCCTGGAGCTGCGCCACCGCGATCGCCAGCTCGCCTTCGGCCTGGGCGATATCTTCTCGGGAGGTCCTGTTCTGCATGGCTTCCTCGGCGGCTTTTTTCGCTTCCAGCGCGGACACCTCGTCTAGGTCCTTCGCCCGTATCGCGGTGTCGGCGAGCACGGTCACGCGCGCCGGCTGCACCTCGAGGAACCCGCCGTGCACGAACACGAGTTCCTCTTCGGCCTTCCCCGGCATCTTGATGCGAACGGCCCCGGGCCGGATCTGCGTCAGCAGCGGCGTGTGCCGCGGAAAGATGCCGAGCTCGCCCATGATGCCTGGCAGAACGACGAATTCCGCCTCGCCCGAGAAGATCTGCTCTTCGGCGCTGACGACATCGACGTGGATCGTGTTGGGCATGTTGGATCAACCTTCGGTGGAAGGCGTCAATGGATTATTGGAGGGTCTTCGCCTTCTCGAACGCTTCCTCGATCGGGCCGACCATGTAGAACGCCTGCTCCGGCAGCTCGTCACATTCACCGTTGACGATCATGGAAAAGCCCTTGATCGTGTCCTTCAGCGACACGTACTTGCCCGGCGAGCCGGTGAAGACCTCGGCCACGCTGAACGGCTGCGACAGGAAGCGCTGGATCTTGCGCGCCCGCGCGACGGCCAGCTTGTCCTCGGGCGACAGCTCGTCCATGCCCAGAATCGCGATGATGTCGCGCAGCTCCTTGTAGCGCTGCAGCACCGACTGCACGGCGCGCGTCGTGTTGTAGTGCTCCTCGCCGATCACCAGCGGGTCGATCTGGCGCGACGTCGAGTCGAGCGGATCGACCGAAGGGTAGATGCCGAGCGAGGCGATGTCGCGCGACAGCACGACGGTCGCGTCGAGGTGGCCGAACGTCGTCGCCGGCGACGGGTCGGTCAGGTCATCGGCGGGCACGTAGATGGCCTGGACCGAGGTGATGGAGCCGGTCTTGGTCGACGTGATCCGTTCCTGCAGCTTGCCCATTTCTTCGGCGAGCGTCGGCTGGTAGCCCACCGCGGAGGGCATCCGGCCGAGCAGCGCCGAGCACTCGGTGCCGGCAAGCGTGAAGCGGTAGATGTTGTCGATGAACAGCAGCACATCGCGGCCTTCGTCGCGGAAGTTCTCGGCGATGGTGAGGCCGGTCAGCGCGACGCGCAGACGGTTGCCCGGCGGCTCGTTCATCTGGCCGTAGACCATGGCCACCTTGGATTTGCCGAGATCGTCCTTGTTGACAACCCCGGCTTCGATCATCTCGTGGTAGAAGTCGTTGCCCTCGCGCGTGCGCTCGCCGACCCCGGCGAAAACGGACAGCCCCGCGTGGGCGGTCGCGATGTTGTTGATGAGCTCCATCATCGTGACGGTCTTGCCCACGCCCGCGCCGCCGAACAGGCCGATCTTGCCGCCCTTGGCGAACGGACAGCAGAGGTCGATCACCTTGATCCCCGTCTCCAGCAGCTCCTGCGACGGCGAGAGCTCCTCGAACACCGGTGCATCGCGGTGGATCGACATCTGCTTCTCCGCGTCGACCGCGCCCCGTTCGTCGATCGGCCGACCCAGCACGTCCATGATGCGGCCCAGCGTCTTGCCGCCGACCGGGACCGTGATCGGATTTCCCGTGTTGACGACGATCATCCCGCGGCGCAGGCCGTCGGAGCTGCCGAGCGCGATGGTGCGCACGACGCCGTCGCCCAGCTGCTGCTGCACCTCGAGCGTCAGCCCGATCTCATCCATCTTGAGGGCGTCGTAGATCTTCGGCAACTCGTTGCGCGAGAACTCCACGTCAACGACCGCGCCGATGCACTGAACGATGGTTCCTTGACTCATGTTCGCATCCCCAGGTTTCGTTGCTTCAATTCGTGTCGTGCCGGTTTGCTAGACCGCCGCCGCCCCGCCAACGATCTCGGACAGTTCCTTCGTGATTGCCGCCTGGCGGGTCTTGTTGTGGATGAGCTGCAATTCTTCGATGATCGTCCCGGCGTTGTCGGACGCCGCACGCATCGCGACCATCCGCGCCGATTGCTCCGAGGCCATGTTCTCGTTGACCATCTGGTAGATGACCGCCTCGACGTAACGGCGCAGCATGCCGTCGAGCAGCGCTTTCGCGTCGGGCTCATAGATGTAGTCCCACGAACCTGCCGCCGCGTCCGCCTTGCGCACCTCGCCGGTGCCCGGCGAACGGAATTCCTCGGGGATCGGCAGCATGTGCCCGTGCCGGCCTTCCTGCTTCATCGTGTTGATGAAGGTTGTGAAGAATACGTGCACTTCGTCCAGCGTGCCGTCCAAGTACTTGTCGAGCAAGACCTTCACCGGCCCGACCAGCGTCTCGATATGCGGGCGGTCTCCGAGCTGCACCGCCTGCGCCACCACGTTGGCGCCCAGGCGCTGGAGGAAGCCCAAACCTCTGCCGCCTATCGCGCAGTAGTCGACCTCCAGCCCTTTGCCTCGCCACGCCTTGTGCGCGCTCAGCACCAGCCGGAGGATGTTGGTGTTGAGGCCGCCACACAGGCCCTTGTCGGTGGTGACGACGATCGCGCCCACGCGCTTCACGGTCTCGCGTTTCGCGAGGAACGGATGCTTGTACTCGGTGTTAGCCTTGGCGATGTGCATCGCGATCTGCAGCGCGCGCTCGACATACGGTCGCGACGCGCGCATCCGGTCCTGGACCTTTTTCATCTTCGAGGCCGCGACCATCTCCATCGCCTTCGTAATCTTGCGCGTGCTTTGCACGCTCTTGATCTTGTTTCGAATTTCTCTGGAGCCTGCCATCTCGTGTCCTTGTCGCGGGTCGCCGCACAGCCGGCGCGGCAGCTCGAAGACGTCAGTACGCGCCGTTCTTCTTGAAGTCCTCGACTGCCGCAGTGAGTGCCTTCTCGTCATCGGCCGAAAGATCCTTGGTCTTTTCGATGTTCGCCATCAGCGCCGCGTACTTGCTCTTAAGGTACGCGCGCAGCGCCGCCTCGAACGCCAGCGCCTTCTCGACCGGGACGTCGTCGTAGTAGCCCTTATCGACCGCGAACAACGTCACGGCCATCTCGTTGACCTGCAGCGGCTGGAACTGGGGCTGCTTCATCAGCTCGGTGACTAGACGACCGCGGTCCAGTTGCTTCCGCGTCGCTTCGTCGAGATCGGACGCGAACTGCGCGAACGCCGCGAGCTCGCGGTACTGCGCGAGCGAGAGCCGCACGCCGCCCCCCAGCTTCTTGATGATCTTGGTCTGCGCTTTGCCGCCAACCCGCGACACCGATATCCCTGCGTTCATCGCCGGGCGGATGCCGGCGTTGAAGAGATCGGTTTCGAGGAAGATCTGGCCGTCGGTGATCGAGATCACGTTGGTCGGCACGAACGCCGTCACGTCGCCCGCCTGCGTCTCGATGATGGGCAGCGCCGTCAGCGAGCCGGTCTTGCCCTTGACGGCACCCTTGGTGAACTTCTCGACGTACTCCGCAGAGACGCGCGCAGCGCGCTCGAGCAGTCGCGAGTGCAGGTAGAACACATCACCCGGATAGGCTTCGCGGCCCGGCGGGCGGCGCAGCAGCAGCGAAATCTGCCGGTACGCCCATGCCTGCTTGGTCAGGTCGTCGTAGATTATCAGCGCGTCCTGGCCGCGGTCGCGGAAGTATTCGCCCATCGTGCATCCTGAGTACGGCGCAATGTACTGCATCGCCGCCGACTCCGAGGCCGTCGCGGCAACGACGATTGTGTAAGCCATCGCGCCGGTTTCTTCGAGCTTCCGAATGACGTTCTTGACCGTCGAAGCCTTCTGGCCGATCGCAACGTAGACGCAAAACAGGTCCTTGCCCTTCTGGTTGATGATCGTGTCGACCGCCACGGCGGTCTTGCCCGTCTGGCGGTCGCCGATGATGAGCTCGCGCTGGCCGCGGCCGATTGGCACCATCGCGTCGATCGCCTTCAAGCCCGTCTGCACCGGCTGCGATACGCCTTCGCGCCAGATCACACCGGGTGCGATCTTCTCGATGACGTCCGTCTCCTTGGCCGTGACCGGTCCTTTGCCGTCGATGGGCTGGCCGAGGGAATTGACGACGCGCCCGATCAGCTCCGGGCCGACCGGCACCGACAGGATGCGCCCCGTGCACTTCACCGTTTCGCCTTCGGAAATGTGCTCGTACGCGCCGAGTATCACGACGCCGACCGAATCGCGCTCGAGGTTCAGGGCGAGGCCGAACGTGTTGCCCGGAAACTCGAGCATCTCGCCCGCCATCGCGTCGGAGAGCCCGTGAACGCGGGCGATGCCGTCGGAGATGGAGACGACCGTCCCCTGCGTGCGCACCGTCGCGCCGGTGTCCAGGTTCTGGATCTTGCTCTTGATCAGTTCGCTGATTTCAGAAGGATTCAGCTGCATGGTTTCCTCGCGTCGCGCCGGCCCCGCCGCCACCGGCCTGCGATAGTTTCGAAATTAGGCCCGTAACTGGGTGGCCATCGCCGCAAGCTGCGCCTCGATGGTGCCGTCGATCACCGTGTCGCCAACGGTGATCCGCGCGCCGCCTCCGAGCGCCGGATCGACGTTGACCGTCGCCTCGATCTTTCTGCCGAACCGTTTCTCCAATGCCGCCGTGAGCTCCGCCGTCTGTGCGTCGGAAAGCGGGAACGCGCTGTCGATCCGCGCTTTGGCCACGCCGTCGGTGTCGTTCTTCAGCGCCTCGAACAGCTCCCGGATCTGCGGCAGCACCGCAACCCGATCGGCCTCGACCAGCACGCGGACGAAATTGCGGCCGGTGGCATCGAGGCGCTCGCCGCCGACGGCGAGCAGCAACGCCGCCTTGTCGGCTGCGGTGAGCTTGGGGTTGTCGAGCGCCGCCTCCATCTGTGGATCGGCGGCGACGTCGCAGAGGAAGCGCAACGTCTCCGACCAGACCGGCAGGGCGCTGGCATCGCGCGCGATCCGGAACGCCGCTTCGGCGTAGGGTCGGGCGATTGTTGTCAGTTCGGCCATCGCACGTCCGTCAGAGTTGCTGCCGGATCGCCGCGAGGAGGTCGGCGTGCGCCTTGGCGTCGACTTCGCGCTTCAGGATCTTCGACGCGCCCGCGACGGCGAGATCGGCGACCTGGTTCCGAAGCGCTTCCTTCGCCCGCATGATCTCCTGCTCGATTTCGGCCTTGGCGCCGGCGAGAATGCGGTCGGCTTCCACCTTGGCCTGGGTTTTCGCCGCCTCGATGGTCTCGGTCTTGAGCTTCTCGCCCTGCGCGATGATGTCGGCGCTCCGCCCCTTGGCTTCCGACATCATGTCCGCGATCCGCTTCTCGCTGCTGGCGAGGCTCTGCCGTCCCTGCTCGCCCGCGGCGAGACCGTCCGCAATCTGCTTCTGCCGGGTGTCGATGGCGCGCATCAGCGGCGGCCACACGAATTTCGCCGTGAACCAGATGAACGCGGCGAAGGCCGCGGCCTGCATCAGCAGCGTTAGGTTGATGTTCATGGCGGCCCTCCGGTTGTCACGGGTTGCGCGGGACCCCTAGCGGACGACAGCGAGCAGCGGATTGCCGAACGCGAACAGCATCGCGAGGCCAACGCCGATGATGAACGATGCGTCGATCAGGCCCAGCAGCAGGAACACCTTCGCCTGCAGCTGCGGCATCAGTTCCGGCTGGCGCGCCGCACCCTCGAGGAAGCGCGAGCACATGATGCCGACGCCGACGCACGCGCCGAGCGCGCCCAGGCCGATGATGAGACCGATCCCAACGCCCGTGTAGGCCTGGATCATCGCCAGCAGTTGCAATTTCGGGTCCATTTTATTTCCTTTCTAGACGGGGTTGGACGGTAGAGCGAAGCGGGTGGATCAGTGGTGCTCGTGCGCCATCGCGATGTACACGATGGTCAGCATCATGAAGATGTACGCCTGTAACACGACGATCAGGATGTGGAAGATCGACCAGCCGAGATTCAGCACGGCCCCGAACACGGCGCCGACCAGGCCGGTGGCCGCCCAGAGGCCGAGCAGCATGAAGATGATCTCGCCGGCGTACATGTTGCCGTACAGCCGCAGCGAGTGGGACAGCGGTTTCGACACGTACTCGACCGCGTTGAACAGCAGATTGAACGGCCACAGCAGCGGGTTGCCGCCGAACGGAGAGCAGAAGAGCTCGTGGATCCAGCCACCGAGACCCTTGACTTTGATGCTGTAGAAGATCATCAGCGCGAACACGGAGAGCGCCAACGCGAACGTCGTGTTGACGTCGGCGGTGGGTACGCCGCGCCACGTATGCTGGCCGAGTGCATGCTCGTAGAATTTCGACATGATGTCGACGGGCAGGAAGTCCATCGCGTTCAGGAACAGCACGAGCACGAACGTGGTGAGCGCAAGCGGTGCGATCAGCTTGTTGTCGCCTTGGTAGATGCCCTTGACCTGCTCGTTGACGAAGTCGAAGGTCATCTCAACGAACGCCTGCGTCTTCGACGGCACGCCGGATGTTGCCTTGCGCGTGACGAGCCAGAGAAAGCCGAAGGCGAAAAACGCGATGACGCCGGTCGTAACCAGCGTGTCCCAGTTCACCGACCAGAAGCCGCCTGCCTCGCCGATGGGCTTGGTCAGGAACGTCAGGTGATGCTGGATATAGGACGTCGGGTTCAGTTCGGATTCGGCAGCCACAAGCCCCACCCCTGATTCGATTCGATCTACTCGCGAACGATTATCGCCATGCTGAACACGATCACGGTGATCACGAACGCCGTGAAGAACGCCGCCGGGACCATGTCCTGGTACGTCGACAGTGCGAGCCACAGCCCGCCGACGATCACCAGGACCTTACCCGCTTCCGCGCGGAACATCGCGACCAGCGAGGACCCTACATCGGGCACCGCCGTCGCCCCGAGCCTGAATCCCAGCAGCCACGCATAGACCACGCCCGCTGCCACGTTGACGCCACCCCCCAGCAGTGCGGAAATCGCGCCCCGCCCACCCTCCCACGCTCCCGCCACGGCCGCGACAGCCGCCGTAGCGATGAGCTGCCACTTGAGGACGGTACGGAATGGCTTGGTATTGAGCGGGGGGGTCACACGATGCGCACGGCCTGCAGGTAGCGCATTTCCGGCAGCAGCAAACCCGTTGATTATAGCCGTCCTTGGCGGAGCACCGCAACGCGGAGGAGCGCCCAGGGCGGACGCGAAACGATCGCGAACCTCGCGCCCGGGAGACCCGGCAGCTTGCCTTCCGTCAGCGGCCGCATTTGCCGCGCCGCGCCGTCGTCAACCGCCGGAAAGCGCCCCGACGATCATGAGCTCGGCATCGGACGCCACGCCCTCCGCCGGACTGCGCGCAACAATTCCGTCCACGAAGAGCTTGATGTGCGGGCGGATCGCGCCCTGCTCGTCGACGATGCGAAACCGCAGTCCCGGGTAGCGGGCGTCGAGCTTCGCGAGCGCATCCGCCAACGTGGCCGTCCGATCCGAAAGGTCGATCGCGACGCGCTCGACGCCCGCCGTGTACGAACGCAGCAGTCCCGGAACGCGAACGATCATCGCTCAGGCCACCTCGATCGCATAGATGTGGGGCAGATGCTGCGCGAGGCATTTCCATGCGCGGCCTTCGTCGCGGCTGGCCCACACTTCGCCGCTGGTCGTCCCGAAGTAGATACCGACGGTTGGGGCAGCGTCCGCCGTCATCGCCTGCCGCTTCACCGTCCACCAGGCTTGCGCTTTCGGCAGGCCGGTCGCCTGGCGCTGCCACGTGCGGCCGCCGTTCACGGAGCGGTAGGCCGCAGGCTTTCCACCCGGCGACACGCGCGGCCAGACGCTCGTGCCGTCCATCGGGAACACCCAAAGCGTGTCGGGGTCCCGCGGGTGCAACACCATCGGAAATCCTATCGGCCCCACCGATTTGGGCATCGCCGCTCCGATGTCGGTCCAGCGAACGGCGGGCCGGTCGAGTCGATAGATTCCGCAGTGGTTCTGATGGAAGAGTCGGTCCGGTGCCTGCGGATGCAGTCGCACGCAGTGAGGGTCGTGGCCGAACTCCGCGTTCGGATCCGGCATGAAGTCGGCTTTCACGCCGCCGTTCAGCGGCCGCCAATCGGCGCCCGCATCGACGGACTCGAAAATTCCGCCACTCGACATCCCGATGTAGAGGTGCTTCGGGTCACGCGGATCGACGAGGATCGAATGCAGTTTCGCGCCATCCGGCGTGCCGTCCTGATCGCCCCCGCACCACTCCTTGCGGCGCGGATGCGTGTTGAATCCGGCGACCCCATTCCAGGTCACCCCGGCATCGGCCGAGCGAAAGAGACCCTGTGGCGAGGTGCCCGCGTACCAGGTGTTCCGTTCCGAGGCATGCCCCGGCGTCAGCCAGAACGTGTGATCGACGGTGCGCCCGGTGCCCGCCTCGAACGCCGGTGGCTTCGAAGCCTCCTTCCACGTTCGGCCGCGGTCGGTCGAGCGAAAGATCGTCGGTCCCAGATGTCCGGTGCGGGCCGCGACGAGCAGCGTCTTGCCGTCGCGCGGATCCTGCACCGCATGGTGGACGATGCTTCCGAGAAAGTGCGGCCCCGCGAGTTTCCAGGAGCGCCGCGCAGCATCACCGGTGAGAATCCACAGCCCCTTGCGCGTAGCGATCAGCAGCCGGGTATTCCGCGGCGACGCCACGCCGGCGGCGCTCTTCCTGTTCGCCGTTGCCATAAGCCCCTCCCCCTGTTCGTCGAACCGGTAACGCTACCGCGCTTGCGCAAACCCGGCAAGCGACGCCACTTGGGACCGCGATCCCGGGTTCCCGGGGCGGTCTCGTTCGCCCCTGATGCCGCCGAGCCGGCGGCGGCGGCACGATCGGCGCATGACGCCGCGGCGGATTGCGGTGGAAGGGGTTGAATTCGGTCGCGAAGGCTGCGATTCTTCCGGGTTCACCACCCAACGCAAGGAGCGCGCATGACGATCAAGGTTGGGGACACGCTGCCCGCAGGCACGCTGTCCGAATACATCGAAGTCGAAGGCAATGGCTGCACGATCGGCCCCAATGAATTCAAGGTCGGCGACCTCACCCGCGGCCGCAAGGTTGTGATCTTCGGCCTGCCGGGCGCGTTCACGCCGACATGCTCGGCGAAGCATGTGCCGAGCTACGTGCAAAGCCTCGACAAGCTGAAGGCAAGGGGCATTGCCGAGGTCTTTTGCATGTCGGTGAACGATGCGTTCGTGATGGGCGCGTGGGCGCGCGATCAGAAGACCGGCGGCAAGGTCCGGATGCTGGGCGACGGCAGCGCCGCCTATACCAAGGCGCTTGGTCTGGAGTTCGATCTCACCGCGAAGGGCCTCGGCGTTCGCTGCCAGCGGTTCTCGATGCTGGTCGACAACGGCGTCGTCAAGACTCTCAATATCGAAGCGCCGGGCAAGTACGAAATCTCCGACGCGGAGACGATGCTGAAGCAACTGGGTTAGCGGCCGGCGCCGGATGCCCCGAATCCCCGAAGCTTGGCGAGGATCCCGTCGAGCTGCTCCAGGCTCGCGTAGGTGATCACGAGGCGGCCGGCGCCATTTTTCTTCGGTTCGATCGCCACCTTCGCGCCCAGCGTTTCGGCGAGTTCTTCGGCGAGGCGGGCAACATCGGGATCGGCGGCGCGCGCGCCGCGTTGGGTGCGCGATGCTTGCCCGGATGCGCGAGGTGGTGGACGAGCCGCTCCGTTTCGCGGACCGAAAGTCCTTGCGCAACCACGCGCGCCGCGGCCGCGGCCTGCTGCGCCGCGGCGAGCCCGAGCAGCGCGCGGGCATGCCCCATGTCGAGCTTCCCGCCCATCAGGTATTCCTGAACGGGATTCGCGAGATCGCGCAGCCGCAGCAGATTGGTGACGGCGCTGCGCGAGCGGCCAACGGCCTTCGCCGCCGCTTCGTGGGTGAGACCGAACTCGCCGATCAGACGGTGAATGCCGTTGGCCTGTTCCAGCGGATTGAGATCTTCGCGCTGAATGTTTTCGATGAGCGCAATGGCCAGCGCTGATTGATCGGGGACTTCTTTCACCAGCGCCGGCACGTCCTTCAGGCCCGCGCGCTGCGCCGCGCGCCATCGTCGCTCGCCGGCGATGATCTCGAACCGACCGCCTTCGACGGGCCGCACCAGCACGGGCTGCATCACGCCGTGATCGCGAATCGACTGCGCCAGCTCGTCGAGCGACGCTTCGTCCATCCGCGTGCGTGGCTGGTACTTGCCGGGTCGCAACCGGTCGATCGCGAGCATCTGCAGCGATTCCCTGGCGCCCGACTCATCGGAGCCCGACAGCAGCGCGTCGAGACCGCGGCCGAGGCCTTTCGGACGAATCATGGTGTCTTCTCCGTGCCGGCGCCATCCCGGGCGGCGGCAGTGCGCCGTACCGCGGCTTGCGCATCCATCCGCCGCAGGATCTCGCCGGCGAGCGCGAGATACGCTTGCGCGCCTTTCGAAGCGGCGTCGAGGTGGAGCGCGGGGACTCCATGCGACGGCGCCTCGGCCAAACGGATGTTGCGGGGAACGATCGTGCGGTAGAGCTTGTCCCCGAAATGCTTCTCGAGCTCCGCTCCGACGTGCTGGGCGAGTGTATTGCGCGGGTCGTACATCGTGCGCAGCAAGCCCTCGATTTCGAGCGCAGGATTGAGGTGCGCGCGCACTTTCTTGATCGTCTGGACGAGATCGGAGAGCCCTTCCAGCGCGTAGTACTCGCACTGCATCGGGATCAGCACCGCGTCCGCGGCGCAGAGACCATTGAGCGTCAGCAGCGACAACGACGGCGGACAGTCGAGGAGAATGAAATCGTAGTCCGGCGCAACTTCGGTGATCGCCGTGCGCATCTGGTGCAGCGCTTCGGCCAGCGCGTCCTTGAGGCGCGTTTCGCGCTCGGGCAGTTCGACAAGCTCGACCTCGGCGCCGGCGAGCTCGCGGTTCGCGGGCACGACGTCGAAACCCCCGGTGGGCGACGGAACGCGCACGTCGGCGATCTTCCGCTCGCCGAGCAGCACCTGGTAGACGGTCGCCGGAAAGGCGCGCTTGTCGAGCCCGGCGCCGGTGGTGGCGTTGCCCTGCGGATCGAGGTCCACCAGCAACACGCGCCGCTTCATCGCGACCAGGCTCGCCGCGAGATTGACGGCGGTGGTCGTCTTGCCGACGCCGCCCTTCTGGTTCGCCACCGCGAGGATCCGGGTCACGCGCGCTCCATGACGATCAGATGGCGCTCGGCGTCGAGGCCCGGCACCGCCAGCGAGGGCGTGGCAACGACGCGAATGTCCGCGGGCAGAAGCGCGATCTCCTCGTCCGGAAAGACCCCCTTCATCGCGACGAGCTGCCCGTTCGGCGCGAGATGCCGCGCGCTCAGTTGCACGAACGTCGCAAGGTCGGAGAAGGCGCGCGCGATCACGACATCGAAGGGGGCGTCCGGCAGGAACTCCTCGACGCGCGTGATCACGGCTTCGGCATTGGCGAGGCCAAGCTCGATCACGGCTTGCTGCAGGAACGCGCCCTTCTTGTGGTTGCCGTCGAGCAGCACGACGTGCCAGCCGGGCTGCGCGATCGCCAGTGGAATCCCCGGCACCCCGCCGCCGCTGCCGACATCGAGAATGCGGAGCCCGTCACGCGCCGGCAGCCGAGGCATGACGGCGAGCGCGTCCAGAACATGGTGCGTGACCATCCGCTCGGGCTCGCGTATCGCGGTCAGGTTGTAGGTGAGATTCCATTTCGCGAGCAGCGCAAGATACCCGGCGAGGGAATCGCGCGCGGGGTCCGGCAATCGGACGCCAAGCGCGGCAAGTCCCTCGTCGAGGTCCGTCGTGGCGATCAAGCCGACCGCCGCGTCGCGGGGGGCGGGCGCACGTCGCGGTCGGCCGCGCGTGCGCCGAATCCGCGCTTCAAATGCACCAGCAGCAGCGAAATCGCCGCCGGGGTGACGCCGGAAATGCGCGCCGCCTGGCCCACCGTCTCGGGCTGGTGCAGATTGAGTTTCTGCTGCACTTCCGTCGACAAACCGCGCACCGTGCGGTAATCGAGATCCGCAGGCATCGGCAGGCCTTCCTCGCTTCGACGGCGCGCGATCTCTTCGCGCTGCCGTTCGATGTAACCGGAATACTTGGTCGCGATCTCGACCTGTTCCGCGACGACGGGATCGACGGTCGACGGGCCTTCGCCCTGCAGCGTCGCGAGGTTCGCATACGTGACGTTCGGCCGGCGGAGCAGGTCGGCGAGGGAATATTCGCGCTCGATCGGGGCGCCCAGCACACGTTGCGCGTCGTGCTGAGCGACCACGTTCGGGTTCACGTAGGTCGTCTTCAGGCGTTCGTACTCGCGCGCGACGGCATCGCGCTTCCGCGCATAGGCGTCCCAGCGCGCATCGTCGACAACGCCGAGCGCACGGCCGGTTTCCGTCAGCCGCAGGTCCGCATTGTCCTCGCGCAGCTGCAGCCGGTATTCGGCGCGCGACGTGAACATCCGGTAGGGCTCGGAGACGCCAGAGGTGATGAGGTCGTCCACCAGCACGCCGACGTACGCCTCGTCGCGGCGCGGGCACCAGCCGCCGTCCCCGCGTACCCGGCGCGCGGCGTTGACGCCGGCGACGAGACCCTGCGCCGCGGCCTCCTCGTATCCGGTCGTGCCGTTGATCTGCCCCGCGAAAAATAGTCCCCGTATCGCCTTGGTTTCGAGCGACGAGCGCAGCGCGCGGGGGTCGAAATAGTCGTACTCGATCGAGTAGCCCGGGCGGAGGATATGCGCGTTTGCGCAGCCCGCGAGCGAGCGCACCAGCGCGAGCTGCACGTCGAACGGCAGCGACGTCGAAATGCCGTTCGGGTAGATTTCCTCCGTCGCGAGTCCCTCGGGCTCGAGGAAGACCTGGTGGCTCGGGCGGTCCGCGAAGCGCACGACCTTGTCCTCGATCGACGGGCAATAGCGTGGGCCCACCCCTTTGATCACGCCGGTGAACAGCGGCGAGCGATCGAGACCGGCGCGAATGATCTCGTGCGTGCGCGGGTTGGTCTTCGTAATCCAGCAGGGCAGCTGCCGCGGATGCAGCGCGCGCGTGCCCATGAAGCTGAACACCGGCGCCGGATCGTCGCCGGGCTGGATGTCGAGCGCCGCGAAATCGATCGTGCGGCCGTCGAGTCGCGGCGGGGTTCCGGTCTTCAACCGGCCGACCGGCAACTGCAGCTCCCGCAAGCGCGCGGCGAGCCTCTTGGCGGGCGGGTCGCCCGCCCGGCCGGCCTCGTAATGGTCGAGGCCGACGTGGATCAATCCGGCCAGGAAGGTGCCCGTAGTCAGAATGACCGACTCGGATTCGAATCGAATTCCAAGCTGGGTAACGACACCGGTGACCCGCGCGTCGGCGCCATCGCCGTCCAGCGTCAGGTCGTCGACCGCCTGCTGAAAAAGCGTGAGGTTGGGCTGTTTCTCGAGCCGTGTGCGAATCGCCTGCTTGTAGAGCACCCGGTCCGCCTGCGCGCGCGTCGCGCGCACCGCCGGGCCCTTGCTCGAATTGAGAATTCGAAATTGGATCCCGGCTTCGTCGGTCGCGATCGCCATCGCGCCGCCCATCGCGTCGACTTCCCGGACCAGATGACCCTTGCCAATTCCGCCGATGGACGGATTGCAGGACATCTGTCCCAGGGTTTCGATGTTGTGGGTCAGCAGGAGCGTCTTGCGGCCCATCCGCGCGCTGGCAAGCGCCGCCTCGGTGCCGGCATGGCCGCCCCCTACGACTATGACTTCGAAGCGTGTCGGAAATATCATGATTTTGTTACGGTTTTTCGCCCAGGCTGGCTTAAGCGCGCGCGAAAACCGAGCGCGCATGATACGGCAAACGAAGGCTTCGGGAAAGCGGCTAAAGACGGCGCGTTTCGCCCCGACCGCACGCGATCGAATCGCGAGTTCGTCGGCTCCGCCATGCCCGCAGGGGAGCGCGTTCCACGTGGAACATGGGGCGGCGGTTGGGCGGCCCGCTCACGATCAAGGTCATCCGATACGTCAGGCGGCACGCGGCGGCGACCCTCGTTCGCACTTGCCATCGAATCCCGGGCAAGCCCAAGGCATCGGCGGGGGACCGGCCGGGTACTGCCACGCTCCGTTCCACGTGAAACAGTCGCGCGTCTCCAGCTGCCCGTGAATCCCCGCGTTGCGGTTGCCGGGCGGGGGAGCCACGCCCCCTTTTCTCGGAGCCCGGATTGGCTCGGGCCTCGGAAACGATCGAATCGGGCGCAGCACTCGCCATCCTTCCAAAGTCCTGCGGAATAGACCCGGTAACGCCAAGCACAGTCAGTGGCGGGAAATCGTTGGCACGGGAGATTCACCATGGCATTGGCCAAGCGGTGCGACGGCGAAATCACCGCGGGCGCTGCGAACGGCGCGGCGGCGCGGAAGAGCCTGCGTTTCGGGGGGCCAGGCGCGCCCTCCTGCATGGGCGTCGATTCGCCGCTTGCATCCGGGGCATGATCCGTGACCTCGCGCGGCGCAGCCGCGCGATCCAAGCAGCCGGCTCGGCCTCAATTATGATGTGGGCGCCCACTCCTTCGGAGCCCCATAACGTACGCCATTCCGTAGCGGTGATATCCGGCCTAGGTCTCGAGCCGACCGCCCAACCGCTCCCGCTCCGCGGCAAGCGCTGCGGGGCGCTTATCCCCAAGCCGGGCGAACAACTGGTCGTGCTCCGCAAGTTCGCGCGCCCACGAGGCCCGGTCCACGTCCATGACTTGCGCGAAGCGGGCGGGCGGATAGTCGAGGCCGGCCCAGGTTAGATCATCGTAGGCGGGCTGGAGCCCGAGCGCGGTCTCTAGCGCGTGTCCGCGTCCCCGGCAACGTTCGACGATCCATGCCAGGACGCGCATGTTCTGGCCGAAGCCGGGCCACGCAAACCTTCCGTGTTCGTCGGTGCGAAACCAGTTGACGTTGAATATTTTCGGCGGCTGCGCCACGGCCCGGCCCATCTTGAGCCAGTGCGCGAAATAATCGCCGACGTGGTAGCCGCAGAACGGCAGCATCGCGAACGGGTCCCGACGCACTTCGCCGGTCTTGCCCGCGGCGGCAGCTGTCGTTTCCGAACCCATCGTCGCGGCCTTGTAGACGCCTTCCTCCCAAGACGCGGCCTCGACCACCAGCGGCACCGTATCGGACCGCCGCGCGCCGAAGACAAACGCGTCGATCGGTACGCCGTCGGGGCTGTCCCAGTGCGGATCGAGCGACGGGCACTGGATTGCCGCGACGGTGAAACGCGAATTGGGATGCGCCGCCGTGCGGCCGCAATCCGGCGTCCAGTCGCGCCCTTGCCAATCGATCAGATGATGGGGCGGCGTCTTCGTCAACCCTTCCCACCACACATCGCCGTCGTCGGTAAGCGCAACGTTGGTGTAGATGACGTTTTCCTTCAGCATCTCCATCGCGTTGGGGTTCGACTCCCACGATGTACCCGGCGCAACGCCGAAATAACCTGCCTCCGGGTTGACCGCATAGAACCTGCCATCGGCGTGCGGCTTGATCCACGCGATGTCGTCGCCGATCGTCGTCACCTTCCAGCCGTCGAATCCCTGCGGCGGGATCAACATCGCGAAATTCGTCTTGCCGCAAGCGCTCGGAAAGGCGGCGGCGATGTAGCTCTTCTCGCCCGCGGGCGAGGTCACGCCGAGAATCAGCATGTGCTCCGCGAGCCAGCCCTGGTCGCGGCCCATCACCGAGGCTATTCGCAGCGCGAAGCACTTCTTGCCGAGCAGCGCGTTGCCGCCATACCCCGAGCCGTAACTCCAGATCTCCCGCGACTCCGGGAAATGCACGATGTACTTGCGCCCGCCATTGCACGGCCACGGCACATCCGCCTGCCCCGCCACGAGCGGTGCGCCCACCGAATGCACGCACGGAACGAACGGGCCATCCTCGCCCAGGACGGCGAACACCGCACGCCCCATCCGCGTCATCAATCGCATGTTGACGACGACGTACCGGCTGTCCGAGAGCTCGATGCCGACATGCGAAATGTGGCTGCCGATAGGACCCATCGAGAACGGAACGACGTACATCGTCCGCCCGCGCATGCAGCCATCGAACAGTTGGTCGATGGTCCTGCGCATTTCGGCAGGCGCCACCCAGTTGTTCGTCGGACCGGCGTCCTCTTCCCTCTCGCTGCAGATGAACGTGCGATCTTCGACCCGTGCCACGTCCGAGGGATCCGACCGCGCCAGATAACTCGCCGGGCGCTTCGCCTGATTCAACGTTTCCAGCGTCCCGCCGGCGACCATTTCTGCGCACAGTTGGTCGTACTCCTCCTGGCTGCCATCGCACCACACGATGCGATCGGGCTTGGTCAACGCGGCAATTTCGCCGACCCACGCGCGCAAGCGCGCATGGCGGACGTAGCGTGGCGCCGATACGCCGGCGCCGTCCGCGGTCATCGAAGCGGGATCGTTCATGCGGGTCCTGCGGGAGGTGGAATCTGGCCAGGGCGCGCCTGCGCGGGACAACGGATCGCGGCGCGACAACTATTCAGTCTACACCGCGCGCCGACACCCCCGTAAGGCGAGCGGGTTGCGGCCCGGCAGCCTGACCGCTTCACCCATGTATCGGCTATCGCCGCACCGCCGGACACCCTCCGCGCGCCACGGTCACACCCTGCTGGCAGTACGGCAGCGGCCCTCACCCGAACAGCGGCACGGCATCATCGCTCACCGACCCTCGCCATCGCGCCCGCCCTTGCGCCACGCCTGCGCACGCGCGAACAAGGGCGCCGTGAACAACAGAAGCGCTACCACGCGCGTCACATGGAACGCCGTGACGAGCGGCACGCCGAGTTCCAGCGACTTCGCCGTGATGCACATTTCCGCAATCCCTCCCGGCGCCGCGCCCAGCACCAGCGTTGCCGCGGGCAGCCCTGACAGCGCCGCCAGCATCCAGCCGAATGCCGCTGCCGCAGCGATCGCCCCCAGCACCGTCACCAACACCGCAGCGACGAACCGCGGGGCCCCGCGCAGAAAATCCGGCTCGAAGCGCGCCCCGAGCGCGCACCCGAGGAGGCATTGCCCGGCGTTGGACGCGAGGGCCGGCATCGCCGACAGATTGACTTCGCTCGCCGTCAGCGGGATCGCCACCGCCAACGAGCCCAGGACGAACGCGTTGGGCAGCCGCAGCCGTTGCGCCACCGCGCTGCCGCATAGCGTTGCGGCCATCAGCGCTGCAAACCCCGCACCGTCGAACATCGTTGCGCCCGGCACAAAACGATCCGCGCCATGGACCCCGAGCAGCGCATACGCCGTCGGCACCACCGCGACGACAATCAGAACGCGCAGGCTCTGCGCTGCCGCGACCCGATCGACCCGCGCGCCGAATCGTTCGCCCAGCACCGCCATCTCCGCCGCGCCGCCGGGAACGCTCGCAAAAATGCCGGTGGTTCGATCAAGGCCCGCGAGCCGCCCCAGCAACAGCCCGCTCCCGTATCCCAGTCCGATCGCAAACCCCGCGCCTGCAATCAGCAATGGCCACCAGCTCGCCACCTCGCGCACGACCTGCGGCGTGAAATACAACGCGAGTGACGTGCCGATGATCCACTGGCCCACCTGTCGTCCGCCGGGCGGCGCCGCGACATTCGTCCCCGCGACACGCAGAAACGCCAGCGCAAACATCGGCCCCAGCATCCACGGAATCGGCGTCCCCAGGTGACGGCACGTCCATCCGGCGCCGGCGCCGACCGCGAGCCCCGTCAGCCACGGCAAGGGGCCCGCCCGGGTCATTTGCCGATGCAGAACCGCGCGAAGATGACACCGAGCAGATCCTCCGCGGTGACTTCGCCCGTGATCGAGGAAAGCGCCTGCTGCGCCGCGCGCAGTTCTTCGGCAAAGAGCTCGAGCGGCGGTTGCGCAACCGCCAGGTGCTGCGCCGCTGCCGCCAGGCGCTGCTGCCCGCCGCGCAGCGCATCCAGATGCCGCGCACGTGCGAGGTAGGTGCCCTCCATATCTCCGTGCGCGCCCGCATGCGCGAGAATTTCCTGGCGCAGGAGGTCGACTCCGGCGCCTGTCTTCGCCGACAGGAACACGTGGCGATGCCGGTCCGCGGCGCCAGGGACCTCCCGCATTTCCGCCTTTGGCGCCAGCCCCGCGAGGTCGATCTTGTTGTGAATCACGATGCGCGCCAGCGTCGTCGGCAGCTGCGCGAGAATCGCGGCGGCGGCGTCGAGCGCGTCCGCCGCGTCGTCCCTGGCGTCGACGAGCACCAGCGCGAGATCGGCACCGCGCACCGCCGCCCACGTACGCTCGATGCCCAGAGTCTCGATCGGATCATCGGTAGCCCGCAGGCCCGCGGTGTCGATCACCGTCAGCGGGATTCCGTGAATCTCCATCGCGCTCGGCACCGCGTCGCGCGTGGTGCCGGCGATCGGCGTGACGATCGCGATCTCGTCGCCCGCCAGCTGATTCAGGAGACTCGATTTGCCGACATTCGGCGCGCCGACCAATACGCCCGTCAGGCCCTCGCGCAACAACGCGCCCTGTCTCGCGCACTCCAGTACTTTCGCAACCTGTCCGCGAATCGCGGCCAGCTTGCCGTGTGCATCCGCGGCGCGCAGAAAGTCGATGTCTTCGTCGGGGAAATCGAGTGTGGCCTCCGTCAACATGCGCAGCTCGGTAAGCTCGTTCACCAGTGCATGGATTTCGCGCGAGAACGCGCCCGAAAGACTCCGCGCCGCGGCGCGGGCGGCCGTCGCGGTGGCCGCGTCGATCAAGTCGGCCACCCCCTCCGCCTGCGCGAGGTCCAGCTTGCCGTTGAGAAACGCGCGTTTGGTGAACTCGCCCGGCTCCGCCATCCGGGCGCCCAACTCGAGACACCGTGACAGCACCAGGCGCAATACGGCCGGCCCGCCATGCCCGTGCAGTTCGAGCACGTCCTCGCCTGTATACGAGCGCGGCGCGGGAAAGAGGATTGCCAGCCCCTGGTCCAGCGCCTCGCCGTTACCGCCACGGAACGTCGCGACGGTCGCCACTCGCGGCGCCGGAACGCGGTCGAGGAGCCCGGCAACGACATCCGGCACTTCGGCGCCCGAGATGCGGATCACCCCGATGCCGCCCCGGCCAGGCGGAGTCGCAATCGCGGCGATGGTGTCGGAGGCGAAAATCATGATCCGAGATTACCGCGGCGGGGCGCCCCTCGCGCGATGCGCTTGCTTCCCGGCCCGCGCCTCGGCCTCTAGCGTCGCTTCGCCGCCGCGACCGCCGCTTCCCTTTCCAGCACGCGGTTCATGTGCCATTGCTGGAAGATCTGCAACGAATTGTTGATGAGCCAGTAGAGGACCAGCCCCGACGGGAAGAAGATGAACATCACCGAGAAGGCGATCGGCATGATCTGCATCACCTTGGCCTGCACCGGGTCGGAGATGGGCGTCGGGGATAGCCTGACCTGGAGGTACGCGGTGATCGCGTAGATGACCGGCAACACGAAATACGGGTCCGGCGCCGACAGATCCTTGATCCAACCGATCCAAGGCGCATGTCGCAATTCGACGGCCGACAGCAGCACCCAGTACAACGCGATGAAAACCGGGATCTGGACCAGTATCGGCAGACAGCCCCCCAGCGGGTTGATCTTTTCCTGCTTGTACATCTCCATCATCTTGATCTGGAGCTGCTGTTTGTCATCCGCGTATTGCGCCTGCAATGCCTTCAACTTCGGCGCAATCACCTTCATCTTGGCCATCGAACGGGCGCTGGCATGATTCAGAGGATAGAACGCGCTCTTGATGATGATGGTGAGCAGAATGATCGCCCAGCCCCAGTTCCCCACGATCCCGTGCAGCCATTTGAGCAGCCAGAACAGCGGCGCTGCGATCACGGTGAAGATGCCGTAGTCGACGACAAGGTCGAAGCCCTGGGCGAGCTTCGACAGCGCGCCCTGCTCCTGCGGCCCGACGTACAGCGGGACACCGATTTCCCCGGTCGCGCCGGGCGCGATCGGGGCTTCGGCCTGCACGATCACGCCGACGGCGTAGGCCCCGCCGTCGAGCTTGCGCGCGTAGAACTCGCGCGCGCGCTTCTTCTCGTCCGACGGCAACCACGCCGCGACGAAATAGTGCTCCACCATGCCGACCCACCCGTTGTCGGCATTCTTCGTGTAAGGCAGTTTTCGAGCAGGGTCCGCGGCGAGCTTGTCGAGGTCGCCGAACTCGACCTTCTTGAACTTGTCGGTCTCGTTGTAGATAACCGGCCCGGTGTAGGATGCTGGCGCCATCGAGTTCTGCGTCCCTTGCGTCTTTGTGTCGCGCGTCAGCTGGAAATACGCGGAGGGCGCGATCGGCGCGCTTCCGGCATTCGTGACGTCGTATGCGACGTCGATCAGGTAGCTGCCCCTGTGGAAGGTCAGTCGCTGGACGATCCGGTCACCATTCGGAGCCGTCGCCTGCAGTCGCAGCTCGAGTGCGGTCGCGCCTGGCGCCAATTCCCGCGGGCCCGGCAGAACCTCGTACACCGTCCGATGGTTCGGCATCCCCTCACCCAACAGCCCGGACTGCGCAACGAGCAAGCGCTCGGGTGTGCGGAGCAACGCGAGATAGGGTTTCGCTTCGTCGCCTGGGTCATGGTGCGCAAGGAGCGCGACCTGTGCGATCACTCCGCCGACCGTGTCGATCTCGGCGCGGTACAGATCCGTCTGGACGGTAATGAGTTGCCCCACCGTCGCCGCCGGGTCCTTCGCGACCGGTGCGGACGCGCCCGGCACCGCGGGCGCGGGGCGCGCAGCCGGCAACGCCGGGACGTCGGCGCGGGGCGCCACTCCGCTGCCCGGCAGGGTTGCGACGGCAGCCGGAGCCGGTGGCGGCCGCTGCTCCTTCTGCCACGCCTCCCAGAGGAAAAGCGCCGACATCGAGAAAATCGCGAAAAGGATCAGGCGTTGCGTATCCATGACCACCTAGATGAGTCGGCGTACGCCGGGATGGCGTTGCACGGGGAACGGGTCGGGAATTCTACGGCACCGGGTCGTACCCACCCGGATGATACGGATGACAACGCAATACGCGCCGCGCCGCCAGCCACGCGCCCTTCGGCACCCCATGCTTCGCCACCGCTTCACGCGCGTAATCCGAGCAACTCGGCGCGAACCGGCAATTCGATCCGAGCAGCGGCCGAAATACGTACTGGTAGCCGCGGATCAGCGCGAGCACGAGGGCTTTCACGGGGACGGGTCGCCGACGAACGCTCGAAGCAACTGCGACGCCTCCGCTGCAACCCGCCGAAATTCCGTGCGCAGGCACGTCCGCTTCAAGCGGAGTATCACGTCGTAAGCTTCGACGGCCGGACGCATTTCGCTGATCGAATGGCGCAACATGCGCCGCACGCGGTTGCGATCCACGGCACGCGGAAGCGCCTTCTTGCCGATGACGAAGCCCACGCAGCCCGGCGTTCTCGCCGCCGGCGCGGCAATGACCTGAAGAAATTCGCCGTCGCGGCGGCGCCCCGCCCGGAACAGCGCCTCGAACGTACCCGCGCCCGTCAGCCGGAACCGGCGGTAGCCGCGTGGCGCAGCGGCCTGCGTCAGGGCGTAAGGCGCGCGCGACCCTTGGCGCGCCGCGCCGAGAGCACCTTGCGGCCGCCAACGGACTTCATTCGGGCGCGAAATCCGTGCGTCCGCTTGCGCTTGACGACGGAGGGCTGGTACGTGCGTTTCATGATGGGGGACCTTCGGTGATAAAGCCTTATATTTAAACGCGTTAAGGGTCCCGTTGTCAATCGCCAGCCCTTAAAACGCGGGACGGCCCGAGCCCGTCGCCCGACCTTGGCGGGGTGCCCGCCGCCTGTGGATAACTTCGCCGCCGCGCGGTACACTTCGCGCGTCACGGACGGTAGGTCAGATGGTAGGTCAGATCCGCTCGTCAACGCTTCCCTCGGGCCGAGCGGATGACAGCAGAACCCGGCCCGTTGACGAACCGAAGCCCGCAACTCTCCGGCGCGCCAACGACTGTGCGCGGCGCTACCAGGCAATCGCTGTCCGGGCCACCATTGGCCGCAACCCGCACCAGGAAAGTCCCGCAGCATGGTTTCCCTTCCGGCATTCTGGCAACGCTGCCTAGACACATTCCGTGACGAACTGACGCCGCAGCAATTCAATACCTGGATCCGCCCGCTGGCGGTCGAGGCCGCCGCTGACGGCTATCGACTTCTTGCGCCTAATCGATTCGTGCTGCAATGGGTCAAGGAGCGCTTCGCCGACCGCATCGCCGAACTTGCCTCCACCGCGGAAGGCCGCGTGGTCCCCATCGCTCTCGCCGTCCGCGAGCCGCCGGACGTTCCGGTGGCGCAGCCCTCGCCTCCCGCTGCGGACGTCGTCGCCCCCGCGCCGCCGTTCCCCGATCTCGCGGCGGTATCGACGCCCCCCGCGCTCCCGCGCCGTCATGAGCGCACCAGCCTCAATCCAGGCTTCACGTTTGCGAGTTTCGTGGCCGGCAAGGCCAATCAACTGGCGCGCGCCGCGGGCATGCAGGTAGCCGAGCACCCGACTTCGTACAACCCGTTGTTCGTGTATGGCGGCGTAGGCCTTGGGAAGACGCACCTCGTGCAGGCGATCGGCAACGACATCCTGGAGCGCGATCCCGTAGCCAAGATCCGTTACATCCACGCCGAGACCTATGTGTCCGACGTCGTCCGCGCGTACCAGCACAAGGCTTTTGACGTATTCAAGCGCTATTACCGCTCGCTCGACCTGCTGCTTATCGACGACATCCAGTTCTTCAACGGCAAGACCCGCACGCAGGAAGAATTCTTCTATCTCTTCAACACCCTCATCGAAGGGCACAAGCAAGTCGTCATCACCTGCGATACCTACCCGAAGGAAATTTCGGGTCTGGAGGAACGCCTCATCTCGCGTTTCGGCTGGGGACTGACCGTGGCGCTCGAGCCACCTGAACTCGAAATGCGCGTGGCCATCCTCCTCGCCAAGGCGCACGCGACCGATCTCAAGATCGACGAGCAGGTGGCATTTTTCATCGCGAAGCACATTCGCTCCAACGTTCGCGAACTCGAAGGCGCGTTGAAACGCGTCGCCGCGTACTCGAGCTTCCACGGCCAGGACATCACCCTCACCGTTGCCAAGGAGGCGCTTCGCGATCTGCTCGCGGTGCAGAACCGCCAGGTCTCGATCGAGAACATCCAGAAGACCGTCGCCGATTATTACAAGATCCGCATCTCCGAGATGCACTCGAAAAAACGGTCTCGCGCCATCGCCCGCCCCCGCCAGGTCGCCATGGCGCTCGCCAAGGAATTGACCCAGCTATCGCTACCCGAGATTGGCAGCAACTTCGGCGGCCGTGACCACACGACCGTTCTGCATGCCTGCAGGCAGATCACCAAGTTGCGCGAAACCGTCCCGGAACTCAACCACGACGTCAATTTTCTCCTTCAGGTCCTGCGCAATTGACGCCCGGTTCAGCCTTTGCCGCCCGGCAGCGCAAGACCGCGCCCAGGAACGTGCTTTTCAACGCCGCCGCAGCGCTTTCCCGTGCTGGAAAAGATTACCTTTCCAGTCTATAATATGTGGATTAGGCGACGCAGGCTGGAACTTTCAAAAAAGCCCACAATTCATCCACCGCGCGAACCCTAGTTATCCACAGGATTGCCTTATTGCCAACCCGCTGAAGAAGCACGACCTTTCGAGGTTATTCCGAATAGCGTCCCGCTCCTATTAGCTGTTGAATGGTTTAATCAATGCAACTCAAGCAAACAGCCCGTGATGCGCTGCTGAAACCATTGCAGGCCGTCGCCGGGATCGTCGAACGCCGGCACACGTTGCCGATTCTTGCGAATGTGCTGCTGGAACTGAAAGACGGGCGCCTGTTTGTCACGGCCACCGATCTCGAAATGCAGATTACCGCCCACTCGGAGCTTCCCGGTCCCGAAGCGCAGGCGGTGACGGTCGCGGCCCGCAAGCTGCAGGATCTGCTACGGGCGCTCCCCGACGATGCCGTGCTCAACGTCGATGCGGTCGGTTCGAAGATGACCGTCCGCGCCGGACGATCCCGATTCAATCTGCAGACCCTCCCGGCGGCCGACTACCCGCGGATCGGCATCGGGCAGGATGAGGTCCAGGCGCTGGCGCTGCCGCAGCGCGATCTGCGGGGGCTGCTGAAGTCCGCCGAATTCGCCATGGCGCAGCAGGACATCCGCTATTACCTGAACGGCATGCTGCTGGTGATCGACAAGGATACGTTGCAGGCGGTGGCGACAGACGGCCATAGACTTTCCTGGGCGAGCCTCAAGATCGCCGGCGACTACCCGCGACGGGAAGTCATCCTGCCGCGCAAGACGGTCCTGGAGCTGGGCAAGCTCATGGCGGACGTTGACGATCCGGTGTCGATCGACATTCTGTCCAATCAGGTTCGCTTCGGTTTTGCGAACGTCCAGCTTACGAGCAAGGTCGTAGACGGCAAGTTCCCCGATTACAACCGGGTGATTCCGACGGGACACTCGAAGCTGATCGAATTGCCGCGGACCGAGTTGCTCGCCGCGCTCCAGCGGGCGGCAATCCTGTCCAACGAGAAGTTTCGCGGTGTTCGCCTGGTTCTCGGGCCAGGCCAGCTGAAGATCATTTGCACGAACAGTGAGCAGGAGGAGGCCGAGGAAGACCTTGAGGTCGCCTACAGCGGCGATGCGCTCGATATCGGCTTCAATATCACCTACCTGCTCGATGTGCTGCAGTACATGGCCATGGAACGCGTCGAACTCGCGTTCGGGGACGCCAATTCGAGCGCTCTCGTGACGGTGCCGGGCCGCGACGACTACAAGTACGTCGTGATGCCGATGCGAATCTGACGCAGCGTCGGGATTTCAAGCAACGCCATGGCGCCGACCCCCGAGTCGGCGCCGGCATTTTGGGAAGCACCGCATTCCACCGAAAGTGACGATGACACCAGCTGATCACAAGCCGAACGACAATGGCGAAGACTACGATTCCACCAGCATCAAAGTGCTGAAAGGTCTCGATGCGGTGCGCAAGCGCCCGGGTATGTACATAGGCGACACCGCGGACGGCACCGGGCTGCACCACATGGTGTTCGAGGTGCTCGACAACGCGATCGACGAAGCCCTGGCCGGCTACTGTGACGACATCAAGGTCGTGATTCACGGGGACAACTCGATTTCCGTTGTCGACAATGGCCGCGGCATCCCCACCGACATCAAGGATGACGACGACGAAAAACGTTCGGCCGCCGAAATTGTGATGACCGAGTTGCACGCGGGCGGCAAGTTCGATCAGAACTCCTACAAGGTTTCGGGCGGTCTGCACGGCGTTGGCGTGTCGGTGGTGAACGCGCTCTCGGACTGGCTCAAGCTGCGCATCTGGCGCAACGGCCACGCGCACCAGATGGAGTTTCGACGTGGCGATCCCGTTGCGCCTCTCGCGACAACCGGCACTACCGATCGGCGGGGCACCGAAGTGCATTTCATGGCGTCGCCCGATACGTTCGAGCGCATCGAATATCACTACGACATCCTCGCCAAGCGCATACGCGAACTTTCGTTTCTGAACAACGGTGTGAAGATCGAGTTGGTCGACCAGCGCGACGGAAAGACGGAGAACTTCGCGTATTCGGGGGGTATCCGCGGGTTTGTCGAATACATGAACCGCAGCAAGGCGGTGTTGCACCCGAAGGTTTTTCACGGCATCGGCGAAAAGGACGGCACCACGGTCGAGGTCGCGATGCAGTGGAACGATTCATACGCAGAGAACGTCCAATGCTTCACCAACAATATTCCGCAGCGCGATGGCGGCACGCATCTGACGGGTCTCCGGCAGGCAATGACGCGGACGCTCAACAACTACATCGAAAAGGAGGAGGTCGCCAAGAAAGCCAAGGTCGAGACGACCGGCGATGATATGCGCGAGGGCCTTTGTTGCGTGCTGTCGGTGAAGGTGCCGGAGCCCAAGTTCTCTTCGCAGACGAAAGACAAGCTCGTGTCCTCCGAAGTCATGCCCGTGGTGCAGGAAATCGTTGCCGCGAAGCTCGCCGACTTTCTGCTCGAGCATCCGGTCGACGCCAAGATCATCTGCTCCAAGATCGTCGATGCGGCGCGCGCCCGCGAAGCCGCGCGCAAGGCGCGCGAGTTGACGCGACGCAAAGGTGTGCTCGACTCGATGGGCCTGCCCGGCAAGCTCGCGGATTGCCAGGAGCGTGACCCCGCGCAGTGCGAACTGTATCTCGTCGAGGGCGATTCCGCAGGCGGTTCGGCGAAACAGGGCCGCGACCGCAAGTTCCAGGCCATCCTGCCGCTGCGCGGGAAGATCCTCAATGTCGAGCGCGCGCGCTTCGACAAGCTGGTGTCCTCGCAGGAGATCGTCACGCTGATCACGGCGTTGGGCACGGGCTTCGGCCGGTCGACCGGGGACAAGGAAGAAAAGGATGAATACAACGCCGACAAGTTGCGATACCACCGCATCATCATCATGACCGACGCGGACGTCGACGGGTCGCACATCCGTACCTTGCTGCTCACTTTTTTCTACAGGCAGATGCCGGAGCTGGTGGAACGCGGCCACATCTACATCGCGCAGCCGCCGCTCTACAAGGTCAAGCAGGGCAAGGAGGAAACCTACCTCAAGGACGCGCACGAACTGAAGCAGCATCTGCTGCGCGTGGCGATGAAGGGCGCCGAACTCACCCCCGGCACCGGCAAGCCGCCGCTCGGACTCGAAGCGTTCGCAAGCGTTGCCCGCGAGTATCTGCTGGCCGAAGCGGTCATCGACCGGTTGGCGCGGCTCGTGGAGCCGGCCGCGCTGCACGCGCTGCTGTCCGGAGTGACGATCGACCTTGGCACGGAGGATGCCGCCGCGACAAGCGCCGCCGCTTTGCAGGCAGCGATAGGCGACGCCGACGTCCGCGTCGATTCCCGCTACGAGGCGACCACCGATACGCTGCGGCTCGTCGTCGTTCGCACCCGGCACGGCACGCCGCATGCGACGGTGATCGACAGTGATCTGCTGGGCTCGGGGGATTTTGCGCAGATTCGCGCTGCGGCCGAGGTCTTGCAGGGGCTGATTCTACCGGGCGCGATGGTCCGGCGTGGCGACAAGCAGCGTGCCGTCAAGTCGTTCAAGGAGGCGTTGGACTGGCTGCTCGCCGAAGCGCACGCCAGCGTCTCATTGCAGCGCTACAAGGGATTGGGCGAGATGAATCCGGCGCAATTGTGGGAAACGACGATGGATCCCAGCGTGCGGCGCCTGCTTCGAGTGCAGATCGAGGATGCGATAACGTCGGAGGAGATTTTCTCGACGCTGATGGGAGAGCAGGTCGAACCGCGTCGGGCCTTCATCGAAACGAACGCGCTCGGCGTGCGCAATCTCGACGTATAAACGCCGCGCTGCAGGAGGTCTTCGAAATACTTGCTTGGTTCTTCGCCGCTTGCGGAAGGTGACACGTCAGCCAGCCATTCAGCCATGCAAATGCCGAGCGCTGGCGTCGCGGGACGGGCAAGCGGGGTGACGTCGCCGACCAACGTACTCGAAGCACCGGCCGGCGGCGTCGAAAGCGGTCCCGAAATTGTTAAAATCGGCCCGCCTGCCCCGCAATTCCGGAAGCAGCGAATTCAATCCACCCATTTGGCAACTTTTCCGCTTCGCGACGGTCCTTGGCGACGTGGAACGGTTTCGCGTGAATGCCCCACCTTCGTGGGATGGCATGGCCGCCGTCCAAAATGCATGGGCGACGTTCTGATTTGCAGGGCCCGCCGTTCCAAATGCTGCGAGAACCTCCCTCGCTAGCGGAGAATCCATGAAGTCACAACCCGCCATTCCGATCCTTTGCTCGTTCGCGTTCGCCGTGTCGGCCGCCTTGGCGGCGGGCCCGACCCGGGCGGCACCCGGCCCGGACGCGACCGCACGCCTCATCGTGAAATTCCGGACCGGCGTGCAGACCGTGCAATCGCTCGCAACCACGTCTTCGCGTGTGGATCGCCTCGCCGCGGAAGCGGGGCAGCCGCTGACGCACCGCCGGGCCATGGCGCTTGGCGCCCACGTCGTGGCGCTGGAGCGTCCGCTGCCGGCGGCGGAGGCGGAAGCCGTCGCGCGGCGCCTCGCCCGCAACCCGGACGTCGAATATGCGCACCCGGACTACCGCCGCTACGCGCAGCGAATTCCCAACGATCCCTTTGTCTCCACCCAACCGTACCTCGACAACACGCCGGGGGGCATCAACGCGTACCTGGCGTGGGATGTGACCACGGGCGCCGCGAATGTCGTTGTCGCGGTTGTCGATACCGGTTACCGCCTGCACGGGGATCTCGTCGGCCGCATTCTGCCGGGGTACGATTTCATTTCAGCGGTGGATGTGAAGACCGCGAACGATGGCGACGGGCGCGACGCCGATGCTTCGGACCCCGGCGACTGGGTCAACGCCACCGATCTCATGGACCCCTATTTCAGCGGCTGCGCGATCACGGGCAGCTCGTGGCATGGAACCGGCGTCGCGGGTGTCGTGGCGGCGAACGCTGACAACGGACAATGGACGGCGGGCATCAGTTGGGCCGCCAGGATCCTGCCGGTGCGGGTCCTGGGCAAATGCGGCGGCTACGATTCGGACATTCTCGATGGCGTGGCCTGGGCGGCAGGGCTTTCCGTCCCCGGGGTGCCCGCCAATCCGTATCCGGCGCAGATCATCAATATGAGCCTGGGCGGCCCCGGTTCGGCGTCCGACCCGGCGTGCCCGGCCGCCTACCACGATGTCTTCGCCCAGGCGTTGGCGCACGGGCTGACGCGGGCGATTATCGCTGCCGCGGGCAACGATGGAGGGGACGTCGCGAACAGCACGCCGGGAAATTGCAGCGAAGCCATTGCCGTGGCCTCGACGACGACGCAGGGTGCGCTCGCCGGTTACAGCAATTTCGGCGCAGGCGTTACGCTGTCGGCCCCCGGCGGCGATTTCAACGCCGGAAGCAACGGGATTCCCCTGCTCTCCAACTTCGGCGATACCACGCCGACCGGAGACGCGATCGCGTTCGAAGGCGGCACCAGCTTTGCGGCACCGATGGTTGCGGGCGTCGCGGCGCTGGTTCTCTCGGTGGCGCCGCAGACCACCGCCGCGCAACTACGGGCATTGCTGACGTCGACGGCCAAGCCCTTTCCCGCGGGCTCGAGCTGCACGACGGCGCGTTGTGGCGCGGGCATCGTCAACGCCTACGGGGCGGTCCTTGTGGCGCAGTCGGCGGCATCGCTCAATTTCCAGGGGCTGTGGTGGAAGGCGCCGGCGGGTTCGGAGGCGGGGTGGGGCATCAATTTCACGCACGATGGCGATACCATCTTCGCGACGTGGTTCACCTATGACCTCACCGGCAAGGGCTGGTGGCTGACGATGCAGGCGGAAAAGACGGCGACCAACACCTATGCGGGCCCGCTGTACGAATCACGCGGCCCGACGTTCAATGGGGTGCCGTTCAACGTCGGGGCCCGGGTATCGACGCCGGTGGGATCCGGAACGCTGACCTTCAGCGATGTCAACAACGGGACCTTCGCCTACACGGTCAACGGCATCCAGCAATCCAAGCCGCTGACGCGCGAGGTGTTGATCGGTCAACTGCCGACGTGCACCTTCGGGGCCCAGCCGAACCTGGCGCTGGCGACCAACTACCAGGGCTTGTGGTGGGCGGCGCCGGCGGGCGTGGAGTCGGGGTGGGGGATCAACTTCGCGCACGAGGGCGACACGATCTTCGCCAGCTGGTTCACCTACGACACGACCGGGGCGCCGCTGTGGCTGGTGGTGACGGCGCTGAAGACGGGCCTGGGGGTCTACGCCGGCACACTCTACCGGGTGGAGGGTCCGACGTTCAATGCATACGATCCGGCGCAGCGAGTAACCATCCCGTCGGGGAGCGCCACGTTCACGTTTGCCGACGGCAACAACGCGACCTTCGCCTACACGGTGACCGGTGTGGCGCCGGCGCCGGTGACACAGGTCAAGGCAATTACCCGGCAGCTGCTTCACGCGCCCGGCACCACGTGCCAGTAGGTGGAATTGCGCAACCGATGAGCAATCCCGCGCACACCGACATTCCGGCGCTGCTCGCGCGACTTTCAATCGCCGCCGACAACGCCGGCGCATGCCTTGGGCCGGGTGCGTGGCGCGCCGGCGGATCGACGATTGCCTCCATCAATCCTGGAAGCGAGCGCGACCTCGCGCGTGTTCGGCTCGCCGATTCCGCCGACCTCGACGCAGTACTCGCCACCGCCGCCGCCGCCGCGCTTGCCTGGCGGAGCGTGCCGGCTCCGAAGCGCGGCGAAGCGATCCGCCACTTTGGCAACCTGTTACGCGGACACAAGGACGCGCTCGGCACCCTGGTTGCCCTGGAAAACGGCAAGATCAAGGCCGAAGGCGACGGCGAAGTGCAGGAGATGATCGACATCGCCGATTTTGCGGTAGGACAGTCACGAATGCTCTACGGCAGGACGATCGCTTCCGAGCGCCCCCACCACCGGATGATGGAGCAGTGGCATCCGCTGGGCGTCGTCGGCGTGATCACGGCGTTCAACTTCCCGGTCGCGGTGTGGGCGTGGAATGCGCTGCTGGCCGCCGTGTGCGGCAATGCCACCGTCTGGAAACCTTCGCCGAAGACGCCGCTCGCCGCCGTCGCGGTGCAACACCTCGCGAATCGCGTCGTATCGGACCTCGGCCTGCCGCCCATATTCTTGCTGGCCGTATGCGACACCGAGCGCACACGCGCGCTTGCCGCCGATCCGCGCGTCGCGCTGGTCTCGTTCACGGGATCCTCTGCGGTTGGACGCGAGATCGGCGCGACGGTTGCGGGCCGTTTCGGCAAGTGCCTGCTCGAGTGCGCGGGCAACAATGCGGTGATCGTGGCCGCCGACGCCGATCTCGACCTCGTCGTGCCGTCGGTGCTCTTCGGTGCGGTAGGCACCGCCGGACAGCGATGCACGTCAACGCGTCGGCTGATCGTCCATCACAGCCGCGTCGCCGACGTGCTGACGCGACTCAAGGATGCGTACGCGCAAGTGCGCATCGGCGATCCGCTGGACCCGGCGACCTTGATGGGTCCGCTTATCGACGCCGCGGCCGTCGACAATTTTCGCCGGGCCGTCGCGGAGGCTGTGGCTGCCGGTGGAGAGGTCGTCTGCGGCGGTGGGGTCCGGCCCGGTCCGGGCTTCTGGGTCGAGCCCACGATCATCGCCAATGCGAGCAGCGATTGGCCGGTCGTGCAGCGGGAGACGTTCGCCCCGATACTCTATGTGACCGGCTTCGACACGCTCGACGAAGCGATTGCCCAGAACAACAACGTCCGGCAAGGTCTTTCGTCCGCCATATTCACGCAGGATCTGCGCACCGCCGAAGCCTTCGTTGCGGCGACGGGCAGCGATTGCGGGCTCGCCAACGTGAACCTCGGCACGTCGGGCGCCGAGATCGGCGGCGCGTTTGGCGGGGAAAAGGAAACCGGGGGCGGGCGTGAAGCGGGATCCGACGCGTGGAAAGCCTACATGCGCCGCCAGACGAACACCATTAACGCGAGCCGTGAATTGCCGCTGGCGCAGGGCATCCGCTTCGGGCTTGGCGGAACCCCGCGCCGCGGGCCGTGAGTCGCGGCCCGCCGCTATTTCTTCCTGACCGTCTTCTTCTTTGCGGCGGGACCGACGGGAGCGCGCGCCGCCGTCTTCTTTCCTGCGGGCTTGGTGCTGGGTTTGGGCACGGCCGATGCGGTTTTCGATCGCGGGGCCTTCACCGCGGGAATCGCGGGCTCGGCAACCTTGTCCGCCGTCGCCGCGCGGTGCCGGGGGATTCGCGCCGCGGTTTTTTTCGCAGCCGGCGCGGCTCCAGATTTTTCTGCCTTTTCCGAGAGCAGCGCCACGGCGGCGTCGAGCGTCAGCGATTCGACGCTGTCGCGGTCCGGCAGCGTCGCGTTGACGTCGCCATGCTTCACGTACGGTCCGTAGCGCCCTGCATAGAGCTCGACCGGACGTTTGTCCGCCGGATGCGCTCCCAGCACGCGCAGCGCCGCACCGCCACGCACCGCGCGCGCGCCCTTTGCGCCGGGCGGGCCCCTGGCCTCGAATTCGAAGCCGATCTTGCCGTCGGGCTGCCGGATGAGGAACGCCGAAAACCCGCGCCGCGTGCGCGCCGACACGAATTGCAGGAGATCGGTCTTCCCGGAGCTCAGCAGCTTCTCCATCTGCGCCCGTTCGACCGGTCGCTGCAGGATGATGCGTCCCGAACGGAAAGTGCAGGCCTTCGCAGGGCCGACGGCGTTCTCGCATACGTAAGCCTGCGGCAACTCGAACACGCGCGCGCCGCATTTCGGACACGCGCCGAGCGGCGTCTGGCCCGTGAAATCAGGCGCCTCCGCATCGTCGCCGCCGTCGCCGCCGTCGCCAAAATCGAACGTGACCTCGTTCGCGTCGTTCAGTCGGAGCGAGGCGGAAAACGGCTTGCCGAGTTTGCTGCGAAATCCATCGAGCGGCCCGACGCGCCGGTCGCGCAGCAGCGCGTCTGCCTCTTCGATGGCGAGTTGACGGCCGGCAACAATCTTCCAGAAACCGAATTCGCATTGCTGGCACTGGAATTTCTTGTACCGTTCGTGCACTTCGCCGCCGCATTTCGGACAGCGTACCGTAAGCGTGCCGAAATCGACGTCGATACTGTCGCTTTCATGACCCTTCGCCTGGCCGACGATGTGATGGGTCATCGCGACGATCTCGCGCATGAACGTCTCGCGCTTGAGCTTGCCGCGCTCCATCTGCGCCAGCTTGAATTCCCAGTCGGCGGTGAGCTCCGGTGAAAACAGCTCCGGCACGCCGAGGCCGTGCAGCAGAGTGATCAGCTGAAAGGCCTTGGCGGTGGGAATCAGCTCCTTGCCCTCGCGGTAAATGTACTTCTCCGCGATGAGACCCTCTATGATCTGCGCGCGCGTGGCCGGCGTGCCGAGGCCCTTCTCGCGCATCGCCTCGCGCAGATCCTCGTCGTCGATCAGCTTGCCCGCGCCTTCCATGGCGGAAAGCAAGGTGGCCTCGTTGAGGCGCGCCGGCGGCCGCGTCGTGTTGGCGACGACATCGATTTTTTCGGTGGCGACCGTTTCGCCCGGTTTCACCGCGGCGAGCATGCCCTTGTCGCCGGGTTTCGGTGCGGCGCCCCCGCCCTGCTCGACCGGGGCGTCCTTGCCATAGACGGCGAGCCAGCCCGGCGTCACCAGCACCTTGCCCTCGGTCTTGAAGGGCTCGCCGGCGACCCGCGTGATCCGCGTCGTGAGCATGAACTCCGCCGGCGGGTAGAACGCGGCGAGGAAGCGCCGGACGACGAAATCGTAGAGTTTCCCCTCGATCTCGTTCAAATTCCTGGGGGCCACCAGGGTCGGGATGATCGCGAAGTGGTCGGAGACCTTCGCATTGTCGAAAATCCGCTTGCTGGGCTTCACCCACTTCTGTTTGAGCACCTGCGCGGCAAAACCGCCGTACGCGCCGGTCTCCTTGAGCGCCTCCATCGTCGCCGTCACCGTGCCGAGGTAGTCCTCGGGCAGGGCGCGCGAGTCGGTACGCGGATACGTCAGCGCCTTGTGCTTCTCGTAGAGCGACTGCGCGAGCGAAAGCGTCGTCCGCGCCGAGAATCCGAAGCGGCCGTTGGCCTCGCGCTGCAGGCTCGTAAGATCGTAGAGCAGCGGCGCGCCTTGCGTCGAAGGTTTCGATTCCTCGCTGACCTCGCCCGACCTGCCGGCGCAGCGCGCGGCGATCGCGGCGGCGCGCGCCTCGTCCCAGAGGCGCTCGGCGCGCGCATCGGGGTCGTCTTCCTTCTTTTTCCAGTTTTCGTCGAACCAGCGCCCGCCGTAGCCGCCGCCGCTGGCCGCGAACGTCGCCATGACTTCCCAGTAGCCGCGCGGGCGGAAGGCGCGGATCTTCTCTTCGCGCTCGACCATGATCGCGAGCGTCGGCGTCTGCACGCGACCGACGGTGGTGAGCTGGAAACCGCCGGACTTGGAATTGAAGGCGGTCATCGCGCGCGTGCCGTTGATGCCGACCAGCCAGTCCGATTCGGACCGGCACACCGCGGCATCGGCGAGCGGGCGCATTTGCGGATCGGTGCGCAGCTCGCCGAACGCGTCGCGGATCGCTGCGGGCGTCATCGACTGCAGCCACAGCCGCCGGATCGGCTTCGCCGCCTTCGCATACTGGACGATATAACGAAAGATGAGTTCACCCTCGCGCCCGGCATCGCAGGCGTTGATCAGATCGCCGACATCCTTGCGCTTGATGAGCTTCAACAACGTCTTCAGCCGCTTCTCGTTCTTTTCGATCGGCTTCAACGCAAACTTCGACGGAATCGCGGGGAGGTGCGCGAAGGTCCACTTGCCGCGCTTGACTTCCTCGTCTTCGGGCATGCCGATCTCGAGCAGGTGCCCGACCGCCGATGACACGACGTAGCGTTCGCTTTCGAAGTAGTCGTCGTGGCGCGCAAAGCCGCCGAGTGCGCGGGCGATATCTCCAGCAACGGACGGCTTTTCGGCGAGGATGAGGGTCTTGGTCATGGCGCGCGGCGCAGAGAGCGGCAGATAGTACCGAAGTCGAAGCCGCCGGAGCAAGAAAACCTTTGGCGGAGGCAGGCCAATGCGCGCGCGGCCGCGCGCGTACGTGCGCGCGTCAACGACGACGCTGCCAGAGCCCGCCGGGCATGGAAGCGGCGCGGCCGTCGAGCTCGAGCGCAAGCAGCGCGGCGGCGACGGCCTCCGCCGCAAGGCCGGTGCAAAGGACGAGGGCATCAACGCCGGTGGGAGCGTACCCGAGCGCCACCGCTACCGCGCGCGCGTCGCCCGCGAGGGCGCTGTCGCCGTCTTCGACGTCCGATGGCTGCGGGCCGGCCGCGCTGCCGCGCGTGTTCGGCAGCCGCAGCTCGTCGAGCACGTCCTGCGCGGTTTCGACGAGTTTGGCACCCTCGCGGAGCAGCTTGTGGCAGCCTTTGGAAAACGGCGAGTGGATCGAGCCGGGCAGCGCGAAGACTTCGCGTCCCTGCTCGCCGGCGAGACGCGCGGTGATCAACGATCCGGACGAAAGTGTGGCCTCGACCACGAGTATCCCGCGTCCCAGTCCGCTGACCAGGCGGTTGCGGCGCGGAAAATTCTGCGGCAACGGCGGAGTACCCGGCGAGAATTCGGAGATCAGCAGGCCGCGCTCGGCAAGTTGGTGGGCAAGATCGCGGTTCCTTGCGGGATAGATGCGATCCAATCCGGTGCCGACTACGGCGATGCTACTGCCGGCTTCCTTCAAGCCGCCGCGGTGCGCCGCGGCGTCTATGCCCACCGCCAGCCCGCTGACGATCGTCAGGCCGGCCGCCGACAGCGCGGCCGCAAAGGCCTCGGCATCGGCGATGCCCTGCGGCGTCGCATTGCGGCTGCCGACGATCGCCAGCGCCGGATTTGCCAGAAGCCCGCGACGGCCTATGCAGTAAAGAACGGGCGGCGGATCGCCGATTTCAAGCAACTGAGGCGGGTAGTCGGCGTCGTCCCACGCAACGATGCCATGTCCGGGTTCGCCGACCCACGCCAGCGTCGCCGCGAGTCTAGGCGCATCAGGACCGGCATCGATGGCCGCTGCCGCGGGTGGGGCGACGATCCTGCGGCGCTGCGCGGGTGGAGCGGCCAGGATGGCCTCCGGACCGCCGAAGGCGCGCAGCAGGTCGACCAGCGGGCGTGGGCCGACCCCCATGACCTGGAGCCGGATCCAGGCCTCGGCGCGCGCGTCAACGTTCATCGCGGACGCCCGCGGCGGCGGGGCTCCAGCCGGCTACGGCTTGCGGACGTAGTCGCCGAGTTCCACCGGGTCGGATGTGTTGAGGACGAGCCCGTAGGAGACGCGGTCGAAGACGCGGAACACGAACAGCAGCCCCGTTCGCTCGTCGGGCACCTGGACAAAGCGATCGGGCTGGAAAAACTTGGTCTGCTCCTGAAAACGGGCGAGAAGGTCGGGCTCCTTCGACGGCCGCGGATCCGGGATGGGGGGCACGACATGGTAGATCGCGAACACGGTGCCAACATCGATGCCGTCCGCGGTGCCCTTGTCGATGGTGACGATCCAGCCGCGGGCCGCCTCGGCCGCATCGCGTCCGAGCGCGATGATCCGGCCGTTGACGGGCCTGTCCGGGGGGTGCGGCGCGTAATTGACGACCTGCTCGCGTGGCGACGGAACCAGCCGGTCGCCCACCAGGATTTCCTCGCGGGCGCCGACAATGCGCATCGTCGAGACCGTATCGAAGCGATCGACCTTGGCCGTACCGAGGTATTGCTGTTCGTAGCCCAGCACCTCGCCGGTGTCGAGCGAGGTCAACACGCGCCCGGGACGATAAAGCCGCCACAGGTTGCCGGCCCTGGTATCGATGCCGGTCGCGTAGACCATATCGCCCTCGCCGCGAACGACGCGCTGGTCACGCCCGGCAATGATCTCGGCGGAATCCTTGAGCCCGTCGGGCCCGGTGATGAGCGGCCAGGACAGGAACGGCTCGATATCGCCGGGCGGTACGGATGGGATCGACTCGACGTCGATGGGCGTGACGCGCGCCGTCGGCGACAGCTTGATGGTCGGGTTGGCAACCGTCAGCCGCCACTGTCCATCCGCCTTGTCGAGCACGATGACGTCGCCCGGATAGATCCGGTGCGGATTGGCGATCTGCTCGCGGTTCAACCGCCAGATTTCCGGCCACCGCCACGGATCCTTGAGAAATTTCCCGGCGATCCCCCACAGCGTGTCGCCTTTCACCACCGTGTAGCGGTCGGAGGCCTGCTCCTTGATCACGAGCTCGTCGGCGCGCGCGGCTGCGACGCCAAGCGCCAGCAGCGCGGCGGTCGCGACGAGGGTGCATTTCGGTATGCTAAACTTCTGGCGCATAAAGCCTCTTCCGGTGGGGGCGGGGCTTGCCATCGTCCTAAACCGCCCCAAAATAAGGGCTTAGGGCGGATTCTGCATCTGGAATCTGCATTTTGCAAGCCGGGCGTGCGGCGCAGCCCGCGACCGGGGCCCGGTTGCCGGACGGCGCTTGCTAACGACGGCACCCGCAAACCCGTACATGGCCCTTCTGACGATCCTCGAATACCCCGATCCGCGGCTGCGAAAGCTTGCCGCGCCGGTCGCCGCGGTCACGCCGGAAATCCAGAAGCTGGTCCGGGACATGGCCGACACGATGTACGCAGCCCCGGGAATCGGACTTGCCGCGACCCAGGTGGACGTGCATAAGCGGATCATTGTCATGGACATTTCTGAAAACCGCGACACATTGCGTGTCTTCATCAATCCGGTAATCGTCACGGCCGCCGGCGAAGCCGAGACCGAGGAAGGCTGCCTTTCCGTGCCGGGGTATTACGACAAAGTGACCCGCGCGGCGACGGTCCGCGTTCGTGCTTGGGACGAGCGGGGCGTGGGTTTCGAGACGGATGCCGACGGCCTGCTTGCCGTCTGCATCCAGCACGAAGTGGACCATCTGTTCGGCAGGGTCTTTGTCGACCACCTGTCGCCGCTGAAGCGTGCGCGACTTGCCGCGAGGGCCCGCAAGAAGCAGCGACTGGCCGGTTGATGCGGGTCGGGTTTGCCGGCACGCCGGCGTTTGCGGCGACAGCCTTGGCCGCGCTCGTAGACGCCCAATTCGAAGTACCGATCGTTCTGACCCGACCCGACCGTCCAAAAGGTCGGGGCCTCGAGATCGTTCCGTCGCCTGTCAAGGCGCTCGCGGTCGTGCGCGGGCTCCCGCTGCTGCAGCCGGTATCGCTTGCGTCCCCGCAGGAGCGTTTGCCCGTGCTCGCTGTTCCGCTCGACGTTCTGGTCGTGGCCGCCTTCGGGATGATCCTCCCGCCGGCGGTGCTCGCCTGGCCCCGGCATGGATGCCTCAATATCCATGCCTCGCTATTGCCCCGCTGGCGTGGCGCGGCGCCGATTCAGCGGGCGCTCGAGGCGGGCGACCCCGAAACGGGAGTCACGATCATGCAGATGGACGCCGGCCTCGATACCGGGCCCATCGTCGAGGCCGTACGAATTTCAATTGCGCCACGGGAAACGGCCGCGACGCTGGAGCGCAGGCTGGCGGCGGTCGGCGCCGCCGCAATGATCGCGACGCTCTCCCGCCTCCACGCGGAGGGTAGGCTCGCCGTCGCTCCGCAGGCCGCGCAAGGCGCAACCTATGCCACCAAGATCGGCAGGATCGATGCGGCGATCGACTGGAGCGCCAGCGCTGCCGAAATCGACCGCCGGGTGCGCGCCTTCGACCCTGCGCCGGGGGCCACGGCGGCGATTGCCGGCACGCCCCTGAAGGTTTGGAAGGCCGAACCTGTATCGAATCCTCCGCCGGTCGGGCCGCCAGGCACCGTGCTTGCGGCGGGGGCGGCCGGCGTCGTGGTTGCCTGCGGGGAAGGGGCCCTGCGAATCACCGAAATGCAGCCCGCCGGCGGCCGCCGAATGTCCGCCGCCGCGTTTGTCGCCGGACGGCACATTGCACCGGGTGCGCGGTTCGCCGTCCGACCGGCGCCCGATGCGACGAATCGCGGTTGAATCGCCCCATGCCGCGGCCAACCCATTCGTGCCTGCGCTGTCGCCGGCACCACGAGGGCGCCGCCAAGCCGGAGCCCGGCCTGCGATGACCGGCGATCGGACGAAGACCCGCCCGCCGCTCGAGACGGCCGCATCGAATCCGTCGCCAGCGCAGAGGATGAATCTCGAGCGACCCCCGGGTGGCGTCATTGCGGGCTTGTCGAGTACGCCTCTGTCGATCGCGGAGCGCGTTGCGCGGTCGCGCGCGATGGCGGCGGGCTGATCGCGGCGGCGACGCGTGCAGGAAGCCCAGCGGCAGGCCGCGCTTGTCATCCAACGCGTCCTGGACGGCGCGGCCCTTTCGGCCGCGCTGGCGGCCGTCGCGCCACCGGGGGACGCCATGGCGGGCCGGCGTCGCGCGCTCGTGCAGGAGCTCGCCTACGGCACGTTACGGCACTGGGGAACGCTCGCGGCGCTCGTCGGCCGGCTCGCCGCCAAACCGCTTTCCGATCCCGCGCTCGCTTGTCTCGTCGCCGTCGCGCTCTATCAGCTCGAACACACCCGCGCGCCTCCTTTCGCGGTCGTCGACCACGCCGTCGACGCGGCGGCGGCGATCCTGCGCCCGGCAGTGAAACCGCTGGTCAATGCGCTGCTGCGGCGCTATCTCCGCGAGCGCGATGCCCTCTACGCGGCACTGCGCGACGACGCCGTCGCCAGGTGGTCGCATCCCGCCTGGTGGATCGACCGCGTGCGAAGCGAATATCCGGACGACTGGGAAGCGGTCCTCGACGCCGGAAACCACCGGCCGCCGTTGACCCTTCGCGTCAACCGGCGCGTAAGCACGCGCGACGCGCTGCTTGCGCGGTTTGCCGCCGCAAACGTCGCGGCAACGCCCGCCGGGGTTGCCGGCATCATCGTCGAGCCGCCCAAGCCCGTCCCGCAATTGCCCGGCTATGAAGAAGGGGCCTTTTCGGTGCAGGATCTGGGCGCGCAACTGGCAGCGCCGCTGTTGCGTGTCGCGGACGGGATGCGCGTGCTCGACGCCTGCGCGGCGCCCGGTGGCAAGACGACGCACCTTGCCGAACTTGCCGACGTTCTGCTAACCGCGCTCGACGGTGACGCCGCGCGGCTTCCGCGGGTACGCGAGAATCTCGCGCGCCTCACGCTCGCGAGCCCTCGCGTGCAGGTGGTCGCCGGTGACGCCGGCAACCCTGCGGCGTGGTGGGACGGGCAACCGTTCGATCGCATTCTGGCCGACGTGCCCTGCACTGCCTCCGGCGTCGTGCGCCGCCACCCGGATGCCAAGTGGCTGCGGCGAGACTCCGACGTCGAGGGCTTCGCGAGACAGCAGGCGCGGCTCCTCGCGGCGCTATGGCCGTGCCTTGCGCAGGGCGGGCTTATTCTGTACGCGACGTGCTCGCTGTTCGGCGACGAAAACGATGCGCAGGTCGGAACGTTCATGGCGAACCATGGCGATGCGTTGCGCGAAACCATCACCTTTGCGCCCGGCATCGTCGATCGCCGCGGACAACTCTTGCCTTCGCTCCCCGGCGCGAGCCACAATCACGACGGTTTCTTCTACGCGCTGCTCCGCAAGGCCTGAGCCGGCGCGACCGGCAGGGGCGCCCGCCTTCGCTCGGGCCGCGTCCGGAATCGCGCCGACGTCCATCCCGTCCCGCTGTCTTCCGCATCGCTTTCGGCATGTCGCCCCTCCCAACTTTCGTCCGACCCGCAGGCCTCCGGCTTGGCGGCGCCTCGCCATGCCGGAGCCTGCTCGCGGTTCTGTTCGCCGCGGCCATGTTTCTCGCGTCCGCGGCGGGCGCCGACACGATCGTCGTCAAGGCGGCCGAGATTCATACCGAGGAGGACGGCTACTACCTCAATGCCGAGTTCGAGTTCAACCTCAGCTCCACTCTGGAGGAGGCGCTGCAGAAAGGCGTGCCTCTCTATTTCCTGCTCGAGTTCGAGCTTTCCCGCCCGCGCTGGTATTGGTTCGACGAAAAGGTGCTGACGGCGACCACGCAATATCGCGTCGCCTACAACGCCCTGACGCGCCAGTACCGCGCGGCGTCCGGCCTCCTCGGGCAGACTTTCGACTCGGTGGACGAGCTCGAGCGCTTCCTGTCGCGAGTCACTTCGCGCGAGGTGGCACGACGCGACCAGCTCGCCAAGGGCGCGCGATACGATGCCGCGGTTCGGCTGCGCCTCGACGTCAACCAGTTGCCAAAACCATTTCAGGTGAGCGCGCTTGCATCGCGCGAGTGGACGCTGCAGTCGGAGTGGTATCGCTGGAGCTTCGCCCCATGAGCGGGCTTCCGGGCAAGCGGGGGTTGCGCTGGCTACTGCTGACGTCGACGTCTCTATCCGCGATTGCGGTATTCCTGCTCGCCGCAGCGACCGCGAACACCGCCCTGTTCGCGCAGGGCTACGACACGCTGCTGGTCGTCAACGCCGTTCTCATCGCGCTGCTGATGGTCGTCGTCGGTTGGCAGCTGTGGCAGCTGTGGTGCAAGCGGAAAGCCGGGGTATTCGGTTCGCGCCTGGCGGTGCGGCTCGTATTGCTGTTTGCGTTGGTCGCGGTGCTGCCGGGGGCGCTCGTGTATGCAACGTCGGTGTTGTTCATCGGGCGCAGCATCGAAAGCTGGTTCGACGTTCGCGTCGACCGCGCGCTGGACGGGGGTTTGAACCTCGGCCGCAAGACGCTCGATTATCTGCTCAAGGAGACGAGCAACAAGGCAGGGCAGATCGCCTTGACGCTGGCCGACGCCCGCGCCGACAACCTCGCGCCGCGCCTCAACCGCGCCACCGAACAGGCGGGCGTCTACGAAGCCGCGGTGTTCACGACAACCGGCGGCGTGCTCGCGGTTGCCGGCGTCGGCGCCTCGACCGCGACACCTGAGCCACCGCCCGCGGCGGCGCTGCGGCGCGCGCGCCAGCAGCAGACCGTCGCCGAATTCGACGAGGGCCGCCAATTGCTGCGCGTCGTCGTGCCGGTGAACAGCGACGACCGGCTCGAGCCCGTCCGGGTGTTGCAGGTGATGGAACCCGTGCCGAAGGCGCTTGTGCAGGATTTCGAGACGGTCCGATCGGGGTGGGACGACTATCAGAAGATTTCGCTCTCGCGACAGGTGTTCAAGCGCATCTACGCCCTTACCCTGACGCTCACGTTGCTTCTGACGCTCACGTCGGCGCTGGGGCTTGCGGTCGTTCTGTCGGAGCGCTTCGCGGCGCCGCTCGGGCTCCTCGCCGAAGGGACGCGCGCGGTGGCGCAGGGCGACTTCACGCGCCGGCAGCCGGTCACCTCGCGCGACGAACTGGGCGTGCTCACGGAATCGTTCAACAGGATGACCGCGCAGCTGGCCGAAGCGCAGCAAAAGACCGAGGAGTCGCGGCGCGCGACGGAGACCACGCGCGCGTATCTCGAAAGCATTCTCGGGAATCTGTCCGCAGGCGTGCTCGCCTTCGACGACGTGTATCGGCTGCGGACCGCGAACGCGAGCGCCGCGGTGATCCTCCAGCAGCCGCTCGCCGATCTGATGGGCATCCCGCTGGGCGACTGGGGCCGCAACCTGCCGGCGCTGGCGCCTTTCGCCGGATTGGTCGCCGAGAGCTTTCGCAGCAGCCGGGACGGGCAGTGGCAGAAGCAGGCGGAGCTCGCGGTCGCAACCCTGACGCGTGTGCTGCTCCTGCGCGGCTCGCGCCTGCCTGTGGCGCCGGTCGCGGGTTACGTCGTCGTGTTCGACGACGTCACCGATCTCGCGCAGGCGCAGCGCGATGCGGCGTGGGGCGAAGTGGCGCGGCGCCTGGCGCATGAAATCAAGAATCCGCTCACCCCGATCCAGCTTTCCGCAGAGCGACTCGCCGTGAAGCTCGCACCCAAACTGGCGGCACCGGACCAGGAAACCCTCAAGCGCGGCGCGCAGACGATCATTGCACAGGTCGCGGCGATGAAGCAGATGGTCGACGATTTCGCGGTCTACGCCAGGCAGCCGCGCCCGGGGACGATGCAGCCCGTGGACACGGGCGCCCTCTTGCAGGATGTCCTTGCGTTGTATGACAATCTGCGCCCGCAAGTCACGCTGTCGCTTCCACCCGTGCCCCTAGTCATCCAGGGCGAGCCCACCCGGCTGCGTCAGGTATTCCACAACCTTCTGCAGAACGCGATCGACGCCCAGGCCGACGTCCCCGGACCCTGCTACGACATCGCCCTCGCGGCGCGGGGCGACGAGGTCGCACTGACCTTCGGCGACGCCGGCACCGGGTTCGGCGACGATGTGCGCTCGCGGGCGTTCGAGCCGTACGTGACGACCAAAGCGAAAGGCACCGGGCTCGGACTCGCGATCGTGAAGAAGATCATCGACGAGCACGGTGGCCGCGTCGAGATTGCCAACCGGTCGCCGCGCGGAGCGCAGGTGACGCTCGTTTTTCCGCGCAGCGGCACAAGCGGCGTAGGATAGGCGCCCGATGGCTCCCGTGAACGAAATCCTGATCGTCGATGACGAAGTCGGCATCCGCGAACTGCTGTCCGAAATACTGCAGGACGAGGGCTATCGCGTGCGCCTCGCCGAGAACGCGACCGAGGCGCGAAGCTATCGGGCCAAACAGCAGCCGGCACTGGTGCTGCTCGATATCTGGATGCCCGACACCGACGGCGTGACGCTGTTGCGCGAATGGGCAGCATCGGGGCAACTCACGATGCCGGTCGTGATGATGTCCGGGCACGGCACGATCGAAACGGCCGTCGAGGCGACGAGGATCGGCGCGTTCGATTTTCTCGAAAAACCTGTCGGCCTCCAGAAGCTCCTCGGCACCGTCGCGCGCGCGCTCAAGATCGCCTCGGCGAAGGAGCCGCGGCGCGTATCGCTCGCGGCGCTCGGCATCAGCGCCGCGATCCGCGACGCGGAACGGGCCATCGAACAGCTGCTCGCGGCGAAGAAGCCCGTCCTGCTCCTGGGCGAACCCGGGACAGGCCACGAAACGGCCGCGCGGGCGTTGCAGGTGCCGGAAGTGCCGTGGATCGCGTTGCCCAATGGCTCGCGCCTCGCGGCAAACCCGCTCGCCGTCCTGGACGAGGCGCGCGACGGCATGCTTCACTGCGCCGAGATCGGCCAATATGCGAAGGCCGAGCAGAAGGGACTCGCGTTTCTGCTGCCCAAACTCGAACGGGCCAATGTGACGCTCGTCTGCACGAGCGCCGAGCCGCTCGGGAACCTCGCCGCCGAAGGCAAATTCGACCCGGCGCTGCTTGCGGCCCTGTCGATCGGCGCGGTGCTCCTGCCGCCGCTCCGCTCGCGGCGCGAGGACATACCCGCGCTTGTCGACCGATTCTGGCGAGACATCACCGCGGCACAGAAGGATGCCGAGCGCGGAATGGCTCGCACCGTCGCGGCGTTGCCCCCGATGGCGGTGAGCGCGCTCACCAACGCGTACTGGCCGGGCAACGTCGACCATCTGCAGAATGTCGTCGCCAATCTCGCGCTCAATACCGGGGCCGGCGATATCACGCCGGATCACGTGAAGCGGCTGCTGGGAGAGGCGGCGGCGGCCAACCAGGCCGTCGCGCCCGAAATCACCGCGCGATTCTTCGAGCTGCCCCTGCGCGAAGCGCGCGAGGCATTCGAGCGGATCTACTTCGAGCAGCTGTTGGGACGCGAGCAAAGCAACATGAGCCGCGTCGCGGAGCAGGCGGGGCTCGAACGCACGCACCTTTACCGAAAGCTGAAGCAACTCAACATCCGCTTTGCGCGTCGTGGCGACGACGGCAACAACAACAACGGCAACGGCTGACGCGTCCCCCGCGCGGCCCCTGCCCCGACCATGAGCGTGCCCGCCGATCCGCGCCGGCGCATGACGCCACTCATCTTCGGCGCCATCGGCGTCGTTTACGGCGACATCGGTACGTCGCCGTTGTACACGCTGCGCCAATGCTTCACCGGCGTGCACACGCTCGCGCTCACGCCGGGAAACGTCCTGGGGGTCCTCTCGGTGATCTTCTGGGCGCTGATGATCGTGGTCACGCTCAAGTACGTGACACTGATCATGCGCGCGGACAATCGAGGCGAAGGCGGAATCCTGGCGCTGACCGCGCTGGTGTCGCGCGGGGTGGAACACCATTCGCGCCGCCGGTGGTGGCTCGTTGGGTTCGGCATATTCGGCGCGGCGATGTTCTATGGCGATGGAATGATCACCCCGGCGATCTCGGTGCTGGGCGCCGTGGAGGGACTCGAGATCATCACGCCGCAACTGCATCCATTCATCGTTCCGGTGACGCTTGCGATCATCCTCGCGCTTTTCGCCATCCAGAAGCGCGGAACCGCGAGCGTCGGGATCATGTTCGGGCCCGTGATGTGCCTCTGGTTCGTCGTCATCGCGGTGCTGGGGCTCCTTGCCGTCGCGAAAAATCCGGAGGTGCTCCGGGCAGTGAACCCGTACTACGCGGTCATCTTCGTCGCCGGCAGCCCGTTTGTGGCATTCCTTGCGCTGGGCGCGGTCGTGCTCGCGGTGACCGGCACCGAAGCGCTCTACGCCGACATGGGCCATTTTGGCGCGACGCCTATCCGGCGCGCGTGGCTGTTCTTCGTGCTTCCGGCGCTGGTGCTCAACTATTTCGGCCAGGGCGCGCTCCTTCTCGCCGACCCCGGCGCGATCAAGAATCCCTTTTATCTTCTGGCTCCACAATGGGCGCTGATTCCGCTTGTCATCCTCGCGACATGCGCCGCAGTGATCGCGTCGCAAGCGGTGATCTCGGGGGCGTTCTCGTTGACGCGGGCGGCCATCCAGATGGGCTACTGTCCGCGGTTGAAGCTCCTCCACACCTCGGAGCGCGAGATCGGCCAGATCTACGTGCCGTTCATCAACTGGACGTTGCTGGTCGCGGTGATGTTGCTGGTACTGGGCTTCCACAGTTCGGACAACCTCGGCGGCGCTTACGGCATCGCGGTGACGCTGGCGATGCTGATCGACTCGGTCCTGATTTTCGTCGTGATGCGGCGCATCTGGGGCTGGCGCCCCGGGGTGGCGCTGGCGATCTCGCTGCCGCTGCTCGCGATCGATTTCGCCTTCCTCGCCTCGAACGCGCTCAAGGTACCGGACGGCGGATGGTTCCCGCTTCTGATCGGCGGCGCGGTATTTACGCTGCTCACAACCTGGAAGCGGGGGCGCGCGCTCCTGATGGTGCGCCTGTCCGAGGACTCGATGCCGATCGACATCTTCATCGAGAGCATCGGCGCGAGCCCGCCGCCGCGCGTGCCCGGAACCGCGGTCTTCCTGACCTCGACCGGAGATCGCGTGCCGCACGCGTTGCTTCATAATCTGAAGCACAACAAGGTTCTGCACGATCGCGTCGTCTTCCTCACCGTGCATACCCGCGACATCCCGCGAGTCGCCGAATCCGAGCGTATCGAGATTCACGAGCTCGGTTGCCAATTCTGGCGCATGGACGCGTACTACGGCTTCACCGAGGAGCCGGACGTTCCCGCGCTGCTCGACACCTGCGGCGATCGCGGGCTGGATTTCGACATGATGGACACGTCGTTCTTCGTCTCCCGCGAAACGCTGATCCCGTCGGTTGCGCCCGGCATGGCGCTGTGGCGTGAACGACTGTTCGTCGCGCTCGCGAAGATGGCGGTGAAGGCCACGGACTTCTTCCACGTGCCGACCAATCGGGTCGTCGAGCTCGGCACTCAGGTGGAGCTGTAGCGGTCGACGCGCGGCGACGGGGCCATCGCGCCATGGGGCTGACGCGTTCGCGGCCGCCACCGGATGCCCAAGAAAACGCCGGCCGCCGGTTGCCCGGTGCCGGCGCTTCTCGCTACGGGGCCCTGCGCGCGAATTACAGACCGGCCATCTGCGCCTGCAGCGTTTTCATCGCCTTGCTCTCGATCTGGCGAATCCGCTCGGCCGACACCCCATACTCCTCGGCCAGATCCTGCAACGTGACGCGGTCGTCTTCGCGCAGCCAGCGGGCCTCGATGATCCGGCGACTCCGGTCATCGAGCTTCGCCAGGGCGTGCGTCAGACCCGCGCTGCGGTTTTCCGTGGTTTCGGCGCGTTCGAGGATCTGCGCCGGCTCGTCTTCGGCGTCGGTAAGATAGGCGATCGGCGAGGCCACGTTGCCGTCCTCGTTGGGTTGCGGATCGAGCGCGATGTCCCGTCCGGTAAGCCGGGTCTCCATCTCGATGACCTCCTCGGGCTTGACGCCCAGGTCCTTGGCGATGGCCCGTGTCTCCGCCGCGGTAAGCGTGGCGGGACCCTTTTTCATGCTGCGCAGGTTGAAAAACAGCTTGCGCTGTGCCTTGGTCGTCGCAACCTTGACCAGCCGCCAGTTGCGCAGGATGTACTCATGCATCTCGGCGCGTATCCAGTGCAGCGCGAAGGACACCAGCCGGACACCCCGCTCCGGGTCGAAGCGGCGCACGGCCTTCATCAGCCCGACGTTGCCTTCCTGGATCAGGTCGGCCTGCGGCAGGCCGTAGCCGAGGTAACGGCGGCTCACCGCCACCACCAGCCGGAGGTGCGAGAGCACGAGCTGACTTGCGGCCTCGAGGTCGTTGTCGCGCTGGAGCCGGCGTCCGAGGTCGGTCTCCTGCTCCAGTGTCAGCAGCGGAAATCGATTCACCGCCTGGATGTAGTGGTCCAGACTTCCCAGCGAGGCGGGAGTCGGAAAGGCCAACGCGGTACCGGTCATCGTCAGTCTCCTGGTGCGGGTAACGAGCGGCTTCGAATTGCAGTCGCCCGCCGACCCGGGGTAATATTAGCACTCCAGACCTGAGAGTGCTAAACGAGCGCGGAAGTTCCCGACCGCTTTGGTCAGGTAACCGACCCGCACAGATCGTTCCGTCGGCGCGGCCATACGGCATTCGTATCGCGGCGGCCCCAGGAATCCTTCATCGACGATCGACCCGCACTCCGGCGAGACAAGCCCTGGACCAAGAGTAGACGCAGCAAGTGCTCGCTTCGTCGTCGGTTCAACACGGCGGGCGGGAGCGTCCTTCGCGATCCGGACGATCATTCCGCCCGACATCCGCCGTGCGACGACGACCGCAATTTACGGTACGAATAGCTGGCCTGCGGCCAATCCGCTGCCCTGTTCCATGACGGAGAATCTATCGGAAGCTTGCCGCCTGCGGGGTCCCGGCGCATGCCGCTGCCACGCGCCGCCAACGCTCGCGTCATCCTACGAGGGCATCGACAAATTCGGCCGCAACGAACGGCCGGAGGTCGTTGACCCCTTCACCGACCCCGATGAAACGCAGCGGAACGGGGTGTTCCTTGGCGATGGCGGCCACGGTGCCTCCTTTTGCGCTGCCGTCGAGCTTGGTCAGCACGAGCCCGGTCAGGTGGAGCGCGTCGTCGAACGCCCTCACCTGCGCCAGCGCGTTCTGCCCCGTGCTGGCGTCGAGGACCAGCAGCGTCTCATGGGGCGCCGCCGGATCGGTCTTGCGGATCACCCGCTGAATCTTGCGTATTTCGTCCATCAGATTGAGCTGCGTCGGCAGCCGGCCGGCTGTGTCGGCGAGCACCACGTCGATACTCCGGGCCTTCGCGGCTGCAATCGCGTCGAACATCACGGCGGCCGGGTCGCCCCCCTCCTGAGCGATCACCGCGACGTTGTTGCGCTCTCCCCACACCGCCAGCTGTTCGCGCGCCGCGGCGCGGAACGTGTCGCCTGCCGCCAGCAGCACCGTGAGGCCCTGCGCCTGAAAATGCCGGGCCAGCTTGCCGATCGAGGTCGTCTTGCCGGCGCCGTTGACGCCGGCGATCATGATGACGAACGGCCGCGTTGCGGTGACCACCAGCGGCGCCTCCAGCGGCGCGAGTAGCTCGGTCAGCGCCGCCTTGAGCATGACCTTGGGGTCGCCCTTGCCTCCCGATCGCTTCCACCGCGCCCGCAGATCGTCGAGCAGATGCGACGTGGCGGAAACGCCCACATCCGCGGTGAGCAGCGCCGCCTCGATTGCGTCCTGCGTCTCGCCGTCAAGCGTCGCCCGGCCAAACGTCGTCGCGAGCGCCTCCGTGAGCTTGTCGCGGGACCGCGCCAAGCCCTCCTTCAGGCGGTCGCTCCAAGGCTTTGGGTCGCGCTCGTCGGAGGGGCGCTTGAACACGTCGAACATGGGGAGCAGGTGGTCCAGGCGGGGTGGGCTACAGAGCGGCGAAGCGGGTCCCGAAAAGCCCCGGGCGACCGCGAAGCTATAATTTTACCCGTACGCCACGCCGGTCCCTCGACCACCGCCTGCGCGCGCCCTCTTGGTTCAACCGGACCTTTGCGCAAACCCCGCCCCAACTGCGTTCGAATCATCGGTGGCGCCTGGCGTGGGCGCGTTATCCGGTTTCCCGGGGTCGAAGGTCTGCGTCCGACCCCGGACCGGGTGCGCGAAACGCTGTTCAATTGGCTCGGGCAGGAACTGTCGGGCAAGCGTTGCCTGGACCTTTATGCGGGGACCGGCGCCATGTCGCTCGAGGCCCTGTCGCGCGGCGCGGTGCTCTCGGTTGCGGTCGACCGCGATCGAGCGTTGATCGAGTCACTCCGGGAAACGGCGTTGTCACTCGACGCGGCGGCGCTGGAGTCGCGCGTCGCGGACGTGCGAACGTTCCTTTCCGGAGAGCGGCGAGTTTTCGATGTGATCTTCGCGGACCCGCCTTTCGGCGACGATCCCTGGCCCTGGTTGCTGCCTGCCTGCGCGCTGCGACTCGCGCCGGGCGGGTTCGTCTACGCGGAAGCCGGCGCGGCCTTGACGCCGCCTCCGGCCCTGGCCCCGTGGCGCCGCGACAAGGCAGGACAGGTGCATTATCATCTTTTCGTACGCGCGGAAATTGTCGGTTGACCGCGCCACCCGTCCGCCTCTTGCCCGAGCTTCACCGCCCATGCTCAAGGTCGTCTATCCCGGCACGTTCGACCCGCTCACCCGTGGGCACGAGGACATCGTGCGTCGTGCGGCGCGGCTGTTCGACCGCGTGGTCATCGGTGTCGCGGACAGCGAGTCCAAACGGCCCTTTTTCACGACGGAAGAACGCGTTGCGATGGCGCGCGAGGTGCTCGCGCCGTACGCCAACGTGCAGGTGGCGGCGTTTTCGTCGCTGCTGATGGAATTCGTCCACGCCCAGGACGCGCGCGTGATTCTGCGCGGGCTTCGCGCGGCGTCGGACTTCGAGTACGAGTTCCAGATGGCGGGGATGAACCGGAACCTCTACCCGGACGTCGAAACGCTGTTCCTGACGCCTTCCGAACAGTACATGTTCGTTTCGGCGACGATCGTCCGCGAGATCGCCCGGTTCGGCGGCGACGTGTCGCCGTTCGTCCATCCCATCGTGCTCGCCAAGCTCGCGGCCAAGGTCGCGGGTCAGCGCCCATAGCGCGTCGCGATTCGATCGGGAGATGCCGATGGCGCTGATCATCACCGACGAGTGCATCAACTGCGACGTCTGCGAACCCGAGTGTCCGAACGGCGCGATTTCGCAGGGCGCGGAAATCTATGTGATCGACCCGGCGAAATGCACCGAGTGTGTCGGGCATTTCGACACGCCGCAATGCGTGGAGGTCTGTCCGGTCGACTGCATACCAGTGGACCCGGACCGCGTCGAGACCAAGGACGAGCTGCGGCGAAAATACGAGGGTCTGATGGCGGCGGCGAATGCCAAAGCGCCTGCGGGGTGACGCTGTTTCGCCCGACGCGGGCGTGACGGCTCAGCCGTTTGCCGCCTGCGGTACCGAGTCCGGGTGCAACACGATGGCGTCGATCGCGGCAACCGTGCGGGCCAGCAGCCGTACCTGCGCGGCCAGCGCGGCCTCCTGCTGTTCCAGCTCGGCGACGCGCTCCTCGAGCTCGCCGCTCGCGCGGTGGATCCGCTTGATGCTCTCGAGGCGGCGCCGCAGCTGCAGGTGGTGCTCCTTCACCTGCGTCTCCAGCGGCGACATCACGGCCTTGAGCCAGCTCTCGACGTCGCGGTTCGCGATGTCGTAGACGTGCTTGACGCGCGACGCGATCGTCTCGAAAAACCGCTTCATCAGGGCGAACTTGGCCTTGCTCACCATGTTCCACAGCGTGTTGAAATGCTGGTTGTACGCGCGCTCGAGGCGGTCGATCTCCTTCTGGTACTTCAGCATGGAGAACGGCGGCGGCGTGTAGCGCTCGAGCCCCTGGTCCTTGGCGAAACGCATGTACATCGCCTGCATCATGTCGTGAATTTCCGAGGACCGTCGCGCCGCGTCGTCGAAGTCGCGCCGGATCGTCGCGAAGAATTCGTTCATCGCGCCGCGCACGCCCTTCGTGAAAGGGCTGCTTTCGATATGGCGGCGTGTGCGCCCGGCGTTGGTGCGCAGCGCGTCCAGGCCAATCACGTCGAACAGCTGGTTCGTTTGCTGCGTGAACACCGTGCGGAGCGCCGCAAAGCGATGCAGACCGCGCTCGAAGAGCTCCTTCTCCTCGCGCACGCGGTCCATCATGTGCTCGACGACGTCCTGATTCTTGCCCCGCAGCGCGCGCAGCTCGGTCAGCTGTTCGGCGATGCCGTTCTGCCGGGCGTCGAGCAGCGAGCGCACGCCCGAGGCGAGCGCCTTGACCTCCGACTGCGTTGCCGCACCGACGATGTCGCGCTTCGCCGGGATGAGCTTGCGCGACAGCGCGCCCTCGAGCACCGGCAGGCGGCTTCTTGCAAGCAGGGCATCGTCGCCGTTGACCTTGGCGAGCAACGCCTTCTGCGCCGTCACCGCGAACACCTGGGCCGGCGGGATGCCAAGGAGCCGCGCCGACGTCTTGACCTGCCGGTCGATCTCGGTGTCGATGTCGGCATCCGACTTGAGGTCGTCCCACAGTCCGTCGATTTTGTTCAGGATCACAATGCGGCCGGCCTTGGTCGCGGGATCGTCGCCCGCGAGGTACCGGTTCCATACGTCGAGGTCGGTCTTGGTGACACCGGCGTCGGCGGCGAGGATGAACAGCACCGCATGGGCGTTGGGAAGAAGATTCAGCGTGAGTTCCGGCTCGGTGCCGATCGCGTTCAGCCCCGGCGTGTCGAGGATCACCAGCCCCTGCTGGAGGAGCGGGTGCGGGAAGTTGATCACGGCGTGGCGCCAGCACGGAATGTCGACGGAGCCGTCGGCCTCGGATTCGATGGTGGCGAGGAGGTCCTCGTCGTCGTAGAGACCGTACTTTCGCGCCAGGGCAACGGGAACGCGCTTGACCTGCGACACGCGCGACAGCGCCTCGCTCATGCGCGTTGCCGACGAAAGATCGAGCCCTATCGTGACCCACTCGTCGGCGTAGTTCTTGTATTCGGCAACGGTCGCGTCCTTCAAGCGGGTCTCGATCGGCAGCAACCGGATCGACGGGGCCCGGGTCGAGTCGTAAAGAAGTTCCGTCGGGCACATCGTCGTGCGCCCGGCCGACGACGGCAGCAGGCGCTGGCCGAAGTCCGCGAAAAAGATCGCGTTGATCAGTTCGGATTTTCCGCGCGAGAACTCCGCGACGAAGGCAACGACGAGCTTGTCCTGGTGCAGGCGTTCCAGGAGCTGCTGGACCTTGATGTCGATCTGCGCGTCGGCCAGCTCCTGCTGCGCCAACCATTGATGCAGCGACGAAATGCCGAACGACAGCCGCCGCCGCCAGTCGCTGTACGCCTCGAAGCGTGCGGCGAGCTCGCGGGATTGGGACGTGCCGCCTTCCTGCCGGGTCATCGTTATCGTGCCGGGGTCGTTGCCGGAAATCCGGGAAAGGGAATCTACCACGGCAAGCGCAGCATTTCTCGTGCCGAATCGGCCCGCCGCCCGTCCGAAGGACAGCCCAACACGGAATTCAGCGCTGGCATCGTGGACAATAGGTACTGGTGCGACCGCCCATCCGGACGGCCTTTATTGCGGTGCCGCAAACCCGGCATGGCATGCCTTCCCGGCCGTAAACATAGTAATCGAGCTGAAAATAGCCCGGTTCGCCCTGGCTGTCGACATAGTCCCTCAAAGTCGATCCACCCTTGGCGATGGCCTCGGTAAGCGTGGCGCGCACTTCCACAAGGAGCCTGCCGAGCCGAGCGGCAGAAACCCGGTTCGCGGGTGTCGTGGGGCGGATCCCGGCGCGAAACAACGCCTCGTTGGCGTAAATGTTTCCGACGCCCACGATCACGCGGTTGTCCATGAGGGCGAGCTTGATGCCCTTGGAGCGCCGACGGGTCGCCTGTTTGAGGTAGCCGGCATCGCAGGCCCTGTCGAAAGGCTCCGGTCCGAGTGACGCCAACAGCGGATGTCCGTCCGCGGGAGGCGGCACCCAGAGTATGGCGCCGAAGCGGCGGGGGTCGTGATAGCGCAACGACGTCCCGTTGTCGAGGACGATGTCGACGTGATCGTGGGCTGACGGTGCCGGGGCCCGCATGAAGGCGCGCAGGCTGCCGGTCATCCCGAGGTGGACCAGCAGCGTGTCCTCGCCCAGGCGGAACAGCAGGTACTTGCCACGCCGGTCAACCCGGTCGAAGGCACGCCCGACCAGCATCTTTTGAAGCGATGCGGGAACCGGCCACCGCAATCGCGGGTCGTATACGTGGAATGCGGCAACGCGGCGTCCGATCACCAGCGGCGCAATGCCACGCCGCGTGGTTTCGACTTCGGGCAATTCCGGCATCGTCGAAGCGAAAGTGGGTCGGGCAGCCGATGACGAGGCTACACGCCACGCCGGTGCAGGAGTTTGGTGCGCCGCCGAATATAACCTAAACTGGTCCGTCTCTTGGCAGCCGGACCGCTCAGCGAGCGCCGGCTCAGGGATCGTACTCCTACGCGAAATGTCCATCTTGGCTCAAATTCGTCGTTCCCGCCTCGCCCTGGCGTTTGTGGCCGCGCTCGCCGCGCTGCCGGTCACGGGAGGGGCACAGGCCCCGCTCCCGCCGGGCGCCGCGCCGTACTCGCCCGCCCGCCCGGCGCCCGCCGAAAACGCCGATGGCCTGACGGCGGAGCTCATGTACCGGCTGCTGGTCGGGGACGTGGCGTTGCAGCGCGGCGAACCGGCGCTCGCCGCGCGCGCGTACCTCGAGGCGGCCCGCGAGACCCGAAGCACGGCACTTGCCCGCCGCGCGACCGAAACCAGCGTTGCCGCCCGGGCCCGCTCGCTCACCGTGGAATCGGCGCGTCTGTGGAGCGAACTCGACCCCGCGGCCGAGCGGCCGAAGCAGGTCATCGCGGCGCTGGCGGGTGGCAGCTCCGGAAGGGGGTTCGACGTGCCCGGCGCGGGCAACGATGTCAAGGCCGAGCTCGAACGCGTGCTCGCCGACGCGGCGACATCGCCCGCGGCGCTCGGCGAAGCCTTTCTCCAGCTGAACCGGCTGCTCGTGCACGAGCCCGACAAGGTCGCGATATTCAAGATTGTCGAAGCCGTCGCGCAACCCTATCCGAATCTCGCCGAGGCGCGATTCGCCGTCGCGCTGGCCGCATTCAACGCCGGACTTGCCGACAGCGCGACTTCGGCGGTAGCGCATCAGGCCGTGGATCGCGCGCTTGCCTTGAAGCCGGACTGGGAGCGCGCCGCGATGCTGAAGGCCGAGATCCTGGCCAGGGACTCGCCCGCCGAGGCGATCGCCTATCTGACGGCGTACCTCAAGGCGCAGCCGGAGTCGAAGGCGGCGGCCGGCGCGTTGGCGCAGCTCTACGTCGAGCAGAAGCGGTACGCCGAAGCGCGCGCCATCTTCGAGCGATTCTGGGAGGCCGACAGGAGCAACCGGGACTTCCAGTTCGCGATTGCGGCGCTGGCGGTGCAGATGAAGGACTGGGCTGCCGCGGAGGCGCTGTTCGAGGATCTGAAGCGCGGGGACTACGACGACAACGGCGGGGTGGACCTCTATCTTGCCCAGATCGCCGAGGAAACCGGCCGTTACGAACTCGCTTTCGAGCGCTATGCCGCTGTCCCCGACGGCGAGCGGGCATGGCTCGCGAAGCTGCGCGCTGCGGCGATGCTGGCAAAGCAGAATCGCCTCGTCGAGGCGCGACGCTATCTCGCGGATCTGCCGGCGGTGACGATCGACCAGCGGGTGCAGGTGCGGCAGGCCGAGGCGCAGATCCTTCGCGATGCAGGCGATAACGCCGGTGCGTACGCGGTGCTGACGCAGGCGCTCCTCGAGCATCCCGATCAGCCGGATCTTCTCTACGACACAGCGATGGTGGCCGAGAAGCTCGACAGGATCGACGTGGTCGAGGCGCGCCTCGGACGCCTGATCGAAATGAACCCGAAAAACGCGCACGCGCTCAACGCTTTGGGCTACACGCTCGTCGACAGAACGCCGCGCGCCAGCGAGGGCCTCGCGCTGATCGAACGCGCGTACCAGATTTCGCCGGCGGACCCGTTCATTCTCGACAGCATGGGCTGGGCGTATTTCCGCACGGGCAAGCTCGACGACGCCGAGGCCTACCTCCGTCGTGCGCTCGCGGACCGGCCGGACGCCGAAATCGCCGCTCACCTCGGCGAGGTGCTCTGGGCGAGGGGCGAACGCGTGCGCGCGCAGGAAGTCTGGCAGTCGCAGTTGAAGTCCACGCCGGACAACCCCGTGCTACTTGAAACCGTCCGCCGACTCGCGCGTTAGGAGCCTCCGCCGCATTCGCCTGCGCTCCGTCGCTGCGCCGCGCGGGGGGTTCCCATGACGATTCCCTGCCCGGAATGGCCGCGCGTTGCTGCGACACGATGGCGCGCCGCGCAACTGTCGATCTGGGCCATTGTTCTGGCCGCGTGCGCCGGCGTTCCTCCGTCGGGGCCCGGTTCGGCGCCGGAGCCCTCCGCGCCGTTCGCCCTTGACGGCAGGCTCTCCGCGCGCCGCGCAGGAGAAGCGTTCACCGGCAATTTCACCTGGCATCACGTGCCACCGCGCGATGAACTCGTCCTGACGACACCGCTTGGCCAGACGATTGCCGAAATCACCGGCGATGCGGAGCTGCCCCGCCTTGAAGTGCGCACGAGCGACGGGGTCCGCAGCGAAGCGGCCGATTGGGCGACGCTGACCCAACGGACGTTCGGAATCCCGTTGCCGGTGATCAGTCTTGCCGCCTGGATTCGAGGCATCCCGCGTGCCGGCGCGCCCTACATGATCGAACGCGACGAAGCGGGGCGGACGTCCGTATTGCGACAGGAAGGCTGGGAAATCGTGTACGGCTACGCCGAGGGTCCGGGAGCGGTGCCGAACAAATTGCGGCTGACCTATCCGGACATCGATATTCGCGTCATCGTCGACCGATGGCGGGTTCCGTCACTCGGCCCGCTGAGCGTGCAGGAATAGGTGCCGGACGCAGTGCGGAAACCTGTATCCACTCTGGCGTGCAGAAGCTGGCGCCGCCGGGTCCGCGCGGCGACAATCGCGGCATGCGCACGCTGACAGTGCCGGCGCCGGCCAAGCTCAACCTATTCCTGCACGTGACCGGCCGCCAGCCGGATGGCTACCACGCGCTCGAAACCGTCTTCGTGGCGCTTGACTACGGCGATGTGATTCACCTTTCCCGTCGTGACGATGGATCGATTCGCCGGGCGAACACCATTCCTGGCGTAGCGGCGGAGGATGATCTCGCGGTACGCGCGGCGAATGCGCTGCAACAGGCCACCGGGTGCCGCGACGGCGTCGATATCGCGGTCACAAAACGGGTTCCCATTGGGGGAGGTCTCGGAGGGGGCAGCTCGGACGCCGCCTCCGTTCTCCTTGCCCTCAACCGACTATGGAATGTCAATCTTTCCCGCGCCGAGCTGATGCGCATCGGGCTCGCACTGGGCGCCGACGTTCCTTTTTTCGTATTCGGCCAGCCGGCAATCGCGCGTGGAATCGGCGAACAGCTCCGACCCATTTCGTTGCCGCCCCTTTGGATCGCCGTAATCACCCCCGCCATCTCGGTTTCGACCGCGGCCATATTCGCTGCGCCCGAATTGACACGGAACACCGCGTCGGCGAAAATAGACGTCTTTTCCGAGGGTTATGGACGGAACGATCTGCAAGCCGTTGCGGAAGCACGTTTTCCGGCCATTGCCTCGGCGCTCGCGGAACTTCGCCGGCGCTCGCCGATGGCGCGGATGACGGGTTCGGGCGGAAGCGTTTTCGCGCCGTTCCCCTTCGAGGAGCAGGCGCGAAGCGCGCTCGCGGCGCGGTTGCCGGGGATGGATGGTTTTGTTGCCCGCACGCTGTCGCGCCACCCTCTCGCGTCCTTCGCATGACGCTCGGAACGGGTTCCACGCAGGATCCTCGCGCCCTCCTGCGCGCCGGTTTTTCCGCTGGGGAGTCGCCAAGTTGGTTAAGGCACCGGATTTTGATTCCGGCATTCGAAGGTTCGAATCCTTCCTCCCCAGCCACTCATCGACGGGCGATGCGCTCCGCGCCGGCCGGACGGCCCGGTCGTTTGAGAAGAAGGTGCCATGGCTTTTGAGCGCATGAGAGTCTTCACCGGCAACGCGAACCCGAAGCTTGCCGAGGCGGTATGCCGGCACCTCAACATCAGCCTCGGACGCTGCATCGTCGGGCAATTTTCCGACGGCGAAGTCATGGTGGAATTGCTGGAAAACGTTCGCGGCCGCGACATTTTCCTGCTGCAGTCCAGCTGCGCTCCTACCAACGACAACCTGATGGAAATCCTGGTGATGACGGACGCGCTGAAACGTGCATCCGCCGGGCGCATCACCGCGTGCATGCCGTATTTCGGCTACGCGCGGCAGGATCGGCGGCCGCGTTCCGCGCGCGTCCCGATCACCGCCAAGGTCGTCGCCGATCTGCTGACGACCGTGGGCGTCGACCGCGTGATGGTGATGGACCTGCATGCCGACCAGATCCAGGGGTTCTTCAACATCCCCGTCGACAACATCTACGCGACCCCGATCCTGCTGGGCGACCTGTGGAAGCAGAATTACGACGATCTGCTGGTCGTCTCTCCCGATGTCGGCGGCGTGGTCCGCGCCCGCGCCATTGCCAAGCGCCTCGACTCCGAACTCGCGATCATCGACAAGCGCCGCCCGCGCGCCAACGTCTCCGAGGTGATGAACATCATTGGCGACGTCACCGGGCGCACCTGCGTGCTCATGGACGACCTCGTCGATACGGCCAACACGCTTTGCAAGGCCGCGACGGCGTTGAAGGAGCACGGCGCGAAGAAGGTCGTCGCGTATTGCACGCACCCCGTGCTTTCCGGCGGCGCCGTGCCGCGCATTGCAGCCTCCGAGCTCGACGAGCTCGTCGTCACCGACACCATCCCGCTCACCGACGAAGCCAAGGCGTGCCCGCGTATTCGCCAGCTTTCGTGCGCGCAGCTCCTCGCCGAGACGATGACGCGGGTTTCGAACGAGGAATCGGTGAGTTCGCTGTTCACCGAGTGATTGTCGCGGACACGGTGTGCAGCGGTGCCCGCATGGCGTTTCCGGCGCATTGACCATGGGTTCGCGTTGGTGGCTTCGGCTCGGTACGGGGGGGCGGCCGCGCGACCGCCTTGCCGTCGATGGCTCCAATGCGCGCCGCGGCGCCCGAACCCCATGCCGGTAGCGGTGCTTGCGAGAGGCGCCCGAATCCGTTTATAATTCAAAGCTTTCCCCGCGGTCGGCCGCAATCGGCCCGGCGGGATGTCGCCCACCGCGGACGACCGGGACGGGCCCTTGCGACAGGGCGCCCACTCCCGGAAGGCCGCAGACATCAGGAGTGGCACCATGCAATTCGAGTTCACCGCATTTCCGCGCGATACCGAAGGCCGCGGCGCCAGCCGCCGGATGCGGCGCGCGGGCAAGGCTCCGGGAATCGTCTATGGCGGGGCCTCCTCCCCGCAGCCGATCGAGCTCGACCACAATGCGCTGTTCCACGCGCTGCGCAACGAGGCATTCCATTCGTCGATACTGACCATGAAGCTCGCCGGTGGCGCCACCAAGGTGCTGCTGCGCGACGTGCAGATGCATCCGTTCCGCAATGAAATCCTGCATGTGGACTTTCAGCGGATCGACGAGAGCCGCAAGATTCACATGAAGGTGCCCCTGCACTTCATCAACGGCGAGAATTCGCCGGCGGTCAAGGTCTCGGGCGCGATCGTCAGCCACGTGACGAACGAGCTCGACATCTCGTGCCTGCCGAAGGACCTGCCCGGATTCATCGAGGTGGATTTGAGCGACCTGGATGTGGGCCACTCGATCCACGTATCGTCGCTGAAGCTTCCTGCGGGCGTGGCCGCCGTCACGCGCGGGAAGCTCGACCCGGTCGTTGCCGCTGCGGTCGTTCCGAAGGCGCACGTCGAAGAAGCGGTCGAGGCTGTGCCCGGCGCCGAAGCAGCAGCCGGCGCGGCAGCGGCGCCCGGCGTGGCGGCGGCACCCGGCGCGGCAGCGGCACCCGGTGCCGAGGCGAAGCCGGCCGATAAGGAAGGCGAGAAGAAGGAAGCAGGGAAGGACGCCAAGAAGGACGACAAGAAAAGGAAATAGGCCTTCGCGTCGCCTCGGCACGAAGGCCCGCCGCGGGCGCCCCGGCGGGCCTTTTGGTTGCGGAGTCGGCGCGACGGACTTGCGCGCGGCATGACCTGCGATCATCGACATGGGCTCCCCGATCCGCCTTCTCGTCGGCCTTGGCAATCCGGGCCGCGAGCACGAAGCGACGCGGCATAACGCCGGCTTCTGGTTCGCTGACGCTCTCGCGGTGCGGCTCCGCGGCGCGTTCGTCGCCGAAGGCAAATTTCACGGGCTTGTGGCCCGGGGGGCGGACGACCTGCGGCTGTTGAAGCCCGCGACGTACATGAATCTCTCCGGGCGATCGGTCGCGGCTCTTGCGCGCTTTTTTGACATCGCCCCCGCGGAAATCCTCGTCGTTCACGATGAACTCGATCTCCTTCCCGGCGAGGTGAAGATGAAGATGGGCGGCGGGCATGCGGGCCACAACGGCCTCCGCGACATCGACGCGCAACTGGGCGACAGCGGGTTCTGGCGGCTGCGGCTGGGGATCGGCCATCCCCGGGATTCGGCGATCCCGCAACAGGACGTCGTCGACTACGTCCTTCACCCGCCCGTGTCCGGCGAACGCATGGCGATCATGGGAGCGATCGACAAAGGTCTCGACGCGTGGCCGATGATCGCCGCCGGCGATTTCGAGCGCGCGATGCTGGCGCTGCACACGAAGGACGCGCAATGAGCCTCAAATGCGGCATCGTCGGATTGCCCAATGTCGGCAAATCGACCCTCTTCAACGCGCTGACCAAGGCGGGCATCGCCGCCGAGAATTACCCGTTCTGCACGATCGAGCCCAACATCGGCATCGTGGAGGTTCCCGACCCGCGCCTCGCCCGGCTCGCGGGGATCGCGAAACCCGACAAAGTGCTGCCGGCGACCGTCGAGTTCGTCGACATCGCAGGATTGGTCGCCGGCGCGTCCAAGGGCGAGGGCCTCGGCAACCAGTTCCTCGCGACCATCCGCGAGACCGACGCGATCGCGCATGTCGTGCGCTGCTTCGAGAACGACGACGTGGTGCACGTCGCCGGCAAGGTGAATCCGGTCTCCGACATCGAAACCATCAATACCGAGCTTGCGCTGGCGGATCTTGCGACCGTGGAAAAACAGCTCGCCAAGCACGAGAAGACCGCTCGCGCCGGCGGCAGCAAGGAAGCGCAGCGAATCGTCGCCGCGCTGAAAAAGGTCGAAGCCGTGCTGGACCAGGGCCGGCCCGCTCGCTCCGCGGAACTCTATGCCGAGGAGCGGGAAGTATTGCGACCCTTCTTCCTGCTCACGATGAAGCCGACCCTGTATGTGGCCAACGTCGCCGACGGCGGCTTTCACGACAACCCGCTGCTGGCGCAGGTCGCGGCGCACGCAGTGGCCGAAGGTGCGCCCGTCGTCCCTGTCTGCGCTGCGCTGGAGGCGGAAATCGCGGACCTGGACGGTGAAGACAAGCTCGTGTTTCTCGCGGACCTCGGCTTGAGCGAGCCCGGCCTCGACCGCGTGATTCACGCGGGCTACAAGCTGCTGGGTCTCGAGACCTATTTCACTGCGGGGCCCAAGGAAGTGCGCGCGTGGACCATCCACGCCGGAGACACCGCTCCCCAGGCGGCTGGCGTGATCCACACCGATTTCGAGAAGGGCTTTATCCGCGCCGAGGTCATCGCGTTCGCCGATTTCGTCGCGTGCCTTGGGGAACATGGCGCGAAGGAGGCGGGAAAGATGCGCCTCGAAGGCAAGGATTACCGGGTCCGTGACGGCGACGTGATGCATTTCCGATTCAACGTCTAGGACGAGCGCGCCGCAGCGATGCTCCCGCGAACCAAGCCTTGCGTCGCAGTGCTCGCCGCGCCGCTCGCGGCCGCGGCAGGGCGTTTCCCGAAGGAGCGGCGTTTGCCCTGCGAAGTGACCGCAGGCGGCAGCGCTCACGAAGCCCATCCGAGCCGCTGCGGGAAGCGCGGCGACCTGGCCCCGGGCGACCCGATCGGAAACGGACGATGACCACGCTTCGCTTCACGAAGATGCACGGACTCGGCAACGATTTTGTTGTTCTGGATGGCATCCATCAGCGCGTCGACCTCACTTCCGGCCAGTTGCGGCAGCTCGCCGACCGCCGGCATGGCGTCGGCTGCGACCAGGTCCTTGTGGTCGAACGCGCGACGCGCGCGGACGTGAATTTCCGCTACCGGATCTACAACGCCGACGGCGGCGAGGTCGAACAGTGCGGCAATGGCGCGCGCTGCTTCGTCAAGTTCGTCCGTGACCACGGGTTAACGGACCGACGCAAGATTCGCGTGGAGACGGCGAGGGGCGTCATCACCCCCGAAATCGCCGACGACGGCGAGGTGACGGTAGACATGGGCGAACCGCGCTTCACGCCGGCCGACATTCCCTTCGATGGCGGCGGTGCCGCCGTGACGCACGCGCTCGAGGTCGACGGTGAGGCGGTCGCGGTCAGCGCCGTGTCGATGGGGAATCCGCACGCGGTGCAGGTGGTCGCCGACGTCGATCGCGCCCCGGTCACGACGCAAGGCCCGAAGATCGAGCGGCACCCGCGCTTTCCGCGGGGCGTCAACGCGGGCTACATGCAGGTGATGGATCGCGCTACCATTCGCCTGCGCGTATGGGAACGCGGCGCCGGCGAGACGCCGTGCTGCGGCACCGGGGCGTGCGCTGCCGTGGTCGCGGGAATCCGGCGCGGGCTGCTGGACGCCGTCGTGTGCGTGGAGACGCGAGGGGGGCGTCTTACGGTTGCGTGGCCCGGACCGGGCGCCAGCGTGACGATGACCGGTCCCGCCGCGACGGTGTTCGAAGGCGAATGGCGGGTGCCCGCTGCGTGAGGGCGCGCGGGAAGGAGGGCAACATGCAACATCACGAAGACAGGACTGTCCGGATGGATGCCGACGCGGTGGCCCAGTATCTCCAGAAGAATCCGGCGTTCTTCGAGGACTATGCCGACCTGATCGCGGCTATCTTCGTCCCGCATCCGCATGGCGGACACGCCATCCCCATCGCCGAGCGGCAGATCGTCACGCTGCGTGAAAAGAACTCGGAGCTGGAAAGCCGGATGCGCGAGCTGATTCAGTTCGGCGGCGAGAACGATCAGACCAGCGAAAAGCTGCACCGCTCGACGCTGGCGCTTTTTGCCGCGCCGGACCTCGAAACCACGCTCGCCGTGCTCTACCACAGCCTCAAGGAGGATTTTGGCGTGCCGCATGTGTCGTGCCGGCTGTGGGGCCGAGTGCCCGAGCGGTCGTACCTGCCGGAGCTCGCCGCGACGACCTACGAGTTGCGTGAGTATGCCGACCATCTCGGCGCACCGTACTGCGGACCCGACGCACCCTTCGAGTCGCGCGACTGGTTCGAAAACGGACAAACGTGCCGTTCGTACGCGTTTCTGCCGCTGCGGACTGCCCATACCTTCGGCCTGTTGGGCCTCGCCAGCGAGGACGCCGGCCGCTTCTATCCGGGCATGGGCACGGTCTACCTGACGCGGCTCGCGGAGCTCGCGAGCGTCGCGACCGCGTGCTACCTGCCGCTGGCCTAGGCCGGACACTGCCATCCCGGCCCGGCGCGATGCGCAAGTCTCCGTCGCCGGCCGTCACTCCTCCGACGATACTTCCGGCCAACGCCGCGGCGCTTGCGGCCTTTGCCGCCAGCCTCGAGGGGCGCCCGGCGCATACCCGTACCGCCTACCTGCGCGACACCGCTGCGCTGGCCGACCTGGCCGCGGATGCCCCCCTGACGCAGGTTTCGACGCAGGATCTGCGGCGCTTCCTCGCGACGCTGCATGGCCGCGGGCTGTCGGGGCGCAGCCTTGCGCGGATGCTGTCATCGTGGCGCACGTTCTACCGCTTCCTGCTCGATCGGGATTCGTCGCTTCGGGAAAGCCCCTGCGGGCGATTGAAGGCGCCCCGGTCTCCACGCAAGCTTCCACGGGCGCTTTCTCCTGACGAAGCCGTCCGGTTGGTCAGGATCGCCGGCGACGACCCGCTTGCCGTTCGCGACCGCGCGCTTTTCGAACTGGCGTATTCATCGGGGTTGCGGCTTTCCGAACTCGCGGGGCTCGATGTCGGCCACGTCGATCTCGACCATGGCGAAGTCCGTGTCTGGGGCAAGGGAGCAAAGGAGCGTATCGTCCCGGTGGGAGCGCCGGCGCGCGAAGCGATCCGCACCTGGCTCCGGCCGCGCGAGGCCATGGCACGCGCCGACGTGGTGGCCCTGTTCGTGGGCAGGAGCGGTGCTCGAATCTCTCCGCGCGCGATCGAGCGCCGACTCGCGGTCTGCGCGGCTCAACAGGGACTGGGACAGCATGTTCATCCCCACATGCTCCGGCATTCATTCGCGTCCCATCTGCTGCAATCGAGCGGCGATCTGCGCGCGGTCCAGGAGATGCTGGGGCACGCGAGCATCGCCAGTACGCAGGTCTATACGCACCTCGATTTCCAGTACCTCGCCAAGGCATACGACCTGGCGCACCCCCGCGCGAAGCGCCGGCGGCCAAAATGATCGGCGATGCGCGGCTGCCCGGTTGCCGTGCCGCGTCCGCTTTCCGCCGGGGGGGTGAGAAGGCGTGTGCCGTTCGTCGGCTGGCTCCCATTTGTCCGCGACGGGGGCTTGCGTTTTATGCAAATGTCATGCAACCTGTCTATGCATTTGTCATATTTCGAGCGGATTGGCGGCGATCTTGGAAAGGCGGGCACGATGGCTCCTGGCAATCGTTCGTCACATTTCTCGGCTCGGGTTCCCGCCGAAATGGGGCTCCACGAGCGGTCCGACGACCGGCTTGACGCCGCGCGAGCCGAGTGCCAGCTCGCGAAGAAGCATGGGTTCCCGCGCGATGGCCTCGGCGCGGACAGTCCGGGCGCGGGCGATCGGTGGCAGCGGCATCGCGCGGGCGAGGCCAATCACTCCGCTTCGATCTTGGCGTTCCGGTCAGGCACACGCTTTGCTTTTGGCCCCTGTGTAATTCGGGTGGAGCGCCTGCGCGCCCTGCGGCCCGCGGTGATCCACCGGTAATCCTCTCCCCCCGCGCTGAAGGGCAACGCGGAAGCCCCCGGGACCTCTCCTCCCCGGGGGCTTTTTTATCCGGGCTTGCCGGCATCGGTGACGCCGGCACCCGCACGGCGTCGGGAAGCCACGGCATGTCGGTGACCCCCGGCTCGCGCCGGCCCCGCCGGATCGGCGTCGAACGGCCATGGCAGCAAAGCCGATGGCGGGGGACGGATTGTATGCGATCAGGAAAAGCGGGGCGCCCGTGCGGGGCGCCCCGAAAAGCCACTGAGGAGAGGCTGCGTGGAACAGCGACGTGAAATCCTTGCAGCGCGCGGACCGCGATCGGCTGCGGTCCGCGGAGGTCGCTTCAGAGCCTAGAGTCGGTACGCCGACTCGCCGTGCGATGCGATGTCGAGCCCTTCGCGCTCTTCCTCCTCGGAGACGCGGAGGCCGATCGTGAGGTCGGCAATCTTGTACGCGATAAAGGCGACAACGCCGGACCAGACGATGGTGGTCAGCACGCCCGTTCCCTGGACGATCAGTTGATCGACAATCGAGTAATCGGAGCTGATCTTGTTCGCGACATAGTCGTAGATCCCCTGCCCGCCCAGAGCGGGAGCAGCGAATACACCGGTAAGCATCGCACCCAGGATCCCGCCCACCGCGTGCACGCCGAACACGTCGAGCGCGTCGTCCGCGCCGAGCATCCGCTTGAGGCCGTTCACGCCCCACAGGCAAACGACGCCGACGAGGAGCCCGAGTACCAGCGCCCCGCTGGTTCCGATGAAGCCGCACGCGGGAGTGATCGCGACGAGCCCCGCGACAGCGCCGGAAGCGGCACCAAGCATCGACGGCTTGCCCTTCGTCGCCCACTCGGCGAACATCCAGGACAGCACGGCCGCGGCGGTCGCGATCAGCGTATTGATGAACGCCAGCGCGGCGGTGTCGCCCGCTTCGAGTGCGGATCCGGCGTTGAAGCCGAACCAGCCGACCCACAGCAGCGACGCGCCGATCATCGTGAACGTCAGATTGTGCGGCGCCATCGAGTCCTTGCCGTAGCCGACCCGCTTGCCGATCACATAGGCGCCCACCAGGCCGGCGACGCCGGCGTTGATGTGCACCACGGTGCCGCCCGCAAAGTCGAGCGCGCCCTTTTGCCACAGCCAGCCGCCCTTCGCGGTCTCCGACGCCAGCGTCGCCGCGTCCTTGATCCCGTCCGGTCCCGGCCAGAACCAGACCATGTGCGCGATCGGCAGGTACGCGAACGTGAACCACAGCGCTGCAAAGAGCAGCACCGCGGCAAACTTCGCGCGCTCTGCGAACGCGCCGACAATGAGCGCCACGGTGATCGCCGCGAACGTCGCCTGGAAAACGACGAAAAGATATTCGGGGATCACCACGCCCTTGCTGAATGTGGCGGCCGTCGCGAATGCGCCGGCGCCGTCCTTGATCGAGAAGATGCCCGACAGGAACAACCGGTCGAATCCTCCGAAGTAGGCGTTGCGCTCGGTGAACGCGATGCTGTAGCCGTAGATCGACCACAGAACGACGATCATCGAGAAAACCACGAACACCTGCATCAGCACCGACAGCATGTTCTTCGAACGGACAAGTCCGCCGTAGAACAGCGCAAGTCCCGGGATCGACATCATGATCACCAGCAGCGTGGCGACGATCATCCACGCGTTGTCGCCCTTGTTGGGGACGGGGGGTGCCGCCGCGGGCGCCGCCGCTGCAGCGGGTGCCGGCGCGGCGGCGGGTGCCGCTGCCGCCGTCGCTGGGGCAGGCGCTTTGGCGTCCGTCGCCTGCGCCAGCATGACCGGTCCGGAGGAGTCGGTCGACAGGCCGGCCGTGATGCCATCCGCGAACGCCGCGGTGGCGGCGCCGAACGCGAGCGCGCCCGTGAGCGCGACTAATGCGAGCAATCGATTCATAGTGTTCCCCTTACAGCGCTTGCGCGCCGGTTTCGCCGGTGCGGATGCGCACGACCTGTTCGAGATCGAAGACGAAAATCTTTCCGTCACCGATCTTGCCGGTGTTGGCGGCCTTTTCGACGGCTTCGATCGCCCTGTCGACCAGGTCGTCGGTGATCGCGGCCTCGATTTTCACTTTCGGCAGGAAGTCGACGACGTATTCGGCGCCGCGGTACAGCTCGGTGTGGCCCTTTTGCCGACCGAAGCCCTTGACCTCGGTGACGGTGATGCCCTGCACGCCGATGGCCGAAAGGGCCTCGCGGACCTCGTCGAGCTTGAACGGCTTGATGATGGCGGTAACGAGTTTCATGGTGTCCCCGTATTGGCGAGGCGGCGAGACGCGCCGCCATGCGTGTCGTGCGTCAAAAAGTCTTTTGGAGGTAGGCGACGAACTGGCTCGCCGAAATGTTCTTGCCGTAGATGTTCGTGTACGCAGCGTCGTCGGCGTTCGTGCCCGTGCCGTAGATACCCACCGTTATCCCGTAGATTTCGGTCGACGCGCCGACCTTCCAGTCGCCGTAATCGTAGATGCTGTTGTGGCTGAAGTACTGCTTGCCGAGGTGCCCGAATACCGTGACCTTGCCGACGACGTCGTTCACTTTCTCGACGACGTCGTACGAAGCGGTGAGATCGAGATACTGCGAGCCGCGGGAGTTGGCGATTCCGAAAGTCTGGCCATTGACGCCGTAGCTGTACTTGAACGACAGCCATTTCCACGAAAGCGCCGCATAGACCTCCGTCGTATTCGGGGTCGTGTAGTCGCTGGGATATTTGCCTGGATACCAGTAGTACAGCGCGCCGAGGTCGTAGCCGAAGTCCATGGGCAGGCTGCCCTTGTAGCCGCCGTAGAAGTCCCATTCCATGCTCGCCGAAGGACCGGGTGGCGGCGACGTGGTCGGATAGGCGTCGGAAAGCCAGCTGATATTCGACGCCCAGGTTCCGACATAGAATCCGCTCTTGTGGCCGAGATCGAGCCCGCCCTGCACGGCGGGCTTTTCATTTGTCTGCGAAATGCCGCGAAAAACGTATTGGCTGTAGAGCCCGAAGTTGCCGGTGAACGTCCACTCGGGCTCGGGCGCCGGGGCGGCGGCGGGAGCCGGCGCGGGCGTGGTCTGCGCCCACACCGCGCCGGAAAAGAGCAGCGCCGCCGCAAGCGCAGTTGCGGACGAACGCGGACGGTACTTTGACAGCATGGTGGATTCCCCTTGAAGAATTGACGAAACGACGGACCAGGCACAGCCGTCTTCAATCCAGTGTGAGCATTTCGTGTGCCAGTGCAGCAAAACGTTTATAAACAATGCTTTGTAATACATTTGCTGCGGCGCACACATCGCAGCCTCGCCTCGTCGCACAGTTTCGGTGCAAGAGAGCGGCGTGCTGCACGTCCTTGGGGCAGATTCCTCGCGCGGCACGACGCGCCGGCGTACGCCGAAGGACCGAGCGCGTCGTCCCGGGGTTGTTTGCTAGACTCGACTGAATCGCTTACCGCCCAGCCTCGACCGGAGGAACCCCGCCATGCTGACCAGCAAGGACTTCGATGAGCTTGCCGCCAAGATCGGCCACGCGATCGAAATGAGTCCCGCAAAGGATCTTCAGAAGAACGTGAAGGCCATGCTGTCATCCGGCCTTGCGCGGCTCGATCTCGTCCCGCGCGCCGAATTCGATGTGCAGGCGCAAGTGCTGCTGAAAACGCGCCAAAAACTCGAAGCGCTGGAAATCCGGATGGCCGAACTCGAGAGCCGCTTTCCGGCGGACGGCGCAAAGTAGGCACCCGCCGATTTCGCCGCCGGATGCAAATCGTTTCAGTGCGCTCGATTCCCGGGCCCGCGGTCCATGTCGCTCGCAGTAGTGAACTCGCGCGGCCTTGCCGGCCTCGATGCACCGCTGGTTACCGTCGAAGTGCACCTGGCCGGCGGCCTGCCGGCCTTCAATCTGGTCGGCCTGCCTGATACCGAGGTCAAGGAGTCACGCGATCGGGTCCGCGCGGCCCTGCAGAACGCGCAATTCGATTTCCCGGCGCGCAAGATCACCGTCAATCTCGCGCCCGCCGACCTGCCGAAGGAATCGGGCCGGTTCGATCTGCCCATCGCGCTCGGCATCCTCGCGGCGACGCAGCAGATTCCCGGCCATGCTCTCGCGCAATACGAATTCGCCGGCGAACTCGCATTGGGTGGCGCGCTACGTCCGATCCGCGGCGCGCTGCCCATGGCCCTTTGCGCACGCCGCGACGGGCGAGCGTTCGTCCTGCCCGCTGCCAGCGCCGGCGAGGCGGCGCTGGTGCGCGGCGCGGTTGTGCATCCGGCATCGACGCTGCTCGCGGTCTGTGCGCATCTTTCAGGCAGCGCGCCGATTCCGCCGCTTGCCCCGCTCGCCCCCGCTGATCGCGAAACCGCGGTGCCCGATCTCGGCGACGTCCGCGGCCAGGCACAGGCGAAGCGCGCGCTGACAATCGCCGCGGCCGGCGCGCACAGCCTGCTGATGATTGGCCCGCCGGGGGCAGGCAAGTCGATGCTCGCCCAACGGTTACCCGGCATCCTCCCGCCGCTCTCCGAGGACGAGGCGCTGGCGAGCGCCGCGATCGCGTCGCTCGCGGGACGCTTCTCGCCGACGACATGGGCCGTGCGTCCGTATCGCGCACCCCATCATACGGCGAGCGCCGTTGCCCTCACGGGTGGCGGCAGCGATCCACGCCCCGGCGAAATCTCGCTCGCGCACCATGGCGTGCTGTTCCTGGACGAGCTTCCGGAATGGGACCGGCGCGTGCTGGACGCGTTGCGCGAGCCGCTCGAGTCGGGCGTGATACATATCTCGCGTGCGGCGCGGCAAAGCACGTTTCCGGCGCAGTTCCAGTTCGTGGCGGCGATGAACCCCTGTCCCTGCGGCTGGCTCGGGCATGCGAACGGGCGCTGTCATTGCTCCCCGGATCGCATCGCGCGCTACCGCAGCCGCGTTTCAGGACCGTTGCTCGACCGCATCGACATCGGGATCGAGGTGCCCGCCTTGCCGGCGGAAGCGCTGACTGCGCGCATCGACGCCGGGACTGGCCCGCACGCCCAACGGGCCACGACCACCGACGTTCGCGCGCTGGCCACCCGCGCCCGCGAGCGGCAGTCGGCGCGCCAGGGGAAACCCAACGCGCACCTCTCGCCGCGCGAGATCGACGTGCACTGCGTTCCCGACGCGGCGGGCGCCGCGCTGCTCGCGCAGGCCATGGCACGGCTGTCGCTGTCGGCGCGCGCCTACCACCGCATCCTCAAGGTCGCCCGCACCATCGCGGATCTTGCCGACAGTCCCTCCATCGGGATGGCGCACATCGCCGAAGGGGTCGGCTATCGCCGGTTCGATCGAATGTGACGGCGATCCGCCACCCCTGGCTGCAGGACCGTTAAGATGGCGGCTGGCGCCCGCGTTGCCGCCCCGATCGAAACGAGTCTTCCCGATGCCTGGCCGCTACCTGTCCCACGTGTGCGAAATCCTGGATGGGATTCGGGCCGGCGGCCTCCACAAGGCGGAGCGCGTGATTCGCAGCGCGCAGGGAACCGAGATCCAGCTCGCCGATGGGCGGCGAGTGCTCAACTTCTGCGCCAACAACTATCTCGGCCTCGCTAACGACCCGCGGCTCGTGCGCGCGGCGAAGGCCGGCCTCGAGCGCCATGGATTCGGCATGGCCTCCGTGCGTTTCATCTGCGGTACCCAGACGGTGCATGCGGAGCTGGAAGCGGCGCTCTCCGCGTTCCTGAGAATGGACGACAGCATCCTCTATTCGAGCTGCTTCGACGCCAACGGCGGGCTTTTCGAGACGCTGCTCGGCGAAGAGGACGCCGTGATCAGCGACGAGTTGAATCACGCGAGCATCGTCGATGGCATCAGGCTGTGCAAGGCGAAGCGCTACCGGTATCGCAACAACGACATGGCCGACCTTGCGACGAATCTGGCGGCAGCCGATGCGGCCGGCGCGCGCTTCAAGCTGATCGCCACCGACGGTGTGTTCTCGATGGACGGCATCGTCGCCGACCTGCGATCGATCTGCGATCTCGCGGATCGTTACGATGCCCTCACGATGGTCGACGATTCGCACGCGGTGGGCTTCGTCGGCGACCGCGGTCGCGGGACGCCCGAACTCGCGGGCGTCGAGGGCCGAATCGATATCGTCACCGGCACGCTGGGCAAGGCGCTGGGCGGCGCATCGGGGGGTTACGTCGCCGGGCGCAAGGACATCGTCCGCCTCCTCCGGCAGCGCTCGCGGCCGTACCTTTTCTCCAACACGCTCGCACCGAGCATCGCCGCCGCGTCGCTGGCGGTATTGGAGCTGCTGGGCGGCGACGAAGGCGACACGCTGCGGCGCCGCGTTCGCGACAACGAGGACCGTTTCCGTCGCGCGATGATGGCGCTCGGATTCGATGTGGTGCCGGGGCGCCATCCGATCATCCCGGTGATGCTGGGCGACGCCGCGCGGGCGACGCAGATGGCGAATGCGCTGCTCGAGGAGGGCATCTACGTGATCGGCTTTTCGTACCCGGTGGTGCCCATGGGCAAGGCGCGCATCCGCACGCAAGTGAGTGCTGCGCATACGGACGCGCAGATCGACCAGGCCGTGGCGGCGTTCGCCAAGGTCGGGCGCGCCCTCGGCGTCCTGCACTGACAGCATGCGCGCGAACCGGATGCAACGATGAAAGCGCTTGCCAAGCTCGAACGCGCGCCCGGCCTCACGCTCACGCGCGTCAGAAGGCCGGAAGTCGGCCACAACGACGTGATGATCCGGATCCGGAAGACCGCGATCTGCGGCACCGACATCCACATCTGGAAATGGGACGACTGGGCACAGAAGACGATACCGGTGCCCATGCAGGTCGGCCATGAATACGTCGGCGAAATCGTCGAAATGGGGGAGGAGGTCCGCGGCTTCGAGATCGGCGCCCGCGTCTCCGGCGAGGGGCATATCACCTGTGGCTCGTGCCGCAACTGCCGCGCCGGCCGGCGCCACCTGTGCCGCAACACCGTCGGCGTCGGGGTCAATCGCGAGGGAGCATTCGCGGAATACCTCGTCATACCGGCATTCAACGCTTTCCGGATTCCCGACGACATTTCAGATGATCTTGCCTCGATCTTCGATCCATTCGGAAATGCGACGCACACCGCGCTGTCGTTCAACCTGGTCGGCGAAGACGTGCTGATCACGGGCGCGGGGCCGATCGGCATCATGGCCGCGGCGATCGCGCGCCATGTCGGCGCACGTCACGTCGTCGTCACGGACGTCAACGACTACCGGCTTGGTCTAGCGCAGCGGATGGGGGCGACGCGCACGGTCAACGTCGGGCGCACGGCGCTGCGCGAGGTGATGGCCGACCTGGGGATGACCGAAGGCTTCGACGTCGGGCTGGAGATGTCAGGCGTGCCCGAGGCATTTACCGACATGCTCCAGTGCATGAACCACGGCGGCAAGGTGGCCATGCTCGGTATCCCGCCATCGAACATGGCCATCGACTGGAACCAGGTGATCTTCAAAGGGCTCGAAATCAAGGGCATTTACGGGCGCGAGATGTTCGAGACCTGGTACAAGATGGTGGCGATGTTGCAGAGCGGACTCGACCTCACGCCGATGATCACGCATCGTTACGCCGTCGACGATTACCAGGCGGCGTTCGCGAAAATGCTCTCGGGCGAAAGCGGCAAGGTCATCCTCGACTGGACGGCGTAGCGGACGGCGCAAGAGGGCTAGCCGGCCGAGCGGTGCCCGGCGCAACGACGCCGGCCGCCGAAGCGTGCGCCGACGCCGGAAACCGCCGAACAGGCGAGCGCCTGCCGTCTCGTCGCCATCGGCTACCATCGCACCAAGGCTACGCGATGGACTTCACCTTCGAAACCCTGGGCCTCTGGGGGCTCCTTGCCAGCAGCTTTCTTTCCGCGACTCTGCTGCCCGGCAATTCCGAGATCGCGTTCATCGCCTTGCTGCACCACGCACCGGATCTCAAATGGCCGGCCCTCGCCGTCGCGACGCTCGGAAACACGCTGGGCGGACTCACGTCGTACATGGTCGGCCGCCTGTTCCCCCGTCCCCACGAAGGGCGCGCGGTGGCGTGGATGCATCGCTACGGCACCCCGTCGTTGCTCCTTGCCTGGGCCCCGGTGGTCGGCGATGCGCTGTGCGTGGCGGCCGGTTGGCTGCGGCAGAACGTGTTTGCCGCCGGGTTGTTCATGGCGATCGGGAAGTTCGCGCGCTATGGGGCCCTTGCCGCGGGCGTCGGGTTGTGGGGCGCCTGACCCGGCCGACAGGCCATGTTGCGCTGCGGTAAACTGGGCGGCGCCATGATTTCCGTAACCGATCGCCTGCCCGTCATCGCGGAACCGCCGGCAGATATGCCCCGCCTGCGCGAGATCCCGTACAACTACACGTCCTTCTCCGACCGCGAGATCGTGATCCGTCTCCTCGGGACGGACATGTGGCGCCTGCTGGACGAGCTGCGCACCGAGCGCCGCACCGGTCGTTCGGCGCGAATGCTGTTCGAGGTCCTGGGCGACATCTGGGTAGTCGTGCGCAATCCCTATCTGCAGGACGATCTCCTCGGCGAACCCAAGCGCCTGCGATTGCTGGTCGAGGCAATGCGCCACCGGTTGGGCGAGATCGACAAGCGGCGGCTGGCGAACGCCGGAGGTGACATCGGTCGCGACGCAAGAGTCCTGCAATTGATCGCGGCCGCGCGCGCCGCCATCGACGGGTTCGAGGCGTCGTTTCGCGACACCGCGGCGCTGCGCAGGAAGACCGTGCGTGTGCTGGCCCGACATACGCGCAAGGACAACGTCGCGTTCGACGGACTCGCCCGTGTCTCGCATGTCACCGATGCGAGCGACTGGCGCGTCGAATATCCATTCGTGGTCCTCTATCCGGATACCGAGGACGAAGTCCGGGGCCTGGTCGCCGGATGCATCGAGCTCGGCCTCACCATCATTCCGCGCGGCGGCGGCACCGGGTACACCGGTGGCGCGGTGCCGCTCACCGCCCGTACGGCGGTCATCAACACGGAAAAGCTCGAGCGCCTTTCCGCCATCGAATCCATCGCAATCCCGGGCCGGGCGGATCCGATCCCTACGGTCGAGTGCGCCGCGGGAGTCGTGACGCGACGGGTGATGGATGCCGCCGACGCGGCGGGTCTGGTTTTTGCGGTGGACCCGACCTCGGCCGATGCCTCTTGCATCGGCGGCAATGTCGCGATGAATGCCGGAGGCAAGAAGGCGGTGCTGTGGGGCACGGCGCTCGACAATCTGGTGTCGTGGAAAATGGTGACGCCCGACGCCGAGTGGCTGCAGGTGACGCGCCTGGACCACAATCTGGGCAAGATCCACGAAGCGTCGGTCGCCACCTTCGAGCTCGCGTGGTCGGGGGTGGATGGCAAGACCGTCGAGCGCAGGGAGACACTGGCGATTCCCGGGGCGTCGTTCCGAAAGGCCGGGCTCGGCAAGGATGTCACCGACAAATTCCTCGCGGGACTGCCGGGCGTCCAGAAGGAAGGCTGCGACGGGCTGATCGTCAGCGCGCGATTCGTGCTGCATCAGGATGCCGCCCGCAGTGCGGACGTTCTGCCTCGAGTTTTTCGGTCAGGTTCGCGACTCGACGCCCGCGATCGTCGAAATCAAGCGCTTTGTCGATGGGCTCGCTGCCGGCGCGCCTTCATCGCGGGCGATGCTCGCCGGCCTCGAACACCTCGATGAACGGTATGTGAAGGCCGTGGGCTATGCGACGAAGGCGAAGCGCCACGGGCGGCCCAAAATGGTGCTGCTGGGCGACATTGTCGGCGAATCCGACACGGCGGTGGCCAGCGCCGCCTCCGAGGTGATACGGATTGCGAATGCGCGCGGCGCCGAGGGATTCGTCGCGGTGTCAGCCGAGGCGCGAAAGAAATTCTGGCTCGACCGAGGGCGCACCGCGGCGATCGCCAGGCACACCAACGCCTTCAAGATCAACGAAGACGTCGTCATTCCGCTCGACCGGCTTGGCGACTACACCGACGGCATCGAGCGGATCAATATCGAGCTGTCGATCCGCAACAAGCTGGCGCTGTGCGACGCGCTCGCCGGGTTCTTCGCGGGATCATCGCTGGCGCAGGTCTGGGGGGCGGGCGACGAAGCGCGCCCGACGGAGGACGCGCTGGACGCGAAGGTCGACGAAGCGCAGACGCTGGTCGCCACAACTCGCGTGCGCTGGCAGGATCTTCTCGACCGGATCGACGCGACATTTCCCGCGCTACAGGAGCGGTCCGTCGTCGTGTCGTGGAAGACCGAGATCGCGAGGCCGCTCGCGGAGATATTCGCCGGGCTCGCGTTCGCGCCGGTCCTGGCGCACTGCAACGCCATCCACCGCGACCTGTTGCGAAGCCGCGTGTTTGTCGCTTTGCACATGCATGCCGGCGACGGAAACGTCCACACCAACATCCCCGTCAACTCCGATGACTATGCGATGCTGCACGAGGCGAACAGCGGCAGTCGCGCGGATCATGGTGCTGGCACGACGGCTGGGCGGCGTCATTTCCGGCGAGCACGGCATCGGCCTGACCAAGCTCGCCTATCTGACGCCGGCCGAAATGGAACCGTTCGCGGCCTACAAGCGCCGGATCGATCCCGAGGGCCGATTCAACGCCGGCAAGCTGCTCGCCGGAGCCGACCTCGCCAACGCCTACACGCCCAGTTTTTCGCTCATCGGCCACGAGAGCCTGATTCTCGAAGCGTCCGCGATCGGCGACGTCGCCGATTCGGTGAAGGACTGCCTGCGGTGCGGCAAGTGCAAGCCGGTATGCGCGACGCACGTACCGCGCGCCAATCTGCTCTACTCGCCGCGCAACAAGATCCTGGCGACGTCGCTGTTGATCGAGGCCTTCCTGTACGAGGAACAGACGCGCCGCGGCGTAAGCCTGCGGCACTTCGACGAATTTTCCGACGTGGCCGACCATTGCACGGTTTGCCACAAGTGCAGGAATCCATGCCCCGTCGACATCGACTTTGGCGAGGTATCGGTGGCGATGCGCAATCTGCTGCGGCGGGAGGGGAAGAAGAAATGGAATCCCGGCGCCGCGGCAACGATGTTCTTCCTCAATGCGACCGACCCGGCCACGATCAAGGTAGCGAAGCGCGTGCTGATCGACTGGGGGTATCGCGGGCAGCGCCTCGCGCACCGGATCGCCAAACGGTTCGGTCTCATCGAGGCCCAGACGGCGGCTCCGCCCGCGACGGTCGGGCGGCCGACGCCGATGGCGCAGGCGATCCACTTCGTCAACAAGCCGATGCCCGGAGGATTGCCCAAACGCACGTCGCGCGCGTTGCTCGACATCGAAGACGATTCGATCGTGCCGATCATCCGCGACCCGCGCAAAGCCGCCGACGACGCCGACGCGGTGTTCTATTTTCCGGGCTGCGGCTCGGAACGCCTGTTCTCGCAAGTGGGACTCGCGACACAGGCAATGCTGTACCACCTCGGCGCGCAGACGGTGTTGCCGCCCGGCTACCTTTGCTGCGGCTATCCGCAGACGGCCTCGGGCAACGAGCATCGCGGCCGGCAGATCATCACGAGCAACCGCGTGCTGTTCCATCGCGTGGCCACCACGCTGAATTACCTCGACATCCGGACGGTCATTGTTTCCTGCGGCACCTGCATGGACCAGCTCCAGAAGTACGAGTTCGACAAGATCTTTCCGGGCTGCCGGCTACTCGACATCCATGAGTACGTGTTCGAAAAGGGCGTGCGTCTCGAAGGTGTGGCGGGCACGCGCTACATGTATCACGACCCATGCCACACGCCGATGAAAACGTACGCGCCGCTCGCCGTCGTCAACGAGCTCATGGGCGCCGGTGTGGCATTGAACGATCGCTGCTGCGGAGAGTCCGGCTCGCTTGCGACGACGCGTCCCGACGTCTCGACCCAGGTCCGGTTTCGCAAGGAGGAGGAAATGCGCAAAGGCGCCGCCGCGGTGCGCGCCGACGGCTTCAGCGGCGAGGTCAGGATCCTGACGTCATGCCCCTCGTGCCTGCAGGGACTCGCACGCTTCGAAAACGACGCGGGAACCGCGGCCGACTACATCGTTGTCGAGATGGCCAAGCGGATTCTCGGCCCGGACTGGATGCAGGACTACGTTGCGAAAGCCAACGCAGGGGGCATCGAACGCGTTTTCGTCTGACCCATGGAAAGCCGGCCTGCGGAACGGAGGTGGCGGTGCGAAACGGGACAGGGCGTCCCACCCTTCCGGGGCATCGCTCAATCGGACGGCACAGCGGATTTCACGGCGGAGGCATTCGGAGAGCTCCCCGGCGCGCCGGGGGCGCAAGCGCGTGCCGCCACGATTTCATAGAGGGACGGCGGGGCATCCTCCAGCAGCCAAGGCGCACCGACCGCCAGCACGACGTATGCAGCGGCAACGGCCAATGCGGCCACCGCTACGCCATGCCATTCGCGCAGGGGACCGAGGCGCCGCCGGGCGCGCGGAAGGTCGCGACCGGCATGCCCATGCGTTTCGTCGAGCCCGGCATCGTCCATGGTGAATCCCTTCGTATCGGTCGGCACCGGGCCCCGCTGCACCGGGGCGGTTATCGGAAAAAAGCCCAGCGGCGACGTCCGGCGGAGTCGCTGGACGTGCCGCGTGGGGTGGAGGAAACGGGCCGAGTCGCAGGGCCACCGGGGTTCGCCGTAGCCGGGAGTCGGAAGTCGATCGCCATGCCCCCACGGTACGGCCGGCGGGGCTGGCGCGCGTCCGAGTATTCGCGCCTGGCGATGCCGAATATTCACCGTACCGACCGACCAGACGCGGCTTCAAGACGCCGCGCGGTAGGGTGGGCGATGCCCGGTTTATGCTATAAACGCGCGATGGGGCCGTACGCCGCGCCCGGGCTGCGGCACGGGCGTCCGGCAACCGGCGCGCGGTCGACGAATCGTATTTCCTGACGCAGGTGTGCCGCGTGCGTTCGCGGACGCGCGCGCCACGGATCGCAGGTAATCAATTCGCGCCGGCGTTCACCGTCGCGAATGGCGTGGGTCCCGACGATTGACGGTTGAACGCCATGAGCGACTCGAACTTGCCGGTGATTGCGATTGCGCCGCCCGGGCCCGCGAACGCGGCCGCCCATGGCAGTGCCGCGCACTCGGTCCCGGTGCCCGCGCTCGGGTTTGCCGATGCAGAAAGCGCAAAGCGTTGGGCCAAGGGACTCCCGCTCACCAACGTTGCGCAGGTATTCGAGGCGGTCCACGGTCAGCTACGAGCGCTTTCCGCCGCCGCCTTCCCGCCTCGTGAGCGCGCGACCATCGCCGAAGTGCTGCGCGACCAGGTCGCTCATTTGCACACGGAACTCGCCCGCCGGTATGCCGGCAAGCCACAACCCGCCGTGGATCGCGAGCTCGAGTCGGCCGAGCAGGCGCTCATGTTGTGGCAGGTGCTCTGGGAGCAATATTCGGCGTGCCTCAAACCGGTGCTCGAAGGCGACCCCGACCTCGCGGGCGTCAAGTCGAAGCTGCTGCAGCGCGGGCTCTACGTCGGCAAGCAGCTCGTCCTCGTGCATGGCCTCGCGCGGCGTGTTCCGCCGCCGGCGCTGTGGCAGGAGCTGCACGCGTACTACCGACTCGCGGAGCTCTTGGAATGCGCGGTAACTGCGGTGTCGGATGACCTGATGCCCAATGCGATTGGCATCTCATGCTACTCGACCTACAGCCACGCGCTCCTCCTCGGACTTGCCGACCCGTGTTCGATGAGCGTGAAGCAGATCGAGCTCACCGATCGGTGGCTCGGGATGTGGGCGCGCAAGGTGTTCCCGTATGCGCAGCAACGCGAGACCGAGGGCCCGGTCATCTTCATCGACCTCGATAGTCCCGAAGGCGCGATCCTCGCGATTTCTCCACCCCAGCATCCGGCGAAGTCGATGCGCTTCGGTTATCCGGGCAAGCTCGCCACCAGTGTGCGGGGGCGCCTGAAACGGCTGCAGACAGGCGCAAATCCGGCGGAACTCCAGCTCGGCCACGACTGCAGCGTGGAGCAATGCACCACGCTGCTTGGCCATCTCGACGCGAAATGGTATCAGGCACCCCGGCGTGCCGCCGAGGCGCCCGGCTCGGCGATCGAATTATGCGCGGGGGGCGTAGGCGCGGCCTATTTTCGAATCGGCGGCCGCACGTTCGAGCGCAAACGCCCGCAGGATCGCATGTCGTTTCAGGGGGCGCAGCACCTGCAGACGCTGGCTGCCCTCACGGACTACGACCGCGGCAGGGAAGACGCCGAACGCACATGGGAGTGGGAACGGTGGACGGGAGCGTACGAATGGCGCGAGGCGTCGGTAACGCGCACATCGGGCTCCCGCCATCGCTGGGCCCTGGAACAACTCGTCGCCGTCCGCGACGAGGAGCGCATGCGCCTGGGCTACGTGACGCGCGTCGCGCAGGGCGGTCCCGGCGAGCTCGCCGTATCGCTCCGGCTCTGGTCCGGCACACCGAAGGCGATACCGCTGCGACCGCTGTCGACGGCCGTGGCCGAGGAGCCGTCGCTGCCATCGCTGTTGCTGGGGGAGACCCCCGAGGACAAGCCGAGCCTGATCCTGCCGCCGCGCTCCTTCAACCCTAGTCGGGTGCTGCGTACGCTCGATGCCGGTCGCGAGCGACGGTTCCGGCTGACGCGGCTCCTGCAGCGCGGCGCCGATTTCGAGCGCGTCGCGTTCGAGGAAGCGAGCTGATCCGCCGCCCTGCGGCGCGATCGCTGCGCTGCGGTGCGATGGCCGGCGGATCCACGGCGCCGATGCAAAACCGCCTCGCGGGCGAGACGAGCCCGTACCTGCTGCAGCACGCCGACAACCCCGTCGACTGGCACCCTTGGGGGGAGGAGGCGCTCGCGCTTGCGCGCCGCAAAGGAATGCCGGTCCTGCTTTCCATAGGCTACTCGGCGTGCCACTGGTGTCACGTGATGGCGCACGAATGTTTCGAGGATCCGGAAGTCGCTGCGGTGATGAACGCGAGCTTCGTCAGCATCAAGGTGGACCGCGAGGAAAGGCCGGATCTCGATCAGATCTACCAGGCGGCGCACGCGCTGCTCACGCGACGCTCGGGCGGGTGGCCGCTGACGATGTTCCTGACGCCGGAAGGGGACCCATTCTTCGGCGGAACGTATTTTCCCAAGCATGGCCGTTACGGAGTGACCGGATTTCTCGACCTGCTGCCGCGGATCGCGGCGGCTTTTCGCGAACAGGGTCCGACGATCGCCGAGCAGAACGCGCGCCTCAGGGACGCGCTTGCAGCTCTCGAGCCGCAGCCGGGCGGGGCCGGCGCATTGCCCTCGGCGGCCCCGGAGATCGCGCTCGGCGGCCTCAAGCGCAGCTTCGATCCGGTGCATGGAGGATTCGGCGCCGCGCCCAAGTTTCCTCACCCGACCGACCTCGATGCATGCCTCCGCGCCGCCGGCCGTTCCGGCGATGCCGAGGCGCTTGCCGTCGCCCATGTAACGCTGTCGCGCATGGCCGATGGCGGTATCCACGACCAGCTGGGCGGCGGCTTCTGCCGATACAGCGTGGACGCCGAATGGACCATCCCGCATTTCGAGAAGATGCTCTACGACAACGGGCCGCTGCTGGGCTTGTACGCCGACCTGGCGCGCCTGACCGGGGACGCGAGGTTTGCCGACGTGGCGCGTGGCATTGTCGGCTGGCTGGCGCGGGAGATGCGGGCGCCCGACGGCGGATTCTTTTCCAGCCTCGACGCGGACAGCGAGGGCGAGGAAGGGAAATTCTACGTCTGGTCGGATGCCGAGCTGCGCGACCACCTGTCTGCCGAGCAATACGCCGTCGCCGCGCCGCACTGGGGCCTCGACGCGGCGCCGAACTTCGAGGGCCATGCGTGGCACTTGCGCGTCTGCATGCCGCTCACATCCGTGGCGAAGAAGCTCGGCATGACCGCCGCTGACGCGGAGTCACGGCTCGCCGGCGCGGCCGCCGCGCTGCGGGCAGCGCGCGCGCAGCGCGTGCGCCCGGGCCTCGACGACAAGATCCTCACCTCGTGGAACGCGCTTGCGATCGCCGGGCTCGCGCGGGCGGCGCGCGCGCTCGACGAGCCCGTCTGGGCCGACCAGGCGTTCGCCGCATCGGATGCGCTGTGCCGCACCGCGTGGCGGGGCGGCCGACTGCTGGCCACCCGGAAAGGCGACCGGGCGCATCTCAATGCGTATCTCGACGACTACGCGTTCCTGCTCGCCGCACTTGTCGAATTGATGCAGACGCGGTTCCGCGCCGCGGACTATGCGTGGGCTTGCGAAATCGCCGACGTGTTGCTCGCGCAATTCGAGGACCCGGACCACGGGGGATTCTTCTTCACCAGCCACGAGCACGAGCGCCTGATCCACCGCACCAAACCGGGACACGACAATGCCACGCCCTCCGGCAACGGGATGGCGGCGCGAGCGTTGATCGCACTCGGACATCTCGCCGCGAGACCGCGTTATGTCGACGCCGGGGAGCGGGCGGTGCGGCTGTTTGCGCCCGCCCTCGAACAGGCGCCGGTCGGGTACGCATCGCTGCTCGTGGCGCTCGGGGACGCGCTGGCGCCGCCCTCCTCGGTCCTGCTGGCCGGCGACGCCGCGACCTGCGCCGGATGGCAGCGGACGCTGGAACGGACACTCCGGCCCGCGGTGCGCGTATTCAACGTCGCTGGCGTGACATTGCCCGCGGCGCTGGTCAAGGGAAGTATTCCGTCCGGGGGCGGCGTCGCCTGGGTGTGCCGGGGCACCGAATGCCTGCCTCCGATATCGACGCTGGCGGAGGTCGAACAACTGCTGGCGGCGTAAGCCCCGAGCATGGACCGCGGGCATCGAGGTAAAAGGGGGAATCGACACGGGCAGTCGCCCGCCGACGTCTGGCACGGCACCGCGCGCGTTTGGGGGCCGAGGCAACGGGTTCGGCCTCGCTCGGGGCCGGCGGTCAACCCGACAGCCGGGCGAACGTTGTTGGCGGGTTGGCGCCCGTTCCGTTACCATTCGGGCGGTTCTGACATACCCTCCAGGAGAAGCGATGAAACATGCTGTCGCCGTACTCGCCGCCGCGGGACTCGTCGCCGCTGGCTCCGTCCAAGCCGATGCCGGCGAAGACCTCTTGAAAAAGACCGGGTGCACCGCCTGCCATTCGATCGACAAGAAGCTGATCGGCCCGCCTTATGTGGACGTCGCCGCGAAGTACAAGGGCGATGCGGGCGCCGCCGCGAAACTTGCCGAAAAGGTCAAGAAAGGCGGCTCCGGAGTATGGGGCCAGATACCGATGCCACCGAACCCCCAGGTGAGTGACGCCGATATCAAGACACTTATCGCGTACATTCTCGCCCTGAAAAAATAGTCGAGCCGGACGGCTCGGGGCTCCTGAAGCCAGCCGCCCCGGACGCGGGAACTGCACCGACCCGGTACCGCGAAGCGTGGGGCGGTTCGCCTTCGCGCATGCTTCGCGGGTGACGTTTTCGTGGCCCGTGCGCCGCAGGCGTCACTTTGACACCGGGAGGCGGCCCCGGTAATCTCCGGGGGTCCGCGCAGGAGAGCGCGGCGCCGGCATGAATGCCCGCGCCGCCGCCGAAGGCGCAACTCCCGCAACCGCTCAGGCAACAAGGACCGCGCGGACGCATTTCGCATCTGGAGAGAGGTCGCGCACGCAATGCGACGACCCACCGAAGGGGCACCGGCGCTGCGTCATTCACGCCGCAATCTCTCAGGTAAAAGGACAGACGGGGCGAAGCGGATCGACCGCTTCGCCCCGTTTCTTTTCCCGCAGGGAGTGGATGTGCTGAGACAGACTCCGTTGAATGCGATTCACCGCGCCGCCGGCGCGCGCATGGTGGACTTCGGAGGCTGGGAGATGCCGGTCAATTACGGTTCCCAAATCGATGAGCACCATGCGGTGCGCACCGATGCGGGAATGTTCGATGTCTCGCATATGCGGGTTGTCGATCTCGAGGGCGGGGGCGCGCGGACACTCCTGCGCTACGCAATCGCCAACGATGTCGACAAGCTCACGACCTCCGGCCGGGCGCTGTACTCGTGCCTGCTCACGCCCGAAGGCACCGTCGTCGACGACCTGATCGTCTACTTCCTGCGCGAGGACTTCTTTCGCCTTGTCGTCAACGCGGGCACTGCCGACAAGGACATGGCGTGGCTGCGACGCCTTGCTGACGAGCGAGCCGCGGGACTCCGCCTCACGCCGCGGGAGGACCTCGCGATCGTGGCGGTCCAGGGCCCGAACGCGAGAGCCAAGGTCTGGCAGGCGCTGCCCGGTGCCGAGGCAATCAGCACGCACCTGAAACCGTTCACGGCCGCCCGCATGGACGCGGACCGGAGTGAGGTATTTGTCGCACGCACGGGCTACACCGGCGAGGACGGTTTCGAGATAGTCATCCCGGCGACGCGTGTGGAAACCCTTTGGCGCGCGCTCGCCGCGGCCGGCGTACGGCCGGCGGGTCTTGGCGCGCGCGACACGCTGCGACTCGAGGCGGGAATGAATCTCTACGGGCAGGACATGGACGAGACCGTGTCGCCGCTCGAGTCCGGCCTCGCGTGGACCGTTGCTCTCGCAGGCGAGCGCGACTTTGTCGGAAAGGCAGCGCTTCGAGCGCAGCCGCCGCTACGCCAGCTCACGGGCCTGCTGCTCAGCGATAAGGGTGGAATCCTCCGCGCCCACCAGCGCGTGCATACAGCGCATGGCGACGGCGAGATTACGAGCGGCACGTTCAGCCCGACGCTGAACAAGTCGATTGCGTTCGCACGTGTGCCGATGGCGGTGCGGCCGGGCGAGATGGTCAGGGTCGCCGTTCGCGACCGCGAACTCGCGGCACGTGTCGTGAAGCCTCCGTTCGCGCGCAACGGCAAGGTGCTCGTCCTGTGAAGCGTAAACATCGGGAACTGCTGTGATAGCGTCGCGATTCATGCGGAGCAAGGCATGCGAATCGGGAAATCGCGCCCGGCCGGTTACATCTTCGTCATGTCCATGCGCCCGGGGGGTGCCGGATCTTTCCCAGTGCAAGGAGCCACGCCAATGAACTTCCCCACGAATCTCCGATACACCGCGGCGCACGAATGGGCGCGCGCGGAAGCCGACGGCACGGTCGCGATCGGGATCACCGATCATGCGCAGGCGGCGCTCGGCGACCTCGTGTATCTCGAACTGCCCACCCTGGGCAGAAAAGTCGCAGTCGACGAGGCGTGCGCAGTCGTCGAGTCGGTGAAGGCGGCCTCCGACGTGTACGCGCCCATCGCCGGTGAGGTCGTCGCCGTCAACGAAGCCCTGAACGACGCGCCCGAGCAGGTGAACCAGGACGCGTACGCGGCGTGGTTTTTCAAGCTGAAGCCGACCGATGCCGGTGCCTACGCGAAATTGCTCGACGCCAAGGCCTATGAGGCGGTGGTCGGCACCGAGTAGATCCCCGCGCTCGATCGGTCCGCCGCCTGTCCGCCCGCCCACGAAGCGACCTTCATGAACGATCAAAGAAACGCTGCCCCACCCGCGGCCGCGATGCCTCTGGCCACGCTCGAGGACACCGGCGCATTCATCGCGCGCCACATCGGAACATCGCCGTCGGAACAGGCCGCGATGCTAGCCGTGCTCGGCTATCCGTCGCGCGCGGCACTGATGGATGCGATCGTTCCGGCGTCGATCCGTCGCGGGCCATCGCTTGCATTGTCCCCGCCGCTCCCCGAAATCGACGCGCTGACCCGCCTCAAGGCGATCGCCGCGAAAAATCGGGTGCTGACATCGCACATCGGACAGGGCTACTACGGCACGCACACGCCGGGCGTCATCCTGCGCAACGTCCTGGAAAACCCGGCGTGGTACACCGCGTACACCCCGTATCAGCCGGAAATATCGCAGGGACGCCTGGAGGCTCTGGTCAACTTCCAGACGATGGTCTGCGACCTGACAGGAATGGCAATCGCCAATGCATCGATGCTCGACGAAGCGACCGCGGCCGCCGAGGCGATGACCCTTTGCCTTCGAATGGGCAAGAGCAAGAGTCAACGATTTTTCGTTGCCGATGACGTGTTCCCGCAGACGCTGGATGTCGTGCGGACGCGCGCGCAAGCGCTCGGCATCGAGGTCGTCGTGGGTCCTGCGGATGCTGCCCCCGCCGCCGGCGCATTCGCGGCGCTGTTCCAGTATCCCGGAGGGAACGGAGACCTTCGCGAGTACCGCGCGCTGGTCGAAGGTGTGCACGCCGACGGGGGCCTGGTGATCGTCGCGGCCGATATCCTTGCGCTCGCGTTGCTTGCGCCGCCCGGTGCGTGGGGCGCCGACGTTGCCGTGGGTTCGACCCAGCGCTTCGGGGTGCCGATGGGTTTCGGCGGTCCTCACGCCGGCTATTTCGCGACGCGCGACGACTTCAAGCGTTCGATGCCCGGACGATTGGTGGGCGTGACCGTGGACGCCGACGGCGGCCCGGCCTATCGTCTCGCGCTGCAGACGCGCGAGCAGCACATTCGTCGCGAAAAGGCGACCTCGAACATCTGCACGGCGCAGGTGCTGCTCGCGGTGATCGCGAGCATGTACGCGGTCTATCATGGGCCGGGGGGCCTCACGACGATAGCGCGCCGCGTTCACCGCCTGACTGCGATCCTGAAGAGCGGGCTTGCACGCCAGGGCTACACGGTGCCGACCACCGCGTTTTTCGACACGATCACGGTGCGGACCGGCGCGCGCACGCGGGAGATCCTCGCCCGTGGCGTCGCGGGCGGCGTGAACTTCCGCAGGGTGGACGACGCAACGCTGGGCATCTCCCTCGACGAGACGACGACACGGGCCGATTTGCTGCGGGTGTGGCGAATATTCGTAGCAGGCGAACCGCCATTCACGATCGACGAGCTCGATGCGGCAGCGCCGGACGCGCTGCCCGTGGCGCTCCGGCGCGCGACCCCGTTCCTTACCCACCCCACATTCAACCAATACCACTCGGAAACCGAGATGCTGCGGTATCTGCGCCGGCTTGCCGACCGCGATATCGCGCTCGACCGCGCGATGATTCCGCTGGGCTCGTGCACGATGAAGCTCAACGCAACCGCCGAGATGATCCCCGTGACATGGCCGGAATTCGCCAATCTGCATCCGTTCGTGCCGGCGGACCAGGCCGCGGGGTATCTCGAGCTGATCGCCGGCCTCGAGCGCATGCTGTGCGCCGCGACCGGTTACGCCGCTGTTTCGCTGCAGCCCAACGCCGGCTCGCAAGGCGAATACGCCGGTCTGCTCGCGATCGAGGCCTATCACCAGAGCCGCTCCGAGGGGCATCGCAACGTATGCCTGATCCCGGCGTCCGCGCATGGCACGAACCCCGCGTCCGCACAGATGGCCGGGATGCGGGTCATCGTCGTCGCCTGCGACGACGAGGGCAACGTCGACCTCGCCGACCTCGAGGCGAAGGCCGAGCTGCACGGCGCGGACCTCGCCGCGATCATGGTTACCTACCCTTCGACGCATGGCGTGTTCGAAGCCGGGATCCGGAAGATCTGCGACATCGTTCACGCGCGCGGCGGGCAGGTCTACGTCGACGGCGCGAATCTCAACGCGCTGGTTGGCCTCGCGGCGCCAGGCGAGTTCGGCGCCGACGTGTCGCACCTCAACCTGCACAAGACATTCTGCATTCCGCACGGAGGCGGCGGGCCGGGCGTGGGGCCGGTAGGGGTCGGCGCGCACCTCGCGCCGTTTCTGCCCGGGCACCGGTACGCCGCGAAGGGCGCGTCGACGGGATCCGTCGCTGCCGCGCCGTACGGCAGCGCCGGCATTCTGCCGATTTCCTGGATGTATATCGCGCTGATGGGCGGTGACGGTCTCACGGCAGCCACCGAAAGCGCGATTCTCGCCGCGAACTATGTCGCAAAGCGACTGCGCGAGCATTACCCGGTGCTGTACTCCGGGCCCGGCGGCCTGGTCGCGCACGAATGCATCCTCGACTTGCGGCCGCTGAAGGAGACATCGGAGATCGCCGTGGACGATGTCGCGAAACGGTTGATGGACTACGGCTTTCACGCGCCAACCATGAGTTTCCCGGTTGCCGGCACGCTGATGGTCGAACCGACGGAAAGCGAATCGAAAGCCGAACTCGACCGCTTCGTCGACGCGATGATCGCGATTCGTGGCGAGATCCGGGCGATCGAGGAAGGCCGCGTCGACCGGGCTGACAACCCGCTCAAGCACGCGCCGCACACCGCGGCCGCCGTCGCCGCGGACACGTGGAAGCACGCCTACCGCCGCGAGGAGGCCGCCTACCCGATCGAGTCGCTGCGTCGCGCAAAATACTGGCCGACCGTGGCCCGCGTCGACAACGTCTACGGTGACCGAAATCTCTTCTGCAGCTGCATGCCGGCAGCGGAATGGACGGAAACGGAACAGGTGGCGCGCACCGTGCCGTCCCCCGACGCGACAACAGCCTGAGGATGCGAATCCTGGTTCTGGGCGCGGGCGTCGTAGGCGTCGCCGCCGCGTGGTATCTCGCCGAAGACGGGCACGAAGTCTCGGTGATCGACCGCCAGCCAGGCGCGGCGCTCGAAACGTCGTTCGCGAACGGCGGGCAGATCTCCGCATCGCACGCCGAACCGTGGGCGAATCCGGGTGCACCGCTCCAGGCTCTGAAGTGGCTGGGCCGGAAGGATGCGCCGCTGCTGTTCCGGCTGACCGCCGACCCGTGGCAGTGGCGCTGGGGCGTGCAGTTCCTCGTCGAGTGCCTGCCGTCGCGAACCCGGCGCAATACCCTTCAGTGTCTCAATCTCGCGCTCTACTCGCGCGACTGCCTGAAGTCGCTGCGCGCGGCGACCGGAATCGAGTACGACCACCTCGAGCGTGGCGTTCTCCAGTTCTACACCGACGCCAGGGAATTCGCGGACGGAGTGAAAGCGGCCGAGCTGATGCGGCGATTCGGCTGCGACCGCGAAGTGAAAACGGTCGACGAGTGCACGGCGATCGAGCCGGCGCTGGCGCAGTGCCGTGACCGATTGACGGGAGGCATCTACACCCGCACCGACGAATCCGGCGACGCGCAGCGTTTCGCGGAGGAACTCGCGCGCCTTGCCGTCGCGCGCGGCGTCGCGTTCCGCTGGGGCATCACCGTCGATTCGCTGGCGTCCGAAGCCGACGTGGTGCGGGGCGTCCGCTGCGTCAACGAGCAGGCTCGGGTCGAGCTGCTCGTCGCCGATGCGTACGTGATGGCGCTCGGCGCCTACAGCCCGATGCTGCTGCGACCGCTGGACGTGCCGTGCCCCGTCTATCCGGTCAAGGGCTATTCGGCGACGATCGCGATAGACGGACATCACGGAGCGCCCACGGTATCGCTGACGGACGTGGCGCGGAAAATCGTGCTCACGAGACTGGGCGACCGGCTGCGCATCGCCGGCACCGCCGAGCTCTCCGGTTACGGCATGGAACTCGATGTCGTGCGTTGCGAAGCGCTCGTCAAGCGCGCATTCGATCTCTTCCCGGACGCCGGCGATCGCAAAAGCGCGCAGTTATGGACCGGTTTGCGGCCCGCGACACCGTCGAACGTTCCGCTGGTCGGGCGCACCCGGTATCGGAACCTGTTCCTCAATACGGGGCACGGCACGTTGGGGTGGACAATGGCTTGCGGCTCCGGCCGTGCCCTGGCTGACGTGATCGGCGGACGCGCACCGAGTGTAGAATTCGCGTTTACTCGCGGCCCGCGGGCCGGTGCCGGGACCTGAAAAATGCAGGGTAAGGATTCTGCGGACGCCGACAACCGATGACACTCGTTTCGCTCAGCCGCTGGAAGGCGGCGGCAATTCACCTCGGTCTCTCGGCGCTCATTGCCGCGAGCGTCGTCATGGTCATGCTCCTGCTCTGGTATCCCGGAGCCTATTTCGAAGCGATGGGCGGCCGGGGATTGCTGACGATCATCGTCGGCGTCGACGTGACACTGGGCCCGCTCCTTACGTTGATCGTGTTCGATCCAGGGAAGAAAGCCCTCAAATTCGATCTTGCCGCCATCGTCGCGTTCCAGGTCGCGGCGCTGACTTATGGCGGGTGGGTGACCTTCGAGGCGAGGCCGGTGTATGCGGTGTTCGTCAAGGACCGCTTCAACGTCGTCGCGGCAAATTATCTCGATAGCGCCGACCTCGCGGCCGGCGCCCCCGAGTATCGCAACCTTCCGCTGACCGGACCGCGCGTCATCGGCGCGCGACTGCCGACGGACAGCGCGGCCGCGACGACGCTGCTGTTCAGCAGCCTTGCGGGCAAGGACGTCCAGTTGTTTCCACAATATTATGTACCCTATGTCGACGTTGCCGCGGTCGCCCTCAAGGCGGCGAAACCCGTCAACAACCTGCTGAAGACGCACCCGGAGGCGTTGGCCGACGTCCGCGCGTTTGCGGTAAAGGCGGGAGCGCCCGAGAGCGGGCTCGTTTACGTTCCGCTGGTCGCTCGCGAACTCGCCATGGCAGCGATACTCGATGCGCGCGACGGACGCCTCACGGGAATACTGGCGATAGATCCGTTCTGAGCTTCCGCCGGCCCGCGCAGAGCCGATGCCGTCACCGCGGGCGTTACGAGCCGTCTGCGGATTCGAGCAGTGTCGCCACGATGATTCGCCAGTCGCCGTCGGCCCCGCGCGTCCACAGGTGCACGTACCACCCGCTGCGAAGCGCGGACGAGACCGGTTGCACCGACACTGAACCGTAGGTGTAGGCGAGATCGCCCGACGGCGCGACCGCGGCGCCCTGCGCCACGAAGGCGAGGCTGGCCCGCAGGCCCCCGAAGTGCGCGCCGATCGCGTCTCGTCCGATGACCGGCGCGTGGCCGTTGCGCTGCAGCCGGCCGTCGGCGGCAAACCCGGCGACGTAATCGGCCGCGCTGCCGAGCGCTGCAGCCGACGTCTCGCGTGCCGCCGGCGCGCGCGGCGTGACATCGGCGCCGCCTCCCATGGCACGGATTTCAGGAGGCGGAAGCAGCGCGGCGGGCGCGATCGGCGCCGGTGTCGAAATGCCGGCATCGACGGCAACGCGCCAGACGCCATCCGCGTCCCGCTTCCAGATCGAAAAGTAGACGCCGTGCTGGGGAGGCGCCGCGCGCGCATTGTCGGTCAGGACAAATGGACCGGTCGTGTAGCCGAGATCGCCGGAGCGCGCGATGCCGGCTGCCGCCGGAGCCCATTCCAGAGTGAGCGCTTTCGGGTCGGGCGCCTGCGGCCGTGCCGCGAGGGCCTCTTTGGTATTGACCGGCCCCGGCTGAAAGTTCACGCCGTCATCGGCAAAATTGGCGACGAACGCCGCGCGGATGCCTGTCGACGGACATCCGTGCGAACGCACGTTCAGCCGCGACGAGGGAGCTCAGTGCGGTCGAATCGACGTCTGGCGTCGCCGGTGCGGCGCAGGCGGCCAGAAGGGCTGCGGCGCACGTGGCGGCGATCCGGGGTCGATCCATCGGGAGCGTGTGGGCCGCGGCCGTCGGCAGCGAGCTCCGCCGCTCGCCGATGGTCCGCCCGGCGCGGCTATAATTCTCCCCTTTGGCCGGCGCCTGCATGTTCCTTCTCCGTTTCCTCGTCTTGACGGCGCTCGCCGCCGCCGTCGCCCAGTCTGCGCCGGCGGTTCCCCCGCCGGGCGCCCCCGACGGCCCGCCAGCCCCCATCATAGCGGCAGCCTCCTATGTGCTGCTGGACACGGCCAGCAGCCAGGTCATCGTCGCCCAGAATCCCGACGAGCGGCGGGAACCGGCGTCGCTGACCAAGCTGATGACCGCCTACCTGGCTTTCGCCGCGTTGCATGACGGAAGGCTCCTGCCGTCGCAGATGGCGACCGTCTCCGAGGCGGCATGGCGCGCCGAGGGCTCGCGGATGTTCATCGAGCCGCGCAAGGCCGTGTCGGTCGACGAGCTGCTGCGCGGGATGATCGTGCAATCCGGCAATGACGCGTCCATTGCGCTCGCCGAAAGCGTCGCCGGCAGCGAGGCCGCCTTCGTCGGGCGGATGAACGACGAGGCGCAACGCATCGGCCTTGCGAATACCCGCTTCGTCAATGCCACGGGCCTTTCGCACCCGGACCACTATTCCACTGCCCGCGATCTGGCGGCGCTCGCTGCTGCGCTGATACGCGATTTCCCCGATTACTACGCCCTGTATTCGCTCAAGGAATACCGCTACAACAACATCACGCAGCCGAACCGCAATCGGCTGCTCTGGATCGATCCGTACGTGGATGGTGTGAAGACCGGCCATACCGAAGCATCGGGCTGGTGCCTCATCGCGTCGGCCAAGCGCGGGCAGCGGCGGCTCCTTTCCGTGGTGCTGGGCGCCGCTTCGGACGCGGCCCGGGCGAGCGACAGCCAGAAACTGCTGAACTACGGGTTTCAAGCCTTCGACACCGTGCAGATCTTTCCATCGGGCAAGCCGGTATCTTCGCTGCGCGTCTGGAAGGGCGCCGACAACGACGTCGCTGCCGGCTTTGTCGCGGACCAGTATCTGACGTTGCCGAAAGGCCGCGCCGACAAGATCCAGCTCACCATGATCGCGACCGAGCCGCTTGTGGCGCCCGTCATGCAAGGGCAGCGGGTCGGCACGCTGACGGTCGCGCTGGAAGGCCGCCCGGCGACCGAGTTCCCGCTGGTCGCGCTGTCGAGCGTGCCGGTGGCGAGTGTCTTCGGCCGCGCGTGGGATACGATGCGCCTCTGGTTTCGGTGATACATGATCGTCTATCTCAACGGCCAGTTCCTCCCGCTCGCGGACGCCAAAGTGAGTGTCCTCGACCGCGGCTTCATCTACGGCGACGGTGTCTACGAGCTCGTCCCGGTCTACCGCCGCCGGCCGTTTCGAATGGCGCAGCACCTCGCGCGCCTGCAGCGCAGCCTCGACGGCATCCGCCTCGCGAACCCGCATTCCGATATCGAGTGGGAGACGATCATCAACGAGCTGGTAGCCAGGCAGCCGTTCGACGACCAGGGCATCTACTTTCAGGTGACGCGTGGTGTCGCCAAGCGCGACCACGCGTTTCCGCAGGGTGTTGCGCCCACCGTATTCATGATGAGCAACCCGCTGCCAACGCCGTCGACCGAGCAGGTCGAGCGCGGCGTCGCGGTGGTCACCGCCGAGGACAACCGCTGGCAGCGCTGCGACCTGAAGACGATATCGCTCGTCGGCAACGTGCTGATGCGGCAGCTGGCGGCGGACGCCGGCGCCGTCGAAACGGTGATGTTCCGCGACGGCATGCTCACCGAAGCCTCGGCGTCGAACGTGCTGGTCGTGATTGGCGGCCGGATTGTCGCGCCGCCGAAGGATAACCTGATCCTGCCCGGCATCACTTACGATGCCGCCGAGGAGTTCGCGCGCGAAGCCTCCCTGCCGTTCGCGGTACGGCCGGTATCGCGCGCCGAGGCCCTCGCCGCCGACGAGATGTGGCTTTCGTCGTCGACCAAGGAAGTGCTCGCCGTCACGACGGTAGATGGCAAGCCGTTTGGCAGCGGGGTGCCGGGCCCCATGTTCCGGACGATGCACGCGCTGTTTCAGCGACACAAGCCCGCCGCGGGTTGACCGGAGCGGGCGCGGGCCCCGCTGAAGCGCCGCGCGGCCGCCCCGCCCGGCGGCTATTTCACCGGATGCGTCGCGCCGTAGCGGCCGTGATGGAAGACGAGACCGGCGCCGTGTTTCCGCTCGCAGGTCTCCACGTCACCAATGAACAGTACGTGGTCGCCGGCACGGTGTTGTGCATGATGGCGGCACTCGAACCAGGCGATGCAGCCTTCGATGAGGGGCGCGCCGGCCGCCCCCAGCCGATAGGGCACGCCGGCGAAACGGTCGGCGTGAGGGCGAGAAAAGCGGCGCGCAAGCTCGATCTGATCGTATGCGAGCACGTTGATCGCATAGCGGTCTGCTGCCCGGAACACGGCCAGATTCGCCGCCCGGCTTCTCAAGCTCCAGACGATGAGCGGCGGATCGAGCGAGACGGAATTGAAGGAATTCGCGGTGAATCCGACGTAGCGTCCGGCCGGACCGCGCGCGGTGATCACCGTTACCCCAGTAGCGAATTGCGCGAGCGCGTCGCGGAATTGCCGGTCGGTAAACGTGGGTGGCGGAAGGCGAGCGCGGATGCTGGGCACGGGCGTGGGCAAGAGCGGAACCGCGCAAAGCGGCCGGGCGGGGGCAGAGCCCGATGGTAGCAGCGCCGGCCCGGCCGTCCAAAGGCGAGGCGGGACCGCAGGTTCACGGGCGGGCGCGGGCCCGCGGGTACCGGGAAACCCGGGGCAGGGGGGATGGTCATCGCTTCCGCGATATCGCTAGAATATGCCAGGGGGTCAACCGGGTCGGTCGCCGGCAAGGCAGGAGTATCGTGGTCCGGTTGCCGAGGGTTGCCGTGCCGGGCGCGGGCGCCAGCGCTCGGGCGCCATGGATTCGAGTCCAGCGACGATGAGCGAGCCACTGCAGAAGATGATCGCGAGCCGCTACGGCGGGCGCAACGTGCCGGTCGTCCTCGTGCTGCCCAACGGCGGGCGCGTCCCGCTGTCGTCCGACGCCGACGTCGAGATCATCGCTCGCACGTGGGCGGGCCTGAAGGCCCTTGCCGCACCGGCAATGGGAACCCTCGCGCGCGCCTATGTCCGCAGCGACATCGACTTCACGGGCAGCGCGCGGCGAATCCTCGGGATCGTCGAGGCCATGGTCGGATCGATCGTGCACGGGCAGGATTCGCTGCGGGCCCGCTGGCACACCTACCGGAATCGGCACCGGAGCAACACGACCAATATCCAGCACCACTATGATGTCTCGGACGCGTTCTACCGGCTCTGGCTCGATCCGCGGATGGTCTACTCCTGCGCCTACTTCGGCGCGGACGGCGACACGCTGGAGATTGCGCAGGCGCGGAAGCTCGACCACGTCTGCCGCAAGCTGATGTTGAAGCCTGGCGAGACGCTCCTCGACATCGGCTGCGGATGGGGCGCGCTTATCCTCTGGGCCGCGGAGCGCTACGGGGTCACCGCGACCGGCATCACGTTGTCGCAGCACCAGTTCGAGCACGTGCGGCGCGAGATCGCCGCGCGCGGGCTCGAATCCCGGGTTCGCGTGCAGCTCCGCGATTACCTCGATCTCCCCGAGAGCGAGCCCTACGCCAAGATAGCGAGCATCGGGATGTTCGAACATGTGCCCGTGCGGCGCTATCCGTCGTACTTCGGCAAGATCTATCGTCTCCTCGAGCCCGGAGGCTTCGTCTTGAATCACGGGATCACCCACAATGTGCTCGATGCCGACAGCCTGGGCAGCGGCATCGGGGATTTCGTCGAGGAATACGTGTTTCCGGGAGGGCAGCTCGCGCCGGTCGCGAACGTGATCGAAGGGCTGGCGCGGGAGGGCCTGGAGCTCTTCGACGCGGAGGCGCTGCGCGAGCACTACGCGAAAACACTGTGGTGCTGGCTCGATGGCGTCGAGCGGAACGCCGAGGCTGCCCGCGCCGAGATCGGCGAAGAAAAGTTCCGCGTCTGGCGGATCTACCTTGCGGGATCGGCGCACGCTTTCGAGCGGGGGTGGATATCGCTGTGGCAGTTGCTTGCCGGCAAGCCGCATCCCGACGGCCGGCTCCCGCACCCGCTGACGCGCGACTACATGTATCCGCGCGACGGCGCCTGAGTGGAGGCCCTGCCGCTTCGGGACCGCTCGGTGACTCGCCGGTCCGGGTGTCCGCGCGAGTTGCATTCCCGCGGGCACGCCGCCATATTCGCCGGGTATTGCAAGCCTCGCGCGATGTCCGATTCCCTCCTCACCTTCCCGTGCGCTTTCCCGATCAAGGTCATGGGCCGCACGCAGGACGGGTTCGCGCAGGCGATCGTGAAGGTCGTCCAGAGGCACGCGCCCGATTTCGACGCGGCGACTCTCGAGATGCGCGCGTCGGCCGCCGGCAACTACCTGTCGCTGACGTGCACGGTCAACGCGACCTCGCGCACGCAGCTCGACGACCTCTACCGGGATCTCACTTCCCACCCGATGGTGGCGATGGTGCTGTGAGGGTGGCCATCGACACTATCGAGGTGCGGGCGCCGGCCTTGATCCGTTCCCTGGGCCGCACCGATTACGATTCGACGTGGCGGACGATGCAGGCGTTCACGGCGGCACGAGCGTCCGACACGCGGGACGAGATCTGGCTGACCGAGCACGCGCCGGTGTACACGCTCGGACTCGCAGGCCGGCGCGAGCACCTTCTGCGCGACAACGGAATTCCGGCGATCAAGGTCGATCGCGGCGGTCAGATCACCTACCACGGCCCCGGGCAGCTCGTCGCCTACGTGCTGTTCGACCTCAGACGGCACCGGCTCGGGATCCGTAGCATGGTCCGGAAGATCGAGGCGAGCGTGATACAATGGCTTGATTCAATGAAGATTTCTTCCTACGGAAAGCCGTCAGCCCCGGGCGTCTATGTCATGGTCGGCGGGGTCGAGGCCAAGATCGCCGCCCTGGGTCTCAAAGTGCGCAACGGCTGCACCTATCACGGCGTTGCGGTCAACGTGGCGATGGATCTGCGCCCGTTCGCCGATATCGACCCGTGCGGCTACCGCGGACTTGCGGTAACGCAGCTTGCCGATCTCGGTATCGTGCGCACGGTCGATGAGGCGGGCGTCGCGCTGGCACCGATGCTCGCGGCGCACCTCGCCGGAATGGCATGACCGCCGACCTCGATCGCCCTGTCTCACCTGCGCCCGATGCGTTGCCGTCGACGGCTGCCGGCGTCAAGCACACGGGCGCCTCGAAAACCGCGCGCATCCCGATCAAGGTCGTTGCGGCCGAGCGCCTGAAAAAGCCGGAATGGATTCGCGTCCGCGCCTCGTCGTCGCCGCGCTTCAACGAGGTCAAGAGGATCCTGCGCGAGCACGACCTGCATACGGTGTGCGAGGAGGCGTCCTGCCCGAACATCGGCGAATGCTTCGGCAAGGGCACCGCGACGTTCATGATCATGGGCGACATCTGCACGCGTCGCTGCCCGTTCTGCGACGTCGGTCACGGCCGGCCGCTGCCACTCGATGCGGCGGAACCCGCGAATCTCGCCGCAACCATCGCCGCGCTCAGGCTCTCCTACGTGGTGATCACCAGCGTCGATCGCGACGACCTGCGCGACGGCGGCGCACAGCACTTCGTCGATTGCATTCGCGCGGTGCGCGAGCGATCGCCGGCGACCCGGATCGAAACGCTCGTCCCCGATTTCCGTGGCCGCGCCGAGCGGGCGCTGGAAGTTCTGGCGCAGGCGCCGCCCGACGTGATGAACCACAACCTCGAGACCGTGCCGCGGCTCTACAAGCGGGCGCGCCCCGGCTCGGATTACGCGCACTCGCTGCGCCTGCTGCGGGATTTCAAGAGGCGCTTTCCCGGCATTCCGACCAAGTCGGGCCTGATGGTGGGCCTTGGCGAGACGGACGACGAGATCCTCGACGCGATGCGCGACATGCACGGGCACGGCATCGAAATGCTGACGATTGGCCAGTACCTGCAGCCGACCGCCGGACACCTGCCGGTGCTGCGCTACGTGCACCCGGACACTTTCGCGATGTTCGAGCGCGAGGCCCACGCGATCGGCTTCCGGCACGCCGCGGTCGGCGCGCTGGTGCGATCGTCGTATCATGCCGACCGGCAGGCCGAACGCGTGCTTGCGGAGCACCCTCGCTGACCGGCGCCCCTGCCGGGGCCCCGGCTACGCTCGTGGCATCGCACGACGTCACGGCTTCGACCCGCTAGCGCTTCCCGGCGCGGGCGCGCCTTTCGGCCACAGCAACCACATCCGTCCTTCCTGCTTCATCCGCCCGGCCTCGCGCCCCGCCGCGTCGCCGAAGCCCCAGAAAAAATCGGCACGTACGGCGCCGCGGATCGCGCCGCCGGTGTCCTGCGCAAGCATGAGCCGGTTGAGCGGTTGGCTCGAAAGCGGGAACGTTGCGGCGAGGAAAATCGGCGCGCCGAGCGGTATCGACCGCGTATCCACCGCCAGCGTCCGGCCGGCCGCCAGAGGTACGCCAAGAGTGCCGATCGGTCCGTCGATCGCCGCTTCGAGCGTCCCAGGCTCCGGCGCGGCCACTTCCCGAAAGAACACGTAGCTCGGATTCTCGTCGAGCAGCGCGGCGAGTTTGTCCGGATTGCGCCGTCCCCAGTCCCGTATTCCCTGCATCGACGCGCGTTCCAGGGCAATCTCGCCCCGATCTATCAGCACGCGGCCGATCGAGCGGTACGGGTGTCCGTTCTGATCGGCATAGCCGACGCGCACGATGCTGCCATCGGCAAGCCCGATGCGCCCGGAGCCCTGGATCTGCAGGAAGAAAGCCTCCACGGGATCCTCGACGTAGACAAGCGCCCTGTCGCCCAAGGGTGCCTTGCCGCGCTCGATATCGGCGCGTGACCAGTAGGGCATCACCTTCCTGCCATAGACGCGGCCGCGCACACGCTTGTCCTTGAGTTCCGGATAGAGTTCGCCGAGCTCGATCGTCAGCAGATCGTTGGGGGGCGCGTACAGCGGAACCGCGAAGCGGGGGCTCTTGGTCCGGCTGCCGGCCAACAGCGGTTCGTAGTATCCGGTGATCGTTCCGGTCTCGCGGCCATCGGCGGCGGTTACCTGATATGGGCTAAAATGCTCCTCGAAGTACGCGCGGATGGACGTGGCATCGCGTGCGTCGATGATGCCGGCTGCGGCGCACACCGGGCCCCACAGCTCGCGTGTCGCGGCGTCGGGTTTGACGAGTGCGGCGCAGCCGACGCGGAATGCCGGCCACGCGTCCTGCACGCGATCGTCGTTCCAGCCGGGGAGCGCGCCATACGTCACCGGACGGTACGCCGCGGGGAGCGAGGGAGCCGGTGGCGCGATCGGCGCCGTTGTTACCGTCGGGAGGGGCGCCGGCGGCGCGGTGACGCAGCCGGCGACGAGTGCCGCGAGCCCCGCCGTCACGAATCCGCGCGACACACCGCGTCGCCGGCGAAGGGGACCCCCAACCATGGGCTGGTTTTTCGCAGAAGTACTGGTCGCGCTTGTCATCGCCGTCGTCATCGTCTGGTGGACCCTCGGGCCGAAGGCGCGCACGCCGCCCCGTGACGGCGATGGTCGCTGACGTACAGCACCGCTTCGTTCGACGGCGAGGGACCTTCGGCATTTGCAAGCGGGAGGGCGCCGTGCACGGACGAGACGCGGGCGGATGCCATGGCGAAACCGGAGCCACCTCCCGGCAAACACCACACCGCCATCGATTCTATGGGTAGCCGCGAGCGGATGGAGGTCGACTACGGGCTAATGCAGCACGCGCGGCACGGAGAGCGTGAAGGGCAGGATAGGTGCGTCGAAGGCCCGCCCGTCCTCGGCGACCATCTGGTAGCTGCCGCGCATGGTGCCCACCGGTGTCGCCAAATGGGTGCCGCTCGTGTACTCGAAGCTGTCACCGGGTTTCAGCAGCGGCTGCTGGCCGACGACCCCCAGCCCCTTCACCTCCTGGACGTGGTGGTCGCCATCGGTGATGATCCAGTGGCGGCTGATGAGCTGCGCCGCGACGGACCCGGTATTGGTGACCGTGATCGTGTAGGCAAATACGTACTCGCTGCGCGACGGATCGGACTGATCGGCGATGTAGGCCGCGTTCACCGCGATCGTGATGTCGTACTTGCTCGTTTCGGCCATGGTTCAAGCCCCTGCTCATTCCCCGATCGATTATAACGCCATGCCCGACTACCGAATCGCTCCGTCGCTCCTGTCCGCCGATTTCGCCCGTCTCGGCGACGAAGTGAGGGCCGTCGTCGCCGCAGGCGCCGACCTGATCCACTTCGATGTGATGGACAACCATTACGTTCCCAACCTGACGATCGGGCCACTGATCTGCGAGGCGCTGAAGCCGCATGCGACGGTGCCGATCGACGTCCACCTGATGGTGAAGCCGGTGGACCGGATCGTCCCCGATTTTGCGAAAGCGGGCGCGTCGATCGTCAGCTTCCATCCCGAGGCCTCGGAGCACGTTGACCGCACTATCGGTCTCATTCGCGATTGCGGGTGCAAGGCCGGACTCGCGTTCAATCCGGCGACGCCGCTCGATTGGCTCGATCACACGCTCGACAAACTCGACCTCGTGCTGATCATGTCGGTGAATCCCGGCTTCGGCGGGCAATCATTCATCCCCCAGGCGCTCGAGAAGCTGAAGGCCGTGCGGGCCCGCATCGACCAGGCTCAGCAGCGCAGCGGGCGGCCGATCCTGCTCGAGATCGACGGCGGGGTGAAGGCCGACAACATCGGCGCGATTGCGAAGGCCGGCGCCGACACCTTCGTTGCAGGTTCGGCGATCTTCGGGGCGAGCGACTACGCATTGGTGATCGCGAAGATGCGGGCCGAATTGGCGAAGGCCGCGTAAGGCGGAGACCGCGTGGACGTCTCCCCGGCCCGGCCGGCCGTTCGGCACTTCGACGTCAGCGCCATCGCCTTCGACCTCGACGGCACGCTGCTCGATACGATCCACGACTTGGCCGCGGCGGTGAACGCCATGCTCGCCGAGCTCGGCCACGCGCCATTGCCGAAGGACGCCATCCGCGTGCTCGTCGGCAAGGGAATCGCGAATCTCGTGCGCCGTGCGCTGGCGCGCGCCGCCGGCATTTCACCCGCGGCGATCGATGACGCCGAGGTCGAGGATGCGCTTGCCCGCTACCAGGTGCATTACACGGCGCTTCTCGGCCACGAGACGAAGATCTTTCCGGGCATGATCGAGGGTCTCGAAAGGCTTATTGCGATGGGATTCCCCCTCGCCGTCGTGACCAACAAGGCGACGCGCTTTGTCCATCCGCACCTCGAGCGCGCGGGCATAGGGCGGTACTTCACGATGATCGTCGGAGGGGATGACCTTCCGGCAAGGAAGCCCGACCCGGCGCAACTCGTGCACGTGGCCACCGCGTTGGGCGTGCCACTCGACCGGCTGCTGATGGTCGGCGACTCCGGCAACGATGCAATGGCAGCGCGCGCGGCGGGCTGTCCGGTGCTGATCGTCCCCTACGGCTACAACGAGGGCCAGCCGGTGCAGGACCTCGATGCCGATGGTATAGTCCCATCGCTGAGCGCGGTCGCCGATCGCGTCCACTACGTTGCCGCCGTCCTTCCATGAGCTTCGACCTCTTCAACTGCAACGGCCCGATCGCCTCGACCAGGTGGTTCCGCGCGACCGAGTGGCGCCGCTGGCGCCGCTGATCGATCGCGCCCGCGTCGCGCGCTGCCAGCGACGCCGATCCGTTGTACCGTTGAAGCCACCGTTGAAGCGCCATGACCGAAGCCGAATTCCACAGCCTCGCCGCGCGGGGATTTAACCGCATACCTCTCGTCCTCGAGACGTTCGCGGACCTCGATACCCCGCTGTCGCTGTACGTCAAGCTGGCGAACGAGAAGTACACGTTCCTGCTCGAGTCCGTCGTCGGCGGCGAGCGCTTCGGACGCTACTCGTTCATCGGGCTTTCCGCGAGGATTCGCATTCGGGCCCGCGGCACCGCGATCGAGGTCGAGGACGACGGAACGATCGTCGAGCGGCACCAGGGCGACCCGCTGGAATTTGCCGGCGCCTTCCTGCGCCGCTATCGCGCGGCGCCGCGGTCCGGGCTGCCCCGTTTCTGCGGCGGACTCGCGGGCATATTCGGTTACGACACGGTGCGCCACATCGAGCGCAGGCTGGCGGACACGGCCCCGCCGGTCGCGCCGGGTCTTGCCAGCGTGCCGGACGTCCTGCTGCTGCTCACCGAAGAGCTTGCGGTCGTCGACAATCTTGCGGGCAAGATTTCGTTGATCGTCTATGCCGATCCGGACGAGCCGGATGCGTACGCCACGGCGAACGAGCGATTGCAGGCGCTGCGGCGCACTCTGCGCCAGCCGGCGACGATTCCGTTGCAGACGGCCGGCGACGTCACGCAGGCCGAGAGCGAATTCGGCGCCGAAGGTTTCCAGGCCGCCGTGGCCCGCGCCAAGAGCTACATCGCCGCCGGCGACGCGATGCAGGTCGTACTGTCGCAGCGCATCCGCCGGCCGTTCACCTCGTCGCCGCTTTCGCTGTACCGCGCGCTACGGTCGCTCAACCCGTCGCCGTACATGTTCTATTACAACCTCGACGATTTCCACGTCGTTGGCGCCTCGCCCGAAATTCTCGTCCGCAAAGAGGGTTCGACAGTCACGCTGCGCCCCATCGCCGGAACGCGGCCACGCGGCTCGACGCGGGACGCCGACGAAAGGCTCGGACAGGACCTGCTCGCCGACCCGAAGGAAATCGCCGAGCATGTGATGCTGGTCGACCTGGGCCGCAATGACGTCGGCCGCGTCGCGCAAACGGGCACCGTCAGGGTCACCGAACGCATGGCCATCGAGCGCTATTCGCACGTGATGCACATCGTCTCCAACGTCGAGGGCACGTTGAAGCCAGGCCTCACCAGCATCGACGTGCTGCGGGCATCGTTTCCGGCCGGCACGGTGAGCGGCGCGCCCAAGGTGCGCGCCATGGAGATCATCGACGAGCTCGAGCCGTCGCGCCGCGGCGTCTACGCGGGCGCGGTCGGCTACATCAGCTTCCAGGACGACATGGACACCGCCATCGCCATACGCACGGCGGTGGTCAAGGACGGCACCCTCTACGTCCAGGCCGGAGCCGGCATCGTCCACGACTCGGTGCCCGAGACCGAGTGGATCGAGACCCAGAACAAGGCCCGCGCGGTACTCCGCGCGGCGGACATGGTGCAGCAAGGTCTCGATGCGGAGCCCTAGGCGATGCTGCTGATGATCGACAATTACGACAGCTTCACCTATAACCTCGTCCAGTACCTGGGTGAGCTCGGTGCGGATGTCCACGTTCACCGCAACGACGCGATCACCCTGGAGCAGATCGCGGCGTGGGCGCCGTCGATGATCGTCATTTCGCCGGGACCCTGCACCCCGAACGAAGCAGGCATATCGGTGCCGCTGATTCGGCGCTTCGCGGGACACATTCCGATCCTCGGCGTCTGTCTCGGCCACCAGGCGATCGGGCAGGCATTCGGCGGCCGCATCGTGCGCGCGGCGCGGGTCATGCATGGCAAACTGTCACCGGTGACGCACGACGGCCGCGGCGTGTTCACGCACCTGCCGTCGCCGCTGACGGCAACGCGCTACCATTCGCTGGCGATCGAACGCCAGACGATGCCCGAGTGCCTCGAAGTGTCGGCTACCGCGGGCGATGGCGAGATCATGGGCGTGCGCCACCGCGAATGGGCGGTCGAGGGCGTGCAATTCCACCCGGAGGCGATTCTTACCGAGAACGGCCACGCGCTGCTCAGGAACTTCCTCGACGGGAAGCGCTGACGCCGCGCGCGGGCGAGTGCGACGAAACTCACGAATAACCGAGCCTCCAGGAGCTGCCATGCCCATCACCGTGCAGGAAGCGCTGCAACGCACGATCGAACACCGCGAGATCTTTCCCGACGAGATGCTGTCGATCATGCGCCGGCTGATGAGCGGCGAGGTGACGCCGGTGATGATCGCCGCACTCACCGTCGGATTGCGCGTCAAGAAGGAAACGGTCGGCGAGATCGCCGCCGCCGCCGAGGTGATGCGGGAGTTCGCGACCAAGGTCGAGGTTCCGGACCGCGAGCACCTCGTCGACATCGTCGGTACCGGCGGCGATGCGTCGCATACGTTCAACATCTCGACCGCATCGATGTTCGTCGCCGCGGCCGCCGGCGCCCGCGTCGCCAAGCACGGGGGGCGGTCGGTATCGTCGAAGTCCGGCAGCGCCGACGTGCTGGAGGCGCTTGGCGCCAACATCATGTTGAAGCCCGATGCCGTCGCCCAGTCGATCATGGAGACGGGCATCGGCTTCATGTTTGCGCCGTCGCACCATAGCGCCATGAAGCACGCGGCGCCCGTGCGCAAGGAGCTCGGCGTGCGCACGATCTTCAACATCCTCGGTCCGCTCACCAATCCCGCCGGCGCGAAAAACCAGCTGCTCGGCGTGTTCCACCCGGACCTGGTCGGCATTCAGGTGCGGGTGCTGCAGCGCCTCGGCAGCAAGCACGTGCTGGTCGTTTACGGGAAGGATGGCATGGACGAAGTGTCGCTCGGCGCCGCGACGATGGTCGGCGAGCTCAAGGACGGCGAAGTCCGGGAGTACGAGATTCATCCGGAAGACTTCGGCCTGTCCATGAAATCCAATCGCGGGCTCAAGGTTGCCGACGCGATCGAATCGAAGGAAATGGTGGTGGAAGCGCTATCCGGCACCGAAGGAACCCCGCGCGAGATCGTCACGCTGAACGCGGGTGCAGCACTCTACGCGGCCGACGTCGCGGGCTCGATCGCAGAGGGCATCGAGCGGGCAAGAGCGGCCATTGTGTCCGGCGCGGCGCGGAAAAAGCTGGCGCAGTTTGTCGCGCTGACCCAAAAGCTCGGCGCGACAGGCGGTTGAGCCTCCGATTGCCGGTGTCGGACATTCTCGCCAGGATTCTCGCGACGAAGGCCGAGGAGATCGCCGCGGCCAGGAGGGATCGACCGTTCGCCGCGGTCGCGGCCGCCGCGCGCACGGCCGGCACGCCGCGCGATTTCGAGTCGTCATTGCGCGCAAGGATCGCGGCCGGCACCTCCGCCGTCATCGCCGAGATCAAGAAGGCAAGTCCGAGCCGAGGCGTGCTGCGCGCCGAATTCGACCCGCCGGCAATCGCACGGAGTTACGAAATCGGCGGCGCCGCGTGCCTGTCGGTGCTCACCGACCGGCAATATTTCCTCGGCGCGCCCGAGCACCTGACGGCAGCGCGCGCGGCGTGTGCGCTGCCGGTGCTGCGCAAGGACTTCATCATCGACGAATATCAGATCGCCGAGGCGCGCGCGCTGGGTGCCGACGCGATTCTGCTGATCGTCGCCGCGCAGGACGATGCCCGGCTCGCGGCGCTCGAAGCCTGCGCCCGCGACTTTGGACTGGCGGTGCTGGTCGAGGTGCATGACGACAGGGAGCTCGACCGTGCGCTGAGACTCGAGACGAAACTCGTCGGCATAAACAACCGCAATTTGCGCACGTTCGACGTGTTGCTCGCGACCACGCTCGATCTGGTGCCCCGGATTCCGGCGGACCGTCTGATCGTCACCGAAAGCGGCATTGTCGCGCCGGCCGACGTCGCGGCCATGCGCGCGCGCGGCGTCCATGCGTTTCTCGTCGGCGAGGCGTTCATGCGCGCCCCCGATCCGGGCTCGGCGCTCGCCGCGCTATTCGCCTGAGTGCGGGCTTGGAGGCTGTCGATATCGACTGCGCCTCGCGCCTCGCGGACACGCCTTTTTGCCTCTGTAACGCATACGCGAAAGCGAGCCCGACAGGCTATTGGGCGGGTGCTATCATGCGCTGCCGTTTCGACGCGGCGGCCGCGGATCCCGAAGGCTGGGCGGCCGGAAGCGGCGCCGGGTCATCGCAACTTCACTGCACGCAGCGTCGCCGGGGAGTCCTACGTGTCGGCCATCGCCGCCGAAAACGTCAGCAAGCATTGGACGACTGCCGAGAACCGGGTGCGAGCCGTCGATGGGCTGTCGTTCGCGTTCGATGCGGGCACGCTCAATGTCCTGCTCGGACCCTCCGGCTGCGGCAAGTCCACGACGCTGCGGTTGGTCGCGGGGCTCGAGCAGGCCGACGGCGGCCGCATCCTGATCGATGGCCGCGATGTCACGAACCTGCCGCCGGCGCAGCGCAACATCGCGATGGTGTTTCAGTCGTACGCGCTGTTTCCGCACCTCTCGGTTGCCGAGAACATCGTGTTCGGACTCAGGGTGCGCAAGGTCGCTGCCCCTGATATCGGCAGGCGGCTCAAGCGGACCGCGGACCTTCTCGGACTCGGTGAGCTCCTCGATCGCAAGCCCTCGCAGCTGTCGGGCGGCCAGCAGCAGCGCGTTGCACTGGGCCGGGCGATCATCGCCGAGGCGCCCGTGTGTCTGATGGACGAGCCCTTGTCGAATCTCGATGCGCAGCTGCGGCAGGACATGCGTGCCGAAATCCGCAATCTGCAGCGCCAGCTCGGGATCACCATGGTCTATGTGACGCACGACCAGGTCGAGGCCATGTCGATGGCCGATCGCGTCGTGCTCCTCGACCGTGGCCGAATCGAACAGAATGCCGTGCCGGTGGAACTGTACGAGTATCCCGCCAACACGTTCGTTGCCCGCTTCATCGGCACCCCGCCGATGAACCTGGTGCTGCTCGCGGCGGGCCGCGACGGTGCCGTCGTCGCGGGCACCGACGGCCCGGCCGTCGCACCCGCCGATTGCGCGGGCCTCACCCTCGGCGTGCGCCCCGAGCATATCGCGCTCGATGGCGAGCGCGGCGTGCCGGCGGAGGTGGCGGCGATCGAATACCTGGGCGCCGACTCGCTGATAACATGCCGGCTTGGCGCGGCGACGCTTGCCGTTCGCGTCGGCGGCAGCGTCGGACTCGCGCCTCGCGATACCACGCGCCTGTCCTGGGCGCCGGGCGCGCAGCACGTTTTCGAGCGCGACGGGGTGCGGCGACCCTCGCCTGCCCGCCAGGAATTCGCGACGATGTTCGCATAGCATTGCTTGCACTTGCATTCGACCCGCCAGAGGAGAAGACCATGATCCTGAAATCCAGCCCCCGCGCGTGGCGCATGTTCGGCGCGGCACTTGCCTGTGTGCTGCCGCTGGTCGCGCTTGCGCAAGCGCCCGTCGAGGTTTCGTTCTATTACCCGGTCGCGGTTGGCGGCCCGATCACCAAGATCATCGACGGCTATGCGGCGGACTTCGAGAAGGAAAATCCCGGCATCAAGCTCAAGCCCATTTACTCGGGCAGCTACCAGGAATCGATCACCAAGGCGCTGACGGCGGTGAAGAGCGGCGAACCGCCGGTCACGTCGATCCTGCTGTCGACCGACATGTACACGCTGATCGACGAAGACGCCGTCGTCCCGTTCGACGAGATGATGAAGTCGCCGGAAGACCAGGCGTGGTTGAAGAGCATCTTTCCCGGTTTCATGGAAAACAGCCAGACCGGCGGCAAGACCTGGGGCATCCCGTTCCAGCGCTCGACGATCGTGCTGTACTACAACAAGGAGATGTTCAAGGACGCGGGGCTCGACCCCAATCGCGCGCCGGCGAACTGGAAGGAGCAAGTCGAATATGCGCAGAAGCTCACCAAGCGCGACGCGTCCGGCAAGGTGACGCAATGGGGAATCCAGATTCCGTCGTCGGGATTCCCGTACTGGCTGTTCCAGGCACTATCGATCCAGGCCGGCACCAACCTGATGAACGCCGCGGGCACCGAGACCTATTACGACAGATCCGAGGTTATCGAAGGCCTCACGTACTGGGTCGATCTCGTCAAGAAGTACAAAGTGCACCCGGAGGGCATCGTCGAGTGGGGCACCACGCCGAAGGATTTCTTCGAGAAGAAGGTCGCGATGATGTGGACAACCACCGGCAACCTGACCAATGTCAAGAACAACGCGAAATTCGACTTCGGTGTGGCAATGCTGCCCGCGGGCAAGCAGCGCGGCAGTCCGACCGGTGGCGGAAATTTCTACCTGTTCAAGAAATCGTCGCCGGCGCAGCGGGAGGCCGCGTTCAAGTTCATCAAATGGGTGACGATGCCGCAGCGCGCCGCGCAGTGGGGCATCGATACCGGTTACGTCGCAGTGCGCGCCGATGCCTGGGACACGCCCATCATGAAGCAGTATGTCGCCGGATTTCCGGCGGCAGCCGTCGCCCGCGACCAGCTGCCCTACGCGAAGGCGGAGCTGTCGACGCACGACAATCAGCGCGTCACGAAGGCGCTGAACGACGGGTTGCAGGCCGCGCTGACGGGCACCAAGTCGCCGGAGCAGGCGATGAAGGACGCGCAGCGCGAGTCCGAGCGCCTTCTGCGGACCTACAAGTAGCCCGGTAACCGACGCCCGCCGCGGATTCCGCCCCAAGTGCCGCGGATATCGTCGGTCGACGGAAGACGCTTCGTGATCTCCGCACGCTTCGGAGCGGGGTGTCGTACGCCGTGACCCGCACCGCCCAATGGCTCTATGGCTGGCTGCTCCTGCTCCCGGCGGCGGTCCTGCTCGCCCTCTTCACGCACTATCCGACGGCGGCCACACTGTGGCACAGCATTCATTCGACCCCTAGGGGCGCGCGCGCGCCGGTGTTCGTCGGCCTCGACAATTATCGGCAGCTGGCCGAGGACCCGATCTTCTGGCAGGCCCTCGCGAACAACATCGGATTCGCTGTTGGCACGATTCCCGCATCGATTGCGCTGGCGCTGCTGATGGCGATATGGGTCAACGGCCGGATCGCCGGTCGCGGCTTCCTGCGCCTCGCGTACTTCACGCCGACCATCCTGCCGATGATTGCGGTCGCCAACATCTGGCTATTCTTCTACACCCCCGAATACGGGCTCCTCGAACAGGTGCTCGGCGCGTTCGGGGCAGGCAGCCACAACTGGCTGGGCAGCAAGAGCACGGCGCTCGGTTGCCTCATGGTCGTGACTGTCTGGAAGGAAGCCGGATTTTTCATGATCTTCTACCTTGCCGCGCTGCAGTCGATGTCGCCTACGCTCGCGGAGGCCGCCGCGATCGAGGGCGCATCACGGTGGTACTTCTTCCGCCGCATCACGTTCCCGCTGCTGATGCCGACGACCTTGTTCGTGTTGATCAACTCGGTCATCAATGCCTTCCGACTCGTCGACCATATCGTCGTGATGACACGCGGGGGACCCGACAATGCCACGGCACTGCTGCTCTACTACATCTACGAAATCGGCTTCCGGTTCTGGGATTCGGCGTACGCGGCCGCGCTGACGATCGTGCTGCTTGCGATTCTGGGCTTTGCTGCGCTTGCGCAATTCCTGTTCCTCGATCGGCGAGTCCACTACCAGTGAGCCTGATCCATGCGCCGCGAGGGTTGTCGCATACGCTGGAGACCGCAGGGGCCTGGCTGCTAGGTGCACTGTGGGTGCTCCCGCTTGTCTATGCCGTCTGGACCGCCTTTCACGCGTCCGAATTTTCGACGCGTTTCGTACCGATGGCGCCGCTGACTCTCGAGAACTTCGCCAAAGCCTGGGCCGCCGCGCCGTTCGCCCGGTATTTTCTCAACACGACCATGCTGGTCGCGATGATTCTCGCGGCACAGCTCGTGCTCGTGACGCTCGCCGCCTACGCTTTCGCGCGTTTCGAGTTCCCCGGCCGCGGCGTGCTGTTCGCCTTGGTGCTGGTGCAGCTGATGATCATGCCCGACGTGCTGATCGTCGAAAACTACCGAACGATGACGTTCCTCGGACTGAAGGACACGATCGTCGCGATCGGTCTGCCCTACATGGCGAGCGCATTCGGCATTTTCCTCTTGCGACAGACCTTCAAGACGGTGCCCCGCGAGCTCGACGAGGCGGCGCGGATCGAAGGCTGCGGGCCATTGAGGGTGTTGTGGAAGGTCTACATTCCGCTGGCGCGTCCGGTGTATATTGCCTACGCGCTGGTCAGTGTCAGCTTCCACTGGAACAATTTCCTGTGGCCGCTCATTGTCACGAACTCGGTCGAGTCGCGGCCGCTGACCGTGGGGCTCCAGGTTTTTTCGGCGACCGACCAGGGCATCGACTGGTCGATCATCACCGCCGCGACGCTGCTCACGACTGCGCCGTTGCTCGTCGCGTTCCTGTTGTTCCAACGCCAGTTCGTGCAGTCGTTCATGCGCGCGGGCATTCGGTAGCGGACTCCGCGGGCGGAGTTGTGGCACTCGGCTGGGCCGGACCGCTGTTCCCGATGTCGGGGCACTTTGTGGAATCATGGCGACTATGAAAATCATCACGTGGAATGTTCAATGGTGCCGCGGTATCGACGGCCGCGTCGATCCGGCGCGGATTGTGGCCGAGGCGAAGCGCCTGGCCGATTTCGACGTCCTCTGCCTGCAGGAGGTGGCGGACAATTTCCCCGACCCGCGTCTCGCATCCAGCGCGGGCGAGGACCAGTTCGCGGCGATCTCCGCGCTGCTGCCCGGCTATGCGGCGGTGCCGGGGATTGCCGTCGACCATCCGGCGGATGGGGGGCGACGTCGCCGCTTCGGCAATCTGATCCTGTCGCGGCTTCCGGTGCGGCAGGTCTTCCGGCATCTCCTGCCCTTTCCGGCCGACCCCGGCGTCAACGGGATGCCGCGGATCGCCCTCGAGGTCGCGATTGTCGCGCCGCTGGGCGAAGTGCGCGTGATTACCACGCATCTCGAGTGGTACTCGCAAAGGCAGCGCTCCGCGCAGGTCGAGGCACTGCGTGCGATCTATGCCGACGGTACCGCGCACGCGCTCAAGGGATCGATCACCGACACGTCCGGTGGTCCGTTTCATACGCACTTGCGGCCCGCGCCGGCGATCATCACCGGCGATTTCAATCTCGAGCCCGAAGATCCGTTGCATGCGCGAATGGTGCGTCCGTTCGACGACGGCATCGCGCCGCTTGCCGACGCCTGGGAATGCCTGAATCCCGGGGTCGCGCATCCGTCGACGTTCTGCATCCACATGAAGATGCAGCCGGGCGGCCCGGAGCTTCATTGCGACTTCTTCTTCGTCAGCGAGAATCTGAGGTCGCGCCTGCGCTCGATCCGGGTCGACCAAGAGACGCAGGCGTCCGATCACCAGCCGGTGGTCCTCACCCTGGAATGAGTCGTTCCATCCGCGGGAAACCAAGCTTTTCCGGGGCCCCGGACCGCCGGGCCGACCGGACGCGCGACAGCACGCGGCATGCGGCGCCTACGCCCATGGTGGTTTGCCGGTGAGCGCCAGCCAGAAGCGTCGGAACGGCAGCGCCAGCCACCAGCGGAAGCTGGCTCGCCGCGAGACCTCGTTCTGCTGGGCGGCGACGAGCGCGGCAAGCCGGGCGTGCTCCGTGTCGGCGGGTCCGTGCATGTCGAATGCGGCGCGCATTGCCGCGAGTTCGCGCACGGCTTCCGCGTGGCGGCCATGCAACGCTGCGAGCTCCGCACCCTGCGCGGCGCGATCGCGCTGCACCTCGACAAAGGCGCGCGTGACGTTCTCGTAGTCCCGGTAGATCCATTCGTCGTGGTCGGCAAGCACCGACAGGCGCGGTGCGATTCCTGCGAGCCTCTCCTTCGCCGTGCTTGCAAGGACGATGAAATAGAGCGGCCGCCCGTGTCCGGGGGCCGGCGCATCCGCGGTCGATTCCAGGACCTCGAAGATCTCGCCGCGCGCCGCGCCCTGCTCGGGCCAAACGATCGAGTAGAAGCTCGGCCGCTGCCCGTACCACGCGATGTGCGGAAAGCGCGGACCCAGCAGAGTGGCCAAATCGTCGCGGTAGAGCTCGCGGAGGTGGAACTCGTTGGTCACCCCGCGCTTGTCGGTGTACTCGAGCTTGTTCGGACAGGACAGCACGAAGAGGCCCCCCGGACGCAGCACCCGGCGCACCTCGTCGAGGAACGCTTCCTGTGCCGGGACGTGCTCGATCGTCTCGAACGAGACGACGGCGTCGAAACAGGCATCGGGAAAGGGAAGCGCCGCGCAGTCGGCCTGCCGGAATTCGAGGTTGCCGATCGCGGCATACCGCGCACGCGCGTGGTCGACGGCGGCCTGCGCGATGTCGGCACCCGTGACCCGGTGCGCGGTTCTGGCCAGCAGCGCGCTGCCGTAGCCCTCGCCGCACGCGACATCGAGGACGTCGCAGCCGGTGACGAGTCCCGCCGCGAAATGATAGCGATGCCAGTGCTCGTACCAGATCTCGCCTGCGGCACCGGGGACGAAACGCTCGCCTGTGAACGCAAGTTCGTCACTCATGCAATGGTCCGGGGCCGAGGACGGCGGACCCGCGCACGTCAGGGCCAATGCCGGTTCGCGGACGTGCCCGATGCGGGAAGCGCTCGTCGGTACGGGAGGACATCGCGGCGTTGACTCGTCGTTGCCTGGGCGGGCGGGGGAACCCATAATTCTACGCGCAGCGACATTGCACCGGGGCGACCGGCACGGACTCCGCTAGAATGTCGCACCCCATCCGCATCGTTCACCTTGATCGACGTCATCATCCCCGTCTACCGCGGCCTTCCGGAAACCCGGCGCTGCCTCGACAGCGTTCTGGCTGCGTCGTGCACCGTTCCTCGCGAGATCATCGTCATCGACGATGCGAGCCCGGAGCGCGAAATCTCGGCATTCCTGCGCCGGCTTGCAGCGGACCGCTCGATCCATCTTCATGTCAATCTGCGGAACAGAGGTTTCGTGCACTCGGTGAATGCGGGCATGGCGATGCATCCGGACCGCGACGTCCTTCTTCTGAACAGCGATACGGAGGTTGCCGACGCCTGGCTCGACCGCATCGTCGCCTGCGCTGCGCGCGACGCGAGGACCGCGACGGTGACGCCCTTCTCGAACAACGCGACCATATGCAGCTATCCCGATTTCTCGCGGCGCAACGACCTGCCGGATGGATTGACGACGAGGCAGCTGGATCGGATCTTCGCCGAGGTGAACGCCGCCGAGGCGGTCCCGATTCCCACGGCGGTCGGATTTTGCATGCTGATCTCGCGCCGATGTCTCGCGGCGGTGGGGCCCTTCGACGAAGCCGCCTTCGGATTGGGGTATGGCGAGGAAGTGGATTTCTGCATGCGCGCGTCCCGCGCCGGATTTCGTCATTGGCTGTGCGCCGATACGTTTGTCTACCACGAGGGCGAGGTTTCCTTTGGCTCTTCCGGGATCGATCGACGCCAGGAAGCGCAGAGACTGGTCGACGATCGCTACCCCGAGTTTCAGCCCGCGGTGCGTGACTTCATCGCCTGCGACCCTCCTAGGATGGCCCGGGAGAAGGTCACCGCGCGGCTTTCGTTGACAACCGAGACGAGACCTGGGGGTGTTGGACCCTGAGCGGTCTTCCACGACCCAATCGCCTGCGATGCCGACGAATCCTCGACCGATGCAGGACCCGCAGATCATCGAACCCGATCCGGCGCTTGACGCCCGGCTTGCCGGGGTCATCGTCGTTGGCGACGATGACATCGCGGCGCTGGAGGAATGCGTTCGGGGATTGGCCGAGAACTCGCGGCTGCCGGATTTGCATGTGTGTTTCGTTGCGCTCGAGTCGATGACCGCGGGCGCACAGGCCGACCTTCACCGGCTGGCCAGTCTGCTCGACGGGCGTTGCCCGTGGACGGTTACCTTGGTCGGCGCTCCACTGGATTTCACAGACTTGCTCCGTGGCGTTGCGGCAACGCATCCGGATCGCGACATCGCCCTGCTGGCACCTGGAGCCGAACTGCCGTTTGCCTGGGATGTCCGGCTCGCGAAGGCCGCCTACGCCGCGCCCAGCATGGCCGCAGCCGTGCCCATGTGCGACGTTTCGCCGCTCTCAACATTGATCGACGAGGAAATCCGCGCCAATTCGCGATTGGATTCGGCGCTCATCGACCGCACCGCGTACTGCATGGGTGACCGCCGCTTCTACGAGATACCGAGCATCCATCCGGTCTGCGCTTACCTCCGGCACGACGCGCTGCAAATTGCCCTGCCGTTCCTCGCGCCTGGCATTGCGGACTCCCGATCCGTTCTCGACGCGCTCGCGAAGCGGTGGCGTGCATGCGGCTGGAGCTGCGTGATCTGCGACTACGTCTACGTCGGCTATTCCGGAAGCGCGCTCACCCCGGCAGCGACGACCGGCGATGTCGACGAGACGGCGTTCCTGCAGAACCATCCCCTGGGCGGATTGCGCAGGGCCGTCAAGGACGCCATTCACCGCGGTCTCCCTCCGGTTTCCGCGCCGGGTCTCGACGACCGTCCCGTTCAGTTGCACATCATGCACTTTTGGGGGGGTGGGCTCGAAAGATGGGTACGTGATTTCGGACGTGCAGATTCGTCACGGATCAACATGATCCTCACGTCCTACCGAATCGGCGAAACCGGAGGGCAACGAGTTGTCCTTTACTCGGACCCCGCGGCGCTCATCCCCGTGCGGACCTGGGACATCGCCCGGCCGATCCGTTCGACGGCATCGAGCAGCATCGAGTATCGACGCATACTCGAACAGGTGCTCGCGGAATTCGATATCGAGACGATCATCGTCTCCTCGCTTATCGGGCATTCGCTCGACGCGCTGACCCAGCCGAAAAAAACCATCGTGGTGTGTCACGATTTCTATCCGATTTGCCAGGCCATCAATCCGCAATTCGGCAAGACCTGCGAGCGCTGCACGATCGACGATCTGCGGCGTTGTGCCAAGTCCAACCCGCTAAACGACTTCTTCCACGACCAGACCAGCGAGGAGTGGCACGAGATGCGGAGCCTCTTTGTGAGCCACTTGCTCGCCCACCGGATTGAAATGGTCGTTCCCTCCCCTTCGGTCGCCGCCACTCTCAGGCAGCTTGACCCGCGCCTGCAAGAGCTGCCAATACACGTCATCCCTCACGGCACGGACCTCGACGCGCCTAGAGTGGCGATCGCGCCGCGCGCCGCGTCGCAACCGCTGCGCATCGTCGTTCTGGGCCGTCTATCCGTGAGAAAAGGCACGAGTCTGCTGCAAGCGGCCTGCAAGGAACTTCGGCCTTACGCTGAAATCACCCTGATCGGCAGCGGCGACACCGGTGTCGAGCTCGCCCGGAAGTGCGGCTGGAACGTCATCGAGCGCTATGAGCGCGATGCGCTGCCGGATCTCCTGCGAACGCTCGCGCCGCACGCGGGCCTGCTTGCTTCCATCATCCCGGAGACGTTCAGCTACACGCTGAGCGAGCTCACGACCCTTGGCGTGCCGCCCATTGTCACCGCGCTGGGAAGCTTCAAGGATCGGGTTGTCGACGGCGAAACCGGATTCCTGTTTGAGCCCACCCGAGAGGCGCTGGTGGGCATCGTGCAAAAGCTGCATGCGAATCCTGAATTGCTCGGGCGTGTCGCGCGGAACCTGTCGACGCAGAGGCGCGGCCGGACGACTGCGGAGATGGTGAACGACTACCGCGTGCTGCTGCCGGCGGCCCCTCGCGGGATCGCGCGGTTTCGAGTCGGAATCGGCTGGCAATCCGGCCTGACAGAGCCTTACCGGCACCTGTCCGAGGCGTACGTACAATTGAACAGCGCGTACGAACAAACCAGGGTGGCCTACGAGCACACGCAATCCAAACTGGACACATTCAGGTCGATCTTGGAGCCCTGGTCAAGGGAATTTGAAGCGCTGGACCTCAAGAGACGTTGGTGGCTCGCACCGAGGGCGGCACGACTGACGGTGCGGTTGTTGACGGACCTTTACAAGACGGCGCGCGCACTCAAGCAAGGCGACCGATGCGCTGATCCGCTGGCCGGCAACTCCGATCAACAGACGTGATGACGTCTTCCGAAATACACGGCGAAGCATCCTGCGGGCTGCCGGGGAAAAAAGAAGCGCAAGAAGCCCATGACCGGAGAGCCACGACAATGTTCGACAAACTTGTCTGGCAAAAAGACCGATTTGTCGTCGACGGCCTGGTGTTTCGGCTTGAGGACCAGAAGGACGACACCTGGGAGTTGGGCGAGGAATGTTTTCCTTTCCTGAAGACGCGGCGGATTCTCGACCAGTACGCGGCGTTCCTGGCGATGCGAGAGGACTTCCGGCCCCGGAGAATTCTGGAACTGGGAATCTATCAGGGGGCAAGTCTGGCGTTCTGGTTTGAGCACTTTAGTCCGGAAAAGATCGTCGGCGTCGACATCGTTCAAGGCGCGCCGAATCCGTACTTCCAGCGATATGTCGAAGACCGCGTCCGCGCGGGACGCATCAAGACCTACTGGGGCACCGACCAATCGGACTATGGCCGGATGCGAGAAATCGTCGCCACCGAGTTTGGTGACGGTCTGGACTTGATCATCGACGATGCGTCGCATCTGTATCGGCAGACCAAGGTCAGTTTTGAGACGCTCTTCCCGCTGCTCCGCCCTGGGGGGCTCTACATCATCGAGGACTGGTCGTGGGCGTGCTGGCCGGACCTGCCGATCGGTCAGCTGCCGGTGGGGACCGAGTTGCCGGCGTTCGTCTTTCAGCTCGTCGAAGCGACTGGGACAATGGATCGGTCCCTGATCGGTACCGGCAGCAGCCAGACCCTTCGACCGCTGATCGCAAGCCTCGCGGTCTATCCGGATTTTGTGGTCATTGAACGGGGCGAGGCCGAGGTGTCCATGTCGAAAGACTTCCAGCTGGAGAAAATCATCAGCCGCTCGATCCAATTGTCCCGTATCTATTCGCCGGCCCCTCCCTTCTGGCGCCCGGCGGTCAATATGTTGCACAGGATCTGGCGGCGCGGGCGTCGGATTGCAAGATTGGGATAGACTGATGATTCGACAAATCAATTGCCGGGACTATGCGGCGACGAAGCACGGTTCGGACGTCCGGACTTCGATTCACGGCCGTTCCGCGAGGGGCATTCCCTTCCCGCCGCTTCCCGTGAGCCCGAACGTTGACATGTCGATGATTTCCCATTTGGAAGGCCGCTGGCATGGCGTGCTCCGGAGACTGTTGCGATGAATGACGCCGATCGGTTTCCGTGGGCCGGGTTGTCGCCGCGGCTGCTCAAGTCGCCGTGGTGGATCGGACACATTCCCTTCGCCTTCGAGCTCGTCGGCCGGCTTCGACCTCACGTCATTGTCGAGCTCGGCACCTACAGTGGCTCTTCGTTCGCGGCGTTCTGCCAGGCGGTGGAAGCGATCGGCCTGGATGCGAAGTGCTACGGAATCGACCTGTGGCAGGGCGACATTCACATGGGGAAATTCGACGAAGACCTCTACCGAGAAATATCCGGATACATGGCTTCCAACTACCCTGCGATCGCGTCGCTGGTACGCAAAGACTTCAACGAAGCCGCAACGGGATTCGCGGATCGCTCAGTCGATCTTTTGCACATCGACGGCACGCACACGCTCGAGGCGGTGAGCAACGATTTCTACACCTGGCTCCCCAAGTTGTCCGAAAGCGCGGTCGTGCTGTTCCACGACGTCAATGTCACGGTCATGAACACCGGTGAAGCGGCACTCCGGTTCGGCGTGAGGAAGTTCTTCGACGGCGTGAAGCAGCAATATCCGCACTTCGAATTTCCCCACTGCTGGGGACTCGGCGTGCTGGTCGTCGGCAAGAGCGCACCGCCGGCCGTCATGGAACTGGTCGAGATGGCGCGCGCTCCGGAGTTCGCGGCCTACTTCATCGACAAAGGCGCGCTGGTATCCAAGCGTTTCGAGGACCTGGGCGTGGCATTGCCCGTGCACGGCGAATATTCACCGGTGAGTCCTCCCCCGCAACGGTCCGTCGGCAAGCTGCGCGGGACTCTGCAGCGCCTGCTGCGGAGCGTGTGGCCAGCATAGGCTCGGGTGTCCGAAGCTGTCTGCTGATATTTCAAGCGCCGAAGGCATGACCGCTGCCACATGAACCAGGACAAGCTCGTAAGGCTCGTCGCCTACTATTTCCCGCAGCTCCATGCCATTCCGGAGAACGATGAATGGTGGGGAAAGGGTTTCACCGACTGGGTGAACGTGCGGCGTGCAAAGCCACAGTTCCGCGGCCACTACCAGCCGCGCGTCCCGCTCGGCGACAACTATTACGACCAGTCGGAGAAGCGCACGATCGAGTGGCAGATCGACCTCGCGCGCCGGTACGGGATCGAAGGGTTCTGCCACTACCACTACTGGTTCGACGGCAAGCAGCTGCTCGAGACGCCGACCAACATCGTCATGGCGTCGAAAGAGCTCGCCTTCCCGTTCTGCCTCGCCTGGGCCAACGAGACGTGGTCACGGCGGTGGGACGGGCGCGACCACCACATCCTGCAGGAGCAGACGCACCGGCCGGACCCGGCGCTGTGGGAGCGGCATTTCGAGTACCTGTTCCGCGCGTGGAGCGACGACCGCGCGATCAAGGTGGACGGCAAGCCGATCTTCCTCATCTACCGCCCGCATCGCATCGACGAAATCGACCGGATGTTCGACTTCTGGCGCGAACGTGCGTACCGGCGCGGGCTGCCAGGGATCTATCTGGTCGCGATCAAGCAGTACGAGTTTCCGGATCCCGCGGTGCTGCGCCACTTCGACGCGACGACCCAGTTCCAGCCCTTCGAGGCGCTCTACTCGCCTGATTTCGGGGGCGACGCGATCGAGCGGCGCCGGCTCGTGGCTCTCGCCCGCCGGTTGCCGGACAAGGCTCGGCAACTGCTGCGGGCCATCTACTACCGCCTCTCCCCCAGGCACAGGCTCATCGCTCTTGCCCGCATGTTGCCGGACAGGTTTCAGGACGTGCTGCGAGCGCTGCGCTACGAGCTCTTTCCACGCCTCGAGTTCTACGACTACGAGAAGGTGTGGAACCACATCCTCAAGGTTGAGCGCGAGGCTGGCATACCGGCGTTCCCGGGCGCGTTTGTCGACTGGGACAACACCGCGCGGTACGGAAACCGCGCGCGAATCTTCACAGGGGCGTCGCCTGAGCGCTTCGCCTATTGGTTCAAACAGCTGGTCGAGGTCACCGCTGAGCGCCCGGCACCCGAGCGCATGATCTTCTTCAACGCGTGGAACGAGTGGGCCGAGGGCACGTACCTAGAGCCCGACGCGCGCCATGGCTACCGCTGTCTCGAGGCGGTTCGCAACGCGCTCGAGTGCCCGGCCAACATGGCGGTTGCCGCGCCCTCGACGGCGACACCGGAGCGCGAACCGGTCCGGTACCGCTAGCCGCAGTTCCGGGCATCAGCTCTCGCGCCGGTGAAAGATCACGTCGTAGGCGCGATGCCCAAGCCGCATCCCGCGCGCCTCGAATTTGGTGAGCGGGCGGTACGCGGGCCGCGACGCAAATCCATCCGCGGTATTGGCCAGCAACGGTTCCGCGGCAAAGGCCGCGAGGATTTCGAGCGCGTATTCCTCCCAATCAGTGGCGGCGTGAAGGTAGCTGCCCGCCACGAGCCGCTGGGCGAGCTGATGCACGAACGGGCCTGTCAATAACCGGCGCTTGTGATGGCGCTTCTTCGGCCACGGATCCGGAAAGAACACATGAATGCCGGCGAGCGAAGCATGCGGAACCATCATGGTGACAACCTCGACGGCGTCGTGCCGGATAACTCGAACGTTGGACAGCCCCAGCTGTTCCACGCGATTCAGCAGGCTGCCCACCCCCGGACCGTGGACTTCGATGCCCAGGAAGTCATCGCCGGGCCGCGCTTGCGCGATCGCGGCGGTCGTTTCGCCCATGCCGAACCCGATTTCCAGAATCCGCGGCGCGTGACGGCCGAACGTGCGGTCGAAGTCGAGCGGCGCCGCTTGATACGGCACGCCGAACCGCGGCAGGAGCGTGTCCAGGGCGCGCTGCTGCGCCGGCGACATCCGTCCCTGCCGCAGCACGAAGCTGCGCACCGGCCTGAGGCGCGGCGCGGAAGTGTTCGGAGGACTATCGGGAATCATCGCGCAGGTGCGGCGGGTGACGTCCGAACCCCGGCGGGCGGCAGGATCAAGGCGCCGCGTGGTGCAGCCAGTCCCGATCGCCAAGCCGGCGCTCGAGTTTCGACGTCAGGAACGCGCCGGCAGGTCTGTATTCGACGACGATGGTGTTGGCGTCTTTCCACGTCGCGCCGGCATCGGCCCACGCCGCGTTCGGATTCCACGAATATTCCTTGTGCACGCCATCGCGCGTGACGCGCCAGACGGCGAGCTCGTTGACGCAGCTCGACGCGCAGAAATCGGCAGTGACCAGCCGCGCGCGATCCGGCGAAACCCGGGGTTCGGCGGGAAGATCGGCGCTGCGCCCGTTGGTCCGCTGGAGCAGCACGAATGACGCGTTTCCGCCGTCGGTCGCGTAGAGCACGACAGCGTTGAGCTCGTTGACGAAGTCCCACAGGCTGAACGTGCGCCCGCCGTTCAGCGCCTCGGTGTCGGTGAACGTCGCTACGCCCGAAGGGAAGAGCGATACCTTGAGCCTGGCGCCGTCGCGCACCGCGAGGTTCGGCAGCCGTTTCAACTGCAGTTGCTCGACCATGCGGCCGCAGTGCGCGGTTCCCTCAGCTTGCGCGCACACGTTGGCGAGCTCCTCTGGCGTGAGCGGGACCGCGGCGGCGGCGAGGGGCAGCAGTGCTGCGAGCGCAAACAGAATGCGCGCCACTATCCGGGCGCGGCACGTGCGCATCATCAGTTAGCCAATGAGGCCGGCCGCCGGCGAGGTTGGGCTCGCCTCGTAGAATTTGCGCGGCATCCGGCCGGCGAGAAACGCTTCGCGCCCCGCCTCGACCGCAAGCTTCATCGCGCGCGCCATGCGGACGGGATCCTTCGCCGCCGCGATCGCCGTGTTCATCAGCACCCCGGCGCAACCCAGTTCCATCGCGATCGCGGCGTCCGATGCGGTGCCGACTCCGGCATCGACCAGCACCGGCACCTGGGCTTCGGCAATGATGAGCTTCAGGTTCCAGGGGTTGAGTATGCCCATGCCCGAGCCGATTAAAGATGCGAGAGGCATGATCGCCACGCAGCCGACGGCTTGGAGCTCGCGTGCGACGATCGGGTCGTCCGACGTATACACCATCACCTGAAAGCCTTCGCCGACCAGCGTCGCAGCCGCCTCGAGCGTCTCCCGGACATTCGGGAACAGCGTGTGCGGATCGCCCAGCACCTCGAGCTTCACGAGCGCGTGGCCGTCGAGCAGCTCGCGCGCGAGGCGCAATGTGCGTACCGCGTCCTCGGCGGTGTAGCAGCCTGCGGTGTTGGGCAGGTAGGTGAACTCCGAGGGCGGCAGCGCATCGAGCAGCGAAGGCGCATTCGGATCCTGGCCGATGTTGGTGCGGCGTATCGCCACCGTCACGATCTCGGCGCCGGAGGCGACGATCGCTTCGCGTGTCTGCGCAAAATCCCGATACTTTCCGGTGCCGACGAGGAGGCGCGAACGGAACGCGCGGCCGGCGATCAGCAGCGGATCGGCGACGGTCGAAGTGGCATGGATTTGCGGAGCGTTCATGATAAGGATTTTACGCCGCTGCGCGGTCAGCCGCCGCCTACGGCGCCGACGATTTCGAGCTTGTCGCCCGTCGCCAATTGCGTATCGGCGTACCGGCTTCGGGGAACGATCTCGCCATTGCGCTCGACGGCGACCCGCTTCCCTTCCAGCCGCATTTCGCGCAGCAGGTCGGCAAGCGTAGCCGCTATGGGTAGCGCACGCGGCTGGCCGTTGACGGTGAGGGCGAGCATGCTACGAAGGGCGCGCGCTAGGGGCGGGGCCCCGGAAGATGGTGGCGAACCAGGGACTCGAACCCCGGACCAAAGGATTATGATTCCTCTGCTCTAACCAGCTGAGCTAGTTCGCCAAGGGGCGTGATTATAGGCGATCGGTGCGATTCGGGTCAAAGGCCGGGGACCGCCGGCTGCGATTCGACGACACCGGCACGGGGTGCTTCAACCCCTGTCGTGCCCGGTTTTTCGGAGAGCAGCTTTTCGATCTGTCCGACGAAATCGCGTTGGTCGGGTGTGACGTTGCTTCCGAAGCTCTGCACGCTCCGGCCGCCGCGGTCCACCAGGTACTTGTGAAAATTCCATTTCGGCCCCTGGCCCGTCTTGGCGGCGAGTTCCGAGTACAGCGGGTGTTTGTCGAGGCGCGCGACGCTCGATTTCTCGAACATCGGGAATTCCACGCCGTACGTCGACCGGCAGAACTCGGCGACTTCCTTGTTCGAGCCGGGTTCCTGCGAGCCGAAATCGTTCGACGGAAAACCCAGCACGACCAAACCGCGATCGCGGTATTTTCGGTACAACGCCTCCAGCCCTTCGTACTGCGGCGTGAACGCGCAATAGCTCGCGGTGTTCACGATGAGCAGCACCTTCCCCGCGTACTGGCAGAGCGACTGCGGAATGCCTGCCTGCAGGCTCTTGAAAGTATGACGAAGGAGAGGCGCGCAGTCGGCGTCGGACGCCGGCGCTGCAGCCAGCCATGCACGCGTCGGGGGCACAACAGAAATGGAGCGCTCGGAGGCGAGGTCCGCGGCGCTGGAGGTTGCGACGGAGGCCAGGAGCGCCATCAACGATACGGTTCGCCATGGCCGCCATCGGCGCGTCCCGCATTGCCCCCTGGAATTGCAACGCGCCGCCACCGTGATTGGCAGCATCGGACGGCAGTCCTTCGCTAGCGCAGACCCCATACTATTGTCCTGGACATAATCGTGAACGATGGATACAATACAGGAGATTCGTTAAGGCGTCAATTGTATGTCTTGGACAATTATCGAGACCATGGATAATCGAGGCGTCATTCTCAACATCAGCGCAGTCGAGCGCGAAACCGGCCTCTCCAAGGACGTCCTGCGCGTCTGGGAGCGCCGCTATGCGTTTCCCAGGCCGTCGCGCGACGACAACGGCGAGCGCCAATACACCGTCGTGGAAATCGCGAAGCTCCGGGCCATAAAGCGTCTGATGGACGTCGGGATGCGCCCCGGCAAGATCATCCGCTGCACGCAGGACGAACTCAATTCATTGGCCGATGCGCGCATCGCCCCGCGTGGAGGCGAGATCGCGCCCGCGCTCGAACGGAACATCGTGGCGATGCTTCGCGGCAACGACACGCATGGGTTGCAGAACGCGCTCGCCAACATGTTGATGAAGCAGGGTCTGCAGCGCTTCGTACTGGAGACGCTGACGCCGCTCAATCGCGCGGTGGGAGATGCGTGGATGCGTGGCGAGCTCGAGGTCTTCGAGGAGCACCTGTACACCGAGCAGCTGCAAGTCGCCCTGCGGACGGCGATCAACGCGTTCCCGCGACAGACGGGTGCGCCGAAGGTGCTGCTGACGACTTTCCCCGGCGAGCAGCACGGGGTCGGCCTGCTGATGGTCGAGGCATTGCTGGTGCCGGAAGGATCGCAGTGCATCTCGCTTGGCGTTCAGACACCCGTCGACGATATCCGGCGGGCGGCCGTTGCGCACAATGTGCAGTTGGTCGCACTTTCCTTTTCCGCAGCGTTTCCGGTTCGGCAGGCGAGCGAGGGCCTCGCGACGCTGCGGCGGCAGCTGCCGCCGACAATTACGCTGTGGGCGGGCGGGGAAATGACGCGTCGCGTGCGCAAGACACTCCCCGGCGTCGTGCTGATTCCCGATCTCGCGGCGACGATCGGGGCGCTGAAGAGCTGGCGCACGCATTGGGCTCAAACGGGCCAAGTTTCGACATCCGCGTAACCGCCGTTCTTCGCAAAGCGCATGGCCATCCGCTTGCGGACGGCCGTGTAACATGATCGGTCGTGGTCACCGCCGTCATCCTTGCCGCACTCTATATTGGCGGCATCGCCGCCTATGTTGCCTGGGCGGCGCCCGCCGTCGCGCAGGGAGCGGCTGCGGCCCCGTTCATTGCCGGCGCGGTTCTCATCTACTGTGCGGTCCCGGTCCTCGCCGCTACGTCGTGGTTCGCGCTGGCGTGGCTTTACCGCGCACCGCGCCCTCCGGGGATGCAGATCGGACTGGGCAGGACCCGGCGTCTCGTCGTGGACGAAATGCGCGCCATTGCGCTCAACGGACCGCGGATGGCATTTTGGTGGTGGTGCCTGCGCGACCCGGAACCGGCTCGCGCGGTGGCGCCGGTGCTGTTGCTTCACGGGGTGCTGTGCAACGCCGGGGTCTGGAAGCGTCTGCGGCGGCGACTGGCGGAACGCGGGATCGGTCCCGTGTACACCTTGTCCTACGGGCCACCGTGGGCTTCGATCGAGTCATTTGCCGAAGAAGCCGCTGCGAAGATTCGCACGGTTCTTGCCGCGACCGGCGCGCATAAGATCACGCTCGTCGGTCACAGCATGGGGGGCCTTGTAGCCCGTGCCTACCTGCGACGCCATGGCTGCGACCACGTGCGCCGCATCGTGACGCTGGGAACTCCGCATCACGGTAGCGTCCACGCGTGGCTCCTTCCGGGTTTGTGCCTCGCCGAGCTACGGCCCGGCAATCCGTGGCTGGTCGGACTCAACGGCGATGCCACCGAGGCGCCTTCCGTGCGCTGCGTTTCGCTGTGGTCGTGGCATGACTCGATGGTTGCGCCGCAAACGAGCGCGCGTCTCGACGGTGCTGTGAACATCGAACTCGCGGGCATCGGCCATAACGCACTGCTCAATGACCGTGATGTGTTCGTGCAGGTGGCGATCGAGCTCGAGCGCGCCGCGCGCGAGGCCGACGCGGAATTGGAGCCGCGTGCGCTGGCCGGCGCTTCCCGGCAATCAACTCCTACCAGTGAATTCCCTGAGTGAGCTGGGCGAACGCCATTTGTTCGGGCGTGAGCTGCTGCTGTTGGGCCTCGTCGCCCTTCTTTCCCTGCGCGGCCGCGGAATCCGGGAACATGTTGAATGCCGCGTTGAGCAGGATCTGGGTGAGGCGCGGGGCGGCGGCGTGGCAGATCGCCCCGAAGATGCCGAGCCGCGTGGCAATGCGCACCGGCTTGTAGACAATTGCCTCGACGACGAGATCGGCCGCCTGCTCCGGCGACAAAGTGGGCACGTTCTGGTACATCTTCGTCGGCGCGATCATCGGCGTGCGCACCAGCGGCATGTTGATCGTCGTGAAATTGATTCCCTTGTCGAGGAATTCCGAAGAGGCGCACGCGGAAAAGGAATCGAGCGCCGACTTCGACGCCACGTACGCGGAGAACCGCGGTGCGTTCGACAGCACGCCGATCGAGGAAATGTTGATGATCTGGCCACGCTTCTGCGCGATCATCTTCGGGAGGAATCCCATGATGAGCCGCAGCGATCCGAAATAGTTGAGCTGCATCGTTCGCTCGAAATCGTGGAAGCGGTCGAACGAGTTGATTACGCCGCGGCGTATCGACCGTCCGGCGTTGTTGACCAGGTAATCGCAGATCCCGTGTTCCTTCAGCACGCGCGCGATCAAGGCGTCGCACGATGCCAGATCCGACACGTCGCAGGGATAGGTCCAGCTGCGCCCACCCGCCGCTTCGATTTCCTGCTTCGTCTCGACGAGCTTCTCCTCGCCCCGCGCTACGAGAATGACCTTCGCGCCGGCAGCGGCCATCTTGACCGCCGTCGCCTTGCCTATGCCGGAGGACCCGCCGGTGATGACGATGACTTTGTCCTTCACGCGGCCCGACAGCGTCCTGTCGATGAAGAGGTCCGGGTCGAGGTTGCGCTCCCAGTAATCCCAGAGCGTCGGCGCGTAGGTTTCGAGGGACGGCACCGCAATACCGGACCCCTTCAGGGCCTTCGTCGTTTCCCGGTTGTCGTAGCGGGTCGGCCAGTTGATGAACTGAAACACGTCCTTTGGGATGCCGAGGTCGATCAGCACCGACTTGATCATCCGCTTGACCGGCGACAGTGAACCGATGCCGTAGAGGATCGGCGCCGGAATGAATCCGAACATTCGCGCATTGAGGCGCATCGTCATCTGCGGCGCATGTCCCGCTCTGGCCATGATGTTCATGACCTCGCCGATCCGGTGCGGCTCGGGGTCCGTCAGGTGGAAGCATTTGCCGTCCAGACCTTTCTTGTGGGCCAGAAAGTCCATGGCGTCGGCGACAAAGTCCACCGGCACGATGTTGAGCCGTCCGCCCTCGATGCCGATCGTCGGCATCCACGGCGGCAGCGCTTTCCGAAGCTTCTGGATGAACTTGAAGAAGTAGTAGGGGCCATCGATCTTGTCGATGTAGCCGGTCTTGGAGTGGCCGACGACAAATCCGGGGCGGTAGACGCGAAAGGGCCGACTGCATTCCGCGCGAACGATGCCCTCGGAATCGTGCTTGGTCTTGAAATAGGGGTGGTCGAGGTCTTCGGCTTCCTCGAACATGTCCTCGCGAAACACGCCGTCGTAGAGGCCCGCCGCGGCGATCGAGCTCGCGTGGTGGAAGCATCCGGACTGGATCGTCTCGGCGAATCGCACCGCGTTACGCGTGCCGTCGACGTTGGCGATCTGCTGCTCCTCGGCGCTGGCGGCGAGATCGTAAATCGCGGCGAGATGAAAAAAGTGCTTGACCTTTCCCTTGAGCGCCTTCAGATCGGCGTCGCTCACGCCCAGGTTCTTTTTGCCGAGATCGCCGAATATGCCGATCACCTCCTTGTCCGTGGCGCCCCAGTACTCCCCGCGGAGCCGCTCGAGCTTCTTCTGGGACGATTTGCGCACGAGCACGTAGACGGGTTCGCCGCGCTTCAGCAGATTGGCGACGAGAAATCGGCCGATGAAGCCGGTTGCGCCTGTGACAAAGTACGCCATGACCTTCCTCCTTGCGATGACTCGGGCGCCGGCAACCCGCCTCGGGTTGCCGCGCTGCGGTGGCGTTCGGCTTGCGGAATGCGGAACAGCAGGGCTCGCGCCGGGGTGGCCGGGAAATTCGGGTCCGGTCGGTGCGAGGTCGATTATACCGGCGCGGACTCCGGGCCGCGGGAGGAGCGCGAATCGCGGAATGGACTCGCCGCCATGGCCGTAACCGAGCCGTGGACGTTTAGTATGATTGGTCTAAGTTCGCGGTCTACAATCCGTAGCGGACCGCGCGCGGTACCGGCGAAATCCTCGAGGAGGGCGCACCATGCTGAAAAAAGCCAAGGCCGAAAGCAAGAAGCACGACGTTCGCGAAAAGACGGACATTTCCCAGGCGGTGCTCGATTCGTCGCACCAGATCTGGCTCGCCGGACTGGGCGCGTTTGCCCGAGCGCAGCAGGAAGGGACGAAGGTTTTCGAGACTCTCGTCAGGCAGGGCGAGCGGTTGCAGAACAGGACCAAGCAGGTCGCCACGGAGGCCGCGGCGGCCGCACGTGGCGCCGCAACGGCGAAAGCGAAGGAGATGCAGCACATGGCCGGTGGAACGTGGGACAAGCTCGAGCAGGTGTTCGAGGACCGCGTTGCGCGAGCACTGTCGAAACTCGGCGTCTATACGCAAAACGATGTCCAGAAGCTCGCCGAGCGCGTCGACGTTCTGGCGGCGGCAGTAAACAAGCTCATGAGAACCACCTCCGCTGCTTCGAAGGTGGCAACCTCGCCCGAAAAAAAATCCGGCAAGAATCCGCGGACCCGCCGCCCCAAGGTCGCGCGAAAGTAATCGCCGCCGCCGACCAGCGGTCATGCCGCGACATCGCGCAGGGAATCGATCGCTGGTGTCCGAAACCGGGTCAGGAAAGGCGCGCCACCGTCACCAGACGGAGCGTTGAGATCTGGCCGCCGGCGGGCCCGCCGAAACCGCGGAGCACGTTGCGTCGCGGGGTGAAGTCGACGGCGCTGCGGCGCGTGCCGCGTTCGCCGACCGATTGTTCAATCAGTCGCGGTTGAGCCTGTCGACCTGCTTCACGTAGTTCTGCATCGCCTCGGCCGCGCTCATCCCCTTCAACTGGGCCCAGGCATCGTGCTTGGCGCCTCCGACAAAATCGAAGCCGCCGGGACGATCGCCCTTCGCGTCCCCTTCGGTCGCCTGCTTGTAGTACGAATAGAGCTTCAGCAGCGTCGCGTTGTCGGGCTTTTTCCTGGTCTGTTTGGCCGCCGCGGCGGCGGCCTCGAATTTGGCTTTCAGATCGTCGTTTTTCGGCGCGGCGGCCATTCCCACTCCTCCTTGGCGATCGGTTTCGGATGCCCGTATTTCTATGCTACTTTAGCGCGAAGCAGAAAACGCGTGCAACCGGTACGCCGGTCGGCGTTCTCCGGTCCGTTGTCGTTCCCGATCGCCCGCTCCCGAACCCCGATGACTAGGCGCGAAAAAATCCCGGCCGTCGATACCGCGTGGCTGCGGATGGACCACCCGGAAAACCTGATGATGATCTGCGGCGTGCTCTGTTTTCGCGAGCGCGTCGCCTTCGAAGCGATGCGGACTGTCGTCGCAAAGCGCTTTCTCCACTTCAAGCGTTTCCTGCAGCGACCGGTGCAACTACAGGCGGCAGCGTACTGGGAGGCCGCCGCTGGTTTCGACATCGATCATCATGTCGTTCGCGTCGCCTTACCCCGCGCTGCCGGCAAGAGGGAGCTGCAGGCGCTCGTAAGCCGCCTTGCGAGGACGCCGCTCAACCCGGCCCGGCCGCTTTGGCAATTCCACGTTGTCGAGAACTACCGTGGCGGCAACGCGCTCATCGCGCGCATTCACCACTGCTACGCCGACGGCATAGCTCTGGTGCAGGTACTGCTGTCGATGACGGATGTCGCACCGCACGGCCCGCCGGCGATGCCGAGCCCGGCCGCGAAAAAGGGACGTGCGACGAAGGGCGATCCTTTCGCGGATCCGATCATCGCGCCGTTCTCGGATGCGATGAGACAGGCGCTCAAGGTCGGGTCGACGCTGCTCGAAAAAGGCGTAGGCATCTGGCAGCAGCCGTCCAAAGCGCTCGCATTGGCCGAGCAGGGCGGTGCCATTGCCGGCGAGATCGCCAAGCTCGCGCTGATGGGACAGGATTCGCCGACACGTTTCAAGGGTACGCCAGGCGTAGCCAAGCGTGTCGCGTGGGCCGAACCGATTCCGCTCGACGAAGTGAAGACGGTCGGCAAGGCGTTGGGGGCGTCGGTCAATGACGTCCTACTTTCCTGCGTTGCGGGAGCCTTGCGCGAATATCTGGTTTACAAGGGCGACGCCACGGATGGGGTGATGATGCGCGCGCTGGTGCCCGTCAACCTGCGCCCGCCGGAAAAGGCCTGCAAGCTGGGCAACCAGTTCGGCGTCGTCTTCCTCGACCTGCCGATCGGCATCGAGAATCCGGTCGAGCGGCTGTACGCGGTGCGTGCCAACATGCGGTCGCTGAAGGATAGCTTTCAGCCGATTCTCACGCTGGCGCTCCTTGCCGCTGCCGGAGCGGGGCCCAAGATACTGCAGGACCAGCTCGTCGCCGTGCTGGCGAAGAACGCGAGCGCCGTGATGACCAACGTGCCCGGTCCGCAGCAGCCGCTCTACCTCGCCGGCGCAAGGATCGAGCAATTCATGTTCTGGGTGCCGCAATCCGGCGATCTCGGGATGGGCGTGTCGATCCTGTCATACAACGGCGAGGTCCAGTTCGGCCTCATCACCGACCGCGGCTTGTGTCCCGACCCGGAGCGGGTGATCGCGCGCTTCGGCCCGGAATTCGAAAGACTCGCGCTCACGACGCTGCTTTCCCCGTGGCCGCGGGAGGGCGACCTCGATCCCGAAGTTGCCGCGGCCATGGTATCGGGGTAGCGCCGCGGCGAAAGGCGGTCAGTCCAATTCCGAGAGGGCGAGCTCGACGTCGAGCCGCTCCATCGCGTCGGCCGGCCTGCAGGCGGCGGCTTCCCTGTACAGCTTCTCGGCGTCGTCCAACCGCCCCTTGCCGAAAAGCATGATGAGGCCGTTCGCGTATTCGACGCGGGCAATCGCCGAATCGGGGTTCAGCCGCATCGCCTTCTCAAAATACTCGATCGCCGAGTCCTTCTTCGCGCCATACGTCACCGCCGCCACGATCGCTCCCACCTTGTCGATCACCTCGGCCTGGTAGGCGCCGTACGCAATATGCGCGTCCGCGTGCTTCGGCTCGAGTCGGATCGTGGCGAGCAGCGCGTCCTTTATCTGGCCGCCCAGGCCCTGCGCCAGCGCCTTGGCGACCGAGACTCCCTGGCTGTAGCGGCCCAGGGCAAAGGCGTGGAAATAATGTGCGTTCGCATCCTTGGGCGCTTCGGTGCGGCGCGCCTCCGCCCACCCCGCGGCCTCCTCGAACAACGCGATCTTCGCCTTGTCGTTCTTCTCGAGGTACGTCGCATAGACGACCTGCGCCTTGACCGCGGCGTTGATCCCGGATCCGCCGGCGTCGATTCCCGCCTCGACGGCCTTTCCGAATTCGCCCACATGGTAGTGGCGCCACGCGTCCTGCACCGCATTGTCCCCGGGAAACGATTCGCAATCGCCCTTGTGCAGACGTGGCCACTGCTTCTTCAAACCCGCCCCGGCGAAATGCGACGCCACCATCGCATGGGGAAATTTGTTCCACTTCTTCGCCACGATGGACTCCTTCAAAGATAGTCGCGGCCGAGCCGGTCGATCAGCGCGCGCGCGTCTCCGACGAGGTAGGGAGCGATCAAAGCCAGGACCTGGTACGCCGCACGGCTGGCGTCGGTATCGCCGGCGCTGTCGCGCGGTCCGCGCCCGATCCCCGCGAACGACGGCCAATACGTAGCGACCAGCACGACGTTGTGCGCCAGCGCGGCAATGTCGCGGTTTGCGGCGACCATCGCGCCCGCGTCGACCATGCCGCGACACAACTCTACCACGGTGCCCACGCCCTGCCGGAGCAGCCGGCCGAACTGCATGCCGATCCTCCGATCGCGCGATGCGATCTCGTCGAGGTCGCGGTGCAGAAAGCGGTATTCCGCCATCAACTCGAAAAAAAGGTGCAGCCACAGCCAAAGATCCTCGACGCTGATTTTCCGGTCGCGGGGATTGAAGAGCAGCGGCCGCAGGCGTTCCTCGAACGTCGCGCAGAGCTCGCCTACGATTTCGTCCTTGTTCCCGAAGTAGTAGTAAAGATTGCCGGGACTGATGTTCATCTCGCCCGCGATGTCCGCAGTCGTGACATGCGCCGTGCCGTGACGGTTGAACAGGGCGAGACTCGTCACGAGGATTCGTTCGCGGGTGCGACGCGGTCGCTTTTTCTCGGACATGACCTGAACGTCAATGAGCGGTTCAGCGTCGATCCGGCTTCGCGCCGGCAAGCGTTGGCCCGGATCGCTGTCACGGGGCACCGAAGCATCGCGGCGGGTCCGGCGGCCGCGAATTGCGCGCCCGTCAGGCAGTCTCCGCAACGCCGGCGGCCGGCAGTATGCCCGTCGGCGAATTCTGCCTGGGCCATCACGCAGACGCATGTTACTACGCGGAAGCGGGTCGCCGCGCATTCCCGCCCGAGGCGCGCCGATGCAACTTTGCATCGGCCCAGGGGCCCGCCGGCTTACTTTCACGGATGCGTTGCAGAGCCAAGAAGCGGGTCCGCGAGGCGCGAGGTGCCGCCGATAGCGGGTATGTCGGCAAGCCGAGTAACGTGGCGGACACGCTTTTTGGCAGCAACCCGAAGGGACGGGAGCGCTTGGCACCGCAGTTGGCAAATGAGCGCGTCGCTCGTCCTTGCAGTAGTCCCGCTATTGTCGTGGACTCGCGCCTTGAACCGCGCTCAAATCGCCCCCGTCGCATGCGCAACCGCAAGCCCGACAGGCGCCTAGTCTCACTACGATTCGCCGGCGAGCCAGCGCTCCAGCTGGTTCAACGCGTGGCCGAGATCGTGCGTGGCCGTCCGCATGTCGCCGCTTCGCTGCGCGTGAAGCGGGCGCGGGTCGTCGATCGCGTCGGCCACGTCGCGCTCGGGATCGCCGAGGCGGTCGTGTCGTAGCGCGATGCCGTGCCGCGCGAACTGCGGCTCGAGCAGCGCCGCGCGCGCGCGGAGATTCAGTCGCGTCTTGCGATAGGCTTCAGCACAAAGGTGCCTGCGCTGCGCGTAGCTGAAAATATTGGCGAAAAACATGTCGGCGTCCTCCCGATCCGGCTCGAAGAGCAGGACATCGGCGCGCGGATATTGCCGGCGATACTTTTCCATCCCCACCTTCATGCGGGAATGGATGATCGCGCGGAACGTTTGCGCCAGTACGATCGGCAGGCCGCCGCCATTCAACTTCTCGACGGTGAGCCGCCCGCTTTGCGCGGCTTTGCTGGCATCGAAGGGAACGAGCGGGTTGACGCAAAGCAGCAGACCGATGCCCTCGTCCAGGGCAACCGACGCGTGGAGCGTCTTGTTGAGCGCGCCGTCGACGTAATGCTCGCCTCCGATCATGACCGGCGGAAACATGCCCGGAAGTGCGGCCGATGCCTCGATTGCCATGGAGATAGGAACGTGGTCGAGACGGGGCGCGCCGAACGTTACCGACGCGCCCGTGTCGAGGTTTGTCGCGACGAGAAACAGCTTTCGGCGCAGCTTGCGAAAATCGTTGGTGCGGCCCGGCGCCGCGAACAGGCGCCGCAGGAATTCGCCGACCGCCTGGTTGTCGAACATCCCGGTAGGCAGCGCATGCGACAGCGTCGCGAGCGATTCCATCAGCCCGCGCCGGAACGGGTCACGCAGATATTGAAGCGTTGCCCGCGCGGCAAGCCTGGGCAGCGACCCCGCGCGAAAGGCAAATTCGGCGAGTGCTGGACGCAGAAAGACTTCGGGAGTCAGCGCCGCATCGGCCCCGTCGTCGATGAACAACCTGTACATCTGCGCCGGCGAGATGCCGTTCGCCAGCGCGGCGGCGACGAAGCTGCCGGAGGACACGCCGACGTAGACATCGAGGTCGGCGAGATCAACGCCTTCGAGCGAGTCGCTCAGCGCCAGTAACGCGCCAACTTCGTAGATCCCGCCCAGCGGTCCGCCGCCCGCCAATGCAAGGCCTACGCGGGGACGCTTGCGCCGCGGCTTCCGGGCGCGGGGTACACCCCCGGGCGCCGTACGTGTCGGCATCAGCCCCCCTTGTACGTTGCGTTGGCAGCGATGCCGCGAGCGTGTGTCCCTAGCCCCGCTTTGTCGCGCGCTTCGTCGTTCTCGCCGATTTCGTCGCGCGGGCCCTGGATTGCTTCTGCGCGCGCGTCGCTTTGGCCGCCGGCACCGCGGTCCGTGAAATGCTCTTCGGGAGCTCGATTTTCGGCAGCGATTTCGGCAACACCTGCTGCGCGAGGTTCACGGCCGTGATGGCGGCTCGTTTCACCGTCGATTCGACGGTCCGCCGCGTATGTTTCCAAGCGACGTTGGCTCGTGTCATCGATGTTTCGATCCGGTTGCCGACAAAGCGAATCGCGCGGGACTCGACGGCGGTCCCCTGTTTCACCAATGCCTTGAAGACATGGCTTGCTTCGCCCTGCACCCAGTCACGCGTGGCGACGGTGGCGCCCAGGCTTGCAAGCCACACCTGACGCGAAGCGGCGCGAGCGGCTTCGCCCATTTGGTACGGGTCGAAGTTGGCGGTGGATTGCTTGAGCATGATGTTGTCCTTTCAGTAGGTTGGCGATTTCGCGCTCGAATGGCGCTTCGGTTCAATGTAGCGTAGCCAGTTAGAGCAAACACCCTAATCGCCGCCGCGGGCAGCAGGCCGCGCGGGTTCCGGGGCGCTCGACGAAACAAGCGCGGACGCAAGCTCGGATGCGAGCCGTGCCACCACGCCGTAGATGGAAAGCTGGGGATTCGCCCCGATCGAGGTCGGGAACAGCGAGCCGTCGTACACGTAGAGATTCGCGAGATGGTGATGGCGGCCGGCAGTGTCGACGACCGCGCGCGTCGGCTCCGGACCCATCGCGCACCCGCCCATCACGTGCGCGCTCACCACGGGCGTGACCAGCGGCGAGAGCGAGAAGGCATTGATGGCGGCGCGCGCGTCGGTCCAGCTCGCATACCCGGCGCCGTCGCCATGGATCGGCATGACCGTCCTCGCGCCGGCGGCGAACTGAATCTCCGCCATCGTCCGAAACGCGCGCCGCACGCCATCCCAAACGTAGGGCGTCAGCGGGTAATCGAGCACGGGGGTGCCGTCGCTGCCGAGGGTGACCGTGCCGCCGGGGCTGTCGGGGTGAAAGCCGTCGCGCAACAGTGCAATCTGGACGTGCAGATGCGGCAACTCGCGCATGTAGCCGGCGTGCGGCGGACCCTGGGTTGGCAGCGTGATCGCCATCAGGATCGGGTGGACGGGTGGCGCCTCGAGCTTGTACCCGATGGGGCCGTGCACCGGAACGGTGTCAAGGAAATGGTCGGAATAGATGGTCTGCGGCGCGCCTGCGTACGGCGCCACCCGCTCCGGCATCACCGCCGCGGATACGACGGTCGGATGCAGGAAGGTGCGCGTGCCGACAACCCCGTCCGGATCGGGAACGCGGCTCCGCAGGAGCAGTGCCGGCGAGCCTATCGCGCCGGCCGCAGCCACGTAGGCTCGCGCGCGGATCGTGATTCTGCGCGCGGAGGTGCGCACGCCCCGCGTGTCCATCGCCGCGCAGCGCAGCGCCGTGACGCGATCGTGCCGATGCACGAACTCGATGGCGCGGGCGCGAGTGACGAGCGTCGCGCCGCGGTCGAGCGCGCCGGGAATCGTCGTGACCAGCATCGACTGTTTCGCGTTGGTCGGGCAGCCCATCCCGCAATACCCGAGATTCCAGCAGCCTATGACGTTGCGGCGGATCGCGGCCGCCGGAATGCCGATTTTCGCGGCGCCGCGGGCGAGCGCCTCGTTGTTCGCGTTCGGCGGCACTTCCCAGGGCGCGATCGAGAGCCGCGCCTCCATGCGGGCAAACCATGGCGCGAGATCCGCCGGCGTGAATCCGGTCAGGCCGTACGCGCGGTACCAATGCGCGAGCGTCGCCTCGGGCGTTCGGAAGGAACTCGTCCAGTTGACCGTCGTGCCGCCTCCGACGCAACGACCTTGCAGGATGTTGATCGCCTTGTCCTTGGTCTTGCGCGCCGCGGATTCCTGGTAGAGCTCGGGATAGGCGTCGGATTCGCGCATCCGAAAATCGCTCGATGTCCGCAGCGGGCCTTCCTCCACCAGGATCACGCCGAGCCCGGCCTCCGCAAGGATCTCCGCCGCTGTGCCGCCACCGGCTCCGGTCCCCACGATCACAACGTCGGCCTCCATGTCGAGATCGCTTTCCTGTGCCGACGCTTCGATCAGCTTCCAGCCGCGATCGATCCCCGCGCGGTAGGGATCCGGGATCGGCGATGTGGCGGCGCGGGTCATCCGAACAGGGCAGGCGGTCCGTCGTAGCCGATCGCAGGCCACGACGTCGGGTTGCCGTACCACGCCGCGAACACGAGCTGGTGCAGCGCATCGTAGGCCGAGCGCAGCAGCGTGAAGTTGCTCGTACGCCAGTCTTCGAGGAACTTGGCGACGTCCCGGCGGTCGGCCTCCCGCCAAGGCGACGCCACGCCTGCCAACGCGATCCGCGACGGCGCGAACCCCAGCAGCGCGAACAGCTGCCCGAGTTCGCCTTGCGCGGCGGGCGGCAGTCCCGCGACGGCGCGGGCGACGTTAGCCACCGTTTCGCTGATCCTGTCAGTGCGCTGGCGTGAGTCCGTCGGCAGCGCGCCGTCGAGCATGATCGGCACGATGGCGGCGACGATCGCGGGTGCATCGACATCCAGAATTGCGAGCGACGCGGTTTCAAGCGAGGAAGGCAGCGCGTGGCGATCACCGCGGAGCCAATGCGCCGCGGCGAGCGCGGCCCCGCCGGCGATTCCGGCTAGGATGAAAGTGCGGCGGGTGAGCATGAAGATGGGATCCGGTGGTGAGCCAAGCCAGTGCGCGGACCGCCCCCGCCGGGTTGACGCCCACAGGGTCTGCCGAGTGGGGAGGCCGCAAGTGTTACCGCGGCGGCGTGCGTCGTCGGCGCGGGGTCGGCGATCTTCAATCTAGGTTGCGATGCGGCTTCGGTCGCGCACCTTCGCCCCTCCCGGATCTGCACAGTAGCGAGGCCGTTTAGACAATACAATCTAACTCCAGGGCTGCGAGCGCGAACCGCTGACCGGGTAACAACCCGTCCGCCGCGCAACGGCGTGTTTGCCGTGCCGCAGGCGAAACGCAACAAGTCGCGCGGTTCACGCAGTGTCCGTCCCCCGCTGCGGGCTCGGAATCCCCGCCGCAAGCGCGGTACCGCGCCTTGCGAGGCTTCGTCAATGCAACGGAGGGGCCGTCTGGCCGCGCCTCGCTGTGACGCTCCGGGTGGGCCGTGAGGCTTGGTGGGCATCGTGGCGCAACTTTACAGTGCCCGGATGGGGGTCCCGTTGGTCGGAGTGGCCCGTCTCCGCTAGACTCACGGGTGGACTTCCCCCGACCACCGCCTGGGCGTCCCAGCCGCGCTGCGAATCCACCTTCCGTCCATGGCCAACGACCCCGTCCATCCGCAGTCGGCACCCTCCGCGCAGGCGGCGCTGGTCCAGGAACTCGTGCACGTTGCGCGCCTGCGAGCCGACCGCGGTGCCAATCCGATTCTCGCGGGCGCGCTGCAGCGCGTCGCGATGTGGCAATCACGACGGCTGCGGATGACCTACGCCGATCTCGCTGCGCAGAACCGCTACGCGGACGCCATTTTGTTCTTTCAGACGGATCTCTATGGCGGCATGGACTTCGCGCAGCGCGACGCCGACCTGGCGCGCGTCGTGCCGGTCATGGTGCGGATGCTGCCGGAGCGCGTCATCCTGACCATCGCGAAGGCGGTAGAGCTGCATGCGCTGTCGCAGCAGCTCGACCGTTCCCTGCTTGCGCGCCTTCCCCGTGCCGATGGTCAATTCAGCGTGGCCGAGTACTGCCGGGCGTATCGGCGGATGGCCAAGCGAGCGGAACGCGAACGGCAGACGCGGCTGATCTCCGAGATCGGTGCGACGCTGGACGGATACGTGAAGCATCCGCTGATTCGCACGGCGCTCCGGGTGATGCGCCAGCCGGCGCGCCTTGCCGGACTGTCGGCGCTTCACGATTTCCTCGAGCGAGGGTTCGGGGCGTTCCGGAAGATGAATGGCGCCGACGAGTTCCTGGCGACGATCAACGCACGCGAGAACGCGTTGATGGAAGCGATTTTCGCTGGCGAAACGGCGCCGTTTCCCGACCCGTTTGCGCCGCAGTCGGCCATTGCGCGACTGTCGACGCCGGCATCGGTTTGAACCGGACGAACCGAGGCGGCCGGGGCATCGGCGTCGCGACGTCTAAGCTTTCGCCTTGCCGAAATGCTTGTCGAAATCCCGGTTCACCGCCTGCTCGATCGTGGGCTTCAGCATCGAGAGCAGAAATCCGAGTTCGCAGTCGAGGCTGACCCTGTCCTTTTCCACGCGCAGCTTTCCGCTGAGTCCCGGGCGCTCGAATACCACGTCATTCCCCCTCCAGGTGTATTCGAGGTCGAAGCGCTCGTTCAGATCCTCGGCTATCTTCTGCGCGGCCTCTTTTGCTTTCTTGTGCGACAGATGGTGTTTCTTGGCAATGGCGATCGTGGCCATGGGCATCCTCGATGTCGACGGCAAAGTATAGCCAACCTCGCCCGCGTCGACGCGAATCGTGTCGTTGTCGATTCGGCGCGCGTGCGACGAGCCTGCGGGCAGGCGTTGACGCCGCGATGTTCCCGCCTCCGGCCGTCGTTCGGCGAGGCGACGGCGACGATATCGCGGCGGCGGCCGCCCGGGCCGATGGCCTGTCGCCTGCAAACGGCGGCGGCGATCCGCCTATAACCGCCGGCCGATCGCAATTGACGCAATGACGAGCGCGGCAGCGATGTACGTCGCCCCATCAATCGCCTCGCCCAGCAGCCATGCCGACGCGACGATCGTAAGGAACGGCTGCAGGAGTTGGGTCTGTCCGACCGCCGCGATACCGCCCAGAGCGAGCCCGCGGTACCACGCAAAGAACCCCAGGAACATGCTGACGACGCTGACGTAGGCGAATCCGATCCACGCGGACCATGGTGCGGTGGCAAGACGCGCATCCGCCGCGAGAACCGTGGGTACAGCAACAAAGGGCGACGCGAGGACAATGGCCCAGCAGATCACCTGCCAGCCGCCGAGTGTTTGCGCGAGGCGGCCGCCCTCCGCGTAGCCGATGGCGGCCGCCATGGCCGCGATCGCGAGCAGTGCATCGGCGGCCTGTGGCGCGCCGCCTCCTTCCCACAGCGCGAAGCCGACGACAACGGCGCTGCCGAACGCGGCGCAGATCCAGAAGATGCGCGACGGCCGTTCGTGCGCAAGCCAGGCGCCGGCCAGCGCCGTGGCCAACGGCAAGATGCCGATGACGACGGCGCCGTGCGAAGCCGGAACATGGCGCATTGCCCATGCGGAAAATAATGGGAAGCCGACCACGACGCCGGCGGCGACCAGCGCCAGGCGCGGCAGCAGCGCGCGACCGGGCCATGGCGTGCGGGTGACGACGAGCACGGCCGCCGCGAGCACGGCGGCAACGACGGCGCGCCCCAGACCGACAAACACCGGGTCAAGGCCGGCGACCGCGACGCGGGTCGCGGGCAGCGTCAGGCTGAAGCTCGCCACCCCGAGAAGGCCGTAGACCAGCCCGCGCCGCCGGTCTGCATCGTTGGGCGGCCTTCGGGGTGAATTCGCGGGGCTGCGTGGCGTCATCGGCGGGCGAGCAAAGCCCGCACTTTACCGGACGAAGGGAGCCCACGTCGGTGACCGGGTTCCCGTTACCGCCGTAAGAGCCTTGGCAGAGGCGATGTCGCCCGATTCCGGCCTCCCGATATTGCAATGCAACAGGCCCATGACCGATCGCGATCGCGCGCCGGGGCTTCGAAGTCAAAGGGCGTCCCCGGCGACGGGCCCCGCCCGGGCTGCGCTTCGCGCGTGTTGACAATGGGGCCGAATGTACCTACTGTTCAAACGAGCGTTTGAGACGTGCCCGACGGTGCACTTGCCCGTTTGACGCGTCGTGGCACCGCGTTGCGCGTGACGGTGTCGCGGCGCGACCGACGCACGACGCCCGAAGACGGAGGAACGCCGGCGATGGCCGACAATGTCGTTGCGATGATGGAGCCGCGCGGGCCGATGGCGACAAAGGCCCGCATTCTGGACGCTGCCGAAGCGCTGTTCATGGAACACGGCTACGAGGCGACGAGCATGCGCCTGATCACGAGCGCTGCCGGCGTCAACCTTGCGGCCGCCAACTACCACTTCGGCAGCAAGGAAGAATTGTTTCAGGTGGTGCTGACGCAACGGCTCGACCCGATGAATCGGGAGCGTCTCGACCTCTTGACCCGGTTCGAGCGCGCCGCCGCGCCGCGGCCGGTCCCCTGCGAAAAGATACTGTCGGCGATGTTCGTCCCGGCGCTGAAGCTCGCGCGTGATCCGGCGCGCGGCGGCAAGAATTTCCTGCGGCTGCTTGGCCGCGCGTACGCCGATCCAGCGCCGTTCATCCGCCGGCTGCTCTCCGCCCAGTATGCGTCGATGATTGCCCGCTTCAAGATTGCGTTCGGCCGCGCGTTGCCGCAGCTGCCGCCGAAGGAGTTGAGCTGGCGCCTGCATTTCATCATGGGCGCCCTGTCCTACACGCTGGCTGGCACCGACGCGCTGAAGCTGATTGCCGAGCTCGCGCCATCGGAATCGGCCGACGACGAAATGCTGCTGCGCCGACTCGCGCCGTTTCTGCTGGCGGGCCTGCAATCGCCGATGCCGGAAGTCTGCGATACGAGCCGCGCGCTCGACGGCGCTCTGCGAAATTTTCGATGAATGCCTTCATGATGTTTCCGTAAGGAGCCTTCGATGCTGACCATCCTCTGGTTCGTCACCGTCCTGATCGGGACACTCGCACTGGCCTACATCAATGCATCCGGCATCGCGTGGAGCGCGGCTATCGCTGTTGCGCTGGGCGTCGCCTGGGGTGCGCATACGCTCCCCGGGTGGCTGGCGCTCATCCTCAGCATAGCGTTCGTGGTGCTGGCGATCCCGCTCAACATCCCGGCGTTGCGCAGGAAACTCATCAGCGACGCCGTACTCGCGGCGTTCCGCAAGGTGCTGCCGCCGATGTCGCAGACCGAACGCGACGCGATCGAGGCCGGCACGGTGTGGTGGGACGGAGAACTGTTTTCCGGCCGGCCGGCATGGAGAAGACTCCTCGAGGTTCCGCGCCCGACGCTCACCCCCGAAGAGCAGCACTTTCTTGCTCACGATGTAGAAGAGCTGTGCGCGATGGTCACCGACTGGGAGACCACGCATATCCATCGCGACCTGCCGCCCGCCGTCTGGCAGTTCATCAAGAAGCGGGGCTTTCTCGGCATGGGAATCGCGAAGGAATTCGGCGGGCTCGGTTTTTCGGCGTACGCGCACTCGCAGGTCATGACCAAGCTGTCGACGCATTCCGGTACCGTATCGGTGACGGTGATGGTGCCCAATTCGCTCGGTCCGGGAGAGCTCCTCGCGCACTACGGCACCGAAGAACAAAAGCGCCACTATCTGCCACGGCTCGCGAAGGGACTCGAGATCCCCTGCTTCGCGCTCACCAATCCCGACGCCGGATCGGATGCGGCGTCAATTCCCGACTACGGCATCGTATGCCGGGGCGAATACCAGGGCCAGCGCACGCTGGGCCTGCGGGTCACCTGGGACAAACGCTATATCACGCTGGGACCGGTGGCCACCCTGCTCGGCCTTGCGTTCCGAGCCTATGACCCGGACCGCCTTCTCGGCGAGAAGGAAGACCTCGGCATGACTTGCGCGCTGATCCCCACCTCACACCCGGGTGTCGAAATCGGCCGCCGCCACATACCCTTGAACGCGGCATTCCAGAACGGTCCGAACTGGGGTCGCGACGTGTTCATCCCGATGGACTGGATCATCGGCGGCCAGCCGATGCTCGGCCGCGGCTGGCGAATGCTGATGGAGTGCCTCGCCGCGGGCCGCGGGATCTCGCTGCCGTCGTCGGCCACCGGGATGGCCAAACTCGCCGTCCGCGCGACGGGTGGCTACGCCCGGGTCCGGAAGCAATTCAAGACGCCGATCGGCAAGTTCGAGGGTATCGAGGAAGCACTGACCCGGATGGGCGGCAACCTGTACATGATGGACGCCACCCGCGTATTGACGACGACCGCCATCGACCTGGGCGAGAAGCCGGCCGTGATTTCCGGAATTGCCAAGCTTCACCTGACGGAGCGCGGCCGGCGGGTCGTCAACGACGCGATGGACATCGTCGGCGGCAAGGGCATTTGCATGGGGCCGTCGAATTTCATCGGCGCCGCGTACATGCAGGTACCCGTTGCGATCACGGTCGAGGGCGCGAACATCCTGACCCGCAGCCTGATCGTGTTCGGGCAGGGTGCGATTCGCTGCCATCCCTACGTTCTGAAGGAGATCGAGGCGACGCGTGAAGCGGACGCTGCCAAGGCATCGGCAGGGTTCGATGCCGCGCTGTTCGGGCATCTTCGTTTCACCCTTTCGAACATGGCGCGGACGCTGGTGACCGGCATGACCGGCTCCCACTTCGTTGACGTGCCGGCCGACGTGGCGCCCGAGACGCGCCGCTACTACCAGCAATTGACGCGCTTTTCGGCGGCGCTTGCGTTCCTGTCCGATGTGTCGATGGGATCGCTCGGCGGGGCGCTGAAGCGCAAGGAGAAGCTCTCGGCGCGGCTGGGCGATATCCTGTCTCTGATGTACCTCTGCTCGGCGACGCTGAAGCGCTACGAAGCCGAGGGCCGGCAAGCGGCCGATGCGCCGCTGATGCACTGGGCGATCTGGGACGCGATGTTCAAGGCGCAATCCGCGTTCGAGGGCGTCATCTCCAATTTCCCGAATCGCGCGATCGCGGCGGTGATGCGCAGGATCGTGTTTCCGCTTGGCCGCCCGTACTTCGTTCCGCCGGACAAGCTGGGGCACGAAGTCGCGAAATTGCTGCTCGAACCCTCCGCCACGCGCGACCGGCTGACCGCGGGAATGTACCTGCCTGTCACGGGCGATGGCCCCGTGACGGCGATCGAGCGCGCGCTCGTGGCGACGCTCGCGGCGGAGCCGATCGAGGCGAAGATCCGCGCCGCCGCGAACGAGCGGCGTTTCGACGCGAGGTTGCCGGCTGGCGCGGGGCTCGATGTTCTCGTCGCGCGCGCGACGGCAGCAGACATCATCACCGCCGCCGAGGGCGCGGCGGTCATCGCGGCGCGCGATCTCACGGCGAAGGTGATTCGCGTCGACGATTTTCCGCAGGATCTTGGGGCGCGCGAAATGAACCTCGATGCCGCCGCGGATCCGGCGGTTGCCACGGTGACGCCGGAGGCCGCGCACAAGGTGGCGGCCTAGCCGAAAATTCGCCCTCGGCTCTGCGCCCGGTCACGAATGCCTGAAGGATTGCTCATCCGTGTTTTCCCGCGGCCGGCAGCGACCCGCGGAATCGTGCGGCTCGATGTCGCCGGGAGCACGACGGTAGCGGCGGTGTCCGATCGTACCGTGCGCGGGCCATATCTTTCCACCGACAGGTTGCTTCCACTGAACATGCCATGACCGAGCCCATCTACATCGTCGACGGGGCGCGAACGCCGTTCCTGAAGGCGCGCAACCGCCCGGGCCCGTTCGCGGCGTCGGATCTTGCCGCCGCCGCCGGCCGCGCGCTCCTCGTCCGCCAGCGCTTCGCCCCGACCGACCTCGACGAAGTGATCGTCGGATGCGCGGCACCGTCGCCGGACGAAGTGAACATCGGCCGCGTCGTGGCGCTGCGCATGGGCTGCGGGTTGAAAGTCCCCGGCTGGACCGTAATGCGCAACTGCGCTTCGGGCATGCAGGCGCTCGATTCCGCGATGGCCAATATCCGCACCGGCCGCTCGAACCTTGTACTCGCGGGCGGGGTCGATGCGCTATCGCGCGCGCCGCTGTTGTTCTCGGACGCCATGGTCCTGTGGCTGTCGAACTGGTATGCGGCCAAGACGCTCGGTGCACGCGCCGCGTTGCTGGCGAAATTCAGGCCGGGTTATCTCGCTCCGGTCATCGGCCTGATGAAGGGGCTGACCGATCCCATGGTGGGACTGCTGATGGGACAGACTGCCGAAAATCTTGCCTGCCGTTTTGCCATCACGCGCCGCGAGATGGACGAATTCTCAGCGCAAAGCCATCAGAAGGTCCTCGCGGCGCAGAAGGCGGGTCACTATGCCGCCGAACTCGTGCCGCTGTATGACAAGGCCGGGAAGCTCCACGCGGACGATGACGGGGTGCGCGAGGATTCGACCGCGGAGAATCTCGCCAAGCTGCGCCCCTTCTTCGACCGCAAGTACGGCAATGTCACGGCCGGCAACAGTTCGCAGGTGACCGACGGAGCGGCATGGCTGGTGCTCGCCTCGGAGCGTGCCGTCGAGCGACATGAACTCGTGCCGAGGGGCCGCATCGTCGACTCCGAGTGGGCCGGGCTCGATCCGGCGCAGATGGGATTGGGTCCGGTGCATGCCGCTACGCCCATCCTCAGGCGGCACGGCCTCGGCTTGAACGATCTCGATGCGTGGGAGATCAACGAAGCGTTCGCCGCGCAGGTGATCGCCTGCGCACGGGCCTGGGAAAGCAGCGATTACTGCCGACAGGAGTTGGGGCTGGACGCGCCGCTCGGCAAGCTTGACGAGTCGAAGCTCAACGTCGATGGTGGCGCGATAGCCCTCGGCCATCCGGTCGGCGCCTCGGGCGCTCGGATCGTCCTGCATCTGCTGAACGTTCTGGAACGCACGGGGCGGCGCCGCGGCATGGCGGCGATCTGCATCGGCGGCGGACTGGGCGGCGCCATGCTGGTCGAAAAAGCATGATCGCCGGGAGCGCCGCAGATTCGCCGGGGGTCCCGGAAATTCGCTGGCATTACCGCAGAAGTGCGCTGGGAGCGAGACGCCGGCAAGACCACGTGCGGCAGCGGAGACCTGCTTCGAGAGTTTCGATGAGCACAACCCGGACGGAGCCCTGATGCAACATTGGAACCTCGTGCGCGAGCCGGACGGCCTTGCCCGGCTCGTTTTCGACAAGGCTGGCGCGACGGTCAATACGCTGTCGACGTCGGTTCTGGCGGAACTCAACGAAGCGATGGATGCACTCGACCGTGATCCGCCGCGCGGGCTCATCATCGCGTCGGGAAAGGCGAACGGCTTCATCGCCGGCGCCGACATCGACGAATTCGGCGACGTGAAGGGCGACGCCGACGCGATCGCCCTGGTAAGACGCGGCTGGGATACGTTCGAGCGCCTCGCCGCGGCGACGTACCCGACGCTCGCGCTCGTTCGCGGCTATTGTCTTGGCGGAGGATTGGAGCTGGCGCTGGCATGCCGCTACCGCGTCGTCGTCGATGAGCCGGGCACGCGGCTGGGCCTGCCTGAAGTCTTGCTGGGCATCGTGCCGGGCTGGGGTGGCATGAAGCGTCTGCCGCGACTCGCGGGCGCGCCGGCGGCGCTCGATTTGCTGCTCACCGGCAGGACGATCGACGCGCGCCGCGCGAAAAAACTCGGCATTGCCGATGAGTGCGTGCCGCCGCGAGTCATGGAGAACGCGGCGCGGGGCGTGCTGGCCGCGTCGCCGCCGCCGAGGCGGCTCGCATTCCCGTTGTCGCTGACGCTGAATCCGCTGGTGCGCCGGTACATCGCCGCGCAGGCGCGGAAACAGATTGCAAGGCGGGCTCGTCGCGAGCACTACCCGGCGCCGTACGCAATCCTCGATCTGTGGGTGAGGCACGACGGCAACGCGCTCGCGGCGGCATCGTCCGATCCGGCGTCCGTCCCGGCGCTGCTGAAATCCCCGACCGCGGCAAATCTGATTCGCGTGTTCAGGCTGCAGGAACGCCTGAAGGCCTTGGGCAAGGACGGCGAGTTCGCGGCAGGCCACGTCCATGTCGTCGGCGCCGGCACCATGGGCGGCGACATCGCTGCGTGGTGTGCGCTCCGCGGCCTGACCGTCACGCTGCAGGACCAGGATGCGGAACGCCTCGCGCCGGCTTTCGGTCGCGCGACGAAGCTCTTCGCGCAGCGGCTCAAGGATCCGCGCCGCGTCCGCGATGCGACCGACCGGCTGATTCCCGACGTCTCCGGTGCCGGCGTGGCGCGCGCCGACGTCATCGTCGAGGCGATTTTCGAGAACCGGGACGCCAAGCGCAGCCTCTTCGCCGCGCTGGAGGCGAAAGCAAAGCCCGGAGCAATTCTCGCGACCAACACGTCGAGCATCCCGCTCGAGGACATCGCGACGGCGATGGCCGACGCGTCGCGCCTTATCGGGCTGCATTTTTTCAACCCGGTGCCGCAGATGATGCTGGTCGAGATCGTCGTCGGCCGGCAGACGCGTCCCGACCTCGTGCCGCGCGCCGCGGCGTTTGTTCGCCAGATCGACAAGCTGCCGCTGCCGGTTAGAAGCGCGCCGGGCTTCCTCGTCAACCGGGTGCTGGCGCCCTACCTGATGGCGGCAATGCGCTGTGTTGACGAGGGCATCGCGGCGGAAACGGTGGACGAGGCCGCACTTGCGTTCGGGATGCCGATGGGGCCGATCGAGCTCGCCGACACCGTGGGTCTCGACATCTGTGTCGCCGTCGGGAAGATGCTGACGCCCGGCGCGGTGCCGCCGAAGGCGCTCACCTCACTGGTCGAAGCGGGATATCTCGGCCGCAAGAGCAAGCGCGGCTTTTATGACTATGCAAACGGCAAGGCCGCGAAGCAGAGCGCTGGGTCCGTGCCGGACGGACTGGGCGAAAGGCTGGTCGCGCCCTTCGTTGCGGAGGCAAAACGCGCGCTGGCCGAGGGCATCGTTGCCGACGCGGATCTCGTGGATGCGGGCGCGATCTTCGGAACCGGATTCGCGCCGTTCCGCGGAGGCCCGATTCATTACGACCATCGTCGTCCGTGATGGCTTTGCCGCGGGATTCGCCGCCGTTCCGGCAGATGCAATTTGCCGCGGCCCGGTTGCGACGCGGCGTTCGCCACGCACGCGCTTGGTGTACGATTTCGACGGAATGCACAAAATGGCCGGGTTCGCGGCCGGGTAGCGGTGACGTTCACCGACCGCCCCGCGGGACATCGGGCCGCCGAAGGATCAGGTGGGCCGCATCGAATGTGCGGCAGGGAGGAGCACCATGGAAAGAATCTGGCTGAAACAGTATCCGAAGGGCGTACCCGCCGACATCGACATCAACGAGTACGCGTCGCTTCGGGACGTGTTCGACGAAAGCGCGGCGAAGTACGCGACACGAACGGCTTACACATGCATGGGCAAGTCGATCTCGTATGCCGAGCTCGACACGCTTTCGGCGGCCTTTGGCGCGTGGCTGCAGGGCAAGGGCTGCAGGAAGGGTGCGCGCATCGCACTGATGATGCCCAATATCCTGCAGTACCCCGTGTGCCTCTTCGGCATCCTCCGCGCCGGTTGCACCGTCGTGAATGTCAATCCGCTCTACACGGCGCGCGAGCTCGAGCATCAGTTGAACGACTCCGGCGCCGAGATGATCGTCGTTGTCGAGAATTTCGCGCATACCGTCGAGGAAGTCGTCGCCAAGACGAAGGTGAAGCAGGTGATCGTCACCGGCATCGGCGAGCTGCTGGGCCTCAAGGGATTGCTCGTCGATTTTGTCATCCGGCACGTGAAGAAAATGGTCCCGGCGTGGAAATTGCCGGGCTCGATCCGACTGACCGATGCGCTGGCCGCCGGCCGCAAGTTGAAACTCGAGCGCTTGCCGCTGGGGCACGACGACATCGCGTTCCTGCAGTACACGGGAGGCACGACCGGTGTTTCGAAGGGCGCGGTACTCCTCAACCGCAACATCATCGCCAACCTGCTCCAGGTGCGCGCCTGGATGAAGCCGTTCATCGATCCGAACAGCCGCGAAATCGTCATCACGCCGCTGCCGCTCTACCACATCTTTTCGCTGACTGGGAACTGCCTGGTGTTCATTACACGCGGCGCCGAAAATGTCCTGATCCCGAATCCGCGCGACATACCGGGCTTCGTCAAGGAGATGGGCAAGTACAAGTTCACCGTCTTCACCGGCGTCAATACGCTATTCAACGCGCTGGTCAACAACGCCGAGTTCGCAAGACTCGATTTTTCGGCGCTGCGGATCTCGCTGGGCGGCGGCATGGCGGTGCAGGAAGCGGTCGCCGTCAAGTGGAAGCAGGTGACCGGGCATCCGCTGATCGAGGCCTACGGGCTCACCGAGACCTCGCCGGCCGCGACGATCAATCCGCTCGACCTGCCCGCCTACAACGGCTCGATCGGCCTGCCCATCTCGTCGACGGAGCTTATTCTGCGCGACGATGCCAGCCGCGAGGTCGCGCAGGGCCAGTCGGGGGAAATCTGCATCCGCGGCCCTCAGGTAATGGCCGGCTACTGGAATCGCCCCGACGAGACCGCGAAGGTCCTGGACAAGGACGGCTGGCTCGCGACCGGCGACATCGGCGTGATGGACGCGCGCGGATTCGTGAAGATCGTCGATCGCAAGAAGGACATGATCCTGGTCTCCGGATTCAATGTGTACCCGAACGAAATCGAAGGCGTCGTCGTGATGCATCCTGGCGTCCTCGAGTGCGCGGCAATCGGCGTGCCCGACGCGAAGTCCGGCGAGGCCGTGAAACTCTTCGTAGTCAAGAAGGACGAGAGCCTGACCGCCGAGGACGTGCTGAAGCATTGCCGCGAGAGTCTCACCGGCTACAAATGCCCGCGGGAGGTTGAATTCCGCAAGGAACTGCCGAAATCCAACGTCGGCAAGATCCTGCGGCGCGAGCTGCGCGACGAGGCGAAGAAGCGGGCGGCGTAGCCCCGGCCGAGGCAGGACGAACGCACGGTGGGCGCGAAAACGATGGGACGGCCGTATCGAATCAGGGTACCAGGGGCAACCCGTTCTCCCTGCCCTGTTTGTCTTTCTGATGCATTGCAGCGATGAGCGACGGCCCCATTGCCCTCCCCGACAAGGAGCCCACGCTGCGCGTTGTCCCGATGCCGGCGGACGTCAACCAGCACGGCGACATCTTCGGCGGCTGGATCATGGCGCAGGTCGACATCGCGGGCGGTGTCGCGGCTTCGCGGCGGGCACGCGGGCGGGTCGCGACCGTCGCGGTGAACTCGTTCGTGTTCAAGGAGCCCGTGCTGGTAGGCGACGTGGTGAGCTTCTACGCCGACATCGCCCGCGTCGGCCGAACGTCGATCACCGTCGCCGTCGTCGTCTACGCTCAGCGCAATCCGCTCGACGTGGTTTGCGTCAAGGTGACCGAGGCCAGCCTGACTTATGTTGCCGTAGGGCCCGACCGCCGGCCTCGGGCGCTGGCTCCGGGTTAGTAGGGCGCGGGCAATCCATTGCCCAAAAACAACATTCCTTGCTGCTTCCGAGCAGACTCGGTCGGAGACGGGTGCGATGGCACGGCCGGAAGTGTATAGTTTCCGATGACCTGCCGCGGCGCCGGAGGCGATCCCGGCGGCCCAAAAAACACAAGAGCATAGTATCCCGCCCGGTTCCTGCGACCGGCGCATCGAAAGCCAAAACGAGGAGACACCCGCCATGACCCATCCCTTTGCTCGCACCAGGATTGCTTCGGCCGTTTGCGGAATTGCGTTCGCGCTCGGCGCGGGACAGACCTTCGGCACCGGGTTTCAGCTGAACGAGAACAGCGCGAGCAGCCTCGGCAACGCGCTTGCCGGTGGCGCCGCGTTCACGGACGACGTGAGCGCCATGTGGTGGAACCCGGCGGCGCTTTCGCAGTTCCCGCGCATACAGGGCGCAGCGGTCATCCACGTCATCACGCCGTCGATCAAGTTCGGCAACAACGCCTCGCTCCCGGCAGCCAACCAGCCGCTGGGTGGCGATGGCGGCGACGCCGGCGGCTACAACTTCGTCCCGAACATGTACCTCTCCGTGCCGATCAACCCGCAGTTCGCCTTCGGTCTCGGTATCAACGCCCCATTCGGCCTGACGACGGAGTACGACGACGGCTGGCTCGGCCGATATCAGGCGCTCAAGTCGCAGATACAGACGATCAACGTGAACCCAGCGCTGTCGTGGCGGGTGACCCCGCAGTTCTCGGTCGGGGTCGGCGCGAATTACCAGCAGATCAAGGCCACGTTGACGAATAATGTCAATTATTCAGGGGCGCTGCTGACCGCCGCCGCCGGAGCCGGCATCGCGCCCGGGTCCGCGACCTTCAACGCCATCGCACAATTGACGCACGGACTCGATTCGAAGGCGACGGTCACTGCCGACGACTATGCGTGGGGCTGGAACGTCGGCCTCCTGTGGGACGTGACGCCCCAGTTTCGTGTGGGTGCCGGCTATCGTTCGGAGATCAAGTACAGCGCATCGGGCAACATAGATTTCAACAATCCGACCGTGTCGGTTCCGACAGGCACGCCGCCGGCTTTGGCCGGGGCGATCGCGGCGCTCTCCGCCGGAGTCAACAGCAAGGCGCTGTACGGTCGTGGTGTTACCACGGACATCACGGTGCCGCAGATCTTCAACCTTTCGGCGCACTGGCAGGTCGACCCGAAGTGGGAACTCATGGCCGACGCGCAATTCACGGGCTGGTCCAGCATCCCGCAGCTCAAGTTCGTGCCGAGCGCCCCTCCGGACTTGCCGGCGACGCAGTTGAACTGGGACGATTCGTGGAAGGTCGCGCTTGGCGCCAGCTACCGGTACAACGCGCAGTGGAAGACCCGCGTCGGCGTGGCGTTCGACCAGACGCCCGTCACGAACTCTCCCACGGTCCGGCTGCCCGACTCCGACCGCTGGTGGCTTGCGGTCGGCGGCGAGTACAAGCCGACGCCGAACTGGAAGCTGGATGCCGGCCTCGTATACATATTCGCGGACAGCCCGAGTTTCAACCAGAACCAGGGAAGTACGGCGGCCAACGGCCTGGTCAACGGATCGTACGACGCAAGCGTGGTGATCTTCTCGCTGCAGGCGACCTACACGTTCTGACGTTCCGGCCCCGCTTTTCAACCGTTGCAAACCGCTCGGCCGGGTCAACCCGGCCGCGCTTTTTTCCCCGGTCGTCACGCCAATGACGGTCCCCGATCCACGCTGACCAGGCGTCATGTCCAATACCCGCTTCGCGATCCGCAAAGCCGCCGTCCTCGGCGCCGGCGTGATGGGTGCGCAGATCGCCGCCCACCTCGCCAACGCTGGCGTGCCGGTCGTCCTTTTCGACCTGGCGGCGAAGGAAGGCGACCCCAACGGCATCGTCAACAAGGCGCTGGACGGCCTGGCCAGGCTCGAACCGTCGCCACTCGCCACCAAGGATCGCGTCAACTACATCGACGCCGCAAACTACGACCGCGACCTCGCGCAGCTTGCCGGCTGCGACCTCGTCATCGAGGCGATCGCCGAGCGCATGGACTGGAAACGCGATCTTTACGCCAAGGTCGGCCCGCACCTCGCGCCGCATGCGATCGTCGCCTCGAACACGTCGGGGCTGTCGATCAACCTGCTGGCGGAAGCACTGCCGGCCGCGGTGCGGCCCCGTTTCTGCGGCATCCACTTCTTCAATCCGCCGCGCTACATGCACCTGGTCGAGCTGATCGCGCAGAAGGACACCGACCCCGGGTTGCTGGACGCGCTCGAGACCTTCGTCGTCACGACGCTCGGCAAGGGCGTGGTCCGGGCCAAGGACACGCCGAATTTCGTCGCCAACCGCGTCGGCATCTTCTCGGTGCTGGCGACGATGAAGCACACCGAAACGTACGGACTCGGATTCGATGTCGTCGATGCGCTGACCGGTCCTGCGATAGGAAGGGCGAAGAGCGCCACGTACCGAACCTGCGACGTCGTCGGCCTCGACACGATGGCGCATGTGATCAAGACGATGCATGACACGCTGCCGGACGACCCGTGGCATCCGCTGTTCACCTCGCCGCCGGTCCTGGCGGGCCTCGTCGCGCAGGGTGCGCTCGGCCAGAAGACGCGAGCCGGATTTTTCCGCAAGGTCGGCAAGGACATCGAGGTGCTCGACCCGGCGGCGCGCGACTACCGCAAGGCCGAGACTGTCGTCGATCCGGCCGTGGCCGAGATTCTCGCGGTCAGACACCCGGGCGAAAAGTTCGCAAAACTTCGCGCGTCGGGCCACCCGCAGGCGCAATTCCTGTGGGCGATCTTCCGCGACCTTTTCCACTACAGTGCCGTCCATCTCGCCGCCATCGCCGACAATGCACGCGATGTCGACCTTGCGCTGCGGTGGGGTTTCGGCTGGGCGATGGGACCCTTCGAGATCTGGCAGGCGGCGGGCTGGAAGGACGTCGCCGGCTGGGTGGCCGAAGACATTGCCGCCGGCAAGGCGCTCACGAAAGTGCCGCTGCCGCAATGGGTGGGTGACGGCCCGGCCGCCGCGGGTATCCATACGGCGGCCGGCGCGTACAGCGCGGCGGCCAACGCGTTCCGGCCCCGCTCTTCGCTGCCGGTCTACCGGCGGCAGCGATTTCCCGATCCGGTGCTGGGCGAGGTCTGGCCGCAGGGCACGACGATCATCGAAACGCCGGCGTTGCGCATGTGGGATCTCGGCGACGACATCGCCGTCGTTTCGTTCAGGAGCAAGGGCAACACGATCGGCGAGGACGTCCTCGACGGCATTCTCGCCGCCATCGAGCGCGCGGAGCGCGAGTACGCGGGCCTCGTGATCTGGCAGACCCGGGAACCCTTTTCGCTGGGGGCGAACCTCGCCGCCATCGAGCCGGCGATCAAGGCCGGGCAGTGGAGCGCCATCGAAGGCGTGGTCGCCAAATTCCAGCACACGGCGCAGCGCCTGAAATACAGCCTGATCCCGACAGTCGCGGCCGTGCGCGGAATGGCGCTGGGCGGCTCGTGCGAATTCATCCTGCACTGCGATCGCACGGTCGCGGCGCTGGAATCCTACATCGGATTGGTCGAGGTCGGCGTCGGCCTCCTGCCCGCGGGCGGGGGCTGCAAGGAGTTTGCGGTGCGCGCCGCGCAGGAGGTCGCGCGTGGCGCCAACGGCGGCCAGTTGGACCAGTTCCCGTTCATCCGCACGTACTTCCAGACGATTGCGATGGCTCGAGTGTCGAGGAGCGCCAGCGAGGCGAAGGCGCTGGGTTTTCTGCGGCAGGCCGACGTTGTCGTGTTCAATCCGCATGAACTCCCGCATGTGGCGAGCGTCGAAGCCCGTGCGCTGGCGGAGTCGGGTTACCGGCCGCCGCTGCCGGCGCGCGGCATCCCGGTTGCGGGAAAGACGGGCATTGCCACGCTCGAGATGCTGCTCGTCAACATGCGCGACGGCGGATTCATCTCGCCGTATGATTTCGAAATCGGCCTCCGGGTGGCGCGTGTGCTGTGCGGCGGACCGCTCGAATCCGGCAGCCTCGTCGATGAGAAATGGCTGCTCGACCTCGAGCGCGCGGAGTTCATGGCGCTGCTCCGCAACGCGAAGTCGCAGGAGCGGATCGCGTACACGCTGAAGACGGGCAAGCCGCTGCGCAATTGAGCGCAAACCTTCGTCTTCGACCCGCATGCTTCGTTGCTCCTCGCTCGCGGTCCTCACGTGCGGCGGCGTGAGCCCGGGAGCAGCGGCGCGAGCGGGGGAGCAGGGGCCCCGCGCAGCGGGGATTCGACCTGGGCAAGTCGACGCCAAAGGCCGACGCGCCTGACAATACATGACGCAAGTGCTGCAAGTAGGACCGTGATGTACGTTCCGGCCGCTCGCTCCGGGGCGCCTTGCCTGCGGGCCGAACGCTCGCTTTGCGTCCCGGATCGGGACACGAGTAGGACAATGACTTGGAGTCGCAGATGACCAGGCAATTGCAGGACGCCTATATCGTTGCCGCCACGCGCACGCCGGTCGGCAAGGCGCCGCGCGGCGCCTTGAGGTCGACGCGCCCGGATTCGCTGCTCGCCCACGTGCTGCAAAGCGTGCTCATGCAGGCGCCGCAGATCGACGCGTCCCGGATCGACGACGTCGTCGTCGGCTGCGCCATGCCGGAATACGAGCAAGGGATGAACGTCGCGCGGATCGGCGTGCTGCTGGCCGGCCTGCCGAACACCGTGGCCGGGATGACGATCAATCGCTTCTGCTCGTCCGGCCTCAACGCCGTATCGATTGCCGCCGACCGCATCCGCACCGGCGAGGCGGACATCATGATCGCGGCGGGCACCGAGAGCATGAGCATGATCCCGATGATGGGGCGGCTGGCTCCGAACCTCGATGTCTTTGCGCGCGACGAAAACGTCGGCATCGCCTACGGGATGGGACTCACGGCGGAGAAGGTCGCCGAGCGCTGGAAGGTCGCGCGCGACGAGCAGGATGCCTTCGCGCTCCTCTCGCATCAAAATGCGCTGGCCGCGCAGGCGGCCGGCGATTTTGCCGCGGAGATTTCGCCCTATGCGGTGCGCGAGGACGTGCCGGATCTTGCGACCGGCAAGATCGTGGTCAAGAGCCGCAGGTTCGAACGCGACGAGGGGCCGCGCGTCGACACCACCGCCGAGGGCCTCGCGAAGCTGAAGCCCGTGTTCGCGGTAAAGGGCTCGGTGACCGCGGGCAACAGCTCGCAGATGTCCGACGGCGCCGGCGCGGCGATCGTGGTCAGCGAAAAGGTGGTCAAGGAACTGAATCTCGCGCCGCTCGCGCGCTGGGTCGGCTTCGCCGTCGCCGGGGTCGCGCCCGAGATCATGGGTGTCGGCCCGATCGCGGCGATACCGAAAGTCCTGCGCAACACCGGAATCCGCCAGGACCAGCTCGACTGGATCGAATTGAACGAGGCGTTTGCCGCGCAGGCCATTGCCGTGATCAGGGACCTCGACATCGATCCGGCGAGGGTCAACCCGCTGGGCGGCGCGATCGCGTTGGGTCACCCTCTGGGCGCGACCGGCGCGATCCGTACCGCGACCCTCGTCCACGGCCTGCGGCGGCGGCGGCAGAAATATGGAATGGTCACCATGTGTATAGGCACCGGCATGGGCGCCGCCGGCATCTTCGAGGCCGTGTAGGCTTCGCATATCGGCGCCATGCTGCGTTGCTGCTCGCATTCGATCCTCACGTACTTTCATGTACGTTCCGGTCGAATGCTCCGCGGCGCCTTGCCTGGCACCGATCTGCTCGCCTTCCGGCCCCGAGACGGCATCTTCGAGGCCGTGTAGGCTTCGCATATCGGCGCCATGCTGCGTTGCTGCTCGCATTCGATCCTCACGTACTTTCATGTACGTTCCGGTCGAATGCTCCGCGGCGCCTTGCCTGGCACCGATCTGCTCGCCTTCCGGCCCCGAAAACGGTAGTTTCGTCGGGTCGTCAAATCGGAGGAATCGCAATGAAACGTCTGCTTGCAGCAGTCCTGGTTGCCCTGTTCGCCGGCACCGCCTTCGCCGCCGAGGTCGGCGGCGTCAAGCTCGACGACAAGGTCGCGGTCGGAGGGCAGGATCTCGTGCTCAACGGCGCGGGGATCCGCACGCGCGCGTTCTTCAAGGTGTACGTCGGCAGCCTCTACGTGCCGGCGAAGGCGGGCGATGCCGTCACCGCGCTGGCCAAGGCCCCGCGCCGGGTCCAGTTGAACCTGCTGCGCAATGTCGCGGCCGACACGTTCGTCGAAGCGCTGGTCGACGGGCTCAAGGAGAACAGCACCGAGCAGGAGCTCGCCGCGGTGAAGCCGCAGACGGATCAGATGGTGTCGATCATGAAGACGTTCGGCGAGGTGAAGGAAGGCAACGTCGTCACGCTGGACTTCGTCGACGGCGCGACGAAGATCGGCCTCAACGGCAGCGCCAAAGGATCCATCGAGGGCGAAGCATTCAATCGTGCGCTGATGAAGATCTGGCTCGGCGACAAACCCGTACAGGCCGACCTGAAGAAGGCGATGCTGGGCGGCTGATGCCGGACTTCTGGGTCAATTGCGGCTACCGGTTGCTTGCCGTCGGCGCGGATGGACGCCTGACCCTCACCGACGATTTCCTGCGCGCGTTGCTGTTGCGGCCGGAACTCGCGCCGGTTCCCGAGTCGTGCGCGGCCGAGTTGGCGTTGCACGAAAAGCTGATTGCGGCGCCTCGGACGGAGGTCGCCGAAACCGAGCTCGCGCTGCTGGCCGACGCGGATGCGCGGGAGAATTACGCAGTCTGGCTCCGCTTCCGGCGCCGTCTGCTTGCCGCGCCCTCGATCGAGGCGGCCTACGCCGCCCTGTTCAGGGACGGTGTGGATGTCCCCCCGACGCTCGTCCACCAGCTGACCGAGGTCCTCTTGCGGCACATACTGGGCGCGAATGCGGATCCATTGCAGGTGCGCGCGGCCGAGATGCTTTTCCGTTCGCAGAAGATCGCGGTGCTCAAGGATGGCGCAGTCATGGCTGCCGACGCGATGGCTGTCGAGATCTACTCGACGACCGGAGGCTTCGGCAGCCTCGGTGAGTTGCTGCAGAACAACCGGACGCACTTGCGCACCGTCGATCTCGACGTCCTCGACGCCGATAACGGCGCGTCATATTGGGACCGCGACGAGCGGCACGATCTGGCCGTGAGTCTCAACCGCGGGCGCCCGGCGCTCGCCGCGCTGTGTCGCGTGCTCGAACAATGGATCGCGCATTTCCTGGGAGTCAGGGTGACGATCGAACCGCAGCGCGAGATCAACGATCGCAACTGGCTCTGGCACGTCGGCCTCGACGCCGAGGCGAGTGCGCTCCTGAACGACCTGTACAATCGCGCCGACATCGACGACGTGCGCATGGGTCGCCTCCTGTGCCTGTTCGAGCTGCGATTCACGAATCCCGGCGACATGCGTCCCGCGATGGCGGGCCGGCCGGTCTATCTCGCGATGGCGATGGATCAAGAAGCGACGCTGAAGCTGAAACCGCAGAATCTGCTGCTCAACCTGCCGCTCGCGCGGCCCCAATGACCCGCGGCCCTCGCCCAATGAACCCTCTCGCGATGCACACGCGTTCGACATGTCTGTTTTCCGCGCTCTTGCTCGGCGCCATGGTCGCGTGCGATGTTGGTGCGCAGGCGACTCCAGCTCCCGACGCCAAAGGCACCGCAGCGGACCCGCTGGCGCAGCTGGCGTGGCTCGAGGGTTGCTGGCGCGGCAACGTCAACCAGCGCGAGTTCCGCGAGCAGTGGATGCCGCTGCGCGGTGAATTGCTGCTCGGGGTCAGCCAGACCGTGATGGCGGGCAAGACGCAGGGCTACGAATACCTGCGCCTCGAGGCGCGCTCCGATGGGGTCTTCTACGTTGCGGCGCCGCCGGGCAAGTCGGAAGACGCATTCAAGCTGACCGGCAGGACGGTCGACAAGACCGCGGACCGGGAGGACGAGATTTTCACGTTCGAGAATCCGGCGCATGAGTTTCCGCGGCGGCTCACCTATCGCCGCGCGTCTGGTGGGTGGCTCTACGTGGAAGTTGAAGGCAAGGTGAACGGCGTCGACAGGCAGGTGATCTACCCGATGCGCCGGATCGACTGCGCGACCGGCGCCCACATCGACAAATAGGCATGGACGCAAGGCCTTCCGCGGCGCTTCTTAGCTTCGAGAAGCTCCTCGCCGCGGGCCGCGAAGGCGCGCTATTGCGCTACTCGCTCGGCAACGAGTATCTGAAGGCCGGCGACCCGGCACGCGCGGCGGAGCACCTTGCGCGCGCGGTGGCGATCGATTCCAGGTACACGGCGGCATGGAAGCTCTACGGCAAGGCGCTCGCGGGCACCGGCCGAAATACGGAGGCGCTTGCTGCTTACCGCGAAGGAATCGCTGTCGCTCAGGGAAGGGGCGACAAGCAGGCCGAAAAGGAAATGACGGTGTTCGCGCGGCGTATCGAACGCGAGATTGGCGCCGGCGGCGAATGATGCCACCCCGCTCGAGCGACGATCGGATCGTGCTCAAGGCGGATCAGCGGTCCCCGCCCCCAGGCTCGCGCCGCGATTGGCAAGCTCGTCGGCGCGGTCGTTGCCGGGATGGCCATTGTGGCCTCTGACCCAGTGCCACCTGACCTGGTGGTTCGAGGCGATTGCGTCGAGTTCGCGCCACAGTTCGGCGTTCTTGACGGGCTTCTTGTCGCTCGTCCTCCAGCCGTTGCGCTTCCAGCCATGGATCCAGGTCTCGATGCCCTGCTTCACGTATTGCGAATCGGTGTAGAGGTCGACGTCGCATCCGCGGCTGAGGGTTTCCAGCGCGCGAATCACGGCGGTCAGCTCCATCCGGTTGTTCGTCGTGGCGGGATCGCCCCCAAAGAATTCCTTTTCGTGGTCGCCCCAGACCAGCAGCGCGCCCCACCCGCCGGGCCCCGGATTGCCCTTGCACGCGCCGTCCGTGTAAATCGTGACCGTGGCCCTCATTCGGTGCGTTCGATGCACTCGCGCGCCTGTCGCGGCGCCGTGGCGAGGCCGTTCTTGGGTCGTTCCCAGGCAGGGGTGATGACGCGCATGCCGAGCATCTTCTTGGTCGCGCGCAGGAAGTAGACGCCGCCGGCAATCGGCCACCAGCGGTCGCCCGCGGCTTCGAGGTAGCCGCACCGTGCCAGCCACTTGTCCTGTGCAAAGGGCGGCACGTAGCAATCGAGCGCGCCCCCCGTCACCTCGAACCCAAGCAAGGCAAGCCAGTCCTTCAGCCGGTACAGGGCAATAAAACTGCCTGTCCAGGGGGGTACCTGTGCGCGTCCGAAATAGCGCTTTGCGCCAAACAGCGAGAACGGATTGAATCCGGCAATGAGAACCTGACCTTCGGGCCGGACGGCGCGGAATGCCTCGCGCAATAGCTGGTGCGGCTCGTCCGCGAATTCGAGCGCGTGCGGGAGCACGATGAGGTCGAGCGAATTCTCCGGAAATGGCAGCCAGTGCGGGTCGGCGAGAACCTGTGCGGGCGACCCGTAGTCGACGGTCCACAACGCGGCGATCCTGCTCTGCGCGAGGAACGGACATTCCGGCAATCCGACCTGGATGGCGCGAAACCCGAAGATATCGGCGACCGTCCGGTCGAACCACGCCTGCTCCCGCAGGAGCAGGTAGCGGCCGAGTGGCGTGGCGAACCATTCGGCGAGCGTCGTTGACACCGCGACCTTCGCTCCGGAAGATGCGTCCATGCCGGCGATTATCCCCATCCCCGCCTCCAGCGACAACTACATCCGGCGGGCGCGCGAAGGCGGCCAGGCAGCGGTTGTCGATCCCGGCGACGCCGACCCGATGCATTCATCCCGCGACGACCAAGGGCTCGTGCGCGAACGCCGTCTGCCGCCGGTGCCGTCGGCGATAGCCGAGCAGCGCGCGACGAATCCACCTCCATCGCCGCAATTTTGTGCAACCCGAAGACTGACTGAATTGCGCCTGCAACTTTTCCCACTTGCGCTCGCCGGGATGCTCGCCGCCTGTGCAGCGCCCGGCCCGGAGTCCCCGGCGCCTGTTCCCGAAACCGCCGTCGTCCCGAACCCGCCGGCGGCGGCTGCGCCCGATCCCGCGCCCGTCGCCGCCCCGGGGCCCGCGGAATCTGTCGCTGATCCGTTTCCTCCGCACGTAGCCGCCGTTCTCGAGCCGCTGCCGCCGCCGGCCGAGGATCTCTGGGCCCGGATCCGGAAGGGCTACGCAATGCCGGATCTCGACAGTGCGCTGGTCGTGAAATGGGAGCGGTGGTATGCAGCCCGACCGGATTACGTCGTGCGCATGGTGGACCGCAGTCGCCGCTACCTCTATCACATCGTCGTCGAGGTCGAGGAGCGCGGGATGCCGAGCGAGGTTGCGCTCTTGCCCATGGTCGAGAGCGCGTTCAACCCGAACGCGCTGTCCACGAGCCGCGCGTCGGGCATCTGGCAGTTCATTCCGTCGACCGGCCGTGTCTACGGACTGAAGCAGAATTTCTGGTTCGATTCCCGCCGCGACGTGATCGCGGCGACGGAGGGAGCTCTCGCCTATCTCCAGAAGCTCTATCGCGATTTCGGCGATTGGCAGCTCGCGCTCGCGGCGTACAACTGGGGCGAAGGCAACGTCGCCGCCGCCATCGCAAAGAACCGAAAAGCGGGAAAGCCGGTCGACTATGCGAGTCTCAAGATGCCGGACGAGACCCGCAACTATCTGCCGAAACTGCAGGCGGTGAAGAACATTGTCGGCAACCCCGGAAAATACGGCCTCGCACTTGGCGACATTCCGGACGGGCCTTATTTCGCGGTGGTGAGGACGACACGGAAGATGGACGTGCAGCGCGCGGCGGAACTGGCTGAATTGCCCGTCGACGAATTCCAGTACCTCAACCCGCAGCACAACCGGCCGGTGATCGCCGGAGCCGGGGAGTACACGATTCTGCTTCCTATCGACAAGGCCGAACTGTTTGCCGCGAAGCTCGACCTCGCGGATCAGCCGCTCGTATCGTGGCAGGCGTACCGGATGCGCAACGGCGAGACAATTGCGCAGGTGGCGGCGAAGTTCGGGATGGCCGCGGAAACGCTGCGCGCTGTCAACGGAATCGGCGCAAAGGCCAAGATGCCGGTGGGGCATACGCTGCTCGTGCCGTCGGAGCGCCCGACGCAGGAGGCGGCCGATGGGCTTGCGCAAGCGGTATTCACGACGGTGCCGCAGGGCCGCACTTTCTACTACCGCGTGAACCGCGGCGACACGGTGGCGCGGATCGCCAGCCGCTACGACGTAAGCGTGCAGGACATACGCCGGTGGAACGGGCTGGCTCATGACGCCGTGAATCCGGGCCAGAGGCTGCGCATTACCAGCGACCTCGCGCCCAACGCCGGCAGCGCAAAGCGTGCGGCAGGCAAGAAGGCGCCTTCGGCGAATGCCAAACCGGCGCCGAAGGCGGCGGCCGGCGGAGCGCCGGCGGCGAAGCCCGCGGCACCCGGATCCGGCAACGGAGCGGGCTCAACGAAGGCCGGTGCGGCGGTTGGCGGGTAGCGGACCCCGGCGATTGATTCGTGCCCCTCAGGTTGAGGACCCGGTGCAAACGACGCAGCCGCCGCGCAGTCCATAGCGCTTCCGGGACCGCCTGAGCGCGATACGCCAGCACCGGCTCGAGGCGCGAGGTGCTGGCGTCTAGCCGCCCTGGCCGCACATCCGCTTCGAGCGCCCGATGGCCAGGGCGTCGGACGTGCGGCACGCGCAACGCCTCAAGTCGCTCCACGACAGCCGGACAAAAGAAAACAGGCGACGCATTGCGCGCCGCCTGTTTTGTCGTCCGCCACGAATCCCGGGCGGACTCTCTTGCCGCGGAAGGATTACGTCTTCTTGGCGGCCCGCTTTTTGGTCGCCTTTTTCTTGGTCGCCTTCTTTGCGGCCTTCCTCTTCTTCGGGGCGGCCTTTTTCTTGGTCGCCTTCTTTGCGGCCTTCCTCTTCTTCGGGGCGGCCTTCTTCTTCGTCGTCTTCTTCGCCGCCTTCCTCTTCGTCGTCTTCTTCGCCGCCTTCTTCTTCGTCGTCTTCTTCGCGGCCTTCTTCTTCGTCGTCTTCTTCGCCGCCTTGCGCTTCGGAGCGGCCTTCCTCTTCGTCGTCTTCTTTGCTGCCTTCTTCTTCGGGGCGGCCTTCTTCTTCGCCGCCCGCTTCTTCGCCTTCTTCTTTGTTGCCTTCTTGGGCGCCGGGGCGGAAGCCGTCGGCATCATCGACATAATGTCAGCCATTGCGTTTTCTCCTGTCTGAGTTGCTGTGACTGTTATGGTGCTTCTACTTCTTCGCAGGCGGTGCAGGATTCGTCCATCGGTACCGCAATCTGCTGCAACCTCTTGACAAACCCATTGCTACCTGCTGCCTGAATTCTAGCCACATTTTGTTGAATTGCAAGATTTCTCCGCCGATTCCTAGCCTTGCATGCGCGACTGTTGCGAATTCGCACAGGGTATTTCCGGGGAGATTTTGCGTGTGGAGGTGCGGAGCGCGCAGCGCGCGCACGTTGTCGCGCAGCGTCCAATGTGACGCGCTACGGCAGTCGATTTTCGTGCTCGAAAAGGTCCGCGACAGTCTCGCGCCGGCGGGCCAGATGCATTCTGTCGCCGTCGACAACGACCTCGCAGGCGCGTGGCCTGGAGTTGTAATTGGAGCTCATGACGAACCCGTAGGCACCGGCCGCGCGCACCGCGAGAAGATCGCCTTCCGCGAGCGCGAGGTCGCGGTCATGCGCCAGGAAATCGCCGCTCTCGCAGACCGGCCCGACGACCTGCCAGCGGCGGGGTGGATCTTCGCGGCGGCACACCGGAACGACGTCGTGCCATGCGTCGTACAAGGCCGGGCGGAGCAGATCGTTCATCGCCGCGTCAACGATCGCGAAGTCGCGCCCGGAGCCGGGCTTGAGGTACGCCACGCGAGTGACCAGCACGCCGGCTTCGCCTACCAGGCAGCGGCCGGGTTCGAATAGGAGACGATGTCCCCGCGCGCCACGTGCGCGCCGGACCGCAAGCGCGAATTCGCAGGGGTCGATCGGGTCCTCGTCGCGGTAACGGATGCCGAGCCCCCCCCCGAGGTCGACGTGCCGAAGCGCGATGCCGTCGGCCTCGATCCGGTCGACCAACCCGAAAATCTTTTCCGCCGTTTCGATGCAGACCGACAGGTCGGTAATCTGCGATCCGACGTGGCAATCGACGCCGTGCACGGCGACATGCGGCAACGCGGCGGCGTGGCGGTAGAGCGCCGGAGCGTCCCCGAAGGGGATGCCGAACTTGCTTTCCTTGAGGCCCGTGGAGATGTACGGATGCGTCCTTGGGTCGACGTCGGGATTGACGCGGAACGACACGGGCGCAACCTTTCCGGCGCGGCGGGCGACGTCGTTCAGGAGGTGGAGTTCCGCGGCGGACTCTACGTTGAAGCAAAGGATGCCTGCCGCAAGCCCGGCCTCCATTTCGGCGGCCGTCTTGCCGATGCCGGAAAATACGGTCTTGCCCGGGTCGCCACCGGCCGCGAGGACCCGGGCCAGTTCGCCGCCGGAGACGATGTCGAAGCCGCTGCCGATTCGGGCCAGCAGATTCAACACGGCGAGGTTCGAGTTTGCTTTCATTGCGTAGCAGACAAGGTGTGGCAGTCCCTCGAATGCGGTGTCGAACCTCCGGAATGCGCCTTCGAGCGCCGCGCGCGAATAGACGTAGCAGGGCGTGCCGAACCTCGCCGCGATGTCGGCGAGCGGAACGGCCTCCGCATGCAGCTCGCCGTTCACGTAAGCAAACGCGGTCATGGCTTGCGCTCGGGAGTCGGGGCGTCGGGGACCGGCGGCGCCACCGGGGCTGCCTGCGGCGTCGACGGAGTGGTACCGGGAGCCGACACGGCAGGCGCCGCCGCGGGCTTCAGGGGCCCCTTGATGCCGCACGCGCCGAGCACGCCGGCGGCAAGGGCGATTGACAGCGCGGCGGCAAGGGTGGCCCGCGCAACGGCGCCGAGATAGGCGGCAAAATCACGTAACATCAAATGGGATCCTAACAAGGAATGTCGGGCCCGGCCACGTTTTTCCGGATGCTCGGATCCGCACTGCGCCGACGCCGGGAATGTGCCCTGAACACTGGATGGCCACGATCATGATCACCGAAACCGCCTTCATCGCCGCCGCCGACCGGACGCTCGCCACGATCGGCGAGGCACTCGATGCCGCGCTGGTGTCTTCGGACGCGGATCTGGATTGGAATTTGATCGACGGCATCCTGGAGATCGAATGCGCGGACGGCAGCAAGCTCGTCGTCAACCGCCACGTACCGAACCGCGAGATCTGGGTGGCGGCACGCACCGGCGGGTTCCATTTTCAGCCTCGCGACGGCGCATGGCGCGATTCGCGTTCGGGTGACGAGCTGGCGGCGGCGCTCGGCGCGCTGCTGCGCACCCAGGCCGGCCTGGCGGTGCCGATGCCGCCGCTGGCGGCGCCCGCGTGAAAGCAAGTGGGAGGGGCGCCTAAGCCTCCAGCAGTGCCGTCCATTCGTGCAGCGCCCGTCGCGCCGCCGCATGGCCGGGGAACAGCGTTTCGACAAGCGCCCAGAATCGCGGCGAGTGATTGAGTTCGACGAGGTGCGCGACCTCGTGCGCGATGACGTATTGCGCGAGGGCGGTCGGCAGGTGGACGAGCCGCCAGCTCAGGCGAATCTCGCCCTTCCGATTGCAGCTGCCCCACTCGCTGCGCGCATTGGAAAGCCGCACCGGCGGCGAGACCGCGGTGACCTGCGCCGCGATGTGGGCGACGCGGGGCGCCAGCAGGCGCCACGCCTCTTCTTTCAGCCATTGGACAACGTACCCGCCGACCAATCGTTCATCGTGCGGGGTAGGATGAAGCACGGTCAGGTTCAGTAGGTCCGCCGCGATTTCCTTCCTGCGTCCCGGGTAGACGGCGAGCGCCAGCTCGCGGCCCTCGTAGAGGATCGGCGCGCCGCTCTTCCACTCGCTCGGCAGCACGTCGCGGCGACGGGCGCGCCATTCGGCGAGCCTGCGCAGGATCCACGCGGCATGCTGCTGCAGCGTGGTTTCGATTTCGCGAACGGTTACCCAGCGCGACGCGCGCACCGTGAGGCCGGAAAGTCCGATGTGCATGCCGATCGAGCGCCGTTTCACCCGGACCAATCGGTAGTCGACATCCTCACCGGCCAGGGCAATGCGGCGTGCCTGTCCGTCGCCGTTCGGACCGCGCCCTCCTCCTCGGTCTTCGGGTCGGAGACAGGCGCGTGTCGGCCGCGCGCGCACGCTCGGAGACGCGCCCTGCGGGCCTGGGCTCTCGCCCTCCTCGCCTACGCGCCCTCCTTCCCGGTCTTCGGGTCGGAGATCGGCGCGTGTCGGCCGCGCGCGCACGCTCGGAGACGCGCCCTGCGGGCCTGGGCTCTCGCCCTCCTCGCGCAGACGTCCCGCGCGCCTACCCCGGTCGCCTGGACGCTTCAATGGGGCACGCCGAGACGCGCAACTTCGTTCTCGATCCATGCCTCGACTTCGTTCGCCAGCGCCTGCGGGTCCTTGCCATCGGGAGCGATCGGCTGGCCAAACGAGATCGTCACGATTCCCGGGCGCTTGCCGAAGATGCCCTTCGGCCAGATCCAGCCGGCGTTGTGCGCAACCGGCACGATCGGCACGCCGAGCTCTCTCGCGAGACGCGCGCCACCCGTCTTGTACTTGGCGCGCGTGCCCGCCTTGATCCGCGTGCCCTCGGGATAGACGACGATCCAGAAGCCCTGTGCGAATCGCTCGCGGCCCTGCGTGGCGATCTGATGCATTGCATCCATGCCGGCCTTGCGGTCGATCGTGATCGGCGACGAAAGTGCGAAGCCCCAGCCGAAGAACGGGATCGACAGGAGCTCTTTCTTCGCCACGTAGGCCAGCGGCGGGAAGAAAATCGTGAGCGCGAGGGTTTCCCAAGTGGAACTGTGCTTCGACATGACGATGTGCGGAGCGAGCGGCACGCCCGACGGAATGTTGTCGATGCCAATGGCGCGGTATCGTATCCCGCAGATCCAGCGCGCGCCCCAAAGGTTGACTTGGCACCACGAGGCGGCGATCTTGAACATCGGCACACGCGGAATCCAGAACAGCAGCAGCATCACTGCGGCATACAATGGCGTGACGATCGCCTGGAACAGCAGGAACAGCAGCGCGCGCGCGGTGGACATCGGACCCTAGTCGCCGGCGAGCAGCGCCGACGCCGCAAATGCGAGGTCCGGGAAGATAACCGTGTTTTTCGGGAAATTGCCTGCCCGCAGCGTCCTTTCTCCCTTGCCGGTCAATACCAGCATCGGCTGCGCGCCGACGGAATCGGCCGCCTGCAGGTCCCGGCCCGAATCGCCGACGCAGGGCACGGCGGTCATCTCGACGCCGAAGCGCACGCCGATTTCCTTCAACATGCCGGGTTTGGGCTTTCGGCATTCGCAATCCGAATCGGCGGTATGTGGGCAGTAGAAAAGCGCATCGACGCGCCCGCCGACCAGCCCCAGCGCCTTGTGCATCTTTTCGTGGATCGCGTTCAGCGTCGCCATGTCGAACAGCCCGCGCCCGATCCCTGACTGGTTGGTGGCGACGACGACGCGAAAACCCGCGTGATTCAGCCGTGCAATCGCCTCCAGACTGCCCGGTATCGGCCGCCATTCATCCGGCGATTTGATGAACTGGTCGCTGTCACGGTTGATGACACCGTCGCGGTCGAGCACGATCAGCTTGACGGCCCGGGTGGTCGCGACCGCTTCGGAGGCCAGTTGGACCATTGCTAGGTCGCCAGCTTCGAAATGTCCGCGACGCGGTTCATCGTATCCGCAACGCCGCGCAATAGCGCGAGCCGGTTGGCGCGGATGGCCGGGTCGTCGGCCATGACCATCACGTCGTCGAAGAAGCGGTCCACGGCCGGTTTGACGGTTGCCAGCGCGAGCAGGGCGCCGGCGAAATCGCCGCGCGCGCAATCGTCGACGACGACCGGCTCGAGCTTCTGGAACGCGAGCCAGAGGTCGCGCTCGGCGCCGTCGGCCAACCGCGCGCGATCGACGGCGGGCGCGGCTTCGCCGTCCGCTTTGCGCAGGATATTGACGATCCGCTTGTTCGCCGCGGAGAGGGCCCCAGACTCGGGAAGCGCTTCGAAGGCCTGCACGGCAGCCAGCCGGGCAGGGACCCGATGGATCTCGGCTGGCCGCGAATCGACGACCGCGGCGATCTGGTTGGCCGTGTATCCGAGGTCGCGAAGATACCCGCGCAATCGCTCGTACATGAAGGTTTCGAGGTCCGCAGGCGTATCCAGCACGGCGGGAACGGCGTCGAATGCCTTGAAGGCAAGTCGCGTGAGCACCTGCAGTTGTAGAGGGAGCCCTTTTTCGATCAGGATGCGAATCGCGCCGAGCGCGGCGCGCCGCAGCCCGAACGGATCCTTGTCGCCGGTCGGCAGCTGGCCGATGCCGAACATGCCCGCGAGCGCTTCGAGCTTGTCGGCGAGCGCGACGGCCTGCGCGACGCCGTGCTCGGGCAATGCGTCGCCGGCGAAGCGGGGCCAGTAGTGCTGCGCGATCGCGTCCGCCACCGCGGGCGGTTCGCCATCGTGTTGCGCGTAGTAGCGCCCCATCAGGCCCTGAAGTTCGGGGAATTCGCCCACCATGTCGGTGACGAGATCGGCTTTGGAGAGCAGCGCCGCGCGATCGACCTCGCGCGGGTCCGCGCCCAGCATGGGAGCAACGGCCGCAGCGATCTTGCGCAGCCGGTCCACCCGGTCAGCCAGAGTGCCGAGCTTGTTGTGGAAAACGATGCCGCGCAGCCGGTCGACGCGGCTTGCCAGAGGCGCTTTCCGATCCTGATCGAAGAAGAATCGCGCATCGGCGAGCCGGGCCCGCAGCACGCGCTCGTTGCCGCGGACAATGGCGTCCGGATCGCGCGTTTCGAGATTGCTGACGAGCAGAAAGCGGTGCTGCAGCCGCCCGTCCTTGTCGGCCAGAGCGAAGTATTTCTGGTTTTGCTGCATGGTCAGGACCAGGCACTCCTGCGGCACATGAAGGAACGCAACGTCGAAAGTGCCCGCGTACACCGCCGGCCACTCGACCAGGGCGGTCACCTCATCCAGCAGCGGGTCGGGCATGATCACCGTTGCGCCCTCGTCCGCCCGGGCGAGCGCCGCGACGATCAGCGCACGTCGTTCGGCGAAGCTCGCGATAACCTTGCCCTCCGCACGGAGGGTCTCCTCGTAGGCGTCGGCAGTGACGACGTCGAGGGCATGGCGGCCGAGAAAGCGATGGCCGCCTGTGGTGCGGCCTGCCGTGAGACCCAGCGCGTGAATCGGCACGATGTCGGTGCCGTGCAATGCCAGCAGCCGATGCGCGGGTCGGACGAACGTGACCGCGTTGTAGTACCCGCCGGCAGGCGACGCATAGCTCATCGCCTTGGGGATTGGCAGCCGCCCGATCGTGTCTTCGAACGCTGCTTGCAATCCGTTTCGAAGCGGGCTGCCCCTGGCGATGTCCGAGTAATAGAGTGCCTCGACCTTGCCATCGCTCGCGCGTTCGAGCGTCCCGGGGTCGATGTGCGACAGCTGCCTCGCCTTGAGTTTTCCGACGAGCGCCGGAGTCGGCGCCCCGTGGGCATCGAACGCCACGCTCACGGGAAGCAGCTTCTCCTTGAACGGTTTGTCGGGCGAGGTTGCGCGCACGTGCGAGACCGTGACGGCCAGCCGCCGCGGTGTGCAAAACGGCGTGGCGACGCTTTCGGGCGTCAGAAAATCACGCGACCGCAGGCCGCCGACGATCCCCGCTGCAAAGGCGTCACCCAGGCGCGTCAGCGCCTTGGGCGGCAGCTCTTCGGTGACGAGTTCGACGACCAGAGTAGCGTGGGCCGTCATGTCACGCCGCTTTCGGCCGAAACTCGGCCGGCAGCATCGGAAATCCCAGCGCCTCGCGCGAGTCGTAGTACGCCTGCGCGACCAGCCGCGATAACGTCCGGATGCGTCCGATGTACGCGGCGCGCTCGGTCACCGAAATTGCCCCGCGTGCGTCCAGCAGGTTGAACGTATGCGCTGCCTTGAGGATCATCTCGTAGCCGGGCAAGGCGAGCTTCGCCGCGAGCAGGCGCTTCGCATCCGCCTCGAAGAACGAAAACAGCTCGAAGAGCTTCGGGGCATTCGAATGCTCGAAGTTGTACGCGGATTGCTCGACTTCGTTCTGATGGTAGACGTCGCGGTAGGTAAGCGGTCGCTTCACGCCGCCTTCCGTCCATTCGGTCCAGATGAGATCGAACACGTTCTCCTTGCCTTGGAGATACATCGCGAGCCGCTCGAGACCGTAGGTGATCTCGCCCGTGATCGGGTTGCAGTCGAGGCCGCCGACCTGCTGGAAGTACGTGAACTGCGTCACCTCCATTCCGTTCAGCCACACTTCCCAGCCCAGCCCCCAGGCGCCCAGCGTGGGGTTCTCCCAGTCGTCCTCGACGAAACGGACGTCGTTCTTCGTGAGATCGAAACCCAGCGCCACGAGCGAATCGAGATAGAGGTCGAGAATATTCGCCGGAGAAGGTTTGAGCACGACCTGATACTGGTAGTAATGCTGCATGCGGTTCGGATTCTCGCCGTAACGGCCGTCCTTCGGCCGGCGCGACGGCTGCACGTAAGCCGCACGCCACGGTTCGGGACCCAGCGCGCGCAGGAACGTCGCCGTGTGCGACGTGCCGGCGCCGACCTCCATGTCGTAGGGCTGCAGCAGTGCGCAGCCCTGGCGGTCCCAGTAGTCCTGCAGCGTGAGAATGATTTGCTGGAAGGTTTGCATTGGGGCGGGCCGTGGCCGCAGCCTGACGCCGGCGGAAGGCGTATTTTACCGGCTCCGCTCCGCCGATGGCGAAGATCGCGCGCGGAATTGCAGGCGGAGTCGATCGAAGCGGCGTGCTACGTGGGTCGACGGGCGGCGAAGAACGCCACGACCAGCAACGTGAGCGCGAGCGCCACCGGCAGTGCATCTCCTAATCGCACATAGGGCGTCACGCCCTGCCTGCCCGACACCTCGACCTCGAGGATGCCGCGCGTGAACCACGGCAGGCGCGCGATCTCCCGTCCGTCGTGCCCGATCGCCGACGTGATACCGGTGTTCGTCGCGCGCAGCAGCGGGCGCCCCGCTTCGAGCGCGCGCATCGCCGCGATCTGGTTGTGCTGTTCGGCGGCCAGCGAATGCCCGTACCAGGCGTCGTTGGTGACGTTGACCAGCAGCGTCGCGGCACTCGCCTGCGAACGGATGTCGGCGCCGAATGCATCCTCGTAGCAGATATTGACCGCCACCTTCTGGCCGGCGACGGAGAGCGGCGGCTGGTCGAACGCGCCGGAGGTCTGGCTCGCGATCGGAATCGAAAGCACCGACCGGATGAACCAGCCGACGACGGCTTCGAGCGGTATCGTTTCGCCGAAAGGCACGAGATGCCGCTTGCGATAGAGTTGCGTATCGGCGGTGCCGAGGCTCACGACGCTGTTGTAGTAGCGCGGGCCTTCGTGACCCGGGAGTGGCGCTTCGACCGTAAACAGGCCGACCAGGGCGTCGCCCTCGCGTGCAGCGGCGGTACGGAAAACGTGCCGAAGCACTCGTTCCGGCACTTCGTCGGCGAAGGTGGGGAACGCACTCTCCGGCAGCACGACGAGCCGCCCGCGGCTCTGCGTGACGAGGCCGGCGTACAGGTCGAACGTCGTCTCCAGGAAATCCGCATTGAACTTCAGGTCCTGCGTGACGTTGCCCTGTACCAGCGATACGGTGACCGGCGCCCCCAAAGGTGAAGTCCAGTCGACGCGACCGAGCGCCGCGCCCCCGGCGCCTATCGCGACCATCACCGCCAGGAGCGCGAGTCCCCGTCGTGTCGCCGCGACCGCGAAGGCGTCGATGGCCAGCGCGAGCGCCGCGGCACAAAGTGCGGTCGCGAGGGTGACCATGAATGCGCCGCCGACGGGGGCATAGCCGGCGAGGGGGCTCCCCGGACTCTGGCTGTAGCCGAGTGAAAGCCAGGGGAAGCCCGTGAAGACCCAGCTGCGCGCCCATTCGGTCACCGTCCACGCTGCGGCGACGGCCACGGCACGCGGCCACGCGCGGGGCGCGGTCCATCGCGCGGCAAGCCAGCCGGCGAGCGCCGCAAAAAAAGCGAGGTAAGCGCAAAGGCCCACGGTGGCAATTCCTGCCACCCACAGCGACATGCCGCCGAACGTATTGAGCGCGACGTAGACCCACGACGCGCCGGCGCCGAAAAGTGTGAGTCCGAACGCGAAGCCTAGTGTGGCCGCTGCACGGGGTGTCGCCGCCTCCTGCAGCAGCAGGATGAGCAACGCCATGGTGACGATTGGGATCGGCGTGGCGCCGAAGGGCGCGAATCCGAAGACCGTCGCGGCGCCGGCCGCGAGCGCGGACAGGGCGGGCAGCCACGCGGCCCGCATCATCGCGCCCGATCGAGTCGGCGCAATACGCGGAGCCCGGGGTTCACCGTTCGGCCGGAGGTGACGGCGTCACCGTCGCGCTGGCGGCCGGAGGCGGCGCGGTGCCTGCCGGCTCGACCTGCAGCGTGTAGAGGCGCCGACTGTCGGCGCGCACGACGCGAAAACGAAAGTCGCCGATGATCGTCGTCTCGCCGCGCTTGGGCAGCCGCCCGAACGCCTGCAGCACGAGACCGCCGACGGTGTCGAATTCGTCATCGGCGAAATCGGTGCCGAAATGCCCGTTGAAGTCTTCGATCTCAGTCTGCGCCTTCACGCGATGCCGGCCTCCGGCCTCCGCGATGATGTCGTCCTCGCTCTCGTCGAAGTCGTACTCGTCTTCGATGTCGCCGACGATTTGCTCCAGCACGTCCTCGATCGTGATGAGGCCCGATACGCCGCCGTACTCATCGACGACGATTGCGATGTGGTTCCGGTTGGCCCGGAAATCGCGCAACAGCACGTTGAGGCGCTTCGACTCCGGGACGAACACCGCAGGGCGCAGCGTATCGTGCAGATTGAAACCCTCGGGGTTGCGATACCAGTTGAGCAGCTCCTTGGCAAGGAGGATGCCGACCACGTCGTCCTTGTTCTCGCCGACCACCGGGAAGCGCGAGTGGCGGGTTTCCAGCACCAGCGGGATGAAATCGGCGGGGTCGTCGTCACTCGACACGACGTCCATCTGCGCGCGCGGGATCATGATGTCACGCACGGTCATTTCGGAGACCTGCAGCACGCCTTCGATCATCGACAGCGCGTCGGCGTCGAGCAGTTTGCGCTCGAACGCGCCGTGCAGCAGTTCGAGCAGCTCCTCGCGGTCTTCGGGTTCGCGGGTCAGGAACGCCGACAGCCGCTCGAGCAGCGTCGGTCTGTCGGTCTTGTCGGAGCGAACTTCCATCGTCAGGCGCGACGCCGCAATTTTCCGATCTCGTCGCCGGGCCAGACGTGGGGATCGGTCACGCCAAACCGGGCAAGAATCGCGGTCTCGCGCGCCTCCATCGCGCGGGCAGCGCGATCGGTATGGTGCTGGTAGCCCTGCAGGTGCAGCATGCCATGAACGACGAGATGGGCGCAGTGGCCGGCCAACGTCTTGCCCTGCGCTTGCGCTTCGTGCCGCAGCACGGGGGCACAGAGCACGATGTCTCCGGTCAGCGGAACCGCTTCATCGTACACGAAGGTAAGGACATTGGTGGCGTAGTCCTTGCCGCGATACAGGGCGTTCAACGTCTGTCCCTCGCGGGTGCCGACGAAGCGCAGCGTGACGGTGGCGTCGCGGTCCAGCGCCGCCTTCGTCCAGCGCCGAAGCGCGTACACCGAGGGCAGTGTGGTCGCGGGAACCGCGTACTGGACCGCGAACGACAGTCGGGGCGCACGCCGGGTCATCAGCGTTCGGCGTCGCCCGATTTCTTCGCCGCCGCGTCGCGCTCGTACGCGCCGATGATCTTTTGCACCAGCGGATGACGGACGACGTCGGCGCTGGTGAAGCGCGTGAAGGCGATGCCGCGCACGCCGGCAAGGATGCGGTCGGCCTCGATGAGCCCGCTTTTCTGCCCGCGCGCGAGGTCGATCTGCGTCACGTCGCCGGTGATCACCGACTTGGTGCCGAAGCCGATCCGCGTCAGAAACATCTTCATCTGCTCGGGCGTCGTGTTCTGCGCTTCGTCGAGGATGATGAACGAGTGGTTGAGCGTGCGCCCGCGCATGTAGGCGAGCGGCGCGATCTCGATGGTGCTGCGCTCGAACAGCTTCCCGGTCTTGTCGAAGCCCATCAAATCGTAGAGCGCATCGTAGAGCGGGCGCAGGTAGGGATCCACCTTCTGCGCAAGATCGCCGGGCAGGAAGCCCAGCCGCTCGCCGGCCTCGACCGCGGGGCGCACGAGCACGATGCGTTTCACCGCGTCGCGCTCCAGCGCGTCGACCGCCGAGGCAACCGCGAGGTACGTCTTGCCGGTGCCGGCGGGACCGATCGCGATCGTGATGTCGTGCTCCTGGATGTGCTTCAGGTAGAGCGTCTGGTTGGGCGTGCGGCCGTGAAGATCGGCGCGGCGCGTCCGCAGCAGGGGGGCGCCTTCGTCATCGCCGGCGACGGAAGGCGCTCCGGCGCGGCGCTGCGTCGCAAGTTCGATCAGCCCGAGCTGGATGTCGTCGACCGAAAGCGGCTTTTCCGCCTGCGCGTAGAAGCGCTCGAGCGCCTCGGCCACGCGGGCGGTCTGCCGCGGCGTGCCGGTCAGCGCGAATGCGCCGCCACGATGCGTGATCGCGACATCCAGCGCGGCCTCGATCTGGCGCAGGTTGGCATCGAGCGGCCCGCAGAGATTCGCGAGCGCGCGATTGTCGAGGGGTACGAGCGTCATATCGTGCCGTTCGCGTTTGCCGGTCATTCGGTGTCCGCCTCCCGTGCGGCTCGCGTCGCGGCTCCCCGCGCGGCGCAGCTCCTCGCTGCTGTCACACGCCTTGCCGGATCAGCGGCGCCTTCAGCGCTTCGTCCAGCAGGCCCGCAGCCTCGGTAAGGTGCGCGCGCGTTTCGCGGTCGCGCTTGCTGCCTTTCGCGGCCGCCTTGATCTGCGCGGTAAGCTGCTTCGCCTCCTCGCGGAAGAGCGCGGTCGCGTCCGTCGGCGTGGTCGGCGATGGCCGGGTGAGGACCGCCACGATGCGGCGCAGGTGCTCGCGCTGCAGGTCGCGGCGTGGCCCCGGGATCGAATCACCGGACTTCAACTCGCTCCAGATCGAGCTGCGCAGCGCCGCGAAGAGCTCGTTCAGCGTCAGTGCCTCTCCTGCCTTGTCGACCTTGACCTCCGAATCGAGCAGGCGGGCGAGCACCGTGTCGCTCAGGAGCTGGCTCAGCACTCCGGTTTGCAGAGCGAGCACGCGGTTGCGCAGGCTGAAATCAGGATTGAGCCGGCTCGCCTGGCCGCCGCCCCAGCCAATGTTGAGATAGTCGATCCCCATGCTCCGGAGGAATTCGGGCTTGAACCTGAAGCTTTCGGTCGCGAACACCCCGGTGGCGATGAGGTTCAGCGCCGTGCGCTGCTTGGCGGGCGTCACCGGCGTCAGCGGCAGGTGCGACGTCCCGGCGAAGTCGCGAACGTAATAGACGCCGCCCACGTATTTGGCGGTGAGCAACGCGGCGCGGCTGACCTGGCGGAAGCCGGCGTCGAAGCTGCGCCGCAGGATGTCGTAGGATTCGCCGGGTTTCAGCTTTCGAGCCTCCAGGCGCTGCCACAGCTCCTGCGAAATGAGCAGCCGCTTCTGCAGGTAGACGAGCGGATCGTCGCCAAGGTCGAACTGGCTCGCGTCGGGATCGAGCCCGGCAATCGATTCCTCGTCCGAGGAAAACGCGAGCAGCGGATCCGTCGCGCCGCGCGCGGCGATTTTCGCGAGTTCGTCGGTTTCCGTCTCCTTCGGCAGCGGCCGGTACGCGTACTCGATCGCCCAGTAGTCGTACGGGCCGATCGTCGGCTCGAAGTAGGCGCCCTGCGATTCGCCCTTCACCGCGATGTTGAGCGGGTTGTAGTCCATCACCGAGCCGGAGATGCCGTACTCGCGGCTCCACGCCGGATCCGAGATCTTCGCGAGCGAATACACCGTGGACGCGCGAAAATTGTGGCGCATGCCAAGCGTGTGGCCGACTTCGTGCATCACGACGGCTTTGAGCGACGCCCCGACAAACGCATCGGCCTCGGGGCTGCCGGGCTCGATGTTGCCGCGTTCGATCAGCAGGTCGAGGCCGAACTGCATCTCCGCGAGCGCCTCCGATGCGTAGCTGCAGAGGCTGCCGTCGAGGCCGAGCGACGCCTTGTACGCGTCGAACGCGGGCCACGCCGACGGCGCCTGCTCGGAGACGAAGGTGCGGTCGTTGCGCGACCACGATTCGGGGATCGCGACCTGCGCATTCAGGATCTCGCCGGTGCGCGGGTCGACCGTCGACGGGCCGATCGCGAACGGGGCGTCGGTGGCGACGAACCAGCGTACCGTCGAATGGCGCGCATCGTAGGTGTCGAACGGCGAATCGGCGTCCTGCTGTTTCACGACGATCGCGTCCTTGAGGCCGATCTTCTCGAACGCCTTGTTCCATTCGAGGATGCCGTCACGCACGGCGGGACGATACTTCTCCGGGACATTGCGGTCGATCCAGAAAACGATCGGCTCCTTCGGCTCGGACAGCGCCGCGCCGGGGTCCTTCCCCTCGAGGCGCCAGCGATTGACATAGTGTGTCTTGGCCGTGTATTTCGCGTCCGACGAGAAGTCCCAGACCTCGCTCTCGAAATGCCCGACGCGGGGATCCGCGCGGCGCGCGGGCATCGGCTCGGGCAACTTCGCGATGCTGTACGTGTAGCCTAGGAACAGGCTGCGCGCGTCGGGCAGCGTGGTGAACGGCGGGAACGGATTCGGCGGTGGCGGCGTCGGCGTGGGTGCCGGCGGCAGCGTGGCCTTCGGATTCGAATAGTGCGCCGAAACGACGAATGACGACTGGTCGGCGGCGTTCTTCACGGCGTCGAAGCTCGAGTTCTTCGCGTCGAACGCGTAGTTGCGCATGTGGATCCCGTTCGTCAGCCAGTGGCCGACCGGGATGTCGGTCAGGAGCAGCGCGTTCGCGTCGATCAGCACCGTCTTGCGGTCCGGGTGCGGCTGGCTCGCGACCGTCGTTGCGCCGAGCAGGCTGTCGGTGAAGCCTTCCTTGACGCCTTGGGCGATCGGGCCGTTCGTTCCGCCGGTGAACATGTAATTCTTGGCGATCAACTGCACCGAGTTGCCGATGCGCTTGAACTCGACGATCTGGTCGGCCAGCATCATGCCGCCGTAGACGAGCTTTTCGCCGACGCCGCGGCTCAAGTTGGCGGTGAACAGGTATGGAACGCCGAACTGCTCCGGCGCGATCTCGATCCAGACCTTCTCGTCCTTCTGCCAGATCCGGAACAGCCCCGGTGTTTCTTTGGCGTCCTTGATTACCTCGGCGAACGGCCGCGGCTGACCCGCCGCCGCCGCGGCGGCGGCGGATGCCGCTGCCTGCGGCGAAGCGCCTGCCGCTCCGGGAGTTGCCGTTTTCGGTGCGTCCGCCGCTGCGGACGACGTGGCGGCGACCGCTCCCGTCTCGGCGGGAACGGTGGCGCATCCGGCAAGCACCAAAGGAAGGGTGCCAACGAGCGCCGCTAAGACGATTACCTTGCGCGGGATTGCCATGCGAGTTGCCTCCGAGTGCCTCTGGATGTCAGTTCGCTGCCGGTCCGGGTTGCCCGCTACCGCCGGGCGACGAGCTCGCCGCGCAGCGAGTGCGGCAGCGCCGTCGTGATGGCGACCTCGACGTAGGTGCCGACGAGCCCGGCGTCGCCCGCGAAATTCACAACGCGATTGTTGTCCGTGCGCGCAGCGAGCTCGCGCGCATCCCTTGCGGCGTGGCCGGTCACCAGCACGCGCTGCCGCGTGCCGAGCATCGCATCGCCGTAGGCGCGGTATTGCCCGTCGAGCAGCGCCTGCAGCACCGCGAGTCGTGCTTGCTGCACCGCCGGCGGCACCGGTTCGTCGAAATCGGCGGCGGGCGTGCCGGGGCGCGGACTGTAGCCGAAGCTGAACGCGCCGTCGAAACGCACGTCTTCGACAAGTTTCATTGTCTGCGCAAAATCGTCGTCGGTTTCGCCCGGGAAGCCGACGATGAAATCCGAGGTCAGCGAAAGGCCGGGTCGCCGGGCGCGGAGCCTGCGCACGGTGGATTTGTACTCGATGGCCGTGTAGCCTCGCTTCATCGCCGCCAGAACGCGATCGGAGCCCGACTGAACAGGCAGATGCAGATGGCCCGCAAGTTTGCCGATCCTCCCGTAAGCGGCGATCAACCGCTGCGTCATTTCCTTCGGGTGCGACGTCGTGTAGCGGATCCTTTCGATGCCGGGAATTTCAGCGACGTATTCGAGCAGCGTGGCGAGATCGGCGGTCCCTCCCGAGGTGGCGATCGCTGCGCCGGCCCTTCCTCGATAGGCGTTCACGTTCTGCCCCAGAAGCGTCACTTCGCGCACGCCCTGGTCGGCGAGATCGGCGATTTCGGTCAGCACGTCGTCGAACGGCCGTGACACTTCCTCGCCGCGCGTGTAGGGCACGACGCAGAATGAGCAGTATTTGCTGCAGCCCTCCATGATCGACACGAACGCCGAGGCGCCATCGACGCGCGGCGGCGGCAGATGGTCGAATTTCTCGATTTCGGGAAAGCTGACGTCGACCTGCGCGTGGCCCGTCGCCCGCCGGTCGCGGATCAACTGCGGCAGCCGGTGCAGCGTCTGCGGGCCGAACACGACGTCGACGTAGGGCGCGCGGCGGACGATCGCCGCACCCTCCTGGCTCGCGACGCAGCCGCCGACGCCGATGATGAGGTCGGGGTTGCCGGTTTTCAATGACCGAACGCGCCCGAGATCGTGGAACACGCGCTCCTGCGCTCGCTCCCGCACCGAGCAGGTGTTGAACAGGATGACGTCGGCGTCTTCGGGCCGGTCGGTGAGCGAGAGTCCATCCGCGGCGGCAAGGACGTCGGCCATCTTGTCCGAGTCGTACTCGTTCATCTGGCAGCCAAACGTGCGGATGTAGAGCTTCTGCGTCACTGCAAACACCCCGGAGCCGGTGGTTATCCCGTGGGGGCGAAGGTCGTTCAAGGGCGCGGATTATAGCAGGAGACGCGGGTGCGCCGGCGCACGATTGACCCATGAGGGTGTTTGCCATGGCCATGCCCGGTGAGCGGCGGCGCGCGCTACAATTCGCCCGCGCAGGTGCCCGCCGCGAATCCCTCGCCGCGGGTGAAACGGGAACGCGGTGGCGCGCGGATTGATTCCGCGCCAACCCGCGGCTGCCCCCGCAACGGTAAGCCGGTGCGGTCCGCCCACGTCGCCACTGTCCCTATTCGGACGGGAAGGCGGGCGGACAAGACCGGCGAGCCCGGAGACCGGCCTGCGCAAGGGCCGTGGCTCGCCGCCGGCGCGCTGCGGACCCGCGATAAGGGGCTCGTTCGACGCGCCAGCGCGCCGTCGCGAGGCCCGATCGCCGCGCCATGCGGGGATGCACGGCGTCCGCGGAGCGCTTCCATGCCCTTTCTCCTGCCGCCGCACCCCTCGGTGCCTGCCGCTGCACGCTCGGCCTGTCGCCTCGCATTCGGGGCTCTTGCGCTCGCCACCTTGCTGACCGCGCCGGCGCATGGGGAGGACGTGCCGCCGCCGAAATCCACGCTGCTCGACCCGGTCGTCGTCACCGCCGCGAGGTCGGCGCAGCCGATCGCCGATGCACTCGCCGACGTCACGGTCATCGGCGCCGACGAGATCCGCCGCAGCGGCGTGCAAAGCCTCGCCGCGCTGTTGCAACGCCAGCCGGGCGTGGAAATCGTGCAGAACGGTGGACCGGCTTCGGTGTCCGGTGTACTGCTGCGCGGTGCGAACCGCGGCCAGACGCTGGTCCTGATCGACGGCCTGCGCGCCGGTTCGGTGTCCGGCGGCGCGACCTCGCTCGAGGCGATTCCGCTCGATCAGATCGATCGCATCGAGATCCTGCGCGGCCCGGCGTCGAGCCTCTACGGCGCCGACGCCATCGGCGGTGTCGTCCAGGTGTTCACGAAACGGTCGCAGGGCGCGACATTCGTGCCTAACGTCACCGCGGGGTACGGCACCTACAACACCGGCGCATTGTCGGCCGGGATGGCCGGGACTTCCGGACCGGTGCGCTACGCGGCGCAGATCGGCGGACGGCAGAGCGACGGCTTCAATGCCATCGTCAATCCGGGCAATTTCAGCTACAACCCCGACCGCGACGGTTTCACGACCGCCAACGCGACGGCCAGCGGTACGTGGACGTGGGCCGCGGGCCGGGAGCTCGCGGCGCAGTACTTCTACAATCGCCTCAACGCCCAGTACGACGGCGGCACCGGTTTCGACGATCGCACGATCACGACGCTCCAGACATGGTCGGTGACGAGCCGCAACGCGTTCACGGCGCATTGGACGTCGCTGCTCACCGCCGGCGAAGGCAGTGACGATTCGGTATCGCAGACCGCCTTCGGCAACTTCCCGTTCAAGACGACGCAGCGGCAGTATTCGTGGCAAAACGACTTCACGCTGCCGAATGGAACGCTCGGCGTCGCTTTCGAACGGCGCGAAGAGCATCTCGCGACCGACGCCGACTTCGCGGTCACGCAGCGCAACACGAACTCCGCCACCGGCGTCTACCAGCTTCGCCGTGGCGCCTTTGCATTGCAGGCGAACGTCCGCTACGACGATTCGAGCCAGTACGGCGGGAAGTCGACCGGCGGCGTGGCGCTCGGGTACACGTTGTCGCCAGCCTGGCGGGTCACGGCGGGAGCGAGCACCGGGTTCAAGGCGCCGTCGTTCAACGATCTCTACTATCCGGGTTTTTCCAATCCGGACATCGTGCCCGAAACGTCGAGGAACGTCGAAGTCGGCGCCTACTGGACCGCATCGGTCGGCGACGTGCGTTGGGAAGCGCGTGCCGTCGGATACCACAACGCGGTGAGCGACCTCATCGTGTTCCAGTGCGACGCGAGCTTTGCCTGCCTGCCGCGGAACGTCGCCAGCGCCACGCTGCGAGGTGTCACGCTGGGTGTCGACCTGGCCTGCTTCGACACACGGGTGGTCGCGTCGCTGGACCTGCAGGATCCGACGGACGACGCATCGGGCAACCTGCTGCCGCGGCGCGCGCGGCAGCATGGTGCGGTAAAGATTCTGCAACAGGCGGGGCCCGCCCAGTTGGGACTCGAATTCATCGCTTCGTCGCTGCGCTACGATGAAGCTTCGAACCAACGCGTGCTGGGCGGATACGGCGTCGTCAACCTTACTTTCGAATGGCCATTAGTGAAAGGATTGTCGCTGCTGCTGCGCGCCGACAATGTCTTCAACAAGAACTATCAGCTCGCCGCCGATTATTCGACTGGTGGCGCGACGGCGTACGCGGGGATCCGGTGGCAGCCGTGAAAGGATTGCGCGCCCAGCTCCGTTGCGGCGCGGCCGCCGTGACGCTGTTCGCCGCGCCACTTGCGGACGCGGCGATAAGCGTGCGCGACGACAACGGTACGGTCGTGACCCTCGCGGCGCCGGCGGCGCGGATCGTGAGTCTCGCGCCGCACGCGACGGAGCTGCTGTTCGCCGCGGGTGCCGGCTCGCGCGTCGTCGGCGTGATCGCCAGTTCGGATTGGCCGCCGGCGGCGAAGCGGATCCCGATTGTCGGCGATGCGCGATCGCTGGATCTGGAGCGCATCTTCGCGCTCTCGCCCGACCTCGCCGTCACGTGGCCCTACACGGCGCCGGCGCAGATCGAGGCGCTGCGCGCGCATGGCGTGGCGGTGTTCACCACGAACCCGAAGACGATCGAGGGCATCGCCGACGATCTCGTGCGTCTCGGCGCGCTTGCCGGCAGCGAAGGAGAGGCCGGGGCGCGGGCCGCCGCGTTTCGCGCGCGACTAGGCCGGCTCCGCGCGAGCCGCGCCCGCGAGCGCCGTATCGGCGTCTTCTACGAGATCTGGAACGCCCCGCTCTACACGATCGGCGGCCAACACCTCATTTCCCAGGCGATCGATGTTTGCGGCGGCGTCAACGTGTTCGCCGCGCTGACATTGCCCGCGCCGACGGTCACGGTCGAAGCGGTGCTCGCGGCCGGACCCGATGCCATCATCGCCGGTGCCGACGCGGGCATCCGGCCGGCGTGGCTCGACGACTGGCGCCGCTGGAGCGAGCTCCCGGCGGTGGCGCGAGGCCATCTCTTTGTCGTCGATGCGAATCTCCTGCATCGCGCCGGCCCGCGCTTTCTCGACGGCGTCGCAACGTTGTGCACGGCAATCGATGCCGCCCGGGGGCGATGAGCACGCGGCCAGGAGCCCGACCGACGCCTAGAGCGGCACGAACGTCCGCGTAGCGCCTGCACCGACCGCCGCGAGCCGATGGCCGAAGAGCGCCGACAGGCCGTCCGCGGTCAGCACCTCGTCCGCAGCCCCGGTCACGGCGCGTCCCCCGCCGAGCGCGATCGCGCGATCGGCGTAGCGAATGGCGAGATGCAGGTCGTGGAGGACCATGACCAGCGCCTTGCCGCGGTCGCGAGCGAGGGCCGCGAGTGCATCGAGCGCGGTGATCTGCTGCCCGAGATCGAGGTGCGATGACGGCTCATCGAGCAGCATGACGTCCGGATCCTGCACGACCAGCGCGGCAAGCGCGACGCGCCGCCGCTCGCCCCCCGAAAGCGTGCGCACGTCGCGCGTCTCGAATCCGGAAAGACCGAAGCGCGCCAGCGCCGCGCGCGCGCATTCGATGTCGACCGCGGACTCCCACTCGAAGCGACCGAGATGCGGGTGGCGCCCCACGAGCACGGTCTCGAGCGCGGTCGCCGGAAAGAAATCGACGTTGTCCTGCGGCAGCCAGCCGCGGAGCTTCGCGCGTTCGCGCGGCGCAAGCGTGGCTAGCGGTAATCCATCGTACCGAAGGATGCCCGCGTCCGGGGCGCGCAGCCCCGCGAGCGTCGCGACGAGCGTCGTCTTGCCGGCGCCGTTCGGTCCGACGATCGCCCAGCACTCGCCGGCGCGCACCGCGAGGTCGAGCCCGGCGCACAGCGTGCGGCCCGCAACGGAAACCGCGAGGCCGTCGCAGGAAAGGCGCGGCGCAGCAGCCGTCATTCGCGCGACCCGCTCCTGGCCAGGAGGTAGAGGAACACCGGGACGCCGAGGAGCGCCGTGATCACGCCGACCGGAAGCTGCAACGGCGCGACCACGCTGCGCGCCAGGGTATCCGCGAGCACGACCAGCGTACCGCCGGCGATGGCCGCCGCGGGAAGCAGCATGCGCTGGTCGTTGCCGACGACAAGTCGAACCGCATGCGGGACCACGAGTCCTACGAAGCCGATGGTGCCGGCGGTCGTGACGGCGGCGGCGGTGGCGAGCGCCGCGAGTACGTAGAGGGCGAGCGTGACGCGCGGAACGGCAACGCCCAGCGTAGCCGCGACCTCGTCGCCGCGCGCGAGGACATTGAGGTCGCGGGCGAGCGCGAATGCACCCACCAGCACCGCAGCGAGTGTCACGAGCGCGGGCAACGCGAGTGGCGTTGCCGAGAGGTCCCCGATGAGCCAGAACAGCATGCCCTTCACCTGCGCGTCGGGCGCGACGGTCAGCAACAACGCGATGATCGCGCCCCAGCCTGCGGCGACGACTACGCCGGTCAGCAGCAGCCGCGTCGCGGTCCAGGGCGCGCGCGCGCGGTCGGCGCGAACGAGGCCGAAGACAAGTAGCGTCGAGGCGAGCGCTCCGCCGAACGCAGCGGGGGTGACGAGTGCCGCGATTCCCGCCGTCATGGCCGCCAGCGCGCCGACCGCGGCGCCGCCGGAGATGCCGAGAACGTACGGGTCGGCGAGCGGATTGCGGAGCAAGACCTGCATCAGCGCGCCCGCGACGGCGAGTAACCCGCCCACCGCGAAAGCGGCGAGCGCACGTGGCAATCGAAGGCTGCGGACGATCATGGCGCCGGTGTCGGCGGCGTCGCCAAGAAGCGCGCGGGCGATGGTTGCCAGGTCGACGGGGACGCTCCCCACCGCAAGCGCGAGACCCAGCGCCGCCGCGGCCGCAAGTCCGAGCACGGCGAGAATCGCGAGCGCACGGCCCCGGTGCGACAACAGTTGCGCGTGGGCGGCGAATGGAGAGGCGGGGAGCAATGACATCGGAGCGTGGTCCCGGCGCGGCGCGTGCCGGTGCCAGGTCGATTATAGGGGCGTGCTGCCAGGGGGCTGCGCCAGCCGATGAACGCCAAGTTGGAGCACCCTTGGCGCTGCGCACCTTCAGCCTGAGCGGGAACGAGCCCTCCTCCGGACGGCCGCGCGGGGGGGCATGCCCTCGGCGGGGCCGCACGCCTATAATTCGGACACCGGCCGGACGATTTCCGAGGCTGGACGAAAACGATGAGCAAGGCATTTACCAGGGAATCCGATGCCGCGGCCGACGACGACGAGGTGGAAGTCCCGTCGCCGCTACCCGCCGGCGCGCGCAACTACATGACGCCGGGCGGATTCGACCGGATGAAGGCCGAGCTCGAACGGCTCGTGCAGAAGGACCGGCCGGAGCTGGTCGCGACGGTCGCGTGGGCCGCAGGCAACGGCGACCGCTCGGAAAACGGCGACTATATCTACGGCAAGAAGCGGTTGCGTGAAATCGACCGCCGCATCCGGTTTCTGGTCAAGCGCCTCGACGTCGCGGAAGTCGTCGATCCGGCGGCGCCGCGTGACGATGACGGGGCGGACCGAATTTTTTTCGGCGCGACGGTGACGGTGCGCAATGCGAAGGATGAGAAGCGCACGGTCAGCATCGTCGGAGTCGACGAGATCAACACCGAGCGCGGCTACATCAGCTGGGTTTCACCCATGGCACGCGCGCTCATCAAGGCGCGCGAAGGCGACACCGTCGCGCTCCGCACGCCCGGCGGCGTCGACGAGCTCGACATCATCGCAGTGCGCTACGAGCCGCTGGCGACCGGTGGTACCGGCTTGCCGACAGCCGCGGGTTGACGCGACGCACATCCACCGGCTAGAGTGCCCCGATGGTCTCGACGAATCAACCGACTGGCGTCGCGGCCGCTGCCGCTATCGAAACCGAGCTTGCGGCGCTGGAGCGCAAGCAGGCGTCGCTGATTGCGCATACGCGCGCGCTGCGTGCGGCGAACGACATGCTGCGCCGCGATCTCGCCGCGGCGAACACGCGCAACCACGCCCTGGCGGAACGCGTCGCGGAAGCCAGGAGGCGGCTGGATCAGTTGCTGGCGCGGCTGCCGGAGCCGGCGGAGTGATCGCCCGGCCGCCGGCAACGGCCGAGCGCATGATGACGCTCGATGTTTCGCTGCTTGGCCGCGACTACAAGGTCGCGTGCAAGGAGTCGGAGCGCGCCGAGCTCACCGCTTCCGTCGCGTTTCTCGACCAGCGGATGCGGGAGATTCGCGACTCGGGCAAGATCACGGGCGCTGAACGGATCGTCGTGATGGCGGCGCTCAACATCGCGCACGACTACCTGCGTGAACGCGATGGGCCGCATGCGACGATCGCCTCGCCGCAAGCCCCCGCCGTCACCATTGACGATGCCGCGCTGCGGCGTAGAATCGCCGATATGCAGTCCGCCATAGATCAAGCGCTCGCGGGCCAGGAAAAGACCTCCTAGCGTGATGGCGGCAGACCCCAAGTTCCCTGCGGTGTTCGAGCTGTCCAAATACTCTTTGAACCAATGCTACCTAGCGAGGTTGCCTCGCCCTCGTTGAGCTGGTGTGCGCTCCCACGCGGAAGCGCCTGAAGGCTCCGGCAGGCGGCCCTCTTGAACTCAGGTTCAAGATGACGGATGGCACGGCACAGGCGGGGAACACCCCTTCAGGCGCATGTCGAGGCGCCATCACGGCATGCGGGCCTTGTTGCTGCCGCCTTTCGATTCCGGATCCCGTCAGGTTCGCTGCGGATCGAACGATCCGCGGCAAGCCAGTGCGTTCTACTCGCTACGCCGCGCCATCATCGACTTGATGCGGGTTCCGGTTTGCGCTGAGTCCCGATTCGCTGCGAAATTCGAACGCGCCTGTTCGCCGCACGGTCCGCGCGTCAGGTCTTGAATCCGGTGACGTTGAACACCGGAATCGAATGCCGGATTCCCTTGAGCGCAACTCGCCGAACGCCGGAGTCCCGGGACGGCGCCATTTGCAAGGCCCGTCCGCGAGCAGCACCGCGACCGATGTCTTGCGGTGCCGCATCGATCAAGCGCACGATCTCCATGCCTCTGTTACATTCTCGCGGCATGAGCGCACGGCCAAACAAGCGCCGCCTTTCGGTAGTGGACATGGAGGTGATCCTCGCGGTCACCAGCAAATTGGCGGCCCCGTTCGACCTCATGACCATGCTGTCCGAGGTCGTGAGCGCGGCAACGCAGGTCCTCCACGCCGACCGCGGCTCGGTGTGGCTGTACGATCCGGCGGCGGATCAGATGGTGCTCGAGATTGCCACGGGCATCGCGGCGGTGCGAGTGCCGGCGGGCACCGGGTTCGTCGGCGCCTGCGCCCGGGACCGGCGGATCATCAACGTGCCCGACTGTTATTCGGACGAGCGTTTCAATCCGGAGGTAGACCGGGCATCCGGCTACAGGACGCGCTGCATGCTCACCCTGCCGCTGATCGACCACAAGGACGTTCTGGTGGGCGTGATGCAGCTCCTGAACAAGGCGGATGGCGTCTTCGACGAGAACGACGAGGCGCTCGCGACGGTGCTGGCCGCCCAGTGCGCGGTCGCGCTGCAGCGCGTGCGCATGACCGACGCCTTGATCGAAGGCGAGAAGATGCGCCAGGAGCTGGAGATGGCGCGCGCCGTGCAGATGAGCACGCTGCCCGCCACGATGCCCGTGGTTCCCGGGTACGATCTGTACGGAACCTTCCGGCCGGCGAGCCTCACCGGCGGCGACACTTTCGATCTTGAAGCCATCGACCAGGGCCTGCTGGTTGTCCTCGGCGATGCCACGGGCCACGGCATCGCCCCGGCGCTTTCGGTGACGCAGATGCATGCCATGTTGCGTATGGCATTCCGGCTGGGCGCCGATCTGGAGACGGCATTCATGCAGGTGAACAACCAGCTCGCAGGCGCCCTGGCCGACGACCGCTTTATCACGGCCTTCATCGGGCTCCTCGACGTTGCGGCCCATCGAATGCGCTTTCACAGCGGCGGCCAGGCGCCGATCCTTCATTTCCAGGCGGCGACCGGGGGCTGCGTGCGCCACAATCCCACCAGCTTTCCTTTGGCGGCGATGCCCCTCTCGTCCCTGCGGCCGGCCGTGAGCCTCGATATGCTGCCTGGCGACATCGTGGTCCTTCTCACCGACGGCATCTATGAATACCGCGGCGCCACCGGCGAACAGTTCGGCGAGCAGCGCGTCGAGGAGATTCTCCTGTCCAACCACGGGAAGCCCACGGCCGAGTTGTCGGCAATCCTGCTCGATGCCGTCCGTGCGTTTGCGCAGGGCGCACCACAGGAGGACGACATGACGGTGGTGCTGGTGAAACGCGAGGCACGCGTGACAGCGCACCGGAATTTCCGGCGCAGCTTCGATTCACTCAAGGAGATCTTTGCGTTCACCTCGGATTTCTTCGCCCGTCATGCGATCGATGCCGGGCTGCTGTCCGCCGTCGACCTGACGGTGGAGGAGTTGTTCACCAACATGGTCAAGTACAGCCCTGCGGGCGGCGCCCAAGTGCGCATCGACATTGTGACAGTCGCCGGAGGCGTGGAAGTGGCGCTGACAGACTATGATGTCGAGCGTTTCGACGTCACGCGGGCACCCGACGCGGACATCGGCATGCCGATCAAGAAGCGCAACCCCGGTGGACTCGGTCTGCACCTGATCCGGCGTCTGGTGGATTCCATGAACTACGAGTATTCGAAGGATAGCCGGCAGAGCCGGATCACATTCCGCAAGACACTGGCGGGGCGCGCGAACGCCCGCAAAACACCGAATCCCGAGGGCAAGGATGCTGACGATTGATTTTGGCGCGGAGGGCGTCGTAGTGATCGACGGCCGGCTGGATGCCGCGCAGGCGCCGGCAGCGCAGGCGTTCCTCGATACGGTGCAGGGTACGGTCACGCTCGACTGCCGCGGGCTCGAATACATCTCCAGCGCCGGACTCGGCGTGCTCCTCAAGACCCAGAAGCGGCTGCTCGCCTCGGCCGGAAAGGTCCGGCTCACGGGCGTCAACCGCCATCTGCAGGACATCTTCCGCTATTCCGGTTTCGACCAGATCTTCGAAATCGAGGCGGCGCAGTAGCCTCCACCCCAACTTTTCCGGCCGCCGCGTGTAATTGTGAGCGATGACACCGACCAGGCGTTGCTGGAACGCTACCGGAACGGGGATCGGAGCGCCTTCACCGAGTTGGTGATCCGCTACCAGCGTCCGATCTACAACGCCGCGTTCTGGGTGTTGCACCGCGCCGAGGACGCGAGCGACGTCGCCCAGGTCGTGTTCCTCAAGGTTGCCGAGCGTCTGGAAGAGTACGACCCGAAATACAAGTTCTTCAGCTGGATCTACCGCATCGCGATCAACGAGTCCCTTAATCTGCTGCGCCGCAGCAAGCGGGAAGAATCGCTGGACGACGAAGTCGATCTTCCGGGTGCCGAGAGTGCCAATCCGGAGCAGCGGGCAGGCGAGGCGGAGCTTTCCAGGCGGATACACAGCGCGTTGATGGGCATGACGACGAACGACCGGATAGTGTTGACGCTGAGGCACTTCTCCGAGTGCAGCTACGAGGAAATCGGACACATACTGGACGTGGACGAAAAGACGGTGAAATCCCGCCTGTACGAGGCGAGGCGCCGCCTGGCCGACCTGCTGAAGGATCTCCGCGCGAACTGAAATGAATCATTCCGAACACCTGCCACTGATGCACGCGGTCCTGGACGGCGAGGCGACTCCCCGAGAGATTTCGGACCTGGAGCGCCTGCTGGCCGCCGAACCCGGTGGCCCGCGCGGATTTCGACGAATTGCGACGCCTGTTCGACGGCTTGAAACGCGTGCCCAAACGCATGCCCCCCGAGGGTTTGGTGGCTTCGGTGATGGCCGGTCTCCCGCAGCGTCCGCAACGGCGGAGCCGCGTCCGCCAACTTTTCTCGCGGCCACGTGTAATTGGAGAAGCTTCCACGGAAGCCCCGGGTGCCAATCCGGGGAAATCGGCAACGGTCCATCCGATCACGCAGCGAGGGCCATATTTCAGGGGTGAGAGCATGAGCGAACAGAAGAACGGTTCCTTCGGTAATCGCAAGATCTGGATCGGCGGCGGAATTGCCGCAGCGGCGGCGATCGTCGCAATGACAACCGGCGTGTTCCCGCCTGCGGGTAACGACACGTCCGGTACGATCGTTCCCGCGCAAAGGTACCGCGCGACCGGGAATGGCGACGGCGTGAAGCCTGGCGAGGCGCCGGCTACGCAGACGCCCGCGTCAGCTAATGGTATGGGTTTGAATGGTGCTGGTCCTGCAGCGACGCCGAGCGCCACGCCGAGCGCCACGCCGAGCGCCACGCCGAGCGCCACGCCGAGCGCCACGCCGAGCGCCACGCCGAGCGCCACGCCGAGCGCCACGCCGAGCGCTACCCCAAGCGCTACCCCAAGCGCCACGCCAAGCGCCCGGCCGAGCGCGACACCGAGCGCGACACCGAGCGCCACGCCGAGCGCCACGCCGAGCGCTACCCCAAGCGCTACCCCAAGCGCCACGCCAAGCGCCCGGCCGAGCGCGACACCGAGCGCGACACCGAGCGCCACGCCAAGCGCCCGGCCGAGCGCGACACCGAGCGCGACACCGAGCGCCACACCGAGCGCGACGCCGAGCGCGACACCGAGCGCGACACCGAGCGCCACACCGAGCGCGACACCGAGCGCGACACCGAGCGCCACACCGAGCGCCACACCGAGCGCCACACCGAGCGCCACACCTCGGTAGCTATTCGTAGCGGTCGAGTAGTCTGCAGCCGCCGGCCTCGTGCCGGCGGTTTTGCGTTGTGCCAACAACCCGGTATCCTTCGGCGGCATCGGAATGCAGGGGGATACCGGGATGCGTGGTCTTTTTTCTTGCCTCGTCCTCGCATTGATGTCTGGAGCGTCTGCGGCCGACGAGGGCCCGTTACGCCAATCCTACGTCGAAACAAAGGATCTCAAACTCGTCTATTACGATTTCCTTGAGTACCTCGTGCCGTACGCGGTGCGCACGTTCACCAACTCGCTCGCATGGCAGCGCCGGATGTTCGGCTGGGTGCCCTCCGAGCCCACTACCGTCCTGCTGCAGGACTTCGCCGACATCGGCAACGCCCATCAGTACTCTGCGCCGCGCAACAAGCTACTCTTCGACGTCGCGCCGATCTCCCACGCGTTCGAGACCTTCCCGGCCACCGAGCGCATGTACTTTCTTATGAACCACGAGACGGTCCACGTGGCGGCGGGCGACATGGCATCGGAAGACGACCTGCGCTGGCGGCGCTTCTTCCTTGGCAAGGTCACCCCTCTAACGCAGAACCCCGAATCGCTGCTCTACAGCTACCTGACGGTCCCGCGCTTCAACACCCCGCGCTGGTGGAACGAGGGCGGAGCGGTGTTCCTCGAGACCTGGATGAACGGTGGGCTGGGCCGCGCGCAGGGCGGCTATGACGAGATGGTGTTCCGGAGCATGGTGCGTGACGACGCCCACTTTTACGACCCGCTGGGACTTGAGTCGCGCGCCATCCGCGTCAACTTCCAGTCGGGCGCGAATGCGTACCTCTACGGCACGCGCTTTTTCACGTACCTCGCGTACGCCCATTCGCCAGAAAAGGTAATCGCCTGGATGAGGCGCGATGAGGGGAGCCGACGCAATTACGCCGACCAGTTTCAGCAGGTGTTCGGACTCCCACTCGAGAAAGCTTGGCAGGACTGGATGGTCTTCGAACGTGACTTCCAGCGGCGCAACCTCCAAGCCGTCCGCAAGTTCCCGATCACGCCGCAGCATGACCTGGCCGCAAGCCCGATCGGGTCGATATCGCGGATGTATTACGACGAACCCGCCGGCATGCTCTATGCCGCCTTTCGCTTTCCGGGCGTGGTCGATCACGTCGGCGCGCTGAACACGCGGGACGGTAGCGTCCGGCAGCTCGCCGACATCAAGCGCGCCGTGCTTTTCCGGGTCGCGTCGACGGCTTGGGACCCCGGCAGCGGGACGCTGTTCTTCACCAACGATAATCTTTCCTTCCGGGACCTGATGGCGGTGAACGTCAGGACCGGCGAGGAAAGAATGCTGCTCAAAGGTGCGCGCATCGGCGAGATCGTGTTCAACCCGGGCGACCGTTCGCTCCTGGGCATCCGGCATTGGGGCGGCGTGGCGACGCTGGTACGCATCCCGTACCCGTATACGGAGTGGACCGTGGTGCACACTTTTCCATGGGAATACGTACCCTCCGATCTCGACATCTCGCCTGACGGGCGACTGCTGTCGGCATCGGTGAGCGAAGTCAATAACGACCAGTATGTGCGGGTATGGGAGATCGACAAGATCTTGGCCGGAAGCATGAAACCGATCTCCGAGTTCCGCTTCGGGCAGTCCGTCCCCGAGAGTTTCGTGTTTTCCCGCGACGGGCGTTATCTTTACGGCAGCAGCTACTACACGGGCGTGTCCAACATCTTCCGCTACGAGGTCGCGACCGGCGCGATCGAGGCGGTGTCCAACGCGGAAACTGGCTTCTTCCGTCCTGTGCCGCTCGCCGACGGGCTGCTGCTGGTGATGGCCTACACCGCCGATGGATTCATTCCTGCAACGATCGAGCCGCGACCGCTCCAAGACGTCGGCGCGATCACCTTCCTCGGCGCTGAGGTTGCCGCGAAATTCCCCGTGGTCAAGGCGTGGCAGGTACCGCCGGCCGATACTGTCGATTACGACAATGTGGTCATCGGCAAGGGACCGTACATGCCGCTGCGCAGCGTCGCCCTTGATAACGCTTACCCGGTGTTGCAGGGCTACAAGAACTATGTCGGGATCGGCTATCAAGCCAATTTCGCGGATCCGCTCTCTTACGCATATCTGGGCATTACCGCCGCGTACACCCCGGATAGCAATCTGCCCAGCGATCAGAAGGGCCACGTGGAGATAACCGGCGCATACCTCGGCTGGCGGGCCGCCCTGTCGTGGAATCGCTCGGATTTCTACGACCTGTTCGGCCCCACCAAGCGCAGCCGCAAGGGCTACGCAGCCAAGGTGGGCTACACCGATTGGCTCATTTACGACGAGCCGAAGACGCTGAACCTTACCTACGATCTCGCCTACTACGACCAGATCGACACGCTGCCGGGCGCCCAGAACGTTTCCACGAACTTCACCCGGCTCCTCACCGCCGAGGTCGGGATCCATTCGACGGACGTGCAGCAATCGATCGGTGCCGTCGATGGCGAGAAGGGCCTGACGTGGGCAACGGTACTTACTGCAAACGTCGTGAACGGTCAGACCATCCCGCAGGTCCGCGCCAGCTTCGACTTCGGCCTGCCACTCCCAATTCCGCACTCGTCTGTCTGGCTTCGCACCGCTGCCGGCGCCGCCAGCGGCAATCGCAACAACACCGTCGCGAATTTCTACTTCGGCGGCTTCGGCAACAACTACGTCGATGCTAGAGCGGTGCAGCGCTACCGCGAGTACGAGTCACTGGCGGGTTTCGGGATCGACGCGGTCAGCGGCCTCAGCTTCGTGCGCGAATTGGTCGAATGGAACGTTCCGCCTATCGTCTTCGAGTCAGTCGGCACGCCGGCTCTCCACCTCGCCTGGCTTCGGCCCGCGATCTTCGCCACGGCTCTGTGGACGGATCCGACGCACTCCTCGCTGCGCAAGGACTACGAAAATGTCGGAGCACAGACCGACTTGCGTTTCAGCGTCCTGCATTGGTATGACATGACATTGTCGTTGGGCTACGCGGTCGGGTTCCAAGGCGGTAGGCGTGCCGGCACAGAATGGATGCTCTCGCTCAAGATCATGTAGCGTGACGGCCGGAAGCCATGTTGTCCGACTTCCTGCCCCACGCGCTGGTATGCCTGCTGCCGGTGCTCGCGTTTCTCGCGACGCTCCTCTACCTCGACAGTTACAAACTGGTCAAGCTGCGCGCGGTCATCGCGGTTGTGGCGTGCGGCGCAGTGGCCGCAGGATCGAGCTACCTGGCGAACGCCCTGGTGCTCGATCTGGTCAGGATCGACCTCGGGCACTTCTCGCGTTACATCGCGCCGATCACCGAGGAGATGCTGAAGGGCCTCGTGATCGTCGCGATGATCCACACGCATCGCATAGGCTTCCTGGTGGATGCGGCAATCTTCGGCTTTGCCGTCGGCACCGGATTCTCGATGGTCGAGAACGTCTATTTTCTTCGGCTTGTTCCTGATGCCGGCATGGGAACATGGATCGTTCGCGGACTGGGCACCGCGATAATGCATGGGGGCGCCACCGCAATATTCGCGGTCATGGGTCTCGCGATGCTGGAGCGGGCGAAGCAGGCGATCCTCACGGACCTGCTTCCCGGTTTTGCGCTCGCTGTTCTGCTTCACTCGGGGTACAACCACCTGTCGCATGAGCCAACTGTCGCCACGCTCGCTATTCTCCTGGTGTTGCCACCCCTGCTGATGGCAGTGTTCCATCGCAGCGAAAAGGCCGTCGGCGACTGGCTCGGACAGGGCTTCGATGCCGACACCGTAATGCTCGAGCTGATCAACTCCGGACGCCTGTCCGATTCACCCGTCGGCAAGTACCTGCACACGATGAAGAGCAGGTTCCACGGCCCGGTGGTCGCGGATCTGCTCTGCTATCTGCGGCTGTACACGGAACTCGCCCTGCGTGCGAAAGGCATCCTGCTGATGAGCGAGAGCGGCTTCGAGGTGCCCGTCGACGAGGCGACCAGAGAAAAATTTGCCGAGATGCGCTACCTGGAGGCGAGCATCGGCAAGACGGGGCTGCTCGCCATCCATCCGATGTTTCGCATGAGTCACAAGGACCTGTGGCAGCTCAACATGTTGGAGGAGTGATCCCACCTGTCGGGAACCGCCAAAACGCGAGCTGCCCGCGCTATCCACATCGCGCATGGGCGAAGGCTCGACGGTGCCACGTGTTGCCGTCCCCGGACCCGCCACGGCTTGTCCAGGGGTAAGAATTGCGCCAAATCTTTTGGTGGCCTTCGGATATCTGCACCGCGGTGGCCAATCGCCGGTGCTTCAACTAGAATCGCATTCCGGCTTCACTCGCATCGAAGCGAAAACCGCGTGCGCTACTGGCTGCTCAAATCCGAGCCCGACGAATTCTCGATCGACGATCTCGCCGCGGCGAACGAGCGGACGACGGCGTGGTTCGGCGTTCGCAATTACCAGGCACGCAATTTCATGCGCGACCAGATGCGTCTCGGCGACCGCGCCTTTTTCTACCATTCGAGCTGTCCCGAGCCGGGTATCGCCGGTATCGTCCTGATCTCCGCGCCGGCTTATCCCGACGCAACGCAGTTCGACCGCAAGAGCGCGTACTATGATCCGAAGGCGCTGCCGGATGCGCCGCGCTGGGTGAGCGTCGACGTTACGCTGATCGCCAAGTCCCGCTACCTCGGGCTCCCCGAGCTCCGCGCGCATCCGGAGCTCTCGCGAATGCGCATCCTGCAGCGCGGCAACCGGCTTTCGGTCACTCCCGTCGATCCTGGCGAGTGGTCGTTCATCGGCAAGCTGATGAAACGGAAGGCGTAAGCCAGTCGATGGATGTGTCGCTGGTCGCTGCGTTCGTGCTGCTGGGCGCGATCGTCGGCTTCCTCGCCGGCCTGCTCGGGATCGGCGGCGGCATGACGATGGTGCCGCTGCTCACCATCATCTTTACGCGCGAGGGTTTCCCGCAGGAGCACGTCGTGCACATCGCGCTGGCTACGGCGACGGCAACGATCTTGTTCACATCCGTTTCGTCGATGCGCGAACACCAGCGGCACGGCGCCATCCGGTGGCCGGTCGTCGCGGGCATGGCGCCCGGCATCGTCGTCGGTTCGCTGGCGGGACCGCTGATCGTGGGCGGAATGTCGACGGCCGCCCTGTCGGTCTTCTTCGGTGCGTTCGTCGCCGTGGCCGCGACTCAGATGCTGCTCGACCGAAAGCCGAAAGCCACGCGCGAATTGCCGGGGAAAACGGGCCTCTTTGCCGTGGGCGGCGGCATCGGCGCCATATCGAGCATGGTCGGCGGCGGCGGTGCGTTCATGTCCGTTCCCTTCATGACGGCCTGCAATGTGAACATGCGCCATTGTGTCGCGACCTCGGCAGCTCTGGGATTGCCGATCGCCATTGCGGGAACCGTCGGATACGTCCTCGCCGGCTTGCGCCAGACCGGCATGCCACCGCATTCGGTCGGCTACATCTACGTGCCCGCGCTGCTGGCGATCGTCGCCGCCAGCGTTCTCGCGGCACCGGCCGGCGCGAGGGCCGCGCATCGGTGGCCGGTAAGGCGGCTCAAGCGGGTATTCGCCGTCCTCCTGTATGTCCTGGCGGCCTACATGTTGTGGAAAGCGCTTCAGACGTGGCGGCGTTGAGTCTTGGGTGTTTGCGGGTACCGTTCGCGCAGCAAAGACTTCTGGACCTTGCCCATCGCGTTGCGCGGCAGCTCGTCGACGAAATGCACGTGCTTCGGCACCTTGAAGCTGGCGATCTCGGCCTTCAGCGCGGCGATCACGCCCGTTTCGGTCAACGCGTGCCCGGATCGCGCGACGACAATGGCCGTGACCGCCTCGCCGAAGTCGGCGTCGGGCACGCCGATGACGGCTGATTCGACGACACCGGGCAGCGCGTCAATCTTTTCCTCGATTTCCTTCGGGTAGACGTTGAGGCCGCCGGTGATGATCAGATCCTTGGCGCGCCCGACGATTCGCACATAGCCGTTCGGCAGGATTTCGCCGACGTCTCCGGTGCGGAAAAAGCCGTCGGCGGTGAATTCCTCGCGCGTCTTCTCCGGCATGCGCCAGTAACCGGCGAAGACATTGGGTCCTTTGACCTCGATGCCTCCGATCTCGCCGGCAGTGCATGCCTTCCCTTCACCGTTGACAATGCGCACCGACACGCCCGGCAGCGCGGGGCCTACCGTCCCCGCAACCCGCTCTCCGGCGAGAGGGTTCGACGTGTTCATTCCGGTCTCGGACATCCCGTAGCGCTCGAGGATCGTGAAACCGGTGCGCTGCCGGAATTCACTGAAGGTTTCCGGCAGGAGCGGCGCCGAGCCCGAGACGAAGAGCCGCATGGACCGGCAATCGTTTGCGCCGAACGCCGGGTCGGCGAGCAGCCGCGTGTAGAACGTCGGCACCCCCATCATCACGGTCGCGCGCGGCAGTTGCGCGCGGACCTCTCGCGGATCGAATTTCGCCAGCCACAGCAGCCGGCTCCCCGAAAGCAGCGCGCAATGGACGGCGACGAACAGTCCGTGGACGTGGAAGATCGGCAGCGCGTGCAGCAAGACGTCGCCGCGGGTGAATCCCCAGCGATCGACCAGCGCCAACGCGTTGCTGCCGAGGTTGCGGTGCGTCAGCATCGCGCCCTTCGCGCGGCCGGTCGTTCCCGACGTGTAGATGATCGCGGCAAGGTCGTCCGGCTCCGACGCGACGATGTCGAAGGTCTCGGCGTTGCCGGCCGTTTGATCCAGCAGAGTGCCGCGGCCGTCGGCCAGCGTCAGCACAATGGCCTCCGGGCGCAGCGACGAGACCATCGCCGCGCCGTCAGGGCGACAGACGACGACGCGCGGCTGCGCATCGCCAAAGAAGTAGGCGAGCTCGCCTTTCTGGTATCCGGTATTAAGCGGGAGAAAGACCAGGCCGGCGCGCAGGCAGGCGAGATAGAGCGCCAGCGCCTCCCAGCACTTGTCGACCTGGACCGCGACGCGATCTCCAACGCCGCAGCCGGCATCGACGAGCGCGCGCGCGATGCGCGCCGACGTTGCGTCCAGGTCGGCGTAGTGAATGACCGGTCCGCCCGGAATGAGGATGCAGGGCTCCCCGGCCCGGTCGGCAAAATGGTCGCGCAGCAGCGCGTAAAGGTTGGCGTTCATGCGCAGGCGTGACGCCGATCGCGCCGTCGCGCGCGACCGTCGAAATGACAGCTCATGGTACGGCGTGCAGCAGGCGGTGCGCCGGCGGCCGGGTGACCGATCACGCCGACGGAGAGTTGGCCTTCGTCAGATCAGGCCGGCGCCGCGGGCCCACTGGTACTTGGCGCCAAGGACGGCGACCGGCATCTCGGTGGAATACGGGTAGGCGGGGATGCCGTGCGCAAACAGGTACTCCGCGGCCTCCTCCACCTGCACGTCGCCTGCGAGCGACGCGACGATCGGTTTCTCGATCCCCTTGGCCTTCATCTCTGCGACGACCTCGGACACGAGCTTTGCGAAAACCATCGGCGGGGTGACGATCGTGTGCCAATACCCGAGGATGAGCGCGTGAATGCGCGGATCCTCGAGGCCCAGCCGGATCGTGTTCTGGTAAGTTTTCGGGGGTTCGCCGCCCGTGATGTCGACCGGATTGCCGGCGGCTCCGAACGGCGGGATGAACTTCCGGAACGCCGCATCGAGATCGGGGGGCATGGCCATCAGCGACAGCTTGTTGTCGACGCAGGCATCCGAGAGCAGCACGCCCGAGCCGCCCGCTCCGGTGATGATGATGACGTTCTCCCCCTTGGGGGTGGGCAGCACGGGGATGCCGCGCGCGAACTCCAGAAGATCGCGCAGCGACCGCGCACGGATCACACCGGATTGCTTCAGCACGTCCTCGTAGATCTTGTCGTTGCCCGCGAGCGCGCCGGTATGCGAGCTCGCCGCGCGCGCGCCGAGGCTCGTGCGGCCGGCCTTCAGCATCACCACCGGCTTCTTCTTCGACACGCGTTTCGCGACCTCGGCGAACGACCGGCCGTCCTTCAGGTCCTCGCAGTGCTGGGCGATGATCTGGGTATTGTCGTCCTGCTCGAAGAACGTGAGCAGGTCGTCCTCGTCGATGTCCGACTTGTTGCCGAGCCCGACGATCGCCGAGACGCCCATCTTCGCCGAGCGTGAAAAGCCGATGATCGCCATGCCGATGCCGCCCGACTGCGACGACAGCGCGGCCTTGCCCTTGACGTCGTAAGCGGTGCAGAACGTCGCGCAGAGGTTCTTGTGCGTGTAGTAGAAGCCGTAGATATTCGGCCCCATCAGCCGCACGTCGTACTTGCGCGCGATGGCGACCAGTTCCTGCTGTCCCGCCAGGTTGCCCGTCTCGGCAAAGCCTGAGGGGATGAGCACCGCGCCGGGAATCTTCTTTTCGCCGACCTCGATCAGCGCCTGCGCGCAGAATTTGGCGGGAATCGCGAATACGGCGACATCGATGGCCCCGGGAACGTCCTTGACGCTCTTGTACGCCTTCTTCCCCATGATTTCGCCAGCCGTGGGGTTGATCGGGTAGATCGCTCCCTGATAGCCGCCGTTGATCAGGTTCTTCATCACCGAGTTGCCGATCTTGCCTTCCTCGGAGGATGCTCCGATCACCGCCACGGCATCGGGCTTCATGATGCGGTTCATTTGCCGGACGATCGTTTCCTGGCTCGGCCGGTAGCGCGCGGCCACAGGCGTGAAATCGACGACGATGCGCACGTCCGCGGCGGTTGCGCCGGTCTTGGTCGCGAACACCGGATTCAGGTCCATCTCGACGATTTCGGGAAAGTCCGAGACGAGCTGGGAGACGTTGACGATCATTGCCGCGAGCGCGTCGCGATTCGCCGGGTCCGCGCCGCGCACACCCTTCAGAATTTCGGCGGCGGCGATGCCGTCAAGCATGGACAGCGCATCGTCGCGCGTCGCGGGGGCGAGACGAAAGGTGATGTCCTTCAGCACTTCGACGAGGATGCCGCCCAGCCCGAACGCGACCAGCTTGCCGAATGCGGGATCGGTCACCGCGCCGATGATGACTTCCTGGCCGCCAGGGAGCATCTGCTGCACCTGCACGCCGAGCAATGTCGCCTTGGCGTTGTACTTCGCGGCGTTCGCCATGATCGTCGCGTAGCCCTTTTCGGCCTCCGCGGCACTTTTCACGCCGACGAGCACGCCGCCCGCCTCCGTCTTGTGCAGGATTTCCGGGGACACGATCTTCAGCACGACCGGAAAGCCCATCGCAGCCGCGATCCGCGCCGCCTCGGCGGCCGAGGTCGCCACGCCTTCCTTTGGCACCGCAATGCCGTAGGCGTCGCACACGAGCTTGCCCTCGGGCGCGGTCAGCGACGTGCGTCCTTCGGCTCTTACCTGGTCCAGAATGCGCCGAACTTCCTTGTTGTTGCTCGCCATCTTGTTCCCCTGAATATCGATACGCGGAACGCGTTCGTGCAGTGCGGATTGCCCGCGGTCAGATCACCTTTTCGGCGCGCAGCGCCGCGACTTCATCCTTGCCGTACCCGAGCTCCGCCAGCACCTCGTCGGTGTGCTCGCCGAGGAGCGGCGACCGTTTCACGTCGGACGCGCTGTCGGACATCTTGATCGGATTGCCGACGGACAGATACTTGCCGCGCGTCGGGTGATCGACCTCGACGACCGTTCCGGTCTTGCGCAGCGACGGTTCCTCGGCGATCTCCTTCATCGACAGAATCGGTCCGCACGGAATGTCGTGCTTGTTCAGGATGTCCATCGCCTCGAACTTGGTCTTGGTCTTGGTCCATTCCTCGATCTGACCGAAGATCTCCATCAGGTGCGGCAGGCGTCCCTTGGGTGTCGCATACCGTGGATCGGTCAGCCACTCGGCCTTGCCTATCACCTCGCAAATGTCCTTCCAGACGGGCGCCTGCGTGATGAAATAGATGTACGCGTTGGGGTCGGTCTCCCAGCCTTTGCATTTCAGGATCCACCCCGGCTGGCCGCCTCCGGAGGCGTTACCGGCACGCGGCACGGCGTCGCCGAACGCGCCGTTCGGATACTGCGGGTATTCCTCCATGACGCCGGTGCGCGCCAGCCGCTGCTGGTCTCGGAGCTTGACCCGGCAGAGATTGAGAACACCGTCCTGCATGGCAGCCAGCACCTTCTGTCCGCGTCCCGTGGTCTTGCGCTGGTAGAGGGCGGCGACGATGCCCAGCGCCAGGTGCAATCCCGTGCCGCTGTCGCCGATCTGCGCGCCGGTCACGAGAGGCGGACCGTCGTCGAAGCCAGTCGTCGACGCCGAGCCACCGGCGCACTGGGCGACGTTCTCGTAGACCTTGCAGTCCTCGTACGGGCCGGGGCCGAAGCCCTTGACGGAAGCCACGATCATCTTCGGGTTGAGTTCCTGGATGCGCTCCCAGGTGAAGCCCATCCGGTCGAGCGCACCGGGGGCGAAATTCTCGACCAGCACGTCGCATTTCCTGACCAGCGCCTCGATGATTCCCTTGCCTTTCGGGTTCTTGGCATCGATCGTGATCGAGCGCTTGTTGTGGTTCAGCATCGTGAAATAGAGGCTGTCCACGCCCGGGATGTCGCGCAGCTGCCCGCGCGTGATATCGCCCTCCCCGGCGCGTTCCACCTTGATCACGTCGGCGCCCAGCCACGCGAGCAGCTGCGTGCACGTCGGCCCCGATTGCACGTGGGTGAAGTCCAGGATGCGGACGCCGTCCAATGCCTTGCTCATTTCGTTCCCCTATGCATTGCCGTTATTTGTGCGATCGCGCGGAAGACGCGGGCGCAGCGTTGCCAGGCCGCGTTGAACGTCGTCGCGCCGACTGTCGCCTGCCGGAAGTCGGTCCGCTCGAACGCGGCGATGCGTCACGACTTCTTCTTCGCGGTGGGATTGAGACTGGTGATGCGGCCGCTTTCCGTCCCCGCCTTTTCGTCGATGACCGCGTTGATCAGCGTAGGCTTGCGCGAGCGGATCGCTGCTTCCATCGCGTTGCGAAGCTCGGCCGGCGTCGTGGCCAGCACACCCACGCCACCGAAGGCCTCCATCAGTTTCTCGTAGCGCGCGCCCTTGACGAACACCAGGGGCGATGGATCGCGTCCTCCGGTCGGATTCGTTTCATCGCCGCGGTAGACGCCGTTGTTGTTCAGGATCACGACGCAGACCGGCAGGTTGTAGCGGCAGATCGTCTCGCATTCCATGCCGGAGAAACCGAAGGCGCTGTCGCCTTCGATTGCGATCACCTGCTCGCCGCTGACCACGGCCGCCGCGACCGAAAAGCCCATGCCGATGCCCATGACGCCCCACGTGCCGACGTCCAGCCGCTTGCGCGGCTTGTACATGTCCACGATGCTGCGCGTGAAGTCGAGCGCGTTCGCACCCTCGTTGACGAGGATGGCATCCGGATTCGCCTTGACCATGTCGCGAACGACGGCGAGCGCGCTGTGGTAGTTCATCGGCACCGGGTTCTTCGCCAGCGCTTCTCCCATCTTCGCGACGTTCCTGGTCTTGCGCTCGCGAATCGCGTCGAGCCACTCGGCGGGCGGCGCAGGCCACGATCCCGCAGTTGCGTTGATGGCACCGAGCATGGCCGCGACGCACGAACCGATGTCGCCGACGACCGGCGCATCGATGCGAACGTTGCTGTCCGCCTCCTGTGGCGAGATGTCGACCTGGATGAATTTCTGGCCGCCCCATTGCTTGGCGCTGTCGCCGCCCCACGTCTTGCCTTTGCCGTGCGAAAGCAGCCAGTTCAGGCGCGCACCGATCACCATCACGACGTCGGCTTCCGGCAGCACGTACGAGCGCGCCGCGGATGCGGATTGCTCGTGCGTGTCGGGCAGCAGGCCCTTGGCCATCGCCATGGACAGATAGGGGATGCCGGACTTTTCCACCAGCGCGCGAATATCCGCATCGGCTTGCGCGTACGCTGCGCCCTTGCCGAGAATGATGAGCGGACGCTTGGCGCCCCTGAGTAGATCGAGCGCGCGCTGCACGGCGTCCGGCGCCGGGATCTGGCGCGGCGCCGGATCGACGACCTTGATCAGCGAATTTCTCCCCGCTTCCGCGTCGATCGTCTGCGGGAAGAGCTTGGCCGGCAGGTCGAGATAGACGCCGCCGGGACGGCCGGATAGAGCGGCACGGATCGCCCGCGCCACGCCCACACCGATGTCCTCGGCGTGCAGGACCCGGAACGCGGCCTTGGCGTGCGGCCTCGCGATGGCGAGTTGGTCCATCTCCTCGTAGTCGCCCTGCTGCAAGTCGACGATCTCGCGCTCGCTCGAGCCGCTGATGAGGATCATCGGAAAGCAGTTGTTGGTGGCGTTGGCGAGCGCCGTCAATCCGTTGAGAAAGCCGGGGGCGGATACCGTAAGGCAGATGCCCGGCTTGCCCGTCATGAAGCCGGCGATGGAGGCGGCATACCCGGCATTCTGCTCATGACGGAAGGCGATCACGCGCATTCCGGAAGCCTGCATCCGCCGCGTGAGGTCGGTGATCGGGATGCCGGGCAACCCGAAGATCGTATCGATGCCGTTCAGCTTGAGGGCATCGATGACGAGCTGAAAGCCGTCGATTTCCTGTGATTGGCGATTGATCTCGCCGCCGCTGGCGAATTTCAGCGTGTCTTCCGCGGTCGTCGTGGCTGGCCGTGGCGCGGGCTTCGTGACGGCGTCTGGCATGGCTTTCTCCGTTGTCTGGATGAACGGCAAAGGGGCGCTGTTCGGGACCTCGCCGAGCGTATCGCGCTCCGTGGCGTCGAACGCCGATGATCACACCGAAGCGCCGCTTGCGGGGCTGACGAAGCAACAATCGGAGGATTCGCGTCGGTCGCCGAATGGCTCCAGATATATTGCATAACGTATTTGGTATATCATGGAAAGTCAATGGAAATCTTCCTGCCGGATGCCGATTGCATTCGCCACGGCACGCGCCGTATGCGAGACGTGACGGCCGCGCGTTGCAGCCGCCGGCGCGAGATCGCGATCGGTTCATGACTGCCACCCCCGGGGCCGATAACGTAGGGCCGCCGCTGACGCTGCGGCGCCTGACCGCGAGCGTCAGCTTTCGCGACCAGGCGTACGCTGCGCTGAAGCAGGCCATCCTGGACGCCGACATCTACGGCCAGGACGACGAGATCCGCCTCGACGAGCGAAAGCTGGGGGATGCCCTCGGCGTAAGCCGCACGCCGATCCGCGAAGCGATGACGCTTCTCGAGCAGGAGGGATTCCTGCGAACGGTTCCGCGTCACGGTGTATTCATCGTCCGCAAGACGCGGAAGCAGATCGTCGAGATGATCGAGATGTGGGCGGCGCTGGAGAGCATGGCGGCGCGGCTGGCGACGGTCAACGCGTCCGACCAGGACATCGCCGCGCTGCGCCACATGTTCGACGAGTTCCGCAATGCGGCGCCCGCGGAGCACCTGGAGGAGTACTCGGACGCGAACATCGCGTTTCATCAGGCGATCATCCGCCTCTCCGGATCGCATCTGATGGGAAAGACGATCGAGAATCTGTTCATTCACGTTCGCGCGATCCGCAGGATGACCATTTCGCAGGCCGATCGCGCGGCGCGCTCCATTGTCGATCACATGCGTATCATCGAGGCATTGGAACGGCGCGATACCGAGCGCGCCGAGCGGCTGGTTCGGCAGCATTCGCTCGATCTCGCCGCGCATGTCGAGAAGCATAGCGATTTTCTCGACTGACATGACCGGAGCCGTGCGGTTGCTGGCCGGGGTCGCCGCCGCTGCGGCTGTCCCGCAAGCGTCGCGCAAAGTGCGGGCCACAGGCAGACGGAGTGGGAAGGACGCATGGCGACGAAATCCGTAATCGACACTTCCGACCTGCGCCGAAAGGGAGGTGTGCGCGGCCACCTGAAGGGGCGGCAGGTCGACCCGCGCGCGCTGGCCGAAGTGCGCGAGCTTCTGGGCGAAACGCCGCGCCGTCGCGACCTCCTGATCGAGTTCCTGCATCTCGTCCAGGACGCCTACGGTTGTCTCTCGGCCGCGCACCTCGTCGCTCTGGCCGACGAGATGAAACTGGCGTTGGCCGAGGTCTACGAAGTCGCGACGTTCTATCACCATTTCGACGTGGTCAGGGACGGGGAGTTGCCGCCCGCCGAGATCACGGTCCGCATCTGCGAGACGCTTTCCTGCGCAATGGCGGGAGCCGCGGCCTTGCGCGCTGCCGTGGCGAGAGGAGCGGGTGCCAATGTACGCGTGATCGGCGCGCCATGCATCGGGCGCTGCGAGCATGCTCCGGCCGCGGCCGTCGGCCGCGTTCCGGTCGACCGCGCCACGGCCGACAGGATCGCCGTCGCCATCGCGCAGCGGCGGATGACGCCCGAGCTGCCGCGTTACATCGACCACGCCGCCTATCGGGACGGCGGCGGCTATCGGACGCTCGCGGCATGCACGAAAGGTGAACGCACCGTCGACGCCGTGATCAAGGCGCTGGAGGATTCGAACCTGCGCGGCCTGGGTGGCGCGGGATTTCCGGCCGGCCGAAAATGGCGCATCGTGCGCGCGGAACCTGCCCCCCGGCTGATGGCGGTCAACATCGACGAAGGTGAGCCGGGAACGTTCAAGGATCGTCATTATCTCGAACGCGACCCGCATCGCTTCCTCGAGGGCTCGCTGATCGCGGCGTGGGCCACCGGCATCGAGGATGTCTACGTCTATCTGCGCGACGAGTACGCCGCGTGCCGCCACATCCTCGCGACGGAGATCGCCGCGCTGCAGGCCGACCCGCCATGTCCGCTGCCGCGCATTCATCTGCGCCGCGGCGCCGGTGCGTACATCTGCGGCGAAGAGTCGGCGATGATCGAATCGATCGAAGGCAAGCGCGGGATGCCCAGGCTGCGCCCGCCCTACGTCGCTCAGGTCGGGCTGTTCGGGAGGCCGACGCTCGAGCAGAACATGGAGACGCTCTACTGGGTGCGCGACATCCTGGAAAAGGGGGCCGCGTGGTTCGCCGGGCACGGGCGGCGGGGCCGCAAGGGATTGCGATCGTTCTCGGTGTCAGGACGCGTCGCGAAACCCGGCGTGCATCTTGCCCCTGCCGGAATCAGCGTGCGCGAGCTGATCGACGAGCATTGCGGAGGCATGCTGCCGGGACACGAGCTCTATGCCTACCTCCCGGGTGGCGCCTCCGGAGGAATCCTCCCGGCGTCGCTTTCCGGCCTGCCGCTCGATTTCGACACGCTGCAGCCCTACGGATGCTTCATCGGCTCGGCAGCTGTCATCGTCTTGTCGCAGCACGATCGCGCGCGCGACGCGGCGCTCAATCTGATGCACTTTTTCGCCGACGAGTCGTGCGGCCAGTGCACGCCTTGCCGCGTCGGAACGGAAAAGGCCGTACGCCTGCTCGAAAAGCCCCTGTGGGATCGCCCGCTGCTGGAGGAATTGTCGCAGGCAATGGCCGACGCCTCGATCTGCGGGCTGGGACAGGCGGCGCCCAATCCGATCACGTGCGTGATCAAGTACTTTCCCGAGGAACTGGCATGAGCGGCGCAAGTGTGGGGGATACACCGATGATCGCCGAGCGGATCCCGTTTCTCCTCAATGGAAACGAAGTGGTGGCGGACGCCGGCGAAACGATCATCGAAGCCGCGCAGCGCCACGGCATCGAGATCCCGCACTTGTGCTACACGCCGGGCATGCGGCCCGACGGCAACTGTCGGGCCTGCATGGTGGAAATCAAGGGCGAGCGGGTCCTCGCCCCGTCGTGCTGCCGCACGCCCGCGCCGGGAATGGAGATTTCGAGCGCAAGTGCGCGCGCGGTCCATGCGCAGAAGATCGTCGTCGAGCTCCTGGCTGCGGACATGGCGGAGCGCGTCTACAAGCCCGATTCCGAATTTGACCACTGGAAACGCCGGCTTGGCGTCGACGCGCCACGCTTCGGGGCGCGACGGCAGCCCGCCGCCGATGCGTCGCACCCGGCGATGGCCGTCAACCTCGACGCCTGCATCCAGTGCACGCGCTGCGTGCGCGCCTGCCGCGAGGTGCAGGTCAACGACGTGATCGGCTTCGCGTTCCGCGGGGCAGCGTCGAAGATCGTGTTCGATCTGGGCGATCCCATGGGCGACTCGAGTTGCGTCGCTTGCGGTGAATGCGTGCAGGCGTGCCCAACCGGCGCACTCGCCCCTGCGCGGGACGCGTATCTCGCGGCAGCCGATCGCGCCGTTTCGTCGCTGTGCCCGTATTGCGGCGTCGGTTGCCAGCTCACCTACCACATCAAGGACAATGCGATCGTGCGGGTCGAAGGCCGCGACGGCCCGGCCAACGAAAAGCGCCTGTGCGTGAAAGGCCGCTTCGGCTACGATTACGTGAATCATCCGCATCGCCTCACGGTGCCGCTGATCCGCAAGGCCGACGTCGCCAAGTCGGCGGTTTTTGCGATGGACCCGGCCAATCCGCTGTCGGCGTTTCGCGAAGCGAGCTGGGACGAGGCGCTGGAACTCGCCGGCGGCACGCTGGCGCGAATTCGCGACACGCATGGAGGAAACGCGCTCGCCGGGTTCGGCTCGGCGAAGGGCTCCAATGAAGAAGCGTACCTCTTCCAGAAGCTGGTGCGCACCGGCTTCGAGACCAACAACGTCGACCACTGCACGCGGCTGTGCCACGCTTCCAGTGTCGCCGCATTGCTCGAAGGCATCGGGTCGGGCGCAGTGTCGAACCCGGTGATGGACGTGATGCAGGCAGAAGTGATCCTGCTGATCGGCGCCAATCCCGTGGTCAACCATCCGGTGGCGGCCACGTGGATCAAGAACGCGGTGAAGCGCGGCACGCGGCTCATCCTCGCCGATCCGCGCCGTTCCGAGCTGGCGCGCCACGCCACGCATTACCTCCCGTTCAAGCCGGACACCGACGTCGCGCTGCTGAACGCGATGATGCACACGATTGTCGAGGAAGGTCTGGTTGCCGAAGCGTTTGTTGCCGATCGCACGTCGGGCTACGACGAGCTGCGGACGAATGTCGCCGGCTACAGCCCCGAGGCCATGGCAGCGGTATGCGGAGTGCCCGCGGCGACCATCCGCGAGGTGGCCCGGCTGTACGCGCGTTCGCGCGCTTCGATGATTCTCTGGGGGATGGGCATATCGCAGCACATCCACGGCACCGACAATGCGCGCTGCCTGATCGCGCTGTCGATGATGACCGGGCAGGTCGGCCGGCCGGGGACCGGCCTCCACCCGCTGCGCGGCCAGAACAATGTCCAGGGCGCGAGCGACGCCGGGCTGATCCCGATGATGTACCCCGATTACCGGCGCGTGGACAACGACGAGGCGCGGCGCAGTTTCGAGGCGCTCTGGGGCCGGACGCTCGACCCGAAGCCGGGGTTGACCGTCGTCGAAATCATGGGCGCGGTGCACGCGGGACAGATCCGCGGGATGTACATCATGGGCGAAAACCCCGCGATGTCCGACCCCGACGTCAACCACGCCCGCCAGGCACTTGCCGAGCTCGAGATGCTGGTCGTGCAGGACATTTTTCTCACCGAAACCGGCTATCTCGCCGATGTGATCCTGCCGGCGTCCGCATTCCCGGAGAAGACCGGCACATTCACCAACACCGACCGGACGGTGCAGCTCGGCCGGCAGGCGCTGCAGCCGCCGGGCGACGCACGCCAGGATCTGTGGATCATCGTCGAGATGGCGAAGCGGCTCGGCCTCGACTGGAACTACAGCCATCCGAGCCAGGTGTTCGACGAGATGCGCAAGGCCATGCCCTCGATCGCCGGCATCACCTGGGAGCGGCTCGAGCGCGAGCACGCGGTGACCTATCCCTGCGAAAAGGAAGGCGATCCGGGACAGCGCGTCGTGTTCACGGAGAATTTCCCCACATCGACCGGACGTGCCCGGCTTGTCCCTGCAAGCGTCATTCCGGCGGCGGAGCAACCCGATGACGCTTACCCGTTCGTGCTGATCACCGGCCGGCAGCTCGAGCATTGGCATACCGGCAGCATGACCCGGCGCACGGATGTCCTGGACGCGCTCGAGCCCGGCCCGGTGGCATCGATGCATTCCCGGGATCTCGAAGCCCTCGGCGTGGCGCCGGGAGGCCTCGTCACCGTCGCGTCGCGGCGGGGCAGCATCACGCTCTACGCACGCGCTGACGACGGGACGCCGCGCGGCGCCGTGTTCGTCCCGTTCTGCTTCTACGAGGCGGCTGCGAATCTGTTGACCAATCCGGCGCTCGATCCGTTCGGCAAGATTCCGGAATTCAAGTATTGCGCCGTCAGTCTGACGGCAGGCGGATCGGCGACAGTTGGCCAAGGGTACGATGCGAGGAAGGATCGCGTCGCCGTTTGAAATGTTGCCGCGGCGCGCGCTTCCTCCTGCCGGCGACGCCACGAACCCGCCGGAGCGCGGTCGGCGATGACCCTGCCTACTCAAGCGATCCGCGATCCGTTGGTTTCCGGCGAAGAGTTCGGGCCGTGGAATCCCGGGATCAACTCCCCGCCGCCCAGGGAGGTGGCCCTGCTGTCGACGGTCTTTCGGCCGGCGAACGTGCGGACCAGCCTTCAACAGGCCGAGGAATTGCACGACCTCACGGGATTGAACGTCGTCGATCTCGTCGCCTTCCGTCCGGAGCGCCTCGCGTTGCACGAGCTGCTGATTCGCGTCACGGCGGATCTGTCGGTTCCGATCGGAACGCGCGTCGAGGATCTGGGCATCAATTTCAGGCAGATGACGCGGACGATTCTCGAGAACCATCTGGCGTCGCATATGGGGGAGATCACCGCTGCCTACGATGCGCTGAGAGAGCGACTCGCGCTCGTCATCGAGCGCGAGCTGAGGATCCGGGTCTTCGCTCCGGAAGCCCCTGCCTCGTCGTCCGCTGCAGAGCGGAAACGGGGACTGTTCGGGCTGTTTCGCAGCGTGCCAAAGGTTATCGCCGGTCCGTCGAAGGTCGATCGGCCGGAGGAGACGATCGAGCTCTGGCACGCGAGCGCCCGATCCAGCGCTGACGCCCTGCACCGCGCCGCGTATCGGTCCCTCGCCAAGGTCGTCGCTTCGCTGCTGGGCCGTCACGGTGGCGTGTGGGGAACCCCGGAACTCATCGCGGCCGTGGCCACCGACCTCGCCTGCAACGATTTCGGCAGCGACGAGATCGGCCGCACTCTCGAACTGCATTTTCTCGACGCGGTGCGCCGCGAAGGGTATGACCTGCTGCCGGCCCAGGCACGGCCGGTCATCATGAACACGAAGGGTGCATCGGCGGCCGGCAAGAGCACGATGCGTCCGGAACAGAAGATGCTCGCCGAAAGGATCGGCGCAGACTGGAGCGATTTCGCGCTGATCAGTCCCGACATCTGGCGCAAACAGCTGCTGGACTACAGTTCGCTGGGGACTCTTTACAAGTACGGTGGCGCCTGCACCGGCGAAGAACTCCGGATCATCGACCAGAAACTCGATCGCTACATGGCACGCAAGGCCGAGCGGCGAGCCGTATCGCATCTTCTGATCGATCGCTTTCGCTTCGACAGCTTTGCTCCGGACTCGGACGAGGAAGGCAGCAACCTGCTGACGCGGTTCGGCCATTCGATCTACCTGTTCTTCATGATCACGCCCCCCGATGCGATTGTCGAGCGAGCCTGGCGCCGCGGCCTCGAAGTGGGTCGGTACAAGGCGGTCGACGATCTCCTCGCCCACAACATCGAGGCGTATTCGGGCATGCCGCGGCTGTTCTTTACATGGGCGCTACGCGCGGACAAGGAAGTCCACTACGAATTTCTCGACAACGCGGTGCCGTTCGGAGAGCGGCCGCGTACGGTGGCGTTCGGGTGGAACGGAGAAATGAACGTACTCGACGTCAAGTCGATTCTGGACGTGCGCAGGTTTCGGCGGGTGGACGTGAACGCCACCGGCCCCGAGAGCCTGTACGGCGAACGGGAGGCCCTGTCGCCGGAGAGCAATACGGATTTTCTCGTCGAGTGCGCGCGCCGGCTTCCGGTGCTCAACTTTGCCGAACAGGCCAACGGCCGCGTCTATCTCCGACTTGCCGCGGGCGCGCCGGCATGGGCGGATGTCGAGGCGCTGCACGCGGCGATGGCGGACCCGGAGACGCGAGCCGGAATCCTGGCGGTGGCCCCGGGTATCGGAAACGGGACACCACGCGCCGATTCGCCGGACACCATATTTCTTGCCGACCGTTTGGGCGCCGACCGCATCCACACCCTGGGACGCTGGGGCGGACGGTGAGCGCCGCGGCGATTCACAACCGGCTACCGGCCGCGCAACCCGGCGATCAAGCGTGAGATGAGCGGCCAGAACAGCATCAGGAGCGCGAGCGCCGTGATGCCGCCGACGAGACCGTTGGAAAAGAAGACGGCGAGATCGCCCTGCGCGATCAGCATCGACTGGCGGAACGAGTCCTCGGCACGGTCGCCCAGGACCAGCGCCAGCACCAGCGGTGCCAAGGGATAGTCGAGCTTCTTGAATGCGTAGCCGACGACGCCGAACAACAGCATGAACCAGACGTCGAGCATCGCACTGTGCACGGAGTAGGCCCCGATCGCGCAGATCACGATGATGACCGGCGCGATGATCGAAAACGGCACGCGCAGAATCGCCGCGAACATCGGCACGCAGGTGAGCACGATAACGAGCCCCGCGAGATTGCCGAGGTACATGCTGGCAATCAGGCCCCAGACGAAATCCTTCTGCTCGACGAAAAGCAGCGGTCCCGGCTGCAGGCCCCAGATCAGGAGGCCGCCCAGCAGCACCGCGGCGGTCGGCGAGCCCGGAATGCCGAGCGCCAGCATCGGCAGCAGGGCGCTCGTGCCGGCGGCATGCGCTGCTGTTTCCGGTGCGATCACGCCTTCGACCATGCCAGTGCCGAACTTGTCGCCGTCTTTCGACATCTTCTTCGCCACGCCGTAGCTCATGAACGACGCGGGCGTGGCGCCGCCCGGCGTGATTCCCATCCAGCAGCCGATGAGGCAGCTTCGCAACGACGTAAGCCAGTAGGCGGGAAGCTTCTTCCAGGTCTCGAGGACGACCTTCGGGTTGATCGTCGCCGTCTTGCCGGTGAAGGACAGGCCTTCCTCCATCGACAGCAGGATTTCGCCGATTCCGAAGAGGCCGATGACCGCGATCAGGAAATCGACGCCGCGCATCAACTCCGAGAATCCGAACGTAAGCCGCAAGCGACCGGTGATGTTGTCCATCCCTACGGCCGCGAGCGCGAAACCGAGCAGCATCGAGGCGAGCGTCTTCCATGGCGAGCCCTTGCCCATACCGATGAAGCTGCAGAACGTCAGCAGGTAGACCGAGAAGAACTCCGGCGGCCCGAATTGCAGCGCGAATTTCGCGACCAGCGGCGCGAGGAACGTGATCATCACTACGGCGAACAGAGCACCGATGAACGAAGACGTGAACGAGGCGGTCAGCGCCTCGCCCGCGCGACCCTGCTGGGCCATCGGATAGCCGTCGAAGGTCGTCGCCACCGACCAGGGTTCGCCGGGAATGTTGAACAGCACCGAAGTGATCGCACCGCCGAAAAGCGCGCCCCAGTAGATGCAGGACAGCATGATGATCGCCGAGGTCGGCGGCATCGTGAATGTCAACGGCAGAAGGATCGCGACTCCGTTGGCGCCGCCGAGGCCCGGCAGTACGCCGATGATGACGCCCAGCACGATCCCGATCATCATCAGGAGCATGTTGAACGGCGTCAGCACGACCGCGAAACCGTGGAACAGGGCGCTGATCTCAGTCAAGAAATTCTCTCGTGGGAGGACGCAAACCGAAAGGGATGACGCGTGCTCAGTAGCCGAGCCATGACAGCAAATCGTACCTGCCCTTGAAAAGCGGCACCTTGAACCAGACCTCGAACATGACGAACAGCGATGCGCTAACCGCGAGCCCGATCACTGCGCTCTTCGGCCACGGGTACTTGCCAAGCCAGACCATGAACAGCGCGATGTAGAGCGCCGACGCGACGTAGATCCCGAGCAACTCGACGCCCAATACGTAGACGATCGCCGGCAGCAACACGGAGAACACTTGCTTCAACGGACCCCAGGCGACGAACTGTTGCTGGCGTTCTGCAATGGCGCCGGAAAATTGCTCGCGGCGCCGCCATTCGGCAAGCGCGACCTGCGCCAATGTCGCGACGCTCGACAGGCATAGCAGGAGCCCGATGTAGAACGGGAAATAGCCCGACTGCGGGCCGTCATCGCCCCAGCTCGCGCCCAGCCGGTAGCTGTCGACAACCACGAGCGTACCGATGGCAAACAGAAGCACCGCCACCGCGATGTCGGCCGCGCGCGTCGAAATTCCCGCTTCGCCGCCGGAGGGCGTGTCGTCATTCATGGGTTATGGCCCGCGAACGGTCCCCAAGGCCGCACGCAGCGGCGCCACCGCGATGGCGCCATGGCGGACGGTCGTCGCCCGCTGCGGGCAGGGTCACGGCTTGGTGGCGAGAAACCCAGCTTCGCGCATCAGCTCGACGTGGGTTTTCTCGGCGCTCTCGACCCATTTCACATAGTCGGGGCCGCTCATGAAGGTGGTGTTGAACGCGCCTTCCTCCATGAACTTCTTCCAGTCCGGCGTTTCGCGCACCTTCTTGAACAGGTCAACATAGAAATCAACCTGCTCCTTCGTGACGCCAGCGGGCATGAAGATGCCGCGAAGCATCAGATAGTCGACCCCGACGCCCGCTTCCTTGCAGCTCGGGATGTCGTTCCAGGACATCGTGTCGGTGACCTTGGCCTTGTACGGCATCCGCTGGTCGTCGAACACGCACAACGGGCGCAGAGCACCCGCCCGCCATTGCGCGACGGCCTCGATCGGGTTGTTGACCGTCGAATCGATGTGCTTTCCGACGAGCTGCACCGCGACGTCGCCGCCGCCCTTGAACGGCACATAGGTGAACTTCACTCCGGCGACCTTCTCGATCGCGACCGTGATGATCTGGTCTTCCTGCTTGGAGCCCGTGCCGCCCATCTTGAATTTGTTGGGGCCGCCGGCCTTTACCGCCGTCAGGTAATCCTTCGCGGTCTTGTAGGGCGTTTCGGCATTCACCCAAAGCACGAACTGGTCGAGCGCCAGCATCGCCACGGGCGTCATGTCCTTCCAGTTGAACGGGACGCCGGTTGCCAGCGGTGTCGTGAAGAGATTGGAGAGCGTAATGATGATCTTGTTCGGATCGCCCTTCGCATCCTTGATCGCGAGGAAGCCCTCCGCACCGGCGCCACCGGGCTTGTTGACAACGATCATCGGCTGCTTCATCAGATTGTTCTTGGTGATGACGCCCTGGAGCATTCGCGCCATCTGGTCGGCGCCGCCACCCGTGCCGGCAGGGACCACGAACTCGACCGGCTTGGTCGGTTCCCAACCGGCAGCCCACGCGGGGGTCGCCCCCGCCATCGCGGCCACCGCCAGCGCTGCCAGTGCGTACCCGCTGGCGCTGGCGACGCCCGTGGTACCACTAACGGCGCGCCGCGAGCTGTGCAAGTCTCCTGTCACCGATGTCGCGGTGATCTCTTGTTTCATGTTCACTCCTCCTCGTTGCGTTACTTTGTTGCGAATCGCCACGCCGTCCCAGTTTTCGTCGGGGCGCAGCGGCTCTGTGCAATCCTTCGCAATGGTACCCCGTTTTTCCATCGGCATGAACGGGTCGTCGATCGGCGCACGGCAACGGTGGGCAACTGAAACGCGCGGGGCCCGGATCGCGCGCGTGCATCGCGGCCAAGATGGCCCTTGTGCGGTGCGGCATCTGGCTTCGTATCGCGCCTCGCGATGATCCGCCATCGGCCTTCGTGATTGGCGCTGCAACGCCGTCCGCCGAAGTCGCAATCCGGGCCGAGCCGTACGCGCGCCACCGGAGACGCGGCGACGGTGCTATGATTTTCCGCACAACAAACTTGACCGGAGGGGACCGATGACATCGACGCTGGAACGGCGGCCGCGTTTGGCCGTGGCCGCGCTGTGCGCGCTCGCCGCACTCATGCTCGGGCTCGCCGCGGGGGCGACCGCGCAGCAGCCGCGCGTGCTCAAAATTTCGCACCAGTTCCCTGCGTCGACGGGCGCCGATGGCGACTTCCGCGACCAGCTCGCGCGCAAGTTCGCGGCCGACGTCGAGAAGCGCACCAACGGCACACTGAAATTCGAGGTCTATCCGGCCAGTTCGCTGGTCAAGACCTTTGCGCAATTCGGCGCACTCCGCAAAGGCGCGCTCGACATGTCGGTACTGCCGATCGCGTACGGTGGCGGCGAAGTGCCCGAAGCGAATCTCGGACTGATGCCGGCGTTGATCACGAGCTACGAGCAGGGGCTGCGGTGGAAGGACGCTCCGATCGGCAAGGAGTGGTCGAAGCTGCTCGAGGACCGCGGCATCCGGATCGTCACCTGGGTGTGGCAGGCCGGCGGCATCGCAGGCCTCGCCAAACCGGTCGTGACGCCGGACGATGCCAAGGGCATGAAGATCCGCGGCGGCAGCAAGGAAGTCGACATGATGCTGAAAGGCGCGGGAGCGGCGATCACCAACGTGCCGTCGAACGAGATCTACAGCGCGATGCAGTCGGGAGTCCTGGACGCGGCCATAACGTCGTCGACATCGCTGATCACCTTCCGCCTTTACGAGACCGGCAAGAACGTGACGACGGCGCGCAAGAACACGTTCTGGTACATGTTCGAGCCGCTGGTGATCTCGAAGCCCGTCTACGACAGCCTGACGAAGGAGCAGCAGCAGGCGATCAACGAGGCCGGCGCAAGCCTCGAGAAGTTTGCGCTCGAAGCGGCCAAGGCCGACGATGCGCGCGTCGCCGAGGTCTACGCAAAGAACGGCACCAAGGTGTTCGACATGGACGACGCCACGTTCGCAAGGTGGCGGGCCATCGCCCAGGAAACGGCGTGGGACGACTTCGCGAAGAACGTGAAGGACGGCAAGCGCTGGCTGGACATGGCGACGGCCGTCAAGTGACATACCCATCCCGGAGCGGCTACCGATGCCCGGTTCCGGGCGACGAGGCCCGTGGTTGACGTTGGCCGGATGGCAGGCGCCAGCGCATGAATCTTTGGCTCCGTTGCGTCCGCGCCCTTGCCACGATCAACACGGCGATGGGTTACGCGTCCGGATTCGTCATCGCGTTCTGCGCCGGCATTCTCGTGTTCGAGGTCGGTGTCCGCTATTGGTTGCGCTGGGCAACCGATTGGGAGATCGAGTTCGCCGTGATGTTGCTGATTGTCGCCACGTTCATGAGTGCCGGCTACACGCAGCTCCATCGCGGCCACGTGTCGATCGAGGTGCTTGACGCGATCCTTCCGCCCCGCGTCAACCGGGCGCGCAAGTGGCTCGCGGATCTGCTGTCGTTCGCGGTGTGCGCCTTCGTGGCGTGGAAGGCGTGGGAGCTCTTCGGCGAGGCCTGGTCCGACGGACGGGAGAGCAACTCGGTGTGGGCTCCCAAGCTGTGGATCCCGTTCGGCTTCATGGCCCTCGGAATGTCGCTGCTGGCGCTGCAGATCGCGGTGCAGGTGATTGCGGCACGTGCGGTCAGCGGCTCCTCGCATCCGGAAGACGCCGAATGAGATCCGCCGGGCCGCCCCAAGGACGATTCGTTGCGGCGGCAGCCGCAAGCGTGGGGGCGCACCAATGAGCGCCGCCGGGCCGCCCCAAGGCGCGAATTACCGCGGCCTCCGCGATGTGGAGGGGGCGCGTCGCGTCGTGGAGTCGGCCGCCACCCGCGCTCGCAGACGCGCCCTTCGGGCCTTGGCTTCGCCCTGCTCGCGCGGGCGTCCCTCGGGGGGCAGCGCCGCGGCGGCAGCCGCAAGCGTGGGGGCGCACCAATGACCACGCTGCAGATCGGGTTGCTCTACGGCGGCACGACGTTTCTGCTGCTGTTCTCCGGGATGCCCATCGCCTTCGCGGTCGGCGCCGTCGCGCTCGGGTTCATGTTCGCCTTCATGCCGACCGCCAACATTGCGGTCGTGGCGGAAACGATCTACTCCGAACTCGACAACTTTACGCTGCTGACGATCCCTTTGTTCGTGCTGATGGGCGCAGCGATCGGCAAGTCGCGCGCCGGCGAGGACCTCTACTCGTCGCTCAATCGTTGGCTGTCGCGAGTCCCGGGCGGTCTCGGCGTGGCCAACGTCCTCGCCTGCAGCGTGTTCGCCGCGATGTGCGGCAGCTCGCCGGCAACGTGCTCGGCGATCGGAAGCTCCGGCATTCCGCAGATGCGGGCTCGTGGCTATTCGGAGGAGCTCGCGACGGGACTCATCGCCGCTGGCGGCACGCTGGGCATCCTGATTCCGCCGTCGCTGACACTGATTCTCTACGGTCTCGCCACCGAGCAATCGATCGGCCGGCTGTTCATGGCCGGCGTCGGCCCCGGTCTGCTGCTCACCGCGATGTTCATCGCGTGGACGATCTTCCAGTACCGCCGCGACCGGCAGCGCGCGACTGTCGCTGCGGCGGCTGGAGGGCAGGCGGTGGCGGTGCTCGATCACTACACCTGGAGGGAACGCCTCGAAACCCTGCCGCGTTTCGTGCCGTTCCTTGCGGTGATCATGGTGATCATGGTCGCGCTCTACGGCGGCTGGGCGACGCCGTCGGAAGTTGCCGGCATCGGCGCCGCCGCGTCGCTGCTGATGGTGGTGCTGATCTACCGCTGCTATCGCTGGAACGACATGCGGGCGATCCTCGGCGGCACCGTGCGCGAGTCGTGCATGGTGATGCTGATCATCGCGATGAGCTTTCTCTATACGTACGTGATGAGCTACCTGCACGTCACGCAGAGCGTTGCGGAGTGGCTGATCGCGCTGCCGCTGTCCAAGTGGGCGTTCTTCTTCTGGGCCAACGTTCTGCTGATCGTGCTGGGTTTTTTCCTGCCGCCGGTCGCGATCATCCTGATGGTCACGCCGATCCTGCTGCCGGCGCTCAAGGCGCACAGCTTCGATCTCATCTGGTTCGGCGTCATCATGACCATCCTGATGGAAATGGGGCTGATCCATCCCCCGGTGGGCCTCAACCTGTTCGTCATCAACGGAATCGCGCCCGACATTCCGCTGCGCCGAATCGTCTGGGGCGTCCTGCCGTTCCTGGCACTGATGGCCGTCGCAATCATGCTGCTTTGCGTGGTGCCGGAGGTCGCGACCTGGCTGCCCAACCGCTATCAGGGAAAATGAGATGTGCTGCGTGGTTTCGGCGCAACCCTCACCGAACGTATCCCTGAAACTGCTGTGTCCGCGGGAGCGCATCGCGGCAATCGCCGATCCGGGCAGCGTCGCGCCGGTGGACGCGATCCTGTCCGCACCGCGGGCTTCGCCACATCTCGCGCGCTGGGGCATCGCGGCGCAGGATGATGATGGCGTAATCATCGCCCGCGCGACGGTACGCGGCGCGCCGGTGTTCATCGCCGCGCAGGACGAGCGTTTCCTCGGCGGCAGCACCGGCGCGTCACATGCGGAGGCGCTGCGCGCAATGCTCGAGCACGCACGCGTCGAGCGCCCCGCCGCGGTCATCCTCCTCGCCGCGTCCGGTGGCGTGCGGTTGCAGGAGGCGAATCCCGCGGAGTTGGCGCTTGCCCGCGCGCTCGCCGCGTTGCTCGACCTGCGCGCGGCGGGCGTCCACGTGCTGGCATTGGGTGTCGCTGACGTTTTCGGCGGCTCGTCGGTGTTGGTGTGTGCCGCGGATCGCACGGCGCTGATACCCGGTGTGCGCCTTGGCCTTTCGGGTCCGAAGGTGATTGAAATGGCGCACGGCCGCGAAGAACTCGATGCCGGCGACGCGACGGCCGTTGCCACGTTGTTCGGAGCCGAATCACGCGCGAGCGCGGGGCAGTTCGAAATTCTGGCCGACGACGTAGCGGCGGTGCGCGAGTGGATCGCGCTCGATTCGGCGAACGACGTGTCCTTCGCGAGCCGCATCCGGGCAATGCATGCGTGTCTCGCCGAACGACTGACGGGCCACCCGTCTCGCCGCTCGGTGCTCGACGCGCAGCGGTTCGACGAGGACGCGGCTACGCCCGTCGTGCCGCTACCGCGCATGCTGTCGTCGTTGTATGCAGACGCGAGCCCCATCGACGGGAACGGGTGGCTATGGCAAATGCCCGATCGACCGGTCTGGCTTACGCGGCCCTTCGGCCTCGGGACTTTCGGCCCGCGCGAGGCCCATGCACTGGACGCTGCGCTGCTCGAATACCTCGCCGACGGAGCCGAGCCGGGGCGCGCGACCCTGTTCGTCGTCAGCGATTCGTACGGGCACGAAGCGACCCGTGCAGCGGAGCGGCTGTGCGTCTCCCAATATCTGGCGCAGCACGCCGCGGTGCTTGCGCTGCTGCGAGCGCAAGGCGTGAGCGTTATCGGTCTCCTGACCGGGACAGGACACAGCGCGGCGTTCTTCGCCAATGCGCTGCAGGGCGCCCGCGTCTATGCGCTGCAGGGCGCGCGCGTCGTGGCGATGGAGCCGGCAGCGATCGCCCGCGTCACGAAGATCGATCCGGCGCGGCTTGCCGCGCTGATCGAGGACGATCCGCTGGTCGGCCATCCGGTGCGCCACTTCGCGGCCTGGGGCGGCATCGCGGAAGTCCTGCCCGATGCCGGTCGCGAACGGCTCCTGGCGCTGGCCGATCGTGAGTCGGGCGGCACGGCGATGCGTTAGGAACCTCTGAAGCCGCCGGCGCGGTGCTCTCAATCCCGATCGTCGTCCTCGCCGCGGGTTGCGCGGCCGAGCCGGTCGCGGATGGCAAGCCAGGCATCGTCGTCGGGAACCGTCTCGATCAAGATCGCTTCCGCATTGGCGGCGTCGAGCGTACGCAGGTTCGCGTAGAGGTCGTGCGCATAGGCCGCGGCATCTGCCGGCGCCGGAATCCAGACGTCGGCAAGTGCCGCGGGTCGTACGCCGGTGCGGGCGAGTACCGCGACCCGCACGCCCTGCGCTGCCCTCCGCGCGAGTTCCGTGAGCATGGCATCCGGCGCGATGAGCGCTGCCGGCGTCCTCGGCGCGTAGTGAGAGGCGAGCGTTCCGGACGCGCGCGGGGCGCCGGCATCCGGCGCTTGCGGTGCGCGGCCCAGCACGCGCGCGAGTTCCGTCGCGGCGATGCCGCCGGGGCGCAGCAGCACGGGGTCCTCGCCGGCGAACGCGATGATCGTCGATTCGATGCCGACCTCGCAGGCGCCGCCGTCGAGGATCATCGACACCGCGTCGCCGAGGTCGTCCGCGACATGTCGAGCGGTGGTCGGCGAAATGCGGCCGAAGCGATTCGCGGAAGGCGCCGCGATGCCGCCGCCGAACGCCGCCAGCAGATCGCGCGCGACCGGGTGCGATGGAACGCGCAATCCGACGCCATCCTGTCCGCCGGTGACGAGGGCCGATACATGAGCCGCCCGCGGGAGGATCAGCGTCAGGGGACCGGGCCAGAACGCCGCGGCAAGCCTTGCCGCGGCTACCGGCATGGCGCGCACCCAATGCGCGGCGGCGGCGGCGTCCGCCACATGGATGATCACCGGATGGTCAATTGGCCGGCCCTTCGCCGCGAAAATCCGGGCCACGGCGTCAGGCTGCCGCGCGTCGGCGCCAAGTCCGTAGACCGTCTCGGTCGGAAAGGCGACCAGTTTGCCGTCGCGCAGGCCGTCCGCGGCACGCGCGATTGCGGCGGGCGATGCGGCTTCGATGCGTGCGGTCACGCGGCACTCCAGGCGATCGCGCTGCGCACGTCGCCGTCATGGTTATGGGGGCAGGAAGGACCGTCGGATCGAGAGTGGAATCTGATAGAATTCACGCTTTTGTGCGCCGCTGTTTTGGCGGCGATCGGCTGATCCGGGCGGCGTGGCTGCAGGCGCGGAATCGCGGGGCAAGGGAGCGGCAATGAGCGATTTTCTGTTCACGTCGGAATCGGTATCGGAAGGCCACCCGGACAAGGTCGCGGACCAGATCTCCGACGCGGTGCTTGACGCGATTCTAGAGCAAGACCCGGCAGGACGCGTGGCCGCCGAGACGCTGGTCTCGACGGGCCTGGTCGTGATGAGCGGCGAGATAACGACCGACCACAAGCACGATTTCGCGCGGATCGCGCGCGACACGATCCGCCGCATAGGCTACAACGATCCCGAATTGCGATTCGACGCCGACGGCTGCGCGGTGATGGTCTGCTATGGCCGCCAGTCGCCGGACATCGCGCGCGGCGTGGATCATGCGTCGGACGAGTATCTCAACCAGGGGGCGGGCGACCAGGGCCTGATGTTCGGCTACGCATGCGACGAGACGCCCGCGCTGATGCCGTTTCCGATCTGGTACGCGCACCGGCTCGTCCAGCGGCAGAGCGAAGTGCGCAAGGACGGCCGCCTTCCGTGGCTGCGTCCCGATGCGAAGTCGCAGGTCACCGTGCGGTACGCCGACGGCAAGCCCGTGGGAATCGACACGGTCGTGCTCTCCACCCAGCATCATCCGAGCATGAACGAGCGGCAGGCGGAGCTTGCCGAAGCCGTCGTCGAGGAAATCATCAAGCCGGTGCTGCCGGCGGCCATGCTGAAGGGCGCAAGATACCTCGTCAACCCGACCGGTCGCTTCGAGATCGGCGGTCCGCACGGTGACGCCGGTCTCACCGGCCGCAAGATCATTGTCGACACCTATGGGGGCGCGGCGCCGCACGGTGGCGGCGCGTTCTCGGGCAAGGACCCGTCCAAGGTCGACCGCTCCGCCGCCTACGCCGCGCGCTATGTCGCGAAGAACATCGTCGCGGCGGGCATCGCCACCCAGTGCCAGGTCCAGCTCTCCTATGCGATCGGCGTCGCCCATCCGATCAACGTGACCGTGTACACGGAAGGCACCGGGCGCATTTCCGACGAAAAGATCGCCGCGCTCGTCAACGCGCACTTCGACCTGCGACCCAAGGGGATCATCCAGATGCTCGATCTCCTGCGGCCGATCTACCTCAAGACTGCCGCGTACGGGCACTTCGGCCGCGACGAACCCGAATTCACCTGGGAAGCGACCGACAGGATGGAAGCATTGAAGGCGGCCGCTTCGCTCTGAGCGATGCGACCGGACCCGCAGCGCCGGAACGCGCTGCCGATCGATTCCTGCTGTGTGGCGGGTTGACTGTCCCGACCTGACCCGTCGCGCACGTTCCGGAGGTTCCTGCGTGGCCCTGTTCGATCCGATTTCACTGCGCGCACTCGCGCTCTCCAACCGCATCGTCGTCTCGCCGATGTGCATGTATTCGGCCGACGACGGTTGCGCGACGGATTGGCACCTGATCCACTGGGGACAGCTGCTCCTGACCGGAGCCGCGATGTTCACGATCGAGGCGACCGCGGTGTCGCCGGACGGGCGCATCACCCCCGGATGCCTCGGGCTATGGGACGACGCGACCGAGCGCGCGCTAGGCGAGACACTCGCCCGCGCGCGCCGGAACGCGCCGCCGATGCCGGTGGCGATCCAGCTTGCGCACGCCGGGCGCAAGGGCTCGTCGCGCCGGCCGTGGGAGGGCGGGGCGCTGATTCCGGTTGACCAGGGGGGCTGGACGATCGTCGCGCCGTCGGCGCTCCCGCATGCCGAAGGCGAGCGGCCGCCCGTTGCGCTGGACGTGCCGGGACTTGCCGGCGTGCGCGACGCTTTCGCGGCTGCCGCCGGGCGCGCAGTGCGCATCGGCATCGACGCCGTCGAGTTGCACATGGCGCACGGTTATCTGCTCCACCAGTTCCTGTCGCCGATCGCCAATCGACGCGTGGATGCCTACGGCGGCAGTTTCGAGAACCGGATCCGGTTTCCGCTCCAGGTGTTCGATGCGGTGCGCGAGGCGTGGCCCGCCGATCGGCCGCTCGGTGTGCGCATCAGCGCGCAGGACTGGGTCGACGGCGGGTGGACGCTCGCCGAGTCCGTCGAACTCTCGCGGCGCCTCGTGGCCAGGGGCTGCGACTGGATCGACACGTCGAGCGGGGGCGTGTCGCCGGCACAGAAAATCGCGATCCAGCCCGGTATCCATGTGCCGTTCGCGCGCGAAATCAGGCGCGCCACCGGCGCGGTCACCATGGCCGTCGGATTGATCACCGAGCCGCAGCAGGCGGAAGCCATCGTCGCCGGCGGCGACGCCGATCTCGTCGCCATGGCGCGAGCGTTTCTCTGGGACCCGCGCTGGGCGTGGCGTGCCGCGGCGGCGCTCGGCGCCACGGTCCGCGGTCCGGCGCAATATGCGCGCGGCCTGCCGAAGGACGCCGGCACGGTCTTCGGCGACCTGCGGCTGGGGCAACGTTAGGGGCCGGACTTCGTGCTGGCCGTCTCGGAGTAGCCGGCCGGATCGGGACGGGAGGTCGATCCGCTCGTCGGGGGCGAGGCCGCCCGCCCTGCGTCGAGCGCCCAAACCCGGGTACAATATTGCACTTTCCGGGGCTAACCTTAGCGGATCCCGGCTTCCGAATTTGCGCAACCCAAGGAGACCGCCATGGCCGAACGAACCCGCACCCGCCGCAATACTCTCGAGCGCCGCTGTCTCGGCAAGGCCTACAAGCGTCTTTTTGTCGGCTCGACCAAGGGCATTTTCAAGATGCTCGAGAAGATCAAGAAGGCCTGACCGCCTTTATTCCGGCGCATTGGCGCCGGCAAGACCGGAAAGGGCCGCCGATGCGGCCCTTTCGCTTTTTCCCGCGCTGCCGCGAACTGCGGAATCAGTTTCCGGCGGTTCAAATTGGATTTCACGCCACACGCCATGCCGTTTGCCTATTACGCCAAGCTCTCCGCGGCGCGCCAGCGGATCTACCGCAAGAGCGATGCCATCGTCTCGCTCGCGCTGCCTGACGGCATCGTTGCGGGGGCGCATGTTGCGCGCATCCGGGACAGCCTCGCCGGCGACGACCGCGCGGCGGCGCAGAACGCCTGTCAGGCGCTGGTCGACGCATTGGTCCGCGGCTATCACGTTCCGCCGATCCGCATCCGGGTGCTGGCGCGGCGCCCGGCGGACGACTATGGCGAGCTCCACGGGCTCTACGAGCCGGAAGACGGCGCGCGGCCCGCGCGCATCACGGTGTGGATGCGCACCGCGCAGCGGCAGCAGGTCGTCGCGTTCAAGTCGTTCCTGCGCACCGTGCTGCACGAGATTTGCCATCACCTCGATTACGATCTCTTCAAGCTCGAGGAGACGTTCCACACCGAGGGGTTCTACAAGCGCGAATCGACGCTCACCGCCGCGCTCCTGGCGCAGTGCGCTGCGCATGACGCTATGGTCGGCGGCTGACGCGGACCGTGCGCTCGCTCGCCGCGTCAACGATTGGCCGCTTCCAGCGCCGACGCATCCCAGCCGCCGCCCAGCGCCTTGATCAGCGCGACGCTTGCGGCGAGGCGTCGCGCCAGGATGGCGAGCGCCGTCCGTTCGTTGTTGAGCGCGGCGGCCTGCAGGACGACGACGGCAAGGTAGCTGGTCGTACCGGCCTTGTACTGGTTGCCGGCAATCGCGGCGGCTTCGCGCGCCGCCTTGACGGCGTCCTGCTGGGCCGCTGCTTCCTGCTCGAGAATGCGCAACGCGGCGAGGTTGTCCTCCACCTCCAGGAATCCGTTGAGCACCGTCGTGCGGTAGATGGCGACCGTCTCGTCATACGCCGCGATGGCCTCCGCCTTCTGCGCCGCGCGCAGCCCGGCGTCGAACAGCGGCTGCGCGAGGGCCGGTCCCAACGACCAGTACCGACTCGGCAGCGTCAGCAGATTCCCGATGACGGAACTCTGGATGCCCCCGATCGCGGACAGCGAAAGTTGCGGATAGAACGCCGCCTGTGCGACGCCAATTTGGGCATTGGCGCTCGCGGCGCGGCGCTCGGCAGCGGCGATGTCGGGCCGGCGTTCCAGGAGCGCGGAGGGCACCGCGACGGGTAGGTCGGGAAACACGGTGGCGAGCGGGCGCGCGGCGATCGAAACGTCGGCGGGCGGCTTGCCGATCAGCACCGCGATCGCATGCTCGAGCTGGGCACGCTGGATCGCTGCATCGAGTGTCTGCGCCCTGGTCGAGGCGAGCTGCGCCTCCGCCTGGGCCACGTCGCCGCGCGCGACGATGCCGGCGGCGTACTGGTTGCGGGTGAGCTGGAGCGAACGCTCGAAGGCGGCCGACGTTTCGCGCAGCAAGTCGATCTCGGCGTCCTGCACGCGGAGCAGCAGGTAATCCTGAGCGAGCAGCGCCTGCGCGGACAGCCTCGCGGCGGCGAGATCCGCGGCGCTTGCCTGCGCCGTCGTGGTGCTAGCCTCCACGCTGCGGCGCACACCGCCCCAGAGATCGACCTCCCAGCTCATGTCGAGCGCCGCGTTGTAGGCGTTGGAGATTCCGGGCGTACCCGCGCTCGCGGCGCGGGACGTACGCAGCCCCGTGGCGTTGCCGCTCACGAAGGGGAACAGCGCGGCACGCGAAGCCTGCGTCGCGGCCCGCGCCGCGCGGACGCGCGCCTCGGCTGCCTGGATCGTCTGATTCGAGATGTCGATCTCGCGCACGAGCGAATCGAGCTCGGCGTCGGCGAAGACCTCCCACCAGCTGCCGCGCGGAGCATCGTCGCGGGGCTGCGCGACCTTCCATCCCCGCACTTCCTTGAAGGTCGAGGCGGTTGGCGCGGCGGGCCGCACATAGTCGGGCCCCGCCATGCAACCGGCGAGCGCCGCCGCGAGCGCCACCGCGCACCCTGCCTGCCTCGTCGCTGTGCAATGCTTCATCGGATCGAAAGCTCCCCGATCGGTGTTCCGCGCCGCCGCGCTGTCGACGCACGATCCACCCAGAGGCGAAAACGGTCGAGATACAGATAGACAACCGGAGTCGTGTACAGCGTCAGCATCTGGCTGAACAACAAACCTCCGACGATCGCGATGCCGAGCGGACGCCGCATCTCGGCCCCGTCGCCCGCGCCCAGCGCGAGCGGCAACGCGCCCAGCATCGCCGCCAGCGTCGTCATCAGGATCGGGCGGAACCGCAACAGGCAGGCCTCGAAAATCGCGTCGCGCGTGCTCATTCCGCGCGTGCGCTCGGCGTCGAGCGCGAAATCGATCATCATGATGGCGTTTTTCTTGACGATGCCGATCAGCAGGATCACGCCGATGAAGGCGATGATCGTGAAATCCGTCCTGAACAGCATCAGTGCGAGCAGCGCGCCGACACCGGCGGAAGGGAGCGTGGACAGGATCGTGATCGGATGCACGTAACTCTCGTAGAGCACGCCGAGCACGATGTAGAGCGTGACGAGGGCCGCGAGGATCAGCCACGGCTGGCTGGCGAGCGACGCCTGGAACACCCGCGCGCTGCCCTGGAACGTGCCGCGCACCGTCGTCGGCACGCCGAGCCGCGCGAGCGTGTCCTCGACCGCGCGCGTCGCCTGCGACAGCGAAACGTCGGGCGCCAGATTGAACGATATCGTCGACGCCACGAACTGGCCCTGGTGGTTGACGCCAAGCGGCGTGTTCGTAGGGCCGTAGGTGGCGAATGCCGAGAGCGGCACCTGCGCGCCGCCCGGCGTGCTGACGTAGACCGATTTCAGCGCGTCGGGCGATTGCCAGTATTCCGGCGCGGCCTCCATCACGACGTGATACTGGTTGAGTTGCGCATAGATCGTCGAGACCTGGCGTTGGCCGAACAGGTCGTTGAGCGTCGTGTCGATCAACCGGGGCGTGACGCCGAGCCGCATCGCCGCGTCGCGGTCGATCACAAGCGATGTCTGCAGCCCCTTGTCCTGCTGATCGGTGTTGACGTCGGCGAGCGCCGGCACCTGGCTCAGCGCCAGCCGGATACGCGGTTCCCATGTCCGCAGTTCGGCGAGGTCGTCGGCCTGCAGCGTGAACTGGTATTGCGCATTGCTCTGCCGCCCGCCGATCCGGATGTCCTGCACCGGCTGCAGGAAGAGATTGGCGCCCGGCTCCCTCGCGAGCTTGCCGCGCAGGCGCGCGATCACCTGGTCCGCCGTCTCCTGGCGCTGGGCAACGGGCTTCAACGCGACGAACATCATCCCCGAATTGCGTTGGGCGCCACCGGTGAAGCCGACGACGTTTTCGACGGCCGGATCGCTGCCGACAATGGACATGAAATCGGCGAGCTTCTGCCGCATCGCCTGGAACGAAATGCTCTGGTCGGCCTGTATCCCGCCGACGAGACGTCCGGTGTCCTGCTGCGGGAAAAAGCCCTTGGGAATGATTACGTAGAGATAGACGTTGAGGCAGATGGTTGCGAGCAGAACGACCATCACGACGCCGCCGTGGCGCAGTCCCCACGCGAGACTCCTTCGGTAGACATTGAGCATGGCGCCGTAGATCCGCTCGCTCCACGCGCCGACGCGGCCCGTGCTGCGTTCGGCCGCCGGCCGCAGAAGGCGCGCGCACATCATCGGCGTGGTCGTCAGCGAAACGAGCAGCGAAATGAGGATCGCGATCGACAACGTCACCGCAAACTCGCGGAACAGACGGCCGACGATCCCGCCCATCAGCAGGATGGGAATGAACACGGCGACCAGCGACAGGCTCATCGACAGCACCGTGAACCCGACTTCGCGCGCGCCCTGCAGCGCGGCGCGGAACGGGGCCATTCCCTTCTCGATGTGGCGCGTCGTGTTTTCGAGAACGACGATCGCGTCGTCGACGACAAAGCCCGTGGCGATGGTCAGCGCCATCAGCGTGAAGTTGTTGATCGAAAAGCCGCAGAGGTACATCGCGCCGAAGGTGCCCACCAGCGAGACCGGCACCGCCACGCTGGGAATCAGCGTCGCCCGGCCGTCGCGCAGGAAAATGAAAACGACGAGGATGACCAGCACCACGGCGATCGTCAGCGCGCGTCCGACGTCCCGGAGGGATGCCCGGATGGTTGCCGTGCGTTCCATCGCCGGCGTCAGTTTGATGGCACTCGGGATCGACGCGCGGAGCGAAGGCAGCAATGCCGTCACGCGGTCGACCGTCTCGATGATGTTCGCGTTGGGTTGCCGGTTGATGATCACCAGTACGGACGGCTTGCCGTTGGCCATGCCGGCGTTGCGCAAGTCCTGCACCGAGTCGACCACCTCGGCGACGTCGGACAGCTGCACCGGGCTGCCGTTGCGGTAGGCGACAACCAGCGGCAGATACTCCGCCGCGGTCTTCGCCTGATCGTTGGCATAGATCTGCCAATGACGGTCGCCGTCCTCGACCGAACCCTTGGGCCGGTTGGCGTTCGCCGCCGCGAGCGCCGTGCGCACCTGTTCCGGGCCGACGCCGTATTTGTTGAGCGCTTGCGGATTGAGTTCCACGCGCACCGCCGGCAGCGAACTGCCTCCCACGCTCACCTGTCCGACGCCCGCGATCTGCGAGAGCTTCTGGGCGATGATCGTCGATGCCGCGTCGTACATCTGGCCCTGCGTCATCGTGTCGGAGGTGAGCGTCAGGATCATGATCGGCGCATCGGCCGGGTTGACTTTGCGGTAGGTCGGATTGCTCGGGAGTCCGGTGGGAAGGAGGCTGCGCGCCGCATTGATCGCCGCCTGCACGTCGCGCGCGGCGCCGTCGATGTCGCGGGCGAGGTCGAACTGCAGTGTGATCCGGGTAGATCCGAGGGCGCTCGACGACGTCATCTCGGTCACGCCGGCGATCCGGCCGAGCGAGCGCTCGAGCGGCGTGGCGACGGTCGCGGCCATCGTCTCCGGGCTTGCGCCTGGCAGCGACGCCTGCACCGAAATGGTCGGAAAATCGACCTGCGGCAGCGGCGAGACCGGCAGCAGGCGGAACGCGATCGCCCCCGCCAGCGCGATGCCGAGCGTCAGCAGCGTGGTGGCGACCGGCCGGTCGATGAACGGCGCTGACAGATTCATGGCGGCGGCAACGGCTCAGCGGAAGTCGGCGCCGGGGTCCCGCCGCGTGTCGGGACTCGTCGGGCGAGGCCGTCGAAGGCGAGGTAGATGACGGGCGTCGTGAATAGCGTCAGCGCCTGCGACAGCAGCAGGCCACCGACCATCGCGATCCCCAGCGGATGGCGCAGCTCGGAGCCCTCGCCCCAGCCGATCATCAACGGCAACGCGCCGAGAATCGCGGCCATCGTTGTCATCATGATCGGGCGAAATCGCAGCAGGCACGCCTGGAAGATCGCGTCGCGCGGCGCCATGCCGTCGTTGCGCTCGGCATCGAGCGCGAAGTCGATCATCATGATGGCGTTCTTCTTGACGATGCCGATCAGCAGGATGATGCCGATGATCGCGATGATCGAAAGATCGTTCCCGGAAAGCATCAGCGCGAGAAGCGCGCCGACGCCCGCCGATGGCAGCGTCGACAGGATCGTGATCGGGTGGATGAAGCTTTCGTAGAGAACGCCCAGCACGATGTACATGGTGACGATCGCGGCCAGGATCAGCCACAGCTCGTTGGCGAGCGACGCGCGGAAGGCGAGCGCCGCGCCCTGGAAATTGATCTGCACGCTGGCCGGCATGCCGAGTCCCGCCTTCACGCTCTCAATCGCCTGCACGGCGCCGCCGAGCGACGCTCCAGGCGCGAGGTTGAAAGAGACGGTCGCCGCAGGGAACTGCCCGATGTGGTTGACCGCCAGCGACGACGGCCGCTCGACGACCCGGGCGATCGAACTCAAGGGAACCTGCTGCGACGGCTGTCCGGGCACCGTCGACGTCACGTAGAGATCGTTGAGCGCCGCGGGACCGCGCTGGAATTCCGGCTTGACCTCGAGCACGACGCGATACTGGTTCGACTGGGTGAAGATCGTCGACACCAGCCGCTGGCCGAACGCGTTGTAGAGTGCGTTGTCGATCGCTGCCGGCGTGATCCCGAGGCGGCTTGCCGTCACGCGATCGAAGTCGACGTAGGCCTGGAGGCCACCGTCCGAGAGGTCGCTGGCGACATCGGTGAGCTGCGGGACGTCTTTCAACCGGTCGACGAGCCTGTGCACCCAGACGGCCAGCTCCGCCGCATCGACGTCCTCGACGGTGAACTGGTATTGCGTGCGGCTGACACGGGCTTCGATCGTCAGGTCCTGCACCGGCTGCATGTACAACGCGATGCCATCCACCTGCGCGAGCTTTCCCTGCAAACGCCGGATGACGTCGGTCGCGCTCCCGGTGCGCGTCGAGCGCGGCCTCAGGTTGATCAGCATCCGGCCGCTGTTGAGCGTCGCATTGGCGCCGTCGATACCGATGAACGACGTCAGGCTGGCGACTGCCGGATCCTCCAGCACCACCTTGGCCAGCGCCTGCTGCCGCTCACTCATCGCGCCGAAGGAAATCGTCTGGGGTGCTTCCGAGATGCCCTGGATGGCGCCGGTGTCCTGGATCGGGAAGAAACCTTTGGGGATCGCGATGTACAGAACGACCGTCAGCACCAGCGTCAGGATCGCGACGATCAGCGTTGCACCCTGCCGGTCGAGCACCCAGTTCAGCAGCCGGCCGTAACCGGCGATCCCGCGCGTAAAGACCTCGCCGCTCCAGCGATAGAAGCGTCCCTGCTTTTCGGGCGGCGTGTGGTGCAGGAGTCTCGCGCACATCATCGGGGTCAGCGTCAGCGACACGACAGCGGAGATCAGGATCGATACCGCCAGCGTGATGGCGAATTCGCGGAACAGGCGTCCAACGACGTCGCCCATGAACAGCAACGGGATCAGCACTGCGATCAGCGAGAACGTCAGCGATATGATCGTAAAGGCGATCTGCTGCGTTCCCTTGAGCGCCGCCTCCAGCGGCGATTCACCTTTCTCGATGTAGCGGGCGATGTTCTCGATCACGACGATCGCGTCGTCGACGACGAAGCCGGTCGCGATGGTGAGCGCCATCAGCGTCAGGTTGTTGATCGAAAAGCCCGCGAGGTACATGACGCTGAACGTGCCGACCAGGGACAGCGGCACGGCGACGCTCGGGATGAATGTCGCCGGCACGTTGCGCAGGAACAGGAAGATCACCATCACGACCAGCGCCACGGCGAGCAGCAGTTCGAACTGGACGTCTTCGACGGACGCGCGGATGGTCACGGTGCGGTCGGTGAGCAGCACGACGTCGACCGCTGAAGGCAGCGACGCCTGCAACTGCGGCAGCAGCTTTTTCACCCGGTCGACCACTTCGATCACGTTGGTCCCCGGCTGGCGCTGGACATTGAGGATGATCGCCGGCGTCGCGTTGGCCCACGCGGCGAGGCGCGTGTTCTCGGCTGCCTCGACGGCGTCCGCAACGTCCTGCACGCGCACGGCCGCGCCGTTCTTGTAGGCGATGATGAGCTGCTGGTACTCGTCGGCCGTTTTCAGCTGATCGTTGGCGTCGATGGTGGACGCACGCGTTGGCCCGTCGAAACTGCCCTTCGCCTGATTGGTGTTGGCGTTGGCGATCGCGGTGCGCACGTCGTCGAGAGAAAGCCCGTACGCCGCCAGCGCCTTCGGATTGACCTGGATGCGCACCGCGGGGCGCTGGCCGCCGCTGATGCTGACGAGGCCGACGCCGGGGAGCTGCGAAATCTTCTGCGCGATACGCGTATCGGCGAGATCCTCGAGCCTAGGGAGCGGCAGCGTCTGCGAAGTCAGCGCCAGCGTGAGGATCGGCGTGTCGGCGGGGTTCACCTTGTTGTAGATCGGCGGATTCGGCAGGTCGGTCGGCAGGAAATTGCCCGACGCGTTGATCGCCGCCTGCACCTCCTGCTCGGCGACATCGAGCGGCAGTTCGAGGCTGAACTGCAGCGTGATGACCGATGCGCCGCCGGAACTCGTCGATGACATCTGGTTCAAGCCCGGCATCTGCCCGAATTGCCGCTCGAGCGGCGCCGTGACCGACGATGCCATCACGTCCGGGCTGGCGCCGGGATAGAGCGTCACGACCTGAATCGTCGGATAGTCGACCTCGGGCAACGCCGACAGCGGCAGCACCCGGTAGGCGACGGCGCCGACGAGCAGCACCGCCACCATCAACAGCGTGGTCGCCACGGGCCGCAGGATGAACTGGCGTGAGGGATTCATCGCGACAACGCGCGCCCGTTCATTCGCGCCGCTGGGCCGTCCCGAGGCGCGATTTGCGCGGCCTCCGCGAAGTCGTTCCTGACCCGTTCTGTTGTGGAGTCGGCCGCCACCCGCGCTCGCAGACGCGCCCTTCGGGCCTTGGGTTCGCCCTGCTCGCACGGGCGTCTCTCGGGGGGGCAGCGAACGCAGTGAGCGTGGGGGCCGTTCCATTCGCGCCGCTGGGCCGTCCCAAGGCGCGAATTGCGCGGCCTCCGCGAAGTCGTTCCTGACCCGTTCTGTTGTGGAGTCGGCCGCCACCCGCGCTCGCAGACGCGCCCTTCGGGCCTTGGCTTCGCCCTGCTCGCACGGGCGTCTCTCGGGGGGCAGCGAACGCAGTGAGCGTGGGGGCCGTTCATCAGCCGCCGGTCCTGGGTGCGCGTTGACCGTCGCGCGGCGGACCGCTGCCGGGCGGACGGTCGCCCCGCGGCCCGCGGCCCGCGGCGCCCGCGGCCGGCGCCGCCTGGGCTTCACGCGTGATCAATTCGACCCGCGCCCCCTCGCGCAGCTTGTCGGCCCCGTCGACGATGACGCGGTCGCCGGGTGCCAAGCCGCTCGCAATGGCGGTGGTCTCGCCTTGCACCGGCCCGAGCTTCACCGACGTCACCGAGACCGTGTTGTCGCCTTTGACGACATAGACGAACGTGCCCGGCGCTCCGCGCTGAATGGCCGCCGACGGCACGAGCGTGGCATCCGGCAACGTCTGCACCAGCATCCGCACGTTGACAAACTGGTTCGGGAACAACGCGAGATTGGCGTTCGGAAACTCAGCCTTGAGCTTGACCGTGCCGGTGGCCGTATCGATCTGGTTGTCGACGGTGAGGAGGCGTCCGGTTGCGAGTTTCACTTTCTGGTCGCGGTCCCAGGCCTCGACGACGACGGTCTCGCCGCTCCCGAGCCGTCCCATTACCCGCGGCACGTTGTCCTCGGGAATCGGGAACAGCACGGTGATCGGCTGCAGCTGCGCGATCACGACGAGACCACTCGCGTCGGCTGCGTGGACCACGTTGCCAGGGTCCACCTGCCGCAATCCCACGCGGCCGCCGATCGGCGCCGTCACACGGCTGTAGGTGAGCTGCAGCCTCGCGCTGTCGATCGTCCCCTGGTCCGACTGGACCGTGCCTTCGAATTGGCGCACCAGCGCCTCCTGCGTGTCCACCTGCTGTTTGGAGATCGAGTCCTGGGCGAGCAGCGCACGGTACCGCTCGAGGTCGAGCTGCGCGTTCTTGAGCAGCGCCTGGTCCTTCGCCATCTGGCCCGTGGCCTGCGTCAATTGAACCTCGAACGGCCGCGGATCGATTTCGGCGAGCAGGTCGCCGGCCTTGACGATCTGGCCTTCCTGGAACGCGACGCGCATCAGCTGACCATCGATGCGCGGCTTCACCACGACCAGGTTGCGTGGCGTCACCGTGCCGAGCGCCATCTGATAGACGTCGATGCTCCCCGTTCGCACTGTCGCGGCTACCACGGGCAGCGCGCGCGCGGACGGATCGAATCGTCCGCCGCTCGCAGGCGGTGCAACCGCCGCCGGGCCCGCCCGATACCAGTAGCCCGCTCCGGCGGCAGCGATGACGACGGCGGCGACGGCCAGCGGCCAGCGGCGGCGGCGTAGAGCGGAAAGCGAGGAGGTCGCAGCTGGCGGGACGGCAAGCGGGTCGCGGGACGTCATCGTCGGTTCCGGTAAGGCCAACACGGTTTTGAATTGTCCATGGATCGCGTGGTTCCCTGGTTCGAAGTTGTAACCATGTGTAATTACCTCACACTTTGCACGGAGACCCGGATTTTGGATAGAATTCGCGGATCCCGAGGAGCGTTGCAACAGCCGCCCCCGAAACGGGCCGCTGCCAGGCTCGGGACCGTCTCCTTTCGAGAACCGCGCTCGTTGAACCGTGCCCGCGCACGGGATGACGAGCGGGTCTTCCGCTCTCCCCGCAGCGTGGTCACCAACGATGGAGTGACCGATGAACGCTGTGACCGACACCCGGAGCTTCACCGACTTCAAGGTCGCCGACCTTGCTCTGGCCGACTGGGGCCGCAAGGAGATACTGATTGCCGAGACCGAGATGCCCGGCCTCATGGCGATCCGCGACGAGTTTGCGCCCGAACAGCCGCTGCGGGGTGCCCGCATCGCGGGCTCGCTGCACATGACCATCCAGACCGCGGTGCTGATCGAGACGCTGCAGGCGCTGGGCGCCGAGGTGCGCTGGGCGTCGTGCAATATCTACTCGACGCAGGACCACGCGGCCGCCGCGATCGCCGAGCGCGGCACGCCTGTATTTGCGCGCAAAGGCGAATCGCTGACCGAATACTGGGACTACACGCACCGGATTTTCGAATGGCCCAATGACGCCGCCAAGACCGGCGGCGCGAACATGATTCTCGATGACGGCGGTGACGCAACTCTGCTCGTGCACCTTGGTGCCGGCGCCGAGACGGATGCCGCGTGCATCTCGCGCCCGACCAACGAGGAAGAAGAGGCCCTCTTCGCGTCGATCGCGGCGCGGCTCGCAAAGGACCCGCGGTTATATTCGAGGATCAAGGCCGCGGTGCGGGGGGTCACCGAAGAGACGACTACAGGCGTCAAGCGGCTCTACCAGATGCACAGGGAAGGCCGCCTTGCGTTCCCGGCGATCAACGTGAACGACTCGGTAACCAAGTCTAAGTTCGACAATCTCTATGGATGCCGGGAGTCCCTGGTGGACGGCATCAAGCGCGCGACGGACGTGATGATCGCGGGCAAGGTGGCGCTGGTCGCTGGCTATGGGGACGTCGGGAAGGGGTCGGCGCAGGCGCTGCGTGCGCTGTCGGCGCAGGTCTGGATCACCGAAATCGATCCCATTTGCGCGCTGCAGGCGGCGATGGAAGGCTACCGCGTCGTCACCATGGACTACGCGTGCGACAAGGCGGACATTTTTGTCACCGCGACCGGCAATATCGACGTCATCGCGCACGATCACATGAAGCGCATGAAGAACAATGCGATCGTCTGCAACATCGGCCATTTCGACAACGAGATCGATGTCGCGTCGCTGAAGCAGTATCGGTGGGAAAACATCAAACCGCAGGTCGATCACATCATCTTCGCGGACGGCAAGCGGATCATCCTGCTGGCCGAGGGCCGGCTGGTGAATCTCGGCTGCGGCACCGGCCATCCGTCGTATGTCATGAGCTCGTCGTTCACCAACCAGGTGATGGCGCAGATCGAGCTGTGGACCGACGCGCGTAGCGGCGAGGGCAGGTATCCGGTCGGCGTGTACGTGCTTCCGAAGCACCTCGACGAAAAAGTCGCGCGGCTGCAGTTGACGAAACTGGGCGCGACGCTGACGCCGCTCTCCGACCGTCAGGCGCGCTATATCGGCGTGCACGCCGACGGGCCCTACAAGCCGGACACGTATCGGTATTAGGCGTCCGACGGGCTCCCGACGATGACCGGTCATTCTCAAACTCGACACCGGATCGACAGCGGGAGGATTGCATGCGCATTGCGGTAATGGGCGCCGGCGGGGTCGGCGGATATTTTGGCGCCAGGCTCGCGCAGGCCGGGCACGACGTGGCGTTCGTCGCGCGCGGCCGTCATCTCGCGGCCATGCGCGAGCGCGGGCTCACCATCAAGAGCGCGCTGGGCGATATCCATCTGCCGGCGCCCGCCGTGTCGGGCGCCGCGGCGGACCTCGGCCGATTCGATGCCGTGCTGTTTGCGGTCAAGCTCTGGGATACGGAATCCGCCGCGGCCACAGTCAGGCCCCTGCTGGCGGAGCGTGGCGTCGTGATCCCCTTTCAGAACGGAGTGGAGAGCATCGACAGAATCGGGGCCGTGATCGGCGCCGAACCGGTGATGGGCGGCGTCGCCTACATCGCGGCGACCATCTCGGCACCGGGCGAAATCGCGCATACCGGAACCATGGCGCGGCTGCGTTTCGGCGCCGTGCTGCCGGGCCAAATACCGGCGTCGGAAGCGCTGCTTGCCGCGTGCAAGGGCGCGGGGATAGACGCGGAAACCGTTCCCGACATTCGGCTCGCGCTGTGGATGAAATTCGTGTTCCTGGCCGCGTTTTCCGGGCTTACGGCCGTGACGAGGCAGCCGGTCGGCGTGGTCCGCGCCGATCCCGATCTACGCGCGGCGCTCGAGGCGGCGATGCGCGAAGCGTGGACTGTCGGCCGCGCCAAAGGCATCTCCCTCGGGGACGATTTCGTCGCGCAGCAGATGATATTCGCTGACGGCCTGCCGGCCGAGATGAAGGCCTCGATGCTGAATGATCTTGTCGCCGGGAATCGCCTCGAAGCGCCATGGCTTTCCGGCGCGGTCGCGCGGATGGCGAAGGAAACCGGAGTCGCCGCGCCCGTCAACGCGACGCTCTACGCGGCGCTGAAACCCTATTGCGCGGGAACGGCGCGCTGAACGAACCCAACGGAGGTTGCGATGACGTCGCTGCTGCTTGTCTGGCTGGTCAATGCGGTCGCTCTGTTTGCGCTGCCCTACGTCTTTCCGTGGGTGCAGGTCGACACCTTCTGGACCGCGCTGATTGCGGCGCTCGCGCTGGGGCTCATCAACGCGCTGATCCGGCCGCTGCTCGTGCTGCTCACGCTCCCGGCGACACTGTTGACGCTGGGCCTCTTCATCTTCGTCATCAACGGGCTCCTCTTCTGGTGCGTGGGCTCGTTCGTCGACGGCTTTCACGTCAGCGGATTCTGGTCGGGTGTGTTCGGCGCGATCGGCTACAGTCTGATCTCGTGGGTGCTGGCATCGCTGCTTCCGCCCAAGCGCGTTTGACGCGCCATCGCGCTTCCGGCTCCTGGTCATGACCGCCAGCACCAAGCGCCTTTGCAGTCTCGAATTCTTCCCGCCACGGACGCCCGAAGGTATCGAACGGTTGCGCGCGACGCGACGACAGCTCGTCCAGCTGAAACCTGCGTTTTGCTCGGTCACGTTCGGCGCCGGCGGGTCGACACGCGATGGCACGCTGTCGACCGCGCTCGAGTTTCGGGCTGACGGCATCGAGGCGGTGCCGCACATCTCCTGCATGGGGGGCACGCGCGAGTCGATCCGCGAGATACTCGGGCAGTACAGGAGCCACGGCATCCGGCATCTCGTCGCCCTGCGCGGCGACCTTCCGTCCGGTGCGGGCGAGGGAGGCGATATTCGCTACGCCAGCGAGCTCGTCGCGTTGATTCGCCAGGAAACGGGAGACTGGTTCCACGTCGACGTGGCCGCCTACCCGGAGTTTCATCCGCAGGCGCGATCCGCGCAGGATGATCTCGCCGCGTTCAAACGCAAGGTCGACGCGGGCGCCGACTCGGCGATAACGCAATACTTCTTCAATGCCGACGCGTACTGGCATTTCGTGGATGCCTGCCGCGCCGCGGGCATCGAGGTGCCGATTGTTCCCGGCATCATGCCGATCGGCAGCTTCCCGAAGCTCGCGCGCTTTTCGGACGCCTGCGGCGCCGAGATTCCGCGCTGGATCCGCAAGAGGCTGGAAAGCTATGGCGACGACACGGCTTCCGTTCGCGCCTTCGGACTGGACGTGGTCACCGAGCTTTGCGATGGCCTGCTCGCGCGAGGCGCGCCCGGGCTGCACTTCTACACGCTCAATCTGGCAACGCTGACGACAACGATCTGGCAGCGGCTGGGTCTTTGACGGACGTTCGTGCCCAACTCCCCCGATTTCATCGCGCACGTGCTGGAGTTGATGCGGCCGACCGCACCGGCTTCCTCGCGCCCGATGTTCGGAGGTCACGGACTCTACGTCGATGGGAAAATCGTCGGCATCGTCGTCGGCGATTGTGTGTACTTCAAGACCGATGATCGCAATCGCGCCGAATTCGTCCTGCTCGGTCTCGAACCGTTCACCTACACGGGGAGAGCAGGTACGACAATGGCGATGAGTTATCGCCGCGCGCCGGAAGAGGCGCTCGAGAGCCCCGAGGCTATGGGACGCTGGCTGCGCTCGGCGATGGGCGCGGCCTTGCGCGCTGTGAAGGCCAAACCGGCGCGCACCGCGCCCCGGCCGAAGGCAGGCAACGCCGGAACGGGAGCAGCGACGCGATGGAAACCGGGTCTGCCGAAAACGCCCCGCCAGAGCTGAACGTAGCGGTCCAGGCCGACCGCCGCGGGTTACGGCTTGCCTTGCGAAAACGCCATCAGCTCCAGCATTGTGTACTGGGTTCGGATCGCGATTCCACCGTCCCAATCGCCTTTTTCCCGGTACTGGGCCTGCTTGGTCTCGCGCACCACGGCGCGCGCCGCGGGCGCATACCAGAGCACGTAATTGCATTCGGTCGCATAGCGCCAGAAATCATCGTCGTCGAGCCGGATCAGGACATTGAGACGGATCGCGTCAAACGTGCCGGCAGCGGTGGTGACGGTGTCCCAGCCGCCGACGCGAACGTAACGGTTGAACTGTCCTTCCTTCTTCGTCTTCTCGTCGAAGTTGTCGACAAACTGGTTCCAGGTCTTGCCGGAGGCCAACGGGAAGTCGAGACGCTGCAGCGGCGTGGCGAATCGCCGCGTCTCGCTGTTGAACAGCGCGCCGGTGAGGACGATGCCCGGCGCCGCCCACGTCTCGACGCGCGTGTTGTCGACATCCTGCCCCTTCTGCGTGACGCGCACGGTGATGCCGGCGGGGCCGATGGCGGTGACTTCGTGCGTTTCTTCCCATTCCGTGAGCACCCGGAAACCGTCCTTTGCGTGATACACCCAGCGGTCGCCGACGCGCAGAACGGGAGCGTCGGCCGCGGGACCGCCGCCGGGTGTACCGAGGCCGGCGCAGCCGGCGAGCGCCGCGAGCGCGACGGCGGCAAGGGATGCCTGGGCGAGGTGGCGATGGGATTGCATCCGGCCTCCGGAGGTTCTCACGCGGCTAACAGCGCGACGTCGGCGATGATTCCCCCCGAAGCGCGGACGAGGGCGGCCGGCCGCGCGGAAAATGAGCGCCCTCGCGACCCGCACCGGCCACGACAGCAGCCCGGGTCCGGACCCGCTTACGCTTCGACGGCGCCGACGCGCAGGCCGATGACCCCGGCGATGATCGCTACGATGCTCAGGACCTGAACCGGGCTCAGCGACTCGCGGAACCAGCCTACGCCGATCAGCGCGATCGTCGCCGTACCCACGCCGGACCAGATCGCATAGGACACGCTCATGTCGATCCGCTTGACGGCAATCGTCATCAGCGTAAAGGAAAAGGCGTAGAAGACGAACAGCAGGACCGAGGGTGCCGTGCGCGTGAATCCGTGCGAGAGCTTCATCGAAACCGTGCCGGCGATTTCCAGCGCGATCGCGCCGGCGAGGGCGAGCCAGTAGACCATCAGGACGTCTCCGATTGTCCGCGGCGCCGCCGCGGCGCAGATGCGCATGCGGCATTGGATCGGCGGCCGCTATTCACTTCCGATGTCGGTTACCGCGCCCAGGCTCGCCGTGGATACCAGGCGCACATATTTCGCCATCACGCCTCGCGTGTAGCGCGGCTTGGGTGGTGTCCATCGGGCACGCCGCCGCGCAAGCTCGTCGTCCGTGACGTGCAGCCGGATGAGCAACTCTCGCGCATCGATCGTGATCGAATCGCCTTCCTCGACCAGCGCGATCGCTCCGCCGACGTACGCTTCCGGCGCGACATGGCCGACGACCATGCCCCACGTGCCCCCGGAGAAGCGGCCGTCGGTGATGAGCCCCACCGATTCGCCGAGTCCCTGCCCGATCAGCGCCGACGTGGGCGCCAGCATCTCCTGCATGCCGGGGCCGCCCTTCGGTCCTTCGTAACGGATCACGATGACGTCTCCCGGTTTGATCTTTTTCGCCATGATCGCCTCCATTACCGCGGGTTCGGAGTCGAAGACGCGCGCGGGGCCGGTGATCGCGGGATTCTTGAGGCCGGTGATCTTCGCCACGCAGCCTTCGGGCGCAAGATTGCCGCGGAGGATCGCGAGGTGTCCTTGCGCGTACATCGGCTTCGACCAGGGGCGGATGACTTCCTGGTCCGCGCGCGGCGCCGCCGGGACGTGAGCGAGCTCCTCCGCGAGGGTGCGCCCCGTGATCGTCATGCAGTCGCCGTGCAGCAGGCCGTTCTCGAGCAGAATCTTGAGCACCTGCGGCACCCCGCCGGCATCGTGGAAATCGACGGCGACAAAGCGCCCCGAAGGTTTCAGGTCGCACAGTACCGGCACCCGGCGGCGCACGCGCTCGAAATCGTCGATCGTCCATTCGACGCCGGCGGCGGAGGCGATCGCGAGGTAGTGCAGCACCGCATTGGTCGAGCCTCCCGTCGCCATCACCAGCGCGATCGCGTTCTCGATCGACTTCCGCGTGATGATGTCGCGCGGCTTGAGGTCCCGCCTGACCGCTTCGACCAGCACGCGCGCAGATAGCGCCGCGGAGTCCGCCTTTTCGGCATCGGGGGAGGCCATCTGCGAGCTGCCGAGCAGGCTCATTCCCAGCGCCTCGAACGACGAGGACATCGTGTTGGCGGTGTACTGTCCGCCGCACGCGCCGACCGTCGGGCAGGCATTGCGCTCGATGCCGTCGTAGTCCTCCTTCGACATCTTGCCCGCGGCATAAGCGCCGACCGCTTCGAACGGCGAAACGATCGTGAGCACCTGGCCCTTCCAGCGGCCCGGCTTGATCGTGCCCGCGTAGACGAAGATGGCGGGCACGTTGATCCGTGCCATCGCCATCATGCTGCCCGGCATGTTCTTGTCGCAGCCGCCGACGCAGAGCACGCCGTCCATGAGCTGCCCGTTGACCGCCACCTCGATCGAGTCGGCAATGACCTCGCGGGAGACCAGCGAATATTTCATTCCCTCGGTGCCCATGCCGATGCCGTCGGTGACCGTCGGAAACCCGAACACCTGCGGCATCGCGCCCGCGTCCTTCAGCGTCGCCATCGCGCGGTCGACCAGGGGCTGGATGCCGGCATTGCAGGGATTCATCGTGCTGTGGCCGTTCGCGACGCCGACGATCGGCTTCTCGAAGTCGCCGTCGCCGAAGCCGACGGCGCGCAGCATCGCGCGGTTGGGCGAACGGGGGATGCCCTGGGTGATCAGTCGGGAACGGCGGTTGGAGGACATGAGGGGCTCCGAAGGCGGCGGGGTGATTCGCAGAGGGCGCCGGTCAGCGCCGGTGGCCAGTCTGCGTATAATTCGACAGCTCGATTCTAGCAGTCTGTAGTGCTTGCTTCGCGCATGCGGCGGAGCGCGAGCGGCGCGGATGTTTCGTCCGCCCGTCCGGCCCGCAGTACACTGCGCCCACGCCGCGTCCCCAGCCTCATTCCGCGCCCAATGCTCGTCCACCCGCAGTTCGACCCGGTCGCCATTCAGATCGGGCCCGTCGCCGTCCGCTGGTACGGGCTCATGTACCTCGTGGCATTCGTGCTGTTCGCGGTGCTGGGCAAGATGCGCGCGCGGCAAAATCTCCTGACCGGATGGCACCCGCGCGACGTGGACGACATGCTGTTCTACGGGGTGTTCGGCGTGATCCTCGGCGGACGCCTCGGGTACGTGCTGTTCTACAAGCCGTTCTACTATTTCGAGCACCCGCTCGAGATCTTCGCCGTGTGGCAGGGCGGCATGAGTTTCCACGGCGGATTTCTCGGCGTACTCATCGCGCTCTGGCTGTTCGCCCGGCAGCGGGGCAAGCGATGGCTCGACGTCACCGATTTCGTCGCGCCGCTCGTTCCGCTGGGGCTCGCGGCGGGCCGGCTCGGCAATTTCATCAATGCCGAGCTCTGGGGGCGCGTGACCGACCTGCCGTGGGCGATGGTGTTTCCGCAGGCCGGTCCGGAGCCGCGCCATCCATCCCAGCTCTACCAGTTCGCGGGGGAAGGCGTGCTGCTGTTCCTGGTGCTATGGATCTACACGCGACGCCGCCGCCCGATGGGGGCGACATCCGGGCTGTTTCTGGTGGGCTACGGCGCGTCCCGGTACGCCGCCGAATATGCCCGCGAGCCCGACAGCTTCCTCGGTTTCCTGGCGCTCGGACTGACGATGGGGCAATGGCTTTCTGTGCCGATGATCGCCGCCGGCGTCGCGATGATGGTCCGAGCCTACCGTCGTGCCGCCAAGGACGAACCGACAGTCCTTGACCGCATGAAGTAGATATTCGCGCGTGGCGGTTGTCGCGCTGCTCCGGTTTTTTGCGACCGGGCAAGCCCCGGACTGGCGGCTTCTGGCCGCGAACCGAGCGCGGCCGACCGATCAATCGTTACGCCGAAATTCCCCTTCGATCGTGTCGGCGCGCGATCCGCGCGATAGCCCGGCTGTCGCGGGCTGCGGTTCGAAGCCGCGCCCGACGTTGAGCGGGAGGGCCAGCAGCACCAGAGCAATTACATCGCTCACGACGCCGGGAAGCAGGAACAGAAAGCCGGCCAGCACCTTGCGCCCGCTGTCGACGAGCCCGCGCAGCAACGACTGATCGCCATGCATTGCCGCTGCCGTCCTCGCGCGGAAGGCAAGCCGCTCGTTACGCAGCAGGATGAATCCGGCGACCGTCGACATCCCGAGCCAGATCCAGACTGGCACACCGGTCCAGCGCGCGAAGCGCAGCGTCGCAAAGAGATCGAGCAGCGGGAAAGCCAGTACAATCAACAACACGATGACACGCATGGAAGCTCCTTGCCCGGCGCCACGATCCTCGTGCTGACGCAATTGCCCGATCGCGCATCCGCACAGGGCCTGGCCCGCGCGCTGGTAGAAGGGCGGCTTGCCGCGTGCGTCAGCATCGGCGCTTCGGTGGAATCACTCTATCACTGGCGCGGCCAAATCGAAACTGCGCAGGAAGTGCCCGTCGCCATCAAGACGCGAGCCGGGCACTACGCGGCGGTGGAGGCGGCGATCCTGGCGCGGCATCCCTACGAACTTCCCGAGATCCTCGCTGTCCCGATTACCCATGGACTTGCTCGCTACCTCGAATGGATCGGCACTGAAACGGGCGGGAATTGACGGTACCGCTCCTCTGGTCAGGCGGGTTGCCGCGGTCGCGATTGCGATTGGATTGACGCCATCGCCGGTCGCCGCGCAACTCGACCTCCTGCCCAACGAGCGCGCGTTCGCGTTCAGCGCCAGGGGCTTGAGCGATCGCATGGTCGAAGCGCGCTTCGTGATCGCGGACGGTTACTACCTCTATCGCGACAGGCTCAAGTTTACGGTCGAGCCTGGCGGGTTCGGCTCGGCAAGCTTGCCGCGGGGCAAGATCAAGGAAGACCCATTTTTCGGGAAGGTAGACACTTACCGCACTCAGCTTGCGATACGGCTGCCGCTGACGGCGCCGCTGCCGGGTCGGTCCGTAACCGTCAATGCCGAGTCGCAGGGCTGCGCGGATGCCGGCGTCTGCTATCCCCCGCAGCTACAGAAAGTCACGATTGTCCTGCCGATAGCGGGCGCGCGCCCCGGGGCACTGGTCGAAGCCGCCCCGCACAAGAAATTCTGGTTCAATTGATGCGTTGTACATTCGTCGAACCGCATCACGCCCCGATCAAAACCCAAGTGAACACTAGCTCACGGTCTTTGGCCTGCGTCCGATGAGGCAACGATCATTTCGCTGGATTGTGCTCGCCGCTGCCGGGATTCTGGCGCTGGCGGGGGGTGCGTACCTTGCCCGGCAGACTCGCATGGTGGACGGCTACCTGGCGACGGCGCCCGACGCCACGCCGCTGTTTGCGCTCACGCTGCCGGATGCGGCGGAAGGCAAGGATCAAGCGCTCGGGCAGTGGCGAGGTCGGCTATTGATCGTCAATTTCTGGGCGACCTGGTGCGTACCGTGCCGCGACGAGATGCCCATGTTCGTCAAAGCGCAGCAGCAATTCGGAGACAAGGGGCTGCAATTCGTCGGTATCGCTATCGACGAGGGCGACAAAGTTCGGCAATTCGCCGCCGAAATCGGCCTCAACTATCCGGCACTCGTGGGCGGGTACGGAGCGATCGAACTTTCCAGGACCTTCGGAAATCGGCTCGGCGCCCTGCCGTTTACGATGATCATCGACCGCTCAGGGCACGTCGTCCATACCCAACTCGGGCCCTTGAAAGAGGCGCAACTGGACACATTTATATCGCAATTGCTGTGAAAAACACATATCGCCGGTTATTTGTATCGACTCGCCTTGCGTGAACCTCGAGTTGACGGTAATCGCTGATAGTTCGCCCAATTGCATGATCGGGGTCGTCGACATCCAGCTCCGGAGGCCCCCTTGCCGTCGCGCCGTTCCATCGCTGCCAAGCGGTCATCTTTCGCCAACACTGGACATCTTGCTGCGATCTGCGGCAAACTCGGCGGTTCGAGTTCAGAGGACGAGGTTTCCTGGCGATGGCAACCTTCCCACGCAGCGCCGCGCGCACCCACCGGACGGCATCGACGCGAAGTCGCGGCATGCTCGCCGTCCTGCGCCGGCCGCTATCGACCCCGCGGGACGCCCGCGAGCCACAACGGGCGCGGTGAGCCGATGGACCTGCGCAAGCTCAAGACACTGATCGAGCTCGTCGAAAGCTCGGGTATCGCCGAGCTCGAGATCCAGGAAGGCGAAGAACGGGTCCGGATCACCCGCGCGCTTGCCGCCGGCGCGCACTATGCGGCGACGGCGGCGCCGACGGGCGGACCCGTCACCCAGCTGTCCGCCGGCGTGGCGCCTTCGCTGCCGCCCGCCGAAGCGCCGCCACCGCCACCGGAACCCGAGGGTCACCTGGTCAAGAGCCCGATGGTGGGCACCTTCTATCGCGCGGCCTCCCCCGGGGCCAAGCCATTCGTCGAAGTCGGTGATACGGTCCAGGCCGGCGACGCCCTTTGCATCATCGAAGCGATGAAGTTGATGAATGAGATCGAATCCGACAAATCCGGCGTCGTGAAGCAGATCCTCGCCGAGAACGGCCAGCCGGTCGAATTCGGCCAACCGCTTGTCGTGATCGGCTGAATTGCCGCTCCGTCCGGCATCGTCGGCCGTGGTAGCGAAGAATCCGCACCAGCTCTTCGGCAAGATCCTGATCGCCAACCGGGGCGAGATCGCGCTGCGCATTCAACGAGCGTGCCGGGAGCTCAATATCAAGACGGTGATGGTCCACTCCGAGGCGGACCGCGAGGCGAAGTACGTGCGGCTCGCCGACGAGTCGGTGTGCATAGGTCCGGCCGCGTCGGCGCAGAGCTACCTCAACGTGCCCGCCATCATCGCCGCGGCGGAGGTCACCGACGCGCAGGCGATCCACCCGGGTTACGGATTTCTTTCGGAAAACGCGGATTTCGCCGAAAAGGTCGAGCGTTCCGGATTCGTATTCATCGGCCCGCGCTCCGACACGATCCGCCTCATGGGCGACAAGGTCAGCGCCAAGGCGGCGATGGTCAAGGCCGGCGTGCCCTGTGTTCCGGGCTCGGAAGGCGCCCTGCCGGACGACCCGAAAGAGATCGTGAGGATCGCCCGCGCGGTCGGCTATCCGGTCATCGTCAAGGCGTCCGGCGGCGGCGGCGGACGCGGGATGCGCGTGGTGCATACCGAGGCGGCGCTGATCTCGGCGGTCTCCTTGACCCGCGCCGAAGCCCAGGCCGCGTTTGGCAACCCGACGTTGTACATGGAGAAGTTTCTCGCGAGTCCGCGCCACATCGAGATCCAGGTGCTTGCCGACGAGCACAAGAACGCCGTCTACCTGTTCGAGCGCGATTGCTCGATGCAGCGCCGGCATCAGAAGATCATCGAGGAAGCGCCGGCACCCGGGCTCTCGGTGCGCGCGCTGACCCGCATCGGCGAGCGCTGCGCGGACGCCTGCCGCAAGATCGGATACCGTGGCGCCGGAACGTTCGAATTCCTGTACGAGGACGACGAATTCTTTTTCATAGAAATGAACACGCGCGTCCAGGTCGAGCATCCGGTCACCGAGCTCGTCACCGGCATCGACATCGTGCAGGAGCAGATACGCGTCGCGGCCGGGCAGAAGCTCCGCTTCCGCCAGCGCGACATTGCGCGGAAAGGCCATGCGATCGAGTGCCGGATCAACGCGGAGGATCCGTACACCTTCGTGCCCTCGCCCGGGAGAATCACGTCGTACCATGCGCCCGGAGGGCCGGGAATCCGCGTCGACTCCCACGTCTATCACAACTATTTTGTCCCTCCGTACTATGACTCGCTGGTGGGGAAGGTGATCGCGTACGGTGATACGCGCGAGCAGGCGATCGCGCGGATGCGGGTGGCGCTTTCGGAGATGGTCGTCGAGGGCATCAAGACCAATATTCCGCTGCATCAGGAGCTGCTTCTCGACGACAAGTTCCTGCGCGGTGGAACGTCGATCCACTATCTCGAGGAAAAGCTCGCCAAACGCAAACTTGCGGGCTGACGCGCGACGGACTCCGTGTCCCGGCAGCCGCCGGGCGCTTCGTTTCGCGACGCCATCGTCGGCGCCACCAGTGACGTATCTCGCTCTCCAATTCGATGCCGACGCCGGCGAGGCCGACGCGTGGGGCGACGCGCTGATCGCACGCGGCGCGCTGTCGGTCGAGTTCGCCGATCCTCGCGCCGGCACGGAGCGCGAGACGCCGCTGTACGGCGAACCCGGACGGCTCGGCGGCGAAATCTGGCCGGAGAGCCGGCTGACCGCATTGTTTCCCGCGGGCGCGAACCCGAAAGGCGCGATGGCGGAGGCCGCCGCGATGCTCGGCGTCGCGCTTCCGCTGGCGGTGACCTATCCGCTTGCCGAGCAGGACTGGGTGCGCGCCGCGCGCGACCAATTCGCGCCGATCCGGATCACCGGCGCTCTTTGGATCGTTCCTTCGTGGTGCGAGGCTCCCGATGCCGGCGCCGTCAACATCAGGCTCGACCCCGGCCTGGCGTTCGGCACCGGGTCGCACCCGACGACGCGGCTGTGCCTCGAATGGCTTGCTCGAGAAATCGAGACCGGTGCGTCCGTCCTCGATTATGGTTGCGGATCCGGAATACTTGCCATCGCGGCGTCAATGCTTGGCGCCGGCCGCGTCGTGGGCACGGATGTCGATTCGCAGGCGATCGAGGCGAGCCGCGCCAACGCGGCAACCAACAACGTCGCGGCGACGTTCCTGCCGCCCGAAGCGCTCGCCGACCTCGACCAAGGGACCTTCGACATCGTCGTTGCGAACATTCTGGCGAAACCCCTGATGCTGCTGGCGCCGGTAATGGCGGCACGAGTCCGCGTCGGCGGGCGCATCGTGCTGTCCGGAATCCTCTCCGATCAGGCGTTTGACGTGGCTGCGGCGTACGCGCCGTGGTTTATCATTGCAGTGTGGACGACGGGGGATGACGGCTGGGTGGCGATGGTGGGCACGCGCCATGGACCGGCGCCTGCCCCATGATGTCGTCGACCTGGCATCCGACGGCTCGAATCCGCGCTTTCGCAAGCTGCCTGTGACGCCCGACACGCCAGTATCCGACTTTCTCCCCGCGCGGAACGCCGTGTTGACGATGCTCGCCAGCAAGCCTGCCTCCGCCAGTTGTTGCCGTACCGGTCGCGCCAAGGGGTCCGGCACAATTCGAGGCGCCATCACGGAGGCGTTCGCCGCAAATTCGAATGCCCCGGGTCGTTACTGAACCGCCGCCGTGGCGATCGCGATGCCCGAAGAAAAATACACACGCTGTCCAGGCTGCAAAACCGTCTTCCGCGTAACCCAGGAGCAGCTCGCCCTGCGCTCGGGCCAGGTGCGCTGCGGCCATTGCAAGACGGTGTTCGACGGAAACGCGGAAATGATTTCCCTGGCGCCGCGCACGACGTTCCCTGGAACCGACGATCCCCTCGACGAACGTGCGCTCGGCCCACCCACCGTCACCCTGCGCAATGCCCAGGCGCTCGACCCGGTGGTCCCGATAGAGGAAGGCGCCTCCGTCACGCCAGTGGAACCGGCCGACGAAGGCGTGCGGGAGATTGCCTACGAGGAGCGATTCGCATGGACAAAGCCGAGCAAGCCGCCGCGCTCGATCAGCGCCCTTTACGTCATCGCTCTTCCCACGCTGTTGCTGTTGCTGATGGCGCAAATGCTGTTCCATTTCCGCGACAACGTGGCCGCCCATTGGCCGGCCACAAAACCGGTGTTGACGCGTCTATGCGACGTAGCGGGATGCTCGCTGCATCCATTGCGCGATGTCGCCATCGCGCCGGAGCGCTTCGAATATCTTTCGATCGATGCGTCCGACCTGCAGGCAGACCCCGCGCACAAGGGTCTTCTGATCCTTACGGCAATCGTGCGCAGTCATGCGCCATGGCCGCTCGCGTATCCGCACCTCGAGCTCACGCTGACCGACGCGTCCGACCAGGTTGTCGTCCGGCGCGCGTTGGTGCCGACCGATTACGCGGGTGGCGCCGTGGACGTAGGCAATGGGATCGCCCCGAACGGTGAAGTCCCGATCAAGCTTTTCATCGACGCCAGCGCCACGACGCAGGCGGGGTATCGGTTGTACATGTTCTATCCTTGATCCCGCCGGCGCATCGCCAAACCCGCGCGATCGCAATACTCCAAGCCACTGCCCGCACCATTGCGGTGCGCGCGTGTCCCGAAGCTGTATCTCTTGTTATTCATGTAATAACAATAGCTTGCAGGGACATTTGAGTTTGATCGTCTGAGATTTGGAGCAAACAAAGGTAATATTTGAGTGCGGATAATGCAGTGCACCATCCCATCCAGCCGCATGAATCCGCGACGCACCAACTTGACGCTGCCCCGGCCGTAGACTCGCACCATATTGGCGCATATTTGTGCATTTGGGCGCCGCGATGGCCCTCGCGTCCTTGCCGAACAGGGATTTCCGATGCTGTTTGTTATGGCATAGTTATCGCTAAAGCTCTTCCGTATTTTTTGCATTGCACCGTGCCCTTCTTACGCGTTTTGACCAGGAGATGCAGATGAACACCCCCGCCGACGTGCTCAAGACCCTCAAGGAAAAGGAGGTCAAATTCGTCGACCTTCGCTTCACCGATACCCGCGGCAAGGAGCAGCACGTCTCGGTTCCTACCAAGCAGTTCACCATGGACAAATTCGATGCCGGACACGCGTTCGACGGCTCCTCGATCGCCGGGTGGAAAGGCATTCAGGCATCCGACATGCTGCTGATGCCGGACGCGAACACCGCGTACATCGACCCGTTCATGGACGAGACGACCCTCAACATCACCTGCGACGTCGTCGAACCGACGGACGGCAAGGGATATGAACGCGACCCCCGCTCGCTCGCCCGGCGCGCGGAGGCGTATCTCAAATCGACCGGTCTCGGCGACACCGCGTATTTCGGTCCGGAGCCCGAGTTTTTCATCTTTGACGCCGTCGAGTGGTCGGTCGACATGTCGGGCAGCTACTGCAAGGTATTCTCGTCCGAGGCCGCATGGTCGTCCGCCGAACGATTCGAAGGCGGCAACATGGGACACCGGCCCACGGTGAAGGGCGGGTACTTCCCCGTTCCGCCCGTGGATTCGCTGCAGGACATCCGCTCGGCGATCTGCCTCGCCCTGGAACAGATGGGCGTCGAGGTGGAGGTCCACCACCATGAGGTCGCGAATGCCGGCCAATGCGAGATCGGGACCAAGTTCGCTCCCCTCGTGCAGCGAGCCGATTGGCTGCAGGTGCTGAAGTACGCTGTGCACAACACCGCGCACGCGTACGGCAAGACGGCGACGTTCATGCCCAAGCCGATCGTCGGCGACAACGGATCCGGCATGCACTGCCATCAATCGATCTTCAAGGACGGCAAGAACCTGTTCGCCGGCGACGGCTATTCGGGCTTGTCCGAGATGGCGCTGTATTACATCGGCGGCATCATCAAGCATGCGAAGTCGCTGAATGCGATCACCAACCCCGGCACCAACTCCTACAAGCGCCTGGTGCCCGGTTTCGAGGCGCCGATCAATCTGGCCTACTCGGCGCGCAACCGTTCCGCGGCCATCCGCATCCCCTATGTTTCCAACCCGAAGGGCCGCCGCATCGAAGTGCGCTTCCCCGATCCGACCTGCAATCCGTACCTCGGTTTTTCCGCGATGCTGATGGCCGGACTGGACGGCATCCAGAACAAGATCCATCCGGGTGATCCCATGGACAAGAACCTCTACGATCTCGAGCCCGAGGAGGCGGCGAAGGTCCCGCATCCGTGTGCGTCGCTCGACGAGGCGCTCGACCACCTGCAGAAGGACCGCGCTTTCCTGACCAAGGGCGGCGTGTTCACGGACGACATGCTCGACGCCTATGTCGGCCTGAAGATGGAAGAGGTCACTCGATTCCGGATGACGACGCATCCGGTCGAGTACGAGATGTACTACAGCCTGTAATTGGCGCGGCAACGCACCCATGGGGCGGGCCTTCCAGGGTCCGCCCCTTTTGCTTGTGCGCTTCGAATTCAATACACTCCGCGGCATGATGCATTTCCTGCCCACGGCCGGCTCGCATCCTTCCGTCGCATGGTGCGCGGGCACGGTGATGTGGATCGCCGTTGCGTGTTCGCTTCCGGCGGCGGCTGCCACCGTTGGCGACAAGGCGAAGGAGTCGGGCTGCGTCAACAAGCCGATTTTTGTCAAGGGAACGAGGGACCTGTATCGCTGTCTCACCGAGTCAGGCTTGTACTCGTACTTCAATGTGCCCGGTGGCGTCGACGCCGAACCCCAGGAGAAGGGCGGCACCCGCAACGGGGCTCCGACTCCGGCGGCATTCCCGAAGATCGATCCGGCGACGCAGAAGGGCCGTGACGACGTGCGCCGCAAGGTCCTGTCCGACGAATTGGCGGCGGAGGAAAAACTGCTGGTAGAGGTACGCACCACCTACGCCGACGGCGCTCCGGCGGCGTTGCCGGAGGAGCGTGCCAATGTCGAGAAGTACCGGGAGCGGATTGCGAAACTGCGGCAGGCCGTCGGCGTGCACGAGAAGAACATCGAGGCGCTGAAAAAGGAACTCGCCGCCGGCAAGTGACACCTTCGATCGGGATGGGATGTTGCGGCCGCCCGTGGCTCCGCGATTCCGGGCGCGGATTTTGCTAATGTGGTGTCATTGAACTGCGCGCGCCGGAACTTGCGCGGCTCGCGCCACCGCTCTCGTGAAACACGTGCCAGTGCCCACCGGCGACCCCGCCAAGAGCGCCTATCCCGGGCTCGAAATCCTTGCGACGGCAGTGCTTCTGCTCGACCCTGGGCGGACGATCGTCTACGCGAACCCCGCCGCGGAAAACCTGTTCGAGCTGTCGAGGAAGCATCTGGTCGGCCACCGGGCAAGCAATGTTTTCGCCGATGCCGCCCACCTCGATGCCGCGATCGGCAAGGCCATCGCAAGCGATGCCACGTACACGGAGCAGGAAGTGGAGCTCGGCGTCGTCGCCAAGCCCAGGCTTCACCTCACGTGCACGGTTTCGCCGGTGCAGGTGAATGACGCGGCGTTGCTGCTCGAATTCCGGCACATCGACCAGCAGTTGAAGATCGCGCGCGAAGAGCGACTCCTCGAGCAGCAGCAGGCCAATCGGGAGCTGATACGAAGCCTCGCGCACGAAATCAAGAATCCGCTGGGCGGCATTCGCGGCGCGGCGCAGCTCCTCGAACGCGAGCTCGACCGCCCGCCGCTGATCGAGTACACGCAGGTGATCATCGGCGAGGCCGATCGGCTGCAATCGCTCGTCGATCGGCTGCTGACCCCGCACCGGGCGCCCACCTACCGGCGCACGAACATCCACGAGCTCGTCGTGCGCGTCAAGGGCGTCGTGCAGGCGGAGTTTCCGCAGGTCATGATCCTTTCGGATTTCGACAGCAGCCTGCCGGAATTCGACGCGGACCCGGAGCAGCTGCTGCAGGCCGCGCTCAACATCGTCCGCAACGCGGCGCAGGCGCTGGTCGGCACCACGGCGGATCCGCAGATCCGGGTCGTGACCCGGGTCGCGCGCTACGTGACGCTCGCCAGGAAACGCCACCGCCTCGCGGTCGCGCTGTCGATCGAGGACAACGGACCGGGAATACCGGAATCGATTCGCGACCGGATCTTCTATCCGCTCGTGTCCGGACGCGCGGGCGGCACCGGACTCGGTCTCACGCTGGCGCAGACGTTCATCGCCCAGCACGGGGGTACCGTCGAATGCGAGAGCACGCCGGGCCGCACGGTATTCACGATTCTTCTGCCGCTGGAGTTCGGACGCGCCGGCGCGTAGATTGTCATTCGAGAGATGAATGCACGCATACGACCATGAACCGCCGGGAAGTGCCGCGATGAAGCCCGTCTGGATCGTCGACGACGATCGTTCGATTCGCTGGGTGCTGGAAAAGGCGCTCGCGCGGGAAGGCATGCCGTACAAGTCCTTCTCGTCCGCCTACGAAGTGTTGCAGGCACTGGCGGTCAGTCAGCCGCAGGTCCTCGTATCCGACGTCAGGATGCCCGGCGAGTCGGGCCTCGTGCTCCTCGACAAGGTGAAGGAGCGCTTCCCGCATATTCCGGTCATCATCATGACCGCGTACTCCGACCTCGACAGCGCCGTGGCCGTGTTTCAGGGTGGTGCATTCGAATACCTGCCGAAACCGTTCGACATCGACCACGCGCTTGCGCTCATCCGCCGCGCGACGACCGAGACGCCATCGTCGACGCCGGCCGCGGTCGCAACGGCGGAAACACCCGAAATGCTGGGCCACGCCCCCGCCATGCAGGAAGTGTTCCGCGCCATCGGCCGGCTGTCGCAGTCGAGCGCGACGGTGCTGATCACCGGCGAATCGGGAACGGGCAAGGAACTCGTCGCGCGCGCGCTGCACCGACACAGCCCGCGCGCCGCCGGCCTGTTCGTGGCGATCAACACGGCGGCGATCCCGAGGGATCTGCTCGAATCCGAGCTCTTTGGTCATGAGCGTGGTGCCTTTACGGGCGCCCAGGCGGCGCGGCGCGGACGCTTCGAGCAGGCCGAGGGCGGCACGCTCTTTCTCGACGAAATCGGCGACATGCCGCCGGAGCTCCAGGTCCGCCTGCTGCGGGTGCTTTCCGATGGCGAGTATTACCGCGTTGGCGGCCATGCACCGCTGAAGTCGAGCGTCCGCGTGATCGCGGCGACGCATCAGAATCTCGAGGAGCGCGTCCGATTGGGCCTGTTCCGCGAAGATCTGATGCATCGGCTCAACGTGGTCCGACTGCGATTGCCGCCCCTCTGCGAGCGACAGGAGGACATCGCGCCGCTCGCGCGGCACTTTCTGCAAAAGAGCGCGCGCGAACTCGCTGTGGAACCGAAGCTGCTGTCCGACGATGTGTTGAAGGTACTCGCGGCGTTTTCGTTTCCCGGCAATGTGCGTCAGCTCGAGAACATCTGCCACTGGCTTACGGTCATGGCTCCCGGGCAGCGCATCGGCGTCGCGGATCTTCCGCCCGAAGTGCGGGACACGCCGCGCCACGCTCCCGCCGGCGGCGGCGAATCGAACTGGGAACAGGCCCTCGATCGCGAACTGGCCCAGGCGCTCGCGGGCGGCGAGCCCGCCGTAGGCGACCGACTCGAAAGGGAATTCGAGAAGACGCTGATCCTCGGCGCGCTCGCGCATACCGGCGGGCATCGGATGGAAGCCGCGCAACGGCTGGGCTGGGGCCGCAACACGCTGACGCGCAAGATCCAGGAGCTCGGGCTCGAACCGGAACTGAGGCGGCCCGCCCGCCCGGGCGATTAGCGGATTCGCGATCGCGGGTGCATGGATGCGGCGGCGCGACTTTGCGCTATGCCCCGATCACGATTTTCCCGCAATGCCCGGTCGGTCCGTCGTTTCCGGACCGGACAGCGGAAATCGTCACGGAGCGATTTCGGCGACCACGGGCGCATGGTCGGATGGTTTCGCGCCCTTGCGCGCATTGCGATCGATACGACAACCGGTGCATTTCGCGGCGAGCGCCGGCGACAGGAGGATATGGTCGATGCGCAGACCCCGGTTTTTCGGGAAAGCAAGCTGCCGGTAGTCCCACCAGCTGAATAGATTCGCCGGCTGATCGAACAGCCGGAATCCATCATTCAACCCCAGGCCGAGCCAGCTGCGGAAAATCGTTCGCTCCCGATCGGTGCACAATACCTGCCCACGCCAGAGCTCGGGATCGTGAACGTCGCGGTCCTCGGGCGCGATGTTGAAATCGCCGGCTACGGCGAGCAACGGGTGCCGCGCGACCTCGTCGCGGAGCCACTCGGTCGCGGCACGACACCAATCGAGCTTGTAGCGGTACTTGTCGGAGTCCACCGCCTGCCCGTTGGGCACGTAGAAATCGATGATTCGAATGCCGGCGACCGTCGCCGCGATGACGCGCTTCTGCTCGTCGGCGAAGTCCGGGATTGCGGCGATGACGTTCGTCGCGGCACCGATTCCATCGCGCAGGAGCAGCGCAACACCATTGTAGGTACGCTGGCCCGAGTACTGCGCCGCATAGCCGGCGCCGCCAAGTTCGATGTGCGGAAACTTCGCATCCTCCATCTTGGTTTCCTGCAGACAGACGATGTCGGGCCTTTCCGACGCGAGCCAATCCAGGACCCGCGGCAGTCGCATGTTCAGCGAATTGACGTTCCAGGTGGCAATTTTCAAGCTGCTCTCACCGCTCTAAGGCTGCGTCGGGTGCCGAAAAAGGATTCCGTGAGGGCGAATCGGGGCAATTGTCGCGGCACACGCCGCGGTTGATCGACGGCGGAGCCGCGAATGCCGCTTGCCATTCGTGGTGTCATCTCGGCGGCCGGGCACGCGCGGCCACACGGTCGCCTTGCATCGTCGTGCCAAGGGAGCGTCTGCGCGTCGCCCTCGTTGCGTCGGCTCGCCCCAGTCGCATCCCCACTCGCTGCGCTCGCGGGGCCCCTGCTCCTCGGCTCGCGTCGCTGCTCCCGGCTCGCGCCGCTACTGTTTGGGATAGTTGGAGGCCGGCGCGCCGAGGACTTGCGGCGTCTCAACTGGAGTGGCGGCAGGTTCCGGAGGCGCCTTGCCAGCGGGCACTCGCTTCGGCGGGGGCGTTTTCGGGTAGCCGGCCTCGTCGAGCGCGGCCTGCCATTGGGGTTCGCTGTAGCCTTTGATGAAGTTCTTGTCGCCGACCTGCAGCACGGGCACCCGCAATTCCCCGGTCGCTTTCGAGAGCAGTTCCGCACCCTGGGGCGTGTCGGCGGCAACGGTCGTAAACGGCACGCCGCGGCGATTCAGGAGCGTCTCGGCGCTGGTGCAAACGACGCCGCAGGCGAACGTATAAAGCGTCACCGGAAAACGTTCCTGCGCCTGCCGCGCGGCAAGCGGGAGATCGTCATTTTCGATGAGGTTGGCCCCGAGCCGCTTCGCCTCGACGCCATAATAGCCACGCGGGGGCATCCGGTCCGAATAGACCACGCTACCGTCCTTGTCGATATAGCGGTATACCTGCTGCTGGGCGATTGCACCGGTCGCGGCGATCGTCGCAGCGGCGACGACGAGGCACCAAGCGAGCGCGTAACGTCGGGTTGCGCGTACCATGATTTATCCTCCTCAGGCCGGATTCACCATTCCATTATGACGCAGAAGCGCATCGATTTGGGGTAGTCGCCCGCGGAAGGCCACGAACGAATCCAGGGCCGTCCGGCTGCCGCCTCGCGCGAGCACCTCCTCGCGGAACTTCGCCCCGGCGGCGGGCGAAAGCACGCCCATCTCCTCGAACAGTCCGTAGGCGTCCGCGGACAGCACTTCGGCCCACTTGTAGCTGTAGTACCCCGCCGCGTAACCGCCTGCGAAAACGTGACCGAACGAGTGGATGAATCGGTCGTAGGGCGGACGCTGCACGACCGCGGTGTCGCGCCGCACGGCATCCAGTACGGTTTGCGGCGATCCAGCGCCGCGCGGGTCGAACGCCGAATGCACCAGCATGTCGAAGAGAGCGAATTCCAGATCCCGGACCATGTCCATGCCGCTCTGGAAGTTCCTGGCGGCACGCATTCTGTCGAACAATGCGCGCGGCAGCCGTGCGCCGGTTTCGACATGCGCGGATATCCGCGAAATCACCTCCCACTCCCAGCAGAAGTTTTCCATGATCTGGCTCGGCAGCTCGACGGCATCCCATTCGACGCCCTGGATGCCGGACAGGCCGGCCACGTCCACACGGGTCAGCAACTGGTGCAGCCCGTGGCCGAACTCATGAAAGATCGTAATGACCTCCTCGTGCGTGAAAGTCGCGGGCTTGCCGTCGACGGGCGCCGAGAGATTGCATGTCAGGTACGCAACCGGATGCTGTACGCGGGCGTTGACGAGGCGACGGTTGATCGCGTCGTCCATCCATGCCCCGCCCTGCTTGCCGGCACGGGCGTAAAGATCGAGATAGAACTGGCCGAGCAGCACGCCGGAGGGGTCCGCGATTTCGAAAAAGCGCACGGCGGGGTGCCACGAGGCGGCTTCTGCCTCGCGGATCACGATGCCGTAGATCGTCTCGACGACGCGGAAGAGGCCGGCGAGCACGGTGCTCTCGGGAAAGTACGAGCGGACCTCCTGGTCCGAAAACGCATAGAGCTTCGTTTTGAGCCGTTCGGACGCGTAGGCAAGATCCCAGGCTTCCAGCGCGTCCTGTCCGAGTTCGGCGCGGGCGAATGCGGCGAGCTCGGCAAGATCGCGTTCGGCAAATGGCTTGCCGCGCCGGGCGAGGTCGCGGAGGAAGCCCAGTACTTCATTCGCGTCCTGCGCCATTTTCGGGACCAGCGACAACTCGGCGAAATCCGGAAATCCCAGAAGCTCCGCGGCCTCGCGGCGCAATTCCAGGATGCGCCGGACGATCGGGGTGTTGTCCCATTCGGGGTTCGCTCCGAGGTCGGAGGCCCGCGTCGCATAGGCGCGATGCAACGTCGCGCGCAGCGAACGGCTGTCGGCATACATCATCACGGGCCGGTAGCAGGGCATCCGCAGCGTAAGCTTCCAGCCGGATTTGCCGTCGGCTTGGGCGGCGGACCGGGCTTCGGCCAGCACCTCGCGCGGGACGCCCGCAAGATCGGCTTCGTCGTCGACGACGAGCGACCAAGCGTTGGTCGCGTCCAGCACGTTGTCGTCGAAATGCGCCGACAGAGTTGCGAGTTCCTCCTCCACCACCTTGAGACGGGCCTTTTCGCCGACCGCGAGCTCCGCGCCGCCCAATCGGAAGTCGCGCAGCTCGTTGTCGACCCGCTTCTTCCCGGTGGCATCGAGTGTCGCAAACGCGGGCGATGCGGCAAGCGCCTTGTACCGGCCGTAGAGGCGGACATCCTGAGCGAATTCGGCATAGAACGCCGTGATCTTCGGCAGGTTGGCGTAGTAGACCTCGCGCAGCTCGGGTGTGCTGACGACCGCATTGAGATGAGCGACGGCGCCCCAGGCGCGCTCGGCTCGGTCCAGCACATCCGCCAGCGGCTCCACGACCGTAGCCCAGGTCGCAGGTCGCGAATCGGCGGCAACAGCCTCCGTCGTGGCGCGGGCCTCGGCGAGCAGGGAGTCGATAGCGGGGGAAACGTGCTCGCTGCGGATCGCATCGAAGCGCGGCAGACCGGTGAAATCGAGCAGCGGGTTGGATTGGGTGGCGGACATCAGGGAAATGTTCTCCTCGGAGTTGTCGCGGATCGAGTCCGCAGGGCGGCATCCAGCCGTGCCAGCTCGTCCGGGGTGCCGACGTTCGCCCACGGGCCCGTGTACAACTCGCCGCTCACGAGGCCCGCGGCGATCCATTGTCGGAAGAGCGGAAGCAACTGGCACCTGGATCCGCGCGGAAGTTCGCGGAAGAGAGCGGTGTCGTAGACGCCGATATTGCCGAAGGTTCGGCGGCCTGAACCTGCGCGCATCGCTTGATCGTCGGCGATGCGCAGCGACCCGACCGGGACACCCCGGCCGGAGGAATCCTGCCCGCTCTCGTCGAGCGTGAAATCCCCGGACGGATGGTACGGCGGGTTGGGCACCATCACGAGATGAACGCGCGGCGCAGCCGCCTCGCCCGCCATCGCCGCTGCGCGCGGCAGGAGCGTTGCATAGTCGAATTCCGTCCAGATGTCGCCGCTCACGATCAGCGCGGGACCGGGCGGCAGCAGCGGCAATCCGGTCGCGATGCCGCCGGCGGCCTCGTAGGCTTGCGGCTCGAACGACCAGCGCAGCGTCACGCCGAAAGCGGCGCCGTCGCCCAGCGCGGCGACGAGGCGTTCCGCAAGATGCGCTGCATTGATCGCGATGTCGCGGATGCCGGCGCGGGCGAGCGCCTCGATCTGCCATGCGATCAGCGCCTTGCCGCCGACCTGCAGCAGCGGCTTCGGCAGGGCATCCGACAGCGGCCGCATACGCTCGCCGCGGCCCGCGGCGAGGATCATGGCGGCCATCGTCATACGTGCTTCAGGACGTGTAACCCGTGACGGGAGAGCGACGCTCGAGTTCGTCGATCAGAGCGAGCAGCGGCCCCAGCGCCCGGTAGCGCGCGCACGCGGCGCGCAGGTACGCCATCACCCGTGGCATCGCGGCGAGATAGGCGGTCTTGCCGTCGCGGTGGCACAGCCGGGCGAAAATGCCGAGCACCTTCAGTTGCCGCTGCACGCCCATCCACTCGAAATCGCTCCAGAATGCTCCGAAGTCCGGGGCGACCGGGAGCCCCTTCCGGCGCGCCCGCTCCCAGTAACGCGCTGCCCAGTCGATCTGCAGTTCCTCGTCCCACGCGATGTAGGCGTCGCGCAGCAGGGACACCAGATCGTAGGTGATGGGACCGGTCACCGCGTCCTGGAAATCGAGCACGCCGGGATTCGGGTCGGCGACCATGAGGTTGCGCGAATGGTAGTCGCGATGGACGTAGACGCGCGCCTGCGCCAGGTTGTTGTCGAGGATCAGCCGGAACGCCCGCGCGAGCGCTTCCGCCTGCGCGGTCCCGATCGTCTGGTTCAGATGCTTCGCCACATACCAGCTGGCGAACAGGTCCAGCTCGCGCGCGAGCATCGCCTCGTCGTAGAGCGGCAGTTCGTTGTCGCGTGTCGCACACTGCCAGCGAATCAGGGCATCGATCGCCTCGGAGTAGAGCTGCGGCGCCGATGCGGAGTCGAGCGCTTCCAGATAGGTCACGGTGCCGAGATCCGCAAGCAGCAGAAATCCGCGGTCCAGGTCCTGGGCAAGCACGTCCGGCGCATGAACGTCAGCGGCGCGCAGCAGGCGCGCAACGTGGACGAATGGCCGGCAATTTTCCATCGGCGGCGGCGCGTCCATCGCGATCAGCGTCGGGCGGCCGCGCCACGGCGCCGATGGCGTGATGCGAAAGTAACGCCGGAAACTCGCGTCGGCGGAGGCGGGTTCGGTCGCGAATTCGCGCGTGCCGAGCGTGGCGGCCGTCCACGCGCAAAGCGCGGCCAGACGTGCTTCGGGAGATGCCTGATCGGCGGATGGCATCGCGAAGGCGGGATTGCACGGCGGCGGCATGCGGCGGGGCGCCGCCCCGCACGAGCGCAGCGGGCAGCAGGCTAGAATGGCGCATTTTAGCATCGTGTCCCACCCCCATCCGTCCCCGACCTGGCGCATGTCGCCCCGCCTGTCTTCGCTTGCGCTTGCAGTGACGTTCGCGACTCTGTCGCGATTCGCTGCCGCGGACGACGATGCTTCTGCCTTGCCGCCGCCGGCGCTCCAGCCGGCAGGCGATCTGACTCCACCGCCCCTGCGGCCGCCGCCGGGCGCCGCCGCGGCATCCCCGCAGTCGCCGAGGCCGAACGCCGCCGACACGTCGCGCGCTCCGTTCGACCGCGACAGCGGCGCAATATTCTTTCGCGCGGACCAGATCGAAGGCGTGCCCGGCAGCAGGGTGACGGCCTCGGGCAAGGTCGAGCTGCGCACGCGCCGCGAGACGGTCCTCGCCGATTGGCTGAGCTACGACTTCGATGCCAACGAGGTCTGGGCCAAGGGTGACGTGCTGCTGCGGCGGGGCATCGACTGGATCACCGGTCCGGAGGCGCGATTCAAGCGGGACACCGAAACGGGCTCGTTCGCCACGCCTCGCTTCTACATCGGCGAGAACGGTGCGCGCGGATCGGCCGCGGAGATCCGGTTCGCCGGCCCCGAACATTACGAGGCAACCGACGCGCGTTACACGACGTGCGTCGCTCCGCGCGACGACTGGTACATCCGGATGGATGAGCTCGAAGTCGACAAGTCGCGAATGGTGGGCACCGGACACGATGCGACCGTACGTTTCCTGGGTGTGCCCATAGCCTACAGCCCGTGGATCGAATTCCCGCTTTCCGGGGAACGCAAGTCCGGATTTCTCACGCCGGTCCTCGGGTCGTCGGGCACGCGCGGCTTCGACGCGTCGATGCCCTATTACCTGAACCTCGCCCCAAATTACGACGCCACGATCACGCCACGGACCATGACCAAGCGCGGCTTTCAGCTTGCCGCGCAGTTCCGCTATCTCTTCGACGACATTCTGGGCGGCGTCGAGGCCGAAGACCTTCCCAATGACCGTGTCACGGGCACCGCTCGTTACGCGCTCTCGTGGAAGCACAACCAGAGCTTCAACTCGGTCCTGCCGGGGCTCTCGGGATACCTCAACCTCAACAAGGTCTCGGACGACACCTATTTCGCCGATCTTGCCGACCGCGTGTCGTTCACGTCGTTGACAACGCTTCCGCGCGAGGGCGGCCTCGCCTACACCAACGGACCGTGGGGCCTGGTGGCCCGCGCCCAGGCCTTCCAGACGCTGCAGGATCCGAGCGCGCCGCAGCCGCCGCCGTACAACCGCGTGCCGCAGGTACTGGGCTCGCTTCAGGAAACGGACTGGCTGGGACTGACCTTCGCCGGCGTCGGCGAGTACGCCTATTTCCGACAGCCGACGCTGACGACGGGCCAGCGGGTCTATGCGTGGCCGACGGTCGCCTGGTCGCGCCAGGGCGCGGCGTGGTCGCTCACGGCGCGCACCGGCGTGCACCTGCGCGAGTACGATCTCAATGAAATCCGGCCCGATGTCCCGAGCACGCAAAACTACGTGATTCCGATATCGTCGGTCGATGCCGGATTCATATTCGAACGCGACTGGAACGTGCTCGGGCAGAGCGTGGTGCAGACGCTCGAACCGCGCGCCTTCTACGTCTACGTACCGTACCGCAAGCAGAGCCAGGCGCCGGTTTTCGACACCGCGGTCGACGATTTCAACTTCGGCCAGCTGTTCAGCGTCAACCGCTATCTCGGCAACGACCGGATCGGCGACGCCAATCAGCTCACGCTCGCCCTGACGTCCCGTTTCCTCGACATGGAAACGGGAGCCGAACGACTGCGGGTCGCCGTCGGCGAACGCTTCTACTTCCAGGACCAGCGCGTGGTGCTGAACGAGGCGCCACGCTCTGCGGCCACGTCCGACGTGCTGCTGGGGATCGAGGGCCGCCTGTCCGAGGCCTGGTCGCTCGGCGCGCTCTGGCAATACAACTTCGATGCGTCGCAGACCGAGCGCATGAACGCCGGTGTCCGCTATACGCCGGCCCCGGGCCGGGTGCTCAGCCTGAGCTATCGGTACTCGCGCCAATATGTCGATCCCATCGGCACCCAGTCGCAGCTGAACCAGTTCGACGTGGCATCACAGTGGCCGGTCACCGAGAACTGGACTCTGCTCGGGCGCTGGAACTTCTCGCTGCTCGGAAGCAAGACGTTGGAGGCCGTCGCGGGCGTCGAGTACAATGCCGGATGCTGGGTGCTGCGACTCGTCGGCCAGCGGCTGACGACGACGACCCAGACGGCGAGCAACTCCATATACCTGCAGATAGAGCTGAACGGCCTCGCGCGCTTCGGGACCAGCCCTCTGGATCTGCTCCGCCGCAGCGTTCCCGGCTACCTGAAGACCAACGACCCGACGGTGTCGCCGCGCGACCGGGGCATCGACAGCTTTCCCGAATTCTGAAACCCGGCATGACGATCATCCGCATCCTCCTCCATTTCGTTGCACACGCCGCGATGCTTGTGGCGCTCGCGGCGGCGGCGCAAGCGCCGACCGTTCCCTCGGCCCCGGCCCAGCGACCGGCGCCCGCGCCACCCGCGCGCGGCATCACGCTCGACCGCACCATCCTGCTCGACCGGGTGGTGGCCATCGTCAACGACGAGGCGCTTACGCAGTACGACCTGAGCGAACAGAAGCGCATCGTGCTGTCGCAGATGAAATCCCAGAACATGGCGCCGCCGCCGCCGGACGTGCTCGACAAGCAGCTGCTCGAGCGGCTCATCACCGAGCGCGCGTTGCTGCAGTTCGCCAAGGAAAACGGGGTCCGGGTCGACGACACCCAGGTCGAGCGGACGATCCTGCGCGTCGCGCAGGAAAACAAGCTTTCGGCGGACGAGTTCCGCAAGGTGCTGGAACGCGAGGGCATCCCCTATGCGAAGTACCGCGAAGACATGCGCAACGAAATCATCATCCAGCGACTGCGCGACCGGGAAGTCGAAGCGAAGATCAATGTCAGCGATGCCGAAGTCGACAATTTTCTCGCTACGCAGAGTGTGCAGACCGGGGGCGACATCGAGTATCGCCTCGCGCATGTACTGGTTGTCGTGCCCGAGCAGGCCTCGCCCGAACAAATCGATGCCAAACGCCGGCGCGCGGAAGAAGCGCTGAAGCAAATCCAGGGCGGCAATGATTTCGGCCAGGTTGCCGCCGGCTTTTCGGACGCGCAGGACGCATTGCAGGGCGGCGTGCTTGGCTGGCGCGCGCCCGCGCGCCTGCCCACCGTATTTGCCGAACCGGTGCGCGGAATGAAACCCGGAGAGGTCTCCGGCGTGCTGCGCTCGGCAACGGGGTTCCACATCGTCAAGCTGCTGGAAACGCGCAGCCGCAATGTACCGACCGTCGTGGAGCAGACGCGCGCGCGGCACATCCTGGTGAAGGTCAGCGAAGTCACGTCGGAATCCGAGGCGAAGGCCCGGATCGACCGGACCAAGGACCGCATCGACACCGGCGCGAAATTCGAGGATCAGGCCAAGCTGAATTCGGAGGATGCAAGTTCCGCGAAGGGCGGCGACCTGGGGTGGTTGTCGCCCGGCGACACGGTGCCCGATTTCGAGCAGGCGATGAACAAGCTCAAGATCGGCGAGATATCGGGGCCGGTCCGTTCGCAGTTCGGCTGGCACCTCATACAGGTGACGGATCGCCGGACTCAGGACATTACCGCCGACCGCCAGCGCGACCAGGCGCGGGCGGCGTTGCGCCAGCGCAAATCCGACGAAGCGTTCCAGGATTGGTTGCGGCAGGTGCGCGACCGCGCCTACGTCGAGATCATGGCCGCGGAACGGTAGTGCGTTCGGCGGGTCCGCCGGCTTCGCGCTCGCGCTCCATCAGCAGTTCCGGATCGCTTCCCGGCGCCCGGATCGTTCGCGCCGGCGCGAATCCCCGAAGGCGACTCAGGCTTTTCGCCCATCGACAAGCGATCGCCCTGTTGTCCAGCATGGGCGCGCCGGACGGCGGAGAACATGCCCCACAGGCCGCGCGGCGTGCCGCGGCGGCGGCAGACGACCAGGGATGAGGGATGACGCCTATGCGGTCTGGTACACGTACGGCGCCTGCGGCACGCCGCCTTCGTCCATTTTCCTGCGCTCTGCCAAGTCGTGCGGCTGCTTGTCCCACCAGATCGCGCGGCCCTCTTTCTGGTCCCGGTCGAGGTGCGGCCGTATCTCCACAAGCTCGCGGATGAATTTGGTGTGTTCGGACTCGTAGAGGCGCGATGGAAGGAACATGGCGCTTGCCTCCTGCGGGATGAAGGCCAAAGCCGCAATCTTATCACCCGGTGCCGGCATGCTCCGACCGCGAGGCGCGCGTCGGCCGCCCGGCGACCAGTTCGAAGCGGAAAAGGCGGCACTCGATGTCGCCGTTGTACAGCGGTGTCCTCTTCGACGGCTTGAGACCGATCAAGTCCGCCAGCCGGAGATCGCCCGTGAGCAAGCAGGCCGTCCATCCCGCGAAACGCCGCTTGAGCGCATCGCCGAGTTTCGGATAGAACTCGGCCAGCTGCGCCTGGTCGTAAAGCCGCACGCCGTAGGGCGGATTGGCGATCAGCAGGCCCCCGGGCGCCGGCGCGTCGCGCTCCAACAGGTCGGCCTGCTCGATGCCGATCCACGCGTCGACGCCCGCGGCGGTCGCGTTGACTCGACATTGCTGGAGCGCGCGCGGGTCGACATCGCGCGCGAAAATGGAGTGCGTGTCCGGCGCGGCGCGCACGCGATCGTGCGCCCGCTGACGGATGCGCTGCCACGCCGGTCCGTCGAACCAGCCGAGCTTCTGGAATCCGAACGTGCGCAAAAGGCCCGGCGCGCGATCCGCGGCGATAGCCGCCGCTTCGATCGCGATCGTGCCGCTGCCGCACATCGGATCGAGGAGTGTCCTGCCGGGCGCCCAGCCCGACAGCGCGAGCAGGCCGGCGGCGAGGTTCTCGCGCAACGGCGCCGCGTCGGATTGGCGCCGCCAGCCGCGCTTGAACAGCGCTTCGCCCGACGTATCGAGGTAAATCGTCGCCTCGCGGTCGTCGAGATACGCGTGCACGCGGATGTCCGGGCGCCGCTTGTCCACCGAGGGCCGCGCGCCGGCCGCATCGCGAAAGCAGTCGCATACCGCGTCCTTGATCCTGAGCGTTGCGAACTCGAGGCTCTGCAGCGGCGAGTGCGTCGCGGCGACGTCGACGCGCAATGTCCGGTCGACCTTGAATTGCTTCGTCCAGTCGATACCGCGCACGAGCCGGTAGAGGTCGTCTTCGGTTCGATAACGCCCGTGCCCGACTTGCCACAGAACCCTGCTCGCCAGCCGCGATTCGAGGTTCGCATGGTAGGCAAGCTCGCGCGGACCCGAAAAGGCGACGCCGCCTTCCGCCGGGGCGACGTACTCGGCATCGAGCGCGTTCAGTTCCGTCGCCAGCGGCGCTTCCAGACCTCGCGGGCACGGCGCGAAAAAGCGCTCTGTCATCGGCGGGTCATCTGTCTCTCGACAGGATGCAAGGACTGCGGGAACGACAGCCGCGTCCCGTGATCGGCCTGTCCAATTGCCTGCACGGGACTGACCGCTGCCATCACCTCAGGAGTCGCCGTCGCGTCAAGACCAGCGCCACCAGATACGCCGCAACAGCGTAGGACAGCAACACCGCCGCGTGCAGCACGATGCCGGTCGGAATCCTGCCCGTCAACAGCGGGCGGGCGAGGTCGATTGCATGCTTCAGCGGCAGGAACTCCGCGACTCGCTGCAACGCCGCCGGCATCTGGTCCACCGGGAAAAACACGCCCGAAAGCAGCAGCATCGGCGTCAAGACGAGCGTGAAGAAATAGGTGAAGAAGTCGTAGCCCGGGGCAAGCGCGGTCATGACCAGGCCGAACGCGCCGAACGTGAGGCCGACGAGAAAACCCAGCGGAATGATCCACAGCGCAAGCCAGGAGTGGCCAAAGCCGAGCGCAATGATGACGGCGAGGATCGCGGTGGTCGAAACCACAGCCTTCGACGCGGCCCACACCCACTCGGCGAAGACCACATCGTCGATGGAAAGCGGCGCGTTGATGATGGCTTCCCATGTCCGCTGCATGTGCATCCGGGAAAATGCCGAGTACATCGCCTCGAAACTCGACGTGAACATCGCGCTCTGGCAGACCATGCCGGTGCCGATGAACGCGATGTATTTCATGCCGCCGACCTCGGGTACGAACGCGCCGATCCCGTAGCCCAGCGCGACCATGTAGAGCAGCGGATCGGCGATGTTACCGAGGACGCTGGCGATCGCGAGCTTCTTCCAGACGAGCAGGTTGCGGCGCCAAACGGACGTCCAGCGCAGCGACATTTCGGGGGGGCGCAGCAAGGCGATGGTATTCACGTGGCCGGCGGGAAACGAACACGCCGAGTATAGCCTGCCGAACCCGCAAACTCTGCCGTGACGTGGCGACCGCCGCCCTCGGGCGGCAATGAGTGCCGCAGGCGCAGCGCACGAGTGCGGCATCAAGGATGTGAATGCGTTCGTCCGGCACCGGGGCACGCAATGCGACGAGTTGCCTTTCGACAAACGGGGATGTTGGCAGAACGAGGATGGACATCGAAGATCGAGGCCGGGCTATCCCGTGGAACTTGAGGGGGCTTCGAGCGAGATGTTAACCTGAGCCGATGCGGATTCCGTAACTGCTGTTCGGGGAAATCGCTGCCTGTGCGCTGTGGGCACCGTTTTCCCCGCCGGCGTTGCCGAGGCGGCACCTCTTACCCTGCCCATGAGGTTCCCCGCCGAGCGTCCCCGTTGGTCCGACGCAATCAGGGTTTCGGGCGTCCGGGTCGAATGAGCGCCTACGAAGGGAGAAACCGATGGCAAGTCCCGTGATCGACGTGCACACCCATTGCCTGACCGAGGCGTGGTTCCGGCTGCTGCAGCAGCACGGCGGCCCGCGTTACACGGTGCGCGAGGTCGTGGGCGGCCTGCGCGCCATCCATCTCGACGGCGCGCCGTTCATGACACCGGTTCCGGCGATGTTCGATTACGACCTGCGCATCAGGACGATGAACGAGCACGGCGTGGACGTCGGCGTTGTCTCGCTCACCTGTCCGAACTGCTACTGGGGCGGGCCCGATACAAGCCTCGATGCGGCGCGGATCATGAACGACGACATGGCCGCCGCGCGCATTGCGTATCCCGACCGCATCCGCTGGTTCGCGTCGCTGCCCTGGCAATACGCGGATTTGGCGTTGAGCGAGCTCGAGCGCGCGTGCGCCGCGGGCGCGTCGGGCGTGATGGTGCTTGCGAACATCGCCGGCAAGCCGCTGACCGATCCGCTGTTTGGACCGGTCTGGACCGCGATCGACGCGAGAGCGCTGCCGGTGCTCGTCCATCCGACGGCGCCGCCCGGGGTCGCCGAGATGGACATGGCGCGCTTCCAGCTCACCGCATCGATCGGCTTCACGTTTGACACCTCGCTCGCCGTCGCGCGGATGATCTACGACGGGTTTTTCGATCGTCATCCGCGGCTCAAGATCATCGCGGCGCACGGCGGCGGCGCGCTTCCCTACCTGGTGTCGCGGATGGACCAGTGCTTCGACAACATTCCGGCGTGCCGCGAGAAGACCGCGCGCCGGCCTACCGAATATCTCCCGGCCATCTACGCCGATGCGGTGGTATTCGCGCCCGAAGTGCTCGACCTCTGTCTCAAGGCGTTCGGCGCGGACAACGTCATGTACGGTTCCGACTACCCGCACACGATCGGCGACCTTCCCGGATGCCTGAAGCGCGTGAACGGGCTGGCAGGCGTCGCGCGCGACAAGGTCCGCGGACGGACGGCGCAGCGCGTCTTCGGGCTCTGAGGCCGCCCTGACCCGGGGCCGGACGGACGATCGATCGCTGGCGGCGATAGGGCGAAGTGCGCGGACGTCAGACGCGCCGGGCGACCAGGACGGCGTTCGATCCGCCGAACGCGAACGAGTTGGACAGCGCGTACTCGATGTCCGGCGCCGGGCGGCCCTTGCAGGGCACGCAATCGAGGTCGCAGGCAGGATCCGGCAGGGTGAGATTCGCGGTGGGCGGCAAACGTCGTTTCCTGAGCGCAAGCAGCGTGATCGCGAGCTCGAGCGCGCCGGCCGCACCGACCAGGTGACCGTGCATCGATTTCGTCGAACTGACCGCGAGGCGGCGCGCGTGGTCGCCAAAGGTGGCCTTGATCGCGTCGATCTCGACCTTGTCCCCCACCATCGTCGCGGTCGCGTGCGCGTTGATGTAGCCGATGGATTCCGGCGCGAGTTCTGCGTCGGCCAGCGCCGCGCGCAGGGCCCGCACCTGGCCCTCGACGACCGGCTGGGTGAGGTTGTGGGCATCGCTGGCCGCGCCGAATCCCACGATCTCGGCAATGGGCTCGGCGTCCCGCTGGCGCATGGCGTCCTCGGATTCGAGCATCAGGGCCGCCGCGCCCTCGCCCAGCACGAAGCCGCTGCGGTCCATGGCGAAAGGCCGACTCGACGCCGCCGGCCCGTCCGGATGCTCCTTCGCGAGCACGCTCAAAGCTTCCCAGCCCACGATGGAACCATCGTTCAGCATGGCTTCGGCCCCGCCTGCCAGGGCACGATCGAGGTAACCGTCCCGGATCGCGCGAAACGCTTCGCCGATCGCCACGGCGGAAGATGCGCAGGCGATCGAGTAGCTGAACGAGGGGCCCATCATTCCGTAGCGCATCGAAACATGGGCCGCCGGCGCATTGGCCATGATGAGCGGCACCGTGGCCGGCTTTACCTTGCGGCTTTGCCGCTGATAATAAACCCGGTAGGCCTCCTGGATCGCGTGCGCACCGCCCAGTGCGCAGCCCATGTAGACCCCCGCGTCGGCCGGCCCGCGGTCGTTCTCGAGCAGTCCTGCGGCCGTCAACGCGCCGTACGCGGCGACCACTGCCATCTGTGCGGCCCGATCCATGACCGCGAGCTGGATCTTGGGAACGACTCCCGCCGTATCGAAAGTGGTCGGAGCGAGCAGAACGTCGCCGCCGAATTCGGCGCTTCCGCTTCGGACCTTCCGGATCGCCGACTCACCCGCGTACAGCCGCTCGAACGCTTCGTCGGGGTCGGCACCATGCGGCGATACGAGACCCAGGCCCGTCACAAAAACGCGGCGCCGGCGGATGGCCACGCCTTCAGGCAACTTTCTGCCTGACGACCTCGTCCACGAGCGCGGCCGCTTCGCCCAGCGTTTTCAACTGCACGCTTGCGTCCGGGATGTCGATGTCGTACTTGTCAGCGACATCGAACAGCATCTCCGCGATCGAGAGTGAATCGAGTCCCAATTCGGTCAGCGTCGCCTCCGGCGTGATCGCCTCCGGACTGACCTCGTATCGCTCGATGAGCAGTTCCCTGATGTGGGCGTACGAACCCATGATGGAGACTTTCGCCGTAGCTTGCTGTTTAGGCTGTCGAATTATACCATTGGCGCGTGAGGTGTTAAGCGCGGCGCCGACGCTCGCGGCGCCCTCTGCTCACCTCCGCTTGATGTCCCGGTGCAGCAGTCCGGCCAGGGGCGATGATCCGCACTCCCTTTCCGGCAGCCGAATGCGCCTGCTCTTTCGACTCATCGCGGCTCTTCCCCTGCGCATCGTCCAGGCCCTTGGCGCGGCGCTTGCGCGACTGGTCTTCGTGCTGTCGGCGCACGAGCGTCGCCGCCTCGACGAGAATCTGCGCCGTGCCGGCTACAACGATCCGCAATTGCAGCGCGCTGCGATCGACGAGGCCGGGAAGACCATCCTCGAAATGCCCTGGTTCTGGACGCGGCCCCACTCCGAGATCATCAAGCTGGTACGCGACGTCGACGGTGACGCAGCCGTGCGGGAAGCGCAGGCTCAGGGGAAGGGAATCATTTTCGTGACCCCGCACCTCGGCTGTTTCGAAATGGCCGCGCAATACGCCGGGACCCAGGCGCGCATCACCGCGATGTACCGGCCGCCGCGACAGAGCGCACTCGAGCCGCTCATGCGCGCGGGACGCGAGCGCGGCGGCGTGCGGCTTGCCAGAGCGGACATGCAGGGCGTCTTCACGTTGCTCAAGGCGCTCCGGAATGGCGAATGGGTCGGCATCCTTCCCGATCAGGTTCCGGCCAAAGGCGAGGGGGAGTGGGCCGAGTTCTTCGGCCATCCCGCGTACACGATGGTCCTTGCGCCGCGGCTGCAAAAGAGCACGTCGGCGGTCGTTTTCCTTGCATTCTGCGAGCGGCTGCCCCGCGGCGAAGGCTACCGGATCCATCTCGAATCGCTCCCGCCCCTCGAACCGGGCGAATCGCCGGCGCGTCAACTCAATCGCGGACTCGAGCAGCTGATCCGCAAGTGCCCGGCGCAATACCTGTGGTCGTACAACCGGTACAAGGTTCCTGCCGGCGTCGCGCCCCCCGCGGATACCGGCAGGCGCGCCGGATAGCGGGTAGCGAATCCGCGGAAGGGCCATCCGCGGAGACGCGGCCTCCCACGACGTCGTCTACCCGCCGCGCGCGGATTCGGCGCCCTGCCGACCGCCCGCCGGCCCGAAGCATTCGAGCAACGTCACCGCGGTGTCGTCGGGCAGTTCCCAGCCGTAAGGCTCGCCGAACCAGGTCTTGACCCGCTCGAGTTGCGCGCGATGGCCGGTCTCGTCGAAGCCTGGAACCTGCCCGAACCAGCTCGCACAGCGATCGCGCACATGGCTTCGAATGCGGTCGACGCTGAAGAAATACCGCGAGGGGTTGTAGGCTTCGTTCAGGTGCTCGCTGATGAAGGGCTTCAGCAGTTCCGGATTATCGCGGCCCGGGTCGATGACCCAGTGCGCGCCGTCGCGACGGAGGATCGGCGCGAACGTCCGGTCGCCGATCCGCACTTCGTGGAAGAGGTTGCGATAGAACTTGTATCCCGCGTAGTTGCCGGCGAGATCCCCGTTCGAGTACACCCCGGTAAGCGTGACGCCGTACAGCCCCAGCTCGGTGACGACGCCGTACCGGACCGCGCCGGCGACGGCGGTCGCTTCGTCCGCCCCACTCTCGCGGGCGTCCGCGTACCGGGTGACGTATTCGTAGCCTTGCTGGAAGATATGCCCGATCTTGTCCGTGCCGAGATTGATCCCGTAGAGCCGGATCGTCGGACAGTCGGTGGTCAGATGGGCGAGGGGAAACGGCGAAAAGACCCAGGCGTAGATCGAATCGCCGAGGCCGGGACTGAAGCGAACGTTGCGGCCCGGAAAGGCTCCGTAGCGGAGCATGCGCTCGACGGTAGACTCCGGAAGGCCGACGCCGGTCTGCTCGTAGACGCGCGCCAGGAACTCCCGCTCGTTGATCGGCTCGGATACCGCTTGCGGATTGACGTGCATCCGCTCGTCGATCCGGGCATTCCGCTCCGCGATCTCGGTGCGAAGGATCCCGAGCACGATCGCGCCAAGGTCCGGCCCGAGGTCGTCGAGCGGCTGCGGCGGAAGCGTGAACTGATCGGTCTCCGTCGCGCGGGCGTCGCGCGGTCCGGCTGCGGCCAGCAGGGCGAGGCAGCACGCGAAGAACAGAGGCGGCAAGAATCGCATGCAAGGGCTCAGTAGCGATGTCCGGAAGCGCGCGCGTCGCCTTTGCCAGCGCGGTTGCTACCCGCGTGAAGCGTCAGTCGCGAAGCTCGCGCCCCGTGAGTTTGATGAACAGGTCCTCGAGATTCGCCGGCCGATGGAGGTAGCGCACCCCGCGCGCGTGCGCGAGCGCCGCGAGGAGCGGCTGCGGGTCCGTCACGTAGCAGAACACCGTCTCCCCGGTGAGCTCCATCCGCGACGACAGCGCGGCGCCGTGATTTTCGGCCCAGATCTTGGCGCCGTCACCGAAGATCTCGATCACTTCCGGCTCGACGTGCGCATCGATCAGCGCGCGCGGCGTATCCGACGCGATCAGCGTGCCGTGGTCGATCACGGCCAGGCGCGTCGCCAGCCGTTCCGCTTCGTCCATGAAATGCGTGGTGAGCAGTATGGTCTTGCCCTGCGACAGCAGCTGCCGCAGGCCGTCCCAGATCAGGTGCCGCGCCTGGGGATCGAGGCCCGTCGTCGGTTCGTCGAGAATCAGGAGTTCGGGATCGTTGACAAGCGCGCGGGCCAGCGTAAGGCGCCGCTTCATCCCGCCCGATAGCGTGCGCATGCCGGCATCGCCCCTGGCCGCGAGGCCCGCGAATTCGAGCAGCCTCGGAATCCGCGCCGCCAGCGTCGCGCGATCGAGGCCGAAGTAACGGCCATAGATCTGCAGATTTTCGGTGACGGTGAAATCAGGGTCGAGGTTGTCGACCTGCGGGACGACGCCGACGCGCATGCGCGCCTGCCGCGCCGCCTGCGGCACCCGCTCGCCGACCATCTCGATCACGCCGCTGCCGGGATCGATCAAGCCGAGGCAGCAACGCAACGTCGTCGTCTTGCCGGCGCCGTTGGGACCGAGCAGGCCGAAACACTCGCCGCGGCGGATCTCGAAATCGAGTCCGCATACGACTTCGGTCGCGCCGTACGACTTGCGCAGGCCCGCGACGCGCAGGACGATGTCGCCCCCCGGCTCGCGCCGGTGGATAGCCGGAATGCTTCCTTCGCCCGCAAGGGCGGGCGGGCGGGTCACCGGGAAAACGGGCTCCGAAAGCACGCGCGGAACCTTACGCCGGGCCGCGGCCGCGCGCGCGCGAACGAGAACTCGCGGACACGCCGCCGTCGCCGCGCCGGGTCATTCCGGCTTGAATCCGGATGCCGTCACGATCGGCCCCCATTTCGCGTAATCGGAGGCGACGATTTTCGCGAAATCCTCGGGCGTGCTTGTGGCGGGATCCATCCCGAGCTTCGACAGCCTGTCGACAACGTCGGGTGCCTGCAGCGCCTTGTTGATCGCGCGGTTCAGCGCGTCGACGATCGGTTTCGGTGTCTTGGCGGGCGCGAAGAAACCGAACCAGCCCATCGCCACGACGTCCTTGACGCCGAGCTCGACGAACGTCGGAACCTCGGGCAGCGCGGTCGACCGCTGCGCGCCGGTGCTCGCGAGAATGGTCACGCGTCCGGCGCGGTGCAGTTCGGTGAGATCGGCGATCGCGTCCAAAGCCGCAGGAACCTGTCCGCCGAGAAGGTCATTGATGTACGCGGCCGAGCCCTTGTACGGCACGTGCACCAGTTCGACGCCGATTCCGCGGCCCAGCAGCACGCCGACGAAATGGGGCAGGCTGCCGGCTCCCGACGTCGCATACGACGCCTTGCCCGGATTCGCCCTGGCCCACGCGGCGAACTCGGCCCAGCTCCTGGCGCCGCTCGCGGGGCCCGCGGCGATCGCGAACTGAAATGTCGCGCCGAGCGCGATCGGCGCGAAATCCTTCACTGGATCGTAGGGAATGTCCTTGTACACATGAGGCACCACCGCCATCGGACCGATCGGCATCACCATGATCGTCGCGCCATCCGGAGGCGCGTTCTTCACCGCCTCGGCGGCGATGCGGCCGATCGCGCCCGGCCGATTGTCGACGATGACCGGTTGTCCGAGGGTGTCCTTCATCTTTTCCGCTACGACGCGCGCGATGAGGTCCGCCGTGCCTCCCGCCGGGAATCCGACGATGATGCGCACCGGCCTGTCGAACTTGTCCTGCGCGGCAGCGGGTGTGGCGCCGGCAAGCGCCGCGCAGACGAGCGTGAAGGCTGCGGCGAGCGCCGCGGAACGGATTCTCATGAGTTTCCTCCTGTCGTCGATGGATTCGGCACCGGGTCGCCGGCGCGCAGCGCATGAGTATACGGAAGAAGTGCCGTGCCTTATTCCGTCGCTCACGTCCTGTAGGACGGGTCGAGGCGATCGAGCATTCGCAACATCGCCGTCCAGGCATTCCCGGGCGCGGTGCGTCCGGGCCGCGCGAACTGGCGCGCCACCTTGTCCACGACACGCTGCGGCGGGATCGCGAGCTTGGCGCCGCCCGCCATCGCGCCGACCTGCGCCTGGCACGCTCGCTCCAGGTAGTACATCCGGTCGAACGCCTCGGCGATCGTGGCACCGCAGGTGATGAGGCCATGATTGCGCAGGATCATCGCGTTGTTGTCCGCGAGATCGCGAACGAGTCGCCGCTGTTCGTCCATGTCGAGCGCCACGCCCTCGTAGTCATGGTAGCCGAGGCAGCCGGCGAAACGCATCGCGTGCTGCGTGAGCGGCAGCAGGCCGCGCCGCTGCGCGGCAACCGCGAGTCCCGCGCTCGTGTGCGTATGCATGACGCAGCCGACGTCGTGCCGTGCGCCGTGGATCGCGCTGTGAATCACATAGCCGGCGGGATTGATGCCGAGCCCCGTGGCGTCCTCGAGAACGGCGCCATCCTGCGTGAGCTTCACGAGATTCGACGCGGTAATCTCCTCGAACATGAGGCCGTAGGCATTGATCAGGAATTGCGGTTCTCTGCCAGGCACGCGCGCGGAGATATGCGTGTAGATGAGATCGGTCATGCGGTAATGCGCGGCAAGGCGATAGCATGCGGCGAGATCCACGCGTGTCCGCCATTCGGGCGCGCCGACGCGGGCCTTGAGCGGCCGCTTCGTCTTCGGTTGTCTTGTTACCGGCATGTCGGTCTCCAGTCGCCCGGTTGCGTTACGCCACGGGGGGGGTCGGCGCACGCTCATGCCACATTCCCGTGATCACGCGTTGCAGCTGCGGCAGGCGTCCATGGAAGAAGTGGCCGCATCCCGGAAACACGGTGACAGGCAGCGCTTGCGGCCGCGCCCATGCCAGCACTTCGGAGAGCGGGACGACATCGTCCTCTTCGCCGTGGACGACAATGGTATCCGCGGGCACCATGGTCGACCCGATGCGCTTCGCGGCCGGCCCCACCAGCACCACGCGCTCGGCGGCGACCGTTTGTGCGACACGCGTTTGCACAAACGACCCGAAGGAGAACCCGGCCAGCACGACGGGCAGGTCTCCGAACCGTGAACGGGCGTGCGCGAGCGCCGCGAGTGCGTCCGCCGTTTCGCCGGCGCCGTCATCAAAGGTGCCGGCCGATTGCCCGACACCGCGGAAATTGAAGCGAACGCTGGCGTAGCCCAGTGCGAAAAAAGTCTTTGCCAGCGTTTGCGCAACCTTGTTGTCGAGCGTGCCGCCTTGCAGAGGATGCGGATGTGCGACCAGCGCGATGCCCCGAACGCCGGCGCCGAAATCCTGATCGGGAGCGTTGACGACCATTTCCAGCGCGCCGGCCGGGCCGTCGACGACGAACCGCTCGGTAGTCCTGGGCGTCAAATCCGGAGTCTTTCGACGATCCGGCCGCCGACGATATGGCTATCGATGATCTCGTCGATGTCGGAACGATCGACGTACGTGTACCAGATCGCGTCCGGATAGACGACGAGGACCGGTCCTTCGTCGCAGCGGTCGAGGCAGCCCGATTTGTTCATGCGCACCCGGCCTTTGCCATTGAGGCCGAGCGCCTTGATCCGCTCCTTGGCATACGCCTGCAGGTCGGCGGCGCCATGGTTGGCGCAACAGGCTTCCGGCGCCTCGCGCTGGTTGCAGCAGAAAAACAGATGGGACCGATAGTAGTTCATGGAAAGTGCGAGCGAGGCGACGAATCTGCCGCGCAAGGCGCGCGACGGATTCGACGACCGATAATTATAGCGGACCGACGACGCGCCCGGTGGCGCGAGAGGCGGCCGTGCTCGCGGACGGCGCTCCGCTATAATCGTCCGCCGCCGCAGAGTGGACGCAACTCCGGGCACCCCTTTCCTTGAACCTCTATCGCCGCCTGCTCCGCTACATGCGCCCCTATCGGGCGGTGTTCGCGTTCGCCATCGTCGGGATGCTGCTTGTCGCGTCGACGGACGTGATGATGCTGCAAATCGTCCAGCCGCTGCTCAACAACGTCGGCACCATCGACACGCAGGCCACAAAGTGGCTGCCACTCGCGATCGTCGCCGTGTTCGTGCTGCGCGGAATCGGCTCCTACATCAGCGAGTACGGGCTCGCATGGATCGGATCGCGTGTCGTCTTCGACCTGCGCTGCGAGGCGTCAGATCATCTGCTGCGGCTGCCCACCGCGTTCTACGACGCGAGCTCGGCCGGGTTTCTCCTGTCGAAGATCACGTTCGATGCGCAGCAGATCACCGCAACGGCCTCCGAGGCGATCACCGTCGCCATCCGGAATACGCTGACGATCGCGTTCATGCTGACCTACCTGCTGTACATGAACTGGCAGCTGACGCTGATCGCATTCGCGACGTTTCCGCTGGTGGGAATCGCCATCCGCAAGATCATCAAGCGCCTGAAGCGGGTGAGCGTGCTGGTCCAGCAGCGCACCGGCGCGCTGACCCACGCGCTGGAGGAGGCGATCGGCGCCCACCGCGTCGTCAAGGTGTTCGGCGGAGAAGCGTACGAAAGCGGACGCCTGCGCGCGGCATCCGACAAGCTCCGGCTCGCGACCGCGAAGCAGTCCGCCGCCGCCGCCCTCGGGACGCCGATCAATCAGATCATCGTTTCCGTCGCCGTCGGCCTGATCCTGTGGTTCGCCGTGCGGCAAAGCGCCGCCAGCAACTATCGCGCGGGAGATTTTGTCGCTTACACGCTCGCCTTGCTGCACCTGCTGAACCAGCTCAAGACGCTTTCCAACGTGACCGGCACGATCCAGCGCGGTCTCACCGCCGCCGAAAGCGTATTTGCGCTGATCGACGAGCGCGTGGAGACCGACGCGGGCACGGTCGTGCTCGACCGGTCGCCCGGCGGCATCAGCTTCCAGCAGGTAACCAAGCGCTACGGTCCCGATACGCCGCCCGCGTTGGCCGGCGTCGACCTCGACATTGCGCCGGGCGAGTCGGTGGCGCTCGTCGGCCCGTCGGGCGGTGGCAAGACGACGCTCGTCAACCTCATTCCGCGCTTCTACACGCCCACCGCGGGGCGCGTGTTGCTCGACGGGCAGGATCTGACGGATATCAGGCTCCCGGACCTGCGCCGCCAGATCGCGCTCGTGAGCCAGGAAATCATCCTGTTCAACGATACGATCGCCGCCAATATCGCCTACGGGATGATGGCCGACGCACCGCGCGAGGCGGTCGAGCGCGCGGCGGCGGCGGCGAACGCGCTGGAGTTCATCCGCACGCAGCCGAACGGTTTCGAAACGATCGTCGGCGAACGCGGCATCCGGCTGTCGGGAGGCCAGCGCCAGCGCATCGCGATCGCCCGCGCGATCCTGAAGGACGCGCCTATCCTCATTCTCGACGAGGCGACCTCGGCGCTGGACAACGAGTCCGAGCGGCTGATTCAGGCGGCTCTCGATGTGCTGATGCGCGGTCGCACGACGATCGTGATCGCGCATCGGCTGACCACGATCGAGCACTGCGATCGCATCGTCGTTCTCGAACGCGGCAGCATCGCGGAGCAGGGCACGCATGCGGAGTTGCTGGCTCGGCAGGGAGTCTACGCGCGGCTGCACTCGCGGCAGTTCCGCGACGAGTGACGCGGCGGGCCACGGCCGTGGCGCGCGGCGTGGCGTCCGCAGCCGTTTCGAATTGCGGGATGCCTCGGGATGCCGCCGCTCCCGGCGCAACGGCGCTTACGTCACGGCAGGAAGAGAATGCCGAGAAAAATCCCGCCGAAAAAGACCCACTTGAGCGCGTAGTAGGCGAACCTGCTGCGGGCCTTGACGCGCTTGCCCTGCAGGCGCACGCGGTAGGCGACGGCGAAGACCCGGTTGAGCAGGCCGACCTTGTCGCCTTCGAAGTTTTCCGTCTGGGTTGCGCGGATCATCGTGTTCCGAAACCAGCGATTCATCATGGCGATGACGCGGTTCGAAAGCGGCCGCTCGATGTCGCAGAACAGGATGATGCGCGCCATATCGCTCTTGTTCTCCGCGTGGTGCATGTACGTCTCGTCGAACACGACGGCCTCGCCGTCGCGCCAGGCGTAGAGCTCGCCGTCGACCACCAGGTGGCACGACTCCGAGTTTGGCGTCACCAGGCCCAGGTGATAGCGCAGCGATCCGGCGTAGGGATCGCGATGCGCACCCAGATAGGCGCCGGCCGGCAGCATCGCAAACATCGCACCGTTGATGCACGGAATCGATTCGACGAGCGCCACCGTCCCGGGACAGAGCTCCCTCGCCGACGGCGGGGGAGCGTCGTACCACTTCAGGTAAAAGCGCTTCCAGCCAGTGCGATAGAACGAGTTGAACCCGATGTCGTTGAACTTGGCGGCGGCGCGGATGTGGCCCTGGTCCACGAGAGCCAGCGCCTCGTCGCGGATCATCCGCCAGTTGTCACGAAGCTGCGCAAGTTCCGGAAATCGCGCGACGTCGATGTACGGCCGGTTGGGCACGGCCGAAAAAAGATACATCAGCGCGTTGTAGGGTGCCATGAAGAACGAGTGGTCGGTCAGCTGGCGAAAGAAACGATGCCGAACGCGTCCGCGAAAATGCACGTAGACCGCCGACGCGATGAACGCGAAGAAGAAGATCAGCTTGGGTGCGAGGTGGCTTTCGAGCATGTGGTGCCAGCGGGCGGGAACGTGGCGTGGCCTCGCTCATGGTAATTCATTGGAGGGCGGCGCAGGCGGCCTCCCGGTCGCGCGCTTCGCGTCCCGTGACGGCGGTCGCGCCCTTTTCGGGATGCTTTTCCATCGCCGGTGCACCCAGTACCACTGCTCCGGGCGGCGAAGAATCAGCCGCTCGAGCGCTTCGTTGTAGGCGCGCGTGTTGCGGCGGATCGCCTCGCCGCTGTTATCGCACTCCATCGGCGCCATCGGCTCCTCGAAGCGCAGCACATGGTGGCCGTCGGGCTCGCGCCAGCTCGCCGCCGGGACGACGGGCGCACCCGTGGCCAGCGCGATGATGGCGAGACTCTTGAAAGTCCACGCGGGGTGACCGAAAAAGTCGATCTCGATGCCATCGGGCGGGTAGGCGTGCTGGTCGAACGGGAACACGACGATATCGCCTCCGGCGAGCCGCTCGAGAATCACGTCCAGGGATCCCCGCTTGGAAAGGACTCCGAAGCCTGCCTGGTTGAACCGCCGCGTGACCAGTGCGTCGAGCCAGCGCGGCTTGATCGCGCGCCGCACGAAATGAAAGCGGCCGCGCAACTGCGGAAAGTTGCCGATTCCGGCGATCGTCGCGACTTCCCAGTTGCCGAAATGGCCGGTGAGAACCAGGACGCCCTTGCCCATCGCGCGCGCGCGGTCCATCGCATCGATGTTTTCGACGCTCACGAGGGCCGCCTTGCGCGCGTGCGACAGCCAGCGGAAGCGGAGGAACTCGCCGGCGAGCCGCCAGAGGTGGCCGTAGTGCGCCTGCGCCAGCCGGACGATCTCCGTTTCCGGAACGATTCCCCCGAATGCGCGCCGGAGATTGGCGAGGATCACCTCGCGGCGCAGCGGAAAGCAGCGGTAGAGCAGCCGGCCGGCGCGCGACACGGCAATCGTCGCCGGTTCAGCCAGCGCCACCGCGGATGCGCTGGTGCGATCGTGCGTCAGCGACAACGCAATCCTGCCGATCCGATGCCGGTGGAGCAAGGCCGCGGCGTTCGCATTGCAGACAATCCGCGGCGCGCCGTAGTTGTCGCTTGCGACCGAAAAATCCGTCGGCAAGACCTGTCCGAGAGCGACTTCGCGCGGAAATAGCTTGACGCAGGCTTCTTTCGCCGCGAATCGCGCGGCGAGGCTGGCCGCGCGTCCGGGCGCCTCGCCGCTGTCGGATAGCTCCTGCGGCGTGAAGAACTGCAACAGCCCGTCCGCCGGCGTCTCGCGTAGCAGCCGCTCGATGCGCGCGATTTCGACGGTGTCGATGCCGCAACGGTTCGGCGTAATGGCGGCGTCCGCCATGGAGCCGCCTACGCGGCGCGAACGACGAGCGCGGCGTTGGTGCCCGCGAAGCCGCGGCAAAGGACGAGCCCGACGTCGCTCGTGGGTTCGCGCGCGACGGCGGCGACGCCCGCGCCTGCGCATTCCGGATCGGGTTGCGCGAGTGGCGCGATGCCGGGCACGATGCGCTGCTTCAGCGCCGCCAGCGCGACCACCGTCTCGACGACTCCGGCCGCGGCGATCAGGTGCCCGATCGCCCACTTGAATGCGGTGACGGGCGGAGGCGCCGCGCCGAAAACCGCGCGGATCGCGGCCGCCTCCGACGCGTCGGACGCGCGCGTGCCATTACCGTGCGCGACGACCATTCCGACATCGGCCGCGCGCAGCCCGGCGTCGTCGAGAGCAGCTCGCATCGCGCGCGCGAGGCCGTCGCCGTCGTCACGAATCGCGATCAGCCCCTGCGCCTCGCAGCCGTAGCCGCCGCCCAGGATTTCGCCGACGACGGGAGCATCGCGGTCCTTGGCAGACGCTTCGGTTTCGAGAATCAGCGCGCCTGCGCCTTCACCGAACAGGCTGCCCTCGCGTCGCGCGTCGAACGGCAGCAGCGCGTTCGTTGCGAGCAGCCCGAGTCGGTGGTAGTAGAGGACCATTTGCGGCTCGATCGGCGTGTCGTGGCCGACGGCAACCGCGCGGTCGGCCTCGCCGGTGCGCAGCGCTTCGGCGGCCTCGATCACTGCAAGCGTTCCGCCGACGCTGTGGTTCGTGACGCAGGCGTTCGGGCCTTTCAGCGCGTACTTGATCCCGAGGTGCCCCAGCACGTTGTTCGGCAGCGTGCGCAGGAGCCACATCGGATTGACGACGTTGGAAAGCTCGCGTCCGAACGCGGGTAAGTCGCCCTTCGCTTCGGTCATCAGCGGGAAGAAGTCGTACTGGTTCTGGTAGTTTCCGCCCCCCGTGCCGGTAAAGACGCCGGTGCGATCATTGAAACGGGCCGCCGCTCCTTCGTCGAGGGTGTCGCGGTGCGCGACGAGACCTGCTGCCGCCAGCGCGGTGCCCGCGGCGTAGAGGCCGACGAGATCGGTGCGCCGGATGAGCTTGTGCAGCTTGCGATCATCGACCAGCGTGCGCGGGTTGAAGTCGGGAATCTCCGCCGCGATGCGGCACGGCCAGCCGGACGTGTCCCATTGGGTGATCGGCGCGATCGCGGAGCGCCCCGCGCACAGCGCGGAAAGAATCGCGTCCGGGTCCATGCCCGCGCCGCAGACGGCGCCGGTGCCGGTGACAAGGACGCGCGGCGCGCTCATCGTGGTCTCCTCCCCGGCCCGCTCAATGGCCCGCGAAGCCGATGCCGTCGACCAGCAAGGGACTGCGCACCACGACGCAGCTGTTCGAGCCCCCGAAGCCGAAGGAATTCGACATGGCGACCCGAATCGTCTGTCGGCGCGGCGCTCCCGTGACCAGATTGAGGTCGCAATCGGGGTCGCGTTCGACGAGATTCGCGTTGACCGGCACCTCCCCGTGGTGGATCGCGAGCGCGCAAACGGCGATCTCCACCGCACCCGCCGCGGCGATCAGGTGGCCCATCGTGCTCTTGGTCGAGCTCACGGAAACGCGGCGGGTATGGTCGCCGAATACGGCATGCGTGGCCGCGCTCTCGCTGCGGTCGTTCATCGGCGTCGACGTGCCGTGCGCGTTGAGGTAGTCGACATCCGTGGGTGCGGCGCCGGCGTCGGCGAGCGCGGCGCGCATCGCCTGGATCGGGCCGTCGCCGTCGGGCGGCGAATCGGTGATCCGGTAGCTCGACAGCGAGTTGCCGTCACCGGCGAGTTCGGCATAGATCCGGGCGCCGCGCCGGCGAGCCGCTTCCCATTCCTCCAGCACCAGGAACCCGGCGCCCTCGCCCAGCAGGAACCCGTTGCGCGACATGTCGAACGGCCGGCTGGCCGTCTGCGGCGTCGCGTTGTCGGGCGACAGCGCGGAAAGCAGGCAGAAGCCGGAGATGCCGATCGGACTGATCATCGAATCGAAGCCACCCGCCAGCGCGTAGTCCACGGCGCCGCGGCGGATCAGCTTCAGCGCGGTGCCGACCGCCTGTCCGCCCGATGCGCACGCGGTGTGCACGGCGGTCGCGTAGCCGCGAAGGTCGAAGCAGTGAGTCAATAGCGCGAGGCCGGCCGTCGCCTGGCTGCGGCAGAAGACGAGCGGATCGTTCGCGGAATGATCGGTGAGCAGCCGCGCCGGATCGAGCTCGCCGTCGGCGGCGCTGTGATAGTGCGTCGCCGCGAGGTCGTCGTACTCGCTGGTCATCATCCCCGCGCCGACGGTGCAGCCCCAGCGGGTGGCGGTTTCCGGCGTCGGTCGCAGGCCGGCGTCGCGGAAGGCCTGCTCGGCAGCGGCCAGCGCGAAGCGGTGCGAGCGGTTGGCGAGTTTGAACGTCTTGGGCGGGATGGGCAGCGCGTCCTCGCGAAAGCCTTTCACTTCGGCGGCGATGTGCACCGGAAAGCCGCTGGCATCGAACACGCTGATTTCGGCGCCGCCGCTGCGGCCGCACAGCAGTGCGTCCCAGGACGTCGCGACATCGTTGCCGACCGGCGTCACAAGGCCGAGGCCGGTGATCGCGACGCGCCGCTTGCCCGTCATCGCGCGCCTCTTTCGGACAGGTCGACGCGCGCTGTGGCGACCATCCGGCCTTCGGCCCGCGCGTTGAGCGAGGCGACGATTGCACCGCTCCCCGGCCCGGAGAGTTCGGCGGCAATCTCCAGCGTCTGTCCCGGCGGGGTGAACGAACGCACCTTCACGTTGGTCATGCGCGCCGGCACGAGCGGTGCTTCCGACCCGGCGGCGCGCGCGGCGGCCATCGCCAGCCCGATCATCTCGTTCAGCAGCAGCGTAGCAGGGAACACCGGGCGGCGCGGGAAATGGTCACGGAAAAACGGCGCGCTGTCGGGCACGAAAAGCGTGGCCGCGGCGGACTTCCCGGGAACGAGGGCGGCCGTTTCGACGCGAAACCCGTCGATGCCATGGAAGCGGTCGGCGCGCGCGCCGTCGGTGCGGAGCAGGCCGAGCCGCTCGCGCAGCGCGGCTGCCGAATCGAATTCCTCCGTCGGCAGCATCGGCCCCAGGCAGTCGATCAGCTCGAGCGCGCGCACGCCGTCGACGTCCGCCCAGCCGTGGTACGCGACGGCCTCGTCGTCGGTGCTCTCGATCTCGACCGCGAGATCGAGCGTTTCGCCGGGCCGCACGTCGCGCAGGAACCGCGTCTCCATCGCGAGCGCGGCGACCGGACGCCCGCGAAAATCGATGTGCTCCATCGCAATCCAGGTGGCAAGCTGGCCCACCGCCTCGGCGACGAGGCTGGACGGGAACGACGCCAGGCCCCGGGGAATCGTGAACGTTCCGCGCGCGCGCACGCCCGGCGAGAACTCACAGATCCGGTCCACGAACGAGAATGCCGCGAAGCGGTCACTCATGCGCATATCCGCGCCGCGGCGGATGCAAGGTCCGCATCAGGGCGCGGCCGGCGCCTGCCGCTGCGCCGCAATCACGAGCTTGCAGAAGGTCTCCGGCGTGAAGAGGCGCGGGATGTCCTTGACCTTCATCGGCGTGCGGAAGCGCTCGGCCGGGACTTCGGACAGGTAGGCCTTGAGCTGCGCGAGGCCGACGTCGGTCACCAGGCCCTTCTGCTCGAACTCCGCTTCGGAAAGCGTGCCGCGCGCATTCTCGACGATCTTGCCGCGCGGGATCTTGACCTTGAACACCCGCTCGAGGCGGAAGACCATGTCGAGGAAGTCGATCGACTCCGCGCCGAGATCCTCGATCAGCGATGCGCTGGGACCGACATCCGCAAGATCGCAGCCGAGCGCGTCGGCCATCGTCTCGGCCACGGTAGGGAAGATCGCGTTGATTTCATCCTTGGTGATTTCCGTTTGCGCCATTCTCGTCACTCCATTTTGAAGCCGCCATCGACACCGAATACCTGTCCCGTCACGTAGTTTGCATAGGCGGATGCGAGGAACCACACCGCATGGGCGACCTCGTCGGGTGTGCCGTATCGCCGAAGAAGGATGCGGGATTTCACGTCGTCGCCGGCCATCTCCCGAACGTCGGCCGACATTTCGGTCTCGATCACGCCGGGCGCCACGCAATTCACGTTGATCCTGCGCGGAGCGAGCTCGACTGCGAGCGCCCGCGTCATCGCGTTGATCGCCCCCTTGCTCGCCGCGTAGTTGGTCTGGCCCCGCCCGCCCTTGTCTCCCGCGACGGAGCTGATATTGACGATCTTTCCCGCGCGTTGCGAGATCATGTGCGGCACGACCGCGCGCGCCATGTTGAAGGCCCCCGTGACGTTCGTGTCGAGGACGACGGCGACATCTTCGTCATCGAATGCCGCCAGCGGATTGTCGCGGATCACGCCCGCATTGTTGACGAGGATGTCGATCCTCCCGCAGCGTTCCGCGATGCGCTCCACCGCAGCGGCGCAGGCCTTCGAATCGCGGATGTCGACTTTCTCGGCCGCGATCTTCGCGCCTGCCGCGCGGCCGGCGGCAACGACCTCGGCGGCGGCCGCCGCATTGCCGTGGTAGAAGAATGTCACGTCGGCGCCTTCGGCTGCGAAAAGCAGCACGATGGCCCGGCCGATACCGCGACTGCCGCCGGTCACGACGGTGACCTTGCCTGCAAAGCCCGGATCGAGATCCATGCGCCGTGTCAGCCGGAAATCGCGAAGCCGCCGTCGACAACCAACGTGTGCCCGTTGATCATCCCGGCCTCGGGGAGGCAGAGGAGGTACACGGCGCCGGCGACGTCCTGCGGCGTCAGCACGGGCCCGGCGGGCGCGCGCTGCGCGTAGTTGGCGAGCAACTCCTCGCGGTTCGGAAAGTAGGCCAGCGCGTCGGTGTCGACGACGCCGGCACTTACCGTGTTGACGCGAATTCCGCGCGGGCCGAGTTCCTGGGCGAGCGACCGCGCGAGCGCCTCCAGGGCGGCCTTCGAAGCGCCGATGAAGCCGTAGCCCGGCATCGAGCGTGACGCGCCGAGGCTCGACAGAGCGATGACGCGCGCGCCCGGGGGCATCAGGGCGAGGCTGCGCTGCGTGAGCAGGTTGAGTGCCAGCGCGTTGGTTTCGAGGCACCATCGCCAGTGCTTCAGGGTCATGTCGACGGTGGGCTTCAGCACGCCGGAGGCGGCGTTGCTTACCAGGATGTCGAGGCGGTCGAAGTGCTTGCGAAATTCCACGAACATTTCGTCGACGGACTCCGGCATCCCCACGCTGGCCTGGATCGCGCAAGCGCGCCGTCCCAGCGCGCGAATCTCGCCGCACAGCGCGGCCGCCGCGTCCGCGCTGTTGTAGTAGTTGGCCGCGACGTCGCAGCCCTCCCCGGCCAGCTTCAAGGCGATCGCGCGGCCGATGCCGCGCGCGGCACCGGTGACGAGCGCGACCTTTCCGGCCAACGCGCCTGACATCGTGGGTCCCTGCTTCGATTCGGTGGGTGACGCCCGCACGTGGTGCGAGGGCGGACAAAACGGCTATTTTAACCCGTCCGTCACGGTTCACCTATCGCGGCCCTCCGGGCGCGAATCAGGCGCTGCGCCTCCAGGCACCAGTGCTTTTTCACGTCGTACCAGACTTCGGCCGCCCACAGCAGGGCGTACCCGTCCGCGTCGGGAGCGGAAGCCGGTGCCGGGCCATCCGGCGCATAGGCGACGATCCAGTCGCGAACGGGTCCATCCCGCGCCAGTGGCGCAGTCTTCGGAACCGTAAGGTGATTGTAGGTTGCGGGCAGGACCACGTTGCGCACGTTTGCGGTGCCGCTGCTCCGGTATTGCATTGCTTGCGCGGTGCCCGGGAAGGTCAGCGCGACGAGATCGAAGGCGATCAGGAACCCGGTAAAGTCGTCGACGGTGTCGGGAATGGTCAGCAGCCGGCCGATCATGCTCCACTGGTTGGGCATGAGTAGCGCCAAGCCCCCGGCCCCGACCGCGGAGGCATAGGACACCGTGACGCCAACGACGGGCCTGACGGCGCCGCTCAGCGGATCGACGATCGTGACGCGCTCCTCGGCCGCGTCGGTGAGGGGATTCCACACCGGGATGGCGTCGCTGTACTCCCCCGCGAGTTCGCGCAGGACCTTGACCGCCTGGATCCCGCCCTGGCTGTGGCCGATCAGCAGGGGCCGCATGCCGTCCTGCTCGTAGTACCACGCGACCAGGCCCGCGAGCTGCGTGGCGTTCTCGTACGGGCTGTACGACCATCGTCCGTCGCCCGGATGCCGGATGCGGTTTTCGGGGTAGCTCATGCCGGTGAGGAACGTGCCAAACGACGCCATCAGGACAGTCGCCGGATAGATTCCGCCATGGAGCAGCACGATGCGCGGCGCGGGACCCTTCGCGAGTGTGTTCCGCACATCTACCTCGGTGATGTGCGCTGGGTCGAGCGCCAGTATCCGGTCGTCGAGTGCACGGTCGACGGGCATGGAACGCAGGACGCTGCCGGGCGCGGGCCGTGGCGCGATCGCCTTTTCGGCGGTCGCCGGCGGATAGGTGGCGCACCCCGCTCCGGCGGCGATGGCTGCCGCGGCAAGCAGGATCGCGAGGCAAGCGCGGCGCCGGGTCATGGATGCAGGTTCCGAAGGCGCGCCTGGATATCGTTGCCGATTCGGGCGATGTCCTCGTGCGCAAATGCGGCCGTCCGGTACGAGATCCCGAAGTGCAGCCCCTGTCCCGCTGCCGTGACTGCCACGATCATGGGCGCAAGCGGCCCGGTGGACACCGCCCGCAGATAGCGGCGCGGCGGCGCGCCGCCCCCGGCTTCCTGCCACACGGCGTCGACATCGAGCGGCGTGAAACCGGCCCAGACCGGATAGGCCTTGCCGTGGAATGTTTCGCGGCGGACGGGTGAAAGGAAGCGCCAGGCCACGCCGCCTGCCGCCATGGCAATCAGCGTCTGCAGGTACAGCTTGCCCTCCTTGATGCGTCGCGTTGCGGCGCCGACTTCGCGGGCCAGTTCTCGAAAGGCAATTCCGGCGGGCACCGGGTGCGAGACCCTGAACGAGCTCAGGAACTGGCCGAACATCGTGCCGACGCCCGGCTGGAAATCGCGGCGCACGTTGATGATCGATACCAGCGCGACCTCTCTGCGGCGCTCCGAACGTCGCGCCTCCGCCGCGAGCGGCGCAAGTGCCTGCAGCAGCGCCGCCATCAACACATCGTTGCGCGTGACATCCCATGCCTTCGCGGCGCCCGCGAGCGCGGCGAGCGCGTCTCCATCCACGCGGAAGGATGCGTAGGCGTTTCGCCGATTCTCCCCGCCCAAGGAACGCGGCCGCACCGAGCGCCTGCAGCTCGCCGCCATTTCGAGCAGGCCCGGCAGCCCGCGCAACACCCGTCCGGCCTCGCGCATGAAGAGTCGCCCGAATGTCGCGGGATGCAACTCCAGCACGTTGCCCGACACCGTGGCGATGTCCACGCCCGAATGGCGAGCGACGACGCTTCGGATCAGCGCGACGATCGAATCGCCTCCGGCGACGAAGTGGTCGTAGGCAAGGCCCAAATGGAAGCCGGCGCCGGCATCGACAGCGAAAAACCGAAAGGGTGCGAAACGGCCGCCAGCCGGAAATGGCGTGTTGATCTCCCGCTCGATTTCGGCGTCGAGCACGCTCCGCGCATCCTGACCGCCGGCGACGACCCGCAACTCCGCGTGCGGCGGGCCACCGGTGAATTCGAATCTCCGTCGCGTGGAGTCGAGCACGAGCCCCGTCAGGCCCAGGGAAACCAGGACAATGTCAACGTCGCGCTTCAGTCGCGCGGAGTCGAGCGGGACGTCGAGACCCATGACGTGAACTGCATTGTACGGATGCAGTTCCCGCCAGCGCAGCATCGTCGACTGGAACAGGTTGAGCTTGCCCTTCATGCGCGCGCCGCTACTCGCTGTTCGCGGCGCGGGCGCGCCGCTGCGCCTCGAGGCACCAGCGCTTCTTGACGCTGTACCAGATGTCCGCCGCGTGCATGATGTTCGTGACATCGACGGCGCCATCATTCGGCAGCTCGGCGACGGTTCCCGGAGAATACGCATTGATCCACGCGCGCGTGACGGTATTGGTGGCGAGGTGTCGGGTCTCAGGGAGCCCGATATGGCTATAGCTTGCCGGGAGCGTCACATTGCGCACGGTGGCGGAACCCGTTGCCGCATACGGCTCGGCACCCGGAAAGTTTCCGGCGATAGGGTCCCATTCGATGACAAACCCGGTGAACTCGTCGACCGTGTCCGGCACGCGGCGCAACTTGGTCAGCATCGTCCACTGCCCGAGCAGGAGCCGTGGCAGCTTGCCGGTCGCGAGTGCCGTGGCGTAACCGACCTTGAGCCCGACGACGGAACGTTGTTTGCCATCGACGGGATCGACGAAGGTGAATCGCGCCAGCGCCTCGCCGGTCAGCGGGTTCCATACGGGAAGGGTGTCGGCGAATGCTCCGGCAAGCTCGTGCAGCGTGCGGAGCACCAACATCCCCCCGTGGCTGTGGCCGATCAGCATCGGCACCATGCCATCGCGCTCGTAGTGCCAGGCCAGGGTGCCGGCCAGCGCCGCGCTATCCCCGAAGCTGCCGTACGCCCAATCGCCGTTCGCGGGATTCCGTATCCGCTCCTCGGGATAGCCCATCGCGGCCAGAAACCTGGCAAATGGCTCCATGGTGACGAGCGCCAGGCTTCCCGACAGGACGATGATTCGCGGCGCAGGCGCGTTGACGAGCACCTCGCGGACGTCGCGATCGGAAATGTGGTCGGGATCGAGCGTCCGGATACGTGCGGCGAGGACTGCGTCGACAGGTGCTTGCGCGCGCGCCTCGTCCGGCAGCGGCCCGTTCGCCGTATCGGCGGGCCGCGCCGGGCCAATCAGGCCCATCGCGATCGCTGCAGCGGCCGCGATCACCCCAGCGGCGCGGCGCTCACGGCGGCGCGGGTGCGGGATGTGGATGGGCCGCACGCGATCGGATCCCCTACGCTGCGGGTGGAGCGCCGGGAAGGGCTACGACCCGGTTCCGCCGAATCGCGGGAAGAAACGACCGGTCCGCCGGACATAGTGCTCGTAGGCAACGCGATGGCTCGCCAGCAGGTGCCGCTCCTCGTTGCGCGCCTTGAAATTCATCAACAGGATGTGCATGGCGGCAACGGCCAACATGGGCACTGTCGGCACAATCGCGATGGAACACAGCATGAGCAGAATCGAAAGGGCGTAGATAGGGTGCCGGATGCGCTGGAAGGGCCCGTCCGTGATGAGTTCCGTCTTCGTCGCGAGGCTCACGTCCATGCGCCAGGCCTCGCCCATTCGCGCCCAGCACTTTATCGTCAGGACGAGGCAAAGCACCGCGGCGAGCGCAGCCAGCCAGCGCAGCAGCGCGTAGGCCGACTCGCGCGTGGCGAAGTCGGGAATCGCCCACGGTTCGCCGCTCTTCGCGAGCGCCATGTACGGCAGCGCGATCCAGGCTGCGATCAGCGGCACCCAGACCAGCCACATGATTCGCTCCACGAGCAGCTCGGGCACCACGCCCACCGTGGCACGAGTTTTCCGCTGGAGCCGGGCGACCATCATGCCCACGCGCAACCAATACGCGGAGACCGTGGCCGTCAACAACAGCAGAGGGATGTCCCGCATGACCTTCGGCGCTGCAATGGGGGCCACCTCAATCCGAGCAACACGCTTCAGCAGAACCGCGAACCCGGCCGTCGCGGACGGCCAGGACGGAAGCGTACCAGTGCAAGTATATCGCGGGGTCAGGCGGCCGGGAAGGCGGTGGTGCGCTTCATCACGTCGGCCGGGACGCTGGCGCGGCGCGTGCCGGACATTGCGCGAATTCCGGTGAAGCGTTCCGATTCGAAAATCGGGTCATGGCGGCGTCATGCCTGACGCAAGGAAACGGTCACGGTGTCCTGTCGCGCTGCACCCGCGCCCAACGCCGCGCCGGCCAGCGACCAGAACAGGAGCGCATTCTGCCGCACGAAGAAATCGTCCGTCAGGTTCTTGAGGACGATACCGGCTATCAGCGCGAGTCCCGCGGCGCCGACGGCCGCGGTGTCGATGTCCGCGTTGCGCGTCAAGCGACCGAAGGCGATCCCCGTCGAGACGAGCAGCAGCACGAACGCAGCCAGTCCGGGCAGCCCGGTCTCGAGGGCACGATCCAGGAATACGTTGTGGGCGTGCAGTATCATCGAGCCGTTGAAGTGCGCCGCGAACGTCTCGCGCAGCGACCATTTTCCGAGTCCGGCGCCGATCCACGGGTGCTGGGCGATCTGGCCGACGGCAAAGCGCCAGAGGTCGCCGCGCGGGTCCCCGGCGAGGAACTCCCAAACGCTGGCGCCTGGCGCGCTCAAGGCGATGCGCGATTCGGATGCCAGCAGAACCTCGACCAGCGCGAGCGCGGCGACGAGCGCCGCGACCGCGACCATCCAGGCGACTCGATGGCGGTGCCTCCAGTAGCGCATCGAGAACAGGGAAAAGATCGTGATCTCCGCTGCCGCCGCGAACCAGAACATGCGGTTCAATGTCAGGAATCCTGCGGCGAGGCACCCCGCGGCCAATGCGAGAGCGCCCACGCGCGCTGCGGATCGTGGCGGCGAGCGCAGCGCGAGCAGCAGCAGCACGGGCAGGATCGTGACCAGAAACGTGCTGAGCAAGCCGACGTCTCCATAATCCCCGAGATCGAACCATGGGCGCTCCGGTGCGTAGACCGCGATCCCGACGGCCAGAACCGCCACCGTGACTGCGGCGATCGTGCGCCCCAGCCACCGCGCGCCACGATGCTGGCGCGCGAGCGCGTACCACGTTGCAAAGGCGGTGAACGCATAGACCACCTCGTGGCAGAATTCGTAGTACGAATCGCTCGGATTGCGCGCGAGGATTACGGAAAGCGCCGCGACGCCCGCCCACACCGCCCACGCTCCGCGCAGCGGAAGCCCGGGAATTTCGCGCCAACCGCCGGCGAAGAACGTCGCGACCACGGCGGCGCCCAGCGAATAGAGGCGCAGCGCAATGACGTGATGGAACGCGAGCGAGGCGACGAACACGCAGGCGCAGGCAAGCGCAACCTTTCCGAGATGCGTTTCGATCCTGGAGGCGAAAGTGGGCACGGGCATCGTCGGCGCGACGGGCAGAGGTTTCTCGGAGTCGACGCCGCCGCCGCAAACGGGGCTCGCCAAATCGCCGCCATGATAACCGAGCGCACCGCCCGGGTTGACGCCGTTGGCCTTACATGGGACGTTACGCTGCCTTTTTCCTACGCTGCGGGCACTTGACGCGGCAGCGGAGCACCATCGTGGCAGCACGACGAATCCTGTTCTTCGTTGACAGCCTGGAGCGCGGTGGCCTGTCGCACGTGGTGCTGGTGCTCGCCGAGGCGATGCGGGAGCGCGGCATCACCGTTGGACTGGGCGTCCTCGAGGGGCGCGTGGAACAGCCGATTCCTCCGGGCGCCTGGCTGCGCGTGCACCCGGTTGTCCGGCCGACTCGACGGTACAGCCACACGCGTTTCCGGCGGGACGTGAGGCGCTACGCGGGGCGAACGATTGCCGAGTTCGAGGCGGCGTTCGGCGCGGCGGACCTGGTCATCGCAGCCGGCGAGCTTGCCCTTCGGTGCCTGCCCGCGACGGGGCACCCACGCCTGATCGTCAGTTCGCATTCGTCGCAGTTGCAGGCCGCGAAGCATCGGGGATGGCTGGGGCAGGTCCGGCTTGCATTCAAGCGGCTGCGCCGCGGCGCACGCTTGCGTCATCTGCTGAACGGGCGGCATGTGCACGTTGTCTCGCACGGCCTCGCCGCCGAGTTGGTTGGCGACCTGGGCGCCAAGCCCGCCTCCGTGCATGTCATTCACAACCCTTTCGATATTCCGGGCATACGCGCCCGTGCAATGGCGAGCACTCCGCAATCTGCGGTGCAACCGCTGCCGTTCGTCGTCGGGGTCGGCCTGCTCGTGCGGGGAAAGCGTTTCGACAGGCTGATCGACGCGTTTGCAGAGAGTGGCGTGGATGGACACCTGCTGCTGATCGGGCAGGGAGACGAGGAAAGCGCTTTGCGCACTCGAGCGGCGGAGCGCGGGATCGCGGACCGCTTTCGCATCGTGCCGTTCCACGCCAATCACCACGCGCTGGTACGCAGGGCGCGGCTGCTGGTGTTGACCTCGGACGGCGAGGGGCTGGCGAATGTGCTCATCGAGGCGCTCATCGTGGGCGTCCCGGCGCTCAGCACGGACAGCCCGCACGGCCCTCGCGACATTCTTGGTCCGATCGACGCGCGCGCCCTCGTGCCTTTGGACCGGCTCGACCTGCTGCCTGCCAGACTGCTGGAGCTGATCAAGAATCCCTACGTCATCCGCGAGGAGATGGTCCAGCGCTTTGCGCTCGACCCAATTGTCGATCAATACCTGGCGCTTGCGGAGCTGTTTCCGCACCGGCAGTAAGCGGCGATTGCGAGTCCGCTCGCCCGGCGCCGCCCGTTGGACGCCGCGCCCGCTACGGATGGCGGTCATGCCCTCGAGGTCAGATGCGGCAGCGCGATTTCGGCCTAGCCGCCATCCTCCGCCGCTCGCGCCGCGAGCTGGGAGAGGGACTCGTCGAGGAGTACGAACTGCAACACCTGCTCCGCGAAGCCGGACATCCCGTGGCGCCACGCGGCAACGAAGCCGTCGATCCTGGTCGCCGGCAGCATGCCGCGCGTGGCGTTGTCGAGCCGTCCTCCGAGCCCGGCGAGGCGCGGCGCGAGGTCTCCTTGGAGCCAGCCCGCGATCGGCGGATTGAACCCGCGCTTTTTCCGCGCGAAAGGGTCGAGATCGCCGAGCGCGGACATCGCCGGCGCGAGCAGCTTGCGCGGCGGAGCCGTAAAGCGCACGTCCGCCGGCAGGCCCATCACCGCGGCGACGAAACGATGATCGAGGAAAGGTGCGCGCATCTCGAGCCCGTGCGCCATCGTGCAAAGGTCGGCCTTGCGCAGGATATAGTCGGGCAGGTAATTGAGGCGGTCGATCTCGAGCAGTGTCGTCAAGTCCGCGCGCTGCGTCGCCGGCATCCGCCAGTAATGCGCAAGCGGCGCGAAATCCGGCGCCAGGTACGCGCGTTCACCGGGCGTCAATCCGGAGAAGCGCAACGTGTACGCCGAGCGCCAGTCGAGCCGCAGCTCCTCGACCGCACGCTGCCAGCCCCGCCCGCCGATGCCCGCGGGCGCCTTCAGCCCCGGCAGCACGAGGCCGCGGCGCCATCGAGTGCGCAGGTGCTTCGCATAGCGCTTGTAGCCGCCAAAAAGCTCGTCGCCGCCGTCTCCGCCCAGAACAACTTTGACGTGCCGCGTCGTCGACCGTGCCAGATACCACGTTGGCACGCTGGACGGGTCGGCGAATGGCTCGTCCAGGTCTGCGACAATTTGCGCGAAGTCGTCTTCGATGCGCGACGGAATGTCGACCGTGAGGTTCGGAAAGCCCAGCCGAGCGGCGCTCGCCCGCGCTTCGACGCTCTCGTCGAACGATGTGCCCGGAAACGCGGCGGTGAAGCTTTGCAGCCGGTTGAAACCCATCGCCGCGAGCCGGCACGCGATGGCGGAGGAGTCGATCCCCGACGACAGGAAGAGTCCGAGCGGCCGGTCCGCGACCGTGCGCATCCGGATCGCCGCGTCGAACGTCGGCAGCCAAGGTTCGGCCGACGGCTCCGGCCGCCAGTATTCGCGCTGCACGAGTCGGCCGCTCGCGAGGTCATAGTGCAGCCAGTGCGCGGGCGGCAGCCGGGCCACACCTTCGAGGATCGTGCGCGGCGCGGGAATCGTCCGATGCGCGAGATAGGCATCGATGCCCTCGGTGGAAAAAGCCCGCGCCTCGCGCGGGAGCCAGGGCAGCAATGAACGCACCGTCGATGCGAACGCGAAACCGTCTTCCCGATGTCCATAGACGACGGGTTTCAGTCCCAGCCGGTCGCGGATCACGTAGACCGCGCGCCGGCGCAGGTCGAAGATCGCGATCGCGAACATGCCGCGCAGCCGTTCCACGAAATCGATCCCCCAGTGCTCGTAGGCATGGAGGATGAATTCGGTGTCCGAGCGCGTGCGGAAATGGAAGCCCGCGGCTTTCAGCGTCTCGGCTTCGGCCGCCCAGTCGTAGACCTCGCCGTTGTAGGAGATCCAGATATCGCCTGCCACGTTGCTCATCGGCTGGTCGGCCTCGGGGCGTGGATCGATGATCGACAGCCGGGTGTGCAACAGCGCGTTCGGCGCGGGGTCTCGTGCGCGAGCAAGCGTTGCGTCCCAGAACAGCGCGTGCTCGGCGTCGGGACCGCGCTGGCGCAGCGCGGCCATCATCCGTTCGACGGCGGCGGGCGGCAGAACACGGCAACCGAAATAGCCTGCGATCCCGCACATGGTCAGCTCGCCTCGAGAACCCGCCGGAACACGGTTTCCATTGCATCGAGCATGCGGTCGATGCCGAAGTCGTGCAGGGCGCGCTCGCGTGCCGCCGCGCCGAACCTTGCCCGCGCCGCGGCGTTGTCGCGCAGGTTCGAAAGCGCGGCGGCCAGCCCTGCCGCGTCGCGGGGCGCGACGACGAGGCCGGTGACGCCATCGTCGACCGCTTCGGTGATCGCGCCAACCGTCGTGGAGACAACCGGGACGCCGCAGGACATCGCCTGCATGATCGCTTGCGGTACGCCTTCCTCGCCGTAAGACGGCAGCACGAACAGGTCGAGAGCCTGCAGCCAGGGCACGACATCGTTCTGCTGGCCGACGAACAGCACCTTGCCGGCGAGGCCATTCGCCGCAACGTGCGCGTCCAGTCTCGGCCGGTACGGCCCTTCGCCGACGACGATCACGTTCCAGTCGCTCCAGGCGTCGCGGCCGTCGGCGATCGCGTCGAACAGGTACCCATGGCCTTTCCAGTCGCGCAGCGTCGCGACGATCCCGAGCGTGCGCCGCTCCGGCAGGCCGAGCCGCGCCCGCGCCGCCGCGGCGTCGCCGGGCACGAAGCGCGTGAGGTCGATGCCGGTCGGAATCGACGTCATGTGTTCCAGAGGAACGCCGTTGTCGCGCGCGAGCTGCCGGCGGAGCGCCTCGCCAGCGGTGACGATGTGCGCGGTAGCGTGCGCGTAGAGCCAGCGTGTCGTCGGGCGGTTGCGGATCGTCGTGGACACGTGGCGCGTACGCACGATCGGCGGCGTATCGCGCAGTGTCGCGCAGGCGAGCGCCGCGAGCCAGCTATCCGTCGAACTGTGCGTATTGAGCACGTCGATTTGCGCCCGATTCCGCATGAGCCAGCGGCGCAGCGCCAGCAGAGGGGCCGGGCGCTTCCGCCGGATGTCGAGGCGGACCACCGCGATCCCCATGCGCTCGGCGGCAGCGGCGATCGGCGCTTCGGCGGGCGCCAGCAGGGTCACGCGATGACCGCGGTCCTGGAATCCGCGGGATTCGGTCAGGATGCGAATCTCCTGGCCGCCCCAGCCGCAGGAGTTCTCCGTGTGGACGATCGACAGCGGCGTCATCGGACGCTACAGCACGAAATCCGGCTCGTACCGCGCGAACCAGCGCTCCAGGATGAGCAGCACCCAGAGGCGCATGGCATGGTTTCGACGGCCGGCCGCGTGCTCGGCGACGAGTTTCGCGATCGCTTGGGGCCGGATCAGCCCGCGGCGCGCGAGGCCGTCCGGACCGAGTGTCCGCCCGACGTCGGCCGCGAGCTCGTGGGCAAACCAGCGGGCCAGCGGCATCATGAATCCCTGCTTCTCGCGATGGACGATATCGCGCGGAAGATAGCGCTCGGCCAGCTGTTTCAGAAGCACCTTGCGTGCCGTGCCGTGCACTTTGAGCGACGGCTCGAGTCGCGCGCACCAGCCGAAAAACTCGTGGTCGAGATACGGCACGCGCGCCTCCAGCGAGAACGCCATCGTCGCGCGGTCGACCTTGGCGAGCAGGTCGTCGGGCAGCCATAGCCTTGCGTCGATGTTGAGCAGGTGATCGACGTACGCAGGCGAGTCGCATTCGCCGTAGAACGCCTCGGCATGGTCGGCGGCGCGCGCGCGCGCGGCGGCGCCGAAAGCGTCGGTGAAATATTCGCCGCGCAGCAGCACGTCGAAAATATTCGGGATCGTCGTGTAGCGCCGCGACACGGGCTCGCGCACCGCCTTCACGATCCGGTCGCGCGCGAGGCGCGGCGGCAGATGGCGGGCAATCCACGGCAGCGGCGATCCGCGCGCGCCCAGCACGCGCGTAAGGCGCTCCTCGCGCAGGCGTTTCACGTAGTTGGAATAGCCGCCGAAGACCTCGTCGGCGCCCTCGCCGGTCAGCACCACGGTCACCCGGCGCCGCGCGTACTGGGCGAGCAGCATCGTCGGCAGCGCGGCCTGGTCGCCGAACGGCTCGTCGAACACGTCGACCCAGCGATCCAGCGCCGGCAGCACCTCTTCGGGCGAGAGCATCAGGCAGTGGTGGCGGCTCCCTACGTGCCGCGCGACGCGCGCGGCCTCCTCGTGCTCGCTGCCTACATCCCGGCCGGCAAAGCCGAGGTTGAACGTGTCGATCGGGACGCCCGATATCTCCGTGGCCATCGCCGCGATCACGCCGGAATCGACACCGCCGCTCACAAACGCGCCCAGCGGAACGTCCGCGACCAGCATCGATTGCACCGAGCGCCGAAGTCGCGCATCCAGCGCGTCGATCGCGGCCGTCGCGGCGATATCGTGTTTCGGGATGTAGGACGGCCGCCAGAACGAGCCTGTCGCGAGGTTCCCGTCGCGTATCGACATCCAGTGGCCGGCCGGCAGCTTGCGGATGGCACGGTAGATGCTGCGGGGGGCGGGGATGTACTGGCATTCGAGATAGAGCGCCAGGGCGTCGGGGTCGATCGCGTGAGGCAGTCCGGGAAAGGGACGCAGCGCCTTCAACTCCGATCCGAAAGCAAATTGTCCGGCATGCCAGGCGTAGTAGAGCGGCTTGACGCCGAGGTGGTCGCGGGCGAGGAACAGTTCGCGGCGCCGGCGATCCCAAAGCGCGAATGCGAACATGCCGGACAGGCGGTCCAGCATCCGCTCGCCCCATTGCGCCCAGCCGTGAACCAGCACCTCGCCATCGCCATTGGTGACGAAGGTGTGACCGGCACCGGTCAGTTCGCGTCGCAACTCGCGAAAATTGTAGATTTCGCCGTTGAAGACGACGGCGACGGCCCCGTCGGCGGACACCAGAGGCTGCCGGCTGCCCGCGAGGTCGATCACCGACAGGCGACGATGACCGAGCCCGATCGGGCCGTCGAAGTGAAAGCCATCGGCATCCGGGCCGCGATGCGCGAGCGCCGCGGTCATCGCCGGAAGCGCGTCGCGCGCGCGGGGATCGTCGCTCAGGAAACCGGCTATGCCGCACATGGGAATGGGAAACGCGGTTCTCGATCGCACGCGGGCGGGCAGTCCGCGGGAGCGCGGCCGCGGCGCGGATGGCGATCGTCGCAAGGATGGCGAATCATATCCCGCCGCGACCGAGCAGAGCGCCGTACAGCGCCAGCAGGCGTTCGGTCATGGCTTCCGGTGTCAGCGACGCGACGGCGTCGACCGCCCGGTCGGAAATCCCGGCACGCAGGACGGGATCGAGTAGCGCGCCCATGTGCTCCGCGAGTGTAGCGTCGTCGACCGCGTCGCAGATCCATCCGGCACCGTGCGCGACGACGATTTCGCCTGCGCCGCAGCGACGGCTCGTCACGACGGGCAATCCGCACGCCAGCGCCTCGAGCACGGCGTTGGACAGCGGGTCGTAGAGCGTGGGCAGGACGAACGCGTCGGCCGCGCCGAGGAATGGCCGGGGGTCCTGCTGCGCTCCTGCGAAAACGATGCGCTCGCGCACGCCGGCCCGCCGCGCGAGCGTCTCGTAGCGCGCCGGATTCTTGTCGCGCCCGACGACGACGAGACGCGCCGCGTCCGGCAGTCGCGCGAGCGCCCGGATCGCCGCCGGCACGCCCTTGCGCGCATACCCCGAGCCGACGAGCAGGAACGCGACCTGGTGGTCGGCCAGGCCGAGGCGCGCGCGCGTCGCGGCGCGATCCCTGCGCACGCCCGGGCCGAATTCGCGCGGGTCCACCGCGTTGTAGATCACGTGCAGGCGGTCATCGGGCACCTGGAAATGGGTGCGGACGTCGTCCTTCACCATGTGCGAGATGCAGATCACCGCCTTGAGCAATGGATCCGCGAACATCCGCGCCTCGGCATCGAGCACGTAGCGGTGGTAAGGATTCGCTGCGATACGCACCCGCTCGCCGGTTCCGCCCGCGCGCATCCGCTCCTCGAGCCATGCACGGTGCACGCCGTCGCCGGCGCGAAAGACGTCGCAGCCCGCGATGCGTTCGTGGGTCTGCACGATGTCCGGCCGGTCCCTCGCCAGTGCCGTGCGCACGGCGGACGCGTAGCTCGCATCGCGCCAGAGGCTGCCGACGTAGAATGGGTTGCAGATCACCGGCTCGATTCGTCCGGTGCGCGCCTGCGGCCACCGGCGCGTGTACACGCTGACGCGGACGCCACGTTCCAGCAAGGCGTCGATTGCCCGCTCGACAAAGCGCTCCGCGCCGCCGAACGGCGTATAGCGCTGGCGGACGATGCCGAGCCGCATCAGGGCAAGGCACTCCCCGTTGCGGCAAGCAGCTCGGCGACCGCCGCCGACACCTGCGCCAGCGGCAGCGTCAGCAGGCAGTCGGAATTGTTGCTGCCGCCGCAGCCGTTGTTGTGGCAGGGCCGGCACGGATGCGCCGTCGACACCACAACGCGGTGCGGCACACGCCATGGTCCCCACACCCGCTCGTCGCTCGGCCCGAACCATGCGACGACCGGTGTCCCCATGGCCGCCGCCATGTGCATGGGCGCCGTGTCGCAGCCGATGAAGACGCGCGCCGCGGCGATCAGCGCGCCAAGCTCGGGCAGCGTGAGCTGACCCGACAGGTCGACGACGGGCGAATGCATCGCCGCCTTGATCGCCGACACGAGCGCGACCTCCGCGAGGTCCGGCGCACCGGTCATCACCAAGGGCCAGCCGTCTGCGGCGAGCCGGTCGAGCATCGCCGCGGTAGGAGCCGCTGGCAGGCATTTGAACAACCACCGCGACCCCGGGTGGATCAGCACGAAGCGGCCGCGTGCAAGCGCGTGCGCAGCAAGCAGCTTGGCGACCCCTGCCTCGGCCGCCGCGCCCGGCACCAGCACGAGCGCCTTGTCGGCATCATCGGGCCAGATGCCGATGCGCCGCAGCGCGTCGAGATGGGTCTCGACGGTATGCCGTGGCGAGGCGAGCGGCAGCAGATAGCGATGCGTGAAGCAGGAACGCCAGAACCAGCCCGCGCGCTCGCGCTCGGGCGCCACGCCGTAGCGCGCCCCTGCGAGGCGGGTAAGCCACGCACCCCGGGGGTGTTCGGTGAGATGCACGACGAGGTCGTAGCGCCGCGCGCGCAACGCGCGCCAGAGTCGCCACTCGCCGCGCAGCCGCGCGAACGGGCCGCTCTTCTTCAGGGCGCGATCGATCGTGTGCAGGACGCTGATCGCCGGATGCCCTTCGAGCATCGGCGCGGTCTCGCGGTAGACGAGCGCGTCGATTTCGGCTTCGGGCGCCGCGCGTTTGAGCGCGGTGAATACCGGCGACGACAGCAATACGTCGCCGTGGTGCCGGAGCTTGATGACCAGCGCGCGTCGGACTTGCGTGATATCGATTGCGTCGTCGACTGCCGGCGGGACCATGCGGGCAACGATAGCAGAAGCCCGGGCAGGGCACCAAGGGAACAGTCTCCGTTACCGCTGCTCGCCCCAATCCGGCCGACCCGCGAGCGCGAACAGATACGCGCTTGCGACGACGGGCCACACGAGCAGCACCGTATGCGTAAGACCGTTGAAATTGAGCAAATGACCATACGACCAGGCGAAGAGCGCAAGGGGGGGGCGCGCGAACAAGAGTTCGGGCGCGAGCAGCGCGGCGAGCAGCGACGACAGGAGGGCAACCGTGGCGGCGGCAACCTGCACGGGACGCGGCAGCCAGATCGCGACCAGGAGCAGCAGCGCCCCAATGGCGATGCCCGCCGATACGCCCGGCGACATCCAGTGTTCCCACGCGTCCGGTTTGAGCAGGACGGCCGCGGCCACGCCCTTCACGAGCAGCGCCGTTCCGATCAGGAGCAGTACCGCGCCGCCGACGAATCGCCGCTCGCGTACGAGCAACGAAAGAAAGAGTCCTACGCCCAACAGCTGAAACGCGCTGTGCGCGCCCTCCACGAGGGCCGCGGCCCGGTCGCCGGCCGCAGCGATCGGCGACATGCCCGCGGCCGCGCCGTACTGCGGCGCGGACTCGAACATCGTCGCGAACAGCGGGATCCCCGGATTCACCTGTACGGCGAGCCAGATCGTGAGCAGAGCGAGCCCCAGATCGCCGATCCGCCCGGGCACGAACCAGCGATCACGCCATGACGCCGTTACCCGCTTGACGCCGGCCGCGCGCGCAAAGGCGACGCCCAGGGTCCCGCCGGCCATGCCTCCCACGGCGTTTGACGCCAGGTCGACGATGCTGGCGTCGCGAGGCGGGAGGAACATCTGCATCGTCTCCATCGCGAACGACAAGGCAACGCTGGCGGCGATGGCCACCGACAGCCGTCCCAGCGGGGGCCGGCGGCGCGGGACGAGCGCGACGAGAAATCCGAACGGCGCGTAGGCGATGATGTTGGCGATAACGTCGAAACGCGTCCAGCGTGGCGGCCACGGCGCGAACAGGAAGAACGCCGTGTCGGGTGCGGGCACAATCCACGGAGCGAAAGGCTGCAAGCTCGCATAGAAGATCGCGAGCCCGTACAGGGCCGCGAGGAAATGCGGCAGCAGCGAGCGTGGCGCATGGCCGGGCATCGGGCGCGGCGGGCGAGTCGCTAATTCGGTGACGCGAGCCGCTTGCGCATGACCGTCACGGCCTCGTGGTCGGAGAGCACCGTGAACCCCGTCTCGCTGAACAGCGAGGGCGGGCCGTGGTAATGATCCGATGGGGACGTGCTCTCGCCGGCCTTGAACGGGAAGGCGTCGACGACGCGGATGCCGCGCGACGCGAAGGACGTCAGCGCGCCCTCGAGCAACGCGCGGGCGATGCCTTGGCGCCGCCTTTGGGGGGCGATGACGAAACATACGACCGCGGCGGCGAAGCAGGGCGGGACATCGAGCGGCGGTGCCGGGATGCCCATCCGCGCCATGCAGTGCGGCAATTTGTGCAGCGGCTGCGCGTTCAGCCAGCCTACAACCTCGCCGCCCGCGTACGCGAGGAATCCTTCCATTTCGGCGACGTCGATGCGCGCGGACATCGCCGTGCGGTTGGCGGCGGCGTCGAAGCTGTCCCACGCGATGGCCTTGGGCACGTGGTAATAGTGGCAATAGCATTTTGCCCAGCCGGGGTTGTCGCGGAAGGCGGGGCCGCCTTCGTGATCGAAGAAACGCAGGAAATCGTCGCGCCTGGACGGCGCCATGCGCAGGACGGTCATGTCCGCTTCCATTGGCCGGAATCTACTCCGCCGCGACCTGACGCGCGAGCGAAAAAACGCCCGCCGGGCGGCGGGCGTACTTGCGCGGGAAATTCTTGCCGATCAGCGGCCGGCCTTGATCTCGGTCCACAGCTTGTTGCGCAGACGGCGTTGCGCGCCGGTCAGATCCTTCAACTGCTCGAGCTTCGACTGGACGGCCTTGTCGGGGAATATCGCCGGATTCTTCAGCAACTCCGGCTTGATGTACTTCACGGCTTCCATGTTCGGATTGCCGGAGCCGATCAGATTCGTGAGTTCGGCGGAATTCTTCCCTTCGAGCATGAAGTTCATGAACTTGAGGGCGAGATCGGTTCGCGGCGCGCCTTTCTGGATCACCATATTGTCGAGCGCGAGTACAGCGCCCTCTTTCGGAAGTCCCTGCAGGACCTTGAACTTGCGGCCGGCGGCCTGGGCGTCGAGGTTGGCCTGATAGATGTCGTTCGAGTAGCCGTGAACGAGCCAGATGTTGCCGACCGTCAGTTCCTTGATGTAGGACGACGCGTTGAAGGCCGCCCAGTACGGCTTCGCCTTCTTGATCAGCGCCGCGGCCTCGTTCCAGTGCTTCGGGTCGACGTCGTTGGCCGAGTAGCCGAGGTACTTGAGCGCCGCGGCGAAGAGTTCGTTGGCGCTGTCAAGGACGGTGATGCGGCCCTTGATCTTCTCCAGGTACTTCGGGTCGAAGACGACCGCCCACGTGTCGGTGGGCAGCGCGAGCTCCCGGATCTTTTCGTCGTTGTAGCCGATGATCGTCAGCGACATCGCGTACGGCACCGAGAATTTGTTGTCGGGGTCGAACGGCGTGTTGAGATAGACGGGGTCGATGTTCTTGAGGTTCGGGAGCTGCGCCTTGTCGACGGGTTTCAGCTGGCCGCCCTTGATGAGCGCCTGGACGGCGTTCGACGTCGGCACCAGGACGTCGTAGCCCCTGGCGCCGGCGGCCAGTTTGGCGAGCAGCTCCTCGTTGTCCGAGTAGTAGGTCTGCACGACCTCGCACTTGCAGGACTCCTCGAACCGTTTCACCGTTTCCGGCGCGATGTAGTTGTTCCAGTTGTACAGGTGAAGCTGGTCCTTGGCGGCGGCGGCCGGCAGGGACAGCAGCAGCATGGCGAGCGGCAGAACGAGTCGTTTCACGGTTCCTCCTGGTGTGAATGCAGCAGACCCGGCGAGAGCTTGGTCGCGAGGATGATAAGCGCCAGCGTCAGCAACATCAACAGTGTCGACACGGCGTTGACCTCGGGCGTCACCGCGATCTTGATCATCGAATAGATCTGCAGCGGCAGCGTCACCGTTCCGGCGCCGGCCGTGAAGAAGGTGATCACGAAGTCGTCGATCGACAGCGTGAAAGCCATCAGCGCGCCGGCGATGACGCCCGGCATGATCAACGGCAGCGTCACGTACCGGAACGCCTCCCACGGCGTCGCCCCGCAGTCGCGCGCCGCTTCGGTCAGGCTCTCGTCCATTCCGGCAAGCCGCGAGCGCACGACGATCGCCACGAAGCCGATGCAGAAGGCGATGTGCGCCAGCGCCACCGAGACGAGTCCCAGCGTGAAATTCAGCAGCACGAAGAAGATCAGCAGCGAGACGCCCATCAGGATCTCCGGGATCGCGATCGGGGCCAGCACCAGAAGGGGCAGCAGGCGCAGCCTGTAGCGGTACATGGCGACACCGGCCATCGTGCCCAGTGCCGTCGAAACGAGGCTCGCGATCAACGCAATGCCCAGCGAATTTGCGGCCGCGGAGAGCATCTCGTCGTTGCGGAAGAGCTTGACGTACCAGTCGAGCGTGAAGCCCACCCATTCCGCGTTGAGCCGGGAATCGTTGAACGAATAGACGACGACGATGACCAGCGGAATGTAGAGGAATGCGTACCCGGCCGCGGCCGCGACCCAGAGGCCGACGGCGCGCCTACGCATCGCTTTCCGCCGTGCTGGAGGGCGTGCCGAGATTGCGCCGTCCCACCCACGCCGCCAGTCCGGCCAGCGCCAGCGCCGTGGCCGTGAGAACGATCGACAGCACGCTGCCGAACGGCCAGTCGCGCGTCTCGAGGAACTGCTGCTTGATGACGTTGCCGATCAGGCTGTCCTCCGGCCCCCCGAGAATGTCGGGAATCGCGAAGATGCCGAGCGCCGGAATGAAGACCAGCGCGGCGCCGGCATAGATGCCCGGCAGCGACAGCGGGAACGTGATCCGCCAGAACCGCTGCCAACGGTTGGCGCCGAGATCCTGCGCGGCGTCGAGCAACGACTGGTCGTGCTTCTCGAGGTTCGCATAGAGCGGGAGCACCATGAACGGCAGGTGCACGTAGACGAGGCAGACCAGCACGGCGAAGGAGCTGAACAGCAGGGCTACGGGCTCGAACCCGAATGCCCCCAGAATCCCGTTGACGCCGCGCGCGAACGCCGCCTGCGGCCCGAGAATGATCATCCACGCGTAGACGCGGATCAGGAAATTGCTCCAGAACGGCAGGATCACGAGCAGCAGCAGAAAATTGCGATGCCCTTTCGAACTCCGGGCGATCAGCGCCGCCAGCGGGTATCCGAGGGCAAGGCAAGATAGCGTTGTCAGCAGCGCGTACACCAGCGACTTGAGAAAGATCTGCGCGTAGACCGTCTCGGTGAAGAACCGGGTGTAGCTCTCGAGGTTGAGGTCGAGCGCGCCCTGGTCATCGACAAACGGCGCGAGCCCGCCGAATTCGCCCGGCGTCCGGAACGACGCCAGCACCATGATCAGCGTCGGAATCGCGAAGAAGATCACCAGGTAGAGGAGCGGCGGACCGCTCACCAGCCACTTGCCCAGACGACCCGCTCCGCGCGCCGGCATGGCCTTACCCCTCGAGAAAATGGCCGGCGGCCACCGGCCAGCTCATTTCGACCGGGTCGCCGACCTCGAAGAATTTGGCGCGGCCGGAAGCCGAGTTCGCAAGCAACGCCTCGATCTTCTGGCCCCCCGGCGTGTCGACGATGTAGACGGTGACATCGCCCATGTACAGCAGGTCGGCGACGGTGCCGCGGCAGTGATTGTCCGGAGAGTCCACGGGGGCGAGCGCCTCGATGCGGATCTTCTCCGGGCGGAGCGCGACGGTTCCCGGCCGGCCGGTGGCGACCGCGGATACCGCGGCGACGCGCACCGGGCCCAGCCCGGCGACTTCCATGGTGACGATGCCGTCGGCATTGCCGGTGACCGGGCCCGACAACAGGTTGCAGTGGCCGATGAAATCGGCGACGAAGCGGGTTCTTGGAAATCCGTAGATCTTCGACGGTTCGTCGAGTTGTTCGACGCGGCCTTTGTTCATTACCGCGATGCGATGCGAAAGCGCGAGCGCCTCGGTCTGGTCGTGCGTCACGTATACGAACGTGATGCCCACTTCCTTTTGCAGGTTGATGAGCTCGAGCTGCATGTCTCCGCGGAGCTTGGCGTCCAGCGCTGCCAGCGGCTCGTCCAGCAGCAGGACGGTCGGGTGCGTGACCAGGGCGCGGGCGATCGCCACCCGCTGCTTCTGCCCACCCGACAGCTCGTGCGGGTAGCGTTTGCCGAAGCCGGTCAGGCGCACGTCGTCCAGGGCCGCGGCGACCTTGGCGGGTATCCGGTCGGGAGCCGTATTGGCCATCCTGAGCGGGAAGGCGATGTTGCCGTCGACCGTCATGTGCGGAAACAGCGCATAGCTCTGGAAAACCGTGCGGACAGGACGATCCTCCGGCGGCCGCAGGGCGAGGTCGCCGCCGTTGAGCAGGATGCTGCCGCTGTCCGGCAGGTCGAAGCCGGCGATCATCCGCAGCAATGTCGTCTTGCCACACCCGGAAGGCCCCAAAAGGGTAAAGAATTCGCCTGCCGCGATCTCCAGGCTCACGCCGTCTACCGCGCGGAAGTCGCCGAAGCGGCGCGTTACGTTCTTGATTTCCAGGAGCGCCATCAGGCGTAACGGCGGGGCGTAGTGCGGAATTGGCGACGGCGAATTGTATCGCAGATCCCTTTTTTCCGACCCTGCGCGCGCCTCGCCCGCGCGGGCGGCGATGAGCCGGTAACCGGGCGGCGTCCTCGCCAGGACCGAGCACCGGCCCGAAAAATGCTTGCGGCGGTATGCCGATGGTGGCGGAGCCCCCAATCGTCCATCCGTCGGAGTGCGATCCCCGGAGATACATAGTAAAGTCTGCGCCCATGGCCGATGTCACGAACAAGCAGTCGTTGCTGGAACAGCTCCGAGCGCGTTCGGACGCCGTGCGCCAGCAGGACGTTGCGGCGCGGCGCCCGACCCGGGACGACTATCGTGAGATCGATCGCCGGTTGATGGCGGCGTTCCGTTGGCTTGACGAGGTGCTGGGCCACCTCGGCGTGATTCGGCCGGTCGTTGCGCATCGGTTCGCAATCGAGCCGGTGCTGACCATCGCGTCGCCCCGCTATGATCGCGGTTTCGTGTCCTTGCGACGGCACACCTACGCCGGGCTGGAACTCATCGAGCATGTCGAGCTGTTCTACCGGATGGCGCTGGCAGAGCCGATTCGCGTGAAAGTCCAGACCGGAGCGGGATTGGCGATCGACGAGCGCCTGCGCGCAGCGCAGCTTGAATTCCACTATCAGGTCGAGCACGACGACACGCGCGGCCTGCGTTGGGGTGTTTTCACCGTTCAACCTGCCGTGACGGCTTCGGTTCGCTTTGTTCCCGATTACCGCCGCCAGGTCGTGGAGGCAACGCTGCGCAACATCGACCGCCTCGAAACCGTGACCCTCGATTTCCAGCCCGAGGCCATCGGCGAACCGGCGATGGAGGACCTCGTCCACTTCATGCTGGGAGAGCCGAACACCTTCCTCAAGCGCGCGCCCCTCGCAGCCGTGGGAGCGAAACGCGCCGCGCCCGCCGCCGAAGTGGACTCGATGTCGCTTTCGATGTCCCGTTACGGAGTCGCGTCGAAGTAGTCGCACAACCCGCGTCGCACGGACGCACGCGTCCTACACGGGCCGCCAGAGCAGAACGGCGACGGCCGCGGTCAGCAGCAAGGCGACGAGCACCAGCAGCCGGGTATTCGCCCGCTGGGCCGCGGCGAGTTCCCTGATCGCGTCGTCGTCGGCGGACGGCCGCGCGCGGAGCCACTGGTGAAATAGCCGCGGCAGTTCCGGCAGCGCGGCAACGATGTAGGGCGCTTCGGAAATGAGGCGCCGCTGCAGGGCGGACGGTCCGATCTGGCCTTCCATCCAGCGCTCGAGGAACGGCTTTGCCGTCGTCCACAGATCGAGCTGCGGATCGAGCTGGCGTCCGAGGCCTTCGATGTTGAGCAGCGTCTTCTGCAGCAGCACGAGTTGCGGCTGGATCTCGACATTGAACCGCCGGGACGCGCGAAAGAGCTGCATCAGCACGCGACCCAGCGAAATCTGCGACAGCGGCCGGTCGAACACGGGCTCCAGCACGACGCGAATCTCCGCCTCGAGCTCGTCGACGCGCGTGTCGCGGGGCACCCAGCCCGACTCGATGTGCGCGGTGGCCACGCGATGGTAGTCGCGGCGGAAGAAGGCCAGGAAGTTCTGGGCGAGGTAGCTCTTGTCGCTCTCGGACAGCGTGCCCATGATGCCGAAATCGAGCGCAATGTACTTGCCGAAATTCGGGCCGTCGGTCGCGACGAAGATGTTCCCCGGGTGCATGTCGGCGTGAAAATAGCCGTCGCGGAAGACCTGCGTGAAAAACAGCTCGACACCGGCGCGGGACAGCCGCTTGAGGTCGACGCCGGCCTCGACCAGCCGGTTCGTCTGCGAGATCGGAATGCCCGCCATGCGCTCCATCACCATGACCTCGCTGCCGCTCCAGTCCCAATGCACGGCGGGCACGAGCAAGAGCGGCGAGCGCTGGAAGTTGCGCCGGAGCTGTGAGCAATTGGCGGCCTCGCGCGACAGGTCGAGCTCGTCGCGAATCGTCTTTTCGAACTCGCCGACGACCTCGCGCGGCTTCAGCCGCTTGCCGTCGGACCACAGCTTCTCGACGAGCATCGCGCCGACCTGCAGGAGCGAGATGTCCTTCTCGATCACCTGCGAGATGTTGGGCCGCAGCACTTTGACGGCGACCGGAAGTCCGTCCGGCAACGACGCGAAATGGACCTGTGCGACGGAAGCGCTGGCCACCGGTGTCCGGTCGAACGCTCCAAACACTTCATCGACCGGCCTTCGGTAGACGCGCTCGAGGGTCGCGATAACCTGCTCGGATGGAAAGGGCGGGACGCTGTCCTGCAGCTTGGCGAGCTCGTCGGCGATGTCGAGCGGGATCAGGTCGCGCCGCGTGGAGAGCATCTGGCCGAATTTGACGAAAATCGGGCCCAGGTCTTCGAGAGCGAGCCGCAGCCTCACGCCGCGGGCGGCGGACGTGTCGCGCCAGAACGTCAACGCGCGCGCGGCCGGCCGGACAGCGCGGAACCGCTCGTGGCCGGTGAGGAATTCGTCGAGCCCGTACTTCAGCGCGACGCGGACGATCTTGGCGAGGCGCAGGAGGCGCATCCGCCGATTGTAAGGGAAAGCGGATTCGGCCCTGCGCCGGCGGGGCATTCGCGCGGCCCACGCGGTTCGTCGCGAGCAGATTCTGTCGGGAACGCCGGCGAAACGCCCTGACGCTTTCTTGAGCGCGTTCAGGTGATGGCGCGCTTACTGCAGCGCAGCACGAGGGCGCAGCGTTGCCGATGCAACGCGACCTGATCTCGCCTCCGGGCGTGACCGGGATGCCTGCCTGCCCGCTGCCTGGCACGCCCTGTGCTAGGGCTGGTTCACTCCGACCATGAACGAACGTCCGCAAACTCTCGGCGAGGAACTGGCCAATAGCGTCAGCCACGGCCTGGCGCTGCTCGCAGCCAGTCTTTCCGCGCCATTCCTCATCGTCGCGACGGCGCGTAGCGGCACGGCCGTCAACGTCATTGGCGCCAGCGTCTTCGCCGCGACGATGGTGCTCGTGTACTCGGCGTCGATGATCTATCACGCCGTGCCGCACCCGCAGGTCAAGCGCCTGTTCCGCAAGCTGGACCAGGGTGCGATCTACCTATTCATCGCGGGCAGCTACACGCCGTTCGCGCTCGGCGCCCTCGGCGGCCCGTGGGGCTGGACGCTGTTTGGCCTCGTGTGGACGCTGGCCGTTGTTGGCGTGACATTGAAAGCGATGGACCGGATGTCGCATCCCGGACTGTCCACCGGCTTCTATCTGTTCATGGGCTGGCTCGTGGTCATCGCGATCGAGCCGTTGATGTTGCGGGTCCCGATCCCGGGGCTCCTGCTGCTGGCTGCCGGCGGCCTCGCCTACACGCTGGGCGTCGTGTTCTTCACGTTCGATTCGCGGCTGCGTTACGGCCACTTTGTATGGCATCTGTTCGTGGTCGTCGGCACCGCCTGCCACTTCTTCGCGGTGCTCGACTACGCGATGTGACCGCCCGTCATCGCGGTGTCCCCCGGGAGCCGCAGTCAGCGCGGGGCGCCGGACAGCCGCGATTCGAGCGTCGCGAGGCGCGCCGCGAGCGCCTCGGTGCGTGCCGACAGTTCGGCGGCCTGCTTGGCAAAGCGTTTCCCTTCGTCGCCTGGCGCGAGCAATCCGGCTTCGTCGCGCGCGTAGCCGATGACGCTTTCCCCGATGCGCAAGGCCGCGTATTCCGGAAACGCAAGCAGCCGGCGCCCGGTTTCGGCGGCGCGCCGGCCCACGATCGGGCCGAGTGCGGCGCCGAACGCCTGCTCGATGAACCAGGGCAGTGTCTGCGCGAGATCTCTCAAGGTCGCGGCGAGCGCGGGATCGCCGCGGGCGCTCACGTGACGGTCCCACGTCGCGGGCTCGCCGAGGAACGCGGGGAGGCCAAGTGGCGACACCGTCAGCGTGAGATCGGGCGTGCGGCCGGAAATGGGGGTCGATTCGACCATCCCGGTCGCATCGACGGCGAGCGCGGTTGCAATCGGGCCGACGGCGATCACGAACACCCGGCCCCCGTGCGCGGCCAGCCGCTGCCGCGCCCACGATTCGCGTTCCAGCAGCCGGCGGGCCAGGGCTCCGGGAAACGCCGCGGGATCGAGCCTCATGCCGAAGCAGGAATTGCCTGGGTGGATCAGGCTACCTGCTGAATGCCGGCAAGCAGCCAGCCCGACGAGCCGTCGACCGGTTTGGTCAGATTCCAGACTTCATCGAGTGAATTCGGCGCCGGCGCCCCGTCCTCGCGCAACTTTCCCGTGAATCGAACGCTCGCCAGATAACGGCCGTCGTCGGTTGCGACTTCCAGCACCTCGGCGTTGAGCGTGACGATCTCGGTCGCGTGTTGCGCGACGCGGTCGTCGAGGTCGCGCGCCACCTCCGACATCATTCCCGGCGTCATCACGTCGGCGAGCGCGTTGCGGTCGCCGGAATCGTACGCGGCCTGCAACCGGCCGAACTGGAGCTTTGCCTGCCGGATGAAGCCGCTGGAATCGAAGCCCGGCGGCAACGCCTTGGCGAAGTTCGCCGACGGCGCGGGGAATGCCGGATCGCCGGGTCCGGTCCCCTCCCCCGCAAGCACGGGTGGCGATTCCGGGAACCGGCTCGCCGCGGCGCCCGGATCCGCGTCGCGCGCCGACACACCTGCGTACCGAAGCGGCGCTTTCGTGGCGTCGCGGCGCGCGAACAGCATTCGAACGGCAAATACGACGCCTGCGACCAGGAGCATCACCAGCAGGATGCTGGCGAAGCCTTCGGACAGACCGAAATGCGACAGCAACGCTGCCAGACCGATGCCCGCGGCCAGGCCGGCGATCGGGCCCAGCCATCGCGACATGCCCGATGGCGCAGCCGCGGGCGCCATCGGTTTTGCCCCGATCCCCGTGCCCGGCGCCGCCGGCATGACGGGGTTCGTCGCGGCGCCGGGTGGCGTGCTCGCCGGCGGCGCGATGCTCTGGCGCTGCGCGCCCAGGCTTCGACCTCCGCTCAGACGCTTGGCATCCGCCAGATCGCTGATCGCGACCGACGCCGCGGCGAGTGCCGCGATGGCCAGAATGAGAAGGTATTTCATGCCATTCGCTCCGGTGGTGGGGCGCGGTGTCGACGCGTCCCGTCAATGAACATAACCGAGGTGCAAGGCAACGACGCCGGCGGCGAGGTTGTGCACTTCGACAGAATCGAACCCGGCTTGTTCCATCATCGCCTTCAGCGTCGCCTGGTCCGGGTGCATGCGTATCGATTCCGCGAGATAGCGGTAGCTGGCGTCGTCGCCCGCGACGAGCCTGCCGATCCGCGGGATCACGTTGAAGCTGTACCAGTCGTATACGGGGGCCAGCGGCTGCCAGACGCGCGAGAACTCCAGTACCGCGGCGACGCCGCCGGGTTTCAGCACCCGCCGCATTTCCGCGAGCGCGATTTCCTTGCGCGTGACGTTGCGCAACCCGAAGGCGATGCTGACGCGGTCGAAACGCGCGTCGGAGAAGGGAAGCTTCTCGGCGTCACACTGGACGACCGGCACGAACCGGCCGCCGTTGATCAACTTGTCGCGGCCCGCCGCGAGCATCGCGCCGTTGATGTCGGTGAGCACGACTTGGCCGGTCGGTCCCACCCTTTCGGTGAAGAGTCGTGCGAGGTCGCCGGTGCCGCCGGCCAGGTCCAGCACCTGCATGCCCGCGCGCACGCCCGTGGCGTTGACGGCGAACCGTTTCCACAGGCGGTGCAGGCCCGCGGACATCAGGTCGTTCATCAGATCATAATTTTCCGCGACCGAATCGAACACGCCGCGCACGCGGCGAGCCTTGTCCCCCGGGGCGACCCGTTCGAAACCGAAATGCGTCTTGTCGTTCACTGCTCGCTCGATGCGCAGGACACTGCGGATATCGCGGCTGGATGAAGACGCGTCACTTCGCGTCCCGGCTGGCGCCGGCCTCCGCCAGCCGGTCGAGGTAGCGCCGCCACAGCTCGTCCTGCCGGCCGCCCAGGTCGTAGAGGTAGTCCCACGAATAGATGCCGGTATCGTGGCCGTCGGAAAACGAAGGGCGGATGGCGTAGTGACCGACCGGCTCGACCTCCTTGATCGTCACCTCGCGCTTGCCGATTTGCAGAACCTCCTGCCCCGGACCGTGGCCGCGGACTTCCGCCGAAGGCGACTGGACGCGGAGAAGCTCGTAGGGAATCCGGAACACGCGGCCGTCGCTGAACGCGACCTCGAGAACGCGGGACTGCTGGTGCAGCTTGATCTCGGTAGGTGTCGGGGTCGAGGCGTCGAGGCCGGACATGTCGTCGATTCGGATGCGGGCTGGAACCGAACAGCCTAGCACACTGCGCAAGGACGCCAGTGTCGCGCCCCTTTACGCGCGACATGCAGGGCGATGGTGACGCGACGATCCGCGACCGTCGGATCTGAACAGCTCGCGGGAGGAGGCGCGGTACCCATAGACGCAAGGCCGAAATCCGCGGTGCCCCCTGCGGCCGACGTCAGCGGCCGATGACGCCCGGTACGATCCGCCCCGTCCCGGTCAAATGACATTCCCCTTGGACGCTTCCGGCACGATGTCGAGGCTGCCGATCCCCGAGAACATGTTTCGGCTCTTGGCCTCCTTGCCGTGCAGCTTGATCTCCAGCCGGAGATCGTTCAGCGAATCGGCGTTGCGCAGCGCGTCCTCGTAGCTGATGAGGCCGGCCTCGTAGAGGTCGAACAGGGACTGGTCGAAGGTCTGCATGCCGAGTTCGCGCGACTTCTTCATGATCTCCTTGATTCCCGAGATGTCTCCCTTGAACACGAGGTCCGAGACCAGCGGCGAGTTCAGCATCACCTCGACGGCCGGCACGCGGCCGCGGCCGTCGCGGCGCGGTATCAGCCGCTGCGCGACGAACGCGCGGATGTTGAGCGAGAGGTCCATGAGCAGCTGCGCGCGGCGCTCCTCGGGGAAAAAGTTGATGATCCGATCGAGGGCCTGGTTGGTGCTGTTCGCGTGCAGCGTGGCGAGACACAGGTGGCCGGTTTCGGCGAACGATATCGCGTAGTCCATCGTTTCCCGTTCGCGGACTTCGCCGATCAGGATGACGTCCGGCGCCTGCCGCAGCGTGTTCTTCAGCGCGACCTGCCAGCCGTCGGTGTCGACACCGACCTCGCGCTGGGTGACCACGCAGTTCCTGTGCTCGTGGACGTACTCGATCGGGTCCTCGATCGTGATGATGTGGCCATAGCTGTTTTCGTTGCGGTACCCGAGCAGCGACGCCATCGACGTCGACTTGCCGCAGCCGGTGGCGCCGATGAACATCATGATGCCGCGCTTCGACATGATGACGTCCTTCAGCACCGGCGGCAGGCCCAGCTCGTCGAACTTCGGGATCTCGGTCATGATCGTGCGCATCACCATGCCGACGCGGCCCTGCTGGACGAAGGCGTTGGTGCGAAAGCGGCCGACGCCCGGGGGCGCGATCGCGAAATTGCATTCCTTCGTCGATTCGAATTCCGCGGCCTGCTTGTCGTTCATCACGCTGCGGACGAGTTCGATCGTGTGCTGCGACGAGAGCGCCGTCTTCGATACCGGCTGGATCTTGCCGTCGACCTTGAGCGCCGGTGGGAAGCCCGCCGTGATGAAGAGGTCGGAGCCCTTCTGCTTGACCAGCAGTTCGAGCAGCTCGTGGATGAATTTGGTGGCGCGTTCGGGTTCCATCGTGCATCTCCTGGGGGTCTCGCGCCCGGCGCGGCGGTCCGGGGCCGATCAGGCGCCGCCGAACAGTTCCTTGTTCATGGCACGGTTCCGCGCTTCCGCAACGTTGACCTGATTGCGGCGGACCATGTCGACGAGGCACTGGTCGAGCGTCTGCATCCCGACCTGCTGGCTCGTCTGGATCGCCGAGTACATCTGCGCGACCTTGTTCTCGCGGATCAGGTTCCTGATCGCCGGCGTGCCGACCATGATCTCGTGCGCGGCAACGCGCCCCTGCCCGTCCTTGGTCTTCAGGAGCGTCTGCGATATCACCGACACGAGCGATTCGGACAACATCGCGCGGACCATGTCCTTTTCCGCGGCCGGAAACACGTCGATGATCCGGTCGATCGTCTTCGCCGCGGAGCTCGTGTGCAGCGTCGCGAAAACGAGGTGGCCGGTCTCGGCGGCGGTCAGCGCAAGCCGGATCGTCTCGAGATCGCGCATTTCGCCGACGAGGATGTAATCGGGGTCCTCGCGCAACGCGCTGCGCAGCGCGTTGGGGAACGACAGCGTGTGCGGCCCCAGTTCGCGCTGGTTGATCAGGCACTTCTTCGAGTCGTGCATGAATTCGATGGGGTCCTCGATGGTGAGGATGTGGCCGTACATCTCCTCGTTGACGTGGTTGACCATCGCCGCCAGCGTCGTCGACTTGCCCGAGCCCGTGGGGCCGGTGACCAGGATCAGGCCGCGCGGGCGGTTGGTCAGCTCCGCGAAGATCTTCGGTGCATTCAGGTCCTCCAGCGACAGCACCTTCGCCGGAATCGTCCGGAAGGCCGCGGCGGCGCCGCGCATCTGGACGAACGCGTTGACGCGGAACCGCGCGAGGTTCGGAACGGCAAAGCTGAAGTCGCATTCGAGGTTTTCCTCGTAGGACTTCCTTTGCGCATCGCTCATGATGTCGTACACCATGGCGTGGACGTCCTCGTGCTCCATCGGGGGCAGGTTGATCCGCCGGATATCGCCGTGGACGCGGATCATCGGCGGCAGGCCCGCCGACAGGTGCAGGTCGGAGGCCTTGTTCTTGACCGCAAAGGCAAGGAGTTCGGTGATGTCCATCTATAATCCCGGTTTCGGCCATGCCGACGCGCCCATTTGCAGCGCGACACGCGAACGCATGCAATTCCCGTACCATTGATGGGTTCCGCATGCCAGCGTCATTCGATTATGTTCCACTACGAGAAGGCGTGGCAAGACTTGCGTGCCCGTATCGACCGGTCGGCGCGGGCCGCAGCCCGCTCACCCGATGCCGTGCATCTGCTCGCGGTCAGCAAGACGTTCCCGCCGGCGGCGATCCGCGTTGTCCACGCGTTCGGCCAGCGGGCTTTCGGCGAAAATTTCGTGCAGGAGGCCGTGGCCAAGATGGACGCTCTGGCGGACCTCCTTGACGTGGAGTGGCACATGATCGGGCCGTTGCAGGGCAACAAGACGCGCGTCGCCGCGGAGCGATTTGCGTGGGTGCACTCCGTGGACCGGGAGAAGATAGCCGCCCGGCTGGCCGCCGCGCGCCCCGCGACGCTGCCGCCGCTCAACGTCTGTATTCAGGTCAACATCAGCGGCGAGGCGACCAAGGGTGGCGTTCGCCCCGACGAGGCGATCGCGCTTGCGAGCGCAATTGCGAAGTTGCCGAGACTCAGGCTGCGGGGCCTCATGGGGATCGCCGAGCCGACTCCGGTCGTGACCTCCCGGCAGCCACAATTTCGTACTCTGCGCGCGCTTTTCGATGACTGTCGTGCCGCCGGGGCCGAGATGGACACGCTGTCGATGGGGATGTCGGAGGACCTCGAGATCGCCATCGCGGAAGGAGCGACCCTGGTGCGCGCCGGAACGGCCGTCTTCGGCCCCCGCGAGACCGCAAGGAAATGAACCGCCATGCATGACAGGACAAGGTGGACGCGCGTCGCCGCCATCGGGCTCGTGCCTGGCGGCGCGTGCCGCGTTGCCCACCGGGGCGTCGGATCGCGGGCGGTATCGGGCAACATACAGGCTTCACCGTGAGTCGAACCGCCATGGCGACGACCTTTATCGGCGGCGGCAACATGGCAACCGCGCTCATCGGCGGGATGCTCGCGCGCGGGCGCGCCGCGCCGGACTTTCGCATCGTCGAACCCGCCGCCGCGCAGCGCGCCAGGCTCGCCGCGCGTTTTCCCGGCGTCGGTCTCTTCGCGGATTGCGGTAGCGACGCCTTTGCCGGATCAACGCTCATCGTTTTCGCGGTGAAGCCTCAGCAGATGCACGAAGCGGCACGCGCCGTTGCGCCTCGCCTCGTTGCCTCCGATGCCCTCGTGATGACGATCGCCGCGGGCATCCGGCTTGCAGACCTTGCAAGGTGGCTCGGCGGATTTTCCCGTCTCGTCCGGGCGATGCCCAACACGCCCGCGCTCGTCGGCGCGGGGATCAGCGGCGTCTTTGCTGCTCCCGACGTCGACGCCGCGGGACGCGCGCTCGCCGCGGACGTACTCGAAGCCGGCGGCGAAGTCCTGTGGGTGGCGGACGAGCGGATGCTCGACGCCATCACCGGCGTGTCCGGAAGCGGCCCGGCGTACGTGCTCTATTTCCTCGAAGCGCTGGAGGTGGCTGCGCGCGAACTCGGCTTCGGAAGTGACGAGGCGCGCAGGCTTGCCTACGCGACATTCGGCGGGGCGATCGCGCTGGCACGCGCGAGCGACGAAGAGCCGGCCGCATTGCGCGCACAGGTTACGTCGAAGGGCGGGACGACCGAACGCGCACTGTCCCTGCTGGAGGCCGATGCCGTGAAGGCGAAGATCATCGTCGCAGTGAAGGCCGCCGCGGCGCGGGCGGGCGAGCTGGGCGACGCGTTTGGCAAGGACGCCTGACCGGGCGACGCGTTCAACGATGCAGCAAGCGCTCAAATTCCTGCTCGACACCGGTTTCGGGCTCCTGACCTGTGCGTTCCTGCTGCGCTTTGTGATGCAGTGGCTGCGGGCGCCGTTCCGCAATCCCATCGGGCAGGCGGTCACTGCGGTCACCGATTGGGCGGTCAGGCCGCTGCGCCGCGTGCTGCCTGGATACAAGGGGCTCGACGCATCGACGCTGGCATGCGCATGGATCGCACAGTTCGCGTGGCTGCTGGCGCTCTCCGCGCTGATGGGTCCGGCGGCGCTGAACGGAACCAGCGCGCTGACGCTGGCGCTGCTCGCGATGGTCGAGCTCGTCAAGGTGGCGGTCTGGATCGTGATCATTGCCGTTATCGTGCAGGCGGTCCTGTCGTGGGTCGCGCCGGACGGTCCCCTGTCGGGATTGCTCAACGCGCTGACGTTCCGGTTCCTGACGCCCATACGGCGCGCGGTGCCGCCGCTTGCCGGCACGCTGGATCTCTCACCGCTGATCGTGATCGTGCTGGCGCAGTTGCTTCTGATGTTGCCCGTGCATTGGCTCGAGCTGGCCGTGCTCGGGATGTTTCGCGGCTGACGTCCCGCGATGATCGATGTCCCGTGGCGGCACGACGACGACGGCGCCATCGTGCTGAAGCTGCACGTGCAACCGGGGGCCAAGCGCACGGAAGTCGCAGGCACGCACGGCGAGGGGGCGCAGGCGCGGCTGAAGATCCGCCTTGCCGCGCCGCCGGTCGACGGCAAGGCCAACGCCGAATTGGTGCGCTGTCTCGCCGCTGCGTTCGACGTACCACTGCGCAACGTAACCGTTCTGAGCGGCGAGACGTCGCGGCAGAAAACCGTCCGCGTCCTGCAGCCGGCGCGACGCCCGGATCTGGCGTGGGGTTAGTCTGTTGCCAGCGCGTTGGCGAGCCGCACGAAATCTGCGACCGCCAGTGTCTCGCCGCGGGCGCCGGGATCGATGCCGGACGCCTTCAGCATCGCCGCATCGCAGATCGCCGCCAGCGCATTGCGCATCGTCTTGCGCCGCTGCCCGAACGCCGCGGCCACGATTCTGCCGAACAGCGCTTCGTCGGCGACGTGCGGTTTCGCGGCGCCCAGCGGCGCGAGCCGGGCGATCGCCGACTCTATTTTCGGCGGCGGCTGAAATGCGCCTGACGGCACCACGAACAGACGCCTGATACCGAACTTCACCTGCAGCATCACGGTGAGCCGGCCGTAGTCCGGGGTGGCCGGCGCCGCGGTCATTCGCGCGACGACCTCCTTTTGCAGCATCACGTGCAGGTCGCGGAGATGTTCCTCATGGTTCGCCAGATGGAACAGGAGCGGCGAACTGATGTTGTAGGGCAGGTTGCCGACGACGCGCAACGCCCGTCCCAGCGCCGAGTAGTCGAAGGCAAGCGCGTCGGTGACGTGAAGCGCGAGCTTCTCCGGCGGGAATTCGGAGGCCAGCCGCGCCGCGAGGTCGCGATCGATCTCGATGGCCGTGATGCGGCCCGCGCGCTGGATCAAGGGCCGCGTCAGCGCGGCAAGTCCCGGGCCGATCTCGACCAGGTTGTCACCCGGTCGCGGATCGATCGCGTCGACGATCCGCGTGATGTAGTGCGGGTCGGCGAGAAAATGCTGACCGAACCGCTTTCGAGCCTGGTGTCCGTGCATTCTCGTATCCCGGTGTCTCGAAGCAGCGGATATCCGGCCGTTTGCGCCGCCCGTGCGTCCCCGCCTACGCGCGCCCGGGCGAGGGGATCACGGACCGTCCTGGCGGGTGGTCGCCGGTCGAGCCGACCTTCCCGCCAGCTCGATGGCGAGTTCGAGCGCTGCGTACAGACTCCCCGGATCGGCGGTGCGCGCCCTGTCGGTATCCGCGGCGAGGTCGAGCGCGGTGCCGTGATCGACCGACGTGCGAATGAACGGCAGGCCGAGCGTGACGTTGACGCCGCAACCGAAGCTCGCTGCCTTGAGTGCCGGAAGTCCCTGGTCGTGGTACATCGCGACGATCGCATCGTAGCGGCTCGCGATCCCGGGCACGAACACGGTATCGGCGGGTATGGGACCGGTGACGTCGTGGCGCTGCGCGCGCGCCGCGGCGATCGCGGGCGCGATGGTGTCGATCTCCTCGCGTCCGAGATGCCCGCCCTCGCCGGCGTGCGGGTTGAGACCGCACACTGCGATCCGCGGCGCGGCGATGCCGAAACGGGCGGCGAGCTCGGCGGCGACGATGGCAATCGTGGCGCCTACGGCGTCGCTCGTGACAGCGGCAGGCACGCTGGCGAGCGGGAGATGCGTCGTCACCAGCGCGACGCGGAGGCTCCCGCCGACCAGCAGCATCACGACACGCGGGGTGTGGGTGCGGGCGGCGAAGAATTCGGTGTGACCGGAAAATGCGATGCCGGCATCCTGCATCGTTGCTTTCTGGACCGGGGCGGTGACCAGCGCGGAAAAGGCGCCCGTCGCACAGGCGTCGGATGCAAGCGTCAGCATCGATAGCACTGCGTGGGCATTGGCCGGATCGGGGCGCCCCGGCGTCACCGGCACGGCATTGGGCTGGTGCCAGACCTCGACGCCATCCGCCGGCGAGGCGCGCGATGCCGCCACGTAATCGCCGTAGCCCGGCACCGCACCGATCCGCTCCGCGCGACGGGCGAGCAGGTCGCGGTCACCGAGAACGACCAGCCGCGCGGGCCACGCGCGCTCCCGATGCCGCGCCGCGAGCATCGCGATGAGCTCGGGGCCGATCCCCGCGGGCTCGCCCGCCGCGATCGCGATCGTCGGGCGTTCGCTCATCGCTGCCTCAGCCAATTCCGCCGCCGGGCGCAACGACGCGGGCGTCCGCGCTGTTGCCGAAGTGTTCGATCTTGACGTCGTGGTCCGCATGGATCACGAATGCGCCGTCGGCATCCGCCGCGATCCGCGCCTGCGCCAATCCTTCGAGCGGCTGTGTCGGTTTGCCGAATACCCACAGCTGCTCGAGCGGACGCTCCACATCGATCTCGCCGGTATGCTGAACCGCGCGGCCCAGAGGCAGCGCGAATCCCTCGCGACCGAACACCGGGAACTGGTCGAGCGCCGCACCGTAGCGCACGACGCGCCCTCCCGCGACGCGCTGGCGCGAATTGACGTCGTACCATCCGCCGGGCGGCAGCGCGATCTCGATCTCGCCACCCGCCCGCACGATCGGCGCGACGAGCAGCGTGTCGCCGCACATGAACTGCGTATCGTAATCCCGGGTGAGCGCGTTGCCGGGAAACGCGAGCGCCATCGCCCGCATCACCGGCATGCCGGTCGCCGTGGCTTCGCCGATCACCCGCTGCAGGTAAGGGATCAATCGGTACCGGAACGCGAGCCACTTGCGCGCGATCGCTTCCGCCTCGACGCCGAATGCCCACGGCTCGCGCTCGCCGGCGCCGTGCAGGCGCAGATGCGAGCCGAAGACCGCGGCTTGCAGCCAGCGCACGAAAAGCTCGGGCGTCGGTTGCGCCGAACCGTAGGAGCCGCCGACGTCGGACGAGTGGTACGGCGCTCCGCTCATCCCCCACGACAGGCCGCCGCGGATCGACGCCGCCAAGCCCTCCCAATCGCTTTGCGGATCGCCGCCCCACTGCACGGGATAGCGCTGGCTTCCGGTCCAGCCCGCGCGGCCCCAGACCATGGGCGGCGCATTGTCCTCGCGCTTATAACGCGCAGTCGCTTCGTAGACGCACTGGTTGTAGAGCAACGGATACACGTTGTGCAGCCGGCGCCCGCGGTCGCCGTTGAATGCGACTGCTTCATCGGGAATGTGCTCGCCGAAGTCGGTCTCGATCACATCGACGCCCTGGTCGAAAAGCCGTTCGTGCGCATCGCGCCACCATGCGTACGCGGCAGGGCGCGTAAAGTCGATGATTCCGCTCTCCGGGAGCGGCGTCGGCGCCTCGCCCAAGGGGCTCGTTCCGGGCGCGCTGTCCCAGCCGATGACACACGGGTCGCCTTCGGTCGTGGTCAGCAGGAACTGGCGCGAAGCAAGGTCCTGAAACAGCGGCGAATGAATCGAGACGTAAGGGAATTCCCAGACGCAGACGCGGAGGTGGTGTTCCTTGATTCCTGCGAGCGCGGCGCGCGGGTCCGGAAATCGTTGGTGGTCCCACTCGAAATCAAAACGCGTTTCGATATCCCAGGCGGCGCGCCCGTCGAGCACAAGCACGTCGCACGGAATCCGGCGCTCGCGCAGCGTCGCGGCCACGTCGGCCGCTTCCTCGGGCGTCTTGTAATACGCGCGCGACACCCAGAGGCCGAGCCCCCAGACCGGCACCGGCGGGGCGCGGCCGGTGAGCTGCGTATAGAGATCGATGATGCCGGAGGGCGCGTCGGCGCCGAAGAGGAACAGGTCGAGCGCTTCGTCGTCGACGAGGACCGCGTAGGAGCGATGCGACCAGTCGGGATGTCCGACGCCGTGCGTGACCATGCCGGGCGTGTGCACGAATACGCCCCACGCCCCGTTGCCCGTGCCGGGACTCCAGGCGAACGGAGCGTTCTTGTAGGAGGCGCCGGTATTGACGCCCAGCGCGTCGACGACCTGCGAGTGGATCAGCTGCCCGCGTTTGTCGAGCGGCCCGAATTTTTCACCGAGACCGTACACTGCCTCGCCGGATGCCAACGCGAACGCAGCCGTCCACTGCCCTCCTTGCCGCAACCGCCCGAATCTCGGCAGCCTCGTCCAGCCGCGAAAGTGCTCGTCGGTAATCGATTCCAGCACCGGCGCGCCGCGGTGGAGCAGCCGAAAGCGCAGCGGCGCCGTTTCGATTTCGAGCGTGGTGTCGCCCGCCGCAAACATCCAGCGACCATCTTCGCCCTGCGTGACGGTGCAAGCCTTGGTGCGTCCCAGCGCGAGCCCGTAGTCGGGTTTCGTATTCGGACCGGCACGGAGCCGGAAGGTGCCGGGACCGTAGCACGAAATTTCGAGGATATCGCCTGTCGAAGTGGCGAATGCCGCGCCGGACGCCGACGTGCCAAGGCGCTGCGGCGAATCGAGGCGCAGAAAGGCGGCGGCGTCGAAATGCACGGTGGCGTACACCGACGGCGGCTGTCAGCCGGCGAACGCGGGCTCGGGGAGCCCGGGCACATCGACGGTCATCGCGAATATCCCGCCGGATTGCGGCAACCGCGACAATTCGTCGTCGTCGCGGAGTTGCCGCGCGCTGGTCACATAGAGGGTGCGCAGGTCCGGCCCGCCGAATGCGCACATCGTCGGACAGATCGCCGGCACGGCATGAGTGGCCAGCACATCTCCTGCCGGAGAGATCCGCAGCACCTTGCCACCACGGTAGAACGCAATCCAGTAGCATCCGGCGCTGTCCACGGACGCCCCGTCGGGCCGGTCGGTCTCGCCTGCGAAGCGCGCCAGGACGCGCTTGTTTCCGGGCGTTCCGGACACGACGTCGAAATCGTAGGCGTTGATCGTCAGCGTCGGCGTGTCGGCGTGATACATCGTGCGGCCGTCGGGACTGAACGCGAGGCCGTTGGAGATCGTCATCCCGGCCAGGATGGGCGTCACACGGAAATCGGGATCGAGCCGCATCAGCGCCGCCGAATTCGCGTCACGCTTTTCGTTCATTGTGCCGACGAAAAAGCGCCCGCGCGCATCGCAACGGCCATCGTTGAATCGGTGATGCGCGGGATCGTACGGCGCTTCCGCCACCTTGCGCAGGAGCGTGCCGTCGGACCGCGCCAGCCAGATGCCGCCGCGCAGCGCCACCACGAAGCCGCCCTCCTGCCGTGGCGCGAAGCAGCCGATCGATTCCGGCATGGGCATCACCGTGTTGCGCCCCGTCGCGGGATCGAAGCGGTTCAGCGACGGAGCGTTGATGTCGACCCAGTAGAGTACCTGCTCCGCGATCGACCAGACGGGGCATTCGCCAAGGCTCGCCTTGATGTCGAGGACGCAACGGAACGGGGATGCAACGCGGGGTTCGGCAGGGGTCATGGAGTCACGCGATCAGGGTATTGCGTCGTAAGGCGAAAATGCACAAAGGATTGTGTTCCGCGCATCCCGAGTGCGCTGCACGCGGAATGCGCGTCCCGCACGGAGACCGCGACGTGCCCGCGGAATCGGCGCCTGGCTTGGCCACCCGGCGCCCGCGGCCGTGGTGGAGCTTCGCGCCTAGGTCTGCGGAAGCGCCTCAGGTCGCGGCCGCGCGCACCTTGGCGAGGAACTCCTGCGCGCGGCTGACCATCATGCCCATGTCGGAGCTGACCGCCACCCACGAGTAGCCGTACTCGAGGAATTTGGCGACCACTTCCGGATTCTGGCCGACGATGCCACAGGGCTTGCCGAGGCGCCGGCATTCCTTTGCGGCAAACGCGAGCTTTGCCTGCACCGCGTCGTTGCCGATGTCGCCGAGCAGGCCCATCGACGCGGCGAGGTCGTTCGGCCCGACGAAAATCGAATCGATGCCCGGGACCGCCGCGATTTCTTCGAGTTTCGACAGCGCACTCAGCGTCTCGATCTGGACGATGACACAAATCTCGCTTGCCGCGACCTTCAGGTAATTCGGAATGGTTCCGAAGCGGCTGCCGCGATGCGTCCCCGCCACGCCGCGCACGCCGTCGGGCGGATAGCGCGTGGAGGCCACGGCGCGCCGTGCTTCCGCGGCATCCTGCACGAACGGCAGCAGCAGCGTCTGCGCGCCGGCATCCAGCGCGCGCTTGATCATCACCATGTCGTTCCACGGCGGGCGTACGATCGCCTGGGCCGGCGTGCCGGCGACCGTGCGCAGGATTTCGGTCATCTGCGGCACGTCGATCGGCGTGTGCTCGGTGTCGACCACCAGGAAGTCGAAGCCCGCGCAACCAAGCGCCTCGGCCGTCGACGGCGCGGCGCTGGAAAGCCAGGTGCCGACGGGTGTCCTGCCGGACGCTATCGCGCGCTTGAAGTGATTGACCGGGAGGTCCATGGCTTCCTTTCGGTAACGTCATTCGGCGTCGATCGCCTCGCCGCCGCTCGTGTTCGATTCCGCGGCGCGGCCTTCGTGGAATGTGAACGCGGCTTGCGAAACCCGCATTTCGCTCACGTTCGGATCATCGCCAACATAGGCGGGATTCTACTCCGGGGCGCAACGCGGCGCGCGGGTTGACCGTGGGCGGCGTGACGCGGCAAAAGGCCGGTTCGTCGGACGCGACGCTGACGCTGTGGACGGTGATCGTTGTCGTCCGCCGCTGCGCTGCCGCCGCTGCTCGCGCGGGCACTCAAGTTCGTGCCGGCCGCAATGCTGACGGCCCTCGTCCTGCCCATGGTCGTGACCGGTCCGATGGCGGAAGCCGCCGCGTGGACCGAACCGAAGTTTTATGCCGCGCTGCTGGAGGGCGCTGCCGCCCTTTGTATCCGTGGTACGTTGAAATCGCTCGGCATCGGGATGGCAGCGCTCTGGCTGCGCCTCTGATTTCGGCTAACATTCGTTCTTTCGACCGAGGACGCCCGACCCATGCGCTTCGAAGGCACCGATACCTACATCGCGACGCCGGACCTCATGCTTGCCGTCAATGCCGCGATCGCGCTGGAGCGGCCGCTCCTCGTCAAGGGCGAGCCCGGAACCGGCAAGACGATGCTGGCCGAGGAAGTCGCGCGTGCGCTATCGCGACCGTTGCTGCAATGGCACATCAAGTCGACGACCAAGGCCCAGCAAGGCCTCTACGAATACGACGCCGTGTCGCGGCTGCGCGATTCGCAGCTGGGAGACGATCACGTCGGCGACATCGCGCACTACATCAAGCGCGGCGTGCTGTGGGAGGCCTTCGACGCGGAAGCGCCGGCGGTCGTCCTGATCGACGAGGTGGACAAGGCCGACATCGAGTTTCCCAACGACCTTCTGCGCGAGCTCGACCGGATGGAGTTCTACGTCTACGAGACGCAGCGCACCATCAAGGCGCGGCACCGGCCGCTGGTCGTGATCACGAGCAACAACGAGAAGGAACTCCCGGATGCGTTCCTGCGACGCTGCTTCTTCCACTACATCCGGTTCCCGGACCGCGAGACGATGACACGGATCGTCGACGTGCACTTCCCGGGCCTCAAGAAAGCCCTGCTGCAGGAAGCGCTGGAAGTGTTCTTCAGTCTGCGCGAAGTTCCGGGACTCAAGAAGAAGCCCTCGACCTCCGAGCTGCTCGACTGGCTGAAGCTTCTGCTCGCCGAGGACATCCCGCCCGAGGCCCTGAAGAGCTCCGACAGGAAGGTCCTGATACCGCCGCTGCACGGAGCGCTGCTCAAGAACGAGCAGGACGTCCATCTGTTCGAGCGGGTCGCGTTCATGGCACGCTCGGGGCGCTAGCCGTGGCTTTCGTCGAGCCGGTGGTGCTGAAGGGCCGGCACGCGACGCTCCTGCCTCTCGCGCGCGAGCACGGAACGGAGGTGATCGCCGCGGCGTCCGATGGCGAACTCTGGCGGCTTTGGTACACCAGCGTGCCGGCACCGGAGGCGACGGCGGCGTGGATCGAAGCGGCGCTCGACATGCGCGCGAAGCACGGCGCAATGCCGTTCGTGGTCCGCGAGAATGCGAGCGGCGCCATCGTGGGTTCCACCCGCTATTTCAACGTCGAAGCGGCGCACCGGCGTCTAGAAATCGGCCACACCTGGTACGCGAAGCGCGTGCAGCGGACGGCGCTCAACACCGAATGCAAGCTGCTGCTGCTGACGCACGCGTTCGAGCAGCTCTCCTGCATCGCGGTCGAGTTCCGCACCAGCTTCCTCAATTTTCAGTCGCGGACGGCAATTGCGCGGCTCGGGGCCCGGCAGGACGGCATCCTGCGCAATCACCAGCTCCTGCCTGACGGCACGCTGCGCGACACCGTCGTCTTCAGCATCATCGCCGGCGAATGGCCGGCGGTGAGACGGAACCTCCTGTTCCAGCTCGAACGGCCGCGCTGACAGCGCCCCGTGCTGGTGGAGCGGCGTCCCATGCTCGTCGAATTCTTTCTGCACCTCAAGTCCGCGCGGCTGCCGGTCTCGACCCGCGAGTTCCTGACGCTGCTCGAGGCGCTCGAAGCGCGCGTCGTGTCGGGCTCGCTCGACGATTTCTACGCGCTGGCGCGAACCTGCCTGATCAAGGACGAGGCGCATTTCGACCGCTTCGACCGGGCGTTCGGCGCCTACTTCAAGGGGGTCGACGCGATATTCGACATCCGCGCCGAGATTCCCGAAGAGTGGCTGCGCCGGGAGTTCGAGCGGCATCTGTCCGCGGAGGATCGCGCAAAGATCGCCGCGCTGGGTGGCTGGGACAAGCTGATGGAGACATTCCGGAGGCGGCTCGAGGAACAGAAGGAGCGCCACGCCGGGGGCTCGAAGTGGATCGGCACCGGCGGCACGAGCCCTTTCGGCGCCTACGGCTTCAACCCCGAGGGCATTCGCATCGGACAGGCAGGCAGCGGCAACCGCAGCGCGGTCAAGGTCTGGGACGAACGCAGCTTCCGCAACCTCGACGGCGACGTCGAGCTCAACACGCGCAACATCAAGGTCGCGTTGCGAAAGCTGCGGCGCTTTGCGCGCGAGGGAGTGCCGGAGGAACTCGACATGGACGGCACGATCGAGGGCACGGCAAGAAACGCCGGCTGGCTCGACCTGCATCTTGTCCCCGAGCGCCGCAACCGCGTGAAGGTGCTGCTGTTCCTCGACGTTGGCGGTTCGATGGATCCCCACGTTCGCGTCTGCGAGGAGCTCTTCTCGGCCGCGAAGAGCGAATTCCGCCATCTCGAGCATTTCTATTTCCACAATTGCGTGTACGACCACGTCTGGCGCGACAACGCGCGCCGGCGCTTCGATCGCGTTGCGACGTGGGACGTCCTGCGCAAGTACGGCCCCGACTGGAAGCTGATCTTCGTCGGCGACGCGGCGATGAGCCCGTACGAGCTCGTGCAGGCGGGCGGCAGCGTCGAGTACATGAACGAGGAACCGGGCGCGCTGTGGCTGAGGCGCCTCGCCGGGCATTTCCACAGCACCCTCTGGTGGAATCCCGAGCCGCCGCGAGCCTGGGAATACACACGCTCCACGCAAATCGTGTTGGAGGCGATCGGGCCGCGCATGTTCCCGCTGACGCTCGACGGCATCGCCCGCGGCATCGACGCGCTGCGGCATTGACGGCATGCGCCGCAGCGAGGCCGGCTGGCAGGCGGCCGCAGTCGACGCGATCCGTACCGCCACGGGTGGCGCGCTGCGCGCCCCCCACTGGACGACCTGCGGCGGAAGCTCGTTCGGCGCGACATGGCGCCTCGACGCGGACGGAGCGCGCTTCTTCGTCAAGGTCAGCGAAGCTGTGCAAGCGGCGATGCTCGAAGCCGAGGCGGAGGGCATTGCCGAACTCGCTCGCTCCAACGCCGTGTGCGTGCCGGCGCCGGTCGCATGCGCCCTTGCCGGCGACGCTGCGTTCCTCGTGCTCGAATGGCTCGACTTCGCCGCGGGCGGACGCGACGCCGCACTCGGCCGCGCGCTTGCCCGGCTGCATCGCGTGACCGGGCAGGCGCATGGCTGGCATCGCGACAACACGATCGGCGTGACGCCGCAGGCGAACGCATGGGCCGCGGACTGGGCGACGTTCTTTCGCGACCGGCGCCTTGCGCCACAGCTCGCGCTGGCCGCTCGCAATGGTCACGCGGGACGTCTGCAACGCGACGGCGAGCGATTGCTCGGTGCGATTCCAGGCTTGCTCGCGGGCCACGCGCCGGTGCCGTCGCTGCTGCACGGCGACCTGTGGTCTGGCAACGCGGCGCGGCTCGTGACCGGCGAGCCGGTGATCTTCGACCCGGCCGTCTATTTCGGCGACCGCGAAACCGATCTCGCGATGACCGAGCTTTTCGGCGGCTTCGGTGCCGATTTTCATGCTGCGTACCGCGACATCTGGCCGGTGGACGCCGGTTATCCGGACCGCCGCATCCTCTACAACCTCTATCACGTGCTCAATCACCTTAATCTCTTCGGCGGCGGCTACCTCGGGCAGGCCGAGGCGATGATCGGGCGGCTGCTGGCGTTGGCTCAGTGAGACATGACGCCGGTGACTCGCGGCTGGCCCACCGGTACCATCGGCGCGAGCTACGACGTCGGAATCGACCCACGATGCGACTGATACATGGTATGCCTGCCGGCGTGATGCCCGTCCTGGCATCGGCTGTGCTTTTCGGCGCCAGCACACCCCTCGCGCGTGCGCTCGTAGGCACGATCGATCCGCTTTGGCTTGCGGGACTTCTCTACGCCGGGTCCGGGCTTGGCCTGTCGCTCGTGCTCGTGCTGCGGGTGTCGGGGATCGCCGGCGCAGACCAGCGTGTGACCCCGATTACGCGCGGCGACGTGCCCTGGCTGATCGGTGCGATTGCCGCCGGCGGCGTTGTTGCACCCGTGGCATTCGCGTTCGGACTGCGCGACACCACCGGCGCGACCGCAAGCCTGCTGCTCAATCTGGAAACGGTGTTTACCGTCGCCATCGCCTGGCTCGTTTTCCGCGAGCACCGCAGCGCGCGCGTCGTCACCGGCATGGTCTTCATCGTGATCGCCTGCGGGGTGCTCGGCATCGAGGGACGCGCCGACGCCGGGCCAGACCGGGGCGCTTGGCTGGTCATCGCCGCGTGCTTCCTGTGGGCGCTGGACAACAATCTGACGCGCAGGGTTTCGGCCAACGATGCGATGCTGATCGCGGCAGCCAAGGGCGTTGCCGGCGGTCTCGTCAATCTCGGCCTGGCCGTCGCGCTCGCGGGGCCGGCGCCGGCGCCCCTCTCCGCGCTTGCGGCGGCCGCGGTCGGGCTCCTCGGCTACGGCGTGAGCCTCATGCTGTTCGTCATTGCGATGCGAGAACTCGGCGTGGCACGCGCGAGCGCGTACTACGCGGTCGCTCCGTTTGTCGGGGTCGCAATCGCCTGCGGCGTCCTGTGGGAACGGCCGGGCCCTGCGTTCTGGACGGCGCTGCCGCTGATGGCGATCGGCATCTGGCTGCACCTCACCGAGCGCCACGGCCACCGACATGCGCACGCCCGCCTCGTTCACGCGCATCGGCATCGGCACGACGAGCACCATCGCCACGAGCACGCGTTTCCCTGGGACGGGGCCGAGCCCCATGCGCATCCGCACGAGCACGAGCCCATGACGCACACGCATGGGCACTTTCCGGATCTTCATCATCGGCATGAGCATTAGCCGTTGGCGGAGCGTGCGCCACGGCTGCGTGAACCTCGTCAGTTTCGAATCGCCGATGATCACGCGGCTCGGCGCGCACCGCCGCCGCGACGGCAGGCTCCCCGGTTCGGTTCGACCGCCGGGATGCGACCTTGATCCAGGTCATGGCCGCGCGGTTGCGGCGCGGCCGGAACTTGTGCCATCGTCTGCCTACCCGGGCTCTGGCCACGGGGCAGGTGCAGACATGGACCCAATCCCCGGAACCTGGAGCGCGCTGTGCGCGCTCGCATTCGCGCTTGGAATGCGGCATGGCTTCGACGCCGACCACCTCGCGACGATCGACGGGCTGACGCGTTACAACGCGCGCGCCAATCCGCGGCTGTCGCGTCTCGCGGGAACGCTGTTCTCGCTGGGGCACGGCGCGGTTGTCGTTCTCGTCGCACTCGCCGCCGGCACGCTGGCTTCGGGATGGCAGACGCCCGGCTGGCTGGAGTTGACCGGCGCGGCCGTCTCGGTCGTCTTTCTTTTCGGCCTGGCCTTCCTCAATGTGCGCGCCGTGCTCGCCGCGGATCCGCAGGCGGTGGTGGCGACCGCCGGGCTCAAGGCGCGCCTGCTCGGACGCTTCCTCAACATCCGGCGCGCGTGGGCGATTGCGGCAGTCGGGATGCTGTTCGCGCTGTCGTTCGACACGGTATCGCAGGCGGCGCTCTTCGCGCTCGCGGCCGGGCGCTTCGGCGGACTTTCGAACGCGCTGTTCGTCGCGGCGCTGTTCGTCCTGGGGATGCTGGCAGTGGATGGAGCCAACGGCCTCTGGATCAATCGTCTCATCCGGCGGGCGGATCGCACCGCCGTCATCGCGTCACGCGTGATGGCACTGGCCGTGGCGGGAATCAGCCTCACCGTCGGACTTTTCACCGTCACCAAGATCGTCGTCCCTGCCGTCGATGCGTGGGCCGAAGGGCGCGAGTTGGCATTCGGCGCGGCCGTTGTGGGCTGCGTGCTGCTGGCGTTCGGAAGCGGAATGCTGGCGGCCCGGCGAAGCCAAGGTTCGGTCACGGCGCCGGATACGCCCGGCGCGCAGTGACGGCATATACGACCAACGCCAGCGCGACCAGCACCCAGACGATGGCCGGCCCGCTCGGCAGGTCGGTCGCCGTCGAGAGAAGCAGGCCGGCAGCGTAGCCGAACGCCCCGAGCGTCCACGCGGCCGCGAGCTGGTGCTGCGCCATTCGCCGCGTCGCCAGCGGGGGCACGATCAGCGTCGCGAAGACGAGATACAAGCCGACCAGCTGTACCGAGACGGTGACGGCAAGCGCGAACAGCACGTAAAACCCGGTGCGGCCCAGGCGTTCGCGGGCACCGAACCAGAGTCCCAGGATCGCGGCGTAGACCAGCGCTGCCAAGAACAGGCGACCGGGCTGCACCCACAGGATCTGGCCGACCAGAAGATCGCGGAGGTGTTCGCTGCCGTGCACGTTGCTGGCGAGCAACAGCACGCTGCCGGTTGCGCCCAGCACAAATACGACGCCGATCACCGCTTCCTGCACGTCCGGCCAGATCCGCTCGGTCCACGTGAGCAGCAGCGCGCCGCCCAGTGCCGCCGCGAACGCCGAGACCTGGACAGCGACGCCTTCGGCCTCGAAACCCAGCTGGTCCGCGAGCAGCACGCCGCAGCCGGCGACCTGCGCAATCGCGAGATCGATGAACACGATCCCGCGCGCGAGCACCTGCACGCCGAGCGGCACGTGCGTCGCCGTGACCAGCAACCCGGCCGCAAAGGCAGGGAGCAGAATGGAAAGCTCCGCAGCCCCGATTGTCATTGCGCGCCCCTGAGCAGCCGCTGGATCGTGTCGTCATAGAGCCCGTAAAGGTCCTTTGCGCCGTCGTCTCCGCCGACCGTGAACGGCAGCACGACGACGTTGACCTTCGCTCGCTCGGCGATCCACTGTGACGCGCGGTCGCTCTGGTAGGCGGAGCGGATCACCATCTTCGCCGGCTGCCGTTGCAGCAGCGCGACCACCTCCGACAGATGCGCGGTCGTCGGTTCGACGCCGGGCTTCGGTTCGAGCGAGGCGATCTCGTTCATTCCGAGCCAGCTGAACAGGTAGGTGTAATCCTTGTGCTGAACCAGGACCGGTACGCCCTTCAGCGGAGCGCCCTGCCTTTCCCAGTTCGCTATCGCTGCGTTCCAGCGCGCGGCGAACGCCCTGTAGCGGTCCTGGTAGTGCGTGGCGTTGCCCGGGTCGAGCTCCGCCAGTCGTGTCGCAAGCGGGCCCGCAACGCGCGCGATATTGCGCGGATCGGTCTGGATGTGCGGGTTGCCGCCGGCGTGGACGTCCCCATCGGCGCGATCCAGCCGTGCCGGCTTTTCCCGCATCGGGACGTTGGGCGCCGCCTCGAAGTAGCCCGGTTTGCCGGCCTGGATCGCCGGGTTGCCCGCTTGCTGGGTGACGAGCGGAAGCCAGCCGATCTCCAGCTCCGCACCCGTCGCGACGACGAGATCCGCCGATCGCGCGCGCGCGATCAGGCTCGGCTTCGCCTCGACGTGATGGGGATCCTGCAGCGCATTCGTGGCGACGTAGACCTTTACCTTGTCGCCGCCGAGTTCCTGCACCAGGGCGCCCCATTCGGGAACCGTGGCGAAGACGCTGAGCGCAGCGGGTGCGGGTGCCGCGAGTGCCATGATCGCTACGGCAGCGATGATACGCAATGGCGATGACATGTCGTGCCTCCTTCAATATTTGTGCGCGCCGTGCGCGCCGAGCGTGAGGATGTACTGGACGAAGATTTCGTTATCGGTGAAATCCGGCCGCAACCGGGCCTGCTGGAATTGCACGCGGAAGCGACTGAATTCGGATGGCGTCCAGTCGACCATGACGGCAGTGCGCTGCGGATTGAACGACGCACTGCCGAGGTAGGCCCCGTTCGATCCGTAGTCGACGCTGCCCGGATCGAGCCAGTCGTAGCGCGCACCGACGCGCCAGTTCGGCATGAACTGCCAGACGCCCTGCATGTAGAAGCCGCTCTGGTCAGAGCGGTAGCCGCCGGTCTGCGTAAGCCCGAGTGCGCCGTTCGCGTCGTACGTCAGGTCGCCGCGCTCGCGCCGCCGGAAGTACTCGCCCTGCAGCTTGAAGCTTCGATCCATCGCGTTGCCGTTCGGCGCCCATTTCCAGACGAAGTCGGCGATGGCGAGCTGCGTTCGGCCGGAGAACCCGAGCTGCGCGTCGTTGCCCGCGACATCCGTTTGCGAGTAGTCGCGATCCTTCGCCGCCGTCTGCAGGTATGAGAAACCGGCGCGCCAGCTGTTGCTTGCATCAAGGTCACCGCCGGCATGAACATAGGCATTGGCGTTGCCGGCGCCGTTCTTGTTGCGCGCGGTTCCGGGAAATCCCTCGCCGTTGCCGACCTCGCCGCCGAACTCGAGCCATGTGTCGGTAGGTGCCACCCACTTCAGCTGCAGGCCGTTGTTCTGGTACTGGCCGCCGAGAAGCGCCTGATAGACAAGCGGGGCATCGTAGAAGTCCCAGGCGTGCTGGTGCTGGTCGTTGAGGTAACCGATGCTGGACAGAAAACGCCCGAACTTGGGCGCGATCCCGTAGGGCACGGCGGTGAAAAGGCCGTAGGCTTCCTCGACCTCCACGGTATTTTCGGGAGAGAGCGAGAAAACGAGGTTGCCGTAGACCTTGTCGTCGACGTTCGCGGACAGGCTAAGCTCGGACTCCGCGATCGAAAAGCTGCGCTTCGCCGGTGCGATGTCGCCGCTCGGAACGAATCCGGCGATCGCATACTGATTCGGGTCCTGCGACATGTTCGCGTACGCGCCTTGCAGCACCGCCGAGATGGCGGGATTGAACGCGGCGATGCCGGATGCGGGCGCCGGGGCCGCCGTGGCAACGATCGGAGTGGGTGGCGCGGCAGACGGCTGCGCCGACACAACCGGCGCAGCCGCGTAGCCCGACTTTGCCTCGGCCTCTTCGAGGCGCTTCTCGAGCGCCTCGATGCGTGCTTCGTAGCTTTCCTTGAGTTGCCGGATCTGCGCGCGGATTTCGGCGAGCTCGGCGTCGGTGGCCGCATGCGCGGCCGGTGTGGCAATGAGCGCCAGCGCGAGCGCGCTGTGCGCCAGCTTGAAACTGGACACGGTTGTTCTCCTCGGGTCGAGTCGTGATCTCGCCGCGACAGCGCGGCGAACCGTTACGCGACTAGAAGAGAATGGGAGGGGCGCGACTTAGATAGTAGGACGGCGCTGCGGCCGTCGGGGAGGAGAACGCGTAGCGCGGTGCGGTGTGTCCTGCAACCGGCTCCGGCAGCGCGGCAGCGCGGCTCGTGGCCGCTGTCGAGCCTCCGGCGAACAGCGCGCAGATTGCGCAGACTTCATCCGCAAGCGGGAGCTGAAGGCCCTGCTCGTGCGGACGCTGCAGCAAGTCGCGGTCGTGGCCCAGTGCGTGCCACTGTGCCTCCTGCTGCATGGCGAGCAGCAGGACCGCGAAAACGGAGGCAACGAGACGGCGGTGCATGAGGGTCGGCGGCCTGGACGGGCAGGACCTATGCGCAAGTGTAGCGCAAACGGATTGCGCGCCCGGTCGGCCGTTTGGCCGAGCTACATCCTTCCCGTCGTGAACGTCGGCGCGAGCACGGCAGCTGCGGCGAGCAGCGGTTCCTTGATCGTGATCCGCCACAGCGTCCGCGGATCGTCGGCGTCGGACAGCGTCGCGGAGTGCAGCAGCGACGCGTTGTCCCAGATCACGACGTCGCCGACGCCGTACGCGAGGCTGTAGCGGTATTTTTCCTGCGTCGCGTGCGCCGCCAGTTCGTCGAGCAGCTGAAGCGCTTCGTCGTCCGGCATGCCGACGATCCCGAACGAGCTTCCGGATACGGCGTAGAGCGCGCGGCGCCGGGTCACCGGGTGCGATCGCACGATCGGGTGCGTGATCAGCGGCATCTTCGCCTTCTGCTCCTCGGTCAGCACCGACGCAACGGTGCGGCTCGCCTCGTCGCGGTCATTGCGGTTGCCGTAGTGGTGAATGCCTGTCAGCGGCTCGATTCGCCGCTTCATCGCGTCCGGCAGGTCGTCGTACGCCGCGTACTGGTTGGCGAACAGCGTGTTGCCGCCCTGGCTCGGGACCTCGATCGAGTAAAGCGTTGTTGCGCGCGCCGGCACCTGCAGGTACGAGTAATCGGTGTGGAAGTAGGTGCCGGCGTCGGCGAGGCCCTGCGGCACATCATCGATGACGACGTTCGACAGGATCAGGATGTTCGCGTCGTCGGGATGATGGAACTGGTCGATGACGTGCGGTTCGGGCGGGCCGAAACGGCGCGCAAAGGCGACGAACTCTCCCGGCGTCAGGCGCTGATTGCGGCAGACCAGGACCTGCCCGGCGAAGAACGCACGCTCGATCTCCGCGAACGCCGCGTCGGACATCGGCCGGGCGAGATCCAGTCCTGTCGCCTCCAGCCCGAAGCACGGACACAACGGCCCCAGTTGCATCGGAACTTGCCTACTTGAGGAATTCCGGCCGCAGCCATCGCGGCAGCAGCAGCGGGATCTCGGGCCAGACGATCATCATCGCGAGCACGAGCAGCATCGGGACCAGCATGATCATCGTGTCCTTCAGCGCGTAGCGCAGCCGCACTTTGGCGATCGCGCAGGAGATCATCAGGCACAGGCCGTACGGCGGCGTGACCAGTCCGAACGCCAGCGCGACGATTCCGATGATCGCGAACGACACCGGGTGCATGTTGACCGAAACGGCCAGCGGCTGCAGCGTCGTGCCGACAATGATGATCGCCGGGATCGCGTCGAGGAAGCAGCCGACGACGAGGAACACCAAGGCGATGAAAAATCCCACGCCGGTGATCCCGAGACCCCATGACGTCACGTTTTCGAGCAGCGCCTTGGGTATCTGGAAATAGGCGAGCAGCCAGCCAAAAACGGAGGCCGTTCCCACACAGAACAGTGCGATGGCGGAGAGCTTTCCCGTTTCGAGAAACGCGGTCCAGAGATGGTGCCGGTCCATTTCCCGATAAAAAAAGATGGAGAGCACGGCCGCATACAGGACCGCGATCGCCGCCGACTCGGTGGCGGTGAACCACCCGAGCAGGATGCCGCCGACGACGATGAACGGCGTCATCAGCGCGGGAACCGCCACCGCGGCCGCCGTCACGAATTCCATGAACGTCGCACGCTTGTAGGTCGGGTACTTGCGGAGCTTGGCGTAGACGTGGACGGTACCCATTTGCGCGAGGCCGAGCAACAGACCCGGAATGACCCCGGCCAGATAGAGCGCGCCGATCGACACCGATAGCACACCGCCCCACACGACCATCAGGATCGACGGCGGGATGATGACGGCCAGAACGGCCGAAACCGCGGTGATCGCGATCGAGAAACTCAGGTCGTAGCCTTCCTTGACCTGGGCTTCGATGAATATCTTGCCCTGGCTCGCGGCGTCGGCGGTGGACGATCCCGAAATACCGGCGAAAAACACCGAAAGCAGCACGTTGATCTGCGCCAGCGCCCCGGGAAAGTTGCCCACCATGGTGCGGGATAGCCGGACCAGCCGGTCGGTGATGCCGCCGACGTTCATGAGGTTGGCGGTGAGCAGGAAGAACGGCACCGCGAGGAGGATGAACGAGTTGTAGGCCTTGAACGTCGTGTTGAACACGACCATCGGCGAAAGCCGTGGCTCGATGAAAAGCACCGGCAGGCAGGCAAGCCCGAGAGCGAAGGCCACCGGCACGCGCAGCACCATCAGCGCGAAGAACGTTCCGAACAGCAGCATAGCGGCCACTGCGGGAGTCAGCGCTGCGCCGGTCACCTGTCTCGCTCCGGACAATGATCGGCATGGATTACTCGCCACTCGGGGCACGCGCACGCCTGGCCGGCGACCCGCAGGGGGGCACCGGGCCCACTCCATCGAGGACTCATGCGGGCGGATCCGCGACCAATATCCGCAGGTCCGCGCGAAAACGCGGACCCAGGAACAGCACCCACGTCCCCCCGGCGAGCGGCCACGCGATGAAGATGAACGCCATCGGCATTTCAGCGAGCTCGGAGGTCTGGCTCCACCCGAATTGCACGAACCGGGTGCCGTACCAGATGAACACCAGCGCGAACGCGAGCACGAAAACGTTCGACACGATGCGCAGAAGCGCGTTTGCCTTGGGTTTCAACTCGGGCCATACGTCGACATCGAAGTGCGAGCCATCGCGGACGCCGACCATCGCTCCCAGCATCACCATCCAGATGAAGAGGAAACGCGCCATCTCCTCGGTCCAGATCCAGTGCGGGATCCACTGCGTGAAACGCGCGACGATCTGCAATGTGACCGGAACGACGAGAATCCCGACGGTCGCCGCCAGCAACCAGTCGAGGAGCCGATAGTACCCATCGATGAATGTGCGCATGCCTGCCTGAAGGGGGGGTGCCCGCGGCAAGAAAAGTCCGGCGGAAGTCTCGCTCCTCCGCCGGGCCGGTTTGCGGCGATTACATCGAATTGATCTTGTTGTAGATGGCCTCGGCGCCGATTTCCTTGGCGTATTCGGCCATCACCGGATCGACCGCCTTCTTCATCGCGGCGCGATCGGCGAACGGAATCTTCTTGAGCTTGCCGGCCTTTTCCAGCGCATCGAGCTTGGCCGAGTCCTGGCTCGACTCGACCTGGCGGCCGTAGACGCCCGCCTCCTTGCCGGCCTTGACGATCGCCGCCTGCAGATCGGGCGGCAGTTTCTTGAACGTCTTGCCCGAGAAGCATATCGGCCGGATGGTGATCGCGTGCTGCGTCATGTTGAGGTTCGGGCCGACCTCGTAGAACTTCATCGTCTCGACGCCCGCAGCCTCGTTCTCGCCGGCCTGGATCACGCCGTTCTGGATGGCGTTGTAGACCTCGTCGTAGGCGATGACGGTGGGCGACATGCCGGTGGCGGCGAACGTCTTGCTCCAGATCGGCGCGCCCTGTACGCGGACCTTGAGGCCCTTCATCTCAGCGAGGTTGTGTACGGGCTTGTTGGCGAAGATGTTGCGCGTGCCGCCGCCGGCGAAGCCAATGAGCATGACGTCGGCCTTCTGCGACACTTCATCGGCCACCGGCTTCAGCGTGTCCGCGTCGAGCACCTTGTTCCAGTGGTCGAGATCGCGGAACAGGAATGGCGCGTCGATGAACGGCGCGGCCTTCGAGAACGTCGACATGTGCGCCGGCGAGACGATGCCGTAGTCGACCGAGATGCCCTGATTCATGTACGCGAAATAGTCCTTCTCCAGCCCCAGCTCGCTGTTCTTGTGCAGCACGAAATTGACCGGCTTGCCGTAGTACTTGACGACCAGTTCCTGGAACCGCACGAGCGCTTTGGTGAAGGCGTGATCGTCGTTGAACTGCACGGCGCCGTGCAGGGTGATGGGCTGCTGCGCGCCGGCGGCGAACGCAACGGCCAGCCCGAGGGCGGCCAGGCAGCGGATCGCTGCGCGAATCGGATTTCGCATCAATTCCTCCGTTGGATTGTGGTCCACCGCGGACCGACGGCCGTTCGTTGCGGTCGCGGTGCTCTGGTCAGGTGGTCAGACCAATTGAACAGGGTTGGACTCTCTCTGTCAACGCGAATCGCCTGTTGCTCTGCAGCATTTCGCCGGCGACCGCACGTGCTTCGGCGCGCCCTGGAACCGTCGTTCGCGCCGTGTCGATCGAGGTCCGCGCGCGCCGCTTATTGCCTCGGCATCGGCATGGCTCCGGCCGTCAAGGCCCGGACCGGCGCCTTGATCTCGACGGTCGTCTTCCTGCCGGCCTTGTCCTCGAAGGTCAGCGTCACGGGCACCACATCGCCCGCCTTCAAGGGTTGCTGGAGATCCATCAGCATCACGTGATAGCCGCCCGGCTTGAGTTCGACCGCCTTGCCGGCTGGAAGGGGGAGGCGCTCGATCGCCTTCATCTTCATCATGCCGCCCTCGATTTTCATTTCGTGGATTTCGACGATTTTCGCGGCGGGGGACGCGGCGTCGACCAACGTGGCGTCGACGGCGGACGTGAGCTGCATGAATGCCCCGGTGCCCTTCTGGCCGGCGACCGTGCCGCGCACCCACGGATCGGTGACCGTCACCTGGGCCGTGGCCAATTGCGCCTGCGCGAGACCGGTGGTGGCGATGAACAGTGTTGCGACGGCACGGATCGACGGCATGGGAAGCTCCTTCTGCACCATGTTCCAATAGGGATTTCTAGAAGCGCGCTTCAGAACCGGAACGTCACGCCGCCGACGGCGGCCCAGTTGACCGCGAGCTGCGTGCCGTTGACGTAACGATAGAGCGGAAGCTGCGCAAAGGCGTACAGCTGAACCTGCGGCGATATCGTATAGCTCAATCCGGGGCTGAAGAACAGGGAGCGGCCCCCGCTTTCCTCAGGCTCGGCGTTGGCGCCGGAATCGCGCCCGCGCCAGAGGGCATTGAGCTGCCCCAGCAGCGCTACACCTTCGCTGAGCGGCCATGTCACACCGCCGGTGACGAGCAGCTGGTTGCCCGGGCGGTAATCATCCTGGGTGGCCATGGCGCCCTGGAACTGAATCTGCGCAAACCAGATCGGCCCGTCATGCGTCGTGAAGTTGGCGTAGGCGCCGATCACGCCGCTGGTGGCACCCGTCCCCGGCTGCAGTGAACGCTCGGCCACGACGCCCTCGGCGTTGGCCACGTTATGCGGCCCGGTGGGGAGCACGACGCCGAACTGCGCGCCGACGTTGTAGGCATCGGCGGCGACAAAGCGGTAACGGCCGACGACCCGCGCGTCGCCCACCCGCGTGTAGTCCCAGGATTCGGGCGTGGGGTCGCCGTAGGGATCGGCGAGGTGGTCGTGTTTGCGAGCGACGACCGGCAGCGTCGCCGTCACTCCCCAGCGTTGGTCGAACGTGTAGTCGAGCGAGGCGATCAGCATCTGGCTCAGCGTCTTCTGCTCCAGCGCATCGGCGTCCTCCGGCGCGACGCTGGTCTTGTGCGAGCCGGACAGCAGCTGGTCCTGCTTGACGTAGTCGTACTGGAGCTGGAACAGCGTGCCGCCCGCCTCGGTCGGAATGCCGTGGACCTGCCATTGCGTGTTGACGAGGCAGGCAGCGGAACCGCAGGAAGCGGCGGCGGAAAGAGGGGACATGGCGGCGATCGATGCCGCGAGCGCCGCCATCGGGCGCCGGACGTGATTGACGGGCTGGCCATTCATGGAGATTCCTTTCGAGGTGTCCGGCGCGCCGCCGTGCGCGGGGGACGCGTCTGCGGCAGCGGGCCGGCAAATCGGAAACGGAGGAGGCGGCGCGGTGCGCCGCGATGCGGATCAGGCCCGGGAGGGCGGACCGCGGGGACGGGCGGTGACTACTTCGACGCAATGCGTCGGTTGCGGTGCCGCGACCACGACGACGTCGCCAGCCGGCCGGATGTCGAGCGACGGCGCCACAGGCGCGGAGATTGCTGCCGGACCACCCGCACACCCGGTGCAACCCGGACAGTGCGCGCAGACCTTGGTGCGATGGTCCGCCGGTTCGGGGGCCACGGGGGCGGCTGCCGCATCCGTTGCCGCCGAGCAGAAGTCCCCGTGCGCGTGGAGACCCGCCTCGGACGAGAGCGTGCGGGCGCCGGCCGGCATCGCCGCCAGCAGCGGCAACAGGATCGCGGCGAGTGCGATCCCGGCGACGCGGCGGAGAAAAGGGCGGCTGCCGAACATCAGCCGGATTCTACGGAACTCGGCTGCGATGTCCATTGCCGGCGGGCGATTTTGGCCCGCAGCCCCGGGTCAGGGGTGGTTCGGACGATTTCGTGGAAGGCGCCATCCGTTTATCGATTCCAGTTGACCAAGTTGGCGCAAGTACCCGACGCGACGGCAGATTCGAAACCGTCGCTGCCGCCCGACTTTGATCCAGATCAAGAAAAATAGCGGCGGAGGCAGCGGGCGATTGCTCACCCCCATCCCTTGGGCTACCTTGCAGATGTCTCACAATATCTTGTGGTCGATGCGGAAATTCGTGCGTCGGCCCCGCAAGTTCCCAAGGAGGGGATCCATGCCGCATCCGGTCGCGGCGAAGCCCGTGGCTTCGCGCCCAGCCAGCACCGTCGCGCCGGAACTTCCGTCGCACGTGGTCAAACGCGACGGTCAGCGCGCGCCGTTCGACCTCGTCAAGATTGCCTCCGCGATCGCGCGCGCCGGTGCCGCGACCGGCGAGTTCGACGCAGTCGAGGCGGGCGAGCTCGCCGATGCGGTCGGCCGCGTGCTCGCGCATCGGCATACCGGCGGCGTTCCTGACATCGAGACGATCCAGGATTGCGTCGAGCACACGCTGGCCGCCGCCGGCTGGTTCCATACGGCGCGGGCCTACATCGTCTACCGCGACCGTCACGAACGGCTGCGCTCTGTGCGCAAGACCCTGGTCGACGTCGCGGCCTCCGTCGACGAATACCTGGAGCAGAAAGACTGGCGCGTCAACGCCAACGCCAATCAGGGCTACTCGCTCGGCGGCCTCATCCTCAACGTCTCGGGCAAGGTCGTCGCCAACTATTGGCTCTCGCACGTCTACGCGCCGGAGATCGGGCGCGCGCACCGCGAGGGCGACGTCCACATCCACGACCTCGACATGCTCGCTGGATACTGCGCCGGATGGTCGCTGCGTCAGCTGCTGCACGAAGGCCTCAACGGCGTGCCGGGAAAGGTCGAGGCGGGGCCGCCGAAGCACATGTCGAGCGCCGTCGGCCAGATCGTCAATTTCCTCGGCACGCTGCAGAACGAATGGGCGGGCGCGCAGGCGTTTTCCTCGTTCGACACCTACATGGCGCCGTTCATCCGCCGCGACCGGATGAGCTACGACGCCGTCAAGCAGTGCATCCAGGAGCTGATCTACAACCTCAACGTGCCGTCGCGCTGGGGCACGCAGACGCCGTTCACCAACCTCACCTTCGATTGGGTCTGCCCCGAGGATCTGCGCGAGCAGATTCCGGTGATCGCCGGCTGCGAGATGCCGTTTTCCTACGGCGACCTGCAGCCCGAGATGGACATGATCAACCGCGCGTACATCGAAGTGATGACGACCGGCGACGCCAAGGGCCGCGTCTTCACGTTTCCCATCCCGACCTACAACATCACGCCGGATTTCGACTGGGACCATCCGAACTGCGAAGCGCTGTTTGCGATGACGGCGAAGTACGGGCTGCCGTATTTCCAGAATTTCGTGAATTCGGAACTGAAGCCCAACATGATCCGCTCGATGTGCTGCCGGCTGCAGCTCGACCTGCGCGAATTGCTGAAGCGCGGCAACGGGCTCTTCGGCTCGGCCGAGCAGACGGGGTCGGTCGGCGTGGTGACGATCAACTGCGCGCGGCTCGGGTACCTCCATGCCAATGACGAAATAGCTCTCTACGAGCGCATCGATGAACTGCTGGCGCATGCGAAGGACAGTCTCGAGGTCAAGCGCAAGGTGATCCAGCGCCTGATCGACCAGGGGCTCTTTCCGTACACGAAGCGCTACCTTGGCACGCTGCGCAACCACTTTTCGACGATCGGCGTCAACGGCATCAACGAGATGGTGCGCAATTTCACGGGCGGCAACGACGACATCACCACGCCCTATGGCCACGCATTCGCCGTGCGGCTGCTCGATCACCTGCGCGCGCGGATCGTCGCCTTCCAGGAAGAGACGGGCCACATGTACAACCTGGAGGCGACGCCGGCCGAAGGGACGACGTATCGATTTGCCAAGGAGGACCGCAAGCGCTGGCCGGACATCCTGCAAGCAGGGCCACCGGAGATGCCGTACTACACGAACAGCTCGCAGCTGCCGGTGGGCTTCACCGACGACCCGTTCGAGGCGCTCACCCGGCAGGAGGACCTGCAGACGAAGTACACGGGCGGGACGGTGCTGCATCTGTACATGAGCGAACGGCTGAGCTCCGCGTCGGCCTGCAAGGCGCTGGTGCGCCGCGCGCTCGAGCGCTTCCGGCTGCCGTACATCACGATCACGCCGACGTTCTCGATCTGCCCGAAGCATGGGTATCTCGACGGCGAGCATCCGTTCTGCCCGAAGTGCGACGGCGAGAAACTGGCGGAGAAGCGGCGCCGATTGGCGGCGTAGGCCGGAGCCGGAATTCCTGGAACCACAGAGAACACAGAGAACACCGAGAACACAAAGGCAAGAAGGCGTGAAGGTGTTGAAGCACGAAGGAGGCGCGACGAAGCCCGCGGAGCAACGCTCACTGCACGCCTGCAGGTCAGCGGTCGTCGTTGCGATACCTCTTGTCTTCTCTGCGCTCTCTGTGTTCTCTGTGGTTCAGGACCTTGTATTGGAGGAACGATGAATACGATGGCCGACGTGAAACACCTGGATGCCATGATCACGCTGACCGACGACGAGCGGCAGCGGTGCGAGGTCTGGACGCGCGTGATGGGCTACCACCGCCCGGTCGCGTCGTTCAACATCGGCAAGAAGGGCGAGCATTGCGAACGCCGCTTCTTCACCGAGGAGCGCGTGCGGTCGCCCCTGGGAGAACCGCTGCGTCGACCGCGCGGAACCGATGCCCGGGTTCCTTAGCCCCTGTGCCGAATGACTCCGGCGATGACACCGTGCCGCGCCGAGCGGTCCGGGGTTGCCCGTGCCGCCGAACCGTTGCCGTTGCGCGTCGGCGGCGTGGTGCCGTTCAGTTCGACCGATTACCCTGGCGCGCTCGCGGCCGTGATCTTCTGCCAGGGGTGCCCGTGGCGCTGCGGGTACTGCCATAACCCGCACCTGATCTCGGCGCGGGGCGACGATGAACACGATTACGCTCGCATCCTCGCCTGGCTGGAAACGCGGACGGGGTTGCTGGATGCCGTCGTTTTTTCCGGTGGCGAGCCGACGGCGCAGGCGTCGCTGGGCGCCGCGATGGACGACGTACGCGAGCTCGGCTTTGCCGTCGGACTTCACACCAGCGGCGCGTACCCGCGACGCCTGGCGCAGGTACTGCCGAAAGCGGATTGGGTCGGCATCGATGTCAAGGCGCCGGTGGCCGATTACGCGTCCGTGACCGACGTGCCCGGCAGCGGCATGGCGGCGCTCGCGAGCCTGGATCTGGTCCGCAACGCCGGCATCGCTTACGAGGTGCGCACGACCGTGCACTCGTCGCTCACGCCGCCGGCGGCGATGGTGCGACTCGCGCGCGAACTTGCCGCGCGCGGCGTCGACCGCTGGATCCTGCAGCCGTTCCGCCCGATCGGGTGCGCGAACGATGGGGTCGTTGCCGCGGCGTCTCCCGATGCAACGCTCGATGCGGCGTTTCTGGCAAAACTCGCCGTCCACGTGCCGGCCATCGAGTTGCGCGGGTAGGCAATCGCGCGCACCCGGCCGATTTGCCGCGTTCGCCCCTTTGATGCACAGACGGCCGGGCGGTCGGCCCGGCGCCCTCGCCGAAATCGGCCACCCCAGCCATCTGACCCGACTCCGCCGGGCTGCCGCGACGACCCGAAACGAGTCGTAATCGAGGCGCTCGGGAAGGCGTCGAACCAAGTGATCCAACGCAAGACCGTCTCGGGTCGCTTGGGTTGACAGCGCCCATTCGGCGTGTATAGTGCCGTCATGTTGCGGCGCAGCATAACGCGCTGCGAGGCCTGCCTGGCCTTCGTAGAATGAGTTCAAGTCATTGTTAATTATCAATAATAAACGTGCATACCGCAATCGCAGGCGGAGGAAGATGGCTCAGATGACGTAGGGTTCGGCCCGCTCGGGATCGCCGCAAGCAACGTTCGCGGCCCGGCTTGGCGGCTGGGCCCGTCCACGGAGGTCTCGATGAAAAAGCCACAACCCGCGTTACCCGTCGCTCCGCGCCAACGATGTCGGGGGCGATTCCAACCTGGCTCCGCGTTGTCCATTGTCGTGGCGGGCACGCTGATGGCCGCCATGACCGCCGTCGCAGCGCCGGATCTGCAAGGCTGGCTGACCGAGACGCCCGCAAAGGTCAGCACTGTCGTGGCGGCGACGCCCCCCAATCCGCCACGTCTCGCCCATGCCGGAACCGACCCGGACGAGTTGGCGCCGCGCGCCGAAGCACTCGCCGGCGTAGTGGCACGACGCTATCGCATAGCCCGTGAATCGGCGCGGGAGGTGGTACGCGTTGCCTACCGCGAAGGTGGGCGCAATGACGTCGATCCCGTGCTGATCCTCGCGGTGGTCGCGGTCGAATCGCGGTTCAATCCGATCGCGGAAAGCGAGCAGGGCGCGGTGGGCCTCATGCAGGTCATCCCGCGCTTGCACATGGACAAAGTTGCGGCGAACGGTGGCGCCTCGATACTCCTGCCGCACGCCAACATCGCGGTCGGCACCCGCATCCTGAAGGAATCGATTCGCCGCGGAGGCACCGAGGCCGCCGGCCTGCAGCTCTACAACGGCGCGGCCGACGACGACACTCGTGCGTACGCCAATCGCGTGCTCTCGGAGCGCCGGCGCCTCGAGGACGCGATGCCCCGCGCGCGCGATCGCGCGTAGCCCGGTTAGCCATGGAGCGCGGCAGTCCTTCGTGCCCGGCCCCTGCTCCGGGTGAGGCGTCGGACTCGCGACTTTCCGCCCCCCGGCGGCGCAGCGGTGCGCAGGCCTCCCGCCACGGCGGAGATGTGCACCGGCCGCGCGCGTCGGTGGTAGATTGTCGGCCATTGCCCGCACCCGCGGAGGCCATCGATGCCGTTCGACGACCGCAACGTCCTGGGCGGCGTGCTCGCTCCCTGCTCGACCTCGCCACGGACGGGGTTCTATCGTGACGGATGCTGCAACACCGGTCCCGAGGATCTCGGCCTGCACGTCGTGTGCGTGCAGGTGACCGCCGAATTCCTCGCGTTCGCCCGCATCCACGGCAACGACCTGATCACGCCCGCACCGGATTTCGGCTTTCCCGGTCTCAAGCCCGGCGATCGCTGGTGTGTGTGTGCCGCAACCTGGCGGCAGGCCTTCGAGGCCGGCGTTGCCGCGCCGGTCGTCCTGGCGGCCACCCACGAGGAAACGCTCGCAGTCGTCCCGCTCGACGCGCTGGTGCAACACGCGCTCGACGCGCATTGAGCTTCGGCAGGCTGGCGAAGCACGCGCTCCGGTTCGACCGCTACGACCGGCCGAACGTGCTTCGGGTCACCGCACTGTTCGAGCCAACACCGGGTGGCGCGCGTCAGGAGCCTCGAAACGGTCGCGCGACCGCGGCGGCGAGCCCCGCGACCAGCAGCGCTGCCGCCGCATTGTGCAGGATGGTGAGCGGCAGCGAAGGCACGGCCGCGATCGCCGCGACGCCCAGAAGCGGCACTGCTACCGCGAACGCGGCAAGCATCCGCGCGCGGCGGCGGTCGACTTCTCGCCAGCGGTAGGCGAGCACCAGAGTGATGACGGCGACGACGATGCCGAGCGCGCGGTGCATGACGTAGACGCCGGCGGCACTCGGCGGCGGGATGACGCGGCCGGCGGCGATCGACAGCGGGCGGAACGGATCGAGCGCGTCGGTCATCACGAACTCGTCGAAGGCGAATCCCGGGCACTTGCCGAGCGTCGGGCACGCGGTCAGGGCATACTGCGCGCCGATCAGGGCACCGAGCGATGCTTGCGCGAACGCTAACGCGAGCACGGCGAGCGCAATCCAGCGCAGCGGCGCGTTCGGCGCGTGCCACGGAGCGGGCGCAACATCCGTTCTCGTCGTTGCGGTGGCCGTCGCGGTCAGAACGGCGAGCAGCAGATAGCCGCCGAGCAGATTGCCGAGCGTGACCGCGGGAAGCCTCGCCCCCGGTGTGGCGACACCGAGCACGGCAAGCGCGGCGGCAATGACCAGCGCTGCCAGCGCCAGCGTCCCCTGCCGTTTCCACGCCGGCTCCTGCGTCCAGGCGACCAGCAGCATGCCGACGATCAGTGCCAGCACGCCGGTCGCCGCGATCCGGTGCGCGATGCGGACCAGACGCACGCCCGTCGACGGCGGGGTATCGGCGGCGGAGGCGTCGACCTGTCCGTAACACGCCGGCCAATCCGCGCATGAAAGCCCGACCTGGGTTTGCCTGAGAATGGCGCTGGCGACGATGACGACGAAGGTCAGCGCGGCGGCGGCGAGCGCGAGCTGCGCGAACATGCGGCGCAGGCGCGCCGCGGCCTCCGTCGCTTCGCCGCTCATCGGGGCATCGCTGCGTCCCGCGGCCGTTTGACGACCGCGACTATGGCTGCCGCGACGAACAGCATCCCGCCGATGATCGCGATGAGCCCGCCCAGCCCCATGAGCCCCATTCCCGCGACCTGTTCGAGCGAGCGCTCGACAACCGCGCCGTCGGCCACCTTGCGCTGCACGCCGTAGCCGCCGGACCATAGCAGCCCCGTGACGTGCAGCAGCTGTCCCCCGCCATAGACATAAGGCTGCCAGGTGGCGAGCCGGGTCGGGGGCGCGGCAAAACCGAGCCTCGGCAACAGCCAGTACGAGACTCCCATCATCGCGATCGTCACGCCGACGATCGCGCCATGGTAATGCGCGGGAATCCGGACGTCGCTGCCGTGGATGGAATAGCCGATCAGCCCGCCGGCGCCGAACAGCGCGATCGACGCGATCAGCGCAGCGCGCAGCGGCCGCGCGCGCGAATCCGCCGCGGCCGACCCGGTGTTGCGGCGGCAGAGGCTCCAGAGCACCGCGATCGCGACGGGCACGATGGCGAGTCCGCCGCCAAAGCGCATCAGCCACGTCTGCAGGCGATGGTGTTCGACGGACGTCACGCCGAAAGCGAAGTAGATGAGCGGCGTGGCGAACACGCAGGCGAGCCCGATGCCGAACAGCAGCGCGACGACGCGCGGGGAGAGCGGCACACGTGCGCCGACCGCGTCGGCCAGCAGCAGCCAGGCAACAAGGAGCAGCAGCGTCCACGCGAACTGGAGCACGTGCCCACCGCCCCAGAACAGCAATTCGTAATAGGCTTTGCCGTCGAGGACCGCCGGCACCGCCGCATACGACCATGCCAGCGCCAGCAGCGCGACGGTGGTCGCGACCATTGCGCCATTGAGGCCGAAGCGCAGCGCGCCAGTGCCGTCCAGGCGCATCCCGACGAGGGGTGACGCGAACAGGCCGCGACCGACAAGGAGCGCGACGCCCAGTCCGAACAGCGCGAGGCCGGCGAGAAACCCCGGCGCATCGATCACCGGTACATAGTTCGCCATGATCGGCGTGCCGCCCGCGAATGGCGCTGCGGCCATCGTCGCGGTGCCGAGCGCGGCGAATCCGAGCGCGGCCCAGCCTACGCGCAGCATTCGCGGCGTGCTGTTCAGGCTCCACAGGACGCCGGCAAATGCCACGAACCAGACGAGAACCGAAAGGTCCACGTGGGCGACCAGCGCCGTATGGAAAAAATCGGCGACCGGAAAATGCGGGGCGATCCCCGGCGTGCGCGACATGACGAGCAGCACCGCGAGGACGCCGGAAGCGGCGAGCGCACCGACGCCGAGCGAGAGCCAGCCGAGCGCAAGCCTCGCGCGCCCATCCCGCGGCAACGCGAGCGTGTAGCGGCCGAAGGCGAGGCCGACGTCGATGCGCGCGGTCGGCACGCCGGACGACGCGGCGACCGATGCGGCGTCGAATGGGTGTGGCTTGGCCATCGGCGGGAATGTTACTCCGGCGCGTGGCGCGGACACCGGCGTCATTCGCCGCGCCGCGACGATCCGCACGCGGTTGGCCGCGACGGAGATCGCGCGGGACGGGCGGCGTCGGGCCGCCGCTCTGCTCTTTTCGGGGGCAAGGTGACGGCGGGAGATTGCCCGCGCCGGGCGAGATCCTCGCGGAATTGCGCCAGGTCGCGGCGCAGTTTCGCCTGGTCGTGTCCATCCCATGCGATGTGGACGCGGTCCTTCGGCACGACCGTCCGCAAATGCGGCTCCCGCGCGCCGGAAAGCCGTTCTTCGGTCCAGCGATTGCCGAAGCGGTAAGCGCAGTCGCCGTCGCGGCAGCCGGTCACCAGTACGCCGTCGGCGCCGGCGCGCAACGCGTATTCGACGAACGATGGCGGCAGTTGCGCGGCGCAAAGCAACGACAGCGACGCCGTGCGCGCGTCCGCCAAACGCGAGGGATCGGGACTGCCGCGTTCGGCGGCGCAGCCGATGACGAGAACGCGCGGCGAACCCGGGTCCGGTACCGCCAGCAACAGTCGCGCCAGGGCTGTTTCGAGGTTCCGGCGCAGCCGATCGATCGGCGCCTGCGGCATGTCGATGCCCGTCGCGAGATCGGCAACCGAGCGAAACGCCGTGGACGACGGGCACGCGCCGGCGCAGATTCCGCAGCCCGCGCACAACGCGGGGTCGACGACCGCCTGTCGCGGCAAGGGTCTGCCGTCGGTGCGCGGCTCCATGGTCACCGCGGCGTACGGGCAGTCGGCGAAGCAGCGCGCACACCCGTTGCAATTGGCGAGATCGACGACCGCGGCGACAGGTCGCGCCATGCGCGAGGCCCATGGCAATGCGGCCAGCAGCAACGTGAAGCCGATTGCGAAGGCCCAGAGCGCGAAAGGCGACGTCCGGTCGGCGTACGCGTGCACACCCAGATAGAACCAGTCGAGCGCGAGGTTCCCCGGAGCGATCGCCAGATCGGCCGGGGCTTCGCTCGCGACCGGCCATCCGAACGACAGCAGGGTGAGCGCGGCGAGCATTCCCCACGCGAGGGGCCGCGGCGGCTGGGATTGCGGCCGTGCCAGGCGTTGCAGATGTAACCACATCGTTGCCAGCAGCGCCAGCGGCAAACCGATGTGGAGAAAGATGAACAGCGAGAACAGCCGGTCGTTCACCGCTTCCGGAGTGATGAAATTGCGAACCAGAGTACCGTCGAAAATCGGCAGCGCGTCGAGCCATTCAGCCGTGGCGATCACGCTGTATTGCGCGATCCGGTCCCAGACCAGCCAGAACCCGCCGATGCCCGACGCGAACAGGAGCCACAGCGCGACGACGCCGGTCACCCACGAAAAGCGGCGGAAATGCCGGTAGCGCCCCAGTACCCATTCGCGCGCGAGGTGCAGCAACGTGACGAGCGCGAAGGCGTCGGATGCGTAGCGGTGCAGGCTGCGTGCCAACGAACCCAGCGGGAACGCGTTCGAGGACAGACGCTCGACCGACGCGTACGCGCCGTCGGCGCGAGTGTCGAAGCCTATGTAGATATAGATGCCGGTGGCGGCGACGATCCAGAACAGGAAGAACGCGAGTCCACCCAGATGTCGCCACGGGTTGCGGGCCTGCCCGAACGCGTGATCGAACGCGTTTTCCACGATCCCGAGAAGCGTGTGCGGCACGCGGCGGACCAGGCCTCGCGTGGAAGTGTCCGCGGGGAGTGCGCGTGGCGTTGCGCGAGCAATCGAGTCCGGCATCGGGGAATCTTACGGGGCCCCGTGCGCCAGGGGATTGATGTGCATTAACGGAAATCCGCGACGCCGCGTGGGCAATCCGTGGTCATGCCCGTACGTTGCGCATCGGGGGCTTCGAGAACCGCCCGCGGCGCGGGGAGGGTGTCGCACGACGCCGCCCCTTGCGCGGCATGCGCCTATCCCCGAAACAGCCAGCCACCTTCCTTCGCGTCGAAATCGATGACGAGCACCTGGCCCTGCCTGAGTTCTACCGTATGTTTGCTCATGAAGTCGAAGTTACCGGCAACCGCGTCCTTCATCTTCGCCACAAACCGGTGCTCGCCCGCGGGCACCGCGACGCGGCGGTACACCGTCGCCGCGCCGTCTCTCGAAATGCCCGTCGGCGGGGCCGTCATCGCGAACAGGGGCTGGCCATCCATCTCGACCTCCACCGTCAGCGGCGCGCGCTCGCGCGGGCAAACGGACGCCGCGCGCATGTTCGGAGCGAGCTTGGCGAGTTCCTCCGGCGTGCGTTCGCGGCACGCTTCCTTGCGCTGTCCCGCGTGCTGGAAGGAAAGTTTGACCAGCGCCTGGCCCGCGGGCAGATGCACGTAGGAAGGCGACGTCGCGAAATGGCCGACAACGGCGATGAACGCGAGGTAGCAGACCGCCTGCAGCGCGTAGTTGACGACTTTGTTCATGGGACGGGCATTCATGCTGTCGCCGGTCAATCCGCGCCTCCGAGTTTCACCAGATCCGCGCGTTCATCCGTTCGCGCGAGGTGCGGCTGGAGGAGGAAAGCGTCGGAAAAACAATCGTCCTGCCGCATGCCGTGGGCCTTGAACGCCGGATGCGCGGCCTCGACCATCTTCACCGAGCCGCAGGCGTAGATCTGATGGCCGGAGAGATTCGGGAAATCGGCGAGGATCGCTTCGTGCACGAGACCCGTGCGGCCGTTCCACCGGTCGTCCGGTTGCGCCGCCGAGAGCACCGGCACGAACGTGAAGTTGGCATGCTCGGCCGCCCAGCGTCGCGGCAGGTCGGGAAGGTAGAGATCCGAGAGCGAACGGACGCCCCAATACAGAAGGATCCTGCGCTTCATGCCGATGTGAAACGCATGCTCGACCATGCTCTTCACCGGCGCGAAGCCGGTAGCGCCGGCGACGAAGATGATCGGCTTGTCGGAGTCCTCGCGCAGGAAGAACGAGCCCAACGGCCCTTCGAATCGGACCGTGTCGCCGACCTTCATCCCGTCGAACACGTGCGTCGTGAATCTGCCGCCCGGGATCAGGCGGATCTGCAGCTCGATCTCCTTGTTGAGGTGCGGCGCCGTCGCAAACGAGAAGCTGCGCCGTTGCCCGTCGGGCAGCACGATGTTGATGTACTGGCCGGCGTAGAAGCGGATTGTCTCGCCATCGACGGCGAGCCTGACGACCATGACGTCGGCAGTCGCTTTGTGCATCGCCACGACCCGTGCCGCGTATTCGCGCGGCCGGATCCCGCCGGGCAGCGCCTGCGGCAGGTATTCGAGCTCGACGTCGGACAGCGGCATCGCGCTGCACGCGAGCACCACGCCCTTCGCGCGTTCGCCCGCGGACAACGCAGTCTCCTGGTGCGGCCCCTGGTCGACAGGACCGTAGAGCACGGTGCATTTGCACTTGCCGCAGCCGCCGTTCCGGCATTCGTACGGGAACGCGATGCCCTCGCGCAGCGCGGCTTCGAGGATCGTCTCGCCCGGGCGCGCCGGGATGATCCGATTGTCGGGATGCACTAACAGATGCAGGTCGTCCTTCGCCGCGCTCTTCGGCGGCAGCCACGGCAACAGGAACAGGAGGAGCGTCAGCCCGCCGACGAGCGCCCACATGGCGCCGGGCGACCACGCGTAGAGCAGCGGATAGACGGGGAGGTAGAACCAGTCGAGCGGAATCGTCATCGGCGCCGACGCGAGGTCGGCGACGGGCCCGGAAAGTGCCGGCTTGACGAGCGACAGTGCGATCAACGCCAGCGTGACGCCGATCCAGATCGGACGCGGCGGCGTGGTCCTGGCCCCGGGCACGCGCTGCGTGTGCACCCACAGGAGCGCGAGCACGCCCAGCGGGAATCCGATGTGCAGGAACGACAGCAGCGAGAACAGCCGGTCGTTGACGGCATCCGGAGTGATGAAATTGCGCACCAGCGCACCGTTGAAGATCGGCAGCCAGTCGAGCCACTCGGCAGTGGCGACCGTGACGAACTGGGCGGTCCGGTCCCACGGCAGCATGTAGCCGTTGACCCCGGTGATGTAAGCAAGCCACAGCAGGATCACGCCCGACACCCAGGAGAACCAGCGAAAGCTACGGTAGTGGTCGAACGCGTAGTGACGGATCAGGTGCAGCACCATCGCCAGAACCATTGCGTCGGACGCGTAGCGGTGCAAGCTCCGCATGATGCCGCCGAGCCACCACTGCTCGCGCGTGAGGTAGTCGACCGAGTCGTAGGCGTCGTGGACGCCGGTCTTGAAGAAAATGTAGAGGTAGAGACCGCTGGCGACGACTACCCACATCAGGTAGTACGCGATTGCCCCGAGATAGTAGAACGGGTTCTGCGCGTCGCCGAACACCTTGTTGAAAAGGCCCTCGGCGGTCAGGAAAGCTTTCTGCCCCGCATTCTGGACGAGTTTCAGCATGGCGTGCGGCGCCCTTGCCTTCGTCCCGCCATGGCTGCGGACCCGCGCCTTGAACTGCGCCCAAATCGCCTCCGTCGCATACCCGAAAACAAATCCGAAAGGCTCCCAGGGGTCATCAACAGGATCATCGACGACCCGCTGTGGTTCCGCAAGACACGAAAGCCGCAGCGGGTCCGAAGAAAAATCCGGCGACGAACCGAGGCAACGGCGTCGAAGCCGGGGAAAAACGGACGATTGCGCGATGCTAACGAAGCGCCGTCGAATGCAACATGATGCGCATCAAGCGAACGTGCGTCGGACGAAGCCCGTCATGCCCCGCTCGTGCTCGTTCAAAAACCCTTGACCCAGTCCGGGATCTCGACCGCATCGAGGATGTTCTTGAGGCGAAGCCCGGCTTCGGTGTCGCCCTCGATCGTGAGCCGGCGCTCGAAAAACAGCGTGTCCGGGTCGGCGCGCCGGGTGGCCATCAGCAGAAAGTCTGCGGCGCAGGCCGTGAACGTGACATCGACGGGTGCACCGGCACCGAGCGGCTCGAAGCGCGACGGCCGCACCCGAAACGCGACGCTCGCACCGGCGTCGCGCACGGCGATGCGGAACGCCTTGCCGTCGAGCCCGGCCTGGGCTTCGCGACCGATCAGGCGCGGCGCGACGATCGTCAACGCCAGCGCGCACGCGACGGCAGGCGGAAACGCCGGCAGCCGCGACACCACGGCGCGCACAAGCGGCGGCAGCACGAAAGGCGGCTCCGGGCGCGACGTGGCCGGGGTGGGGTCGAGCGCGGTGGCGATGGCGGTCATGGCAGCAGCGCTGCCTCCGGGGTTACGCGTTGGCGACATACTCGAGCCCCGGCCGGCCGTGCCAGTAGCCGTTGCACGCCGGCGCCGGCATCAGCGGCGCGATCGCGGCCGCGGCGGTGCCGGGGTCCTGCGCGTCGTCGAGCGCGAGGCGGAAGGCAGCGATGACGTCGTCCATTCGCAGGTGCTGCGGCGAAAGCCGGACCGCTTCGACGCCCAGCTTGCGGATCGCCGGCAGCGCCTCGACCAGGTTCAACACGCGATGCGACTGTGTCTGGATCCCGTTCAGCACGAGGAACGGCTCGCCCTCGCGCGTCGCCAGCGCCAGTCCATCCGGATGGTCGAGACAGCGGAAGCCGCAGTCATCCTTCGGCAGGTCGTGGTGGCGCGCCGTGAAGCAGCGCGCCGAGAAGGCGAGCGGCAGGCGTCCGTAGACGAAGACCTCGGTCGCGATGCCGTTGGGCTTTTCGGCCAGGATGGCGGCGAGCGCGGCCCGCGGCAGCTCGAACGGTGGCACCCAGCGCACGGCGCCCAGCGAGGCGAGGAACGCCAGCGTCGGCGCGTTGTAGACGTTGAGGTGCGGACCGGCGACGAACGGTGCGCGCCCCGCGATCACGTGGACGGCGCCGAGGTCATTTGCTTCGAGCAGGAAGCGGCCATTGTCGGCGAGGCGGCGCAAGGTCTTCAGGTCCGATTCGGACTCCATCAGCGCCTGCGCCGACAGCACGACTTCCTTGCCGGCATCGGCGAGCCGTTCCGCGGCGGCGAGCCAATCGGCCGGGCGGTACTCGTGGCGGCGCGAGCAGACGACCTCGCCCAGGTAGACGGTGTCGATCGGCGCGGTGGCGATTGCCGCGTAGAACGCGTCCATCGTCTGCCGCGGCCAGTAGTACAGCACGGGTCCCAACGCCAGCTTCATCGCCCGCGACCGATCATTTCCATGGCCGGTGATAGGCGCCGAGCGTGGTCTGCCGGCCCTCGGACAGCGTCGCGAGCTCGCGCGTCCACGCATCCTGCGGAGTGAAGCGTGCCGGGCTCGCGACGCAGGCATCGATCGCCGCGCGCCACACGCGGGTCACCGCCGCGACGTACGCGGGGCTGCGCTGCCGCCCTTCGATCTTCACCGCCGCGATGCCCATCTGCACGAGCTCGGGCAGCAGCGCGAGCGTATTGAGCGAGGTCGGCTCCTCGATCGCGTAATACGTGTCGTCGCGAACCGTGTAGCGTCCCTTGCACAGCGTCGGGTAGCCGGCGTTCTCGCCTTCCGCGAAGCGGTCGATCAGCACGCCGTTCAACCGCGTTTCGAGTCCGTCCGGCGTCGGCTGCCAGCGCACCGCCCTGGCCGGCGAGCAGACGCCCACCGTATTCGGCCCTTCGCCGGTCGTGTACGACGACAACGCGCAGCGACCCTCGACCATCACGCACAGGCTGCCGAAGCCGAACACCTCGATCTCGGTTTCGGCGTGGCGCACGACGTGCTCGACCTGGGCGAGCGAAAGCACGCGCGGCAGCACGGCGCGCCGGATGCCGAAATGCCGGACGTGGAAATTGATCGCCTCGTAGGTCGTCGCCGAGCCCTGCACCGACAGATGCAGGCGAAGCCCGGGATGGCGTTCGACGGCGTAGCGCATGAGGCCGGAGTCGGCCAGGATCACCGCGTCGACGGAAAGATCGGCGGCCAGATCGAGCGCCGCAGTCCAGCGTGCGAAAGCACCGGGCTGGGCGTAGGTGTTGATCGCGACGAACACCTTCGCGCCGCGCTCGTGGGCGTAACGGACGCCGTCGGCCGCGGTCTTCGCGTCGAAGTTGAGCCCGGCGAAGTTGCGCGCGTTGGTGTCGTTGCGAAAGCCGATGTAGACGCAGTCGGCGCCGTGGTCGACCGCCGCCTTCAGCGCCGGCAGCGTGCCGGCGGGGGAGACGAGCTCCAGGCGGCGCGGAGCATTCATCGAAGCGGGCGCAAGCGGCGGCTGCGGGCAGCGTCGACCCGCCGCGCACGCGATTCCCGCCGCGATGTCACCGAACGCATCCGGGCGATGCTAGGCGTCTGGCCCCCGACCCGCGTTGACGTGGGTCAAGTTCCCGGAGCGGTCGCGCTTTCCCGGGGCCTCACCGGCGGACCGCGGCGACCGGTCAGGACAAGCCTGCGCGATGCTGGCGGCGCCATTCGCCGGCGAGGTAGAACGCGATCGCGCCCAGCACGGAGAGCCCGACGGCGATTTCGATGAAGAGTCCGTAGTTGAGCCGGTATTTGCCGGTGCGGGGATCGTAGACCGTGCACAGGATCCGGACGGTTTCGAGGAGCCCGGACAGGTCCTGCGCCGGCGCGGGCTCGCCGGTCACGAACTCCTTCAGTGGTCCGACGAACATCGGCAGCTCGAACGATTCGCCGTAGACCTGCCGCCGAACGCGACCGCCGCCATCGACGATCGTCACCTGCGTCAGGTGGTCGAAGCCCGCCGCGGTCGGCGTCCAGACGAAGCCCACGTCGCGCGCGAGGCCATCGATCGTCGCCGCATCCGCGGCCGCGAAATCCCAGTTGGGAAGGTCGATGCCCTGCTTCTTCCGGAACTCGCTCAATGCCTCGGGCGTGTCGAACGGCAGGTTGAAGCCGACGGTGACGACATGGAACGCGTCCCGACCGAGCGTGCGCTGCGCCTCGGCCACCGCGCGGCCCAGGAATTTCGTCGTCGTCGGGCAGACCTGGAAACAGCCGGTGTAGATGAACTGGACGATCAGCGGCTTGCCGCGGAACTCGGCAAGTCGCACCGCCCTGCCTCCGCGGTCGACCAGGGTGTAATCCCCGACCGGCCGGCCGATTGCGCCCTGCGAGACATCGAGCGCTGCGCGCGGATCGAGGCCTTTGCCCGCCGGCAGCGCCTGCGCGAACAGCAGGCCGGCGAAGAGCCACAGCACGAGCCCGATCGCCGCCGCAACCAGGAGCGTGTTCGGATCGACCTCCGGCTGCCGCGGATCACGCACGTATCGCGGCGTCGGCGATCGCGGCGACAAGAAGCAGCGTGAGCTGGATCAGCGACGCGTGGAAATTGACCATCGCGGCGCGGCGGTTCGGCGCGCTGGCGAGTCGTGCGCTGGTCGTGAGCAGATACGCGCCGCCGCCGATCGCGCCGAGCAGATAGACCCAGCCCATCCCGAACAGCGCAGGCACGAGCGACGCGGCGACCAGCATGGCGGCGCCGGCGAGCACGGCGCGGGCAGCGCGTTCGTCGCCGACGACGACGGGCAGCATGGGGACGCGTGCCGCCGCGTAGTCCTCGCGGAAGGCGATGGCGAGGCTCCAGAAGTGCGGCGGTGTCCACAGGAACAGAACGGCGGCGAACGAGAGCGGCAACGGTCCCGGCACGTCGGGGGCGACCGCAGCCGCGCCGGCGAGGACCGCGAAGCTGCCGGCGAGCCCGCCGACCACGATGTTCCACCACGTGCGCCGCTTGAGCCACACCGTATAGACGACGCCATAGGTGAAGGCGCCCAGAAACGTGTAGATCGCGGCCGGGACGTTGATCGCGAAGGCGGCAAGCGCAACGCCCGTGGTGCCGATCAGCACGATCGTCGCCAGCCACGCGGGCCCGGCCGTGAGGCGCCCGGTGACGAACGCGCGGCCACGCGTGCGGCCCATCACGGCGTCCAGATCGCGCTCGACGTATTGGTTGAAAGCCCCCGCTGCGGCGGAGGCCAGCGTCACCGCGATCGCCAGAACGAGGATCTGCCAGCCGGGAAGCGACGGCCCCGGCGTGACCGCGAGCCCCGCGACCGCGGTGAAGCCGATCACGAGCCCGATCCGGAGCTTGAACACGTCGAAGAAGAGGCGCACCGTCGCTGCGGCGCGGCGGGGTTGCGGCGGGCCGATCGCAACATCGATTCGATTGCTCATGCGGGGACCTCGGGCAAGACCGCCGTCGCCTCCGCGGCGGCGGGGATCCAGCGGCACTCGGTCAACGACACTGGATTCCCGCGTTCGCGTGAATGACGGCGGCGGCGCGCCGTCATGCGCCTTGTTAACTCAGTGGCCAGACCGTCGACAGATACTTCCAGTTCACGAAGTAGTAAAGGATGAACGCGACCAGGAAGACCGACGCCAGCGCGAATGTGCCCGGGGCGACGAAGCCCGCCGCACCGATGTTGCTGCCATGCGCGGTGATCGCGACTGCCACTGGCTGCGGAGCCGGAGCGATGCCGTCCCTCGCCTTGACGTGCCCGAAGCCCGGCGTCTGTATCTTCTTGCCCAGAAACACGCTGCCGACGGTAATCAGCAGATACATGACGCCGCCCACGATCGCAGCGAGCCCGCACACCGCCATCAGGCTCATCATCAGCCAGGCGGTGCCGGGAAACTCGTAACCCAGCGCGTTGCCGGCAAAGCTTATGTCCCAGTGCCGGCGCGGCACGCCCAGCGTTCCGGCGCCCATCATGAACAGCGAGAAGCCGCACATGCCGAGGCCGAAAAGGTAAGGCTGCCACTTGGCCATGCCCGGGAACATCAGTTCGCGCCGGAACAGCGTCGGAATCAGGAAGTAGGTGAGCCCCATGAACGCCAGCGTGGTGCCGATGACGACCGTCGCATGGAAGTGGCCGGGCACGTAGATCGTGTTGTGGATGATGAGGTTGAGCTGCTCGGTGCCCATCATCACGCCGGAAATGCCGCCCAGGAACCCGAAGCCGATCAGCGAAATGAACATCGCCGAAAACGACGGATTGCTCCACGGCGCCTTGCGCAACCACTCGAACAGACCCTTGTTGAAGCCTTTTTCGCGCTGCGCCACTTCGATCGAGCCCGGCACGGTCAGCCCGTGGACCATCGACGCCAGCACGGCCAGGTACATCGCGTAGCTGGTGTTGAAGATCTTCCAGTTCGACGTCAGCCCCGGGTCCGCGAGCAGGTGGTGCGCGGAGGCGAGCTGCAGGAAGCAGATGTAGAGAAGGAACGCGGTGCGCGATACCTTCTCCGACATCGGCTTCGCGCCGAACACGATCGCCGCGATCGCATACCAGACCGACACATGCGCGGCCACGTTGATCTGCTGCGAGCTGTGACCGAAAGCCCACCACACGGTCCGGTACATCAGCGAGTCGATGTGGTCGATTAGGCCGATCGACCAGAGGAAGGTCGGGATCAGGATGATCGCGCCCGGAGGCGATGGTGAAGATCGCGATGATGCAGGCGGTGACGGCGCCGAAGGTAACCAGCGGCACCGAGCCGTTATAGGTCCTTTCGCTCTTGGCGACGGTCAGCGTGCCCAGGAATACGAAGCACGCGATCAGCGCGCCCACCGCGAACAGGATCAGCCCGAGGTAGAACGCCGGGTGCGCGCCCATCGGTGCGTACGATGTGAACATCACCGACGAATCGCCGCGGAATACGGCGACATTGTTCGTGAGCGCGCCGATGATCATCAGCCAGAATGCCGCCCACGCCATCCCCGGCGCCGCCAGCCGGCAGCGCAGCAGCGTGGAGGCGCAGAAGTACAGCACGGCGATCTCGAAAAAGATGATCCAGAACACGAGCATGTCGAGCCCGTGCGCGGTCAGGACCAGGTAGAACCAGTCCGGCGGCAGCAGGTGCACGACCTGCCAGCGGGTGAGAACGACGAGGAGCGCGAGAACGCCGCCGACGAGCAGCGATACCACGCCGGCCACCGCGTTCCAGCGCATCAGCTTCTCGGCCGGCTCGTGGTAGACGAGGCCCGTGGACGGACAGGTGCGGAACATCCGGTTGACAGCCATCGTTGCCCCCTATCTGGACTTCACGACGTACAGCCGGCTGGCCATCGTGTGATGGTTGATGCCGCAGTACTCGTTGCAGATGATCGAATAGGTGCCCGCCCGGGTCGGTGTCAGCGTGACCACGTGCTCGTAGTTGGGATGCACCTCGATGTTGATGTTCTCGGGCTGCAGCGAGAAGCCGTGCAGCCAGTCCATCGACGCGAGGTGCAGCCGGTAGGTCTTGCCTTCCTCGAGCTCGAGCATCGGGTACCACTGCCAGAGCCGTGCGATCAGGTAGACGTCGCTGCCCGCCGGCGGATGCACGACGGGAATCTTCTGGTCGGTCTCCTCGCGCACCTTGTACTTGTCGACCATCGTCGCGGTCTTGGCCGTGAACATCTCGGGCGTGGTGCGGTAGGCTTCGTTGGCGAGGTTCTGCTTACCGTAGACGTGCCAGTACGGCATCATGAAGAACATGACCAGACACCAGACGAAGGCGATCACGATCCACGTGCCTTCGACGCGGTCCAGCGGTTGCTTCCACCAGACCCGGTTGGGCGGGGGGGCAATGGCGCTCATGGGTTTGGGCTCCCTTGGAATTGGCGCGTGAAGCGCAGGCTTACTTGGCGATCGGGATGCCGACGATTTCCATCACGCCCCACACGATGTAGAGCACGGTGGGCATCGCGATGCCGATGAACAGCAGCAGGAACGGGTTGTCGAGCAGTTGCTGCATCACCGGGATCGGTTCGTCGTGGATGTCGTCGTTCGGGGTGTCGTTGGTGTTCGCTGTGGCCATGGCGCGAGGCTCCTGGTGATTTTCCGGTGTCGAGTCCGTTCGGACGAGCGCTTGGCGCAGGCGTCCGGGCGGGCGCGTGGCGCGTGCGTCCGGACTTCTGTCCCCGGTTCGGCGGACTCTACGGCGAGCTATCGCGGGGTAAATTGATGCGCATCAAGAATTTCCGGTCGGGGTGGAACTCAATCGTGTTTCCTTGACCGCCGGGTGCGGCGCGCATGTGCGCCATGGCAAAATGCGCGTCATGCGCCCGCCTGGTCTCGCATTTTCCGCAACATTGCGCGATCCCGATGCCGCGTCGCCATTGCGCGCCGCGGCAAACGGACGAATCGCCGCATGGCTGTTCGCCTGCTGCGTACTGGTGTTCGCGATGATCGTCGTCGGCGGCGTCACGCGGCTCACCCACTCGGGCCTGTCGATCGTCGAGTGGCAGCCGATCGTCGGCACCCTGCCGCCGCTGTCCGACGCGCAATGGGGCGAGACGTTCGCGAAATACCAGCTGACGCCCGAATACCGGAAGGTCAATCAGGGGATGAGCCTCGCCGAATTCAAGGGCATCTTCTGGTGGGAGTACTTCCATCGGCTGCTCGGGCGCGCAATAGGCGCCGTGTTCCTTGTTCCCCTGTTGTGGTTCGTCGCGCGCCGCCAGATCCCGCCCGGATACGCGTCGAAGACTCTTCGGCATCTTCGTGCTCGGCGGGCTGCAGGGCGCGATGGGCTGGTACATGGTGAAAAGCGGGCTCGTCGACGACCCGCGCGTCTCGCAGTTCCGGCTGACCGCGCATCTGGGGCTGGCGTTGGCGATCTTTGCCGCAATGTTCTGGGCCGGGTTGTCGCTCGTCTACCCGCAGCGCGCGACGCTGTCGGCGCCGCCGCAGCGCACGGCGCGGGCGTGGGCTTTCGCGCTCGCGGCGCTCGTGTTCCTGATGGCGCTCTCCGGCGGCTTCGTCGCGGGAATCCGGGCCGGCCTGGCGTACAACACGTTTCCGCTGATGAACGGCGACCTCGTTCCCCCCGAGATCCTGATGCTCGAGCCCTGGTGGAAGAACTTCTTCTGGAACATGGCGACCGTCCAGTTCGATCATCGGCTTTTCGCCTGGCTGCTTGCGGTACTCGTGCCGGCGCTGTGGTGGAAGATGCGGGCCGTGGAAGGCCTGCCAGCGCGCGGCCGTTCCGGCGGAAATTTGCTGCTGGCGCTCCTCGCTTTGCAGATTGCGCTCGGAATCGCGACGCTTCTGCTCGTCGTTCCGGTGCCGCTTGCGGCCGCCCACCAGGGTGGTGCGGTTTTCGTTTTCGCGGCGGCGCTCAACGTCGCGCACGCGCTGCGCTAGCAATCCTGCAGAGGTTCCTTTTCTCTTGATGCGCGTCAAGGAGCGCGGCCAGCGCACTCCGAACAATGGCGCGATGAAATCGAAGACGGCATCAGGCTTCCGCGCAAGGGACGGCATGACGTCGCGCAACGTCACTCTCGACGTGCGCGGCATGTCCCCGCCGGAGCCGATCGAGCGGGTGCTGGAGACGATCGACGACTTCGGGCCGGGCGATCGCCTGGTGCTCGTCATCGACTGCATGCCGCAGCCGCTGTTCCGGATCCTCGAGCGCAACGGCTACGGGCACCGCGAGGAACCGGGAGTCGATTCGCTTTACAAGATCACGATCTGGCGGAAGCCCGACGCCGAATGATGAGCCTCGCGTCCTTGCGCATGCCGCGATGGCGGATGGAGCGTATGCGCCGATGGTGCTGAAGCGCTCAGCGCCGATCCGGCGCATCGGGACGAACGCCGCAGGGCGCCGGGAATTCGGCGCGGCTGCTGCGCAGCAGTCGTTCACCGCGATGCTTGCCGGCGAAGTTCCGCCGGACGAACGGGATTACCTGCCGATCGCGATCGCGGGCGGCGAATTGGCGCGAGCCCGGACGATCGGGTATCTGCGCGCGCTCGAAGCACGCACCGTACGCCTCGTCGCGTCACCGAGCCGTCCTCGGCCGATCGTGCTGCCCGCCTGTTGCGGAACCCGCCGGCAGCCCAACCTGACCGCGCTCATCGCGTTGCTGCTGCAGCGTTATGGGGTTCCCGTTCTGGTGCACGGCAATCCGGACCGTGTTCCGGGGCACGTGACGACCGCCGATGTGCTGTGCGAACTCGGGATCGAGCCCGCCGTGAATCGGGAGGATGCGCAGACGCGCCTCGCCCGCGACAATTTTGCGTTCCTGCCGGTGGACGTGCTCGTGCCGGGACTCGCGCGCCTTCTGCGCTGCCGAGGCGATGAGCGGGCAAGACCGACGCTCCACGTGCTCGCAAGACTGATCGATCCGTTCGGCGGCGATGGCTACCGCGTCGTCAGCGCCGTGGACGCCGGCGAACTTGCGCGCGTGCGAGAACTGCTGGTCTTCCTCCGCGCCGACGGATTGCTGCTGCCTGGCACCGAAGGCGAGCCCTTTGCGAATCCGTCCGCGCCGGCGCCGATCGAGCGCTTTGCGGCGGGCGTCGGCAGCGTGTGCGCCGAAGCCGAAGACGCCGGCACTCCCCATGCGTCGATACCGCTGCCGGCACCTGACGCCACCGCCACCGCAGCATGGATCGCGCAGGTACTCGTGGGAACTCAACCGGTGCCGGCGCCCATCGTCGCTCAGTTGGCGTGCTGCCTGGACGGCGCGCGGCGGACCCGTCAGGCGGCGGGCGTTTAGTCCGCTCCACCCAACACGGCCGCGGTGCGTTGGTCCGGGCGCGCAACCGTTGCCGGGTCGAACCACGCAAACGCGTGCTGCAGCTTCACGACGTCGCCGATGACGATGAGCGTCGGGGCCACGAGCTGCGCGTCGGCCGCGAGGCGCGGCAGGTCGGCAATCCTACCGCTCACCACGCGCTGGTTCACTGTGGTGCCCTGCTGGATCACGGCGGCGGGTGTTGTCGCCGGCAGGCCGTGCGCGATCAACTCGCGCGCGAGGATCGGCAATCCCTGCAATCCCATGTAGACGACGACCGTCTGTCCGGGGCGCGCGAGCGCAGTCCAGTCGAGATTCATCGAGCCGTCCTTGAGATGCCCGGTAACGAGCGTCACCGCGTGCGCGTGATCGCGATGCGTGAGCGGAATGCCTGCGTACGCGGCTATTCCCGACGCGGCGGTGATCCCCGGCACCACTTCGAACGGAATGCCGTGACTGCGTAGCGTCTCTATTTCCTCGCCGCCACGACCGAATATGAACGGGTCGCCGCCCTTGAGCCGCACCACGCGCCTGCCTTCGCGCGCGAGCCGGACGAGCAGGGCGCTGATCTCGTCCTGCGGCAGCGTGTGGTTCGCGCGCGCCTTGCCGACGTAGATTCTCCGTGCGTCACCGCGCGCGAGCTTCAGGATGTCGGCGCCGACCAGCCGGTCGTACACCAGGACGTCTCCCAGCGCGATGAGCTTTGCCGCGCGCAGGGTCAGGAGGTCCGGATTTCCCGGTCCGGCACCGACCAGATAAACGATGCCTGAACCCGTCGCCGCCGCTTCGGTGTCGGCGGCGCGGATCGCGTAGAGGCGCGGTCGGAAGGCTATTTTCGCTCCCGTCTTGCCATCGAATCCAGATCCGTCCATCGCGGTCGCTCCGTGTGCGTCGACGGGCCCGCGCGCAATGCGCCCGGCGGCCTCGGCGAATGCAGGGAATTCTGGGACGCGCGCGTCCCGCAATCCTTAACTTCCATCAAGGAACAGCCCCCCGTGCCGGCGCATCCTTCGACGCCAGTGCGGGTCGCGCCTGTCATCCGGTTCGAGCCCGCGTGCCCTTGTCCATGCCTGAGGAGCGCAACGTGATACGTCGAATTGCCACTGCAGTGTTCGCCATCGCCCTGCTGCCGTTCGTGGCGGGCGGGACATTCGCGCAGGAAAAGAAGCCCGAGGACGCGCACCCCGGGGCGGAACTCCGGTATCAGGCGGGCGGGTCGCCGCTGGCGCAGGAGGACATGCACCAGGACATCAACCCCAAGGCGCCGCTGATGTCGAAGGCCGAATTCGACAAGGCGCGGCAAATCTATTTCGAGCGCTGCGCCGGCTGTCACGGCGTATTGCGCAAGGGCGCGACCGGCAAGGCGCTGACGCCCGACATCACCCTCGACAAGGGCGGCGAGTACCTCAAAGTGTTCATAAAGTACGGCTCGCCCGCGGGCATGCCGAACTGGGGCACGTCGGGCGAGCTCTCCGATGCCGACGTCGACCTGATGGCTCGCTACGTGCAGCAGACGCCGCCGCAGCCGCCCGAGTACGGGATGAAGGAAATGGAGGCGTCGTGGAAGGTTCTTCTTCCGGTTGACAAGCGGCCGAAGAAACCGATGAACAAGTACAACCTCGCCAATCTCTTCTCGGTCACGCTGCGCGACTCGGGCGAGGTGGCGCTGATCGATGGCGACACCAAGAAGATCATCAACATCGTGAAGACCGGCTACGCCGTGCACATCTCGCGTCTTTCCGCGTCGGGACGCTACCTCTACGTGATCGGACGCGACGCGAAGATCAACCTGATCGATCTCTGGCTGGAAAAGCCCGACAACGTTGCCGAGATCAAGATCGGCCTCGAGGCGCGCTCGGTGGAGACTTCGAAGTACAAGGGATACGAGGACAGGTACGCGATCGCCGGTTCGTACTGGCCGCCGCAGTTCGTGATCATGGACGGCGACACGCTGAAGCCGCTCAAGATCGCGTCGACGCGCGGCATGACCGTCGATCCGCAGGAATACCACCCCGAGCCGCGCGTGGCGTCGATCGTCGCATCGCACTACCACCCCGAGTTCATCGTCAACTCGAAGGAAACCGGCAAGATCAACCTGGTGAATTACGAGGACCTGAAGAACCTGAAGATCACCAGCATCGACTCGGCGCGGTTTCTGCACGACGGCGGATTCGATGCGACCGGGCGCTACTTCCTGGTCGCGGCGAACGCGTCGAACAAGATCGCGGTGGTCGACACCAAGGACAACAAGCTGGCGGCGCTGATCGACGTGGGCAAGACGCCGCACCCGGGACGCGGCGCCAATTTCGTCGACCCCAAGTTCGGTCCGGTGTGGTCGACCGGCCACCTGGGTGACGAAACGATTTCGCTGATCGGCACCGATCCGGTCAAGCACAAGGCGAATGCGTGGAAGGTCGTGCGCACGCTGAAGGGCCAGGGCGGCGGATCGCTGTTCATCAAGACGCATCCGAAATCCACGAACCTGTGGGTGGATACGCCGCTCAACCCCGACGCGAAAATCAGCCAGTCGATCGCGGTGTACGACATCAACAACCTCGACAGGCCGTTCGAAGTGCTGCCGATCGCCGAATGGGCGGGCTTGGGCGAAGGCGCCAAGCGGGTCGTGCAGCCCGAGTACAACCGGGCCGGCGACGAGGTATGGTTCTCGGTGTGGAGCGCCAAGAACCAGCAGTCCGCGCTGGTCGTCGTCGATGACAGGACCCGCAAGCTGAAGGCGGTGCTCAAGGATCCGAAGCTGATCACGCCCACCGGCAAGTTCAATGTCTACAACACGCAGCACGACGTCTACTGACAAGGGGGCAATGGCGATGAAAGCGCATTTGATTGCAGTGGCCGTCGGCGCCGCGCTGGCGGTGGCGCTGTCCGCGCCCGTACGGGCCGACGAGGCGGGCGAGAAACTCGCCAAGGACAAGGGTTGCACGGCTTGTCACACTCTCGACAAGAAGCTGGTCGGCCCTCCCTACAAGGATGTCGCGAAGAAGTACAAGGGTGATGCGGGAGCAGCCGCCAAGCTCGCGGAGAAAGTCATCAAGGGCGGGCAGGGAGTCTGGGGACCGATTCCGATGCCGCCGAACAAGGTGAACGAGGACGAGGCGAAGAAGCTAGTTGCGTACGTTCTCGCGTTGTAGGCAGGCGCAGGATTCCATCGTGAAGCATGCCGCCCGACTGGCTCTCGCCGTGCTTGCGGCGTCGGGGCCGGGCGCAACGGTGGCGGCCGGCGGCGTGCCGAGCCTGGCGACGTCATTTGCCTTTGCGCTCGACGCATCGACGGCGCCCTGGCCGGAGCGCCAGCGCGAACTCCTCCGGCTGTTGAAACAGGACTGCGGTTCCTGCCACGGGATGCGCCTGACCGGAGGTCTCGGTCCGGCGCTCACGCCCGAGGCGCTGAGAACAAAACCGGCTGCAAGCCTGGTCGCGACCATCGTGTCCGGCCGACCCGGGACCGCAATGCCGCCGTGGCGGCGCTTCCTGTCCGAGGCGGAGGCCGAATGGCTCGTCGCCCGGATGGTGTTGGGCGATACCGATGTGCGCTAAGTCGAGCAGCAAGTTCAAGGTCTCGAACCGCAGAGGACACCGAGTACGCAGAGAATCCCTTGAGGACGGGAGAGTCTCATGCCAGAACCTCTCCTTCCTTTCTCTGTGCTCTCTGTATTCTCTGTGGCTCGTGCTTTTCTGCATCGCCGGCGGCGCTGCGCCCGCGATCGCGCAATTCCGTGGCACCGGCGATCTGGGCGTGGTGATCGAACGCGCCGCCGGGCGCGTGCAGGTCATCGACACGACCGCGCGGACGAGCCTCGCGACGATCGACGGCCTGGGCGATCTCTCGCACGCGTCGGTGGTCTTCTCCCGCGACGGCCGCTACGCGTACGTCTTCGGACGCGACGGCGGCCTCACCAAGGTCGATCTTCTCGCGCAGCGCATCGAGCGCCGCGTCCTGCAGGCGGGCAACTCGATTGGCGGCGCGATCAGCCAGGACGGCCGCGTCGTCGCCGCGCAGAATTACACGCCCGGCGGGATCAAGCTGTTCGACGCGAACACGCTCGACCTGTTGTCCGAAGTTCGCGCGACGCCCGGGCCCGATGGCGTGCCGTCGAAGGTGGTCGGGCTCGCCGACGCGCCGGGCGGACAATTCGTCGCCAGCCTGTTCGACGCCGGCGAGATCTGGGTGATCGATGCATCGAATCCGCGCGCACCGCAGGTCCGGAAATTCACCAACATCGGCAAGCAACCGTACGACGGTCTCGTCACGCCCGACGGCCGCTGGTACATCGCGGGCCTGTTCGGCGAAGACGGGCTTGCGCTGCTCGATCTCTGGCATCCGGAGCGCGGAGTAAAGCGGATCCTCGACCACTACGGCAAAGGCGAGGAAAAGCTGCCCGTCTACAAGATGCCGCACCTGCGCGGCTGGGCAATCGCCGCCGGCTACGCGTTCCTGCCCGGCGATCGGGCGCAACGAGGTGCTGGTCGTCGACACACGCGGCTGGAACGAAGTCGCGCGCATCGCGGTGGCCGGACAGCCGGTGTTCGTGATCGCGCGGCCCGACGCGCGGCAGGTGTGGGTCAACTTCGCGTTCCCCGACAACGGGAGGGTGCAGGTGATCGACGCCGAGTCGCGCACCGTCGTGAAGACGCTGGAGCCGGGCCGAGGCCGTACTGCACCTCGAATTCACGCCGCGCGGCGAAGGGGTCTGGATCTCGGCGCGCGACGACAACAAGGTCATCGTCTACGACACGGCGACGCTGCTGCCGGTCGCCGCGCTGGCGGTCGACAGCCCGTCGGGAATCTTCTTCACGTCGCGCGCGGCGCGGATGGGATTCTGACGTGCACCCGTCGCTCGAATCCCTCGACGCGCGCCTCCTCAACGAATTTCAGCGCGGCTTTCCTCTCGTCCACGAGCCGTACGCAGCGATCGCGCGCCGGCTCGCCGTCGACGAAGCGTGGGTCCGGGCCACCCTTGCGCGCGCGGTCGAGGGTGGCCGGGTGAGCCGCGTCGGCGCGGTATTCCGGCCTGGCGCGATCGGTGTTTCGACGCTCGCGGCGCTCGCGGTCCCGGAACGCGATCTGACGCGTGTTGCCGCATGCGTCTCCGCACGGCCCGAAGTCAATCACAACTACGAGCGCGAGCACCGGTTCAACCTGTGGTTCGTCGCCGCCGCCGCCGACCGGCCGGCGCTCGATACCGTACTCGACGCCATCGCCCGCGATGTCGGGCAAGTGCCGATCGCGTTGCCGCTCGTCGCGGATTACTGGATCGACCTGGGTTTCGACCTGGCGGGGCCGGTTGCGAAGGGCCGTGTCCGCGCGCCGCGGCGCTCGAAAGATGCCGACGGGGCACCGGAATTCGCCCTCACCGCCGCCGATCGCCGACTCGTGGCGGCGCTCGAGGACGGTTTGGCCCCCGTTGCCGCACCCTACGCGGCAATTGCGCAGGAGGCTGGCGTCAGCGAGGCTTACGTGCTGGTGCGCCTCGCCGACTGGCTGAATCGCGGTGTGATAAGACGACTTGGCATCATCGTCCGGCATCGCGAGCTGGGATTCACCGCGAACGCGATGTGCGTCTGGGACGTCCCGGACGGCGCAGCGGATGCGCTCGGCGAGGCGATGGCACGCGAGCCTGGCGTGACGCTGTGTTACCGCCGCCTGCGCGCGCTGCCGGAGTGGCGCTACAACCTGTACTGCATGTTGCACGGGCGCGATCGCGGGAGAGTCGAGGCGCGGATTGCGGAACTCGCGACCGCCCATGGGCTCGACCGGCAACCCTCCACTGTCCTGTTCTCGCGGCGCGCCTTCAAGCAGCGTGGCGCGCGCTACGCGCTGGGCCGGGCGGCGGTGCCGGGCGGCGCGCCGGCGTTGGCCGCCGCCTGAACGGGTGGGAGCGCCGCGCATGGACGCCGTCGACCGCCGGATCGTCAACGCATTGCAGGATGGGTTCCCCGTCTGCGAACGGCCGTTCCTTGTCGCTGCGACGAAGTTGGGCCTCGCCGAGGACGACCTCATCGCACGGATCGGCGCGCTGCTGGCCGACGGCACGCTGACGCGGTTCGGCCCGCTGTTCGACGCGGAGAAGCTGGGCGGCGCGTTCACGCTCGCGGCCATGCACGTGCCGGCCGGGGAATTCGACCAGGTTGCGGCACACGTGAACGCCCTGCCGGAGGTCGCGCATAATTACGCGCGCGATCACGACCTCAACATGTGGTTCGTGCTCGGCACCGAGACGGCCGAAGGCATCGCTGCGGCGATCGCGAGGATCGAGCGCGATACCCGGCTCGCCGTCCACGCGTTTCCGAAGGAGCGCGAGTACTTTGTCGGGTTGAAGTTATCGGCATGAATGCTCCGCTCACGCCTGCCGAGCTCGATCGCGCCCTGGTCCGCGCGCTGCAGGACGGACTGCCGCGCGTGCCGCGTCCCTATCACGCGGTCGCCGCGGCGCTGGGAGTGCCTGCGGACACCGTCCTGGCGCGCGTGGATGCAATGCTGGCGTCGGGCGCGATACGCCGTATCGGCGCGGTTCCCAATCACTACCGGCTGGGCTGGATCGCGAATGGCATGAGCGTCTGGGACGTCGAGGATGCAGACGTCGACACGCTGGGCGCGCGCGTGGGAGCGCTTCCTTTCGTATCCCATTGTTATCGGCGGCCGCGCCGGCCGCCGGTGTGGAGCTACAACCTCTTCGCCATGGTGCACGGGAAGAGCCGCGACGAGGTCGAAGCGAAGGTCGCGGCGATTGGGCAGGTACTGGGCGATTCGGCGCGCGCGGGCGATGTTCTTTACAGCACGAAGATATTGAAGAAGACCGGGCTGCGCTTCGGCGCCTCCGGCTGACGCACGAGGACACCATGTTCCGGGTCACGCAATACCTGCAGGAAGTGAAGACGCCGACGCCGCTCGGCCCGAGGCGCACTCCGACCGGCCCGGTGGTGATCTGGAACCTGATCCGGCGATGCAATCTCGCGTGCCAGCACTGTTACTCGATTTCGGCCGACATCGACTTTCCGGGCGAACTCACGACGGCGGAAATCTTCGGTGCGATGGACGACCTGAAGGCCTGCGGCGTGCCCGTGTTGATCCTTTCCGGCGGCGAGCCGCTGCTGCGCCCCGACTTCTGGGCGATCGCGCACCGCGCGAAGGCGATGGGCTTCTACATCGGACTGTCGACCAACGGCACCTTGATCGGCGATGGCAACATCGGCGCGATCGCCGGTGTCGGCTTCGACTACGTCGGCATCAGCCTGGACGGCATCGAGGCGACGCACGACCGCTTCCGGCGCAAGAAGGGCGCGTTCGCCGCATCGCTCGCCGGCGTGCGTCTGTGCCGGGACGCCGGCATCAAGGTCGGGCTGCGCTATACGCTGACGCAGGACAACGCGCACGACCTGCCGGGCCTGCTCGATCTGATGGACGCCGAGCGCGTGGACAAGTTCTACCTGTCGCACCTCAACTATGGCGGGCGCGGCAACGTCAATCGCAAGACCGACGCGGTGTTCCAGACCACCCGTCGGGCCATGGACCTGATCTTCGAAACGGCCTGGAAGCATATCGAAGCCGGGCATTCCCGCGAGTTCGTCACGGGCAACAACGACGCGGACGGCGCCTACCTGCTGCATTGGGTGCGCGCGCGGTTCCCGGAGCGCGAGGCGCACCTGCGCGCCAGGCTCGCGCAATGGGGGGGCAATTCGTCGGGCGTCAACATCGCGAACATCGACAATCTCGGCAACGTCCACCCGGACACGTTCTGGTGGGATTACAACCTGGGAAACGTCAGGGAGCGGCGCTTTTCGGCCATCTGGCAGGACACCTCGGATCCGCTCATGGCCGGCATGAAGCGCATGCCACGCAAGGTGAAAGGGCGTTGCGGCGCCTGTCCGCAGTTCGACCTGTGTGGCGGCAACACGAGGGTCCGTGCGTGGCAGTTGACCGGCGATCCCTGGGCGGAGGACCCGGGTTGCTACCTCGAGGACGACGAACTCGGAATCGCCGGCGGCTACGAGCGGGTGAAGCTGGGGCCCTACATCCGCGTGCGAAGGATGGAAGCCGAGGCGACGTGAGCCGCGCCTGTGAAACGGCAGTGAGTGCGCGAACGCGGTGGTCCCGCCGCCGCTGCGCGATCGGCTGGACGATCTACCTGATTGTTGCCGTGCTCGTCGTCGCCTTCGCCGGCGTCGCCGCGGGGCAAACCGCCGCCGCGCAGAACTACGAAACGCACTGCGTCGCGTGCCACGGCGCCGGGCGTCTCGGCGGCGCGGGGCCCGCGCTGCTGCCCGAGAATCTCGAGCGGCTGCGCAAGCCGGCGGCGGCCGACACGATCGCGAAGGGCCGCCTCGCCACGCAGATGCCGGCCTTCGGTGACAAGCTGACGAAGTTCGAGATCGAGGCGCTGGTCGCGTATGTCTACACGCCGCCGGCGGAAAAGCCCGTCTGGGGCGCAGCCGAGATCAATGCGACGCGCATTGTTCATCACGCCGCCGGCGCGCTTCCGGACAAGCCGCAATTCGCCGCCGATCCGCTGAATCTGTTCGTGGTCGTCGAGTCCGGCGACCACCATGTGTCGATTCTCGACGGCGACCGGTTCGTGCGCCTCGCCCGGTTCCCGACGCGCTACGCACTGCACGGCGGGCCGAAATTCACGCCGGACGGCCGCTACGTGTATTTCGCCTCGCGCGACGGCTGGGTCACCAAGTACGATCTGTGGAACCTCGCGACTGTCGCCGAAGTGCGCATCGGCCTCAACACGCGCAACATCGCGGTGTCCGGCGACGGCAGGTGGGTGATCGCCGGCAACTATCTGCCGCACACGCTGGTCGTTCTCGACGCGCGCGACCTGTCGTTGGTGAAAGTGATCCCGGTCGCCGACCGGAACGGGAAGACATCGCGCGTGTCCGCCGTCTACGATGCGGCACCGAGGAAAAGCTTCGTTGTGGCGCTCAAGGACATTCCGGAAGTCTGGGAACTCACCTACGACCCGAAGGCGCCGCCCGTGTACGAGGGCTACGTTCACGACTACCGGATGGGGGAAGGCGTTGCCGAGAAAGGACCATTTCCGGTGCGCCGCATCGCCCTCGACGATGTGCTCGACGACTTCTTCTTCGACAAGGGCTATAACCACCTGATCGGCGCCTCGCGCGAGGGCGGGAGGGGGCAGGTCGTCAACCTCGACGTGCGCCGCAGGATTGCCACGGTCGACCTGCCCGGCCTGCCGCATCTCGGATCGGGCATCGCGTGGGAATGGAACGGCAGGCCCGTGGTCGCGACGACCAACCTGAAGGAAGGTGTCGTCAGCGTCATCGACATGAGGGATTGGAAGACCGTCGGCGCAATCGAGACCAACGGCCCCGGATTCTTCCTGCGCAGCCACGAGAACACGCCCTACGCCTGGGTCGATTCGATGAACAGCGCCGCCAGGGACACGCTGCAGGTGATCGACAAGCGCACGCTGAAAATCGTGAAAGCGCTGACTCCGATGCCGGGGCGGACCGCCGCGCACATCGAGTTCGACCGCTATGGCAAGTACGCGCTGGCGAGCGTCTGGGAAGCCGATGGCGCGATCATCGTCTATGACGCGGCGACCTTCGACGAAGTGATGCGGATCCCCGCGAACAAGCCGGTCGGCAAGTACAACGTGTTCAACAAGGTGACCGGATCCGCGGGGACGAGCCACTGATTTCGTTTCCCATTGAGATCCCGCGCCGGCGTCGGGGAAGCCACGGCGGGCCGGCGCTCAGCCGGTGAAGCCGCGCAGCTTCGCGACTTCCCGGATCGCGACCTCACGGCCCTCGACGCTGATCAGTCCCGCTTCCGCGAGTTCGTGCAGGATCCGCGAGAAATGCTCCGGCGTGAGATTGAGCCGCGACGCGACAATCGCCTTGGACGTCGGCAGCGTCACCGAGTAGCTTTCGGCAGCGCTTGCGAGGTGCTCGTCCTGGCGGAGCAGGTAGCCGATCACGCGTTGCGTTCCGGATTGCATCGAATAGCTCTCGACGTCGCTGATCAGCCCGTGCAGCCGCCGCGACAAACCGGCCAGCATCCGCTTCGCGAATTCGGGATCGCGCTCCAATCCTTCGAAAACAACGTGCTTCGAAACGTGCAGCAGCAGCGAATCGGCGAGCGTCTGCGCCATGACGATGTACGGCTTGTCCATGAACATCAGCGCTTCGCCGAAGGAATAGCCCGGCCCCACGATTTCGACGACCTTTTCGCTGCCGTGCGGCGTCACGAAGGAAAGCTTCACCTGCCCGTAGATCACGAAGTGAAAGCCCGCGCACGGATCGCCCTTGTTGAACAGGATTTCGCCGCGGGGCGCGTGAAGCTCGGCGGTCCCGGCCGCGATGCGGTCGATGTCGGCCGGCGCAAGCTCCTTGAACAACGGCAGATTGGCGAGGAACGCCTGGGTCTTGATCTTCGGCGGCGGCATTGTCGCGGTGTAGCGAGAGGCGGCGGCAAGCGTATCACAGCCGGGACACCTCACGGAGGGCAGGGCGATCGAAGCAACGGCTGTGGTTGCGCAGATCGTCGCGGCGGGGGATCATTGCAGACCCCAACGGCACAACCCCTCGAAAGTTCCCATGGCCGAGCCGCGCGCCCTCGACGAACCCCTGACCGATGCCGAACTGGACGATCTGGAGACCTTTCTTGCCTCCGACTCGGTGCCGCAGGATTGCATGGACCTCGAGATGCTCGATGGCTATCTCACCGCGATCGTCTCGGGGCCGGACATGATCCAGCCTTCGGAGTGGCTGCCGCAGATCTGGAGCGAGGGCAACAAGAGCGCGGCGCCCGCATTCGTAAGCAACGACCAGGCCCAGCGCGTCATGGGTCTCGTGCTGCGACATTTCGTCGGCATCCAGCGCACGCTCGGCGAGTCGCCGACGCGATTCCGGCCGCTGCTCTACATGCCGGACGAAAAGGCGCCCAAGACCGAACGCACCCCGGCGGAGGCGACCGCCTGGTGCGAAGGCTACATGTCCGGAGTCAAGCTGCGCGACGACGAGTGGCAGCCGCTCTATGATGCGCAGGATGCGCGCGACTGGATCTTTCCGATCGAAGCACTGGCGTTCGGGGATCGCGACGACGACTTCACGGAATGGGTGGACAGCGACGACAAGCGGGCCGAGTTGATCGACGAGCTGCCCGTCGCCGCGGTGCTGATCTACCGCTTCTGGCAGGGGCGACGCGAAGCCACGCAGGGGCGTGGCACCGCCGCGCGCCGAAGCGTGCTCTCCGACGCCACGCGCAAGTCGCGCCAGCGGCTGCACTGAGCGGAGAATTCGCGGGAGCGGACGAGGGCCGGATGTTCCGGCCCTTTTCGCTGCCGGGGCCCGGCTGGGCAACGGCCCTCACCCGCCGCATGCGAGCGGTCCGGCGGAGTTCGGAGCCCGGCAACGCCGGGTTGCGGCGCTCGTGTTCGAGGCGCCCCGCCTGCCCTCGCTTCACATGAGGCCGATGATCCAGCCGGGAAGAACCGAGAGAACCAGTGCCGTGACCAGACACAGCAGGCCGGCAGAGAGCGCGAGCCGCCGCGTCGCGCCCTCACCCGCGACCGGTTCCGCCGGACTCATGAACATGTACTGAATGACGCGCAGGTAGAAGTAGATCCCGAGGTAGCTGCCGACGAGGCCCAGCACCGCGTAGACCGTGAATCCCGCGGCGATCACGTTCTTGAAGATCAGGAACTTGGCGACGAACCCCGGGAACGGCGGCAGGCCCGCCAGCGACAGCATCGCGATGCCGATCATCACCGCGGCGTAGGGGCGGCGCTGGTACAGCCCCTTCAGGCTGGCCAGGCGGTCGCGCGCGGCGTCATCCTCACCTGAGGGGAGCGACGCGAAGGCGAGCAGGTTCATCACGCCGTACGCGAGCAGGTAGAACACGACGGCCTGGTAGCGGCCGGCGCCCTCGCCGAGGAACGCATAGAACAGGTAGCCCGCATGCGCAATCGACGAGTACGCGATCATGCGGCGGAAGCTCGATTGCCGCATCGCGGCGAGATTGCCCCAGACGATCGAGACGAGCGGCAGCAGCGCGATGAGGTCGGCCGCATGCCCGGTGACGCTCGACGTGCCGAACAGCCGCAGGACGGCCAGCAGCGCACCGGCCTTCACGACGGTGGCCATGTACGCGGTCACCGGCACGCTGGCGCCTTCGTAGGCGTCGGGGGCCCACGCGTGGAAGGGCACGACGGCCGCCTTGAGGAAGAACGAAACGAGCACCAGCACCACCGCCGCCGTCGCCATCGTGTCGGTCGAGCGCAGCGCGCTCGCGAATCCCGCGATGGCCAGCGAACCGCTGCCCCCGTACAGCAGCGAGACGCCCATCAGGAACATTGCGGTCGCCGTGCCTCCCAGCACCAGGTACTTGAGCGCGGCTTCGGCGCTTTCCTGCCGCCGGAAAGCGAGGAGCACCAGCACGTAAACGGGCAGCGACATCAGTTCGAGCCCGAGGAAAAGCGTGAGGAAGCTGTCGGCGGAAAGGAGCAGGCAGAACCCGTAGAGGGATGACAGGAGCAGCGGGTAGAACGGGCCGTCGGGAAAGTCGTCGCGCGACAGCAACAGCACCGGCACCGCAAGGGCCAGCACGATGGCCTTGGCGAGCGCAACCGCGGGGTCGACGGAATATTGTCCGGGGAAGGGCGCCGCGTTGTATCCGGCACAGTAGAGCCCTGCCGAGGCCGCGGCGGCCGCGGCGACCGTCAGCAGCGCCAGCGGCAGCGCGCCGCGTGGCCGGGTCCAGGCGATTTCCATGCCGATCAGCAGCACGATCCCGGCCAGCAGCAAGTGCTCCGGCAGCATCGCGATGAAGACGTCCTGCCAGTTCATGGCGCGCCTCCGGGTGTCCGCGAGGTACCGACCAGCTGCTGGTAGTGCTTCGCCGCCAATTCCGTTTTCTGCAGCGGCTCATCGGGATAAAGACCGATCGCGAATACGGCCGCGACGATCGCCGCGAGGATCAGTTTTTCGCGAAGATCGAGGTCGACGAGCGGCTGGTGCGGAGCCTTGGCTTCGCCATAGATGAATCCCTGCGCGAACCGGAGCATGTACAGCGCTCCGAGCACCACGCCCGATACGGCAATGACGCTCATCGCCAGCGGCCACGCGTCGCCGGAGAGATACTGCGGCCACGACGCTTTGAAGGATCCGAGCAGCACCAGGAATTCGCCGGTGAATCCGCTGGTCATGGGGAGACCGATCGACGCCAGCGTCAGGATCATGAAGAACACGGAATACACCGGCAGCAGCTTGGCCAGGCCACCGTAGGCACCGAGTTCCCGCGTATGGCAGCGCTCGTAGATCATCCCGACCATCAGGAAGAGTCCGGCCGCGACCAGGCCGTGGCTCACCATCTGGATGATCGCGCCCTGTATGCCGAGGAGGTCGAGGCTCGCGAGTCCCAGCATCACATAGCCCAGATGGCTGATCGACGAGTAGGCGATGATCTTCTTGATGTCGTTCTGCACCAGCGCGAGACACGCCCCGTAGACGATCGATACGACAGCCAGCGTCATGATCGCCGGCGTCAGCGCACGCGCGGCATCCGGAAACAGCGGGAAGCCGAGCTTCATGAATCCGTAGGTGCCCATCTTCAGCAGCACGCCGGCCAGGATCACCGAGCCGGCGGTCGGCGCCTCGACGTGCGCGTCGGGCAGCCACGTGTGGAGCGGCACCATCGGGACCTTGATCGCGAACGACAGGCCGAAGGCCGCGAGCAGGACGATCTGGACCGGGAGCGGCAGCTCGGTGCGGTACAGGTCGGCAAACGCGAACGACGTCACGCCCGTCGACGTCTGCAGCGAGTAGACAAGATAGATCACCGCGGCCAGCATCAGGATGCTGCCGAACGCGGTGTAGAGGACGAACTTCAGCGTCGCGTAGATGCGGCGTTCGCCACCCCAGATGCCGATGATGAGGAACATCGGAATCAGCATCGTCTCCCAGAACAGATAGAAGACGAAGAGATCCTGCGCGACGAACGTGCCCAGCATCGCGAACTGGATCAGCAGCACCATCGCATAGAACAGCTTGACGTCCTTGCGGATGGCGGTGAACGCGCCCGCCACGACCAGCGGGCCCAGGAACGCGGTCAGCAGCACCAGCAGAATGTTGTAGCCGTCGAGGCCGATCTGGTAGCTCACGCCCCAATCGGCGATCCAGGCGACGCGCGTTTCGAACTGCAGGCCGGCGACGGCACCGTCGAATCGCGCGTACAGCAACGCGGTCGCCGCGAGCTGCACGACCAACACCCAGAACGTGAGCCATCGGATCACGGCTTCCTGCCGCGCGGGCACTGCGAACAGCAGCGCCATGCCGGCGATCGGCAGGAAAAGCACGGCATTGAGCAGGGTCGCGTCATCCATGGCGGAAACTCCAGACCAGGCAGGCGACCGTTCCGAGCAGGACAAACAGAGCGTACAGGTGCAGGTTGCCCGCCTGTGCCCGTGAGAGCGCGCCGGCGGAACGCTGCGCCAGGCGCGCGAGCCCGTGAAGCGAGCCGTCCAGCAGCAGGCGATCCCCGATACGCAGGAAGGCGTGCTCCGAAATCCAGTAGAGCGGACGCGCAAGCCAGCGATCGTAGGCTTCGTCGACGAAATACTTGCCGGCGAGCAGCCGGTTGAGCGTTGCGAGCCGCGGTTGCGCGCGCGCCGCGCGCACGGCATCGCGGCCGAAGAAGAACGCGGCGCCCGAAAGTCCCGCGAGGGCGATCAGAATCGAAACGCCGAGCAACGGCAGTTCGAGGCCGTGCAGTTCCTCGTGCGGTGTCGGCAGCGCCGGCAAGGACGCCAGGAAATGCGGGACGTCGAAGAAGCCGCCGACCGTCGACAGCGCAGCAAGCACGGCGAGCACCGAGGTCATCGACAGCGGCGACTCGTGGACGTGGCGCTCGGTCTCCGGTGCGATTCGGGACTTGCCGAGGAACGTGAGCCACAGCAGGCGGAACATGTAGAACGCCGTCAGGAGCGCGGTGCCGGCGGCGACGGCCCACAGGAGCGGCGAGCCGCCCCGGCTGCTGCCGAACGCGAACCACAGTATTTCGTCCTTGGAGAAAAATCCGGCCAGCGGCGGAATCCCGGCGATGGCCGCCGTGGCGATGGCAAACGTGACGAAGGTGACGGGGATCTTCTTCGCCAGCCCGCCCATCCTGCGGATGTCCTGCTCGCCTCCCATGGCGTGGATCACGCTGCCCGCGCCGAGGAACAGGCAGGCCTTGAAGAAGGCGTGCGTATAGACGTGGAAGATCGCGACGCCGTAGGCGCCCACGCCCAGCGCCACGAACATGAGGCCGAGCTGCGAGACCGTGGAATAGGCGAGCACCTTCTTGATGTCGGTCTGCACGACGGCAATCGTCGCGGCGAAGAACGCCGTCATCACGCCCACCACGGCGATGACCTGCGAGGCGGCGGGCGCCTGCATGTAGAGATCCGCCATTCGGGCGACCAGGTAAACGCCCGCTGTCACCATCGTCGCGGCGTGGATCAACGCCGACACCGGGGTCGGACCCGCCATCGCGTCGGGCAGCCACACATGCAGCGGAATCTGCGCCGACTTGCCCGTAGCGCCGACGAACAGCAGGATGCCGACGAGACTGGCGGAGACCGCGGGCAGCGTGGTGCTCGTGAACGCGGCGTTGATCCGGTCCATGTCCAGCGTGCCGAGCGTCCAGTACAGGAGAAACATCCCGAGAAGGAATCCCGCGTCGCCGATGCGGTTGGTGATGAACGCCTTCTTCCCGGCGCGGGCCTTTTCGGGATCCTCGTACCAGAACCCGATCAGCAGGTAGGACGCGAGTCCCACGCCTTCCCAGCCGACGAAGAGGACGAGCATCGACCGCCCGAGCACGAGCAGCAGCATGAAGAAGAGAAAGAGATTGAGGTACGCGAAATACCGCGCGTAGCTCCGGTCCTCCTTCATGTAGCCGGTGGAGTACACGTGGATCAGCGACCCGACGCCGGTGACGATCAACGTCATGACCGCGGAAAGACGGTCGAAGTAGAAAGCGACATTGAACGATCGCTCGCCGACGCGTGCCCACGTGTACGCGGTCTCGACCAACGGCACGCTGCCGGCGGCCAACAGATCCCCAAGGGATCGAATCGCGAAGACGAAGGACAGGATCGGCAGGCCGCAGCCGACGATCGTGACGAACCGGTTGCCCAGCCGGTTACCCACGATTCCGTTGAGCGCGAACCCGAGGAGCGGCAGGACGACGATCAGGGCGAGAAACTGGCTCACTTTCTATCCCCTGAGGTTCGTGTAGGCATCCGCGTCCAGCGTGCGTTTCTCGCGCACGAGGAGAAGGACGATGGGAATCGCGATGGCGATCTCGGCGGCCGCGACGACGAAAATGAGGAAGACGAGGACCGCTCCCGCAGCGGTGCCGGTCTGCTGCGCGAACGTCACCAGGCTCAGGATCACGCCGTTCAGCATGAGTTCCATGCACATCAGCATGACCAGCACGTTGCGCCGGACGATGACGCCCAGGAGACCCAGCGCGAACAGCGCGATCGCCAGGGGAAGAAGCACGTGGAGCTTATCCACGATCCCTCCTGCCGCCCTTGATGACGGCCAGCGCGGCGACGACCGCGGCCACCAGCAGCACCGACGTCAGCTCGAACTGCAGCCAGTATTCGTTGAGGAAGGCGGCCGAGAACTGCTGGAGGCCGAAGTACACGGTCGCATTGGCCGGCGCGTAGGCGCCCTGCCAGAAGGCGTAGCCGAGCACCACGGCGAAGAGCGCGGCTCCGGCGATTCCCGGCAGCAGCAGCTGCGAGTAACGGTGGCCGAACGAAGGGTCGCGCACATCCAGCAGCATGATCACGTACACCATGAAGACCATCACTGCGCTGACGTAGATCAGCACCTGGAAGGCCGCGATGAAATGCACGCCGACGAGCCCGTAGATGCCGCCCAGAAAGATCATCGTCGAGATCAGCGCCATCGCCACCTGCATCGGATGCCGGAGCACGAGCATCAGTCCCGCGCCGGCCAGCGCCGCGAGCGCGAACAGGTACACGAGCGCGGTATCCAGGTTCTGCAGCAGCGTCTCGATCATGCGGATCCTCGCGTCTTGCGGTCGCCGCCCACGACGGGATAGGGTTTGGCGACATCCTGCCGGGGGCTCCAGGTCAGGAGCTCGTCCATTGTCAGCCACATGCGGTCGCGATCGGCGGCCGGCAGATCGGGGACTTCCTTCACCATGCGGATGGCGTCCTCCGGGCACGCCTCCACACAGAGACCGCAGAAGACGCAGCGCGAATAGTCGATCTCGAACCGGCTCGGATACTTGGGGTGGGCCGGGTCGTCGGGATCGAAGGCCGCTTCGATTTCGATGCATTTGGCCGGACACACCGTGGCGCACATGTTGCAGGCGATGCACTGCGGCCGGCCGTCCGGCCGCTGGGTGAGGACATGCTTGCCGCGGTTGCCCGCCGCGTAGTCGGCGCGCGTCTCCTCCGGGTAGTAGGTCGTCAGCGCGCCCTTGCGCCCGGTGATCCAGCGCCCCATGTTGCGCAGGAACACGCCGCCGGTGATGCCGAGGCCGCGCAGGATCTCGAACAGGTAGGCGCGTTCCCACCACGTCAGCGTCGAGCTGTTCCAGTAAACCTTGCGCACGTGGGGCGTCCGGTTCACCGTATCACCCGCCGATCGCCCACATCCAGACGGCGGTGACCACCAGGTTGGCGACGCACAGCGGGAACATGAACTTCCACGCGAACATCAGGACCTGGTCGTAACGGAAACGCGGCAGCGACCAGCGCACCAGAATCTGGAAACTCGACATCAGCAGGACCTTGGCCAGGAACACGGCGAGCTGCGTGACGACAACCAGGCCGTGGCTCATCGGAACCGCGCTGCCGCCGGGAAACGCGAATCCGGCATCCGTCATGTAGGGCAGGTTGTAGCCGCCGAGGAAAAGCGTCGTGAACAGCGCGGCGATGATCGCGATCTCGATGAATTCCGCGAACATGAACAGGCCCATCTTCATCGCGCTGTACTCGGTGTAGAAGCCGGCGATGAGTTCCGACTCGGCCTCGGGCAGGTCGAAGGGGATGCGCTTGTTTTCCGCCATTGCCGCGGCGAGAAACAGCGTCGCGGCGAATGGCTGGTACACGACACCCCAAGCGGGCAGGAAGCCCAGCACGACGCCGGATTGCTTCTGCACGATCGTCGTGAGGTCGACGGTTCCGTAGATCAGGATCAGCCCCAGCACGGTGAGCCCCATGATCAGCTCGTAGGAGATCATCTGCGAACCGGCGCGCAGCGCGCCCAGCATCGAGAACTTGTTCGACGACGACCAGCCGGCGAGCATGGCGCCGATGATCGTCACGCCGCCGAACGCGAAGACGATCAGCAGGCCGGCGTCGAGGCGCGCGATCTGCAGCGCGTAGGTCCGGTCGCCGAACCAGGAAGCGAGCGGGGGGAACAGCTTCGCCGGCTCGAGGATGCCGCCGAAGGGAATGACCGCGAACACCAGAAGCACCGGGGTGAACACGACCCACGGCGCGACCGCGTAGGCGTACCAGTCGTAGGACTTCGGCCGGAAGTCCTCCTTCACCAGCATCTTGAGGCCGTCGGCGAGGCCATGGAAAAGGCCCAGCCATACGAGCTTGATCTGCGTGAACGGGAGGCGGACGTAGGCGCGGTTGGCGCCGATGCGGTCGGACATCACGGCCGCCTGCTTGCGCTCCACCCACGTCAGCACCGTGCCGAAGGTCATCAGCATGCCCAGCGCGTACGCGATATACAACGCATAGATGACGAGATCCTGGGTCATGCGCGTTCCAGTTGCGACACGACCATCGCGGCGAACAAGGCCTCGGCATCCATCGCCGCGGCCGGCTTCGGGAAGCAGGCTTCGAAGGCGCTGGTAACCCCGTCGCCGTTCGTGTAGTGGCCAGCGCGTTCGGTCTGGATGCTGAGCGGCACGAATACGTCGGCGAAGCCGTTTTCCGGCTGCAGGTACGCATTGACGAAAATGACCTTCGCGTTGGGCGGAACACGCCCGAAGTTGAAGCCCTCGCCCCAGACGAGAACGAGATCGGTGCTGGCATCGAACGCGATCGGCTTGTCGCCAAACAATGCCCGCGCGCCGGCAGAGTTGGGATTCTTGTCGGGGCGGATCAGCACATCGTCCTCGATCGGCTCGCCCGGCGCCGGCTCGCAATCGTTCTTGACGAAAGTCGAGAAGCGGCCGCCGAACGCCGCCTTGAACGCGGCGAGCTCCTCGTTCGAGCCCCAGTTCGACACGAGCGCGACAGGCCGTCGTGCCTCGTCGATCAGGCGGCGCGCCGCGGCGATGGCGATATCCTGCGCGACCGGGCGGCCTTTGAGCATCGGCGACTCGGCGCGCGCCCGCTCGAAAACCTGCGCGAGGTCACGTCCTTTGTTGCAGATCCACGGTCCGTTCACCGCAGGATTCTCCAGTGGCGTCACGCGCGCGATGGACGTGTTCTGCTTCGAGTCGAGCGCATTCAGCCGCCATTCCTGCTTGCGGTGCCAGATGTTGACGGTGCAGCCGCGCGCGCAGCCGGGACAGACCGACGGCGTGGGCTCGAGATACCAGACTCGCGCCTTGTACATGAACGATCGCGACAGGAGCGCGCCGACCGGGCAGATGTCGACGACGTTGTCGGAATAGACGTCGTTGTCGAAGGCGCCGTCCTCGGCCGCGCGGACGAGCGAGTGGTCGCCCCGATCCTCGATGCCGAGCGCGTTCGATTTCGAAATCTCGCGGGTGAAGCGCACGCAGCGCGAGCACAGAATGCAGCGCTCGTTGTCGAGAATGATTCGCCCGGACAGCGGGTGGAACTTGGTCGACCGCACCTTGGCATCGCGCGAAAGCGACGGCTGCCCGTTGTACTCGTAGTGATAGTCCTGAAGCGTGCACTCGCCGGCCTTGTCGCAGACGCCGCAGTCCACCGGATGGTTGAGCGTGATGAACTGCATCGTCTGCCGGCGATTTTCGCGGACGAGCTCGGAGTCCGTGAGCACGCGCAGCCCTTCGGAGACCGGCATGTTGCAGGCGATCTCGACCCAGTCCTTGCCTTCCTGCTGCACGACGCAGATGCGGCAGTTGCCGGCGACGGACAGCGCCGGATGCCAGCAGAAATACGGGATGAAGAACCCGTTGGCGCGCGCCGCCTGCATGACGGTCTGGTCGTCCTCCGCCTGGACCGGCTGCCCGTTGATGAAGATATTAGGCATACGTGACCGCTTCGAGGTTGCCGTCGAGCCGCGAGCGCCCGTTGTCGATCCAGTACTCGAACTCGTCGCGGTACTTGGCGAGGATGCCGACCGTCGCATAGCCGGCGGCATCGCCCATGCCGCAGATCGTCGTGCCGTCGTTGGCGCGCGAGATCTGGACCATCCTCTCGATGTCCTCCGGCCGCCCTTCGCCGGCGACGATGCGGTCGATGATGCGGTGCAGCCAGCCCATGCCTTCGCGGCAGGGCGTGCACTGGCCGCAGGACTCGTGATGGTAGAAGCGCAGCATCACCTGCAGCAGACGCACCATGCAGGTGCCCTCGGCAATGGCGATCATGCCGCCCGAGCCCAGCGAGGAGCCGGCGGCTGCGAAAGACTCGTGGTCGAACGACAGCGGCTCGCACTCCGCGGCGGTCAGCACCTTGGTCGAGATGCCGCCGGGAATGATGCATTTCAGTTTCCGCCCGCCGAGAATCCCGCCGCAGTCTTCGTACAGGAACTTCGCCATCGGGTAGCCGTATTCGATCTCGTAGACGCCGGGGCGCTCGACGTGCCCCGAGATGGACACGAGCTGGGTGCCGGGGCTTTTGGCGGTGCCCACGCCCTTGTAGGCCGCGGCGCCGTTGGCGATGATGCCGGTGATGTTGGACAGCGTCTCGACGTTGTTGATCACCGAGGGGCGCTGGTAGAGCCCCTTGACGGTGAGGCGCGGCGGCCGGTTGCGCGGATAGCCGCGCTTGCCCTCGATCGAGGTGATCAGCCCCGAGGCCTCCCCGCAGACGTACGAACCCGCGCCGCGGTAGATGACGATGTCGCAGGACATCGCGGTGCCGAGGATCCTCTCGCCAAAGTAGCCGGCCGCGTAGGCCTCCTCGACGGCCGCCGCGATGCGCCGGTACGGCAGGTCGAATTCGCCGCGGATGTAGACGAAAGCGTTCCTGACCTGCAGCGCGTGCGACGCAATGAGCATGGATTCCAGCAGCAGGTGCGGCGCGTGCTCGAGGATCCAGCGATCCTTGAACGTGCCGGGCTCGCCCTCGTCCGCATTGCAGCAGAGGTAATGCGGCTGGCCGTCGTCGAGCTTCACCACCGACCACTTGCGTCCGACCGGGAACGCGGCGCCGCCGTGGCCGAGGACTCCGGACGCCGTGACCTCCCGGGTCACCTCCTGCGGCGTCATCTCCTTCAGCACCCGGGCGAGCGTCGCGTAGCCGCCGCGCACGCGATAGTCGGCGAGCGTGTGCGAGGTGGCGGTGACCGGGAAGGTCATGATGAGCTGTTTGCCGGGCATGGCTAGTCCAGCTCCTCGAGCAGCTTGTCGAGCTTCGCGATGCTCATGTTCTCGTGATAGGTCTCGTTGACCATCACGACCGGCGCAGTGCCGCAGGAGCCCAGGCATTCGACGGTGGACAGCGTGTAGCGCCCGTCCGGAGTCGTCTGCCCCGTTGCGACGCCGAGCTTTGTCGACAGGTGGTCGATCAGCCGCTCCGCGCTGCGCATCGAGCACGACACGTTGCGGCAGGCCTGCAGGTGCCAGCGGCCGATGGGCTTGCGTCGGAACTGCGTGTAGAACGAGAGCACCTCCTGGACTTGCGTGCGGGGCACGCCGAGGTAGGCGACGAGCTCGTCGACATCGCTGTCGGCGATGTAACCCCGGTCCTCCTGGATCCGCCGCAGGCACGGCAGCACCAGCGATGACTCGAATCCGGACGGAAAGCGCGCTTTCAGCTTCTCGAATTCGGGGATCAGGTGCTTCACCGATCGCACTCCCCGCCGATCATGTTGACCGAGCCGAACGTCGGCACGATGTCGGCAAGCTGATAGCCGTCGAGCATCCGGTGCACGCCGCCCATGTGGACGAAGCTCGGCGCGCGCACGTGGACCTTCCACGGTGTTCCCTCGCCGGTGCTGACGAGGTAGAAGCCGAGTTCGCCGTTGGGCGACTCGTGCGCGCTGTAGACCTCTCCCGCCGGAACCCGCGGGCCGTCCATGACGAGCTTGAAGTGGTTGATCAGCGACTCGATCTCGGTGTAGACGAGCGCCTTGTCGGGGAATACGCAGCGGCGATCGTCGACGTTGATCGGTCCCGCGGGCAGCATCCCGGCCAGCTGCCGCATCATGTGGACCGATTCGTCCATCTCGCGCATCCGCACGTAGTAGCGGTCATAGTTGTCGCCGTTGATCCCCACCGGCACCTCGAAGTCGAGCTCGGCGTAGGCGAGGTACGGCGTGTCCTTGCGCAAGTCGCGCGGCGCGCCGGTCGAACGCAGGATCGGGCCGGTGTAGCCCCAGTCGATCGCGTCGGCGGCGGAGATCACTCCGACGTTGCGCATCCGGTCGATGAAGATCCGGTTGCGGTCGACGAGGCCATGGACGCGGCCGATGAACTCCTCGTACCGGACGAGGATCTCCTCGAGGCGACCGAGCCAGCCGTCCGGCAGATCGCGTGCGAGACCGCCGATACGTCCGTACGTGTAGGTGACGCGGGCGCCCGTCAGGTCCGCGAGATGCTCGTACATGTAGTCGCGGACCATCACCAGGTAGAGGAACGCGGTCATCGCGCCCAGCTCCATCAGTCCGGCCGCCACACAGGTGAGGTGATCGACGAGCCGCGAATACTCGGACAGCAGCGTGCGCAGGTAGCGGCAGCGCGGCGTGATCTCGATGCCCATCAGCTTCTCCACGGCTTCGCAGTAGGCAAAGTCGTTGATGAGTGCGGAGACGTAGTTGAGCCGGTCGACGTAGGGAATCAGGTTGTGCCAGGTGTGCGACTCGCATTCCTTCTCGAAGCCCCGGTGCAGGTAGCCGCAGTGCACGTCGGTGCGCAGCACCCGCTCGCCCTCGAGCTCGGCGATGATCTGGACGGTCCCGTGCGTCGCCGGATGCGACGGCCCGATGTTGACGATGACCGTGCCTTCGCGGCTGTTCGTGTCGAAGGCCGGGCGGACGGGGTTGGGAAGTTTCGTTTCCACGGCGCCGGGCTACTTGATATAGGGCACGAGCGGCTGTTCCCGCTGCTTCGGATAGTCCTTGCGCAGCGGGTGGCCCGTGAATCCTTCGTACAGCAGGATCGGGCGCAGATCGGGGTTGCCGCGAAAGCCGATGCCATACATGTCGTGGCACTCCCGCTCCATGTAGCGTGCCGAGCCGTACAGCTCGATCAGCGAATCGACCGTCGGGTCGGCTTCCGGCACGCGAGTCTTGATCCGCACGCGGACGTGGTGCTGCGTCGAGTAGAAATGCCAGACGACCTCGAAGCGCGGCGTCTGCCCGAGCCAGTCGACGGCCGTCACGTCGAGAAATAGGTCGAAGCCGAACCCGGTCTTCAGGCGCTGCACCACATCGGACAGCGCCGCCGGCGCCACGGTGATCGCCAGCACGCCGTGGGCGAGCGAAATCCCGGGGTGCGCCGGTTCGAACTCCAGCTGCACGCGGTCGAGGATGTCGGCACTCACGCTCAGAAGTCCCTGGTGACGATGGGGTGCCGGGAGCGGGCGATCTTGTCCTGCAGCTGCATGATGCCGTCGATCACCATCTCCGGGCGCGGCGGACACCCGGGAATGTAGACGTCGACCGGGATGATCTTGTCGATGCCCGCCACCGCCGCGTAATTCTGGTAGAAGCCTCCGGACGTGGCGCAGACGCCGAAGGCCATCACCCACTTCGGCTCGCACATCTGTTCGTAGACCTTGAGGAGGATCGGCGCCTGCTTGTGGGTGACCGTGCCGACGACCATCAGCAGATCGGCCTGCCGCGGCGAGAAGCGCGGCAGCGCGGCGCCGAAGCGGTCGGTGTCGTAGGGCGACGAGCTCACCGCCATGAACTCCATCGCGCAGCAGGCAGTGACGAACGGGTACGGGAACAGCGAGAACTTGCGCGCCCAGCCGATCAGCTCGTCCTTCTTGGTCGTCAGGTACTCGAACGCCTGCGACTTGCCGCCGCCGGCGGGCTGGATCGGTATCGTCTTCGCGGCCATCGCTATTCAGTCACGCCTTCGAGCAGCCTGGCCTTGTAGACGTAAAGGAGGATAAGAACGAGCAGGAAGACGAAGATGGCAAACGTTCCGAGCATGAAGCCCGTGACCGGTTGCGCGCCCAGCGCCCAGATGAAGAGGAACACCGTCTCGAGATCGAAAAGAATGAAGATGATGGCGATGGCGTAGTACTTGATGGGGACGGCCTTGACGTTCAGCGTCTCGATGGCGGTCGCGCCGCATTCGAAGGGCTCGAGTTTGGATGCGCTCGGCGCCGGCTTGGGACCCAGGTACCGGTTCATCAGCAGCGTGACGAACACGAACCCCAGGATGGCCAGCATGTACAGGAGGAAGACGGCGTAAGGGTTCATGGCGGCGCGCGGCGGTCTGTTCCGGCCGCCGAAGGCAGGGCGGCTCGCGCCGCGGACCCGCCGATCGGCAGCCGATCGGGCGCGGCGTGCCGGATCGGCTTCCGGGAGGCTGTCTGGTCATGTCTGCTGCCGGGCATTGCCGCGCCTTTCGTTTTCTGCCGTCCGGTCCCGCTGCCGCGGTCCGCCGAATCGCGCCGCGGGAGGGGGGGCGCGCCGCGGGTGCTTCCGCAATCACAAAGTGATTTTCTGTTTCCAGGGCGCGGCAGTGAGCCACGCAACGCGCAGCAGCTGGCGACCTCGCTTGCGAAAACGGTGAGCCGAGAGGTCGGGGCGGAGTTCAACGTCCATCTCGCCAGACACTTCACCGCAGCATGCTTTCTGCGGTACCACCCTGGGCAATACGAGATGGTACGGCGGCTGCTGGGGCACAAGAACATCGCCACGACGATCGCCGCCTATGTTGGCCTCGAGGTGGATGCGGCGGTTCAGCGTCATGATTCCATCGTGCTGAATGACCGGCAGAAGCTGCGCGCCGTCGCCGACAAAGAGTTCCGCCGCAAGGCCCGCACGCGGGCAACTGCCAAAGCATCGAAACAGGTAGCCGAGCCCGCATGCCATGCGTAGCCGTGCGCAAGGGTTGCGTATTGCTGCGTGGCCAAACGTCGATCGCACATGTTGGGAAGCCTGCTGGGATTCCGGGCATCTGGCCCAGCTGAGCCCCCGTACGGCACGACAGATCGAATTGCTCTACGGACACTGGCTCGCGGCCCTGCTCGCGTGGGGCGCGCTCGATACGACGGCCTCCCCTTCAGAGCGTGCCTCGGATGCCAATGTCGGCGCTTACATCACGGCCCTGCGCCAAGAGGGCTACGCCGCACGCACCATCGGGTCGCACCTGTGGAAGCTGCGGACCGCCCTCCGCGCCATGGAGCCGGGCCGAGAGATCTCCTGGGTCCACCTTCCCGAATGGTCTGGCGGCCTTTACCACCCACCGCGCCAACGCCAGCCACGTGCGGCAAAGGATCCGCTGGCGACGTGGCCGGACGATGAAAGGCTGCGGTGGCAGGCTTGCCGGGACGCCGGGCCTCTGGCCCGGCAGACCTCTCACCTCAAACGACAGATTGCACACGGCTATAGCCGCTGGCTGGGGTTCTTGCGCTCACGCGGCATATTCGACGCGATAGCGCGCCCCTCGGTGCGAGCCTCGGATGACAACGTCGCCGCATACATCGCGGCCCTGCGCCAGCAGAGTTGTGCTGCGCGCACGATCGGGTCGCGCTTGTGGAAGCTGCAAATGGCCCTCCGCGTCCTGGAGCCGGGAGTCGAGATCTCCTGGATCCATCTCCCTGCATGGTCTGCCGAGTTTTACCGCCGGCGGCGCTGTCAGCCGCGATCACCCAAACAGGACCCGCTGGCGGCATGGCCGGACATCGATCGCGATCTCTGGCGGGTTGGAATGGAGCCCGGCGATCTCTTGGAAGGTTCTTCGTACAGCGCCGGCCTCGCGGAAGGCACGAAGCAGATGACCGTATGCGTTTACTCGAATTGGCTGTCCTGGCTGCGCAAGGAGGATCGGCTCGATTTATCGGCCCGCCCCGCCGAGCGGGTCACGCGCGACAACGCCGGCGACTGGGTTCGCGCCATGCGCGCCCGCGGCAATTGCGTGAAGACCCTCGCCCTGCGGCTCTCATCGCTCCGGTCGGCGCTCCGGATCATGCAGCCTGAGCGGGATTTCCGTTGGCTGACCGTGCCGGCGGCAGCTTCCCTGGCAGGGCGGACGGCGGAGCGTATGCGCTTCGTCGACAGCGACGTCCTGTTCGCGTGGGGCCGGGAAGTGATGGAGGCGGCGCCGCAGCTGCCGACCCGCGCCCGGCAAGCCGTCATGTTCCGCAACGGCCTGCTGATCGCCGTGCTGGCGGCCCGGGCGCCCCGCCGGCGCTCGCTTGCCGCGCTGACGACCACTGCTCACGTCATCCGCAGCGACGCAGTCTACCGCATCGTCCTTGGGAAACTCGACATGAAGACCCGGAGGCGGCACGAATTCGACCTGCCCCCGAGCCTCACGCCGTTCATCGATCGCTATCTGAACGAATTCCGTCCCGTCCTGGCCGGCAGGCGAAACCACCACGCCTTCTGGCTGACGCCGCATGGAGGCCCGCTGTCGGCGGAACGCATCAGTGGCCTCATCCTCGAGGCATCGAAGCAGCGCTTCGGCTTCGCGTTCGGGCCGCATCGCTTCCGGCATGCCCTCGGTTCGACCGCACCCACGCGCGATCCCGCCCATCCCGGCGTGGCGTCCGCCATCCTCGGCATCGACCGTAAGACGCTGCAGGACCACTACAACGTCGCCAGCGAGACCGAGGCCGCCGTCGCGTATCTGGACGGCATTCGGCGCGACCGCCAGCGGACGCAGTGTCTCGCCCGCCGGGCGTTCCGGCAGGATCCCGCGCACACGGGCCGGACCAAACTGAATGCCCGAATTTGACAGATAGGCAGACAAATCAAGGAACTTTGCCCTCCAACTTGGGTTGGTCGCGGGTGGTATGATAGTGACGATCGACGCTGCGCTCGACTCGCCACGCGAGCGTGTCTCCGCTGCCGTGGCATTGCTGGACCGGCGCAGCATATGGAAGCGACGCCGCCGCGCCAATCAGCGTCACTTACCACGGGGGCCGATGTTGTTCCGGAACAACGGCCTGAACCTGAGCTGGACGATGGGTCGGTCGAGACCGGGGTGCGGATTCCAACGATGCCGTCCGGGCGGCATTGTCACATTAACATTGGGCGGCCGGCGTGGAACCAAAGCGACGATGTCGCGCCGATCATGAGGCCTGGCGGGCGCAGTTCTCCTGCCGCCAGATATTGAACGCCTCAGTCCGGGCCGTGCGGTAGACGCTGGCTGTCAGTCGGTGCCGACGCGGACGAAAGTGGCCACAGATGAACGAGTGAGCGGAAAGGAAACCCTGGGCCTGATTCGGTGACTTGAACCGTTGCATCTGGCGTTCGCGGCGTCGGGTTGGCCGATGCGAATTCTCAGCGCGGTTGTTCAAATACCGGCTTTGTCGATGTTCGACCTCAGGAAGGATCTGGCGCTGCGCCACACCGTAGCTTCGCAGCTTGTCGGTCACGATCACCCGCGGCACATACTGCAGACCCTGCAGCAGCCGGCGAAAGAAACGCTTGGCAGCTTTGGCATCTCGCCGCTCCTGCACGAGAATGTCGAGTACAACACCATCCTGATCCACGGCGCGCCAGAGGTAGTGCTGCACCCCTTGGACGCGAATGAACACCTCGTCCATGTACCAGCTGTCCCCCGGTCGTGGCCGGCTGCGGCGCAGACGGTTGGCGAAGCTTTGGCACCAGCGCCGCACAGTCTCATAGGAGACGACGATGCCCCGCTCGGCCAGAAGAAGCTCAACGTCCCGCAGGCTAAGGCTGAACACGTGATACAGCCAGACGGCATGGCTGATGATCTCGGCAGAAAAGCGGTGGCGGTAGTGCGGGTCGGGCGGCGGCTTCATGCCGCCAGTCTCGCCCGCCTCGGACCAGCCTGCCAAATGCGATTACCGTGACAATGCCCTCCTGAACATTCTCCGTTCGAGTTCGCACTTTCTGATGTGCCTAGCGTTGTACCCAGACTTGCATGTCCTGCGCCCACTTTGGCGTCTATCCCGGCCTTGCTACCTGCTTCATTCTTTGTATCTCGTGTAACGGTCAGACTCGCATCATCGGCACTATGTAGCTGTTGCTCCAAACGGCCAATCTGCTGGTCAAGCCGTTCCGATAAGGCTGCGCACTGCTTGCGATTGAAGGAGGGGCGGCTCGGCTTCGTCCCAAACAGCTTTGTCCAGAAGGAGGTCTTTGTAGGCAGGATTGACGGCAGCCGTTCGCATCCATTCGGCAAATTCTCTGAAGGTGGCAATCAGAACGCTCAGCACATCCGGGTAGCTGTGCGACTTGAATGTCTCAAGATTTACGAGCGCGGAATGGGCCGACGATCCACGGTTGAAATCTGCACCGGCTTTCCGGAGCAAGCTGGACTTCCCTGAGCCACGGCGACCAAAAACGATGTGAAGACGTTTCGCAATCGCCCGGTTGAGTGTGCCTGGTGCGGGCTCGATGAAATACCTCACCCCCCTCTTCTGTCGAGCGGGCAGCTTCCTCTATCTTGATTGCCAGGGCGTCGATATCCGTCTCATTCATGGCCTTACCACCCAGCTTGGTCCCGGCGCGGTCGTAGACCCCACGGCATAGTTGCGCCAGTGGCAAGCCGCCGAAGGGCCGCGCTGCGCGAGGCAGCTTGACAATTTTGCGTAAAATGCGTAAAATACGCATAGAAAGTGAGGCACTATGCGTGAAGTCCCGGCGACAGAGTTCACCCGCAACTTCGGCCAGTACCGCGAAATCGCCCAGCGCGAGCCGGTGGCCGTGACCAGCCACGGCCGCGCCACAGGGTATTTCGTGTCCGCCGTCGAGTTCGAGGAGATGCAGCGCCTCAAGACGTTTGCCCGGCGAAGCCGGGCTGTCGTCGATATGACGAAGGACGAAATCGAGCAGATGGCGGCCAGCCGCATGGCCCCGGAGCACGAGCACCTCAATGCGTTGCTGGATAAGGAATAGCCTGCCCGTTTATGGCGTTTCCCGAACCGCAGCCCGGACTGGTCATTTCCTACGCTTACCTTTGGCACCATGAACACGGGGCCGGACGGGAAGAAGGCGTCAAGGATCGCCCGTGCGTCATCGTCCTCGCGGCGCAGAGCGCGGCCGACGGCACCACGATGGTCAGGGTCGCACCCGTGACGCACAGCCCGCCCGACAATCCGGCGACTGCAGTTGAGCTGCCCCAGGCGGTGAAGCGTCACCTTGGCCTCGATGCCGACCGCTCGTGGGTTGTCATCGACGAGGTGAACGAATTTACGTGGCCGGGCTTCGACCTGCGCCCGGTTCCGGGCCGCGACTGTATCGCCTATGGGTTTCTCCCGCCCCGTCTGTTCAATGCGCTCATGGCGAAACTCGCCGAGGTCTGGGCCGAGGGACAGGGAAACGCCACGCCCCGAGATTAAGGCTCGCCTGCTCTCTCCCCCACATGACGGCGGGCACTCCTACGGCTTCTCGACGGCCACGTGCATTTCCTCCAAATCGCCCAACGGATGCACGAAGAACCGCACCGACGTTTCATTCGCTTCGGGAGCATCCGATACGGTGACATCTTCCACGCGAACCCCCGGCACGGATTTCAGGATGAGCGATGCCATCAGCTCGCTCACGAACCGGCAGTAAAGCCGATCATTAGGCT
>CAVSDL010000002.1:0-11888 GCA_963726775.1 uncultured beta proteobacterium
CGTTGCGTGCGTCGTCGCGCTTGTTCTGGCTGCGCAGGACGGCCCCATAGCGCACTTGCGCCAACGCCTGATTGCGCTCGGTGTCGGGCGTGCGCAGCTCGGCCGGCAGCGCCTGGTAGTAGTCGATCGCACGCTTGGCGAGCTCCCCGACAATGTTGAGCCGGCCGACGGGTTCGAGCTCGCGGTAGAAGTCGTCGAGCAGGTAGACGACGAGCTTCTCGGATTCGCCGCGTGCCTGCTCCGCCATCAGGCGCGTCGCGTCGGCCTTTGCCTCGGCCTCGCGCGCGTGCCGCATACTCACGTAGCCGAAGATCGCGCTGCCGATCGCGCCGACCGCGAGCACGGCGCAGATCGCCGCGACCTTGCGCGCCCGGACGAGCGCCTTGCGGGTCGCGCGCTCGCGCTGGCGCTGCGCCTCGAGCTGCCGCTCCGCCTCGTCGCGCGCCTCGCGCTCATGGCGCAGGTCGCGACTCGCCATCACGACGCTGCACAGCACGTCGTGCGTGAGCTCGACGCGGCGCAGGTCGAGCCGCTCCTCGATCCGCAGCAGGCGCCGGTTGACCAGCGTCGGGAGCGCATTCGGTGCCGCGCCCGCCGAGGCGAACGCCTTGACCACACGCTCCTCGGCCAGGCTCTCGCGGAAGCCGGACTCGGTGAGCATCTCGTCCTCGACGAACTTGCGCACACCGGGCGGCTGGTCGGCGAGCGCCCGCTCGTAGAACTCGGTGAGGATCGTGTCGCGCGAGCCGGCGAGCAGATCGGCGGAGATCTCGCTTCTGCGCTGCGCAATGCGGGCGTTGTTCAGCTCGCGGCAGATGAGCGACAGGAGCGACGGCTCGACCTCGGCGTTTCGCAGCTCCGAGCCGCCGGCGACGAAACGCACGATCGATTCGGCGATCTCCTCGTTGACGAGCGCTCCGCCGGGCTTCAGCACGGCGTCGAGCGCCTGCGTGCCCATCATGCGTGCGAGCCGCATCCGGTTCTGGGTGATCGAGGGCATTTCGCCCTTCACGCCCTCGAGGTGCGCGAGGTAGTCCTCGCGCAGCGCGATCAGGATCCGATAGTCCTCGCGCGTGAAGTCGAACTGCTCGGCGGCGGACTCGTCCTGGTCAATGCGCTCCTCGACGGCCTTCGGCGGACGGTTTTCCACGAGGTCGGCGAGGTCGGAGATGAACTCGGCCGCCCGCCGGCGGCCGAACTCGTCGGTCTGCGCGAGCGTGAAGATCTCCTCGAACTGGTCGAAGATGAGGAGCGGGATCAGCGTCTTCCCCACGGCGTCCCGCAGCACGTCGTCGCGGTGATGCAGGAACTCCCACAGCGACTCGCCTTCGACTGCGGTGCCGGGCTGCGTCCATTGCCCCGAGGCCTGCGTCGCGCGGAAGATCGCCTTCTTGATTTGCTCGGACGGCGGCGGCGAATCGTGGGAATAGTCGATCCGCACGTAGACGGGGCAGTAGCTCAGCGGCCGCAGCCGGGGGACGATGCCGGCGCGCAGGATCGACGTCTTGCCGAGCCCCGACTGGCCGAAGAGGATCGTGAGCCGCTTGCGCTGGACGCGGCGGCCGAGCTCGGCAACCTCCTCCTCGCGCCCGTAGAAGTAGGCGCGTGTCTCCTCGGTGAACGAGTCGAGACCGAGCCACGGGTGCTGCGTGTCGATGGCGGATTGCGAGTCCGCGGTGATCTCCGGGAGCGATGCGACTTCGTTCATCCGGCGGTCACGCCTTGCGCGCCGAGAGCAGGTCCTGCAGCCGGCGCGCGAACTCCGGCGTGACCTCGCCGGCGGGCAGTCGCGTGAAGTGCACCGTCTTGAAGTGTTCGGGCACCCGCGCACCCCCGGCGTCCGTGTCGTCGATGCACACGGGAAGGATGAAGACCGCTCCCTCGGCGATATTGCGGGTGCGATCGATCGCGTAGCTCCACTCGCGACGGAAGTAACCCTCGAGCCGCCTCTCCGTGGCCGCCGAGACGACCGGAATAAAGAAGGAGCAGCGGGCAATGTTGCGGTGGATCATCCGGTCGTAGTCGTCACCGCCTTCGAGGCGCTCCATGTCGAACCAGGCCTCGATACCGGCGGCGTCGAGCCCGGCCTTGAGCTTCTGTACGGCGGCGAGGTCGTCGCGCGCGTAGCTCACGAACGCGGCGTTGTCCGGCATCTCGCGCTCCGGCGGCCGGAAGCGCTGCGGCGCCGCGCCGAGCGCGATGACGTCGGCGGGCTTGTGCCGCGCCGTCCATCTCCGGTGCAGCTCGTCGACGAACTTGCCGGCGCCGCCGTAGATGCGCGTGCGCACGCTGACCTGCTGCAGGAAGCTCATCAGGCGGTTGTCGTTGCCGGAATGGCTGTCGGCCAGCACCTCGCCCACTTCGCGCGGGTCGGACAATCGGTGGCGCTTGGTCATCCGCAGGAAGAAGCGGGCGAGCCAGTTGGTGAAGCTGCTGCCGATCAACAGCAGGTGATTGTGCTCAAGTTCGTGGAAGAGCTTCTCGGGCGTCAGGTGCTCGCTCTGCAGCGCGCAAATGAACTCCAGCGTGTCCTCGTCCGAGATCACGTACGTCGGCGAGGCCGACAGGCGCCCCAGCAGGTGATAGACGACCGGGCGCTGGAGCCGCTCGCGCTCGGTCGGCAGGTCGGCGACGCGGTTGGGCGAATACGCGATCACCTCGGTGGATTGCGCGCCCCCAAACCGCACGTCGTTGATCGCCTGCTCGAGCAGCGGGTCGAAGGTCGTGGTGACGTACAGGTCGAAATCGGTGATCTGCGCGAGCTTCCGGAGCGCGACCGGAGGCGCGAAGTTCGCGTCGCGCAGGATGCTGCGCAGGCGCGTGTAGGCTTCCTCGCGCCTGCCGCGCGAGGCCAGGAACCAGCAGACGACGTCGTTCAGCGTGTACGGCTGCGGCAGCTGCGCCGTGTCCACGCTGAGCTTGACCGCGAGCTTCTCGGCGACCCACTCGTAGAGCAGCCGCGGTCCGGACTCCGTGTCGACCTTGAGGAGCTCCGGCCCGACGATCGGGATGACGCGCCGCTCCTCGATGAAGTTGAGCAGGTCCTCCCACGCGTCGTCGTCGAGCGTCGCGAGCGGCGGGTGCATCGGCAGCAGGTTGCTCATGCGCGTTTTCGAATTCTCCGGGGCCCCGTGGACCGCGTCCCCGGGAAGTGGGCGGCATTGGGGAGCGCAAGGAAGTCTCCACGATTCCGCAATCCCGGTCAAACGTGCGGCGGCCACCGCGAATCGCGCCATCATTTTGACCTGGCGATGGGCACGGCGTGATGTTGCATTTTTCGCACACGAATATTCACGTCGCGGCGGGAAATTCTTGCGTGCGCGCATGCGTCAACGGTAAGATGGCACCACTCGTTCTATCGAGAACAACGTCGCTTGAAAATGTCATGACCCGCACGCCGCGCACGCAATCGACTCTCGCCATGGGCTTCGCCGCCCAGGGGATCGGTTCGTCCCGTGACGCGTCTATGGCGAGTTTCGAACTGCTGGCGCCGGCAAAAAACGGCGTGGCCGCGACGCAGTAGCCTCACCCGACCGGAAGACATTCCGCCAGGTGAGACGGCGGAATTGTCGGAAGGTTGTTTTCTTCTTCTTCCCCCTTCGACAGCTTCCGCCCTCGGTGACGAGGTGACCGCCTTTTGTCGTGCGCAAATCGCGCACGCAAGGCGTGGCGAAAGGAGGCGAGACCGCATGACACACATGACCGAGACGGGACGGACCCCCGAGCCGCGCCGGGGCTCGCGCGGGCGCAACACCGCCGCGTGGCTGCGAGGCGTTCCGTCCGCATGTATCGACGGTGGCGCGTCGCGCGCATTCGCGCTGCGCAATGACGGCACCGTCCTTGGCGGCAAGGGAAGCCGTGGCCTGGCGATTCCGAAGGGGGAAGATTCGTAGACGAATCACCCGTCCCCCGAGCGAAGGCCCGGCCGCCGAAAGAGAACGGCGCCGGGTTTTTTCTTTTCCCGGCGCGCAATCAGGACAACGAACGAGAGGTACAGCAAATGAAACACGCACTCGAAAATTTCGAAGGGCCGCACGGATTCCGGGACTTCGTATTCGTGCGGGCAGGACCCGATGGCGCGTACTGGCAGCGGGCGGACGGCATGGTGGTGCGCGTTGCCGCGGCGGAACGCGAGCGTGCACGGATTCCGGAGTCCGAACGACAGGACACCGCGTCATCGGAGTGGGAGGTCGCGCTCGGGCGTTCTGGCGCGACGTGAGGCAGTGGTGCGAACGCCGGGAAGTCCGATGGTTGTGGCGGACGGCCGTGTGGGCAAGGCGCGCCTTGCTCGCGGCCCACGTCGCGAGCTGGTTCGTGTAGGCAAAATACGCCGCGCAAGCGGCGGCAGGACGGCGATTTCGCGTGCCGTGCGCGGCACGCCTAGCCAACGATTGGGATCGCCGCCGCGGCGTGTACTCGAGGCACGCTGCGGTCAACAGTCGCGGCAACCCGGCGGGATGTCCCGCCGGGGCCGTGGCAAATCTCCATGTCCGGCGTACGCCGTGCTACGCGATGTCCGCGCCGCGTTCGGCCAGCAGCTGCCGCAGCAGCGACCGGTGGCATCGCGCCTCGTCGGCGCAGTAGCAGCCGACGGACACGTTCGTCCGGTGCGACAGCGCCGCGATGAGGTCGAGCACGTTGCCCGCCGACGGCGCTTTCATCTCCGCGAGGTAGGCGCACCTGAACGCGGCCCACGATCGGTCGTCGCTCGTGTTCTTTCCGGCCTGCAGCAGCGACTCGGTCGGCGCCAGGTTCGGCAACCAGACATCGTAGAAATCGCGGGACGCGTACTCGCCTTTCGGCACGCCGCGCGGCGGCCGCCGCACCGTGCCGAGGCGCAGCCCTTCCTGCGGATGCCGCGGCGAGCCGAGCCGAACGATGCGAATCGCCATGGCTGAAACGATCAGGGTGCCGGTGGCGGGAGCGCCGAAGCATCCAGCGCGATGTCCACCGCCGCGTCGAGCGGTTTGACGATTCTGGACGTGGACGCCTCCGTCGGCGGGATCGGACACAGGCGCACGTGGGTCTCATCATGCCAACCGCCGCAGGGCATAGCAAGATACCGGGCACGCTGGACGGGGCCGCCACGGCGGCGGGCCATCCCTCGCGAACGAGGCGAAATGGTAACCTGACGCTTCCACGGGCTCGCGCGACGCGCGCGCGACGCGGCGAGCGCATCCTCATGCAGGCATCGCCTGGCGTAGACACTTTTCTGTTCACGGACATCGAGGGCAGTTCCCATTTGTGGGAGCACGATCCCGAACGGATGCCCGAAGCGCTGGCGCGCCACGACGCGCTTGTCCGCACGATCGTCGAAGGAAACCGCGGCCGGGTCGTGAAGATGCTCGGGGACGGCGTTCATGCGGTCTTCGGCGATCCGCGGGATGCCGTCTGCGCGGCCGTCGCGATGCAGCGGTCGCTCACCGATGCGACGGCGACCAACGGCATCGCCTTCAAGGTCCGCTGCGGGCTGCACGCCGGGGTCGAGGAGCGCCGCGACAACGATTTCTTCGGCCGGGCGGTGAACCGCGCGGCCCGGATCATGGCCGTCGCGCACGGCGGGCAGATCCTCGTGTCGCAGACAGTGGCCTCGCTCGTCGGCGATCGCCTGCCCGAGGGTGTTGCGCTGCGCGATCTCGGTTCCGTTCGGCTTCGCGATCTCGCCAGCGCGGAACGCGTCTGCCAGGTGCTGCACCCGCAGCTTCAGGCCGATTTCCCGACGCTGCGCTCGATGGAAGCGACGCCAAACAACCTGCCGCAACAGCTGACGTCGTTCATCGGTCGCGAGCGGGAGATGGCAGAGGTCGCCGGTCTTCTCGCAAAGCATCGTTTGGTTACGCTGCAGGGCGCCGGTGGCATCGGCAAGACACGTCTGTCGCTTGGGGTCGCCGCCGAGGTGCTCGATGATTTTGCCGATGGCGTGTGGCTGGTCGAGCTGGCGGCGCTCGCCGACGCGCGGCTCGTCGCGCAGGCGGTCGCGTCGGTGCTTGGCGTCAAGGAGGAAGCGGGGCGCCCCGTCGTCGAGGCGCTGGGCAAGTATGTGCGGGACCGGCAAGCGCTCGTGATCCTCGACAATTGCGAGCATCTCGTGCAGGCCTGCGCGGACCTCGCGAAGGATCTCCTGCAGTCGGGTCCGCGGATGAAGATCCTGGCATCGAGCCGGGAGCCGCTGCACGTGCGAGGGGAAGCGATTTACCCGCTGGCGCCGCTCGCGATTCCGGATCCCGATCGATCGTTCAAGCGTCGGACGCTGGAGGAATTCGCGGCAGCGCGGCTTTTCATCGAACGCGCGATCGCGGCGCAGCCGGCATTTCAGGTTTCCGACGAGAACGCGATGGCCGTGGCCGGCATCTGCCAGCGCCTTGACGGCATTCCGCTCGCGCTGGAGCTTGCGGCTGCGCGCGTGCGCGCGCTTTCGGTCGAGCAGATTTCGGCGCGGCTCTCCGACCGCTTCCGGCTGCTGACCGGAGGCGATCGCACGGCGCTGCCGCGCCAGCAGACGTTGCGCGCGTTGATCGACTGGAGCTACGACCTCCTCACCGAGCCGGAGCGCATTCTTTTCCGGCATCTCGCGGTGTTCGCCGGCGGCTTCACCGTCGAGGCTGCGGAGGCGGTCGGCGGTGGCGGCGATCTGGACCGGGGCAATGACCTCGATATCCTGGCGCAGCTGGTCGAGAAGTCGTTGGTCGTGTTCGATCCGGAGGGCGGGCGTTATCGCCTTCTTGAGACGGTGCGGCAATACGCGGAACAGCGTCTCGAAAACGCGGGCGAGGCAGACGTGACGCGGTCGCGCCACCTTGCATACTGTGTCGCGTTCCTGGAGGCGACCTCGCCGAAACTCTTCGGGCCGCAGCAGGGCGAATGGCTCGCGCGCCTTGATCTCGAGCGGGAGAATTTGCTGGCGGCGCATGCATGGTGCGATCGCGCTGCAAGCGGCGCCGCACTCGATCTGCGCATCGTGCATGTGCTAAAGACCTATTTGACAAATCGCGGTCTCATGGGGCTCGCACTTCGGGTGACCAAGGAGGCACTCGCCCGGCCCGGCGCGCAGCGACGCGATGCTGCGCGCGGGCGCGCGTGTTTCGACGCGGGCCAGACATGCTGCTTCATGGGGCGTTACGCGGAGGCGCAGGCGCTGCTGGAGGAAAGCCTGGCCATCGCGCGGGAGATTGGCGATACGCACGGCATCGCCATGTCCCTGCAGCCGCTCGGCATGGCGGCTCTTGGACTTGGAAACAGCGCGGCGGCGCGCGGGCATTTGGAGGAGGCGCTTGCCCTCGCGCGTGCGGAAGGGAACAAGCGGGATTATGCCGCGGCGCTCAATGCGCTGGCGCAACTGCATCGGGCAGAGGGAGCGCTCGATGCCGCGGAGCCACTCTACGAGCAGGTCCTGGCTCTCGTGCGGGAGCTTGGCGACCAGGAAAGCATCGCCATCGCGCTGCTCAATCTGGCGATGGTATCGATCGGACGCGGGTCGGATAGGCGCGCACGCGCCATGCTGCTCGAAGTACTTGTCATTGCTGACGAGACCGGCTCGAAGCCCGTCGGGCAGAGCGTTCTGGAAGTCTCTGCCGGCCTCGCCGTGTCAGGCCGCGAATGGGAACTCGCGGCGCGGTTTTTCGGCACTGCGGAGGAGCACAATGCGCTCACCGGCATGTCGCGCGACGCCGCCGACGAATCATTTCTGGCGCCGCTGATCGCGAAGGCGCATAAGGCCCTGGGCGCCGCTTCATTCACCGCGGCCGAACGCGCCGGGCGCGCACTATCTCACAATGAGGCGATCGTCGCGGCACGCGCCTGGCTTGCGTGCGGCGACGTGCCTGCGATTACTGGCCGTTCTTGATGAATGGGTCCTTGACGCAGCTGATTCTGCCGTCTCGCGAGTGGAATCTGAGCCCGTATTCGTAGATACGAAGCGATCCGGAAGCATTGTTTGCGTTGCGGATCCGGAAATTCCTTCTGCAAGCGTTTTGAATGGTCGCCGGATCCCCGGTTCCATCGTCCTGGTCAGTCGCCTGCGGGTCGCTGAATTGATTCGCGTCATCGAATTCCTTCAGGAAGGCGCCGTCTCCCTGCAGCGGGCAGAAACGGAAATTGTTTTCGAGGCGCCAAACGATCCGGGCGGGCTTGAGCTCGACCAGCTGCAACTCCGGCGGGTCCACGATGATGTCGTCGGGGCGGCAGACGCCATTGGTGATGGTCGCCCTGACCGTGACCACGCAAACTTTGGGATTTGCGGTCGAGCCATTCGAAGTGTCGCAATTGATCCATCGTCCGCTCGGTCCACCGGGAGCGGCCGGCTGTTGTGCACACGCGACGAGCGCGCAAGCCGCGGCAACAGTAGAGATCAGGACTTTCGGTGCCATGGTGTGCTCCCTTGGTCATAAAATGGACTGACCAGGCGGACGCGACAGCGCTCGCGCCTTGCCGGGTCGCTTGCCCGGACCTTCCCTGGGGACGGGCAGTGTGTTGCCCGAACAGTCTAGCGCGTTGCCGCGATGGGTTCCATCTACCCAGCGCGAGGTCGCGCCGCCGCACGGCGACTCGGAGTTGTCGGCTCAAACGGGCGCCAATTGCTGCACCCGCTCGCGCAGCAGGCGCACGGCGCTCCCGACGGTGGTCAGGACCGGCACTCGAACGGCGAGCTCGACCTTCGCCGCGGCGCGCGCGAGACTGAACTGCGCGAGCGCCACGACGTCGCAACCTTCTGCCGCGGCCCGCTGCGCTGCCTGCACGACCAGCTGGTCATGCCGTGCCACATCGCCTTGCGTCAGCGCATCGAGCGCCCCCTCTGCGAGTGCCGGCAGCAGGGTGACGCCAGCTGGAAACTCCGCCGGCATCGAGGCGAGCGTGGGTGCGAACGAAGCGACGAGGCCGATTCTCCGGCCGATTCGGGTGGCGTCGGCAATCATCGCCTCGTTGGGTTTCAGCACCGGGATGTCCGGCCAGCGCCGCGCGACCGCGTCGATGCAGGGTCCGAACGCAGAGCACGTGAACAGAATGCCGTGAACGCCCGTGCCGATGGCGTAGTCTGCGAGCGCCAGGAAGCGCGCCGTCATCGCATCGTCGAGCCCGTCCCGACGGGCCGCGAGATCCGCGGACAGGCTGTCGTCCAGCAGGTTCATGCGCGCGCAGGCGGGCCACGCGCGGTCGAGCTCGGCATTGACCGGCGCGATCGAATGCGCGAGGGCGTGGATCAGCGCTATGCGCGGTGCGATCGCGGCCATCCTCAGGCACGCCGTGCCGGGATCCGGCGCCCCTGCGACCACCAGACGAGCGCCGCCAGCAGAAACGCGGGAAGGTAGAACCAGTGTTCGGTCGGCCGTCCCGAAGGCAGGTCGATCCGCTCGATTTCCCAGCCCTGCTCGAGGCCGGACTTCCTTGCCCGCGACCCGAACTTCACGCCGACGACCTGCGTCCGCTCGCCGGCTTGCGTCAGCGTAAGCCCCGCGTCGGCGAGCCGCTTGCGTCCGTCGGCTCCGGCGTCGCCGAGATCGACCGCGACCGTCTTCGTGATCTCGTCGCCCTCGACGGTGCTGCCCTTGATGACCATCACCAGGCGGCCGCCCGCCGGCGTGTCGCGCACGACGTCGTAGACGCGCGATGGCGGGGTCGTCACGTATTCGGGCATCAGCGGATCGAGGAAGAAGTCGGGGCGGAACAGGAGCGCAACCGCAGCCAGGAGGACGAGATTTTCCCACCAGCGGCTCCTCACCCGGAACCAGTTCATCGTGACCGCGGCGAACAGCATCATCGCGAGCGTCGACGCGACGACGACCCGGGCCAGCTCCCAGAGCCCGTGGACGTCGATCAGCAATACCTGCGGGTTGAATATCCAGATGAAGGGAAGGATCACGGTGCGCAGCGCGTAGAGCGAACCTTGGATGCCCGTCGCGATCATGTCCTCCCCCGAGATGGCCACGGCGGCGAACGTGGCGAGACCGACCGGCGGGGTGATGTCCCCCATGATCCCGTAGTAGAAGACGAACAGGTGGACCCCGATCAGCGGGATCACGAGTCCGGACCGCGCGCCCAGCTCGACGACCACGGGCGCCATCAGCGTTGCGACCAGCACGTAGTTCGCCGTCGTCGGCACGCCGAGCCCCAGCACGAGGCACGCGAGCATGATGAAAAGCAGCATCACGATCACGTTGCCGTGCGAGACGAACTCGACGAATTCGGTCATGCGCAGCGCGAGCCCGGTGAGCGTGATCGCGCCGACGATGATGCCGGCCGTCCCGGTGGCGACGCCGATGCCGATCATGTTGCGCGCGCCGTCGTGGAAGCCCTGCAGGAGCTCGTCGCCGCCTGCAGCCCAGGCTCCCGGCGTGCGCGTGCCGCGAAAGTAATCGAACAGCGGGCGCTGCGTCGACATCAGCACCACCAGCATCACGATCGACCAGAAGGCGGACAGCGATGGCGACATCTCCTCGACCATCAGGCACCAGACCAGCACGCCGACGGGGAGCATGAAATGGAGGCCGGCGCGCACGGCGGGCCACGTGTCGAGCGCCCGCGGGGCGTCGATGTCGATGTCCTGCGGCAGGTCGGGGCATGCCGCCGCCTGCCTGACGGCGAAGAGGTACAGCCCGCCGACGACGATGCCGGTTGCCCATGGCGCCGCGGCGCCGAGCCTTGCGCTGATCCCGGCCAGCAACCAGTAGACGACACCGCATACGACAAAGCTGCCCGAGATGCCGAGCCCGAAGCGCACGACCCGCGCTTTCCAGGACCGCGGCGTGCGCGCGATGATCGGTCGCATGCCGAGCTTCACGGCCTCGAGGTGCACGATGTAGAAGAGGCCGATGTAGGAAAGGATTGCCGGCAGGAACGCGTGCTTGACGATCTCGGAATAGGGAATGCCGACGTACTCGACCATCAGGAACGCGGCGGCGCCCATCACCGGCGGCATGATCTGCCCGTCGACCGAGGCCATCGTCTCGATCGCGCCGGCCTTGACGCCGCCGTAGCCCGCCTTCTTCATCAGCGGGATCGTGAAGATGCCGCCGGAAACCACGTTCGACACCGACGAACCCGAAATCATCCCGTTCAATGCCGACGACACGACCGACACTTTCGCGGGTCCGCCGCGCAGATGGCCGAGCGCGGCGAAGGACACCTGCATCATGTAATTGCCGCCGCCGCCGCGATCGAGCAGCGCGCCGAACAGCACGTAGACGAAGATCGTGCCGGTCGACACGCCGAGCGCGATGCCGAACACGCCCTCCGTCGTGAGCCACATGTGCGACATCAGCCGCGAGAACGAGGCGCCCTTGTGCGAGATCAGCTCCGGCAGGTGCGGCCCGAAGAGCGCGTAGGCGATGAACAGCACGGCGAGGACCGCCATCGGCGCACCGACCGCACGGCGGGTCGCCTCGAGCAGGAGCACGAGACCGGTGATGGAAATGACGAGGTCGACGGTCGTGGGCTGACCCGGGCGCAACGCGAGCGAGTTGTAGAACAGCATCAGGTACGCGGAGGCGAACGCGCCGGCGGCAGCGAACAGCCAGTCCTGCCACGGGATGCGGTCGCGCGGCGAGCGCCTGCCCGCGGGCCAGGCGAGAAACGCGAGAAAGAGCGCGAACGCCAGGTGAATCGCCCGCGCCTCGGTGTCGTTCAGGACGCCGAAGCGCAGTGCGAAAGGCAGCGGCGACGCGTACCACGTCTGGAACAGCGCCCAGGCGAGGGCGACGCCGAAGATCACCTTCGCCGTGACGCCGACGGGCTTGCGCCCGCCGGTGTCGACTTCGGCGACGAGCTGCTGCAGCTCGGCGGGCGCCTTCTCGACGTCCGTCGTCACGCGCGTTCCCGGCCGGGCCGGCGCGAGCCGCCTTCGTGCGCCTGCCTCCGCACCGCCACGGCTGACGCTGCAATATCGGGGTCGGCCC
>CAVSDL010000003.1:0-24211 GCA_963726775.1 uncultured beta proteobacterium
CAATCTCGGCGACCACCTTCGCGCGAGCGCCAGCTTGTCCATGCGCGGCAGCGCGTGCGCGCCGGCGTCGTCGAGCAACGTGACTTCATTGTCGTCGCTGCCGAACGCGTCCTGCACGCGGTTGGCGACGATCAGCGGCAGCTTCTTGCGTCGGCGCTTTTCTTCCGCATTGCGCAGGACGTCGTGGCTCTCGGCCGCGAAGCCCACGCAGTAAGGTGCGTCGCGCCGGCGGCACGTTGGCCAGGATATCGACCGTCGGCTTCAGCGTAATCGTCAGCGGCTTGCCGTCCTTCTTGAGCTTTTGCGACGACACGGTTTCCGGCGTGTAATCGGCGACCGCGGCGACGGCGATGAAGATGTCGCATGACGTGACGCGTTCTTCGACGGCCGCCGCCATATCCGCGGCGCTCTGCACGTCGACGCGCGCCACGCCGCCGGCGCCGGCAGCGCGGTCGGGCCGCTGACCAATGTCACGGTTGCGCCGGCCTCGGCGGCCGCCTGCGCGAGCGCGTAGCCCATCCGGCCCGAGCTCGAATTGGTGATGCCGCGCACCGGGTCGATCGCTCGAATGTCGGGCCGGCGGTGAGCAGCACGCGCCGGCCGGCGAGCACCTTCGGCTGCCGGGCCGCGACGACCGCGGCGAAGATTTCTTCCGGCTCCCACATCCGGCCTTCGCCCGTTTCGCCGCATGCCTGGTCGCCGCTGCCCGGCCCGAGGACGACGACGCCGTCGGCGACGAGTTGCGCGACGTTGCGCTGGTTCGCGGCATTCGCCCACATCTGGCGGTTCATGGCCGGGGCGACGAAGAGCGCGCAATCGCGCGCCAGGGTCAGCGTCGACAAGAGGTCGTCGGCGTGGCCGTTCGCGATCTTGGCGAGGAAGTTGGCCGATGCCGGCGCGACGACGATGGCATCGGCGCCGCGGGAAAGGTCGATGTGCCCCATGCCGTTGTCGGCGCCGGACGCCCACAGGTCGGTCAGAACCGGGTTGCCGGACAGCGCCTGCATCGTGATCGGCGCGATGAATCGGCACGCTCCGGGCGTCATCACGACGTCGACCGCGACGCCGGCCTTGACGAACAGGCGCGCGAGCTCGGCCGCCTTGTACGCGGCGATGCCGCCGGTCAGGCCCAGCACGATTCGGGCGAGCGGCTTTCCTGGCGTGGTCATCATCCCTGCGGTCGATAGGGTACGCGTGGCGCGAAGTTTACACTGCTCCGCAGGGTCGCCGCCGCGGACGTGCCTGCGGTGCGACTCTCCGAACGTCGACGGCAACACGGGAGACACGATGAGCATCCGCGACTGGCCGCTACGGGAGCGCCCGCGTGAGCGACTGCAGGCGCACGGCGCGGCGGCGCTGTCGGATGCCGAGCTATTGGCACTGGTCGTGCGAACCGGGATCGCCGGACGCAGCGCGCTCGATCTCGCGCGCGACGCCATCACGCGTTTCGGCGGGCTTGCGGGGCTCTTCGCCGCGCCGGCGACCGAGGTGGCGGCGGTCCGCGGCTTCGGGCCCGCGCGCTCTGCGTTGCTTGCCAGCGTCGTTGAACTGGCGCGTCGCTCGCTCGCGGAGGAGGCCGCCGCACGCGACGCGCTGGTTTCGCCGCAGGCGGTACGCGATTACCTGCGCCTGTCGCTCAACGGGCGCCCGTACGAAGTGTTCGTCGGGCTGTTCCTCGACAGCCAGAACCGCGTGCTGGCGGCCGAGGAACTGTTCCGGGGAACACTGGCGCAAACCAGCGTCTATCCGCGTGAAGTCGTGAAGGCGGCGCTCGCCCGCAACGCTGCGGCGATGATTTTCGCGCACAACCATCCCTCGGGTGTCGCGGAGCCGAGCCGCGCCGACGAGCTTTTGACCCAGGCGCTGAAACAGGCGTTGGCGCTGGTCGACATCCGCACGCTCGACCATTTCGTCGTTGCCGGCGGGCGTCTCACATCGTTCGCCGAGCGGGGTTTGCTCTGACCCCTGCAAATGGCGGTGGCCCGATGCCGCCCGTGGCGAGGTCCTTTCACCCGTCCGGCTTGACAGAAGCATAAGCGCTTGAATCGGGGCCGGAAATCGGGTTACAATATCCAGCTTTGCATCAGCTTCATCCCGCACACGAAGGAGCGAGCCATGGCTCGAGTCTGTCAGATCACCGGCAAGGCCCCGATGGTGGGCAACAACGTTTCGCACGCCAACAACAAGACCAAGCGGCGCTTCCTGCCCAACCTGCAGCGACGCCGGTTCTGGGTGGAGAGCGAAAACCGCTGGATCAGCCTCCGCCTGACCAACGCGGCGTTGCGGACGATCGACAAGAACGGCATCGATGCCGTTCTGGCCGAGGTTCGCGCACGCGGCGAACGGATCTGACACCCCGGGTCTGACCTTCAAGGAACCCGATCATGCGCGAAAAGATCAAGCTCGAATCGTCGGCCGGCACCGGCCACTTCTACACGACGTCGAAGAACAAGAAGCTGATGCCGGAGAAGATGGAGATCAAGAAGTTCGATCCCGTCGCCCGCAAGCACGTCCTGTACAAGGAAACCAAGCTGAAATGACGAGGTTGGCGTAGCCGCGCGATTCATTTTTTCCCCCTGGGACTCGGGGCAGCGACTTGCGGCTATATCTCCGCGCACGCGGAGCGGGTAACCCAGCGAAACGTGGCTTCGTCCCCGCGTACGCGGGGACCCGGCGTCGTTCAATAAACGCGCGCAGAGCCGCTGGATTCCCGCGTTCGCGGGAACGACGGAGAGGACCGGACGCAGGCCCGCCGTTCGACAACAAAAAGCCCGCCGGGAAGCGGGCTTTTTCCGGATCGCGGCGCGTTCCGTTCTATGCGTATCGCTTGAGCTGCAGCGAAAACTGCGCGAGCGGAACGATCCCCGAGGCTTCAGCGCGGTGGCACCAGTCCTGAAGGCGCGCGAGCAGCTGCTCGCTCGAGTCGGTCGAGCGCTCCCACAAGGCGTTCAATTCCTGGCGCATCGCGTAAATCGTCGAGAGCGCCTTGCTTCGTTCCATGGCCTTTGCCAGCGTCGCCCGCTCGGGCTCGCGCAACGCCTTCACGGTATCGCCGGAGAGCCAGCGCTTCAGGCGTCGCATGCTGGGAACGTGGGAAAGCTCGCTGCGGCCGACGCGCTCGCGCAGCGCGACAAGCTCGGCCGCGCACGTATCCTTCAGCGTCCGCGCGTACGTCGTGACCACGGTGTAACGGTGCGTGATTACGGCGTGGAGCGTGGCCAGATCGGGTGCCGGTTTGCCGGTGCGCGCAACGCAGAGCTTCGGTGCGACCTTGCGCACGGTGGCGAGGCGCAGCGTCTCCAGGATCCGGATGTAGGTCCAGCCCAGGTCGAATTCGTACCAGCGCGACGACAGCTTCGCCGACGTGCCGTACGCATGGTGGTTGTTGTGCAGCTCCTCGCCGCCGATGATGATGCCCCAGGGGACAATGTTGGTCGATGCGTCGGCGGAGGCGAAATTGCGATAGCCCCAGTAGTGGCCTATGCCGTTGATGATTCCGGCCGCGGTGATCGGGATCCACGCCATCTGCAGGGCCCATATCGAGAGGCCCGGGGCGCCGAACAGCAGGAGATCGACCATCAGCATCAGGCCGACGCCCTCCCACGAAAACCGCGTGTAGACGTTGCGCTCGATCCAGTCGTCGGGCGTGCCCTTCCCGTATTTGTCCAGCGTCTCCTGGTTTTTCGATTCCGCGCGGTAGAGCTCGGCGCCGCTGAAAAGGACGGCCCGGATGCCGCGCGTCTGCGGGCTGTGCGGGTCGTCCGCCGTTTCGACCTTGGCGTGATGCTTGCGATGAATCGCCGTCCATTCCTTGGTCACCATGCCGGTCGTGAGCCATAGCCAGAAGCGGAAGAAATGGCTGATGACGGGATGGAGGTCGAGCGCACGGTGCGCCGAGTGTCGATGCAGGTAGATCGTGACGCTGGCGATCGTGACGTGCGTCAGGACCAGCGCGACGACGAAGTAGCCCCACCACGGCAGCGGCGTCAGGCCGCGCGCGGCGATGGAAAGGAAATCGTAGGGCATGGGTTTTCCTGTAATGGCCCGCCCGGAATCTCACCCGCGGGCCTTCAAATTGACGAAACCCATTATACGCTGCAGCTGGCGGCTCCGGAGCGGTCAAATGGCAATTTTCCGAGAAAAAATAGGGGGTTGGTGGAGAAATCCCCCGTTGTTGCCGTGGAATCAGGTCGGCGAGGCGGGCCGACCCGGGTTTTCCGCTGCCGAAGGCGCAGTCGAATCCGGCGGGCCCAGGATCCGCATTTCCCGCTGCGGGAACGGGATCCTGATGCCGTGGGCATTGAACGACCGCCAGATCGCCCGGTAGAGCGAGCTCTTGAGGTCGCCCTGCCCCTTCTCCGGATCGCCGATCCATACGCCGAGTTCGAGATCGATCCCGCTCTCGGCGAACCGGACGACGAAGGATGCGGGCGCGTTGGGCGCGCGCGTCACGCGCGGCTCGGCGAGCGCCGCCTGCTCCATGAGCTGCAGCGCGCGGTCGACGTCGCTGTCGTAGCTCACCTGCACCGGGACCGCGAGGCGAACCTCCTTGGACGTGTAGGTGTGGTTCAGCACCGTCGTCGTCACCAGCGTCTCGTTCGGCACGATCGCCTCGATGCCGTCGAGGCTGCGCACGACGACGTACCGGGACGTCACGCGCGTTACGATCCCGTAGCGGCCGTCCACAGTGATCATGTCGCCAAGGCGAATCGATCCATCGAGCAGTATCGTGAAACCGGCGATGTAGTTGCTCGCCAGCTTCTGCAGGCCGAGGCCGATTCCCACGCCCAGCGCGCCGCCGAACACGGTCAGCAGCGTGAGATCGATGCCGACAGCCTCCAGCGCGAACAGCACGCCCAGCGCCAGCAGCAGCGCGCGGATGAACTTGCCGAGAACGACCCGGACGTTGCTGTCGAGATGCGCCGCCCGCGCCAGGCGCTGCTCGAGGAGGCTCGACACCCAAAGCGTGCCGGCGATGACCAGGACGACGACGACCGCGCCCTTCAGAATCTCGAAAACGGAAACGTGCTTGCTGCCGACGGGGATTGCGATCGCGTCGAGCTCGTCGCGCAGCTCCGGCAGCACGCCGCTGAAGTAGAGCAGCACCAGACCCCACATCGTGAACGAGATCACGCGCTCGGAGGCGGGCATCCACGCCGGAGCGCCGAACAGCTCGCGCAGCGCATAAACAAGCAGCCGGATCAATGCGAGCGCCAGCATCAAGGGAACCGCGATCGAGATGAAGAACGGCGGGCGCCAATGACGGAACGCAAGCGCCGCAACGGCGAGCAGCGCGAGCGTGGTCAGCGGCAGCAGCAGGCGGTTCATTCCGCCGAGGCCGACGCGGACCATCCCCGCGCCCGATGCCGACTTGAGGCGCACCCGGCGGTCGAGCAGCCATCCCAAGGCGAAGCACAGGGCTACGATGGCGAGCTCGAGCCAGCCGAGCGGTGTTGAAAGCGCCGATTCGTAGCGGCTTAGGTCGATGGGAGCGAGCACGACGAAAGTCTACCGGATTTCGCGGCGTGCCTCGCGTTCACCCGCGACGAAGATGCGTCACTGACGCTCGAGCACGGCCGCGAAGAATCCGTCGCAACCGTGGCGATGCGGAAGCACCTTCAGCGACGCCCCGGTGTCGAGTGCTATGCCGGCACGCGCAAGTTCAGCGGCGGCGTCGCCGGCCTTGAATTGCGGATGCCCGGCCAGGAAGGCATCGACGATCGCCTCGTTCTCGTCCGGCAGCACGCTGCAGGTCGCGTAGACGAGCCGGCCTCCGGGCCTGACCAGCGTAGCGGCGGCGGCGAGAATCGCGCGCTGCTTTTGCGCAAGCTCGGCGACCGCGGCCTCGGGCTGCCGCCACTTGAGGTCTGGGTTGCGCCGCAACGTTCCGAATCCCGTGCACGGCGCGTCCACGAGCACGCGATCGATCTTGCCGGCGAGCCGCTTGATCTTCGCATCGCGCTCGTTCGCGAGGAGTTGCGGATGGACGTTGGACAGTCCCGAGCGCGCGAGCCGCGGCTTCAGGTTGGCAAGGCGCTTGGCGATGATGTCGAACGCGTAGAGCCGGCCGTGTGAACGCATCAGCGCCCCCAGCAGCAGCGTCTTGCCGCCGGCGCCGGCGCAGAAATCGACGACCATGTCGCTGCGTTTCGGCGCGACGAGATATCCAACCAGCTGGCTGCCTTCGTCCTGCACTTCGACCGAGCCGTCGACCAGCAGCGGATGCTTGGCGAGCTGCGGCCTCCCGGCAACACGCAACCCGAGCGGCGAGTAGGGCGTCGGTTCGGCGGCGATGCCGAATGCCGCCAGCGCGCCGCGCGCGGCGTCACGCGTCGTCTTCATCGGATTCACGCGGAGGTCGAGAGGCGCGGGCGCCAGCAGCGCACGGGCAAGAGCCGTGCGTTCGTCGTCGCCGAACGCGTCGCCGAGGCGCATCCACAGCCAGTCGGGCAGGTCGGCGGCCACGGCCGGCTCGAGTTTGGTCGCCAGCCGCGACTTGAACGCGCGCAGCCACACGGCGTCCGATTCCTTCAGGACGCTTTCCATTTCGCGCACGCTGTGGCCGAGTTCGCGGGTGATCGCGGCCAGCGCGAGTTTCGACGGGTGCGTGGTCTCGGCCAGCTGTTCGAGCGAGCGCCGGCGGCGCAGGTAGGCGTACACGCCGTCGGCGACGAAAGCCCGATCGTGCTGGCCGATCGCCGGATGCCGGCGGAAGAAATGGTGGAGCAGGTTGTCGGCCGGCGTCGCGAGCGGCTGGACTTCGCCGATCGCCGCGGCCAGTCCCGCGATCTGGTTGGCCCGCAGCGTCACTGCTGCGCCAATGTTTCGTCGACCCGGATCGAGTCCAGCAGCGCTTCGAAGGTACCGCGGGGGCCGACGTAGCGCATTTTCACCGGTATGAAATGCAGCGATGGCGCGAGCCACACGTACCCGTCCGACGAACCGTCTTCGCTCCTGCGGCGCCAGCGCTCCGTATCGATCTCGCCCTGGCCCCAGGCGATCGTTTCGTCGCTCTCGCGCGTGACCGTATAGCGGGTCACGCGGCGGGTCGTCGCCACGCTGAACGTCGCCTGTCCTCCGGTCGGCGGCGAGAAATAGTACTGCCACATGATCGCGAGCCAGTCGAAGGTCGGCAGCTCCAAGGCCACGGTCCGCAGGTCGTTGAGGGTTACGACGCCGGTCTCCCAGTCGAACAGCGCGACTTCGCGCCGGTCCCGGTTGCCGCGCTCGAACGAGAATTCGTGCGGCTGCAGCCCTGCGGCGGTGATGGAGCCGCGGCTTTCCACGCGGCCCTGTCCGGGGTAGAGCAATGCGGCGAGTCCGCGCAATTCGCCGACCGTCGAAATCCGGTACTGGTTGCCCGAATGCTCGAAGCGATAGACCGCATCGCCGATCAAGAAGCCGCGCGTCCCGAGGAATCCCTTGTAGACCAGGTCCACGCGGGGCGGCAGTGTCTTGACCGGCGGTTCCGGTACGACGGCATCCGGTGACGCCTCGGCCACCTCAACGGGCGTCGCTGGCAATTCGGGACCGGCGGCGATCGCGTCCGCGGTAGGCTCGATCGGCTCGAGTGCCTCAACCGCGGCGACCGGCGCCGGCTCGGGCGTCGCGAGCGGCATCGGCAGCGGATTTGCGCGCCGCGGCTTGGGTTTCGGCTTGGCCGCCACGACAGCAGGCTTCGGCGGCGGTGGCAGTTCGGTGATCGTCGCCTGCAGCGGCGGCGCGTCAGACGGCGACCGGGGGTCGAGCGGCCAGACCGAAAACGCCAGGTGAATCGCGACCGACGCGGCGAAGGCGAGCACGAATCCGCGCCGCACCGGCCAGCGCACGCGCAGGTTTTCCCGGCTCGCCGGCATGCGCGTTGGCATGCCGGCAAGGGCGTCGGGCAGCGTCGAACCGGAAGGCGGTGTCACGAGGGTCGATGCCAGGGTCATGGTTGCATTCGGGGGGCGCGCCATCGCGCGTCATCCCGCCGGCCGCGGAACCTCGAGCGTACCGGACGGGATCGATCCGCCCTTAACGCTTACCCGGCGTCCCACGATGACGAGCTGGCCTTCGCAGAAGGCGCGCACCGCAGCCGGCAGCAATCGGTGCTCGACTTCGAGTACGCGCGCCGCCAATGTGTTTTCGTCGTCGCTTTCGTGCACGGGCACCGCGCCCTGGGCGACGATCGGTCCGTGGTCGACATCGGTCGTCACGAAATGCACGGTGCAGCCGTGGATGCGAGCGCCGTCGGCGAGCGCGCGGCGGTGCGTACGCAGCCCGGGGTACGCCGGCAGCAGGGAAGGATGGATATTGAGCAGCCGGCCGTCAAACCGTGCGACGAATCCCGGGCCGAGAATGCGCATGAAGCCGGCCAGCACCACGACGCCGGGTTCGCTCGTCTCCACGGCGACGGCCAGCGCCCGGTCGAACGCCGCGCGGTCGCCGTACATGCGGTGGTCGACGACCTGCGTCGCAATGCCGTTGGCGGTGGCGATCGAGAACCCGGGTGCGTCGGCGCGATTGCCGATCACGGCGCAGACGGTGCCACCGAGTTGGCCGCGCCGTTCGGCGTCAATCAACGCCGCGAGATTCGATCCGCGGCCCGAGATCAGCACGGTAATACGCGGCAATGCCATCGCAGTATCGCCCGGTCGGTGCGCGCGAGGGCGCGCGCCGCCTCAGACGACGACGGTCCCCGGCGCGCCCGCCGTGCGCGGCACGACGACGCCGATCCGGTGCACCGATTCGCCCGTAGCCTCGAGGAATCGCTGCGCTCGCTCGGCGTCGCCTGCCGCGACGACGACGACCATGCCGATGCCGCAGTTGAACACGCGATGCATCTCGGCCTCGGCAACGTTTCCGGCGCGTTGCGCCCAGTCGAAGATCGGGAGGCGCGGCCACGACGCGCGTTCGAGCCGGGCCGCGAGATGCTCGGGAAACATCCGGTGCGTGTTTTCGGCGAGGCCGCCGCCGGTAATGTGCGCCATGCCTGTCACCTCGACCTCGCGTAGCAGCGCGAGCAGCGGCTTCGCGTAGATGCGTGTTGGCGCCAGCAGCGCGTCACCCAGCGTGCGCGCCTCTGCGGCGCCGGGTATCGGCTGCGCGAGATCGGCGCCGGACACCTCCAGAATGCGCCGGATCAGCGAGAACCCGTTCGAATGCGGGCCGCTGGCGGCGAGACCGAGCAGCACGTTGCCTGCCGCAATTCGACGGCCGTCGATCACCTTCGATTTCTCGACGACGCCCACCGCGAACCCGGCCAGATCGTACTCGCCGGGAACGAATGCATTCGGATGTTCCGCGGTCTCGCCTCCGATGAGCGCGCAGCCCGCCTCCGCGCATCCTTCGGCGATGCCCTTGATCACGTCGGCGGCAACGTCGACGTCGAGTCGTTCACACACGTAATAGTCGAGAAAGAAAAGCGGCTCGGCGCCCTGCACCAGGATGTCGTTGACGCTCATCGCGACCAGGTCGATGCCGATGGTGTCGTGCCGTCGCAGCGCGAAAGCGAGCTTGAGCTTGGTGCCGACGCCGTCGGTGCCCGACACCAGCACCGGCTCCCGATAGCGCTTAGGCAGTTCGACCAACGCGCCGAAGCCGCCGATGCCGGCCAGCACTTCGGATCGCATCGTTCGCTTCGCGTAGGGCTTGATCCGTTCGACGAGCGCATCGCCCGCGTCGATGTCGACGCCGGCCTCGCGGTAGGAAAGCGCGGGTCTAGGGGCAGAGGCAGGAGGCGTCATGGGACGGAGCGGGAGTGCCGGGGTGGCCGCAGGCATTGCGGAACGCGGTGGCGGGCCGGATTCGCGCGCCGGATTGAGCGAATCGCCGGCGCCACGGTAAAGTGCAAGACCTTGCCGATTTTACCGGAAACCGCGGAGCGCCGGCCGCACGCTGCCGGCGCGGCGCATCGTCACCGCCCCTGATGGAACAGCTGATATTTGACCTCGCGTCGCCCGAACCGCCGTCGTTCGGCAATTTTCTCCCGGGCCGCAATGCGGAGGCCGTCGCGGCGCTCCGCCGCGTCGCCGCCGGCGACGTGGCGGATACCGGACTGTTCATCTGGGGCACCGCCGGTGCGGGCAAGTCCCATCTGCTGCGTGCGGCGGTCGCCGCGGCGGCGGCGCGCGGCGTGCCCGCGTCCTATTTCGCAGAAACCGGCGCTCTCGTGGCGACGAATCCGGAGGCGTTTGCGCCGCAGTCGCTGGTCGCCGTCGATGCGATCGACGCGGCGCTCACGGACGCCCAGGGGAAGCTATTCACGCTGTTCAATGCGCTGAAGGCAGGCGGCGGGCATTTCGTGGCGGCCAGCCGGGCGCCGCTTGCCGCATTGGCGATGCGCGAAGATCTGCGAACGCGACTGGGATGGGGTCTCGTCTACGAGCTGGCCCCGCTGGCCGACGCGGACAAGCCGGCCGCGCTCTCGTCGTACGCGCGCCAGCGCGGTTTCGGCCTGTCCGACGACGTGATTCGCTATCTGCTCACCCACGCACGGCGCGACATGACCGCGCTACTCGGGGCGCTGGCCGCGCTCGATCGCCATTCGCTGGCGACCAAACGCCCGATCACGATTGCCATGCTCCGGGACTGGTTGCAAAGAGACACGCGCCCCTAGCCGTCGGGCGACTGGCGTATTGCTGCAGAGCGGAATCCGGGCCCGACCGCCCCGTTCAGAGGATGCCACGAACGGCCGTGTGCGCCGTGGCGGCACGTCGCGGCGGTGCGTCGCATGACCGCTGACCCTGGGGGTTGGTCGTGCCGGACGATCGGCCAACACTTTGCTAACTCATTGATAGGAAACAGTAACTGTCTCGTTTCAGCCGATGCGTGCACGGCCATGCCCAAGTGAGTACAGGTGTGTCAACCGCATTGCAACAGCGCACGTTAATGGCGGCGACACGTAACGTGAGTGTCGACTCCCTACACGCAGCTGAGGAAACATCGCATGAGCAAGCTCCTGACGGGCCTCGTTGCCAGCGCCTTCGTGCTGACGGCCTACGCCCAGACCCCGGCGGGGTCCGCCAAGCCGGTGGGTCCGGCCGCGGCACCCACCGCAGCGGCACCGGCGACGGCAGTCACCACCGCGCAGGGCGCAACGAAAGCGTCGGACGCCACGGCAAAGTCCACGACCGACAGCAAGAAGGCCAAATCCAAGAAGAAGCCCAAGAAAAAGGCCAGCGGCAGTACCGCTGCTCCGAAAGCGGCCAATTGAGCGGTCGAACGGGGGGCGGCAAGGCAATCCACAGGAGATCGCGGTTGCCTTTTTTGCAACAAGTCTCTATAGTTCCAAGGCTTTACCGATTTTCAGGCAAACGCAAGCGACTTGCGAACACGTAACATTTCAACCCATGAGGAACTGCACATGAACAAACTGTTGATTGCGCTTGTTGCTGGCACGTTTGCCGCGACCGCAGGCGCGCAGACGCTGGAAACGCCGAAGGACAAGGCGAAGCAGAACGAAGTCCAGCAAGCGACCAAGGGCGATACCGGAGGCGCTGCAACCGCCGCTGGAGCGGCCGCCGCCAAGGACAAGGCAACAAAGGCCGAGCCGAAGGCGAAGACCACCGCGAAGGATAAGCAGAAGGAAGTCGCCGACACGACCAAGGCGAAGACCGAAGGCGCGGACGTGAGCGCCAAGGCAGCCGGCGCCGCCGCCAACAAGGACAAGATGGCCAAGGATGCGCCGAAGCCGCTGCCGACGAAGGCGGACAAGCAGAAGGCCGTCGCCGAGACGACCAAGGCGAAGACCGAAGGCGCTGACGTGAGCGCCACGGCCGCCGGCGCCGCCGCCGACAAGGACAAGAAGAAGTAAGGCGCCTTCGCAGCAGGCACGACGGGCAGGGGCCGCAAGTCCCCTGCCTTTTTCTTTTCCACCGCCCGCCACGAACGCCAGACGCCCAGGGCACGCCATGCGCGAAATTGAAGTTCCCCGTCCGGCGACGACCGTCGCGACGATCGTCGTCCGCGAGGCGCGGTTCCTGGTCGTCGAGGAACAGACGCGCACCGGCATCCGCATCAACCAGCCCGCCGGTCATCTCGAAGCGGGGGAAACACTGGCCGCGGCCGCGGCGCGCGAAACGCTCGAAGAGACCGGGTTTCGCGTGAATCCGACGGCGCTGGTCGGGATCTACCGCTGGCAGGACCCCGAAACGGCCACCACGTTCATCCGTTTCGCCTTCGCCGCCGACGTCATTGCGCACGAAGCGGACCGCCCGCTCGACGAAGGGATCCTCCGCGCGTTCTGGATCACCTACGACGAACTCGTCGCGCTGCGCGCGCGGCATCGCAGCCCGCTCGTCCTGCGCTGTGTGGACGACTATCGCGCCGGTTACCGGCGCCCGCTCGACCTCGTGACGGAACTCTGATGGCGCGCGGGCTTCGGGTCGTCGTGGGCATGTCGGGCGGCGTCGATTCGTCCGTGGCGGCCTGGCTGCTGAAGCAGCAGGGCTGCGACGTCGTCGGCCTGTTCATGAAGAACTGGGAGGACGACGACACCGAGGAATACTGCACGTCGCGCGTGGATCTGGTCGATGCGGCATCGGTCGCGGACGTCATCGGCATCGACCTCGAGACCGTGAATTTCGCATCCGAGTACCGCGAGCGCGTGTTCGCACATTTCCTGCGCGAGTACGAAGCGGGACGCACGCCGAATCCCGATGTGCTGTGCAACAGCGAGATCAAGTTCCGGGCGTTCCTCGATCACGCGCGCACACTTGGCGCCGATCGCATCGCCACGGGCCATTACGCGCGGACCCGCGTCGAAGACGGTCGCGTCGAATTGCTGAAAGCGGCGGACAGGGCAAAGGATCAGAGCTACTTTCTGCACCGCCTGACGCAGGAGCAGTTGGCACCGGCGCTGTTCCCGCTGGGCGCGATGCAGAAGCGCGAGGTGCGCGCACTCGCGAGGCGCGAGGGCATCCCGACCTGGGCGAAGAAGGACTCGACGGGAATCTGCTTCATAGGCGAGCGGCCGTTTCGCGATTTCCTCGCCCGGTATTTACCGGCGACGCCGGGTCCGATCGCGACAACGGAGGGCACGATCGTCGGCCGCCATCACGGCCTCGCGTACTACACGCTCGGCCAGCGCCGGGGACTGGGCGTTGGCGGCACGAAAGGCGGCTCCGACTTGCCGTGGTTCGTGGTCGACAAGGACGCCGCGCGCAACGCGCTCGTCGTCGTCCAGGGGCGCGACCATCCGCTGCTGTACCGCGCGACGGTCGATGCCCACGAAATGCACTGGATTGCCGGCGCGGTGCCGGCGGCACAGACGCTGAAGCGTGTCGGCGCGAAGACCCGCTACCGGATGCCCGATGCCGCAAGTGGCGTTGCACTGCTCGATGGAAACCGTTGCCGCGCGACGTTCGCGGCGCCGCAATGGGCGCCCACACCCGGCCAATATCTGGTGCTCTACGACGGCGATATCTGTCTGGGCGGAGGGGTGATCAACGCCGGCGCTGTTGTCCGCCCGCACCTGGCGGCAGAGACGCCCGCGACCGGAGGACGGTCCGCGGTGGACCTGCCGGCGGTTCCGAACTAGAAACACGCCCCGGTGCACCGGTCGCCGGGATCGCCGGACACTGCGGGACGCGTTTCCGAAAGGCAGTCGGGGGGCGCGAGGCATTCCTGCCGCACGGCAAGGTCAGCGTTGACCCGAACCTTCGATTCGCTTCGCCAGCTGCGCGTATTCCGGATTCTCGGGGTCGAGCTCGGAGAGTCGCTTCGCATAGCCGAGCGCAGCATCGCGTTTGCCTGCCTGTGCCGAGAAATGCGCCAGCGCGGTCAGCAGATCGCGACTGTACGGATGCCGCTTCAACGCCGTGTCTAGCGCCTTCAACGCGTCCCCCGGTTGACCCGCGTCGTTCAGCGCGACCGCGTAGACGTAAGCGTAGCGCGCGCTTTCCGGCGCGAGCTCGGCGGCCTTGCGGAGTGCCTTCAGGCTTTGGTCCGTGCGCTTCTGGCGTGCGAGAGTCAGCCCCAGCGCATGGTGAAGTGCCGGCGCACGCGGATTGCGCGCGAGTCCCTCGCGCAAGACGGTTTCGGCCTCGCGGTCGGTGCCGCGGGCGCGGAAAAGGTCGGCGAGATTCACGTAGCCGGCCACGAACGTCGGATCGAGGACGATGGCTTTGCGGTATTCGGCGATCGCGCCGCCAGTGTCGCCGCGTTCGGCGTACAGGTTGCCCAGACTCATCCGCCCGTCGGGCCGGTCCGCGATATAGGTCTGCACCGCCACGTACTCGGCGAGGGCCTTGGCAAACGCCGGGCGCTGGCTTTCCGAAAGTCCCTTCTCGGGAACACCGGCAAGGGCACGCGCGGCTTCGATGCGCACGGCGCGTACCGGATCATCGAGCATGCGCGGAAGATACCGCTGCCGCGTTGGCGGGTCCGTGTTGGCGATCGCCTCGACCGCCGCCAATCGCACCACGGAATCCGGATCGTTGAGTGCGCGCGTCACGGCCTCGATCGTGGCCGGCGTGAGCCAATGGCCGAGGCGGCTGATCGCGCTCGCGCGGACCAGCGCGGGCTGCGCCTTGTCGTCGATGACCGCGAGCAGCATGCCGCGCATGCCTGGCGCTCCGGCCGAGCCCGCGTGCAGCGCGTCCGCAAACCGCTGGAAGCTCTTCGGGGCCGTGCCCGTCCACCTGAGAATCGCGGCGGCGGCCCACTGCGCGGTCTGCTTCCTGTGGCAGTTGTTGCAGGCGTTCGGCATGCCGAGTCTGGATGATAGATCGGGCCGCGGAATGCGCATCGAATGGTCGTGGCGCGGGTCGACCACCATGTACGTCGTCGTCGGCATGTGACACGCGGCGCAGGCGGCGCCCGGCGTGCCGTCGAGATGGTGGGTGTGCCTGGAGCTGTCGTATTTCGCCGGAAGATGGCACTGGCCGCAGACGAGATTGCCGGGTTTGCGCAGTTTCAGCGAATGCGGGTCATGGCAGTCCGAGCAGGTGACGCCTTGCGCATACATCTCGCTCTGCACGAACGAGCCCCAGTTGTAGACCTCATCGCGCATTTGGCCGTCGTTCCAGTAAAGGTCGTCGTCCAGCAGCGCGAGGCGGTGCGTGTCGAGAGGCGGCCTGCCGTGCACGTAATCGTCGGTGAGGCGGCCCGCGCGAGCGTGGCAGCGCGCGCACATTTCGATCTCCCGAGCGGTCGATCGGGGTGCGCTGCGCGTGGCGTTTCCGGACTCGGCCAGCGTTGTCCAGACGACGCCCTTGCGCTCGTCCAATGCCAGCGCCAGGCCCTTCGTTGCGTCGAATGCCTTCCAGTCTCCCTGTTTTTTCGCCCAGGCGATGTGGTTCGAAGCGGGTCCATGGCAGGCCTCGCAGGACACGTTGATTTCGTTCCAGGTTGTTCTGAAGGTTTCGGACCTGGCGTCGAAGTTCTTCCTGAGGTTCGTCGAGTGGCACTCGGCGCACATGAAATTCCAGTTCTGGCCCGTCGACGTCCAATGCAGCCAATCGCCGGCCTTCACATTCTGCCCGGGATAGAGGTGGAACCAGCGCTGCCCTCCCTGCGTCCTGGGTCGCGAATCCCAGGCGATGCCCAGCGCCTGCATGCGACCACCGGGGAGTTCGATCAGGTACTGCTGCAACGGACGCACGCCGAACGCGTACTTGATCTCGTAGTCGTGCAGCTTGCCGTCCGGCCCGTCGGTATTGACGAAGAACCTGCTCCCGCGACGCGAAAACGTCGACGTAGTGCCGGCGTAGGTGAATCTTGCGCTGCCAAAATCGCCCAGCACCGTTTTCTCGTCCGCGACCTGCATCGCGAGGTCGTGGTCGGACCCGCGCCAGGCAGCCCGTTCCTTGGCGTGGCATTCGGCGCATGCAGCGCCGCCGACGTATTGCGCCGTTGCGTGCGGTGGACTATCGGGCGTCGTCGCGGCCTCGGCGGCGAAGCCTTGTCCGAGCAGGCCGTCCCCGCGATAGGCAGCGATAGTCGTCATGCCGACGGCGACCGCAAGCACTGCGGCAACGGCGATGCCGCGCCGATCCGGCGTCGCGCCCGGCGATTCGGCATCGATGACGCTCAACGAGCGAGCCATACGCGGCGCCGAAGTTGATCGGGTCCTGTCCCGGGCCTGGCAGCAACGATCCGCCTACTCAGCCCGCACAAATGGCCGCGTCGTCGTAGTCCAGGCGCGCGCGGCGAACCGGATGCAATTGTCAGCGCGCTGCCGCAAGCGAAATTCAAGGCAGGAACTACTTCTCAGAACGGAATATCGTCGTCGAAATCGTCGGGCTTGGACTTGGGGGCACCGCCACCGCCCTTCGCGCCACTGCCACCGGAGCGCGATCCGGCACCGGAGCCGAATTCGACATCGCCACCGCTTCCGCCACCGCCGCTACCACCCCCGCCTTCGCGGCTGCCGAGGAGCTGCATGCGGTCGCCCACGACCTCGGTCGAGTATTTTTCGACGCCTTCCTTGTCGGTGTACTTGCGCGTCTGCAAGCGGCCCTCGATGTAGACCGGGCGGCCTTTCTTGAGGTACTCGGCGGCGATCTCGGCCTGCCGCCCGAAGAGCACCACCGTGTGCCATTCGGTCTTCTCCTGCTTCTCGCCGCTCTTGTCCTTCCACGTTTCGGTTGTCGCGATGCGCAGGTTGGTCACGGCATCGCCGCCGGTCGTGTAACGGGTCTCCGGATCGCGCCCCAGATTGCCGATCAGGATCACTTTGTTCACCGAGGCCATTTATGTCTCTCCCATCGAATATCCGCTTTGATTGAACGCAGGCGGAGCCGTCATCGTCGCGCTCGCGGCAAGCCACAGCGCCGTCAGCACCAGGCAGAAGCCGAATACCACGGCGGGCCCGAATTGCTGCGACAGCCAGCCGCCGATTGATGCGCCGACGAACGCTCCCAGGAACTGCACGCTGGAGTAGACGCCGACGGCGGTGCCCTTGACGGCCGGCGGCGCGAACTTGGAGATGAGGGACGGCAACGTCGCCTCGAGCAGGTTGAACGCGGTGAAGAACACGACCAGCGCCGCGATCGTCAGAGTCAGCGAAGCGCCGGCGAGCGCGAGCAGCGCCTGACCCGCGAAGAGCACGGTCACCGCGCCGACGAACACCGCTTTGCGGCGGCCCGGACGGTCGGCATTGAGCATTGCCGGGTACATCAGCAAGACGGACGCGACCAGCACGGGCAGGTAGACAAGCCAGTGCCGGGTGCTTGGCACGCCGTTGTCGCGCAACATGAACGGGACCTGGACGAACAGCGCCATCAAGGCGGCGTGCAGCGCGAAGATCCCGTAGTTGAGGCGCAGCAGCTGCGTGTCCTTGAGCACCTGCTTCCATTGACCCGGTGTTTCGGGACGGCTCGAGGGGACGTCGGATTCCGGCACGATGCGATTCAGGAGGCCGATCGCCGACAGCGCCAGGAGGCCGGTCATCACGAAAATGCCCGGAACGCCGATGATGCCCATCAGCACGGGGCCCGCGACGAGCGAGAGCGCAAACGTGGCCCCGATCGTGATGCCGATCGCCGCCATCGCCCGCGTGCGCACTTCGTCCCGGGTGAGATCCGCGGTAAGCGCGATGACCGCCGCCGAGATCGCGCCGGCGCCCTGGACGGTGCGACCGGCGATCGTCCACGCGATGGTCGGAGCCCACGCGGCGAGGAAACTGCCGAGCGCGAAAATCACCAGGCCCGCGACGATCACCGGCTTCCTGCCCCAGCGGTCGGAGGCCCAGCCGAACGGAACCTGCAGTATCGCCTGCGTGAGGCCGTAGGCGCCCAGAGCCAGGCCCACCAGCGCGTGATCACGGCCGCCCGGAAGCGTCTCGGCATAGATCGCGAGCACCGGAAGCACGATGAACATGCCGAGCATGCGCAGCCCGAAGATGCCGGCGAGGCCGACGGTGGCGCGGCGCTCGTCGGAGGTCATCCGCACCTTCGCGGGGCGCGCGGACGTGTCTGAAGGAGCGGGAACGCGGTCGTGCGGCATGGACAAAACCGGCAGGGTGATCGACGGAATCGGTAGGCGAAGCAGCAGCGCCTGCGGAGCGCTTACAATTCGAATGACCCCCCTCGCAATACCTTCGACGTGCCTGCGAAAGCAGGGATCCCGCGTCGTGCGGCGAACGTCGCCAAGTCCCCGCCGTCAAGGAAACGACGACTGGAATTGCCTGGTGTCATCCCGTTCCGTAAGGCGCCATGCAAGCGGCTGCGTAATGGCGGTATAGTAGCAGGTTGCCCCCTCGCCCGGCATGCGCCGGACGGCCTAAGACCGAAGTCGAAGGTGCCGGGGTACACCACGAGCCTCCGAGCGCATAGACAACCGCAGCATGGAATACATCCGCATCCGTGGCGCACGCACGCACAACCTCAAGAACGTCAATCTCGACCTTCCGCGCCACCGGCTGATCGTCGTCACCGGACTGTCGGGTTCGGGCAAGAGTTCGCTGGCGTTCGACACGCTTTATGCGGAGGGGCAGCGAAGATACGTCGAATCGCTGTCGGCGTATGCGCGGCAGTTCCTCCAGCTGATGGAAAAGCCGGACGTCGACCTGATCGAGGGACTTTCGCCCGCGATTTCGATCGAGCAGAAGGCGACGTCGCACAATCCGCGCTCGACGGTCGGCACCGTCACCGAGATCCACGATTATCTGCGGCTCCTCTTCGCGCGCGTCGGCGACCCCTATTGCCCCGACCATCCCGAGCAGCGCCTCGCGGCGATGACCATTTCGCAGATGGTGGACGCGACGCTGGCGTTCCCCGATGACACCCGGTTGATGATTCTCGCGCCGGTGGTCGTCAACCGGAAGGGCGAGCAGCTGGAGCTTTTCGTCGAGCTGCGCGCCAAGGGGTTCGTCCGCGTTCGCGTGGACGGCAAGGTATGCGAGATCGACGCGGTGCCGAAGCTCGCGAAGAACACCAAGCACACGATCGACGTGGTCATCGACCGGCTCCGCATTCGCGCCGATCTGAAGCAGCGGCTCGCGGAATCGTTCGAGACCGCGCTGCGCAACGGCGACGGACGCGCGGTGGCCGTCGAGATGGATACCGGCACGGAGCATCTGTTCTCGGCGAAATTCGCCTGCCCGATCTGCAACTACTCGCTGTCGGAACTCGAGCCCCGACTCTTTTCGTTCAACAATCCGATGGGCGCGTGCCCGCGCTGCGACGGTCTCGGCGCGATCAGTTTTTTCGATCCGAAGCGCGTGGTCGCGTTCCCGCAGCTCTCGCTTGCGTCGGGAACGATCAAGGGCTGGGACCGGCGCAACCAGTTCTACCACCAGATGCTGCAGGGACTCGCGAAACACGCCGGCTTCGACCTCGAGCGGCCGTTCGCCCGTCTGCCCGAGCGCGTCCAGCAGCTCGTGCTCTACGGCAGCGGCGAAGACAAGATACCGTTTACCTACCTGTCCGACCGCGGCAAGCCGATGGTGCGCGAGCACACCTTCGAGGGGATCATCCCGAACCTCGAGCGGCGCTACCGTGAAACCGACTCGCTGATGGTGCGCGAGGAACTCGCCAAGTATCTCAATTCGAAGCCGTGCCCGGAATGCGGCGGCACCCGACTGCGGCGGGAAGCGCGGCACGTCAAGGTCGGTACCGGTGCGGGCGCACGCGCGATCTTCGAGGTGTCCGCGCTGCCGCTCAAGGATGCCTCGGTCTTCTTCGGCGCACTGGTGCTCGACGGGCAGAAGCACGCCATCGCCGATCGGATCATCAAGGAGATCGTGAGCCGCCTCGCTTTCCTCAACAATGTCGGTCTCGACTACCTGTCCCTGGACCGGTCGGCGGAGACGCTCTCCGGCGGCGAGGCGCAGCGGATCCGGCTCGCCTCCCAGATCGGTTCGGGCCTGACGGGCGTCATGTACGTGCTGGACGAGCCGTCGATCGGCCTGCACCAGCGCGACAACGACCGACTGCTCGCCACGCTGAAACACTTGCGCGATCTCGGCAACAGCGTGATCGTCGTCGAGCACGACCACGACGCCATACAGGCCGCGGACTACATCGTCGACATGGGGCCAGGCGCCGGCGAGCACGGCGGGCAGGTCGTCGCGCAGGGCACGCCCGAGGAGATCCGCCTCGCGGCGCATTCGCTGACGGGGCAGTACCTCGCCGGCCACCGGCACATTCCGATGCCCGCGCGCCGCCACCGCGTCGACGCGAAGCGCGTGCTGACGATCGATGGCGCCACCGGCAACAACCTGCAGGGCGTGAACCTGACGCTGCCCATTGGCTTGTTCGTCTGCGTGACCGGCGTCTCCGGGTCGGGCAAGTCCACGCTGATCAACGACACGCTTTATCACGCGGTCGCGCGGCAGCTCTACGGCAGCACGGCGGAGCCCGCGCCGTTCCGCGAGTTGCTGGGACTCGAGTTCTACGACAAGGTGATCAGCGTCGACCAGAGCCCGATCGGCCGCACGCCGCGCTCGAATCCGGCGACCTACACCGGGCTGTTCACGCCGATTCGCGAGCTGTTCGCGCAGGTGAAGGAGGCGCGCGAGCGCGGGTACGGACCGGGGCGCTTTTCGTTCAACGTGAAAGGCGGGCGTTGCGAAGCATGCCAGGGCGACGGACTGATCAAGGTCGAGATGCACTTTCTCCCCGATGTCTACGTGCCTTGCGACGTCTGCCACGGCCAGCGCTACAACCGCGAGACGCTGGAGATCCGGTACAAGGACCGGAACATCCACGAAGTGCTGGCGATGACGGTCGAGCAGGCGTTTGCCTTTTTCGAGCCGGTCCCGGCGGTCGCGCGCAAACTTTCGACGCTGCTGGACGTGGGCCTCGGCTACATCACGCTCGGCCAGTCGGCGACGACGCTCTCCGGCGGCGAGGCGCAGCGCGTGAAGCTGGCGCTCGAATTGTCGAAGCGCGATACGGGTCGCACGCTGTACATTCTCGATGAGCCGACGACGGGGCTGCATTTTCACGACATCGAGATGCTGCTCACCGTGCTGCACCGGCTGCGCGACCATGGCAACACGGTCGTCGTCATCGAGCACAACCTCGACGTGATCAAGACCGCGGACTGGATCATCGACCTCGGGCCCGAGGGCGGCGCGGGCGGCGGGCGGATCATCGCCGAAGGCCCCCCGGATGAAATCGTCAAGGTAGCCGCGAGTTACACGGGCCGGTACCTGAAGCCGGTCCTGGATGCGCACGAGCGGCGCCGGGCCCGCGCGAGCGATGCGAAACGCATCGCGCTGCCGCCTGACGGTGCCCGCCCTCGCAAGGGGAGAAAGGCGTCGGGAGATCTCCTCGGATGAGGCCACCGTCGCGAGTGATTCTTCGGCGGCCGGACATTTCGCGGTTCGACGAAGAGGCCGCCGCGGTCACGGCCCTCTTGCTCGCGGCGAGGCGCGCCGCGCTGCCGGGCCTGCGCGAACTGCACACCGACGACGAAACCCGCGCGTGGATGCGCGATGTCGTGTTTCCGCGCCAGTCGGTGCGGCTCGCGGTGCTGCGCGACGAGATCGTCGGCTTCGCCGCGCGCGACGGCGCGTGGCTGACGCAGCTGTGGGTCAGGCCCGGGTGGACGGGCCACGGCATCGGGCAGCAGCTGCTGGACGCGATGATCGCGGAAGCGGCGACTGTCACGCCGGTGCTGCGCCTCTACACGTTCCAGCGCAACGGCGGAGCGCGCCGCTTCTACGAGCGCAACGGGTTCGCGGTCAAGATGCTCGGTGACGGGAAGAGCAACGAAGAAGGCGAGCCGGACGCCATGTACGAGCGCGCGTTGGTGCGCTGACCGGATCGCCCTTGCGCGGGACCGTCGTGCGATGCGGCGAGCGCCGCTCCTACGCCGCCAGCCACGCCGCCAGATCGCGCTTCAGCTTCATCATGTCGGCCTCGCGCGTGTACATCATGTGGCCGGCGTCGTAGTAGCGGTGCTCGACACGCGCGAGCACGTCGGGCGGCACGTCGAGTTGCGCGATCGACCAGTCGGACGCGCTGTACGGCGTCCCTAGATCGTAGTGACCGCTCGCGACCAGCACGCGCAAGTGCGGGTTGCGGCGCAGCGCGCGCGACAGGTCGGGACTCGTGCAGGCGTAGCTGTTGCCCTTCTCCTCGCCGCGATTCCAGTTCCACTGCTTGTGCGCGTCCATCGACAGCACTTCGTAGCGCGCCTGCGTGTCCAGGCCCAGGCTCTCGCTCATGTACGCGTGCGCGGCCATCGTGTACGGCGCGACGATCGCTTCGATCCCCGGGTCGAACTCCCACGCGTGCGAGCGGCTCGCGGCCATCGGTCCGGTGACGCGCGCCTCGAGCCGGCCGACGATCAGGCCGCGGTCGCGCAACAGCTCGACGAAGTACGTGTGGTCGCTGATGCGCAGGTTCTTCTCCTCGATCAGCGATCGCGCGAGTCCGGTCAGTTCCGAGACGCGATTCACGACGCGGCGTCGCACCGCCTTCGACAGGCGTGACCCCGCATGGAGCGCACCCAGGTATTCGTCGACGACGAATTCCTCCGCGGCCGCCCGCGCTGCCGCCGGCGATTCGGCGAGGCGCCCCTTGAGCTTGCCGTGATACTGCGCGACGCACGCGAACGCGGGCAGGAAGAGCGCGTACGGCAGGTCGTTGCGCGGCGCGAAGACGACGCTCTGCAGGTCCATCGCGCAGGAGACGAGAACGAGTCCCGACAGTGCGACGCCGATGTCCTGCAGCTTGTCGGCGAGCGCCGCGCCGCGTGTCGTGCCGTAGCTTTCGCCGGCGACGTACACCGGCGAGCTCCAGCGGCGATGGCGTCCGAGCCACGTGCGGATGCACTCGGCGAGCGCATCGACGTCGCCGTCGACCGACAGCATCTTCTTGCGCGCGTCGTCGCTGGCGGTGATCGAATAACCGGTGTGCGGCGGATCGATGAACACGAGGTCGAAGTGCTCGAACCACGACTCCTGGTTGTCCGTCACGGTGTACGGGGGCGGCGGCATCGTGCCGTCCTCGCGAATGACCACGCGTTTCGGCCCGAGCGCGCCTAAGTGCAGCCAGATCGACGCCGAACCGGGCCCGCCGTTGAACACGAAGCACACCGGGCGCGTCGCCGGATCTGCGGCGGCGAGGAAATACGACGTGGTGAACACCGCGGCTTCCGGGTCGCCGCGCTTGTCGTCGACGCCGCCGGCGACGACCGGCACAAATTCGGCGATCGCGCGGTAGGCAAGCGTGCGGCCGCCGAGCACGATGCTCGCCTCGCTCTTGCACGGGTCGCGGGCGAGCAGCTTGTCCACCTTCTCGCGCATTCGCTTGGTCGCGTCTTCCGGGGCCGGGGCCGGGGCCGGGGCTTGCGCCGGTTCGCTCATGGGGTGTCTCGTCAGGGTAGGGTGGATCGAGGAGGGCGGGCCGACACGATCGCCGCGTTTCCGCTTTCTGCAGCGCTGCGAGCCGCGAGATTCGAATTCGACGGTGCGGGCTGGAGTATTTCGGGAATGGCGCCCGTGGTCAACCCGGATCGTGCTGCTTCGCGCTTCCGTCCGCCGGGTCTGCCGCCTTCGCGTCGTGCGTGATCGCGGCGAGTATGCCTTGCAAGAGCGCCGTCGGCGTCGGCGGACATCCGGCGATCTCGACATCGACGGGAATGACATTGGCGACGCGACCCAGGCTCGCGTAGCTTTCCCCGAAGATGCCGCCGGTGCAGCCGCAATCGCCAACGGCGACGACGAGCTTCGGTTCCGGCGTCGCGTCGTAGGTTCGCTTCAACGCAATCGCCATGTGCTTCGACACCGGCCCCGTCACCAGCAGCATGTCGGCGTGGCGCGGGCTCGCGACGAAGCGGATGCCGAGGCCTTCGATGTTGTAGTACGGATTGCCGAGCGCGTGAATCTCCAGCTCGCAGCCGTTGCACGACCCGGCATCGACCTGCCGGATCGTCAACGCGCGGCCCAGCGTGCGCAGGATCTTCTGCTGCAGCCGGGCAACGATGACCATCGCGTCGTCGGGCGCAGGCGCCGCTTCGGTCCTGATGCCTGTCTTCGCGATCTGGCGGAGGATGTACAGCATGCGATTACAGGTCGTGCCCGCTGTAGGAAAGGTTGAATGACTTGTTGATCAGCGGAAAGTCGGGAACGATATTGCCGATGACCGCATGCTCGAGCACCGGCCAATTCGACCATGAAGGGTCATGCGGGTGGCAGCGGCGGACAGTTCCGCCGCCGCCGCTCTCGAGCGCGATGAAAACCGGACCGCGCCAGCCCTCGACGAGCCCCAGGCCGAAGCTTGAACGCCTGGCGCCGGGCAGCGGCACGCGAACATCGCCCTGCGGCAACGTG
>CAVSDL010000004.1:0-13498 GCA_963726775.1 uncultured beta proteobacterium
CGGTAAATAGTGCGTGATTTTGATCAGGCAGCGTAGCGAACATGTTTTTCGAGGAACAGGTTCCTGATCACTCTGAGGCTGCTTCTGGCGACGATGCAGATGGCTGCGCACGGTGGCGATCATCTCGGCCTTGTTGGTCGGCCGGCTCTTGCCCAAGGCATTGGTCTTCACATCCTGATTGAGCAGCTCGTCCGGGTTCAGTTCGGGACAGTAGCCGGGCAAGCGGATCAGGCGAAGGCGATCCGCGTTGTCCGCCACGAAGCGCTTGGCGGCAACCGAGCGATGCACGGGATGACCGTCGACGATCAGATAGAGCTTGCCCTGGACCTGTCGGAGCAGGCGCTTCATGAACTCGATGAACACCGGATTCTGAAACTTGCCCTGAAACACCATGAACGCGAGTGCCCCGCGATTGGTGATCGCCGAGATCATGTTGCAGCCGAAGCGTTGCCCGGTGGCTCGTACCACCGGCGTCTGGCCCGAAGGGGCGTAGCTGGTTCCGGTCACATGGTCACTGCGCAAACCCATCTCGTCGCCCCAATAGATCGTGGCCCGCTCGCGCTTGGCGTCACCGACCAGCGCCGGATACTCCGCGACCAGCCAGCGCTTGATCGCCGCATCGTTTCTTTCATACGCCCGCCGCACCGGCTTCTGCGGGGTCATGCCCCAAGCCTTGAGGTAGCGTCCCACCGTCGTCAGCGATACGGCCTCTCCGTACTCGCGCTCGATCAGGCTCGCCACCGCTGCCCGCGTCCACAGATAGAACGGCAACTTCAGCTGATCGGGCATCTTGCCAACGATCAGCGCTCGAATCCGCGCCGACTGCGTGGCATCGAGCCGTCCTTCTCCGGCCCGACGACCACGACGCTTCGGCTTCAGCGCCCGCAGACCACCAGTCTTGTCCAGCGCGGCCCACTTGTTCACCGCCCGCAGACTGACCGCGAACTGCTCCGCCGCCGCCGTCTGCTTCATGCCACCACGCAGCGCCTTAACCACCAACCGCCGCAGGTGCGCTTGCGTCGCTCCATCCAGCTTCCTGGCATCGGTCTTCGTTTCCATGCCAGGAATTATACCACACTACGCACTATTTGTTGCACTAATCAGTAAAGCGAAACGACCCAGCCGATTCACTCGTTCGCAAGCGCGCCAAGTTGTCACAACCCGACGCGTTTGCGCTCTTACGCGTTACTCCATGGCGACTACCGTGATGGTCCCGTTCTTGTTGGTGACATTGTTGCGTACCGCGTTGTTGCCGGCGCTTTCGAAAACGCCTTGAAAGTTAAAAAAGCCGAGTGTGTTATCACTCACTGTATTCGCGCTCGCCCATACTTTGACCCCAGAGCCCGAGGCCGCTATGCCGGTGTTATTTTGCGAGATGATGTTGTTACTGGCGGACAGAGTGACGGATCCGGCAAAATTGGACTGTGCAGTCAATCCATAGGACGCGTTGCGTACGATTTGGCTGTCGCGGACGGAGACAGCAACTACGGCGGATACACTGTTGGACCATGCGCTAACGCCAGCAATACCGTTCGCACCGATCGTCGAATCGGCGATGTCTGCGGTCGTGCTGGTGGCAGTGGCCGACTGAAGCGAGATTCCGATATTGCTGTTTCCTGTGATCGTGGCGTGCGCGACGATGCCTTTCGCACCGTTCCAAAGCGACAGACCATCGCTGCCATTATTTCGAATCGTGGTGCCCGTGACCTGAACGCTTGCACCGGTGACGTCGATGCCATTTCCGGTTAGATTCGCAATCAGACAGTTCTCGATCGTCAGTGCCGCGCCGTCGGTCATGACAACGCCGCTGGTGCCTCCACCTCCCGGCAGCGGAACTATCACAAGGTTGCGCAGCGCCACTTTGACGCCCGCCGTGCCGATGGTGATGGCGGGCCCGCCCATCGCCACCACACTGCCCACCACCCCGGGAACGGCAAGGATACCCACCGACTTGGTGATGCTGACGGTCGCGGTGTTGTAGTTAGCCGAATCGAGCATCCAGATCTCGCCGCCGTCGGCCACGGCGGCAAGTGCCGCGGGGAGCAGGCGACAAGGGGCCGCCACGGTGCACGGATTGCCGTCGCTTCCGGTGGGCGCGAGATAGGCGCGGAACAATAGAGCGTGAGCGGTGCCGGCGAATAGCACGGTGGCCATGGCCACCCCAGTGAAGCGCGAGATGTTATTGAGACGCATGACGATCTCCCTGATTTTTCGATGTGGACGTGCCTGCCTTGGGCAGGACGCGGCGATTGTGTTCCATCCCAGTCGGATTTGTCGATGCCGTCGGATCAGGCGGCGGGTTCGATCGGCGCACAGCACTGCGAAATGAATTCCTTTCCTTCTCTCGTCACCTTCGATTCTCTTCTTTTCTTGCGCGTTCGCGTCTTAGTTCTTGCGATGGCACGGATCTGCGTGACGGCCTCGGGCCTCCGCACTTCTTCCGGAAATTGAAGAACGTACGCACCGGCATCACCTTCCGGTATACGCGGAAAGCGCATACTCCGATGCACGGGTCGAATCCACGTTCCGGTCTGCGAATTGGGGCGCATCCACCTGGGATGCAACTAAGCAGTGATCGAAGTTGACAGACGCCCGCTCCTTCCAGCCTGTGGGACAATGGCGCCAGTCCTTCATCCCGCTCAGCGCCACGAGTCGAACGCAAATGCCCCGCCAGGGTCAGCATCACCCCGGGTGGCCGCTGTTTTATCGGTCGGGGCTCGTCGCCACCGCGTTCGCCGTGGCGTGCATCGTATTTTTCCGCGCCCTGGCAATCGGACCGCCTGTGGTGTTCGCCGACGAGGCGACCTACGCGACGCATATTCTGTTGTTTCGGGACTCGCTCTTCGAACTGCAGATGCCGAACATTCTGTATTTCGCCCTGTATTCGTGGACGCCAGCGCTTGGCGTCAATTTCCAGGTGGCAGTGAAGTTCCTCAATGCGGCAATGGTGGGGTTCGCGTTCCTTGCGATCTACGCAACCGCCCGGGGGTTCGTGGAGCGTGGGCCCGCCTACATAATCGCGATCGTCGCCGCACTGTCGCCGATAACGTCGTCTGCCGCCTACGTGATGCCGGAATCACTCAATCTTTTCGCTTTCTGGGTTGTCGCGTGGTGCGTAACCGTGGCGGTGCCGAGAGATTTCATGCGCGGCAGCATCGTCTGCGGTATCGCCGCGGCAGCGCTCACGTCGATCAAGCCGCATGGCCTCGTCGTAACGGGCGCAGCAGTCGCCGCGATCGCCGTAAGCGGACTGGTTCGGCGGGATGCACCCATCCGAATCGTCAAGGCCTTGGCTGGTCTCATGGTCGCCTTCTTTCTGGCGCGATACGTCATCGCGTTCGCCACCACGGGAAGCTTAGCTTTCTCGTGGTTCGGGAAGCTATATACGGCTTCACTTTCGGCATCATCGAGTTTTGCATTCGCGAGCATTCTCGGGCCGGTATTCTGGTTTTGCCTTGCGGGCCACCTGCTGCTGCTCGCGTTCGTCGTTCTCCCCACAGTCGCCCTCGGGTTTCGCCCCGGCCTGCCGCCGCGTCCCGACCTGCCGCCCGGCAGCTTGGCCGCACTCATGACCTTCGCCGTGCTGACGCTGGGACTGCTACTCGGGATGACCGTCAAATTTACCGTGGATACGCGCGGATTCGGCCCCTACGAGTCGGCCGGCCGATTGCACGGACGGCTCTACGAGTTCGCCCTTCCGTTGCTGGTGCTGATTCTCGCCGCGAGGCAAACGATTAACGTACCCTTGGATCGCAAGGGGCGAGCCACGGCCATCGTGCTTCTGATCACCACTACGCTTGTAGCGCTGGCCGCCATCGCCTTCGGAAAGCATTACTCGCCAGGATTTGTCGATTTTCCCGTCGCGAGTTGGATTCTGTCAGACAAGCGCAACCTTGCATTCGCGGTCGCTGGCCTCGCAATCGTTTCGATCGCGTTCCTTCTTCGCGGGCAAAGGGCCGGCGTCATCGCATGCTGCGCCACCCTTGTGGCAATGGTCGCGTGGGGAGATGTCGAGAGTTTCCGGAGCCAAAGAGCTTTCGCGGGCATCGTCGGCGAACAGGATCGCTCGTTGGCGGCATTGGCGATGCTCGTGCCCGAGCCCGCCCGCAACGACGGCGCGGTCGTGGCTCGCGCGAATTCGCCCGTCGCGTTTCGCGCCAAGTTCCATGCGTTGTCGCGCTCTCCAATCGTCGTCGTTGACAAGGACTCGATCGGCGAGCGCGACGTTCCACCAGGCCGCAAGTGGCTATTGCTGGTCGACCCGTATTGGTTGGGACTGAAATATATTTCGTCTGTCGCAAGTGCTTCCGGATTTCAGCTGGTGCAGCTTGCAGACATCGGATTACGCGTTATCGACGGCAGTGGCGATGGCGATCGACGCCTTAGTCTTGCCGTCGGTGGTGGCGCACGGGCCGAAGGCTTTCACCGGCCTGAGTCCTGGGGCTCGTGGACCCGCGGGACTGAGGCAAAGGTCTTCCTGGGAACTCCGGTGAGCGGTCGTGTCCGCGTCCAGCTATTGGCACACGCGTTCGCGGGCAATGCCGGACGCCCCTTGACTATTACGCTAGGGACCGAACAGCGCGAACTGAAGCTCGGACCCGAGCCCAGCCTTCACGAATGGGATTTCGACCTCAGGACGCCTGCCGACACGGTCGTCATTTCGGGGATGCTTCCGGTTTCGCCGCTTTCGATCGGCGTGTCGAGCGACGACCGGGAGCTGGGGGTCGGCGTCGGGTCGCTCGCAGTTCGCCAACGCGAAGGGCCTCCCGTCACGGAGACCGGGCGCTAGAAGCGACGCGTTGTCACGAATACAAAATGCGGGCAGACCGATGTATCGACCTCATGCACGTTCACGAAGTGAGGGAACTTGCTTCGAGTGTTGGACAAGATGCGCCGGCATCGCGCCGAGCGCGTGCGCCATCGCTGGAAAAATGGATTGGGGAAGCTGCGCGACAATCCGGTGACGTCGGGAACTTACGGTGCCCATCACCTCGATGCCAGAGGCGACCAGACCCATACAGCGCGGGCTGACGAGAGCTCGGCGGATATCGCGGCGGTTGGGGCGGTCACCGCCAAGGACTACGGCGCAAGAGCCGCAAAGGAAAGAGGCGGCTGGGCCATCATCTCCGAATACAGCCATTGGGCAAAGGCCAACAACGTTTGTTTGGTAGCAGTTCCAGCCGTGCTGCTGCACTTCGCCAGGTACGACATGGATCCGGTCGAGCGGGATTTCTACGCAGACCTGCCCGATCGAGTGCGCAAAGAAGGCGTTCGCTACGCAGGTGCACCGCGGGACTTCATGTATCCGTCGTCGTGGTTCTTCGATACGGCCAACCATTTGCAAGACTGGGCCAGGGAGAGACATACCGCGCGATTGATCAAGATTCTGAATCGCGATCCGCGCAGCTATTGCGACGCAGGATAGGTCGAACGCGTTGAGGCGCGTCGCCGCAGCTTCACCATCCCGCCCACGCCGATGAACCGAACGCCGACGCTCCAATCGGGTCCGCATTCCCCCGAGTGGCCGCTCTTTTCGCGGGAGGGCCTTGCAGCCACGGCGCTGGCCGTGGCGTGCATCGCATTTTTCCGCGCCCTGGCGATCGAGCCACCCGTGGTCTTCGCCGACGAGGCGATCTACGCCACGCATATCCTGTCGTTCCGCGATTCGCTCTTCGAAACGCAGATGCCGAACATCCTTTATTTCGCCCTCTACTCATGGACGCCGGCGCTGGGCGTCAATTTCCAGGTGGCGGTCAAGTGCCTCAATGCGGTGATGGTGGGGCTCGCGTTCCTCGCGATCTACGCAACCGTCCCGTGGCCTCGCGGAAGCGGGACCCGCCTACGTGATCGCGATCGTCGCCACGCTGTCGCCGATCTCGTCGTCCGCCGCGTACGTGATGCCGGAATCACTCAATTTCTTCGCCTTCTGGGTCGTCGCGTGGTGCGTCGTCGTGGCGGTGCCGAGGGATTTCGTGCGCGGCAGCATCGCTTGCGGCATCGCCGCGGCGGCGCTTTCGTCGATCAAGCCTCACGGCCTCGTCGTAACCGGCGCGGCTCTCGCCGCGATCGCCGTGAGCGGATGGGTTCGACGGGATGCATGGGGACGAATCGCCGGCGCCCTGGTCGGCTTCGGCGTCGCCTTTCTGCTGACGCGCTACGCCATCGCATTCGCCGCCACCGGAAGCTTCGCGATATCGTGGTTCGGGAACGCATACAAGGGCTTGCTGGTGGGGACGTCGAGCTTCGCCTTTGCGAGCATTCTCGGGCCGATCTTCTGGTTCTGCCTTGCGGGGCACCTGCTGCTGCTCGCGTTCGTCGTCCTGCCGACGGTCGTCCTCGGGTTTCGCCCTGGCCTGCCGCCGCGTCCCGACCTGCCACCCGGCCGCACGGCGGCGCTCGTGACCTTCGCTGTTCTATCGCTCGGGCTGCTGCTCGCGATGGTTGTCAAATTTACCGTGGATACGCGCGGAGTCGGTCCTTACGAATCGGCCAGCCGGCTGCACGGGCGACTCTACGAGTTCGCCCTTCCGCTGCTGGTGCTGATTCTCGCCGCGCGGCAACCACCGGAAGCATCGTCGGATCGCAAGGGGCGGGCCACGGCCATCGTGCTGTTGATCACGGCAACGCTCGTTGCGCTTGCCGCCATCATGCTCGGAAAGCATTACACGCCGGGAACTGTCGATTTTCCCGTTGCAAGCTGGATCCTGTCAGGCAGGCGCAACCTTGCATTGGCGATCACGGGCCTCGCCGTCGTTTCGATAACGTTCCTGGTCCGTGGCCAGCGCGCCGGTGTCAACGCATGCTGCGCGGTCCTTGTGGCGATGGCAGCATGGGGAGACGTCGAGACCTTCCGGAGCCAGCGCAACTTTGCCGCCATCGTCGGCGAACAGGATCGCTCGCTGGCGGCACTGGCGATGCTCGTGCCCGGAGGCGCGCGCAACGATGGTGCGATCGTGGCGCGCGCAAACTCGGCCATTGCCTATCGCGCCGCGTTCCACGTGCTGTCACGTGCCCCCATTATCGTCCTGGACAAGGATAAACTCGACGACCGCGATATTCCGCCAGGCCGCAAGTGGCTCTTGCTGGTCGACCCCTATGCGCTCGACCTGAAGCGGGCGTCGTCCATCACCGGCGTTGCCGGATTTCAGTTGGTGCTGCTCGCGGACATCGGCTTGCGCGTGTCCGGCGGGAACAGCGGCAGCGATGGTGTCCGAGCAGCTCCCGCGAACGAGGCCGCGCGCTAGAAGCGACACGCTGCCGCGAGCGCAATCCGAGGGCAGAACGAAACATCGACCTCGCGTACATTCACGACGGGCGGAAAACGTCCCGTGAAAGCACGTTCGAATGTCGGACGGAATGCACCGGCATCGCGCCGAGCGCATGCGCCATCCGGGAAAGATGGAGCGCTCGCCTATAATGACTGATTTTCCGGCCATCTCGGCGTCGCCGACTCCGGACCGTGCCCGCGAAACAGGGCCGCCACCCGCCCTCGAGTCCATGGCAAGAATGCCGTCCTCCTCGCTCCCTCCCACCCGCCGCGCGATCGCCTGCCCACTGTGCGGCAAGCCGGACGGATTCCGTACGTTGTATACGCCGTGGAATCGCTGCGAGGACCCGGCGAAGCTCTACGGCGCAGCCTCCGGAATCCCCGGCACGCAGACGCTGGTGGAGTGTCCGAATTGCGCGATGATCTTCGAGAATCCGCGCTTTCCCGACGATGCAATCCTCGCCGGCTACCTCGCCTCCGAGGAGAGCGGCCATGACAGCCAGTTCCCGATGCGCGTGGAAAGCTTCTTCCGCGCCCTCGTGCGCCTGAGGGATCACCTGCCGCCGCCGGGTGCGCGGGTCCTCGACATCGGCACCGCGGGCGGCGCATTCCTCGACGCGGCGACGCGCTACGGCTACATCGCAAGCGGCCTGGAGCCATCGCGGGACCTCACGGAGCGTGGCAGGAAGCGCGGCCTCAGGATCGAGCAGGGCACCATCGCCGACCACGCCCTCACACCCGGCTCGTTCGACCTCGTGTGCCTGTGGGACGTGATCGAGCATCTCACCGATCCCAAGGCCGACCTGGAACGCATTCGCACGCTCCTCAATCCCGGCGGCATCTTCCTCGTGAACTTCCCCGATATCGGCACGACGCAGGCGAAGCTCGCCGGAAAGCGCTTCTGGTGGATACTCTCCGTGCACCTGCATCACTTCACGCGCAAGACGATGGCCGACATCATGCGGCGGACGGGTTTCGAGCCCTTCCATTTCCGCCGCTACTGGCAGACGCTCCAGTTCGGGTATCTCGAGGACATGGCGGCGCATTACAGGATCCCGCTCAGCGCCTTCATCGCGCGCCACACGCCCCGCGCCCTTCGCGAGATCCCGGTGCCGTACTACGCCAGTCAGACCACCGCCCTCGCACGGCTCAAGGCGTGACGGTCTACATTCTCGGTGGCGGGCCCGCGGGACTGGCGCTGGCCGATGCCCTCGCCGGGGCAGGCGGGCCGCGATTCGTCGTCGTGGAGCGCGACAATCAGCTTGGCGGCCTTGCGCGCACACTCACCTGGGAGGACCGAGGCGCGCACGATCTCGGCCCTCACAAGATCTTCTCGCTCGACAAGGCGCTGACTTCACGCGTGCGCGCGCTGCTGCCGGCCGACGGATGGCTGACGCGGCCCAAGGCAAGCCGCATTTACATGCATGGCCACATGCTGCCCTACCCGCCCTCGCCGCTATCGCTCGGCAAGGTATTTGGCTGGTCGCCGTTCTTTGGCATGGTGTGGGATTACGGCTGGGCGCGGATCCGCGGCCTGCTGGGGCGCGGCGCCCCGCGCACCTTCGAGGAAGATCTCGTCGGCCGCGTGGGACGGGGCCTCTATGAAGCGCTCTTCAAGCCCATCGCGCTGAAGCTGTGGGGCGACCCTGTCAATCTCGACGTGAAGCTGTCCGCGGGTCGGGTCCAGACACCTCCGCTTCTGGAGGTCATCGCGCGTACACTGGGCCTTTCGAAGAAAAGCAAGTTCGAAGCGCTCGAGTTCGAGTACCCAAAGGGCGGCCTGCAGCGCATCTGGGACTCGATCTACCGCAAGGCGCAAACGAAGGGCGAATTCCTCCTCGATACCGAGGTGACGAAGCTCGAAGTCGTCGGTGGGCGGATCGCTCGCCTGGAGCCTTCGCGAACGCGCGAGCGGCGCCGAGCGGGCGATCGACATCGGGCCGGACGATTTCGTGTTCTCGAGCATCCCGCTCGGGCGCCTTCTCACCCTGTTGGGCGACGCGGTAGACGCCGGCGCTCGCGAACGCGCCTCCGGGTTGCTGCGACTCAACGACCTGATCCTCGTGTTCCTGCACGTGGACACGCCGAGCCTCTTCGAGGATTCGTGGATCTTCGTGCCCGACCCTGCCGTGATCTTTCACCGCATTTCCGAGCAGGAGTCCTTCGACCCCGGGATGGCGAAGGGCGGCAGCATCGTGTGCTGCGAGGTGATGGACAACGAGACGCGCCCCATGATGGCGCTTTCGGAGAGCGAGCTGGTGAAGCGCGTCGAGGAGGGCCTTCGCTCCATGGGATATCGGTTCACGTGCAAGGGATCGCGCGTGATCCGCCTGCGCTCGTCCTATCCGGTGTTCCGGCCCGGATTCGAATCAGCGCTCACGGACGTGCTCGCGACCCTCGACCGGATCGCGAACTTCCGAACCGTGGGTCGCCAAGGCGCGTTCAACTACATCGGGACACTCGACGCCATGGACATCGGCTACGGAGCCGCGCGGTGGTACCTGGCGCGCACGGCCGAGGCGCCCGATGCCTGGGATTCGGAGCGCGAGCGCACGCGGCACTACCCGGTGCTCGACTAGCAGGCTGACGCCGAACCCTTCATGGCGCGCTACCTGCTCATCTCGCCGCGCATCGCGGTCCAGAAGAGCGACTTCCTGGGCTCGGGTGTTCCGTATTGGCCGATGGAACTGGCAGTGTTCGCGGCGTTCCTGCGCGACCGCGGCGACGAGGTCACGGTCTTCGACCTGTTCGGTTCTTCTCCGGGCTGCCTCGAGGACCGCGGCGACCATTACCTGCAGGGTCAGGCGCTGCGCGCGCGCCTCGCCGAGCCGGCGGTCGCCGCGGCGGATGCCGTCGTTCTCTACGCGCTTTCGTACATGTCGCATGGCGAGCTGCTGGGTAGCTGCCGCCAACTGCGAGCGCTGAGACCGGAGCTGCCGATCGCGATCCTCGAGAATTCGCAGGCCGTGACCGCGTACGCGCTGAACTCGGTGCCGGCCGATTTCTTTGCCGCCGATGCAGATGTTCTCGTCTGCGGCGAACCTTACTGGAACTGGCCCCAAATCCGCGACTGCCTTGCGCGACGCGGCACCGAGCCCATCCCGCGCAATGTCCTCGCCGCCGCGAGTACGCGGCCCGTCGAGCGCTGGATCGAGCGGGAGCCCAGTTACCCGATTCCGGCCTGGGATCTGTTCCCCATCGGGAACTACTGGCGCCTGCCCTACTCGCACGGCCCCAAGACCGCCTCCTACCTTCCCGTGCTTACCTCGCGCGGCTGCCCCTACCCGTGCGACTTTTGCGTGGTGCCGGAAACCAACAGCCAGCGCTGGCGCCCACGCGCGCCGACGGAAGTGGTCGACGAGATGATCATCTTGCGCGACCGGTTCGGCGTGCGCGATTTCCAGATCGAGGACCTGAACCCCACCGTGCGCGGAAGCCGCTGGCGCGAGGTCTGCGAGGAACTCGTCGCGCGCAAGGCGGGCATCCGCTTCTACTTCGTGAGTGGCACCAAGGCCGAGACCGTCCATGTCGACGATGTCCCGTTGCTCGCGCGCGCCGGTTGCCGCTACATCTCGATCAGCCCCGAGTCCGGCAGTTCACGTCTGATGAAGGTGATCGGCAAGCGTTTCGACCACGCCCACGGACTGGAACTCGCCGCTGCATGCCATCGCGCGGGCATCGCGATGCAGGCATGCTTTCTTGTCGGCCATCCGGACGAGACCGAGAACGACTTCGAGGCTTCCCGGAAATACCTGCGAGACCTCGTGCGCGCCGGTGCCGATGAGGTAGCAATCTTTGTCGTGGCGCCGCTCGCCGGCAGCGCCCTCTTCGCGCGGCGCGCCATTCCCATCGTCGAGAAGGACGCGCTCGTGAGCTTCAGCCCCAAGGGCCGTCTCGACTGGGAAACGGTGTCGAGGCGGCGAAGGATCCTCATCCGTCTTTTCCTGGTCGAGAAGTTGAAGCGCGGCCGCGACCTTTGGGTGCAGGGGATCCGCTCAATTTTCGGAACACCGCGCACCAAGATGGAAAATCTTCCTCGCCGCGTGGCCTATCTGCTGTGGCGCGTGGCGATGCATCGCCTGCGCGGCGCGCGCACCTGACCCGACTCCACGCCAATGCGCACCGCCGTCGTCATTCCCTGCTACAACGAAGAGCGCGCCGTGTCTGCCGTGGTCGCCGACGTGAAGGCCTTCGACGGTACGCTCGTCACCGTCGTCATCGACGATGGCTCGACGGACGATACGGCGAATGTCGCGCGCGAAGCGAGCCGTGTGGTGCAGCTGCCGGTAAACCTCGGTATCGGCGGTGCGGTCCAGACGGGCGTCCTGTACGCCGCGCGCAACGACTTCGACGCCTGCATCCAGGTGGACGGCGACGGTCAGCACGTCGCCTCAGAAATTGCCTCGTTGCTGCGGGTCCATGCGCAGACCGGCGCCAACCTCGTGATCGGCTCGCGCTTCCTTGCCGAAGGTGGCTTCCGGTCAACATCGATGCGGCGCGCGGGAATCCGCACGATCGCCGCGGCGCTCCGCATCCTCTTCGGCGTCCGCGTGACGGACCCGACGAGCGGCTTTCGCTTCATGGATCGGAAGGCGATCGCTCTCTTTTCCATGCACTATCCGCAGGATTACCCCGAGCCCGTTTCGATCGCCGTCGCGGTGGAGCACGGCCTGCGAGTGGTGGATGCACCGGTCGACATGCGCGAGCGCGTCCACGGAACGAGCTCCCTTGCCGGGCTGCGCTCGGTCGCCTACATGTTCCGGGTGCTAGGCTATCTCGTATTGCTGCGCCTGAAGAGGTTCCTGTGACCCCAGCCCACCCGCCGTCCGCCGCGACGGTTACCTTCATTGTCATCTTCGCAATCGTCTACATCGCGGTGCTCGTCCGGAACGCCGTCCGCGACAACCTGGATCTCTACGACCTCGCGCTGCTCGCTGCCGTGGGCGCCATTCCCCTCGCATTCGTCCTTTTCCCGGTGTGGGCGGAGGAGCTGTCGCGGCTGATCGGTGTGCAGTTTCCGTTCATTACCCTTTTCGGCGGCCTGCTTTTCTTCGCGTTCATCGGTCTGTACCGATTGCTGCACGCATTGGCGAAACTCAACCGCCAGGTCCGCGCGCTGTCGCAGGAAGTGGCGCTGCTCTCCGCCCGACTCGACGAGTCCCGAGCGTCCTCGCCTGCCACGGACCGCTAGGAGCGCCGGTGTTGCGCACCTGGGTCAAGCTGGCGGTCTCCGCCGCTATCCTCACCTTCATCGCCTCAAAGGTCGACCTCGGCGACATCGGCCGGCGCATCATGGACCTGGATCCGCTCATCGTCGCGGGCGCGTTCGCGGTGTACTTCGCCGGGCAGATCGCATCCTCGGCCCGCTTTGTCTACGTGCTCGCGACCTTGCGGCGTCGGCTCGCGCTGCTCTCGTCGCTGCGCGTGCATTACATCGGCTTGTGGTTCAATCAGGTGATGCCGACCAGCCTCGGCGGCGACGTTGCGAAGGTGTTCTATCTTCGCGCGCAGGTGGGTTTCAGCCGCGCGGTGCGCGCCACATTGCTCGATCGCGTCTCGGGACTCGTCATCCTTCTCGCCAGCGTCGTCGTGCTGGCGCCCGTGTATGCGACGCGATTGCCGGTGCTCGCGATTCCCGCCATCGCCCTTTCGACAAGCTTCCTGCTCGCGGTGGTACTTGCTGCCGTGCTGGCCCGGCAGGCAGCGTTTCGCCGCCTCCTGCCGCGTATCGCGCGGCCCGCGCTGATTCTCGCTGTTGATCTCGGCCGGTTCGGGCGGTGGCGTCGCTTCTGGCCGCAGCTATGGACCTCGATTGTCGTCCATGCCTGCGGCGTACTTACCTACACATTGCTCGGCATGGCCTTGGGGCTGCCCATTGGCCTCATGACCTATTTCCTGCTCGTGCCCCTCGTATTCCTCATTGCACTGCTTCCGATTTCCTTCGCCGGGTGGGGTCTGCGGGAGACGGGAGCCGTCGGACTGTTCGGGCTTGCCGCTGTGCCCGCAGAGGCTGCGTTGCTGCTCTCCGTCCTCTTTGGCCTCCTTCAGCTCGCGAGTTCGATTCCGGGCGGCATCGACTGGGCGCTGCATCGTGACCTGGCCCCGAGGCCCCTCCGTTCCTGAATTCTTCGTGAACCTGCGCGTCACAACGAGGCGTTCGTCCTGGCAAAAGGCCGCGCGACGTAGTCCCAGACCTCTTGCCTCTTGGCACTTTGGATGAATGCATCCGCG
>CAVSDL010000005.1:0-15968 GCA_963726775.1 uncultured beta proteobacterium
AGCACGCCATCGATGCGGAAGCGCACCAGTCCCACGTCGCGTCGCGGCTCGACGTGGATGTCGGACGCGCGCTGCTCGAACGCGTATTGCCACAGCCAGTCGACGATGTGGACGACATGGCTGTCGTTGGCGTCGAGATTGCCCCGCTGGCCCAGTTCGACCAGCTGCTCGAAATTGCGCGCGAGCGACAGCTGTCCCGGCGAGATCTCCTGCGCTTTTTTCATCGACCGGGCGAGGTTGTAGAACTCGCCGAGGTAACGCCGGATGTCCTGCGGATTGGCAAAGACCTGCTTGACTTCGAGCTTCAGCATCTTCGACAGCTCGTCGGCCCACGCGCGGATGAAGGGCTCGCCGGTGGCGACCGTGAGCGTCGTGCGCGTCACTTCCACAGGCAGGATCCGGTAACGCTCCGCATAGGCGTTCGACATCGTCTGGGTCACGCCCGTGAGGTCGATCTTCAACGGGTCGATGTGCAGGTACGGGATGCCGAGCTTTACGGCGAGCCACTCGACGAGCCAGTCGAGTGTGAGCGCCGGATGCGGCGACAACGCCGATTTCCATTTCTGCTTCGCGATGAATTCGAGCGGGTGATCGCCGCGCGGGCCTTTCGCGCGCACCAGCTTGTCGGCGGCGGGGGCCATGATGAGGCCATCGGCCACCATCAGCTTCAGGATGTCCTCGGCACGCAGGCGACGGTCCTGCGCCTGCAGCGCCGCCTCGGGCTGAGACGGAGGGGGTGCCGCCGGGTTGGCGGCCGGAGCGGGTGTTGCCATCCGTTTACTTTACACCACGGCCCCTGCCTGCACCGCGGCGGTGGCGCGGCGGTCTCAGCGTTCGAGCAGCCATGCGCCGCTAGGGACGGATATAGGCGTAGCCCTCGCGCTGGCGCTGCATCAGCTCGACGACCCCGGCGGCGACATAGCCTATGCCCGGGAGCATGTCGTCGCGCGTGACCTTCTGCCCCTTCATCGAGTTCTCGCAGGCGACGACCTTGACCCCGGCCTGCAGCGCCTCGGCCACCCGGCCGCCGACGGGCGAATCCAGCTTCAGCATTCCCAGGCCGGCGTTGATCGCGACGATTTCGATCTCCACGTTCTGCGCGCCCAGCTCTTTCTGCACGTTGAACGTATTGTTGAGCGCAACGTTCCATTTGGCCGGCTCGCCGTCACCCACATGAACGATCAACCTCTGCCGCGTAGCCTCGCGCGCGGTGGCCGGGTCGATTCCTCGGGCGGCCGAGGGCAACGGGTCCCTCGCGGTCGCAGGGTCCGCGGCGGCGCGCGTAGAAGGCGCCGGCGGTGCAGACGCACAGGACGTCAGCAACAGGGCCGACATCGCCGACGCCAGCGCAACGGCGGTGCGGGTGACGATGCGTCCGGGGGGGATTGGTTTCAAGCGTGGTCTCGGCGGGTCGCCGACGGAACCATGCCACGCGGAGCACCTTCCGCGCAATACCCCGCCGGCATCGCGCGCGCCCCGCTACCCGGCAGCCTCGGGCGGAACCGGGGTTTCGGGAACCTGGAACACTTCGCGCAGATACGCGACGTACGACGGATCGTAGTCCATCGTCTTCGTGGGCTCGTCGCTGATCTTCGCCACCGGCTGGCCGTTGCACCGGGTCATCTTGATGACGATCTGCAGCGGATCGAAGCCGACGTCGTTGGTGAGGTTCGTGCCGATTCCGAATGCGGTATGCATCCGGCCGCGGAAGTATTCGAACAGCCGGATCGCCAGCGGTACGTTGAGACTGTCCGAGAACACCATCGTCTTCGAATGCGGATCGATGCGCATTTTCTGGTAATGGGCAATCAGCTTCTCGCCCCATTCGAACGGATCGCCGGAGTCGTGGCGCACGCCATCGAACAGCTTGCAGAAGAAGAGGTCGAAGTCGCGCAGGAACGCATCCATGCCGCAGACATCGGACAGCGCGATCCCCAGGTCGCCGCGGTATTCCCGCGCCCAGGTGTTGAACGCGAACACCTGCGAATCCCGCAGCCGCGGACCCACGGCCTGGCAAGCCTGCAGGTATTCATGGGCCATGGTGCCGAGCGGCGTCAGCCGGTGCCGCATCGCCAGCTCGACGTTGCTCGTGCCCACGAATTTCGGGCCGATGCCGGCTTCGAGCGTCCCTGCGACTTCCTCGTGCCATACGCGCGACAAGCGCCGCCGCGTCCCATAGTCGGCGATGCGAAACTCCGGATCGGGCACCGCATTGATGTCCCGGATCTTGGCCTGGAGGCGCCGGCGCCCTTCCGCCAGATCGGCACCCTGCTGCGTGTTTCGGAAGTAGATCTCGCTCACGATCGCGAGCACCGGCACCTCGAACAGGATCGTGTGCAACCACGGCCCCTTGATCGTGATGTCGATCTCGCGATCCGAGCCTTTCAGCGCCTCGACGACGATGAACCGCTCGTCGAGCTGGAAAAGTCCAAGGAGATCGACGTAATCGCTCTTGAGAAAACGCCAGCCGCGCAGGTATTTCAGTTCGTCCGGCCGGAAGCGCAGCTGGCAGAGGGCGCGGATTTCGTCGCGGATTTCATCGACATAAGGCGTGAGGTCGACGTCGGGATTGCGGCATTTGAAACGATATTCGACCTGCGCACCCGGAAAATGGTGCAGGACGACCTGCATCATCGTGAACTTGTAGAGATCGGTGTCGAGCAGCGACTGGATGATCATTCGGGGCGGCGCGCAGCGTCGGAAGCCGCGGCGCGAAGGCGCGGAGTCGGCAGATGGTACCCGCTCGCGGTCGCCAGGGCCAATCCCGGCGGGTCTTTGCCTCAGCGTGGCGGCACTGCGTCGTCGCCGACGATCCGGACCTTCTGGGCCAGCCAGATGCAGAGCAGCGTGCAGCCCACGGCGAGCCATCCGGCGACGCCGTAATGCGTCAGCGCGCCGTCGGGGGCGCGGCCGATGATGAGTCCCGCGACCAACGCGGCGAGCGCCGAGCCCAATTGCTGCACCGACCCGTTGAAACTCATGAAACTGCCGCGCAGCCGGAGCTCGGCGCTCCCGCTGACCAGCGCCATCGCCGGCCCGAAGCGTCCGGTGACGAAGACGAAGAACAGCACGGCGAGCGGCACGACCGAAGTCAGCGGCAACCGCGGCAGGTGGGTGACGATCAGGATCGGAGCGATCGACAGGAACGCGACAATCGTAAAGACGCGGGTCTTGCCGTAGCGATCGGCAAGGCGCCCGATGATCTGCGACGTGACGAGCGTTGTCGCCCCGCCGGCGAAATAGATCACCGCGAGATCGCGCTCGCCGATGCCCACGTTGGCGACCTGATAGGGGGCGATGAACGGGATGACGGTGAATCCGGCGAACATCAGCGCGACGGTGAATGCGAATGCCCGCAGATGGTTCGGCACTTCGAATATCGTCCGCAGCTGGGCGAGCGGATGCCGCCGCTGCACATGCTGCAGATGCGCGCGCAGCGGCGGAAGCAGGCGCATCGCGGCGATTGCGAAGGCAGCGCTCAGCGCCGCGAGGCCCAGGAACGGGGTCCGCCAGGTCCCGAGCGCTCCGAGCCACAATGCAAGCGGCACGCCGGCCACTGCCGCGAGCGAAAACGACGCGGCGACGATCGCGGTCGCCGATCCGCGCCGCGCGTACGGGACAAGGTCCGCAACGATCGCAAGCACCAGGGATCCCATGACGCCGCCGAAAACGCCGGCAGCGATGCGGGCGGCGAGCAGCCGCGGATAGTCGGGGGCCAACCCGCACAGCAGCGTGGAAACGATGAACGCCGCATAGAGGGCGAGCAGCGCGCGCTTGCGGTCGAACCGGTCGATCCAGAAGGCGGCGACGAATCCGCTCGCCGCCGCGGCGAACATGTACGCAGAAACGAGCAGACTGAATTGCTGCGGTCCGATCGCGTAAAGGCGCATGAACTGCGGCCCCAGCGGCATCACGATCATGAAATCGACGATGTGCGTGAACTGCACCGCCGCGAGCGTAAGGAGTAACGCGAGCTCGCGAGGTGCGCGGCCGGAAGCGGCGATCGATGGGACGGCGGCCGCATCGGCGGCGGGCGTGGGCGAGACGGGCACGGAAGAGAATTTGGAAGGGGAGCCGGCTCCGTCGACCGGCGGATGGCTCGCACGATCAAATGACCGCGAGTCACCTGAAATATATCACGGAGCCGCCTTCGTGCCCGGGCGCCCACGCCACCGTAGCGCCACCGCCACGGTACCGCTATGATCGCGGGGGCCCGTTCACTGCACCCATCCATGCTCGTCAACTGCGCCGTCTACCAGAACGGCCGGAAATTCGCCGACATTCCGGCCGCCGACATCAGCGAGTACGTGAATCGCCCCGATTGTTTCGTCTGGGTCGCGCTGTTCCAGCCCGAATCGGCGGAACTCGACGAGATGGCCGCCGAATTCGGCTTGCATCCGCTGGCCGTCGAGGACGCCCGCAAGGGCCACCAGCGACCGAAGATCGAGGAGTACGACACGTCGCTGTTCGCGGTGCTGCAGACGGTCGAGGCCGCGCCCGCCGGGTCCGATACGACGTTGCTCGTCGGCGAGGTCGCCATATTCGTCGGCGCGAACTACGTTCTTTCGGTGCGTCACCAGTCGCAGAAGGGCTTCGCCGAGGTCCGCGCCCGCACCGAACGCGAGCCCGAGCTTCTGCGCCATGGCTCGGGGTTTGTCTTTTACGCCCTGATGGATACCGTCGTCGACCGCTATTTCCCCATCCTCGACGCACTCGAGAGCGAGCTCGAGGGGATCGAGGAACAGATCTTCGTACGCAACACCGCGCGCTCCAATATCGAGGCGCTCTACGCGTTGAAGCAGCGGCTGATGGTGCTGAAGCACGCGGTCGATCCGCTGATGGAGGCCACCGGAAAGCTCTACGGCGGGCGGGTGCCGCAGACCTGCACCGGGATGCAGGCGTATTTCCGGGACGTCTACGACCACCTGCACCGGATCCACGCGACGATCGAGGGCATCCGCGACATGCTGGCGACCGCGATCCAGGTCAATTTGGGCATGATCTCGCTCTCCGAGAGCGAAGTGACCAAGAAGCTTGCCGCGTGGGCGGCCATCATCGGCGTCCCGACGATGTTCGCCGGGATCTACGGCATGAATTTCAAGAACATGCCGGAGCTGGAATGGGTCTACGGTTATCCGCTCGCGGTCGCCGTGATGGTGGTGATCGACGTCTGGCTGTATCTGCAGTTCAAGAAGACGCGCTGGCTCTAGCGACGATTCCCGCTAATTGTCAACTTGCAAGACGTTGTTTTCCGTTTCCCGACGGGAGCACCGATTTCCCAGGTGTGTCGTCCCCGCGAACGCGGGGATCCAGTGTCGTTGAATTGCATCGGAAAGACGCTGGGTTCCCGCGTGCGCGGGAACGACGATACCTTGCCAAGCCGTCGATGCTCGCGGAAACAACCTCTTGAACCTTCACAGGTAATGGGCTGATCCCGTCATTGCGGCGTCGATCCGCGCCCGGCGCCGGGTTCCGCGACGGCGATCGGCGCGACCGGTATCACGCGCCCGCTCGGCGGCGGCAGCGGCCACGAAGGTTGCAGGGTCACGTGGTCGATGCCGAACTCGCGCGCGAGCATCTGCTGCGCCATCGCCAGCGTGCGTGGCCACGCCGGACCTTCGGCGACCGCGACGTGCGCCGACAGCGCGACGTGGTCGGCTCCCATGTGCCAAACGTGCAGGTCATGGACACCGGTCACGCCGGGCAGCGCAACAAGCGCGCGCCCGATCGCATCGTAGGAGAGGTGCGCCGGAACGCCTTCCATCAGCACGCCGATCGATTGCCGAAGCAGTTCCAGCGTCGAGCGCAGGATCAGCAGCGCGACGGCGATGGAGAGAATGGGATCGATCGGCGTCCAGCCGGTCGCGTAGACGACTGCGCCCGCGACGAGCGCAGCGACCGATCCCAGCATATCGCCGACGACGTGCAGCAGCGCGCCGCGCGCATTGATGCCGCCGCCGGCGCGCGACAGCATCCAGGCGACAACGATATTGACGCTCAGTCCGGTCGCCGCCACCATCATCACCGCCACGCCGGACACGGCCGACGGCGCCAGCAGCCGCTGCGCAGCTTCGATGGCGATCCAGACGACCAGCGCCAGCATCGCCAGCGCGTTGATGAATGCGGCGAGCACCTCGGCACGCGCGTAACCGTAGGACGCGCGCGGTGTTGCCGGCCGCCGCGCGACAGCGGCAGCGATCAGCGCGATGACGAACGATGCGGCGTCGGTCACCATGTGCCCCGCGTCGGAGATTAGGGCCAGCGACCCGGCCAGCCAGCCTCCGACCGCTTCGACGCCCGCGAATCCTCCGGTGAGGATCAGGGAGATCCACAATGCGCGCGTCGCTGCCGCCGGCGACGCGGTGTGGCGGTGCGGTCCGGGAGCGGATGCGTGATCGGCGGACATCGTGCCTGCTCAGCGCGGCGAACGCCGAAGCGGAACATCGCTGAAGGGCAGGTGCCGCAATGCGACGCGGGGTCGGTCCGGTGGGGACAACGCGCTACTCGGCGGGCGTCGGCCGATCATGGCGACACCGGCGGCTCGTCGTGCAGGCGGACCGGGCCTTGATTTTCGGGGCGCCGGCCTTCCTTGTCGGCGTAAAACGCGGCGATCCGCGCCATGTCGGCGTGGACGTCGCCGGTGAGTTCGACATAGGCGCCAATCCCGATCCGGCGCTGCCGATAGTCGATGAACGCGAGGGCGACAGGCACGCCCACCGCGCGCGCCAGGTGGTAGAAGCCGGATTTCCAGTACGGGGTATGGCCGCGGGTGCCTTCGGGTGCAATGACAATGCGAAAGTCCGCATGGCGATCGAATTCCGCCCGCATCTGCCCGATGAATCCCGTATGTTCGCGCCGGTTGACGGGGATCCCGCCCCAGTGCCGGAACACGGCCGCGAACGGCGGCTTGAAAAGCGTGTCCTTGCCGACGAACCGGAAGTAGATTCCCGCGGCCCACTTCGTCAGCAGCCCTATCGCAAAATCCCAGTTCGACGTGTGCGGGTAGAAGATGACGACGCATTTCATGGGCACCGGCTGCAGCATGACAATCCTCCAACCGAAGAGCCGCAGGATCGTGAACGCAAGACGCGGCACCAGGCCCGCACGAGGCGGGCGCACGAGCACGTTGTCGGAAGGCGGAACGGAAATGCTGACGGACACGGGGTACGGGGACGCGTCGGATGTACGCATTGCCATGGGTGCGGAAATCGCGCAACCAGTCTAGCAAACCCGCACGCGGCAGGGGACGCCGACGTAAAATGGCGCGTGCCCGCGATTGCCGACCTTTCGAGCCTCACCGATCGCCTCGATGCTGTGCTGCCGCAGACCCAGTGCCGGCGCTGCGGTTACGATGGCTGCCGGCCCTACGCCGGCGCGGTCGCGTCGGGCGATGCGATCAACCGCTGCCCGCCGGGCGGCGATCCCGTCATCGCCGCGCTGGCCGCGCTTACCGGACGACCCGCGGTTCCGCTCGACCGGGCGCACGGCGAGCCTGCATCGTTCGTCGTGGCGCGGATCGACGAAGCCCGGTGCATCGGCTGCACGCTGTGCATCGCGGCATGCCCGGTGGACGCGATCGTCGGCGCCGCAAAGCGCATGCACGCGGTGCTTCCGGCACTCTGCACAGGATGTGAACTCTGCGTCGCGCCCTGTCCTGTCGACTGCATCGCCATGGTGCCGGCGGGGCGCACTTGGAGCGCCGAAGACGCGCGCGCGGCGCGTGCTCGCCATGACATGCGCCGCCGCCGTCTTGCCGCGGGTGGCGACGGCCGTGAGCACGTCCCCGGCGCGCCCCCTTTGCCGCCTGTCGAAGACGACGGATACGCAATGAAACAGCAGGCCGTCGGCGCGGCCCTCGCGCGTGCCCGCGCGCGGCGCGCTGCCGGTACCGCGAAATCGACACCGACCTGATGCGGGCCGCCTGTTTCCTCCTGCTGCTGGCGCTCGCCGCCGGAACCACCATGGATGCCAACGCCACCACGACAGCGGTCACGAGCTTTTCCGCGCAGCTCGACGCGCAATGGGATTACGGCAAGCCCGCGGAATCGGAGCGGCTCTTTCGGGCCGAGCTGGGAAACTGGGTTGCCGACGATCCACGCGCGCTGATCATCGCCACGCAAATTGCCCGCGCGCAAGGCCTGCAGCGCAAGTTCGTCGAAGCGCACGCGACGCTCGATGCCGTCGCCGCGAAACTCGACGGCATGCCGTCGCACGTGCGCGCCCGCTACCTGCTGGAACGCGGCCGCGCGTTCAACTCGTCGGGTTCGCCGGAGCGCGCGCTGCCGCTGTTCGCGGAGGCGCTGTCGCTCGCCGAGTGCGGCGACGACGCGTTCTACGCGATCGACGCCGCGCACATGCTGGGCATCGCGGCGCCGCCATCCCAGCGGCTCGATTGGGATCTCAAGGCGCTCGCGATGACCGAGAAGACGGGGGACATCCGCTCCAAGCGCTGGCTGGCGCCGCTGTACAACAACATCGGGTACGCGTATCAGGAGCGCGGCGACTTCGCGACGGCGCTCGCGTACTACCGCAAGGCGCTTCCGGCGTACGAAGCACGCGGAAACCCGGGTAATGTGCGCACCGCGCTCTGGATGATCGCGCGTGCGCAGCGCGCGCTCGGGCAACTCGACGAGGCGGAACGCGCCCAGCGGATGCTGGCCGCCGAATACCAAGAGCTCGGCGAGGCCGACGGCTACGTCTACGAAGAGCTGGCCGAAATTGCGCTGGCGCGCGGCGACGCATCGGGGGCCAAGCTGTGGGCGGCCAAGGCGCACGCGGCGCTGAAGGACGACCCGGACTTCAGGACGAACGAGTCCCCGCGGCTTGCGCGCCTCGCGGAAATTGCCGCGGGTACGATCCCGGCCAAGCCATGAATCCGCAAAAGCGGCGCGCGATCTTCGAGTGCCTGCGCGCTGCCAATCCGCACCCTAAGCCGGAGCTCGAACACAGGACGCCCTTCGAGCTATTGGTGGCCGTCGTGCTCTCGGCGCAGGCGACGGACAAAAGCGTCAACAAAGCCACCGCCGAGTTATACCGGGTCGCCAATTCGCCGGCGGCGATCGTCGCGCTCGGCGTCGATCGGCTCATTCTCTTCGTGCAATCGATCGGCCTCTTCCGCAACAAGGCGAAAAACATCGTGGAGCTGTCGCGAATTCTGCTGGCAGAGCACGGCGGCGCGGTCCCGGCGGATCGCGATGCGCTGGAGCGGCTGCCCGGCGTCGGACGCAAGACCGCCAATGTGGTGCTCAACGTCGCGTTCGGGCAGCCGACGATCGCGGTGGACACGCACATCTTCCGGGTCGCCAACCGCACCGGGCTCGGCCCCGGCAAGACCCCCGAGGAGGTCGAGCAGAAACTGCTCAAGTTCGTACCCGACGAGTTCAAGCTGCACGCGCATCACTGGCTGATCCTGCACGGACGGTACGTCTGCATCGCCCGCACGCCGAAGTGCCGCGAGTGCATCGTGCGCGAGTGGTGCGAATACCGCCCGAAGACGCCCTGACGGCCGGGCTCCGGCACCTGAGCTGCGATGTTCAACCCCACCCGCGACGAGGCGCGGCGATTTCTTGTCGATGCGTGGGCGAAGTTCCGTGCGCGGCAGCCGCTGACCGATCTTGAACGGACCGCCGCGGCGATCATCGTGCTCCACCCGGAGTACCACACGGTGATCGAAGACCCCGACCGTCACCTCGAACGCGACTGGACACCGGAGTCCGGCGACGTCAATCCGTTCTTGCACCTTTCGCTGCACCTCGCCGTCGCCGAGCAGCTTTCCATCGACCAGCCGCCCGGCATTCGCGCGCATTTCGAGCGCCTGCGCGCGACGAGGAGCGACGAACACGCGGCGCTGCACGCCATAGTCGAATGCCTGGGTGAAATGATCTGGCACGCGCAACGTCACGGCACGCCGCCCGACGCGGCGGTCTACTTTGCCTGCCTCGAACGACATCGCTGAGCCGGCGGGGTGGCGTTGTCGCCGCACCCGGAATACCGCCAGGGCTCGGCTGAGGTTCCACCGCGCGGCGGCACGAACCGGATCGAGGCGTAGCGCTGCAAGCCGAACCGTCCGAAGACATCCCGCGAACGCAGCTGCTCAACGGCGCAGGGAATGAAAGATGGCGCCCGCGGGCGCCCCGTTTCCGGTCGCGGCACGCGTCGTTCAGTACCGCGGAAAAAACGTGAGGTCAGACTCGACTTCCAGCAAATCCATCCACGAGCGGCAACGAAACCAAGGTCGGGCCGCAGCCGAAACTGACGTCAATAGCGAATGCGAGTCGGCCCGAAGCGTTGGCCAGGTCTGTGCTTGCCCTGGCGCTGCTGGACGTCGAGGCCGATCTTATACATCTCGCGAATCTGATCCTGTGTACAGAGCGCGAATTTCGCGCAGCCGCACGCGGTGAAGCGCGGCCTTGGTCGCCGCACGCTGCGCCAGTGAGTGCTCGGTGATCAAAGCCTTCAGGCCGCGTTCGACTGCCTGCACGGCCACTCTTGCAACCGTTTGAAGTCCCATCAGCACTAGCGGCGATTGGCGCGTCCTGGTCACCATGGCTTTCTCCATCGGATGTTAACGGGCGTCCTCACTGGTATATACGAGAAGGACTACCGGAACCGGACATCGGGAGACCAGCAGGTCAATTGCCGCCGTCGGCGATGAAGGCGCGGTGCGGTCAGCGCGCAACGTCGTGGCCGGCTCCGACCGGGTCCAGCGTTTCATGCTCCGCCGCGGTTTCGGCGGATTTGGCGGTCGTGGCCTCAAGCCGAGGTGCCGTAGTGTCGGTGGGAGTCGCGGTATGCGTGACCGGGGCCGCTGCGCGAGCGGTGGCCATTGCCGGTGCGCCGTCATCCTGCGGCGTGCGCAGCACAAAATAGCCTCCGACGAGGATCGAAGCGACGACCGGGATCCAAAGCATGCGTATCGCGACGCTGCCAATCTCGGGGTGTTGCCGCGTAGTGCTATGCAATTCCATGGCGTTCTCCATCTGGCGGTTGGAAAGAGCGCCGACCCGTTCGGTGCCCTTACTCACTCGTACGGTGGCGCAGCCAGGATCCGGCCATGCCGCACGCGTTTCTTTGCGGACACAGCGTTCAGACCGCGAAGGTCTTGCCGAGCAGGCAGACTCCTGCCACGCCAAGCAGCATCAACGCGATATGCCGGAAGTTGTGGTCGGACGTCCGCCGGTAGGTCGCAACAACGGCAGGTGTACAGGGCAGAACCACCGGCAGGCATAGCGCGAACAGGCGGTGGAATTCCGGTCGGGACAACGCCCCCGCAACGGCACACCTGGCTCGGCGGCAGCAGCTCAAAGATCACCGCGCCGACGGCGGTGAACTCGAAGCCCGACAAGCCGCTGACGCGAGTCCCGCGGCGCCGGGCACCGCCAGCAGGAGCGCCAGCGCGGGCGATGGCAAATCGAGAGAGCGCCAGGACCGTACCGAGGACCTTTGGCGCGAGGGTGAAGCCTTGCCCGGATGTACGCAGCGCCGGGAAGAATCCTGGCTACGCCGATTGCCGCCCGTCTCAGCGCATTGTGCGCCCGGCGACGGTGCGCCTCGCACCTGCGGCAGCCGCTTGCGCGCCGCGGCACACCGTAGGGCCGGGCTTCTCACGCCTGCTGGCGAGGCCTCCGGCTGTCAGGAACGGCTCGCAGCAGCGTCGCGGTCCGCCGCGCCATTCGCTCCATCAGCGAGATGGGCCAACCGGCGCGCAGTCCGGAGCGCAGGGTGTCCGCCGTCAACGCTGTTCGATAACTGCGCCATCGCCTCTTGAGCGAATTCCCGCGTCGCGGCAACGTCACCCCGGTCACTGCAAATGTGAGCCAGCGTCAGGCAGACGAGACCCGTGCGAAACGAGTGCGCATTGCCCCCTTGCAGGGCCTGTGCGGCCTCGAGCGCGTCGCGCGCATCGGCGTGCGCCGCGTCGAGCCGGCCGGCCAGGCGATGCGTGTCGGCGCTGCCCAGCAAGCCCATGACCGTGGTCGCAAGCGGTGGACGATTGCCGATCAGGGGCGTGAAATGCGCCATGGCTGCCTCGGCGTTTCCTTGCAGGAGCGCGAGGCGGCCCTCTGCGAGTGATCGCAGCAACGCCGCCTTGGTGCCCGCCGCCGCCACGGCATCGGGGCGTTCGGACCCGTGGGCGAGGTACCGTGCCGCCTCCGTGACGTCCCCGCGCTCGACGGCAACCGACGCCAGTCCGGCCTCGGCAAACTGCTCCGCCGGCGGCGCCTTGAGTTCGCAGGCTAGCTGCAACGCTTCGGCGTACCCGGCTTCGGCCTCCGGCAAGCGGCCCAGGAGTTCCAGCGCCCGCGCCCGGTTCATGGTCACGAAAGGCGACCTGGGTGCGTCCGGGGCGTCGGTCGCCAGTATGGCCAGCGCACGGTCGTAGAGGACGAGCGCCTTGCGCGCGTCACCGGCGCCTTCTTTGACGAGTGCCCAATTATTGATGAGCGCGACAGCCATCGGATTGCGCCCCTGCCCGAGCGTTTCCATCCTGGCGAGCGCGTCCGCATAGTGCCGATCGGCCTGGTCGTTGCGGCCGTTGAGGTGGCACGAATGGCCCAGCGAGGCGATGAACGATGTCTCCATACGCGCCGTGGGACGCGCCGTCGCCCGCAGGCAACGTATTGCTTCCGTCGCATGGTGCATCGCCGCCGCCGCGTCGTTCTTCACGTGGGCCAGCGAGGCCAGGTAGTGATGCGCTTCGGCAAGCTCGGCCGGCTGCGTCGACCGCTGCGCCACGATCTGCTCCAGCGTAATCCAGGCTTCGTCGACGCGACCGATCCACCCGATGGCCAGCGCGTGCTCGATGACGAGCTTGTCGTGCAACGCGCGGTCCGCGGTGTCTCGCGCTGCGGCAAGCGCGCGCTCCATCAGAGCTACGGCCTGGGCAGGGTCGCCCAGCGAATGCGAATTCATCCCCATCATCGCCAGCACGGCAGCGCGGTGCTCGGGATTGTCCTTGAACTCGCGCTCGACCAACTCCTCGCTGCGCGCGAGCAACTGCGCTGCCGTCAGCGGCTGCCCGGCCCGGGCCGCATGCGTGAGCAGTGTATTCAGAAACTCGGTCACGGCTTCGTTGCGCGCGTTGAGGGCAAGGGCGCGGTCGCGTGCGCGTGCGGCCCGCCGCGCCTGCCAGAGCGCCGCACCCAGCCCCAGCAGAAGCGCGAGAATGACTACTGCCGTCGCGCCGAAGCCGATGGCCAGCACGAAGGCGCCGACGCCCAGCGCGGCCGCCGCCAACGGCATGCGGTGGCGGGCGGCGAAACGCGTGATTCGGTACAGCACCGTGTCCGGACGCGCCAGAACGCGCTGGCCACCAAGGTAACGGCGCCAGTCCTGCGCCAGCGCGTCGACCGTCGCGTAGCGCTCGGCCGGGTTCTTCTTCAGCGCATTGTTGAGGATCGCGTCGAGGTCGCCCTTGAGCTGCTTCCTGCGCCCCGCTTCATTCGCCACGTCGCTCAACAACGGCGCATCGACACTGGCGATCGCCTCCTCCAGCGCCGCTGCGCTCTGGCGCTTGAGCTTGTACGGCCGGTGGCCGGCCAGCAGTTCGAAAGCCACGACGCCGAGCGAGTAGACGTCGCTGGCGGTGCCGATCGACTCGCCCCGGATCTGCTCCGGGCTCGCGTAATCCAGCGTCAAGGCGCGGCCGCCGACCTTGGTGAGTGCGCTCTCCTGCGTGGCATCGCCCTCCATCAGCTTGGCGATGCCGAAGTCGAGCAGGCGCACCTGGCCGTCGTCGGTGACCAGAATATTGCCCGGCTTCAGGTCGCGATGGATCACCAGCCGGCTGTGCGCGAAGGCCACCGCGTCGGCAACCTGCAACAACAGACGTAGGCGGCCTTCCACCGATAGCGCGCGCCGCTGGCAAAACTCGCCGATCGCCAGGCCTTCGACATATTCAAGCGCCATGTACGGACGCCCGCGCGGGTCGAGCCCGACATCGTACAGCCGCGCGATGTGCGGATGCTCGAGGCAGGACAGGATCTCCCGTTCGCGGGCGAAGCGTTCGGCAAGCTCCGGGGCCCAGCTGACATGCGGCAGCTTCAGCGCGACCTTGCGCTTCAACGCGCCGTCGGCACGCTCGGCCTGCCACACCTCACCCATGCCACCGTGACCGAGCGAGCGCAACAACCGATACGGGCCGACCGTGTCGCCGGGATGGAACACGGTCGCTCCCGTATCCGCGTCGGCGGGCATGGTGAAGCACAACGGCCGGTCCAGGAGGTCATGGGGCTCCTTCGCCGCCTGGCGCGTCAGCAGCTTGCGCAGCGTGGACCTAAGTTCCGCGGCATCGCCCGCCAGCCCGGCAAGCCAGGACTCGCGCGCCGCCTCGTCCAGATCGAGCGCTTCGTCCAGCAATGTCGACAGCCGGCTCAAGTCTTCAGGCGTCATGACAACCTTCACACGCTGCCGCGCTCAAAGACCGGCCAGGTCCGTCATTCGAGCGCGGCGAACAGCAAGAGCCTCGCCTTCTCCCAATGGCGTCGCACCGTGCGCTCGGAGGTTCCGAGCGCCTCCGCGATCTCGGGCTCGGTCATGCCTCCGAAGTAACGCATCTCGACGACTTGCGCCAGGCGCTCATCTGCCTTGGCGAGGACTTCCAGCGCCTCGTGCACGCGAAGAATGTCGTTTTCGGGCATTGCAACATCGGCCGCGATGCCGGTGTCCAATGCCATACGGTCCAAGTCGCCGCCGCGCCGTTCGGAAAGCCGCGCGCGCGCGAAGTCGACGATCACCGAGCGCATCACGCTGGACGCATACGTGAAGAAATGATGCCGGTCCGAAACCGGCAGCGCGTTGGCGCCCACCACACGAAGGTACGACTCGTGCACCAGCGACGTGGTGTCGAGCAGCGTCATCGATTGGTGCTGCCGCAGCTTTGACCGGGCGAGCCGGTGCAGTTCCGCGTAAAGTTGGCTGAACGCCTCGCCGGCCGCTTGCTTGTCGCCATTTCGGGCGGCGGAAAGTAGTTCGGTGAGTTGCGGCATCAACGTCCTCGCAACGGATGGAAATCCAAACGCAACTCCGGGCGGACACACGCGCGCCGTCGATGAGCATGCGTGGCTAGTCTACGCGGACATTTGGCCGAGAAGACAGCCCCAGCGATTCGTTGTCAGGATTCGTACCAGCGCGGGATTCAACAGCATGATTTCGCACTTTTGGAGCGGGCTCTGGAATCCGGTGACTCAACAAAATGGCCGCCCGCAGGCAGCCATCCTTTCGCAACCGGAGCCAGGTCAGTATCTCGCGGACAGCACCGGCGGCTGCGCTGCGTAATAGGCGGCGAGATTTTCGATCTCGTCCTTGGACAGAGTCGCGACAAAGCCCGCCATGATCGGATTCTTGCGCTGGCCCGACTTGTAATCGCGCAGCGCCTTGGCGAGGTAATCGCGGTGCTGGCCCGCGAGCTTCGGAAAATCGGCCGTCGGACTGTTGCCATCGTCGCCGTGGCATGCGGCGCAGACTTCCTTGGCCTTCGCTTTTCCGGCGTCGACGTTGGCCGCTTGCGCGCCCACGGCGAACGCCATCGAGGCTGCCATCGCAATCGAGATAAGGAATGACTTGCCCATTATTTCAGCGCCGTTGCAAGGCCGGTCTGCGCGTAGTACGCCGCCACGTCGGCCATGTCCTTGTCCGAAAGCGATGCGGCGATCGCGCGCATCGAAGGGTGGCTGCGCTCGCCGCCCTTGTATGCCTGCAGCGCCTTGACGAGGTACGCTTCGTGCTGGCCCGCGATCTTCGGCACCCTGTAGACCTCGGGGTACGCCGTGCGCCAGCCTTCGATGCCGTGGCAACCCTGACACATCTGAACCTTGTCGCGGCCCTTGGCGGGGTCGCCGATGCTCGCGCCCTGCGCCAATGCGGCGGTCGACATCGCCGCGGCGGCAAGCGCCAGCGTGACGTCCCGGATGAAATGAGTCGGGTGGATCATGGATCAATTCCGGCCGATGAGATCGGGGCAGGTGACG
>CAVSDL010000006.1:0-348549 GCA_963726775.1 uncultured beta proteobacterium
GTCAACCGCGGCGTCTGCGGCCGTACCGACAAGGCGGTTTATGGCCAGAAGGCGGGCGCTGTGGCGGTCGTCATGATCAATAACGTGCCCGATGTGCTGCCGCCGTACGAAGGTCCGATCGACTACGATCCTGATCCCCCCTATGGTTCGTACCCCGTAACCATCCCGTTCCTCGGCGTAAAGGGCACGACGGACGATCCGACGTCGGACGGTTCCGGGCTCGTCCTGCGCGACGGGAAGGCCATCTCGTTCGCGCCTGGCGCCCCGCTGCACACTGGCATCGCTTCGTTCAGCTCCGGCGGGCCGCGCAACGGCGACAGCGTGCTCAAGCCGGACATCTCGGCGCCGGGCAACCCGATTTACTCGGCGTCCATCGCCAGTGGCACAGAGGCGGCGGGCTATGCGGGCACGTCGCAGGCTTCGCCGCACGTCGCCGGCGTTGCAGCGCTGGTGCAGCAGGCGCACCCGAAATGGAGGGTCGGCAGCGTCAAGTCAGCGATCGTCAACAGCGGCGATCCGACCAGCATCGGCGGCTACGCCACCCACAGTGCCGGCTCGGGCTTCGTCAACGCGGCCGCGGCGGCGCACACGCAGGTGATCGCATTCGCGGACGACAAGCTGACGAGCGCGAGCTTCGGCCTCGCGGAGTTCACGAAGAACTTCACGAAGGACCAGAAGATCACACTGCGCAACGACGGCAATGCCAGCGCGACCTTCAACGTCGCGGCGGTCTTGCCACAGGGCTCGCCGCACACGGTTTCACTCGACAGGACGCAGGTTAGGGTGAAGGCGCACGATGACGCCGACCTGCGCGTGACCCTCAACGTCCCGGCCTCCACCGCGGGCAATTCGGATGCGTTCCGCGACGTTGCTGGCCTCATCGTCTTTACGCCGGCGTCGGCCTCCGACAACAGCGGCATCGTTCTGCGCGTGCCGTACTACCTCGTGCCGCGCGTGTCGTCCAACGTGGATGCGAAGCTCGACAAGCCGGTCAAGAGCAGCGCACCGAGCGGGGTGATCAATCTCGGCAACAAGGACAGCGCCATTGCCGCCACGGCCGATTTCTACAGCTGGGGCCTCGAAGGCAAGGACAACGGCAGCGGCAAGAAGAACGCCTTCATCAATCTCGCCGCGGCGGGGGTGCAGTCGCTCCCGTTCAGTGCGACGGACCAGCTCATCGTCTTCGCCATCAACACCCAGGAGGCATGGTCATCGCCGTCGACGCGGGAATTCGACATCTACGTCGACACCAATGGCGACGGAGTCCCGGATTACGCGGTGGTGGCCATCGATGAGGGTTTCATTTTCTCGGGCGGCTTCGAATTTGACGGCAACATCGCGGCGTTGGTTTTCGACCTGACGACCGGCGCGATAGTAGATTTCAATTATTTCCTGGCGCAGGCATCGACGGACAGCAGCACGATCCTGGTCCCGGTCCTTGCGTCGCAGCTCGGTCTCAGCGCCGCGAAACCACAGTTCGGCTACACGGCGACGGTGACCGATTTCGCCGTGTCCGGGGCCACCGATTCCTTCGCAAAATGGGCCAAGTACAACGCGTTCGGCAGCGCCATCACCGATGGGCAGTTCAAGACATTGGCTCCGAATGCCAAGGCTGCGGTCCCCTTCTCGGTGAACACCACGGAAATGGCGCTGACGCCGGCGCTAGGGCTCATGGTGGTCACGCAGGACAACAAGAACGGCACGGACGAGGCGAATCTCGTCAAGATCGAGGTGAAGAAGTAGGATACCTTCGACGACGAACCGCGTAGGGCGACCGGATGCGCTTTCCGGTCGCCTGATGCGGGCAGAACAATATCGGGCATTCGTTTGCGGGTGCCTCAATTCTGCGCACCAGAAAGCCAAATGGGCCGGCCGCCGAAGGGGGCCGGCCCATTGCATTGGCTGATCCGCGCGTGCCATGCGGCGCCTGGAGAAGGCGGCGCCGATGGATGTTGTCACGATACGCCCGACGGTGCGGCGTAGGCTTAGCGTCACAACACTCAATCCGACATGAAACTCCTGATGGCTATGGCGATGGACACGACGCTCGGCGTTACCAGCGCAACGCGTTGCGAGGTCCCGATGGAGAAAGTGGCGGCTGGCGAGCGGAGCGGCATTGCGACGGCGCGCACGGTCGTTGTTCGCGATGAAGCCGCGTGGCAGGCACTCTGGAACGAGGCCGCGACCCGCAAGCCGATCCCGAAGGTCGATTTCGCAAAGCGAATGCTCGTTGGCGTCAGGCGTGCCGGAAAATGAGGCCGGGATTGCTGTGCCTCAGAGCGAGGCCGCGCCGATTGTTACATAGAGTTCCCCGGGACTCGCAATCATCGACAACCGAAATCGGCCGGCCGATCGACCGCCTGGCTCAAGGGCTTGGGCTCGAGCGGGAAAATTCTAGGCGGTTGAGCGGGCGACGCCGCGGAGGGAAAGCTCCGTCGCCCGGTGACAGCTCACGAAGTGGTTGGGGGCGATCTCTTCCTGCACCGGCGCCTTTTGCCGGCAGACGTCCCGCGCATACTTGCAGCGAGGATGGAAATGACAACCGGGCGGTGTATTGGCCGCGTCGGCCACTTCGCCCTGGAGGATGATCCGTTCGGAGCGAAGGCGCGGATCCGGTTTGGGGACCGCGGACAGGAGCGCCTCGGTATAGGGATGCTTCGGAGACGCGAACAGTTCTTCGGTGGGCGCGGTCTCCACGATCCTGCCGACGTACATCACCGCGACCCGCTCGCTGATGTGCTTGACGACGCTCAAGTCGTGGGCGACGAAGAGATACGTAAGCCCAAGTCGTTCCTGGAGTTCGAGGAGGAGGTTCAGGATCTGTGCCTGGACCGACACGTCCAGGGCGGAGACGGGTTCGTCCGCAACGACCAGACGGGGATTCAACGCAAGGGCCCGGGCGATCCCGATGCGCTGACGCTGGCCGCCCGAGAAGGCGTGAGGGTAGCGTCGCATGTATTCCGGCCGGAGGCCGACGAGGCGCAGCAGCTCCACGACCCTGTCGGTTCTTTGTTGCGCGTCACCCACGCCGTGGACGAGCAGGGGCTCCCCGACGATGTCCAGCAGGGTCATGCGCGGGTTCAGGGAGGAGAACGGGTCCTGGAAGATCATCTGCATCTGCCGCCGGAGGGACCTCAGCCTGCTCTTCGGAACGGTCGCCACGTCCAGGACTTCGCCGTTGTCGGAAAGGAGGACCTGACCGGCCGTCGGCGTGATGGCCCTCAGGATGCAGCGCGCGGTCGTGGTCTTTCCGCAGCCGCTCTCGCCGACGAGCGACAGCGTCTCTCCTCGATTGAGGAAGAAAGTCACGTCGTCCACCGCCTTCACCTGGCCGATGGTCTTCTGCAGAAGCCCCCTGCGGATGGGGAAATACTTCTTGAGCCCCCTTACGTCGAGGAGCACGGACTTTTCCGAGCCGGCGTTGCCGTTCGTCATTGGCGTCGGCTTCTGGTCATTGGTAGAGGAAACAACTTGCCTTTCTTCCTTCGCCGACAGCCAGCAGAGGCGGTTCCTCGGTGTCGCAGCGGCCGGGGATGGCGGAAACGCAGCGGGGATGGAAGGGGCAGCCCGTCGGCCGGTTGAACGGGTGGGGAATCGACCCGCTGATGGTCGGAAGCTTCATCCTCGGGACGGAGTCGATGCTTGGAATGGACTGGAGCAGGGCCTTCGTATAGGGGTGTTTCGGATCGTGAAAGATGTCGTCGACCTTTCCCTCCTCGACCACCCGGCCCAGGTACATGACGACGACGTCGTCGGCCATCTCGGCAACCACGCCGAGGTTGTGCGTGATGAGCATGATGGCCATTCCGCGTTCCTGCTGGATCTTTCGCAGCAGATCCAGGATCTGCGCCTGGGTCGTGACGTCCAGCGCCGTGGTGGGCTCGTCGGCGATAAGGAGGCGCGGATCACAGGAAAGCGCGACCGCGATCATCGCCCGCTGACGGAGCCCGCCGCTCAATTCGAAGGAGTACTCGTCGATGCGCCGCTCGGGCTTCGGGATCCCGACGCTGCGCAGCGCTTCGATTCCCCGGAGCCTCGCCTCCTTCTTGCTGACCGAATTGTGGAGGACGACCGTCTCGATGAGCTGTGCACCGACCGTATGCACGGGACTGAAGGAGGTCATGGGTTCCTGAAAGATGAGACCGATGTCTCCGCCTCGAATCGATCGTATCTCGCGGCTGTTGGCCTTGAGCTTGACGAGGTCGACTTCCGAGCCGTCCGCGCGGGTCAGAACGATCTCTCCGTCGACGATCCGACCGGGACGATCGACGATCCGCAGGATCGACTGCGCGGTGACGCTTTTTCCGCAGCCGCTCTCGCCGACGATGCCCAGCGTCTTTCCCGGGAAGACCTCGAAGGAAGCACCGTCGACGGCCCGCGTCGTTCCCTCGTCCTGAAAGAAGCTGGTCCTGAGGTTCCTCACCGAAAGCAGCGGCTTCGTACCGTTCTGCATGATCTGTCCGCGTGTCGTGGAAGCGTCGATGGGGCCGAGAGTCGAAACGGGAACGAGCGGCGGCTCGCTGGAACCGTCCTGTCTACAAATAGGGATCCGCCGCATCGCGTATTCCGTCGCCCATGAAATTGAAGGCGAGGACCGCAATGATGACGGCAATGGACGGGATGAGAAGCCAGGGAGAAATGACCAGGGCCTGTATGTTCTGGGCATCCTGAAGCAGGACGCCCCAACTGATCGCAGGCGGCCTCAAGCCGAGCCCGAGGAAGCTCAACGAAGTCTCGCTGATGATGATCGCGGGGATCGCCAGAGTCGTCGCCGCGATGATGTGACTGATGAACGAGGGCACCATGTGGCGGAAGATGATCCTCGCTTTGCTGCAGCCGAGGAGCTCGGCCGCCATGACGAAATCTTCTTGCTTGAGGGAGATAAACCTTCCTCGAACGACCCGGGCGAGTTCGGTCCATCCGATAAGGGAAATGATGATCGTGATGGCGAAGTAGACCTTCACGACGTCCCAGTCGGCGGGAAGGGCTGCGGCAAGACCCATCCAGAGGGGAATCGTCGGAATCGAGCGAAGGATCTCGATGATGCGCTGGATCACCGTATCGATCACGCCACCGAAATAGCCGGAGATGCCGCCCAGGACGACGCCCAGCACCAGACTCAAGGCCACGCTGACAAGGCCTATGGTCATCGACGTCCGCGTCGCGTACATGAGTCGCGACCAGAGATCTCTCCCCTGCATGTCCGTTCCCAGCAGGAATAGCGACTCTCCCGCCTTGGCGCCTTCCACCGCAATCAGGTGGCGGTCGCTCGGGATGAAGCCCAGCAATGCGTAGGGTTCTCCGCGGCCGAAAAAGGTGATCGGTATTTTCTTGCTCGTGTCCGGAACGTAGACCCGCTTGAACGTGAGCGGGTCGCGGGTCCCCGTCAAGGCGTACACGTAGGGTTTGAAGCTGCCTTCGTCGAGCCAATGGATCTGCTGAGGCGCCATGAGCGACCTCTGGGCTTCCGATTCCGCAGGATCCACATAGGCGAAGAAGTCGGCGAAGAGTGCAACCAGATAAAGGGCAATCAGGACGATGGTCCCCCCCGCGGCGAGTTTGTGCCTGCGGAAGCGCCACCACATGAGTTGCCACTGCGTTGCGACGGCGATCCGGTCTTCCGCCAGGACCCCGCTTGCCTGCGCCGCCGCGTGTTCCGCCATCACTGCCGCCCGAGCCGTATTCTCGGGTCGACCCACATGAGCAGCAGGTCCGAAATGAAGGTCCCGATGACGGTCATGACCCCGAGCAACAGGACGATGGTTCCGGCCAGGAACATGTCCTGGGCGATCAGGGCCTTCAGGAGCAGTGGGCCGACCGTCGGCAGGCTCAGGACGAGAGACACGATGATGCTTCCGGAGACCACATAGGGCAGGAGGTAGCCGATGGTGCTCACGAACGGATTGAGGGCCACCCGGACGGGATACCTCATGATGACCCGGTATTCCGAAAGCCCCCGGGCCCGGGCCGTCATGACATAGGGCTTCCTCAATTCGTCGAGCAGGTTCGACCGCATGATGCGGATCAGCTGCGCGGTTCCCGCCACCCCGAGGACGATGGCCGGGATCGGCAGGTGCTTCGTGAGGTCCCACATCTTCGCGATGCTCCAGGAAGCTTCGACGAAATCAGGCGAAAAGAGTCCACCCACGTTCGCGCCGAACCAGGCGAAGCCGATATACATGACGACTAGCGCCAGCAGGAACCCGGGAATGGCGAGCCCGATGAAGCCGACAAACGTGAACACGTAATCGGCGATCGAATATGGGTAGACCGCCGAGTAGATCCCGATGGGCAATGCGAGGGCCCAGGTGAAGATGATCGCCGCGACGGAGATGACCATGGTCAAGGTCAGACGATCGCCGATGACGTCGGAAACGGGCCGTCCCCATTCCATCGCCATGCCGAAATTGCCCTGCAGCATGAGACCCATCCACTTGGCGTACTGAACCGTAATGGGCTTGTCGAGGCCGAGCTGTTCCCGGAGTGCGTTCGCCTCGCCTTCGGAAACCGCGCTTCCCGACGCCGACATCGAGGCGATGTACGAGGTCACGTAGTCGCCGGGAGGCAGGTGGATGATCATGAAGGACAGGACCGAAATGGCCCAGACCGTGAGCACGGCCAGCATCAAGCGGCGAACGATGTAAGCCAGCATGGCTACCCCCTGATGGGCGATCTTCCGAGATTCATTCGGCGCCCGCGCAGAAAAAAGCCGCCCGCGCGGTGCGGGCGGCCTTCATCCCGTTACTTGAAGTAGAACGTGATCGGCATCGAAGTATGCGGGGTCCGGGCATGCTGGGCGTTCACCTGCCGCTCGGGAACGTTGCCCATGTTGTTCTTGACGATGCGCACGCCCATGAAGGCCGGCGACTGGCCGACCGTTCCGATGCTCCACGTCTGTTCCACGATGATCTTCCAGATCTCCTTCGCGTTCCTGATCCGGTCATCTTCCTTCATGCCGTAGGCGTCGCGGAAGAGATCGAAGGCCCTGAGCATCTCGGGATCGTCCGGCTTCGTGCCGGCGGCTCCCCTGGACGAATACCACTTGGCGAACGCCATGCCCATGTGGCTTTCGGCGGCGTCCACGGGCAGCGCGTGGCGGGGGAAGAGGAAGAGCATTTCCGAGCCGTCGTTCGCCCACGTGATCATCTGGTTTTCGCTGGCGTTGTCCCGCGTGAACGCGAGGTTGCGCTCCAGTTCCTTGATGTCGACGTCGATCCCGATCTTCTTCCACTGCTGCTTGATCATCTCCCCGACCTGGGTATAGGGAACGAACTGGCCGCCGACCGTGACCATTTCGAGACGGAGGCGTCCTTTCCCGTCGGCGCGCAGACGATACCCGTCGGAATCCTTCTTCGTCAGGCCGACTTTGTCGAGGAGCTCGTTGGCCTGCTTGAGATCCAGGACCCCCCACTTCTTGTTCCATTCGGGGCCCGGGCTGTAGATGGTGTCGGGCGCCGGAGCCACCGATCCCGCCGATCCCACGCCGAGCCAGAACGCCTCGTTCAACTGGTCCCGGTCGATGCCGAGCGCGAGCGCATGGCGGAAATCCTTGTTCTTCAGCAGTTTCGAAATCTCGGGATCGGCTTCGTACGAGTTGCCGATGTGAATCGCCACGTCCGATCCGTTGAGCCCCGGGTCGAGGTGGACGGTGTAGTTCCCCTTCTTGGCGTTTTCCAGGAAGACCGGCAGCTTGTTCAGATGCATGTGCCGTTCCTGAATGTCGTATTCGCCGGCGATGGCCCGCAGGTTGGCGACTTCGGTGTTTTCAGCCAGCGTCATCGTGATCCTGTCGATGTAGGGAAGCTGGTTGCCCGCGGTGTCGACGGCCCAGAAGTAGGGATTCCTTTCCATGGACCACGTGGGAGTGTTGATCGGCGACACGGTCTTCCAGGGAGTCATCACCGGCAGTTCGTTGTTGAGCGCCCAGCTGTATCGGTTCTTGAGCAGAGACACCCAGTTGTCGAAACCGAGTTCCTTGGCCTTCTTGTTCGCCGCTTCCTCGGACGAGTACTTGGGCAGGAACTGTTTCAGGTAATGGGCCGGCGCATAGGCGCCGCCGTAGTTCCCGAACGCGCCGCGGGTCGCGAACCCGGCGCCGATCGCCGTGCTTCCCGCGAGCTGATAGACAAAGAAGGCGTAGGGCTCGGGGAATTCGAAGGCGACGGTGTAATCGTCGATCTTCTTCATCTTCCCGTCCTTGCCGTTGATCTGGAACTCGAAGAAAGGCGTGGGGACGATGTTCTTGTTGAGATAGATGTCCTCATACCAGAACATGAAGTCGTTCGCCGTAAACGGCTTGCCATCGGACCACTTGGCGCCTTTGCGGAGGAAAATCGTCGTCGTCTTGCCGTCGTCGCTGACTTTCCAGTCGCGGGCGAGACTGGGGATGATCCTGGCGCCCGTGTAATCGAAGGTCAGGATCTTGTCCACCGAGTTGATGCGGTTGCCGTTTTCGTGGTCGGCCGGGCCGGTGAACGCTCTTCGCCAGTTGCCGCCGTATTTCCCGATTTCGTTGAGGGGCTTTACGACGAAAAGCTGCGAAGCCTCCGGCAGGCGTTTGTCGACCGCAGGCAGCTTTCCCGCTTTCACCTGCTCGGCGAGAATCGGGGCCTCCTTGAAGGTCTTCGGAAACGCCTTGGCGTCGACGATGATGTTCGGTCCCTCGAGCTTTCCGATCAGCGAGGAGCCGATTTTTGCGGGTTGCGGCTGAACCGCCGGTGCCGCCGCTTGCGCGGCTGCCCCCCCCGACCACATCGCAAAGGTGCCGGGGAGCCCAAGACCCGCCAGCACAAGTACCGCGCGCATCAGTTTCATTCGATTCTCCATTTCCATTATTCCGCTTCGCCAGCAACAAACAGTCGACTCGAGAACAGTCCGGCCGCCCGACATCGCGGGCCACCACCAAGGCCACGACAGTTCGGCGCGCGGGCCTGCCCTCCCCCTTCGGGCAATCTTGCACCGCAGCCCGCCGCAGATCAAGGCGACCGCCTGTGAAGACCAACCAGGACTGCCGGCAATCTTGATGCGCTGGCGGCCGATGGCATTGAATTTCCTATCCGTCGCGCGAGGACGTGCCACCCATGGCCAGCCATCCCGTGCGGCGCAGCGCGCCGTTCACAAGCCAGACCACGCCGGCCAGGATCAGCAGCGCCATCAGCCAGCGCATCGCGTCCGCGAAGAACGCGGCGTCAACCGCCGGTCGCGGAAACCGCCACAGCATCTCGCCGCGTTCGGTCATCCAGTGCCATGCGGTATGGGCGATGAGCGCAGAGAGGATGATCGTCCCGATGCGTTCCGGGACAAGACGGAACAGGAGGCGAAGCGCCGGGACCAGCAGGAGAATCACGAGCAGCTGGCCAAGCTCCACGCCGGCATTGAAGGCGAACAGCGCGGTGAGGAGGTGCGAGCCGGCGAACTGGAGCGTTTCGCGCAGCGCGAACGAAAACCCGAATCCGTGCACCAGCCCGAACGCAAAAGTGATCATCCAGCGCCGCTCGATGTTGCTGCCGACGATGTTCTCGAAGGCCATATAGACGATCGATAGCGCAATCAGCATCTCTATCAGCGGCGGAAACCATAGCGCCGCCGGTGCGTAGCCAAAAGCGGAGGCGAAGAGCGTGACGGAGTGTGCGATCGTGAACGACGTGACGATGACGATCAGCGGACCGAGCCGTCGGAACGGGATGACCACGCACAGAAGGAACAGCAGATGGTCGGTCCCGTCGAGGATGTGCAGGAATCCCTGTTCGACGAAGGACCCGACAGTCTGCAGCCAGTTCGGGTCGAGCCTCACGAGCCCGGGATTGCCACGCAGTTCGAAGGCGCGTTCCGCGCCGCCCGGCGGCAGGAACCGGATCGTGGTCAGCACCCGCAATCCCAATCGCGTGAAACGCGGATCGATGGCGAACGACGAGCGATCGGAGCCGATCGGGAATTCGAGCAGCAGGTCGAGAAGTTGCTGGTTCCAGTAGAGCTCGAGGTGCTCCGGCAGCGGCGGCCCCGTGACGTGCGCCAGAGCATCCGCCCACGTGCCGAAGGACCGGTCGGACGGCAGCGAGACGCGCAAGTCGGCGATGCGCGGATACGGGAGCCGCACGTCGCCCTCGTAGATATCCACGTTGTCGGCGATCCAGAGCGTAGCCGCGTGGCGCAGCGCCGCGTCGGCGCGCGCGAGATCGAGATAGCCCGGGCCGCGTCGCGGAAAATCCACTTCGTTCATCGCCGCGAGCGGAACGCGCACGAGCAGCAGCAGCCGCTGCCCCTCCGGCCTGACGAACGCCTGGACTCTGATGTCGTTGGGAATGTCGTGCGCGGAGGTGGCGCAGGAGAGCACCAGCAAGGCCGCTGCGGCAAGCCGGATCAGCATGACCAGGTCGATGCAGCTTGAAGCGGTGACACCACGCAGGAGGTCATGGACGAACGAATTTTCCGTGGACGGCTGCGGTGGTCGGCTTTGGGGTCGGCGTCGCGCGAAGCACGAGCTTGCGCAAGGGTAGGGCCTCCAGGATGCAACTGACAAGGGAAAAAGGCCGAGCGTAGAATTGCCGGACGGATCGGATGAAGAGGGCGTCTCCAGCCCGCGTCCGCACTTCGACGGATATCCGAGACTGCGTCATCCATGTCGCGGCATCGCATCGCCCTGCCCGCGGGCACAGAGGGAGGAGCATGAAGAGCTTGAGCAAGGGACGTCAACTCTACATCGGTGCCGCGATTCTGGCGCTGGTCATTGCGTTGGGCATCGGCCAGGCGGTATTGCAGAGCCGGGTCGACGCGCAGGCACGCACGGTCGACGCACCGAAATTCGAGGTCGATCCGCTGTGGCCCAAGCCGCTGCCGAATCACTGGCTGCTGGGGTCGGCGATCGGCGTGTGGGTCGACGAGCAGGACAACGTGTGGATCATCCACCGCAGCTCGGCCACGCTCAACGACAACGAGAAGGCGCTCGCTCTCAAGGTCGGCGAATGCTGCGTCGGCGCGCCGCCGGTGCTCGTATTCGATCCGGCCGGCAATCTTGTCCGCTCGTGGGGCGGGCCGGGAACGGGCTACGAGTGGCCCGAATCCAACCACGGAATTCACGTCGACTACAAGGGCAACGTCTGGATCGGCGGCAACGGCGCCAAGGACGCGCAGATTCTCAAGTTCACCAAGGACGGCAAGTTCCTGATGCAGGTGGGCCACTACGGCCAGAACGCGGGCAGCAACAACCTCGAGAATTTCGGGCGCGTGGCCAAGATCTGGGTCGACCCCAAGACCAACGAAGCGTATGTCGCCGATGGTTATCTCAACAAGCGCGTCGCGGTGCTCGACGCCGACACCGGCAAGATGAAGCGCTACTGGGGCGCGTATGGCAACAAGCCCGACGACAAGGATCTCGGCAAGTACGACCCGAGCGCGCCGCCGCCGCAGCAGTTCCGCAATCCCGTGCACTGCGTGGAGCGCACGAACGACGGGCTGGTGTACGTGTGCGACCGCCAGGCCGACCGGATCCAGGTTTTCCGCGCTGACGGCACGTTCGTGAAGGAAGCGTTCTTCGCGAAGAACACGCTGGGGTCCGGCTCGACGTGGGATATCGCCTTTTCGAGGGATCCGCAGCAGCGGTTCATCTTCCTCGCCGACGGCACGAACGAAAAGGTGCGCATCGTGCTGCGCGAGACGCTGGAGGAGTTGACCAACTTCGGCGACGGCGGGCGCCAGCCGGGCCAGTTTTTCGGCGTGCACAGCATCGCCACCGATTCGAAGGGCAACATCTACACCACGGAAACCTACGAGGGCAAGCGTCTGCAAAAGTTCGCCTACAAGGGCATCGGCCCGGTGGCGGCTGGCGATCAGGGCGTGCTCTGGCCGCAGGCGAAGTAGCGGATCAAGGTCTCGAAATTCCGAACCCATTGATCATAGCTAATTGGGTGACACGTTCGCAAATGCGATTGTCGTCCCCGCGAACGCGGGGACCCAGCGACGTTCGACGCAAGCCACTGGATGGCCGTTCCTCGAAACTTCGCCGCTCAGGCGGCTTGTTGTCCCGCGTTCGCGGGAATGACGATGCTTCTGCGGCTGTTGTCACTCAATTCGGCAAAGCTCTGTAGGTCAAACGCATCTCGTTCTCGCTGTTGTGCGCCGCATGATTGACAATCCACTCCGTTCCTTCAAGCTCCCGTCGCAGTAAAAGGGATGTTTCCGAGCTTGCTGTTGAAGCGCGTTGGCGAAGATCTCGCTTGTCGCACTGCAATGGCCGCCAGCGATCCGTGACGTTCCGGCGCCGTATTCCATTCGTTTTACTTTCATTGGCTGGCTTTGCCGGCGGGCGATCGTCTCGCGCGCCGCTCGCCCTTCGACGTTTCACCCCGGGGCCCCGGGGGAGTGGGCCCGATTCCGCGACTACTAGGGAGGCTTCATGCAACGCAAGAGGAGGAGTAGAAGTTGGAGCGGTGGACGACTCGCCGGCATTGGGGCAGCACTTGCGCTCGGGCTGGCAGCCATGTCCGGAGCGGCCTATGCGGCCCTGGACTGCGCCAGTCTGACCACCGTGACTCCAGATGCATCAACGATCACGTCGGCTGCACTGGTCACCCCGCCGGCTACGATAGGTGGAGCCGCCGTCACCGTGCCGTTCTGTCGCGTGCAGGGCACTGCCCGGCCGTCGTACGACTCGGAGATCAAGTTCGAGGTGTGGCTGCCGCCGACGCCCGGTGACTGGACCGGCCGGATGAAGGTCAACGGCACCGGCGGCTACGCCGGCGCTACGCCGTACGCGCGCCTGGCACAGGACATCGGCGACGGTTTCGTCACCGCGGGCAGCAACATGGGCCACGACGGCGGCGAGTCGGTGAACTGGACGCTTGGCCATCCGGAGAAGGTCAAGGACTGGGGGCTGCGCGCGCACTATTTCGTCGCCACCGCGGCGAAGACGCTCAGCCAGGCCTTCTACGACAAGCCTGTCAGTCATTCGTACTTCGAAGGCTGCTCGAACGGTGGCCGCCAGGCCATGATGATGGCGCAGAACTATCCGGAGTTGTTCGACGGCATCGTCTCGGGCGCGCCATCGATGTGGTACCCGGACCTGCTGATGTGGCTGCTGTGGACCGGCAAGACGCTGACGCCTTCGGCGCCGTTCGGTCCGCCGTCGATTTCCGTCGCCAATCGCACGGCGATCACGCAGCGTGTGCTGCAGGCCTGCGACGCCAACGACGGCCTCGTCGACGGGCAGATCACGAACCCGCGCGCCTGCAGGTTCGACATCGACACGATGGGTCCCTCCGGCGACGGCACACTCACCGCGGACGAGGTGATGGTCGTCAAGAGGATGTATGGCGGCACTCATCGGAACTGGGACGACCTGGCGTCCGAGCGGCGCTACACCGGCGCGAAGCACGGTTCCGAGGCGGACTGGTCGCCGCTGTTCGCCGACAACGGTGGCTACGGCCCTTTCATCGGTCACTACGTCTATTCGCTTCTGACGCCTCCCTACGACTGGCGCCGCGATATCAATTGGGACGATGTCTACGACCACGCGAAGGCGGTGCTGACGCCCGTCACCGCGGCGCCGAGCCCGGACATTCGGCGGTTCACGAGCCGCGGCGGCAAGCTGATCCAGATGCACGGCTGGAACGACTCGGTCGTGCCGCCGGATGGCTCGGTCGACTACTTTTTTGCGCTGACGCAGTGGGAGAAACTGCAGAAACTGCCAAGCCGTGAGGTCGACAGGAAGATCGCGAAGCTGGAACCAGAGGATGTGGCGGAAACCGCCAATGAGTTCGGCCGGAAGGTGCGGCAATATCACCGCCTGTTCATGCTGCCGGCCACTGGCCACTGCGGCGGCAGCACCGGTCCAAACTCGGTCGGCGGCGGCATGCCCGAACCGCCGAAGGCCTACCGCGACGCCGACCACCATGTGGTCAGCGCCGTGATCAAGTGGGTCGAGCAGGGCGTGGCACCCGAGAAAATCATCGCGACGAAGTTCGATGCCGCGGGCAACCCGACGCGCTCGCGCCCGGCGTGCCCGTACCCGGCCGAGGCCGTCTACAACGGCTCCGGCGACATCAACGATGCCGCGAACTTCTCCTGCCACAGGAAGGAACTGCATGAACACTCGGTCACCTCCAGCGATCTCGTGAACATTCGCAACTCGCTGGCGCAGCGGACGCTGATGCTGCCGAATCGCTGACAGTAATCCCTGGCGGTCCTCGCCCCTGGGTCCGGCCGGTCAAGTGTGGCCGACCGGACCCGGCATTGCTTCTGCCAAGAATCGGTCTTGAGTCGACGGGGGCCGAACGCCATTCACTCTTGCGGCATCGCGATTCGATGCTTCCGACGCGGGCCTCCTGCGCGGCGATCGACGCCCTTCTCACGTCGGCAAACTGCCGAAGTCGTTGCCCAGCCAGCTGCAAGACGGGCGGCGGCAAGACCGAGGACCGGATGCCGGACTACTTCGATTCACGCCAGCGCTTGCGCACGCGCGCAACGAACGCCGCGCGATCGGCGCGCATGGCGCGCACCACGGATGGAGGCGCGTCGGTTACCTCGTGCCGAGCCGACCAGATCACCAACTCGACCAAGACAGGAGCGAGATCGATGCCCTTGTCCGACAGCCGGTAGACGAATCGTCGGGCGTCCGACCGGTCGCGACGCTTCTCGACAATCCCCGCATCTGCCAGTTTGCGCAGCCGATCGGCCAGGATGTTCGACGCGATGCCCTCGCCGCCCAGCAGGAAGTCGTTGTAGGTCTGCCGCTCCTTGAACATCAAGTCACGCACGATGAGCAGCGACCACGCGTCGCCGAGTATTTCCAGGGCGATGCTGATGGGGCAACCGGAACGGCGGTCGCGCGGCGGTGTCGCGGACATCGGGATTTCGCGAATCATAGATCGCTTGCAAAGCGCAAGCAATATAGTAAGCTAAACGTATTGCCTGGCGTTCAGGCCGGCGAGCGCCGCGCCTGCGCGTGACGGCACCCTTGAGGAGGGTTCGATCATGAACAAGGCATTTTGGCTGGCAGTGTTGGCCTATCTGTTGCCGACCTTCCCGCTCGGCTATTTCTGGCACCTTGTCATCTTTGCCGATCGCTATCACGGACTGGCGATGTACCGCGACGAGGTGGTCATCCCCTTTGGGCTCCTGTCGATGGCGATCCAGGCGTTGCTGTTCGCCTGGGCCTATCCGCGCCTCTTCGGCGACCGCGCGGTGCCATGGTGGCGCGGCGCCATCGGATTCGGCATCGCCTTTGGTGCGCTGGCCTGGTCGTTCGCTGTGCTGCCTGTGGCCGCCAAGTACCGCATGTCTTCGGTGCCCGATTTCCTGGTGCTGGAGACGGCGTTCACCCTTATGCAGTTCGGGATCGTATCACCGCTGATCGCATTGGCCTGTCGCGCGACCGCAACCGCGTCGCCGTCCAGTGTTTCCGCCTGACAGACGACTGCACCGTGCCGTACGACCCGCAACTCGCCGAGCGCATGCGTGCCGCATTGCGGGCGCGCCAGGGCGTCGTCGAGAAGAAGATGTTCGGTGGCTACTGCTGGATGCTCAACGGCAACATCACCAACCAAGGAGAAACCGAATGAGCACAATCCTGAAGAAGTTCGTCTTCACCTACTACGGAGAGCCGACCTTCACGCGTCCCGAAGACGGTCAGAAGCACATGGGGGAATGGGGCATGTGGGTCAAGACCCTCGGCACCGCGATGACTGATCCGGGAGTTCCCCTGAAACCCGCGAAATCGGTCAGTTCCAAAGGTGTCCAAGCGGGCGGCGGGCCGAACCGCCTGACGGGCTACTCCGTCGTTCAGGCCAGGAGCATCGAGGAAGCGATCGAGATGGCGAAGTCTTGCCCGCACCTCAACTTCGGCACGATCGACGTCGCGGAAGTCATGGAGATGTCGATGAAAGGATGACGGGATTCGGCACGCTGGCCGCACTGTTTTGGAGTCAGTACGTGAACGGCCGCCGGCGCCCTGGAGACGAACCGACGGAGGACATTAACGACGCCTCGAGCGAAGGTCGTGCTCGCACGGCTACAGAATGATCCGTCGCTCATCGTGTGCACGCTCCCACCTGGCTGCGCTACGTTGCAGTGCCCAGGAATGCGGCATCCGCAGACGCTCGGCCCTAGTCAAACGGACCCTTGCCGGCGCAACCGTTCGTGTGTAAACTACTGTGTAAGGAGCGACACATGGCCACCAATCTTGCCCTGGACCCGGATCTGATTGAACGCGCAGTGAAGGTAAGCGGTGAAAAGACCAAGAAGGCGGCGGTCACGCGCGCGCTGGAGGAGTTCATCACCCGCCGCAGCCAGAAGCGTCTGGCTGATTTGATGGGAAAGCTCGAGTGGGATGAGTCCTTCGACTACAAGGCCGAGCGTTCTCGCCGGTGACCCTGTTCGTCGATACCAGCGTCTGGTCGCTCGCGTTCCGCCGCGACCAAGATTCCGCTGCCCCGGAAGCGCGCATTTTGCGCCACGCGCTCGAAGGCGGCGAAACGATCGTGCTCACGGGTCTCGTCTTGCAGGAATTGCTGCAGGGATTTGCCGGCCCGAAGGCGCGAAAGGACATCATTGACCGTTTCTCGGCGCTGCCGCTGCTGACTCCGGACCGGCACGATCACATCGATGCTGCGGACCTTCGCAATCGCTGTCGTCGCGCCGGCTTGCAGATCGGCACGATCGACGCCGTGATCGCGCAGCTCTGCATTCGTCACGACCTGACGCTGCTGACAACCGACAACGATTTTGTGCTTGCCGCGCGACACTGCGCACTGCGAGTTTGGAGCGCGGTGCGTTAGCCGTTCGGCCAGTGATCTTGCGGCGGTCGAGCACGGCAATCATCGCGTCTCCAGTACCGTCCGGCCGTCGGAAACCGGCCAAAAGCGGACCTCGGGTTATTGGTTACACTGGCAATGCGGCGCGCAGATCGTGTCCAACCTCACTTCTGCGGAACGTCGGCTCAAGCTATTCTGAAGAACTTGGGGTGGAGATTTTGTAGCATGGCGAAACTCGTCTTTGGAATGAACCAGTCCTTGGATGGCTACGTCGACCATCTGGAATTTAGGCCAAGCCCTGCGCTCTTTCGTCACTTCATAGAGCAAGTGCGCGACTTGACGGGCAGTGTGTACGGTCGCCGCATGTACGAGGTAATGCGTTATTGGGACGAAGACCGTCCGGAGTGGGTCGCGGAGGAACACGACTTCGCGGCGGCGTGGCGGAACCAACCGAAGTGGGTCGTGTCGCGCTCGTTGAAGTCGGTCGGGCCCAACGCCACCCTTGTCGAGGATGACATCGAGGCCGTGATACGTGGGCTGAAGGCTCAGCTAGTTGGGGAGATTGAAGTTGCCGGACCAGACTTGGCAGGAAGCCTAACCGATCTTGGCCTTATTGATGAGTATCGACTCTACCTCCACCCCGTCGTGCTTGGTCGCGGCAAGCCATTCTTCGCCGGCCCCCGGCCGCCGCTCCGCCTTGTGACCAGCGATCTAATTGGCGAGGACGTGATTAGGTTGACGTACATGCCCGCTTAATCGCGCGACTCGCCCGACGAACTGCGCCGACGCGTCAGGTCCGCTTGGGGTCGACACCGGCTGCTGGGGATTCGGACGCAGTAGTTAGCGTGCACGGGATGGCCGCCGCATGTGCGCCACGTGTGCACTGACAACTCTCCTTAGGCAATTTCGCTTTCCAGTTTGCGAGCACCACGCCGCAATGGAGCGAAGGCGGTCGTGACTGCGTGGCGTTAAAATGACCCATCGCTCCAATAGTTCATTGGACCGACCGAGCGTCAAAAACGTCAAGCCAATGAATAATTTGTCGCACCGATTGTGCGTGGCCCCGATGATGGACTGGACCGACCGGCACTGCCGCTACTTCCTGCGGCTCATCTCGCGTCGCGCGCGGCTGTACACCGAGATGATCACCAGCGGGGCGCTGCTGCACGGCGACGTGCCTCATCATCTCGATTTCGACCCCGCGGAGCATCCGCTCGCATTGCAGCTCGGTGGCAGCGATCCGGTCGCTGCTCGCCCGCTGCGCGAGAATCGGCGAGCGCTGGGGCTACGACGAGATCAACCTGAACTGCGGCTGCCCGTCCGAACGGGTGCAGACCGGAAGTTTCGGCGCGTGCCTGATGGCGGAGCCTGCGCTGGTCGCCGAATGCGTGGCCGCGATGCGCGACGCGATCGCGATTCCGGTGACGGTCAAGCATCGAATCGGACTCGACCACGACGACAGCTACGGATTCGTCCGCGATTTCGTCGGCATGGTCGCCGCGGCCGGCTGCGACGTGTTCATCGTCCACGCGCGCAACGCCGTGCTGAAGGGGTTGTCGCCAAAGGAGAATCGCGAGGTCCCGCCGCTCAACTACGGTTTTGCGCATCGGCTGAAACGCGACTTTCCTGCGCTGACGATCGTCGTCAACGGCGGAATCGCGCGATGGGAGACGATCGAGGGTGAATTGACGGAGGTCGACGGCGTGATGCTGGGGCGCGTCGCGTACCACGACCCGTACTTCCTCGCGCAGGTGGACGGGCGTGTCCATGGCGATGCCGCGCAAGCCCTCTCGCGTGCCGAAGTGCTCCATGCGCTGGTACCGTACGCCGCCGGGCAAATGGCGCGCGGCGTGCCGCTTGCGCGCGATCGCGCGGCACGTGCTCGGGCTGTACCATGGACAATCAGGCGGCCGCCGCTTCCGGCAGATCCTGTCCGATTCCGCGAGGCTCGCAGGCGAGGGGCCAGAGCTTTTCCTGGAGGCGCTGGCAGCGGTGGAGCCTGCGGCATCGCTCGCGGAGGTAACATAGCGCGGGCTTTGAATCACCGGCCCGCCGGCTATCCCTTCGGCATGTCGTCGGCGATGTACGCGCGCACGATGTGCTCGAAATCGGCGTCGGCCTGCATGCCCAGCGACAGTCCGAGCTTCGGCGCGAAATTCGCCGGCCATGTCGAAACGATCCGGTCGGTTGCCGCGTCGTACTGCCACTTCACGCGATCGGCCACGGCGTCGCCCGCGATCTTGCGCAGTGCCGCGACCATGTCGCCGACGGCTATCGCAATCCCCGGAACGTTGACCGAACGCGTATGCGCGAACGCCGACGCCGGCGCCTCGTGCCCGGCGATCATATTGGCGATCACGGCGCGCGGCGAAGTCACCCACATCTTCGTCGTCGGGGCGACGGGGCACGGCGCGTCGATGCCGGCAAGGGGCTCGCGGATGATTCCGCTGGCGAACGACGAGGCGGCCTTGTTCGGCTTGCCGGGGCGCACGGTGACCGTCGGCAGGCGCAGGCTGCGGCCATCGATGAAGCCCTTGCGCGACATGTCGTAGACCAGAAATTCGCCGATCGCCTTTTCTGCGCCGTAGGATGATTGCGGCATCACCGGCGCGTCGTCGCCCACGGGATCCGGCACCGGTCCGCCGAAGACCGCGAGCGAGCTTGCAAACACGAATTTCGGCGGCGCGGCAAGTTTGCGGCACCGCTCGAGGACAAGGCGCGTGGCATCGAGATTGACGCGCATGCCGAGGTCGAAATCGGCTTCCGCCTCGCCGCTGACCACAGCCGCCAGATGAAACACCGAATCGGTGTCGCGGGTGACAATGCGTTCGATCACGGTGGACTCGGCAAGATCGCCGGCGACCGCTTGCACCCGAGGGTCGTCGATGTGCGGCGCGGCCATGGTGTCCAGCAGCACGATTTCACGTATCGCGCGCGTGGCGCCGCGGGCGTCGGTCAATCGGCCGCGCGCGAGCAGGGCGCGGGCGAGGCGGACACCGAGAAATCCGGCACCGCCGGTGATCAGAATGCGCATGGCGTCTTCATCCCATCGAGATTTGCCGCGCTATGATAACCGGCCGCGGCGCATCGGACGCGCCGCGTCGCACAACCGGAGGTGACCGCCATGCCGCGCCCGATCCATTTCGAAATACATGCCGAGCGCACCGAGCGCGCGATCGAGTTCTACCGCGCGCTGTTCGGCTGGGAGTTCAGCCAATGGGGCAACGAACCGTACTGGCTGGTCAGGACGGGGGAGAAAGGCACGCCCGGAATCGACGGCGGGCTGGTGCCCCGCCGCGGCCCCGGACCGGCCGAGATGCAGGCGGTCAACGCTTTCGTCTGCACGGTGGACGTTGCCGACGTCGATGCGAACCTGAAACGCGTCGTGGAGCTCGGGGGCTCGATTGCGCTGCCGAAAATGCCGATTCCGACCGTCGGATGGCTTGGGTACGCCAAGGATACCGAGGGCAACCTCTTCGGGATCATGCAATTCGACGCCAATGCCAAGTGAGGGCCCCGGCTCGGCACCGTACGCCTGCGGCATGAGCGACACCTTCGGGCGGGACATCGATACGGGCGGCCCCGCGGCGCCTGCTCCCGCTGACGCGATCGTCGCCGGGCTCGCAGCCGGTGGTCTCGCGCTCGTCCGCGACTTCCTGGCGCCGGACGCGATCGCCGCGTTGCGCGACGAAGGCCTCCGCCGCGATGCCGCCGGCGAGTTCGTCGCCGCAGGTGTCGGGCGTGCGGCGGTGCGCGCCCCGCGTTCCGACGTGCGCGGCGACCGCATTCTGTGGCTGGATGAGTGCGATCCGACGCCGGCCGAGCGCACGCTCTGGTCCGCGCTGGCCGAGCTGAAGAGAGCGATCAACCGCGAGCTGATGCTCGGACTGTGGAGCTTCGAGTGCCATTACGCCATCTTTCCCGCCGGCGCGTTCTACGCGAGGCATCGCGACGTCTTCCGCGACAGTGCCGGGCAGGTCGGCGAGCGCATCGTTTCCTGCGTTCTCTATCTGAACGAGCGCTGGCGCGTGGAAGACGGCGGCGCGCTGCGCATCCACCAGGGCGACGGTGCGCATCTCGACGTGCGACCGGAAGGTGGGACGCTGGCCGTATTCCTGTCGGAGCGAGTCGACCATGAGGTGCTGCCGGCAACAAGACCGCGGCTCGCCGTGACGGGCTGGTTCCGAAGGCGGTGAGCGCAGAGCCGGTCCCGCTTTTTCACATGCTAGAATTCCGCGCGGTGTGACGCGATAGGCGCGACCGGCGCGCCGCGCGCTTCCATCCCGATGTCTTCTTCGCCACGCCAAACGCCCATGGTCAATCTATCCGCGCCGCGCCGGCTGACCATTGCGACGCGCGAATCCGCGCTTGCCATGTGGCAGGCGGAGCATGTCCGCGCCCGCCTCGCGGCGTCCTACCCCGGGTGCGAGGTGAGCCTGCTCGGGATGACCACACAAGGCGATCAGATCCTCGATCAGCCGCTCGCCGACATCGGCGGCAAGGGGCTGTTCATCAAGGAACTCGAGGTTGCGATGGCCGATGGTCGCGCCGATCTCGCCGTGCATTCGCTGAAGGATGTGCCGATGGACATGCCTGACGGATTCACGCTGGCGGCCATCGCCGCGCGCGAGGATCCGCGCGACGCTTTTGTTTCGAACCGCTATATCGACCTCGCCGGCCTTCCCGGCGGCGCGCGTGTCGGCACGTCGAGCCTGCGCCGTGAAGCGCAGTTGCGCGAGCGCGATCCCCTGCTCCAGATCCTGCCGCTGCGCGGCAACGTGAACACGCGGCTGCGCAAGCTCGACGAGGGTCAGTACGACGCGATCATCCTGGCGGCCGCCGGATTGAAGCGCCTCGGTTTTGCGTCGCGCATTGCCTCGCTGCTCGATCCCGAGGAAAGCCTTCCCGCCGTGGGGCAGGGCGCGCTGGCCCTCGAATGCCGCGCCGACCGCACCGACGTCGTCGCCGCGCTGGCGCCTTTCGCCGATCGCGACACGACGCTCGCGACCTGCGCCGAGCGCGCATTCTCGCGCGCGCTCTCCGGCAGCTGCCACACGCCGCTGGCGGCCTACGCCATGTTCCGGCACAACGAGTTGTGGCTGCGCGGATTGCTGGCGAGTCGCGATGGCGCCGAAGTGATGCGCGGCGAGACGCACGCCGCGATCGCCGATGCCGCCGCTGCCGATGCGTTCGGTCTCTCGCTCGCCCGCGATTTTCTTGCGCGCGGCGCGGCGCGGCTGGTGGGATAGGCGTCGCAGCGATCCGGGCGCAGGTGCACGATCCTGCGCGGCTTGCGCCAAGAAGAAATATCACGGCCCTGATCCAAAATCCGCTTGCGGGCATCGGCGTCCTCGTCACGCGTCCCGCGAGGCAGGCGGGCGGATTCGCGCAGCAGATTGCCGCGCTCGGCGGCACGCCTGTCGTTTTTCCGGCGATCGCGATCCTGCCGCCGGCGGATCCGGCAGCACTGGCGCGGGTGCATGGGGCGCTCGATACCTACGACATCGCCGTGTTCGTCTCGGCCAACGCAGTCGAGTTCGGCGCCCCGGATCCGCGCCGCTGGCCGCCGACGCTCGCCGCGTTCGCGCCCGGGCCGGGAACCGCGGAAGCGCTCGCCGCGATCGGCATCGCCGGCGCGCGCATCCCGACGACCACGCTCGACAGCGAGGGGCTGCTTGCGCTGCCGGAACTTTCGAGCGTGCGCGGCAAGCGCGTCGTGATCTTTCGGGGCGACGGCGGCCGCGAGCACCTCGGCGACACACTGAGTTCCCGGGGCGCGCGCGTGGATCACGTCGCCTGCTACCGGCGCGCGCGACCGGAGTCCGGCACGGCGGGGCTGGCGGAGGCCTTTCGCGAAGGCCGGATCGATGCGGTGACGATCACGTCCAGCGAAGGACTCGACAATCTGTGGGCGATCGCCGATGACACGATGCGTGCAGCGTGGCGCGTGCTTCCGACGTTCGTTCCGCACCCGCGGATTGCCGGGCATGCGCGCAACCTGGGTCTCACGGTCGTCGAAACCGCGGGTGGCGATGCCGGCCTCATCGCCGGGTTGCTAGAATGGTCGACCGCCCGCTCACCGAGGAAACCCTGACGCCATGCCACCCGAAATCGTCGTCACCGCGCCGCTGCCGCCGTTTCTCTACGATCCCCTCAAGGCCGACTATCACTGCCGGGATTACGCGCAGGCCGTGGACAAGCCGGGGTTCCTCGCCGCGCATGGCGGAACGTTCCGCGGTCTGGTGCAGGGCGGCGGCACCGTCACGCCGACGTCGCTGCTCGATGCCTTGCCAGCGCTCGAGATCATCTCGGTGTTCGGCGTCGGCTACGACGGCGTGCCGGTCGAGTACTGCCGCAAGCGCGGGATCAAGGTGACGAACACGCCGGACGTGCTGACCGACGACGTCGCCGACGTCGCGCTCGCCTTGATCATGATGACCGGCCGCGGGTTCGTCCGTCTCAATCGCTTCGTCCAGGCGGGCGAATGGCTGAAGCGCGGGCCGGAGCTTACGACCAAGCTCGGCGGACGCACGGTCGGCATCCTGGGTCTGGGCCGCATCGGCAAGGGGATCGCGCAGCGAGTGAGCGCGCTGGGGATGAAGGTCGCCTACACAGGGCGCAAGCCGCAGGATGTTCCCTACCGCTTCGTCGCCGATCTCGAGACCCTGGCGGCGGCCGCGGATTTTCTCGTCGTCGCCTGCCCCGGCGGCGCCGCGACGCGCAACATCGTCAATGCCCGCGTGCTGGCGGCGCTCGGCAAGAAAGGCACGATCGTCAACATCGCGCGCGGCTCGATCATCGACGAAGCGGCGCTCGTGGCGGCGCTGCAGGACGGCGTGATCAAGGCCGCCGGCCTCGACGTATTCGCCGATGAGCCAAAGATTCCGCCGGCGCTCTTCGCGATGGACAACGTCGTGCTGCTGCCGCACGTCGGCAGTGCGACACACGAGACCCGGAAGGCGATGGGCGACCTGTGCAAGGCGAACCTCGACGCCTGGTTCGCCAAGAAGCCGCTGCCGACGCTGATTCCGGAACTTGGCTGAGCGCCGGACTCAATCGTCCGGCGCCATCGGCGCGGGGGGCGGTTTCGGCGACCACAGCACGAAGACCATCGCGGCGACGACGAGCGCCAGCGCCACCCATTCGCCCGGACCGGGCCGCTCGCCCAGCACCAGCATCCCGGCGAACACGCCGACGACCGGCACCGGCAGCGACGACATCGTGGATACCGCGACCGGCAGCGTGCGGGCGAGCGTGAACCACGCCCAGTGGGCCAGCGTGCCCGCGAGGAAGATGTTGTAGAGGATCGCGAACCAGCCGGAGGCGCTGGGCGTGTGCAGCGACCCGGGCGCCATCAGCGGAGCCGCGATGACGATCGGGACCCATCCGAGCAGCATCATCCAGCCCGACAGCGTGTTCTGGGGCAGCGGCAATTTCCACTTGCGCAAGAGGACGGTGCCGAGCGCCCACGCGACGGCAGCGCCGATGATGAGCATCGCCGCGACCGGCGTGCGCTCGAAATTGCGGATGTCGTCGCCGAGCAGCACACCCATCCCGAGCATGCCGAGCGCCATCCCGGCGACCCTGCGCTTCGACAGCGGTTCGTGCAGCAGCGCGAGGGAGAAGAGCACGCTCCACACGGGCATCGTGTAGGCGAGGATCGCGCTGCGGCCCGCCGGCAGCTGCTCCACGCCGAACAGCAGGAGGCTGTTCCATCCGGCGATGTTGAACAGCGCCAGGACCGCGACCTTGCGCCACAGTGCGCGCGGGATCGCTATCGAGTCGCCGGAAAGTCTGGAGACCGCGAGCATGCCCAGCGCCGCGAAAGGCAGGGTCAGCGAGCGGAACGTGAGCGGCGCGAAATCGGTGACGCCCAGCTTCAGCACCGGCCAGTTGCAGCCCCACACCAGCGTCAGCACGAGGACCGGCACCAGCGCGGCGGCGGTGATGTGCGGCGTCGCCGCTGTTTCGCGTGGCGCCGCGGCCTTCATCGCGGCGTCCGCTCCGCGGCGCGGCGGGCGGCGTCCGGCGCTGCGCGCGTCACGCGTGGCCCCGAACCGGCAGCGTTTCCCCGTACTTGCTCTGGTGCAGCGCGCGCGCCTGCGCGACCCAGGCGTCGCGGCGGATGCGGCCGGGAAACTCCGGCAGCTTGGCGTCGAACTCGTCGATGTCGCGCTCGGACCAGTGCGCGATCTGCCGGTAGTTCGCGACGCCGAGCTGGTGCAGCATGCGTTCGAGCACCGGACCGACGCCGACGATGAGCTTCAGGTCGTCCGGGGCTCCGGGACCGAACCAGGGCGGCGGCGCGTTGTTCTCGAGATCGAGGACGAGTTGCCGGTAACGTGCCGTCTCCGCCCGCGATTGGGCGATCTCTCCGAAAAGTCGCCGGCGCTCGGCCGCGAAGTCGCCGAGCTGGACGATCGCGGCATCGCGGTTCGCGAGCGCATGCCGCAATCCGGTGGCCTCGGCTTCGAGGCTTCGAATCAACCGCGCGCGTTCCGCGATCGCGCGCTCCGCCGCGGCGCCGCCGCGAGTCGGGTCCGGGATCGCGGTCGCCGGCGAATCCGCCGCGTCGCGCGTTGCCACGGGATTCCTTTCGGCCGGCGCATCGGCCGTGACGCCACGCGCGCGTCCGATCAGGTAACCGAGGCCCAGCGCGACGGCGATGGCAGCGGCAGCGAGGATCGTGAACACGCGGGAACTTTCTGCGGAAACGGGCGGACGGAGAAATCGTGAGCATCGAGGCGGGGCCGGCGGCGCCCCCTGCCGCGGGGTGCGTCGGAGCCTGCCTTGCGATTGTAGTCGAGCGCGGCGTGTCGGGCCAATCCGCCAACGCGGGAGGCGCGCCGGTGCCCCTGTTAGAATCGAAGATCAGGTCTGGTTCAATTCTGCGCATGGCCGTCCCCCACGAACCTTCGCTACCCTCCTCCGGCGGCGACCCGATTCCGGTGTCGCCACCGGAGGCGGCCACGCAACCCGAGTCCGCGGGCGACGGGGCCGCGTGGCGTGCGTCGAAACGCCAGCTCGTGCAGCGGAGCGTGCTGGCCGGAATCGCCTTGCTGGTGGTTGCCGCCGCGCTCGCCGTTTGGCTGGACGGCCGCCGCACGCAACGGCTGCTGCGCGCCGAGGTCGCGCAACGCCTGGCCGGCGTCGAGGCGTCGACGCAGGCGGCCGGCGCGGCGCAGACCCAGTTCGCCACCGACCTTCGCGACGCGCAGGCCAAGATCACGCTGCTCGAAGCGCGCCTTGCAGAGTCGCAGACACAGCAGGCGGCGCTCGAGGCGCTCTATCGCGACCTTGCGCCGTCGCGCGACGAGATCGCGCTGTCCGAGATCGAGCAGCTGTTGCTGGTCGCGAACCAGCAGTTGCAGCTCGCCGGCAATGTGCCCTCCGCGCTGACCGCGCTGCAACTCGCCGACGCCAAGCTGCAGCGGCTCGAGCGGCCCCAGTTCGTCCCTTTGCGCCGCGCGCTGGCGCGCGACATGGACCAGCTGAAGGCGCTCCCGTTCGTCGACGTCGCGGGCGGCAGCCTGAAGCTCGACCAGGCGATCGCCGCGGTCGACGCATTGCCGCTGGCCATGGACGAGCGGCTGCCGGTCACGACCGGAGAAGCCGTGGCGCCGCCGGCTGACGACACCTGGTGGCAGCGCCTGCTGCGCGACATGTGGGCGGAGGTGCGACAGCTGGTGCGCATCGAAGTCGCCGACCGGCCCGCGGCGCCACTCGTGTCGCCGTCGCAGCAGTATTTCCTTCGCGAAAACCTGAGGCTGCGACTCCTCACGGCGCGGATCGCGCTCTTCAATCGCGACGAAGCCGGCTTCAAGGCGGACCTCACTGCCTGCGACGCGTGGCTGGGACAGTATTTCGAACCGCAGGCGAAGCCGGTGCAGACGATGCGGGCCGTGGTGCAGCAGCTTGCGGCAACGCCCATGGCGGTCGAGATGCCCGACCTTGCGCGGAGCCTGGAGGCGCTGCGCCTGCTGCGGCTGGCACAGGACCGCGCTCCGACGCGTGCCACCGGCCCCTCACCGGCGCGCTGACGGTCCTGCCGTGCGGATCCTGTTCTGGTTCCTGCTGCTCGCCTCCGCGGCGGTCGGCGCGGCGCTGGCGGCGAAGCTCCTCGACGGCTACGCACTGCTCGTCGCGCCGCCGTATCGCGTCGAGCTGTCGCTCAATCTGTTGCTTCTGCTGCTTGTCGCCGCCTTCATCGGCGGGTATGTGCTTGTCCGCCTCGTCGCGCGCGCAGTCGGCTTGCCGCGCGAAGTGCGCGCGCTCCGCCGCCGGGGACAGCAGGAACGCGCGCGCGCGAAGCACGATGCCGCGGTCGTGGCGCTGCTCGAAGGCCGCTACGGCAAGGCTCGCCAGTTTGCCGAGGAAGCGCTGGCGATTCCCCAATCGACGGGGCTCTCGAGGCTGATCGCTGCGCGCGCGGCGCTCGATGCGCGCGACTACGCGGCGGTGGCGGCCATGCTCGCGCGGACCGATGTGCAGGCGAAAAACCTCGCGGTGCCGCGCCTGATGCTCGAGGCGGAGATGCAGCTGGAGCAGCGGCGACCGCTGGATGCATTGACGACGCTGCAGGTCCTGAAGAAAGAGGCGGGACTGCACACCGCCGCATTGCGGCTCGAGCTGCGCGCGCTCAACGGCGCGGGCCGTTACGCGGAAATTCCTACGCTCGTCGACCAGCTCGTCAAGCGCCACGCCTACGGACAGGAAGAGGGCGAATACCTTCGGGCGGCGGCGCACGCCGCGGAGCTCGCCGCGCGCGCGCACGACCCGACGGGACTCCGGGCGTACTGGAACGAGCTCTCCGACGCCCTGCAGCGCGCGCCGAGAATCGCCCGCGCTGCCGCCGGGAGCTTTGTCGTGCTGGGGGGCGATCGCGAAGCGGCGGAGATCCTCGCCCGCAGTCTCGAGCGCCAATGGGAGCCGGAACTCGTTCTGCTCTACGCGGAGTGCCAGCCGCCGGATTCCACGAAGCAGCTGGAGCAGGCCGAGGGGTGGCTTTCGCAACACGAACACGATGCAGCGCTGCTCTATGCGCTCGGCGCGTTGTGCCAGCGCGAGCGCCTGTGGGGCAAGGCGCAGACTTACCTGGAGGCGAGCCTCGCGGTCGAAGACGACTATCGGACGCACGTGGCGCTGGGCGAACTCCTGGGCCGGCTCGGCCGTGGCGACGACGCCAACGCGCATCTTGCGGCGGCGTTGAAGCTCGCGCTGGCGGAGCTGGGGCGGGCTCCGGAACCGGTCCCGCGCGCCGGCTGAAGCGGGTCGGGGTTGCCCGGCAGCGGTTCGGCGTCAGCCGGGCGGGCGACTGTCGGCGATCTGCGGTGCGTAAGTGAAACTGTCGGCGAAGAACTCGTCCGCCGGCAAGCCGCGCGATTCAATGAACGTCTTCCTCGCCACGTCGATCATCGGGGGGCCGCCGCAGGCGTACACCTGATAGCCGGAGAGGTCGCGGAAATCGTCGAGCACCGCCTGATGGACGAAGCCCGTGCGTCCGGGCCACGCATCGTCCGGCGCGGGATCGGACAGCACCGGGATGAACGTGAAGTTCCTGCTCGCCTGTTGCCACGTCCCGGGCAGATCGGGCAGGTAGAGGTCCCGCTTCGCGCGCGCCCCCCAATACAGGACCATCGGGCGGCGCTGGTCCAGACGATGATGCAGCGCATGCTCGATGACGCCCTTGATTGGCGCGAAGCCGGTCCCGCCGGCGACGAAGATGATCGGCTTGTCGGAATCTTCGCGCAGGAAGAACGTGCCGAGCGGCCCTTCGAAGCGCAGGATTTCGCGGCCCTTGAACTGGTTGAAAAGCTGTCCGGAGAAAAAGCCGTCCGGCACGTGGCGAACATGAAGTTCGAGCAGCGCGTCGTCGTGCGGCGGCGTTGCCAGCGAAAAACTGCGCCGGCGCCCGTCCTTAAGCAGCAGGTCGATGTACTGTCCGGCAAGGTACTGCAGCCGCTCGTTCGCCGGCAGCTTGATCTTCACGATGGCGACGTCGGGCGCGGGTTTCTCGATCGACTCGACGCGGCACGGCAGCTTCCGGATCCGGACGTCGCCGACACGGCGCACTTCCTTGACTTCGATGACGAGATCGGTTTGCGGCCTGGCGCAACAGAAGAGCGCCAGACCCTGCCGTTTTTCGTCGTCGGTGAGTGTGGAAGCCTGGTGCGGGCCATAGTCGACGCGCCCGTCGAGGATCCGCCCCTTGCAGGTGCCGCACGCGCCGTTGCGGCAGCCGTAGGCAAGCATGAAATCGGCGGCCATCGCCGCGGCAAGGACCGTGTCGCCGTCCGGACAGGCGAACGAGTGGTCGCTGGGCTTTATGGTAATCTGGAACGGCATGCGGAGGACGATCGATCCGAAAGCATCGCGCGGCGCGCGATGGCGGGCGCGGACATGGGAAACACGCGTGGTACAGGTGGCCTGTAACATCCAATTCGAATCCGTCCGGCGCGCGCTTTCCGCCGAGCGCTGCGTTGCCGATGCCTGCAGGTCAACGCATTCATTCCAGGATCAGCCGTGTGCGCGATCCCCTGGGGTTCGCGCTGAATTGCGCCGCAATGGGTCGGGCGTTCCGCTCTGCATCGAATTTTACAGGCCGCCCGCGTGATCCGGGTACTCTTGATCGGCTGCGGCGATGTGGCACTGCGCACCGCCGACCTGCTCCATCCGAAGGTTCGTCTCTACGGACTCACCCGCCGCTCCGACGACGTGCCGAAGCTGCGCGCGCACGGCATCGTTCCCATTGTCGGCGACCTTGACCACCTTTCGAGCCTGAGGCGCCTGCGCGCAGCGCCGTTCGCGGTGCTGCATTTCGCGCCGCCGCCGTCGGAGGGCCGCGACGACCCGCGCACGCAGAAGCTGATCGCGGCGCTGACGCGGGCGCGAAGCATACCACAGCGCTTCGTCTACATTTCGACCTCCGGCGTCTACGGCGACTGCGCGGGCGCGCGCGTCACCGAAATGCGTCCCCGGCGCGCGCAATCGCCGCGCGCCCGCCGTCGCGTCGCGGCCGAGGACCGGCTCCGCGACTGGGCGATGCGCTACGGCGTCACGCTGTCGATCCTGCGGGTGCCTGGAATCTACGCGGAGACGCGGCTGCCCCTCGACAGGATCCGGCAGGGCACCCCGGTGCTCATCCCCGACGACGACGTGTTCACCAATCACATTCACGCTGCGGATCTGGCGCGCGCGACGGTCGCCGCGCTGTTCCGCGCCAAGCCCAATCGCGCCTACAACGTGACCGATGACGCCGAAATGAAGATGGGCGGCTGGTTCGACACGGTGGCCGACGCATTCCATCTGCCGCGCCCGCCGCGTGTATCGTGGGAGGAAGCCGAGCACCGGATCGCGCCGATGCTGCTGTCGTTCATGAGCGAGTCCCGGCGGCTCGTCAACACCCGCATGAAACGCGAGTTGCGCGTGCATCTCCGCTACCCCACGCCGCAGTTGCTTCTCGACGCGGTCGCGCCGCGCGACCTCAAGAAGCAGCTGGCACTGCCGCTGTGAGCACCGAGGTAGCGGCGAGCACGCCGCCGCGCGCGCGCTGGGAGCGCATCAGGGCACGGCTCGACAGCTACGAACGGCTGATCCGTCTCGACAAGCCGATCGGCACGCTGCTGCTCCTTTGGCCGACGTTGTCCGCGCTGTGGATGGCCACCGGGGGACGGCCGCCATTGCGTTTGGTGCTGGTCTTTGCCATGGGCACCCTGCTGATGCGCTCGGCCGGATGCGCATTCAACGACTGGGCCGATCGCGGCGTCGATGCGTTCGTCAAGCGCACGGAGATGCGACCGCTCGCGTCCGGCGAGATTCCGCCGTGGGAGGCGCTTGCGGTCGCCGCGACGCTCGCCTTTTGCGCCTTCCTGTTCGTGCTGACGACGAACGTCACCACGATCCTGATGTCGTGGCCGGCGATCGCGATCGCCATGGTGTATCCGTTCCTCAAGCGATTCTTCGTGCTGCCGCAGGCATTCCTGGGGCTGGCGTTCTCGTTCGGCATTCCGATGGCGTACGCGGCCGTCTACGACCGCGTGCCTCCGATCGCCTGGTGGCTGCTGCTGTTCAATGCGTTCTGGGTCATGGCCTACGACACCGAATACGCGATGGTCGATCGCGACGACGACCTGCGCCTGGGATTGCGGACGTCGGCGATCGCGTTCGGGCGCTTCGACGTGCTCGCCGTGATGCTCTGCTACGCGATCTATGTCGGCGGAATGACGTGGACCGGGTACGCGGGGCACGCCGGTCCAATCTACTACGTCGGGCTCCTCGGGGCGCTGGCATGCGCGCTCTGGCACTGGACGCTGATTCGAAAGCGCGAGCGCGACGGGTGTTTCCGCGCTTTTCTGCACAACCACTGGCTGGGCCTCGCGGTGTTCGCCGGCATAGCGCTCGACTTTGCCACGCGCAACAAGGCGTGGCCGCGGCTGTACTGATGGCAGCGCGCGTCATGCCGGTCGCAGGACCCGACGTTCAAAGCCGTGACAACCGGAGCGGCGGGGCGTCGACCCGTCGGGAATCCGGCCCCGCGCAGGGCGTGCGCAGGCGGGGATTGCCGCCGGTGCTAGCGCGCGACACGCGCGTGCTGATTCTCGGCAGCTTTCCCGGCGACGCGTCGCTCGCCGCCGGACAGTACTACGCGCATCCGCGCAATCATTTCTGGCCGCTGGTCGGCGCCATTCTCGACGCGCCGTTATCCGAACTACCGTATGGCGAGCGGCTGGCGACGCTGCGCGCGAACCGGATCGGGCTGTGGGATGCGATTGTCGCGTGCGAACGCGAAGGCAGCCTCGACGGTGCGATCCGCAACGCGCGACGCGGTGACGTTTCGCGAGCACGCCGGGCGGCACCTGCCATCGCCCTCGTCTGCTTCAACGGCAAGACTGCGGCGCGCTCGGAATCGGCATGGCGCGACGGGGGCTACGTGACCCTGGCGCTGCCATCGTCTTCGCCGGCGTTCACGCGGCCGTTCGCAGAGAAGCTCGCCGCGTGGCGCGCGATCCGCGACTTCCTGGGCTACGATGCGTGCTTCGACCCTGGGAGACCGAGCTCATGACCTCGCCGTTCCTTCGAATGATTCGCGATGTCGCCGTCGCAATATTCGCTCTTGCCGCGATTCCCGGTGCAGCGCAATCGCTGGCGCCGGACATCATGGTGACGAAAATCATCAATGCCCCGGTGGCCGAGGTCTGGAAGGCCTGGACGACCGCCGAGGGCATCGAGAGCTTCTTCGCGCCGAAGGCTGCCAAGGTCGAGCCGGTGACGGGCGGCGCGTTCGAACTGTGGTTCGGCGTGAACCTGCCCGAAGGCTCCCGCGGCAGCGAAGGCTGCAAGGTGCACAGCGTGAAACCGCTGGAGCAGTTCGTATTCGAATGGAATGCGCCGCCGACGATCCCGGCAATCCGCGGCCTGCGCACGCTGGTCTATCTCGATTTCAAGGCGCTGCCCGACAACCGCACCGAAGTGACACTGCGCAACTTCGGCTACGGCGACGGCGAGGACTGGCAGAAGGCGAAGGCTTACTTCACGCAGGCCTGGCCGGCCGTCATGGCCGGGCTCGAAAAGCGCTTTGCCGCAAAATGAAGCCGGCGTCCCAGGTGCGAACTGAAGCGCGATTCGTGATCGGACGGGGCTGACGGCATTCGGAATCCGTGCCGCATTTCTGAAGGAATCGCCTCGATGGACCTGAACCTGCAAGACAAGATTGTCGTCGTCACCGGCGCGAGCAAGGGCATTGGCTGCGCGTGCGCCGAAGCGTTCGCGTGCGAGGGCGCGCGCGTCGCGCTGGTGTCGCGCAGCAGGGCCAATCTCGACGCGGCACTGGCCCGATTCCCCGCCGTGAGGCACGCGCCGACGGCGATCGTCGCCGATCTCACCCGCTCGGCCGACGCGGAACGGATGGCGGTCGAGGCGGAGCGCGACCTCGGACCGATCGACATTCTCGTCAATTCGGCCGGCGCCGCGCGCCGCTATGCGCCAGCCGATCTCGACGCCGATGCCTGGCACGCGGCGATGGATGCCAAGTACTTCAGCTACATTCATCCGCTCGACGCCGTGCTGAAGCGCATGGTGATCCGCGGCCGTGGTGCGATCGTCAATATCATCGGTTCCGGCGGCAAGGTTGCGAACCCCGTGCATCTGCCCGGGGGCGCCGCAAATGCCGCGCTGATGCTGGCGACAACGGGGCTCGCCGCCGCGTTTGCGCCCAAAGGTGTCCGTATCAACGGGATCAATCCCGGCGCGACGCTGACCGGCCGCGTACAGGAAGGCCTCGCCGTCGAGGCGAAGATGACCGGGATTTCCGAGGACGATCTCCTGAAGCGCAACCGGGGGAAGATTCCGCTGGGACGCCTCGGCACGCCGGAAGAGGTGGCGCGCGTCGCGCTGTTTCTGGCGTCGGATGCGGCGAGCTACGTCACCGGCGCGATCGTGCCGATGGATGGCGGGTCGAACCCCGTCATCTAGCGATCGACGCACGCCTTTTCCGCGCCGCCCGGATCGCGCGACGCGACATAGCCCGCGATCGCATCCATTCGAAAGGAATATTCATGCAGACCGATATCGAGATCGCGCAGCACGCGACGCTGCAGCCGATCGGCACGATCGCGACGCGCCTCGGAATTCCCGAGGCTGCGCTCGAGCCCTACGGCCGGACCAAGGCCAAGGTCTCGCTGGACTGGCTCGCGAGCCTCGGCGAGCGGCCGAACGGCAAGCTGATCCTCGTGTCGGCGATCAGCCCGACGCCCGCCGGCGAAGGCAAGACGACGACGACGGTCGGCCTGGGCGACGGACTCAACCGCATCGGCAAGAAGGCCGCGGTCTGCCTGCGCGAGCCCTCGCTCGGCCCCGTGTTCGGGATGAAGGGCGGAGCGGCGGGCGGCGGCCGCGCCCAGGTCGTGCCCATGGAGGACATCAACCTCCACTTCACCGGCGACTTCCATGCGATCGGCGTTGCCAACAACCTGCTCGCCGCGCTGATCGACAACCACATCCATCACGGCAACGCGCTCGGGATCGACGTGCGCCGCATCACGTGGAAGCGGGTGATGGACATGAACGACCGCGCGCTGCGCGACATCACCGTCGCGCTGGGCGGACCCGCCAACGGCTATCCGCGGCAGGATGGCTTCGATATCGTCGTGGCGTCGGAGGTGATGGCGATCTTCTGCCTTGCTGAATCGCTCGCCGACCTCAAGGAGCGCCTGGGACGGATCGTCGTCGGCTACACGCGCGACCAGAAGCCGGTCCATGCCGGGGACCTGGACGCGCACGGCGCGATGACGGTACTGCTCAAGGACGCGCTCATGCCCAACCTCGTGCAGACGCTGGAAAACAATCCCGCGTTCATCCACGGCGGACCTTTCGGCAACATTGCGCACGGCTGCAACTCGGTGATCGCGACCAAGGCCGCATTGAAGCTCGCCGATTACGTGGTGACCGAGGCGGGATTCGGCGCGGACCTCGGCGCCGAGAAGTTCATCGACATCAAGTGCCGCAAATCGGGGCTGCGGCCCGACCTGGTCGTGCTGGTGGCGACGATCCGCGCGCTCAAGTTCCACGGCGGCGCCGATCTCAAGGAGCTCACGAAGGAAAATCTCGCCGCGCTGGAAAAAGGGGTGGCCAACCTCGAGCGTCACGTCAACAACGTCCGCAACCACTACGGGCTGCCGTGCGTCATCGCGATCAATCACTTCACGTCGGACACCGACGCCGAGATCGCGCTGCTGAAGAAAAAGATCGCGCACCACGACGCCCCGGTCGTCCTCGCCCGGCACTGGGCCGACGGCGGCGCGGGGGCGGAGGCGCTGGCCAGGACGGCGGTCGACGTGATCGACAGGGTGCCGGCGGACTTCCGCCTCGTCTACGACGACGCCGACACGCTATGGGAGAAAATGGACAAGGTCGCGAAGACGATCTACGGCGCCTCCGAAGTGACCGCGGACAGCAAGGTCCGTGCGCACATCCGGAAGCTGCAGACGGAAGGCTACGGGCACTACCCGGTGTGCGTGGCGAAGACGCAGTACTCGTTCTCGACCGACCCGCTGCTGCGCGGCGCGCCGTCGGGTCACGTTGTCAATATCCGCGAAGTGCGCCTCGCGGCCGGCGCCGAGTTCGTGGTCATGGTCTGCGGCGACGTGATGACCATGCCGGGCCTGCCGAAGGAGCCGTCGGCGGCGAAGATCGACATCGATGGAGAAGGGAAAGTGGTTGGTCTTTTCTGACGAGAAGTTGAAAATTACGGAATGAGGCAACACTTTCGAAAATACGCTCGTCGTCCCCGCGAACGCTGGAATGACGGCGCTATTGATCGTCATCCCCGCGGACGCGGGGACCCAGAGTCGTTCGACGCAAGACGCTGGATTCCCGCCCCTCGATCGCGGTCGAGGGCAAGCTTCGCGTGAACGATGACATTTCTGCAGCCACAATCATGGAAATTTGCGAAGCGTGGTCCGGGCATCCGGCAAGGCGCTGCCCGTTCATCACATACAACTCATTCCCGTCGGCTGCGTCAGGCGCATCAGGTTCATGCTGCCTGATCCGTACCCCAGCATCGAGTTGAAATCCACTCTGCCGTGGTTGCAGTCGGTGAACGTGAACGTGAGCGTACCCCAGTGGTTGTTCACAATCTGGCTCGGATTGAAATTCGGGATCCACCGACCGCCGGTCGTCTGATTGACGTCGGTGATCATCGCCGTGTTGCCGCTGTAGGTGCCGACACCCCCGAACCAGGCCTGCTGCGTGCCCGCCGGATTGAAGGTGAACCACCAGGCGAGAAAACGGTTCCCGGGCAGGACCTCGACAAAGAGCCCATGGCCATTCTGGGAGGGGTCGAACCAGGCGCCGGTGGTGCCGACGCCGATGGTCCCCGGCGGCGAAGCGACGTACGCGCTGCCGTTCCCCGCGACGGTCGTGATGGTGCCAATTGGGGAGACACTCCGCACGCGATTGTTCCCGGTGTCGGCGATATAGAGGTTTCCGACGGGATCCACGGCCACCCCATGCGGGAGATTCAATCGCGCGCTCGCGGCGGGACCACCGTCACCGGAATAGCCGGCTGCGCGGCAGGTGCCGACGACGGTGGAAATGATTCCGGAGGCGTCCACTTTTCGAACGCAGTGGTTGTAGGTGTCCGCGATGAAGAGATCGCCGCGTGCGTCCGTGGCCACGCCATACGGGGTTTCCAGGGCGGCGCTCGTGGCCACCCCGCCGTCACCGGAATAGCCGCAGGTGAAAGCCAGGCCGTGGCCGTCGGGGTGCCGGTCATCGCCGGCGACGGTGGTGACGCTGTGGTCACTGCCAACCTTGCGGACCCTGCAATATCCGTCCGCGGCATAGACATTGTTCTGGGCGTCCAAGGCGATTCCCTCGGGCGCGCATAGTCCTGGCCCGAGGTAGCCGGAGCCACAGTTGGGGCCGGTAAGGGTCGTGATGAGTCCACCTGGTGTGACCTTGCGCAGCGCGTTCCAGTGCGAGATATACAGGTTGTTGGCAGAATCAACAGCAATACTCTGAGGAAAACCGAGTTGGGCTCTTGTCGCCAAGCCGCCGTCACCGGATGTCGCCCGACTTCCGTCGCCCGCAACCGTCGTAATGATTCCATTCGAATCAATTTTTCGAACTCGATGGTTGTACCCGTCCGCGACATAGACATTGCCGGTGGAATCGGTGGCCAATCCGCCCGCTAGCTCGGACCAATCAATCGGATCGGCGGCGAGTTCGGGATAGATCGCGGGAAAATTCAACAGGGCTTGCGTAGCCTGTCCACCATCGCCCGAATAACCGCCCGACCCATTGCCCGCGAGGCGTGTGAAGAATCCGTCCTTGTCCCGTTTGAAAACGATGCTCGGACTGCTGAAATACGTATTGCCGGACGTGTCGACCGCCACGGCCCCAGGCGGGCCGATTGACGAAGCAACAGCAGAAGGCATCACCGGTTGCGTCAGGCGTGACAGATTCAGGCTCCCCGTGCCGTAACCCAGCACGGAGCCGAAATTCACTTTGCCGTGGTCGCGGTCGGTGAACGTGAACGTGAGCGTTCCCCACGGATTGTTGGCAATCTGTTTGGCATCGAAATTCGGAATCCAGCGTCCGCCGGTGGTCTCGTTGACCTGCGAGATAGTCGCCGTGTTGCCGCTGTAGGTGCCAACGCCTCCGAACCATGCCTGCTCGGTGCCCGCCGGATTGAATGTGAACCACCAGGCGAGGAGACGATTGTTAGGCAAAACCTCGACGAAGAGGCCATGTCCGTTCTGGGCCGGATCGAACCAGGCGCCGGTGAACCCCGGATCGATCGCCCCCGGCGGAAAGGCAACACCGTAGATCTCCGCACTATTGAGAGCCCCTGCTGCGGAGATGCCGCCGGCGACCAGGGCCGTGCCGTTCTGAAGCAGCGTCGCGGTGTGGAATGCGCGCGCAATATTCAGGGCGGCGGTGATTCTCCAGAGTGCACTGCTCGCATCGTACAGCTCCGCACTCTGGATTGCCCCGAGCGATCCGCCACCACCAGCAACGATGACTTCGCCACTTGGAAGCAGCGTTGCCGTGTGACCAACATGGCCGACATTGAGACTGCCGGTATTGCTCCATCGTCCGGTCGACGGATCGAATATCTCGGCCGCATTGGTTGGAACATCGGAAATGGTACATGTTGCAACCGGCCTGGTAGCGCAGCCAGGAGGATTTTGATTTGGGGGGCCGTTGCCGCCTGCGACCAATACCCTACCGCTGGGAAGCAGCGTCGCGGAGTGCAAGTCGCGGGAGGTATTTAGGCTCGACGCGGCGCTCCAGGTGCCGGCCACCGGGTCGTACAACTCCGCAGCGGACAAGGGGAAAGCATAATCTGCGTCGTTTGTTCCACCCGTGACCAGAATCCTGCCGTCCTGCAGGAGCGTCGCCTGATGCAAGGATCGTGGGATTGTAAGACTGCCGGCACTGCTCCACGCACCAGTGGCTGGATCGTACAGCGCGGCAGTCGTCACAAACCCTGCGCTGGCTCCGCCTGCCACCAGCACCTTGCCGTCATGAAGAAGCGTTGCGGTATGGTCAAATCGACCCGCGAGCGGGCTGCCGGTTCGGCTCCAAGTGCCCGTGCCCGGGTCGTACAACTCTGCGAAGTCGAGCGGGTCCTGTAGGTTGACGCCTCCCACAACAAGGACCCGGCCGTCCGGCAACAATGTCGCCGTGTGACCAGCGTGACCTGCGTTTGAGTGGCCCGTGACGCTCCATGTGCCGGTGTTCGGGTCGTACAGTTCGGCGCTTTCAAGGGCATTGCCGCCGCTGTCGGAGCCTCCCGCGACAAGGACCTTGCCGTTGGCGAGCAACGTCGCCGTGTGATTTATGCGCGCTACGTTGAGATTGCCGGTCGGGACCCAATGTGGAACGGCCGACGGTTCCGATGTGAACTGGTAGGTCTGGCCCGCGAAATTGGTCGCCACGGCGTTGGCCACGACGTCCGGGCCGCCATCCCCGTCAAACCAGATGGCATTGACTCCGTCGGTCGGCAAATCCCGGTAGGGCGTCCTGTTTCCGCCGATGCTTACGGAGCCGAACGGGACAAACAGGAATCCATTCGGAATCACGTAATCGGGCGTGACGAGACCAAGATTAGCGAATCCCTGGGTAGCGACGAGAAATGTATGGTTCCTCGCACCAGCGGGTAGGTCGCTCGGAAACGTGAACGTATGCGTCGACGAACCGCTGGCGACGATCGTTTGTCCGGCGAGGTGGGTCGAACCGGCGTTGTTCATCACGATGAACTGAACCGACCCGTCACCGTTGGAGTAGACCTCATCGACCCCGAAGAAGGGGGTCTGTCCATGCGCGGCACCGCTCAGAAACAGCGCAAGAATGAGCGCGGTCACGAAGCTGATGATGGGCCACGGCATGAGAGTTGACCTGGCGTTCGACACGTTCACCCCGGCCTCGTCAGGACCGACGGCGCGAATGCCGCGGCCGCCGCTTGTAGCCGAGGAGGTCGGCGTGGCCCGGATTATGCGCACGTTATCGCCCGATTCAAAACCCGGGATCCGGCGCCGCCAGTAGGCCGCTACGGTCATTCGTGCCCGTCGTCATCTCCTCGATCATCGTCGTCGTTCTCGTCGTCATCGCGGCTCAGAAGGAAGCCGTGCCCCAGCCCGGCGACGCCGACGAGATCGTAGGTGCCAACGATGTCGCCGCGCGAGTTGCTTCCGAGAGCCCGGGTCGAAGCGGCGCCGGGGAAGTCGATGGTCGTGAAGTTGGCGACATCGTTCCTGGGCAGGATGAAGCCGTGGTTGACGCCGCTGAGGCGGTACACGCCGACCACCTGGCCTTTGGCGTTGACGTTTCTGGCGTTGGTAATCGTGGCCCCGGGAAACTGGAAGACCGTGTAGGTGCCCTTCCTGTCCATCTTCCAGGCCGTTTGCTGGCCCGCTCCGTCGATCAGCCGTCCGACCACGTCACCGCGTGAATTGACCGAAGTCGCGAAGGCCTGGATGGAACCCGGCGGGGTGAGCTGCGTGTATTGGCCGTGGCGCAAGATCCATGCGAAACCGAGCTGGCCAAATAACTGACCGGTCTTGAACTCTCCGACTAGGGTTCCGTTCGCACTGATCCCGAGGGTAAAGGTCCCCGTCGTTGCCCCTGGATAGTCCTGGACGTAGTAGCCGCCGTTGGAAAGAACAAATCCGTGCCATTGATTATTCGGATCCAGGAAGAAGCCGGCCACGTCACCGTGCGAATTGATGGAAATTGCTTCGGTGCGAGTCGCGCCCGGGACGTCGATCGTGGCGTAGGCGCCATCGTTGAGCCGAAATCCATGCCTTGCGCCGGTGCCGTCAGCGTAGGTTCCGACAATCTCGCCCGACGAGTTGATCCCGCTCGCATCCGTCGCGATGGCCCCGGGGAAATCGATGGTCGTATACGTATCGGCGAACGCCGCCGATGCGACGCTGATGAATCCGACCAACGCGAGGATCTGGATCGTTTTGAGATTCATGACGCCTCCTTAAACTGGTGATCCGATTGGTGACCCGGCACAACATGGCCGGAAGCGTGCGGGAGTGTCCGCTTGCAAGTCGGGAGACCCCGTTAGCGTTCGTTGTACAGGTCGTCGTCGCGGCGGGCAATTCGTCGGAAAGGTTACGCACATGTCGCCCTCCTCCTCTCAATGGAAAGACAATGCTCCGCCGATCGCAATTTATGCGATGTCAACTCAGGACTGGTCCTCCTTCTTTCTGCATAGCCCTTAAGTGAGAGTGCGTCTGGCGACTATTGACAAGCCGCCGGACGCGCGAGCCCAATCCGCATCGTGATCGCAGTTGCCGACGCTCACGCAAGAACGATGATTCGCGTGACGCGACCGTCGCGCGGGAGGAGCATGTCGCAAGCCAGGCTGGCCCGGAATGCCTGCGCGCTTTTCTGCGCGGCCTGGTGTCTCGGATCGGCGCGCGGCGAAGAGCTGTCCGAACGGGAGTTCCTGACCGACTTTCCGAGTGTCATTTCCGCGTCGGGCCTGCGCCAGAGCGTGTTCGAGACGCCGCAAGCGGTCACCGTCATCGACCAGGAGATGATCAAGGCGACGGGCGCGCGGGAATTCGCCGAGCTGTTCCGCCTCGTTCCCGGATTCACCGTCAGCTACGTTGCGCACGTCAAGGGCTTTCAACCCATCGTGAACTATCACGGGATGGGTCGCGAATTCTTTTCGCGGATGCAGGTCCTGATCGATGGCCGCTCGATGAATAACGCAACGCTGGGTGGTGTGGATTGGAGCGAATTCCCGCTGGCGCTGCAGGACATCGACCGCATCGAAGTCATCCGCGGTCCGAGCAACGCTACGCACGGCATTGGCGCCTTTCTCGCCACGATCAACTTCATTACCAAACACGCATCGCAGGAGCGCGGTGTGGGCGTCAGCGTCAGCGCCGGGAGCGACGGGATCCGCGACGGGGTCGCGTATTTCGGTGCGGGCGCGGAAGGGCTCGACTATCGGGTGACCGTCGGGCACCGGGCAGACGATGGCTTCGCCGGCCTTTACGACCAGCGCCGGCGCAATTTTGCGAGCCTGAGGGCGGATTGGCAGATCGGCCCCACGGACAGCCTCATGTTCCAGGCGGGGGCTACTGATGGCGAAAACGGCATCGAATCAAAAGGGCCGACTGATCCGGAGCGCACCGCCCAGGTACGCACCGCATTTGCGCAAGCGAAATGGGAGCGAAGTTTCGATGCCGACAACGGGTTTTTTGTCCAGCTCTACTATTACCAGTACCGATTGATCGATCAGTTTCTCACCGATCCGCTGTCCGGTATCGGCAATCAGCGCTTCGCGCTCGACGGTGGCAGCACCGTTCGCCGCTCGGACCTGGAAGTGCAGCAGACATTCAGCACCGGCCCGAGCCTGCGTTGGGTATGGGGCGCCAGCGTGCGCGAGGATCTGACCCAGGTGCCACTGCTCTTCGCCGAGTCGGCGCGCCTTCACGTACAGCGCCTGTTCGGTCATGTCGAATGGCGTGCGGACGACAAAGTGCTGATCAACGCCGGTGCGATGGTCGAGCACAACAATCTCACCGGCACGGACGTGGCGCCGCAGCTGGCGTTGAACTATACCTTTGCGCCATTCCAGGTCGTGCGATTCAACGTGTCAAAGGCGCTGCGCACGCCGACCGTTATCGAGAACCAGGGCCGATTTGCCGTTGGGCCTCCCGGAACTCCGCGATTCGGACCGGCCGGCGAGCTGAACCCCGAAACGATCGTTTCTTGCGAGGTTAGCTACATCGGCGAGTGGCCGGCGCAGCACGTTACGCTCGACGCAAAGGCTTTCTACAACACCATAACGGATCTCATTGGCCTCGTCGGCGTACAGGCCACGTCTCCGGCGGCGTCGTATCCGCGCAATGCGGTGAACGGCGACGACGCGCGGCAGCAAGGCATCGAAGGGCAGCTCGCGTGGCGGCCGACTCCGGAAACGCTGCTGATGGGAATGGCAACGTACGTCGAGACGCGGAGCGCGGACCGTATCGACCACTATTCGACCTCGTCGCCGCGCACCATTTTCCACGCGCTTGCGTCGCATCGCTTTGCTGGCAGTTGGGATGCGAGTGTCGCCTTCCAGCAGCAAAGCGGCTTTCGCGCCAGCGGTTTGAGCGATCCGCAGCGCGCGTTTTCTCGCATCGATCTGCGCCTTGGCAAGCGCCTGCCGATCGGTATGGGTCGCGGCGAGGTTGCCGTCGTCGTCGAAAACGTGTTCAACAACCACTACACCGAGTATCGCCTCAACAACGTTGCCGAGCGGCGAGCCTGGGCCACCCTCAGTTTTGCGTTCTAGCGTGTACGAATTCCCGATATCCATCGCACCTTCCGGCCGCCCGTCGTGATCGCGCGAATGCTCCGGCACTTCCTGTCCGCGTCTGCCGCCCGCTGGGTCGCGCTGATGTTGGCCGGCATCGTGACGAGCAGTGTTGCTCAGGTGCTCGTCGTGCTGAGTAACGAATCGTCCGGCTATCAGGAGGTGGCGCAGGAGTTGCGCGACCGCCTGTATCCGGCGCGCGATGGGCGCCGGCGCATCGATGTCGTTTCGGCGCAGCGCATGGCGGGCATTGACGAACCGGCATTGACCGCCTATGAACTGGTGGTGACGGTTGGTCTTGCGGCCGCACAAGCCACGATCGCACGGGAAGGCGCGATTCCGATGCCGCCGCTCACGCTGTGCCTCCTCGTCCCGCGACAGAGCTTCGAGCGCCTCGCGCCGGCGCGGTCTGGCGGACGCGATCGGCGCCTTTCGGCCGTGTTCATCGACCAGCCGCTCTCGCGCCAGCTCGATCTGCTACGGATTGCCCTTCCGGACAGGAATCGCCTGGGCGTCATTTTCGGCCCGAGCTCACAAGCGCTGAAGGAGGAGCTCAAGGATAAGGCTCGCGAACGTGCACTGGTCCTGAATCTTGCGGAAGTCACCGAGCCTTCCGGCATCTACCGGGCGCTGCAAAGCGTGATGCCGGATAGCGATGTGCTGCTCGCGCTTCCCGATCCGGTTGTCGTCAGTTCGAGCACGGTTTACGGTTTTCTGTTGACAACCTATCGGGCACAGATCCCGGTGATCGGTTTCTCCGAGGGACTGGTCAGGGCCGGCGCATTGCTGTCGCTGTCGTCGAGCCCTCGGCAGCAAGGAAGGCAGGGTGCGGAGATCGTCAGCCGCATTCTCGCGGGCGACGCCAGATTGCCGGCACCGCAATTTCCCAGGTATTTCACGGTGCGGGTGAACGCCAGCGTGGCGCGATCGCTTGGTCTGCAGATGCAGGACGAAGAAGCCCTGGCCGCCGCCCTTGCGGCTCGCGCCGAAGCGTCCGGCGAAGGGTTGCGCACACGTCTGGTCGGAGACTCTCCGGCACCGCAGGGGCCACCATGAAAGGCTGGGGGATCCGCACGCGCGTGCTGTTCCTGGCGCTGATGCCAAGCGTGATGATCCTGCTCACGCTAGTGATCTACTTCACGTACGAAAGGATCACGGAGGTCGATGTCGCGCTGGCGCAGCGCGGCGTGCTGGTCGCGCGGCAATTGGCGCCCGGCGCCGAGTTTGCACTTTTCGCCGGAGACCGTTCCGCGCTTCAGCGCCTGACCGACGCCGCGGTGCACGAAGCCGATGTGCGAAGCGTGACGATCGCCGACGCCCTCGGTCAGGAACTTGCCCGCAGCGGACCGATCGACGCGGCAGGCCCGGGCGAGTCGGTGCGCTTCACGCAGCCCATCACTCGGACCCAGCTTGCCACGCTCGACCTGCTCGAACAGATGCACGCCAGCGACGCGTCAGACACGATCGGAGAGATCACGGTCGAAATGTCCCGAACGGCGGCGCGCGCTCAGCAGAAGAGACTTCTGCTGATCGGACTTGCGTTGGGGTCGGCATGTCTCGTCGTGGCGATCGCGCTGGCACTCGCCATCGGCAACAGCGTCATCCGCCCGATTAGGCGCCTTGCCAGCGCAATGGTTGACCTGGGACAGGGACGGCGCGTCGAACCTCTTTCGACTGCCGGCGGCGGCGAGTTCCAGACGCTCGACGACGGCTTCAATCGCATGGCCGCCCAATTGCAGGCGGACGCGCGGGATCTCGAAGCGCAGATCATTGCCGCCACCCAGGCGCTAATCGCGCAGAAGGACACGGCGGAACAGGCAACCAAGGCAAAGTCGCGCTTCATCGCCGCCGCGAGTCACGATCTGCGTCAGCCATTGCACGCCATCGGCCTTTTCACGTCGACGCTGCAGAGACGTGCGCAAGGATCGGAACTGCAATCTGTCGTGCGCGATCTCGCGCAAGCCGTCTCGGTGATGGACCGCCTGTTCGATTCGCTCCTCGACATTTCCAAGCTCGACTCCGGAACGTTGAGCGCAGACCCGCGGCCCGTCCAGCTCGAGCGCCTGTTCGGCCAACTGGCGGCCGAATACTCCGACGCCGCGGAGCAAAAGCACCTGCGCCTTTATGTCCATCCGACGGCCTTCGTGGTGATGACGGACGAACTGCTGCTGCATCGCCTTCTCGCCAATCTCGTTGCAAACGCGATCCGCTACACGAACCGTGGCACCGTCATGATCTGCTGCCGGCGCGGCGACGGGGACGAAGTCCGGATCGAGGTCCGCGACAGCGGTGTCGGGATCGCGAAAGACAAGCAACGCGACATCTTCCAGGAGTATTACCAGATCGGCAACGCAGCGCGCGATCGCAGCATGGGACTCGGGCTGGGGCTGGCGATCGTCTCACGGTTGGCGAAGCTGCTCGGCACGGAAGTCGAGGTGCGCTCCGCGCCGAACTGCGGCTCGGTGTTCTCGGTGTCGCTGCCTCGTGCCGTATCGGATGCCGCTCGCGGTCCTGGCGATGCTGCCATTGCAGCCACCCGCAGCGAGGTGGCGGTCCTTCCCGTTCTCGTGGTGGACGATGATCCGCTGGTGCTGTCGGGCAACCGCGCGCTGCTCGAGGAGTTGGGTTGCGAAGTAACGACGGTCGGCGACGGCAGAAGCGCGCTGGTGGCGCTTTCGGCTCGCGCCGGTAAGCCCGTGCTTGTGCTCTGCGATCTGTGGCTGTCCGACAACGAAAATGGAATTGAGCTGCTGGGGCAGATGTCGGCGCTGACGGGCACGCCCATTTCCGGTATCTTGATCAGCGGCGACACACAGGCGGAATCCATCGCGGCGGCGAAGGTTGCCGGCTATCCGCTGCTGCACAAGCCAGTCTCACCGGCCAAGCTGCGTGCGGTGGTGATGCACTTCGCGTGGAGCATGCGCAAGTTTGCCGCCCAAGAACCAAGCGATGAAGATACTGCTGGCTGACGATCATGCGCTCATCCGCTCGGGGCTGAAGAGCGAGCTGCGCGAGCTCGATTCGACGGTAGATTTCGTCGAGGCGTGGGACGCGGCTTCGCTCCGCGAGATGCTCGAGAGGCATCCCGATGCCGACCTGGCACTGGTCGATCTCACGATGCCAGGCATGACCGGCGCGCGAACGATCGAAGCCCTGCGACAAGACTACTCCGCGGTGCCCCTGATCGTGCTCTCGGCGGTGGATACCGCGGCCGACGTGCAGGCGGTCCTGCGTGCCGGGGCCGCCGGATTCATTCCGAAAGCTGCGATGTCGAAAGTCATGTTACAGGCCATACGGCTCGTGCTCGCCGGCGGACAATACCTGCCCCCGCAATTGATGCAGATGCTCGATGACGACGAAAGGAAATCGACTGCCACCGAGTCTCCATCGGCGCGCACGATGGAGCCCGGGCGTGTAGCCAGAACGGGACGTCTCGAATTACTGAGTCCACGGCAACGCGAAGTGTTTGCGTTGCTGGCGCAAGGATTGTCGAACAAATCGATCGCGCGCCAGCTCGACGTGACCGAGGGAACCGTCAAGAGCCACGTCGCCACAATCTTTGACGTGCTCAACGTTCACAATCGCGTTTCCGCCGTGGCCGAGGCGCGGAGACTCTCGGAGGATCCGGAAGCTCGTCGCTTGCTTGGCGGCTGACCAACCCTTCGCCAAATTCGGGTGGCCTTCGGTCGCAGTGCCATTTCGCGCGGATTGCGAAAGGCGCCGCTTTCGCGATACGGCGCGTTGGCTATTTCCGGCGCACGAACAGCGTCATTAGCGCACCGAGGGCTGCCGCTCCGGCAAGTAGAAGGATGCCGTCGTTCCACCCGCCGGCGACGTCACCGGCCGCGCGGCCGCGGTCGAGCACCCAGCCCACGAGCGGCTGCAGGATGCCGGTGCCGAGGAAAATCCCGACGTTGACGACGCTGGTGGCGATCCCCGAGTGTTCGGGGCGATTAACCTCCTTTGCCACCGTCCACGTCAGCGTGAACCCGGGAACCAGGATTCCCATCAGCGCGAACCACGCGAGGGTTGCGGCGGGGGGCCACTGGACGTGCATGATCCACGGCAGCCACGACAGCGCGTACAGCACGGCGTAGACGCGCATGACGCCGACGCGGCTGCCCAGCCGGTCGGAGACTACGCCGACCGCCACCGAGCCGATCGCGACGCCGAGCAGCAGCAGGCTCGCGTGCTGAGCGGCGGTGACCCGTGTCATGCCGTAGGTCTCGACCAGATACGGCACCGCCCAGAGGCCCGCGAAGGCGAGATAGCTGCCCGCGATGCCGAAGTTGACGAAGAACCCCGGCCACGTCGCCGCATTTCCGAGCACCCGCGCGAGCGCCAGGGTCCAATGCGCAGGCGCGGGTACGCCGACTGCCTCCGCCGGGTGCACCGGCGGGTAGCCCATCTGCTCGGGCCGGTCGCGGACCATCGAACCACGTAGCGATGCCGAGCAGAATCGACAACGCTGCAAGTGCGATGAACACGATTCGCCACGACGCCTGCGTGACGATCCATGCGAGCGGCGCGCCGGCGATCACCGCGCCCAGGTTGCCCGCGAACATCGTGACGCCGTTGAGCGTCGCGAAACGGTTCGCGGGAAACCAGACGGCGCTGATCTTGAGAATCGCGATGAAGGCGACCGAGACGCCGACGCCGACCAGCGTACGTCCCGCGGCGGCGAACTCCCACGTCGGCGCGAGCGCGAACGCGAGCGAGCCGAGCCCGGCGACGATCGAGCCTGCCGTCAGGATCCGGCGCGGCCCCAGCGTGTCGGCGAGGACGCCGATGGGGATCTGCAGCACCGTGTAGACGTAGAAGTACGTCGCCGCCAGCGTCCCCAGCACTGCACTGTTGATCGCGAACGCGCGGGTGAGTTCGCCGGCGATCGCCGCCGGCGCCGTGCGGTGGAAAAACGACAGCACGAAGCTTGCCAGCACGATGCCGAAGACGATGCGGCGGGCGCGGCGGAACCTCATGTCGGCGGCGATCGAGCCCATGCCGCATTGTAGCGACAGGCTGGTGAAGGCCGCCGTTTGGTACCATGGATGCGCACGCGGCCCCTCGATCCGCAGTCCGCCGTTCCCGATGAAATACGCCGACCTCCGCGACTTCCTTGCGCAGCTCGAACGCCGTGGCGAGTTGAAGCGCGTCCGCGCCGACGTCGATCCGCGCCTCGTGATGACCGAGATCTGCGATCGCGTCCTGAAGAAGGCCGGCCCTGCGCTGCTGTTCGAGAAACCCCGGGGCCATACGATGCCGGTGCTCGGCAATCTTTTCGGAACGCCGCAACGCGTCGCGATGGGGATGGGAGAAGAGTCGGTCGAGGCACTGCGCGAAGTCGGCAAGCTGCTCGCCTTCCTCAAGGAACCGGAGCCCCCCAAGGGTCTGAAGGACGCCTGGCAGAACACGCGGCCGGTGTTCATGCAGGTGATGAACATGGCGCCGAAGGAACGCTCGTCGGCACCGTGCCAGGAGATCGTGTGGGAGGGCGCCGACGTCGATCTTGCCCGGCTGCCGGTGCAGACCTGCTGGCCCGGGGACGTGGCGCCGCTCATCACGTGGGGCCTTACCGTGACACGCGGGCCGCACAAGACACGCCAGAACCTCGGCATCTACCGGCAGCAGGTGCTCGCGCGCAACAAGGTGATCATGCGGTGGCTCGCGCATCGCGGCGGCGCGCTCGATTTTCGCGATCACGCCTTGGGCTCACCGGGCGAGCCGTTTCCGATCGCGGTAGCGCTGGGCGCCGATCCCGCGACGATCCTCGGCGCGGTGACGCCGGTGCCCGACACGCTTTCGGAGTACCAGTTCGCGGGCCTGCTGCGCGGCGCGCGCACCGAGATCGTCAAGTGCATCACGCACGGTCTGCACGTCCCCGCAACCGCGGAGCTGGTCCTCGAAGGGTTCATTCGACCGGACGCGAGTGACGCAACGGGATACGAAACCGCGCCGGAGGGCCCGTTCGGTGACCACACCGGCTACTACAACGAGGTCGAGCGCTTCCCCGTGCTCACGATCGAGCGCATCACGATGCGCCGCGATCCGATCTACCACTCGACGTACACGGGCAAGCCGCCCGACGAGCCGTCCGTGCTTGGCGTCGCGCTCAACGAAGTGTTCGTGCCGCTGCTGCAGAAACAGTTTCCCGAGATCACGGATTTCTACCTTCCGCCGGAGGGCTGCAGCTACCGGCTTGCGGTCGTCTCGATGAAGAAGCAGTTTCCCGGACACGCCAAGCGCGTCATGTTCGGCGTCTGGAGCTTCCTGCGCCAGTTCATGTACACGAAGATGATCATCGTCACCGACGACGATGTGAACATCCGCGACTGGAAGGAAGTGATCTGGGCGCTGACCACGCGCGTCGATCCGGCGCGCGACACGTTGCTCGTCGAACAGACGCCGATCGACTACCTCGATTTCGCGTCGCCGGTGGCGGGGCTCGGCAGCAAGATGGGCGTCGACGCGACGAACAAATGGCCGGGAGAGACGGCACGCACGTGGGGCAAGCCGATTGCGATGGATCCTGCAGTGAAGGCACGCGTCGACGCTCTGTGGGGCGAGCTGGGCCTCTGACTGCACGATCGGCTGCACCGCGTGCCTCGCCGCGCGGTCCGAATGGGGCCGTCAGGCGGGCGGGAGGAACGTGCCGAGCCCGACGCTTCGCGCGTAGTCGAGGAACGCCCGCAGCGCGGCCGGGTCGGCGAGTTGCGGATGCCTGCGGATTCCGGCCAGGAAGCGGCTGATGGCGAGCTCGCCCTCGAACTGGCCCTGGAGCCGGGCGGCACCCTGCGTATTCTCCGCGTGCAGGCGATACCGGTAGAGGCGCTCCGGCACGAATGCGATCGGCGTCGCGTACGTCGCCGACAACAGGAAGTCCCAGTCGTGGCAGATCGACAGGTCGGCGAATCCGCCGATCGTCTCGACCAGCGTCCGACGCATCACGAAATTTCCGGTCGAGACGGCGACGTTGACCTGCACCAACACGCGCAGAGGATCGTCGTGCCGGAAGCGCTCGATCTGCGCGCGGAGCCGCGTCGTCCTGCGCGCATGATCCGGATAGGGCCGATCCTGGTCGTCGATGAACTCGGAGTCCGAGATCGCGAGCAGGGCCCCGGTTTCGCCCAGCGTGCGCACCATTCGCGAGAGCCTCTCCGGCGCGTAGACGTCGTCCGAATTGATGAGCGCAATGGTCGGTGCGGAACTCAGCGCGATCCCGCGGTTCAGGGCGGCGTGAGCGCCGGCATTCACCTGGCGGACCAGCGTGACGGGAAACGCTGCCCCGCGTGCGAATGCCTCGATGATGGCAGCGCTCGCGTCGCCGGAACCATCGTCGACAGCCACGAGTTCGATGTCGGCATCCCGTTGTGCCGCGATCGAGGCCAGAGTCCGTTGCAGGTAGGCCTCATGGTTGTAGACGGGCATGACGACGGATACCGCCGCCTGGCGATCGGGTCCGTATCGCTCGACCTTTGCCGTGACCCGGGCGCGTTCGGCCTCCTCCATCATCGAGTGCCACGACGGACGTCCGGGGAACGGCGCCTGTGCCGCGGCCGCGGCGTCGCGCGCCGCAACGAGATACTGCCGACCGTAGCGCAGGTCCGGCTCGAGGTGGTTGCCTTCGGCCCATTCGTTCCAGGCGTTGACGAAGACGAGGCGCTCGTCGCCGCGATGGCGAAGCCGCGTCTGGCGCAGCACACGCTCGAGCCAGAACCCGAACAGCTCGGGCGAGGATCCGGTCACGATGCCGCCGTCGTTCTGCCGCCGCGCCGTGTTGTCCCACATCGGCGTCACACCGCGGAACTGGCGGAACGGCGCCCAATCGCGGCGAAGATAGTCGGCGACCACGCTCGCGTACCGGAAGATCAATCCGCTGAACGATGTGTTTTCGAGAGGGACGATGCGCCGCAGATTCTCCGCTGCGCAATCGACCGGAGGAAATTCGACGGCCGCGTCGAAACCGTGGGACGTGGGATCGCGGACCTGCGCGTTCTGCACGGCGGCAAGGTAGGGGTCAGGATCGCCCGCTCGGCGGAAACGCTCGCGCCAGACGCCGACATGGTCCCCTACGTCCGGGATCAGGTCGATGCGGTAGACGAGGAACAGCGGCCGCCCGTCCACGCGAATGTAACGGGGATCCCGGAACAGCGGCACCAGCGCGTCTGCCAGTGCGGCGCTGTCTTCCAGCGAGTAATGCTGGGCGGCGAGAATGTCCTGATCCTTGCCGTCCCAGCGCCGCGTCCAGTTCTCGTTGGCCCAGCAGACGCAGAACGGGAAATCGGGCTGACCGCTCGCGAGGACCTCGTCGAGCGGCCTGTGCAGCAAGCGCTTGCCGTTGAACCAGTACCAGTAGTAGCAGAAGCCGTGGATGCCGTGCGCGCGGGCGAGCTCGGCCTGCTCTTCGCGAACCTCGGGAACGCGCAAGTCGTAGAAGCCCAGCTCCGAGGGCAGGTGTGGCTGCCAGTGACCGGCGAAATTCGGCCGGGCCTTGGTGACATTGGTCCACTCGGTGAAGCCGCGTCCCCACCACGCGTCGTTCTCCGGAACCGGATGAAACTGCGGCAGGTAGAACGCGATGACGCGCGGTGCTGCTTCGTCGCGCGCGTCGGATGTCATGCTTCTTCTCCGATGACCCGCCCCGGCAGGCGCGTACGTCGCGCGAGTTCGCCATCGGCGTACAGCAGCAGAACGCGGCGCGCGCCGTCGCCGCCGAGCTGGCGGATGCGCTCGACGATCTCGCAGGCGACGAACTCGTCGATGACGAGTGCGACGCCGGCAGGCGCGCATTGCGCCCACCACGCCGCCGGGGACCGCGCGGCGCCTGCGATGACGACAAATCCCGCCCGCGGAAACGACCCGTGCTGCGGCTCAATCATGGTCACACGCGCCGCCGCTTCCGCGTCCACGGGCCAGATCGCGCCCGGCCGGAGCGGGGGGTAACGCTCGCCCCAATACGATGGTTGCGCGATCGCCAGCGCGGCGGCGGCCCGGGCGGCGAGCGCATGGGCGTGGTCGTCGAGCGTGGCGGACGCGAGCACCACGTGCGCCTCTCCGGCGCCCATCGGCGAGGAGAGGTCGGTGACGTGGGGCAGAAGGCGCGGCAGGACCGCCGCGCAGACTTCCTGCTCGACGATCTGCCGCCCGAGGGCGTCCGCCGCGCGCTGCCGCATCGCGCTGACGGGGGCGGAGTCCGGCGCCCGCTCCAGCACGCGGTCGAGGAGTCGCACGGCCGCGACGTACTCGCCACGCTGCATATGCGCGGTGCCGAGAAGATACAGCGCGTCGAGGTCGTCGGCGGACGTCGCCAGCAGCGTCTTCAGAAGGTCGACCGCTTCCGAGGGACGACCCTCCTTGAGTGCGCCCGCACTCCGCGCGAGCAGTGATTGGCGATCGTCGGGAAACATTACGCGTAGGAGGGTACCGTAAGGCCTGTGGGCAATAACGTCCGGCCAGGGCGTCTACGCTATGAATTGCGACGGGCGTCGGTCGCGCTTCCTGCTGGAGTCGGCGCGACCACATGCGATAGGGACCTCACCGGCCCTGCGTTTGCCGATACGGTGTAGATGACGGCGCTGAGACGATGGCCCGACAACGCGAAAAGTGTCATTGCAAGGGTACCTTCCGCGTCTCCGACGGCACCTCCCGAACGGTTCACTGATCCCGGTCGGCGCGCCAGCCCCTTGCCACCCGCCAGGCGGTGAGCGCGAGCGAGGCGAACCGAACCCAGCTTGCAAGGCGCCGCACGCCCAGAACCGGCCCGATGAATCCGATGACCATCGCGGCGGCCGGCCGCAACTTCGCCATCCGTTCCGGACTGGGCGTCGGGACGACGATCATCCGGACCCTGTGCAAGGCGAGCGTGACCTTCGCGCGATCGAGCTCCGCGCGGGTGGTGAGCAGCGCCTTGCGCTCGGCGAACGTGTCCGGAGTCGAGGAGCTCATCGCTGCGCTCCACTCATTTCTTCGTCCCGTCGCCCATTTGCGCGGCGAGCCATTGGCGGTCGCGCCCGAGTTCGGCCAGCGTAGTCGCGAAGGGCGGTGGATGCGTGCGGCGGCGCACTTCGATCCGCCATAGGGCAACCAGCCCGATCAGCAGATACGCCAGCGCGACACCCGCCAGCGCCCCAAGAGGATGCGTTTCCCAGAACAGGACGACGACAAGCGCCGACGCGGCGAGCAGCGCGAAGGCGAACGCGACGGCCGCAACGCCGACCAGGATCAAATCGTTCGTGCGGCGCTCGCGCTCTTCGTCGAACTCCAGCGACGCGAGGGCCAGCCGCGTGCGCAACAGCGCGAGCGCCGAGGCGCCCAACTCCGCGAGCGCGCTCCGCAACCCTCCTGGGGGGCCGTCGCTCACGTCAAGAGCGCGGTCAGCGGCGATTCAGCAACAGCCCGGCGACAAACCCGACCGCGGCGGCAATGCCGATCGACTGCCACGGATGGCCATGCACGTAGTCGTCGGTCGCGCGCGCGGCGGCCTTGGCATGGTCGATCGCCTCGCCTTCGAGCTCCTGCAATCGCAGCTTGGCATGGAGCAGCTTCGATTCGACCTGCGAGCGCAGGTCGCGCGCCTTTTCACCGGTCGCGGTGCCGGCTGCCTTGAGCAGGTCTTCGGCTTCGGAAAGGACTGCGGAAAACTCGTCGACGAGCTTGTCGCGGGTGGATTCGGAACTTGCGGACATGGCGGCCCTCCATCGTGATCGCGCGGCGCCGATCGGCGCCGGACCGGAAATTATAGTCCCGCCGGCGCCCGTCCGCGGGCCGCGTCCGCAATTCAGCGTGCGGGATAGAAGCCGAGATTGGCGATGATGCGCGCGCGCTCGCCCTCGGGGAAGGCATTTTCGGCGACGAGTCGCTCGGCGGCCTGGCGGCCCTCGTCGAATGCGCCGACGTAATAGGCCGCGATGGCCAGCTCGTCGAGCGCGCGCCAGCGATACACGGCGTCCTCGACGAACAGCTTGTCGGCGGGGCGCGGCAGGCTCGCGGCGGTGCGAGCGTAGAGAAAGGCGAGCGGCCATTCGCTGCGCTGCCGATGCCAGCGCGCCAGCTGCACCAGCGGCTCGGCACGCGAGGGCCGCGCATTGTAGGCCTCGAGATAGGCGCGCTCGATCTCGGCGGGTGCCTGGCCAAGCCGTTCGACCATCTGCGCGGCCTGGTAGCGCGCGTGCCATGTCTCCTCGTCCCACCCAACCATCGTCGCGCGGTGCCGGAATGCGGCCAGCGCCCGCTCGATCTGCCCGGCGTCCTTGAGGCTCTGCCCCAGATAGAAGGCGTAGCGCGCGTTGCCGGGCTCGCGCGCGAGCGCCGCTTCGAGGATCGCGGCGTCCTTCGCGTACGTCTGCGGATCGCGGCTGCGTGCGCCTTCGTGCAACGGCTCGACCCATGGACCGTCGAGGCTGACGAAGCGGTGCGGCGCGTCGGACGTGACGTACTCGTGCAGCACGCCCTCGTAGCGCCATGGAATGCGGTCGGCGAGCAGGACAGGCCGTTCGTATGCAAGGCCGGCGTAGCGAAACGCGACGTTGTAGCCGTCGGCATCGAGACCGCGAAACTCAAAGCCTGGCGGGACATGCAGCACATCGTCGGCGTCCATCACCAGGACATAGCGCGCCTTGCCGCGGGCCAGCGCGAGGGCCTCGCTGCGATTGAAGCCGAAATCGCGCCATGGCCTCTCGTGCAATTCGCCGGGGAGGTCCCGGAGGTGATGGCGAATCACGTCCTGGGTGCCATCGGTCGAGCCCGTGTCCACGATCACCCAGTGGTCGACGCACGTGCGAACGGAATCGAGGCAGCGGCGGATCACGTGGGCCTCGTTTTTCACGATCATGTTGAGGCAGATCAATTTTTCGCGAACGGCGACCATGGCTTGAGCGTAGATTCCGACAAAAGTATACCTGCGTCGGCGTGATGGATTTGCGCGGGGGAGTTGCAGGTATGCGCACTTATGGTCTTGCTTTTCCTGTCGTGCCTGGCACGACTGCCCCGCCGGCGCCCTGAGCGCCATTGTTCGCCGACTTATTGCGCCCGCGGAATCCGCGATGCCGGCGAACCCCGAATTCCTTCACTGACGCATTGTCATTGCGCCGCACGGAGACGCGTCGCGTCATTCCCGCAGGCGCCCGCTTGCTCCATTCAGCGCGTTGGCCCGATGAAGCGCGACGCGATTTTCGGAAATTTCGAGGCGGCGCTGTGCCGCCAATTGTTTGAGGAGACGACGACGTGAAGAAACGATTTGCGATGCGCCCATTGGCGCTGGCGCTGATGCTGGGGGCCGCGGGCTCCATGGCCAATGCCGGCGACCTGAAGCCGGATTCGCTGCTGGCGGTGGACATGAACCGCAGCGCGGTGATCAACAACATCGTGCAGACCTGGCAGGGCCAGCTGACGCCGGAAAACGAGAAGGTGCTGCGCGAGGCGTTGGCCAAGATGCGTGCCGACCGGCTGCTGGCGGCGGCGCTGGCGCCGTCGCTGGACAGTCTGCAGGCGATCATGGGCAGCGAGGACAGTGCGGCGCGGCTGGCGACCCGGCGCAGCATCATGCTGGCGACGCCGACGGCCACCGACCTGGCCTACAACCCGATCGCGCCGTGCCGGATCTTCGACACCCGCATCTCGCAGGGCGGCACGGGTCCGCTGACGAACGGAGTAATGCGCGACGTCAACGTCGTGGTTCCGGCGACCGGACAGGGGGCCTCCACAGGTTGCAGCGTGCCGGTGGGCACGGCGGCCGTGGTGGGCCAGCTGGGGGTGCTGCAGCCGGCGGGCGTCGGCTATCTCTCCGGCGGCCCGCAGGGTGCGGGCAGCTACCCGAACGCCCTGGTCGTCTATGACGCGAATGCCTCCTACACCTCATCGGTGACGATGCCGCTCAATACGGCGAACGGCCAGTTCACAGTGGTGGCGACCTACGGCCAGACCGAGTCGTACGTCGACGTGCTCGGATACTTCGCCACCCCAACGTCGGGCGCGACGGGACCGACCGGGCCGACAGGGGCGACAGGGGCGACAGGGGCGACCGGTGTGGCCGGCGCAACGGGACCGACGGGAGCTACAGGGTCCGCTGGAGCAACGGGCGCGACAGGCCCCACGGGCGCAGCAGGATCCGCGGGCGTTGCCGGTGCGACGGGTTCCGCAGGAGCCACCGGCCCGACGGGGGCGACAGGATCCGCCGGAGCCGCAGGCGCGACGGGTGCCGCGGGAGCCAACGGGGCCACCGGCGCGGCCGGTGCCGCGGGAGCCACCGGCCCGACGGGGGCTGATGGCAACACGGTGTTGAGCGGGGTAACGGGGCCGACGGGGGGTGTGGGCGTTGATGGTGACTTCTACATCGACACGCTGGCCGAACTGATCTACGGCCCGAAAGCGTCCGGTACATGGCCGACTCCCGGTACCTCGCTGGTCGGACCGGCGGGTGCAACGGGTGCCGCGGGTGCGGATGGCGCGACGGGCACCGCTGGTGCGAGTGGGGCAACCGGCCCGACGGGTGCCGCCGGGGCAGCAGGTGCAGTTGGAGCGACTGGCCCGACGGGTGCCGCCGGTACAGCAGGCGCTGCCGGCGCGACCGGCCCGACGGGTGCCGCTGGAGCAGCGGGTGCGGTCGGAGCGACTGGCCCGACGGGTGCCGCTGGCGCGAGTGGAGCAACAGGCCCGACGGGTGCCGCTGGTGCAGCAGGTGCGATCGGGGCCACCGGCCCGACGGGTACCGCTGGAGTTGACGGCAACACGGTGTGGAGTGGCGCGACAGGGCCAACGGCGGGTCTAGGGGTTGATGGCGACTTCTACATCGACACCTTGGCTAGCCTGATCTACGGCCCGAAGGCATCCGGGGCCTGGCCGAGCCCTGGCACTTCCTTGGTGGGTCCAGCGGGAGCGGCGGGTTCCGCCGGCGCGACCGGAGCGACCGGGCCGACGGGGGCAGCAGGAGCCGCAGGTGCGACCGGCGCGACAGGCCCAGCCGGGGCCGACGGGTCAGCGGGCGCAGCAGGAGCGACCGGAGCCACGGGCCCGACGGGTGCGGCGGGAGCAGCAGGGGCGACCGGAGCCACTGGCCCGACGGGTGCCGCTGGGGCAGCGGGAGCAACGGGGGCAACAGGCGCTGCCGGATCAGACGGGGCAGCAGGAGCGACCGGAGCCACGGGCCCGACGGGTGCGGCAGGGGCGGCGGGAGCAGCAGGCGCGACCGGAGCGACCGGTGCCACGGGTACGTCCGGTACATCCGGTACGGCCGGTGCGACCGTCAGCGCGTCGGAATCGACTGCGTCGCTGACCTTTGTCGATCTGACCACGGTGGGGCCGTCGGTTACCGTGACGGTGCCCGCGTCGGGCAACGTCCTCCTGACGCTGACCGCGGAAATCAATGCGACCCAAGGTGACACGGCGACCTTCGCCTATTCGACGACCGGTGCGTGTCCCGGGGATGCGACCGACGCACGGTCGCTCGAGCGCCAGCAGGGATCGAGCACCAGCACCGGGTATATCCAGGCGAGTGCGACGTATTTCGTCACCGGTCTTACGCCCGGGTCGACCACGTTCCGATCCTGCTACAAGGGGACCGGAGCCACGGTGACCGCGACGTTTACCCATCGCAGCATCATCGTGATGCCGTTGCCGTAATATCCGGAAACAGAGCGCGCAATGCTGGCGGGAGGCCCTTCGGGGCCCCCGCCTTTTTTTCAGGTGGCGCCTCTGGCCGCCGGCCAGGACCTCGAGCGGCGGCGATACCGTGCGGGTCACCGCCCACGTCCCCGCTTTCCGCCAGGCGCCAATCGCCTGGATGGTCCGTCAGCAAACGAGGGTCAGACGCCGAAGTTTCCGCCGTTCCCGCGGGTTCGAGCGCCGGATTTGCCGGACGAGCCAGGCACCCGACCTGCTCATATTTTCCTCTAGGAAACCGCGCTATGTCACGGATTGGCCGTCGATTCGCATTGGCGGCACACAAATTGCTGCAATGCCCGTTCAAGGGGCTGCACACCACGGGGTCACACGCAAGACGACCGAAAGTTGCCAGCCATCCCGGTAACGATACTCGTTACGTTCTGCGTGGTGAACGGGCTGTCTGTAACGGTACACGTAACGTTTTGCGCAGTGAAGTGACGCGTAACGTCACTATTGGCGGCTACGCCGTGGATGAGTCCGGCCTTGTGGGCCGACCTGAGGGTACGTTCGAAAGCAATTTCAAGGCGGCTCACCAGTGCCGCCAACAACTCGAGGAGACGACGAACGTGAAGAAGCGATTTGCAATGCGCCCGTTGGCGCTGGCGCTGATGCTGGGTGCGGCAAGCTCGATGGCCAATGCCGGGGACCTGAAGCCGGATTCGCTGCTGGCGGTGGACATGAACCGCGGCGCGGTGATCAACAATATCGTGCAGACCTGGCAGGGCCAGCTGACGCCGGAAAACGAGAGGGTGCTGCGGAGCGCATTGGCCAAGATGCGCGCCGACCGGCTGCTGGCGGCGGCGCTGGCGCCGTCGCTGGACAGTCTGCAGGCGATCATGGGCAGCGAGGACAGTGCGGCGCGGCTGGCGACCCGGCGCGGCATCATGGCTGCGACGCCGACGGCCACCGATCTGGCCTACAACCCGATCGCGCCGTGCCGGATCTTCGACACCCGCACCTCGCAGGGTGGCACGGGTCCGCTGATGAACGGTGTCGTGCGCGACGTCAACGCCGTAACGCCTGCGGCCGGGCAGGGATTCTCGATGGGATGCAGCGTGCCGGCAAATTCATCGGCCGTGGTGGGGCAATTGGGCGTGCTGCAGACGCAGGGAATCGGCTATGTCTCCGGGGGCCCGCAGGGTGCGGGCAGCTACCCGAACGCTCTGGTCGTCTATGAAGCGAATACCTCCTACACCTCATCGGCGACGATGCCGCTGAATACGGCGAACGGCCAGTTCAGCCTGGTGGCGACCTATGGAACGACCGACGCGTACCTTGACGTGGTTGGCTACTTCACGCCGGCGGCGGGCACCGGAAGCGGTGCCACGGGACCGACGGGCCCGACCGGGGCGACCGGTGCCACAGGCCCGACAGGTTCTGCCGGGGCGGCTGGAGCAACCGGCGCGACGGGCGCGGCAGGCGTCGCCGGGGCGACAGGGCCGACGGGCGCGACGGGGTCTGCCGGGTGCCGGCGGAGCGACCGGCGCCGACCGGTGCCGACGGGTGCCGACGGCAATACGGTACTGAGCGGTGCGACGGGGCCGACAGCGGGCGTCGGGGTTGATGGCGACTTCTACATTGATACCTTGACCAGCGCGATCTATGGTCCGAAGGCCGGCGGCGTGTGGCCGGGCTCGGGTACGTCGATAGTTGGCCCGGCGGGTGCGACCGGCGCCGCGGGTGCGGATGGTGCGACGGGCCCGGCGGGTGCGACCGGTGCAATCGGTGCGACGGGACCGCAGGGTGCGCAAGGCAACGTCGGCCCAACCGGTGCCGCCGGCACGAACGGCTCGGATGGGGCGACGGGGGCGACAGGGCCCACCGGCTCGACGGGCGGCAACGGAAATACCGTCCTGAACGGAACGGGGACGCCGAACAACGCCAGCGGCGTGGACGGTGACTTCTATATCGATACGTCGACCAACGCGATCTATGGCCCGAAGGCAGGCGGCGTGTGGCCGGGTTCAGGCGCCTCACTGGTTGGCCCGACCGGAGCCGCTGGCGCGACAGGAGCCACAGGCGCCGACGGCGCCACCGGCCCAGCGGGTGCGACGGGTTCGGCCGGTGCCGCCGGCGCGACCGGAGCGACAGGCCCGGCGGGTGCGGCGGGCGCAACGGGTGCAACGGGTTCCGCAGGCGCAGCCGGAGCAACGGGCGCGACCGGACCTACGGGTGCGACGGGCGCGACGGGATCCGCCGGAACCAATGGCACGAACGGTGCCACGGGTGCGACCGGAGCGACAGGCGCCACCGGTGCCACCGGCCCGACGGGCGCGACGGGATCCGCCGGAACCAATGGCACGAACGGCGCCACGGGCGCGACCGGTGCCACGGGTCCGACCGGTGCAACGGGCGCGACCGGAACTGCCGGAACCGCAGCCGCCTACTATAAGAACTCGACGGCCAACACCACGCTTACGCCGGCAAACACCTTCGTAACGGTGCTCACCTCCGCAACAACGATCCCGGCGGGCACTTACATCGTCAACGCGACGATATCCGGTGCGCACGACAGTACGCCCGGCGACTGGTACTGCACTGTCACCATCGGCGGCAATCTCGTTGTGTCGAACCTGGCCAACCCAGACCAGTTCCAGACGCTCGGGCTCGTCGGCGGGATCACCCTCGCGTCGGCAGGCGTGCCGCTCATTCAGTGCCAATCCTCGCTTGCCGGCCTGATCGTAAACGCTACTGCCTTCTCGGCAATCCAGGTGACAACTCAGACGGCGCTCCCCTGAAATTGCCCTTGCTGACGCCGCAATGCATCGCGGCACAGCAGGATGTCTGCCTGACCCTCGTCGCAAGACGGGGGTTTTTCTTGTCCGGATGGCGAACGCGTCGCGTGTGGCGGAGGTGGCGTACCGGTCCGGCCGCCCCGCGCGACGCGCACACCGGCAGGGATCGTCCGGGCCGTGTTGCCGAATCGACGGCAATCGGGCAGTCTCACCTCCTTCGCTGATTCGGCAAGGTGATCCATCATGGCTTCGTCGCTGCGTCTTCCCGCCCTCGACCCTGCTGCCGTCAAAGAGCACCGCGGATCCGGCTATCCCGAACCCTTTCGCGGGCGCATGGGCGACCGCGTCAAACGCAGACTCGGCGACGCCTGCGGCCTCGTGAAATTCGGCGTCAACCTGGTGACGCTCGCCGCGGGCGGCCAGTCGGCGCTGCGGCACTGGCACACGCTCGAGGACGAGTTCGTGTACGTGCTGTCGGGCGAGGTCGTGCTGGTCAGCAATGACGGCGAGCAGGTGCTCGGCTCCGGGATGTGCGCCGGATATCCCGCTGGCCGCCGCGACGCCCATCACTTCGTGAATCGCGGCAGCGTGCCCGCGACGTACCTGGAGATCGGAAACCGGGTCGAGGGCGACAATGCGTTCTATCCGGACGACGACCTGATGTGGGTCGAGGACGAGCAGGGCGTCTACGCCGCGCACAAGGACGGACGGCGGTATTAGAGCGACGGACTGCGTTCGCCCGCATTGCGTGCAGCGGGAACGGCCGCATATGAGGGACTGCGACCGATCCGGCCGCATCACGAGGAGACTGATGCCGTGACCGATTATCCGACCCCAGGCGTTTCCACGACTGGCGGCGATCCGCCGGCGGGTGCCGCGCTGCTCGCGTACGCGCTATTCGGCGGCGGTGCGGTTGCCGCGCTCGTTTCTTCGGGCTTCCCCCTGATAGCGCCGCTGATGGGGCTGTTGGGGATCGCCGGTGTCGTCGTCTGTTACGTGAAACGCGGCGCCGCACAGGCGACGTGGGTGGCCTCGCATTTTCGCTGGCTGATCCGCACGTTCTGGTACTCGCTTCTCTGGGCCGCCTGCGGCTGGATGGTGCTGATCGTCCTCGGCCTGATCCTGATCGGCATTCCTATCGCGATCCTCATCTGGGTCGCGGCGTCGATCTGGGTGATCTATCGCGTGATCCGGGGCTACTTGCTGTTCAACGAACGCAAGTCCGTACCAGGGATGTAGACGCGTCGACGCAGGCCCAAGGATCGCGCGGCTCCGTAGCCATTCCGTTCGCGCTCGCGTGGACGCGTGCGCTCGCAGTGGTCAGCGACGCGGCGCCTTCTCCCACGCCGCCGCATTGCGATAGACCCACTGCACGAGGAAATCGAGTGCGCCCTGCGCCCGATTGGCGTTGGCGTGGTTGACGATCGCCGTCAGCACCCAGCGGCGGCCGTCGGCGTCGATGACGTAGCCGGCCATCGCGCGAACACCTTCGAGCGTCCCGGTCTTGAGCAGCGCCTGGCCCGCGACGCTGCCGTTCTGGAAGCGCCGCTCCACGGTGCCGTCCATGGCGGCCACGGCGAGCGAGCTCGCGAATTCGTCACGCACCGGGCTCGCGTCGGCGGCCAGCAGCAGCCGTGAGAGACCGCCTGCGCTGATGCGCTCGATTCGCGACAGTCCCGAGCCGTTGTCGAGCACCAGTTCGGGCATCTTGAGGTTGCGCTTCGCGAGCCAGCCGCGGATCGCGGCGGTCGCGCCAGCGGTCGTCGCCGGCGGTGGCGCGTTCGCGGTGGCGAGCGTCAGGAACACCTGCCTCGCCATGACGTTGTTGGACAGCTTGTTGACATCGCGGACGATGTCATAGAGCGGTGGCGATTCGAGCGTGGCGAACGGCGTGGCGTTCGCCGGCACCGGTCCGCTTTTCCAGCCTCCGGAAAACCGGCCGCCGGCCTCGCGGAAGGAGGTCGTGAAGATCGCGTGCACGTACGAGGAGTGATCGAGCAGCGACACCCACCACTCGCGCTCGCCGCAGGCGGCGGGATAGCGTCCGGCGAACGTTGCATCGGCCGTGGCCCCACGATCGACGAATGTCGCGCCAACCGCACTGTGCCAGTCGCCGCAGACGCCGCTCGAGAGGCGCGGCGGCGGGCCGACGGCGACGACCCCGAGCGCAGGCTCGACGGCAAGCTGCGTGGCGCTGCCCGCGGCGTCAGGGGCGAACGTGAACTTCACCGCCTTGAAATTGACGAGCAGCGCGTCGGGCCCGACGTTGTAGGGCTTCAGCGGCTCGCCGTCGAAAGCGCTCGCGTCGTGGGCGATCGGCGCGAAGAACGAGCGGTCGAGCACCAGGTCGCCGTCTATCGCGGAAAGGCCGCGCGCGCGGAGCGTGGCCATGAACGCCTGCCATTGCTCGATGGTGATTTTCGGGTCGCCGGTGCCTTTGATCACGAGGTTGCCGTGAAGCACGCCGTCTTCCAGCGGGCCGTCGAGGTAGGCGGAGGTCTTCCAGCGGTACTCCGGCCCCAGCAATTCCAGCGCGGCGAGCGTCGTGACGAGCTTCATCACGGACGCGGGATTGAGCGGCATCGCCGCGTTCAGCGCGAACAGCGGCCACGGCTTGCCGGCTTCCTGCACGACGATCGCGGCGGCATTGAGCGGCACGCCAGCGTCCAGGAACGCACGGCCGACCTCGCGCGGCAGCGCGGCCTGTGCCGTGGTGGCGTACAGCGCGGCAAGCGCAAGGACGGCTAAGCGCAGTGGCTTCACGCGCAATCCAGGATGTCGCGGGTGCGGGCGATGAGCAGCGCGAATTCCTCGTTGGTCACGACGTAGGGGGGCATGAAATAGACGGTGCGGCCGATCGGGCGCAGCAGCAGTTCGCGGGCGAGGCCCTCGGCGAAGCACCATCGCGCGAAGTCGGCGCGCGTCGTCTCCACGTCGAACGCCCAGATCATTCCCTGCCGGCGGAAGTGCCGCACTTTCGGATGCACGGCGATCGGCCCGGCAAGCGCGGTCCAGCGTTCGGCTTTGATTCGATTGGCGGCAATCACGCCGTCGTCGCGGAAGATGTCGAGGACGGCGAGCGCCGCACGGCACGCGAGTGCATTACCCGTGTACGAATGAGAGTGCAGGAACGCGCGCGCGACGTCGCGGTCATAGAAGGCGTCGTATACGGCATCGGTTGTCAGCACGCACGACAGCGGCAGGTAGCCGCCGGTGATGCCTTTCGAGAGGCAGAGAAAATCCGGCGCGGGCGCACCGGCCTGCTCCCAGGCGAAGAGCGTCCCGGTGCGTCCGAAGCCGGTCATGATCTCGTCCGCGATCAGCAGCACGTCGTAGCGCGTGGTGAGTTCGCGCGCCCGGGCGAGGTAGTGCGGGTCGTGCATCACCATACCTGCCGCGCCCTGCACCAATGGCTCGACGATCAGCGCGGCGGTGGTCGCGTGATGCAGGGCGAGATGTGCTTCGAGCGCCCCTGCGGCGCGCACGGCGACGTCTCGCGCCGACTCGCCCGGCGCGGCCCGGCGCGCATCGGGGCTCTCCACGATTGCGTTGCGGTTGAGGAGCGGCGCATAGACGTCGCGGAAGATCGGCACGTCGGTCACGGCCAGCGCACCGAGCGTCTCGCCATGGTAGCCGCCGGCAACGCTCGTGAATTGCGTCTTCGCGGGCCGGCCGCGATTCTTCCAGAAGTGGAACGCCATCTTGAGCGCAATTTCCGTCGCCGACGCGCCGTCGGAGCCGTAGAACGCGTGGCCCAATCCGGCAGGGGCCATCGCCGCGAGTCGCTCCGACAATTCGACGACGGGGCGATGCGTGAACCCCGCGAGGATCACGTGCTCCAGTTCGCCGAGTTGCGCGGCGACGGCGGCGTTGATTCTCGGATTCGCGTGGCCGAACAGGTTGACCCACCACGAACTTACGGCATCGAGGTAGCGACGACCGTCGAAGTCGTAGAGCCACGCGCCCTGCCCGCGCGCGATCGGCACCAGCGGCAGCGTCTCGTGCACCTTCATCTGCGTGCACGGATGCCAGACCGCGTTGCGGCTTCGCGCGAGCCATTCGGCGTTGGTCACAGCGGGCGTCCCAGCAGCAGGTAGAAGCTCGACGCGCCGCCGGACGTGCGTCCGTAGGCGAAATAGAACGGGCCGAGGAACGTATCGGCGGCCAGGAAGACGCTGCCCGCCTTGAGCAGGTCGGCGGCGGATACCGCGTCGCGGATCTGCCAGGCGTTGCCCGCCTCGAGCGAACCCCCGGCAAAGATGCTTCCGCCGATGTAGGGGACCCGAACGAGCCGATGGTAGTAGACGACCCGCCCCAGGCCGAGGTAGCTTCCGGCCAGTTCGCCGTTGCGCAGCCCAGAAAGATTGAGAAATCCGCCCAGCAGGAACGGATTGACGAGCGACGGATCGTCGCGGGAAAGCGCGCCGACGTGTACCGCCACGTTGACGAAATCATCCGGAGTGAAGCCGATGCCGGCGTTGGCCAGAAAATCGGCGCGGCCGAGGCGCTTGCTCACCTCGTCGGGGTTGGAGCCCAGGCGCTGCGTGCGCTCGCCGTAAAAGACGTCGAGTTCGGCCTTGAGTCCGCGATGGGGAAAGAACGCGTTGTCGAGATTGTCCCAGCGCCCGAGGATACGCAGCCCGGCATCGGTTTGCCGCGTGGTCTGGAATCCGGGGACCGCGACCGTAGGGCTGCCCCGGTAGAACGTGTAGGAGGGCCCGACCCGGATTTGTCCGGAGTTCCCTATTGGAGCCCCGACGTCGAGGCCCGCCGTGTTGGTCTCCACCGCGTACTCGGCGACGCGCTGCGAGCCGGCAAAGACGTAACGCGGAACGTTGCGCAGGAAGCCGTGCGCGGAGACGAACGCCGTTTCGCCAACGTCGAGCGGCTGGTAGAACTCGGTGGCGGCGCGGGTGATCCGGCCGAGCTCGATCTCGTTCAGCCACTGCGCTCCCAGGCCGTTCACCCAGACGCGCCGATGGCCGGCCAGCAGCGAAAAAGTGGATTCGCCCTGAAAGTCGGACGAATAGGCCAGGCCGAAGCGGACATAGTTGGGCCCCATGGACTTTTCGCGCACATTGAGCACGAGGCCGCTGCGACCGCGATCTTCGACGAGACGATAGTCGATGCGCTCGTATTCGCCGGTGCCGTACAGCCGCGAGATCCGGTCGTCCATTGCCTTGACGTCGAGCGGTTCGCCGAGGGGGATCTCCATCTTTTCGACGAGCACTTCCGGATTGGCGAACTCCGTGCCTTCGATCCGGACGAACTCGATCCGCGGCGGCGGCGTGTCGGTGATCCTCGGCCGCGCCGCCTTGTACGCCGCATAGTCGCCCTCGGACAGCGCCAGGCGGGCGAGTTGCGGCGCAGCCTGGCGCGCTGCCGCTACACCCTTGCGGATGAACTCCGCACCCTGATCGAAATCGACCGAGGAGAGCGCGCCCAGGTCCGGCGAGATCAGCACGTCGCCGGACCGCAGTGAATCGAGCTGCGCGCGCACGTTCTGCTCGGTCAGGATGTTGATCATCTGACCGGTCAGTCCGACGATCGACGACAACTGCTCGCGCGACAAGAGCGGCGTGCCGATGTTGACGGCAATCACCACATCCGCGCCCATCTTGCGGACGACGTCGACCGGCAGGTTGTCGACGAGCCCGCCGTCACCCAGAATCCGGCCCCGCAGCTCGATGGGCGAGAACACGCCCGGAATGGACATGCTGGCGCGCATCGCCTCGTACAGCTGCCCGTCGCCGAATACGAAGGGCTTGCCGGTGACCATGTCGGTCGAGACCGCGCGGAACGGGACGGGCAGCCTGTCGAAATCGCGGATGCCGTCGGCCCTGCCGGTGAGCTCGTGGAGGAACAGCTCGAGGTTGGCGCCGGAAAGCGCGCCCTGAAAGCCGCGGATTTGACCGTCGCGAAAGCCGATCTCGATCGGCAGCGGGAAGCGCGTGTCGATCTGCTTGTCGCGGAAACTCAACTCGCGGCGCGGCGGCGAGTCGGAGAACAGCTTCGTCCAGTCGACCTTGGTGACGATCTCTTCCATCGTCGCGGGAGGCGTGCCGCTCGCGTAGAGGCCGCCGACGATCGACCCCATGGACGTGGCCGCGAGATAGTCGACGGGGATGCGCATCTCCTCCATGACCTCGAGGACGCCGATGTGCGTGATCCCGCGCGCACCGCCGCCCGAGAGGACGAGTCCGACTTTGAGGCGATGCCGCGCGGGGGGGTCTCCGGCAGCCGCGGGCGGCGACGGTTGCGCCGGCGCGACGAGGGCGAGGCACGATGCAGCGACCAGAAGCGCGAGGCGCGCAACGGAGATGACCGTCGAGACGGAAATGGAGGAGACCGGGCGCATTGCGTGACCGCGTCGATTATAGCGGCGCCGGAGCAGCGCCACGCCCGGAAGGCGCGAAACCAAGGACGGCGGTCTCCCGGGCTCGCGATTGACAACGCGATCCTCCGCCCCTAGGGTCCTTGCTGTTCGATCGACATGGGCCTGTCGTCCTCGCGAGCCAGGGCCCGGCGGCGTTCGAGACGCGCTTGCGCGCCACGGATGATGTTCGAGGCGAAGAACCCGGCAACATGAACGGCTCCGGTACCCGCTACACATTTACCGCCATTGCGCTCCACTGGCTCGCGGCGCTGCTCATTGCGTGCAATTTCGCGCTCGGCGTGTCCATGGTCGATCTGCCGTTCTCGCCGCAGAAGTTCCGCTGGTACGGCTGGCACAAGTGGATCGGCATCACGGTGTTCGCCGTGGCACTTGCCCGTCTGGCGTGGCGCCGGGCATTCCGACCCCCGCCGCCCGTCGCGATGGCGGCGTGGCAGCGCAAGGCGGCCGCGGTGACGCACGCGGCGCTCTACACGCTCATGGTGGTCATTCCGGTGTCGGGTTGGGTGTACAGCTCGGCCACGGGCGTGTCCGTGGTCTACCTCGGACTCCTGCCCCTGCCCGACCTCGTGGGCAAGGACAAGGCGCTGGCCGCCGTCCTCAAGGCGGTCCACGTAACATTGAACTTCACCCTGCTCGCGCTGGTCTTTGTCCATGCCGGTGCCGCGATCAAGCATCACCTCGTCGACCGCGATGGGGTGTTGGCGCGCATGCTGCCGCTCCCGGGACGCGACGGAAAGGGCTCGCCGCAATGAAATCGTTTCGTTCGTTCATCCCGCCGCTTGCCGCGATGCTGATGGCGGCGGGGGGCGGTGCGTCCGCGCAGGGCGTGCTGATCGACAAGAGCGAGATCCGCTTTTTCTCGAAGCAGATGGGCGTCGGGGTCGAGGGCCGCTTTCGCAAGTGGAAGGCCAGCGTCGATTTCCGCCCGAAGGACCTCGCACGATCAAAGGCGGATTTCGAGATCGAGCTGGCGAGCATCGACCTCGCGAGCGAAGAATCGGAGACGGAGGTGAAGCGTACGCTGTGGTTCGACACCGCGAAGTTTCCGGTGGCGAAATTCGCGTCCACCGGCATGAAGGACCTCGGTGGCGACCGGTACGAAATGGCCGGAGCGCTGTCGTTGAAGGGCGTCACGAAGGACGTCGTCGTGCCGCTGACGCTCAAGAAGGACGCCGCCGGCAACAGCGTTGCCGAGGGCCAGTTCACCGTCAAACGTCTCGATTTCCGGATCGGCGAAGGGCTGTGGGCCGACACCGACACGGTTGCCAATGATGTCGCCGTGCGCGTACGGATGGTGCTGCCGCCGGTCAGGTAACGATCGCGGCGGGCCGTCCGTCCTGCCCTGCAGATCCGTTATTCCGTCGCCGACGGACGCGGTCCCGCAAAGGAGTTCCGATGAAGGTCCCGATCGCCGTTGCTGCGTTCGCGCTGGCGCTGATGGCTGGCCCTGCGCCGGGCGCGGAGACCTACAGGATCGATTCCAACCACACGATTCCGACCTTCGAGATTTTCCACGCCGGGTTCTCCTTGCAGCGCGGGAGCTTCTCGAAGACTACGGGCAGGATAACGCTCGACCGGGCCGCGAAGACAGGCACGATCGACGTGGCGATCGACGTGGCGACCGTGAACACGAACCAGGCGGCGCGCGACGCGGTCCTGAAAAGCGACCGGTTCTTCGATGTCGCGCAATTCCCGACGATGACCTTCAGGTCGAGCACCCTGCGGTTCGACGGCGACGCCGTGGTCGGCGCCGACGGCGAGCTTACGTTGCTCGGCGTGGCGCGTCCGGTCGCGCTGGCGGTCGCCAATTTCCGCTGCGGACCGCATCCGCTCAACAAGGCGGTACAGGTGTGCGGCGCCGAAGTCACGACGTCGATCAAGCGCTCCGCATGGGGCATGGCGTCCGGCATCCCCGATCCGGCCGACGATGTCAAGATCGCGATCCCCATCGAAGCCGTCGCGGAATAACGCATCGGGTGTCGGCGACGCGCAGATCGAGCGATCGGAAGACGCCGGCGGGGAATAGCGCCTGCGGCACGCTGTTTGCACTCGCGTGGTCACCATGGCGGATTGGACTCCGCGGACATCGCGCGGCCCGAATCCGATGACCGTTTACCCGGAAATTTCGAACGATCTTTCGTTGTGGTGCATGGGCGTGGCCGTCGTGCTATCGATGGCGGCCGCGATGCCGTCGGCTGTCGCGGCACCGACCTATCGGGTCGAGCCCGAACAGAGTACGGCGGGATTCTCGGTGACTCATCTCGGTATCGCGCGGCAGCGGGGCCGTTTCGACCGGGCCTGGGGAACGATCGTGATCGATCCCGCGGGAGGCGGAGGCAGCATCGACGTCGTCATCGATCCCGCCTCGGTCAATACGGGATGGAATGCGCGCGACGAGTTCCTGCGCGCCGAAGACATGTTCGATGTCGCCCGCTTTCCCGTCGTGCGGTTCCATTCGACGCGGCTCGAGTACAACGGACAGCAGGTCGTGGCCGCGGATGGCGACATCACGCTTGCGCGGGGTCACGCAGGCCGTGCGGCTGGAGGTGCAGTGGCTGGTTTGCGGAATCAATCCCGCCGATGGTCGCGAAGGCTGCGGCGCCACGGTGACCGGGCGTCTCTTGCGGCGCGATTTCGGAATGGATTATGCATATCCGCTCGTCGGCGACGAAGTCGAGCTGGATTTCGCGATCACGGCGTTCCGCGTGCGCGACGAGGGAGAAACCGAGCCGCCGTGACGCGGATCGAGAATTCGCTCCGGTCGCCCCCGGCAAGCCCAATTCAACGAACGGCCGGTCGCACCCGCGACTTCAATCGTTCCACCGCCGCAACCAGTTCCCGCGCGATACCGGGCTCGCGCACCGAGTGGCCGGCGTCGGGAACCACGATGTATTCCGCCTCGGGCCAGGCGCGCACGAGGGTGTCGGCGGTGACCGGGGGGCAGATGATGTCGTAGCGGCCCTGCACGATCGTGCACGGCAGATGCCGGATGCGGGCCAGGCCGGCGAGCAACTGATCGTCGGCCAGGAACGCGCGGTGCACGAAATAGTGCGCCTCGATCCGGGCGATCGCCAGCGCCGATGCGTCGCTGTCGATTTTCACCGCGAAGTCGTTCGATGGCAGCAGCGTCGAGCACGCCCCCTCGTAGCGGTCCCACGCCTGCGCCGCGGGCAAGTGCACCGCAGGCTCGGGGTCGCAGAGGCGACGGTAGTAGCTGCCCAGGAGATCGCCGCGTTCGGCCTCGGGGAGGAACCCGGAGAATGCGCGCCAGGCTTCCGGGAACACATTGCGCATTCCGTTCATGAACCAATCGAGCTCCGCGGGCCGCGCCAGGAATATGCCGCGCAGCACGAGCCCGAGGCAACGCGCCGGGTGCGCTTCCGCGTAGGCGAGCGCCAGCGTCGAGCCCCACGAGCCGCCGAATACCAGCCATTGGCCGATGCCAAGGTGCCGGCGCAGTCGCTCGAGGTCCGCGATCAGGTCCTGCGTCGTGTTGCCTCGAAGCTCCGCGCTCGGCGTCGAGCGGCCCGCGCCGCGCTGGTCGACGAGCACGATGCGCCAGAACGCCGGATCGAAATAGCGGCGGTGGTGCGGCAGGCAGCCGCCGCCGGGCCCGCCGTGCAGGAATACGAGCGGCGTGCCGTCGGGGTTGCCGCAGGTCTCCCAGTACAGCGTGTGAAGGGCGTCGACGTCGAGCCGCCCCATCGCATAGGGATCGATCTCGGGGAACAGGATCTCGCCGCGCGTTGCGGGATTGTCGGGCATCGGGTGGGTGGGCCGGTAATCAGGGCGACGCCGGCTCGCACAAGCGCTCGTCGCTGGCCGGCGTATCAAGTATGCAGGAAAAGCCGCCGCGCCGAAGGCGGCGGCGCCGATTCGCGCGCGACGATCAGCCGGCGCTCCAGGGCGTCTTGCAGCGCGAGTGCTGGAGCTGGTACACGGCGGTGGCTGGCGCCGGTGCCGCGTCCCCCTGCAACGCGCGCAGTTCGGCCGTCAGCGTCTCGCCGGCGCCGCGCACGTCCGCCGCTCCGCCGCCCTCGATCAGCACGATCCACGTCGGCACCAGGGTAGCTTCCGCCCGCGCCGCTTTTTCCGCTGTTTCGATCTTGCTCACCTCCTCGTCGGCGAGCAGCAGGTGCACCCCGGCAACACGCTTGCGAAAGGCGAGCGGCGGCAGCAGGCGGGAGCGCAGGGCGTCGACGGTCCGCTCGCGCTCGGCAGCGGCAATGTCGAAGCGCTGGGTCAACATGAACCCTCCCTGGCCGACTCCGGTCGTGTATGCCACCCGGCAGATCGAGCGCGCCACATTGCGGAACGAAGGCACAACCCGCCTCGTCCATTCCGTCGGCGCGTTGAGTCGGTTGAGGTAGTCCTGGCCGCCGAGCACTTCGGGGCTGTCGGCCTCGTACAGATTGAAGAATTCCGGCCCGCCGGACGCAGCGACGTACCGGCGCCCGCGGCGAAAGCCGGGAATGCCGACACGCTCGGGCATGTGTTCCCGATTGTGCCATTCGTAGAAGTCGTCCTTCGCTTCCGGCGCGAGATCATGCCAGATGGCGACGGCGCCAAGGCCTGCGAGACTCATCGGTCGTCCTGTCGAGGGTCCGGAAAACGCCGCGCGCTCAGGCTGCGGCGATCAGCGTCGCCGTCAGCGCACCGAGGTCGCCGTACGTCACGGTGAGCGGTGTCGCGAGAGGCACTGTCAGCGCGCCTGCGTACGATCCGGTGGTGACGATCTGGCCGGCGCGCAGAGGCGTGCCGTATTCGACAAGAAAGTTCGCGAGCCACACGAACGGGCGCAGCGGATGTCCGTCCGGATGCCGGCCATCGCGGGTCAGCAGCGTGCCCGACGGCGCGGCGATCGCTACCGCAAAGGCGTCGAGCGCGCGGTCGAGGCCGCGATCCACGACCGGGCCGACAAACAAGCCCTGGTTGTTGGCGCCGTCGGCCAGCATTTCGGGAAAGCCGACGGTCGCGGGATCCACATAACGGCAGCCCAGCAATTCGAGCACCAGCCGCGTTTCCGCGATCGCGGCGCGCACCTCGGCCTCGGAATAGGGCGCCGCGCGCGGTGGCAGGTCACGTCCCACGACGAACGCGATTTCGGGCTCGATCTGGATCGCGCCGGCGCTGACAGTGACCGGACAGGGAGAGGTCCGGCGGATGGTCGGCGCGTAGATCGGCGCGACGATGGTCTTGTCGGGCGTCGGCACCGAGCATTTCCAGCCGCCGACCGGCGTTTCGAGCAGCTCGCTCACGCGGCGCTGGATCGCCAGCGCCGACGCGATGTCGGAGGGCCGGCAGGCTTGCGGAAGGCGCGCGCAGCGCGGTCCGCCGCGGCGCGCGGCGGCGAGAATGCGGGCGGCGTCGTTCGTTGCCGAGTTCGGCATCGGAGTTTCTCCGGTGGCCGTCATGCGCGCGCGGTCGCGGTGCGCTTCAGCACGCCATGGCGGAAGAAGATTTCGTTGATCTCGTCGCAGACCTCGACGAAGCGCGCAGTATGACGCGCTTCGAGGCCGCGCGGCCGCGGCAGTCCGATCACGATCTCGCGGTCGATGCGTCCCGGGCGCGCCGACATCACCAGCACCCGATCGGCGAGCAGCACCGCCTCGTCGACGCTGTGCGTGATGAACAGGACCGTCTTCTTCGTGCGCATCCACAGCTCCTCGATGTCGAGCCGCATCTGCTCGCGGGTCAACGCATCGAGCGCGCCGAAAGGCTCGTCCATCAGCAGGAGCGGCGGATCGTGCAGCAGCGCGCGCGCGATCGAGGCACGCTGGCGCATGCCGCCGGAGAGCTCGTGCGGATAGCGGTTGGCGAATTCGTCCAGCCCTACCTGCTGCAGCAGTTCGGTGGCGCGCGCGCGATACTTTTCGATGGGCAGTCCGCGCATGTCGGCCTGGAAGAGCACGTTGTCGAGCGTGTTGCGCCACTCCAGCAGCACGGGACTCTGGAACACGATGCCGACGTTGGTGACCGGTCCCGAAACCCTCTTGCCCGACACGTCGATGGCGCCCGTGGTGCACGGGTGCAAGCCGGCGACGAGGCGCAGGAGCGTCGACTTGCCGCAACCGGACGGACCGACGATGGCGATGAACTCACCGTCGGCGGCGTCGATGTTGACCTCCGCCAGCGCGAGCGTTTCCTGCCCGCCGCGCCGGTAGGTCTTGGTCACGCCGTGAATGCGGATGCCGTCCATGGACGCTCCTGGGTGGTGCCCGCGCCCCGGGGCCAGATCATCGCGAGCTTGTCGGCCGCCTGGCGCAGCAGGCGATGGTATTCGTCGTACCGCGACGGCGTGATGCGCAGCACCGGTCCCGCGATGCTCATCGTTCCCACGACCGGTCGCGACGTCCCGGTGCGGATCGCGACGGCCAGCGCGGCGACACCGGGCTCGGCCTCTTCGACCGCCAGCCCGAATCCGCGATGGCGCGTCGCCGCGAGTTCCGTCTTGAGACTTTCGAGCGTCATGACGGCGCGCGGACCGTAGGGTCCCGGCTTGCCGAGGCCGCCCTCGAGCGCGTGCCGCGCGGCATCCTCGTCGTTCATCGTGGCGAGCCACGCCTTGCCGTTGGCCGTCGCGTGGAGCACGAGGGGACCGCTCATCGCCGGCTGGTACATGAGCCCCGCGGCAGCGCCTTGAGCCGAGGCGAGCCAGGCGAGCCCGCGTCCTTGCACGACGGTGAGGCGGACCAGTTCGCGACACTGCGCGGCGACCTCGTCGATGATCGGCTGAACGAGGCCCGGCAGGCCCGTGCCGTGCAGATACTGCTGGCCGAGTAGCGATAGCTTGAGCGTCAGCCGATACTGGTCGGTGCTCGCGTTCTGCTCGACCCAGCCAAGCTCGCATAGCTGGGCCAGCAAGCGGTGGGTGGCGCCCTTCGGGACATCGAGCCAGGCGGCGATGTCCGACAGCCGAAGCCAGCGCGCCTCGGCAGACAGGTGTTCCAACACTTCCAGGCACCTTTCGAGGACGCCCTTGACAACGCGCATCGTTAATGTGACACTTTTCCAAATGGAACGTCGTTACATTAGCTGACGTTGCCCAGATTGTCAACGGTCGAGAGGGGACGTCCGTGCCAGGAATACGATTGGGCCGCCTTGGCCAGCCGGCACAGCTAGCGCTTACTTTTTTCGGCTTCCTCGTGGTATGGGAGGTCGCGGTTCGATTGGCAGGTGTCCCGGCCTACATCCTGCCGCCGCCGACCCAGATCTTCGCCGACCTGTGGCGCCGGCTTCCCCGGCTAGCCGCGGCCAGCGCCTACACGGTGCAACCGATGGTTCTGGGCTTCCTTGCTGCGGTCGTCTTCGGCGTCGCGATCGCCTTGGTGATCGCCTTTTCGCGCACGCTGCAGAACATCATCTATCCGCTGCTGGTATTTTTCCAGATCATCCCGAAGATCGCCGTGGCGCCGCTCTTCATCATCTGGTTCGGCTTCGGCCTCATGCCCAAGGTGCTGCTGGTCTTCCTGCTTTCGTTCTTTCCCGTGGTCGTCAGCGCGATTACGGCATTCCGATCGGTGGACGCGGATATCGTGGACCTCGCCCGTTCGACCGGAGCGTCGCGCATGCGGACGTTCTGGAAAGTGCAGCTGCCTCATGCGCTGCCGACGTTGTTCACAGGCTTCAAGGTCGCGGCGGCGCTGTCGGCCACCGCGGCGGTTGTCGCGGAGTTCGTGGCCTCCGATCAGGGCCTGGGCTACCTGCTGCTCGAGTACAACGGAGCGCTCGACACCAGCATGACGTTTGCGACCATCATCGTGCTCTCGGCGCTCGGCCTCACGCTCTACGGAATCGTCGAGCTTCTGGAGCGGGTCTCCATTCCGTGGCACATCTCGCGCCGGCAAGGTGCGGGAGACCCGGGTCCGCCGCTCGCCGGCAATCCATGAGTCACGGCGGCCCGGGATTCACCGATTTCGCTTCGAACAACACAATGGAGGGGGACATGAAGCAACTGATACGGTTTGTCGCGCTCGGCGTGGCGCTATCGCTGGCAAACGTGGCCGCCGCGGAAGACAAGGCCTCGCTGCGCCTCAACTGGCTTGTGTACGGCTTCCATTCGTTCTTCTATCTCGGCGTTGACAAGGGCTATTACAAGGACGAGGGAATCGACCTCACCATCGGCGAGGGCCAGGGCTCCGGTCGCGCAGTGCAGCTGGTGGGCGCGAAATCCGACACCTTCGGCCTGTCCGACGGCTCGAGCGTGATCGCGGGCGCCACCAAGGGCGCGCCGATCCAGGCTTTCATGGGGGTGATGAACAAATCGCCCTTCGCGATCATCTATCGCTCGGACTCCGGCATCAAGTCGCTGAAGGATTTCGAAGGCAAGACGATCGCCGCGACCACCGGTGAAGCAGGTCTCGTGATTTTCCCGGCGATCGTCAGCAACAACAAGCTCAACGGCGACGCGATCAAGTTCCTGCGCGTCGACGGCGCCGGCAAGATCGTCGCGATGCTCGAAAAACGCGTCGACGCGATGCTGGGCGGCCTCGAGAATCAGGCGCTGATCCTGCCGCAGCGCGGGATGCCGGTCGGGACGTTCAACTACAGCGACATCGGCGTCAACACGCTGGGACTCGTCCTGCATGCGAACAAGGAAACCATCGACAAGAACCCGGACCTCGTGCGCCGCTTCGCCCGCGCCACGCAAAAGGCGCTCGCCTACGCGGAAAAAAATCCCGATGAATCGATCGCCGCCATCGCCAAGCTCAAGCCGGACCTGGACAAGGATCTGGCCCTGAAACAGCTCAAGGCCGGACTGACACTCGTTCGCGCGAGCGCCGGCGCAAACCAGCCGCTGGGCTGGATGTCGCCGGGGGATTGGGAGCAGACGCTGAAGCTGATGAAGGAGTATCAGGAACTGCAGACCGACATGACCCCGTCGAGCTTCTACAGCAACGGGTACATCGCCGCCCGTTGATGCGGCCGGTTGCCTACGACTTCGCGGGCCGTGCGGCGATCGTCACCGGAGGCGCCGGCGGCTTCGGCCGGGCGATCGCGGCGCGGCTCCACGCTTCCGGCGCGGCGGTCGCGCTGTGGGACGCCGATGCGGCTGCGGCAGCGGACGCCGCGCACGCGCTCGGCGACCGGGCCCTCGCGCAGGCGGTAGACATTACCGACGAGGCGTCGGTGGCGGCCGCCGCGCGCGCCGCCGTGCAACGCTTCGGGCGCATCGACATGCTGGTCAACAACGCCGGCATCCTCGGACCGGTCGCGAACACGTGGGAACACCGGACCGAGGAATTCCGCCACGTCGTCGACGTCAATCTCACCGGAGCGTTCATCTGCTGCCGCGCGATCGTGCCGCTCATGCTCGCCAATCCGCGGGATCCGGGCTCGGGACGGCGTGGTAGCATCGTCAATGTCTCGTCGATCCAGGCCAAGGAAGGCATGCCGCGCGCCGCCGCTTATGCCGCGTCCAAGGCGGGGCTGATCGCGCTGACCAAGACGCTCGGCAAGGAGCTGGCCGAATCGGGCATCCCGGTCAACGCGATCACTCCGGCCATCGCGGAGACGTCGATGGCGCGCGACCTCACGCCGGAACGACGGCAGGAGATCCTGGACCGGATTCCGATGCGGCGATTCGTGACCGTCGAGGAGATTGCCGCGCAGGTTGCCTGGCTCTGCTCCGACGACTGTTCGTTCGCGACGGGCGCAGTGTTCGATCTTTCCGGAGGTCGTGCGACCTACTGACCATGAAGGAAATGCTGACGCCGAAGGCCTGCCTGCCCAAGGACCACGATCGCGCGATCCTGGTCGGGCGCGTGTGGTTGCCCGATGCCGATGGGCCGGCGCTGGTCCAGGTGCGAGGCGACGGGATCTACGATCTGTCGACGGTGGCGGCCACGGCCAGCCGCCTGCTCGATCTTCCCGACCCGGCCGCCGCGATCCGCGCCGCCAAGGGGCTGCCGCGGCTCGCGTCGCTCGCCGAAACCCTTGCCAATTCGGACAGCGACGGACAAGACAAGGCGCGGCCGTGGTTCCTGGCACCCTGCGATCTCCAGGCGATCAAGGCCTCCGGCGTCACGTTCGTCTCCAGCATGCTCGAGCGCGTGATCGAGGAGCAGGCGGGGGGCGATGCTTCGAAGGCCGAGGCGGTGCGCCGCGATGTCGTCGCCGTGATCGGCGGCAACCTCTCGAGCATCCGCCCGGGCTCTCCCGAGGCGGCGCGGCTGAAGGACATGCTGATCGCCAAGGGCATGTGGTCGCAATATCTCGAGGTGGGCATCGGACCCGACGCCGAGATCTTCACCAAGTCGCAGCCCATGTCCGCGGTCGGCCTCGGCGCCGAAATCGGGATCCATCCGAAGTCGGAGTGGAACAATCCGGAACCGGAGATCGTGCTGGCCGTGAACAGCCGGCGGCAGACGCTGGGCGCGACGCTCGGCAACGATGTCAACCTGCGCGACTTCGAAGGGCGCAGCGCACTTCTGCTCGGCAAGGCCAAGGACAACAATGCGTCGTGCGCGATCGGACCGTTCATCCGCCTGTTCGACCGCGATTTCGGCATCGACGACGTGCGCCAGTGCGAGCTTGCGATGCGCGTCGACGGTCCCGACGGCTTCGTGCTCGACGGGTCGAGCTCGATGGCCATGATCAGCCGCGACCCGCTGGACCTGGTCGGCCACGCCATCGGGCCCCATCACCAGTACCCCGACGGCCTGGTGCTGTTCCTCGGCACGATGTTCGCGCCGACCAAGGACCGCCTCGCGCCCGGGCAGGGCTTCACCCATGTCGTCGGCGACGTCGTCACCGTGACGACGCCGCGGCTCGGCGCGCTCGTCAACCGCGTCAATCACAGCGACAGAATCGCGCCGTGGACCTTCGGGACGGGCGCACTGATGGCCAACCTCGCACGGCGGCGGCTGATCTAGCGGCGCCCGGAGCAACACGATGCCCAACACCTTCAGGAATCTCGTCGGCGGCGAATGGGTGGCCGGCGCCACCACGACTGCCAACCGCAATCCCTCCGACGTTCGCGACGTGATCGGCGACTACGCGCAGGCCGACGCCGCGCAGACACGCGAGGCCGTCGCTGCCGCGAAACATGCGTTTCCCGCGTGGGCGGCGGGGTCGATCCAGGACCGCTCGAACATTCTCGACCGCGTCGGCACGGAAATCCTGGCGCGCAAGGACGAACTCGGCCGCCTCCTGTCGCGCGAGGAAGGCAAGACGCTGCCGGAAGGCATCGGCGAAGCGGCGCGCGCCGGATTCATCTTCAAGTACTTTGCGGCCGAAGTGCTGCGCATGACCGGCGACAAGCTCCCCTCGATTCGGGTGGGCATCGACGTCGAAGTCACGCGCGAGCCGGTCGGCGTCGTCGCCCTGATCACGCCATGGAACTTCCCGATGGCGATTCCGGCATGGAAGATCGCGCCGGCGCTCGCCTACGGGAACACCGTCGTGTTCAAGCCGGCGGATCTCGTGCCGGGGTGCGCATGGGCGCTGGCCGAGATCCTGGCGAAGTCGGGCATTCCCGCCGGCGTCTTCAATCTGGTGATGGGGCGCGGCTCGGTCGTCGGCGAGACGCTGGTCAATCACCCGGATGTCGCGGCGATCAGCTTCACGGGCTCCGTGGGCACTGGTCGCGCCATCGCCGCCAAGGCCATCATGCGCATGGCCAAGGTCCAGCTGGAAATGGGCGGCAAGAATCCCCTGATCGTGCTCGACAACGCGGATCTGCCGACCGCGATCACCGTGGCGATACAGGGCGCGTACTACTCGACGGGCCAGCGCTGCACGGCGTCGTCGCGCCTCATCGTCACCGCCGGCATCCACGACCGCTTCGTCGCCGGCATGACCGAGAAACTGAAGTCCCTCAAGGTCGACGACGCGCTCGCGACGGGTACGGACATCGGACCCGTCGTCGATCAGAGCCAGCTCGACCAGGACCTCGCGTACGTTGAAGCGGGGAAGGCCGAAGGCGCGCACCTCGCCGTCGGCGGCGAGCGTCTCACGCGCGCCAACGAGGGTTACTACCTGTCGCCCGCGCTGTTCACCGACGCGAACAATGGCATGCGCATCGCACGCGAGGAAATTTTCGGCCCCGTGGCGTGCGTCATTCGGGCCATGAGTTACGACGAGGCCCTGGCGCTTGCCAACGACACCGAATTCGGGCTGTGCGCCGGCATCGTCACGACGTCGCTCAAATACGCATCGCATTTCAAGCGCCATGCGCAGGCCGGGATGGTGATGGTCAACCTGCCCACGGCCGGCGTCGACTATCACGTGCCGTTCGGTGGCCGCAAAGGCTCGAGCTACGGCTCGCGCGAGCAGGGCCGCTACGCCGCCGAATTCTTCACCACGGTCAAGACAGCCTATACCGCACCTTGACCCGCTGCCGCACGCGCGGCGGGTCTTCGTCGATGCTTGGCGTTCCCTTGCGCAAGGGACGCGATGGCCGCCGCTGCCGTCATTCTTCCATCTTGACGCCCGCCTCGCGGATCAGCTTTCCGAATCGATCGTAATCGGCGCGATTGAGTTCGGCGAACTCTCCGATGGTCAGGTTGCCGGGCTCGCCCGCGAGCCCCGCGATGCGCTTCTGCACTTCCGGCGTCTTCAGCGCCTTGGCGATCTCGTCGTGCAACTTGACGACGATGTCTCTGGGCGTCGCCGCGGGGGCGAAGACGCCGTACCAGGTCGTCATTTCCAGTCCCGGAAATCCGGCCTCGGCGAGCGTGGGCACGTCGGGCAGCTCCGGGGAGCGCCGCGCGGTGGTGACGGCCAACGCACGCAGTTTTCCGCCCTTGATCTGGCCGATCGAGGAGGACGTCGTGTCGAACATGAGCTGCGCGTTCCCGGCGATGAGATCGACGTGCGCCTGGCTGCTGCCCTTGTACGGCACGTGGGTCATCTGCACGCCGGCCAGATTCTTGAAGGCCTCGCCGGCAAGGTGCTGCGTGCTGCCCGAGCCCGACGACGCGTAGTTGAACGTGCCGGGCTTCGCCTTCATCTGCGCGACCAGCTCGCGCACGTCCTTTGCGGTGACCGAAGGCCCGACGACGAGCACGTTGGGCACCACCATCACCAGCGAGACGGGCGTGAGGTCCTTCAACGCGTCGAAGCCGAGCTTGAGCAGGTGCGGCGCGATCGCCTGGCCGGTATTGGTGGCGACCAGCAGCGTGTAGCCGTCGGGCGCCGACTTGGCGGTGACGTCGGCGGCGATGGTGTTCGACGCCCCCGGCCGGTTCTCGATGACGAACGGCTGCTTCATCGAGTCGCCAAGCTCCTTGCCGAGCATCCGCGCGACGATGTCCGTCCCGCCGCCCGGCGATGCGCCGACCATGAGGCGCACCGGCTTGCCCGGATACGATTGCGCAACGGCAACGACCGGCGCAAGCGCGCCCAGTGCCGCGAATGCGACCGCGGCAAAGCGCGCGGAGGCGCGCAGGAAAATCCGCTTCGTTGCGAAGCAGGCGGCCATCGGTCAGCGCCCCTTCCGGTAGGGAACGACCTTCTGCTTCTGCTCGCCCAGGCCGTCGATGCCGAGCGTGACCACGTCACCCGCCTGCAGCCACTGCTGCGGTTTCATGCCCATGCCCACGCCGGGCGGCGTGCCTGTGGTGATGACGTCGCCGGGCAGGAGCGTCATGTAACGCGAGACGTCGGCCACGAGCTGCGCCACGCCGAAGATCATCGTCTTCGTGCTGCCGGTCTGCTTGCGCACCCCGTTGACGGCGAGCCACATCGCGAGATCCTGCGGGTTCCGGATCTCGTCGGTCGTGACGAGCCACGGCCCCAGCGGGCCGAACGTATCGCAGCCTTTGCCCTTGCTCCACTGGCTGGCGCCTTTTTTCAGCTGGAAATCGCGCTCGGAGACGTCGTTGACCACGCAATAGCCGGCGACGTGCTTCAGCGCATCCTTTTCGGGAACGTGGCGCGCGGTCTTGCCGATGACGACGCCGAGCTCGACCTCCCAGTCGAGTTGCGTGGAGTCCTTCGGCACCATGATGTTGTCGTTGGGGCCGACGATGCACGTCGGCGCCTTGAAGAACACGACCGGATTCTCGGGAATCGGCGAGCCGGTCTCCCTGGCGTGATCGCTGAAATTGAGGCCGATGGCGACGAATTTCGACGGCATTGCCACGCAGGGCCCGAAGCGCGGGCGGCCTTTGACCCGCGGAAGCTTGTTCGGGTCGAGCCTTGCGAGTTCCTTCAATTTCGCCGGGGCGAGCGTGTCGGGACCAATGTCCTTCACCTTGCGCGACAGGTCGCGCAGCTTGCCGTCGGCGTCGACGAGACCGGGTTTTTCCTTGCCGGCAGGGCCGTAACGTACGAGTTTCATGGTTGCTCCTCGGGTATGAGATCAGGGAATCGCAAAGGCGCTGGGACTGGCCGCCAGCGGACGACAGCGCGGCGCGCGTCAATCCACGCCTGCTTCCGGCGACGTCAGATGGTCATGCCGCCATCGCAGGAATAGGTGTTGCCGGTGACGAACGCCGCCTCGTCCGAGGCGAGAAACACGATCAGGGGCGCAATTTCCTCGGCCGTCGCGAGCCGACCCATCGCCTGCCGGGCGATGAAGGCCTTGCGCGCCTCGACGGGGTCCTCGAACGCATTGATCCGTTCGGAAAGCGACGGCGTATCCACGGTACCGGGAGCGATCGCGTTGCAGCGGATGCCTTTGGTGACGAAGTCGGCGGCCACCGCCTTGGTGAGTCCGATCACCGCCGCCTTCGACGCCCCGTACGCAAAGCGGTTCGGGATTCCCTTGATCGATCCCGCCACCGAGGCCATGTTGACGATGCTGCCGCCGCCTTTCGCCAGCATCTTCGGCAGCGCGCACTTGATCGTGATGTACATGGCCCGGGCGTTCAGATTGAAGCTCCGATCCCAGTCGGCGGGCGTGCAGTCGAGGATCGTGCCGGCGTGGACGTAGCCGGCGCAGTTGAACAGGATGTCGAGGGGAGGCAGCTCCTCGAACGCCTGCGCGATCGCCGCGTCGTCGAGCACGTCGAGCCCCCGCGCCGTGATGCCCGAAACGCCCTGCAAGCCCAGGACGAGCTTCGGGTTCACGTCGGTCGCGTAGACGTGCGCGCCTTCGTTGGCCATGGCGATCGCCGTGGCCTTGCCGATGCCCTGTCCGGCGGCGGTGACCAGCGCCTTCTTGCCTGCGAGGCGTCCGCTCATCGTGTGTCTCCTTGTGGTGTCGTTAGAGGTATGGCGTGGCGTCAACGGTCGCCGGCAAGCTTCGGTGTCAGCGATCGCCCGGGGTCGGCCCAGGCGCGGTTCGGCACCAGCGGATACCAGCCGGGCCGGCCCGGATCGCGATCGTACGGATAGCCGCCCAGCCGTCGGTAGAGTTCGTGGTACTGCGCGAGTTTCCCGCGGTCGAGCGCGACGCCGAGGCCATTGCCATCGGGCACGCGAATCGCCCCGTCCCGGTAGGGCATCCTGCCCCCCACGATCACGTCGTCGGTCAGGTGATGGTAATGCGCATCGGCCGCGTAGCCCAGGTTGGGGATCACGGCGCCGAGATGCAGCATCGTCGCCAGCTGAATGCCGAGTTCACCGGAGCTGTGCACGGCAACGCCGATGCCCATCGTTTCGCAGACGCCCGCGGCCTTGATGCACGGCCGGATGCCGCCCCAAAAGGTGGTATCGAGCAGGACCACGTCCACCGAACGCATCTCCACATTGGCGGCGAGCTGTTCGAAGTTGACGACCACGGTATTGGTGGCGATGGGGATCGTGACGAACTCCTTCAGCCGCGCGAGCTGGGGCATGCCCCACACCGGGTCCTCGAAGTAGTCGTTGCGCAGATCCTCGATGCCGCGTCCGAAGTCGATCGCGTCGGCGAGCGAGAGCGCGCTGTTCGGGTCGTAGCGGAAGCGATCGCCGGGAAACGCGTCGGCGAGCGCACGGTAGCAGGCGAGCTCGTGCGCCGGCGGGTACACCCCGCCTTTCAGCTTGTGGCTGCGAAAGCCGTGGGCCGCTTCGAGCGCGCGTGCGTGGTCCACCAGCTGCTCGGCGGTGCGAATCTCGCCGCGCCCGGTGTCCGGATCGTTGTAGCGGAAAAAGAGGTAGCTCGCGAATTCGACGGTGTCGCGAAGCTTGCCTCCGAGCAGCGCATGGACCGGTACGCCGAGCTTCTGGCCCATGATGTCGAGGCAGGCGAATTCGATCGCCGCGTGCAGCTGCGTGCGGTTGTTGTACAGGCTTGCGGTCGGGTTGCAGATCGCGAAACGCATGGCCTCGAGCCGGAATACATCGTGGCCGCGCAGGTAGCCTTCGAGCGCCGCGAACGCGCGCGTCGCGTCCTCGCCTCCGCCGCCCATTTCGCCCAGGCCGACGTAACCGTCGGCGGTTTCCACTTCGACGATCGTCCGGACGAACCGGCCCCAGTGCGCGCCGTTGCTGTGCAGGAGGGGCGCCTCAAGGGGCACCGTGACCGGCGTGGCGCGAATGGCGGAGATGGTGGTGGCGGACATCGGAGGGGGCGACTCGGGGCCGTTGCGGCGGCCTGGCGCGACGATTTGACGTCGCTGGGGCCGGTGCATTTTACGCCGCTCCTCAGGGAATTGGTAATACCACTTGACCAATTTGGCAGGCCCGTCGACCTGCCGTTTTCGGGCAGTGACTCCTGCCTGCTGTCGAGCGCCGCCCCAATCTGTTGTGGTGGATTTGCCGTCGGGCCACCGCCTATAGTGCTCCGGCCATCCGCTTGTACTGGACACCGGGCGCGATATGTGGGAAGTTTTCCCCCTATGTCCCGATAAGTCATCTCCCAGCCGGAGGGACGCACGATGCGCGAACCCGAATTGCAGACCTCCCATGTCGCCTCCGGGCGAGCCGCGGGCACCTCTTTCCCCCGACCCAAGGCGCAAGCGCTGCTCGGCGAGTTTTTCGGGCGCTTCGTCGACCGGTTGCGCGACGCCATCCACGCCTCGGTAAGCGGAACCAACAACCTCTTCGACTTCAGTGCGCATGTCTCGGTTCGCGAAATCGCGGACTTCCGCGCGCAGAGAGAGCAATGGCTCGAGCAATACGAAAGCAACCTGCGGTTCCTGTTCGAACGGCGAATCGCCGGCGATCGGCGTAGCGGCGGCCGACCCGATATCCAGGTGTCGCTGGCGACGATCCAGCTGCTCGATCCGTTCGACCAGGAAATTCAGGTTGCGCTGATCAAGACGGTCAAGGAGTTGCACGCGGTCACGGCGTACGAATTGGCCGCGCTCGACCCTCGCATCGCGCTGCTGCTGAACGAGGAGCTCCGCGACGAGTTCGACAATCCGTTCGGTCCTCAGTACGTGCTCGATGCCATCGGCTCCGCTGCCCGAGCGGTCTACCGGACTTCGCACGTCTGGCGGGCGCTCATGGACCGTGTGGTCGCCGATATCACGCCGGTGTTCCTCAAGATCTATATCGCGGAAAACCGTTATCTGGCGGATCAGGACGTCCTGCCGGACATCAAGGCGCGACTCCGAGTCCGGAGTCCGCATTTCCCCAGCGACGAACGCGACCTGTTTCAGACGTTCAGCCGCCTGCTCAACGGCGCGATTCCAGGAGGCGCGCCGGTGCCGATTCCGCTCCTCCGTTCCGTCGGGCAGCCGCTGCCGGTGCTGCGGTCGGCGATCGCGGGCGCGAGTCCCGCGCGTCCGGCGACCAGCGCGCGTACGCACGTCCCCTTCGGAATTTCCCAGCTGCCTCCCCTGCGCCTACCGGATCAGGAAATCCGCTTCGCCCTCTCGAAGCTGACGCGTATGGACGGGGAAAGCCCCGTGCCGGCTGCGGATGCGGCGGGGCCGCGCGCCGGGCAGGGGCCGAGGCTGATCGCCACGAATCCCTACCCGCCCGATCCGCTCGTGGCGCCAAGCGCCCCGAAGGCGCTGATCGCCATTCTCGACCGGCTGCAAGCCATGGACCTGCCCTCCGAGATCGTCCGTGCCGCACCGCCGATCGGAGGCCGCAAGCACGACGTGGCGATCGTGCCGTCCAATCTCGTTCCCTACATACATGCGGTGGTCGGCGACCAGATCGCAAACTCGAACCACGCGGCCACGATGGAATTCGTCGGGCTCGTGTTCGACTACATTTTTCGCGATCCGTCCGTCTCCGACACCCTGCACCCGATCTTCGAGCGCCTCGAGGTGCCGATCCTCAAGGCAGCGCTCATCGACCCGACACTGTTCTCGAGTCGGGAGCACGCGGCGCGGCGGCTGCTGGACCGGCTTGCGGAAGGCGCGATAGGGGCCACGACCGACCCCGACTATTTCCAGGCGTTCGAAACGGCGGCCTCGGAGGTCGTCGATCAGGTGCGCAAGCAGTTCGCGCTCGACGTATCGGTTTTCGACGCGGCGGACGCCACGCTCCGCAATTTCATCGAGGACGACCAGCGACATACGGCCATCGCGCTTTCGTCGGATGTGATGGATGCGCTGGCCGCGGAACAGAGCGAACCGGGACGGTCGCAGGCGCGCGCCCTGGTCCGCGACCGGCTCATGGGGCTCGACGCGCCCTTCGCCGTCCGCTCGTTCGCGGAAACCGTCTGGACCGAATACCTTTCCCGGCTCGAACCCCAGATCGCGGGAAATCGCCGCTTCGGCGCGGCGCTGCAGACGCTCGACAACCTGCTGTGGAGTATTTCGGCGAAGAACCGGCATGCGCACCGTACGCGGCTCTGCCAGATGATTCCATCGTTGGTTGCCGGCCTGCGCCGGGGATGTTTCGAGGTGAATCTGCCCGCCGACCAGATCACGGCGTTCTTCGACGAGCTCTACGAGCTGCATGCCAACCTGGTCAGCGGCAGGGCATCCGCGCGGTACGCGTCACGCAAGGCGCTCGCGGCAAACCGGGCGCCGATATCGTCGCTGAGGGACATCGTTGCCGGAACGGAGACCCGGTATTCGGAAATCTGCGACTTCGTCAACGAGATGATCGTCGGCACGTGGATCGCGATCGCCGACGACAAACAGGTGGTCGTCGCGCGCCTGTGGTGGGTCAGCCCGATGCGGAGTCGTTACGTGTTCGTCGGTCGCTCGAGGGCGCGCGGATGGATGTACACGCCGGAAGAACTTGCGCAGCAGATGCGTGCCGGAAATGCCACGGTCGTCATCGAGCCGGTGCCTTTGTTCGACCGCGCGGTCAACGCCGCGCTCGATACCCTTGCGGTCGCAAATACGGCGGTGGCCGCGCCGGCGTAACGGATCCGATCCGGGGCGCCGCCCCGGCGGCACGCGGCGGACCCCACCCCGGCCGCGCCCGGGGCCCGGCCCCGCAGCGATCCGGCAGACCCTGAATTGGTAATACCACTTGACCAATTTTAGGCCCGGGATTAGCCTTCGCCACCAGTACCGATGATCCCGCACCTGGCGCTCACCCGGTGATGGCAGCACCGGTCTGGGTCCTATTCGAGAATCCGGCGCTGCCCATGCCTTTCCAGAGCATCGAACCGCGCCGGCTGTATCGGCAGATCGCCGACCAGATCCGGACCCTGATCGCCTCGGGCGAGTTTCCTGCGGGGTCCCGGCTGCCGCCCGAACGCGACCTCGCGAAGCAGCTCGGCGTGTCGCGGCCGTCGGTGCGCGAAGCGCTGATCGCGCTCGAAGTCGAGCGGCTGGTCGAGGTCCGCATCGGGTCGGGCATCTACGTGCTTGGAGCGTCTTCGAAAGCGAATGGAGAGACCGCCGCCGACGTCGTGCATGCCGAGTCGGGTCCGTTCGAGTTGTTGCGCGCGCGGTATGTGATCGAGAGCGAGTGCGCGGCGCTCGCGGCGAAGTCGGCGAAAAGAGGCCAGGTGGCGGCGATGGAAGAGGCGATCGAACAGATGCAGCGCGAGTTGGGGGGCGACAAGCAGCCGCTCGCGGGGGACCGGCTTTTCCATTTGCGCGTCGCCGAGGCGACCGGCAACGGCGCGCTGGTCGCTGTGGTCAAGATGCTCTGGGAGGAGCGCACCGGACCGCTCTATCAGCAACTCGAGCACCATTACGATTCGCCGGACCTGTGGAATGCGGCGATGGCCGAGCACCGCGCGGTGCTGAAGGCGATCGCCGCGCGCGATATCACGGGCGCGCGTGCCGCGATGCAGCGGCACCTCAATCATGCGTACAAGCGGTTCAACACGGGCTGGGACAGCCTGCATTGATCCGATTCCGGGAGCGCGACGATGCTTGCCTGCCGAATTCATGCCAAAGAGGATCTGCGGGTCGAACCCGCGGAGATGCCGACCATCGGACCCGGCGACGTCCTGCTGCGCCTGGGTGCCGGAGGCATCTGCGGCTCCGACCTCCACTATTATTTCGAGGGGCGCAACGGCAGCTTCATTGTCCGCGAGCCGCTGATTCCGGGCCACGAGGCGTCGGGGGTCGTCGAGGCGGTCGGTCCCGGCGTGACGCGCGTGAAGAAGGGCGACAAAGTCGCGATCTCGCCGTCGCACGCCTGCGGGCGCTGCGATTACTGCCGGCAGGGGCGCGAGCACCTGTGCACGACCATGAAGTTTCTCGGCAGCGCGAGCCTCTTCCCGCACGTGCAAGGGATGTTCCGCGAATATTTCGTCATGGGTGAGCGCCAGTGCTATCCGGTCACCGGCGACGTATCGCTCGGCGAGTTGGCGTTCGCGGAACCGCTCGCGGTCGCCCTGCACGCCGTCAATCGCGGTGGAGACCTGCTCGGCAAGTCGGTTCTCGTCACCGGCGCGGGGACCATCGGCTGTCTGACGGTGCTGGCGGCGCGACTCGCCGGAGCGGCGAGCGTCACGGTGACCGACGTCCTCGACCGCCCGCTCGCCCAGGCGCGGGAAGTGGGTGCCGACACGGTGCTGCGCGCCGACCGCGATGGCGAGAAACTCGCCAAGCCTCAATTCGATGTGGCGTACGAAGTGTCCGGCAACTTCAATGGGCTGAAGAGCTGCGTTGCCGCGGCCAAGAGGGGCGGGGTCGTCGTCCAGGTCGGAACGTTGCCGCACGAGCCGCTGCCGTTCGTGGTCAATGAGCTGATGGCCAAGGAGCTCGACCTCCGCGGCGCCTTCCGGTGGGGCATCGAGTTCGACTGGGCGGTCGGCTATCTGTCGACGCGGCGCGTCGACGTCCGGCCGCTCCTCTCCGGCCAGTATCCGTTGCAGGATGCAGTCGCGGCATTCCACGCCGCGGCCGACAAGAACAAGAGCACCAAGGTGCAGGTAGTGGCGTGAGCCTGGGAGCAGGGGCCCCGCTAGCGGGGAGGCGACCGGGGCGAATCGACACTACGAGGCCGACGCGCGAGCATTTGCACAGCGCGGCCATCCAAGGAGGCCGAGATGTGCGCCTTACTTTCGAAACCCCATTCACACTAGGAGGAACCATGCATTTTGTGACCAGGCTTCTTGCCATCGTCGCGCTCGCGGGCGCGGCGCTGATCGCGGCCGGCCCCGCCGCGGCGCAGACCAAACTCAAGTGGGCGCACGTCTACGAGACCAGCGAGCCGTACCACAAGTGGTCGGTGTGGGCGGCGGAGGAAATCAAGAAACGCACCGGCGGCCGGTACGAGATCGCCGTCTTTCCGGCTTCGCAGCTGGGCAAGGAAACCGACATCAACCAGGGCTTGCAGCTGGGCACCGTGGACATGATCATCTCGGGGCTGTCCTTTGCCGCGCGCACGATGCCGCGAATTGGCGTCGGCTACTACCCCTACACGTTCCGCGACGGCGACCACCTGGTCGCCTGGGCGAAGAGCGGCGCGTTCAAGGAACTCACCGACGAATACCGCCAGAAGACGGGAATCCAGATCACCGCCATGACCTACTACGGCGCGCGCCATACGACATCGAACCGCGACTTCAACGACTGCGCAGGAATGAAGGGGCTGAAGATTCGCGTGCCCGACGTGCCCGCCTACATGGCGCTGCCGAAGTCCTGCAATGCGAATCCGACGCCGATCGCCTTCGCCGAGGTGTACCTTGCTCTGCAGAACGGCACCGTCGAAGCGCAGGAGAACCCGCTGACGACGATCGAGGCCAAGAAGTTCTACGAGGTGCAGAAGAACGTCATCCTCACCGGTCACATCGTCGACTCGCTCGCCACGCAGGTTGCGCCGCACGTGTGGTCGAAGCTTTCCGACGCGGACAAGAAGATCTTCACCGACGTGATGCAGGAGGCGGCAGCCGGCGCCACCGGCGACATCAAGAAGCGCGAAGCCGAGCTCGCCGACGAGTTCAAGAAGAAGGGCCTCAACGTCCACCCCGTCGACCGCAAGGGATTCCAGGAAGCGATCATGAAGAACGTCACGCTGGAATCGATGGGCTACTCGAAGGCCGACTGGGACAAAATCCAGGCGATCAAGTGACGCATCCGTCCAATCGCGCAGCGCGTAACCGCCGCGCGATTGGACACGCTTGCGTCATCCCCGGGGAACGCGGGAATCCATTGGCGTCGGCGGCAAGGCAGGAACGCCGCCGAATTCCAGTTGCTGCGCAAATGACGGTATCCCGATGAGCACGACCGCCACGCCGCCGGAAGACCACGTCCTCGATTCCGAGGGCCATTTCCACGCGAGCGACGAACCGGTTGATCTGTCCGGCTACGGATGGGAAGACTGGCTCACGCTGGGCTTCTTCTGGCTGATGGCGGTGGACGTCTTCTACCAGTTCTTCACGCGTTACGTGCTGCAGGACTCGGCGGCGTGGACCGAGGAAATCGCCCGCTACCTGCTGATCGTGGTCTGCTTTGTGGGTGCGTCGATGGGCGTGCGCAAGAACACGCAGATCCACGTCGAGTTCCTTTACCGCTGGCTGCCCGCTCCCGTTGGCCGCGCGCTGTCGACGTTCGTGGATGTCGTGCGCTTCGCGTTCTTCGCCTACGCGACCTATCTCACCGCGCTGTTGATCCCGAGAATGCAGAATCTCAAGATGACCGTTGTCGATTTCCCGATGAGCTACATCTACGGCCTTGTGGGACTGGGATTCGCGATGATGACCTTCCGCTCGATCCAGGTCGGGATCCGGCATTGGAAGCAGGGCTGGAGCGTGCTCGAGCGTCCCGGCGAAGCCGAGGCCTGAGGCGATGAACAGCATCCTCCTCGGCGGATTCGTCGCGATCATGGCGACCGGCGTGCCGATCGCCATCGCGATGTGCATCGCGTCGCTGCTGTATATCTGGATCTCCGGCACGATCCCTCCGCTCACCGTCGTGCACCGCATGGTCGGCGGCGTGGACAGCTTTCCGCTGCTGGCGGTGCCGTTCTTCATCTATGCCGGCAACCTGATGAACTCGGCCGGCATCACCAACCGGATCTACAACTTCGCGCTGGCGCTGGTCGGCTGGCTGAAGGGCGGCCTGGGCCACGTCAACGTCATCGGCAGCGTCATCTTCGCCGGGATGTCGGGCACCGCGGTGGCCGACGCCGGCGGCCTGGGCACCATCGAGATCAAGGCGATGCAGGACCACGGCTATCCGACCGAGTTCGCCGTGGGCATCACCGCCGCTTCGGCGACGCTCGGACCAATCATACCGCCGTCGCTGCCGCTGGTGATCTACGGCGTGCAGGCGAACACCTCGATCGGCAAGCTGTTTGCCGGCGGCTTCATTCCGGGCGCGGTGATGGCGCTGTTCATGATGGTGATGGTCGGTTACTACGCGCACGTGCGGAAGTATGGCGCCGACATTGCGTTTTCGTGGCCGCGGATGGGCCGCGCGTTCCTGGAGACCGGCGCGATCGCGGTGACCTCGGTCGTGCTGTATTTCCTTTGGTCGAACGAAACGCTCGGAGGCTTCGTGCGCTTCGGCCTCCCGCTGATCGCCGTGATGGTTGCCGACAAGGTGTTCAAATTCGAGGCGTTCATGGCGCTCTTGACGCCGGTGATCCTGATCGGCGGAATGGCGAGCGGCCTGTTCACGCCGACCGAGGCGGCGGTCGCCGCGGTGGCCTGGGCGCTGTTCCTCGGTTTCGTCTGGTACAAGACGATGAGCTGGCGGATGCTGGTCAAGGTGTCGATGGAAACGATCGAGACCACCGCCACCGTGCTGTTCATCGTCGCCAGCGCCTCCATCTTCGCGTGGGTGCTGACGACGACCCAGGTCACCGACCTGATCGGCGCATGGGTGCTGTCGATCAGCGACAACCCGCTGGTCTTCCTGCTGCTCGCCAACATCTTCCTGCTGTTCGTCGGCTGCTTCATGGAGACCATCGCCGCGATCACGATCCTCGTGCCCGTGTTCATGCCGATCATTGCCAAGCTGGGGATCGACCCGGTGCATTTCGGGCTGATCATGGTGCTGAACCTGATGATCGGATTGCTGACGCCGCCGGTCGGGATGGTGCTCTTTATCCTGCAGAAGGTGGCGAAGATTTCGTTCGAGGCAACCGTGCGGGCGGTGATTCCCTGGCTGTGGCCGCTGCTCGCAACGCTGGCGCTGATCACCTACGTGCCGCAACTGGTATTGTGGCTGCCCGGCGTGATCTACGGGAAGTAGACGTGCCGATCATCCGGTCCGTCGAAATCCTGCAGGTCGACCTCGCGCCCAAGGTCGTCCGCACCGACGCCATCCAGGCGTTCGTCACGCAGGAGACGCCGATCGTGCGCATCCAGTGCGACGACGGCGCGGAGGGCGTCGGCTACACGTACACCATCGGCACCGGCGGCTCCTCGGTCGTCGCCTTGCTGCGCGATCACCTCGCGCCCAAGCTCATCGGGCGCGATTCCGACTGCATCGAAGCGATCTGGAAAGATCTGTTCTTTCACACGCATGCGACGGCGGTCGGCGCGATCACGAGCCTGGCACTCGCGGCGATCGACACTGCGCTATGGGACCTCCGCTGCCGGCGCGCCGGACTGCCGTTGTGGAAGGCAGCCGGCGGCGCGCAGCCGAGGGTGCCCGTGTATACGACCGAGGGCGGCTGGCTGCACCTGCCGGCGAATGTACTGGTCGAGCAGACGCTGGCGGCGAAGGCGCAGGGCTTTCGAGGCGCGAAGCTCAAGGTCGGCAAGCCGCACCTGTCCGAGGACGTCGCGCGGCTGCGCGCCGTCCGCGAGGCGGTGGGCGAGGCCTTCGAGATCATGGTCGATGCCAACCAGTGCTTCAATGTGTCGGAAGCGATCCGCCGTGCGCGCGCTTTCGAGCCGCTGGGCCTGGCCTGGCTCGAGGAGCCGCTGCCCGCGGAAGACCTCGGCGGGCACGTCGAATTGGCCGCGCATACGGCCATTCCGATTGCGATCGGCGAATCCCTGTATCACCCGGCACATTTTCGCGAATACCTCGAACGCGGCGCCTGCTCGATCGTGCAGGCCGACGCGGCCCGCATCGGCGGCATCACGCCGTGGCTCAAGGTCGCGCACCTCGCGGAAACGTTCAACGTGGCGGTCTGCCCGCATTTCCTGATGGAACTGCATGTGTCGCTGACGGCGGCCGTGCCGAATGCGGCTTGGGTCGAATACATCCCGCAGCTCGACGACCTGACGACGTCGCAACTCGCCATCGCCGACGGCTGCGCGCTTGCACCATCGACGCCGGGGCTCGGCATCGACTGGAATTTCGCGGCCGTCGAACGCCGTGCTGTCGCGCGCTGCAGCGTTCCAACCTGATTCCGGAGGCGACATGCTTACCCGCGCATCACTGACCATACGTCTGCACTCCGACGACGACGTCGTCATCGCCCGCGCCCAGCTCGTCGGCGGAACGCAGCTGATCGACGAGAAGGTGACCGTCACGGGCCTCGTCCCGCCCGGACACAAGATCGCCACCCGCGCGATCCGCGCGGGCGAGCCCGTCAAGCGCTACAACCAGATCATCGGATTCGCGAGCCGCGACATCGCGGCGGGCGAGCACGTCCATCTCAACAATCTGGCGATGGGATCGTTCGATCGCGACTACGCGTTCGGCGCGGACGCAAAGCCGACTCATTTCGTGTCGCCAGCAGCCGAATTCATGGGCATCGTCCGGCCCGACGGCAAAGTCGCCACGCGCAACTACATCGGCATCCTGTCGACCGTGAACTGCTCGGCGACCGTCGCGCGCGGCATCGCCGACCATTTCAAGGGTGGTCACCTCGCCGCGTTCCCGAATGTCGACGGCGTCGTAGCGTTGACGCACGGCTCCGGTTGCGGAATGGACACGCAGGGCGACGGGATGAGGGTCCTGCGGCGCACGCTGGGCGGCTATGCGCGGCACGCGAATTTCGCCGGCGTGCTCGTGGTGGGCCTCGGCTGTGAAGCCAACCAGATCAGCGCGCTGTTCGGCGCGGAACACCTGCAGGAAGGACCGCTGTTGCGCACGTTCAGCATCCAGGACACGGGAGGCACCGCGAAGACGATCGCGCGGGGCATCGGCATGGTCGCGGAGATGCTGCCGCACGCGAACCAGGTGACGCGCCGGCCGGTTCCCGCGTCGCACATTGTCGTCGGCTTGCAATGCGGCGGATCGGACGGCTATTCGGGAATCACCGCCAATCCCGCGCTGGGCGCGGCGGTCGACCTCCTGGTGCGGCACGGCGGAACGGCAATTCTGTCGGAAACGCCCGAGATCTATGGTGCCGAGCACCTGCTGACGCGCCGCGCCGCGTCGCGCGCCATCGGCGAAAAGCTGGTGGCGCGGATCAAGTGGTGGGAGGACTACACGGCGCGCGAAAAGGGCGAGATGAACAACAATCCGTCGCCGGGCAACAAGGCGGGCGGGCTGACGACGATCCTCGAAAAGTCGCTGGGCGCGGTTGCCAAAGGCGGCACGACCAATCTCGTCGACGTCTACGAATACGCCGAATCGGTGACGGCGAAGGGCTTCGTCTACATGGACACGCCCGGCTACGATCCGGTGTCGGCGACGGGCCAGGTCGCCGGTGGCGCGAACATGGTCGTGTTCACGACGGGCCGCGGCTCCGCGTACGGCTGTGCTCCGTCGCCGTCGTTGAAGCTGTCGACCAACACGCCGCTCTGGGTGAAGCAGGAGGAGGACATCGACCTCAACTGCGGCGAGATCGCCGACGGCACGGCGAGCATCGACGAGATCGGGGGTCGCTTGTTCCGGCTGATGCTGGAGACGGCGTCGGGCGCGAAATCGAAGAGCGAGCGGCACGGCTACGGGCAGAGCGAATTCGTGCCCTGGTACCTCGGCGCGGTGATGTAGCGCGGCACGACGTTCGCTGCAGGTTGACACCCCCGAACGCAGACCGTACGCTCCGCGATGGTTGAAATCGGGCAGGCATCCATAGCAGGTTTACCCAGGAGGAGTTCCATGAAGATGATGTCAAGACTCTGCGCCGCGCTGGTTGCGGTGGGAGTGTTCTGTGCCGCTGCCCCGGTTGCCGCGCAGGAGAAGCTTACCGTATGGTGGGTGAAGGGTTTCTACAAGTCCGAGGATGACGCGCTGTTCGCGGCGATCAAGAAGTTCGAGGACAAGACCGGCGTCAAGGTCGACCTGTCTCAGTATCCGGTCCAGGACATGATCCCGAAGACCGTCGCCGCGCTCGACGCCGGTACGCCGCCCGACGTCGCGTATGCCGACGTCTACGACTTCCAGGTCGCGGGCAAGTGGGCGTACGAGGGCAAGCTCGAGGACATGAGCGACATCTTCGTGCCGATCAAGGACAAATTCCTGAAGAACACGCTCGAGACGACCTATCTCTACAACGACAAGACCAAGAAGAAGGCGTACTACGCGTTTCCGCTGAAGCAGCAGACGATGCACATCCAGTACTGGAAGGACATGCTGGCCGAGGCCGGCTACAAGGAATCCGACATCCCGACCACGTGGAAGGCCTACTGGGACTTCTGGTGCGACAAGGTGCAGCCGGCGCACCGCACGAAGACAGGGAAGCGCACCTACGCCATCGGCCAGCCGATGGGTGTGGACTCGAGCGACTCGTTCTACTCGTTCCTGACGGTGATGGACGCGTACAACGTGAAGCTGGTCGACGACAACGGCAAGCTGCTGGTCGACGACCCGAAGGTCAAGCAGGGCCTCATCAACGCGCTCAGGGATTACACCAGCATCCGCACACGCGGCTGCACGCCGCCGTCGTCGACGTCCTGGAAAGACCCGGACAACAACGTCTCGTTCCACAACAAGACGATCCTGATGACGCACAACGCGACGATCTCGATCGCCGCCAAATGGCTCGACGACGCAAATAATGCGACGCTCACCGCCGAGCAGCGCGCGCAGGCGAAGAAGAACTACGACGAGCTGATCGCGACCGCCGGCTTCCCGAACAAGCCCGACGGCTCGAAGTTCGTCTACCGCGCGGCGGTCAAGGTCGGGGTGATCTTCGAGGCCGCGAAGAACAAGAAGCGGGCGAAGGAGTTCGTCGCGTTCCTGATGCAGGACGAAAATCTCCAACCTTACGTCGAAGGCTCGCTCGGCCGCTGGTTCCCGGTGACCGTCTCGGGCACGAAGAGCGCGTTCTGGCAGGCCGACCCGCATCGCAAGGCCGTGTTCAACCAGTTCGGCGCCGGCACGGTGACGTTCGAATTCACCAAGAACTACAAGTTCACGATCCTCAACAACGAGAACGTCTGGGCCAAGGCGATGAGCCGCGTGGTCAACGACAACGTGCCTCCCGAGAAGGCGGTCGACGAAATGATCGCCCGCATCAAGCAGGTCGCCGGCTGACAGTGATCGCGCGCATCCGGGGGGGATGATCCGGCGCGTTGGCGTCACGCGCCAGCGCCCCTCCGGCACCGGAACGCGAAAGAAACCGCCCGTGGCGTCCGTCGCTCTTCCCGACGCGCAGCCGGTACCGACCGGTCCCGCGAAGAAAGGAATGTCCCCCTGGCAGAAGTGGGGGCTGATCCTTCTTGCGCCTTATGTCGTGGTGTTCCTCGTCTTCGTGTTGTATCCGGTCGGTTACGGGCTCTGGCTCGCGCGGCATCCGGCGAGCTACGTTCAACTGGTCGACGATCCTATCTTCGCGCGCTCGATCGTCAACACGCTCGTGTTCGTGATCGTCGGGATCAACGTGAAGATGATCATCGCGCTGGTGCTGTCGGGCTTCTTCATCGAGGCGCGAACCTGGATCAAGTGGCTGTCGCTGCTCTTCATCCTGCCGTGGGCGGTGCCGTCGATTCCAACGATCCTGTCGATACGGTTCATGCTGAATCCGGAGTGGGGGCTCATCAATTCGCTGATCTTCCGCTTCACCGGCGCGGACGGCCCCAATTGGCTGAATGACCCGACGCTGGCACTCGGCATTGCGATGCTTGTGCACATCTGGAAATCGCTGCCGTTCTGGACGCTGATCCTCGTTGCCGGACGCCTGGCCATTCCGGCGGAACATTACGAGGCCGCTTCGGTCGACGGCGCGACGAACTGGCAGAAGTTCCGCTTCATCACCTGGCCGACGATGCGGACGCTCTATCTCACCTGCACGATCCTGTCGATGATCTGGACGATGGGAGACTTCAACAGCGTCTACCTGCTGACGGGCGGCGGCCCTGCCGACCTCACCCACGTGCTGGCCACGCTCGGCATTCGCTATCTGCGCCTCGACCAGGTCGACCTGTCGATGGCGGCGATCGTCGTCGCGCTGCCGGCGGTATTGCCGCTCGTCTACTTCATGATGAAGCGCCTCTCGAAATGAACCTGCGAACGGCTGCCACCGAGGCGAAGCTGCTGCTGATCGGCATCCCCGTGCTGATCTGGACGATGCTGCCGATCTATCATCTGGTCCTGTTCGCGATTTCGCCGAAGGATCAGGCGATGGGCGGCCAGCTCTGGCCCGACCATCCGACGCTGCACAATTTCGGGGTTGTGTTCCGCGAGCAGCACCACTATCTCAACTACTTCTGGCTGCAGATGTGGAATTCGCTGTTCATCGCGGTCACGACCGGACTCCTTACGCTGCTGGTGGCGACTTTCGCCGCATTCGCGATCAGCCGCCTAAAGGTGCGGGGCGGCCGCACCGTGATGAACCTTGCGCTCTTCACCTATTTCATTCCGGCGGCGTTCCTGGCGGTGCCGATGTACAAGACGATGGGCGTGTACGGCCTGCTCAACAACCAGTGGGCGCTGATCCTGGCCATGACGACCATTGCCGCGCCCTATTCGATCTGGGTGCTGAAGCAGGCGTCCGACAAGCTTCCGCTGGAACTTGACGAAGCCGCGAAGATCGATGGCGCGTCGCCGCTGCAGCTCTTCCGACTGGTCTACCTGCCGCTGATGACGCCGTCGCTGGTCGCCGTCGGGACCTACGCGCTGCTGCTCGCGTGGAACGAGTATCTCTATGCGTTCCTGCTGCTGTCGAGCGACAAGGACGTCACGTTAGGCGTGGCGCTCGGCAACTTCCTCGCCGCAGACGATTCGCCGTGGGAATTGCTGATGACCACCGGACTGATCTACGCAATGCCGCCGGCGGCGATCTATTACACGTTCAAGCGCTACATGGTCGGCGGTCTCACCGCCGGCGCTGTAAAGAGCTGAATGGCTGAAATCCTTGAACACAGAGAACACAGAGAACGCACCGAGAAATCACGGCGAGCACCAACAGGATGCAGGAAGCCAACAGCGGTTCGATCGCGTGAGCAAGTCGTGAAACTGCATTCTCTGTGTTCTCGGTGTCCTCTGTGGTTCAAGCTTTTTGGGGGCTAGCGTAATGGCAACCGTATCGTTCCAGAACGTCGAAAAAGCCTTCGGCAGCACGAAGGTGATCCACGGCATCGGCTTCGACATCCACGACGGCGAATTCGTCGTTCTCGTCGGCCCATCCGGCTGCGGCAAGTCCACGCTGCTGCGGATGCTGGCGGGGCTGGAGGAGATCAGCGGAGGCACGATCGCGATCGACGGCAAGATCGTCAACGATGTCGAGTCGAAGGACCGGGACATCGCCATGGTCTTCCAGAGCTATGCGCTATATCCCCACATGACCGTCGGCGAGAACATGGCGTTCAGCCTCAAGCTGCGCAAAGCAGACCCGAAGCTGATGGCCGAGCGCACGGCGCACGCGGCGAAGATCCTCAACCTCGATCCGTATCTGCACCGCTATCCGCGCGAGCTCTCCGGCGGCCAGCGGCAGCGCGTGGCCATGGGCCGCGCGATCGTCCGCGATCCGAAAGTTTTTCTGTTCGACGAGCCGCTGTCGAACCTCGACGCCAAGCTGCGGGTCGCGATGCGCGCCGAAATCAAGGCGTTGCACCAGCGCCTGAAGACCACGACCGTCTATGTCACGCACGACCAGGTCGAGGCGATGACCATGGCCGACCGGATCGTCGTCATGCACGACGGCCGGATCGAGCAGATCGGTTCGCCGCTCGATCTCTACGACCATCCGGACAACCTGTTCGTCGCGCAGTTCATCGGTTCCCCGGCGATGAACGTGCTGAACGGCAAGGTGTCGCGCGCCAACGGAGCTGCCTGCTTCGAGGTGGCCGACGGCTTGCGCTGGCCGTTGCAGCATGGAGCCGGCGTCGAGGGCCAGTCCGTCGCCTACGGGATCCGCCCGGGGGACCTGCAGCTCTCGGGCGCCGGAACGGTAGGTGCGGTGCCGGCCGAAATCGTCGTGGTCGAGCCGACGGGCGCCGAGACCGAGCTGCTCATCCAGGCGGGCGAAGCACAGCTGATCCTGGTGACGCACGGGCGTCCCAACGTCAATCCCGGCGACCGGATCGGCCTCGCCATCGACCCCGCCAAGGTGCACGTTTTCGACCAGGCGAGCGGCGCGCGCCTCGCGGCGGGACGGTCCGAGGGAACTCACTGAGTCTTACCCAATCGGGTGACAGCGGCCACAGGATTCGTCGTTCCCGCGTACGCGGGAACCCAGCGACTTCCGATCCATACCAACGTCGCCAGCCCTTCGTAAGCCAACCTGAATCCACTTTCCAATCCCGATGAACAAGAAATCTCCGAAAAAGCAACGCGAACTCCGATCGACCTACTGGTTCGGCCGCCATGACCGCGACGCGCTCGTCCATCGTTCGTGGATGAAGAACCAGGGCTTTACGCACGACCTGTTCGACGGCCGGCCCGTGATCGGCATCTGCAACACGTGGTCGGAGGTCACGCCCTGCAATGCGCACTTCCGCGAACTCGCCGAGCACATCAAGGCGGGCGTCCTGGAAGCGGGGGGCTTTCCGCTCGAGTTCCCGGTGATGAGCCTGGGCGAGCCGGTGATGCGTCCGACGGCGATGCTCTTCCGCAACCAGGTGGCGATGGACGTCGAGGAATCGATCCGGGCCAATCCGTTCGACGGCGTCGTGCTGATGATGGGCTGCGACAAGACGACGCCCGCGCTGCTGATGGGCGCCGCCTCGTGCGATCTGCCCACGATCGGAATCTCGGGCGGACCGATGCTGAACGGCAAGTACCGGGGCGAGGACATCGGGTCCGGCACGCACGTCTGGAAATTCACGGCGATGCTGAAGACCGGCGAGATGAAGGAATCGGACATGGTCGAGGTCGAGTCGTGCATGTCGCGCTCGGCGGGGCATTGCATGACGATGGGCACCGCGTCGACGATGGCGTCGATGGTCGAGGCGCTGGGGATGGCGCTGCCGACGAATGCGGCGATTCCGGCCGTGGATGCGCGGCGCAAGGTGCTGGCGCGACTGACCGGGCGCCGGATCGTCGAGATGGTGCACCAGGATCTGCGGATGTCGAAGATCCTGGCGAAGGAGGCGTTCGAGAACGCGATCATGGTCAACGGGGCAATCGGCGGCTCGACCAACGCCGTCGTCCACCTGCTGGCGATCGCCGGCCGGATCGGCGTCAAGCTTTCGCTGGACGACTGGGACCGGCTTGGACGGGAAATGCCGTGCCTCGTCAACCTGATGCCGTCGGGCAAGTACCTGATGGAGGATTTCTACTACGCGGGAGGCCTGCCCGTGGTCATCCGGGAGATCGGAAAATTCCTGCACAAGAAAGCGCTGACGGTCAACGGCAGGTCGCTGTGGCAGAACAGCAAGGAGGCGGTCAACTACAACGCCGACGTCATCACGCCGCTCGCGAAACCTTTCAAGCCGCAAGGCGGCATTGCGGTGCTGCGCGGCAACCTCGCGCCCAGCGGTGCGGTGCTGAAGCCCTCCGCGGCGACGCCGAAACTGCTCAAGCACAAGGGCCGCGCCGTGGTGTTCGAGGACATCGACGACCTGCACGCGCGCATCGACGATCCGAAGCTCGACGTCGACGCGTCGTGCATCATGGTGCTGAAGAACTGCGGGCCGAAAGGGTACCCGGGTTTCCCCGAAGTCGGCAATTTCGCGCTGCCGGCAAAGCTGCTGAAAAAGGGCGTCACGGACATGGTCCGGATCTCCGACGCCCGGATGTCGGGAACCGCCTATGGCACCGTTGTCCTGCATACGTCGCCGGAGGCGGCGGCCGGCGGGCCGCTGGCCCTGGTGCGCGACGGCGACATCATCGAGCTCGATGTCGCGAAGCGCAGGCTCCACCTGCAGGTGTCCGACGACGAGCTCGCGCGGCGCCGCGCGAAGTGGAAGCCCCCGAAGCCGCACGCCGATCGCGGCTGGGTCAAGCTCTACTGCGACACGGTGATGCAGGCAAGCGAGGGCGTCGATCTCGACTTTCTCGTCGGCAAGTCGGGTTCCAAGAGTCGGAAGGCCGAGCCATTAGACAATACGAAAAAACCTGGTGTCATTCCGTGGAGCGCAAGCGACGAGGAATCCGCTTTTCATCACCGGTTGATTTGACGTAACAGCGGATTCCTCGCGTCGCTCGGAATGGCACTGTCTTGAAGGGCCGCAGGCGCTTTTCAACGCGCATCTCGCTGGCGTAATATCGGCTGCCGGGACCGCCGACGTTCGCCGGTGACGTACCCGTCGGGGATCTCACTTACCCACGACCCGCCCGATGGACATCACTCGCTTTCACGGCATCTACCCGATCCTCTACGCATTCTTCGGCGCTGACGGTGCTCCGCAGCGCGCTCCGGTCGTGGCACAGGTCGAGGCTGCCGTGAAACACGGCGCGCACGGCGTTGCGATCCTGGGTCTCGCGACCGAAACGAACAAGCTCGACGTCCGCGAGCGGCGGCTGATCCTGGAGTGGACGGCCGAGGCGCTCGGCAAGCGACTGCCGCTGGCGGTGACCATCGCTGAACCCTCCGTTCACGGACAGGCCGACTTCGTGCGCGTCGCTGCTGCAGCCGGCGCGGAATGGGTGATCCTGCAACCGCCACCGGTCGCGGGCCTTCCCGAAATCGAGTACCTCCGCTTTTTCGGCGCGGTCGCGGACGCGACCGATCTGCCGGTGGCTATCCAGAACGCTGCGCAATTCCTTGGCGTCGGGCTATCCAACGCTGGCTTGAAGACCCTCAACAAGAATCATCCCAACGTCTGCCTGCTCAAAGGCGAGGCCCCTGCGCACGTGATCCAGAAGCTGGTCGAGGATACCGACGGTGCGTTTCGCGTGTTCAACGGCCGCGGCGGATTGGAGCTGCCGGAGAACCTGCGCGCGGGCTGTGTCGGCGTGATCCCGGCACCGGAATGCTTCGACGTGCAGGTCCGGATCTACGAGCGGATGCGCGCCGGAACTCCCGCCGATGAAGCCGAGGCGGAGCGCCTCTACCGCGAAATCCTGCCGCTGATCACTTTCATGATGAGCTCGATCGACACGTTCATCTGCTACGGCAAGCGGATCACCGCGCGGCGGCTCGGCATCGGCGAGGTGCTCGACCGCGCACCCTCTCAGCGTCCGACGGAGTTCGGGATGCTGATGGCGGAACGGCTGGCGCGGGCGTTGCCCGTTCTCTGATGCGGGAACGCATCGCGCGGCGCGAAGATTGCCCACCCCTCCGGAGTGCATCGTGCCCAAGGTTGCCGACTACCTGAATCCCGACCTGCCCGCGGGCCTCGCGCGCGTCGCGATGCCGGTGATCGACGCGACGCCGTCAGCGCTCGAAGGCTACGGGCGCCTCGTCGACGATCCCGCCGGTTGCCGTATCGAAATCGTTCGCTGGCCGGCACAGGGTTGGCGTCCCGTCGATTCCGATACCGGTGACGAGGGCGGCACGACCGAGGGCACGTTCGTCAGCGAATGGAAGGGCGACATCCTGTACGGACGCAACGACGCCGTCGGCGGGCACTACATCCTCGCGTACGGCGACGAGCCCGGCCGCGCGGATCCGGACCACGACCGAAAGCCGCGGCGGATCCTGCTCTGGCACGCGAACTATCATCCCGATGGCGGCCAGTTGTTCTACCCGCTCGAACGGAAAGCCTTCCTCGTCCCGCTGGCGCTCCCCGGCGACGATGTGAAGCCCGCGGATTTCATCTGCTTCCGCTTCGACGGCAGCCGCGGCCTCTACATCCATCCGAACATCTGGCACGAAGGCGTGTTCTCGACCCGCGGGACGCACCGCTTTCTGGACCGGCAGGGGGCGGTGCACGCCCGCGTCTCGGTCGATTTCGCACGCGAGTTCGAATGCCTCCTCGAGGCGCCGATCGCTTAGGTGCCGACGCGCGCGGCTGTCACCGACGCGCCGAAGTTCCGCGGCACGACCCTCAAGCTGCGGGTTTGCGCGATACGCTCGCCAACCAGGGCTGCTGTTCGCGCGGCAGGCCGGCCGGTCGGTAATAGTGCGTCAGCAGCACGAATCCCGCTTCCGACAGATAACGGTTCCACGCAGCGAGGTCGTGGTAGGCGCCGTAGCGCCCGCGGTTCCAGCCCTCCTCGTTGGTGCCATGCGGGTTCGAGCTGAACAGAACGCCGCCCGGCTTCATGGCTGCGCGCAGTTCGATCAGCACGCGTGGCAGCTCCTGTCCGGGGACGTGGAACAGCGCGGCGTTGGCGTACACGCCGTCGAAACGGCCAGCGGGCAGATCGAGTTTCAGGAAATCCTGTTCCCACACCTCGCAACCGCTGTCGGAGCGTGCCATGGCCGCGAATTCGGCAACGCCTTCCAGGCCGGTCGCGATGTGGCCGAGCCGGGCAAACGCCGCGAGATCGCGTCCGGGACCGCAGCCAAAGTCGAGAATGCGAAACGGCGGTTTGCCTTCGATGTGGCGCAGCAAGGCATCGATGTTCTGGCTGACATCGTGGTCGCGAGTGCCGGCCCGAAACTCCGCGGCCCGAGCGCCGTAATGCTCCAGCGTGCGCCGGGCGATGGTGTAGAGCTCCTCTGGATTCAGGGGCGCCGTCACCGCGGCTCCATTTCGCGGTGCGGGATCGCGCTGCGCTTCCGCTTCCGCAACCGTCGAGCGCGACGCAACGACCGCGCTTTGGCATCCCTGACCGGGTCCACGCTATCGGAAGTCGTCGAAATACCGCGCATCAGACCGGCAGGCACGCCGGCCCGAGCGGTTCGAAACTCTTGTAGGTCAGGATGAACTCCTGATGGCCCAGCGCCTCGGATCGGGTCGGGGTCCCGCGGCCGACGCTCTCCACCATGTCGTAGATCTCGCGGCCGACCTCGGACAGCGTCGCGCGGCCTTCAAGAATGCGGCCGGCATCGATGTCCATGTCGTCCTCCATGCGTTTGTAGGTGTCCGGGTTCGCGCAAACTTTGATGACCGGCGCGATCGCCGAGCCGACCACGGAACCGCGCCCCGTCGAAAACAGGATCAGTTGCGACCCGCAAGCGATCAGTTCGGCGATTTCCGCATTGTCGTTGATATTGGGAAAGCCGAAGCGCACCTCGCCGTCCGGCACCACGTCGAGCAGATACAATCCACCTTTTGGCGGCGCAATGCCGGGCTTGACGATGCCGTCGATCGTCGATTGCCCCGACTTCGCATAGGCGCCTAGCGACTTCTCCTCGATCGTCGTGAGTCCGCCGTCGGCATTGCCCGGCGCGAAGCTTGCATAACCGAGCGTCGCATAGTAACCGGCAGCCTTGGCCACCGCGCGCTTCAACTCCTCGCCCAGCGCGGGGTTCGCGGCGCGCGCGGCCATCAGGTGCTCCATCCCGATCAACTCGCCGGTCTCCTCGAAAATAGTCTTTGCGCCCTTCTGCACGAGCAGGTCGAACGCGATGCCCATCGCAGGATTGGCCGTGAGCCCGGACGTCGCATCGCTGCCGCCGCAGATCGTGCCGACGGTCAGCTCGTCGATGCGCATCGGCACGGGCTTCTGGGCATCGAGCACCGGGAGCGTGCGCGCAACCCAATCGCGGCCTGCGGCGATCGTCTTCGTCGTTCCACCGGTGTCCTGGATGCCCATCGCGAGGACGCTCCGGCCGGACGACGCGATGGTCGTCTCCAGGCGGCGCCTGTCGAAGCCTTCGCAGCCGAGCGACACGAGCAGCGCGCCGCCGACGTTGGGGTGGGTGCAGAGCTTCTCCATCATGGTCAGCGCGTAGGCATTCGGATAGCACCCGGGAAAGCCGATCAGATGGACGCCGCGCTCGCGGAAGGGCGCGACAATCTCGCGGGCGACATGGTGCGCGCACTCGACGAGATAGGCGACGACGAGGACATTGCGAATGCCCTTGCGGCCATCGTCCCGGGAATAGCCCTGCAGCATGAAAATCCTATTTCGGCAGGGTGTACGTCGGGAGGTAGTTGCTCGCGATGTTATGCGTGTGCGCGTACTCGCCCGGCGCGATCGCGCGTGTCGCGGTGCCGATCGGGCAGCTGTACTTGAGGATGATCTCGCCGGCGGCGATGGCCCTCGCGGCGAGCTTGTGCCCGACAGCGATATTGCGGTCGACGATCAGCACGACATCGTCAAGGGTGAGCGTCTCGCCGGTCCGCAGCGGCCGCAGCGCGACCGCCACATTGTCCTGCGGCGAAAGCTTCATCACCGCCGGTGCCTCGAAGTCAGGTTCCATTGTCGGGAGCGGAAGCGGCGCGCCCGGCGGGCGGCCCGCGGCCGGCGCGTCCGCGAGGGGGGGTTCTAGAACTTGCCATACTTGTTGTAGGCTTCGACCGGATCCATGCCGCCGATCAGCGCGCGGCGCATCTCGCTTTCCGTTGCGACAACTTCCTCGGTCCTGGTCACGACTTCCTCCACCATCGCCTGCGGGATGATCACGACGCCGTCGCGGTCGCCCAGCAGCCAGTCGTCGGTCGCAATCGTGACCGTGCCGATCGTGACGGGTTCGCTGTAACGGTCGGGAATCCAGCGCTCGACGATGTCCGAAGGCGTCAGAAAGGAACAGAACACCGGGAAGCCCTGGTCCACCACGAGATCGGTGTCGCGCGACCCGCCGTCGACGACGTAGCCCAGCACGCCGCGTGTCTTCAGGGTTTGCGCCGAGAGCTCACCCATCAGCGCGACTTCATGATTGTTGGGCTGGCATACGATCACGTGGCCCGCCGGCGCTTTCGCAAGCAGCGTGCACCAACCGAGCAGCGTCTCGTGGCGCGTCCTGGTCCGGTCGATATGACCGGCGACCGTCCAGACCGGGCCGGCGAGCCGGGTTCCCGGCACAATGGCCTTGATCGCGGGCGGCAGCACGATGTTGTCGTGCCCCATCATCCGCAGCACGTCGTGAACGGCGCCGGTGTAGCACTGCGCAAGGCGTTCCGTCAGCGTGGCCATTTGCGCTCTCCGTTCCGCCATGCGCTCACCGTCAGGATCTCTTCTTCCAGGCGCCGATGACGCCATCGCGCGTCATGTTGCGCCAGCCAACGGCCTGGGGCAAGCGGTGGCGCAACAACCAGACGCATTGCCCCCGAGTTTCGCCATGCTCGAACGGCACGCGGAGGTCTTGTCGTTCCCGCGTACGCGGGAAGCGTCTTGCGTCGAACGTCGCTGGGTCCCCGCGTTCGCGGGGACGACAACAATTGCGAACGTGTCACCCGGTTCCGCAACGCTATACAGATGTTCGCGTGCGACCTGATCGGCCGAGGTACCAGCGTTCAGAAAAGGTCGAGCTGGGGGTTTGCCCTCCGGCGTGCGGAAACGCCCGCCGGCGGCCTAAAGCGCGACGTATCGAGCGGCACGTCGCGCTCGACATTGAGGCCGAGCCGGCTGCAAGCGAGCCCGAAGCGCTTGCGGATCAGGTCGGCAAAATTGCCCTGGCCGTGCATTCGTGCGCCGAAACGGGAATCGTTGTCGCGCCCGCCGCGCATCTGCTGCACGAGGCTCATCACGTGGGCAGCGCGCAGCGGTTGATGCACGGCGAGCCATTCGCGAAACAGCGGCGCGACCTCGCGCGGCAGCCGCAGCAGCGTGTACGCGGCATGCCGTGCGCCGGCAACGGAGGATGCCTCCAGAATGTCTTCCATCTCGTGGTCGGTGAGTTGCGGGATGATCGGCGCGACGTTGACGCCGACAGGTACCCCGGCATCGGTAAGCGCCCGGATCATCTGCAACCGGCGTTGCGGCGCCGCCGCGCGCGGATCGAGCGTCCGCGCGAGATCGCGGTCCAGCATCGCGATGGAGACGAACACGCGGACCAGGCCCTTTGCGGCCAGCGGGCCAAGCAGATCGAGATCGCGCAGCACCAGCGCGCCCTTGGTCGTGATCGTGAGCGGATGATCGCACGCGGCGAGTACTTCGATCACCTCCCGGGTGATCCTCCACTCGCGCTCGATCGGCTGGTACGGGTCGGTGTTGGCGCCGAGCGCGATCGGCTCGCAGACGTATCCGGGTTTGGCGAGCTCGGCGCGCAGCAATTCGGCGGCGTTGGGCTTGGCGAACAACTTCGTCTCGAAATCGAGGCCGGGCGAAAGGTCGAGATAGGCGTGCGACGGCCGCGCGTAGCAGTAAATGCAGCCATGCTCGCAACCCTGATACGGGTTGATAGATTGCGTAAACGGAATGTCGGGCGAGTCATTGCGCGCGATGATCGTTCGCGCGGGCTGGATCCGGACCACGGTCTTCAGCGGCGGCAGCTCCTCGTTGCCGTCCGCGTCGTCGCCGGCTCCCCGCGGCGCGCTCCAGCCGTCATCCACCGTTTCGCGCGTCTCGTGGCGAAATCGATTCTCCGGATTGAACGTCGCGCCGCGGCCTTTCGGCGGCGCCGGGTGCGTTGCCATCGCAATGCGCGGCAGGTCAGGGCACGAGCGCGGCATCCAGCGTCACCACGATCGTCGGCGACAGCGCGCGCGAGACGACGCAGCCGGCCTTCGCGCCGGAAGCGATCTCCGCGAATTTCGCGGCGTCGACGGCCGGAACGCGCGCCCGGGTCACCAGATGGACCGCGGTGATCGTCGGCTTGCCGTCGACCGGATCCATCGTCAGGACTGCCTCCGAATCGATGGCGTCGGCGGTGAATCCGGCGTTGTTGAGCGCGAACGACAGCGCCATCGTGAAACATCCGGCGTGCGCGGCCGCGACCAGTTCTTCGGGATTCGTACCCTTGCCGTCGCCGAAGCGTGCCTTGAACGAATACGGCGTATCCCGCAGCGTTCCGCTCTGGGCCGAGAGCGTGCCGCTGCCTTCCTGAGTGCTTCCTTGCCAATGAGCCGCTGCCTTGCGTTTCATGGGGTCTCCTCGTGCTTCCCGTTGCCGTTCGTGCAGTCTAAACCATGCGAGTCGCAGCCCGTCATCGCGAGCCCTCACTCCGCCCCGCATGCGCTACCATAGGACAGCTCCGCTACTTGCCGCCGCCGATGAACAAGCCCCGGAACCCCCGCTTCGACACGCTGGCGCTGCATGCGGGCGCCGTGCCCGATCCGGCCACCGGCGCGCGCGCGACGCCGATCTACCAGACGGCGTCGTTCGTGTTCCCGGACAGCGACCACGCGGCCTCACTGTTCAACATGGAGCGCGCGGGCCACGTCTATTCGCGGATCTCCAATCCGACCTGCGCGGTGCTCGAGGAACGGATCGCCGCGCTGGAAGGCGGCGTCGGGGCGATCGCCACGGCGAGCGGGCAGGCGGCGATGCATCTCGCCATCGTGACCTTGCTCGGCGCGGGAGCGCACATCGTCGCGTCCCGCGCGCTGTACGGCGGTTCGCACAACCTGCTCGATTACACGCTGCCGCGCTTCGGCGTCGAGACGACGTTCGTGAACCCGCGGGACATCGACGCGTGGCGCGCGGCCATCCGCCCGAATACGCGCCTGCTGTTCGGCGAAACACTGGGCAATCCGGGCCTCGACGTGCTCGATATCCCCAGGATCGCCGGCATCGCGCACGAGCACGGGTTGCCGTTGCTCGTCGACTCGACCTTCACGACGCCGTACCTGATGCAGCCGTTCGCGCTGGGCGCCGACCTCGTGTTCCATTCGGCGACCAAATTCCTGTCCGGCCACGGCGTGGTCATCGGCGGGCTGCTCGTCGACTCCGGGCAGTTCGACTGGGACGCGCCGCGCGCGCGCGGCAAGTTCCCCACGCTGACGGAACCGTACTCCGGCTTTCACAACATGGTGTTCAGCGAGGAATCGACGACGGCCGCATTCCTGCTGCGCGCGCGGCGCGAGGGCATTCGCGATTTCGGCGCCTGCATGGCGCCGTTCACCGCGTTCCAGATCCTGCAGGGGATCGAGACACTCCCGCTGCGGATGGCGCGCCACGTGGAGAACACCCGCAAGATCGTTGCCTTCCTCGCGCGGCAGCCGCTGGTCGAAGCGATCGGATACCCCGAATTGCCCGGCCATCCCGATCACGCATTGGCGCAAGATCTGCTGCCGAACGGCTGCGGCGCCGTGTTCAGCTTCAACCTCCAGGGCACCCGCGCGCAGGGGCGCAAGTTCATCGAGACGCTCAGGATCTTCTCGCACCTCGCGAACGTTGGTGACGCGAAATCGCTGGTGATCCATCCGGCGAGCACGACCCATTTCCGGATGTCGGCGGACGATCTCGCGCAGGCCGGAATTACCGAAGGCACGGTCCGGCTGTCCGTAGGGCTCGAGAATGCGGACGACCTGGTCGAGGACCTGAGCCGCGCGCTGCATGCTGCCGGCAAGGTCGAGTGAAGCCATGCGGCTGACGGTTGGGGAGAACGACGTCTATGCCTATACCGGTTCGCGGACGCCGTCACCCGGCCAGCCGGCGCTGGTCTTCGTGCATGGCGCGGCCAACGATCATGGCGTCTGGGCGTTGCAGTCGCGCTATTTCGCGCACCACGGCTGGAACGTACTGGCCGTCGATCTTCCCGGGCACGGGCGATCGGGCGGCGGCGCGCTGCCGTCGGTCGAGGCGATCGCGCGCTGGCTTCCCACGTTGCTGGATGCCGCCGGCGTCGGCAGCGCCGCGTTCGTCGGTCACTCGCTGGGCGCGCTCGCGGTGCTCGAATGCGCGGCGCGGCATCCGGACCGGGTCGCGCAAATCGCGCTGACCGGCCCCGCGGCGCCCATGACCGTCGCCGACGATCTCCTCGCCGCCGCGAAATCCGACGATCATCTCGCCTACGAACTCATCAACGGCTGGTCGTTCAGCGCCGGAAGGCAACTCGGCGGCAACAGGATTCCCGGGGTCTGGATGACGGGCAATGCGATGCGGCTGATGGAGCGCACGCGCCCCGGCGCGCTCTACGTCGATCTTCTTGCGTGCCACCGGTACGCGACCGGCCTCGATGCCGCGGCGGAGGTACGCTGCCCGGCACTGCTGATTCTCGGCGCGAGCGATATCATGGCTCCCGCCAGGAACGCGCAGGCGCTCATCGCTGCATTGCCGGACCCGCGTGTTGTCACGCTGCCCGACTGCGGGCACGCGCTGATGGCCGAGCAGCCGGACGCGGTGCTCGACGCGCTGCGCGACTTCTTTGACTCCCGGAGGCATTCCTGATGAACGCAAGCGATCCGCAGTCGTTGCCACTGCCCGCAGTTCGACGCGTGCCGGCGAGCGCGCCGTTCGGCTGGCTCGCCAAGGGCTGGCGCGATTATTGCGCCCATCCGCTGCCGAGCCTCTTCTATGGCGTGTGCTATGCGGCGATGGGCTGGCTCATCGCACTGACCTTCCGGCACGCGTACGAATATGTTTCGGCGCTGGTCACCGGGTTCTTCCTCGTCGGACCGTTCCTCGCCATCGGCCTCTACGACCTTTCGCGCCGCCGCGCGCGTGGTTTGCCGACGGAGCTCGCGCCGACGCTGAATGCCTGGGCGGGAAACGCAGGCGCCATCGGCGTGTTCGCGGTGGTGCTCGCGGTCATCCTGCTCGTCTGGGCGCGCGCGTCGCTCATCGTGTTCGCGCTGTTCTACACGGGTGCGATGCCGACCGTCGCGGGGTTCTTCGACCAGATGCTCGCGCTCGACAACATCGAGTTTCTGGCCGTGTATTTCTGCATCGGCGGGTTCTTTGCCGTGCTGGTGTTCGCGATCAGCGTCGTATCGGTGCCGATGATGCTCGACCGCGGTACCGACGGCATAGTCGCCGTGCTGACGAGCCTCCGGGCCTTCGCCGCCAACGTGCCCGCGATGATCGTCTGGGGGCTCGCCATTTTCGCGCTCGTCGCGCTGGGCTTCGCGCTGCTTTTCGCCGGTCTCGTCGTTGCCGTTCCGGTGATCGGGCACGCGACCTGGCACGCGTATCGGGCGCTGGTGGACGAAGGGTAACCCGACTCGGCCGCCCCGCCATCCGATGCGCGTCATCCGCCATTCCGATCCCGACACCTTTCTTGCCGCCGTCCAGCCGATGTTCGAACGGGGCGAGGCATCGGCAAGCCTTTTTGCGGGCTGGGCGCATTCGCTGAAGCGCACGCCGGCGCCCGCCGACGAGCACGTCTATCTCGCGACCTGCGTCGCGGGGGAGGCGTGCGGCGCGGCGATTCAGCGCGACGACGGCCCCGTAGTCGTCGGGCAGAGCGATCCGGGCGCAGCGGCCGCCTTCGCCGACGATCTCGCGTGCGACTGGGCGGGGCTGCAGGGTGTCCTCGGCGCGCTTGCCGGATGCGAGGCGTTCGCACGCCGATGGCGAGATCTCACCGGGCGCCGTCACGCGCTGCGGGCCCATCTGCGCCAGCACGTGCTCACCGCCGTCGCCGACGTGCCACGGCCGCCGGGCGCGACACGCGTTGCGGTGGCCGCCGATATTCCCTGGCTCAACGCCGGACAGATCGCGTTCATCGCCGAAGTGGGCTTGCCGGAGAGCGCCGAACGCCTGCTGGCGGTGCTGCCCGAACGTGTCGCCCGCGGGGAATTCCGGATCTGGGACGACCGCGGTCCCGTCGCGTTCGTCGGGTTCAATGACGCAGCGCCGGAGTTTGCCCGCATTGCTCCGGTCTACACGCCTCCGGAATGCCGCGGCCGCGGCTACGCCACGGCGATGGTCGCCGCGGTGTCGCGCGAATTGCTTGCCAGCGGCAAACGCAAGCTGTTTCTGACGACCGACGCCGCCAACCCGACGTCCAATGCGATCTACGCGCGGATCGGCTACCGTTCCGAGAACGACGACTATCACTACGATTTCGTCGCCCCCGGAGATTGACCGATGTCGTCGCCGCGTTTTTTCGTCACGGTCGAACTTTCGCCGCTGCTGGCGGGGGAGACGATCGAGTTGCCGGACAACGTGGCGCACCATGCGACCCGCGTCACGCGCCTCGCGATCGGCGATGCGATGACGCTCTTCAACGGAGCAGGAGGTGAATGCGCCGCGACACTGGTCCGCGTGGACAAGCGCGGCGCCGCGGTTCGCCTCGCCGCGCTCGATCCCGTCGAGCGCGAGTCGGCGTTCGCCGTTACGCTGGCGCAGAGCATTGCCGCCAACGACGCGATGGACTACGCGGTGCGCAAGGCGGTCGAGCTCGGTGTTGCGGCGATTCACCCGATTGTCGCCGCGCGCAGCGCTCCGCTGCCGACCGGCGACCGCGGTGACAGGCGCCTTCTGCACTGGCGTAACGTCGCAATCGCCGCGTGCGAGCAGTGCGGGCGCAACCGCATCCCCGAAGTTGCCGCGCCGCAGCCGCTCGCCAGCTGGCTGGCTAACTGGAAGGGCACGGGCGTTGTTCTGGTGCCGGATGCGGCTCGATCGCTGGCGTCGCTGGCGCAACCGTCGGCACCATTTGCACTGCTGATCGGACCGGAAGGCGGCTTCGCGGACCATGAGGCCGAGGCGGCCAGAGCGCTGGGGTTCGATGCCGCGCGCCTCGGACCCCGCGTCCTGCGCACCGAGACCGCGAGCGTGGCGGCGCTCGCCGTGCTGCAGGCGTGCTGGGGCGATCTGCGATGATGCGGACATCTCTCTGGCGTGCGTGCATGGCCGCCGCCGTTGCAGCCGCGCTTGCCGGTTGCGCGACGCCTCCCGAGGCCGGGCGCGCGACCGGAACGCTGTACGCCTTCGTCGTTCTCGGCGAACAGGGCGCGGCCGTCGCACGGGTGATCACGTCCGCGGGAGAGTGCCCGGCCGTCGATTTCGATGGTGCCGCGCAATCGATGGTCGTGCGCGCGCGTCCGGCAACCGTTCCGCTGCGACCGACGCGCAGCGCCCCGTCCGAATCCAGGCCCTCCGCGTTCCCGGTGCTGACCTGCGACAAGGCCATTCCCGGAAGCGTCGCGCGGGTGACCGTCGCCGGCCGCATCCTGCCGCTGCCGAAAGCGGATCCGCAGCGCATTGTCGTGATCGGCGACACCGGTTGCCGGATGAAGACCGGCGACAACATCTTCCAGGCGTGCAACGATCCGACGCTCTGGCCGTTCGCGACCGTCGCCGATGCCGCGGCGGCGACGAATCCCGATCTCGTCATCCACGTCGGCGACTACCACTACCGGGAAAACGCGTGCCCCGTCGGCAATGGCGGCTGCGCGGGCAGCCCGTGGGGGTACGGCTGGGATGCCTGGGAGGCCGACCTGTTCGCGCCGGCAGGAAACCTGCTCGCCGCCGCGCCGTGGATCGTCGTGCGCGGCAACCACGAGTCGTGCGCGCGCGCCGGTCAGGGCTGGTGGCGCTTCCTGGATCCGCGTCCGCCCGCCGCCGGACAGAACTGCGACAACGCGTCCGACGACGCGAGCGGCGACTACAGCGCGCCATACGCGGTCCCCCTGGGAACGGCCGCGACCACCGACACGCAGTTCATCGTCTTCGATTCGTCGCTGGTGGGCACCACGCCGCTACCGGCGAACGCCGCGATGCACGTCAAGTACCGCGCGCAGCTCGAGCGTGCGTTCGCGCTCGGCGCCGGCCGGCCGCAGACGTTCTTCATGAATCACCATCCGATCCTGGGCTTTGCGCCCAACCCGGCGCGTCCGGACGCGCCTTTCCCGGGCAACGCGGGACTGCAGTCGGTGCTGCAGGCCGTGCAGCCGACGGCGCTGTTCCCGGCGAATGTCGCGGCGCTGCTCGCCGGCCACGTGCATCTGTTCGAAGTGGTGAGCTTCAGGGCGGAGCTTCCACCGCAATTCATTTCGGGCAACGGTGGTGACTGGGTCGACACGGACCTGCCGTCGCCGCTTCCGGCAGGCGCGACCCCGGCGCCGGGTGCGGTCGTCGCCGGCACTGTCGCCACGAACCGGTTCGGGTTCATGACCATGGCGCGCGACGGCGCCGGGTGGACAATGACGGCGCGCGATGTCCGAGGTGCCCCGCTGACGACCTGCACGCTGTTCCAGCGGCACGCCACCTGCACGCCGGCGACGGTGCCGTAACCGGACGAGCCGGCATGCGGCGTTTCGGGGGACGCGGACGGGACCGCGCGAATGTGCCGGAGGCGGGGGCGACGCTCGGTATTGACGGGATGTCGCGACGGCGCGACGATGCGCCCTTCGCGCAGCGGCCCTGCAGGCGACTTCAACGCCCGACGTCGCGACACCGAATGACGTCGCGTCGAATTCGCGGGGGTCCGCGCAGACTCGGCGTGGCGCCCGGGAGCGCACCGCAATCGTTCAGAGAGATCTCATGTCGCATTCCCTGATAGTCCTGCCTGACGACACCGCGAAACCGCTCGTCGACGCCCTCGCCGGCGCCAGGCTGTCGCTGCGCATCCGGATGTTCCTGTTCACCGATCCGACGCTGCTCGACGCGGTGCTGGCGGCAAAGCGCCGCGGCGTCAGCGTCCGGGTGATGCTGAATCCCGCCCGTCGCGACGGGACGTCCGATAACGACGCGACGCGCAAGACGCTGGCCGCGGCGGGCATCGACGTCCGCGACAGCAATCCGACGTTCGACCTCACGCATCAGAAATCGATGGTCATCGACGAGGCGACCGGATTCGTCGAGTCGCTCAACTGGGAGACGCGCGACCTGACCGTGACGCGCGACTATGCGGTGGTGACCACGCACCAGGACGAAGTCGGCGAGATGATGGCCTGCTTCGAGGCCGACTGGAACCGGCAGAAGTTCGATCCAGGCGCGAAATCAACGCTGATCTGGTGCCCGAACAACGGGCGCGAGCGCATCGCGGAATTCATCGACTCGGCGAAGCACACGCTCTGGCTGCAGAACGAACGCTACCAGGACACGGTGATCATCGAGCGGCTGGTCCGCGCCTCGCACCGCGGAGTCAGGATCCACATCCTGGCGCGCCCGCCGCATACGCTGAAAAAGGAAAAACTGGTCGAAGGCGTCGGCGGGCTGCGCATCATGAAGGACGTCGGCGCGAAGATCCACCGGCTCAAGGGTCTGAAGCTTCACGCCAAGATGCTGCTGGCCGACGACAAGCGCGCCATCGTCGGGTCGATCAACCTCGCGCCGGGAAGCTTCGACGCACGACGCGAGCTGGCGATCGAGACCGACGCGCGTCATGTCGTCAAGCGGCTGGAGCAGACGGCCAGCGTGGACTGGGGGAATTCGCATCCCCTCGACCTTTCCGACGAGGGGCTTCTCGCCGACCTGGAAAAGCACGGCGGCGGCGGCGCCGACAAGCTGGTCCTCGACGCCGGCCACGGCAAGAAGAAAAGGCAGGACAAGGACTGAGCCCGCGCCGGCGGGCCGGGGTGCCGCGGGTTGTCAACGCGCCCCGGCGGCGCCCGCCAGCGGAACCGCCGGCTTGCCCGCCAGCGCGAGACCGATCGTGCGCAGATCGTCCCAGGCGTTGCCGCGCCCGATCCCTTTCGAGACGGCATCGAGGGTGGCCAGCGCGCGCAGCATCGGCAGGACGGAATCGGGTTGCACGCGGCGCGCGGCGCGCTCCATTGCCCCCTGCCGCTTCCCCCAGACGCGCGCATTGCGTACGGCGGTGGCGAGCGCCGCTCCCGATTCCATCGCCTCCTGAATGGAAGCGAGCGCGTGGATGTCCTCGGAGACCTGCCACAACAGCAGCTGAATGCCTTCGCCCTCGGCTTCGAGCGCCGCGAGAATGCGCATTGCCCGTGCGGCGTCGCCGCCGAGCCAGGCCTCGGAGAGCTGGAAGACGTCGTAGCGGGCGACGTCGGCAACGGCGTGCAGGACGGCTTCGTGCAGGAGCTCGCCCGCGGGCAGCAGCAGTCCGAGCTTCTCGATTTCCTGTCGCGCGGCGAACAGGTTGCCTTCGCAGCGGTCGCCGAGGAACGCGAGGGTTTCGCGTGTGACGCTCTGCTTCTGCTGCGCGAGGCGCGCGGCGATCCACGCCGGCAGCTCTTCGCGCTCCAACGGATAGACAGCGATGGTGGCCCCGGCGCCGGCGAGCGCCGAAAACCACGCCGACGACTGCGTCGCTCGATCGACCTTCGGCAGCGTGATCAGCAAAATGTGATCGGGATTCGGATTCGTCGCGTAGGCCTCGAGCGCTTTCGCGCCTTCGAGGCCGGGCTTGCCGGACGGAATGCGCAGATCCACAAGCTTGCGCGCGCCGAAGAGGCCCATGTTCGCGTTGGTTGCAAGGAACGCGGGCCATTTGAAGCCCGGTTCGACAACGAGGATCTCGCGCTCCTCGGACCCCGCGCTGCGCGCCGCAGCGCGAATCGCGTCGCCGGCCTCCATGGCGAGCAGCGGTTCGTCGCCGTGTACCACGTAGATCGGCGCCAGAGCGCGTTCGAGATGCTTGGCGAGCTGGTTGAGCCGGAGGTCCATGTGCAGCAGGGTCAATGACGAAATTCGCGCACGCGCGGCGATGAAAATGGCAGAGCCATGATTTGGCCGTTGTCGAATCCTACGGCGTCCTAGGCCAACGGCTTTCGCGCCATCTGCAAGCGCCGCACGATCTGCTGGACCGCGTCGGTCTGCATCTCCTTCAGCATCCGCGTTTCCTCCGCCTCGCGCGCCAGCACTTCCGATTCGTTGAACGTGAAGCTGCGGCGGATCACGATTTCGGCGGCCGGCAGCCAGTCGCGGCCCTCCGCGTCGTGGAGGCTGAAGCCGACGCGCTTGGTCAACAGGTATTCCCGGACGCGGCCGCCCGAAGACAGCGACAGTACCTGCTTGTCGTCGGTCACATTGGCAATATCGAGCGTTACCGCCGCTTCGCGTCCGGTGCCGACAATGCGCGTGCCGCCAACGCCCTCGAGTGCGCGCCTCAGCTCCAGGGTTATCGGCGCCGCCGTCGACGCATTGATATAGACGGTGGGGAACGCATAGGCGACATCGCCGCGCGGGTGGAAGCCGCACGCGACGAGCCCACCCGAGAGGACAAGTCCGGTCAGAAGCCGGACGCCGACCGATTGGCAAGCGGGCTCGTCGTCCCCGCGGAGGCGGTGACCCGGTGTCTTGGGCCGAAGGCGGTCAGACGACCACATTGACGAGCCGTCCCGGGACCACGATGATCTTCCGGATGGGGGCGCCGGCACTGTGCCGCGCGACGTCCGGGCTCGCACGCGCGGCCGCTTCGATCGCCAGGTTGTCGGAGGTGGCCGCCACGGTGAGTTTCCCGCGCATCTTGCCGTTGACCTGGAGCACGAGCTCGATCTCATCCTGTTCGAGCGCAGCCGGGTCGACGTGCGGCCACGGGGCGTCGAGCAGCGGCCCGAATTCACCGGCAAGCGCCAGTTCGTCCCACAGCGCGCAGCCGATGTGCGGCACGACCGGATACAGGACGCGGAGCAGGATCGATATCCCCTCGCGCAGCACCGCCGGGGCGCCCGCGGCGTCGGCCGGCACGGCCTCGAGGGTGTTGAGCATCTTCATGCCCGCCGATACGACCGTGTTGTACTGGATGCGCTCGTAGTCGTAGTTCGCCTGCTTCAGCGTCAGGTGGACCTCGCGCCGCGCGGCGCCGACGGCCGCCGCGGCGTCGCGCCAGTCGAACTTGCCGCCCGCCGATTTCACGGTGTCGGCGCGTGCCTGCGCAAACGCCCACAGCCGCTTGAGAAAGCGCACCCGTCCGTCGACGCCGGCGTCGGACCACTCCATCGTGTCTTCGGGAGGCGAGGCGAACATCACGAACATCCGTGCCGCGTCGGCGCCATATTTCTCGATGATGTCCTGGGGGTCGACGCCGTTGAGTTTCGACTTCGACATCGTGCCTACGCCGCCGTATTCGACCGGCTCGCCGCCGGACTTGAGGCGGGCGCCGGTGACGCGGCCCTCGGCGTCATGCGTGACCGCGACGTCCTCCGGCGCGATGTAGTCGATGCCGCCCTTCGCGTTGCGGCGGAAGTAGATGTGGTTCAGCACCATCCCCTGCGTGAGAAGACGCGTGAACGGCTCGTCCATCTTCACGAGTCCCAGGTCGCGCATCACCTTCGTCCAGAAGCGGGCGTAGAGCAGGTGCAGGATCGCGTGCGTAATGCCGCCGATATACTGGTCCATCGGGTTCCAGTAGTCGTTGCGGGCATCGATCATCGCGGACGCGTCGGGGCACGCATAACGCATGTAGTACCACGACGAGTCGACGAACGTGTCCATCGTGTCGGTCTCGCGTTTCGCCGCCGCGCCGCACTTCGGGCACGTCGTGTCGACGAAGTCGGCGCGTTTCGCCAGCGGGTTGCCGGTGCCGTCAGGCAGGCAGTCCTCGGGCAACACGACCGGGAGATCCTTCTCCGGCACCGGCACGTCGCCGCATGCGGGACAGTGGATGATCGGGATCGGCGTGCCCCAGTAGCGCTGGCGCGAGATGCCCCAATCGCGCAGTCGGAACGTCGTCTTCTTCTCGCCGAGAGCCTTCGCGGCGAGATCGGCGGCGATCGCGTCGACCGCCGCGTCGTACGCGAGCCCGTCGTACTTTCCCGAGTTGACGCAGCGGCCGCGCGCCTTGTCCTCGTACCACGGCTGCCACCCGTCCGTCGAAAACGTCTCGCCGTCGATCGCAACGACCTGCTTGATCGGAAGTCCGTATTTCTTCGCGAATTCGAAGTCACGCTCGTCGTGCGCCGGCACGCCCATCACCGCGCCGTCGCCGTAGGCCATCAGCACGTAGTTGCCGACCCAGACCTCGACCTTGTCTCCGGTCAGCGGATGCGTCACGAACAGGCCCGTCGGCATCCCCTTCTTTTCCATCGTCGCCAGGTCGGCTTCCATCACGCTGCCGCGCCGGCACTCGCCGACGAACGCGGCGAGCGCGGGATTGGTCTTCGCGGCATGCATCGCCAGCGGATGTTCGGCGGCGACCGCGCAGAACGTGACGCCCATGATGGTGTCGGCTCGCGTCGTGAAGACGTACATGCGGCCATCGCCGAGCGGCTTGCCGCGCATCTCATCTTCGCTGCCGCGGATGTCGTGCGGGAACGCGAACCGGACGCCGACACTCTTGCCGATCCAGTTGGCCTGCATCGTCTTCACGCGCTCGGGCCATCCGGGCATCCGCGGGAGGTACGCGAGCAGCTCCTCCGCGTACGCGGTGATTCGCAGGTAATACATCGGAATCTCGCGCTTCTCGACCGGCGCGCCCGAGCGCCAGCCGCGGCCGTCGATCACCTGCTCGTTGGCGAGCACCGTCTGGTCGACCGGGTCCCAGTTGACCACGCCCGTCTTCCGGTAGGCGATGCCCTTCTCCAGCATCTTGAGGAAGAACCACTGGTTCCACTTGTAATACGCGGGATCGCAAGTCGCGAGCTCGCGCGACCAGTCGATCGCCCAGCCCATCGCCTGGCATTGCGCTTTCATGTAGGCGATGTTCTCGTACGTCCATTTCGCGGGCGGGACACCGTTCTTCATCGCCGCGTTCTCGGCTGGCAACCCGAACGCGTCCCAGCCCATCGGCGCCAGCACGTTGTACCCGTTCATCCGCAGGTACCGGTACATCATGTCGCCGATCGTGTAGTTGCGCACATGTCCCATGTGCAGCTTGCCCGACGGGTACGGCAGCATCGACACGCAATAGAATTTCTTCGCGCCGGCGCGCTCGACGGCCCGATAGGCGTCCGCGGCCTTCCACGCGGCCTGCACGGCGGATTCGATTGCAGCGGGATTGAACGGTTTCATGACGTCCTGGCGTGCGCTGTCGCCGCGGGTGGCGGCGGGCAAGGGTGCGAAACGCGTTGATTATACCGGCGGGAGGCGGCGCTCCCGACGGCGTCAGGCTCCCGGCGGACCCGAGGCGAGCAGCGCGTAGACGCCCATTGCCGCGAACAGCGCTGCGGCGATGATCCGCACCGCCTTGAAGGGGATCCTCGCCGACGCGGCCTTGCCGATCAGCACCACCGGCACATCGGCGATCAGCATCCCGCAGGTCGTCCCGAGGACAACGGCGACCAGCGAAGGGAACTGGGCGGCCATCACGACCGTCGCCACCTGCGTCTTGTCGCCCATTTCGGCGAGGAAGAACGCGACGACGGTGACGCCGAGCACCCCCCAGCGCGACATGGAAGGCGGCGCGTCTTTTTCGTCGATCGCGTCCGGCCGCAGCGTCCAGATCGCGACGCCGAAGAACGACAACGCGACCAGCCACGCCAGGACTTCGTACGGGACGAACGCCCGGAACATATTGCCGACGAAGCCGGCGAGCGCGTGGTTGGCGAGCGTCGCGACGAGGATGCCGGCGGTGATCGGCAGGGGCCTCTGGAATCGCGCCGCGAGCATCAGCGCGAGAAGCTGGGTCTTGTCGCCGATTTCACCGAGCGCGACGACACCCATCGACACGAGGAAGGCATCCATGGAAATGGGTTCGGGGTGGGGTTGCGGTAAAGGGGCGGAGCCCCGGAAACAACGACCGTCGCGGGGACCGCCTGTCGGCCACCGGCGCACGGGCAGCCGTCTGGTCGCTGCGGTCGGGCGCCGCGAGGATGGCGCAGCGGTAGAATTATAGCCTTTGCGCGGGAACCATCCTGCGGCGGCGCGCACCAACTGCATGGCTCTGCCCATGCGCGATTTCATGAATACGTTCCGACATTCCCGCCACCTTGCCATGTTCGCTGCGGCGAGCGCACTGGCGTTCGCGTCGGCGTCGGCGGCGGCGCCGGTCAAGACCGAGCACGTCGAGGCCGAACTTGTCGCTGCCGGTACCTCGCTCGTTCCGGGCGAGCCAATGGCCGTTGCGCTGCGCCTCAAGATCGAGGATGGCTGGCACACGTACTGGCAGAATCCCGGCGACTCGGGACTGCCGACCACACTCGCGTGGAAGCTCCCGCCCGGCATCGAGGCCGGTCCGATCGAATGGCCAGTACCGCACGCGCTGCCCGTCGGCCCGCTCGTCAATTACGGCTATGAAGGCGAGGTGCTGCACATCGTCCAGCTCTCGCCCGCGCGGACGCTCGCGGTGGGGACGGCGGCCGTCCTCGCCGCACGCGCCGACTGGCTGGTCTGCAAGGAGACGTGCATTCCCGAAGGCGTCGACCTGGCGCTGGTGCTGCCGGTGGCATCGAAGGCGGCACCCGACTCTCGCTGGGGCGCTTCGATCGCGGGGGCGAAGGCCGCACTGGCGCAGCCGCTTGCCGGGTGGCGGGCGAGCGCCGAGGGCAGGGGCGCAGCGATAGCGCTGACGCTGACTCCACCTGCCGGTGCCGCGAGTCCCGGGGAGGTGCGCTTTTTCCCGTTCGTGCTCGATCGGGTCGAGCCGTCGGCGCCGCAGAAGCTCACCCGCGAGGGTGGCACCTATGCGCTGGCCCTGCCGGTGTCGAGCGCACTCGCCGGAGATTTCGGACGCCTGGCGGGCGTGATCACCGCTTCGAACGGCTTTGGAGCAAGTGCCCGCGCCGCGACGATCGATGTCGCCTTGAGCGGCGGCGTTGTCGCGGGGCCGAAGCCGGCGCTTGCCGTGGCGCCGGTGCTCAATCTCGGGTCCCCGGCCGACACCGGAAGCCTGGCGCTTGCGCTCGCCATCGCGTCCGCGCTCGTCGGCGGCCTGATCCTCAACCTGATGCCCTGCGTGTTTCCGGTGCTGTCATTGAAGGTACTGGGTTTCGCGACGCACCACGACACGCGACCGACGCTGCGTCGCGAAGCGGTGGCGTTCGCCAGCGGGGTGATCCTGACGTTCGTAACGCTCGGGTCCGTGCTGGCCGAGCTGCGCGCCATGGGCGAGCAGCTCGGCTGGGGTTTCCAGCTGCAATCGCCCGCGGTCGTGACGGCGCTCGCCGTCCTCTTCTTCGTGCTGGCGATCAACCTTTCCGGTGTGTTCGAGTTCGGACAGCTCGCGCCATCGAGCATCACGAACTGGACATCGACGGACCGCACGATCGATGCCTTCGGCTCCGGCGTGCTCGCGGTCGTCATTGCCTCGCCGTGCACGGCCCCGTTCATGGGAGCGGCGCTGGGCTTTGCGATGACGGGGTCCACGGCAGTCCTGCTGCTGGTGTTCGTCGCGCTCGGGATCGGCATGGCGTTGCCGTACGTGCTGCTGGCATGGTTCCCGGGATGGCGGCGGCGCCTGCCGCGTCCAGGGCCGTGGCTGGAACGTTTCAAGCAGGTGCTCGCGTTTCCGCTTTACGCGACGGTGATATGGCTCGCCTGGGTGCTGGGCGCGCAGCGCGACAACGACGCCGTCGTGCGGCTGCTGTTCGCGCTTTTGGGCATCGGATTCGCGCTGTGGGCGTGGCGAATCGTCCGCACCGGCGGTGCGCGGCCCTGGGGCATCGCCGGCGCTGCGGTGCTTGCCGGCGCGATGATCGTGGCATGGCCGCTGTTCGCACGCGATGCCGAACCGGCCAGGGCGCTCGGCATTCAAGCGCCGGTCGCCGCGGGCGACTGGGCGCCTTACACGCCCGCTCGCGTGGCGGATCTCACCGCGTCCGGCCGCGCGGTGTTCGTCGATTTCACCGCCGCATGGTGCGTCACGTGCCAGGTCAACAAGCGGCTGGTATTGAATGCCGACGCCGTCCGCGCCGGATTCGCGCGACGGAACGTGGCGCTGGTCCGCGCCGATTGGACGCGGCGCGATCCGGCGATCACGCAAGCGTTGTCCGCGCTGGGGCGCAGCGGCGTACCCGTCTACGTGTTCTACCGGCCCGGCAGGGAACCGCTGTTGTTGCCCGAGGTCCTGCAGCAGAAAACCGTGCTGGACGCGCTCGCGACGCTCTGACATCGTCATTTCCGGAGAATCACATGCGAATTTGTCCTCTTGCGTTCGCCCTCGCCGCCTTCGCGGCAATCGCATCGGGCGCCGGGCACGCCCAGACATCCGGCTCGCCGGCACCGAACTTCACACTCGCGGACACGTCCGGCAAAGACGTGCGGCTCGCCGACTACCGGGGCAAGTTCGTCGTCCTCGAATGGACGAACCCGGAGTGCCCGTTCGTGCGCAAGCATTACGTCAGCCGGAACATGCAGGACCTGCAGAAAGAGTGGGGCGCGCGGGACGTCGTCTGGCTTTCGATCAACTCGACGCGCGCGGATCATCCGGAGTTCAAGACCCCCGCGCAGATGGCGGACTGGATGAGCGTGCAAGGCGCCGCGCCGAAGGCCACGCTGCTCGACGGCACCAGCGCCACGGGCAGGGCGTATGGCGCCAGGACGACGCCGCAGATGTTCGTCGTCGATCCGGCCGGCAAGCTGATCTACAGCGGTGCGATCGACGACACGCGATCGGCGAATCCCGCCGACGCCAGGACGGCCCGCAATTACGTCCGCGCCGCGCTGACCGAGGCACTCGCCGGCAAGCCTGTCGCGACGCCCAGCACCACGCCGTACGGCTGCTCGGTCAAGTACTGACCTGCCCCCGGAAACGCCAGATCCAGCCGGCGAAGTCGGCTGGCTTTTTCGTTCGGCTCCGCGGTATCCTTGGCCGGCAGTTCAAACCAATACTTCGGGGGAGCCATGACACGCATTCGCACGCTGCGCCGCGCACTCTTCGCAACCGTTCTGCTCGCGGCAGTTTCCGCGTTTCCGACTGCCGCGCGTGAACTGATGCTGATCGGCAATGACGAGAAGATCACCTGGGACGACGCGGGCAAGCCGGTATTCATGGCGCCCGGCAAGGATCAGGTGCTGGTCGTCGACATCGGCACCGACCCGCTCGCGCCGAAGATCATCGCCAGCCTGCCGCTGATGAACACGATCTTCGGCCCGCCGACCAATCTGCAGATCACGCCCGACGGCAAGCTCGCGCTCGTCGCCAACTCGATGGACTACGTCGCCGACGGCGCCGGCTGGAAGGCGGTTCCCGACAACAAGCTGTATGTGATCGACCTCACGGCGAATCCGCCCAGGCTCATCGATACGGTGACCGTGGGCAAGCAGCCGTCGGGTCTGGCGATCAACCGGGCGGGAGACCTCGCGCTGATCGCGAACCGCGCCGACAACTCGATCACCGTGCTGAAGATCGCCGGCCAGTCGGTCAAGGTAATCGATACGGTGGTCATTGGCGAGCAGGTCGCGCATGTGGCGATCGCGTCGGACGGCAAGCGCGCCCTCGCCGCCAAGTTTCCCGGCCACAAGGTCGCGCTGCTCGACATCGATGGCGACAAGGTGACGTACAACAAGCAGGACCTGCCGGTGGGGCTGTGGCCGTACAACCTCGACATCACCCCGGACGGCAAGCTCGCACTGACCGCCGACAACGGCGCTTCCGGCGCCGCGGACGGCAACGTCGACACCGTCAGCGTGGTCGACCTCGAAGCGAAGCCGCCACGCGTGATCGACAAGGTGGTCGTGGGCGACGGCCCCGAGGGATTCGCCATCAGCCCGACCGGCAAGCTCGCGGTGGCGGTGTTGCTGCGCGGAAGCAATTCCGACAAGAAGGCGTTTTTCTACAACCGCAACGCGACTGTCGTGGCGCTCAAGATCGACGGCAAGAAAGTGACGAAGACCAACGAAGTGGAAGTGCGCGGCCTGCCCGAGGGCGTGGTCTTCAGCGACGACGGCAAGTACCTCTACGTCGGCAATTTCCTCGACAGCGACGTGTCGATTCTGCGTGTCGACGGCGATCAGCTCGTCAACACGGGCAAGAGCCTGGCATTGCCGGGACATCCGGCCTCGATGCGCGGACGCGCGCGCTAGACGCGGAGCGCGTCGCCCACGTGCGCTCCGCCCCGCCGGGCATCTGCAGCGCAGGCGCGTATCCGGGGGCGCGACTCCGCAGGAATCGCGCTGCACCGGCCTGGGCGCCGGCCGTTGCGCTGATGCTGGCGGCGTGCGGACCAGCGGCCGAGCGCCCGCTGCAGGGTTACATCGAAGGGGAATACGTCCGCGTCGCGGCACCGTTCGCCGGCACGCTGCAACAGCTATCGGTGCGCCGCGGCACGCAGGTGGCCGCCGGCGCGCCGCTGTTCGCGCTCGAGCGCGAGAACGAAACGGCGGGCCGTCGCGAAGCGGAAGAACGGCTGCGTGCCGCCGAGGCGCGCCTCGCCAACCTGCGCACGGGCAAGCGACCGCCGGAAATCGAAACCGTCGCCGAACAGCTGCAACAGGCGCGGGCCGCGCGCGAGCTTTCGACCGCGAACCTCAAGCGCGCGCAGCAGCTCTACGCCAGCGGCTTCACCAGCGGCGCCGCCATCGACGACGCGCGCACGCAGCTCGCGCGCGACGAGGCGCATGTGGGGGAGCTCGAGGCCGCGGTCGCGACGACGAAAATGCCCGCCCGCGCCGACGAGATCCGTGCGGCGGAGGCCGATGTCCGGGCCGCCCGCCAGGTATTGGCGCAGAGCGAGTGGCGGCTCGCGCAGCGCGGGGTCGCAGCACCCGGGGCGGGCCTCGTGCACGACACGTATTACAGCGTTGGCGATTGGGTGCCCGCGGGGAGCCCGATCGTCAGCATCCTGCCGCCGGCCAACGTGAAGGCGCGCTTCTACGTGCCGGAGCCCGAACTCGCGCGCCTGAAGACGGGCGCCGATGTCAAGCTCGCCTGCGACGGCTGCGCGACGTCGATCGCCGCGAAAATCGACTACGTATCGAACCGCGCCGAGTTCACGCCGCCGGTGCTCTACTCGAAGGAAAACCGCGCCAAGCTCGTGTACCTGGTCGAGGCGCGGCCGGCGCCTGCCGATGCCGCGAAATTGAAGCCCGGCCAGCCGGTCGACGTCACGCTGCCTTGAACGCGGTCACGAGCCCTCCGCGCGGCCGCCCGAAGGAGGGCTCGCTGCGGCCTCCGCGATGTCGTTCTGGACGCGTTGCGTCGTGGAGTCGGCCGCCGCCCGCGCTCGCAGACGCGCCCTTCGGGCCTTGGCGTCGCCCTGCTCGCTCGGGCGTCCCTCGGGGGCAGCGCAGCGGCGACAGCCGCAAGCGTGGGGGTACACCAAAATGACCCCTCCGCACGGCCGCCCGGAGGAGGGCTCGCTCCGTCCGGCACCCGCCAGCGACATCGTCATCGATGTCCGCGGTCTCAACAAGCACTTCGGCAAGAACCATGTCGTCCGCGACGTCGCGCTGTCGGTGCGACGCGGCGAGATCTTCGGTTTCCTCGGCCCCAACGGCAGCGGCAAGACGACGACGATCCGGATGCTCTGCGGACTGCTGACGCCCGACAGCGGCGAGGGAACGTGCCTCGGCTACGACATCCGGCGCGATGCCTACGAGATCAAGCGCCACGCCGGTTACATGACGCAGCGGTTCTCGTTCTGGGAGGACCTCACGATCCGCGAAAACCTGCGCTTCATCGCCCGCATGTACGGGATGGCGGACCGGCAAGCGCGCGTCGAAGTGGCGCTCGAGCGGCTGGGCCTCACCGCGCGCGGCGACCAGCTCGCGGGGACGCTTTCGGGGGGCTGGAAGCAGCGCCTGGCGCTTGCTGCGTGCCTGCTGCACGATCCGCAGTTATTGCTTCTCGACGAGCCGACGGCCGGTGTCGATCCCAAGGCGCGCCGAGAGTTCTGGCAGGAGCTGCACTCCTTCGCCGCGGAGGGCATCACGGTGCTGGTGAGCACGCACTACATGGACGAGGCCGAGCGCTGTCACAAGCTCGCCTACATCCTCAACGGTCGCCTGCTCGCGCAGGGCACGACCGCCGAGGTGATCGCGAGCCAGGCGCTCGTCGGGTGGTCCGTCGAAGGACCCGATCTGCCGGCGCTGGCGCAGCGGCTGCGCGCGCTGCCGGCAGTCGAGCAGGTTGCGGCTTTCGGCGAGATCCTGCACGTCGTCGGACGTGATGCGATGCGCCTGGATGCCGAACTGGCGCCGTTTCGCGCCGATCCTCGGCATCACTGGCAGCGCGTAGCGCCGGGGCTTGAGGACGTGTTCATTCACCTGATGCGCGATGCCGGCAGCGGCAACGACGGAAAGGCGCGATGAATCGCTACTTTTCATGGTCGCGCTGGCTCGGCATCGTCGGCAAGGAGTTCATCCAGCTGCGACGCGACCGGCTGACGTTCGGCATGATCGTGGGCATTCCGGTGATCCAGCTCGTCCTGTTCGGATTCGCGATCAACTCGGACCCCAAGCATCTTCCCACTACGGTGTTCGACGCCGACAGGAGCGAGTTCTCGCGCAGCATTCTCGCCGGATTGAAGAACACCGATTACCTCGATTTCGTCCGGGAGGCCGCGAACGAGGCCGACGCCGACAGGCTGCTCGCGACCGGCGCCACGCAGTTCGTCGTCACGATTCCCGAGGGCTTCGCGCGCGCTCTCGTCCGCGGCGAGCGCCCGGCGCTGCTGATCGAAGCCGACGCGACCGACCCGTCGGCGACGGGTAACGCCATTGCCGCGATCGACGGTCTCGCGCAGACCGTGCTCGCGCGCGAGCTGGTCGGGCCGCTGGCGCCGCTCGCGGCTGTCCCCGGCGCATTCGAGGTGCGCATCCACCGCCGCTACAACCCCGAGGCGATCACGCAATTCAACATCGTCCCGGGGCTGATGGGCGTGATCCTGACGATGACGATGGTGCTGATGACCGGGCTCGCGATCACGCGCGAGACCGAGCGCGGTACGATGGAGAATCTGCTCGCCACGCCCGCGACCGCGCTCGAGGTGATGACGGGCAAGATCATCCCCTACGTGCTGATCGGGCTGATCCAGGTGTCGCTGATCTTGCTTCTCGCGCGCGTGATCTTCCGGGTGCCGATCCTGGGCAACCTCGGTGTCCTCTATCTCGCCGTGCTGCTGTTCATCGCCGCGAACCTGACGCTCGGCCTCACCTTCTCTTCGCTTGCGCGCAATCAGCTGCAGGCGATGCAGATGACGTTTTTCTTCTTCCTGCCCTCGATGCTGCTGTCGGGCTTCATGTTCCCGTTTCGCGGCATGCCGGGTTGGGCGCAGGCCATCGGCGAGGCGCTGCCGCTCACCCATTTCCTGCGCATCGTCCGGGGCGTGCTGCTGAAAGGCAATGGGATTGCAGAGATCGGATCGGAGGCGTGGCCCATCGCGCTGTTCATGGCGATCGTGATCGCCATAGGCCTCAAGTCGTTCCGCAGTACGCTCGACTAGCGGACGAAACGGCCGTCGCTCGCGACGATCACGGTGTCGACGAGCGTCGACCCCGTGTGGATCGTCGCCGCGTACCGGCCGGGCATGCCTCCGAGATCGAAGCTGCCCAGGCTTTCGAAGGCGCGCGGCAGCTTGTCGCGTGCGATATCGCGACCCGCCGCGCGCAGGCCGGTGACGAGGATCTTCGCGCTCGCGAATCCCTCCAATCCGCTGAACGATGGCTCGCCCGCCGGCACCTGCCGGGCCAGTGCCTGGTGGTATTCCTTCACGATAGGCACTGCAATCGACCACGGATACGGAACGATCTGCGTGAAGATCAGGCCCTTGCCGTCGGGACCGAGCAGCTTCACCATCTGCGCTGCGCCCGAGTTCACCGCCATGAACAGCGGGCGGTTGCCGCGCCGGTGCGTTTCGCGGATCGCGGCCGCATACAACGGATACGACCCGTGGTTGAACAGCGCGTCGACGCGTGCCGCGATGATCGCGTCAGCGAGACGCTCCGGCGTGATACCGGCGGAAAGCACGATGGGTTTGACGGTCATGCCGCGTGCCGAAACGAGCCGTTGCACGTTGGCGAGGTGCTTGCGTCCGACTTCCGAATCGCTGTGCAGAAAGCCCACGGTGTCGAGGCCGTAGATTCGCGCGACTTCGATCAGTTTCGCGAACTCCTCGAAATGAGGCGCCCGCAGCGGGATGCTCAACCGGTTGAACGGTTCGCGCAAATCGGGCGAGCCCGCCATGCAGGCAATCAGCGGGACGCCGCGCTGCGTGGCCTCCTTGAGGCTCGCGACGCAGGGACCGCCCTCGATCCCGCCGAACATCGCGACGACGCCGTCGCGCTCTATCAGCCGCCGGGTGTTCTCCGCGGCGCGCGTTGCGTCGCCGCCGTCGTCGATCGTCACGATCGTGACATGCCGGCCGTTGACGCCGCCGGAGGCGTTCACCAGATCGACGTAGGCACGTACGCCGGCGACCACGCTGTTCCCGTGCTCGGCCAGGCTGCCGGTGAGCGCGATCGTCTGGCCGATCAGGATGCCGTCCGGTTCCGCCGCGGTCGCCGTACGCCACGACGAAATCGAAAATACCATTGCGCCGGCGACCCATGCTGCGATGGGTCGGGTACGAGCCATCATGGACTTCCCCTTGAACCTGCGTCTGCCAACAGCAATCGCGGCGCCATCATTCCGAACAGCGTTCCCGGATCCGGGCATGCCGCCCGCGCCGGCCGATGCCGTAGCCCATGAATCGAGTGATCAATCGGGTCTGTCGGGGATTCGCCCCGGGAAGCGTGCAGGCATCGGGGCAGCGCATCCGCGTATCCTACGCTCGGGAGCCCTTCCGAGCGTGCGTTCGCGCATCCGTTGCACAGTACAATGCGTGTCCATTCCCCGCGTGGAATATTGCGGCATGGCATTGTCTACCTGGCTGGCCTTCTTCGTCGCCTCCTGGCTTATCAGTCTGTCGCCGGGCGCCGGCGCGATATCGTGCATGACGGCGGGGATGCGCTTCGGATACGTCCTCGGCCTCTGGAACATCTTCGGGCTGCAACTGGGCCTGCTGCTCGTGCTGGCGATCGCCGGTGCGGGCCTGGGCGCGGTTCTGGTCGCATCGACGTTCGCCTTTGCGACGATCAAGTGGCTCGGAGTCGGCTACCTGGTCTGGTTGGGCATCGAGCAGTGGCGTACGCCCACGACTCCCATCGGGGCCGGTGCGGGCGCAGAGAGCGGCGGCTCGCCCCGGGAGCTCCTGATCCGGGGTTTTCTGGTCAATGCCACGAATCCGAAGGGGATCATTTTCATGCTGGCCGTGCTGCCGCAGTTCATCGATCCCGGCAAGCCACAACTCGTCCAGTACGCGGCCTGCGCGGCGACGCTCGTGTTCACGGACCTGGTCGTGATGAGCGCCTATACCGGGCTTGCGGCCAGGGTATTGCGCCTGCTTCGCGAGCCGGGCCACCTGCGCGCGATGAACCGCACGTTCGGCGGGCTGTTCGTCGCCGCGGGCGCGCTGCTCGCCACGTTCAGGCGTGCCGCCTGAACTCAAATCCGTTTCGACGAACGGTTACGCGCCGCACGCCGCTTCCATTTCGCGCCGGAATTTCACCGCCTCGTCGGCGGCATCGAAAGCGACGTCGTCCCACCGCACCGGTTGATGGGCGGCGATTGCGCGTTTGAGCGTGACGCCGTGCGCCAGCCCGAGCGGCAGCGCGCCCAATTCTCGCGACGCGGCCGCCGTCACGAGCTTTCCGTAGACGGTATAGCCGCCTTCGCCGTCGAGCCGCTCGCCGGCGGCAAGGCCGCGCTTGGCCGTAGCGACGACGTCGGCGTGCCACGAGAGCGGCTGTCCGGTGGGCTCGCTGCGCAGGCCCACCGACGCGACGCTGATCCCGAGCTCGAGTCCGATCGCATGGTACGGCTTGTACATCGCCGCGTATCGTCCCGACGGGTCCGTGGAGAATCCGTAGTCCCTGAAGCAGCGGCGCACGTAGTCTTCGCCCCTCCCTTCGCCGGCGCGAAATGTCACGTATACCCCCCAGCGCAGGTCGCGGAACACGGGGCGGCCGTCGCGCTCGAGCGAACTGATGACTTCGACCTGGCCCGCATGATGCAGGCAGCCGCCGTCATCGTGCGGGCGGAGCACGCGCGGCAGATCGTCGACGCCGCAGGGCGGGAACCCCAGGCCATCCGGCGCCGGCGTCAATCCCGTCGCATTGGCGACCGCCGCCATCTCGATCGCACTCTTGGTGCCGTCCAGAAACGAGTTGAACATCTGCGCGTTGAAGTCTCCGGCCGCAACCGTTTCCGGCGTGAAGCCGTAGTGGGGCCACACGGTATCGGGCGTCGATTCGTGATACCGGGGCAGGTACTTGGTGCCCTTGCCGGCGGCGATCACTTCGAAGCCGGCGGCACGGCACCAGTCCACCATTTCGCAGATCAGCGCCGGCTGGTCTCCGTACGCAAGCGAATAGACAATGCCGGCCTCGCGTGCGCGGCGCGCCAGCAGCGGCCCCGCGAGTGCATCGGCTTCGACGTTGACCATCACGACGTGCTTGCCCTCCACGCAGCATGCAAGCGCATGGCGGATCCCGGCGCCCGGATTGCCGGTCGCGTCGATGACGATGCCGACCTCGGGCGCCGCGATCAGCGCAAGCGCGTCGGCGGTGACATGCGTTCCACCGGTCTTCGCGGCGGCGGCGAACGAGCGCGCCCTGTAGCGCTCCGGCGCCCAGCCCGTGCGCGCGAGCGCGGCATGCGCCCGTTCGGGCGCGAGATCGGCGACCCCGGTCACGTGGACGCCGGGCGTGTGCTTGGCCTGCGCGAGGTACATCGCTCCGAACTTGCCGGCGCCGATCAGGCCGATCCGGAGCGGGCGACCCTCGGTCGCGCGCAGCTGCAACATTCGGTGGAGGTTCATGTCGATCCGCGTCGCGAGGATTGCGCCTACGGCAATGCCAGTGCAAGCCCGAGCGGCACGAAAAGCACCGACAGCACGTTCCCGATGAGCACGATCGAGGCGACCTTGCCGGGTTCCTGCCGGTACTGTTCGGCAACCATGAAATTGAGCACCGCCGGCGGCAGGCAGCCGAACAGGATCAGCAGCCCTTGCTGCGTCCGGTCGAGACCGAGGATGGGCGATAGCAGCGCAGCCATCGCAATGCCGGTGAGCGGGCAGGCGAGACCGCCGACCACGCCCAGGCGCCAGCTCGCCCAGGAGGCCTCGGCAAGCCGCACCCCGAGCGATATCAGCATCAGCGGGATCATGGCGTCCCCCGTCATCTTGATGGCCACCGAGAGCCAGTCGGGCATCGGCGGGTGGGTGAGGCCGAAAGCGAAGCCGACGAACGTGGCGATCACCATCGGATTGCGGAGCAGGCGCCCGAAGTTCGCGTGGTGGTCGATGATCCACACCCCCAGCGTGAAGTGCAGCAGGTTGGAGATCGTGAACAGCGCGACCATCGCCGAGAATCCCGGCTGCCCGAACGTCAGCACCGCGAGCGGCAGCCCCATGTTGCCGCAGTTGTTGAACATCATCGGCGGCACGAACGTGCGTCGGTCCTCGTGCAGCAGCACCGCGAACGGCCACGCGAGCAGTCCCGAGCCCAGTACGACGCCGACGCTGCCGACCATCAGCAGCCAGCTCGCTGCAATGTCGAAGTCCTTGCTTGCCAGCGCGCTGAAGATCAGCGCCGGCGCCAGCACGTTCATGTTGATCCGGTTGACCCACGCCATGTCCGGCTTGGCCTTGCGGGCGTAGGCCCACCCCAGTGCGATGACCAGGAACACCGGGAGAATGATGCCGAGGATGCGTTCGAGCATGGGCGGGGATTTCGCGGCGATCAATCCCGTGCGGGAGCGCGAGTGGCGCCGCCATGCCGCCCGAATCGACCGCGCCGCGAGCAGCGTGGGACCGCCGCGCTACAGGATGTAACGCGCAAGATTGTCATCTCCGGCGATACCGGCCAGTCGCGCATCGACGTAGGCCGCGTCGATGGCAAACGTCTCGCCCGTGTGCCTGGTCGCGTGAAACGACAGTTCGTCGAGGAGACGCTCCATCACCGTGTAGAGTCGCCGCGCGCCGATATTCTCCTGCTTCTCGTTGACCGCAAAGGCGATCTCGGCGAGCCTCCGTATGCCGTCGGGCTTGAAGTCGAGATGGACGTTCTCGGTGCCGAGCAGCGCCTCGTATTGACGGACCAGGCAGGCGTCGGTCGCCGTGAGGATCTGCTCGAAATCGGCGACCGACAGCGAAGCGAGCTCCACGCGGATCGGAAAGCGGCCCTGCAGTTCGGGGATCAGGTCCGACGGCTTCGACAGGTGGAACGCCCCCGATGCGATGAACAGGATGTGGTCGGTGCGGATCATCCCGTATTTGGTCGTGACCGTGGTGCCTTCGACGAGAGGCAGGAGATCGCGCTGCACGCCCTGACGCGAAACGTCGGCGCCATGGGTCTCCTGCCGGCTCGTTATCTTGTCGATCTCGTCCAGGAAAACGATGCCGTTCTGCTCGACGCTGGCGAGCGCCTTGGCCTTGATCTCGTCGTCGTTGAGGAGCTTGGCCGCTTCCTCGTCGGTAACCGCCTTCATTGCTTCGGCGACCGTCATCTTCTTGATCTTGCGCCGCGCGCCGCCCATCTGCTGGAACATGCCCTGGAGCTGGCTGGTGAGATCCTCCATCCCCGGTGGCGCCATGATTTCCATCTGCGGCGAGAGGATCGAAATCTCGACCTCGACCTCCTTGTCGTCGAGCTTCCCCTCGCGCAGCATCTTGCGGAACTTCTGGCGGGTAGCCGAATCCGTGGGTTGCATGTCGTGGAAGCTGACCTCGCGGGCCGGCGGCAGCAGCACGTCCAGCAGGCGCTCCTCCGCGGCGTCCGCGGCGCGGTCGCGCACCTTGCGGCTCTCGGCCTCGCGCGTCTGTTTGATCGCGGCCTCGGCAAGGTCGCGGATGATCGTGTCGACGTCACGTCCGACGTAGCCCACCTCGGTGAACTTGGTGGCCTCCACCTTGATGAAAGGCGCGTCGGCAAGGCGGGCGAGCCGCCGCGCGATCTCCGTCTTGCCGACACCGGTCGGCCCGATCATCAGGATGTTCTTCGGCGTGATCTCCTGCCGCAGCGGGTCGGGGACCTGCTGCCGCCGCCAGCGGTTGCGCAGCGCGATCGCGACCGCGCGCTTGGCGTCATTCTGGCCGACGATGTGCTTGTCGAGTTCGCTGACGATTTCAGCAGGGGTCATTTGTGACATTGAGGGCCTGTTCGCGCTATGTCCGCAGGTGCATCGCAAGGCCATTGCGACGGCAATCCGAAGGAACGGATGCCGTCGAGCGCCACGCCGAAAATCCGCCGGGCGAGCGTCGGCACGGATCGCGGGAAGGTGTTGCGCGGTGTCCCGTCACCGGCGATTTCCAGGAGGCATGCGCAACGTGAGGCTCCGTGCGGGACAGGGAACGGCCGCCATGCGGGGCGGCAGCACGATTGTACCGCGGACCCCACGCGCAACGTGTGCAATTTCAGGCGCGTGCCGCGATGCCGTTCCTTCGGCGAGGGCTTGCGCCCCGCAACGCTTATCCGGAACGCGGGCGGATGCGACCGGCGTGGTACCGCCATCGCGTTCTGGTCACCATGCCGGGCATCGCTTATCATGGGTGCCCGCCGAACAGGCCCCGTGCTGCACGGCGAACGCGTCAATCGGATCGGTGTTCACCACGAAGGAGACAGCATGAAGCACGCATTCGGGTTGATGGCGATCGTCGGTCTCTGCGCAGGTTGCGCCATGCCGCAGCCGTCGGGTCCCGCCGCGAGTGCCTCGCTGGAGGCAACGAAGGGCAATACGGCAAGCGGCACCGTCAGCTACACGCAAAAGGGAGACAAGGTCATTGTCGCCGCCAAGGTCGCCGGGCTCTCGCCCGGGAGCCACGGCTTCCACATCCACGAGAAGGGCGACTGCAGTTCCGGCGACGGCATGAGCGCCGGGGGGCATTTCAACCCGCTCGGCAAGCCGCACGCCGCGACTTCGACGCCGGATCGCCATGCCGGCGACATGCCGATGCTCGTTGCCGATGCATCCGGCAACGCGACCCTGACGGTCGAGCTCGACGTCATCACCGTGGGCGGTGGCACGGCGGATGTCGTCGGCCGAGGCGTCATCGTCCACAAGGATCCTGACGATTTCACAACGCAGCCCACCGGCAACTCCGGAGCGCGCGTCGCCTGTGGCGTCATCCGCAGGCTCTGACGGCGGCGGCATTCGCGTCCGGCGCGGGAGGGCTCGACCGCGCTACGCCTGCTCGGCGTCCGTGGTCGCGGCATGGATCTGCATAGCTGCGGTGTCGGCGCTCGCCGGCTGTCAGGCGATGAGCGATATGGAATCCCGCGTCCTCGGGACCGGCGCCAATGTCGAGGCGACGCTCGTCCCGATCGGGGGCTCGGCGGTCAGGGGCTCGGCAGTTCTTCGTGCGCATGACTGGGGCGTGGTGATGACGGTGAGCTTCACCAACATCGGTGCCGGCACGTACCGGGCTGTCGTCCACGCCAACGGCAATTGCACATCGCGGAACGGCTTTTCGGCAGGCCCTCCGTGGGCGCCGCCCGGCGTGTCGGTGGCGAGTGAAACGTACATGAAGAACGACGATGCCGGCTCACTGGTTGTCCGGCTACCGGGTTACCGCGTCGAAGGACCGAACGGCGTCATGGGCCGCGCCGTGATCCTCCATGCCGGGGCGACGGGGTCGCTCGACGCCCTGCCAGGCGTTCCCAACAACCGGATCGCGTGCGGTGTCATCGGTACGCCAGGGACGATCTTCGGCATCCAGGGATCCGCCCCGACGCCCCGGGGATTACCGCTCTCGGAGTCACAATGGGCTTTCTCGCCGATAAGAAAATCCTGATCACCGGTATCCTTTCGAATCGCTCGATTGCCTATGGCGTCGCAAGGGCGTGCCATCGCGAGGGCGCGAAGCTCGCATTCACCTACGTCAATGACGACCTGAAGGAGCGCGTTGCCAGGATCGCCGCCGAGTTTGGCCCGGTCCCGGTCCTGCGCTGTGACGTTGCCAGTGATGACGACATCGACGCGCTTTTCGCGGCGCTGAAAAGCGAATGGGGCGTGCTCGACGGGCTGCTGCACTCGATCGCGTATGCGCCGCGTGAGGCGCTCGCAGGCGATTTCCTGGACAGCCTGTCGCGCCCGGCGTTCGCGCTCGCGCAGGACATTTCGAGCTACAGCTTCGCGGCGCTGGCCAAGGGCGCCCGCCCGCTGATGAAGGGGCGTCCCGGCTCGATGCTGACGCTCACCTACCTCGGTGCCGTGCGCTCGGTGCCGAATTACAACGTGATGGGACTCGCCAAGGCAAGCTTGGAGGCCAATGTTCGCTACCTCGCGGCGTGCCTCGGCCCGGAGGGCATCCGCGTCAACGGGATTTCGGCGGGGCCAGTCAAGACGCTCGCGGCAGCCGGCATCGGCAATTTCTCGAAGCTCATGAGCCGTTTCGAGCGCGCGGCTCCGCTCCGGCGGAACATCACGATCGACGAGGTCGGAAACGTCGCCGCGTTCTACTTCTCGGAGCTGTCGAGCGCGATCACCGGCGAGATCACCTACGTCGACTGTGGTTACTCGACGGTCGCGATCAGCGTCGACTGAGTTCGACCGGTCGGCAGGAGACGCCGCGCCTTGCCCATCCGCCTCGCACAGCTCTGCCTCTCGCGCCGCCCCGGCGAAGCGCTGTCGCCGTCAAGCGGACTTGGCGGCGTTCGACCACGACGACTCGCCGCGCGCCCATGAGCGCTTCCGCCCGGCCCTTCGACGCTGTCATCGTCGGCGGCGGCCACAACGGACTCGTCTGCGCCGCTTATCTTGCGGGCGCGGGCGTCGATGTATGCGTGCTCGAGCGTCGCCCGGTTCTCGGCGGCGCCGCGGTCACCGAGGAATTCCATCCGGGCTTTCGCAACTCGACCGCGAGCTACACCGTCAGCCTCCTCAATCCGCGCGTGATCCGCGACCTCAGGCTGGCGGAGCACGGGCTCAGAATCGTCCTGCGGCCGGTATCGAATTTTCTGCCACTGCCGGACGGCAACCATCTCACCATCGGCGGCGGGCTTGCAGCGACGCAGGCGGAAGTCGCGAAATTCTCCCGCCGCGACGCCGAGGCGCTGCCCGCGTATTACGCGATGCTCGGACGTGTCGCCGACGTGCTGCGGGAACTGCTGCTCGCGACCCCGCCGAACGTCGGCGGTGGCATCCATGCATTGCTCGACGCCTGGAAAGCGGCGCGGCGATTCCGCGCGCTCGACCTTGCCGGACAGCGCGACGTCCTCGACCTCTTTACCAAGAGCGCAGGGGACGTGCTCGACCGCTGGTTCGAGTCGGCCCCGATCAAGGCGGCCTTCGGCTTCGACGCCATCGTGGGCAACTTCGCCAGTCCCTGGACGCCGGGGTCGGCCTATGTGCTGCTGCACCACGTGTTCGGGGAAGTGAACGGCCAGCGCGGGCAATGGGGCCACGCGATCGGCGGCATGGGCGCGATCACGCAGGCGATGGCAGCGGAATGCGCGGCGCGCGGCGTCACGCTGCGGACCGGCGCCACGGTCGCGCGGGTACTCGTCAAGGCGGGACGGGCCGTCGGCGTCGTGCTTGCGGACGGCGCCGTCGTCGAGGCAACGCGTGTCGTCGCCAACGTCACGCCCAAGGTCTTGTTCGAACAGCTGGTCGCGCCGGAACATCTGCCGGCCGATTTCCGCGCGCGCATCGCCGGCTACCGGTGCGGCTCCGGGACATTCCGGATGAACGTCGCGCTTTCCGCGCTGCCCGATTTCACCGCGCTGCCCGGGAAGACCCCGCGGCCGCACCACGGCAGCGGCATCATCATCGCGCCGTCGCTCGCCTACATGGAGCGCGCCTACTTCGATGCCCGGACGCATGGATGGTCGCGCGAACCGATCGTCGAAGTGCTCGTCCCGTCGGTCGTCGACGAGACGCTCGCGCCGTCCGGCATGCACGTCGCAAGCCTGTTCTGCCAGCACGTGCATCCGGCGTTGCCGGATGTGGCGCCGGGACGCACGTGGGACGACGCGCGGGAGGAGGTTGCCGACCTGATGATCGACACGGTCAATCGATTTGCGCCGAATTTCAGGGCGAGCGTTCTCGGCCGCCGTGCGCTGACTCCACTGGATCTCGAACGCGAGTTCGGCCTTACGGGCGGCGACATCTTCCACGGCGCGCTTGGCCTCGACCAGCTGTTCTCCGCGCGGCCGGTGCTCGGCCATGCCGACTATCGCGCGCCACTGCGGGGCCTTTACATGTGTGGCGCGGGCACGCATCCCGGCGGCGGTGTCACCGGCGTGCCAGGCTTCAACGCGGCGCGGGAGATCCTTCGCGATGCACGCAAATGGGGCCGAAGCCGGCTTTCCGCCCGATGACGGAGAAAGTCGGCTCCGGCCGTGATGTAAAACCGAAGTCAGCCGGTAAGCCGGGTTCTGTTACGGCGCACTTGCGTACGCTATGACCGTCATTCCTCTAGGCCCAACGTTGCCGGTGGGCTCAAGCCACCTACCCGCGGACTCGGCGAGCAGCGTCGTCGTCCGCCTACTTGGTGTTGCTCCGGATGGAGGTTGCCGCGTTTCACCCGCTCCGCCTCGGTTTGACCCTCGAGCGGAGCGACTCGTCTCTGTGGCCCTGTTCCTCGCCTTGGTCGTCCGCGCTAGCGGCGACGTATAGCGGCCGGGGGTTACCCGGCATCCTGCTCTTCGGAGCCCGGACTTTCCTCCCCCCGCCCGATTCGCATCGGGGCGAGCGGCGACGGTCTGGCTGGCTTCGGACGGCTAGGATAACGCAATTGCATCGTTGCAGTCAGCGCCGCATTGCGGCGTGGCCGGGTCAAGCAACGAAGGTTATCGCCGCCGTACCGCGGGGCCGGCTCTCTCCCTGCCGGCTACATGACGCGCCACGGCATGGACTCGCCGGCGCGCAACGGCACAACCGTCCGCTCGCCGAGCGGATAACCGGCGGGAACGGTCCAGGTTTCGCGCACCAGCGTGACGGTGTCGGCGTGACGCGGCAGCCCGTAGAAATCCGCGCCGAAGTGACTGGCAAACGCCTCCAGCCGATCGAGTGCCCCGGCGCTCTCGAAGGCCTCGGCATAAAGCGGAAGTGCGACCGGCGCAGAATAACAGCCGGCGCAGCCGCAGGCATTTTCCTTCGCGTGCTGCGCATGGGGCGCCGAGTCGGTGCCGAGGAAGAACTTCGGACTCCCCGATGTAGCCGCCCGCACGAGTGCCCGCCTGTGTGCTTCACGCTTCAGAACCGGGAGACAGAAGAAATGCGGACGCAGACCGCCGACGAACAGCGCGTTGCGCGACCAGAGCAGGTGTTGCGGGGTGATCGTCGCGGCAACGTTCGCGGGGGCGGCCGCGACGAACTCGGCAGCCTCCCGGGTGGTGATGTGCTCGAGCACGATCTTGAGACCCGGGAAATCGTCGACTATTCGCTTCAGGTGCCGCTCGACGAATGCGCGTTCGCGGTCGAACACGTCGATGTCGGGATCGGTCACCTCGCCGTGCAGCGAAAGGATGATCCCGTACTTTTCCATGGCTGCCAGGGCCGGGTAGGCGCACGCCAGCGACGTGACTCCGGAATCCGAGTGGGTTGTCGCGCCCGCCGGGTAGTACTTGACGGCGTGGACCAAGCCCGACCCCTTTGCCCGAGCGATCTCGTCGGCCGGCGTGTTGTCGGTGAGATAGAGAGCCATGAGAGGCGTGAATCGCGATCCGGCGGGCAGGGCCGCCTTGATGCGGTCGCGGTAGGCCCGCGCCAGGGCAGTCGACGTGACCGGCGGCGCGAGGTTAGGCATGGCTATTGCTCGTCCGAACACGCGAGCCGTCGCTTCGACGACCGACGCCATCTCCGCGCCGTCCCGGAAGTGCACGTGCCAGTCATCCGGACGTGCGATGGTCAGCGCGGAGGGCGCGGTCAGGGTCGGGGCGATCATGCGAATGCCTTGTTTTTCCACGATTATACGGGGCCGGATCGCCTCGGGCGGGCAGCAGGCGCGGAATGCGCCGCTCCTGTGGCGGCGGGTGACGTAAGCAGGATATAATCGCCGGTTTAGTGCGGTCGGTATTGCCGCCGCCACGCGGTTGCAACAACAACGTGAGCGGGCATGTTCGCGACGGAACGTTGAAGGAAGCGTACAGAGGTCAGCATGGCAGCGAAGCAAGCAACCGCAACCCTGGTCAAGAAACCGAAGATCCTCACCGAGGAGGATCTGCTCAAGTCCCCGGAGCGGGACTACATGAGCGAGGCGCAACTCGCGTTTTTCCGGCAGCGTCTGATCGATTTGCGCGACCAGCTCCTGCAGAACGCCGACGACACCGGCGAGCACCTGCGCGAGAACGAAATTACGACCGACCCGTCGGATCGCGCGACGCTCGAGGAGGAATACACGCTCGAACTGCGCACGCGCGACCGCGAACGCAAGCTCCTGAAGAAGGTCGAAAAGTCGATCAAGCTGATCGACGACGGCAGCTACGGGTTCTGCGAAGAAACCGGCGAACCCATCGGCATTCCGCGGCTGCTCGCGCGCCCCACCGCGACCCTTTCGCTCGAGGCGCAGGAGCGCCGCGAACGCGTCCAGAAACTCTACGGCGACTGACGCTGTTCGGCGCGGCGACGCTGCGGACTCGCTCCGATCGAGTCCGGTTTCTCCTTCGCGGCGCGCGACGGACCCGCGGAGGCTCTCCCCGCTACAGCCCGAATCCGGCTTTGTGCGTCAAGCCCCCGGCCATGAAGAACAGCATCGGCATCGACAGCATCACGTTGGTGCGCGACGCAAGAAACGCAACGCGGCGCGCCTTGTTCTTTTCCTCGTCGGTCGCGGATTTCATGCCGAGGATCTTCTGCTGGTTCGGCCAGATGATTCCCCACACGTTGAACAGCATGATCGTGCCCAGCCAGGCGCCGACGCCGATGCCGGCGTAGCCCTTCGACAACGTGAAAGCGCTGACGAAGCCCCCGCCCAGCAACGCGGCACCTGCGAACCAGGTGACGAGCGCCGACCAGCGGAAGTAATTGAGCGCGCGCGGCGCGACGTGCTTGGTGATGCCACCGGCGGTGCCATCCGCCCCGGCCGCCTTGAGCGCGGGAACCTGGACGAAGTTGAAGTAGTAGAGAAGGCCGATCCACATGACGCCGGCCAGGAAGTGGAGCCATCTTGCGAGCGCGGGTACGTATTCCATGGTCATCGCCTCCGTCAGGTGAGTAAACCCTTGACGGCGAGATACAGGATCGCCGTAAGGATCAGGCCGGAGACTATCGTTCCCCAGATCGAATCAAGCGGGTTCTTCATCGTCATTCTCCCGTGTGGTCATGCGACCCAACTTGCGGGGCCGATTCTAGCAAGCTAGCGCGGACCAGGCCATCGTCATTCGAAGCGGCCTGCTTCGTCACCCCGCGATTCCTCGTCCCGCCCGCCGCCGCGCAAACCGCATTCGCGCCAGCGCCGCGGACCGAGAAGTGTACGCCGATGCACTGCGGGCAGGCGTTATCGACATCCTGCGGGTCCGGATGCCTGTGCATCGCGCAGGGCGAACCGGATGGCGGAGTGCCGCGCCGCGTGTCGCAGGGCCGCCGGGCCCCGCGAGCGATCCCGGCTCCGGCGTGCATTTCGACGTGCCGGCGCCGGCAGCGGGCCCGCATGGCCGGTGCCCGCGCCGGCGTGAACGCCGGGGAGGGGCGCGTCGGGGCGGCCGCCGTCCCGCGCCCTCGGCTTGTACGAAGCGTATGCCCGGAACATAATTGACCTCCGAGTATTACGCACCGGCATTCCCGGCGCCGTTCCCTGCCTGCGGAGCGGAGCACCGGGTCCGGCCAATCGATCCTGATGGCGCTGTTCTCGAAGCCACCCGCCAAGAAACCCTCGCCGATGGCATCGGACGCGACGCCACGACCGGCGACCGTCGGGACGGGTGGTCGTCCCGCCTCGGCGCGGGAAATTGCGGCTCATATCGCGGGCAAGCCACGCCAGGGCGGTGACCGCCGCCAGGTGGAGCCCGCGGGCGACATAACGGTGACCGGCGCCAGCCTCATCGAATGGACGCCCGCCCAGGCCGCCTTCGAGGTGGCGCAGGCGAATCCGGGACTCTGCGCGGTGCTCGAGGATGCCGCGCTGCGGTTCGCGAACGGCCAGGCGCAGCAGGCGCGCGAACTGCTCGAGCAGGGTGTTCAGACCGACCACGATACCAAGCTTTCGCCGCTTGCCTGGCTTGCGCTGTTCGATCTGCTGCAGCGCGCCGGCGACCGGGCGGCCTTCGATCAGGTTGCCCTTCAGTATGTCGTCCAGCTCGAGCGTTCCGCGCCGCCCTGGGTCGCGACCGAGAAGCCGCAGATCGGTCCGCGCGCGACATCGGGCGGGTACATCGGGCTTACCGGCAAGATGACGGCGGCGACCTCCACGCAGCTCGAGGGCCTCAAGCGTGCCATGGCGAAGCAGCTGACCGAAGTGCGGCTCGACGTCATGTCGGTGACGGGCTTCGACGACGACGGGGCGCGGGTCCTCGCCCAGGCGCTGGCGGACGCGAGGCGCAGGAAATTCGCGCTCCTGCTCCTGCGCGCCGAAAAGCTGAAACCGATGCTCGAAGCCGCGATCAAGAAGGGACGCGAGGGCGGCGAGGGCGCATGGCTGCTCTCCCTCGAGCTGCTGCAATGGGCAGATGCGCACGCGGCGTTCGAGGACCGGGCACTGGAGTACGCCGTGGCCTTCGAGTTGTCGCCGCCGTCGTGGGAGCCGCCGGTGCTGCCCCAGATGGCGGACCCGGCCGCCGCCGATGAAACGGCGGATACCGGGGTCAGCGACGTCGAAATGCTCGCCTGGTCGGGTGTCATGGCCGGCTCGGCCGTGCCCCAGTTGGGACGACTCGACGAATTCGCGCAGGGACGTGTGGTGGTCCCCGTCGACATGACCCGCGTCGAGCGCGTCGATTTCGTGTGTGCCGGTGCGATACTCAACGCGATAAACCGTATCGAAACGCAGCGCAAATCGGTTCAGATCCTCGGTGTGACGCCGATTATCCGCGCGCTGCTGTTGCTCATCGGCATTTCGCCCCGCCACTTCGTAAAGAAGGCGGAGTAGCACGCCGAAATGGCCCGCCGGCGGCCGCGACGCGCCCTTTTCAACCGACGCGGGGCCGACGCCGTTCTTTCGCCGATCTCGCGTCTGGCGTGCCGGTCATTGCGAACGGCACCTCGCTGGCGCCCGCACCACTGACCTGACGCATGAAGAGCTTCCACGGCACCACGATTCTTTCCGTCCGTCGCGACGGTGCCGTGGCGCTGGGTGGGGACGGCCAGATCACGCTCGGCAGCGTCGTGGTCAAGGCGACGGCGCGCAAGGTGCGCCGTCTCTACAACGAGCGCGTGCTCGCCGGTTTCGCCGGGGCGACCGCCGACGCCTTCACCTTGTTCGAGCGCTTCGAGGCCAAGCTCGAAAAGCACCAGGGCCATCTGACGCGCGCGGCGGTCGAGCTCGCGAAGGACTGGCGTTCCGACAGAGTGCTGCGCCGGCTGGAGGCGATGCTCGCGGTGGCCGATCGCGCGGCATCGCTCATCATTACCGGCACCGGCGACGTGCTGGAGCCCGAGCACGGGATCGTCGCGATCGGGTCCGGTGGCCCGTACGCGCAGGCAGCGGCGCTGGCGCTGCTCGAACACACGGCACTTTCGGCTGCGAGCATAGTCAAAGAGAGCCTCACGATCGCCGGTGATCTTTGCATCTACACCAACCAGAACCACGTCATTGAAGTTCTCGAGAAGCCGAATGGATGAAACGGGAGGTACCCCGGGGCGCACGCGCACGCGGCAGGCTGCGGGCAACGCGCCTGCAGGCGCCGGTGGCGAACGGCACGCGAAAGAACCCCGGGTGGGGACATTTCAGGGGCGCCGCGGCGCGCCGGCCAAGCGAGCCGAATTCGATGTGCTCATCGCCGGCGCGGGACTCGTGGGTCTGGCGCTTGCACCTGCGCTTGCCGGCGCCGGTCTCAAGGTTGCTCTGGTCGACCGTGAGACGGTGGCCGCACCCGAAACTTCCACGGCCGAGCCAGGTTGGGACACGCGTGTCTATGCGATCAGCCCGGGGAGCGCGTCGTACCTCCGGACGTTGGGCGCGTGGCAGGCGCTGCCGCGCGAACGGATCACGGCGGTCGAGACGATGCGCGTGGAAGGCGATGCCGGCGCCGTCCTCGATTTCTCGGCCTACGAGGTCGGCGAGCGTGCGCTGGCGTGGATCGTCGAGGAGCGTGCGCTGCGCGCGGCACTTGTCCCCCTCGTGCATGCCGCCGGCGTACTGACGTTCGCGCCCCGCACCTTCGAGTCGATTGCATGGTCGGCAGATGCGGGCGAGCTGCTTTTCGAAGACGGCGCGATACTTTCCGCGCGACTGGTCGTGGGCGCCGACGGCGCGCGTTCACCGGTGCGGGGGACCGCGGGGATCGCCTCGATGGCGAAGCCCTATGGCCAAACCGCGGTCGTCGCCAATTTCGCGTGCGAGCGTGCGCACCGCGGCCGCGCGCGGCAATGGTTCCGGGCCGACGGCGGCATTCTGGCGTGGCTGCCGTTGCCGGGCCGCTGCGTTTCGATCGTATGGTCGGCACCTGAAGCGCTTGCCCGGGAGCTCCTCGGTCTCGACCCGAAGACGCTGGCGACGTTGGTGGCGAAGGCGGGTGCAAACGTTCTCGGCGCCCTGGAGTGCATCACGCCGGCTGCCGGATTTCCGTTGCAGTTGCTGAAGATTCCGCGAATCGTCGCGCACCGCGTGGCGCTCGTCGGCGATGCCGCGCACGGCGTCCATCCGCTTGCCGGCCAGGGCGTCAACCTCGGCTTCGGTGATGTCGAGGCGCTCGCGGCGGTATTGCGCGAGCGCGGCCCGATCGTGGATGCGGGCGCGCCGGTGCTGCTCGACCGTTACGCGCAGATGCGTTCGGAACCGGTGCAGGCCATGCAGACCGTCACCGACGGTCTTGCCCATCTTTTTCGCAACAAGGCGCCGTGGATCAGGTCGCTACGCAATCTCGGAATGGCCGCCGTCGACCGACTGCCGCCCGCCAAGCGCCTCCTCGCGCATTTTGCGCTGCGGTAAACTTCCGCCGCGCGACCCTTCGGAGAACATGATGTCGCTTTCGACGACGATTTCCCTGCGCCGGCTGGCCGCGGCCGCAATACTGGGTGCGGGTGCGCTGCTCGCGATGCCGCTGGCGGCGCAGGCGCCGGCACCGACCCGCGACGCCGCCACGGTGAAAAAACTGCTCGAGCAGAAGTTTCCGAATGCCACGGTGCGCAGCGTCGCGAAGAGCCCGTACCTGGGTCTCTTCGAAGCGCAACTCGACGACCAGCTGCTGTACACGGACGTCAAGGTCACCTACGTCTTCGTCGGCTCCGTCTACGACACCGCCACGAAGAAGAACCTGACCGAAGCGAAGATGCGCCAGTTGAACGCCGTGCCCTTCGACAGCCTTCCGATGAATCTCGCGTTCAAGCGGGTGAAAGGCAACGGCCAGCGCAAACTCGCGATATTCTCGGACGCCGATTGCCCGTTCTGCGCGAAGCTGGAAGACGAGCTGAAGAGCATCGACAACGTGACGATCTACACGTTCCTGTATCCGATCGACCAACTGCACCCGGACGCCGCCCGCAAGTCGAAGATCATCTGGTGCGCGCCGGACAAGGCGAAGGCGTGGGACGATTTCTTCGCGACGGGCGCGCTGCCGGCCAACAAGGGGGATTGCGACAATCCGGTTGGCGCAACGAACGCACTGGGTGCCAGGCTGCGCGTCACCGCCACGCCAACCATGGTGTTCGCCGACGGTTCGGTGGTGCCCGGGGCGCTCCCGGCGACCAGGCTCGAAGAGGAAATCGCGCAAGCTGAAATCACTGCGGGCAAGTTGGTCGGGGAGAAGAAATAGGATCGGCCGCGCCGCTCCAGCGTGGCGTAGCCGTAACGAAAGGAACTCGCGATGGCGATCATTGATTTCCTGAAAAAACAGTTCATCGACATCATCGAGTGGACCGACGACTCGCGCGACACGCTGTCGTTCCGGTTTCCCGACGAGGACAAGGAGATCAAGAAGGGCGCGCAGCTTGTCGTTCGCGAGTCGCAGGCCGCGCAGTTCGTCTACGTCGGCGAATTCGGCGACACGTTCGGGCCCGGCAGGCACACGCTCACCACCGACAATATCCCCATCCTCACCAACCTCAAGAGCTGGAAATACGCCCTCGAGAGCCCGTTCAAGGCGGATGTCTATTTCGTCGTCACGCGTCTTTTCACCGGCAACAAGTGGGGCACGGCGAATCCGGTGATGTTGCGCGACGCCGATTTCGGCATCGTCCGCCTGCGCGCCTACGGCACCTACGATTTCCGGATCGTCGATCCGAAGAGGTTCCTGAAGGAGGTCGCCGGAACCGACGACCATTTCCGCCTTGACGAGTTCAACGACACCATGCGCTCGCGAATCGTGAGCGTATTCTCCGACGCGCTCGCCAGCTCGAAGATCCCGGCCCTCGACGTCGCGGCGCGCTACTCGGAGATGGGCGATGCACTGCTGCCGCTCATCAATCCCGCGATCGTCGAGAAATACGGCCTCGAGATGACCAGCTTCGTCGTCGAGAACGTCTCGGTGCCTCCGGAGGTCGAGCAGGCGATCGACAAGCGCTCCTCGATGGCCGCGGTCGGAAATCTCGGAGACTACGTGAAGTTCCAGATGGCACAGGGAATGGAAAAGGGCGGCGCCGGGGGCGCCGGCGGGATGGCCGCCGAGATGGCCGTCGGCATGGCGATGGCGCAGCAGATGCTGAACCAGTCCGGCGGCCTGATGGCGCAAACGACGCCGGGCATCGCCGCGACCGCCGCGCCGGCGGCGCCGGAATTGCTGACGCCGGCGCAAGTGGCGGAAGCCCTGGGCGTCGGCGAGTCCGACGTGATGGCGAGCCTCGAGGCCGGCGACCTCAAGGGCAAGAAGATCGGCACGCAGTGGCGGGTAACGCGCGCCGCCATCGAGGCTTTCGTCAAGTCATGAGCATCGCCTTCGCGTCGGTGATGCGCGTGCTGGCGCTGGCGCTCGCCGTTTGCACCTTCGTGGGTGTCGCGACTCCGGCACTGGCGCAGGATCCGCGCGGCGCCGTTGCCCAGAAGGCCGCGCGCGATTGGCTCACCATCACCGACAGCCTGGATGCCAATGCGAGCTGGAGCGCCGCCGGGGCCAAGTTCAAGCAGGCGATGACGGTGAGCCAGTGGGACGCCTCCCTCAAGCAGGCGCGCGCACCGTACGGCGCGCTCGGCCAGCGGGGCGTGCTTACCACGACGTTCGGCACAAGGATAGAGGGAGGCCCGGAGGGCGACTACGCGCTGGTCCAGTTCCGAACGGCTTTTGCGAACAAGGCCGACGGCCGCGAAACGGTGACGCTGGAGCACGACGCCGACGGCGAGTGGCGCGTGATCGGCTACTTCATTCACTGACCGGCTGTCCCGGGCCCGCCATGGCGGAAACGCTCGCGCTGTCGAAAATCGCGTGTCCGGCGTGCGGCGGCGAGGCAATCTGGAATCCGGCGAAGCAGAAGCTCGCGTGCCCGTTCTGCGGCACGGAGTCGCCGGGCAAGCTCGACGCCGGCGGCGCCGTTGTCGAACACGACCTCGTGGCAGCCCTTCGCGGAATCGGCGACGACGCGCGCGGCTGGCAGGCCGAGAAACGCCAGGTCAAGTGCTCGAGCTGCAACGCCATCTCGGTGTTCGACCCGAAGCGACAGTCCCAGGCGTGCGAATTCTGCGGCTCGGCGCAGCTCGTGCCTTACGCGGAAGCGAAGCCCGCGTTCCGCCCCGAAAGCGTGCTGCCGTTCAAGGTCAGCGAGCCCGCCGCGCGGGAGGGCATCCGCGCGTGGTACGGCAGGCTGTGGCTTGCTCCGTCCGCACTCAAGGTCAAGGCGATGACGGACACCGTGCGTGGCGTCTATCTGCCTTACTGGACGTTCGACGCCCACGTCGATGCCGCGTGGACGGCGGAAGCCGGACAGTATTACTACACGACCGAAACGTACGAGGACGGCGGCCGCACGCGAACGCGGCAGGTGCAGCACGTGCGCTGGGAGCCGGCGGCGGGTCGGCTATCGCACTTCTTCGACGACGATCTCGTTTGCGCGTCCGTCGGCGTCCATCCGGCGTTGCTGCGTGGAATCGAGCCGTTTCCCACGGGCGAACTGACGTCCTATGACGCCGGATTCGTCGCCGGCTGGGTGGTGGAGCGGTATCAGATCGACCTGATCGCCGCAGCGCAGCGCGCGCGCGACACCATGGACGCGAAATTGCAGGCGCTATGCGCGCAGCGGGTCCCGGGAGATACGTTTCGCAACTTGAGCGTGCATGCCGAGTATTCGGGGCAGACGTTCAAGCACATCCTGGTGCCGGTGTGGCTCCTCTCCTACACCTACGGGACGCGAGCCTTTCAATGTGCGATGAACGGCGTTTCCGGTGCGGTCCGCGGGGAGTACCCGAAGAGCCCCTGGAAGGTCGCGCTGCTGGCGTTCGTCGTCTTCATCGTCGTCATCGTTGCGTTTTCGTTCAGCGGCAGGAGCTGAGGCGATTCCCGCCGTGCCGCGCCCGGAAGCGCATCCCGCCTTCGCGCCGTTCGGGCGCTGGCTTGCGCGCTGCCGGGACGGTGGATTGCCCGATCACGCCACGTTGAACGCGTGGGCGCGCGAGGTTGGCCTCGCCTTGCCGGACGGGCGCCCGCTCGCGTTCGTCATCCCGCCGCCGCGCCGGATGCGCGCGCACGCCTACGAAGGCCGTGTCGCGGAGCGGTCTGAAATCGTTGTCCGCGCCGACAACCTCCACGATGCCTGCAATGCGCTGGTGTGGCTGACGCTGCCGCGAACCAAGGCAGCGCTCAATGCGCTGCACGTCGACGCGAGTCTTGCGCCACCTGCCTTGCGAGGCGGAACGCGGGGGCGCGTCCGCGACGCGGCCACGCTGCTCGATGAGTCAGGCATGCTGGTCGCCTGTACCGACAAGTCGCTCGTCGACCTCTGGCGAAGGCACGCATGGCGCGAGGCGTTCCTCGGCCGGAGCGCGTCCGACGTGCGCGTAGTCACCATTGGCCACGGCGTGCTCGCGAAATGCGCGGTGCCGTTCCGCGCCATCACCGCCAGGGCTTTGGTGCTAGCGCTCGATCCGCCGGCCCTTCCCGAAGGTCCGGACGTGCTCGCCGCGGCGCTGGACAACATGGCGTCGGCGCGCCTCGCCGGCGCCCGCGCGGCGTTCGCATCGGGAGATCTGCTACCGCTCCCGGTCGCAGCGCTTCCCGGCTGGGATACCGAGATTCTCGGCGCGCGGTTGTATGACGATGTGTCGGTATTCCGGTCGCGACGGCACTCCCGCAGTACGGGTGGCGTTGACGTGCTACGCTGATATCTTCCGATGCCCGCACCATTGCCTAACCCGCTCCTGCGCCAGCTCGTCCGATTGCTGGCGGGGATTGGAATTGCCGCGGACGCAACGCTGTTCGTAGTCAAGGCGCCCGGCCCGCTCGGCATCCGCCTGTACGCATTCGCGTTGTGGCTTGTCCTGCCATGGCTCGCCGCGCTGATGGTTGCAAGACGGTCGCGCGCGCCGGGACTCCTGATCGGAACGGCGCTGGCGGCGGCCTTCGAGGTGGTCGCCTTTCACGCCACGTTCATCGCGCCGATGGGCTCGACCCCTGCGTTGATCTATGCGGTGAAGCCGCTGTGGCAACTTGGTCTGATGGGTATGTCCATGCTGGCGGGCGCCACGATCGCGCGCTGGCGCTACGATCGAAATCATTGACGGAGGAACGATGCACGCAGCCATTGTCACCGGTGTCTCCCGCGGCCTCGGCGAGGCGCTGACCGTCGCGCTGCTGGCGCAAGGGTGCGTTGTGCTGGGGATTGGCAGGACCGCTAGCCCGAAGCACAAAGGCAAGCGCTTCCATTACGCCGCGTGCGATCTGGGGCACCCGGCGCTGATCGCAGCCGCTGTCGCCCCGGCGCTGCGCGACCTTGCGGCTCTGAAGCCGACGGCCGTCACACTTATCAACAACGCTGCGGTTGCTTCACCGGTGGGCCTGGTCGGGTGCCTCGACGCCGCCGAGATCGAGTCAGCGCTGGCGGCCAATATCGCCGCTCCGCTCGTGATGGCCGACCTCTTCTGCCGAGCGTTTCCGGACGAATTCCTTCCCCGCCGGATCATCAACATTTCGTCCGGGGCCGCGCAGACCGCGATCGCGGGCAGCGCCGTCTACTGCATGTCGAAGGCAGCGATCGAGATGCTGACCCGTGCCGTCGTCGCGGACCACGCGGCGCCGTCGCTCGAATGCATTTCGTTGCGGCCCGGCGTCTTCGAAACGGATATGCAGGCGTTCATGAGGAGCCGGGATCCCGTGCAGTTTCCGAGTGTCGGCCTGTTTCGCGGGTTCAAGGAGAGCGGTTTGCTGAAGGATCCGGCCGATGTTGCGAAAGCGATTGTCGACAAGTTCGTGCTGGCGCGCGTCGAGAACGGGCGGACGTACACGCATACAGACTTGTAGCTTGCCGACCGGGGCGCGTCGCGCGTCGGGCCCGTTTGCGAGGTCAGCGCTGCGCTGGCCGGAGCCGGAGTCGATAGTCGACGAGCGTGCCCGCGGCGCCGGCTTCCCACACCAGGCAGTAGTCCCGGGCGATGCGCGCAACGAACACGCCGGCGTCAGCGAGCGATCTTTCCCGCACGATGGGAGCGACCACGACGTCGCCCTCATGGTAGCGGATGTCAAAGTCGACGGGATCGGTCGCCTCGAACGAATACTCGAGCCGGTCATCCGGTGACAGCCGCGTGCATTCGCGAAAGCTTTCATAGGGCGGAAGCGGATGGCCGGAGACGACCTTCGGCCTGTCCGCCGCCACGGGTGCGACCGCACAGCCCGTCAGCAAGGCAAGCGTCACCAATGCGTGGGACATGAACGTCGAGCCGCGATGCCGCGCATCGCCCGTCATCGGCCCTCTTTGCGCCGCACCCGCCAGTCGTCTGCCAGCAGGGCGAGGCGCACGTGGTCCCGCCAGCGGCCGGCGATCTTCAGGTAGCGTCGCGAGTAGCCCTCGCGCACGAATCCGGCGCGGCGGGCGAGCGCCAGCGAGCGCGTGTTCTCGGGTTGCGCGTTGACTTCGACGCGGTGCAACTTCAGCGTGCGGAACGCGAAGTCGAGCGCGAGCGCAAGTCCGTCGGACATGCAGCCGTTGCCCGCATATGGAGCAAATGCGTAGTACCCCAGGTAGGCGCTGTGGAAAGTCCCGCGGACAATCTCGCTGAAATTGAAAACGCCGGCAAGTGCGCCGTCCTCGATGCGGAACACCAGGAACCCGACATGCGTGGTGCCTGCCAGGTCGCGAAACGAATGCGCGCCGTAGCGCTTGAAATAGGCGGTGAATCGTGCCGCGGTCAGTGGCGGACGCACCCACGCGCCATGGAGTCGGCGGCTGGCCCGCGACGCCGCAATAAATGCTGCGGCGTCGCTTCGCCGCGGGGGACGCAGGTAGACGCGGGAACCCGCGCGCTGCAGGAGAAATGCAGGTCCGGTCGTCGAGATGGGCATAATCGCAATTTTACCGTTTATCGAGATGACCCCAATGACCAAATGGGTGCAGGGCAGGGTAATCGGCAAACGCTGCTGGACCGACCGGCTCGTGTCGCTGCAAGTCGAGGCGCCCGAGGTCACGTTCGTCGCGGGACAGTTCGGCCGCCTTGCGCTGCCGGCGCCGCCCGGTTCGAAGGAGGACATGGTCGGCCGGCCCTATTCGTTCGTGAACAGCCCCGAGTCGTCGCCGCACGAGTTCTACTTCATCACGCTGCCCGAAGGGCCGCTGACGCCGCGTCTGTCCGCGCTCGAGCCCGGCGACCCGGTCTGGCTGCTGCGCAACGCCAATGGTTTCTTTTCGGTCGATGAAGTGCCTGCCGCCGATGTGCTGTGGTGCCTTTCGACGGGTACCGGCCTCGGGCCATTTCTGTCCATACTGCGCACCGTGGAGCCTTGGGCGAAATTCGGCCGCATCGTGCTGGTTCATGCGGTGCGGTACGGCAACGAGCTCACCTACCGGGACACGATCGCGGAAATCGCGATCGCGCACCCGGGAGCGTTTACGTCGATTCCGATCGTGAGCCGCGAGTCGCAACCCGATGCCCTTGGCGGCCGGATCCCCGGCGCGATTCGCGATGGCCGGCTCGAGGCGCGCGCGGGGCTGGCGTTGAGTCCCGAAAACTCGCACGTAATGCTGTGCGGCAACCCGGCGATGGTCGACGACACGCAGAAGGTGCTGGAAGCGCGGGGGATGAAACGAAACCGGCGGAAGGAGCCGGGGCAGATCACGATCGAAACCTATTGGTGACATTCCGTCGCGGTGATCGATGTTTTCCGTAACGCTGCGAATCGGCACCGCGACGGAATATCTTCCCGAGATCGAGCGGCGCGCCGATGGTCGTCGTGCCGGCCGTGAAGCGCCGCGCGGCGCGCCGTTCATCTCGGGGGTGTCGCGGCGATCCAATTCTTCTGCAACGTAGGGCGGCTCGCGCCGCGACGGAATCGCTGCGAAATGTCGCGTTGACGCGCAAGATATCGTCGTGCCGGCCGCGAATCGCAGCGCGGCGCGCGTTCATCTCGGGGACTTCACGGTGATCGATTTGCTCGGCGACGCGCCGCGCCCGGTGGACCGAGCGGACGCGCCGCCTGCCGTCGCGCCAGACCGGGAACGCTGCTCCGTCACCCGGCGAGATTGCGCTCGACGATCTCGGCCACGTTGGGCGAGAGCGCAGAAGCCTTCGCGATCTCCTGAAGCGCGGCGTGCTGCAGCCCGCGTCGGGGTTCGACGAAGCGGCGCCACAGGTTGAAAGCCCCGGCGAGCGTCGACGCAAGCTGCGGATTGACGCGGTCGAACGCCAGGATCTGGCCGGTGACGAACGCATATCCCGTGCCATCGGCGGCGTGAAATCCGCGCCAGTTGTGGCGTGCGAAGGTGGCGACCAGCGCTCGCACACGATTCGGATTCCTTGCGTTGAACTTCGGGTGGGCGAGCAGCGCCTGCACGCGGATGAGGGCGTCGGAGCGCTGCGACGAGGCCTGCAGCGCGAACCATTTGTCGAGCACCAGCGGCTCGTCGCGCCATTTCGCCTCGAATCGCGCAAACAGAGCCTCGCGCTCCCGCGAAGCGCTGTTGTTGACGGCGACGAGCGCTGCGATCGCGTCGGTCATGTTGTCGGCGGCATCGAACTGGGCGACGGCCAGTCCGCGCGCCGCCGGATCGTCGATGGCGCCGATATAGCGCAGGCAGACGTTGCGCAACGCGCGCGGCCCCGCCTGCTCGGGCGTCGGCGCGTAGGGCCCGTCCGGCAGGCGTGACGCATACACGTGCTCGAAGGGTGCCCTCGCCGCCAGCGCGACTTCGCGTACGACGAATTCGCGCGCCGCGACGAGCGAATCGACGTGGATAGCGTCGACAAGTCCGGCGAGATAGTCGAAACCGGGAGGCGCCAGCGCCAGCGCCAATAGCTCGGGGTCGGCGCGACGGTCGGCGAGCAGGCCACCGACGATCCCGACCAGCGCGGCAGGCGCCGCCAGCGGGCTGCCCCGCGCGTGCCGCGCGGCTTGCGCGAGGACCGTGTTGCAAAAGCTCCGCTGGGCGGCATCCCAGCGGTTGAACGAATCGCTGTCGTGGGCGCCGAGGAATGCCAGCTCGGCGTCGGTGTAGGCGTATTCGAGCCGCACTGGCGCCGAGAAGCCGCGCAGCAACGACGGCACTGGCGCCGCCGGCACGTCGGCAAACACGAACCGCTGCCGGGGTTCGGTGACCGAGAGGACGCGCGTCGTGCCCGCGCTGCCGCTCTCGCCGACGAGCCGGACCGGAAGATCGGCCCCGTCCGCACCGATCAGCCCGACCGCGACCGGAATGTGAAAGGGCTGTTTGACTGCCTGACCCGGCGTTGGCGCCGTCTGCTGTTCGATGTCGAGCGTGTAGGTTCTCGCCGCGGAATCGTAGTGCCCTTCGGCGCGGACGACGGGCGTTCCGGCCTGGCTGTACCATCGCTTGAACTGCGCGAGATCCGGCCCGCCGGTCGCAACGCTCGCATCCTCCATGGCCTGGACGAAGTCCTCGCAGGTGACGGCCTGCCCATCGTGCCGCTCGAAGTAGAGGTCCATCCCCCGTCGGAAGCGCGCGGGTCCGAGCAGCGTATGCTGCATGCGGATCACCTCGGCACCCTTTTCGTAGACGGTCGGCGTGTAGAAGTTGTTGACTTCGACGTATTCGTCGGGGCGCACCGGATGCGCCATCGGGCCGGCATCCTCGGCAAATTGGGTGCCGCGCAGGTAATTGACCGCCGCGATGCGCTCTGCCGCGCGCGAGCCCATGTCGCTGGAAAATTCCTGGTCCCTGAACACGGTGAGGCCTTCCTTCAGCGACAGCTGGAACCAATCCCGGCAGGTGACGCGATTCCCCGTCCAGTTGTGGAAATACTCGTGGCCGACCACGGATTCGATGGCACGGCAATCGTCGTCGGTCGCGGTGCCGGCGTCGGCAAGCACCAGCTTGCTGTTGAAGATGTTGAGCCCCTTGTTCTCCATCGCGCCCATGTTGAAGTCGTCGGCGCAGAAGATCATGAACGCGTCGAGGTCGTACTCGCGACCGAAGCGTTCCTCGTCCCAGCGCATCGCGCGCTTGAGCGAATCCATGGCATGCCGGCACCGCGGAAGATTCGCCGGCGTGGACCAGATTTCCAGCGCGACGCTGCGGCCCGACATCGTCGTGAACGTGTCGGTGAGCGCCGCGAGATCGCCCGCGACCAGGGCGAACAGGTAGGATGGCTTGGGATGCGGATCGTGCCATTTCACGAAGTGGCGGCCCTGGTCGAGCGCGCCGGAGGCGACGCGGTTGCCATTCGACAGGAGGACCGGATAGCGCTCGCGGTCGGCGATGAGCGTCACCGTATAGGCGGCGAGCACGTCCGGGCGGTCGGGAAAGCAGGCAATGCGGCGGAAACCTTCCGCCTCGCACTGCGTGCAGAACACGCCCGACGAGAGGTACAACCCTTCCAATGCGACGTTTGCCGCCGGGCTGATCGTCGCCCGCACCGACAGGCGCCCGGTGCGGGGCGGTGACGGGATCGTCAACGTTTGCCCGTCGCGCGTCCAGAGGCTTTCCGCCAGCGGGACGCCGTCAAGTTCTATCGCGACGTTGCGGTGCCCCTCGCCGTCGAGCACGAGGGGCGCCTCCCGCGCGTCGGGCGTGGCAGCCGGATTGCGGCGAAAATCGAACGTCGCGGCGACCTGCGTGGCCTCGGGATCGAGCTCGAACCTGAGGTCGAGCGCGTCCACGAGGAAGGCCGGCGGACGGTAATCGACGCGCCGGATCGCCTGTGGTGTGCCGTCGCGCGCGGACATCAACCTTTGACGTCGAGGAGTTCGACGTCGAAGAGCAATGTTGCATTGGGCGGGATCACGCCGCCGGCGCCACGCTCGCCGTAACCCAGCTGCGGCGGAATCACCAGCGTGCGCCTGCCACCGACCTTCATCCCGGCCACGCCTTCGTCCCAGCCCTTGATGACCTTACCGGCGCCCAGGATGAAGCCGAAGGGCACTTTGCGGTCCAGCGAGCTGTCGAATTTCGCTCCATGGCCGTCTGGCGTCGCCGGGTCATATAGCCACCCGGTGTAGTGCACCACAACTTCTTTTCCGACGACGGCCTCTGCGCCAGAGCCTTGTTTTATATCAAGTTTATTGAGTTCTTTCACATGGGCACCAATTTTGCTACCTAGGGAGGGGGTCGACAAATCGGACGACGTCTTGCCTGGTGGTGGTGGCGTCTGGGCAAATGCGGCGCCCGCACCGATGACGGCGACCGCGGCGATCGCGCCGATTCGTGCGACCCGAAGGCGCGGACAGCGTGCGCCGCGCAATGCGAACGGCTGGAGCATGATGCATCTCCAAAACGGAAAATGGACGGGCAGCGGGTCGGCCGACCGGTGGGTCGACGGTACGTCTGCGACTGGCGGCACCCGATGGACGCCGGATTGTAGCGGACGCCGGAGTCTTTTGTGTCGACCGGGAATTTGGGTTATAAATGAAAGTTCCGCAAGAGCTTCGCGAACCTTCCCTGCGTCGCGCCGGTGCATCGTGCCCGGCGCGCGGTATTCGCGCGAAGTGCGTGCCGGTTTCGCGCGGTCCATCGTTGGCGGTTGGTGATTGCCCCGAGCCATGTTCGATTTCCTGACCCAGCAAACCAAGGACAATCCGGATCCGCTGCTGAATCCGAAGATGGCGTCGGTATGGCTTCGCCAGTTACCTACGCTCGACGTGATCGGACGTCAGCAGCATGTGATGCGCGCGTTCGACGGGATGCGCCAGTCGCGCAAACCCGCAGACCTGAACCGCATCTCCGCGATCGAGTTCCTCGACGCCGCTCTGGGAACCGACCGCCGCCAGCTGATCAAGCAGTACGTCGAAAATGTCGGGACCTCGGCGCGCCTCGCCGACCGCGTCTGGCAGGCACTCCAGGAGATGAGCCAGGGGTTCATATTCGCGTACCAGACCGCGCTCGAGCAGGCGCTCCTGCAGGTGGAGAATCCGCGCTGGAAGCCGTTGATCCCGCGGCTGTTCTCGCGGCTCATCCATTACTACGGCACCGACGTCAAGTTGCGCGTGTTCCGTTTCGAGCGCTGGATCCCGGCGAAGTGGATGGAACTGCACCAGCTCTACGTGCGTGCGACCGAGCTGGGAGTGGAGCACGTGCCCGTGTCGCTGGGCAATGCGGGCTCCAATGCGTCCGAGTGGACAGTCGAACAGGAATATCTGTTCGTGTTGCTGATCCACCAGCTCAATACCGGCAATTTGTCACCGGCGGCGCTCGATTGGGCAAGCGCCCAGCTCCGCGCCTGGAGCCGCAAGCTGCAACTCGAAGCCGTCCCGCGATCGCTCGAAGGTTTCTTCGTCGATATCGCGGGCAAAGGCGGGTTGATGCGCCGGAACGGCAACGATTCCGGTTCGATGCTGCGCTACCTCGACACGACGCCGCTCTCCGAGCAGCTTGAACGCGCGATCCAGGCGCTGCGGCAGGCCGAGGCCACCGACCAGGGGCCAGCGGCGCCGATCAACCAGCAGCGCGTCGCCATTCTCGAAAAGGTCCGGCCTGCGGTTTCGCCCAATCTCAACGCCGACCTGCGTCGCGATCCGCGCACCGCGGTAAGCGTTGCCGCCAAGGTTCGCGTCGGCCTCGGGCGCATTTGCCGGGACCTCGCGGCGAAGGGCGCCAACGATGAGGGCGGCGATGGGCATTCCGGGGGCGAGCAGATCGAGGTGTTCGCTGTCGCCGACGGTCCGCGAGTCAAGCGGCTGGCGGCGGACGAGCACGATTCTCTCGCCGCGTCGCTGTCGTCGTTCAGCGATCCGATGTGGCAGGTCAAGGACCGCAGCGTCGCAGGCCTGCGCATCGCGGCCTCGGGCGGTATTGGCCAGAGCCTCGCGCTGGGCGCGCTGGTCGCGGTGCGCCAATCCGACGTTTCCGACTGGGTGCTGGGCGTCGTGCGCCGGCTGAACAAGGTCTCCAACGACGAAGTCGAGGCGGGCGTGTCGATTATCGCGGAGCGTCTCGTGTCCGTGACCCTGCATGCCAAACGGGAAGCCAAGGAAGACCTCGGCGTGATCGTCAACGGCGTCGACGTCTCGACGATGGGTGCGCGCTTCGACGGCCTCTATCTGCCGCCGCCATCGCGACCGGACAAGCCGCTTGCGGTCAAGACGCTGATCGTTCCGACATCCGAATATGTCGAGGGACGCAACATCATTCTGACGACCGGACGATCGATCTACACGGTTGCGTTGCGGCAGCTTGTCGAGCAGCGTGCCGAGTGGAGCTGGTCGGCGATACAGATCGTCGAGAAGAGAGCGAAGACACTCTGATCCGCCGGCGGCGCCGGGCTCGCCGTCGAAGACCCGCGCTGGCCTCCGTCAATCCTGCGGTCGAAACTTGAGTGTCAGCGTGCGCTGGAACAGCTCTGCGCGGTCCGGCCGCGGCAGCGGTGACGACTTCTGGATCGCGCGCTGCACGGCTTCGTCGTAGGCCCGCACGCCGCTCGATTTCCTCAGCACCGCGTCGATGATTTCGCCCGTGGGCAGCTGCACCACGTCGAAGACGGCTTCGGGGTTTCCGCCGAGGTCGGGCGGCAGCGTCACATTGCCCTTCACCTTCGACTGGATGCGGCGGATGTAGTCGGCCTCGGCGCGCGCGCGGGCCGAGGCCTCCGCTTTCGCGGCCTCCAGCTGCGCGTCACGCGCGGCCTTTTCGCGTTCGGCCTGCGCCTTGAATTCCTGCGCTTCGCGAGCCTGCCGGTCTCGTGCCTCGGCGAGTCGCTTCTCCTCGTCCTGTTTTCGTTTCTCGGCCTCGCGCTTCTCCGCTTCCTTCTTCTCGCGTTCCTTTCTTTCGCGCTCGACCGCCTCCTTCTTCTGGCGTTCGTCGTCCTGCTTCGCCTTGCGGGCGATCTCGGCCAGGCGCGGATCCGGCTTTTCGACTTTGGCTTCGGGCTTGGGTGTCGCCGCCAGCGGCGGCAGAGGTTCCGGATTCGCCACGGGTTCAGGCGGCGGCGCCGGCTTGGGTTCCGGCTCCGGTGGCGACGGTACGGGCAAAGTCGCCGGAACCGCGGCAGGCGCCGCGTAAAGCTCGGCCGTCACCGGCTCCGGAGGTCTGTTTTGCCAGCGCACCGAGAAAACCAGGACCGCGATGAACGCGACGTGGATCGCCACCGCGAGCGCGAATGCCGGCCAGCGGCCCGCAACCCGCGCCGGCTTCCGGGGACGATCCCTGCTCATCGTGCGCTAGGTGCCCGGCGGACGCGCCAGCAGCCCGACTCGCTTCGCCCCGTTGCGCTGCAGGAGGTCGAGCACGCCAAGCACGTCCTCGTAGCGGGCGGATCGGTCGGCAGCGATCACGACAGGCTGATCCGGAAACTTTGTCTGCTTGGCGCGAATCCGTGCGACGAGTTCGTCGCGCGTCAACTGCACCGCCGGGCCGACGGCCTGCTGGTCGCGCAACCACAGCGTCCGGTCGGTGCGCAGCGTCACTTCGAGAGGCTGCGCCGGTGCGGTGAGCTTCGCGCCGACCGACGGCAGCTCGATCTCGCCCGGATTGACGAGTGGCGCTGTGACCATGAAGATCACCAGCAGCACCAGCATCACGTCGATGTACGGAACGACGTTTATCTGGTTGATCGATTTTCGGGCGCGGCGCATGCCAGAGGTCAGAAGTCGGGGATCAGGGATCAGAAGTCAGAAGTCAGAATGTGGAACGGCGCATCGCATTCGCCAGCGGCTGACAAGGCAGGTCGTCGCCCGAACCCGCTCACCCTTGCCGCTGCAGGATGTTGGAGAACTCCTCGATGAACGTCTCGTAGCGCGTGGCGAGGCGATCGACGTCGTGGGTATAGCGGTTGTACGCGACGACCGCCGGAATCGCGGCAAACAGTCCGATGGCAGTTGCGATCAACGCCTCCGCGATGCCCGGGGCAACCTGCGCGAGCGTGGCCTGGCTGACATTGGCGAGCCCGCGAAACGCATTCATGATCCCCCACACCGTGCCGAACAGGCCGATGTAGGGCGAGACCGAACCGACGGTGGCGAGCCCGGCGAGGTGCGCGTCGAGCGCGTCGATCTCGCGCTGGTAGGCGGCGCGCATGGCGCGGCGCGCGCTGTCGAGCGTCACTGCGGCATTGCTGCCCTGCCGTCGATGCTTGGAGTACTCGCGGAAGCCGGCGGTGAAGATGTGCTCGAGTCCGCTGCCGGTAAGCGACTGGCTCGCACCCTGATACAGGGCGTTCAGGTCGCCGCCCTTCCAGAACTGGTCCTCGAACGCGTCGGTGTCGCCCGACGTGCGCCGCAGCTGGAACATCTTGAGAAAGATCTGCCACCACGACCACAGCGAAAGACCGACGAGGAGCGCGAGGACCGCCTGGACGACGACCGACGCCTGCCCGACCAAGGTGATGAACGAAAGATCCGGGTGCACGTTCAAGTCGAAGCCTCCATCCGCGCGTGCAGCGGAGCGGGGATTCGCGCCGGACGCCAGGTCGATGAATCGATGCAGGCGAGCGCGACGCGGGCCTGCGTCAGGATCTCGCCGCCGCGGCGAACCGCCTGGTCGGCGACGAGTCGCGCGCGGCCGAGCTCGACCAGCTTCAATGTGACGTCGAGTCGGTCGGAAAGTTGCGCCGGGCGGCGAAAGTCGATCTCGACACGGTGCACGACGAAAACAACGCCGCGCTCGCGCTCGATCGCCGCGAGGTCGAAACCAAGGGCGGAGAGCCATTCCGTGCGCGCTCGTTCCATGAACTTGAGATAGTTGGCGTAGTAGACGATCCCGGCCGCGTCGGTGTCTTCGTAGTAGACGCGGACGGGGAAGTGAAAGGTTTCGCGGACCCGATGCGCGGTCACTGATGTGCCCCCGCGCTTGCGGCTCTCGCCGCTACGCTGCCCCCGGCGGCGTTCATGCGCCGGGGAACAGGTCCGCCGCCGCGCCGGGGGTCGGCGGGGTCAGTCCGAAATGCCGGTACGACAGCGCGGTCGCAATGCGGCCCCGCGACGTGCGTTGCAGGAAGCCCTGCTGGATCAGGAAGGGTTCCAGCACATCCTCGATCGTGTCGCGCTCCTCGCCGATCGCCGCGGCGAGGTTGTCCACGCCGACCGGCCCCCCTGCGAACTTGTCGAGAACGGTACGCAGCAGCTTGCGGTCCATGACGTCGAGGCCGCACAGGTCGACGTCGAGCATCGCGAGCGCGTCGTCGGCGACCGTATGCGTGATTTCGCCATCGGCGCGAACCTCGGCGAAATCGCGCACGCGGCGCAGCAAACGGTTGACGATCCGCGGCGTGCCGCGCGAGCGGCGGGCGATCTCCAGGGCTCCCGCAGGGTCGATCTCGATCTTCAGCAATCCCGCCGAGCGCGTGACGATCCGCGTCAGCTCTTCCGGTGTGTAGAACTCCAGCCGCGCGACGATGCCGAAGCGGTCGCGCAGCGGATTGGTCAGCATTCCGGCGCGCGTCGTCGCCCCGACCAGCGTGAACGGCGGCAGGTCGAGCTTCACGCTGCGCGCGGCCGGCCCCTCGCCGATCATGATATCGATCTGAAAGTCTTCGAGCGCGGGGTAGAGGATCTCCTCGACCACCGGCGAGAGCCGATGGATCTCGTCGATGAACAGCACGTCGTTCGGTTCGAGATTGGTGAGCAGCGCAGCGAGATCGCCCGCACGTTCGAGCACGGGTCCCGACGTTTGGCGCAGGTTCACCCCGAGTTCGTGGGCGATGATGTGCGACAGCGTGGTCTTGCCGAGCCCCGGCGGGCCGAACAGCAGTACGTGGTCAAGCGATTCCTTCCGCTTGCGCGCAGCCTCTATGAAGATCGAAAGCTGACCGCGGATCTTCTCCTGCCCGACATAGTCGTCGAGCGCACGCGGGCGCAGTGCGCGCTCGACGACCGCTTCGTCTCCGCCGGCGACCTTTACGGCGACGAGGCGGTTGAGTTCGTCGTTTTCAATCATGTAATCGGACTAGTGTACTGCGTCAACGATGGTCGGATGCCGGAAACCGGCGCCTCCTGCGCTCCGGCACGAATCTGGCACGGCACGCCGGCGCAATGCATCAGGACTTGGCCAACAGCTTCAACGCCTGCCGGATACCCTCACCGACGGCGAGACTCTCGGGCAGCTTCTTCACGGCGGCAATCGCCTCCTTGTCGCTGTAGCCGAGCGCGAGCAGTGCATTGAGGATGTCGGAAGACACCGGCGGCGCGCGGTGCACGCCCACGGCCGTCGTGAGATCGGCGGCGAGCTTGTCCTTGAGCTCGAGCAACAGGCGCTCGGCGGTCTTCTTGCCGATCCCGGGGATCTTCGTCAATCGGCCGGCGTCCTGCATCGTGACCGCGTGTGCGAGCTCCGCGACCGAGAGACCCGACAGCACCGACAGCGCGGTACGCGCGCCGATTCCGCTGATCTTGACGAGCTGGCGAAAGGCGCGGCGCTCCGGCTCGCTCCCGAATCCGAAGAGCAGGTGCGCGTCCTCGCGCACGACCAGATGCGTGAACAGCGTGACCCGTTCTCCCGTGGCCGGCAGGTTGTAGAACGTGCTCATCGGAACATCGACCTCGTACGCCACACCCTGCACGTCGAGCAGCAGTTGCGGCGGGTTCTTTTCGACGAGGATTCCGGTAAGGCGGCCGATCATGGGCGAGGCGCGGGGTTCGGCGGATTATGGCACGAAGGCGAACGGCGGCTTCGTGCCCGGCGCGGGTCACGCCGGCAGTATCGCGAGATGGGCGCGCACATCGTGCAGCGTGGGCAGAACCAGGTGTCCCTGGGCGACGAGCTTATCCGAAGGTGCATGCAGGTCCGGCACCATGATCGCCGCCATTCCCGCTGCGACGGCACCGCGTATTCCAGGTTCGGAGTCCTCGAGCACGACGCACGCCGCGGCATCGATGCCCAGGCGCAGCGCCGCCAGGACGAATATATCGGGTTCCGGTTTGCCTCGTTCGATCTCATCGCCGCCGACGAGAACGGTGAATCGGTCGAAGAGCGCCGTGTTGACGAGCTTGGCCCGTGCGCGCGCGAGACGCGTCGACGTGGCGACCGCCTTCAGGATGGCCTCGGTCTCCAGCCAGGCGAGAAGCTCCGGCAGCCCGGGTTTCAGTGCGATGCCCTCGCGTTCGACGATGGCATCATAGGCGACGTGCCACGCGCGCATCAGGTCATCGACCGGGTAATCGTCGCCGTGGTGCGCCCCAATCAGTGCCCGGCAGTCGGGAAAGTTGCGCCCGATCAGCTGCCTCGTCACCGCGTGGTCGAAGCCGATGCCGCATGCGGCGGCGGCATCCGTCCACGCGCGCGCGGCAAGCGGCTCCGTGTCGAGCATCAGACCGTCCATGTCGAAGATGACCGCGGCGGGCCGTCGCGCCGGGCGCGCTGCGTGCATCAAACGAGCCGTCCGCCGCGGACGCGGTAGCCGGCTTTGGAGAGGCCGCCAAGCCCCTGCGCGCCGTGCGCATGCGCGATCGCGCAGGCGAGCGCGTCGGCGGCGTCCGGCGCCGGGGTGCCCGGCAACGCCAGCAGGCGACGCACCATGTCCTGCACCTGCTCCTTGGCCGCCTTGCCGTGCCCCACGACGGCCTGTTTCACCTGCAGCGCCGTGTATTCGGCGACCGGAAGATCGGCAAGCACCGCGGCGGAGATCGCCGCGCCGCGAGCCTGGCCCAACAGCAGCGTCGACTGCGGGTTGACGTTGACGAAGACCTTTTCGACGGCGACCTCGGTGGGCCGATAGCGGGCGATCACCTCGCCGAGGTCGCGCAGGATGACTCCGAGTCGGGCGGGCAGCGTCCCCTGGCTGCTCCGGATGCAGCCGCAGGTGATGTAGGCGAGCTTGTTGCCGGTCACGTGGATGACCCCGAACCCCGTGACGCGCAGCCCCGGATCGATGCCGAGGATCCGCCGCGCCTTGGCACCGGCGACGGCATGAGCGTCCGGCAACACGCGGCTAGTCGTCGAGGACCGCGTTGGTGTAGACATCCTGCACGTCGTCGAGCGATTCGATCGCGTCCAGAAGCTTCTGCATCTTCCCGGCGCCTTCGCCTTTCATCTCGATTTCGTTGGAGGGCTTCATCGTCACCTCGGCGAGCTCGGGCCTGAATCCGGCCTTGACGAGTGCGTCCTTCACGGCGACGAAGTCATACGGCCCCGTGATCACCTCGCAGCTGCCGTCGTCGTTCACGACGACGTCGTCCGCGCCCGCCTCCAGCGCCGCCTCCAGCAGCTTGTTCTCATCGGTGTCGGGCGCGAACACGATCTGCCCGCAATGCCGGAAGAGAAACGCAACCGAGCCATCGGTGCCGAGATTGCCCCCGTATTTGGAGAACGCGTGTCGGACGTCGGCGACGGTACGTGTCCGGTTGTCGGTCATGCAATCGACGATCACGGCCGCACCCTCGATGCCATAGCCTTCGTAGCGGATTTCCTCGTAGCTGACGCCCTCGAGCTCGCCCGCACCGCGCTTGATTGCGCGTTCGATGGTGTCTTTCGGCATGTTGTTGGCGGTCGCCTTGTCCACGGCGAGGCGCAGCCGTGGATTCATCGACGAGTCTCCGCCTCCGAGGCGCGAGGCGACGGTGATCTCCTTGATGAGGCGGGTGAAAATCTTGCCGCGCTTCGCGTCGGTGGCGGCCTTCTTGTGCTTGATATTCGCCCATTTGCTGTGGCCAGCCATGCTCACTCCGTCCCGATGCATTGCGATGACGGAAATTATACCGGGTCATGCCTTCGGGAGCGCGCGAAGGGCGGCGCCGCGTGTCGCGACGCGAGGCGCGCGGAATCCGAAGTTGCCTGGTGGAAAGCGGCCCTCGTCGAATCATGGCGTGTCCGCGGGCCACGAACTCCGCGCGCGTTGCTACAGCAGACCCTGCTGCTGAAGGAACTTCTTCAGAAGGCGCAGTCGCATTTCGCTGTCGTTTATTTCGAGCATGCCCTGCTTGATGGGCAGCGGCAGCGGCAGCAGCTCGGCCAGGCGATAGCCAACCCACGACGCGTCTTCGAACGCACGCGCTTCGGGAAACCGGCGTGGGCCGATTCGTGTGGCGAGGAGCCGAAGCAGCTCCGCGAGCGGCGCGAATTCCGCAGGCAGCGGGACTGCGCGCTCCGCAGGAAGCTTCCTCGCCTCGGCGAACAGGAGGCCGTCGGAGCGCATCGTGTGCGATTGCACCTGATAACGCAATCCGCCCGTGGCCGTGACGTGCAGGATGCCGAGCTGCGGCATGTCCCAGGCGGCGATCGTCGCCAGTACGCCCACCGGCGCGAACTGCGGGGCGCGGGGCGCGCCTTTCGCGACCTCGTCGCCGTCGGTGATGAGGCAGACGCCGAACGGCTGCTCTTCCTTGAGACACCCCTTGGCCATTTCGATGTAACGCTGCTCGAAGACCTTGAGCGGCAGAACGCCGCCGGGGAACAGCACCGTCTTCAGCGGGAACAACGGCAACCGCATCGGCCCCCGGTCCGTCGCTCCCGCCATGAAGGAGAACATCAGGCGGAACGGGTGCCGGGCGCGGGCCCCCATTCGCCGTGGCCGTCGCCCCAGCGCGGGCCGAGTCGATGCGGAACGCGCAACTGATCGAGCACGCGCGCGACGACGAAGTCGACAAGATCGGCGATCGTCTGCGGGTGGTCGTAGAACCCCGGGGTCGGCGGGACGATCGCGGCGCCTGCGCGCGCGAGCTTCAGCATGTTCTCGAGGTGGATCACCGACAGCGGTGTTTCGCGCGGGACAAGCACCAGCGGCCGACGCTCCTTCAGCATGACGTCGGCAGCGCGCTCGATCAGGTTGTCGGCGAGGCCGCCGGCGATAGAGCCGAGCGTTCCCATGCTGCACGGGCAGATGGCCATCGCGTCGGCGGGATTGGAGCCGGACGCAACCGGCGCCATCCAGTCGTCGCGCCCGAACACGGTGAGCTGGCCGTCGCGCGCACCGCAGCGCTCACTGAAGAAACGGGTGGCTTCGCGCGGCTGCACCGGTATCGCCAGTTCACATTCCTGCTTGGCGACGACTTGCGCGGCCGGCGAGTAAAGGAGCCAGACGCGGCATTCGGCGACGAGCAGGCACTCGAGCAGGCGCAGCCCGTAGGGAATTCCCGACGCGCCGGTGAATGCAAGCGTGACGGTCTTGGGCGCAGCCATTGGGGCATTCTAGCCCATTGGCGCAGCGCTACCGTGGCGAACGCCGACCCGCAAAAAAGCATAGCCGGATTGCCGATCCGCGATCGCGTCCGTACGGCGCAGTCCGGTCAACCGAGTTCCCGATGCCGCGTCAATACCTGGTAGTGCGGCGCAAACGCGCGCGCGAGCCGCAGGACGAAATACACCGAACGATGATTCCCGCCGGTGCAGCCGATCGCCACCGTCAGGTAGTTGCGGTTGTCGCGCGCGTAGTCGGGAAGCCAGCTGCTCACGAAGTGGTAGATGTCGCTGTACATCCGCTCGACTTCGGGAAGCTTCTCCAGGAACGCGACGACGGGCGCATCGCGTCCGGTGAGCGGCGCAAGTTGCGGCTCGTAATGCGGATTCGGCAGGCAGCGCACGTCGAACACCAGATCCGCGTCCAGCGGCACGCCGTGCTTGAAGCCGAACGACTCGAACAGCAGCGTGAGCTTGGTCGCATCGACGCTGATGAAATCCTTGATCCAGGTGCGGAGAGCAGCCGCAGGCAGTTCGCTGGTGTCGAACGCAAAGCCCAGCGGCCGGACTTCGGTCAGCAGGCCGCGCTCGAATTCGATGGCTTCGGTCAGCGTCCGCGAGTCGCTCGAGAACGGGTGCCGGCGGCGCGTCTCGGAGAAACGCTTGACCAGGGTCGGCGTCTTGGCGTCGAGATAGAGAAAGCGGACATTCCAACCGGCGGTTCGCAGCCGGGCAATGGTGTCGGGCAGTCCGGCCAGCCCCGGCGCGGTCTTGACATCGAGCGCTATGGCGACGCGGTCGCGCCCCGCCTGCGCGAGATAGTCGGCCGTCTCGGCGACGAGCGGGAGCGGCAGGTTGTTGACTGCGTAGTAGCCGGAGTCCTCGAGCGCCGCGAGCGCGACACTCTTCCCGGAACCGGAGACTCCGCCGATCAGTAGCAGGTCCATGCGTTGACGAGGACCGGGCCGGCGCGCGCGAATCGACGTCTCGGCATTGTTGCGGGGTGCGTCGCGCCTTGCAACCCTGAGTCCAGGTCAGTCGCCATCTTCCATGAGCTTCTGCTGGCGCTCTATGAACTCCTTCGTGCTGTCGATGCCGCGCTGGTTCAACACGAAGTTGCGGACCGCGGCCTCGACCAGCACCGCGAGGTTGCGACCGGCGGCAACGGGAATCGTCACCTTTCGCACCGGAACGCCGAGTATCTCCTGGTAGGTCGCGTTGACCTGCAGCCGATCGAGGTCGGAGAACGCTTCGTGGCTATGGTCCTCGAGATGGACCATCAGCTTGAGCAGCTTGCGCGGGCGCACCGCGGTTTCGCCGAAGATCGTCCGGATATTGAGGATGCCGATTCCGCGCACTTCGAGGAAATCGCGCAGCACGCCGGGGCAGCGGCCTTCCAGAGTATCCGGCGAGATCCGGTAGATTTCGACGATGTCGTCGGCGACGAGGCCGTTGCCGCGCGAGATGAGCTCCAGCGCCAGTTCGCTCTTGCCGATCGCGGACGCCCCGGTAATCAGGACGCCCATCTCGAGCACGTCGAGGAACACGCCGTGCAGCGTCGTCGACTCGGCAAGCACGCGCGAAAGGTAGAGGCGGAACACCTCGACCAGATGCGGGGACGGCTGCGGGGACGAGAACAGCGCGATGTGATGCGTGTCGCATTGCTCGGCAAGGTAGGGCAGCACGTCCTCGCCGTTGGCGACGACGATGGCAACGAGCTCTGTCGTGAACAGCCGCGTGATCGAATCCCTGAGCGCGCTTTCCGACAGCTCGCGCAGCCACGCGTTTTCCGCCGCCCCCAGGATCTGTATCCGGAACGGATGAATGAAGTTCATGTGGCCGACCTGGCCGATGGTCGGCTTCAGCGCGGCCTCGCCGGTGAGCACCCGATTGCCGCCCTGGCCGCCTGCAAGCCAGGTCATGCCGAGCCGCGCCTGATTGTCGTCGAAAAGTTTTTCGACGCCGATCTGCCGCATCATGCCGCTGTCGGCGCTCATTTCGCACCCTGGCGCCGCGCGCCTTCAGCCCAAGCGGGAGCGAGCCCTCCTTCGGGCCGCCCGTCGGCACTCATGCAGCTTCCCATTGCCGGAACAGTTCGTGCAGCGCGGGCGCGTCGTTGGCCCCTGCCAGCAATTCGCGAAAATTCTTCTCCGAAAACATCTGCGCGAGCTCGGACAGGAGTTGCAGATGCTGTTCGGTCGCGTGTTCCGGCACCAGCAGCACGAACACCTGGGCGACGGGTTTGCCGTCGGGGGCGTCGAAGGCTATCGGTGACTTTAGGCGCGCGAACGCTCCCTGTGCCTCATGCAAGCCCTTGATGCGCCCATGGGGTATTGCGATCCCCTGTCCCAGCCCGGTGGACCCGAGTTTTTCACGTGCCATCAGGCTTTCGATGACCAAGGCGCTGCGAAGCCCGCAGTTGGCTTCGAACAGCCGGCCGATTGCCGCGAAAAGCTGCGCCTTCGATCCGGCATCGAGATCGAGCAGGACATTCGCGGCCGGCAGGAGCAGGGCAATCTGGTTCATCGGAAGCATGGGCTCCGTCTTGGCGCTGCCAAACGTGGCGCCGGACCCGGAAATGCAAACCGGCGGGCGGTCAGGTGGCTGACGGCCCGCCGGCGCGAACGCCTTCCGGATTATACGCCGCAGCTTGCAGGGACCGGCACGGTGGGGGCCGCCTCGCGCGCCGAATTCAACCGCTCGCCGTCCGGCGGGCACCGAGCGCGGGGGCCGGATGCACGTCCGCGTCGGCGTCGGGCTTGATTTCCGCGCCCTCGTGCCGATGCAGCGCCAGCTTCTCCTTGTGCTTCAGCACCTGCCGGTCGAGCTTGTCGACCAGCGCGTCGATCGCGGCGTACATGTCCGGCTCGATCGCCTCGACGTGAATGTCCTTGCCGCGCGTGTGCAGGTTGGCCTCCGCCTTGTGACGCAGCTTATCCACCGATAGCACCACGTTCACGTCGATCACATGGTCGAAGTGGCGTGTCACCCGATCGAGCTTCGCGACAACATAGTCGCGGAGCGCGGGAGTGATGTCCAGGTGATGGCCGGTGAGGTTCAGGTTCATCGAGCTCTCCTGTCGTGGCTGAGGCGTTCGCGCGGTGCGCCTTATGGCGATCTGCGTAGATTGACGGGAGGTATCGAGAGCGCCTCCCGGTACTTGGCGATCGTCCGCCGGGCGACAAGGATGCCCTGGTCGCCCAGCAAATCGGCAATCCTGCTGTCGGTCAGCGGCACCTTCGGATTCTCGGCGTTGATCAGCTGCTTGATCAGCGCGCGGATCGCGGTGGCGGAAGCCGCGCCTCCGGTGTCGGTGGCGACGTGGCTGCCGAAGAAATACTTGAGCTCGTAGGTGCCGCGTGGCGTAAGCATGTACTTCTGCGTGGTCACCCTCGAAATCGTGGATTCGTGCAAATCGAGCATGTCGGCAATCTCGCGCAATACCATCGGCCGCATCGCAACTTCGCCATGCTCGAAAAAACGGCGCTGCCGCTCGACGATTGCCTGTGCCACGCGCAGGATCGTCTCGAAACGCTGCTGCACGTTGCGAATGAGCCATTTGGCTTCCTGCAGCTGCGCCGCGAGCTGCTGGTTCGATGCTTCGCGGTTGCGCGTGAGGATATCCGCGTAGATGCGGTTGAGACGCAATTTCGGCATTGCCGCTTCGTTGAGCGCAGCCGCCCATTTCCCGCGGACCTTGCGCACGACGACATCGGGGATGACGTAGTTGGCCTCGGACTTGGCGAACGACGCGCCGGGTCGCGGCTTGAGGCTCATGATCAGCGCGCGCACGGCGCGCACGCCGGAGTCGTCGACGTGGAGCAGCCGTTTCAGCTTCGTGAAGTCGCGCGCGGCGAGCAGCGGCAGATGTTCGGCCACGACCGTAAGCGCCTCGGCGCGCAGCGGCGTCGACTCCGGCAGCGACTTGAGCTGCAGGGCCAGGCACTCGGCGGCGTCGCGCGCGCCGATTCCGGCGGGCTCGAAGCTCTGCACGTAGCGCAGCGCGATCGAAAGTTCATCCGGGTCGATGTCGAGCTCGTCGGGAAACAACTCGGCAACTTCCTCGAGCGACGAGTGCAGGTAGCCGTCGTCGTCGAGCGCATCGATCAGCGACGCGACGATCTGCCGGTCGCGCAGCGGGAGATTGAGCTCGGCCAGTTGTCCCAGCAGGTGGTCGCGCAGCGAGCTCGCGGCAATCTGCTGAGGGTAGAAGCCGTCGTCGTCGTCGGAGGCTCCGCCGCTGCCGCCCCAGTCGGTGTCGCCGGACGAATAATCCTCGAAGTCGGTACGGTCGACGCCGTCTGGCCGATCGGGCGCATCGGACGCCGATTCGCGGTTCGGAGCGAGATCGCCGTCGTCGCGACGCTCGGCTCGCGCTTCGGTTTCCGAAGCCGGTGGCGAGGCTGCATGCGGAACCTCGAACGGCGGCGGTTCGTCGTCTCCGTCGGCCTTTTCCAGCAGCGGATTCTCCTGCAGCATCCGCTCGACCTCGGCATTGAGCTCGAGCGTGGACAGCTGCAGCAGCCGGATCGACTGCTGCAGCTGCGGCGTGAGCGTGAGGTGCTGGGAAAGCTTGAGCTGGAGGGTCTGCTTCATGCTTCAGGGAACCCGCAACGTCTCAGAGACGAAAGTGCTCTCCGAGGTAGACCTTCCTGACGGCTTCATTATAGACAATCTCCCCCGGCGCACCCGAGGCCAGCACGCGGCCCTCGTTGATAATATACGCCCGGTCGCAGATGCCCAGCGTTTCCCGCACATTGTGGTCGGTGATCAATACCCCGATTCCGCGTTCCTTCAGGAAACCGATGATCTTCTGGATGTCGAGCACCGCGATCGGATCCACCCCGGCGAACGGCTCGTCCAGCAGGATGAAGCGCGGCCGCGTTGCCAGCGCGCGGGCGATCTCGACACGGCGCCGTTCGCCGCCCGAAAGACTCAATGCGGGGGCGTCCGCGAGATGCGAGATCGACAGGTCTTCGAGCAGTGCGTCGAGGCGATTGGACAGCGTGTCGGCGTCGAGGTCCTGAAGCTCGAGGATCGCGCGCACGTTCTGGGAGACGCTGAGCTTGCGGAAGATCGAGGCTTCCTGCGGCAGGTACGACAGTCCCAGCCGCGCGCGGGAGTGGATCGGCATCCGCGACAGGTCGCGGCCGTCGAGCGCGATGCGCCCGCCGTCCGCGGCGACGAGCCCCACGATCATGTAGAAGCACGTGGTCTTGCCGGCCCCGTTGGGCCCCAGCAGTCCGACGACCTCGCCGCTCGCGACGTCGAGCGACACGTCATGGACCACGGTGCGCGCCTTGTACCGCTTCTCGAGCTTGTCGACCGAGAGCTCGCTCATGTCGCGCCTCTCGACCTTGCGCGCATCTCCGTCATTTTCCCGCGTCGGCAGGAAGTTCGCCCGCGGGCTTCAGCATGGCCGCGGGCGTATCCGGCGCGGCCACCGCTCCGGCGCCTTTGCCGGCACCCTTTGCCGTGTCCTTGCCCTTGCCGGGCAGCGGCGCGTCCGACTTCGGCTGGAACACCCCGCGCACGCGCGGTCCCGGCCCGCCCGGGTCGGCCGCCGGAGCCCCATTCGCACGGCCTTCCGCCTTGAACAATTCGGTGGCGGCGTTGTACGAAATGTAATTGCTGCGAATCTCGTCCTGGCCGCGCTTCAGGAGCGCGCGGTCGAATAGCTCGAGGAACTCCTTCCTGCCGTCGTACTCCGCGCGTTGCGCGAAACCCTCGAAATACTCGTCGTAACCGTCGCGCTTCTGGCGAAAGCTCACCGGATTGCCGAACGCCGTTGCCGAGAGTGAGTTGTCGGAGTTCTGCCTGAACTCGATCCGGTCGGCGCGGATCGTCAACGTGCCTTGCGTGATGATCACGTTGCCGACCAGCGTGCCACCCTTGGCCTGCAGGCTGGCGTTACCCGTATCGCCGGAAAAATTGATCGGCTTTTCGCGGTCGGCCTTCTCGGCCCGCAAGATCGGCGAGGCGGCGAAAGCACAACCCGCCAGCACGGCGACCGCGACAGACCGGGCGACGCGGCGGGCCTTAGGAGGCCGGGAGGGAGACACGAGCCTGGCGGTCACTTCCTGGAGAGCTCCGGCGAGAGCGTGCCATGGACGCCCGACTTGAGCTTGAGCGTCTTGGCCTCGTTGTCGAGCACCATGCCGACACCATGGATTATTCCACGCGGCTCCTCGATCGTCACCGGGCCATCGGTCTCGGCACGGCCCTGCTTCGGGATGACGCGCAGAAACTCCGTGGTGAGCGACATCGGACCCTGCCCGTGGTTGCCGTTGCCGGCTTCTTCCGGCAACGCTTCGCGCACCGCGCGAATTCCGCCCCGGAACGTAACGGTTTCGCGGTCGCCGGACGCCGTTCCCGCGTCCGCGACGATGGACAACCGCGGCCGCCCGGGGTCGGTCAGCGCGAGCGCGGGCGAAACGAAATCCACGCTGTTGTCGTCCGGATGGTGTTCCGCGCGCGTCGCCGCCAGCGATTGCCGCACGCGACCTTCGGCATCGAAACTGACGGCGCGAAAATTCTCGATGAAGAGGTCGGGATCGTGGCGCGCGTCGCCGCTATAGCGCGTGGATGGCGATTGCACCTGGGCGTCGAGCCAATACGTGAGGGCAACCAGGCCACCGAGCAGCATTACGGGCGACCAGGCTACCAGTCGGTCAACCATCGCGCGCCTGCGGTCCATGGCCGTGTGCCCGAGGTCACGCGCCGAATGCCGCTATCTGCGGTTCGAGCGCGCCCTGCGCAATCAGGATCAGGTCGCAGACTTCCCGCACGGCGCCGGCGCCTCCGCCGCGGAGCGTCACGTAGTGCGCGCGGGCACGCACCGCCGGCGGCGCATTGGGGACGGACACGGCAAGTCCGCAGCGCGCGAACAGCGGCACATCGGGCAGGTCGTCGCCGATGTGCGCGCATACGGCAGGGGAAAGGCCCAACTCGTTGCGCAAGGTATCCCAAGGCGCGAGCTTGTCCTCGGCGCCCTGCATCAGGTGGCGAACACCGAGCGCGCGCGCTCGGTGCGCGACCGCCGGCGCACTGCTTCCGGTGATCCACGCGATCGTGATTCCGGCGCCTGCGAGCATCTTCAGACCGACCCCGTCGAGCGACGAGAAGGCCTTCATCTCGCGTCCGTCGTCGCCGTAGTACAGCCGTCCATCGGTGAGCACGCCGTCCACGTCGCAGGTCAGAAGCCGGATGCCGCGCGCGCGCCGCGCGATGTCATCGGTCATCGCTGCGGTCATCAGAGCACCCGGGCGCGAAAGAGATCGTGCAGGTGCAGCGCGCCGGCGAGACGGCCATCGTCGTCGACGACGAGCAGTACCGTCACCTTCGGTGCCGTCTCCATCAGCGGAACGCAATCGATCGCCAGGCGGTCCGGTCCTATTTTCCGCGGCGTGCGCGTCATCACTTCGACGACCTTCACGGCCGCAACGTCCTGCACGCGATCCAGGCAGCGGCGCAGGTCGCCGTCGGTGAATATCCCGGCCACGCGGCCGTCCGCATCGGCGATTGCCGTCATGCCCATGCCCTTGTCGCTCATCACGACGACGGCCTGGCCCAGCGTCGCGTCGACACCCACGGCCGGCAGGTCGCTGCCGGAACGCATCACATCGCGAACGCGCGTCAGCAGCCGGCGGCCCAGCGAGCCGCCCGGATGCGCGCGCGCGAAGTCCTCGACCGAGAAGCCGCGCGCGTCGAGCAGCGCGAGCGCCAGGGCGTCGCCGAGCGCCAGCGCCGCCGTCGTGCTTGCCGTTGGTGCCAGCCCGAGCGGGCAGGCTTCCGCGTCCACCGCGGCATCGAGATGAACATCGGCCGACTGCGCGAGCGACGAATGCTCGTTGCCGGTCAGCGCGACGATCTTCGCGCCCTGGCGCTGCAGGTGCGGCGTCAGCAGCACGAGTTCGTCGGTCTCGCCGGAGTTCGACAGCATCAGCACGACGTCATCGGGCGTGATCATTCCGAGGTCGCCGTGGGACGCCTCCGCCGGGTGAACGAAAAAGGCCGGCGTGCCCGTCGAGGCGAGCGTTGCGGCAAGCTTGCGCGCGATATGGCCCGACTTGCCGATGCCCGACACGACGACGCGCCCACGGCAATTCAACATCAGGCCAACCGCAGCGACGAAGGGATCGCCTATCCTCTCGGCAAGCCCCGCGATCGCCTTCGCTTCGGTCTCGAGAACGTCGCGCGCGAGCGCGAGCGCGCGCGCCGCATCGACGGGTGCGCGGCCCGAAGGCGGCGCGGGCGCCGTCCTGACGACGGGCGCGGCAGCGGTAGTCACGCTCATGCGGCAGAGTATAACCGAGCGTGTACGGTGCGCCGCGGGGAGCCGGCCGGACGCGAAGCCCGCGCCATTGGCGCATCCGGCGACGTGGACGGCGCGCCAGACACGCCGTTTTGCTGTGCTACATTCGTCGGCATCGCCGATGCCACGCGATGCATTCCCGATGCCGCAGATGCTGCAACTGATTCTGATCCTGCTCGGCGCCGCCGTCGTCGTGGTCGTCATCTGCCGGCTGCTCCGCTTGCCGCCGATTCTTGGCTACCTGCTGGTCGGTCTCGCCGTCGGCCCGCACGCGATGGCGTGGGTGCCCGATACCGCGGTCGTCCGTGACCTGGCCGAATTCGGGATCGTGTTCCTGATGTTCTCGATCGGGCTCGAGTTCAGCCTGCCGCAGTTGAGGTCGATGCGTCGCGCGGTGTTCGGGCTGGGGCTGGCACAGGTGGCGATCACCACCGTGGCTGCGATGGCGGCGCTGCATGCCGTCGGCTGGGGCTGGCAGGCAGGCTTCGCGCTCGGCGGCGCGGTGGCGATGAGTTCGACGGCGATCGTATCCAAGATGCTCGCCGAGCGGATGGAGCTCGCCACGCCGCACGGCCGGGACATCATGGGCATCCTGCTGTTCCAGGATCTTGCTGTTGTCGCGTTCCTGATCGTGTTGCCGTCGCTCGGCAAGACCGGCGGCGAGCTTGCAACCGAGCTCGTGGTCGCCGGCGTCAAGGCGGTGATCGCGCTGGCGCTGATCCTGTTCGCGGGCCAGAGACCCATGCGCGCGTGGTTCCATCTCGTCGCGCGGCAGAAGAGCCCCGAGCTGTTCATGCTGAACCTGCTGCTGGTGACGCTCGGACTCGCCGCGCTCACCGAGCTTGCCGGTCTGTCGCGGGCGCTGGGCGCGTTCCTCGCCGGCATGCTGATCGCCGAGACCGAATACCGCTACCAGGTCGAGGAGGACATCAAGCCATTCCGCGATGTGCTGCTGGGCCTGTTTTTCGTCACCGTCGGAATGACGCTGAATCTCGCCATCGTCGTGACGAACTGGAAATGGGTGCTGCTGCTGCTCGCCGGGCCCGTCATCGTCAAGCTGGCGCTGATTACCGCGCTGTCGCGAGTGTTCGGCGCACCTCTGGGGACGTCGCTGCGCACCGGTTTCTATCTCGCGCAGGCCGGCGAGTTCGCGTTGGTGATGCTCGCCGTCGCCGTCGAGGGGCATCTCGTATCGCCGATGGTGACGCAGGTGGTGCTGGCGGCGATGATCCTGTCGATGCTGGTGGCGCCGGTGCTGATCCATTTCGCCGAACCCATCGTGCGCAAGGCCACGGCCAACGACTGGCTCGCCCGCGCGGCGCAGCTGACGCGGATCGCCGCGACGACCATGGCGCGCCAGGATCATGTGATCATCTGCGGGTACGGCCGCAGCGGCCAGAACCTCGCGCGCCTTCTCGAAGCCGAGGACATCGCCTTCATCGCGCTCGATTCCGACCCGCAGCGTGTGCAGGAAGCCGCGGGGGACGGCAGCAGCGTCGTCTACGGCGACGCCGGCCGCAAGGACGCGCTGTACGCCGCCGGTCTGTCCAAGGCGCGGGCGATGGTGATCACGTTTGCGGACACCCCGACCGCCGTCAAGATCCTGCATCACGCGCACCAGGCGCGCCCGGAGTTGCCGGTGGTCGTCCGCACGCTGGACGACACCGAACTCGATCGCCTGCTGACCGCCGGCGCGGTCGAAGTCGTGCCCGAGGTGCTCGAAGGCAGCCTCATGCTCGCGGCGCATTCGCTGCTGCTGCTCGGCGTGCCGCTGAACCGCGTCCTGAAGCGGATCAGGTCGATTCGCGAAGAACGTTACAGCCTGTTCCGCGGCTTTTTCCACGGGGCGTCCGACGCCGCCGACGCCGCCGAGAATCTCCAGCCACGCCTTCATTCGCTGCTGCTGCCGGTTCGCGCACATGCTGTCGGCAAGGCATTGTCGGCGCTCCGGTTCGACGGTCTGGTCGAAGTGACCGGGGTGCGCCGCAAGGGCGTGCGCCTGCAGCGACCGGGTCCCGATTGGGTATTCGAGGAGGGCGATGTCGTCGTGCTGCTCGGGCGTCCAGAGGACTTGTCGCTCGCCGAGCAGAAATTGTTGAAGCGCTGACCGCGCTACCGGACCGGGACGCGCGGCAGTTTCCGCACGATCGCCCCGCGAACGCCCGCCCGTCTGGCCTGGTTCGCGATCTTGGAGAGGCAAGGCGCTGCAGGCCTAACTGACCGCGGGTCATTGTGGCCGCGAGGTCGACAGGCTACAATCGCCGTCCCCCGTCCCAAGCGCCCGATCCCGTGCCCATCCCCGCAGGAGAGGCCGCTCCCGCAGCCGCCGTCCGCCCCGATATCGCCGTCGAGCTCGCCGACGTTGTCTTCGGCTACGACGCGCGCACGGTGCTGGATGGCATATCCATGACGATTCCGCGCGGGCGAGTCGTCGCGATCATGGGCGGCTCGGGCTGCGGCAAGACGACGATCCTGCGCCTCATCGGCGGACAGTTGAAGCCGCGCACGGGAAAGGTGACGGTCGAGGGCCAATCGGTGCCGGATCTCGACCGTGACGCGCTGTTCGCCCTGCGCCGCAGGTTCGGGATGCTGTTCCAGTTCGGCGCGCTGTTCACCGACATGTCGGTCTACGAGAACGTGGCGTTTGCGATGCGCGAGCATGCCGATCTGCCCGAGGAACTGGTCCGCGACCTCGTCCTGATGAAGTTGCATGCGGTGGGCCTGCGCGGTGCCGCGCACCTGATGCCCTCCGAGCTGTCGGGTGGAATGGCGCGGCGGGTCGCGCTTGCCCGCGCCATCGCCCTCGACCCGATGCTCGTGATGTATGACGAGCCGTTCGCCGGGCTCGATCCGATCTCGCTGGGCGTGGTCGGGCAGCTCATCAGGAAGCTGAACGATGCGCTGGGCATCACGTCGGTGGTCGTCACGCACGACGTGTACGAGTCGCTGAAGATCGTCGACTACCTGTATTTCGTCTCCGAAGGCAGGATTGTCGCGCAGGGAACGCCGGCCGAGGTGCGCGCCTCCGGCGAGGCTTACGTCCGCCAGTTCGTCGACGGCGATCCGGACGGCCCGGTGCCGTTCCATTATCCGGCGCCGTCGTACCGCTCGGAGATTTTCGCCCGTGCCTAGTGCCGTCCTGCAGGGTGTCGCCGCCGCGCTGCGCAGGCTGGGCGGTTGGGCCTTTACGGCGATCGCCCGGGTGGGCTACGCCACTCGTTTTTTTATCGCGGTCATTCTCAACACGCCGGCCGCGTTTCGGCGCATGCACCTCACGTTGCGCGAAATTTATTTCTCGGGTGTACTGTCGCTGATCATCATCCTCGTTTCCGGCCTGTTCGTCGGAATGGTGCTGGCGCTGCAGGGCTTCGACGTCCTCGACCGCTACGGCGCCGACGAATCGCTGGGGGTCCTGGTCGCGCTGTCGCTGGTGCGCGAACTCGGTCCGGTCGTCGCGGGTCTCCTGTTCGCGAGCCGCGCCGGTAGCGCGATCACCGCCGAAATCGGGTTGATGAAGGCCACCGAGCAGCTGTCGGCGATGGAAATGATGGCGGTCGATCCGCTGGCCCGCGTGGTCGCCCCGCGATTCTGGGGCGGCGTGGTCTCGATGCCGCTCCTGGCCGCGCTGTTTTCGACGATGGGTATTTTCGGCGCGTACGTTGTCGGCGTGAAGCTGATCGGCATCGACGCCGGCGCCTTCTGGGGCAACATGCAGTCCGCCGTCGATTTCCGCGACGATGTCGTCAACGGCGTCATCAAGAGCTTCGCGTTCGGCGCTGCCGTCAGCCTGATCGCGGTGTTCGAAGGGTACGACGCGAAGCCGACGGCCGAAGGCGTGTCGAGCGCGACGACGCGCACCGTCGTCGAGAGCTCGCTCGCGATCCTGGCGCTCGATTTCGTCCTCACCGTCTTCATGTTCCACGGAATTAACGCATGACGCGCAATACTCTCGACCTGTGGGTCGGCATACTGGTGGCCATAGGCATCGGCGCGATCCTGTTTCTCGCGCTCAAGGTCGGCAACCTGATGACGTTCTCCTCCTCCCCCGGCTATCGGCTGGAGGCGCAGTTCGACAACATCGGGGGCCTGAAGATGCGCGCGCCGGTGAAGGCCGCGGGCGTCGTGGTCGGTCGCGTGGAGTCGGTCCGCCTCGACAAGGCGACCTACCGGGCCGTCGTCACGATGCGCATCGACCGGGGCTTCGAATTCACGTCGGACACGATCGCGTCGATCCTGACGTCCGGACTGCTGGGCGAGGTGTACATCGGACTCGATGCCGGCGGCGATACGAAAATGCTCGCGCACGACGGAGTGATCAAGACGACGCAATCGGCGGTCGTGCTCGAAAAGCTGATCGGCCAGTTCCTGTTCGACAAGGCGGCAAGCGGAGGCGGCAAGTGACGCCGCGATTCGAGGCGAAGACGCCGTCGGGCGTGGAGCGCCGGATTTCGCGCCGGACAGGATTCCGTGAACGGATATCGGGAGCGGGTGCCGTGCACTGCGCGACGGCGCGGCTCCAGCACGCATTCGGCGCGCTGGTGGTCGTGTCGGCGCTCTCCGGCTGCGCGGCGACGCCGTCGAAGGTGGATCCGCTGGAGCCGATGAACCGGGCGCTCTACGAGGTCCACGATGTCGTCGACACCAATATCGTGAAGCCGGTCGCGCAGGTCTACGTCGCCGTCGTACCGCAATTCGTGCGCACGGGCATAGCGAACGTGTTCAACAACATCGACGATGTGTTTTCGGCGGTCAACGGCCTGCTGCAAGGCAAGCTCGACAAGGCGGGCAACGATCTCGGGCGCGTGCTGACCAATACGCTGTTCGGCCTCGGCGGCCTCATCGACGTCGCGTCGGACGCAGGGATCGAACGCGGCAACGAGGATTTCGGCCAGACTTTCGCGTTCTGGGGCCTCCCGGCGGGACCGTACCTGTTCGTCCCGCTCTTCGGCCCGACCACCGTCCGCGACGGCACTGGCGTGCTGGTGCGCATCGCCGTCGGGCCGGTCGGCTTCCTGCCCGATGTGGCGGTGCGCAATTCGCTCTATGGCGTCGGCTATGTCGACATTCGCGCGCAGTTGCTGGGCACGGGCGAACTCGTCGATACGGCGGCGCTCGACCGCTACCTGTTCATACGCAACGCCTATCTGCAGCGCCGCCGCTATCTGCTGTATGACGGCAAGCCGCCGCCCGAACCCGAGGATGAATAGATGATGTCCGATTCGGATTCCGCGCGCCGCGTGGGCGCCTTCGTCGCGGCATGGTCCGCTGTCGCGATGCTGGCCGTCGCGGTCCCGGCGCGCGGGCAGGAGGCACCCGACGCGCTGGTGAAGCGCGTATCGCAGGACATGCTGGCGACGATCAAGGGCGATCCGCTGATCCAGGCCGGAAACGAGGCGCGCATTCGCGAGGTGATCGAAGCGAAACTCCTCCCGAATTTCGACTTCACGCGCATGACGGCGCTGGCGATGGGGCGGCATTGGCGCGCGGCGACGCCCGAGCAACAGAAGCGGCTGGCCGACGAGTTCAAGACACTGCTCGTGCGCACGTATTCGGGCGCGCTCAACCGGTACCGCAACGAGACGATCGACTACCGGCCGCTGCGGTCCAATCCGTCGGATACCGAAGTGACGGTGCGCACACAGGTGCTGAAACCGGGCGGCTCGCCGATCCAGATCGACTACAGCCTGGAAAAGAACGCGGATGGCTGGAAGGCCTACGACATCATCGTCGGCGGTGTCAGTCTGGTGACGAACTACCGCGACGAGTTCAGCGAGCAGATCAGAGGCGGTGGCATCGACGGCCTCATCAAGACGCTGGCGGACCGGAACCGCGGCGTCGCGGCGAAATGACGGACGATCGCGAACCCGGATCGGAACGGGACGGACGCTTCGCCGCCGATGCGGACGGCGCGCGCTGGATCTGCACCGGCGCGCTGACATTCGCCCAGGCGGGACCCGCGCTCGAATCCGCGCGGTCGCTGCCTCTGCCCGCGTCCGGTGCCGTCGACTGCACCGGCATCGGCGCGGTCGATTCGGCCGCGGTCGCCGTGCTGCTGGCGTTGAAGCGTCGCGCCGAGTCGGAGAACCGCGCTCTTTCGTTCTTGGGCGTCCCCGCCGCGCTCGCCGCGCTCGCGGATCTCTATGGCGTCGGGGAGATGCTCGCCGCGTGAGGTGTCCGCGGGCGTGCGTCCCGCTTCGTTACCCGTCGTGCGTCCCCGCTGCCCATGTCCGCTGCCGTCGAAGTTGTCGATATTGCGCGTCGCTTCGGCGCGGTGCAGGCGCTCTCCGGCGTCAGCCTCGCGGTCGAGGAGGGCGAGTTCTTCGGACTCCTCGGTCCGAACGGCGCCGGCAAGACAACGCTGATTTCCGTCCTTGCGGGACTCACGCGCGCCGACACCGGCACGGCACGAATCCTTGGCCACGACGTCATCGCCGATTATCGGGCAGCGCGGCGCGCGCTGGGTGTCGTGCCGCAGGAGCTCGTCTTCGACCCGTTCTTCTCGGTGCGGGAGACTCTGCAGATCCAGTCGGGATATTTCGGCATCCGCGACAACGACGCGTGGATCGACGAGATCCTGCACCATCTTGCCCTCACGTCGAAAGCGGACGCCAACATGCGCTCACTATCCGGGGGGATGAAGCGACGCGTGCTGGTCGGCCAGGCGCTGGTGCACAAGCCGCCGGTGATCGTGCTGGACGAGCCGACCGCCGGCGTCGACGTCGAATTGCGGCAAAGCCTCTGGGCATTCGTCCGCAAGCTGAACGGCGATGGCCACACGATCATACTGACCACGCACTACCTCGAGGAAGCCGAGGCGCTGTGCGGTCGCATTGCGATGCTGAAGGCGGGAAAAGTCGTGGCGCTCGACACGACGCACAACCTGCTCTCGCGCTTCGCGGGCATCACCGTGCGGCTCGTGGCGCCCCGCGTGCCGGCGGACTGGCGGGCGCGTCTGCTGCGCGAGGAGAACGGCGCATTCTTTTTCGGTCTCGCCCGGCATGCGGAGCTCGAGGCGCTGCTGGCGTCGCTGCGGGCGGAAGGCATCGCGATCGGCGAGCTGGCACTGCAGGAGGCGGACCTCGAGGATGTCTTCCTCCGGATCATGGAAGGCGACACGCGCGCGCCGATGACCGCGGAGCATCCGTGATCCGCGTCGCGGGCGCCGGCTGGGTCACGCTGCTCTACAAGGAGCTGCTGCGCTTCTGGAAGGTCTCGTTCCAGACGATCCTGGCGCCGGTGCTGACCTCTCTCCTGTACCTGCTCATCTTTTCGCACGTGCTCGAGGCGCACGTGACCGTATACGGCGGCGAGGTCCGCTATACGGCCTTTCTGATCCCCGGCCTCGTGATGATGTCGGTGCTGCAAAACGCATTCGCCAACAGTTCGTCGTCGCTGATCCAGTCCAAGATCACCGGCAACCTGATCTTCATCCTGCTGCCGCCGCTGTCGCCCGCGGATTTCTTCGTCGCCTACGTATTGGGGGCCATGGTGCGCGGGCTCGTCGTCGGGCTTGGCGTATTCGCCGGCACGCTGTTCTTTGTTCCTACGCTACTCGCGATGCCGTACCCGCTGTGGGCGCTCGCGTTCGCGTTGCTCGGCAGCGCAATCCTCGGCACGCTGGGTCTGATCGCCGGCATCTGGGCGGAGAAGTTCGACCAGCTCGCCGGATTCCAGAACTTTGTCATCGTCCCGCTGACGTTCCTGTCCGGCGTGTTCTATTCGATCCACACGCTGCCGCCCTTCTGGCAGGCGTTGTCCCGATTCAATCCGTTTTTCTATATGATCGATGGTTTCCGCTACGGCTTTTTCGGGCTCTCCGACGTGCCGCCTTTGCAATCGCTCGCGATCGTGGCCGGCTGCTGCGGCGCGCTTTCCGCCCTTACGCTCGCGTTGCTCCGGAGCGGATGGAAGCTTCGCCACTGACTGCGCCTCCCCATTTCCCCCTCCCTGGATTTCGTTCATGGTCACCTCCGAATCGATCGAGCGCTCCATCGTCGCCGGCCTCGACTGCGTGCATGTCGAGGTCCGCGGCGATGGACACCATTGGGAGGCGCTGATCGTGAGCGGCGCCTTCGAGGGCCTGCCCAAGGTGCGCCAGCACCAGCTCGTCTACGCTGCGCTGGGCGACCGGATGCGGGAGGAGGTTCATGCGCTGTCGATGACCACGCTCACGCCGGCGCAGTGGTCTTCGAACCCCGGCAGTTCCTGACCGCGGGGCCTGCTTGGACAAGCTGCTGATCGACGGTGGCCGCCCGCTTTCGGGCGAGATCCGCATCTCGGGCGCAAAGAACGCAGCCCTGCCGATCCTGTGCGCCGCATTGCTGTCGGCGGAACCTCTCGCGCTCACCAATGTTCCCCGTCTCAACGACGTGCGGACGATGGAAACGCTCCTGGCGCAGATGGGCGTCGGACTCGATACGCGAATCCCCGGCGCCGTTGCGCTCGACGCCGCGCGGATCGACTGGCCGCTGGCGCCCTACGAACTCGTGAAGACGATGCGCGCGTCGATACTGGCGCTGGGGCCGCTTGTCGCGCGCTGCGGCGAGGCGCGCGTCTCGCTGCCCGGCGGCTGCGCGATCGGCCTCCGCCCGGTGGACCAGCACGTCAAGGGCCTGGTCGCGATGGGCGCCGAAATCGATGTCGAGCACGGCTACATCAGCGCGCGCGCGCGGCGTCTCCGGGGCACGCGCTTCGGGTTCGACGTCGTGACCGTCACCGGCACCGAGAACCTGCTGATGGCCGCCACGCTCGCCGACGGCGCGACGACGCTCGAAAACGCGGCGCGCGAGCCGGAGGTCGTCGATCTTGCGCGCTGCCTCGTCGCGATGGGCGCGAAGATCTCCGGCGCCGGTTCCGACCGCATCACGATCGAAGGCGTCACGCGCCTGCACGGCGCCACGCACGCCATCATGCCGGATCGCATCGAGACCGGCACCTTCCTCGCGGCGGTCGCGGCGTCCGGCGGCGACGCGACGCTTACCGGAACCCAGGCCGAGACGCTGGAAGCCGTGCTCGGCAAGCTCCGCGAAGCCGGCGCCGAGGTGACGGTTGCCCGCGATGCCCTGCGCGTGGCGCGGCATGGCCCGCTGGCCGCGTTCAATATCCGCACGGCGCCGTACCCGGCGTTTCCCACCGACATGCAGGCGCAGATGATGGCGCTCGCCGCACGCGCCTCGGGGACGACGGTGATCACCGAGACGATCTTCGAGAACCGGATGATGCACGTGCAGGAACTCATGCGCCTCGGCGCCGACATCGACGTCGAGGGCAACACGGCAACCGTCCGCGGCGTGTCGAAGCTCACGGGCGCCAACGTCATGGCGACCGACCTGCGCGCTTCGGCGAGCCTCGTGATCGCCGGTCTGGTCGCGGAAGGCGAGACCACGATCGACCGGATCTACCACCTCGACCGCGGCTACGAGCGAATCGAGGACAAGCTGTCGGCGCTGGGAGCGCGGATCAGACGCGTGGCCTAGCTCGAGGCGCCATGACCGATCTCAAGGCCTCGCCGCTAGGTCACGCGACGACCTACGCCGACGCCTACGACCCGCGGCTCCTGTTCGCCGTCGAACGCGCGCCGCTACGGCACGAGCTCGATCTGGACGGCCCGCTGCCGTTTCGCGGCGCGGACCTGTGGACCGCGTACGAAGTCTCCTGGCAGGGCGCGCTCGGCAAGCCGGAGGTGGCGATCGCAATGTTCGAAGTGCCGGCCGCGTCGCCCTGCATCGTCGAATCGAAATCGGTCAAGCTTTATCTCGCTGCCTTCAACCTCACGCGGTTCGCTTCCCGCGAGGACGTTGGTTCGACGATGGCGCGGGATCTCTCCGCGGCAACGGGCGCCGAGGTCGGCGTCAGTCTCGCCGCACCCGATGCATTCGCGGCGCTTCCCCGCGCGGAATTGGCGGGCGATTGCCTGGATACGCTGCCATCGGTCGTCGATCGCCGCGCGCCGCACCCGGAAGCGCTGGTCGCGACCGGGCCCGTCGTTGCGCGGACTGCCTTCACGAGGCTGTTCCGTTCCGTGTGTCCCGTGACCGGGCAGCCCGACTACGCCAGCGTCCAGGTGCGCTATCGCGGCGCGCAAATCGACCCGGCGGGCCTGCTGGAGTATCTCGTATCGTTTCGCCGCCATCCCGGATTCCACGAGCACTGCATCGAGCGGATCTTCGTCGATGTGTGGCGACGCTGTCGGCCCGAGTCACTGTCCGTTTACGCACGGTTCACGCGCCGCGGCGGCGTCGACATCAATCCCTATCGCACCAGCGGCGACGAGGCTCCGCCGGCGAACGCGCGGACCGCGCGTCAATAGACGTTCGACGGCGGCGTTCACGGCCGGTTTCGTCGCTCCGGGCAACCCCGTCCGGTAGAATGGGATTTTTGCGCTGCCGCATCTTCCCGTGCCGACGCTCACTCTCGCCCTCTCCAAAGGGCGCATCTTCGATGAGACGCTGCCGTTGCTCGCGGCAGCAGGCATCGTGCCGGCCGAGAATCCCGAGACCTCGCGCAAGCTGATCCTCGCGACCAACCGGCCCGGTGTGTCGGTGATCATCGTCCGCGCCGCCGATGTGCCGACGTACGTGCAGTATGGCGCCGCCGACGCCGGCGTGGCGGGCAAGGATGTGCTGCTGGAGCACGGCGGCGAGGGACTCTACCAGCCGCTCGACCTCGGCATCGCGCGCTGCCGGATGGTGGTGGCGACGAAGCGCGGCTTCGACTGGGCGGGCGCGGTCCAGCGCGGCGCGCGGATTCGCGTGGCGACCAAATATGTACGCACCGCGCGCGAGCATTTCGCCGCCAAGGGCATGCACGTCGACCTGATCAAGCTGTACGGCTCGATGGAACTGGCGCCGCTCGTGGGATTGGCCGACGTCATCGTCGACCTCGTCAGCAGCGGCAACACGCTGAAGGCTAACGATCTGGTCGCCGTCGAGGACATCATGCCGATCAGCTCGCGTTTCGTCGTCAATCCGGCGGCGTTGAAGCTGAAACGCGATGCCGTCCAGCCGCTGCTCGAGGCATTGGCGCGGGCGGTCAAGGCCAACCGCGTGCCGTCGTGAGCGCAGCACCCCTCGTTGTGCGTCGTCTCGATTCGTCGCTGGCGGGCTTCGAGCGCGAATTCGAGGCGCTCATCGCATTCGAATCCGCGCAGGACCCGGCGGTCGACGCGACCGTCGCGCTGATCGTCGCCGCGGTGCGCGCCCGTGGCGACGCCGCAGTGCTGGAATATACGGCTCAGTTCGACCGGGTCCGGGCGGCGTCGGTCGCGGAGCTCGAGATATCCGCCGCCGAAATGCGCGCCGCGTTCGGCGCGCTGCCGCGGGACCAGCGTGCCGCGCTCGAGGTCGCGGCGGGCCGCGTGCGGGCCTACCACGAACGGCAGAAGCTCCAATCGTGGAGCTACGCCGACCCCGATGGCAGCACCTTCGGCCAGCAGGTGACTGCGCTCGATCGGGTCGGCGTCTACGTGCCGGGCGGCAAGGCGGCGTACCCGTCGACGGTGCTGATGAACGTGATCCCCGCGCATGTCGCCGGCGTGCGCGAGATCGTGATGGTCGTGCCCGCGCCGGACGGAACGCGAAATCCGCTGGTGCTCGCCGCCGCACACCTCGCCGGCGTATCGCGCGCTTTCACCATCGGCGGCGCGCAGGCGGTGGCGGCACTCGCCTACGGCACCGCGACGGTCCCCGGCGTCGACAAGATCTGCGGTCCGGGCAACGCCTACGTTGCGGCGGCCAAGCGCCGCGTGTTCGGCGTCGTGGGCATCGACATGGTCGCCGGCGTCTCCGAGGTGCTCGTGATTGCCGATGCCAGCGCGCATCCGGACTGGGTGGCGATGGACCTCTTCGCCCAGGCCGAGCACGACGAGCTCGCGCAGGCGATACTCGTCACGCCTGACGCCGCGTTGCTCGACGGCGTCGCGGCGAGCGCGCAACGGCAGCTCGAGGATATGCCGCGCCGCGCGATCATTGCCGCGTCGTTCGCCAACCGCGGCGCCTTCGTCAAGGTGCGAGATCTCGACGAAGCCTGCGCCATCGCGAACCGCGTCGCGCCCGAGCATCTGGAACTCGCCGTGGCCGACCCCGAGGCCCTGTTGCCGAAGATCCGGCATGCCGGCGCGATCTTCATGGGTCACGACGCGTCCGAATCGCTGGGGGACTACTGCGCCGGCCCCAATCACGTGTTGCCGACCGGACGCACGGCGCGCTTCTCGTCGCCGCTGGGGGTCTACGATTTTCAGAAACGTTCCAGCGTGCTGCGCGTGTCGCGAAAGGCCGCCCGTGCGCTCGGCCCCGTCGCCGCAACGCTGGCGCATGGCGAGGGACTGAGCGCGCACGCGAAGAGCGCGCTGTACAGGCTCGATTCCGAGTAGCCGACGCGGGGAGCCGGGTGATGGACAAGGTGATCGCACAGCACAAGATGGCCGCCCATCCGGCGGCTATCGACCGCTTCGACTGCGTCGCACCCCAGCCGAACGCGGCGACAAGGGTTGTCTGAGGTGGTGGAGACCGCGCGCGCCGGCCCGACCGCTGCCCGCGGCCGCAGTGCGGAAGACGTCGCCGCCGCGGTGGTGCGGCCCGAGATACGGGCACTGGCCGCCTACCCGGTCGCGAAGGCGGAGGGAATGATCAAACTCGACGCCATGGAGAGCCCGTTCCTGCTTCCCGACGCGGTGCGGACGAAGCTCGCCGCGGTACTTGCCGCGGTGCCCGTCAACCGCTACCCGGATGGCGGGGCCGACGACGTCAAGGCGGCGCTGCGGGCGGCCTTCGCGATTTCCGATGCGCACGGCGTCCTGCTCGGCAACGGTTCCGATGAATTGATCCAGGTCATTACGTCCGCGCTCGCCGCGCCCGGCGCGGCGATGCTGGCGCCGGAGCCGACTTTCGAGATGTACCGGATGAATGCGCTGTACGCCGGAATGCGCTTCGTCGGCGTGCCGCTGGCTCCCGATTTCGCGCTCGACACCGGAGCCATGCTGGCCGCAATCGCGCGCGAGCGACCGGCGCTGGTGTTCCTCGCGTACCCGAACAACCCGACCGGCAACCTGTTCCCGGTGGCCGCCATCGAGCGGATACTGCGCGCTGCCCCGGGGCTCGTGGTGGTCGACGAGGCGTATCACGCGTTCGCCGACGCGAGTTTTCTGCCGCGCCTGGCGGAGTTTGCGAATCTGCTCGTGCTGCGCACCGTCTCCAAGATCGGGATGGCGGGCCTGCGTTTGGGGTATGCGGTCGCGGCGCCGGAACTGATCGCGGAGCTGAACAAGGTTCGGCAGCCGTATAATCTCAACGCGTTGACGCAAGCCGCCGCCCGCCTGCTGCTCGCCGAGCGTGAGATGATCGAGGAGTGGGCCGGCGCGCTCAAGGCCGAGCGGATGCGGCTGGAAGCGACGCTGGCGGCGCTACCGGGCGTCACGGTGTTTCCGACGCGCACCAATTTCGTATTGATACGGGTGCCGGATGCGCCGCATTGGTTTGAAGCGCTACGGCGTTCCGGAATTCTGGTGAAGAACCGCCACGGAAGTCACGTCCGGCTCGAACATTGCCTCCGGCTCACTGTGGGAACGCCAGCCGAGAACGACGCCGTGCTGGCCGCATTGAAGGCGATACGATGAAAGCACCCCCACCCCCGCGGGCAGCCGCGCCGCGGACCGCGAAGGTCGGGCGCAACACGGCCGAGACGCAGATCAGCGTCACGGTGAACCTCGACGGTTCGGGCCGCGCGGACCTTGCGACGGGCGTGCCCTTCCTCGATCACATGCTCGACCAGTTTGCGAGGCATGGCATGGTGGACATCACCGTGCGCGCATCGGGGGATCTCCACATCGACGCGCATCACACGGTCGAAGACATCGGGATCACGCTGGGCCAGGCGGTCAAGGAGGCGCTCGGCGACAAGAAGGGCCTGACCCGCTTCGGGCACGCCTACGCGCCGCTGGACGAAGCGCTCTCCCGCGTCGTCATCGACCTCTCGGGGCGGCCGGGGCTGGAGTTCCACGTGCCGTTCACGCGCGCGATGATCGGTGCGTTCGATGTCGACCTCGCGCATGAATTCTTCCAGGGTTTCGTCAACCACGCGCAGGTCACGCTGCACGTCGACAACCTGCGCGGCCAGAATGCGCATCATCAGGCCGAGACGGTGTTCAAGGCGTTCGCGCGCGCGTTCAGGATGGCGGTGACGCCCGACCCTCGCGCGGCCGGGACCGTGCCGTCCACGAAAGGGGCGCTCTAGGCACGCATCCGGAACCTGGATCGCGCGCGCGAATCGCGCGGCGACACCGGAACCCGGGCGATCCTTGCTCCCGACGATCCCGCGGATCCCCGATCCCCGATGGACATCGCCGTCGTAGACTACGGAATGGGCAACCTGCGCTCGGTGGCGAAGGCGCTCGCGCACGTCGCGCCGGAACGCACGATCGCTGTCACCGCCGACCCGGCGGTCATTCGAAGCGCGGGACGCGTGGTGCTGCCCGGGCAGAGTGCGATGCCCGACTGCATTCGCTGCCTCGACGCGAGCGACTTGCGCGACGTCGTGGTCGAGGCGGCGCGCGTTCGGCCGTTCCTCGGCATCTGCCTCGGTCTGCAGATGCTGTTCGAATCGAGCGAGGAAGGGCCCACGCCGGGCCTCGGCGTCCTGCGCGGCCGCGTTGTGCGTTTCCGTGACGAAACCATGACACCGCGCGCCGGCGCGCGGCTCAAGGTGCCGCACATGGGCTGGAGCCCCGTGCGGCAGTCGCGAACGCATCCGCTCTGGGCGGGCATCGCGGACGGTTCCCGCTTCTATTTCGCGCACAGCTATTATCCGCAGCCCGAGGACCCGGCCATGACCTCCGGGACCACCGACTATCCGACAGCGTTTACTTGCGCGATTGCACGGGCTAATATCTTTGCGACGCAATTCCATCCGGAAAAGAGCCAGCGCGCCGGCTTGCAACTGCTTGCCAACTTTGTCGCCTGGGACGGGCAAAGCTGACCGCGCCGCTGTCGAATCTTCCGCCCGCCGCCGCGCGCTGCCGCGACCCCTACCTTCCACCCTTCCGCCGTTTCCCAACGCTCTCCCGCCACCCATGCAGATCATTCCCGCGATCGACATCAAGGACGGTCACTGCGTGCGCTTGAAGCAGGGCGAGATGCATTCGGCAACCGTGTTTTCCGAAGACCCGGCCGCGATGGCGCAGCACTGGCTCGAGCAGGGCGCGCAGCGGCTGCACCTGGTCGACCTCAACGGGGCCGTCGCCGGCGTACCGAAGAACGAGCTCGCGATCCGCGAAATCGTAAGCGTGATCGGCGAGGAGATTCCCGTCCAGCTCGGCGGCGGCATCCGCGATCTCGACACGATCGAGCGGTACCTCGACGACGGCATCACGTACGTGATCATAGGCACCGCAGCGGTCAAGAACCCCGGATTCCTGCACGACGCCTGCTATGCGTTCCCGGGCCACATCGTCGTCGGCCTCGACGCGCGCGATGGCAAGGTGGCGACCGACGGCTGGTCGAAGATGACGGGACACGATGTCGTCGACCTCGCGAAGAAGTTCGAGGACTACGGCGTCGAGGCCGTCATCTACACCGATATCGGACGCGACGGCATGCTGACCGGCGTCAACGTCGAGGCCACGGTCAAGCTGGCACGCGAGCTCCGGATTCCCGTGATCGCCTCCGGCGGGATCGCGTCGATCGCCGACATCGAACAGCTGGTGCCCTACGAGAAGGAAGGCATCATCGGCGCGATTGCCGGCCGTGCGCTCTACGAAGGCAGGCTGGACTTCAAGGCGGCATTGAAGGCGGCCAGGGGAGGCTGATGGGTCTCGCCAAACGCATCATTCCGTGCCTCGACGTTGCCGACGGTCGCGTCGTCAAAGGGGTCAACTTCGTGAACCTGCGCGACGCCGGCGATCCGGTAGAGGTTGCGCGGCGGTACGACGAGCAGGGCGCCGACGAACTCGCGTTTCTCGACATCCGTGCGAGCATCGAGACCCGGGGCCTGCTGTACGACATGATCGGGGCCGTCGCCGACCAGGTGTTCATCCCCCTGACCGTGGGCGGTGGCGTCAATGCGATCGACGATATCCGTGCCCTGCTCAACGCCGGCGCCGACAAGGTCAGCATCAACACCGCCGGCGTCGCGAATCCCGGCCTGTTCCAGGAAGCGTCGGGCCGCTACGGGTCGCAATGCATCGTCGCCGCGATCGATGCCAAGCAATCGGCGCCCCAGGCGTGGCAGGTCTACACGCATGGCGGCCGCACGCCTGCCGGCCTCGATGCGGTGGACTGGGCGCGCGAGGTCGTCGCGCGCGGCGCCGGCGAGATCCTGCTGACCAGCATGGACCGCGACGGCGCGCGGATCGGCTTCGATCTGGCGCTGACGCGCGCAATCGTCGATGCCGTCGACGTGCCGGTGATCGCGTCCGGGGGCGTCGGGTCGCTCGCCGACCTCGTCGACGGAATTGTCGTGGGAGGCGCGGACGCGGTGCTCGCCGCGTCGATCTTTCACTACGGCGAATTCACGATCGGGCAGGCCAAGTCCGCGATGGCGGCGGCAGGGATCGAAATTCGCTGCTGAGCATCGCAACCTCAGGCTGCGGCATCGGGACGACGCGCTGCCGTGGAGGGCCCGGACATGAGTGCATGGATCGATGCGGTGAAATGGCCGGCCGACGGGCTCGTGCCCGCAATCGCGCAGGACGCTCACACGCGAAAGGTGCTCACGCTCGCGTGGATGAATCGCGAGGCGCTCGAGCTGACCGCCGGGACCGGCGAGGTGCATTACTGGTCGCGCACGCGCCGCCGGCTCTGGCGCAAGGGCGAACAGTCCGGACACGTGCAGCAGGTGCGCGAAATCCGTCTCGATTGCGACAGCGACGCGATCCTCGTCGTCGTCGTGCAGTCGGGCGGCATCGCGTGCCACACGGGCCGTGAATCCTGCTTCTTCCAGCGCCTGGACGAAGGGCGCTGGACGACGGCCGAACCCGTTCTGAAAACCCCGGAGGCGATCTATGGACCCCGCTGATCGCGTGCAGGGCGGTTGCGACGTGCTCGACCGTGTCTCCGCCGCGATCGAGCAGAAGCGGGGAGCGGATCCTTCGTCGTCGTACGTGGCGGCCTTGTTCGCGAAAGGCGACGACGCGATCCTGAAGAAGATCGGCGAGGAAGCGACCGAGACCGTCATGGCTGCGAAAGACGGTGATAGACTGCGCATCGTCGCGGAAGTGTCGGATTTGTGGTTCCATTGTCTCGTGCTGCTCGCGCGGCACGGGCTCGGTCCCGACGATGTACGAGCCGAGCTGGCGCGGCGCGAAGGCATTTCGGGAATCACCGAGAAGGCGTCGCGCAAGGCCTGATCGCCACGCGCGGCGCAGGCATGGTTCCGTATCGGCACACCCAATTCGGCCGGACAATCGCCGCCGGCACATTGGTCGGGCTGGCGTTGGCGGTAGCGCTGGCCGCGACGCTGTCGGCGGGCACGCTGCAATCCGCGGGGTGGATGGTCGCCGCGCTTCTCGCGGTGCTGGTCGTGGCGTACGCCCTGTTTGCGACGCTGACGGTCGAAGTGATCGCTGGCGAGGTGCGCGTGCGGTTCGGGGTTGGCATCATCCGCAAGGCGGTCGCGATTTCCGACATCCAGCGCTGCGACGTCGTCAGGACCCGGATTCGGTGGGGCTGGGGACTGCACTGGACGCCGTCGGGCTGGTTATACAATGGGTCCGGTCGGGACGCCGTGCGGCTCGAATTGCGGGGGCAGCGGGCACTGATGGTCGGCAGTGACGATGCGCCGGCATTGCACAATGCGATCGAGGCGTTCCGGGGATCGGCGCCGGATGGCCAGGCCGGCGAAGGCTGAAATGACGGAGGCGAAAGGTGCAGGACTGCATTTTCTGCAAGATCGTGCGGGGTGAAATCCCGGCGAAGAAGGTCTACGAGGACAATGAAGTGCTCGGATTCCTCGACATCCATCCGCAGGCCCCGGTGCATTTCATGCTGATCCCGAAGCGCCATATCGCGTCGCTGACGGAGGCTACCGGGGACGACGCCGGTGTGCTCGGGCGAATGCTTGCGCTCGCCGGGGGCATTGCGCGCGAGCAGGGATCTCCGGACGGCTTCCGGACCATCATCAATACCGGCCGCATTGGCCGGCAGGACGTCATGCATGTCCACATCCACGTCATTGGCGGCTCGATCCCGCTCGGGCCGATGTTGCCGCGGGCCGCGAACTAGTGTGGTGAGTCAGTAGTTCCGAAGATAACTCCGCCGCGAACTATCGAGTGAATTTCTGACTCACCACGCTGGGGCCCGTTCGCACTTGCGGACATGGCGTGAACAGGACCTGGTCACCCGTTTAGGAGAACGACATGGGCGGATTGAGCATCTGGCATTGGCTGATCGTACTTCTGGTCGTGGTGCTGATATTCGGCACGAAGAAACTGCGCAATATCGGGCAGGATCTCGGCGGCGCGGTCAAGGGTTTCAAGGAAGGCATGAAGGGCGCGGAGAGCGAAGCCGATGCGGCGAAAGCCGCGCCGGACGCTCCGCCGCAGAAGATAGCGGGAACGACGATCGAAGGCGAGGCCAGGAAAGAGAAGACGCTGTAGGCCGTTCCGCGTCGGGCGCCCGGTGTCGGGCGCCGGCCTCGTGTCCAATGCCCGACGCAAACCGCCCGGTCCCCCATGTTCGACATCGGCTTCAGTGAAATCGTCGTCGTCGCCGTCGTGGCGCTGATCGTGATCGGCCCCGAGAGGCTGCCGAAGACGGCACGCACGCTGGGCCATCTGTTCGGGCGGCTGCAGCGTTACGTGAGCGACGTCAAGGCCGACATCAACCGCGAGCTCGAGCTGGACGAGCTGCGCAAGCTGCAGCAGCAGGTGCAGACGGCGGCGAAGGATCTCGAGACGTCGATGGCGGATGCCGCGCACGGCATGGAGTCCGGCGTGCGCGGCATCGAGTCCGAAATGAACGCCGCCGCAGACGAATCGCCTCCGGCCCAGGCGGCGGCAGTTCCGGCCGAAGCCGTTCCGGCCGGCCTGATCGAGCCGCCATCAGCGCCGGATCCCGGGCCGGCCGCCGCGCCCGAGTCGCCGCGGCAGGGCTCGCTGCCCGGCTTCGACCGTGGCTGACCCCGTGCGACCCGGCACGCCGCGATGACCGACGCCCCTCCGCCGCCGGACGCCGCGCAGGAAACGTTCATCTCGCACCTGATCGAGCTGCGCACGCGTCTGATGCGCTCGATCATCGCCGTCGTCGTCGTCCTAATCGCGCTGTTCCCTTGGGCGAAGGAGATCTACGCGATCCTCGCGGCGCCGCTGCTGAAGGCGCTGGGCACGGGGGCGACGATGATTGCGACCGACGTCACCGGCACGTTCCTCGTCCCGCTCAAGGTGACGCTGATGGCGGCCTTTCTCGTTGCGCTTCCCTATGTGCTCTGGCAGATGTGGGCTTTCGTCGCGCCGGGCCTCTACCAGCACGAGCGGAAGCTCGCGCTGCCGGTGATCGTGTCGAGCTTCGCGTTCTTCCTGATCGGGATGGCTTTCGCGTATTTCCTGGTGTTTCCGATCGCGTTCGGCTTCTTCGCCGGCTACACGCCCACCGGCGTCACGATGATGACCGACATCGACAAGTACCTCTCGTTCGTGCTGACGATGTTCGTCGCGTTCGGAATCACGTTCGAGACACCGGTCGTCGTCATCGTTCTGGTGCGTCTCAGAATCGTCTCGCTGGAGAAACTGCGCGCGATCCGTTCGTACATGATCGTCGGCGCATTCGTGGTCGGCGCCATCTTCACGCCTCCCGACGTCGTATCGCAGCTGATGCTCGCCATCCCGCTGTGGCTGCTCTTCGAGCTGGGCCTGCTGATGGCGCGGTTCGTCGCACCTCCACGCGCGGCGGCTGAGGGCGCTTCCGAGCCGAATCCCCCGTAATACGCAGCCGTCACGACGTACCCGGGTTTACGCCCGCTACTCCTGGGGCCGCGGCCGCTTGCCAACGGTCACCGAGACATCCTGTGCTCGGCGGTCGCGCCAGATCTTCACCCTGACCGCATCGCCCGGCCGCAGTTCCGCGATGCGCGCAAGCAGCACCGGCGTATCGCGCGTCGGCTTGCCGTCGATCTCGAGCACGACATCGCGCACCTTGATCCCCGCACGGTCGGCCGGCCCGTTGCGCATGACGCCGCGGATCGCGACGCCGCCGCTTTCGAGAGCCAGCGCCTGCGCGAGGTCGGGGTTGATGTCCTGCGGCTCGATGCCGAGCCAGCCGCGGGTCACCTCGCCGTCCCTGATGATCTGCTCCAGCACGTTGCGCGCAATCGACACCGGAATGGCGAACCCGATGCCCAGCGAACCGCCAGATTGCGAAAAGATCGTGCTGTTGATGCCGATGAGGTTGCCCGCCGCATCGACGAGCGCGCCGCCGGAATTGCCGGGGTTGATCGCCGCATCGGTCTGGATGAAGTCCTCGAAGCGATTGATGCCGAGGTGGTTGCGGCCCAGCGCGCTGACGATTCCCGAAGTCACCGTGTTGCCGAAGCCGAACGGGTTGCCGATCGCGAGCACCGTATCGCCCACCTGTACCCGCTCGATTGCGCCGAAGGTGATCGCCGGCAGGTTGTCGCCGTCGGCCTTGAGGACGGCGATGTCGGACTCCGGGTCGGTGCCGCGCACGCGCGCCGAGAGCTGGCGGCCGTCGCTCAGGACGACCTGGATGTCGTCGGCACCCTCGATCACGTGATTGTTGGTCAGCACGTAGCCCTCGGGCGATACGATGACGCCGGAGCCCAGGCTTGTCGCGCGCTGTTTCGGCATTCGCTCCGCGAGATCGGGGAAATAGCGGCGCAGCAGCTGATCGTCCTGCAGCGGATTTCGCTGCCGCATCTCCTTGCTCGTGTAGATGTTGACGACCGCAGGCATCGCCTTCTTCGCGGCATCGGCATGGCTCGCCACACTCGGCGTGATGACCGGCGTCGAGGCTTCCTGCCAGAGCACGACGCCGCCGTCGCGGTGGCCGGCGCCGCCCAGCAGGTCCGGGCGCAGCGTCGCCACGACGAACAGCGCGGCAAGGCACAGCGTGCACGCCTGTGCGAAAAGGAGCCAGAACTTGCGCAACACGAAGACCCCCCGCTGAGTGGAGCGAATCGCGTCGATTATAGACATATGTTGCGGCGCAGTACCGGTTGGCGGGAGCCTGGCGCAGGTGCCGGGTCTGCGCACCTGGGCCGGTCGGGCGAAAGTCTCCAACCAGCTGATTTCGATGATGTTTCAAGCGACAGACCGCTATCGGGCTTCCGGCGGGTGGGGCAAATCCCTTATAATCGACCGGTTTGCGGATCAGCGCCCATCGACGAATGGCGCGGGCCGGTTTCGGCAACTGGGGATGGGTCGACATGGCGGACGGTACGGTGGACACGGGGAAGCGCCGCTTCCTCATCGGTGCCACGAGCTTCGTGGGCGGCGTCGGCGGCGCGGCGGCGGCGACCCCGTTCGTGATGTCGCTCTTCCCGAGCGAACGAGCCAAGGCGGCCGGCGCGCCCGTCGAACAGGACATCGCCAAGATGGAACCGGGCCAGCAGATCACCGTCGAGTGGCGCGGCAAGGTGGTGTGGATCGTCAACCGCACCCAGCCGATGCTCGATTCGCTGCCCAAGCTCGACGCCAGGCTCGCCGATCCCACGTCCGAGAAGGACCAGCAACCGGCCTACTGCCGTAACGAGCACCGTTCGATCAAGCCGGAAGTGCTCGTCGCGATCGGGATCTGCACACACCTTGGCTGTTCGCCGACATACCGCCCCGATGTCGCGCCCGCCGATCTCGGCCCCGATTGGCTGGGCGGCTTCTTCTGCCCGTGCCACCAGTCCAAGTTCGACCTGGCGGGCCGTGTCTACGCCGGCGTGCCGGCGCCGACCAACCTCGTCGTACCGCCGCACAAGTACCTGTCGGACACGAAGATCGTGCTCGGCATCGGCGAAGACGGCAAGTCGGCATAAGGGGACCGCGGCCATGGAAAAGATTCTGAACTGGATCGACGCGCGCTTTCCGCTGACGGCCCTATGGGAATCGCAATGGGGCAAGTACGTCGCGCCGAAGAATTTCAACTTCTGGTACTACTTCGGTTCGCTGGCGGCGTTTGCGCTCGTGCTGCAGCTTTTCACCGGCATCTACCTCACGATGAGCTACAAGCCCGACGCGGCCAAGGCGTTCGAGTCGGTCGAGTACATCATGCGCGACGTGTCGTGGGGCTGGCTCATCCGCTACATGCATTCGACCGGGGCGTCGATGTTCTTCATCGTCGTGTACCTGCACATGTTCCGCGGGCTGATGTACGGCAGCTACCGAAAGCCGCGCGAGCTCACGTGGATCTTCGGCTGTCTTATCTACCTGTGCCTGATGGCCGAGGCGTTCTTCGGCTACCTGCTCCCGTGGGGCCAGATGTCCTACTGGGGCGCGCAGGTCATCGTCAACCTGTTTTCGGCGGTGCCCATCATCGGGGAGGATCTCGGCGTCTGGATCCGCGGCGACTACACGATATCGGACATCACGCTGAATCGCTTCTTTGCGTTCCACGTCGTAGCAGTACCGCTGGTGCTGCTCGGGATCGTCGCCGCGCACCTGATGGCGCTGCACGAAACGGGGTCGAACAATCCGGACGGCGTCGAGATCAAGAAACAGCCCAAGGACCCCGCCACGGGATTGCCGCCGGACGGGATCAACTCCCACCCGTACTACACGGTGAAGGACATCGTCGGCGTCGTCGTATTCCTCGCAGTGTTCTCCGCGATCGTCTTCTTCATGCCCGACATGGGCGGATACTTCCTCGAGGCGAACAATTTCCTGCCGGCCGATCCGCTGAAGACGCCCGAGCATATTGCCCCCGTCTGGTATTTCACGCCGTACTACGCGATGCTGCGGGCGGTGCCGTCGTTCCTGGGCAGCCAGTTCTGGGGCGTGATCGTCATGGGCGCGGCCGTGCTGATCTTCTTCGCGCTGCCCTGGCTCGATCGTGGCGCGGTCAAGTCGATCCGTTACCGCGGTGCGTTGTACAAGGTGTGGCTGGCGTTGTTCGTGGTGAGTTTCCTGATCCTGGGCTACCTCGGTGTCGTTCCGGTCACGGTCTGGGGCCAGTTCGCGGAAGGCGTCCCGGTGCTCGGAACCGCGGACCTGGCGACGGTCGTCGCGCGCCTGCTGACGGTCGTCTATTTCCTCTTTTTCATCCTGATGCCGTGGTACACGGCGCGCGACAAGACCAAGCCCGTTCCGGAACGGGTGACCGGATGATGAGCAGGATCGCTGTCCTTCTTGCGGCATTGCTCGTCGCCGCAGCCGGCCCGGCGACGGCTACCGGCGGCAATGACCTGCGCCTGGAGCCGGCCCCGATCAATCGCCTTGACGTCGAGTCCCTCCAGCGCGGCGCGCGCACGTTCGTCAACTACTGCCTCAACTGCCACAGCGCGAAGTACATGCGCTACAACCGCCTGACCGACCTCGGTGTCGACGTCGCGATGATTCAGGACAACCTGATGTTTGCGACCGACAAGATCGGCGAGACGATGACGGTGGCAATGACGGCGAAGGACGCCAAGGCATGGTTCGGCGCTCCGCCGCCGGACCTGACCGTAGAGGCGCGCGTCCGCGGCGCCGACTGGCTGTACAACTATTTCCTTGGTTTCTACCGGGATGATCGCTCCGCCAGCGGCTGGAACAATCTCGTTTTCCCGAACGTCGGAATGCCACACGTACTCTGGGAGCTGTCGGGGACGAACCGGCTGGCGGTCACCGAGTACAAGAACCACGAGGAAGCGCTGGCCGCCGCGATCGCCACGAAGGGTCTGGTGCTGCTGGCGCCGGCAAAGGATCACAAATTCGTCGTGGAAACGGTCGTCGCCGACACTCCCGGAACGCTGACGTCGGCGCAATACATGGGAGTGGTCGCCGATCTCGTAAATTACATGGATTACATGGGCGAGCCCGCGAAGAACACGCGAATCAGCATCGGGCTCGTCGTGCTCCTGTACCTTGGCGTGCTGTTCGTGTTCGCGTACTGGCTGAAACGCGAGTACTGGAAGGACATCCACTAACCACGCCCGATTCGCCGTCGCGGGGCAGGGGCGACGCTCCTGCCCCGTTGCATTCCGGGGCCATTCGCCCCTGTCGCGTGACCCGCCCGCCCCGCGCGAGGAGAAACAGACCATGATGACGCTATATTCCGGGACCACCGATCCCTTCAGCCAGCGCTGCCGCATCGTGCTGCACGAGAAGGGAATGGATTTTCAGATCATCGACGTGGACCTCGACCACAAGCCCGAGGACCTCGCGGTGATGAATCCGTACAACCAGGTTCCCGTGCTCGTCGAGCGCGACCTTGTGCTGCACGAATCGAATATCATCAACGAATACATCGACGAGCGCTTCCCGCATCCGCAGCTGATGCCGGCCGACCCGGTGATGCGCGCCCGGGCCCGGCTGTTCCTGCACCGGTTCGAGAAAGAGTTGTTCGTCCACATCGACGCACTCGAGGGCAACAACCAGAAGCAGATCGAGAAGGGTCGCAACCTGGTCCGCGACAGCCTGCTGCAGATAGCCCCCGTGTTCGCCAAGCACAAGCACATGCTGGGTGAAGACTACTCGATGCTCGACGTCGCGATCACGCCGCTCCTGTGGCGGCTCGACTATTACGGCATCGCGATGCCCAAGCAGGCCGCGCCGCTGATGAAGTACGCGGAACGCCTGTTTGCCCGGCCGGCATTCTCCGAAGCGTTGACGTCTGCCGAGCGCGGCATGAGAAAGTGACCTCTTGCCGTCATCCGCGCGCAGGCGGTAATCCAGCATCTTGCGTTGAACGCCACTGGGCCCCCTCTTGCGTCGGGACGACGCATTTGCAACCCATCGCGGACCGCTGCACGGATCCGCTCTCGGACAAATGCGTCGCTTGACCTCATCCACGCCGCGCGTAATATTCCGAAACGATGTCCGAGCAAACCGCGAAGCCGTACCTGGTGCGCGCCATATGCGAATGGTGTGCCGATAGCGGCCATACGCCCTACCTCGCCGTCAAGGTGAATGCGCAGACGCGCGTGCCGGCGGCGTTCGTGAAAAACGGCGAGATCGTCCTCAACATCAGCAGCGGAGCTACACGGCGACTGACCGTCGACAACGACTGGGTGCGGTTTTCCGCGCGCTTTTCCGGAGCGTCGCAGGAAGTCGCGGTGCCGATGAACGCAATCTCCGGCATCTTCGCCAAGGAGACCGGCTACGGCTTCGCGTTTACAATTGCGCAGGATCCCGTGGCCGCCCTCACCGCCGCAACCGCGCCGCAGGAGCTCGATATCGACGCCGCGCTGGAAAAGGACGTGAACGATGCCCGCGAGGCCAAGGATGCCGGCGGCACCAAGCCGCGTCCGTCGCATCTGCAGATCATCAAGTGAGCGGCGATGTCCGGCGCATCGGAGACGCGCGAACTTGGCGATGACACTCGGCGCGGGCCGGTCTTCTCTTCCTGGTCCGACAGGCGCCTGAACGCGATCGATTGGCTCGATCGCGCTTGGTCGGCGCAGACGTAATATTCATTCCGCAGCACGTCCCGACGTTTGCTGCGCGAAATGCGCGCGGCGCGCTGACTCGTCGCCTCGCCTCGGGCGCAGCCGAGGCAGCGTGCGCCCCTCGGTGCACAGGCTCGACACCGGGATCTCGCGACCGCCGCCGATGTAGCGCCGACGCCCGTTGCGACCTCCGCAGGACAGACCAACGAGAGGCCTGGGGGAGCAGGATCCCGCCGGCGAATCCGGGTGCCGCCGCTTTGTGGTGTACTGAATCGAGCGGGCCCTCGCTGGTCCCGCGGGCGCCCTCCGGAATGACGACCTCGGCACGCTGTCGACGCGGCGAGGCGAAGCCCGGGCGCCTCGTCATGCGTTGCCCTCACTTCGCCGAAACACGGCCCGCTTTGCCGGGGAGCGCCGGGGATGTCCGGTACCGGAATGCCGTTGGGCGGTTGCAATCGCGGCTTCGACGGCGACACAGGTAACATATTGGCTGGCCGGCATAGCTCAGTTGGTAGAGCAGCGGTTTTGTAAACCGTTGGTCGTGGGTTCGATTCCTACTGCCGGCACCGGAGCGTATTCGTCGGCGCCGCAGTCCAGGCGTCGGCAGTGCACACCCGGGCGCGACGTCGAAAGTCTCGATCGCAGGAGATGGGGCAGCGTATGCCGCTCGTGAGCTTCAAACCGACCAAGGCACGGCTCGTTCTCGAGGAGGGCAAGGACAGCGTCCTCGTGATGAAGGTGGCCGTGTCCAAGGGCGAAATCGTCGAGCTGTCGACGGGAGGCAGGCTGGAGACGCTGTCGGGCGTGCTCCGCATCCGCGAGCGCAAGGCAAGCCCGGCGAAGACCAACGGCAGCGCCATCGGATCGCTGGTCTTCATCGACGAATCCGGACGCGGACAGGACTATTGCCCCGCGAAATTCCAGATCAACCTCGGAATGGCGGCCGAGAAATTCGAACCGTTGCTGCGTGTCGCGCTGTCGGGGCGGCTCCCCAATAAATTCTTCGTCGACGCCGGCGAAAGGGTCTCCGCGCGTGAAACCCGGGGCCTGTCGTACGGGCTTCGGCGAGACGGCAGGACCAAGGTCTGGGACACTTCGTCGTTCCGTTCGCTGCCGGTGACCAATTTCGCGATGATCCTGCCGATCGAGGTCGCCGAACCTCGGGAAAACGGCGTCGTCATGAGCGATCCTTACCCCATCGAGTCGATGGCGACCAACGCGCAGGTGGCCGAACTTGTCGACGACCTGCTCGTTTTCCAGAGCGAAACGAGGAACACGCTCTACGCGGTGGTGGCGGTGGTCGGGGTAGTCGTCCTTCTGGCGCTGGTGTTCAGTCTCGTGCTGCTCTTCCGTTAGCGGTCACCGCATCCGAAGGCGTTGGGCGGGCGCCGGGCGTCGACCTGCGTCCAGCCATTCGAAATCCCTGTAACCTGCCGAAGACGCATTGTCGTTCGCCTTCCATCGAGTTTCGACAGGACACCGACCATGAACCAGCTCGATTTCAAGAACCGTACCGCCGTCGTCACGGGTGGCGCCGCCGGCATCGGTTTCGCCGTGGCGCAGCGCTTTGCCGCCAGCGGCGCCGCCGTCGCGCTGTGGGATCGCGACGAGGCGGCACTCGCGACGGCACAGGCCGCGCTCGGGAGGGGCACTGTGACGCAGGCGTTCGACGTTGCCGATCCCGCCGCCGTGGAGCGCGCCGCGGAGGCAACGGAAATGGCGCTCGGCAGGATCGACGCCCTTGTCTGCTCGGCCGGGATCACCGGCCCCAACACGACGACGTGGGAGTATCCGATCGACGCGTGGCGGCAGGTGATCGACGTCAACCTGAACGGGCTCTTCTACTGCAATCGCGCCATCGTGCCGGCGATGCTGAAGCGCGACTACGGGCGCATCGTCAACATCGCATCGGTCGCGGGCAAGGAAGGGAACCCGAACGCGCCGGCGTACAGCGCGTCGAAGGCGGGCGTGATCGGATTGACGAAGTCGCTCGGCAAGGAACTTGCGAAGACCGGCATCCGCGTCAACTGTGTCACACCTGCGGCGGTGCGTACGGCGATCTTCGACCAGATGACGCAGCAGCACATCGACTTCATGCTGTCGAAGATCCCGCTGGGGCGTTTCGGCGGGGTCGACGAGATCGCGGCCATGGTGTGCTGGCTCGCGAGCGAGGAATGCTCGTTCTCGACGGGAGCGGTGTTCGACCTGTCCGGCGGGAGAGCGACGTACTGAGCAGGGATCAGAAGTCAGATGACAGAAGTCAGATGACAGATGACAGATGACAGATGACAGATGACAGGTGGCAGGTGGCAGGTGGCAGGTGGCAGGTGGCAGGTGGCAGGTGGCAGGTGGCAGGTGGCAGGTGGCAGGTGGCAGGTGGCAGGTGGCAGGTGGCAGGTGGCAGGTGGCAGGTGGCAGGTGGCAGGTGGCAGGTGGCAGGTGGCAGGTGGCAGGTACCGGAGCAGATTGCGCGCGGCGCACGCTGCGTCCCGGGCGTCAGACGAACTGGTTCTTCAACACGGCTTCGCCGCGCCACAGGCGCTCGAGGTTTTCCAGCAAGAGGTCGATGACGTTGTCCTCGTAGCGGCGCGTCTCGCCGGCGGTGTGCGGCGTGATCAGCATGTTGGGCGCGCCCCATAGCCCCGAGGTGGCGGGCAGCGGCTCCTCCCAGACGCAATCGAGCGCGGCGCCGGCGATGCGCTTCTGGTTGAGCGCCTCGATCAGCGCCGGCTCGTTCACCACCTTGCCGCGCGCGACGTTGATGAGGTAGGCCGAGGGCTTCATCGCCGCGAGCGCCTTGGCGTCGATCAGGTTCTCGGTCCTGGGCGTGAGCGGGCAGGTCAGCGCGACGAAATCGGCTTGCGGCAACATATCTGAGCAGGCCATCCTCGCCGACGACCTTGTCGGCCGCCCCCGCGCCCCTGGACGGATCGCGTCGAATGGCGATCACGCGCATGTCGAAGGCCTTGGCGAGCGTGGCCAGCCGCGAGCCGATGCGGCCGATGCCGACGATCACCAGCGTCTTGCCCCCGAGCTCGTCTTCGCGCTTCGAGATGTCCCCGATCATGCCGCGCCACTTCTTCGCGGTCTGGTTGTCGCGCGCCTCCGGAATCTGCCGCGCCAGGGCGAGGATCAGGGCGATGGCATGCTCGGCGACCGCGCGCTCGTTCACGCCTTGCGCGCTGGCGACGCGGATGCCGGCCGCGCCCAGCGCGTCGCGGGAATACTGGTCCGTGCCGGCGCTGATCGACTGGATGAAGGCGAGCCTCCCCGCCGCGGCAATCAGTTCGTTCCGCCACAGGCCGGAGCACAGCAGCACGTCCACCTCGGTGATGCGCGCCCTCAAATCGTCGAGACTGCGCACCTCGAACCAGTCGAGGCCGGCGTTGCGCAGGGCGAAGCGTTCGCCCATGCGATAGGCGACGTGGGCGAAACAGAGCGTCAGGTTGTCTTTGGCGGGGAGAGGACGTGCGCTCATGAAATCACTTTCGGATGGATTGTTCTTGGCACCCGAACGTAAGGACTGGAGACGTTCCTGTCAACGCGCAGCTGCCATCGTTCAACGGCGATGCGTGCACGCCCGAGATCGCGCGAAGAACCGCACCCTTATCCTCCATGGGGGCTTGCGTCGTGGCAACGCGCTTCGCATCCCCCAAGGTGCCGCGACGGGGGACAGCAGCAATCCCGGACCGCCGGCCCGATTTGTCACCTGTTACTGGACCTGCAGCATGATCTTGCCGATGTGCTGCGATGATTCCATCAGCGCGTGCGCGGCCGCCGCTTCCGCGAGCGGGAACACGCGATGAATGACCGGCTTCATCACGCGGGACTCGAGCAGCGGCCAGACTTCCTGCCGTAGCGATCGCGCGATCTCGACCTTGCGCTGCGCGGGGCTCGCGCGGAGCGTCGAGCCGGTCACTGTCAGCCGCTTCAGCATGATATGGCGCCAGTCGGTCTCGACGCGGCTGCCGCGCAGGAAGGCGATGATGACGAGGCGGCCCTCGAGCGCCAGGCACTTCATGTTCTTTTCGATGTAGTCGCCGCCGACCATATCGAGCACGGCGTCCGCGCCGCGCTTGCCGGTGATGCGCGCGACTTCGGCGACGAAGTCCTGAGTCCGGTAGTTGATAGCATGATCCGCGCCTGCGCCGCGGCAGAACGCGGCCTTCTCGTCGCTGCCGACCGTCGTGATCACGATCGCTCCCAGGTGCTTCGCGAGCTGGATCGCGGTGATTCCGATGCCGCCCGCCCCGCCGTGGATCAGCACTGTTTCGCCGTGGCGCAACCGGCCGCGGTCGACGAGATTGTTCCACACCGTGAAGTAGTTCTCGGGCAGGGACGCGGCCTCGAGTTCGGTCAGACCCGCAGGCACCGGCAGGCAGAATCCGGCGGGCGTCGTGCAGTATTCAGCGTAACCGCCGCCAGGCGTCAACGCGCACACCCGGTCGCCGACACGCCACTCCTTGACGCCGTCGCCACAAGCGGCGATCGTCCCGGCGACCTCGAGCCCGATGACCGGTGACGCGTCCGGCGGTGGCGGATACGCACCGGCGCGTTGCAGGCAGTCGGGGCGGTTCACGCCGGCGTAACTTACCTCGATCAGCACATCACCTGCCCCCGGGCGCGGTACGGGTCCTTCGGCCAGCATCAGCACGTCCGGCGGCCCGGGCTCGCGCGTAACGGCGAAGCGCATGGTGGCGGGCAGCGACTTCCTGGCAGGCATTTGACCTCCGGCGGCGGATCGAGAGGTGATTCTAGCCGATGCAACGCGCGGCGCCCGCTCGCGCTGCGCTACACTGCATTGGCGGAATTGCACGCCTAGCCACCGACCGCTGCGCATTACTTCTTTCGTGGAGCCATCCTCCGTCCACAATGTGGCCGCATCGCTTGCGCGAACGGCGCGGTGCTGGCCGCGCCTGCCCGCCGTCGCGCGTGGCGATCGCACGGTGCACGACTACGCGAGCCTGGCGGTGCGCGCCTCCGGAATCGCCGGCAGCCTCGACGCCGCCGGCCTTCGGACCGGCGAGCGCGTGGCACTGGTTTCCCGCAACGTGCCGGAGTATGTCGAGACGCTGTTCGGATGCTGGTGGGCGGGGCTCGTCGCGGTGCCGGTCAACGCCAGGCTGCATCCGCGCGAACTCGCGTACGTTCTCGCGAACAGCGGCGCGCGCTGGGCGTTTGCCGACGCGGCGTGGTCCGCGGCGATCGACGGCATGCGCGATGCGGTTCCCGCGCTCGAGCGTGCCGTACTGTTCGGCGGCCCGGAATACGCCGCGTTGGTCGGGGCTGCGCCGCGCGCCGATCCGGCGCCGTGCGGGAGCGACGATCCGGCGTGGCTCTTCTACACCAGCGGGACGACAGGACGGTCCAAGGGTGTCGTGATTTCGCATGGAAATCTGCTGGCGATGAGTCGTTGTTTTCTGTCCGACGTCGAGACGATTCTTCCGGGCGATGCAATCCTTCATCCGGCACCGCTTTCGCACGGCTCGGGCCTGTACGTGGTCCCGCATGTGCTGTCGGGCGCGGTCAACGTGCTGCCGGAATCCGGCGCATTCGATCCGGACGAGATCTGCGGGCTCCTTCGCGCGTGGGACCGCGCGTGTTTTTTCGCACCGCCGACGATGGTCAATCGCCTGGTCGCCTCGGCGGCCATCGGTGACGCGCGGCTCGACCGGTTGAAAAGCATCGTCTACGGCGGCGGGCCGATGTACGTGGCCGACTGCAAGGCGGCGTACGCCGCGCTGGGCCCGCGCCTCGCGCAGATCTACGGTCAGGGCGAATCCCCGATGACGATCACGGCGATGAATCGGGCGCTGCTGGCCGATGCCCTCATGCGTGGCGACGACGCGAGGACGGGCTCGGTGGGTGTCGCCCCGTTCGGCATCGACGTGCGCATCGCCGGCGATCGTGACCAGGCGCTGCCCGTCGGCGAGATCGGCGAAGTGCTGGTCCGCGGACCGACGGTGATGCAAGGCTACTGGATGAATCCCGAGGCAAGCGCGGAGACGCTCGCCGGCGGCTGGCTGCATACGGGCGACGTCGGATGCTTCGACGCCGACGGCTTCCTGACGCTTCTTGACCGGTCGAAGGATCTCATCATCAGCGGCGGGTCGAACATCTATCCGCGCGAGGTCGAGGAAGTTCTGCAGCGGCATCCGGACGTGGTCGAGGTTGCCGTCGTCGGGCGTGCCAGCAAGGAATGGGGCGAAGAGGCCGTCGCGTGCGTCGTCGCCCGAGGCGGCACCGTGCCCGCGGCGGGCGCGGAGCGTTCGCTCGAAGCCGCACTCGACGCCCTATGCCTCCAACACATTGCCCGATTCAAGCGCCCGAAGTCCTATGTCTTCGTCGCCGAATTGCCCAGGAACAATGCGGGAAAGGTACTGAAGACGGCGCTGCGGGAACGGCTGGCGAAGCCGGGTGCCTGACGAGCGGCCCGACATGGCCGGACGGCGCCGACACTCGACGCCATCCGAACACGGTACGCGTGCTTCGCGAACCCGGTGGCCCGAGTCCCCGGCGCACCGCGAGATCGTGACGCCGCCATCGCCGCTGCTGCCGCCTCCGGGCACCCTCAGTACATTACGCGCACGTTCTCAGGCGCGAGCCAATCCTTGAGCTGCGCGATCAGGGTCTCATCGGGGTTGATGCGCCAGGTCTCCGGCAGTTCGATCTCGCCGCCGACGCCCCGGTTGCGGTACTCGACGACGATGGGGCAGGTTCCGCTCCGAAATGGCGAGAGCAGCTCGAACAGGCGCTTCGCATTCGCGCCTCCGTTGCAGGCGATGCGCAGCCCCTTCGCGTAGCGCTTGCGGATCGTGACCAGGTCGTAAACGTTTTCCGCGACGATGCGCAATCCCTGGACCTGGCCATCGTCGGTCATGCGCTGCTGAACCTTCGCCTCGACGATCACCAGCTGGTCTTCACGCAGCAGGCTGCGTGCCGCATCGTAGTTTTCGTTGAAGACCACGATTTCAGCCGACCCCTCGCCATCATCGAGCATGACGAATGCCATCTTGCCGCGCTTGCTGGACTGCACGCGCAGCGATGTGACTATCCCGGCGATCAGCGCGGATTCGCGTTTCGGCTGCAAATTCGCCAGCGACTGACGGATGAGCGGCGCAAGCTCCATCGAGTAGCTCGCGTAGGGATGTCCGGACAGGTAATAGCCCAGGGCCGCCTTTTCGTGGACGAGACGCTCGGCGTCCGTCCACTCGCGAACCGTGACCAGCGCGACTCCCGCCTGCTGCTGGTCCTCGTCGAACAGCGAGACCTGCGCCGCCGATGCCTCCGCGCGTTCGGCCTCGCCCAGCGCGACGCCTACCGAAACGAAGAGCGTCGCTCGTCGCCGTTCGATCGCGTCGAAGGCGCCGGCGCGAATCAGTGCCTCGACGACGCGGCGGTTGACCAGCCGTTTGTCGACACGCCTGCAGAAATCGAACAGGTCGCGGAACGGTCCGCCGGCCGCACGCGCCGCGACGATGGAGGCTATCGCCTGTTCGCCGGTGCCCTTGATGCCTCCAAGGCCGTAACGGATCCGCCTGGCGTCCACCGGTTCGAAGCGGAAATTCGACGCGTTGACATCGGGCGCCAGCACCTCGAGGCCGAGTGCGACCGCGTCGTCCCGCAATTGCCGGACCTTGTCGGTGTCGTCCATCACCAACGAAAGATTGGCGGCCATGAAGGCAGCCGGGTGGTGCGCCTTGAAATACGCGGTCTGGTAGGCGACGAGCGCGTACGCGGCGGCGTGCGACTTGTTGAATCCGTAGCCGGCGAACTTCTCCATCAGGTCGTAGAGATGGGACGCCTTGCCCCTGGCGAGCCCGTTCTTCTCCGCACCTGCGGTGAAGATGTCTCGGTGCCTGGCCATTTCGTCGGCGTTCTTCTTGCCCATCGCGCGGCGCAGCAGGTCGGCGCCGCCCATCGTGTAGCCGCCGATCGACTGCGCGATCTGCATCACCTGTTCCTGGTAGACCATCACGCCGTAGGTCGGCCCGAGAATCGGCTCCAGGCGCGCGTCCGGATACTCGGCACGCTCGCGCCCGGTCTTGCGCGCAACGTAGTCGGGGATCAGTTCCATAGGCCCCGGCCGGTACAGCGCAACCAGCGCGATGATGTCCTCGAAACGCGTCGGCGGCGCCTGTCCCAGCAGGTCGCGCATGCCTCGCGATTCGAACTGGAACACGGCCGTCGTGTTGCCGCTCCTGAAGATGTCGTACGCGTCCTTGTCGTCGAGCGGCAATGTTTCGAGTACGATGCCGCTCGCCGGGTCGAGATCACGGACGTAGCGCAGCGTCCAGTCGAGGATCGTCAGCGTGGTAAGTCCGAGAAAGTCGAATTTGACGAGGCCCACCGCCTCGACATCGTCCTTGTCGAACTGGGACACCATGCCGTCGGAACCCGCCTGCGTGTAGAGCGGACAGAAATCCGTGAGCTTGCCCGGCGCGATCAGCACGCCGCCTGCATGCATCCCCACGTTGCGCGTCAGGCCCTCCAGCGATTCGGCAAGCTCGAGCAGCTGGCGCACTTCCTCTTCGTTCCTTTCGCGCTCGGCAAGCAACGGTTCCATCTCGCGCGCCTGGGCGAGCGTGATCTGACGACCCGGCTGGAACGGGATCAGCTTGGCGATCCCGTCGCAGAAGTTGTAACCGAGATCGAGCACGCGGCCGACGTCGCGCACCGCCGCCTTGGCCGCCATCGTGCCGAACGTGGCGATCTGCGACACCGAATCGGCGCCGTATTTCTTCTTCACGTAATCGATGACGCGGTCGCGACCATCCTGGCAGAAGTCGATGTCGAAGTCCGGCATCGACACACGTTCGGGGTTGAGGAAGCGCTCGAACAGCAGCGCGTAACGGAGCGGATCGAGGTCGGTGATGCCGAGCGAATACGCGACCAGCGAACCGGCGCCGGAGCCGCGGCCTGGTCCGACGGGCACGCCATTGGCCTTCGCCCAGTTGATGAAATCGGCCACGATCAGGAAATAGCCGGAGAAGCCCATCTGCACGATGGTCTTCGTCTCGATGTCGAGACGCGTCGCGTACTCGGGGCGCTTCACGTCTCGTTGTGCGGAGTCGGGATAAAGCATGGCGAGGCGCTTCTCGAGCCCCGCCGATGCCTCGTGGCGCAGATGATCGTCCAGCGTGACACCCGCCGGCGTGGGGAAGTCGGGAAGGAAATTCCTGCCGAGCGGAATCGTCAGGTTGCAGCGCCGGGCGATCGCCACCGAATTCGCCAGCGCCTCCGGCAGGTCCGGGAACGCCGCGGCCATCTCGGCCTGGGACTTGAAGTACTGGTCAGGCGTGAATTTCTTCGGCCGCCGCGGATCGGCGAGGACGTTTCCTTCCGCGATGCACACGCGTGCCTCGTGCGCTCGGAAGTCCCCGGGGCGGAGGAACTGCACCGGATGTGTCGCCACGACGGGGAGCCCGAGTTCCGCGGCAAGGCTTGCCGTGGCAGCGACGAGCGCGTCGTCGCCCGCGCGCCCCGCACGCTGCGCTTCCAGATAATAGCGGTCCGGGAAAAGCGCCGCCCAGGCGCGCGCCGCCTTCGCCGCTCCGGCGGCATTGCCCTGCAGCAGCGCGTGGCCGACGTCACCGTCGCGTGCCCCGGACAGGGCGATCAGGCCCTCGGTTCCTTCGCCGAACCACTCGCGCCGGATTTCCGCGCGGCCGCGAAACTGATTCGCCCGGTACGCGCGGGTGAGCCAATCCGCGAGCCTGAGATAACCGGCGCGCGACTGCGCAAGGAGCAGCGCCCGAAATGGCTGGTCGCGCTCGGCGTCGTGGGTGAGCCACGTGTCGCAGCCGAAGATCGGCTTCACGCCACTCGCGCGCGCCGCTTTGTAGAACTTGACGAGGCCGAAGGCATTGGCAACGTCGGTGATCGCCAGCGCGGGCATGGCGTCCGCCGTCGCGGCGCCGAGCGCATCGCCGATGCGCACCGTGCCGTCGACGATCGAAAACTCGCTGTGCAGGCGGAGGTGGACGAAAACGGGAGCAGTCATGGGGCGGTGGTCGACAGTGGTAGAATTTTACCTCGTTCACTGTCCGGTGCTTCCTTCTTTGCAGATGCCTTTCGGCGACGTGCCGTCCGCGTGTTGGCGTCGCGCCGCTTGCGCGCTGGCGCTGGTGTTTCTCGTGGCGGGTTGCGCGACGCCCGCAGACGGCCCGCGTGGCGGCGGGGCTTCCGCGGCGACGCCCGCGCCGCCGAACGTCGAGCCTCCCCCGCCCAATGTCAACCTCTCCGGCTTTCCGCTCCCTTATCGCCAGGGCTACGCCGACGGCTGCGCGAGCGCCGACGGACGGGAGCGCAAGGATGCGCCGCGCTTCGCCGCGGACGGGAACTACAGAACGGGGTGGCAGGACGGCGCCGCGATCTGCCGGAAGAAGTGACGCAACTGTCCGCGGGCGGGACGCGCGGCGGACCTCAATCGAAAACGACGGCGTCCTTCCGAAATGCAAGGCGTCGCCGGATCCACGGTTCGGAGTCCTGTTGGCTGATCGGAAGGCGATCGGGGGCGGATTCTCCGTATCTCCCTGCAACGACAAGGCGAGCGACGGGGCCCGTTGTCGTCGGGAATGCGTTGCATGAAGCCGGCCAGGTCCCGCCGGATGGATATTCGTGGCCTGAGCCACCACGTGCTGACGTGGGGTGAGCCGCACGAACCCAAACTCGTCCTGCTGCATGGCTGGATGGACGTCGCGGCGTCATTCCAGTTCCTCGTTGACGCATTCGCGCGAGACTGGTTCGTGATCGCGCCCGATCTGCGCGGCTTCGGCCGGAGCGACTGGCAGCCGCAGGGGTACTGGTTCGCGGATTACGTCGCCGATCTCGAGGCCCTGCTCGATGTTTTCGCGCCGGGCGACGCCGCAAATATCGTCGGCCACAGTCTCGGCGGCAACATCGCGATGCATTACGCGGGCGTGCGTCCGGCGCGGGTTCGTGCGCTGGTGTCGCTCGACGGGTTCGGCATTCCCGCCGAGGCGCCGGATGTCGCCGCGACGAAGTTCGCGGCGTGGCTCGATGCGCTTGCGGATCCGCCGGACTTTGCGCCCTACAGGAACCTGGACGCCGTCGCCGACCGGCTGCAGAAGAACAATCCGCGTTTGCCGCGCGACAAGGCCGTCTTCCTCGCCCTGCACTGGGCGGAAGAGGCAGCCGACGGAAGTGCGCGGCTTACGTCCGATCCGCGCCACAAATTGCCGTTCCCGACCGTCTCCCGACTCGAAGAGGCGTATGCGGTCTGGCGAAACATCACCGCTCCGGTACTTTGGGTGGCCGGCGCGGAGTCGCGCATTTCGCAGTGGCTCGATGGTCAGCCGAAGGGTGCAACCGGCGCCGGCGGGCACGCCGGCATCCGCGACCGCATCGCGCACATTCCGAACGCCCGGCTCGTCACGATTGCCAACGCGGGGCACATGCTCCATCACGATCAGCCGGGCGCAGCGGCGGCGGCGATCGAAACCTTCGTCACGCGCTGATGCCTGGCCCATTCGTGCAATCCCGACGCGGCGCCTACATGGCGCTGCTCGTGCTCACCGCGATCTGGGGCAGCAACTGGATCATGATGAAGCTGGCACTCCTGCATGCCGGACCGATCGTCTACAACATCGAGCGCACCTGGGTTGCGATTGCGGTCCTGTTCGCCGTCCTGCTGTGGCGGCAGGGGCCGCTGCTGCCCGAATCGTGGATCGCGGTCGTCGTCACCGGCTTCTTCCAGACGACGGTCAATTTCGGCTCGACGACCATGGCGCTGGCCGGCGGTGGCGCGGGACGCACCTCGGTGCTGGTATTCACGATGCCGTTCTGGACGCTGCTGCTTGCCTGGCCGGTGCTGGGCGAGCGCGTACGGGGCAGCCAATGGCTTGCCGTCGCCGTCGCGCTCGCCGGCTTGGCGCTGATCGTCGAACCATGGAACTGGCAAGGCGAGCTGGCTCCGAAGCTGTGGGGAGTGCTGTCGGGATTCGGCTGGGCGGCGGGAACGATTGCCACGAAATACTTCCAGCGCAGGCACGGTCTCGACATGCTGAACTTCATCGCGTGGCAAATGCTGGTCGGTGTGCTGCCGCTCTGCCTGCTGCCCGCATTGATCCCGCTGGATGGCGCGCAGTGGAGCGCGGTCTATGGCGGCCTCTTGTTGTGGACTGGCGCGGTATCGACCGCCGCCGGTTTCCTGCTGTGGATCGCCGTGCTGAGATTCCTGCCCGCCGGAACCGCGTCGCTCAACATGCTGGCGATACCGGTGATCGCGCTCATGAGTTCGATGGCGGTCTTCCAGGAGAAGCTCACGGCGAACGAGTGGGCGGGAATCGCGCTGATCGGTGCCGGGCTCGCGATCATTTCGCTGCGGGGTTGGCTCGCCAGCCGTCGCGGCGAGCCACCGATGGCCGATCCAACCCCGCTCGAGGGCGGCTGAGCGGAACCGCTCGGTTCGGTATTCGCCAGGACGCGGTAGAATACCGGGCGCCGGCATACCCGCCGGCGCTTTTTTCGGCCCGGCTTTGGAATGAGCACGCCCGCATCCACGCCCGACCTTTCCCGGCTCAAGATCGACCGCGGCTTCGCTCCGATGCGTTCGCGCCGTCGGCGCCGGTGGTTCTGGCTCGCGGGCATCGCCTTTCTCGCGGTTGCGGGCGCAGGCTGGTACGCCATGCAGCCACGCGCGATCAGCGTGCAGACCGCCGCGGTCGTAACGGTCTATCCGTCCCAGCAGTTCGTCCTGCTGAATGCGACGGGCTATGTCGTCGCCCAGCGCAAGGCGGCGATAGCATCCAAGGCCACGGGTCGCCTCGAATGGCTGGGTGTTGCCGAGGGCTCGCGCGTCAAGGCGGGCGAGGTGATCGCGCGGCTGGACAACCGTGACGTCGTCGCGCAGGCGCAGAGCGCGGAAGCGGGCGTCGGCGCCGCGCGCGCGTCGCTGGACCAGGCGCAGGCGGAGGAGTGGGATGCGACGGCATCGCTGAAGCGCAACCAGGACCTGCTTGCGAAAGGCTTCCTGTCGCAGTCGTCGGTAGACTCGTCGAAAATGCGCGCCGACCGCGCCGTTGCCGGGGTCGCCAATGCCAAGGCCGCCATCGCCGTCGCCGAAGCCAATGCGCGCAACGCACAGGTCAGCGTCGATTACACGTTGATCCGGGTGCCCTTCGACGGCGTGATCCTCTCGAAGAACGCCAACGTCGGCGACATGGTGACGCCATTCTCGTCCGCCGCGGATTCGAAGGGCGCCGTCGTCAACATGGCGGACATGGGGACGCTCGAAGTCGAGGCCGATGTCTCCGAGGCCAGCCTCGCGAAAATCAAGGTTGGCCAGCCCTGCGAAATTACGCTCGACGCGCTGCCGGATGCGCGTTTCAAGGGGCGGATCAGCAGGATCGTGCCCACCGTGGACCGCGCCAAGGCGACCGTGATGACCAAGGTCCGGTTCGACGCGATCGATCCGCGCGTCCTCCCCGAGATGAGCGCGAAAGTCTCGTTCCTGTCGCAGGAAGTGACACCGGACCAGCAGCGTCCGCTCCTCGCCGTGAGTCCGGATGCGCTCGCTGCACGCGACGGCGGGACCGTAGTGTTCGCGGTGCGCGACGGCAAGGCGGTATTGGTGCCGGTGGCACTCGGCATCAAGGTCGGTGACGTGACGGCGATCGCCGGCGGCGTGGCGAGCGGCGAGAAGGTCGTGTCGAAACCGGCGGCCGATCTCCGGCCGGACGCGCTGGTGAAGGTTGCCGCAAAGTGACGCGCGACGCGCGTCCGCTCCGGTGTCCGTGACGCCACCCCTCGCGACGCAGTCGCCTCCCGCGCCCGGGAGAGACGCCGGGAGCGCGCCCCTCGGTGGAACGCCGACGGCACGCGATGGCGAAGATCGCGAGCCGCTCGTGGCGATTCGCAAGCTTACCAAGTATTACGTGCGCGGCGACCAGGTCATCCCGGTGCTCGTCGACATCAATCTCGACGTAGGCGAGGGCGATTACGTGGCGCTGATGGGTCCGTCGGGATCCGGCAAGTCCACGCTTCTCAACATGATCGCGGGCATCGACAAGCCGAGCGGAGGGCAGATCAGGGTTGCCGGCGTCGACATCGCAATGCTGTCGGAATCCGGTCTCGCCGCGTGGCGGGCAGCCAACGTGGGATTCATCTTCCAGTTCTACAACCTGATGCCGGTGCTCTCCGCATTCGACAACATCGAGCTGCCGCTGCTGTTGACGAACCTGTCCCGCCGCGAGCGCCGGGAGCGCGTCGAGACGGCACTCTCGCTCGTCGCCCTGACGGACCGGATGGACCATTTTCCGAACGAACTCTCGGGCGGGCAGCAGCAGCGTGTCGCGATCGCACGCGCCATCATCACCGACCCGACGATCATCGTCGCCGACGAGCCGACCGGTGACCTCGACCGGACGACGGCGGAGGAGATTCTCGGGCTGCTCGATCGCCTCAATCGCGAACTCGGCAAGACGGTGATCATGGTGACCCACGACCCGAAAGCGGCGGAAAAGGCGCATCGGCTCATCCATCTCGAAAAGGGCGTGCTGGCCGACTGAGCCCGCGCGCCCCGATGCCCGGCAGCAGCCGTGTTCGTTCCCCTCCTCGTGCTCCGCAATGCCTTCCGGCACAAGCTGCGGACGGCGCTGACCGTCGTCGGCATCGTCGTCGCAATCACCGCCTTCGGGCTGCTGCGAACGATCGTCGACGCCTGGTACGCAGGCGCCAATGCCAGCTCCAGCGCGCGGCTCATCACGCGCAGTTCGGTGTCGCTCGTGTTTTCGCTGCCGCTCACCTACGCGCAGAAGATCCGGCAGGTGCCGGGCGTGCAGTCGGTATCGTGGGCCAACTGGTTCGGCGGGGTCTACATTTCCGAGCGCAATTTCTTTCCGCAATTCGCGATCGATGCGCCGACGTACCTCGGCATGTACCCCGAGTTCCTGTTGACGGCGGCCGAACGCAAGGCGTTTCTCACCGATCGCAAGGGCGCGATTGTCGGGCGCAAGCTGGCCGAGCAATACGGCTGGAGCGTCGGCGATCAGATTCCTCTGCGGGGCACCATCTATCCGGGCACCTGGACATTCAACCTGCGCGGCATCTACGACGGCGTCGACAAGGGGACCGACCAGTCGACCATGTACTTCCATTTCGACCTTCTGAACGAAACGATCAAGAAGCTCTACCCGCGCCGCGGCGACCAGGCCGGCGTGTTCGTCGTCCAGCTGCGCGATCCGGCGCAGGCGGCCGAGGTGTCGGGCGCGATCGACGCGACGTTCCGCAATTCGCTCGCCGAGACACTGACGGAAACGGAGAAGGCGTTTCAGCTGTCGTTCGTCGCGATGACCGAGGCGATCCTGCTCGCAATCCAGGCGGTGTCGTTCGTCGTGATCGTCATCATCATGGCGGTGATGGCGAATACGATGGCGATGACGGCGCGCGAGCGCAGCGCCGAGTACGCCACGCTCAAGGCGCTGGGCTTCTCGAACGCATTCGTCGGGATGCTCATCTTCGCCGAGTCGATCGGCATTGCGCTGCTGGGTGGGCTCCTGGGCATTGCGGCGACGTTTCCGATCGCGAACGCCTTTGCCGAGCAGATGGGGACGTTGTTCCCGATCTTCTTCGTCAGCGAGCAGACCGTGCTGATGCAGGCGGGCGCGGCGGTGGTCGTAGGCGTCGTCGCCGCCGCGCTTCCCGCGTGGCGCACCGCGCGGGTGCGCATCATCGACGGGCTGCGGGCGGTCGCGTGAGCGCGGAACCGCCGTCGCGCATTTCGTCATGACCATTCCGTTCAGCTACATCCTTCGCAATGTCGCGACGCGCAAGCTCACGACGGCACTGACGGCCGGCGGGATGGCGCTCGTCGTCTATGTGTTCGCAACCGTGCTGATGCTGGCGGCGGGACTCGAGCAGACGCTGGTTGCGACCGGCCAGGATGACAACGTCGTGGTGATCCGGCGTTCCGCGCAAACCGAGGTCCAGTCCGGCATCGACCGCCGCCAGGCGAGCGTGGTCGAAAGTCTTCCCGACATCGCCGTTGGCGAAGATGGGCAACGGCTGATCTCCAAGGAGCCGGTGGTTCTCATCAATCTGCCGAAGCGCAATTCCAACAAGCCGTCCAACGTCGTGATCCGTGGCGTGACACCCGCGGGGCTCACGCTGCGGCCGCAGGTGAAGATCATCGAGGGCCGCATGTTCCGTCCGGGGACCTCCGAGGTCATCGCGGGGCGAGCGATCGCCGGCGGCTTCCAGGGCGCCGGAGTCGGCGAAACGCTGCGCTTCGCGACGCGCGACTGGACCGTCGTCGGCACCTTCGACGCGGGGCGCACCGGGTTCGACTCGGAAATCTGGGGCGACGCCGAACAGATGCTCCAGGCATTCCGCCGGCTCGGATTCTCGGCGGTGATCTTCCGGCTCGCCGACACCGCCCGTTTCGAGGCCGTGAAAAAGGAAATCGAATCCGATCCGCGACTGACGCTGGAGGCGAAACGCGAGACGCGGTTCTACGCCGACCAGTCGGAAGCGCTTTCGAAATTCATCAGCTACCTCGGCACGACGATCTCCGTCATCTTTTCGATCGGCGCCATCATCGGCGCGATGATCACCATGTACGCGAGCGTGGCCTCGCGCACCGCGGAAATCGGCACGCTGCGCGCGCTCGGCTTCCCGCGGGCATCGATTCTCGTTGCGTTCCTCGTCGAGGCGCTGCTGCTCGGGCTCCTGGGCGGCGTCATCGGCCTCGCTTGCGCGTCGCTGATGCAGGCCATATCGATTTCGACGATGAATTTCCAGACCTTCGCGGAGCTGGCGTTCACGTTCACGTTGACGCCGCGGATCGTCGTCGCTTCGCTGGCATTCGCGTTGGCGATGGGCTTCGTCGGAGGCTTCCTGCCGGCGGCGCGCGCCGCGAGGATGAAGATCGTCGACGCGCTGCGGGCGGCCTGAGCCGCGCGGCTACTCGAGCTGCAGGTTTGCGTCGGCGATCAGTTTTTTCCAGCCGGCGAGGTCGGCCCGGACGATTTCACCCAGGCGCTCGGGCGGGCCGGGGATGAGTTCCGCGCCTTCCCTTTCCAGGCGTCCGATGACTTCGGGCTGGGTCAGCACCCTGTTTACCTCGGCGTTCAGCTTCAGAATAATGGAGCGGGGTGTTCCGGCCGGGGCGACGATGCCCCAGTAATTGATCACGTCGGCGCTCGCAACGCCTTGCTCGCGCCAGCTCGGCACCTCGGGGAGCAGCGGCACGCGATGGGCGCCCGTCACGGCAAGCGCCCGGACCTTCTTTTCGGCGATGTAGGGAAGCGTCGCCGATACGGTGCCGGTCATCGCCTGTATCTGGCCGGAAATGAGATCGAGCGTCGCCGGCGCGATCCCCTTGTAGGGCACGTGGACGATGTCCGTGCCGGCGCGGACATTGAACAGCTCCAGTGCCAGGTGATTGATGCTGCCTGGCCCCGCGGACCCGTAGTTGAGCTTGCCCGGATCGCGTTTCGCGAGCGCGATGAACTCGCGCATCGACATGGCCGGCACCGCGGGATTCACGACAAACACGAGCGGACTGGTCGCAATGGCCGCCACCGGCGCGAACTGCGCCACCGGATCGTAGCCCGCGTTTTTCGATGCCGCTGCGACGGTCGTGAACGGGCCGGCAACGAAGAGCAGCGTGTAGCCGTCCGGCTCGGCCCTGGATACCTCGGTCGCCCCGATCGCGCCGCCCGCGCCGATACGGTTGTCGACAACGATATTCGCCTTCATGTCATCGCCGAGCTTTTGTGCGACGAGGCGCGCGACCGTGTCGGTCCCCGCGCCGGGCGGAAAGGGGACGATCAGCCGGATGGGCTTCGCCGGGTAGGCGGGTGATTGCGCCGGTGCTGCAAGCGGCTGCAACGCTGCAATCAAGGCAGTAATGGTGCATGCAGTGACATTCATGTGTCGAAAATCCAGCCGGTTGCCGACGGTTGCATTATCCTGCGCCACAATGGCGACGTGGGCACGGTTTCAGTCCTCGCCATCCTTTTTGATCACGTCGACATTGTCAATGAGGCGGGTGCTGCCCAGCGTTGCGGCGGCCAGGACGATCAGCAGATTTGGATGGTCGTAGCCTTCCGGATGCGGGATACGCAGCGCGAGACCGTGACGCACGGCGACGTAATCGACCTTCCAGCCGCGCTGGGCGAGCTCCATCCGGCCCGCCGCCTGCAGGTTCGCGTAGTCGGTGCGGCCGCCGGCGATCGCGTCGGCAATCCCGCGAAGCACGCGGTAGAGGTTCGGCGCCTCGGCGCGCTCGGCCGGCGACAGGTAGCTGTTGCGCGATGCCAGCGCGAGGCCATCCTCCGCGCGGATCGTCTCCGCGGGTACGATCTGGATCGGCAGGTTGAAGCTCTGGACCATGCCGCGCACGATCTTGAGCTGTTGCCGGTCCTTCTTTCCGAACACCGCGACGTCGGGCTGCACGAGGTTGAACAGCTTCAGCACGACCGTGCATACGCCGTCGAAGAAGCCGGGACGGAATGCGCCTTCGAGCTCGTCGGCAAGCGGCGGCGGCTGCACGCGATAGACCTGCGGCGTCGGGTACATTTCCTGTTCCTGCGGCGCGAACAGGATGTCGACGCCCTCGCGCTCGAGCCCTGCGCGATCGGCCTCCATGGTCCTCGGGTAGCGGTCGTAGTCCTCGTTCGGCCCGAACTGCAGCCGATTGACGAAGATGCTCGTGACGACGGCGTCGCCGTGCTGGCGTGCAATCCGGCACAGCGACAGATGCCCGTCGTGCAGATTGCCCATGGTCGGCACGAACGCGACGCGTTTGGCGCCGGCAAGATGCTCGGAAAGCTCGGCGGCGGTCCTGAGGATTTCCATGTGATTCCCCGTCGTGTAATGCAGCAGCCGCAGTTGCCGAATCCCCGAGGCAGCGCGGGTCCGATGATACCGTCATGCGACCCGTCAAACAGCGGTCGCGCTCCGCCCCGGGAACGCCTCGCCTTTCTTGCCGCCGTCGCCTATGCGGAAATCGCGGCGTCGATGCCGTCGGGTCCCGCCAATATGGTGCGGACGAAAGGCGCGGGATGGCCGGGCGGGTCCCGAGCGCGCGTAGATTACCAGCCCCCGTCCCGAACGGGTCGGACCGGTGCCGGCGCCGGCGGCGCGAAGGCGGAAAGCCGGGAACGGCCGGCGGCGGACGCGAGCAATGCGTACGGCGTGCCCATGTCCTCTCCCGCGGATCATGCCGAATGACCGAGGTTGAAGAATTCGCGCTGCCCGCGCATCGTGCCGATGCGGGCGAGCAGGAGGCTCAGGTGTTCGTCGTTGTCGACGAAGTTGAGCCGCTCGCTGTTGACGATCAGCAGCGGCGCGGCGTCGTACCGATAGAAATAGCTGCTGTAGGCATCGGCGAGCCGCGCGAGGTAGTGCGCCGGAATCGTCCGCTCGTAGTGGACGCCACGGCGATGCACGCGCTCGACCAGCGTTTCGACCGGGGCCTGCAGGTAGATCACGAGGTCCGGCACGGGCGCCTCGAGCTTCAGGTGCGAATAGATCTTTTCGTAGAGCCGGTACTCGGCGTCGGCCAGATTCAACCGCGCGAACAGCGGATCCTTGTCGAGCAGGAAATCGCCGACCTTTGCGCGGCGAAACATGTCGAGCTGGCCCACTCCGCGAAGCTGATCGATGCGCTGGAAGAGGAAGTTGAGCTGCGTGGGCAGCGCGTAGCGTGCCATGTCCTCGTAGAATCGCGCGAGGAACGGGTTGTCGTCAGGCTGCTCGAACAGCTCCTCGCCATCGACGTGGCGCGCGAGCTGCCGCGCAAGGCTGGTCTTGCCGGCGCCGATCGGCCCCTCGACGACGATGTAGCGACATTTCCCGAGGTCCATGGCGCGGATCGCGGAGGCCGGCTACGGCGCGACGTGGCTGCGGGTGCGCGCGATGCGCTGTGCGCCCACCGCGCCGAGGTAGCGCCGTGCAAGACCTCGCCCGGGAATCGTCGCCGCGGATGCGACGTCGGCCAGCGGGCGCAGCACGAAGGCGCGTTCGTGCATGCGCGGGTGCGGAAGCGTGAGTTCGGGCTTGCGGAAGCGACGGCGGCCGAACAGCAGCAGATCGAGGTCGAGCGTCCGTGGCGCGTTGCGCTGTGGCTCGAATTCGCGCCGCCGTCGCTGGCGTCGCTCGATCCTGTGCAACGCAGCGAGCAGCGCGCGCGGTCCGAGCGTCGTGCGCAGCGCGGCGACGGCGTTCACGTAATCGGGCTGCGGCGCGGCGCATCCGACCGGAGCGCTCATGTAGTTGGGGGAGAGGGCGACCACGCGCACTCGCGGCGATCGCGCCATCGCGCGCACGGCGCGCGCGAGCTGCCGGCGCGGGTGGGCAAGGTTGCTACCGAGTCCGACAAAGGCAAGTGTCGCGGTCATTCGTGTACCCCCACGCTCACGGCGGCTCGGGTCCGGTTTCCGGTGGCGGGGCCCCGCCTCCGTCCCGCTGCTTGTGGCCACGCCCGCGGGAACGGCGGCGCTTCTTCGGCCCATCCTCCGGCTTGAGCATGGCCTCGCGCTCTTCCGGCGAGGCACCCGCGAATCGATTCCACCAATCGGGCAAGCCGGCCAGTTCGTCCGCGAGTTCGCCGCTCTTGCAGCGCAGGTCGAGGAAATCCCATCCGGCCCGGAAGCGCGGATGCTCGAGCAACCGGAACGGCCGTCGGCCCGCGCGCTGCTCGAAGCGTGGTTGCAGCGACCAGATCTCCTTGATCGTCGCCTCGAAGCGGCGCGGCACCGCGATCTGCTTCGCCTGCCGTTCCAGCACCGCGTCCATGGCGTCGAACAGCGCGGGAATCGGCGTTTCGCCGCGTGCCTTCGCCAGGTTCCACGTCGCGAGCACCTCGTGCCACAGGAGCGTCGCGAACAGGAAGGCTGGCGACACGCCGCGGTCGTCGCGGACACGCTCGTCGGTGTTCGCAAGGGCCAGCTCGATGAAGCGCTGGCCCAGCGGCTGTTCGATGATGACGTCGAGCAGCGGCAGGAGGCCGTGCGACAACCCGTGCGCACGGAGGCTCTTCACCGTGTCGACGGCGTGTCCGGAGAGCAGGAGCTTCTGCATTTCGTCGAACAGCCGCGCCGGCGGCACGTTCTGCATCAGCGACGCGAGCTTCGGGATCGGCGCCGCCGTCTTCGGTTCGATCGCGATGCCGAGCTTCGCGGCGAGGCGCACCGCGCGCAGCATCCGGACGGGGTCCTCGCGATAACGCGTCACCGGCGGGCCGATCAGCTTCAGCCGGCGAGCGCGGATGTCGGCGACGCCGCCGACGAAATCGCGCACCTCCTCGGTGGCCGGGTCGAAGTAGAGCGCGTTGATCGTGAAGTCGCGGCGTGCGGCGTCTTCGGCGTGCGAGCCGTAGACGTTGTCCGAAAGCAGGCGCCCGTGCTCGTCGGTCGCATCGCCGCGGGTCTGCGCCGCCCGGAAGGTCGAGACCTCGATCGTTTCCGCGCCCGAATGAACCTGGACGAGCCGGAAGCGGCGGCCGATGATGAACGCACGCCGGAACAGCGGCTTGACCTGTTCCGGAAGCGCGTTGGTCGCGATGTCGAAATCCTTGGGCTCGATGCCGAGGAGCAGGTCGCGGACGGCGCCGCCGACCACGAAGGCCTTGAAGCCGGCATCCTGCAACCGACGCGTCACATCGAGCGCTCCGCGCGAGAGTTGGTTGCGGCGAAGCGGATGGTCGGTGGGGCCGTACACGCGGGCATTGCGGCCGCTCTTGGTCCTGCCGGGAATGAGACGGGCGAGCAGGCGGCGGATCATCGCGCGAGCAGAACGGTGCAAATCGCCGAATCGAAAGGAGAATCCAACGGACGGTGCGGATGGCGGTACGGATTCCGGCAGCGGAGCTTGCCGCCGCGGCCGGAGGTCATCGAACGGGTCGCGATGATAGCACGTGCGCGGGCACCGAATCCCTGCGCCATGCCCCGGGCGGGAGCCCGTCGAGTGTCCACGGTCCGACGGCGTAGCGTATGAGTCGCAGTGTCGGCAGTCCCGCCGCGGCAGTCATCCTCCGCACCTGCCGGTTCCGTCCTTCGCGCAGCTCGAGTTCCAGCCACGACGTCGGCAGCGCCTTGCGAAAGCGAATGGGCGGTGTCCGTGGCCAGAGTCCCGTGGGCTCCGCCATCGCGCGTACTCTAGCCGGGGAGGCGACGAACTCGCCGACATCGATGCCGTGGGCGAGGGCGGCGAGCTGTTCCTCGGCCGCCACGCCTTCCACCTGGACCCAGTAAGTCTTCGCGATGTCGCCGCGCGGACTTGCGATCCATGCCTGCAACGCGCCGTCGGCGGTCAGCACGACCAGGCCCTCGCTGTCGGCGTCGAGGCGGCCGGCAGGATAGACGTCGGCCACCGGCACCCATTCCTTGAGCGTCGGCTTGCCGCTGCCGTCGGCCGAGAACTGGCACAACGTGCCGTAGGGTTTGTTGAGCAGGATCACGCTGCCGGCGCCGCGCGTGCGCGGACCCGATGCGCGCTGCTTGGCCGACCGGCGAGCCGTGGCGGGATTCACGGGAATCGGGGATAATTCGACATTTGCACGATGACCCGTCCGCACGCGAGGGGCGTCGGCATGCCAGACCCGGGCAACCGACAAGTTGGCCGTCTTGGTTTTCCGGCTTTCTGCCCCGTCTTGATTGCTCGCGCGTCTGCTTCCGTCGCGTCCGCGCCCGACCGGGCGCCGAGGCGCGCGCCTGCCGTGCGGCCTTCCCAGGAGAACCCATGCCCTACCAGCACGTCAAGGTCCCGGCCGCCGGCCAGAAGATCACCGTCAACAAGGATTTCAGCCTCAACGTGCCCGACAATCCGATCATCCCCTATATCGAGGGCGACGGCACGGGCTTCGACATCACGCCGGTGATGATCAACGTCGTCGATGCCGCGGTCGCGAAGGCATACGCCGGCCGGAGGAAGATCCACTGGATGGAAATCTACGCCGGCGAGAAATCGACGAAGGTCTACGGCCCCGACGTCTGGCTGCCCGACGAGACGCTGGCGATCCTCAAGGAGTATGTGGTCTCGATCAAGGGCCCGTTGACCACGCCGGTCGGCGGCGGCATCCGTTCGCTCAATGTGGCGTTACGGCAACAACTCGATCTCTACGTCTGCCTGCGCCCGGTGCAATACTTCACCGGCGTGCCGAGCCCCGTCAAGGCACCGGAAAAGACGAACATGGTGATCTTCCGCGAAAACTCGGAGGATATCTACGCGGGAATCGAGTGGCAGGCCGAATCCGAAGGCGCAAGGAAGGTCGTCGACTTCCTGATCAAGGAAATGGGCGTCAAGAAGATCCGCTTCCCGGCGACCTCGGGCATCGGCATCAAGCCCGTTTCTCGCGAAGGCACGACGCGGCTGACCCGCAAGGCCATCCAGTACGCGATCGACAACGACCGCAAGTCGATGACGATCGTGCACAAGGGCAATATCATGAAGTTTACCGAGGGAGGCTTTCGCGACTGGAGCTACGAACTCGCCCAGAAGGAATTCGGCGCCCAGCCGATCGACGGCGGCCCGTGGTGCAAGTTCAGGAACCCGAAGACCGGCCGCGACATCGTGGTCAAGGACGTGATCGCAGACGCCTTCCTGCAGCAGATCCTGCTGCGGCCGGAGGAGTACGACGTCATCGCGACGCTCAATCTCAACGGGGACTACATCTCCGACGCGCTTGCGGCCCAGGTTGGCGGAATCGGCATCGCGCCGGGCGCCAACATGTCGGATTCAGTGGCAATGTTCGAGGCCACGCACGGCACCGCGCCCAAGTACGCGGGAAAGGATTACGTCAACCCCGGCTCGGAAATCCTCTCCGCCGAGATGATGCTCGTGCACATGGGCTGGAAGGAAGCCTCCGCGCTGATCGTGAAGAGCCTCGAAAAGGCGATTCTCGACAAGGTCGTGACCTACGATTTCGCGCGGCTCATGCCCGGGGCAACCCAGGTGTCGTGCTCCGGGTTCGGAAAGGCGATGATCGAGCGGATGTAACGGGCCGACATATGGTCGGCGCGAAAGATCCGCGTTCGCGCCGGTCTTTCGTCTTGGCCGCCGATATGCCGGGCACGCGCTGATCCGGTCTCATCTGCCGACAATCGGTTTCCAGGTCGGCGCCGTGACCGTCGCCACCCGCGACGACTGCCGGAAACAAAAGGCCCGCCGAACTGGCGGGCTTTTTTCGTCGACCGCACCGGGCCGGTGCGGGACCGAATTGTGGGCTACGATCAGACGGACTGGATATTGCTTGCCTGCTTTCCCTTGGGGCCTTGGGTCACTTCGAAACTGACCTTCTGCCCTTCCTTCAACGACTTGAAACCCTGCATGTTGATCGCCGAAAAATGAGCAAACAGGTCCTCGCCGCCATCGTCGGGCGTGATGAAGCCGAACCCCTTGGCGTCGTTGAACCACTTGACGGTTCCGGTTGCCATAATGCTACTTCCTTCCAGAATGAACAGGATGGTGGTGTTTGGACGGCAAGTACTACCTGCGGCAGGCGCAGCGTTTTGACGCGGTCGAACCGGAACAGCAGACACTTGGGAGCCAAACAGTGCTTTTTTAAGCGCAGAATCCGGCCCGCGTCAAGCGCGGAGGCCGACAATGCCGGTTCCTCTTGAAAAATCTGTTGCAATCATCAAACATAGGGTCATCGAACACCCGTTTCGATCCAGTGGACAATGGCGAACCAGCAGCAGGACGGCAGCCTTCTCGAGGCCGAGAAAATCCGGCTCAAACCGCCGCCTCTGTACAAGGTCCTGTTGCTGAACGACGACTACACGCCGATGGACTTTGTCGTCGTGGTGTTGCAGACTGTTTTTGCGATGAGCCGGGAAAGGGCCACGCAGGTCATGCTGCAGGTGCATCGCGAAGGGATGGGGGTATGCGGGACGTACGTGCGCGAGGTTGCCACGGCGAAGGTCGAGCAGGTAATCGACATCGCGCGCAAGCACCAGCACCCGCTGCAGTGCACGATGGAGGAGACTTGAGCGTTATGGCCGGGAAGGCCTGCCGCTGCCGCATCCCGCGGCGTGGCGGATCCGGTCGCGAGAGGCAATTGAGATGATCGCGCAGGAACTGGAAGTTTCCCTCCACATGGCCTTTGTCGAGGCCCGGCAGAAGCAGCACGAGTTCATCACCGTCGAGCACCTGCTGCTGGCGATGCTGGACAACCCGTCCGCGGCGGAGGTGCTGAAGGCCTGCGGCGTCGACCTGGACGAGCTGCGGGGCGTGCTCGCGGATTTCATCGGCGAGCACACGCCGCGCCTGTCGCCGCACTCGGACGCGGACACGCAGCCGACGCAGGGGTTCCAGCGCGTGATCCAGCGCGCGATCCTTCATGTCCAGTCGTCGGGCAAGAAGGAAGTCACCGGCGCCAACGTGCTGGTCGCGATCTTCGGCGAAAAGGAGTCGCACGCCGTCTACTTCCTGAACCAGCGCGGCGTTACGAGGCTCGACGTCGTCAACTACATCGCCCACGGGATTACCAAGAATCAGCAACAGAAGCCCGACAAGGGCGAGGCCAAGGAGGAAGGCGAGGGTGCCGGCGAGGGCCAGGGCGCGCTCGACACGTACACCATCAATCTCAACCAGATGGCGAAACAGGGCAAGACCGACCCGCTCATCGGTCGCGCGCTGGAGCTGGAGCGCGTGATTCAGGTGCTCTGCCGCCGGCGCAAGAACAACCCGCTGCTGGTCGGCGAGGCCGGGGTCGGCAAGACGGCCATCGCCGAGGGCCTCGCGCGCCGGATCAACGACGGCGAGGTGCCCGAGCTCCTCAAGGAATACCAGGTCTATTCGCTCGACATGGGCGCGCTGCTCGCCGGCACCAAGTACCGCGGCGATTTCGAGCAGCGTCTCAAGGCGGTGCTGAAGCAGCTGGCCGAGAATCCGAAGTCGATCCTGTTCATCGACGAGATCCACACCATCATCGGCGCGGGGGCCGCGTCGGGTGGCACGCTCGACGCGTCGAACCTGCTCAAGCCGGCGCTGTCGACGGGCGCGATGAAATGCATCGGCGCGACGACCTACAACGAGTACCGGCAGATCTTCGAAAAGGACCACGCGCTGTCGCGTCGCTTCCAGAAGGTCGACGTTCCCGAACCGTCGATCGCCGAGACCGTCGAAATCCTGAAGGGACTGAAGTCACGCTTCGAGGAGCACCACGGCGTCAAGTACGCGCCGGCGGCGCTTACCACCGCGGCGGAGCTTTCGGCGCGCTTCATCAACGACCGGCACCTTCCCGACAAGGCCATCGATGTGATCGACGAGGCCGGCGCGGCGCAGAAGATCCTGCCGAAGTCGAAGCAGAAGAAGGTGATCAGCAAGACGGAGATCGAGGAAATCGTCGCCAAGATCGCGCGCATCCCCGCGAAGAACGTCACCTCCGACGACCGCAACGCGCTGAAGACGCTCGACCGCGACCTGAAGAACGTCGTGTTCGGCCAGGACAAGGCGATCGACGCGCTCGTCGCCGCGATCCGCATGGCACGTTCGGGGCTCGGCAATCCGCAGAAGCCGATCGGGAATTTCCTGTTCAGCGGGCCGACCGGTGTCGGTAAGACCGAAGTCGCGCGGCAGCTGGCCTATTGCCTGGGCGTCGAACTGATCCGCTTCGACATGTCGGAGTACATGGAGCGGCACGCGGTGTCGCGGCTGATCGGCGCGCCGCCGGGCTACATCGGCTTCGACCAGGGCGGCCAGCTGACCGAGGCGGTCACCAAGCATCCGTACAGCGTCCTGCTGATGGACGAGATCGAGAAGGCGCATCCGGACATCTTCAACATCCTGCTGCAGGTGATGGACCACGGCACGCTCACCGACAACAACGGCCGCAAGGCGGACTTTCGCAATGTAACGATCATCATGACGACCAATGCCGGCGCCGGCGAGCTGGCCAAGGGCACGATGGGCTTCACGACCAACCGCGAAGCCGGCGACGAGATGGCGGAGATCAGGCGGCTGTTCACGCCAGAGTTCCGCAACCGCCTCGACGCGACGATATCGTTCGCGCAGCTCGATCACGACGTGATCATGAAGGTCGTCGACAAATTCCTGCTCGAACTCGAGGGCCAGCTGCACGAAAGGAAGGTCGAGCCGTCGTTCACGCCGAAGCTCAAGGAATTCCTGGCGAAGCAGGGATTTGACCCGCAGATGGGTGCGCGGCCGATGGCGCGATTGATTCAGGACACTATCCGCAAGGCGCTCGCCGACGAGCTTCTGTTCGGCAGGCTTGTGGGCGGCGGTCACGTGACGATCGACATCGGCGACGACGACAAGGTCCGCCTTGTCTTCGAGGAAACACCGGAACCCGCGCCGGTCGATTAGGTCGAGGCGCGGTCCAGGCAGGGCAATCGCCCGATGCGGCGCGCGCCGTGTTCACGATTGCGATTGCGCGACGAGCGCCCGATGGCAAGGCGGGGGCGGATCGGGCGCGTCCCGGCCGATCCCGGGCACACGCGACGGGCCGACGCTTGAGACTCTTGAATATGGGGTGGTCGTTCGAAAGCCCATCGGTCGAACCAAGGGTTCCGCAACGCAGCATCCTGGGGCCGAAAAATCGCCCATGTATTTGCTGTCAGCCGCACATATTTTTTAGCGCCATGATTTTTATTGTATTTTTTGATATTGCATTGCAGTAAATCCCCTTGTCATCGACGCGCAAGTTTGTTAGCTTGCGCTTGTCACGAAAGGCTGCCGGAGAACTCGACGGCAGCCGCAAGCAGGGCCTGGGTTCCACCCCATCCATGCCCGCCCGTCCGACCGAGCCACCCTCGCCGGACCGTGCCGTGAAGCGCCGGCGGCTGGGCTCGCCGACCGCTCCACACTGCGGCACCGTGCGCGCACGTCACGCGCGCGACGCGGTCCGCTGACCAAGGTTCCGGGCGTTCGCGCGCGTTGATTGCGTGCCCGCCGGATTGGCCATGACGCTAGATGGGAGCAACGAATGAACTACGACCTTGAAGCAGCGCGACTGAAAAAGGAGTGGGCGGAAAATCCCCGGTGGAAAGGCATCCAGCGCGGTTACACGGCGGAAGACGTCGTGCGCCTGCGCGGCTCGATCCACATCGAGCACACGCTGGCGCGGCGCGGCGCGGAAAAACTCTGGAAGCTCGTCAATGAGGAGCCGTTCGTCAATTCGCTGGGCGCCATGACCGGCAACCAGGCGATGCAGCAGGTGAAGGCGGGCCTGAAGGCGATCTACCTGTCGGGTTGGCAGGTCGCGGCCGACGCCAACATCGCGGGAGAAATGTATCCCGACCAGTCGTTGTATCCGGTCAACTCGGTGCCGATCGTCGTGCGCCGGATCAACAATACGTTCATTCGCGCCGACCAGATCCAGCACATGGAGGGCAGCGGCGACACCGACTTCTTTGCGCCGATCGTGGCCGACGCGGAAGCCGGTTTCGGCGGCGTCCTGAACGCGTTCGAATTGATGAAAGCGATGATCGAAGCGGGCGCCGCCGGGGTCCACTTCGAGGATCAGCTGGCGTCGGTGAAGAAGTGCGGGCACATGGGCGGCAAGGTTCTGGTGCCGACGCGCGAGGCCGTCGACAAGCTCATCGCGGCGCGCCTCGCTGCCGATTGCATGGGCGTGCCCACGATCCTGCTCGCGCGCACCGACGCGGAAGCGGCCGACCTCGTGACCTCCGACATCGACGACACCGACAAGCCCTTTTGCACCGGCGAGCGCACCGTCGAAGGTTTCTACAAGACCCGAAACGGACTCGAGCAGGCCGTCTCACGGGGCCTCGCCTACGCGCCGTACGCCGACCTCCTGTGGTGCGAGACCGGCAAGCCCGACCTCGTGTTCGCGAGAGACTTCGCCGCCGCCATCCATGCCAAGTTCCCGGGCAAGATGCTCGCGTACAACTGCTCGCCGTCGTTCAACTGGAAGAAGAATCTCGACGACTCGACGGTCGCCCGGTTCCAGCGCGAGCTGGGTGCGATGGGCTACAAGTTCCAGTTCATCACGCTGGCGGGATTCCACAGCCTCAATTATTCGATGTTCAACCTGGCGCACGGCTACGCCCACAATCACATGACGGCGTTCGTCGAGTTGCAGGAGGCCGAGTTCGCGGCCATCGGCAAGGGATTCACGGCGATCAAGCACCAGCGCGAGGTCGGGACCGGTTATTTCGACGCCGTCACGCAGACCGTGCAGGGCAGTCAGGCATCCACGACCGCGCTCAGGAACTCGACCGAGGACGAGCAGTTCTTCGAGAAGCCGAAGGCCGAGCTGCACGTCGCCAACGGCTGAACCTCTCGGGAACCGTTTCCGCCGGGCCGCGTTCCTGCGTTGGGGCGCGGCCTTTTGTCTTTGCAGGCGCAGCGAATGGGACAACCGACCGAACGCGCACTCCGCGGATATTCCAGGCGGCGCGATGCCGCGATCGGCGCGGGTACGCTCCGGCTCTTTTTTGCGGTGGTCCCGGATGCCGACGCCCGCCAGGCACTGGCCGCGCTCGCCCACGACGTCGCGCGCGCAACGGGCGGACGCCCGCCGCACGAAGCGAACCTGCATCTGACGCTCGCGTTCGTCGGAAACGTGCCGCCGCGTCGCATCGCGCAGCTCGAAGCGATCGGCGCGAGCGCGGTCGCCGTGGCGTCGCCGTTCCTGCTCACGCTGGAAGCCGTCGGCCTCTTTCGCGACGCCGGCGTCGCGTGGGTGGGTCCCAAACGGGTGCCACCCGGCCTGCGGCGTATGTTTGACGCGTTGCGCGAAGGCCTGCAAGCGTCGGGGCTGCCGGTCGAACGCCGCGCCTTTCATCCCCACGTGACACTGGCGCGCCATTGCCCTCGGGATCTGCCCGACCTGGCCACGGCACCCATCGCCTGGCGCATCGGCTCCGTTGCGCTCATGGCATCGGAGACGCTGCCCGAGGGTCCGCGCTATCGCGACATGGCCTCGTGGCGTCTGTTCGAGACAAAGGCGTAGTGCAATCGCGTGGGCCCTCCGCCCGATGTCCGTCGTTGCGCCTTCGCTTCACGATTCGCGGGTGGCTAGTCTGCGCAGCGATGTTGCCTTAGAGTTGATGTCCTGCGATTGCAGCCCTGTGGGGCCCTGACGTGCACGAACCCTCCGCAGTCACGACCTTTCTGTTTACCGACATCGACGGCAGCACCCGGCTGTGGGAGCAGGAGCCCGCACGGATGCGGCCGGCGCTGGCGCGCCACGACGCGATTGTGCGGGCGGCCATCGAGGGTCACCGCGGTATCGTCGTGAAGATGACCGGCGACGGTGTGCACGCCGCATTTGGCGATCCGCTCGACGCGGTCGGCGCCACGCTCCAGTTGCAGCACGCGCTCGCCGATCCCGAAGCAACACATGGCATGGCGCTGCGCGTGCGTTGCGGATTGCATCTCGGCGTCGTCGAACGCCGCGACAACGACTTCTTCGGCACACCGGTCAACCGCACCGCGCGCATCATGGCGGCGGCGCACGGCGGACAGGTGCTTCTGTCGCAGGCGGTGGCCGGGCTGATCGCCGACCGCCTGCCGGGTGACGTGACGCTGCGCGATCTCGGCGCGGTGCGATTGCGCGATCTCGCGAGCCCCGAGCGCCTCTTCCAGGTCGTGCACCCGCGGCTGCGCCAGGATTTCCCGGCATTGCATTCGCTGGAATCGACGCCGAACAATCTGCCGCAGCAGGTGACGTCGTTCATCGGCCGCGAACGCGAACTCGCCGAGGTCAGGAGGCTGCTGGGCAAGACGCGACTCCTGACGCTGCTCGGTGTCGGCGGCCTCGGCAAGACGCGCCTGTCGCTGCAGGCCGTGGTCGACGTGATGGACGATTATCCGGACGGCGTCTGGTTCGTCGAACTTGCGCCGTTGACCGATCCGCTACTCGTGCCGCAGGCGGTGGCGTCGGTGCTGAGCGTCAAGGAAGAAGCGGGGCGCCCGGTCGTCGAGGCGCTGATGAACTACGGCAAGGATCGGCGTTTGCTGCTGATTCTCGACAACTGCGAACACCTGATACAGGCGTGCGCCGAACTTGCGAAGGCTTTGCTGCAGTCGGGCCCGCACCTGAAGATCCTGGCGTCCAGCCGCGAGAGCCTTCACGTGGCAGGCGAGGCGAGCTATCTGGTGCCCCCGCTAGCCGCCCCGGACCCGCGTCAATCGATTACGGTGGCTGCAGTGACGCAATACGAGGCCGTGAATCTGTTCATCGATCGCGCAATCGCCGCGCAGCCCGCCTTTCAGGTCACTGACCGAAATGCGCCCGCGGTGGCCGAGATCGGTTACCGCCTGGATGGCATCCCGCTGGCGATCGAGCTCGCCGCGGCGCGCGTCCGCACGTTGTCGGTCGAGGCCATCGCTGCTCGCCTCGGCGACCGCTTCCGCCTGCTGGCGGGCGGCGACCGGACCGCGCTCCCGAGACAGCAGACCCTGCGCGCATTGATCGACTGGAGCTACGACCTGCTCTCGGATTTCGAGCGATCGCTGCTCCGATCACTTGCGGTTTTTGCGGGCGGATGGACGCTGGAAGCAGCCGAAGCGATCGGTGCCGGCGGCGCGATCACCGATGCGATGATTCTCGATCTGCTGACGCGTCTCGTCGAGAAGTCGCTCGTGGGCATCGAGGCCGAAGGCGAACGCTATCGCCTGCTCGAAACCGTGCGCCAGTACGCGCAGGAACGGCTCGTCGAATCAGGCGAAGGCGACGATGCACGCACGCGGCATCTCACGTTCTATGTGGCGTTGGCGGAGACAGCGCGCCCGGAGCTCATCGGCCCGCAGCAGGCCGCGTGGCTTGCGCGGCTCGATCTCGAGCGGGAGAATCTGCTGGCGGCGCACGCGTGGTGCGAGAACGCGGAGGATGGAGGCGAACTCGGGCTGCGGCTCGTTCACTCGGTCAAGCAGTACTGGATAATCCGTGGCCAGATGGGATTGAGGCATCGATTGACGGTGGATGCTCTCGCGCATCCGGGAGCCCAGGCGCACACGCCGGCGCGCTGTCGCGGGCTATTCGATGCGGGCCAGGCCTATTGCTTCATGGGACGCTACGGCGAGGCAACGGAATGCCTGGAGGAGAGCCTGGCGATTGCCCGCAATCTCGGGGATCAGGAGAGGGATGCGGCGGTCCTGCAACTGCTCGGCATGGCGTCTCTCGGACAGGGCGAATTGGCGAAGGCGAAACGATATCTGGAGGAAGCGCTAATCCGGGCCCGCCAACAGGGGAACAAGCGAGAACTCGCTGCCGCGATGAACGGACTGGCGCAGTATCACCGGGTGGTTGGCGAATTGGATGCTGCCGAGCCGCTTTACGAGGATGTCGTTGTATTGGCTGGCGAACTTGGCGATCGTGAGAGCGTGGCGGTCGGCCGGCTCAACCTTGCGATGGTGTCGACCAGCCGCGGGGCGGATACCCGTGCCAGGCAAACGCTGCTCGACGTCCTGGCGATCGCTGAGGAAATCGGGTCGAAGCCGGCCGGACAAAGCGTCCTGGAGGTTTCTGCCGGCTTGGCTGCCTCCTGCAATGACTGGGTGCGTGCCGCCCGCTTTTTTGGCGCGGCTGAGGCACAGGTAGGGCAGACGGGGCTCCATCGCGATCCGGCAGACGAAGCCTTTCTGGCGCCGCTCGTCGATACGGCGAGAAAAGCGCTTGGCGCGAAATCATTCGCCGCTGCCGAAGCAGACGGTCGCGCCCTGTCCTACGACGAAGCCATCCGGGAGGCGCGCGGGTTCCTCGAGGTCGGTAACTGACGAATGTTCCCGCGGTCCGGCGACGAGCACTCGTAGTCCGCGAAGTACTAACACGAATATCACCCTGGTTGCTGAATCCCGGGTGTGGCGGCATCTCGGGACCCGCGTTGCATCTAAACACCTACTGCTGATGAATCCAGGGGTCGAGAGGGGTTGGGTCCACGCCAACCTGATCGTTCTTCACCCTGACGATGTACTTCCATCTTGCCGTGGCGGTGCGGGAGTATGCGCACACGATCATCTTCTTCTTGGCGCCGATAACCCTGCAATTGAAGCCATCTTTGGGGGGGGTAGAGCCCAAGTTTGGATCGAGCGTAATGGCGTTGTCGTTGGCAAACGAATAGGTGCTGTCCTTGTCTAGCGCCCAGGCGATGAGCACGAGGCCCTGCGCGTTGGCAATCGGGCGCAGTGGCTCCTGATCGACGGTGATTTCGTTGTTCATTACGAACACGTTGGGTGAATTCGGGCTGGGGATCGTGATCGAAGTCCGGTCGAAGCCATCCACCCCGGGCACCGTGAAAGTCTGCTTCCCGAGCGCGACCGTTTCCGAAGGTCCAACGCGTATGGTGGCGCAACCCGCCAAAAGCAAAGCGAGCGCAGAAACAATGAATACCGATAGTTTCATTTGATCTTCCCCTGAAATGAAATTCAACGCCCGGATCCTGCCGCCCGCGTGAGTTCAGCGAATGCTTCGGCACAGCGGATCCGGATCTTCCGGTTTCCGGAGGGCGCGGGCGGCACCACGAACCGATCATACACTCCGTTTTTTGCATTAGGTGCTACCCGCGGAGTATCCATTCGGAGCGGCGATGCCGCGCGCGCTTCGGTCAACGGATCGGTCGAATCTTAGTCGCCGCGCGCCACCGGCCGCGACGGGTCGGCGCACCATTCGCTCCACGAGCCCGGATACAGGCGGGCGCCCGGCAGGCCTGCAAATTCCATCGCCAGCGCGTTGTGGCATGCCGAGACGCCGGAGCCGCATTGGTGAACAACGGTGCTGGCGCTTCGTCCCGCGAGCAGTGCCTCGAATTCGCCGCGCAGCGCCGCCGCCGGCTTGAACCTGCCATCCGGGCCGAGGTTGCCACCGAAGGGCCGGTTGACGGCGCCGGGGATGTGTCCGGCGACCGGGTCGAGCGGCTCCACTTCGCCGCGGAAACGTTCGGGTGCGCGCGCATCGACCAGCAACAGTGAACCCGTTCCGAGGCTCGCCTCGACCGTATCGGCATCGACGATCCCGCCGGTTCGCCGCGCGGTGAACGTCGTTACGGATGCTGCGGCCGCGTCGGCGGTGACGGGTTGGCCCTCGCGCACCCATTGGTCGTAGCCGCCGTCGAGTACCGCCGCGGCGTCGTGCCCGAGCCAACGCAGCATCCACCACAATCGCGACGCGTACATCCCGCTAGTCTGATCGTACGCGACGACCTGCGTTGTCGCGCCGATGCCGAGGCGGCCAAATAGCGCCGCGCAGTCCTCGGGCAAGGGAAGCGGATGCCGGCCGTTGCGGCCCGTCCTGGGCGCGGACAGATTGCGGTCGAGGTGCGCGAACACGGCGCCCGGAAGGTGGGCCGCCCGATACTGCGCCTCGCCCCACGCGTCCGGTTGCGCGAGATCGTGCCGGACGTCGACCACGGCGATGTCGGGCGTGCCGATGCGCGCCGCGAGGTCGGTGGTGGAAATCAGCGTCGTGAACATGGCGACCAGGCTCCGCGGTGCGTGCGCCGCTCCGCCCGCTACCGCGGCGCGAGGTGCGGGTCGAGTTCGCGGCGCAGAAATTCGTGGAAATGCTGCATCCCGTCTTCCATCGGCGACTGGTAGGGGCCTTCCTCGCTGCGCCCCTGGCGATACAGCGCGAGCCGGCCGGCGTCCATCCGCTCGGCGATTTCGTCGTCCTCGACCGCCGTCTCCAGGTACGCCGCCTGCTCGGCCTCGACGAACTCGCGCTCGAACAGCGCGATGTCTTCGGGATAGTAGAATTCGACGACGTTGGTGGTCCGATCAAGCCCCCGCGGAATCAGCGTGCTGATGATGAGCACGTGCGGATACCACTCGAGCATGATGTTCGGGTAGTAGACCATCCAGATCGCGCCGTGCGGCGGCATCTCGCCGCGGTAGTAGTCGAGGACGGCCTTGTGCCAGCGTTCGTACGCCTTCGTGCCGGGCTTCGCCAGGCCGTTGTTGACGCCGACGGTCTGCACCGAATACCAGTCCCCGAACTCCCATTTGAGATCGTCGCAGGTGACGAACTGGCCGAGCCCCGGGTGGAACGGAACGACGTGGTAATCCTCGAGATAGACCTCGATGAACGACTTCCAGTTGTAATTGCAATCGTGGATCTCGACGCGGTCGAGCATATGGCTCGAGAAATCGAAATTCGCCAGCACGCCGATCCGCGCGAGATCGCGGTGGACGTCGCGTTCGCCATCGAACAGCAGACCGTTCCAGCGGGTGAGCGGCGAGCGCCCGAGATCGAGGCACGGGTTGTCAGCGAAGTGCGGGGCGCCCAGAAGCTTGCCCTCGAGATCATAGGTCCACCGGTGGATGGGGCAGACGACGTTCGTGACGTTGCCGCGACCTTTGAGCATGATCGCCTGCCGGTGCCGGCAGATATTCGATACGAGCCCGATTCCGCTGGCACTGCGGATGAGCGCCTGCGCATTGTCGCGCCACGGCAGCGCATAGTAGTCGCCGGCTTCCGGCACCATCAGTTCGTGCCCGACGTAACCCGGTCCGCGCGGGAGCAGGAACCGTTGCTCGGCGTCGTAAACCGCGGGATCGCAGTACCGGGAAACCGGAAGCTGCGACGATGCGCGCCGCAACCGCTGCGCAGTGGCGAGATCAGACATCGGCCTTCCTTTCGTCGCTGTCGAGCTGCTGCTCAGCGTTCAAATACAACCAACCCAACCCAACAACCCGGGACGATTACGGCGTTTTCTGCCGCCCCGGACCGCTCTGCTAAGTCGGCCGCGCGAAAGGTTCGCTCAAGGCCGCGTCATCGAAGCGTGCTAGTATAAAAGACGTGTTGCAGCGAGGTCAACATTGCGACGGATTTATTGGCGATGCGCTGGACGCAGGGGTTTGACCTTACTCGATTCGAGCCGTTAATCTGCCCGCTACTCTGCGCCGACACGCCGCGCGATTCGACGTCGCCGGAACCGAACTCGCTGCCTTACCCATGGCCAAGACCCGCGACGCTCCCGCCAGTTTCGAAGCCGCACTTGCGGAACTCGAAGAGATTGTCGGCAGGATGGAAGGTGGGCAATTGCCGCTCAAGGATTCGCTTGCCGCCTACAAGCGGGGCGCCGAACTGCTGCAATTCTGCCAGGCTACGTTGAAGGACGCGGAGCAACAGGTCGAGGTGCTGGAAAAGGGCGTGCTGAAGGCGTTCGCGGCGACGGACGCCGCGAGCGCCGACAACGATGAATCCTGATCTCGCTTTCCCGGTCTGGTCCGGCGAGCGGCAACGGCGGATCGAGCATGTGCTCGAACGGGCGCTGCCGGCCCCGGCCGCGGACGCCACTGCGCTGGGACGTGCGATCCGTTACGCGGCGCTTTCCGGCGGGAAGCGCATTCGGCCGCTGCTCGCCTACGCGGCGGGAGAGGCGACCGGCGCCGATCCCGCGATAGTCGACGCGGCGGCGGCGGCGGTCGAACTGATCCACGCGTATTCGCTCGTCCACGACGACCTGCCCTGCATGGACAACGACACGCTTCGCCGCGGCCGGCCGACTTGCCACGTCGCATTTGGAGAGGCGACGGCGCTCCTGGCCGGTGACGCGCTGCAGGCCCTTGCGTTCGCCGTGCTCGCGAAGGGCGGACTGCCGGATGGCGCCCTTGCCTGCGCAACGCTCGCCGAAGCCGCCGGGTCGCGCGGGATGGCCGGCGGCCAGGCGATCGATCTCGCGGCGGTTGGCGCCACGCTGGCGCTCCCCGATCTCGAAGCGATGCATCGAAGGAAGACCGGCGCGCTGATCAGGGCTGCGGTAAACCTTGGCGCGGCCTGCGGGCGGGCAGCCACCACCGCCGAATCGACGGCGCTCGATCGCTACACCGAGGCCGCGGGACTCGCCTTCCAGGTCATCGACGACGTGCTCGATGTCGAGGGCTCCACGACATCGCTCGGCAAGACCGCCGGCAAGGACGCGGCGCAGGGCAAGTCCACGTTTGTGTCGTGCCTCGGCCTCACCGCGGCCAAGGAACGCGCGGAGGCCTTGCGCATCGAAGCACACGTGGCGCTGGCCCCTTTCGGGCCCGGCGCGCGTCGGCTGGGGGAGCTTGCCGACTGGATCGTCCTCCGAAAAAGCTGATGTATCCGCTGCTCGAACAGATCGACACGCCCGCGGCGCTCCGCAAGCTGGACAGGTCCGCGCTGCCGCAGCTCGCGCGCGAGATGCGTGCGTTCCTGCTGACTTCCGTGGCGCAGACGGGCGGACACCTGTCGTCGAATCTCGGCACCGTCGAACTCACCATCGCGCTGCACTACGTATTCGACACGCCGCGCGACCGGCTGGTGTGGGATGTCGGCCACCAGACGTACGCGCACAAGGTTCTGACCGGGCGGCGCCTCGCGATGAGCCGGTTGCGGATGGCAGGCGGCCCGTCCGGATTTCCGCGCCGCTCGGAGAGCGAATACGATGCGTTCGGGACCGCGCACTCGTCGACATCGATCTCGGCGGCGCTCGGCATGGCGATCGCGGCGCGGCAGCGGGGCGAGGCGCGAAGCGTGGTCGCGATCATCGGTGACGGAGCCATGAGCGCGGGCATGGCCTTCGAAGCGCTCAACAACGCCGGAACGGCAGGCGCCGACCTGCTCGTGATCCTGAACGACAACGAGATGTCGATTTCGGAGCCGGTCGGTGCCCTGAACAGCTATCTCGCGAAGCTGTTGTCTTCGCGTCTGTACAACTCGGTTCGCCGCGGCAGCAAGGAGGTGCTTTCCCGTGTTCCGCCGGTCAAGGAACTCGCGAAACGCTGGGAGGAGCACATGAAGGGGATGGTGCTTCCCGGCACGCTGTTCGAGGAATTCGGGTTCAACTACATCGGGCCGATCGACGGCCACGATGTCGACACGCTTGCGCGCACGCTGGCCAACGTCAAGGAACTCAAGGGACCGCAGCTCCTGCATGTCATCACCAGGAAGGGCTATGGTTACGCGCGCGCCGAGGACGATCCCATCCTCTATCACGGCGTCACCAAGTTCGATCCGGCCGCGGGTTACGCCCCCAAGTCCCCGGTCCGTCCGGCCTATACGCAGATCTTCGGCGACTGGATATGCGACATGGCCGCCATCGACGCGCGTGTGGTCGGCATCACGCCGGCGATGCGCGAGGGCTCGGGGCTGGTGCGCTTTTCGCAGGAGTACCCGACGCGCTACTTCGACGTCGGGATTGCCGAGCAGCACGCGGTGACGTTTGCGGCGGGTCTCGCCTGCGAAAACCTGAAGCCCGTCGTCGCGATCTACTCGACGTTCCTGCAGCGCGCGTACGACCAGCTGATCCACGATGTGGCGCTGCAGAATCTCCCGGTCGTGTTTGCCATCGATCGCGCGGGCATCGTCGGCGCCGACGGCGCGACGCACATCGGCGCATTCGACCTGTCGTACCTGCGCTGCGTGCCCAATATGACGGTGATGGCGCCCGCCGACGAAAACGAATGCCGGCAGATGCTCTACACCGCGTTCACGCTCGACACGCCGTCCGCCGTCCGCTATCCGCGCGGCAGCGGCCCCGGCGTCGCGGTCGAGGCCGCGATGAGTGCAATTCCGATCGGCAAAGGCGAAATCCGTCGCGTTTCCGCACGGCGCGGCAGCCGCATTGCGATCCTCGCGTTCGGCGCGGTGCTTCGCCACGCATTGGCGGCGGCCGACGAGCTGGATGCGACGGTTGCCAGCATGCGCTTCGTGAAGCCGCTCGATGCCGACCTCGTGGGGCAGCTCGCACGCGAGCACGACGCGCTGGTCACCGTCGAGGAGAACGTGGTGATGGGCGGGGCCGGAAGCGCTGTCGCCGAGGTGCTTGCCGCGCAGCGTATCGAAATACCCCTGCTGATTCTGGGGTTGCCGGACGCCTTTCCCGACCACGGCGATCCCGCCCAGTTGCTGGCCGACTGCGGCCTCGATGCCGCCGGGATCGCGAAGGCCATCCAGGCCCGTTTCGGTCCGCGCCGCCCGGAGGCGGTTGCCAAGCCCGCGGCCTAGATCCACAGCCGTTCGTCTACAATCCGGTTCATGAACCGGCCGGAATCCCCGCGGGCGCTGTTCCCGATTCCCGATATCCAGTCCGGGAGGGATGATCGCAACATCGCCATCGACCAGGTCGGCATCCGCGGCCTCAAGTACCCGCTGCTGTTCGCCGATGCCGACGGCGTCGCACAGCCGACGATCGCCATCTGCAACGTCTATGTCGCGCTGGAGGAGGATCGCAAGGGCACGCACATGTCGCGCCTCGTCGCGCTGCTCGAGTCGCGCAGCGAACCTGGCGAGCCGCCACTGTCGGTGGTCACATTCCGCAGCCTTCTCGATGCGCTCGTCGTGCTCCTCGAAGCGCCCGGGGGACGCATCGAGCTGGCATTCCCGTACTTCATCCGCAAGTCCGCTCCCGTATCGGGTGTGGCGAGCCGGCTCGATTACGAAGTTCGCCTCGCCGCCGAACTCACGTGCGGGCAGTACCGGCAGACGCAGACGGTCGCGGTCCCCGTGACTTCGCTGTGCCCGTGTTCGAAAGAGATCTCCGAGTACGGCGCGCACAATCAGCGCTCGACGGTGACGATCGCCGTGCGGGCGGGCGCACCATTGTTCCTGACCGAGATCATCCGCATCGCCGAAGAGGAAGCGTCGTGCGAACTCTACGGACTCCTGAAACGCGCGGACGAGAAGTACGTGACCGAGCGCGCCTACAACAACCCGAAATTTGTCGAGGACCTGGTCCGTGGAGTCGCGGCGCGGCTTGCCGCAGATTCGCGCGTCGATGGTTTCGTGGTCGAAGCCGAGAACTTCGAGTCGATCCACAATCATTCGGCGTACGCGCGAATAGAGCGCGATTTTTAGCGCGCGGTCTTGCTCCGGCTTCGTGCGCGCCGGGTCCGCCGCGCGAGCGCGCCGCGTTCGTCGCGTGGCGACGTTGCCCATGCCGGGTTATCGTCAGTTCGTCGGACGCATGGCGCTTGCATGCCCGGTGCGCCGCTACAATGCGGCCGGCACCGCCCCGTCGCGCCCCATGCCCTTAGCTGCGCTGAAAACCCGCTACGACGCATTCGCCGCACGTGCGCTCGCTTCCTTGTCCGACGTCGAGCGACGCGACGTCCGGGCCTTCGACCGCTGGTTTAGCGGCCAGGGAGGCTGGCGCTGGGTGATCGTGATCTTCGCCGCGTCGACGGCGCTTGCCGCCGTGGCGGCCGGGCTGCCGTGGAACATGTCGTTCCTCGAGGCGGCGTTGATCTTCAACCTGATGGTGTTTGCGCTGCTCTGGTCGGCGCTGGCCGCATGGTTCGGCTTCCGTCGTTTCCACGGCAAAGCCTTCCGGAGCGTGCTGGTGGTGGTCGCCATGACGCTCGCCGGCGCGTTCGCCACGGGCACGATCCTCGATTTCGTCCACCAGCGCGAGGCGTTTGCGTGGCTCACCGACAGCGCGAAGCTGCGCCACCTGGTCACGGCGGCAATGGCATTCGCCTTCCTGTACGCGACGATCGTCGCGCTGATCGCGAACCTGCGGAGCCGGGAGTACGCCGCACTCACGGCGCGGCTCGCGGCCGAGTCGCGGCACAGCGACCTGTCCCGCCAGCTTGCCGAGTCGAAGCTCCGAATGCTCCAGCAGCAGATCGAGCCGCATTTTCTCTTCAACACGCTGGGCAGCGCGCAACAGCTGGCCGAAAAGGGCGCTCCGGAAGCGGCGCGCCTGATCGCCGATCTGATTCTTTTCTTGCGTGCATCCACGCCATCGATGCGCGACGAAATGGCGACGCTCAAGCAGGAGGCGGCGCTGATCGGCGCCTACCTCGCGATCATGAAAACGCGGCTGGGCGCGCGGCTCACCTACGACGTCAGGGTCCCGCCCGCGCTCGAAGCCCTGACCGTGCCGCCGGGAATGGTGATCACGCTGACCGAAAATGCGATCAAGCATGGCATCGAACCGCTCGCCGCGGGAGGCAACGTGACCGTCGCTGCGGCACGCCAGCGGGAAGGGACGAGCGACCGGCTCGTGGTGACGGTCGCGGACACCGGCGCGGGCGTTTCCGGGACACCGGGCCGCGGCATCGGCCTTTCCAATATTCGCGAGCGAATCGCATTGCTCTACGAGGGCCGCGGAGACTTGGTGCTCGAGGAGAACGAACCGCGCGGCTTCATCGCCCGCCTTTACCTGCCCATCGAGGGCGCTTGAACGCCGCCGGGCCGACCCACGGGCGAATCGCCGCGGCCTCCGCGAGGTCAGGGGGCAGCGTGGCGGCGGCAGCCGCAAGCGTGGGGGTACACCGATGAGCGTCGCCGGGCCGTCCCAAGGCGCGAACTACGCCCCCCCGGGGGGCAGCGCAGCGGCGGCAGCCGCAAGCGTGGGGGTATACCGATGAACCGACCGACGGCCCTGATCGCCGAAGACGAACCCCTGATGCGCGAGCGCCTGAAGGAGCGGCTCGCTGAAGCCTGGCCGGAGCTCGAGATCGTTGCCGAGGCCGCCGACGGCGACGCCGCGCTGGCCGCATTCGCGCTGCATCGTCCGCAGCTTGCGTTTCTCGATATCCGGATGCCCGGCAGGTCGGGTCTCGACGTCGCCGCGGAGATCGCCGTCGACTGCCATGTCGTCTTCATCACCGCCTATGACCAGTACGCGCTGCAGGCATTCGACGCCGGCGCCGTCGACTATCTGCTGAAACCGATCGACGCCGAGCGGCTGGCGACGACCGTGGAACGCGTACAACGCACGCTTTCTGCGCCGCCCGCGGACCTCTCGGCATTGCTCGCGGAACTGCGCGCGGCCGCGAAAGGCGAGGCCGCGCGGCTCAAGTGGATCAAGGCCGCGGTAGGCAAACAGGTCCGGCTGATCGCGGTCGACGACGTCCTCTATTTCCAGTCCGACACCAAGTACACGCGCGTCGTGCTCGCGCAGTCCGAGGCGTTGATACGAACACCGCTCAAGGATCTCGTTGCCGAGCTGGATCCGGACCGGTTCTGGCAGATCCATCGCAGCACGATCGTCAACGTCGGCGCCGTGGCGGGCGTGCAGCGGGAAGACGCGGAAAAGCAATTCGTGCTGCTTCGCGGCCGGCCGGAACGATTGCCGGTGTCACGCCAGTTCGTCCACCGGTTCCGGCAGATGTGAGCGCTACCGCGGGCAGTGGGTGAGTCGACTCGCAGGGCGCCCCGGATGTCAGTTGCTGCGGCCGAAGCGCGAAAGCCCCCGGTCTTTCAGGTACGCTCGTGGGTGAAGCCGCGCACTGCCCGGCCCGATGCCCCCGCGTCCATGCGCCCCGTCGCCATTTTTCGTTTTTCGCCGACCGAAGGCCCCGCCTATTTCGCCGACTGGCTCGACGCGAAGGGCATGCCATGGGAGACCCTCGCGCTCGACGCCGGTGCCCGCGTCCCGGCAGATCCGCGCGCGTACGCGGGTGTGGCGATGATGGGCGGGCCGATGAGCGTCAACGACGAATTGCCCTGGGTCGCGCCGCTTTGCACGCTGCTGGCCCGGGCCGTCGCCGACGGCGTTCCGGTGATCGGCCATTGCCTGGGCGGCCAGCTGCTCGCCAAGGCGCTGGGCGCGCCCGTCGCGCGCGCGCCGGTGGCCGAGATCGGCTGGATCGATGTCGAAACGGCCGGCGCCAGCGCGCAGCGCGGCTGGTTCGGCGGCCGGGCCGGATTCACGACGTTTCAGTGGCACTACGATGCCTTTGCACTTCCCCCGGGCGCAACGCGAGTCCTGACCAATGCGTTCAACGCCAACCAGGGGTACGTGATCGACGATCGCCATATCGGGCTGCAGTGCCACGTCGAGATGACCCGTGACCTCGTCGTGGCCTGGCTGTCGAACGGTGCCGGCGAGTTGCCGCAGACGTCGTCCGCGGCGGCGCAGACCGCCGCCGACATCCGCCGCGATCTCGACCTGCGCGTCGGCGCACTCCATGCAGTGGCCGACGACGTGTACGCGCGCTGGGCTACCGGACTGCGGCACTGAAGCGCTCCGCCATGCATGAGATCCGCGCGCTGCCCGATCACCTGATCAACCAGATCGCCGCCGGCGAAGTCGTGGAGCGCCCGGCGGCGGCGTTGAAGGAATTGCTCGAGAACGCCCTCGATTCGGGCGCGACGCACATCGATGTCGATCTTGCCGGCGGAGGCCGGGAGCGCATTCGCGTCGCGGACAACGGGACGGGAATCGCGCGTGAAGATCTCCATCTCGCGGTGGCGCGTCACGCGACGTCGAAGCTCGCCACGGCAGAAGATCTGGACGCGATCGCCACGCTCGGCTTTCGTGGCGAGGCGCTGGCGTCGATCGCCGCCGTGTCGCGGCTCGCTCTGTCGTCGCGTGCCGCGGGCAAGCCGCACGCGTGGCGAATCGAGGTGGACGGCGGCAGCGTCGGCGTGATCGCGCCCGCGGCGCTCGCCGCCGGGACGACGGTAACCGTGCAGGAGCTCTACTACAACACGCCCGCGCGTCGGAAGTTCCTGCGTGCCGAGGCGACCGAATGGGGCCATAGCGAGGAAGCGTTCCGCCGCATTGCGCTCGCCCACCCGGACGTCGGCTTCACGTTGCAGCACAACGGCCGGGTCGCGCAGCGGCTGCAGGCGCAGGGCCGCCGCGCGCGCGTCGAAGCCTTGTTGGGCGACGGATTTGCCGAAAGCGCCGCTCTCGTCGACGCGCAGGCCGGCCCGCTTGCGATTGCCGGATTCGCCGTGCGCCCGGCGTACGCGACGCGATCCGCCGGGCAGTACACCTTCGTCAACGGTCGCTACGTGCGCGATCGCGTGCTCGCGCATGCGCTGCGGGAGGCCTATCGCGACGTGCTGCACCACGAGCGGCAGCCGGCCTATGCGCTGTGGCTGACGCTCGATCCGCGCCTCGTGGACGTCAACGTGCATCCGCAGAAGACGGAGGTGCGCTTTCGCGAGTCCGGCGCGGTGCACCAGTTCGTCCGGTACGCGGTCGAGCGGGCGCTGGCGACGACCGGCGCCGAACAGCCGGCCGTATCCGCCGCCGACAAGCTCGGCATCGCCGCGGCCAGGACGCCGCCATTCGTCCCGATGGCACAGAGCCGCGGGATTGGCCCGATGCGTCCGGGGCAGCACGCGCCCTCGCAGCAGGCAACCATGGCGCTCGCGGCGGGCGAGCCGGCGCCGTTCTACGCGCAGCTCTTCGGCGCGCGCGAAAAGGGTATCGCCGGCGAGCCGGATCTGCCGGCCACCGGCGACGACCACCCGCTGGGTTTCGCGCTCGCGCAGCTGCACGGCATCTATGTGCTCGCACAGAACCGCGCCGGACTCGTGCTGGTCGACATGCACGCGGCGCACGAGCGGATCGTTTACGAACGGCTGAAGTCGGAGCCCGTCGAGCGGGTTCCCGTGCAACCGCTGCTCGTGCCGGCGACGTTCGCCGCGTCGCCGCTCGATGCCGCCGCAGCGGAGGAGCACGCGGCGGCTCTCGACCAGCTCGGGTTCGCGATCACCGCCATGGGTCCGGCGACGCTTGCCGTGCGCGGCATTCCGGCGCCGCTCGCCGACGCCGACGCCGCGACGCTCGCGCGCGCCGTGCTCGCCGAATTGCGCGAATACGGCGGCAGCGAAGTGCTGACCGCGCATCGCGACGAGCTGCTGTCGACGATGGCCTGCCACGCGGCGGTCCGGGCGAATCGCAGCCTCGGCGTACCGGAAATGAACGCGCTGCTGCGCGAGATGGAAACTACCGAGCGCGCCGGCCAGTGCAATCACGGGCGCCCGACGTGGTACCAGCTGACGCTTTCCGACCTGGACAGGCTGTTCATGCGCGGGCGCTAGCGCGCGGATGCTGCCGCGCATCGCGCATTGAGAACTCTTCCCGCCATCCTGCTGATGGGCCCGACCGCGTCGGGCAAGAGCGCGCTGGCGCTGGCGCTTGCCGAGTGCTTCCCCGTGGAGATCGTCAGCGTCGATTCGGCGCAGGTCTACCGCGGCATGGACATCGGCACCGCGAAGCCCGATGCCGCGACGCGAGCACGCGTGCCGCATCATCTGATCGACATCCTCGAACCGACGCAGCGGTATTCGGCGGCGCGGTTTCGTGTCGATGCGCTCGCGGCCGTGACGGCGATTCGCGCTCGCGGTCGCGCGCCGCTGCTCGTCGGCGGAACCATGCTCTACTTCCGGGCGCTGACCGAGGGGCTGAGCGCATTGCCCCCCGCCGACTCGGCGATCCGCGCGCGTCTCGACGCCCGCGCGGCCGCCGCCGGGTGGCCGGCGCTGCATGCGGATCTGGCGCGGGTCGACCCGGCGACCGCGGCGCGCCTCGAGCCCACCGATGCACAGCGCATCCAGCGCGCGCTCGAAGTCTTCGAGCTGTCGGGCACGCCGCTGTCGCAATTGCAGGGCATGAGGGAGTCGGGGGCGGCGCTGGGATCCGCGCTTTCCGTTGCCATCGTTCCCTCCGACCGTGCGTCGCTGCACGCGGCCATCGCGGAGCGCTTCGACGCGATGCTCGCCGCCGGCCTCGTCGACGAATTGCGTTTCCTGCGCACGCGCCACGCGCTGGCACCCGAGCTGCCGTCGATGCGCTGCGTCGGTTACCGTCAGGCGTGGGAGTTCGTCGAGGGACGCGTCGACGCGGCGACGCTCCGCGCGACCGGGATCGCGGCGACGCGACAGCTCGCGAAACGCCAGCTGACGTGGCTGCGGTCGACGCCGGCGTCGGCGTTCGACCCCTGCATGCCCGGTCTCGTGCCGGCGGTGGCCGCACTGCTGGCGGGGCGCGGAGTGCCGCGCGCCTGACGTCCCGCCATCGGCTGCCTCCGCGGCGCCCTGACAGCGGATTGTTGCCGTGCAATAATCCGCATTCCGCACAGAAATGATCGGGGATTCCCGCTCCTGATATCCGCCCATGCTCGCGCGCACGCTCTACGACAAGCTCTGGGACAGCCATGTTGTCCGCGCCGAAGCGGACGGGACGGCGCTGCTCTACATCGACCGGCACCTGGTGCATGAGGTGACGAGCCCGCAGGCCTACGAGGGGTTGAAGCTCGCGGGCCGCGCGCCGTGGCGCGTCGGTTCCATCGTCGCCACCGCCGATCACAACACGCCGACGAAGGACTGGCAGGACGGCATCCGCGATCCGGTGTCGCGGACGCAGGTCGAGACGCTCGACGCCAATATCCGCGCGCACGGCGCGAAGGCCTATTTCCCTTTCCGCGACAAGCGTCAGGGCATCGTGCACGTCATCGGTCCCGAGCAGGGTGCAACACTGCCGGGAATGACGGTTGTCTGCGGCGATTCGCATACGAGCACGCATGGGGCATTTGCCGCGCTTGCCTTCGGCATCGGCACGTCGGAGGTCGAGCACGTGCTCGCCACGCAGTGCCTGCTGACGAAGAAGTCGAAATCGATGCGGGTTCGCGCCGACGGACGCCTGCCGGCGGGCGTAACCGCCAAGGATCTTGCGCTCGCGGTGATCGGGAAGATCGGCACGGCCGGCGGCAGCGGCCACGCGATCGAATTCGCCGGCCCCGCGATCCGCGCGCTTTCGATGGAAGGCCGGATGACCCTCTGCAACATGTCGATCGAAGCGGGCGCCCGTGCCGGCATGATTGCGGCCGACGACGCGACGCTCGACTATCTGCGCGGCCGGCCGTTCGCGCCCACGGGTGAACTGTGGGATCGCGCGGTTGCGCATTGGCGCACGCTGCATAGCGATGAGGGCGCCGCGTTCGACACGGTCGTCGTGCTCGATGCATCGCAGCTGCAGCCGCAGGTGACCTGGGGCACGTCGCCCGAGATGGTCGCCTCCATCGAAGACCGCGTGCCAGACCCGGAACGGGAGAAGGATGCGGCGCGCCGCGAGGGCATGGAGCGCGCTCTCGCCTACATGGGTCTGGAGCCAGCCATGCGGATTGCGGACATCCGGATCGACAAGGTGTTCATCGGCTCGTGCACGAATTCCCGGATCGAGGATCTGCGCGCAGCCGCTGCGGTCGCACGCGGGCGCCGGGTTGCAGGCAGCGTGAAGCTCGCGATGGTCGTGCCGGGCTCGGGCCTCGTGAAGGCGCAGGCCGAGCGCGAGGGGCTGGACCGCGTGTTCCGCGACGCGGGCTTCGAATGGCGCGAGCCCGGATGTTCGATGTGCCTCGCGATGAACGACGACCGGCTGGAACCGGGTGAACGCTGCGCGTCGACGTCGAACCGCAATTTCGAGGGACGGCAGGGCGCCGGCGGTCGCACCCATCTCGTCAGTCCGGAGATGGCGGCAGCCGCCGCGATCGCCGGTCATTTCGTCGACGTGCGCCGGCTCGTCTGACGCACGCTCAGGGAGATCGAACATGCCCAAAAGACTCGCTGCATGGCTTACGCTCGCAAGCCTGGTCGTTCTGGTAACGGGCTGCAACACGATCCAGGGCGCCGGCAAGGACGTCAAGGCGGCCGGAGGCGCCGTCGAGAAGGCGGCCGAAAAGGCGAAGCCCTACTGATGCAACCCTTTCGCATCCTCACGGGGCTCGTAGTACCGCTCGACCGCGCCAACGTCGACACCGACGCGATCATCCCGAAGCAATTCCTGAAGTCGATCAAGCGGTCGGGCTTCGGAGTGAACCTGTTCGACGCCTGGCGCTATCTCGACCATGGCGAGCCGGGGATGGACAACGCGCGCCGGCCGCTCAATCCGGATTTCGTCCTGAACGAGCCGCGCTACCAAGGTGCGCAGATCCTGGTTGCGCGGCGCAATTTCGGCTGCGGCAGTTCGCGCGAGCACGCGCCCTGGGCGCTCGGCGACTACGGCTTCCGCGCAGTGATCGCGCCGTCGTTTGCCGACATTTTCTTCAACAACTGCTTCAAGAACGGCCTCCTGCCGGTGGTGCTGACCGAGGCGCAGGTGGACGCATTGTTCGCTGCGGCCAAGGCATTCCCGGGATTCCGGCTGACCGTGGACCTGGAGCGGCAGTTGGTGACGACCACTGACGGGGCGATGTCGTTCGCGTTCGATGTCGAACCCTTCCGCAAGCACTGCCTGCTGAACGGGCTGGACGATATCGCGCTGACGCTCGCGCACGCGGACGCGATCCGCGCGTTCGAGGCGAAGCGTCACGGCGACCAGCCGTGGCTCGTGTGATTCCGCGGAATCTTCGCGCGGGTCGCGCACGCGGGAGAAAAATCCAGGCGCGGGCTCCCGGCGTCCGCGTGTTCCTCGAAGCTCCTGATCCCATGAAAATCGCCCTGCTGCCCGGCGACGGCATCGGCCCCGAAATCGTGCGTGAAGCCGTCAAGGTGCTTGACGCGCTCAGGTTATCGGGTATCGCCGTCGAGACGGAAACCGCGCCCATCGGCGGCGCCGGATTCGACGCGGCCAGGCATCCGCTGCCCGAGGCGACGCTGGCGTTGGCACGAACGGCCGATGCGGTGCTGCTGGGCGCCGTCGGCGGCCCACGGTACGACGCGCTGCCGCGCGCGCTTCGGCCGGAGCAGGGCATCCTCGGCATTCGCAAGGCACTGTCCCTGTTCGCCAACCTCCGCCCCGCGCGGCTGTTTCCGGAACTCGTTGCGTCGTCGACGTTGAAACCCGAGATCGTGGCCGGCCTCGACCTGATGATCATCCGGGAGCTGACCGGCGACATCTATTTCGGAGAGCCCCGCGGCCGGCGGAAGAACGCGGCCGGCGACGACGAAGGCTTCGACACGATGCTCTACAGCGCGACCGAAATCCGGCGCATCGCGCGCGTCGGATTCGAAACGGCGCGCAAGCGCAACGGAAAATTGTGCTCGGTCGACAAGGCCAACGTGCTCGATACGAGCATCCTCTGGCGCGAGGTCGTCGCCGCCATGGGCGCAGAATATCCGGACGTTGCGCTATCGCACATGTACGTCGACAACGCGGCGATGCAGCTCGTGCGCGATCCGAAGCAATTCGACGTGATCGTGACCGGGAACATCTTCGGCGACATCCTTTCCGACGAGGCATCGATGCTCGCGGGCTCGATCGGCATGCTGCCTTCGGCTTCGCTCGCGGCGGACGGCAAGGGGCTCTACGAGCCGATCCATGGTTCGGCCCCCGACATTGCCGGCCAGGACAAGGCGAACCCGCTGGCGACCCTCTTGTCGCTCGGCATGATGTTCCGTTACACGTTCGCGCGCGCCGATCTGGCGGACCGGATCGAGGCCGCCGTGCATGCGGTGCTCCGCAAGGGTCTTCGCACCGCGGATATCGCGCTCCCGGGCGAGTCCGCGATCGGGACGCGGGCGATGGGCGATGCGGTGGTTGCTGCATTGCAGCACACCGGTTGATTCGTGGTACGATTGACCGTCATGTGCGAATTTTCCAACGATCTGCGCCCGCGCGTTTCGCCGGGCGGACTCGCCGCGATCGCCGCCGCACTCGAGTCGGCCGGCGACGGTCTCGTTGCGAAAACAGCGACGAGCAAGACGGCCTGACAGGTCGCCTCGGTTCCGCTGTCGCCTCCGCGAGCGGTAACCGGAGGCGAGCCAGAACGCGGGGCTTTGGACCATCAGGGTGACCGCAATGCACATCGGTTTCGTCGGTTGGCGCGGGATGGTCGGGTCGGTGCTCATGCAGCGGATGCAGGCCGAGCGCGATTTCGACCGGATCGAACCGGAATTCTTCTCGACGTCGAGCGTCGGGGCCGCAGGCCCGGCGGTCGGTAAGCGCACGCGCCCTCTGCGGAGCGCGACCGACCTCGCGGCGCTCGGGGACCTCGACGCCATCGTCACCTGCCAGGGCGGCGACTGGACCAGCGACGTGTTCCCGCGGCTGCGCGCATCGGGATGGAACGGCTACTGGATCGACGCCGCGTCGACGCTGCGGATGGAGGACGACGCGGTGATCATTCTCGATCCGGTCAACCGTGGCGTGATCGACGCGGCGCTCGCCAAAGGCGTGAAGAATTACATCGGCGGCAACTGCACGGTCAGCCTGATGATGATGGCGCTGGCCGGACTCTTCCGGCACGACCTGATCGAGTGGATGACGTGCATGACCTACCAGGCCGCGTCGGGCGCCGGCGCGCAGAACATGCGCGAACTGTTGCAGCAGATGGGCGAGGCGCATCTCGCGGCGAAGAATCTGCTCGACGATCCGCATTCGGCGATCCTCGACATCGACCGCGAAGTCGCGGGCATCCTGCGCGACGAGCGCTTTCCGACCGAACACTTCGGCGTGCCGCTTGCCGGCAGCCTGATCCCCTGGATCGACAAGGATCTGGGAAACGGCATGAGCCGCGAGGAATGGAAGGGCGGCGCGGAGACGAACAAGATTCTGGGCCGGGAACAGGCGCCGATCGTCGTCGATTCGATCTGTGTGCGCATCGGGGCCATGCGTTGCCATTCGCAGGCGCTGACGATCAAGCTCCGGCGCGACGTCGCGCTGGCGGAGATCGAGGAGATGCTCGCGAGCGCCAACGAGTGGGTCCGGGTCGTCCCCAACACGCGCGACGAGAGCCTGCGCCGCCTCACGCCTGCGGCGGTTACGGGAGTGCTCGAGATTCCCGTGGGCCGCCTGCGCAAGCTCGCGATGGGTGGCGAATATCTCGGCGCGTTCACCGTCGGCGATCAGTTGCTGTGGGGCGCCGCCGAACCGTTGCGTCGCATGGTGCGCATTCTGCTGGAACGGTGATGCATATGCGCCCTTCGGTGGCACGCGGGCCGGCATGACGCGTTTGGGCATGTTTTGTCGTGCCGGGCGCTCCGTCGGCGGTCGCCATGGCCCCTCGCGGTTGTGGTGCACACTGCAGCGCGAATGCAACAGCTGCCGCAATAGGCCTGCCGCAGCCTTCCGCGGCGCGTATTGGCACTATATCTTGTAGTTATCGCGCACCGGCGCCGCTAGACCTTGAGCTTGCCGACGGTCCCGGGCGTCGAGTCGGCGTCGAGGATCGGCAAATTGCCGGAAATAAATGCAAGCTAATACCGAGGTTTAGCTTGCGTGGCTAAACCCATGATGTTATGTTTGGTTGCAGAATCCGAAATCTCGGAAGGGGTAGGCATGCGAGCAAAACCCATCCTGAAGTTCAGCTTGTTGGCAACCGCGCTTGCCTTTACCGGCACGGCCGCGGCGCTCGGCTTGGGCAAGCTGACGGTGAATTCGTCGCTCGGCCAGCCGCTGTCTGCGAGCATCGAACTCACTTCCGCGGCGAAGGAAGAAACCGATTCGCTGTCGGCCAAGGTCGCCGATCCGTCGCTCTACCGCCAGAACAACCTGTCGTACCAGGGTGTTCTTTCACGCGCACGCATCAGCCTCGAGCGCGGGCAGAACGGCGAGCCCTATCTCAAGGTCACGACGCAGGGTGCCGTCAACGAGCCGTACCTGGACCTGCTCGTCGAAATCAACTGGGCCTCGGGTCGCGTGGTTCGCGATTACACATTTCTGCTCGACCCGCCGGGTGCCGTCGCGCCGCTGACCGAGGTCGAGCCGATGACGCCGCTGCGCGCGGGACCGGGTTCGCCGCGGGCCGCGCAACCGGGCGCGCAACCAGCGGCGGCGCGCCCGCAACCGACCGGGGCGGCCGGCGATTCGTATACCGTCAGGCGTGGCGATACGCTGTCGAAGATCGCTATCGAGTACAAGTCCCAGGATGTGACGCTGGAGCAGATGCTGGTTGCGATGTTCCGGAAGAACGAGGAAGCATTCGACGCCAGGAACATGAACCGCTTGCGCACCGGCGCGATTATCTCGATCCCGAGCACCGATGAAACGGCGGCCACGCCGACGACGGAGGCGACGAAGATCGTGCGCGTGCAGGCGACCGATTGGCGTGCTTATCGCGACAGTGTCGCGGCCGCGGCGCCGCCGGCCGAAGGCGTGGGCGGTCGCGCGTCGACCGGCAAGATCGGCACGGTCGTGGATGAGAAAACCCCGGCGGCTGCCGCCGGACGCGACCAGCTCAGGGTTTCACGCGAGGCCGGGCAGGGCAAGGGCGCGGCGTTGGAGGATGCGGTGGCACGCGACAAGGCGCTGAAGGAAGCGCAGGCGCGCATTGCCGACCTCGAAAAGACTTTGAAGGATCTGCAGCGGATGGTCGAGCTGCGGAGCCAGACGGGTGCCCAGTTGCAGGCGCAGGCCGATGCCGCGAAGGGCAAGGCTCCCCCGCCCGCTGCGGTGCCTTCGCCCGCGCCGATCGCCAAGGCGCCGGAACCGATTCTCGTAGCGAAGGCGCCCGAGCCGATCAAGGCTCCGGAGCCCATCAAGGCCGAGCCTCCGAAGGCGGCGGAGCCCCCCAAGATCGAGCCGCCCAAGGCCGCAGAGCCGCCGAAGGCCGAACCGATCAAGGCCGAGCCGCCCAAGGCGGAAGTCGCGCCGGCCTCGGAACCACCCAAACCCGTCGAAGCGCCCAAGGCAGCGGAAGAGCCGAAAGCTCCCCCGCCGGCGCCGAAGGTCGTCCCCAAAGCCGCAGCCAAGGCGGCGCCCGGATTCGTCGAGGAGCTGATGTCGAACACGCCGACCTGGGCGATCGGCGGTGGCGCATTGGTGATTCTGGGCGGCATTGCGGCATTGGTCGCTGCCCGCCGGCGCAAGACGACCAAGTTCGAGGACAGCATCATTTCGGGCACGGACATCAAGACCAATACGGTGTTCGGTTCAACCGGCGGCGGCGTGGTGAACACGGGCGACAACTCGCTCGCCAGCGACTTCAGCCGCGAGGGTCTCGGCAACATCGACACCGACGAAGTCGATCCGATCGCGGAAGCCGAGGTGTACCTCGCCTACGGCCGCGACGCGCAGGCCGAGGAAATCCTCAAGGACGCGCTCAAGAAGGACGCGCAGCGGCAGGAGATCTACCTCAAGCTGCTCGAGATCCACGCGCAGCACAACAAGCCCTCTGCTTTCGAAACCGTCGCCGCGGAACTCTACGCCGTGTCGCAAGGCCATGGCGAGGTCTGGCAGAAGGCGGTCGGCCTCGGGCGGCAGCTCGATCCGAACAATCCGATGTTCGGCGAGAGCGGTTCCGGTGCGGCCGCTGCTGCCGCCGCCGCTGCCGGCGCGAGCGCCAAGGCCGCTGCCGAGCCGGAATCGATTGCCGTCGAGCCGCAGTTGAAGCCCGAGGCGCCGCGCCCGCCGAGCTCCGGCGTGCCGATGGAAATCGCGAGCGACTTGGGCGGCGGCGGGCTCGATTTCAAGCTCGACGAGGAAATTTCGATTTCGCCGGCATCCGGCGCCCGGGCGAAGTCGCCGATCGACATACTCGCCGGCGCCGAAAGCGAACTCGAGAAGACGGCGAAGAACACGGTGTCGTCCACGCACTCGGCACTGGAGAGCGCCGGCGAGCGGGCCAAAGCCTCGGCCGCATCCGGCGCGGTGGCGTTCGGAAACCTGGGGGTTGGCAAATCGCCGTCCCCGATGGACGGTGTCGTCGATACGTCGAAGCCGGCCGCATTCGCAGCTGATCTCGACTTCAAGCTCGACGACTCGGAAAAGCCGGCGCCGCTGCGGTCCGCGGTATCCAGGCCGGAGCCCGCGATGGCGGGTGCCGCGCCGGCGCTTGCGCGCCCGCAGGCGGCACTCGATCTCGACAAGCTCGACCTGTCCTTCGATCCGGAGCGTTCGACATTCGAAGATCCGACGCCTTCCGTGCTCGATGGGCAGTGGCATGACGCCGCGACCAAGCTCGACCTCGCCAAGGCTTACCAGGAAATGGGCGACGTCGAAGGCGCCCGCGAAATCCTGCAGGAAGTGCTGCACGATGGCGACGACCAGCAGAAATCGGAAGCCCACGCGCTGCTGTCGAAACTCGGCTGATCGCTACGCTCAGGCAACGCGGGCGGCGGAGCAGCATCCGCCGCCCGTTGCATTTCGGCGCCCCGATGCGACGGCAGAGAATCGCCGCTGACCGACCGGGCTGCGCGGCAGCGGGACCTGGCCGCGTACTACGGCGGCGCGCCGCTGACACCCGCCGCCCGCGCCGCACGCGAACCACACATCGCGACAACGGTGCCACGAGCATGGAAAGACCGTACAATCGGCGCGCCCTGCGTAGTGGTTTCTGATGCGCCTGGCCCTCGGACTCGAGTACGCCGGCACGTCGTTTACGGGTTGGCAATCGCAGAGCGACGGACGTGCCGTTCAGGATGCGCTTGAGGGTGCTCTTGCCGGGATCGCCGGCGCGCCTGTCCGCACCGCGGCGGCCGGACGCACCGACTCCGGCGTGCATGCGACCCTGCAGATCGTCCATTTCGATACCGAGGCGGGGCGACCGCACACCGCGTGGATCCGCGGCGTCAATTCGCACCTGCCGGATACCGTGGCGGTACGGTGGGCGCAACCGGTTGCCGACAAATTTCACGCGCGTTTTGCCGCAACCGCTCGCCACTACACGTACCTGCTGTCGGCCCATGCGGTGCGCCCGGCGCTACTCGCCGGACGCGTGGGCTGGTACCATCGCCCGCTCGATGTCGCGGCGATGGGCGAGGCCGCCCGCGCGCTGTCGGGTACGCACGACTTCTCGGCGTTCCGCGCCGCCGAATGCCAGGCGCAGTCGCCGGTGAAGACGCTGGCGTTCGTCGGCGTCACGGCCGACGGCGAGTATGTCCGTTTCGATTTTTCGGCGAATGCCTTCCTGCACCATATGATCCGCAACATCGTCGGCGCGCTGGTGTACGTCGGCGCGGGCAAGGCGCCCGCCGGATGGATCGCGGAGCTCCTCGCTGCGCGCGATCGCACGCGTGCGGCGCCGACGTTTGCAGCGGACGGACTTTACCTGACCGGCGCTGACTACGATGCGAAGTGGGGCCTCCCGCCGACACGCCGGCCCGTCGTGCTGCCGATCGCTTGACCCCGGCCGGATAACATGCGCACGCGTGTCAAGATCTGCGGCATCACCCGGGTGGACGACGGCCTCGCTGCTGCGCATGCGGGCGCGGATGCGATCGGGCTCGTGTTCTGGGCGGGAACACCGCGCGTCGTTGCCGTCCTGCAGGCACAGGCGATCGTTGCGGCGCTGCCCCCATTCATTTCGGTGGTCGGACTTTTCGTGGATCCCGATCCCGCTCATGTTCACGCGACGCTCGCCGCGGTGCCGCTCGACCTGTTGCAGTTTCACGGCCATGAGCCGCCGGAATTGTGTCGAATGTTCGGACGCCCGTACGTCAAGGCCGTTCCGGTTGCCGCCGGAGCGATACGGTCCGGTTTGCTAGAATACGCGGCACGCTATCCGGACGCGGCGGGCCTTCTGTTCGACGCACCGCCGGCGGGCGGGATCCCCGGCGGCACGGGGCGGACGTTCGATTGGGGCGCGGTGCCGCGGCCTTTGCCGCGACCGCTGGTGCTTTCCGGCGGCCTGTCGGCGTCCAATGTGGCCGACGCAATCCGTCGGGCGCGGCCCTGGGCCGTCGATGTGTCCACCGGCGTCGAGGCTATCGGGACCGACGGCGCGCCGGCCAAGGGCGTCAAGGATCCGGCGAAGATCGCCGCGTTCATCGAGGAAGTGCGCAATGCAGATGGCTGAATTGCCCTACGATCTTCCCGATTCCCGCGGCCACTTCGGGCCCTACGGCGGCGTGTTCGTCGCCGAGACGCTGATCCGGGCGCTCGACGAACTCCGGGAGCAGTACGCGCGTTACCGGCACGATCCCGCGTTCGTCGCCGAGTTCGAGAACGAGCTTGCGCACTACGTCGGCCGGCCGTCACCGGTCTACCACGCGAAGCGCTGGTCGGCCAAGGCCGGCGGCGCGCAGATCTGGCTGAAGCGCGAGGATCTCAACCACACCGGCGCGCACAAGATCAACAACTGTATCGGACAGGCGCTGTTGGCCCGCCGCCTCGGGAAACCGCGGGTGATCGCCGAGACCGGCGCCGGACAGCACGGTGTCGCCACCGCCACCGTTGCCGCGCGATTCGGCATGGAGTGCGTCGTCTACATGGGTTCGGAAGACGTGAAGCGCCAGGCGCAGAACGTCTTCCGGATGAAGCTCCTCGGGGCCACGGTGGTTCCCGTCGAATCCGGTTCGAAGACGTTGAAGGACGCGCTGAACGAGGCGATGCGCGACTGGGTCACCAACGTCGAAAATACTTTTTACATCATCGGGACCGTCGCCGGCCCGCATCCGTATCCGATGATGGTCCGCGATTTCCAGAGCGTGATCGGCCGCGAATGTCTTGCGCAGATGCCGGAAGCCGCGGGGCGCCAGCCCGACGCGGTGATCGCCTGCGTCGGCGGCGGATCGAATGCGATGGGCATTTTCCACCCGTACATCTCGCGCGCAGACGTGCGTCTCATCGGCGTCGAGGCCGCGGGTGAGGGCATCGCCACAGGCCGGCATTCCGCGTCGCTCACCGCCGGACGGCCCGGCGTGCTGCATGGCAACCGCACGTACCTGCTGCAGGACGCCGATGGACAGATCGTCGAGACGCACTCGATCTCGGCCGGTCTCGACTATCCCGGCGTCGGTCCGGAGCACGCGTGGCTGAAGGACAGCAAGCGCGCCGAATACGTGTCGATCACCGACGACGAAGCGCTGGCGGCGTTCCATGAATGCTGCCGGATCGAGGGCATCATTCCGGCGCTGGAATCGGCGCACGCGCTCGCGTATGCGGCGACGCTCGCCGCCACGATGGACAAGGACAAGATACTGCTCGTCAACCTCTCGGGCCGCGGCGACAAGGACATGAACACCGTCGCCGAGCGTTCCGGCCTGAAGTTCCACTGCCGGCCCGAATGCGATCCTGCGCGGCGTGCCTAGGAGCCTGTCGGGCTTGCTTTTACGTGAGCACAGGCATCGCATGAACCGCATCGACGCCACGTTCGCGAGACTCCGCGCTGCCGGCCGCACCGCGCTGATCCCCTATGTCACGACCGGCGACCCGTCGCTCCAGATCACGCTCCGGATCATGCGCGCACTGGTCGCCGCGGGCGCCGACGTGATCGAGCTGGGCGTGCCGTTCTCGGATCCGATGGCCGACGGGCCGGTGATCCAGCGGGCCTCCGAGCGCGCACTCGCGCAGCACGTCGGTCTGAAAGACGTGCTGGCGACGGCGGCGGCGTTTCGCGAGACCGACGCGGTGACCCCCGTGGTCCTCATGGGTTACGCGAATCCCATCGAGGCGATGGGCACGTCGTCATTCGCTGACCGCGCGCGCCGCGCCGGCGTTGACGGTGTGCTTGTCGTCGACTATCCACCCGAGGAAGCCGGCGACTTCACCGCGCTGCTCGGGAACTGCGACATCGCATCCATCTTCCTGATCGCGCCGACGACACCCGACGCACGCATCATCGCGGTCGGCCGGATCGCCCGCGGCTACGTCTACTATGTATCGCTGAAAGGGGTGACCGGAGCGGGCCATCTCGACACCGCCGAGGTTGCGCGCAAGCTCGCCGAGATCCGCAAGCATATTTCGCTGCCGGTCGGTGTGGGCTTCGGCATCCGCGATGCCGCGAGCGCAACTGCGATTGCCGCGGATGCCGATGCCGTCGTCATCGGCAGCCGTATCATCCAGGAAATCGAGGCAGGGCCGCCGGATGCGGCGCCGGAACGAGCGGCGGCGTGGCTGGCGGGAATTCGCAGCGCGCTCGACTCGTTGCAAAAACGAGCGGCGTAGGAGCCCGACAGGCTTCCAGGCCCGTGGCGCGGACGCGCGCGGGTCGACCATTGGACTGGGGGAACGATGAGCTGGCTACAGAAATTGCTGCCGCCGCGCATCAAGAGCACGCCGGGCGTCAAGAAGACCACGGTGCCCGAGGGATTGTGGATCAAGTGCCCCGCGTGCGAGGCCGTGCTGTATCGTACCGACCTCGAAAAGAATCTCTTCGTCTGCCCGAAATGCGTGCATCACACCCGCGTGTCGGCGCGCGAGCGCATCGACCAGCTGCTCGACCCCGAGGGCCGCTTCGAGATAGGGTCCGAAGTCGTTCCCATCGACAGCCTCAAGTTCAAGGATCAGAAAAAATACCCCGACCGGCTCGTTGCCGCGCTCGAGGAGACGGGCGAGACCGACGCCCTCGTCGTGATGCAGGGAAGCATCAAGAGCGTGCCGCTGGTGCTCGCGTGCTTCGAGTTCGAGTTCATGGGGGGCTCGATGGGATCGGTGGTCGGCGAGCGTTTCGTGCGCGGTGTGCGCGTGGCGCTCGAGAATCGCGTGCCGTACGTCTGCCTCGCGGCTTCCGGCGGCGCGCGGATGCAGGAAGGCGTGAATTCGCTGTTCCAGATGGCGAAGACCACCGCCGTGCTGCAGGAGCTCACGAAGGCGCGGCTGCCGTTCGTGTCGATTCTGACCGATCCGACGATGGGCGGCGTCTCGGCGTCGTTCGCGTTCGTCGCCGATCTGGTAATCGCGGAACCGGGTGCGCTCATCGGCTTCGCGGGACCGCGCGTGATCGAGCAGACGGTGCGCGAAAAACTTCCCGACGGCTTCCAGCGCGCGGAGTTTCTCGTCGAGAAGGGCGCGATCGACCGGATCATCGATCGTCGCCAGCTTCGCGACGAGCTGCCGCGCCTGCTGGCGATGCTGTCGAAGCAGCCGGCGCCGGCAAGCTGAAAGCAGGGTCAGACTCGATTTTCGGGGTCACGCTCACAATCGCCCCGACCTGCAATCGAATCTGACCCTACTTTCCCCGCTCGGGTCGGCGGCGTGTGCGAGCGTAGCGCGGAAAATCGAGTCTGACCCCAATTTTCCTGCGATCCGCCATGATCCGCCCGACTGCACTGCCCGCCTGGCTCGCGTATCTCGAGACGCTGCATCCCGCAGCAATCGCGATGGGACTCGACCGCGTGCAGGCGGTCCTGGCGCGGATGGACGCCGCGATCGCCGGTCCCGTCGTCACCGTCACCGGCACCAACGGCAAGGGGTCGACGTGCGCGTTGCTGGAGTCGATGCTGCGTTGTGCCGGTCACCGCATCGGACTGTACACGTCGCCGCACCTCGCGTCGTACAACGAGCGGGTGCGCCTTTGCGGCGCGATGGCCTCCAACGACGAATTGGTCGCGGCGTTCAATGCGGTGGAGGACGCGCGCGCCCACGTGCCGCTCACCTATTTCGAGTATGGCACGCTGGCCGCGCTGTGGCTGTTCGCCCGCGCGGCGCCCGATGCCGTCATCCTCGAAGTGGGGCTGGGCGGCCGGCTCGATGCGGTCAACGTCATCGACGCCGACGTCGCGGTCGTGACCAGCGTCGATCTCGATCACATGGAATATCTCGGGCCGACGCGCGAGGACATCGGCCGCGAAAAGGCGGGCATCTTCCGCCCCGGGCGGCCCGTAGTTTGTGCGGAGGCGAACCCGCCGGTGACGCTGATGGCGCATGCGCGGGTACTCGGGGCTCCCGTGACGCTGATCGGCCGCGACTACGGCTACACCGCGGAGAGTGCGCAGTGGGAATACCGCGGGCCTGGCGGCAGACGGTTCGGCTTGCCCCATCCGGCACTGCGCGGCGCGATCCAGCTCGTCAACGCGGCGACGGCGATCGCCACACTCGACCGTATTCGCGACCGGCTGCATGTCGGCGCGGGTGCGGTGCGCGACGGGCTGGTGTCGGTGCGGTTGGCGGGACGCTTCCAGGCGTTGCCCGGACGGCCCGCCGTCATCCTCGACGTCGCGCACAACCCGCAGGCCGCGCGCGTGCTCGCCGCGGCGGTAGGAGCGATGGCCTATCACCCCGAGACGATCGCGGTGTTCGGCATGCTCGCCGACAAGGACATCCCCGGAGTCATTGCGGCGATGCGCTCCCGTATCGACCGCTGGCACGTTGCCACGCTGCCCGGTCCGCGTGGCGCCCGCGCGGCGGACGTGTGTGTCCTGCTGGAGCGCGCCGGCGTCGCGCCCGCCGCCGTCGGCGCGTTCGATGACGTTGGCGCGGCCCTGCGCGCGGCGAGGGAGCGGGCGGGCGAAGCTGATAGAATTATCGTTTTTGGTTCGTTTCTGACGGTCGCCGCGGCCCTCGCCGCGGACCCGTCGGGGGCGACACCGATGCCAAAGCATGGTTGACAGGACTGCAGTCAACGCCGACCTCGCGGTCGACGAATTGAAGCGCAAGGCGCGACGCCGGCTGATCGGCGCCATCGTGCTGGCGCTCGCGGCGGCGATCGTCCTGCCGCTCCTGCTCGAGAATGAGCCGAAACCGCTGGGCGACGATGTCTCGGTGCAGATCCCGCCGGTCGACGGGGGCAAGTTCGTCAATCGGTTGACCGGGCGATTCGGCGATGCGAAGAGCCCCGCGAAATCCGACACCAAGGCGGACGCGGCGACCGCGAGCAAGCCTGACACCCCGGGCGCTGACGGCGCGACGAGCATTCCTGCCACGGCGCCCGCCGCTGCGCCGGCGGCTGCCTCCGGTACGGAGCCGTCTGCGCCGACCAAAGTCGCCCCGCCGAAGAAATCGCTCGCCGAGGCCGAACAACGCGTGCTGTCGCCCGCATCGAAGCCGGTTGCCAGGCCCGAAGCGAAGCCCGCGCCGGATGTGAAGGGCGACACCAGGACGGCGCCGGCGGCTGCCACCGCACCGGCGCCCGCGCCCGGCGCGTCGGCGCCGAAGGCGGAGCCGGCCGCCGATCCGACGAAGGCCGACGGCTTCGTCGTCCAGTTGGCCGCATTCGCCGACGACAAAGGCGCGAACGCGCTCGCCAACAAGCTCAAGAAGGGGGGCTACGCCACCGCCTACGTCGAGCCGGTGGAGACGAGCCGTGGCACGCTGTGGCGTGTGCGCGTCGGAGGCTTTGGATCGCGACCGGACGCCGAAGCTGCACGCGCCAAGCTCAAGACCGACGGCTACGCCGGCATCGTCGCACCTGCAAAGTAGAGTCCCGCGCAGCCCGCGCATGAATCGCATTCCGAAGCATGACCGCCGCGAATGACCCTCTTCGATTTCGCGGTGCTTGCGGTGGTCGCGTTGTCGACGTTGCTCGCGTTCATTCGTGGCGTCGTGCGCGAGCTGCTCGCGATCGCAGCGTGGATCGTCGGCTTTGTCGCCGCGATTCGCTGCTCCGGCCCGATCGCGGAGCTTTTCTCCGGGCTGCAGATGACGCCGGCGGCGCGGCATGTACTTGCCTTTGTGCTGATCCTGGTCGCGGCGCTTCTCGCGGGCGCGCTTCTCGCGTGGTTGCTTCGAAGCGTCGTGCATGCGGTGGGCCTGGGGTTCGTCGACCGCGCGCTGGGCGGCCTGTTCGGAGTCGCGCGCGGAGCGCTTCTCGTTCTGATATTCGTTCTGTTCGCCGGGCTGACGGCGATGCCGAAGCAGGATTGGTGGCAGAATGCGACGCTGGGGCCGCCGCTGGTCGCATTGGCGCTGGCGCTGCGGCCGTACCTGCCGCCGGACTGGGGCCGTCGGCTCGACTATTCGCGCGCGCCGACGCCCGGCGCGCCCGCGGATGCTGACGGCGTCGGACGCGCCCCACGGAGAATCTGAACCATGTGTGGAATCGTAGGTGTCGTCGCGCACACGCCCGTCAACCAGATTCTCTACGACGGGCTGCTGCTGCTCCAGCATCGCGGGCAGGACGCGGCCGGCATCGTGACGAGCGAAGGCGCGATGTTTCACATGCACAAGGGCAGCGGGTATGTCCGCGACGTGTTTCGTACCCGCAACATGCGCGAGCTTTCGGGCAATCTCGGCATTGGCCATTGCCGGTATCCGACCGCCGGCTCCGCGGCATCCGAACTGGAATCGCAGCCGTTCTACGTCAATTCGCCGTTCGGCATCACGCTCGCGCACAACGGCAACCTGACGAACAGCGAGGCGCTGAAACAGGAGCTCTTCCAGCTCGACTTTCGCCACGTCAACACCAATTCCGATTCCGAAGTGCTTCTCAATGTGCTGGCGCTGGAACTGGAGCGCGCCGCGCACCACGCGCGCCTCGACGCGAGCGCGATCTTCACTGCCGTGGCAGGCGTGCACAAGCGCTGCCGCGGCGCTTACGCCATCGTGGCGATGATCGCGGGCTATGGACTCGTCGCCTTCCGCGATCCTTACGGCATCCGCCCGCTCATCGTCGGCGTCAACGAGGCGATGGGCGGAACCGAGTACGTCGTGGCGAGCGAATCGGTCGCGCTCGAAGCGCTGGGATTTGCGGTGCTGCGCGACGTGGCCCCGGGCGAAGCGATCTACATCGACCAGACAGGCAAGTTCCATGCGCGCCAGTGCGCCCCGAATCCGGTGCTCGCGCCCTGCATCTTCGAATTCGTCTACCTCGCGCGGCCGGATTCGGTGATCGACGGCACGTCCGTGTACGAATCGCGGCTGCACATGGGTGATCAGCTCGCGAAAAAGATCCGCGGGATGACCGAGTCGCGGGACATCGACGTCGTGATCCCGATCCCCGACTCGAGCCGCCCGTCGGCGCTGCAGCTTGCGAACACGCTGGGCCTCACCTACCGGGAGGGGTTCGTCAAGAATCGCTACATCGGCCGCACGTTCATCATGCCGGGACAGGCGATGCGCAAGAAGAGCGTGCGCCAGAAGCTCAATCCCATCGGCATGGAGTTCAAGGACAAGGTCGTGCTCCTGGTCGACGATTCGATCGTGCGCGGCACGACGTCGCGCGAAATCGTGCAGATGGCGCGCGAAGCCGGCGCGAAAAAAGTCTATTTTGCCTCGGCGAGCCCGCCGGTGCGTTACCCGAACGTCTACGGCATCGACATGCCGAACCAGCGCGAGCTGGTCGCGACCGGACGCGCGGAGGCAGAGGTCGCCAGCGAGATCGGCGCCGACCTTCTCGTCTACCAGGATCTCGATGCGCTCAAGGCAGCGGTCCGCGAGGCCAATCCGCGCCTCGTGCAGTTCGAGGCTTCCTGCTTCGACGGCAGGTACATCACCGGCGACGTCACCACCGACTACCTGTCGCAGCTGGCCGAGGATCGCGATGCGTCGCGCGGCGAGTCGGAAACGGATGCTTCCGACACCCGGGAGTCGATGATGGTCGGCGAGTAGGCCCGGCCGGCGCGATACTGGCGCCACGACAAAAAAAGCGGCCGCCCGGGCCGCTTTTCCTTTGAGCGCCGATGGCGTGCCGAGGCGGGATTACTTCGCTGCCGCTACGATGTAGTCGACGGCCGCCTTGATGTCGGCGTCAGGCAGCGACATCGCGCCACCCTTCGCGGGCATCGCGCCTTTGCCTGCCAGTGCGGTAGCGTAGAGCGTGGCCATGCCGGTCTTCAGTCGCGGAGCCCACGCCACCTTGTCGCCGAATTTGGGCGCTCCGGCGATGCCCGCGGCGTGGCAGGCGACGCACGTCGTGTCGTACACCTTCTTGCCGTCCGCCCGGCCCGCCGCGACAGGAGCCGCGGCAACGGCGGCGGCAGGCGCGGTCGCGACAACCGGTATCACGGGGCTGGCCGCGGCCTGGCTGCTGCCTGCCCCGGTGTTCAGCATGTACTCGACGGCGCGACGAATCTCCACGTCCGAAAGCTCGGCCATCCCGCCGCGAGCCGGCATCCCGGCGTGACCTTTCAGCGCCGACTGGACGACCGACGGGAATCCGCTCTTGACGCGCTGGGTCCACGCGGCGCGGTCGCCGATCATCGGTGCGCCGTGTTCGCCCGTCTGATGACATTTGCCGCACGTGAGCTCGACAACCTGTTGTCCGGTGCGCTCGGTGCCGGCGGACGACGGAGCGGCCGGCTCTTTCCACTTGCCGCCGGCCTTGCCGGTCATGTACACGACCGCGCGTTCCACCTCGACGCTCTCGAGATCGGGGTTGCCGCCTTTCGCGGGCATCGCGCGAATGCCTTTGATGGCGTGGTCGACGGTCAGCGCCCGCCCCTGCGTCAGCACCTTCGCCCACGCCGCCTTGTCGCCGATCTTGTGCGCGCCGGCGAGACCGGTTTCGTGGCAGGTCTTGCACACCTGGTCGTAGACCTGCTCGCCGGTCAATTGGCCCTTGGGACCGCTTGCGACTGCAAGCAGCACTTGCCCGACCGGCTGGATCCGCCTGATGATCGCGCTGTCGTCCTCGTGCAAACCTTTGACGCCGCTGGTCACCCATTGCGAAAGGAGCACGGCCAGAGCGATCGGCACGACGAACGCCAGCGCGACGACGACGACGAGCTGCTTCCAGCTCTTGATCGGGGAGACGTGCGTTTCGGGTTCTTGCATGAGCGTTCCTGGTCCGGAATCCGGCGCCGCCTGTTTCGTCGCACGCGACGCTGCGAGCCGGGCGACCGCTTGACGCAGTCTGTCGGCGTCCGGCGAAAAAACATCGCATTATACCGTGGCGACGCTGACCTCCAACCCATAGCTGGACGCTCGTTCGAGCGGCGCGCTAAAATGCGCGTTGGAGCGCCCGTAGCTCAGTTGGATAGAGTGTTGGTTTCCGAAGCCAAAGGTCACAGGTTCGATTCCTGTCGGGCGCGCCATCTTCCTTGGGCGGATTTCTCCCGCGGTGTAGCGGATTGAGCCCGTCGAGCGACGGACCGCGTACGGCCACTTGCAGCCGGTAAGCACCTGCTCCCAAATTGCTCGGGAGCCGTCATGGCGGAGCCGGTGGACTTCTCATCTTCCGGATTGCGCAGCTGCGCGGCGTTCCTGCTCCGCGCCAACGGCAACAGCGTCGAGGCGGCGTGCGTACGCTAAGTCAGGCGGCTATTTCGCGAACCAGTATCGAACCGGAACTGTCGACAATCAGGCTGCAGCCAACCGCAGACGCTCGACATCGTCGCCCAAGATGCCCGGAAGCGGACCTTCGCCCGCGCGGGATTGCGGGGGTGGACGAGGATGTCACCTGCTACGGCCCCGCCCGCGTTTCGTCAGGGGTTGCGCGTCAGTCGCTGCCGTGGCCGCAGCCCTGAAAACGCAGGATCGGAAGACCGCTCGGCACCGCATCCGGGATCAACGGACAGAATTCGCGCGCTTGCGCACCGTCGTCCAGCAGGCTGTCGCGCACGAAATGCAGGAGGTCCTGGAATTCATGTTCCGACAGGCGGATCGGCGTGGCCAGCAGTGGATCGATGCGCGCCAGCACGGGTTCGATCGGCCCGATCCGGTGGCGAAGGTCTCTGTCGATGCCGGCGCGGGCTGCGTTGTAGTGCCGCGCCGAATCGTGCGCGTCGAGATGATGACGGATCGCGTCCTCGAGGCGGGTGAAGGCGCCGTTGTGGAAGAACGCGGGCTGCAACGCGGCGTTGCGCAGCGGCGAGCTGCGGAACTTGTAGCGATCATCGGGATTGCCGGTAATCTGCTCCAGGCCGAAATCCTCATCCTCGCCGGAGCCGTCGAAAATCACATTGCCCTTGCCGACACCGAATTCCGGTGCGATCTGCGGCACACCCGCCACATGCATCCTGAAATCGCTGAACATTTCGTTCGAAGCTCCGCTGACTGCATGGCAGCTCACGCAGTTGCCCTTGCCGAAGAAGATGAGGGCGCCGCGCTTTTCGGAAGGAGACATCGCGTTGGTCTGGCCGCGGGCGAACCTGTCGACGGGCGCATTGGCACTGGTCAGGAAGAATTCGAATTCGGCGATCGCGCGACCGAACATGGTGAAGTCGATCGGCGCGCCGCCGGCGACCGCCGGGAAGAGCGCGCCGAATAGTTGCCGGTACTGGGCATTGCCGTTCAGTCGCTTCAGCACTTCCTGCCGAATAGGCTCGTTGCGGAAGCCGGAGGCGTCGGGCAACGGCACGATTCCGCCCTGGCCATCGTCGAATTGATCGAAGCGCGGACCGATCGTGCCCTTCGTCCCGTTGAAGCCGGCGACCTCGACCAGCTCGGTCGGCGGAATGTGAGCCTGCGCGACCAGCAGGTGCTTCACGATCGGGTCGTTGGCAGGGAATTGTGTGGCGCCTTCAGGCAAGGGAAAGAGAAACCCCCGCGAATTGTCGAACGGGTTACCCGACGGCGCTGCAAAACGTCCGTTCCACATCAGGTTGGGGTAGAACGCCGTGTTCACGACGGAAGGCGTGCGGCGTTGGTTCCGCGGGCCCGACCGATCGGGACCCACGACCAGATTGTTCTGCACGCCGATCGCGATCGACTGCGTGTCGCCGAAGCCGGATGCGGGCGCGTGGCAGCCCGCACACGTATTGTCGTTGTGCAGCCCTCCTGCCCGGTCGAAGAAAAGCAGTCGGCCGAGATCCGCGAGTTTCGGGTCGATTGGGCGACCGAGGCGCGTTTCGAGGGTCGACTCGATGCGACCCGTGAATCCTGCCTTCCTCAAAACAGTGTCTAGCGTCGCATTGAGCTGTGCGATGCCGCCGGCGTCGTCATCGGCGTGAACCGCCGCTGAGGACCAGAGTGCGGCGGCCAGAATGGCACCTCCAATCACCGCGCGTTTGAACTTGAGCGATCGTCCTGCGCCAGCCTCGGCGTTGACCAGGACGGGATCTAAGGCAGTTGCCATGATTTCTCTCCGATGCAGTTGGTCGCGTCGTTCGCACTACGACAGTCACCCGGCCTTCTCGCTGACGACCCGAGATTGCCCAGCTGTTAACTGTCGTCAACAGGTACGCGACCAAAACCATTCCATCCGGAGGGTATTTCGGTCCCGAAATGAATGTTCCCGCCGGGCCAGGATGCCGTCGCATCGCACTATCGCGCGCAGTGGAGGCCCAGTCTCAAGGCAATTCCGACGCAGCGCCCACGCATTCCGCGTGGGTGCGATCGGCAATAGCCGTGGTCATCGGAGCTTCTGGGCGACCCAGATCTCCTCGCATGGCCACTTGCGCGCCCACTCGACGGAGAAGCCGTCGTAGTAGGAATGGTCGACCGCGTCGTCGGGCGGGTAGAGCTCGACGAGGTCGACAACATTGAAACCCGTGCGCCGCAGGAGCCGGAAAAGCTCGGCGTGTGGCAGTTGCCATTCCACGCCCATCTCGCCGGGCCATTCAAGGCGGCCGAGCCCGCGCTGCGGACGCAGGAGCGTCTCGGCCGGCGGTCCTTCGTCGGTCGCGCAAAGCATCGAAAGCGTGCTGTTGCGCAGGAACCACAGCCGCCCGCCTGGGCGGAGCAGGCGATGGGCTTCCGGTATCCAGAGGTGCGGATCGCACCAGATGCTCGCGCCGTACTCGGAGACGGCGAGATCAAAGCTCTCCGTCGCGAGCGGGACGTTCTCGGCACTGGCCTCGACGAGCGGAAAATGGATTCCGAACTCGCTCTGGCAGCGGCGAGCGGTGGCGAGTTGCGCCGGAGTCACGTCGACGCCGACGGGACGTGCCCCGCGTTTCGCAAGCCACGCAGACACGTAGGCTGTGCCGCAGCCGAGCTCGACCACGTCAAGTCCGGCGACGTCACCAAGTGTGTCGATCGATGCCTCGGGGACGCTGAATACTCCCCAGGTGATTTCCTCGGCTGCCCAGTTGTGGCTCGCCCGCTTGTCCGTGTATGCGGCGTTGGCCCTCGTCCAGTCCTCGCGGTTGCGCTTCGCGTCGTTGGAGATGTCGGTCACGGGGTGATCCTCCGTCGCGGGCGCGCAGCCCGAAGAACGTCGAATGGTCAAGGGTACGCATTTCGATTTCGAAGGGAAAGTAGGGTCAGACTCGACATACCCGCGACCAACTTTGGCGTTGACGTCCCGGGTCCTGAAGAGTCGAGTCTGACCGTGCCCAGCACATGACCCGGCAGGCGGTCGGCGGTGGCTCATGCGGTGAGCCCGAGGGTACCTAGACTTTGTTTCCACCATCGAAATCAGGGAGGACACCGGTGCGTGCAAGCCGACGTTCGACGATCACGCCGGAGCTCATCGAATTGCTGCGACGCGAGTTTGCGCTGGAATGGGGCGGAATCCACGGTGCGCCGCACTGGGCGCGCGTCCGACGGAATGGCTTGATGCTTGCCGCCACGACCAACGCGAGCCGGCGCGTCGTCGAGCTCTTTGCGTTCCTGCACGACGCGCGGCGGCGGCACGATGGCCGTGATCGCGAACACGGGGACCGTGCCGCCCAGCTCGTCCACGAAATCGGCCCCGGACCGCTCGCAATATCAGGCGAGGAAGTCGACCTGCTTGCCTTTGCCTGTCGTCACCACAGCGGCGGAATGATCGAGGCCGACGTGACGGTGCAGGCGTGCTGGGACGCAGATCGGCTCGATCTCGTGCGCATCGGAATCCGGCCGCATCCGGAGCGGCTGTGCACGGTGGCGGCGAGGCGCCTTTGCGCCGATTGGTGATTGGTGCGCACTAGTCCCGACCTGCAGCGCCTTCGTGTTGCGGGGGCTCCCGGGCACATCGGACGTTCAAGTCGGTCACTGCCTTCCTGCGGCGCGGGCAAAGCCCCAATTGATGGGCGCTCGCGATCCGCGTGCTAGAGGCTACGACGGCCGACTGCCGGTCTATCGTGCCATGTGCGCTGGCGAACAGACGACGATCGACGTCGTCGATATTCTTGTCACGTACCCGCCCGCCTGGCCGCACGCTCGCCGTTGGGGCGACGGTCCGGGTGGAATCGCGGGTGTCGTACCGTGAATCGTGATCGTCCTGTTCTTGATGGGGCGCCTGTAATCCCGTGCAATGACGGCGGAGACACTCTGAGGAGTCAGTAATGAACTACAAACTTGCGACAACCTGTTTCGTGATCAGCACGGCGCTGGCGTCGGTTGCGGCCTATGCGGCGGACTCGGACGCGGACCGTAACAACCCGGCGAACTACGTCAAGGACTCGGTCATCACGACCAAGATCAAGACGCAGCTGGCTGCCGAACACCTTGGCAGCATGAAGCATATCAAGGTCGATACGGACAAGAATGGCGTGGTCTGGATGACCGGTACGGCGAACAGCCAGGATGAACTGAACAAGGCCGTGTCGATTGCGCGCAATACCGAGGGCGTCAAATCGGTGAAGAGCGAGCTCACAGTCCAGAAGGACCTCTAAGAGTAAGAACTGCTTCGAACCCGGTTTCACGGATCGGATGCTCAATCCGCCGATCCGTGAAAGTCCGCCTCTCGATCGAAACGAATAGCGGCTCAGGTTCGAATGCCGCCTGTGAATACGGGCGTCGTTCGAAGCTATCCGAGGATGACGTCAGATTGAGTTTTCCGCGGATTCCACACAGCCGACACACGTCATGTCGATCAACCCTTCATCCGACGGCTTGGACGTTTCCCTTGGACTCGCGTGCGAGTCGGACGCGTTCGGCGCCACCATCCGCAGTGGTAATTCATGAGGCCGGGCGTCGCGGCTGTTGCCGATCGCGCGGGACTCCGGAGGGACACCGGCGCCGGGCACCCGAACTCGCGCGAGGCGAGGAAGCGTCGGCTTTCGGTGCGACACACGCGCGCCGAGGACGTGCCGCGTCTGATCGAGCTTCAGCGCCGCACGTACCTGACGATCGCGCCCTGGTCGGATGAAAAATTTGCAAGCCAGCTCGAAATCTTTCCGCAAGGACAGGTCGTAGCGGAGCTCGATGGGCGTCTCGTGGGTGCGGCGAGCTCGCTGGTGGTGCTATGGGACGAGTGGCCGGTCGAGCACACGTGGAAGGAGATCACCGGCTCGGGAACCTTCGCGACGCACGATCGGCGCGGTCGTACGCTGTACGGCGCCGAAGTTTTCGTCGACGGTGCGCTGCGCGGAATGGGCGTCGGGCGCGAACTCTACCGCGCGCGGCGGCGGATCTGCCGGGCGATGAATCTCAAACGGATCATCGCCTGCGGCCGCCTTCCCGGCTATGCCCGGCACGCCGATGTCATCGACGCGGATCTCTACTGCAAGAAAGTGCTGTGGGGCGATCTCGCCGATCCGGTCCTGAGCTTCCAGTTGCGCGAGGACTTCCGGTTTTGCGGCGTCGTCCCGGGTTACCTGCCCGAGGACACCGAAAGCTGCGGATACGCTTCGCTGATCGTCTGGCTGAATCTCAAATACCAGTCGGAACGCCCCACGCGCGTGCCGGAGGGAGGCATCCTTTGAAAGTGCGTATCGCGGCGATCCAGTACCAGATGCAACCGATCTCCGGCTGGCGGGAATTCGAGGATCAGGTTCGTTATATCCTCGCCGCGGCCGCCGAGTACCTGCCCCAGTTCGTGCTGCTTCCGGAGATCTTCACCGCACAGCTGCTGTCGTTCATCGGTCGCCGCGACGTGCACGATGCGGTGCGGCGCCTCGACAAGTACACGCCCCGTTACATCGAGCTGATGCAATCGATCGTTCGCGAGCACGGTTTCCATCTGATCGCCGGCAGCCATCCGACGCTCCGCGGCGACGCGCTCTACAACACGGCATACCTGTTCACGCCGAAAGGCGACTACTACACGCAGGACAAGATCCATCGTACGCGGTGGGAAAAGGAAAAGTGGAACACGACGGCGGGCGACACGCTTTCGGTGTTCGACACGGTGCACGGAAAGATATCGATCCTGATCTGTTACGACATCGAGTTCCCGGAGCTGGCCCGCGCCGTATGCGAGGCCGGCGCGGAGATACTGTTCGTGCCCTCGTGCACCGACGACCGTCAAGGATACTGGCGCGTACGGTATTGCTGCCACGCGCGCGCCATCGAAAATCAGGTCTACGTCGCGCTGACGGGAACCGTCGGGCATCTGCCGGTCACCGGTCTCGGGCTCAACTACGGGCAGGCGGGGATCCTGACGCCGTCCGATTTTCCGTTCTCGCGGGACGGCGTGGCCGCCGAGGGCGTACCGAACACCGAACAGATCGTGATCGCCGATGTCGACCTGGCGGACCTCGCAGAGAGCCGTATCAACGGCACGACCATACCGGCGCTCGACAAGCGGCGCGATGTTTACGAACGCGCTGTTGTCGAAATTGACGCGCGTGTTTCACCCGGGAAGGGCTGAGCCTGGGACGCCAGGGCATCGCAGCGTCACCCGGATGCGGGCGGCGATGTGGGCGAGTGCCCCGGGGTCGTTTGAGCCAGACGCGAGCAACCTGCACGTAGTGAAAAGTAGGGTCAACTTCGTCCGCCCCCCACTTTCGCTTGCCGTGTCAGGGGTTCCTGGGGCGACCATCATGGCATGGAATAACCAACCCGCGGAGTGTGTTCGACACGACTGGCTGCCTGCCTGAGCGGCGAGGCAAGTTGCACGCGTCGCGTAATGCATGCAAGCCGAAGCGCACGGTTGGTCGCGAGCAGCGTTGATCGACAAGGAAAGCCCGCGATTTGGGTCGAAGCAGCCACGCCAAACACGGCCGGCGCCGGTTGAATCAGGCAGGTCTCGTCCGTCACTTACCTTTGAGAAGGAGGAGTTGTCATGGTGAAGAATTCGTTGGCTTTCGTGCTATTCCTGGGAATCATCGTTCCTTTCTCGGCGGCGGCGGAGGAGGACTCCCTCGTGAGATTCAAGGGTGGGATTGGCGTCATTCCCGTCTCGGCCGGTGTGGCTGTCGCCCCGACACTGGCGGCGGCGCTGAACGTCGAGAGCGTGAACCGGAACATTGTCCGTGGAGTGCAGCCCCCCGGCCAGATCTGGAGGATCGGCGACCTCAGGGCTGACGTAAAGGTCGACGGAAGCATCAGGGTCGACGGACGCGGCCTGCTGCTGGCTGGCGGCAATAACATCGGTTTGAACGCGAATGCGAGCGTTTTCGCCACGTTGATTTGTGGAGCCGCTGCGCCGTTTTCTCTGCACAGCTCGGCCCCAGCCGGCGTTCCACTCGGGTCCAACGGCAACTTCCGAATCGATGATGTCCTGACCGCAACGCCGCCAGATCCTTGCGTCAACCCCGTGCTCCTGATCCGCAATGCGGCCAACCAGTCATGGTTCGCTGCCGGCATCCTGCAGCTGGACGAGGATAACGACGACTAGCGGTCCCGTTCCGATTTGCCCACGGGCGGCCGATTGCGCCCGCCGCAGCGGGATCGGATCTGCGCAAAACGAGCGGTTGTTCAGGGTCGGTTTGCGACGTTCGCGCCCGCGGCAACGCTCGGCGAGGCGATGCCGTTCGAGCGCCGGCGTACGCGTCGGACAGGTCGCCACGGCCATTTCGAGCCAGGGCTATCTCGACGTACTGGCGGCCCTGCGCCCGGTGCCTCGGCTCCGGCGGATTTCGCCGATCAAGGTCCGCCAGTGTTCGGGCACTTCGACGTCACCGGGAACCAGCCCGGGAAAGCCGCCCCTGACGCGCGCGTCGGCTTCGGGATCGATCCGCGCGGCATTCGAATTGCACAACAGCCGCTTCGCGGTCTTCAGCGCCTGGGCGTGGGCATCGGGGCTTCCCTGACTCTTCCACACTTCGCGCCGCTGGCGATCGGCGATACCCGGCAAGAACGCGCATGACTTCATGAGCTTCAGCGTCTCGGCGTTGCCGACGTACATCCCCGCCGGGCCCGCTACCCTGATCTCCTCGATTACGCCATCGAGATCGCCGAACGAGAGGTGCTGACGAAAACGCTTCATCATCAGCGACACTTCGTTGTCGATGACGAGTTGACCGAAATCGAAGGCCATCAGCGCGTCGAGCAAGCCGCCGACGACGATGAAGTCGATGCCGGCTGCCGCGGCGAGCGTGGGCGACATGGCTTTCTCATAGCCTGCCTGAGCATCGCTGATCTTCGCGTTGGTGAGACCCAGGTAACACCCCGTCGGATATCCATAGTGGCGCCCCATCTGCGCAAGCGCCATGGCCACGATGCCCGTCTCGACGGCGCCGGCGGCGTAGGCTCCGGTACGCATGTCGCCGACGACGGGCAGGTGGTTGTAGATGAGCTGGGTGCCGGGCCTCGACATCTGCGCGAGCACGGCCGCCGCGTGCCACTCCGCGTTCATCTGCACGAGCATGCCGGACATTTTCAACGGCGCGCTGATGCCGCCGATCGGCGCGAGTGTCCCATAGGCCGGCAGCTCGTTCTCGGCGAAGAACATCAGCATCTCGGTCGAGTCGAAGTCCATGGTGAGCGGCGACACGATGGCGCAGTAGCCGAAGGTGATGAACGGCCGCTCCCGAAATCGCTTCTCGCTCCCCGCGATCTCGCTGCCGAGCCTGATGATCTGACGCGCCTCGCGTTCGTCGGCGACCGACGTGCGCACCGGCTTCCAGCAGTTCTTCACCGCAGGATAGAAACGGGACAGGCTGAACTGATCGGGCGGCGCGTCATCGGCCAGGACGGATATCGAGAACACGTCGATGCCGTCGAGCTGGTTGACCAGGTGAGCGATGCGGGCGATATCACCGGATCGCGAGCGCCGCTCTTCCCCCGTCTCCGGATCGATCATGTCGGGCGCCGAACTGGCCGTCGCGACGACGAGGGCATCCTTGGGGATCGACTTGGAGTACGCCTCGTTGCGCGCGTGAAATGTGAAGGCGGGCGGAATCATCGCCCGAAATTCCTCGACGACTTGACGAGGGAAGGTGACGATCTGGGTGTCCCCCGCCACGATGCACCCATGCCGCCGGAAGCGGTCGCGGGCTTTTTCGTTGCGCACCAGCAGTCCGACATGCTCGAGGACGTCGAGAGACGCCTCGTGCACTTTCTGCGGCAACGATTCCGGAAGAAGCTCGGCGAACTGCGCCATCATGGTCCTGCCCTCGGGTCCGAGGAGCATCGGATGATCATAGCAGGCGCCCGCGGGTCCTCCGCGGGTACCGGCCGACGTGCTCGGGTTCTGCGGTCGCGAGCCGGGCTACATCTTTGCCATCGCCTCTTGAATCTCCCGCGGGCTCAAATCGCGCTGGTGCGTAGCCACGGACCAGCGATGCCCGAACGGATCTTCAAGCACGGCATACCGGTCACCCCAGAACATGTCCGCGGTGGCCATGGTGATCTTTGCCCCTGCACCAACGGCCTGCTCGACCGTGGCATCGACGTTCTCGACGTAAAGGTGAATGGTGACGGGCGAGCCTTTCAGGGACTTCGGCCCGAACGCACACCATTGGGGGTTTTCGTCGTTCAGCATCAGCGCCGAGTTGCCGATCCGCAGCATGGCATGCATCAGTTTTCCCTGCGGGCCGGGCAAACGCGACAGCTCGACGGCATTGAATGCCTGCTTGTAGAACTCGATGGCGTCGGCGGCGCCGGCGCAGACCAGATGCGGGGTGAGCGAATGCATCCCCTCGGGGATGGGCTTGACGGCTGGCTTGGACATGGTGGTGCTCCTTGTATCAACAGGTTGTTGAGCGCCGAAACCTAGCTCGCGCGATGAGCTCGTTGCAGTCCCGCAATGTCGATCTTGGTCATCTGCATCATGGCCTGCATGACGCGTTGTGATTTCACGGGATCCGGGTCCTGCAGAAGTTCGACCAGGACGCGCGGAACGATCTGCCACGACAAGCCGAACTTGTCCTTGAGCCAGCCGCAGGGCCCCGGCGCGCCACCCTCGGAGAGCTTCGCCCACAGATGGTCCACTTCTTCCTGCGAGTCGCAGTTCACGACCAACGAGATGGCTTCGGTGAACTTGAATTGCGGGCCGCCGTTGAGCGCGGCGAACTCCTGGCCTTCGAGCTGGAAGGCGCCGACCATGACGCTTCCGGCGGGTCCGGGGCCTGCTTCGCCGTATCGCGTCACGCTCACGATCTTCGAGTTCTTGAAGATCGAAACGTAATGACTCATCGCCTCTTCGGCGTTGCTGTCGAACCAGAGGAACGTGGTGATTTTCTGCTTGGTGGACATGGGTCGCGCTCCTTGTTGGGTGTTCGGACCAACTGCGTTTCGAGGTAGCGCCGCAGGTGCTGCAGGCAATCGGCGGCGACCTGCGGCCCTTGTCTGGCCTTGGCCAGGATGAAGGCACCCTGGATCACCGCCTGGGTGTAGAGCGCGAGGCTTTCCGCGCTCCACGGTGCGTGCGGGGCGTAGCGACGCCGGGCTTGGGCGATGTCCTTGGCCACTGCCGCCGCATGTGCGCTGATGTGCGTATCGCATGCTGCGCGGATGGCCGGGTGCGTGTCGAAGGTCTCCTGGACCATCGTGCCGAGCAGGCAGGTGTAGTCCGGCAGCGAGCCCTGCAGGATCGCGATGCGAAAATCCACGTAGCCCAGCAGTCGATCGAGCGGGTCAGTCGCGTTCTGGTAGGGGGCCGATGCGAACGCAGCGTCGGCGAACGCCGCGAAATGGGCCGCCGCGGCAAGGGCCAGGTCTTCCTTGCTCTTGAAGTGATGGAAGAAGCTGCCTTTGGTGAGGTTGGCGGCCTCGCAGATGTCCTCGATGCGCGTCGCCGAGTAGCCCTTGGCGCGGATGACGTAGAGGGATGCATCGAGGAGCCTGACCTTCGATTCGTGCTGGGATTCCGCTGCTTTCATGGGCATACCGGCTAGCTGGCCTTTACCATACCGACTGGTGGGTATGATGTCAAGCGAAGAGCAAAGCAGGGTCAGACTCGACTTTTCAGGATCGCCGAGGCGAACATTATCGGCCGCCACGACAAAGTCCAATCTGACTTTGCTTTCCCGGAACTTTCGCCACGGACCCGGCGAGTTGCCCCGCCGGGTCACCGCGACTGCTGACCGCAGCGCGTCTTCTGCACGCGTTGCGGCGGCGATCCCGCAATGTCGGTTAGGCGTGCCGCGCACAGCACGCGAAATCGCCGTCCTGCCACCGGTTTCCCGGCAATGCGACCTCAGTAAAACCAGATGGCGACTTGCGCCGCCAGCCAGGCGCGTCGCATCCACACGCTTGCTTTCCACAGCCATCGGACTTCTCGGCGTTCGCACCTTCGCCTTACGTCGCGCCAGAACGCCCTAGCGCGCTCTCCCACTCCTCTCGATGGGTGTGCGGCCACTCGGGTTCCGGGTTCCGTTCGCGGCCATGCTCCGCCGCCGCGACCCGCACCACCATGCCGTCGGGTCCGCGCCAGTGCGCCCCATCGGGTCCTGCCCGTACGAATTCGAAGTCCCGAAATCCGTACGGCCTTGCGAAATCCCGCTTTACCTGTCTCATTTTCGGTGCCTCATCGTCATGTGTCGTCCTGGCGCCCGACAAAGAAAAAGCCCGGCGCCGTTATCTTTCGGCAGCCGGGCTTTTCGCTCGGGGAGGTGTCGATCCGCTTACGAATCTCCTCCGGTGACGAATGCCCGGCGCCGCATCTGCGTGCCGCCGATTTCGCAGCAACCGTTGCGCCGCGCAAACGTGCGCGTTGCCACGGCGCCCGGAATGGCGCACGCGTTGCCGATCGGCCGCAGCGCATCCGTGTGGACGCGCGCGTAGCCACGCGGCACGATGGTCCGTTCGAGTTCGGTCGAGTGCATCATGTGCAGCCTCTCCTTTCGTCACGCCCCAGCACGCGATTGCGCGCAACAAAGGCGATCACCTCGTTGCCGAGGGCGGAAGCTGCCGAAAGGGGAAGGAAGAAGACCTTCCGACAGTTCCGCCTACCCACCCGGCGGAATGTCTTCCGGTCGGGTGACGCTACGTCGTCGCCGCCACGTCGACTTGCGCCGACGCCTGATGCAGGGAACCGTTCATGGTGCCGCCGCAACACGCGCCGATCCCCTGGGCGGCAAAGCCCATGACGAGGGTCGGTCGAATGTGCGTCGTGCGGTCCATGGCGTGTTGAGCGACGTTGTGCTCTCTTGAACGAGTGATGCAATGCTACCGTTGACGCGCGCCGGCGCGCAAGAGTTTTCCGCGAACGTGCGAATATTCACGTGCAGAAATGCAACACCGCCGGACCGAAGAAATAAATCTGGCCGCCGTCGGTGGGCCTTCGATGCGTGGCGGTACGCGCCCGGGTTGCCCGCGGCGCCGCAACCCGCGCCGTGCCGTCCACCGCTACGGCAGGAAGTGCTTGGCTTCGAGGAGCGCGCGCAGCTTCGCGGAATCCCGGCGGAACACGTCAGGGTCATACTTGGCATTGCTCGTGTAGAACTGCGCGAGCGAGGTGATGCCCATCGCCTCGACCTTGGCCTTGAGTTCCGGGATCGCCATGTATCGCGCCCAGCCGCGCACTTCGCGCTGCGTGTATATCGCCTCGAGCTGCCCCTCGGTCGGATATTGATAGGTCTCGTCGTGCAGGAAAGCGGGCAATGGCAGCCGGTCGCGCTTGTCCGGATTTTCGTTGGGCCATCCGACGACGATAGTGGTGACCGGCAGGCACGTGTCGGGAAGATTGAGGTACTCGGCGATCTCGGACATCGAATGCAGCGTGGTTCCCATGTAGCAGATGCCGAGCCCGTACGCCTGGAAGCCAAGGCAGACATTCTGCGCGACGATCATCGCGTCAAACGCCGCGACGTGGTAGCCAATAAGGTTGTTGAAGTTGTCGCGGGCGCCGCGCCGGCGCAGCCACTCGCGGGTGCGGAACCAGTCGGCGCAGAACGTGACGACAAGCGGCGCTTGCAACACCATCTCCTGCTCGAAGTGCAGCTCGTACAACTTGCGTTTGCGGTCGGGGTCGCGCGTCAGCACGATCGAAACGCTGTTGAGATTGCCCGACGACGAACTGCCGGCGATTGCGTCGCCGCACACCTGCTCGGCGAGGGCGGGATCGATCGGGTCGGGCTTGTAGCTGCGGATGGAGCGGTGGCGATTGAGGAGCTGCGAGAGTTCGGTCATCGGAGAATCGGGAGGAGAGCGGTGATGGAGGGCCGAATGGTACGGCTACTCTACCGCGAAAGCGGGGCTTGCTACAGAGGCGCCGTGGATCGCCTTGGCGTTTCGGGAAGCCCGCGACTTCTCGGTCTGGAAAGCAGGGTCAGACTCGACTTTTCAGGACCGTGGGTGTTAACACAAACGTCGACGTGGGAACAAGTCGACCCTGCTTTGTGCGGCGCCGGCATTGCTGCAAATTCTCCCGGCGAGCTTACAGATCCTTCGGGATCACAGAGTCAACGACTTCGCGGATCGACGTGAGCGTCCATCCCTTGTTGTGGCGGGACCGCGTGAAACACTCGAAACACAGATAATGAACGACGTCGCGAAAGGTCAATGCCCTCTCGCTGGGCCACGCGGCAAAACTTTGGCCCGCCGCTCGAACGATCGCCTGGGCCGCCACGTTCGCAACGTCGGCATCCGATCTTGTCAGGCTCGCAACGATCGTTTGATACAGCTCGGTTCCCGTGAGCTCCGGATGCTCCGCGCGCATGACGTGATACATCGCCAGCACCTTCCGGCTCTCGCGTCTGGCGTAGTACCTTTCTTCCATCGGCCCCAGGACGGACTGTTGATCCATCATTTATCCTCGCTTTGCCAGGAATGCTCTTGCCGTCAGATGCCGCAGGTTCACGTGACAGTTCGATCAATACGAGCTCGAACCGGCTTGTTTCAATGTGTCGTGAGACAACGACCTTCGATGAACTAGGGTACAACAGGCAGGACCGGTCAATGAATGAGAAACAGCGAAGGAGGTACAACTATTCCCGGCGGGATGTCGGCAGAGAAATCCGGTCTGCTGCCAGGTCGCGCCCGGCTGGAACCAAAGCGGCGACCGTCGCTATTGGCAGCAGCCCGGAGGGACGGGGTTTTTCGGGCGGCCTGCTTTGGCGCTCGGGTTGTTTCCGCGAGCATCGACGGCTTGGCAAGGGTATCGTCGTTCCCGCGAACGCGGGAACCCAGCGTCTTCCCGATGCAATTCAGCGGCACTGTCCCGCGTTCGCGGGGACGACACGCCTGGGAATCGATGCTCCCGTCGGAAGCGGGAAACAGCGTCTTGCAAGTTGACACCCAAGGCGGTGGTGCCGCTCGATCCGCACCCGATTTCTCCACAAACCGATGGACGCGCGACGCCAGGAACAACAAGCCCCGCCGAAGCGGGGCCGATGTGGGCGCTGATCAGTTATCGATTGCGCCTGCTCCAGCCGACGATGGCGAGGCCGAGGGCGGTCAGGGCGAGCGGGGTGGGTTCCGGCACGGCACCCGGGGACAGGGCCGTCAGTACGCGGACGTAATCGCCAGGCGAGCTTGCTGCCGTGTCGAACAGGATCTGTTGAGGGCCGCTAATGATCACGCTGTCTCCAGGTTCGAGTCCTCGTGCGCCCGGATTGAGGTAATTGACCCCGGTGTTGGCGAGAAAATCGCTGTCGAACAGATGGACCGTCGACGTGATGATGGCAAGCACGACGGCATCGAAATCGATCGTCCCGACGATGGTCTGGCTTGGGCCCGGATCGAAAAACACGTAGTGACTCGCCACGATCGTGCCGATCGGGAGTGGGCTGGTGCCCACGTCCACCACAAGCGGCGCCGTGAGCACGATGTTCTGATCTTCATCGAACCCGAACAGATTCGGGCTTTGGAAGGTGTCATTCCCAACGCTGTTCGGCGGTCCGAAAGGATTCGGCAACGGGGGCACGAGCTTTACGAACGTACTACCCGCAGCCAAAGCGTAGCAGCCGCTGCAGCCATTGGCCGACTGCGGCCGTGACGATTGGGTCGGATATCCCTGTGGCGGAGTCGCACGCCACGAACCTCGGGTCTTCCGGGGCCGCCTTGATCACGCTCGAGTCATCATCGAGCGCACACCAATTCTGCAGAGCCTGCAGGTGCACCACCTGCCTGATGTAATCCAAGCGCGTGAACCCGTGCGCAAGACCGGTGCTGCCGGCAAAGCGCGATGCCAATGGCCCAAGGAATCCCCGCATCCTGTCGTCGTCGCAAAAGTGCCGCCAATCCGAAGTGACGACAATGCGGACAGCGGGGTACGCTGCAAGGGCATCGACGAGCAGAGGCAACCAGCAAAAGTGCCCCACGTCCTCGGCGACGCCCAATGCGTCTTCGATGACAAACGGGTCGTAAGGATGCATGACGCCGTCAAAATCCAAAAAGAGTACCGGCGTGCCAGGCGTCAGTCCGTACACTCGAGGTGCGTGGGGCGCCGGTACTTGCAGATCGGTCATCAGGCACTCGCCACGGCCTTGATGCCGATGCGGACCGCTCGCATCACCGCAAGCAACGTCGACAATCGCGGGTTGCCCGAGCGGCCGAGTGTCCGATACAGCGTCTCGCGCGACAGGCCGGCAGACTCGGCAACGTTGGCCATGCCACCCCGCGCCCGCGCGACGGCGCGCCGCCCAGTAACGTTTCGCGCGCGCGATGTCCTCATGCTGGCGCCCCTTGTCTCCACCGCAATGGAGGACGACGATCCGGTCCCCCGCCTTCCCAAGAATAGACCCGATAGCCGGCGCCGACGTCGACGCGGAGTTCCGAGACACCGCCACCCACCGGCTTGCAGTCCCCGAGCAGCCCGCGCTCCAGCCGCCTCAATCGAAGAAGAATGGCGGCAACTGCCAAGTGCGGTGATTCGATTCGCCAAGGACATGCGCGCGGCGGGCGACGGTAGAATGCTCCCATACCTCTGCCCGAAAGAGCGAATTTGGCACTCTTGCCCATCCCGGTTAACGCGCCGCGCTGTATCGTTGTCGCCGGCCCTAACGGCGCTGGCAAGACTACCTTTGCGCGCGAATTTCTCCCCAAAGACACAGACGTCATTCATTTTGTCAACGCGGATCTCATCGCAAGCGGGTTGTCGGCGCTGAAGCCGGAAATCGCTGCCGTGACGGCGGGCCGCGTCTTTCTGGCCGAATTGGACCGACTGGCGCGCGGTCAAACGAGTTTTGCGTTCGAGACTACGCTGAGCGGGCGGGTCTACGCCAGTCGCTTGCGGAAATGGAAAGCGGCCGGCTATCGAATCGAGATCGCCTATCTCAAGATCGACTCGCCGGAGCTTGCGCTCAAGCGGATCGCGGCGAGGGTACGACAAGGCGGGCACGATGTTCCCAAGGGAGAGGTAATCCGGCGTTTTTCGCGGAGTTGGATCAATTTTGTTCGCGTCTATCGACCACTGGCCGACGCGTGGTGGGTGTACGATAATTCGGGCGTGACGCCAATCCTGCTCGACTGCAGTTCATGACATCCAAGATTCCCGCGAAGACCGCGAAGAACCATGAGGCCACCAAGGCGATCACGCGCGCGCTTCGGCGGTCCGCGCGGCGCGCACGTGAGGTCGCCCGAATGCACGGCACGCCGATCTATGTCCTCAAAGACGGCAAGATTGTTGCCATCAAGCCGTAGGGAAAGCAGGGTCAGACTCGACTTTCGGTGACGGTAGATCGCACTGGGTCTGGCGGTTCCGATTTCTCGAGTCTGAACCTACTTGCGCTACTTACGCTTCGGCCGCCCGCGCCGCGGATGTCCGCGCGCAGCGATGGGCTCGACCGTGTACGTTGACGCTGATTCGCCGACCGCGAGCGTGAATGGACTGCGCACCGTCACGCCGCCAAAGACAGCGCCGTCCTGGAGATCTTCGGTCAGCAGTATCGCGCAGCCCTGTAGCTGCGCCGCACCGACGATCAGGGTGTCCCACCAACTCAGACGGTGGCGCCGCTCGATCTCGTGCCCGCGTTGCAGCAGTGTCTCGTCGATCGGCTGCGGGCGCCAACTCATCAGCGCCGCGACATCGTCCCAAGCGTCGGCAGGCGGGAGTCCCGGGTCGAGTTTTCGCGTAACGGTGACGTAGTACGCGGAGAGCACCTGCGCACTCGTGCGCCCGGTTTGCTCGCGCCACAGGCGCTCGATCCAGGCGGCTGCGCGCGGCTGCTTGAGCGGCTCTGCGGCGTCGCGCGCGTAGACGAAGACGTTGGTGTCAACGAAGACGGGCGCGTTCATGCGTCTCGCCCCGCGTCGGGTACGGTCTGCGCGTACGCTGGAGCTTGACGGGCCCCCTGGCGAGGAACTGCCGCATCGCCTGTTCGTACTCGCCGAGCTCGCCCATGCGTCGCTGGAGCATTTCGCCGACGAGCCGCGAGACGCTCACGTTCTGCCGAGCAGCATACACGCGCGCCCATGCGGCCGTCTCTTCATCGAGCGTGATCGTGACGTTTTTCATGCCGCGTCATCCCGAGTCAAATTACACGAATACCGTGTAACACAAAGTTAGTGCAATAAGAACACCCAGGCGAGCGCCGGAATCCGGGGAAGATCTTGTCGAGCGGACGTCACGTTTCGTCAACGACATCACGTCCGCGCAAGTCTTTTGAGCGAGATCCGGAGGTCGCGGCCCACGGCACTCGCTGCCCTGATCAGCGTGTCGAGTTGAACCGCGGTGTAAGCGGGATCCAGCACCCGGTCGAGCTGCGATCGGCTCGTCCCCATACGCCGGGCCATTTCGACCTTCGAGAGCTTTGCTTCGTCCATCGCTTCCTCGACGGCTTCGGCGAGTGCCCGCTTGACCGCAGCAGCCTGCACATCTTCGAAGATCGCCTCCTCGCGCAGGAAGTCGTCGAATTTCGAACCCCGATGCCTATTGCTCTTCCGCATTCTGCCACTCCTTCAAGCGCGCCTGAGCCAGCGCGATGTCGTCCTTTGGCGTCTTCTGTGTCTGCTTGATGAAACCGTGCAGCAGAATGAGCTCGTCGCCGTTTACCACGAACAACACGCGGGCGATGCGGTTGTGCATCTTTGTCCGGACCTCCCAGATGGGTCCGCGCAGATGATCGACGCGGGGCTTCCCAATCGGCCATTTGAATTGCACATACGCAATGTTCGTCCCGATCAGCTTGCGGTCGTCTGCGTCCAGGGATTTCAACCAATCGCGCACCGGCTCCCGGCCCGTGCTGGTCGCATAGAAGATCGCTCGCAACTTGGGGAGCATCGAGCCATTCCGAAGTGTACCACAGGTGGTACACGTGCGCAAGTGTCCAATCCCTTGCTTTCAAGCTTGCCGCGTGCATGGGCTTGCGGGAATCGGTCGATTGGCCGAAGGCGTCCTGGTATTTCGGCGTCCCAGGGATTCCAGGTCGATCCGCTCTTCGCCGGGTGGAGAACGCGGGTACTCCGGGCGATCGAAGTGGCGATGGCGCAGCGACTCACGTCCGATGCTCTGACCCTTCGCGCCGGAACAAGAAAAAGGCGGGCGCGAAGTTTCGGCCCGCCGCGAATTCAACGCGCGTGCCGCGTCAATCGTCGTCGTCCGCGTCGTCCTCGTTGTTCGCCTTGCCCAGCGGACCGCGAATTTCGCCGCTCGGACGTTGCGTCGTGTGCACGTTCGCGTAGGCGGCACCGTTGCGCAATGCCTTGATCATTTCGGCAAACCCCACGGCCCCGGCTTCGATGCCTTGATTGGGCAGAGCGATGACGTCGGCGGCGGTCAGCGTGCCCGTCACCGTTCCCGACATGACCGGACAGGGCGGCGGCATGGGCACGCCGACAGGCGGTGCCAGGTTCGTGCACAGGAACAGCGCGACCCCGCCGGTCAGCGAGGGCCGTCCGAAATGGATGTGCGACTGCAAGACATGGTCGGCAAATCGCTGTAGGTCAGGGTGTACGAGATCGACAGCTCACGGGCTCATGCAGGCGATCGCGCGGGTCAATCGCGTGTTCAAGGACAAGCCGGGTGGGCTGGTAGTGGACTACTTGGGGCTCGCCCAGGAGTTGAAGCAAGCGCTGGCCACATACACGGAGAGCGGCGGCACCGGACGGACGGCGCTGGATCAGGAAGAAGCCGTCGCCGTGATGCTCGAGAAGTACGAGGTGTGCGCCGGGCTCTTCCACGGATTCGACTGGTCGAAGTGGACGATCGGCAGTCCGCAGGAACGGCTGGGGCTGCTTCCGCGCGCCCAGGAACACATCTTGAGGCAGGAGAACGGCAAGGACCGGTGTGCGCGCGCCGTGCGCGAGCTGTCGCTGGCCTTCGCGCTCGCGGTGCCGCACGCCGAGGCGCTGCGCATCCGTGACGACGTGGCGTTCTTCCAAGCGGTGCAGGCCGTGCTCGCCAAGCGCGTACCCGGTGACGCCCGACCCGAGGAGGACATCGAGCACGCGGTTCGGCAGATCATTTCGCGGGCCGTGGCGCCCGAAGGCGTGATCGACATCTTTGCGGCGGCAGGACTCGCGAAACCCGACATCTCGATTCTCTCGGAGGAATTCCTGGCCGAGGTGCGCGGGATGCCGCAGCGGAACCTCGCGGTGGAGCTATTGCAGAAACTGCTCAGGGGCGAACTCGCAGCGCGCCGGCGCAAGAACGTCGTGCAGGCACGCTCATTCGCCGAGATGCTCGAGCAGACGATCCGCCGCTACCAAAGCCGCGCCATCGAAGCCGCGCAGGTGATCGAGGAGCTGATTGCGCTTGCGAAGGACATGCGCGAAGTGAATGCTCGCGGCGAAACGCTCCAGCTGTCGGATGACGAGCTGGCATTCTACGACGCGCTGGAGACCAACGACAGCGCTGTCAAGGTGCTGGGCGACGACACGCTCAAGACGATTGCCCGCGAACTTGTCGCTACCGTGCGCAAGAACGTCACGATCGACTGGACCATCCGCGACAACGTTCGGGCGCAACTACGTGTCTACGTAAAGCGCATCCTGCGCAAGTACGGGTATCCGCCGGACAAACAGGAGAAGGCAACACAGACGGTGTTGGAGCAGGCGGAGGTGCTGAGCGAGTCATGGGCAGTTGCATAGAGACAAACATCGGCCGGACTCGATTTTCGACGTGCTGACGGTACGTCTTGGCATTACTCGGAACTATGGGACGACGGTCGAATTCTTCCGTTCCCATATGTGGAAGAACGAGCCTGACTGCTTTCTCCGCCCAGATCTTGACCGCGGTTGACAGAGGGCAGGTCGAGAAATTCGGGACTAACGCTGCAGTTACCGGTGCGTAATCGCAATCGGTCACGCAATGGCAACGGGGTCATTGGCCTGCGTTGGCTTTGGGCAGGTCGACCGCAGCCCATCGATGTGCTCGTGCAAATCAGCACGAATCGGGGCCCACATCGGGTCAAGGATGAAATCGATGCCTTCCCGTCGCGCGAGTTTGGCAGCGGCCACGAAGTCGCTGTCCCCCGAATTTAGGACGATCTGATTGGCCTGCTTCTTGAAAGTCACCGATGCGATGTCAAGGCCGATTCGCATGTCCACCCCCTTTTGTCGCACAGCGTAACTGACGTCATGCTCAGTTAGGCCCGAGCGATCAATCTCACCGCGACAAAGGCGCTTAAGCGGATCCCCAGTAAGTGTCCATTGAGCATGACGTTCGTCGAGATAGCCCAGCCGCAGGGCGACCTTGCGTTGTTTGCGAAGTTCCTCGTGCAATTCGAGGCGCCACTGGGAGTTGGGCGATTTGCTGAAATCCTGAGCTCCCCCGGTCAGCGGGTGATGAACTTTTTTTGAAAGTGGCGGGCAGTCGTAGAAGAAGATCCGATATAGATCGGCCTTGCGCTCTCCTTGATGCGTCTTCTGGGTCAGGTGAGCAATGCAAATCGTATAGAGCGTCTTGGAGAGGTCTTCGGCGGATTGCTTGCCGTAGATCCTGCGGGCGCGTTGAATGAAAAACGCGCCATCGACCATGATGGCAGTTACAGTGGACATCGAAGCCACAAAATGAAATGCCCCCGGGCTCGGCCAACCTTGAACAAAGCAGGCTGGCGTACTGCCGAGGGCAGAAATCTTCCTTGCGGATTGACAAATTTTTTCACAATCCGCAGGTTAGGTCAATAGTGACGGCTTCGCAATCGTCCGTTCGGAGTACAGCGGCCACCGGAAAGGTGGGGATCAAGTTTGGCATTCGGTGCGTCAATTTCCAAACTGGCTCGTTCGTGTTTCATCAAATTCCAGATTGAGTCGGCGGAAAACCAGCAAATCCCGGAATGGGAGGGACGGGCGAAGTAATCTCGGCCGGTCGCAAGCCGCAATGATGGCTCATCCTCTGAGCCACTAACGCCCCATCATGAACAAACGGCGCGCAAAGTGCGCTCCGTCCTTCGGAGTCGACCATGCCCACCGCCAACACCACGTCGTCCGCCGTTCAACTGCTGCTCACACCCGAGAAGGCGGCCCTCGCGGCCGGTCACGCGACCACGCTGCGGTTGCTGGCCCGCGTGCAGGCACCCGATCTTCCGCCCGGAACGGTTCCGCGCACGCCGCTGCATCTCGCACTGGTGCTCGACCGCTCGGGGTCGATGAGCGGTGCGCCGCTCGAGGAAGCGAAGCGCTGCGCCCGCCACATCGTCGACAGCCTCGCCCCGGGCGACCGCGCGGCGATCTTCGCCTTCGACGACGAGATCGAATGCGTCGCGCCGTTGACGGCGGCGGCCGACAAGCTGGCGCTGTCGGCGGCGCTCGCCGCGGTGGGCAGCGGCGGTTCGACCAACCTGCACGGCGGCTGGCGCGCGGGGGCCGACGAACTGGCCGGAAAGCTCGCCGGCGAAGACGTGCATCGCGTGATCCTGCTCTCCGACGGCTGCGCCAACATCGGCGAGACCGATCTGGAGAAGATAGCGGGCCAGTGCAAGACGCTCGCGCAGCGCGGCGTGTCGACGTCGACCTACGGCCTGGGGCACGATTTCAACGAGGGCCTGATGCTGGCGATGGCCAACGCCGGGCAGGGCAATGCGTACTACGGACAGACGGCCGCCGATCTTGCCGAGCCGTTCGCGGCCGAGTTCGCGCTGCTGACGAGCCTGTGCGCGCGCGGCCTGGTGTTGAAGGTCAACGCGCCCGCCACCTTCGGGGTGAAACTGCGCAATGACTACGAGCCCGTCGAGGGCGAGCCGCTGACCTGGAAGCTGCCCGATCTCGCGTTCGCGTCCGAGGCGTGGGCGGTGCTCGAGCTCGAAATCCCGGCGACCGATGCATTGGGAGTCGATGCGGTCGCGCTGCCGGTCACGGTGTCGGTCCAGGCGGCTGCGAAGGACAGCGCGCCGCTCTTTCTGATGACGGCGCTGCCGCCGATGGAGGTCGTCGGCCGGGCTGCGTGGAAATCGATGCCGGCCGACGAGCTTGTCACCCGGCGAGTTCTCGAACTTGCCGCCGGCGCCGTCCTGGAGGAGGTCCGGGCGGCCATCGAGGCGGACAACTGGGAGCGCGCGCAGCGGCTGGTCGACGATGCCGCGACGCGTTTCGCGCAGCACGACTGGGCGACGGCCATCCTGGCCACGATGCGGCGGTTGATCAAGGAGCGCGACAGGCTTGCGTCCAAGGAAGCCGCGTTTGCCAGTCGATCCACCAGCCGCCGCCTTGTGTCGCGCGACGAAACCAGGTACTGCGACGCCGACATGCTGTCGGTCCCGGCGTTCCTGCGCCGGAAGCCGGAGCAGGGGAAGGGCAGGCGCGACCTCTGAGCGACGGTGGGTGCGGGTCGGCGGGTCGGGAGTTGGTAAGGTTTCCTATATCTTCCGAGGATGTGTCCAGCAAGCTGGCATTCGTGCCAACGTCCGCCATTGCGATGACGGACGGTGTTCGATCTCTAGGCAACGTGTAGGAGACTATTCATGAACCCATTCCTATTTGTACTAATCGCAGTTGTAATGGGCAGCGCTTTGTATCAGAAGGGTGCCAGCGCGAGTACTGACCTGGCAATAATCAAGAACCTATTTGATAAAGTAGATTCAACCCCTGTTAGTTCAGATGAAGCGAGAATTGCATTCAAGATTGGAATGAAGAATCTCTGTGAAGTAAACGGAAAAGATCCAACAGCGGGGTTTGGAACTACAGAAGAATGTCTTGGCAAACTGGAAAGTCGCACCGATCCAATGTGCTCGAAAAGAGTATTTGGCTCAACAAGAAAAGAATACCACTCGAGAGGCGAGCTGAAGTCTGAATTTATGAACTACCTCGATTGCGCATTCACCGATTTCGAAATACCCGATTACTATGCATCAACTCGGCTACAGCATGAAGCGCGCCAGTCACGCCTACCTGCAAGCCCATACCGAGGATGCCCAACGATTCCAACGGGCTCTAAAAAAAACTGCAGCGCCTTGAGCCGAACGAAACCATCGTGTTCCAGGACGAGACTGGCTTCACCTTGCATCCGCGCCTCGGGTTCGGCTGGGCCCGTCGCGGAGAACGCCTGCGGGTACCTACCACCAGCCAGCATCACACCCGCCTCAACCTTTCCGGCTGGGTGGCGCCATTGCTCGGGCGCTACGGCATGATCCGCACCGAGCAAGGTAATCGCGAGGGTTTCCTCGACGTGTTGCGCGATCTCTATCGCCGTCTGCGACAGCGCCAGATCACTTTGTACGTCGATGGCGCTGGCTGGCATAAGGGACTTCCGGTTCGCGATTTTCTGCGCACCCACTCGCGCCTGCATTTGGAATACCTGCCTCCGTACCAACCGGCCCTGAATATGCAGGAGCGGATCTGGCGGCGGATACGCGCAAATTGGGGACGGCCATGGGGGTTAGTCACATGATGGTGTCGCGGGTGTGGGCGAAGCACACCTTGAAGCCGCACCGGGTTGATGGGTACTTGGCCTCCAACGATCCGGAGTTCGAAGCGAAGGCGGCAGACGCAATCGGTCTGTACCTGAACCCGCCGGCGCACGCAGCAGTGTTCTGCGTCGATGAGAAGACGGCGATCCAAGCGCTTGACCGCAAGGATCCGGTGTTGCCGCTGTCGCCGGGACGCGCCGAGCGACATGGCTTCGAGTATTACCGCCACGGCACACTGTCGCTGTACGCCGCGTTCAACACCAAGACCGGTGAGGTGTTGGGCAAGACCGCGGAACGGCATACGTCGGCGGAGTTCGTGGCGTTTCTCACGGATATCGTGGTGAACCAGCGCAGAGGCAAAGAGATCCACGTCATTGCGGATAACCTTTCGGCGCACAAGACCAAGCGCGTCGATGCGTTTCTGGCGGAGCATCGCAACGTTCAGGTTGCCCAACATATCTTACCGACACAACCACCGTCTTCTATCGATGCAAACAAATCGACAAGCCCACGTTCGCGTTTGTATCGGGCTCGAGAAGCCCGCGCCCTCATCCTCACTCGGTCGGATGAAGTTCGCTAGCCGTCCCAGTTTCGCCACAATTCTCTCTCATTTTCCCGAGCCGGCTCTCAGGGCGCACGCATTGCGTCCGAGTGTTCGCAGGCGACCCACTTGCCAGAACCCGCCTTCCGAAAACAGGGTTGCAGGGCCCGCATCAGGTATGAAACGTGGTTTGACGGTCGGTGGCCTGCGGAGGGTTTGCTGGACCACACAGCACCGTTGTGCAGCTATGCGGAGCTTGTCCAGCAGTTCGAGACGCGTGCCTTCCTTGGCCTTGAGGTCAACATCGCAGGTCATGGATTGAAAGCCCAGCGGGACGTCCACGAGCCGACGCCTTGCGTCGCGCGACGAATCGAGGAGCTGCGACGCCGAAATGCTGTCGGTCCCCGCGTTCCTGCGCCGGAAACCGGAGCAGGGGAAGGGCAGGCGCGATCTCTGAGCGACGATGGGTGCGGGTCGGCAGGTCGAAAATCAGCCCGGCTCCATGCCCTTCTTCTTGATGACCGGGACGGCGCTCGGTGAAGCGATGAACTTGACCAGCGCCCCGGCCGCGGCGGGCTGGCTGGCCCCGGTATGAATGCCTGCGGTGAACAGGGTCGTTCCCTGAATCGCCGCTGGCAGCGGTCCGAGATAGTCGATGCCGGCAACCGGCAACAGTTCGCTGATCTGGTGAAATCCAAGCTCCGCTTCGCCGCGCGCGACCAGGCCGCCGACCGCCACGCCGGGCGGCGCGACCTTGGCCTTGGCTTTCATCTCCTCGGCAATACCCATGCGCTGGAACAACCCGAGGAGATAGGTGCCGCTCGGACCTGTCGAATACGCAATCGACTTGGCCGCGAGCAATGCCTGCTTGACCGCATCCGGCGTGCTGATGTCGGGCTTGGGCGCGCCACTGCGCACGCAGGCGCCCACATCCGACTTGAGGAGCGGGGCGCGGCTGCCCGGAACGATCATGCCCTGTTTGATCAGGTTGTCGATGTCCGGGGCGGCGAGAATGACGAGATCGACGACCTCGCCTCCTTGCAGGCGCTTCAGCACATCGACGGTTCCGGTCCACATCCCCACGATCTTGTTCCCGGTGCTGCTTTCGAAATCGGGGGTGAGTGCGACCACGACATCCCGGACGGCCGCTGACCCCAGCACCTTGACTTCCGCCGCGTGCACCATCCCGGCAAGGACGAAGCTGAAGGCGGCGCAGATCGATGCAGCGGTCATCCCGCGCGGTTTCATTTTCATGGCTTCTCCGTTGGTCGGCGACGACGCCCGTCATTCTTGCATCAATTCCATGGCCGTGGAACAGCCGCTGACGCAGCATCGAGCGGTCATCTGAAACCAGGCGACACGAGCCACATTCAGCGTATCGAACGCGTTCGTCCATGCCTGACATCGACGGGCAGCCGCGAATGGCAGGGCCTGAACCGACCTCCGGAACTCAATTTGGCGCCCGCGCCGTCGGGGCTGGCCGATGGGCCGGCTCGCGCTGCACCGCGGTATCGCTATCTTCTTGATCTGCACCAAGGTGTGGCCCGCCCGCCCGGGCAAGAATCGATGCTTAGCGTCCGGCGCGCACCCCGGCAATTACGCCCGACCGTCGCGCGGGACGCCACAGGAGACTCACTCTTGCTGCAGATGGTCATTCAAAGCCACGGCGGTGGCGCGCAGACGGCCGGCAACCTGGTGGCGATGGCGTTATTCGCCGATGGGCAGGGGTGTTTCGTAGATCCGAAGCAGATGCGTGTCTTGGTACAGCTCGAGTCGAACCCATCGGAGGAATGAACATGAACCCGACATTGTTCCAGATCGGAACAGCCATATTAATGATGGCCGTGAGCATTGCCCTTATCGTGTGGTTTTTCAGATATCTGGCGGCTGCTTCCGGAAGACGCACGATGCAAATGCTCACGCGCGCCGGCGTGGACCCCGAAGTTGCCAGGCGCGGTGATACCGAGGCGATCATCCAGGATGTACGGCGCCGGTGCGTAAGGTGCCAGGCCGAGGATTTGTGCGATCGGTGGCTCGCCGGGAAAGTCGAAGGCGACCACAGCTTTTGCCCCAACGCGCAGATATTTCGCGCGTTGCCCAAGACCGCCGCGCCAAGCACGCTCTAGCGTCGTGCAGCCGAGTGCGCGCAGGCCTGCAAGGGCCTTGCCAGTCAACGTCTCACATCGGTGGTCGGCGTAGCATCGTTGGAGAGGGACGGGCGGGCGAGAGAGCAGACCTCGCGGGTCGCGCACGACGTGTGCCGGCACGTGGCCGGGGGGCGACGGCGGCGCTCCGCAATCCTCCAAATTCAGGAGTGGGGAAGTTCGATGTTCGATAGACCGGTCAGAAGCGTCATGCAGCGACGAGAGGTTCTCAAGGCTGCGCCGGAGACCCTCGTCAGCAAAGCTGCCGAGCTCATGGCAGCCAAGAGTATCGGCGCGATCATGGTAATTGAAGACGATCGTCTCGTCGGGATTTTCACCGAGCGCGACGTCGTATTTCGGGTCGTTGCGCGTGGGCTGGACGCGCAAGCCACACGGCTTGCCGACGTGATGACCCGCGCGCCGCACACCGTTGATCCGGATAAGCCTTTCGGGTACGCGTTGCGGGTGATGCAAGAGAACGGTTTTCGCCACCTGCCCGTTATGCAGGACGACAAGCCCATTGGGATCGTTTCATCTCGCAGCGCGATGGATCCCGAATTGGAAGAGTTCGTGTCTGAAGTACATCGGCGGGAACATTTCGGGAAAGAACCCTAGGAAGGAACAATGAGACACGCACTGTTGTACGCGATCGTACTGTTGATGGGGCTCCCGATGAGCGTCGTCCCGGCCCTGTCCCAGCAGGAGGGACATCTGCAGCCGGGCTCAGACCCGTCGGTGCTGCCCGGTCCCGTCCTCATCGCCGACGAGGACAACGACCGCATCGTCCTTGTCGATCCGCAGGGACGGATCATCTGGACGTTCCCCGAGGCCGGCGACCTGCGTCCGGGCGAGACATTCAAGTCGCCGGATGACGCCTTCTACAGCGCCGATGGCAAGCAGATCATCGTCACGCACGAAGAGAACTTTGCCGTCTCGCTGGTGGACATCGCCAGTCGCCGCATTGTCTGGCGCTACGGCACCCCGGGCGTGCACGGGCATGGGCCCAACCAGCTCTGGAACCCCGACGACGCCCTCCTGCTCCCCGACGGGCACGTCCTGATCCCGGACATCAAGAATTGCCGCATCCTCGTGATCGCTCAGGGGGCCCAGACACCCGAGCGGATCCATGGCGCGGAGCGCAGGCCGCCGGGCGGTTGCAAGCACGACCCGCCGCGCGCGTTCGGCAGCCCCAATGGCGCTTTCCCGATGCTCAACGGCCACTATCTTGTCACCGAGATCCAGGGGGCGTGGCACAGCGAATTCGACCTCAAGACCGGCGCGGTGATCCGGAGCTTCCAGGTTCCGGGGGTGCGCTACCCGTCCGATAGCAACGAGGTCGCGCCGGGGCGCTACATCACCGCCGACTACTCCAAGCCAGGCCAGCTCGTGATGTTCGACGACCAGGGCAAGGTGCTCTGGCGCTACAAGCCCGCCGGCAAGGACGCGCTCGACCATCCCTCATTGGCCAAGGTGTTGCCCAACGGCATGGTTATCGCCAATGACGATTCCAATCACCGCGTCATCGTCGTCGACCCGAAGACGAATCGTATCGTGTGGCAGTACGGAGTCACCGGAAAGAAAGGGCGCGAACCCGGCCTGCTCAATACCCCGGACGGGGTGGATCTGGCGCCGCCCTATTCACTGCTCATTCAGCACGCAAAGACCATGGGGACGCCATAACGCATCAGGTCCGCCCAATGGCAGCGCCGAGACTGGCCAAGAGGACAGTCCCGTGTCGTAGAGCGAGCGCGTCACTGCCACCGTCGTGATCGATCTCGCCTGATTCCGGGTCGCGTTGAGCCACCGCTGCGGCGGCGTTTGTCGGACGGTGGGTGCGGAAACCCGCCCGGTACGCGCGATCCTTGCGCGCGAGGCCCGCGGCTGGCAGGCTCACATCGTGATCCACCTCGCCGCTACCCTTGCCGAGGCGTGACTCAGGTTGCGCTCGACAGGTCGTCAGAGGCGAGCGTCTTCTCCCATCCGGCCGCGGCGGATATTCTCTTCGCGTCCATAGGACTCATATCCGATGAACCGCCTTGAACGCTTCTACAAGATCGACCAGCTGCTGCAGGAACGTACCGTCGTTGCCCGCGACGCCTTTCTCGACGAACTCGAAGTCTCGCTCGCCACGTTCAAGCGCGATCTCGAGTACATGCGCGACCGCTTCAACGCGCCGGTGGTCTGGGATCCGGAGGCGCGCGGCTATCGCTACGAAAAGTCGGGAAAGGTCGGCCCGAAATTCGCGCTGCCGGGGCTGTGGTTCACGGAAGACGAGGCCTACGCCCTGGTCACGATGCAGACCCTGCTCGCGTCGCTCGACCAGGGCGGATTGATCGGCCCGCACATCGCGCCGCTGATGGCGCGGCTGGATGCGATCCTCGGCGCGGGCGAGGCGTCGGCGGGAGAGGTGCGCAAGCGCATCCGGCTTATCTCATTCGGCTCGCGCAAGCTGCCGCTGGAACATTTTTCGATGGTCGGTGCCGCGCTGCTAAAGCGCCGCCGTTTGAAGATCGAGTACTACGCGCGCAGCACCGACGCGCACTCGGCGCGCGAGGTGTCGCCGCAGCGTCTCGTCCACTACCGCGAGAACTGGTACCTCGACACCTGGTGCCATCTGCGCAACGACCTGCGCAGCTTTTCGGTCGACGGCATTCGGCGGATAGAAATCCTCGACACGGCGGCCAAGGAGGTCTCGCTGAAGGTGCTGGAAGACTATCTGACCGACAGCTACGGCATCGTGCGCGGCGGCGAGGCGCAGCGCGCCAAGCTGCGCTTTTCGGTCGAGCGCGCGCGCTGGGTGGCGGCCGAGGTGTGGCATCCCGACCAGAAGGGGAGTTTCGATCCCGAAGGGCGATACATCCTCGACCTGCCGTTTCGCGACGACCGCGAGCTGGTGCTGGACATCCTCCGCCATGGCGCCGAGGTCGAGGTGCTCTCGCCGCAGGCCCTGCGCCGCAAGGTGCATGCCGCGCACGAGCAGGCGGCGAAACTTAACGGTTAGTTCCGACCTTCCGTTGGGCGTCGCCTTCAGCCGGATCGGCAGTTGCACGGCGAATGCGGGGTCGCCTTCAGCCGGATCGGCAGTTGCACGGGAGCGAATTTCAGAGGTCGCCAAGCGACTGAGCATAGATCCCCGCCTTTGGGATTCTGTTCGGCCGTCTGACCGATTGCGTGGGCACTTGCCGTGGTGTAGGATGTCTTACTTTAGTCTTACTCACGCTAAGACACGCCATGGATACGACGCGCCTCTCCTCGAAGGGTCAGCTCGTGCTGCCCAAGGCGATCCGCGACGCCGACCAATGGGGCGAGGGCACCGAGTTTCTGGTCGAACGCGTGGCCGACGGCGTGCTGTTGCGGCCGCTGCGTCCCGTGCCGGCGACGCGCCTCGAGGACGTGATCGGCAGCGCCGGGTACCGCGGACCCGCGCGCTCGACCGCAGATATGGAGCGCGCGATCGAGCGTGGCGTGAAGGCGCGCCGTGGTCGCGGTCGACACTAACGTTCTCGTCCGTCTGCTGACCGGCGACCACCCGGCTCAGGCGGCGCGGGCGACGGCGGTGTTTCGCGCGGCGCCGGTGTTCGTGTCGAAGACTGTCCTGCTGGAAACCGAATGGGTGCTTCGATACACCTACCGACTGCCAGCCGCGGCGGTCGCACGGGCCTTTCTTGCCTTGCTTGGGCTGCCGACCGTTACGGTCGAGGACGCCCCCGCCGTCCATCTGGCGATACGCATGCTGGAACACGGAATCGATTTCGCCGACGCGCTGCATCTCGCCAGCAGCGCGGGCGCGGAGCGCTTCGTCACCTTTGATGCCACATTGATGAAGCGCGCGCGCAAAGTCGCGCCGTTGCCGGTGGCGCTCGCCTGAGCCCGAAACGATGGGTCAGACTCGATTTTGGAGACGTGAGGAAGACGCGCGTGGCGTCATGCGGCGATCAGAGCAGGGGCGAAGTACGCGAGAACGGCAGTCGACTGATTCGCCATTGCGCTTTACCCAGCACGGCCGATCATGCCACCGTCTTGATCCGGCGAAGCGACAAATTTCCGACGATCACGCAGCCTTGATCATCCACGCCGCCAGCGCATCCGCTATCTCGGCTATGATTTCGTGATCCTTGCGTCCCGTGCGCGCAGGGACGTGAAACGAATGATCGGCGTCCTCGAACAGCCTGAGCGTGGCGCGCGGACCGAGCTTGCCGACGAGCGTTTTCAGCAGCCCCAAGTCCGCGAATTCGTCGCGCGTCCCTTGCAGGAACAGCATCGGGATGTGCACGTCGAAGAGGTGCGCTCGCGCGTTCGTCGGACGGCTTCCCGGGCGGATGCAGCGGGAATCCGAGGAACACGAGCCCGCGCACGCCGGACAGCGGTGACGCCGCTTGCGCTTGCGATGTCATGCGGCCGCCAAAGGACTTGCCGCCGGCGAACAGCGCAAGCCCGGGCATCCGGCGCGAAGCTTCCACGACGGCGGCGCGGACGGCGGCCTGCGCGAGCTTGGGCGCGTCCGGGCGCTTCGAGCCCCGCTCCATGTAAGGGAACTGATAGCGGAGCGTGGCGATGTCGCGTTCGGCGAGCGCGTCTGCGACATTCGCCATGAACGGGTGCGCCATCCCAGCGCCGGCACCGTGCGCGATGACGTAGCAGGCGCGCGCCGTCCGGGGCGCCTGCAGCAATCCGGAGACGCGCTGCGCGTCGTCGACGGTGATCGTCACCGGTTGAGGATTCGCGCTCATCGCCTTACGACCCGAACCGCATCAGCGCCTGCGCGTACGCCGGCGCTGTCGGCTCGTGCATGAAATAGACGTGGATTTCGCGCCACGAGGTGGCTTCGAGCTTGCGTGCCCACGCCTGGAGATCGCTGTCCGCGTAGGTCTCGAGGCGCAGCCGGACGTAGCCCCAGGGCGCCGTCTCGACCAGCGGCGGCGGCGCGTTGTCCTCGCGCTCGGAGAGGCACAGCGCCGCGCCGACGCCCTCGAGCGCAGCGTAGACGTCGTCGTCGAACCACGTCTCGTTGCGAAATTCGAACGCCGCGTTGTGGCCCGCGGGGAGCAGGGCGAGAAACGCCGCAAGTCGCGGCAGATCCTTCTTCATGTTCGGGTGCAGCTGGAACAGCACCGGACCGCGCTTGCCGCCGAGCGCCTCCAGGTTCCGGTAGAGATAGCCCAGCGGCTCGGCGGCCGATTCCGCCTTGAGCCGCGCCATGTGGGTGATCCGCTGCGACGCCTTGATCGAGAACCGGAACCCTGCGGGCGCAATGGCGGCCCAGTTCGCGAGCACCTCGGTCTTGGGCATCCGGTAGAACGTGTTGTTGATCTCGACCGTCGGCAGGCGCGCGGCATACCAGGCGAGCATGTCCTCCGGCTTGATGTCCTGCGGGTAGAAAGCTCCCTTCCACTCCTTGAAGGAGTAGCCGCTCGCTCCCGCCAGGAGCCTCGAAGTTGTCATGGGTTCGTTCCCCTAATCGCGCTCGTCTCCTCGGCCTCCACCACGGTCGAGGTTGGCGAGCGGCACGTTGTCGGCCTCCAGCGTCGACTCACGATTGCTCGCATCCCCTTGTCGCTTCGCGACGTGGGGCCCCTGCTCGCTGCTCGCGCCGCTAGAATCCCCGCATGGCGAAGAAAGCCCTTGCCGAATATTCCGCCAAGCGGACCTTCACGGCCACCCCCGAGCCGCCGCCTGCGGTGCCCGCTGCGGCGAAGGGGCCGCTGCTGTTCGTCGTCCAGATGCATTCCGCCTCCCGGCTGCACTACGACTTCCGGCTCGAAAGCGACGGCGTGCTCCTGTCGTGGGCCGTGCCCAAGGGTCCGTCGGTCGATCGTAGCGAAAAGCGCCTCGCCGTGCATGTCGAGGACCATCCGTACGACTATGCGTCGTTCGAAGGCGTGATTCCCGCCGGGCAATACGGCGCAGGCGAGGTGATCGTCTGGGACTGCGGCGTCTATTCGCCCGACGAAGGGGGCGCGACCTGGTTCCACGATCGCGCGCGGGCGGAGCGCGAGGTCCGGGACGGTCTCGAGAAAGGCAAGCTGAGCGTCCTGCTGCGCGGCGAAAAGCTGAAAGGATCGTTTGCCCTGGTGCGCACCAAGGAAAAGAACCAGTGGCTGATGATCAAGCACAAGGACCGGTTCGCGGTGACGACCGACGTCACCGCGCAGAACCGCTCGGTCCTCTCCGGCAAGACCGTCGAGGAGATCAAGTTTCTTCCCGTGCAGCGAATGCCCGCCGCGCAACTCGCCCCCGCGGGCAAGATCGAAGCGATGCCTGCGACGCTCGCCCCGATGCTGGCCGAGGCGGGCGACGCGCCGTTCCATCGCGCGGATTGGATGTGGGAACCCAAGCTCGACGGCTACCGCGTGCTCGCCTTCATCGACGAGCGCGGCGTCAAGCTGCGCTCGCGGCGCGGGCTCGAGCTCGCTCCCAAGTTTCCGCGGCTCGTCGCGGAGCTCGCGCAGCAGGCCGCGGGCAGCATGATCCTGGACGGCGAGCTCGTCGCGTTCGACGCCGCCGGCAAGCCGTCTTTCGCGACGCTGCAGGATCGAGCGCAGCTGAAGACCGAGCGCGAGATCGCGGCGGCCGATCTCAACATGCCGGTGGTTTTCTTCTGCTTCGATCTGCTGCATTTCGCGGGCATCGATCTGCGCAAGTCGGCGTACCGGGATCGGCGGCGCTATCTCGCACAGTGCCTGCTGCCTTCGGCGCGCGTGCAACTCGTACACGCGGCGGACGACGGCGTGGCCCTGAGCGCTGCCGCGCTTGCCAGCGGCTTCGAGGGTGTGGTCGGCAAGCGCAAGGAAAGCCGCTACGAGGCCGGCCGCCGTTCGACGTCATGGCTGAAGGTCAAGCCTACGTCGAGCGGGGACTTCGTCGTCGGTGGCTATACCCAGGGGAAGGGCTCGCGCGCTCCGCTCGGCGCCGTGCTGGTCGGCTATTGGGGCGATGAAGAACCGAAGGCCAAGCTGCACTTCGCCTCGCACGTCGGATCGGGCTTCGACGAGCGCGCGCTGGTTGCGGTGAAGGCGCGGCTCGCGAAGCTGCAGCGAAAAACGTGCCCCTTTGTCGAAACGCCGGAACTCAATGCGCCGACGACCTGGGTCGAGCCCGAAACCGTCGCCGAAGTGAGCTTCCAGAGCTGGACAGAGGACGATCACCTGCGCGCCCCGGTGTTCCTGCGCCTGCGCGACGACATCGATCCGAAGGCGGTGCGGCGTTCCGAGCCCGGCCCCGCGCCGCAGGCGATGGACGAAATCGTCGCGCAGCTCGAAAGCAAGAAGAGCGCGTTCACACTGGCCGTTGGAGCGCATCGGATCCGTCTCACGAATCTCGATCGCGTGTACTGGCCCGCGGATCCGGCGCGCAAGCTCCCGGCGTACACCAAGCGCGACCTGCTCACCTACCTGGCGCAGGTTTCGCCATACATGCTGCCGCATCTTGCCGATCGCCCGCTGACGATGATCCGCATGCCCGACGGCATCCGCGGCCAGCGATTCTTCCAGAAGCACTGGGAGCAGGAGCGGCCGGATTTCGTCGAAAGCATCACCGTGTTCTCGGGCAGCAAGGACGAGCAGCACGAGTACCTGCTGTGCAACAACCTGCCGACGCTGCTGTGGCTTGCGCAGTCCGGGACGCTCGAATTCCACATCTGGCATTCGCGCGCGAAGCTTGGGACCGACGCGGCCGCGAAGGGCACCGACTACGCGACCTCGCTCGAGTCGCTGGAGGCCTCGGTGCTCAACTACCCGGACTACGTGCTGTTCGACCTCGATCCCTACATCTATTCCGGCAAGGAAGCGAAAGGCGCGGAGCCCGAGCTCAACACGGTCGCCTTCGAGAAGGGCAAGGAGGTCGCGTTCTGGCTGCGCGAGCTCTTGCAGAGCATGTCGCTCGAACCCATCGTCAAGACGTCGGGCAAGACCGGCCTGCACGTGTTCGTGCCGATCCGCCGGACGATCGACTTCGACGCCGCGCGCCACGTGTCCGAGCTGGTCGGCCGGCACCTGATGCGCCTGCACCCCAAGGACATTACGCAGGAGTGGAGCATCCCCAAGCGGACCGGCAAGATCTTCATGGACTACAACATGAACGTCCGCGGCAAGACGCTCAACGTCGCGTATTCGCCCCGCGGCGAGCCCGGGGCGCCCGTGTCGATGCCGCTGACGTGGGAAGAGCTGGCCGGTGCGCACCCGCTCGATTTCACGATCGAAAATGCGCCGCAACGGCTGGCCCAAACAGGCGACCGTTGGAAGGACGCGCTGACGAAAAAGCAAAGCCTCGAGAGCGCGCTTTCCGGCGGCAAGGGCTGACCCCTTGCAAATTGCTGAAATTGTTGAGATATTCGGCGTCCTTCGCTCGGACGCCCCAAGGGCCTTTCCCGGGAACGGCGACAGACTGAGCGACCCCCAATAGTGGGAGGCAGACCATGGCTGCACGATCCATTGCGAGCTTGACCGTCTCTTTCGGTCTGGTGGCGATTCCGGTGAAGCTCTATTCGGCCACCGAGGCCAGTCGCGCGATCTCGTTCAACATGCTGCACAAGGGCTGCGGATCGCGGCTGAAGCAGCAGTACCTCTGCCTCAAGGAGGAAGTGCCGGTCGCGCGCGAGGACATCGTCAAGGGATACGAATTCGCGAAGGACCAGTACGTGATCTTCACGCCCGAAGAGCTGAAGGCGATGGAGGAAGCCGGCACCCATATGGCCGAGATCACCGAGTTCGTGCCGCTGGAAGCGGTCGACCCCGTCTATTTCGACAAGGCGTACTACCTCGCTCCCGACAAGGGTGGCGCCAAGCCCTACGCGTTGCTGGCGAGCGCGTTGCGCGAGTCGAAACGTTGCGCTCTCGGGCGCTGGGCCGCGCGCGGCAAGCAGTACATCGTGATGATCCGCCCGGTCGAGGACGGCCTGGTCATGCAGCAGCTCCTGTACGCCGGCGAGGTGAGGGCGATGAAGGAGCTCGAGATTCCGAAGACCGAAGTGAAGCCCGCCGAGTTGAAGCTCGCGCAACAGCTGATCGAGGCGCAGGCGTCGGAGACGTTCGACCCTTCCCAATACACCGACGAAGTCGCCGCGCGCGTCGAAGCCGCGGTACAGAAAAAGGTCGAGGGTCAGGAGATCACTCTGGCCGACGCGCCCGAAGGCGGCGGTGCGCAGGTCATCGATCTCATGGAGGCATTGCGCGCCAGCCTCGAGAAGAAGGCCCCCGCGCGTGCGAAGGCCGCCGAGCCCGAGCCGGCGGCCGCGGCGCGCAAGCCGGCGAAGCGGGCGCAAGAGGCCGAGCCAGCCGCGACGGTCGCGCGCAAGGCGGCCAAGAAATAAAGCCTGGCGGGCAAGGCAGCGAGGTCGTGCACCCGTACGGCGTCCGCGACGTCGAGAAGCTGCTGCGCCTGTCGCGCAGTACGATCCGATCATTGATCGCCGCCGGTTTCGTCGCGCCCGCACGCGGGCCCCGCGGCGCGTGGCTGTTTTCCTTCCAGGATCTGATCGTGCTGCGCACCGCCCAGGCACTTGCTGACGCCAAGGTCCCCCAAAGGCGGATCACGCGCTCCGTGCGCGAATTGCGCCGGCACCTGCCCGATGCCATGCCGCTCTCCGGACTTTCCATCTGCGCCGTGGCCGACCGCGTCGTCATCCGCGAAGGCGGCAGCCGCTGGCAGGCGGAATCGGGGCAATATCTGCTCGAATTCGACGGCGATCCTGCCAACGGCTCGTTGAGCGTGATCGAACGCACGAAGGCAGGCGAGACGCCGAACGGCGCGCAGGAATGGTTCGACAAGGCGTTGGCGCTGGAGCGCGAGAACGTCGACGCTGCGCTGGAAGCGTACGATCGCGCCATCGCCGCCAATCCGGCGTTTCTCGACGCCCATAACAACCTGGGGCGGCTATTGCACGATGCCGGGCGATTCGCCAAAGCCGAGAGCGTCTATCGCGAAGCGGTGAAGCGCTGCGGCAACGATTCCTTGCTTCTCTATAACCTCGGTGTGCTCCTCGATGACCTGGATCGTGGGCCGGAAGCGATGGCGGCGTACGAACTGGCGCTGCGCGGCGATCCCGACCTCGCCGATTGCCACTACAACCTCGCGCTGCTGTGCGAAAGGTTCGCGAGGCCGAAGGAAGCCATCCGGCACATGGCACGGTATCGGAGGCTTACGGGAAAGTAGCGGAAAGTAGGGGGAAATTAGGGTCAGACTCGAATTTGTCGCCACAGAGGGGCGGATGCATCGTTCAGATTCTACGCGGCGGACAAATTCGAGTCTGACCCTAATTTTTCCGCACCGCGAGAAACCCCGCGACGCCCTCCCAGAACGCAGCCGGCCCGCTCAGCGTGTTGTGATCGGTCGCCCGGACGGTGAGCCACGACGTCGGCCCCGCCCACGCGTCGTAGAGCGCCTGCGATCGCTCGCGCGGAATGATCGAATCGCGATCCGCGACGATCGCGAGCAGCGGCGCCTGCACACGCCGCGCATCGGCAGCGGAATCGAAACGGTGCCGGAGCAGCAGCGACACCGGCAGCCACGGATAGTGGGTACGGCCCAGTTCGACCAGGCTGTCGTACGGCGAGGCGAGGATCGCACCGGCGACTGGTCGCGCGGCCGCGAGCTTCACTGCGACGCCGGTCCCCAGACTCCGGCCGAATGCGACGATCCTCTGCGCGTCGACGTCGGGTCGCGCGGTGATTGTGTCGTAGATGACGAGCGCGTCGGCGACGAGCGCCGCTTCTCCGGGCGCGCCTTCGCTCGCACCGTAGCCGCGATAGTTGACGGCGACGATCGTCCAGGCGCGCGGCCAGCGCGGGTCGGCGAGCGTCCCCGAGACCTCCTCCGCGTTGCCGCCGAAATACAGGACGACCGGCGCCGGCATCGCGCTCGCGACGCGCATCCATCCGCGCAACCGCGTGCCGTCGGTGGCGACGATCTCCAGCGGCTTCGCCTCCGCCGGCAGGTGCGCGGTCGAAACGACAGGCTGGGGAAAGAAGATCAGCCGGTCCTGCGTGAACCACACCGCGGCGGGCACGCCCAGCACGACGGCCGCAACAAGGACGATCCATTCCATCGGCATGCGCATGGTGGAAGACGCGGGTGGCGTCATGGCAGCGATTATAGGCAGCAGGCGGGCGGGGAGACGGGTTCGACTCCATCTCTCCGGATGCTAAGAGGGCCAGAGGCCCGTACCGCGAGCCAGGGCAGAAGAATCGTGGTGTCTCTGGGCGCGGTCTGACCCTGCGTTCCCCCGCCCAATTTCCCGTCTGCCCGCTCCCTGTTACCATCCGCTCCGCCATGACCACCGACCCCATTGACCGCCTGCGCGAGTTGTCACTCGGATTCCGCGATCGTTTCCTTTCCTATGACGAGCTCACGCGGCAAGTCCACGCGTGGGCCGCCGCATTTCCGCATCTGTGTCGCGCGACATCGATCGGCAAGACCCCGGAGGGCCGGGAGCTCTGGTTGCTCACGCTCGGCCCCGATCCCGATCGGCAACGACCGAGTGCCTGGGTCGACGGCAACATGCACGCCAGCGAGTTGTGCGGCTCCAGCGTGGTCCTGGCCATTGCCGAGGACGTCCTGCGATTTCACTTGTGGCAGAACGGCGAGCGTCCTGCCGCCGGCATGTCCGCGGAGGTCGCGGCCCGCTTGCGCGACGTCCGCTTTTATCTGCTGCCCCGGATGTCGCCCGACGGCGCGGAAGCGGTTCTGACGACAGGTCGCTACTTGCGTTCCGTGCCGCGTGACGAGCGGCCGGCGCGGGCGCACGCGTATTGGCGCAGCGACGACGTCGACGGTGACGGCCTGATGCTGTCGATGCGCGTTCGCGATCCCGCGGGCGAAATGGTCGAGGCGACCGATTTCCCGGGGCTGCTCCTGCCGCGCACCGTCGATGACCCGCCGCCGTACTACAAGCTCTATCCGGAAGGTGTGATCGAGAACTTCGACGGCAACAACGTGCCGTCGCCGTACTTCCTCTCGGACAACCAGACCGATCTCAACCGCAATTTCCCGTACGCCTGGGCTCCCGATTCAAAGCAAGAGGGCGCAGGTACGTTTCCGCTGAGCGAAATCGAATCGCGCGCGGTCGTCGATTTTTCCACTCGCCATCCGGAGATTTTCCTGTGGCTCAACCTGCACACGTTCGGCGGCGTCTTCATCAGGCCGCTGGGCGACAAGCCGGACAGCAAGATGAACGGCGAGGACCTGGCGTTGTTTCGGCAGCTCGGGGCCTGGGCGGAGGAGCTTACGGGCTACCCGATGGTCTCGGGCTTTGAAGAGTTCCTCTATGTGCCCGAGACTCCGTTGCACGGCGACCTCTCCGACTACGCCTACCACCAGCGCGGCGCCATCGCGTACGTCGTGGAACTCTGGGATCTCTTCAAGCAGGTGGGCCTCGAGCCCAAGAAACGCTTCGTCGACAATTACACGCACCTCACTCCGGCGGAGATGCGCAAGATCGCGGAGTGGGACCGCGACAAGAACGAGGGCCGGTCGGTCCGCCCCTGGCGCAAAGTCACGCATCCGCAACTGGGCGAGGTCGAGGTCGGCGGCATCGATGCGCGCATTGGATTGTGGAATCCGCCCCCGTCGGAATTGCCGAAAATCTGCTCGTCGCAAGCGGCGCATTTCCTGCGGACGGCCTCGCTGGCGCCGTCGATCGTCGTGGACGCCGTCGCAACCACGGCGCTCGGATCCGGACTGACCCGCGTGACGCTTACCGTCGAGAACCACGGCTACCTGCCGACCTTCATTCTGTCCTCGGCCAAGGCTCTCACTCACAACGAACCGCTGTGGGCCGATGCCGCCTGCGAGGGTTGCGAGCTCTCCGATCCCGGTCTCGCCCACCGCGAGATCGGTCACCTCGACGGCTGGGGGCGCGGGCTGTTCGACGGCTCGGGCGCGATCTACTACGCCCAAACGCGCGGCACGACCGGCGCGCGCACGGTCTCCTGGGTCGTGCGTGGCCGCGGCGTTCTGGTCCTGCGCGTGGGCTCGTGCCGCGTCGGGTGGACTACGCGCCGCGTCGAGATCGCGTGAGGTCGCGGTCGCGGGACCGCATGCAATGCGCGAACGCGGCGCGCGCAGCGGGCCCAAACCGCAGCATGCGCGACCGCGCCCTGATGGCACAGTCGCGACGCTCCAGAGCGCACGTTCAACGATCGGCATGCGGGGCCGCCGGCACGCGGCGCGGCGCGGAAATCGCCACGGCGACGACGAACACGACAATTCCTGCCACGCCGATCGCAGCTTCGACCACGAGCAAGCCGGTCGCGCCCCCGCGGGTGTGCGCCCAGCCACCGACCAGCGTCATGTACGCGATCGGCATGTTCGACAGCGAAGCGTACACGTTGTACTTGGTCGCCGCGGCCCCAAGGCCGATCGCTTCGAGCACCACCGCCGTGAAGGCGGCATAGGTAAGCCCCTGGATGAACGAGTATGCCAGCGTGAACACGATGTACATTGCCTCGGTGCGCGGCGCGACGGCCATGGCGACGGCGCACATCGCCATCAGCAAGCCGTAAAGCGCGTACGACAGCTTGCGGTCCATGCGATCGCTGCCGTAACCACCGACGAGGCAGCCGAACGCGGACACGATGCCCGAGAAGACCCCGGTCACGAGCGCCACGGTGCCTGCGCTGGCGTGCCAGTCGTCGGCCACGGCCGCCCACAGATTCGACGCGGCACCAGTGCCGATGGGAAGAAAGCAGATGAGCAGCGCGAGGATACCCGCGCGCGCCCTCGCTACCTGCCAGAGATCCTTCAACACGGCGACCAGCTGCCGGCCGTAGTGCCCGGCACGCGCCATCGACGCAGGTTCGGGCACGAACCACAGTGCTGCTCCGCACAGCGCGCACGCTACCGCGAGCGCGGCGCCGGCCATCCAGGGCTCGGGCAGGGTCTGCGCCATCCAGAGCCCGGCGCCTCCGCCCAGGCCATTGCCGCCGAGGTTTCCGGCCTGGAACCAGCCGCCGGCGCGGCCGCGCAGTTCCGGCGGCGTGTTGTAGGCCATCAGGCTTTCCGTCGCCATTGCCAGAAACGTGACCGCCACATTCGAGACCAGCACGGCCGCGTACAGCAGCGGCAGGGATTGAACGTCGGCGGGGACGGCTCCCGTCACGAAAATGCCCAGGGCGCTCACGAGGCCGGCGAGGAGATACCACGTCTTGCGCGAGAGTGTGGTGTCCGCCACGGGCGCCCACAGAAATTTCCAGGTCTGCGGGATGTAGCTGAACGCGACGAGTTCGGCCACCTGTTCCACGCTGACGCCGGCCTGCGTCAGCTGATAGCCGATTGCGATCGAGAGGTACCCGCTCATCGCTCCGAAGGGAACGATCAGGAACAGGAATACGGAGGGATGGGTTCGGTGCACGAGTGGAAATTAGGGTCGGACTCGCATTTGCCGTGACGAGCGGATGCGTTGGCTTCATCGGTCATGAAGAGTCGACGCGGACACTGCGCCCCGTTCTTCCGGGCGCGACCGTTCGAACAGCGCGTTATTTCATTTCGATGGCCGCAAGCAGGCGTTTCACAAACTCATCCATCGACTTGGTGTCGATCCAGCGGACTACCGCCACGACATCGTGATCCGGGTCCACGAAGACCATGTTGGTACCGTTGCCGATATGCGCGAATGCGCGGGCCGGTGCACTCGGCAGATATTTCCGGTCGGTGTTGAGAAACCAGTTCATGAATCCGTACGTCGGCTGCGCGGGGGTGGGCGTGAGCGCCCAGTCGACCCATTGATTCGAGAGGATCTGCCGGTCTTTCCATTTGCCGTGGCGCAGCGTGAGGTAACCGAAACGCGCCATGTCGTAGGCGTGGATGAACATGCCGCCGCCCCAATGACCGCCGCCCGTCGTCGACTGAACCGCGATGCCATCGAGGACGATCCAGGAATTCTCGTAGCCGTACCAGCGCCAGGTGTTCGAGGCGCCGATGGGGTCCATGACATTCTCTTTCAGCACCTGCGGCAGCGGGCGGCGCCAGACGCTGAGCGCGGCGAGTGCCAGCACGTTCACGCGCGTGTCGTTGTATTTGTAGACGCTGCCGGGCTTGTCGCGCCGCCGCGTGGTCCACTCACCCGGCTTGTCCCCTGGGCGGTCAGCCCAGTCGGGCTTGCCCCACAGCGTGCCTTCCCAATCGCTGGTCTGGCGCAGCAAGTGGTCCCAGGTAATGGTCCGGTTGTGCGGGGTTTCGAAAAGATACAGAAAATCCGGCGCGCCGAGGCTGTCGGATTTGTTGCCGGACGAAACCGGGTTGTAGACCTGAATCGGCGGAACGTACTCGCGTACCGTGTCGTTGATGCTCCTGATCATGCCGCGATCGACGGCGATTCCGACCACGCTCGAAAGGAAGCTCTTGGTCACGCTATGCGTCATGTCCACGCGCAGCGGCTCTCCCCATTCGGCGACGACAAAGCCCTTGTGGACGATGACGCCGGTCGGTTCGCCGCGATCTTTGATCGGCCCGATGGCGTAGCCGAACGGTTCACGGCCGAAAGTCTGGTAGTGATTGAGTTTGAGATCGCGCGGTGCCTTGGATTCGGCACCGATGGCAAAGTCGATCGCATCCTTCAGCAGCGAAGGGTTGATGCCCGCCTCGGCCGGAGTCTTGTGCTGCCATATCGCATCGGGGAAGTAGACGTTGGGCGTGCCCGTGCCGAATTGCGCGGACGCCCACAGCGGGGCAAGCAGGAGGGCGATCAGGAACGAGGCACGGTGACGAGCGATCATTGGGATGGGCTCCGGTTTTTCTTGCGGTGGACGACGACGATGGTACCTCCGGCGACGAAATTCGAGTCTGAACCTACTTTCCCGTTGCCGCCCGCCGCCGGTCGAGATCGATGTCGAGGTATTTCCAGTACGACGAGAACACCATCGGGCCAAAGCCCTGCACCCACGGTTGCACGAAGACGTTCTCCAGCCGGAACGCCGCCGGCAGCAGCGGCATGTAGGTCCGGGCGAGGTCTCCCATCCGCCGCGCCGCCGCGATCTGGCCGGCGTCGGACGCGCTGCGCAGGAACTGCTCGGCGGCGTCGTCGTAATCGGCAAACCGGAACTGCACCGCGTTGACGCGCTGCGGTTGCTTGCTGTGGAGCTGGGCGTGCACGTTGTAGCCCGACGGCGAACCGCCGAAGCCGCCGTAGTACATCTGGAACTGGCCTTTCTCGAGCGCCTTGATCATGTCCTGGAAAGGCGTGACGCGAAAGTCCATCCGCAATCCGACCGCATCCATGTTCCTCTTCCACAGTGTCCCGACCTCGCGTGACACTGCGCCCGTGCGTTGCGAAAAGGTCAGCGATAGCGGCTTGCCGTCGGGTGCTCTGCGGTAGCCGTCGACATCGGGCCGGTATCCGAAGCGGTCGAGCAGCGCTCGTGCCGCGGCGGGATCGTAGAGCGGCTTCGCGGAGAGCGCCGGATCGTGACCACCGACACCGGGAGGCACCATCTGGTTCGCGGGGATCGCCTGTCCGGCATAGACGACGTCGAGTAGTGTATCGACGTCCAGCGCGAGTGCGATCGACCGGCGCAGCGCGATCCGCTCGTTGCTCATGCCGCCGATGACCGGGTCGGCCATGTTGAAGTAGACCGAGAACAGAAACGGTTCGGGGTAGGCGTAGCGGGTGATGCCGCGTGCCGCGTATTCGGGCTTGACCTTGCCGGCGGCGAGCAGACGGTTGGCGACTTCGCCGCGCAGCACAATCAGGTCGAGCCCACCCTGCTCGAAGGCCAGCAACCGCGGCAGGTCCTCGTCGATCACGGCAATCTCGATCACGCCGATCTGCGGCAGGATCTTCCCCTGCATGCTGCGAACGAGTTGCGCCTGCGCTGGATCGGTGCTGTCCGGAAAGCGCGCGGCGCGGTAGCCGGGGTTTGCCTCCAGAACGATGCGCGAGCCGCGCTTCCATTCACGCAGCCGGTACGGTCCGGTCCCCACAGGGTGGGTGCGAATATCGGGCCCCGCCGCCTCGACGACCTCGCGCGCCGACGCGCCGACGAATCCGAGCAGGTCGCGGATGATCGGATAGTTGGGTTCGGAGAGGCGCAACTGCAGCGTGTACCGGTCGAGCGCGCGCAGACCCTCGATGGGCCGGTCGAAATCGAACTTGCCGCTGCGGGCCGCCGCGTCGACCACCGGTCGCGCGCCGACGATGATGCCGGCCGCGATGGGGTAGCCACCCCGGCGCCCGTTGGGATCCATCCAGCGCTTGTACGCGTAGACGTAGTCGTCGGCGACGAGCTCGCGCGGCTTGCCGTTGAACGCGGGGTCGTCGGTGAAGTAGATGCCGCGCTTCAGCCGGAACGTCCACATCTTGCCGTCGGCGGCAATCGTGACCGGGCCGTCCGCCGTCAGCGGCGTGAGCTTCGGCGGCGAGGCGAGGTAGTCCCATTCGTAGGCCGGCTCGAAGATCGCCATCAGCACCTGGAACGACGGGTCGTCGCTGTATTGCTGCGGGTCGAGCATGTCGATGTCGGGAGAGGCCAGGCGCAGGACCTTGGCCGGGTCGGCGGCGCGGACATCGGCCGCAATGGAGGCACCGGCGAACGTCAACACCGTAACTGCGGCAGCGAGGTAACGGGGCATCCGAATTCGCATCAGGCAGACGGCGGGCGTCGTCGGGTCGGGATGGACTGAAGAGTCAAAGACGACTGCTTCGCGGTGGACGATGGCGATGGGCCGAGCCGTGACGCCGACCGGCCGTTGAACATGGCGCGGGTCTCGAAGACTTGGGGTGCCAGTCGCTGTCCGCCGAGGTGCAGCTGACGTTTCTGCACGAAGTCGAACAGAAGCGCATTGTAGCGGCGCAGCGCTGTGAGCGGCAGGACCGCGGCGGCATCGATGAATCCGGCGTCGGCGAGGTCCTGCGGGGAAAAGAGCGGCATCACCGCCGGTAGCGGATAGTCGGAGCCGTTGACGAGGCGCGTCGCCCAGTCACCCCCCGGCGCTCCGCGCGCGAGGATGCGCCCGAGCGCTCCGGCGCGCGCCGTCTGGGTGATCGCCGAAAGGTCGCCGAAGAGTCGGCCGACGTGTGGGGGCTCGTCCATGAGACGCTCGAACAGCGCAAAGCTCGACATCCAGGGACCGTCGGGGCCGCGGTCGATGTCGCGCGATTCGCCCATCGACGCACAGTGGGCGACGATCACGGTCACTCCGTGCTCGAGCGCGCGGCGCAGCTTGAGGGGATTGCCCAGTGCGTCGTCGCCGGGCACGGCGCGCTCCATGCCCGCATGCGTGACGAGTGGCAGATGGAGCTTCGCGAGCGCGGCGTAGAACGGGTCGCAGCGAGGCGACGCCGGATCGATGTTCTGGGCCGATGGAATCCACTTGACCGCGCACGCGCCCATTGGCTGCACGCGCTCGAGCTCGGCCACGGCGTCGACGCGCCAGGGATGCACCGAGGCGGCCCAGGCAAAGCGCGCCGGATGTTGCGCCGCGATCCGCGCGGCGTAGTCGTTGCCGATCCACACGTGCGTGCGCGCGGGATCGCGCCTCCCCGACGCATCGTGCCAGGTATCCAGTGCGAGCAGCAGGAGCCGGATGCCACGGGGCAGCGCGTCGGCGAGCGCGACGAGGCGCGCCACGTATCCCGCGTCGATCGCGTCGCCGGCGATGCAGGACGCGTTGCGGAAGATCTCGCGCTGAACCGCGCCGATTGGCCAGCGCAGCGTGCCGCGCCCGTCGTTGAAGCCCGCTCCCGCCGCATCGCCGGCGTCGCCGACGCCGATCAGGTGAACATGGGCGTCCCACACGCTGGCGATGTCCAGGCCGTCGAACGCCTCGCGCACCAGCGGGTGGTCGGCGAGTTCGCGCGGCAGGGTGCCCAGGCACGGGTTCACCAGCCCTTGCTCCGGCCACAAGCGCCAGGCCGCGCCACCGGCGAGCAGCGTGCCGGCGGCAGCGAGCGCGCGGCGTCGGGTCATTCGCATGGCTGTTATCATCGCAGAATAAGAACGAACGGGGGGACGGTCGCCGCACTTGGCGACGCCCCGGCCGATCGCCGCTTCCGCGAAACGGATCGCGCGGTCGGCCCTCGGGACGGGCGCGCTCGATGCGCGCCGGGAGGCGGACCGATGAACGAACCGATCACGCTGCCACTGTGGACGGTGTTGGTGCTCGCGGGCCTGGCCGGCTGGGCGGCGCTTGTTCTCCTTTTCGTGCCCGGCATGCGCTGGTACTTCCGGCGCCGGATCAACGCCGTGGTGCAGCAGATCGGCGACCGCCTTCAGGTGGAGCTTCCGTCGTTCAAGCTCACCCGCCGCGACGTCCTGATCGACCGCCTGCTGAACGATCCCAAGGTGCTCGCGGCGGCCGAAGTCCACGTCCGCGAGCACGGCGAGGACAAGGCGGACGTGGCGCAGCGGGTGGCGCGTTACGCCCGCGAGATCGTGCCATCGTTCAACGCCTATCTCTATTTTCGCATCGGCTACGCGCTCGCTCGCTCCACGGCACGGTTCCTCTACCGGGTGCGAATCGGTTACTTCGACGAGGAGGCGATCCGGCACGTGGACCCCAAGTCCACGATCGTGTTCGTCGTCAATCACCGCAGCAACATGGATTATGTGCTGGTGGCGTTCCTCGCGGCCGAGCGTGCCGCGCTCTCGTTTGCGGTGGGCGAATGGGCGCGGGTGTGGCCGCTGCAACAGTTGATCCGCGCGATGGGCGCGTTCTTCGTGCGCCGCAACTCGGGCGACGCGCTCTACCGCACGGTGCTGGCCCGCTACGTACAAATGGCCTCCGAGGGTGGCGTGACGCAGGCCGTGTTTCCGGAAGGCGGGCTCACGATCGACGGGCGGTTGCGCCCACCCCGTTTCGGTTTGCTCGACTACATGCTGAAGACCTTCGACGAGCGCGGCGCGCGCGATCTCGTCTTCATTCCGGTCGGTCTCAACTACGACCGGGTGCTGGAGGACCGCAGCCAGCTGCTCAAGCTGCATCCGGATCATCCGCGGCCGAAGGGCTTGCGCACCCTGCGCACGACGTTGCATTTCATCGGCGCGAATCTGTGGCTGATGCTGACCGGGCATTGGCACCGCTTCGGATATGCATGCGTCAACTTCGGCACACCGCTGTCGATGCGGGCATACGTGGGCGAGCGTGGCGTCCACTTTCCGGCCCTCGAAGACTCCGCACGCCGAGCCGAAGTGGGCGCGGTAGCCGTGCGCCTGATGGACGCCATCGGCGCCGTCATCCCGGTGCTGCCCGTGTCGCTGGTGGCGAGCGTCCTGGTGCGCGATCCGTTGCGCAGCTATTCCGAACTGGAACTCAAGGCTGCGGCGCACGTACGCATGCGCGAGCTGGAATCCCGCGGCGCGCATCTCTACATCCCGCGTCAGGACCACGACTACGCGTTCAATGTCGGCCTGCGCATGCTCACGTTGCGGCGGATCGTCGTCGAGGAGGACGGCCTGTTCCGGGCCGCGCCCGACGAGCACGAGGTGCTTGCGTATTATGCCAACGCCGTCGCGCACCTCGACGCGGTGCCGGCCGCCGGGGCGGACGTCGTAGGGGAAAAGTAGGAAAAGTAGGGTCGGACTCGAATTTTGACTGAAGCGTGGCGTGGACTCTTGTGGTCGCGGAAATTCGAGTCCGACCCTGCTTTTCTCGAAAATTCGAGCCCGGCCCTGCCGAATATTCGACAGACGCCCGATGTCGTTCGACCTACGATGGGTGCCGTGATGGCGGTCCGGCCGTCCCAAATGCAAGGCGGTTGCGCGATCGTTGTCGTGTAGCGCACCGACCCTTCACCGGCCCGTCACTTCTTCAGAGGTGGCACCATGTCGAAGCGTTGGGCAGCGAATATCATCATCGTCGCGGCTGGCCTCTTTGCCGGTATCGGCACGCTGGTCGCGCAAGTGCCTCCGCACAGGCCGGGAACCGTTTGCATCGTCTCGCCGACATTCTGGTGCTGGGCCAACCCGCGCGGAAACACGGGCGAGCCCTGTTCGTGTCCGACGCCGAGCGGACCGATCCAGGGAACGCTGCGATAGAAGGGGGGATGCACGATGACCGCCCATCCTGTCGACGTCGACCGCCTGATCGACGATGCCCGACTGGTCGTCGAATACGCGTCGCGAACCGGGCAGTTACCCGATGCGGCCCTGCCGAAAGCGCTGGACGCCGCAACGCACGATCGGGACCAGGGCAAATTTCCGGATTGCGCTTCCCTTTGGGTGGCGCTCGATCGGGCCATCCGCTCGATCGCCCCGCTGACGCTCAACGATCTGCGGGAAGGCAGGCACGCGTTCGACAGCCGGGGCCAACGAAGCGCGCGGCGAGTGGTCGCTTTTCTCTGTTTCATGTCGATCGCGCTCACAGGGCTCATCGCCTGGTACACGATCGCGCTCTATCAGGCCGACGCGGCGATGGCCGCCATTCAGCAGATCGAGACCGTGCGCTATTCGGACAAGGTGCGCGAGGTGCGCCGGCTGACCGAGGACAAGGAGCTGTTCGTCAAGCACGACGCGCGCTACGCCCATTATCACCAGCAACTGGGAGAGCTTGCGCTGGCGCGGGCTGCGCACAACGCCGCCGCGTCGCTGATCGAACAGACCGATAGCACGGGGATCTATCCGCTCGAAGATTTCTTCGCAATGATTTCGGCGCTGGGCGCGCATGCCTTGGCGCCGACTCCGGCGCAGGCCAGGCCGACGACAGCCGCAAGCCCAGCGACCTTCGACGCGACGTCCAGGTCCGAGGCGCCAGCGCCAGACGATCGCAAACAGGACTCGGTTGGGCCCGCCGCCGATCTGAAAGCAGACTACGACTTTCTGATGAGTATCGGCGATGACAATCCGGGCATCATCTTCCGTCCCGCAACCGGCCCGCAGTATTCGTTCCACGTTCGCCTGCAGAAATTCATCTTTGGCGGATGGATCCTGCCGTTTCTCTATGGACTGCTGGGCGCTTCGGTCTACCTCATGCGTGCCCTGTTGAACGACAGGACCGCGAGTCTCGCGTTCTTCCCCTTGATCCTGCGCGTCGCCCTGGGCGGCATTGCCGGCCTGGCCATCGGCTGGTTCTCGGTGCCGGGGGCGGGCATCGGCACCGCTGCGATTTCGACGATACCGTTCGGCATCGCGTTTCTCGCCGGGTTCAGCATCGATGCGCTTTTCAGAGTGCTCGAGCGCCTCACCCAAACCCTGGGGGCGACGCCGCGACGAGCGCCGCAGGCGCAGCGCGCATGATCGAAACGCCACGGCGGATCTTGCGAACGGCTGCACTTGCGGCACGTCGTCGCGATAGGTCATTTTCAACAACGTCAACTTTTGCGGATGGACCATGGCCAAGACGATAGCGTTCTTTGCGGATGGAACCTGGAATGGCCCGGGCAAGGACGAGAATGGCGACGGCGTTCCGGAAGACACCAATGTTCTCAAGATGTTCTGCAACCTCGCCGGCGCCGTTACCGTCGAGACGGCGCGTATGAAGGACGAGCAGGAGAAGGTCCTGGTGAGCATCGACGGTGTGCCGATGCAGACTGCCAAATACATCCACGGCGTCGGCGATTCCGAGAATCTACTGGTGAAGGCCCTGGGAGGCGTATTCGGCAAAGGGGTGATCGCCCGGATCGTGCGCGGCTACACCTATATTTCCCGGCAGTTCGACCCGGGGGACGCAATCTGCATCGTCGGCTTCAGCCGCGGGGCGTACACCGCGCGCGCGCTGGGAGGAATGATCGCCAGTGTCGGGCTCCTCGATCGGCGAAAGCTCGATCTCCAGGACCGGCGGCGTGCGTACGGCTATGGCATGGGAGCATGGGAGGAATATCGCCAGGGCGCGAAGAAATCGGGCGGCATCTTCGACGAGATTCACAAAGTCGGCGCGACACCCGTTCCGGCAGGATGCCGGATCGAAAACGTGGACATTCGCGCGATCGGAGTGTGGGACACCGTCGGCTCGCTCGGAATCCCCGTCTACGACAACGACGAACGGGTGGACGTGTTTCGCTTTGCCGACACGACGCTCAATGCCCGCGTCCGCAACGGATTCCACGCGGTCTCCATCGACGAACGGCGAGAGGACTTTCCGCCGACGCGATGGACGCCGGCGGCCAATGTCGAGGAGTGCTGGTTCGCCGGCGCGCACTCCGATGTTGGCGGAGGCTACGCGGAGTGCGGGCTATCCGATATCGCGTTGCAGTGGATGACGCAGCGCATGAGGAGCACGGGCCTCCGGTTCGGGGCTCTTCCGGTGTACGTCCCGAAGCCCGATGTCGGCATCGCCGCGCACGAACCGTGGCGGGACGGCGTGTGGAAACTCCGGGGCACCCGGATTCGTTCGATTCCACGCGATGCCGCTATCGATGACAGCGTCAGCCGGCGCATGGCCGCCCTTGGCCCCGCGTACCATCCCGAGTCCGTGGCCGCCCTTCTGGCGGAGCGCAGTGAGCGATCGCGAGACGTGGCGTAAGAGTGATCGTGGCTGAGCCTGCTTCCTGCGATCGGCCCGCAGTTCCAATCAATCACTCGCCCCGAAGAAGGCAATAAGCTCCGCGCAGGTTTCATCGGGCACCTGTTCCGCCGGGTAGTGCCCGCAAGGCAGCATTCGTCCGCGGACATCGACCGCGCGCTCCTTCCATGCCTCGATCGGCCGGTAGCTGGTATTGACGTGGCTGCGCTCGCCCCACAACACCAGCATCGGGATCGAGAGCCGGGCGGCGAGGTCGGCTTCGTCGTGGACGAGATCGATCCCCACCGCCGCGCGATAGTCCTCGCACACCGCGTGAATGTTTTCGGGCGTGCAGCAGCGAATGTACTCGGCCAGTGCCTCGGGCGTGAAGGCGCTCATGCCGACGCCTTTCTTGTCCAGCTTTTTCCGGATGTAGCGCTCCAGACCGTAGGCGATCAGCATCTGCTCGGGGTAGTCGTACGGCTGCGCCATGAAAAACCAGTGGTACGAATCGACGGCCCACTGCTTCCTGATGTTGTTCAGCATGTGATGCGTGGGCACGATGTCGAGGAAGGCGACTTGTCTTACCCGCCGCGGATGATCGAGTGCCATGCGGTGCGCGACCCTCCCGCCGCGGTCGTGACCGCAGACATCGAACGAGCCGAAGCCGAGCGCTGCCATTACCTCAACCTGATCCTGCGCCATCGCGCGGAACGAGTAGCCGATGTGATCCACGCCGCCGTCCGGCTTCGAACTGTCGCCGTAGCCCCGCAGGTCCGCTGCCACGACCGTAAAACGCTCCGCGAGCCGCGGCGCGATCTTGTGCCACATCACGTGCGTCAACGGGTTGCCGTGCAACAGCAGGAGCGGCGGCCCGGATCCGCCGTGGCGCAGGTTGATGCGCGCACCCGAAGTGGCGATCGCGGTGTGCGTGAAGCCTTCGAACATGGCGGGCGCGTTCGCGGTCTGTAGCCAGGGTCCGTTTACGTTCTCTTCGTCGGGGTGATGCGCAGGTGCCGCATCAGCTCACCCACGTCCTCGAGCGTTTCGATGCGCCATACAAGATCGCTCACCAAGCGCGTCTGCGCGCTGGTAAGGCCGCCCCAGGCCGCGCATTGCCGGAACTTCTCGGTGAGCTCGTCGTCGCTCATCGGATTGGCGGGGCTGCCCTTGCCGAAGTCCGCAGCGCCTTTCACCACGGTGCCGTCGTCGAGCTCGACCTCGATGATCGTCGTCATCTTGTCGAAGCCGGCGGCCTCGGCTTCGGCGTGGACGCCGAAGTCCACCCGCTGCAGCAACGCCTGCACATCGGGGCGATTGACCACCTCGTCGGTGAACTGCTCGAGACCGGCCTTGCGCTCGATGAGCAGGATCGCCATGCAGAATTCCATGCTGAACTTCGCCTGCAATTCGTTGCGGGGGCGATGATGGATGAGCGCATTCGGCATGTTGTGGTTGGTGCCGACGGCGACACGTTTGATCCGCTCCGGGCGCAGATCGTGACGATGAATGAGATCCAGCATGACGCTCATGCCCGGATGCGTGAGCGACCCGCTGGGATGCGGCTTGATCGAGACCCCGGGAAAGGCGAAGGTCCACGGATTGCCGAGCCGACCGTCGATCATGTCGGCGCTGTAGCCGCCGCCTGCGGCCCGGAAGAATCCGCGGTCGGCCTCCAGGCCGTTCTGCGACGCCGTGAACCCGAGCGCCGCCAGCTCGGCCGCCACCACGCCGCTTTCGGCAGCGCGTCCCGCATGAAAAGGCTTGGTCATGGTGCCGAAGTTTTCGCGCAGTCCGGCGGCCTGCGTGGCGCCCAGGCTCAGGGCGCGACGTGTGGTTTCGCGATCGAGCCCCAGCAGCTTCGCGGCGCTTGCCGCGGCGCCGATCGCGCCGCAGGTCGCGGTGCTGTGGAAGCCGTGCTGATAGTGGCGCGGCATGATCGCCTCGGCCACCTTGCATTCGACCTCGACGCCGACCTGATACGCGGTCATCAGGTCGCGGCCGCTTTTGCGATCCCTCTCGGCAAGCGCCAACACGGGCGGCAGCGCCGGCGCCGTCGGATGCGTGAGCAGACCGTAGACGCGATCCTTGGCGACGGCGAGCTGCGTGTCGTCGTAGTCGTCGGCGTGGATGGAAATCCCGTTGGCGAACGCCGCGAAGCGAGCGGGCAGACGCAAATCACTGCCGATCACGGTGCTGCCACCCTCGGTCGCAATGCCCAGTGCGGAAAGGTAGCGCCGGGCGATGTCACCGGTTTGCGACGCGGCGCCGGCGAGGGCCAGGCCGATGCCGTCGAGCACCGAACGCTTGCCGAGATGGGCCACGTCGGCGGGGACGTCCTGTCCGCGCGTGGCGACGACGAAGCCGGCAACGTAGTCGGTCAGGGACGAATCGGGGGAAGTGGCGGCTGGCGAGACGGGCATGGGAGAGACGTCCTCTGCTTAGGAAAATGATGCGGTGGTGGCCGCGCGAGCAAGCACTGCATGGTTCTTGCGGCCGGAAGCAAGACGCGCGCACAGGCGGACGGCCTGCTCCAGCGCGCCGGTTGTCGCACAACCCTTGCCGACGATGTCGAACGCCGTGCCGTGCGCGGGAGTCGTGAACACCGTCCGCAAACCGCCGGTCACCGTGACGCCGCGATTGAAGCCCTTGAGCTTCGTGGCGATCTGGCCCTGGTCGTGATACATCGTCAGGACGCCGTCGAAGTCGCCGGCAAAGGCCTTGAGGAATATTGTGTCCGAGGGAAAGGGACCGCGACACCGGATGCCGCGCTCGGCCGCCCGCGCGACCGCCGGAGCGATGATCTCGATTTCCTCGCGGCCGAAAAGGCCATTCTCCCCGCCGTGCGGGTTGAGCGCGGCGACAGCGATGCGCGGCGCGTCGAACCCGGCGCCGCGCATCGTGCGGTCCGCGAGCGTGACGGCCTGATCGATGCGTTCCGGCGTGATCTGGTCGAGCGCCGTCCGCAGCGAGACGTGCGAGGTCACCCGCGACATCCACAGGTTATCGAGAACGTTCATCTCGCCGAAAAATCCGTGGTGCCCGGTGAGATGCGCGAACATCTGGTGCTCGTCGTTGAAGCGCCAGCCTCCGGCATGAAGGGCGGCTTTGTTGAGCGGCGCGAAAGTGATGCCATCGATCCGATCGACGAGGGCAAGCTCGATCATGCGGGCGAGCGTCTCGCCGCTGATGCGACCCGATTCCGCCGATACGACGCCGCGCGGGAGGGTGGACGGGTCGAGATTGCCCAGATCGATGATCGGAATTTCGGTACGCGACCAGTCGACATCCTCGGGCGCCGCGTAGCTCCGCCAAGCGACACTGACGCCGGCATCGCGCGCACCCTGATCGAGCACCCGCGCGTCGCCGACGACCAGCAGGCGGGCAGCATCCGCGAGGCGACCATCCGCGAGCACGCGCGCGCACTGCTCGGCGCCGATACCCGTGTAGTCACCGAGCATCAGGCCGAGCAACGGCAAGCCTCCGGTTTCCGTGTCGGTCATGCCGATCTCCGGTCGGTAAAGTGGTTGATCAACAGGATCATCGCGAAGGTGATCAGCAGCATGGTAATGGAAAGCACCGCGATCGGTCCCCAGTCGTTGCTCTCGCGCAGATCGAACATGGTGACCGAAATGGTCTTGGTGCGCGCGGTGAACAGCAGAATCGTGGCGGAAAGCTCGCGAATCGAGCCGATGAAGATGAAGATCCAGGTGGCGATCACGCCGTTCCGGATCAGCGGCGTCGTGATGTCGAACAGCGCGCGCAGCCGCGTGGCGCCAAAGATGCGGCTCGCGTCCTCGAGTTCGGGGTGCACCGCCTTGAGCGATGCGCCGATCTGCTGATAGCCGACCGGAAGCTCCTTCGTCAGATAGGCGAGGAAGATGATCGACAAGGTGCCGTACAGGACAAAAGGCGGTTGCGTGTAGCAGAGAAAAAGGCCGACCGCGAGCACGATGCCGGGAATGGCGACCGGCGCCGTGGCCAGAAAACCGAGATAGCGATGTCCCCAGACCAGCTTGCGCAGGCTCAGATAACCCACGGTCGTGACCAGGACCGTGCCTGCGGTTGCCGCGGCAATCCCCAGCAGAAACGTGTTTTCGAGCGCGAGCCGCGTCTGGCTAAACTCGAAAAACACGAAACGCCAGTGTTCGAGCGAGAGATTGCCCACGACAGGACCGGACCAATTCTTCACGAATGCGGTGCGCACCAGCACGCCGTACGGCAGCACGATCGATGAGCCGAGCACGAAGACAAACAGCGTCAAGGCCGGGATCGTCCATGCGCCAAGCCGAATCAGGCGTGTGCCGCTGCTCTTGCCGCCGATCACCGAGTAGCCGCGCCGGCCCATGATCGCAGTCTGCGCCTTCAGCAAGGCGACGGTGATGAGCAGCAGCGGTAGCGACACTGCAGCTGCCAATCCGAGCTGCGGCGGAAACTGGAACAGGCTCCAGATCTTCGTGGTCATCGTATCGATGCCGGCCGGCAGCGCCAGGATCGCGGGCGTTCCGAACAGCGTCATCGACTGCAGGAAGGCGATGAGAAACCCCGCCAGCAGCGCCGGCACGACCAGCGGCAGCGTGATATCGAGCGCGGTGCGCCACGCGGGCGCGCCAAGAATTGCGGACGCCTCCTCCAGCTCGCCGGGAATGACATCGAGGCTGTTCGCCACGAAGGTGAACACATACGGAAACGTGTACAAAGCCATCACAAACACCATGCCGCCCGCGGAAAAGATGTTGATGAGGGGCGTGGCTTCGAACGGCTTCAATCCGAACAGCGCGTAGTACCACTGGTTGATCAGACCGGCGTTCGGGCCGCCCAACAGCACCCAGGCGAAGGCGCCGAGAAAAGGCGGCGTCACGAACGACGCCAGGATCAGCGTGCGCAGCAGGCGCTTGGCCGGCAGGTCGGTGCGCGAGACGAGCCAGCTCATCGGCGCGGCCGCAAGGACGCACAGCGTGCCGACGGCTGCGGATGTCCACAGCGTGGTCAGCAGCGGTTTCAGAAACGCCGGGTCGGCGAACAGCTGGCGATAGTGCTCCAGCGTGAGCTGCCGGGCGTCTCCGGTAAGGCTCGTCACCAACAGCCGGAACATCGGCAGCAGCACCAGCGCCGCGAGCAGCAGCACCAAGGCTATCGCGAAGGGCGCGGTCCAGTCGACGAACCGCGACCGTGTCGCCACCGGGCTCGCGTGCATGGCTCCGCTGTCCAGTGTTGCCGTTGCGCAGCGACGTCAGTTGCCGAAGAGTGCCGTGTACCGCTTCTTGATATCGGCCACGAGCGGGAGCATGGCCACGGGGTCGTCGGGCAGTATCTTGATCTGCGCCAGCGGCGTTCGTCCGGGCGGGTCCTTGACGTCGGGATGGAGCGAACGCGTACCGCCCTCGTTGACCGTCAATTGCTGGATCTTGGCGGTGTAGAGAAAATTCTGCAGGACGCGGGCGGCATTGGGATGCGGAGCGTCGGCAAAGATCGCCGTCGGCGACGTCACGAAAGGCGTCCCTTCCTTCGCATAGATGATCGCCACGGGGCTCTTGGCGTCGATCTCGATGAACATGTTGTATTCGTTGCCGTCGACCATCACGGCCCGCTCGCCGCTGGCGATGCTCTTAGGCGTTGCCGTCGTCGACTGCAGCTGCTGCACCCCTTGCTTGGACAGCTTGTCGAGATAGTCCCAGCCCAGCAGCTTGGTGATCGCGTAGGTGCCGGTCAGGCTGGTGCCGCTGTAACCCGGGTGCGATTTGACGAGCTTCCCTTTCCATTTCGGATCGAGAAGGTCGAGATAGCCCGTCGGCGCATCGTTTGCCGGCACCAGCTTGGTGTTGTAGCCCATCACGCTCAGCGTCGCCCGCCACGCGGCGTAGTAGCCTTCCGGATCCTTGAACTGCGCCGGATAGCGCTGCACGTCGGGCGGAGTGTGCGGTGCCAGCCACTTCTGCTGTTTCCAGAAGATGAAATGCGAAGCATCGGACGAGTTGACGACGTCGACATTCTTGATGCCCGACTGATACTCCTGGTTGATGCGCTGGAACACGCGCTCCGATCCCGATCGTTCGACCTCGATCTGGATATTCGGATATTCGGCGCGGAAGGCCTTGGCGACCAGTTCCGCGACCTTGACGTCGATCGACGAATACCAGACGACCTTGCCTTCCTTGGCGGCCGCCGCCAGCATCGCGGGCGTCGTCTCCTGGCCGACGGCGGGGGCTGCGATCGCGCAGGCGAGCAGCACGACCGGCAATGTGATGACGCAATTCGGTCTCATGGCAATCCTCCTTCTTTCGGGTTGATGCAAGCACGCGTGGACGCCCGCGCATCTCCGCGGGCGACCGCTGTCAACAAAAGGGTCATCAGGTGGCAAGGCCGCGGCATCGCTCCGCCTTGAACCTTACCCGCACCTTCGCTCCGTCGGCGACCGAAAGTTCGGCGGGCGCGGCGATCAGCAGCTCCTGCCCGACATCGACGATGTAGTCGCGATGGCTGCCGAGGTACGCCTGACCCCGCACGGTTCCCGGCAGCGTGTTGCCGGCGTCGGCACTGTCGCCCGCCAACAGCTCCACATCGTGAGTCTTGACGCAGAAACTCATGGGTTTTCCGGGCCCCGCGAAACTGCCCTGTCCGATGTCGAGCGCATGGCCCGCGACTTCGACCGTGTGCCCCGACCGATGCATTGCGCTGATGACATTGCTTCCGCCGATGAAGCGCGCCACGAACTCCGAATTGGGGCGCTCGTAGACGTCTTCGGGCGTTCCGATCTGCTCGATGCGCCCGGCATTCATGACGACGATGCGATCGGCCATGGTCATCGCCTCCACCTGATCGTGCGTGACATAGATCGACGTGTAGTGGAATTCGTCATGCAGTCGGCGGATTTCGAAGCGCATGTCGCCGCGGAGATTGGCATCGAGATTGGACAACGGCTCATCCAGCAGCAGAATGTCGGGCTTGGGCGCCAGCGCCCGCGCGAGCGCGACGCGCTGTTGCTGACCGCCGGACAACTCGAAGGGGTAGCGCTCGGCCTCTCCGAGGAGCTTCGTGGCCTCGAGCAGGACATCGGTACGGGATTGCCGTTCCGGAGGCGGCATCGGCTTCATTTTCAGGCCGTAGCCGACATTCTGCCGAACCGTCATGTGCGGCCACACGGCATAGCTCTGGAAGATCATGCTCATGTTGCGCCGCTCGGGCGGAACGACGGATTGGACCGATGACACCACCTTGCCGCTGACGCGGATCTCGCCCGCGTCGGGTTCGAGGAAGCCAGCGATCATGCGCAAAGTGGTCGTCTTGCCGCAGCCCGATGGGCCCAGCAGGCAGACAAATTCGCCGTGTTCCACTGACGAGGTTGATGCCGTCGACGGAAACCACGCCGGGGTAGCGCTTGGTAAGGTTCTCGAGCTCGAGGTTAGCCATGTTGCCGACGGAACCTCCTGTCAACTGCCATGACGCCGGCGTTCGATTGGCGTGATGGACAGGCACGAAAGTCTAGCATGGGTGTCCGTGCCTCCCGCCTGCGTTTGGCGGGGAATTTCCCTGGCGCTTCGATCGTTCGAAAACAGATCGAGACGAGCAAGCAACTCCTGATCATGGAACGGGGAATTCGCCCGCTTGCGCGACGATCTCGCGCAGCAGCGACGCGACCTGCCGTGGGCGGCCGTCGCCAAGGCGTGCGTTTTCAGAGGACGGCAATGGATATCCGCAATCGGACGAACCACCTGACCGTCGTTCCGGCTTCGGCTAGAATAAGCGGTCGCCGTTGTCCATCCCCTTCCACAGCAAGGATTTCCCATGAGCATTTCCATGTTTCAGGCGAGCGTTCCGCGTTTCGTCAACATCCTCGGCAACCTGTCCAACATCCTCGACAAGGCGCAGGCTCATGTCGACGCCAAAAAACTCGACCCTGTCACGTTGACTACCGATCGCCTGTTCGCCGACATGCTGCCCATGAAGTCGCAAGTTCAGATCGCCTGCGATACGGCCAAAGGCGTGGTGGCGCGCCTGGCCGGCGTGGAGATTCCCGTGTACGAAGACAACGAAAGGACCCTGCTCGACCTGAAGGCGCGTGTTGCCAAGACCATCGCCTTCATCCAGACCATGACGCCCGGGCAGATCGACGGCACCGAAGACAAGGAAATCGTGGTCAAGCGCGGCGACAAGGAAACCCGTTACAAGGGCATGCAGTTCCTGCTCGGCCATGCGGTGCCGAATTTCTATTTTCATGTCACCACGGCCTACAACATCCTCCGCCACAACGGGATCGAGATCGGCAAGCGCGACTACCTCGGCAATCCTTAAGCAACTTCGGCGAGGAACGCGAACCCGGACGACCCTGATTCATCCGCGCGCAACGGCAGCGACTGCGGGATAGTGAGACCGAGTGACCGTTATCCATCAAAACCACAATTAAGTAATGGAATTATTTCGGTGCCCGCGAGAACGAGGCTCCCACAAAGGCGTTGGACGTTCCCACGGTCGCGTCCGGGCAACTCGGGCGACGGCGCAGAACGTCTGCGACGGGCTGTGATCTGTCGGTAGCGGACCGGCACAGCCCGTCGCGTTCCGGCCAGCCGCAGGTTCGGCAAGGAGCGGTGCGGCAATGTCGTTCGTCACGCGCCCGACCGTTGGGGGGCGCGGAGCGATCTCGGTAACGAGCGAAGCGCGGCTGAAACGCCTATGATTTTGGGGTGAGAGTTGCCAAAGGCAAAAGCCATGACGATATCGCTCGTGTCAACCGTGATCGGCAGCGATCGCCCAGGCATGGTCAACGTGCTGTCCGATGTCGCGCAACGCTGCGGCGCCAACTGGGCCGGCAGCCGCATGGCGAGCCTGGCCGGCCAGTTCGCGGGGATCGTGCATTTCGAAGTGCCTGACCAGAACGCCGAACTGCTCGCTACCGCGCTCCGCGGACTCGTTGCCTCCGGACTGCATGTCGTCATCGCCAGGGGCGACCCGGGCGCGGTGCCGGCACGGCAACGGATCGTCAGGCTTGAACTCGTCGGGAACGATCGTCCGGGCATCGTGCGCGACCTGTCGGGACGCCTTGCCCGACGCGGAGTCAGCATCGAGGAGCTGCATACCGAAGTGGTCAGCGCGGCAATGTCCGCGGACAAGCTGTTCAAGGTCAAGGCGCTCCTCGCCCTGCCGAAGGCGCTGGGCGCCGACGATCTGAAGCGCGAACTCGAAGCGTTGGCAACCGAGATGATGGTCGACATCGAGGTCGAAGAGCACGCGGGCGGTGTCGCGCCGATCGACGGATAGACACCGGGAATCGGCAAGGATCCACCGCTGAAACGCCCGGATCAGCGCTCGGCGTGGCGCACCATTCGTGCGGGCCTATAATCGGTTCCGCGTGTCGCGGGCGACCGCCGCACCGGCGTTGACAATTGTTCGATCCGTTTTCTGACTCGCGGAATCACCATCATGGGATGCCAATTCAAGCAAGGCGGCGGACTTCACCCGCGCCTGCGCATCGGTGCGGTGCTGCTGGCTGCCGGTGAAGGCCGGCGCATGGGCGGTGTGGCCAAGCCGCTGATCCGGCTCCAGGGCGTGCCGCTGATCAGCCGGCAACTGGTCGCACTGAGCGGCGCCGGAGTCGACGAGGTGGTCGTCGTCACCGGCCACGCGCGCCACGCGATCGAGGAACAGATGCGAGGCTACGTGGTGACGCTGGCGCACAACGAGGCGCATGCCGACGGTCAGCAAGGCTCGGTGCGCGTCGGGCTGGCGGCGCTCTGCGGCAGCCTTCGATGCCGTCATCATTGCTGCTCGCCGACCAGCCGCTGATCGGCGCGAGCGATTTGACCGAGCTGATCGGAGCGTTCAAGAAACGTCCGGCGGGGCATGTCGTCGTGCCGGTCGTGAATGGTCAGCGCGGCAACCCCATCATTCTGGACGAGGTGGCGCTGGCGCGAGATTCTCGCCAGCGGCACGAACCTCGGGTGCCGCCATCTGATCGAGCGGCAGCCCGAGCTCGTGCACGCGTACGAAACCGCCAATACCCGCTTCGTCACCGACCTCGACACGGTGGATGACGTCGAGCAGCTTGCCCGGCGCACCGGCTGGCGGCTCGAGCTTCCCGCGCTGGAAGCGGCGCACTAGCGGAATTCCGCGCGGCCGGCGGTGTTCGCGGAAATTAGGGTCAGACTCGACTTTCCGCGGTATTTGTTGGCGCTGTCGCTTCCGGCATTGGAAAGTCGAGTCTGACCCTAATTTCCCCTTGTTTTGTTGCGCTGCGTTAGTCCAGTATCTGCGGTCCAACAAGTACGCTGGAGGAGCGACCGATGATTCCCCGCGATTTCGAGTATCACGCGCCCAAGTCCATCCCCGACGCGCTCGGCCTGCTCAAGCAATTCGGCGACGAGGCGAAGCTGCTCGCCGGCGGCCACAGCCTGCTGCCGATGATGAAAATGCGCTTCGCCCAGCCGGGACATCTGATCGACCTCGGCAGGATTCCCGAGCTGAAGGGCATACGCGAAGGAGGCGGCACGATCCACATCGGCGCGATGACCACCGAGAACGAGCTCATCTGGTCGAAGCTCCTGCAGGACAAATGTCCGTTGCTGGTCGAGGGCGCGCGGCTCATTTCCGATCCGCAGGTGCGCTACAAGGGCACGATCGGCGGCGACATCGCGCACGGCGATCCAGGCAACGACCATCCGGCGCTGATGCTGGCGCTGGGCGCGTCGTTCGTGCTGCGTTCGGCGGCGGGCGAGCGCGTCGTTGCGGCCGACGGCTTCTTCGTCGGCACCTACGACACGCTGATGAAGCCCGACGAAATCATGACCGAGATCCGCATCCCGGTCCCGGCGCCGGGTACCGGCTACTGCTACGCCAAGCTCAAGCGCAAGGTCGGCGATTTCGCGACCGCTGCGGCCGCCGTCACGCTGCGGATGAACGGCGAGACGGTCGACGACGTCGCGATCGCGCTCACCAACGTCGGCCCGACGCCGCTGAAGGCGCGCGCGGCCGAGGATTCGCTGCGCGGCAAGGCGCTGACCGACGCGTCGATGGCCGCTGCCGCGGATCTCGCGATGAGCATCTGCGATCCGGCCGTCGATCAGCGCGGCGATGCGGAATACAAGACGGCCATGGCGGGCGAGATGACGCAGCGCGCGTTGCGCACGGCCCGCTCGCGCGGCAGCCGCTGAATCGACATCGAGGAGACGGACATGGCCAAGAAACAGGCGGTGTCGTTCAAGCTCAACGGCAAGGCGGTCGACGTGGTCGTCGAGCCGCGCGAGCTGCTGATCCACACGCTGCGCGAAAAGCTGCTGCACACCGGGCCGCACATCGGCTGCGAGACCAGCCACTGCGGCGCGTGCACGGTCGATCTCGACGGCATGTCGGTCAAGTCCTGCACGGTGCTGACGGTGCAGTGCCAGGACGCCGAGGTGCTGACGATCGAGGGCTTCGAGCAGGGCGGCGCGCTGCACGCGCTGCAGGAAGGCTTCACCGAGCAGCACGGCCTGCAGTGCGGCTACTGCACGCCCGGCATGATCACGCGCGCCTACCGGCTGCTCAAGGAAAACCCCAATCCGTCGGAAGAGGAGATCCGCTACTGGATGGCCGGCAACCTGTGCCGCTGCACCGGTTACCAGAACATCGTCAAGGCGGTGCAGCACGCGGCGAAGAAGCTCGCGGCTGCAGTTGCCAACTAAGCCGCCTGATCCACGCGACGCAACGGAGAATTCGCCATGGCTGCTTCAACGGAAACACTCGAGCGCGAAACCAAGCTTCAAGGGATTGGGCAGCTCCCGGCTGCGCAAGGAAGACGCCCGCTTCATCCGCGGCCGCGGAACCTACGTCGACGACATCAAGCTGCCCGGCATGCTGTTCGGCGCGATGGTGCGCAGCCCCTACGCGCATGCCCGGATCAAGTCGATCAACAAGGCCAAGGCGCTGGCGGTGCCGGGTGTCGTCGCGGTGCTGACCGCCGACGACCTGAAGCCCGTGAAGCTGCACTGGATGCCCACGCTCGGCGGCGACGTGCAGGCGGTGCTGGCGGACAAGAAGGTCTGCTTCCAGATGCAGGAAGTCGCGATGGTGATCGCCAGCGACCGCTACAGCGCCGCCGACGGCGCGGAGCAGGTGGAAGTCGACTACGAGGAGCTGCCCGCCATCGTCGATCCGCACAAGTCGATGGCGCCGGATGCGCCGATCATCCGCGAGGACATCGCCGACAAGGACAACGTCGGCCACGGCAAGCGCACGCATCCCAATCACATCTTCACGTGGGAAGCGGGCGACAAGGCTGCCACCGACGCGGCGTTCGCCAACGCCGAGGTGACCGTCCGCGAAGAGATCCTCAACCCGCGCGTGCATCCGTGTCCGCTGGAGACGTGCGGCTGCGTGGCCTCGTTCGACAAGGTCACGGGGCAGCTGACGGTCTACATGACGTCGCAGGCGCCGCATCTCGTGCGCACCGTGGTCGCGATGCTGTCCGGCATCCCCGAAAGCAAGATCCGCATCGTCGGCGGCGACATCGGCGGCGGCTTCGGCAACAAGGTCCCGGTCTATCCGGGCTACGTCGTCGCGATCGTGGCGTCGATCGTCACCGGCGTGCCGATCAAGTGGATCGAGTCGCGCATCGACAACATCTCCACGACCGGCTTCGCCCGCGACTATCACGGCGTCGGCGAGCTGGCGGCCGACAAGGACGGCCGCATCAAGGCGCTGCGCTTCACGGCGCTGGCCGATCACGGCGCGTTCAATTCGCACGTCTCGGCCACCAAGCTGCCGGCGGGCCTGTTCAGCATCTGCACCGGCTCGTACGCGATTCCCAAGGCGTATTGCCGGGTCGATGCGGTCTACACCAACAAGGCGCCCGGCGGCGTCGCCTATCGCTGTTCGCTGCGGGTCACCGAGGCGGTCTACCTGATCGAGCGCATGATCGACGTGCTGGCGCAGAAGCTCGGGCTCGACAAGGCCGAGATCCGCCGGCGCAACTTCGTCAAGGCGGAACAGTTTCCGTACACCACGGCGTTCGGCTGGACGCTCGACAGCGGCAACTACCACGCCGCGCTGGAGAAGGTGTTGAAGGCGGTCGACTACGACGGCCTGCGCACGGAGCAGGCGGACAAGCGCGCCAAGGGCGAGCTGATGGGCATCGGCATCTCCACGTTCACCGAGATCGTCGGCGCCGGCCCGACCAAGGTCTGCGACATCCTCGGCATCGGGCTCTTCGACAGCTGCGACATCCGCGTCAATCCGACCGGCAGCGCGATCGCGCGGCTCGGCACGATGAGCCAGGGCCAGGGGCACGCGACGACCTACGCGCAGATCATCGCCACCGAGCTCGGCCTGTCGTCGGACGAGATCCAGATCGAGGAAGGCGACACCGACAAGGCGCCGTACGGCGCGGGCACCTGGGGCTCGCGCTCGACGCCGGTCGGCGGCGCCGCCGCGGCGATGGCGGCGCGCAAGATCCGGGCGAAGGCGCAGAAGATCGCGGCGCACCTGCTGGAAGTCGGCGAAGGCGATCTCGAATGGGAGGTCGACCGGTTCAAGGTCAAGGGCAACCCGAGCCAGGCCAAGACGATGAAGGAGATCGCGATGGCGCCGCACACGAGCAATCTGCCGGACGGCATGGAGAAAGGGCTCGACGCCACCGAGTACTACGATCCGCCCAACATGACGTTCCCGTTCGGCGCGTACGTCTGCGTGGTCGACATCGACCGCTACACCGGCGAGACCAAGGTGCGGCGCTTCTACGCGCTCGACGATTGCGGCACGCGGATCAACCCGATGATCATCGAAGGCCAGATCCACGGCGGCCTCACCGAGGCGTTCGCGGTCGCCTTCGGGCAGGCGATCCCGTTCGACGAGAACGGCAACCATCTCGGCAACAGCCTCATGGATTACTTCCTGCCGACCGCCGTGGAAACGCCGCATTGGGAAACCGATCACACGGTCACGCCGTCGCCGCACCATCCGATCGGCGCCAAGGGCGTGGCGGAATCGCCGCACGTCGGCGGCATTCCCTGCTTCAGCAATGCGGTGGTCGATGCCTTCGCGCATCTGGGCGTCACGCACATGGACATGCCGCATACGGCGTATCGCGTGTGGCAGCAGTGCAAGGCGCTCGGCATCAACAAGAGGTAGCGCCCGAGACAGGACACATCGGCATGAAGGTCGAGCTCGAGAAGACATTTCCGATGCCGGGCTCGGCCGAGGTCGCCTGGGAATTCCTGCAGAACATCGAGGCGGTGGCCGGGTGCATGCCGGGCGCGAAGATCACCGAGCGCCTGCCCGACGGCGGCTACAAGGGAACGGTCACGGTGCGCGTCGGTCCCGCGACGATGTCGTTCCGCGGCGAGGTCGAGGTGCGCGACATCGACGCGGCGGCGCGTTCGCTGCGTCTCCTCGGCAAGGGCACCGACAGCACGGGGACTTCCGGCGCGTCGATGGATCTGCTGGCGCGCATCGAGCCGGGTCGACGGCAGCACCTGCAATGCTGGTCGGCAAGAGCGAAGTGGCGATGAGCGGCAAGGCTGCCGCCTTCGGCGGGCGCATGATGAATTCGGTCGCCGATCAGATCCTGAAGCAGTTCGCCGACAACTTCGCGACGCAGGTGGCGGCGCTCGCCGCGCAGCGCGACCGCAGCTGCCCGCGCCGATCCGCGGACGCAAGCGACGCGCCCGCGCGGCGCGCCCATGCCGGCACCCGCTGCCGGTCGCCCACGAACTGAACGGCCTCGCGCTCCTGTGGGCCGTCGTTCAAGGACTGGCTGCGCGGCCTCTTTCGGCAAGAAGCCGGCGTGAATCCGCCTTCGCAACGGATGCACGAGGTCGTCGACCTGCAGCGCCAGTTGCAGGGCGCGGGCTACATCGCCGAGCGTCCGCTCGCGGCCGCGCTGCTGCTGATGCTGGATCTCGGCCGCCCGCTGCTGCTGGAGGGCGACGCCGGCGTCGGCAAGACCGAAGTCGCGAAGGCGCTCGCCGCGGTGCGCGCCGCCAGGCTCATCCGCCTGCAGTGTTACGAAGGGCTCGACGTGCACGCGGCGATGTACGAATGGAACTACCAGCGGCAGTTGCTGGCCATCAAGCTGCTCGAGCACGACGAGCGCTCGGTTGTCGCTGAAGGAGCAGGACATCTTTTCCGAGCGCTATCTGCTGAAGCGCCCGCTGCTCGAGGCGATCAGCTGCACCGAGCCGCCGGTGCTGCTGATCGACGAGGTCGACCGCGCCGACGAGGCGTTCGAGGCCTATCTGCTCGAGCTGCTGTCGGATTTCCAGATGTCGATACCGGAGCTCGGCACCGTGCACGCCGTGTCGCGTCCGCTGGTGGTCATCACTTCCAACGGCACGCGCGAGCTCTCCGATGCGCTGCGCCGCCGCTGCCTCTATCAGTACATCGACTATCCCGACTTCGAGAAGGAGCTCGCGATCGTCGAGATGCGGATGCCGGATGCGGCAGGGCAGCTCGCGCGCCAGCTGGTCGAGTTCGTGCAGAGCGTGCGGCGCATGGACCTGCAGAAGAAGCCGGGCATCGCCGAGACGCTCGACTGGACGGCGGCGCTGTTGCGCCTCGGCATTTCCGCCATCGACGACGACGGGGCGGAGCGAATCCTCGAGACGCTCTGCGCCCTCATCAAGACGCGTGCCGACCGCGCCGGATTCACCCGGGAGGTCGTCGCCCGCATCGCGGCCGCATGCTGATCGCGGCGACCATTCCGGTCGATCATCCGGGCGTGGCCCTGCGGACCCGCCTGACGGGATTTGCGGGGTTCCTGCGCGCCAACGGTTTCGGCGTCGGCGGCGGCGATGCGACCCGCGTTCTCGAAACCGCCGAGCAGGTCGGCGTTTTCGACGGCGAGATCCTGCGCTGGAGCCTCAAGGCGCTGCTGTGCCGGCGCGGCGACGAATGGCGGCGGTTCGACGCGCTTGTTCGATGCGTACTTCCTGCCGCCGAACCGGAGATTTCTTGCCGAAAGCCATGCCATGGCGCACGAGCGCTCGGACGTGGGCGGTGCGCCGGGCGATGCCCGCCGGCCGCTGCCGGTCGCCGCCGCGGATGGCGCCATCGCCGGCGGCGACGATGACGATTCCGAGCGCCATGGCGCAAGCCGCGAGGAATCGCTCGCGTCCACCGATTTTCGCGATCTCGACCGGGCCGACCAACTGCGCGACATCGAGGCGCTGATGCGGCGTTTCGCCCGCCGCCTCAAGCACCTGCGCCTGCGCCGCGAAGCGCGATTCGCGCGAGGCCGCCGCCTCGATTTGCAGGGGACGATACGACGCAGCGTCGGAAGCGGCGGCACGCCGTTCCGGCTCGCCTGGAAAGACCGGCGTCGCGTGCGCCCGCGCCTTGTCCTGCTGCTCGATGTCAGCCGGTCGATGAGCCCGTACAGCTTCTTCTATCTGCGTCTTGCGCGCGCGCTTTGCGCCGAGCTCGCGGATGTGCATTGCTTCATCTTTCACACCCGCATCACCGGCGTCAGCGAGGCGCTCCGCGACCCGGACCCGTGGCGATCGCAGGAGCGCCTGCACCTGCTGGCCGCGGGCTGGGGAGGCGGCACGCGCATCGGCGAATGCCTGCACGATTTCAACGCCCGCGACGGCGCGCGCCTCGTGCATTCGCGCACCGCGGTGATCATCGTCAGCGACGGCTACGACACCGGCGAGCCGGAAATCCTGGGCGCGGCGCTGATCGCGTTGCGACGGCGGGCGCGGCGCATCGTCTGGATCAATCCGCTCCTGAACCGGCCCGATTTCGCCCCGGAGAGCCGCGGCATGCGGGCGGCGCTTCCGCATCTCGACCTCTTCGCGCCCGGCGCCGACCTGGCGTCCATCGAGCATATGCTGCCCAACCTCCTCGAGGTCCTGCGATGACCAACGACGAACTCCTCGAGATGGCGCGCCAATTGAACGGCCGGCGCGAGCCCTATGCGCTCGTCACGGTCGTGCGGGCCGTGGCGCCCACGTCAGCCTATCTCGGCGCGCAGGCGATCGTCCTCGCCGACGGGACCTTGCACGGCTGGATCGGCGGAGGATGCGCGAAGGGCGTGGTCATCTCCGCCGCGCAGAGCGCCATCGGCACCGGCGAGCCGAAACTGGTGCGCATTTCCAACGATCGGATTCAACCCGAAGCGGATGTCGAGCAGCACACGATGTCCTGTGCGAGCAACGGCACGATCGAACTTTTCATACAGCCCTACAGTCCCCGCAGTGCGCTCTGCGTGCTGGGGAACACGCCGGCCGCCGACGAGGCCCGCTTCCTGGCCGAGCGTCTCAGGATCCGGCTCGCCGATGCCCCTGACGAGGCGCCCATCGTGCTCGTCGCCACCCAGGGGCAGAGTGACGAAGAGGCGCTCGAACGCGCGCTGAAGAGCCCGGCAACGCACGTGCTCATGATCGCGAGCCGGCGCAAGGCAGAAAAGCTGCGCGACGTGATGCGCATGCGCGGGATAGACGACGCCCGGCTCGCTCGCCTCGTCGCTCCCGCGGGCCCGGATGCCGGAGCCAAGACGCCGGGAGAAATTGCCTTGGTGGCGATCGTCGGCGTACTGGCGTTCCTGCGCGGTCGCGCGCAACTCCCGGCCATTGCGCCCGGTCGGCAGGTGTCAGCCGATGCGCCGGCATTGGCGTCGCAACCGCCTGGATTGACCTCAAATGTTGAAGCGGCGGCGCCAGGCGCCAGGTTCGTCAACCCGGTCTGCGGAATGGCGGTCGACACTGCCAAGCCGAAACACATCGAGAAGTTCGAAGGGGTCGCTTATTACTTCTGCTGTGACTGCTGCTTGACGACGTTCCGGGGGAACCCCGCGAAATATGCGGCGATACATCGCGCTGCGGCAGGCAGCGCTGCATTTTGACCCGCCAGGCTTGATTGAATTGAGCGACAACGGCGGTGGTATGTCGTCGTTCCCGCGTACGCGGGAACGACCATCATCCTTCCGAAAGCGTCGCCCAGTTCCATGGCGATCAATGGATTCTACGGCTTGACGGCGCGGATGAAGGCGCTCACGAATTTGCCGTCGATTGATCCGGCGAGCGCTTCGCCGTCGAAGCCCTCGGTGGCGAGAAATTCACGCGCATCGTCGCTTCCATAGACGCGCGTCACCTCGACGTCGATCTTGCCGAATCCCGACTTGGCGAGCTTGCTCCTGTAGTCCGTTTCCGAAAGCGCGCCGGCCACGCAGCCGACCCACAGTTCCATGCTCTTGCGAATGGCCGCGGGCACCTCGCCGCGCACGACTACGTCCGAGACTGCGAAGCGGCCACCCGGCTTCAACACCCGAAACGCCTCGCTCAGCACCTGGTCCTTGTCGCCCGACAGATTGATGACGCAGTTCGAGATGATCACGTCCACCGCGTTATCCGGCAGAGGGATGTTCTCGATTTCGCCCTTCAGGAACTCGACGTTGGCCAGTCCGCTCTTGCGCCGGTTCTCCTCGGCGAGAGCGAGCATTTCGTCGGTCATGTCGAGACCGTACGCTTTGCCGCGGGGCCCGACGCGCCGCGCCGACAGCAATACATCGATGCCACCGCCCGATCCGAGGTCGAGCACGATCTCGCCCGGTTTCAGTTCGGCGAGCGCGGTCGGGTTGCCGCATCCCAGCGATGCCTTCATTGCGGATTCGGGCACTTCGCCTGCCTGGCCGGCATCGTACAGGTTGGTGGTGATCGGATCGCAGCAGCTCATCGCGCTTGGCGCGCTGCCGCAGCAACCGCTCTGGCCGGCCTTCACCCGCAAGGCGGCCTGACCGTATTTTTCACGCACGACTTCCTTCACATCGCTCGATGCAGACATGGAGGGTTCCTTTCATTTCATGGCGGCGACGATCTTCCGCGGTTCTATCGCCTGGTTGCGCGTGCAGCATTCCGCATAGAGAAAACTGAGCAACTCCTGCAGCGCTGCGGCATTGGCCGAATACCAGAGGAAGGTGCCTTCGCGGCGGACTTTGACCAGGTTCTCGTGCTTGAGCTTTTCCAGATGGTGCGAAAGCGTCGAGCTTGGGATCCCCAATTCGGTCCCGATATCGCCCACGACCATGCCCTCCGGATGCGCGGAAAGCAGCAGGCGCATGATCCGCAGCCGGGGTTCGGTCCCCATCGCCGACAGCATGTCCGCGTAGCGGGGTACGTTTTCAAGCGGTTCTCTGGCAGCCAATCCAAGTCCTTCGTGAATTCGGTTCTTTCTATAATTCTATCATAATCGAAATAACGGGCATGTCAAGGGGCCAGCAGGTCCTGCAATCAGCACTCCGTTTACTGCCCGCTCATTCGGAGCTATTGTGCGAAACCATCGCCCGATGGCTGTGTCGTTGACGGGACGACAGCGCCCTTCGACCTGTGCGTCGCACGCATTGGGATGATCCGTCGGTGCCGCGGCCGCGAGACGTTGTTGATCTGGTAACGCGGCGCCTGACGCACCGGGGTAGCCGAAGTCGAACAAGCGCGCGACTGCGGCCGGTCGCCATGACTGGAGAAAGTGATTTCTCTTCCAGCTACTTCGCGACCGATCGCTGCCATTGCTGCCGTCGTGGTGAGCGTGCTGCTGCAGTGCGGTTGTGCCAACCCCGGCGTGAGCATCTCGCAGCTGGTGAGGGTGGAAACGCCGGACTGCGACATGGCCCGTTGCGAACTCAGCAATGACAAGGGTCGCTGGTCTGTAGCGAGCACGCCCGGCACGGTATCGATCGTTACGTCGGCGCAACCATTGGAGGTCGCGTGCCGTGGGCTCGGAATGGCGTTGCCCTCGGCGCCGCACCGGGAGCCTTCGGCCATCGATGAACGGGGCCGGACTGGCGCGGCCTCAGGAGGTGTTGTCGGTGCCGGGGTAGGCGTGGCGGCCGGCACCACGCTGGCGGCTGGACTCATGGCCACCCCCGCCGCGCCGCTGGTGCTGGCGGTGGTTGCCGCTGGGGTCGGAGCGGGATCCAGCCTGGGTACCGTCTTTGACGAGGCATCCCGGTATCTGCACTACCCCGAGACCATCGCGGTGCCTCTGGTCTGCCAGTTCGTCGCGCCGCTTCCTTCACAAATTGCCGCGGCGCCGGTCGGCGTGGTGGTCCGCGGTCTGACCGACGATGAAGCCATGACCGCCGGCCTCGCCGGTCGAGGCGCTGTTATCGTCACGCGACTGGCGGGGGGCGGCCGCGCCGCCCGGGCAGGTCTGCGCGAGCGCGACATCGTCGTGCGCTGCAACGATGTCGAAATCGCCGATACGTTCCAGCTTGCAGCGATCGTTCGCGCCGCGGTGCCTGGTCGGTCGCTTCGGTTCATGGTGCTGCGGGAAGGGCAATCCGTCGACATCATCCTTCCGGAGATGGTTTCGTTGCCATGAACCTTCGAGTCGCGGATTTGCCGGGCATGCTTCGCCTGCTTCTGGTGGTGTTCGTGCAGCTTGTTGCAGGGTGCGCCACCGTCTACGAGGGCAAGCTCGACCCGGCCCTCTTTCGGCGAACCCCGGCGACTCCCAGCATGAGCGTGAATACGCACATCGCACTCGTCGCCGATGCGGCGCTCAAACAGTTCAGGTACGAGCACGAAAAACATTCGCACAGATTTGTCATTCCAGTCGGGCAAATTCTCGAAGCGGCGGTCGTTGCCGCGCTCTCCGACGAGTTCGGGCAATTCATCCTGCAATTCCCGAGTTCCGAAGTTGCGATTGAGGCGAACGCTTCGGTTGGCCGGTTGACGCTGGTGAATTCGCGGCTGGCAAAATTCGAACTGCACGACGAATATTTTCCCCTGATCGTTCCAGTCCCCATTCTGGCGATTGTGCCAATTCCTACCAGGCAGGACGTCCGCCTGATCGTGGATTGGCAGGTGCGGGACGCGGACGGCAGGCTTCTGTGGTCCCGGCGCTACGACTCGGGCGACTTCACGCTGCCTTCAAACCGCACTGATAGCCGTGACGCCAATTCGGAGCATTACTTTGTGCACATGGCTCACGAGGTGGCGTACACGCTAATGCGCCAGGCAGCTCGGGATCTGCGGAGCTGGGCCGAAGCGGAGCGCCTGCAGGAAAGGGTTCTTTGAGCGGGCCCCGCGCTGGTGCTAACCCACTAAGGTAGCTCTGATCTAGCGCTAAATTGTTTGGGATTTCGAGGCATTTGTTTTGCTGGCTGGGACTTCATCGAAAAATGATGGTTTGCAGCGTTGCGAGGGTCGAATTTGGTCGGTTTGCCGAGGTTTCCGGCGGCTTTCGCAAATTCCGGACGCACTGCTCCTACGTGGTCAACAAGCGAGGTCGAATTTGATACAGATTGGCCAACGCGAACAAGGTTTGGAGCTGCGCCGTGTTCTTCGCCAACCCGCGGTAGCGCACCATGGTATGGCCCCACTGCCGCTTGACCACGCGGAACGGAAACTCAACGATGGCGCGCAGCGAAGCGATCACCTTATTCTCCAACGCCTGTTGCACCGTCAATTCTTTGCCGCGGGTGATATCGCCTACGCGATGCCGCGCCGTCGAGACGGGGTCGGGTCCGACGGTCAGCGTTGCGCCTGACGCGAGGGCCGCCGTTCAGCGATATCCGCCATCGACCATGAAGTTCTGGCCGTACGCATAGGAACCGCCGCTGCCGGCGATGAAGGCGACAAAGGCGGCGATCTCGTGCGGCGCCGCGAAGCGTCCCGACCAGATCTTGCGCGTCTCGCGCTCGCGCTCGTCGTCGGGCAATGAATCGTTGAGCTTGGTGTCGATCCAGCCCGGCGCGACGCCGTTGATGCGAATCCCCGCCGGCGCGTAGTGCTCGGCGAAGATCCTCATCATGTGGCCCTGCGCCGCCTTCGAGGCATCGTAGTGCGTGGAGATCTGCGACTGCGAATTGATGCCGTTGGTCGACGTGATGAGGACGATCGAGCCCCTGACGCCCTTTGTCTTCATGCGCTCGGCGATCGCCCGCGTCGAAATGAAGCAGCCGTGAACGTTGATGTCGAACACGTGGCGCCAGCCGTCCGTGCCGTCCAGCGTCTGATCCTCGATCGGCACGTTGGGCGAGATGCCGATCGAATTGACAGCGACCGCGACCTCCCTTCCGTTCGCGGTCGCCGCGGCATCGAGCAACTGCCGGACGGATCCCTCGTCTCCCTGATCGACGGGTGCGGCGAAGGCCTGTATGCCGGCGCTCGCCAGCTCGCCGACCAGCGTGTCGGCGGCCGCCTTGTTGCGGCCATAGGTCAGCGTCACGGCCGTTGCGCCACCCGCCACCAGCGCGCGGACGATCTCGGAGCCGATGCCACCGGAGCCTCCCAGCACCAGCACATGGCCTTCGATGCGGTTGCGGTATCGGTCCAGGTCCATCGCTGTCCTTTCGTGCGACCGGGAGCCTGTTCTACCGTCCCAGCCGCCCGCGCCTGCCCGTTACCGACAGTGGCAGCGGCTGTCGTGGCGATGGCGGCGGCAGCGCCGGGCGGGCGATCGGGCTGCGAGGATGTCGCGGCTGCCGAGTCTTTGGTTTCGACATGGTGACTATTGTAGTGACCGGGATCCGATCTGACATCCCGCGTCAGATCGTACTCGCCCATGATCGGCCAACGGCAAACGGTCCGGGTCGCCGTCTGCTTGCCGGGATCCAGTCATTCGCGTCGCGACGATCAAGCGTCGACGGCGACGATGTGGGCCTGAATCTTGCCGTCGACCGCGCCGGTCCCGAATCGCTCCGCAATCGCATCCGCGCAAAGGGCCGTGGCACCGGCAAGTCCCGCGGCATCCCGAGACTCGATCTCATTGCGCAACGGTGTCCCCTGACAGAATGCGACGGCCGGAATTCGCGGCGATGCCGCCCGGCTGCGAGCCGCAAGTGTCTCGATTCGCGGGGGCCCTGTGAAACCGGCACTTGCGAGATCGTGCGTGATCACTTCGCGCGAGCAATAGCCATGGGGTGTCCGGGCCATGAACCGCGGCGGGTCTTGCGGAAACCGGCTCTCGAGAGCCTCGGTGACCGTGGCCGCGAACTCGTTCTCCTCGATGCGATCCCACACACTGAAAATGAGGACGCCGCCAGGAACGAGCACACGCCGAGCCTGCGCAAAAGCGCGCGACTTGTCGGGGAAGAACATGGCGCCGAACTGACAGACCACGACATCGAAGCTTCCGTCGCCGAAAGGCAGCGCCATCGCGTCCGCCTGGCGCCATTCGACGGGACGGCATGTTCCGACCGAGGATGCGCGGTCGAGCATGGGTTGGTTGAGATCGGTGGCGACGATGTCGACGCTTGGCGGCAGCGCCGTCGCCAATGCCCGCGTCACGACGCCGGTGCCGGCGGCGATTTCGAGCACACGGTCCGGGCGTCGAGCCGCCAGCCGGCGCGCGAGATCCGTCGCGTACGACTCGAAGATCAACGGCACCATATAGGTATCGTAGAGCTCGGGAATGGAGCCGGCGAATACCTTGTCTGCGCTATGCTCGGACATGTGCATCGGACCTCCGAAACGGCACGCCATCCTATAGGGAACCGGCTGCCGTGAACAGGCTGCCGGTGGGTTTATCATCAGCCGATTCAATAACCGGCAGTGTACGGCCGCTCGTAGCGAGCTCGTCACGCGTATCGTCCTGCCGGACAAATCCGTCGCGCGACGGCCGCTGCTTGCCTGTGGCGCGTCCAATGGAACCAACGGAGTCCGACTCGGTCCACAGCATTGAGACAGGCAAGCATGAAACGGAAATTTCTTTGCACGATCGCCTCGATCGCGGCGTGTCGGGGATCGATGGCGCGAGTTCGACCCCGTTCATTTTCCAAAAGCTCTCTTTGAACAGAATGTCAACGATAGCGGCATTGGGCACGCGCCTGCGTTTTGGCGCGGTGGCGCAGTTCTTTCATTGGGCGACGGCGATTCTCGTCGTCGCTGCTTTCGTGTACGGACCGGGCGGATCGGAGCAACGGGTCTACTCGCTCGCCAAGGAATTCGACCGGCAGATCCACGAGACCCTGGGCATGGTTGTGCTCGCATTGGTGCTGGTCCGTTTGGTGTGGCGGGCATTCGATGCCGTGCCGGACGACCCGCCCATGCCGCCGTGGATGAGGCTCTCGTCGAAGGTCGTGCACGCGATGATGTACATCCTGCTGCTGGCGATCCCGCTTACGGCGATTTCCGGCGCGTGGCTCGAAGGCCATCCGCTTACCTTGCTCGGAAATATCCGCATCGCTCCGTTGGTCGCGGAGTCCCGCGACGTTGGCACCGCCATCGCGTCAATTCACGCCTGGCTGGGAGACGCGATCCTGTGGGTCGCGGGGGTGCATGCAGCCGCAGCCCTGTACCATCATTTTGTTCTGCGGGACGGTGTGCTGCGATCCATGCTGCCGGGCTGATGGAAACCCTCACAGTCATCGTCCGCGGAAGCGGCAATGCAAGCCGCCGCGCGGCACGAAATCTTGCCTTTCCGGCTACCGATACGCCGTCGTCAGCGCGTCGTTTACAAGCGATGTGAGCTGCTCGTAGCCGAAGCTCGGCATCGGCTTGCCGTTGACGAAGAACTCCGGCGTCTGCGTGACGTTCAGCGCCTTCGCGTCCGCGATGTCCTGCGCCACATTCCGCGCGATGTCGGGAGCGTACGAGTCCTGCCGGACGCGGTCGAGATCGAGCCCGAGACCCGCCAGATCGAGCAAGACGAGGTCCGGCTGCGGCGAATGATTCGGCGCCCAGTGCGGCTGCGCCGCGAACAGCGCCTCGAGCGCTTCCCAGTATTTTCCCTGCTTGCGCGCGGCCTCGAGCACTTTCACGACGTAGTCCGAATTGTTGTGGAACGGAGCGTAGCGGATGGTTACGCGAATCTTCTCCGGATTGGCGGCCATCATCCGCTTTACGAACGGATAGAAGCTGCGGCATGTGTCGCACGCGGGATCGAGGAATTCGACGATGTGGACTTTCGCATCGGCCGGCCCTTTGGTCGGGGCATAGTCACGGGCGAGAAGCGCCTGGCGTGCGAGCGCCTGCGCCGAGCCGGTCTTCTGGCTCTGGTAGACGAGCGCGCCGATAGCGAACGCCGCCACGAGTGCAACGGCGGCAGTGATGAAGACCGATTTTCGTTTCATTTCGATACCCTGTAGTGCGCCATGAGCAGCAACGCAGTGATGATGGAAAAGGCAGCGAACGACAGCAGCGGAATGTTCACGAAACCAAACCACTCGATCGGGTTCGTCCCGCACGGCACACCCTGCGTGCAGGGCTTGATGCTCTCGGGAATCAGCCCGTAGGTGAGCAGCACATGGAAGAACGCGATCGACCAGCCGACTGCCGACAACGGCAGCGCGTAGCGCACGATCTTCGGGTCGAACGGGAAGAGTCCGACCGGCAGCAAGAGCACGAGCGGGAATATGAATATACGCTGGTACCAGCACAGCACGCAGGGCGGCAGGCCCATCACCTCGCTGAAGAAGAGCGCGCCGAGCGTGGAAGACGTCGCGACGAGCCAACACGCGAAAACGAGATTCCAGCCCTGCTCCGGTGACTGCACGCGCTCCGTCGTCGTGCGATGTCCGTCCAGTTTCGTGCTCATGACCGGATGATAGCGCGGCGAGCGACGCGGCGGCCAGCGGGCCGCCGTGCATGCCCGCCCTTATTGAATGAGGACTACGCTTCGGCGACCGGCAACTCTCGCGTTCACCACAGAAAGCTGGCGGCCAAGAACTTCACGTCGCCGAATGCAGTTCACTGCAATACGTTCACACTTGGGAAGCCGTTCGCTTACAACCGCGCTCCGGCGACGACCGGACTACCCTGCGGGCAACTGCGATGCGCGCTCGGACCTGCCATGCTGACCGTCGCGGTCGCCAGCAACTTGTTGCGTTCGGACAACGAAAGGCCTGCTCGCCTGTGCCGCGTCGGCAATTCATTGACCTGCATCAATGGCGTCTTCGCAGGTGCGGCAAATAGTCGCACTCACTGCATCGAGGAATTCGCGAGGCGTGGACAGCCTTGCCAGGCTGGACGGCCTCCTGCATAAACCTCCTTTGTTCCAGGATCGGAAGCAGGGGCTCGCGACATGCCCAGGCACATTGTTCGCCTCGTAGCACTGTTGGTCGCGTTCGGGGCAGCGGCCTACGGGGCGAAGGTCTTCTTTACCGCCGACTCGTTCTATCGGTACGGCCACTATCGTGGCGATTCGGTCGTGGAGATCGCATCGGACAAGCCGAAGTTCAAGGGCTCGGATTCCTGCCAGCCGTGTCATGCCTTGCTCTTCGCCACCTGGTCCAGCGGTGTGCATCATAGTGTCGATGTCGGCAAGGCTGTGCAATGCGAAGTTTGCCATGGAGCGGCTGGCGAGCGCGACTTCAAGGGCATGTTCGAGCACGTGTCCACTGGTGCGGATCATCCGGCGAGTGGCAAGCTTTCGCTTCCCACCGACACGCTCAGGCTTTGTCCGCTCTGCCACGAAAAGATGCCAGGCAGGCCCGCCGAACAGAAGCAGATCGTCATCGCCACCCATGCGGGAACGCAGCAGTGCACGACGTGCCACAACCCCCACTCGCCGAAGCCGATCGGCGTCGCCGGTGCAACGGTTGAGCGCCCCGCGAACGGCCCGGCGGGCAAGGCGGCACTATGCGCAGGCTGTCACGGCGGCGATGGTGTAAGTGCCAATACGGTCTTTCCAAATCTCGCCGGACAGCACGATGCCTACTTGATGGAGGCGCTCAAGGCCTACAAGTCGGGCGCACGAAGCAATGTGATGATGGCGGCGACCACCAAGGCCCTGAGCGAGGCGGACATGCGCGACTTTGCCAGGCACTTCGCAGCACAGAAGCTGAAATCCGCCGGCGCAACTGCCGGAAAAGCGGACACGTTCGCGGGGAAGGCGAAAGCGGTGGTCTGTGCCGGCTGCCACGGCGAAAAAGGCGTCAGCATCAACCCCATGTGGCCGAGCCTCGCTGGGCAACAGAAGGACTATCTCATTGTGTCGCTGAAGGCGTATCGCGACGGGACGCGGAATAACCCTGTGATGGCCGGCATGGCGAATGGGCTGAGCGATGCCGACATCGATGCGCTCGCCGGCTATTTCTCGAACGCGCGTCCCGACTGAGGCGCGAGCCGATCGACGCGATAAATTGCCGAGGAGCGCTTCGCGATGACAGAGACCCGAGACAAGAGTGCCAACGCGCGGCGCGAATTCCTGCGCCTTCTGGGGGGCACGGTCGCCTGCGCCGGTGCGGTAGCGGCCGGAAAGGTCGCTGTCGCGCAGGCCGAAGCGGCGGGCGCACTCTCCACGGTCGCGGCCCCCGCCATTCCTGGATACGACTGGACGAAGCACCGCTGGGCATTCGGAGTCGATGCAACGAAATGCATCGGCTGTCTACGCTGCGTGGAGGCTTGCAAACGCGAAAACGAGGTCATCGGGGATGCGCATCACTTCCGCACGTGGGTTGAGCGCTACGTCTATCTCGAAGGCGAGGAGGCCCCGCGCGTCGACAGTCACAGCGACCCGGTGAATATCGAAGCTTCGGGTTCCGAGCATGAATACCGGTTTGCCAATCGCTACAAGGACGCCAAAGTCGAAAAGGCGTTCTTCGTACCGAAGCTCTGCAATCACTGCACGCACCCCGCCTGCGTTCAGGTATGCCCCACCGGCGCGACCTACCGAACCGATGATGGCGTGGTCGTCATCGATCACAAGTATTGCATCGGGTGCCAATATTGCGTGCAGGCCTGTCCCTACGGCGCGCGCTTCTTCAACGAGGAGAAGGGGGTGACGGACAAATGCACGTGGTGCTATCACCGCATCACCAAGGGTCTGCAGCCCGCGTGCGTTGAGGTGTGCCCGGTCGGCGCGCGCATTTTCGGTGATCTCCGCGACAAACAAAGCCCGGTGAGCCAGTTCATCCACAACAACAGGACGCGCGTCCTCAAGCCGGAATCCGGCAATGCCCCGAACGTCTATTACGTCGGCCTCGACAAGGACGTCATGTGATGGAAGCCGTCCCCAACATCGCGTCGTTCATCGGCTACGTATACCCCAACGAGACCGTCGTCCCGTGGACCGTGCTCGTCGTCGTCTACCCATACCTCACCGGACTCGTCGCCGGTGCGTTTACCGTTTCGAGCTTGTATCAGGTATTCGGCATGGAGCGCTTCAAGCCGGTCGCGCATCTCGCGCTGCTGACATCGCTTTGCTGCATGCTCGTAGTACCCACGCCGCTGCTCCTGCACCTCGGCCATCCCGAGCGTGCGCTCAATGCGATGATCACGCCGCACGCGACGTCTGCGTTCGCGATCTTCGGCTACGCGGCAAGCTTTTACGTACTGCTGCTGCTCCTCGAGAACTGGTTCGTGTTCCGGCCGCACATCGTGCGTGAGGCGCAACGAACCAAAGGCGTGCTGCGCCTGTTCTACCGCGTGCTGTCGCTCGGGTCCGATGACCTGTCCGAAAAGGCGATGAGTTACGATCGCAAATGGATCTTCGCGCTTGCCGTCATCGGCATACCGGCGGCGCACGGACTGCACGGTTACGTCGGTTTCGTGTTCGGCTCGCTCAAGTCGCGCGAGTGGTGGTCGTCCGACCTGATGCCGGCGATTTTTCTGTTTTCCGCAATCATCTCCGGCACCGCACTCGTGATTGTCATCTATGTGATCTCATGCCGGTTGCGCAAGGTAGCTGTCGACCTGCCGTGCCTCAAGGGCATGGCATATGCGCTATGGGGATTCATGATGTTTACGCTGCTGCTCGAAGGCGTAGAGTTCGCAAGCCTCGTCTATCGGGGCCGCGAAGGCACGGAGATGATCCTCGAATTCGTCATGGGCCCGCTCATCGTGCCCTTCGTGATCCTGCAATTCGGCATCGGGTCGGCCCTGCCGCTCGCCATTCTCACGCTGATGATATGGCGAGGGGTCGGCGGCAGGATGTTGATCGCGAGCGTGCTCGTCAGCGCATGCCTCGTGCTTCTCGCGGTACTGATGATGCGCTGGAATGTCGTCATTGGCGGTCAGGAGATCTCCAAGACGGGCAAGGGACTACTGACGTACGTGCCGACCTTCCTGAGTCGCGAGGGGCTTCTCGCGGCGGCCGGCGTCATTGCTGCGCCGTTCGTGCTGCTCTCGATCATGGTGCGACTGTTTCCGCCTTGGAGCCAAGCGGCGAACCCCGCGTGATTTGCCTGCCATGGCCGCAGTCGGCCATGAGCGGGCCTCCTGGCGATGTCGAAAATGATCATCTTGTGAAACAGGCGAATGGCAACTGGGGGGTGAATTCATGAAACGTTGCGCTCAGTGGTTGCGTGTGATGGCAGTTGCCTTCCTGGGGATCGCATTCGCGTGGACGCCCGCAGCCGCGCAGCAGCCCAGAGCGGTGGGTGGGTACATTGTCAATTTCGGCCTCGTGCCCGCCGAGGTCGCCCTGGGCGCCCAGGGCCACAGCGAGGCGCATCCGGCACATCCGCCCTCTGGCTCGCAGCATCTGCTCATCACGCTCGACGATGAGAAGAGCCGCCGGCGGATTGGCGACGCCGAGGTCGAGATCGAAGTGACCGATCCTCATGGTCGCGTCGAGATGAAGCCCTTGCTGCATACGCAAGCCGGGGGTTTCCCGGACTACAGCGAGCTCTTCAGATTCGGCTGGCCCGGGGAGTACTCGATCCGTGTGATCATCACGCCGCGGCCAGGCGCGAAGCCGATCGAAACGCGTTTCATCGTCAACCACGCGATTTGAAGCCGGGCCCTTTTCGACTTACCTGATCGCGAACGCGGTTGGCGGCCCCCACGCGGGCCGCGGAACGGCTGTTGGGCAGAGACCTGCCCGTCTGGGCTGGGTGAACCTCATCACCGAATCAGGCTGGCAAGAGACGGTAAGGAGCCGATTGCGAATTGGGTAATCGGCTTGGACCGGATTGAGGCCACTTCTATCACGGGCGTCCGCCTGTGTGCCGAGACGGGGACCCGCAGGTTTTCGGAGAACCCGTAGCGGAAGGGAATCGAAGTCCGTGACAGCCGTGCGCACGCTTGCCACGACTACTCGATCGGTGGAACCACCGCAGATCCGGATTCGTCGCGAGCAGTGCGGTGTGACAGAATGAGCGGTCATGCTCAACGCCATGAACCCGAAGCGTTTCCCGATATTCGCAGTGATTCTCGCCGGCGCCGCGATTGCCATCAGCTTGTTCGCCATTGCCCTGACGGGCGATGCCGCTGCCGCGCCTGCCGGCCAGAGCTGTCTCGATGCCGCCCACTGGACGAGGCTGGACAGCAGCCCGCCGCGCATCGCCAGCGCGTCCGCCGTGCTGACGGGGATGGCGAAACAGGATGTGGTGCTGCTCGGCGAACAACACGACGAAGAGGACGATCACCGCTGGCAACTGCAGGTGCTGGCGGCACTGCACGCGCAGCGGCCCGGCATGGTGATCGGCTTCGAAATGTTCCCCCGTCGCGTGCAACCGGTGCTGGACAGCTGGGTGGCGGGCAATCTCACGGTCAGGGGGTTGCTCGAGCAATCGCAGTGGGACTCGGTCTGGAAAATGCCGTCCGAACTCTATCTGCCGCTGTTCCAGTTCGCCCGCATCAACCGCATCCCGATCGTGGCGCTGAACATCGACCAGAAGCTCGTCCGGGCCATCACCGAGAAAGGCTGGGACGCGGTACCCGAAGCGGAACGGGAAGGTGTCGGCCGGGCGGCGCCGGCGCCGCGGGCGTACCGCGACTTCCTGTTCGAGATCTATGGCGAGCACTCGAACGTCCATGGCAAGGATGACGCGGGGGCACCGAAGGCCGACGTCGCTTTCGGTCGCTTCGTCGAATCGCAGACAGCGTGGGATCGGGCCATGGCAGAGGCCCTGGCGCGCCAGGTGATCCCGGGTTCGGCGGGCGAGAAGCCGCTGGTGGTGGGCATCATGGGCAGCGGCCACATCCGCTTCGGCTACGGTGTTCCGAACCAGTTGCGCGATCTGGGCGTGAAGAACGTCGGGACCCTGCTGCCCGTTGCCGCCGGTCTCGACTGCGACGAGCTTCGACCCGGTCTGGCCGATGCCGTCTTCGCGTTGCCGCAATTGGCAAAGGCAAAGCCCGAGTCGCCGCGTCTGGGCGTGCAGCTGGAGGAAAGCAACCGGACGGTACGCATCGTCGATGTCACGGCCGGCAGCCTGGCCGAAAGGACCGGACTGAAAGCGGGCGACCAAATCGTCGAAGTCGCCAGCCTGCCGGTGAACAGGCCGCTGCTCGTGGTTGCGGCGATCCGCTTGCAGCCCGCCGGCACCTGGTTACCGCTGCGCGTGAAACGCGGCGAGGAGACGCTGGATTTGGTGGTCAAGTTTCCGGCGAAGCAATGAGGGACCAGTTCGGCCGGCGAGCGCTCCTGGCTGCCATGGGGGTCCTCGCGCTGATCGCTTCGGGGGCGGTCAGACCGGCCGAGCCATTCCTCGAACTCGACGTCGAACTCGATCCCGGCACGCGGCGCTTTCAGGCGGTGGCCCTGGTCACGCCCGCAGCGCAGGATTTCCGGTTCGAGCTGCATGAATCCCTGAAGGTGACCGCCGCCTCAGCCGACGGCAAGGCAATGCGCGCCATTCCGGTGGGGGGCGACGGGCCGATTCGCGGCTGGCAGGTGCAGGTGCCGGTGGGCGCGCGCAGCTTGCGTCTGGAATATGGCGGAACGCTGCCCGCGCTGGACCGCAGGCTCGACGATCGAGGCGTGCTGCGAGGTCTGCCACCGATGGCGTCGAGCGACGGCAGCTTCCTGCCCGCAACGGGCGCCTGGTATCCGCAGCCTGCGCCGCTGTTTACCTATCGCGTCACGGTATCGGTGCAGGGTGATCAGCGCGCCGTGGTGCCCGGCCGCCTACGGTCCGAGGTCGTGCCGCCCGACGGCTCGGGCCGATACCGGGCCAGCTTCGAGTTCGCACAACCGGGCACCGGCATCGACCTCATGGCCGGGCCATGGGTCATTCGCGAAAAGATCATGTCGCGCGCAAGCGGCGGGCCGCTGCGGCTGCGCACCTATTTTCCACGCGACCTGGATGCCGTCGCGGGTCTGGCCGACGGCTACCTCGACGACTCGCGCCGCTACCTCGCGCTCTACGGCGAGGAGATCGGCGCCTACCCGTTCACCGAATTCTCCGTGGTGGCGAGTCCGCTGCCCACGGGCGTTGCGATGCCCACGCTCACCTACATGGGCGCGGAAGTGCTGAAGCTGCCTTTCATACGCGCCACGTCGCTCGGTCACGAGGTGCTCCACAACTGGTGGGGCAACGGCGTTTACGTCGACTACCCCACGGGCAACTGGTCCGAAGGTCTGACCACCTTCATGGCGGACTACGCGTACAAGGAGCACGAGTCGGCGGATGCCGCGCGCGAGATGCGGCTGGGGTGGCTCCGCGACTTTGCCGCCGTGCCTGCCCGCGATGCTCAGACGCTGGCATCTTTCCGGTCCCGAACCCATGGCGCTGCCGCGAGCGTCGGTTATGGCAAGTCGGCGATGCTGTTCGTGATGCTGCGCGATGCCATCGGCGAGGACGCTTTCCGGCGCGGCATTCGCGCGTTCTGGGAAGAGCAGCGATTCCGAACCGCTTCCTGGAGCGATCTGCAGGCCGCTTTCGACACAGCCGCCGGGCGATCGCTCGCGCCATTCTTCGATCAATGGCTCAGCCGAACCGGAGGCCCGACGGTGAAGATCACCCGCGCCGCCGCGAAGGCCGCAGCCGGCAAGTTCCGCCTGACGCTGACTATGGAGCAGACGGCACCGGCCTATACCGCGCGGGTGCCCCTGGAAATCGTGTTCTCGGGCCGCTCCGAGATGCGTTCGATCGACATCGGACGACTGCGCGACGTGGTCACCGTGGACGTCGATGCCCTGCCCGAAGGCGTGCGCCTGGATCCGGACCTGCGCGTCTGGCGTGTACTGGACCGCGAGCAGCTGCCTCCCATCTTGCGCCAGTGGATCATCGCGCGGGCGCCACGGTTGGCACAGGCCTCTACCGTGGGCGACGTGCGCGATGCTGCTGCGGATTTGGCGAGACGCTTCTTCGAGATCCCGCCGCAAGTGGTGTCGCAGGACGCGCTTAATCAGGGCACCGAACCCGTGTTGCTGGTGGGCCTCCATGAGGACATAGACGCGGCGATGGCGCACGCTGTCCTGCCGCCGCGCCTCGTGAACCTGGCCGGGCGCGGCAGCGCACAGGTATGGACGATCGCGCGCGCGGGAGGTCCGCCGGTGGCAGTGATTTCGGCCGTCGACGCCGATGCTTTGCGGGCACTTCTGATCCCGCTGCCGCACTATGGCGCGCAGAGCTGGCTGGTGTTCGACGGCAGGCGCGCGCTCGACCGCGGCGTGTGGCCGGCACCCGGGCGGCTCATCGCGGTGCAGAACGAACCTTGACGCGAACGGACTTCGGGGCGCGGTAACTGGCACGAAGTCTCGCGCCACCGGCTTGATCGGGGGAGCGCGTCCGGCGTGGTGCTGTTCCAGTACAGACATCTGCAAGTCCGCTCCTAGTCCTTCTTGGCCCCTTCGCTCTGACGCCGGTAGTCCTCGTAGGGCATGTTCGTGTTGTTCAGGCAGCGTTCGCGCTCGGTCTGCTCGACGAGCCTGTAGCACTGATTGCGTTGCCACCCCTGAGCGGCAGAATAGGCTTGCTGCCATGAACACCCTGATGCGACCGACAGGATCGCGGTGGCGCCGCCGATCATGACGGTTAGCCGCAGCATCCGCGCTGTTCCTGAATCGGCGGACATTTGACCGAGCCATATGAGCAGAACACGCAACAGTCGCCCCGCTTCGGGCGCAACAGCACCTTGCAGTTGCGGCACTCGTAGAAGAATGGGCAGGCATCCGTGGGCATCGTCTCCTGCCCTCTAGCGCAGATTCTCCTCGGTGTACAACGTCAGCTCGAGCAAGCGTTCCAGCAGTTGATCCGGGGGAATTCCGATGAAGTTCTTGAGTACGAGCTCTTTGGCGAACAGGCGACAGATGTAACGGAGCTTCAGCATCTTGCTGCGTGCCGCGTAGACGAAATCGCGATGGCCGTTGTTGATCACGACCAGATTGCGCTCCGCGTCGAACCGCGAACGCCACAGTTCCCCCGCGGCCTTGTGGAAGGTGTAACCCGGGAGGCCCTGGTAGTTGGAATCGCCGCCGCCCGCCTTCGGTAGCAACGAAGCCGCCACGGTGATCTGCGCTTCGGCCTTGCAGACGACGTCACCCTGCGTGACGGTGACCTCGACCCGCGCCAGCCCCGGCTCGGCCGCTGCCCGAAACGTCGCCATCTCCCCGCCGGCGCTGTCGAGCGTTCCATCACCCTCGAGAATGGCCCACCCGTACGTGAGATCATCCTCCACCGGTCGCCGCGCCCGGTCGCGGGCGATCGCGCGCAACGCGCGTGAGCCACCGACTTCGATGACGCTCGACGTCGGGGAAATCATCACCGAAAACAGCGGACCCGCGAACTCAAAGAATTGCCGCTGACCTTCGGCGGCTTCGTGGTCGTCCGCAGCCTCGACCTCGATGGCTTGATCGTCTGCTGATGCCCCGTCCCCAGGCTCCGCTGGCGCCGCCGTACGCGGCCGCCGCTTGCCCTCGCCGCGACGCAGATCGAACCAGTCGTACTCCTCCGCCGGCAAGGCCAGCAGCGCCTCCTTGAGTGCCCCTTGCACCGAGCGGAGCACATCGCGACTCGCCCGCTCTTCCTCGGCCCGCTGCTGGTCCTCGATGATCTTCGCGAGGCGCGCCTCGAGCGAGCCAAGCTCCTCGGCGAGGCGCGCCAGTGCGGCATCGTGGATGACGCCGAGCCGCGTGCCCGGCGTCAGGTTGAGATACGGCGCATCGATGATCCCCTGCACATAGCCGCTCGTCCAGGGCATACGCGCGAACGCTTCGAGCTCGGTCAGATTGCCGAGCACGCGCGTGCCCGAACGATACAGCGACACCGCGTTGGCCGGCAGATGGGCATGCAAGTACAGCTCTGCGTACACGTCGCTCTGGGGCGGCAGGAAGCCATCCAGCTCGTGCAACAGTCGGCCCTCGAACTGGCGGGGCTCGACCTTGTATTCGGCCCGCGCGGTTCGATCGACGACGCGGATCGATACGCCCGAATGGCGAATGCGGTCGCGCAACTCGGAGGCGAGGTACCACTGGATCTTGTCGCCGCTGAAGTTCTTGATGCCCGGCAGGATGCCCCTGATCAGGACCTCCGACCCCGCTTCGGCGAACAACGTCGGGCGGTGCGTGATGCGATAGCTCGGATCGCCCTTCTTCAGGTGCATCTGAAAGGTGCGTCCATCCGCGCTCGCCGAGGTCAGTAGAAGCTCTTCCCCCAGAGTCCAGAAGCTCAGCAGGCCGATACCGAATTCGCCTTGCAAGCCGCCCGCGCCCTGCACCTTCAGCTGCCGCTTGATGGAATCGCAGACGTGCGTCGCCACGTAGTGGAAATCCGGCTCGCCGTCGGCATTCCTGCGCACGCCCTCCCCGTCGTCCTTCACGCGCAGGTAATGCTGGCCCTTCTCCTTGCCCCGGGTGATGACGATCGTTTTCGCACGGGCGTCGATGCTGTTTTCTACCAGCTCGGCCACCGCCTTGAGCGGATTGCTCTGCGACAGGGCGATGATGGTGATCGCATTCCAGTGATCGCCGATGCGCAGATTGCCGCTGGAGCGTTGCCTGCCGGATTTCGCGACGCGCGATGCCATGCAGCGCTATTTCCCGACCCACGGGTTGAAGCAGCGCGCGCCACAACGTTCGAGATCATCCGTATTGCGGGTGACCACGGTGAGATCATGCTGCAGGCCCGTCGCCGCGATCAGACTATCGATGACGGGCAACGTCTGCCCGCGTGCTTCCGACGCGCCGACCAGCGCGCCCCAACGGGCCGCAACGCCTGAATCAACGGCAAGCAGCCGGTCGCGGAACCGATCCGCGAGCTCGCGCCGCACCCATTGTTCAAGTGCGATCCGCTTCGGCGAATCGGGCAGCCTGGCGATCCCCTTTTCCAGTTCCCCGATCGTGATGACGCTCAGGAACAGTTCATCTTCGTCGCGTTCGAGTACCCAGCTGACGACCGACGCCTTCGGTCGCGGGCGCACCAGCTCGGAAACGACGCAGGTGTCGAGCAGCCAGCTCACAACACGACTGCCCTGCCCGTATCACGGCTGCGCGTGAGATCGAGCGCAACCGTGCCCAACGGCGATTTGCGAAGGAAATCGACGAGGGTGCCTTTGGGCTTGCGGGCAAGGCGGGCGTACTGGTCCACGGCAACCACCACCACGGCGTCGTCACCTCGCAGCGTAATGATTTGCGGCCCTTCGTCCGTGGCTTTCCTCACCACTTCGGACAACCTGTTCTTTGCGTCTTGAAGTTGCCACTTGTTCACGATGCCGATCCTCCGAAAATACCAGCTAGACAGTCTAGCTATCATAGCCGCTTACCGGCGCATGTCAAGTCAACTCGAGTCACGGCAGGAGTCAGCCGAACGTGGTCCGCAGTTTTTTGGAGTACCGTCTGGCCTTCCACATGGCGGGGCACACACGGAGTCGACCCCGCAACGACGGCGCCTCCACGGCGCGCGTGTTGAATAGCAAGGTCCGCCCTGCGACAGCAATCAAAGCATCAGCATAAATGGCGGGAGGGCGACAGTCGAAGTGTTCGCGTTAAGCCCACGCCAGCGCGGATTCCGAGGCAGCGACGTTTTGAAAATACCCCCGAGGAAGCCCCCGCCAAATTTTGATCGCTACCCCGACTCGCCTTATACCAACTCCGCTCGTGCCATGTCGATCGCTGGCTTGACCTTCACTTTCACTTCAACCCGCGAACCGAGGCGGTTGAGAATTCCAACCAGCCGATCGAGCGTGAAGCGTCCGAGATCCGCGTTGCGGATGCGGGAGTAGTCCGCGGCGGCGATGCCGGTACGCGCATGCGCTCGGCGCACCGTTAGTCGATCGCGGTCGAGCGTCTTGATGATTTCTGCAGCCAGTAGTGCCTTGAATTGCTTCACGTCCGCGTTGTCCTGGCCGAGGTCGCGATAGACGTTGCCACTTCCGAGGACCACTTCCAATTTTTCGGCTTTCATCGCAACATTTCCTTCAATCGTTTGAGTCGATCCTTAACCACATCGATGTCATGCTTCGGGGTCTTGATGCCTTGCGTTGATTTCTTTTGGAACGCGTGCACCACCCAGATATCGGCCCCGAGCTGCACGGCATACACGACGCGAAATGCGTTGCCGCGGTAGGGCAACGCGATCTCGAACACCCCGGAGCCCAACCCCTTCATCGGTTTGGTAATGTCGGCCTTGCCACCTTCCGCCGCGATCGTGAGACCCGCCAGGCAAATCGACTGCGCGCCTTCCGGAAACGACTCAAAGGTCTTACGAGCAGCGGAGACCCACGAAACGGGCCGGGTTGTCCTTGTCACCGATCACTCCACAGACCGTATGTTGTCATATGTGACAACACTTTGCAAGCCATTGCCAATGAACTCAGCCGTTCCCGCCGAATGCGCTGCTGCGGTTAACGGACGTATGTCCTCTCGTCGGCCTGTCACGGTCCACCATCTACAAGCGAGTATCCGACGATACATTCCCGCATCCGTTGCGTGTATCCGAACGGTCGGTTCGATGGAGAATGCAGGACCTTCTGGAATGGACCGCTGGGCTCGCAAAGTACTGAGAGTACTGAGCCAGCACGGGCCCAATCAAGGTAACGCGGAGACTGGTCAGATTGGTCCACGATTGGTCCACGGTGCAACGTGGATTTCGTGATTTCCTCTATGTGAGCGGGATTGGCGGAGAGGGCGG
>CAVSDL010000007.1:0-272785 GCA_963726775.1 uncultured beta proteobacterium
TCCAGCTTTGCTCATCGGCGAGACGGGCGATCTGCCTGCGAACCGAGTAGCCTGACGGTCCGCTGCGCTCAATGTCGATGAACGCAATTCCAGCGTCGTGGCCTGCGGCACGCACATGCGATGTGCGTTCGGACTGCTTGTGCTCGCCATACAGGTGAGGCGCGTTGGAACCTTCCCAGGATTCCGCCTGTTCCCGTCCCCAGACGCCGTAAGGCCAGTATCCGGTGTTGGCTGACCAGGTCTTCGTCCGCGCGCCCAGACGATCATGCTCAATTCGTCGGCGAGCTTGTGCCCAAGTCCCGGATGGTATGACCAGGTAATCACCGTTTGGGCAGCGGTGGGTTCGGCCGCATTCGACCGTGACAAACCATCCCACCAAATCGCGTGCCCGGCTACCGGAAAGAAAGCAATGGATTCGGAGGGAGCGGTCCGCGTTCGCTCGCGCAAGGGCTCGGCAGCACCGTCGCTGTCGCGCCGTGCGGTCAGCAGAGGTCCCGATTCGCTGGGGACACTGCTAGTGTCGCCAAACATTGGCAGCGTTCCGTCCGGTCTTCTCAAGAGCGAATCGAATTCGACTGCTTTCGCGTATCGCGTCCACCAGGCGTCGGGGATCTTTAGGCCATTGAGCGTATACAGGCGCAAGGCAAGTCCGAAGTGATATAGTGCCAGCGCGGAGCCCGCCGAATGCAGCAGCGTGACGCCCTCGTCATTGATCCAGTAGCTTAAATGATCGTGAAATCTCCCCACTGCAATGCTTCGAAGTTCGGCGATTTCCGGCAATTGCGGAAATGCCGCTGCGATCTGAAGCGTCGCCAGGTCGATCAGTGCCCCGTGACTCGTCCGCCACGTATAGAACGAAGGCTTGGCAAGCAATTGGGCGCTGCGCGCGACGAGATCGAGTACGGCGCGGCCGACACGTGGGTCGAACTCCGGGTGCGTCCGGTACTGCGCCCAGAACTTTACCAGGACCGGAATACGCGCGCTAACGGCATGGTCGTTCCAGAGCAACCCTCTGTCGACCCATTGCGCAGCCTCATACTGCGCAAAGGCGACGATGATTTCGCGCGCCTGCCGGAAATACTTCTCACGCATTGTCATTCGGTACGCGTCCAGGAGAATATCCGCAGAAGCGAGCGATGCCACCATCAATTGCCACGTCGGCAATCCGCGTTCCAGATCCGGAGGCAAAAGGCAAAGTAATCGGCGCCGACGGAAACCCGGCAGGCTCAAAGTCCCGCGCATGACTTTCTCGGCAGTGGACACGATTTCCTTCGGGGCTACTGTCACCGCTGCCAAATGCATCGCCGCTGCGACTTCGTCGAGTACGCTCAGCGCCGGCGACGTGCGCGCTGTCTCGAGCACCGGCAATGTCGTTGGTGTCGGGCTGACATACCAGTGGGAAAGTTCGGGTACCCAGATCAAGGCGAACACCAGCACCGCCAACAGGATGCTGAGCAACGGCCCTTTCGGGAAGTCGAACCTCAAAGTCGGCGGGTCATGAAACCAGGCGCTGCGAATTGGCGATAGCAGATCAGGACACTGGAAGGGGCACTGAGCGCGCCACGACTACCCCAAGCGAACCGACATAGGGCACATTGCGAAACCATGCTCCCCAAGGCCGGCTGTCCCACGGCGATTCGAAGAACTTCGGCCGCGTGGTCGTTTGAAAGCCATTCTTCACAAGCAGAGTCCGGAAACCCACCCAATCCCAGGTATGGTGTTGACTAGGCCCCATCGGATTGGCAGCGGCCTCCCGTTTCCAGCGCTTTCGCCAGTAACTGGACTCGTTGGCGTAACTGACGATCAAGACGCCCGACGTGCGCAAGGCACGGTGAAATCCCTGCAACAGCTCGTCGACGTCGGCGACGTATTCAACAACGCTGGAGCAGATGATTGCGTCGCACGTGTTCGGCGCTAGAGCCTCGTCAAGTTTTCCGATCGCGCTGAACTCGATATTCAGTCCCTGTTCGTCGAGCGCACGCGCTTGCTCGATCATGCCCGCGGAGTTGTCTACGCCGCGAACCCGGAAATCCGGAGCGGGCGAGCATGACGCTCAATCGCCCGGGGCCGCAACCGTAGTTGAGGACATAACCTCCTCGCGGAATCGCATGTTGGGCCAAGCTAACAAAGAGTTCACCGCGAACGTAGGTGCCTCTATGTATCGCGTTGTCGATATCGGCGGCAAATTTCCCGGCAACGTCATCAAACAGGTTCTTCACGAAAGCGTCTCTGACTGGTAGGTCTTGAAATGGTAGCGTTATGAGATCAGAACAAAGAATCTAACCCCAAAACGCCCACTCTGGATTCAAGACCGCTGTAGCTTGATGGTTGCATGCTGCCAGGGGCATCAACTTTGGCCGCGGCGCAAGAAGTCAAGGCGCGCCTTTGCCGTTGCTTACGAGATTCGATAACCAGGTCTCTAATACGCTGACCCGCTTGTTCCAGCTGTTCTGGCAGCCGCCGCTCGGCGTTGATCCGGTCTGCCCTGTCCGCCGTTTGCCAGCGCGTCTGCGATCGCCGCCTGCCAATCGTCAGCACCTTCGGCAATCCGCACCACGTCCGAGTATGGGCGCACAGTGGGCAAGTCCGCGCTGACGATCGGACGGCCTGCCGCAAGATACTCGTGCAATTTGAGTGGGTAGATTGCCTTGATCCATGTTTGATCCGACAACCGGTAGCACATCAGGTTGGCGTCCATGCTTGTTACGTACCGCGGAACGTCGTCGATGCTCTTACCACCAAGGACGTACACGTTGGGTAACGCAAAACAATCGGCACGTTCCCTATCAGCTCGTGCATCGGGATGCGCGATCATGCTGCCGACAAAAACGAAACTCCAATTTGGCTGGCGCCTTGCCACCTCCGCAATCAAGGCGAAGTCGATCTGCGGATGCAGACTCCCCACCCAACCGAGCCAAGGACGGGGGATTGTGCTTAAGTCTTGCGGCGGAGGCGCAGACGTGGCAATCGCGCGATCAATTGCTTCCACGTCCGCTCCGTTCGGCAACACCCGAACTCCGCGCGTTACCTTTGTCCGAAGGCGATCTCTATTCGCTCGGATGCCGCGATCACCAAATTCGCTGTTCGGCCGAATTCGCGTTCATCACGGTCAAGTCCAGCAGTCCATCCGGGCATATGGTCGTACATGTCATAAGCATGATAGACAATATAATCGGCCCCAAGAGCTCTGACATAGGGGAAAAACATCGGATGAAAGACGTAGGCAATAAGCGGCCCCTTCCCGCGCGCACGCAGGAATAGTCTCCAGCGGCGGGCCTGGAGACGCACGGCACAGCCGTCCAGTAAGGGCAATTTCGGCGCACGCAGAAGCCATCGCGGGGATTCGTCAACCCAGACGTTGTCGTGCGGCGCAAAATTTCCCTTCCAGCTTGCCTGCTCCCATTCTGGCGTATGTCGATCCCATGTGAACCACCCACCGGTGGTGTAGAGGACAGGGCGTTCGCGTCCAAGGCGGGAAAATGTCGCCGATTTACCCATTGCCCGCTGACGAATTCGGCGCCAAGACTAGCAATTCAAAGGGTTCTAACGCGCATTCTTGAGCTGGCATCGTGGAAATCTAGTGAGCGTCGAAGTTGTAGCTGAAGTAGTCAAGGCGGATGGAATTACAGCTGAAGCGGTTGCTTCCTCAAGACAATTGTGTAACCAGTTCGTTCGTAAACTGACAGGTACAACGACCTCAACCAACTAGAGAGAGAGAACACCAGCTTCTGAGCCCATCTTCTTCTGTATGACAAGTTAAGAAATGGTACCTTGTTAGTCCGAAGTCGGTAAACCAGCCTGAGCCGCTCATAGCCGTGAGAAATCGCACTTCTCGTGCGCTGGCTCCCGCCCGGAGTTGCGGGCGCGCAGAAATACTTCTCGAGCACGACTGGTGTGTAAGGTTTGATGTGCGAAAGATCTGGCTGAAAGCCTTCCCACATTAGTGGCGTACTGATGACGAGGTAACCGCCGGGAGCCAGGCACCGATCGAATTCCTTGAGAACCGCGTACAACTCATGAGGATAGAGGTGCTCTATGAGATGGCTACAGTGGATCAACGCGAAGAATTGGTCCTCGAATGGGAAGACCGCAGGCAAACGCAGTTCAAACACGTTGGAGTATCGATGGCGAAGCTGTTCCGCTGATTCCGGATTTCCTTCGATCAGGTATATGTCGCCTAATCCTAGCAGGTCGGCGAAACCACCCGCTCCTGCACCGACGTCTAAGACTTTGCCGGGAGCCCGATAGAAATCGAAAGCGATCCGATAGAACGGTTCGCGCGCATGAGTAGCGTATTTCTTCAGCTCATCAAGATCGGTGGGCTCGTTGACAACGTCTCCCTATATCTGCAGAAGAACGGGCGCATAGTTCCCCGACTACGTTACTTGGTCGGTGACCTCGAGGTTCAGGCCCGCCAGACCGGGTCGCCTCATGCCGAACCGGACGATCTGGGATTCAGCCCCCTCCGGTCTGCGCGCCATCCACCAGCAAAGCAGCACGACGACCAAATAGCTACCTGCAGCAATGGTGCAAAGAATCACAAGACGCATCACGTTGGTTGTAGCGTCTTTCTCGCTCGGCCACAGCGGGCCCATCGCCTCGATCGAGACCATCATCGCCGCGGCGCCGACGAGCGGGCGCCAAAGAGCGCGCACCAGATTAGTAACCGGTAACTGCAACTCACGCAGCACGAGTATGTAATTGACTGCCATTGCCAGCGAGGCCCCCGCGAGCAGCGCATACGCTGCGCCAATCGCGCCATACCGGGGCACCAGCAACAACATCATCGCAATCGCCACACCAAGCTGTACGCATTGGAAGCCCGCGATGAATCCCGGCTTGCCCAGCGCGAGGTAGATTGATCCCGTGGGTCCGTGGAGCGAACGGACAACGCCGAATATTGCCAGAACCTGAATCAACGGCACGGCGTCGGACCATTTCGCACCCAGCAAGACCTCAACGAGGCTTTCGGTTACGAGGGCAATCGTGATGCCTGCGGGCACGGTGAGAAGTGCCACCAGACTGATGACCTGTACAAAGGTCTCGCGCAGTTGCGGCAGATCATTTGCCATGCGGGCGTAGCCCGGAAATACGGCGCGCGATATCGGCCAGACCAACTCCGTGGTCGGCAGGTTCGCAATCTCATACGAGACCGAGTACAGGCCCAGGGCGCGTGCACCGGCCAGCTTTCCGATGACAAAGTCGGTCCCGCGGTTGTTGACGAAGATGAGAAAATTGTTCAACAACAGCCATTTCGAGAAATTGAACAATTCCCGTCCGCCGGTCATCGAAAGGTGCGGACGGAACGGGTGCAACCGGTAACTCAACACCAGGCTGGCCAGTCGTGTGGACAGAATGCCGCCGATTAGCGCCCAGTAGTTGCGCAGCCAGAAGGCCATCGACAATGTGACGATGAAACCGACCACCTTCTTCGCCAGGCCGAACCAGAACTCCTTGTGCAGTTCCAGGTCTTTCTGGAAGGCGACGACGCCGATGTTGTCGAATCCATCAATCAGCGTGTACAGCGCCAGCGCGTACGCCAGCCACTGCAGTCGCGGTTCGTTGAAGAAATGTGCGGCGGGCACCGCCAGCATGCACAATGCCAGCGCCTTGAAGATGCCGAACAGCACGGCAAAGGTCCAAACCGTGTCGTAATGGTGTCGTTGTGCCTTCTGGTTCTGGATCAGCGCAACGTCGAAGCTGAAGGCGCCGAGCAAGTCCAGCGCGGCCAGCAACGATGTGGCCATCGCCACTAACCCGAAATCGGCGGGCACCAGCAGCCGAGCGAGGATCAGCGTCGAGACGACGCCGATACTACGTTCGATGAGTCGGAAGAGGACCAGCCACGCAGCCCCCTTCGCCATCTTCTGCTTGATATCTTTCATCGAGAGGGCGGGCGGCGGCGAGTGGGGTACTTAGGAAAAGGTCATCCCGTACAAGTGCGCGGCGACGGGTAAGCCTCAGACTATTTCGCCGTACCTCCTGCATGTCGCGCCGATGCAGTGTGAGATCGGCCCCGTTTGGGGCCCTCACGGACTTACTTCGAAACGTGGCCGGACAATATAACTCGACCAGCCAACATATGAGCAATCGGCTTGAGCATGATTAGGAGCGCCCGATCAATTCTTGACAGGATCTCTCAGACTCTCGTCCGTCACGATTCGCGTGACAAGAAAATTATAGTAGGCCTTGAACTCGAGAGATCGCAACGAACGCGTAATCGCCTGAATGTCCAGTTCAGTGAGTTTTCGTTCATCTTCTGTAATGTAAGGTTTGCCTGCGCCATAAATGGACTGCTGCATTCGAGGGTAGAGCAATTTCTCCACCAATACTGAATGTCTGATTCGGTGCGTGACAGTATGGGAATAGATCTCGTTCAATGTGAATAGTGCTCCTGGTCGTGATACACGCAGGATCTCGCTCATGGCACGCGGGATGTCTACGTGGTGAAGAATATCTCTTGCAATGACAAAATCGAAAAAATCGCTTTCGTAATTCAGTGCTTCTGCGGGCATCTCTTCAAACGCAATATCCAACCCTTCTCTATCAGCCAGGGCCTTTGCGATTGACAGCGAGTCCGGACTGAGGTCGAAAGCGTAGACATTTGCGCCGAGTTTGGCCAAGCGAAGCGCATCGTCACCAAACCCGCATCCGACTACCAGCACACGATTGCCCTTTAGGTTCAGATCGCTGAGGTAGGTGTACATTTGCCAGTAGGCATTCCACCATCGCCGGGACGGACGGTCCAGAACGTCCCAGGAGAATGGCCTCTTGAGCATGGCTGCGTTCTCGAGCGCGTGCGCTCGATGGTATTCAAGCTCGTTCTTCTGGCGCTCGGTTAGTTCCACTAGGGTCTCCCCTATAGCTGCTTGCCTCCAATAATTGGCACCCAGCGAATCAAGTTAGCCGGCGAGCCAACTGCCGACACGAAGCGCCGCCCGAGTGGCGTCCATGTCGAGCGAATCGAAAGACCGCAGGGCAACTATTTGTACAACCTGGAAGGTGTGAACCGATCAAACCACAACGCACGGCGCTGTTTCTCGAACGTACGTTCAAAAAAGAACGCGCCTTTATCCGAGTCTGAGTCCAATTTGCAATACTGATCTCCGTACTTATCGCATGACACGCACGGAGCTTCGAAGAATCGCTCAAGCAATACAATTCGGGCACTTTCTAACAATTCGATCTAGGGATGGCCCACAGCTGGATTCGCCACCTCCCGCGCGCTCCTCATCGGGAACGGAAAGTCGCCAAGGCTTCACCAGCGTTAATCGGCGGGCCATTTGCCGGCCTTGACGAGCTTGTTCTTGAGGCCGGGTAACGTGAATCCAAGGGCATACGCCTTTTTCGCGTGCTCTACTGAACTGGGAAAATCGCTAACGTCAAAATACGCGAGTCCCAGGTTGTAATGCAGATTTCCGCTGTCCTCGCCCAATTGTTCGGCAACCTTGAATTGTGCGATCGCTTGCGCCGTTTGATTCAGCCGCATTAGGTATACGCCGAGAACCGTACGCACATTGCCATCGTTCGGCGCAAAACGGATCGCACGATCGAAATAGCACGCGACGGGCCATTTCGCGCCGGGCGGCTTATCAGACTTGAGCTTGAACTGCAGGGCCATCATCGATGCCAGTGCACGCGGATGATTGGGAAATACCTGAAGCGTGTAGTTCAGGTCGCCGCCCAGATTGCCGGTAGCGCCTTTTTTCAGCATTTCGACGTCCGGAGTGAAATGGAAATCCTCGACGAGTCGTATGGAGTCACGCGTTGCCGTCCGGTAATCGAACGGCCCGAAACCTCCGGGCGTCTTTACGATCGCGCCGCATGTCGCTTCATCGGCCACCGCCGATGATGCGCCCGCGAGCAGCGCGAGAAGTAGGATGAGACGCAAGGCAATCGAAGCCCCGCCGCAGAGTTCAATCGCGGATCGTGGCGCCATTCCAGTTGCCGCGTACGCCTTCAGTTGCATGGGGACGACCTGGTGCGCGTCAGGAAACGCATTCGTGCAGTCATTTTAGTCGTTGCGGGCAATCTCAATCACCCTTCCTTCAGTCCTGCAGTTCCCCTTCGGGCCTGCAGCCTGCACTTCGTACGGCCCGACAGAAAGTCGTACCGTACCAGAGGCCGGAATCGCGAGACCGGAGCCGTTAGCAGCCCAGTCTCCGGTCCACGATCGCAAATTATCGTTCCAGTTCGATGCATCGAATCACCTACGGCACTGCCTTGGCATTCTATAACACGCGGATCAAATGAAGAGATTCGCCATGTCGGCTTGTTTACGGGACACGTTTGCTTTCGACGGTCTCGATCATTTCCGGATCGATCGTGTGGATACGACTATGAGACGCCAACGGCGGTACCTCAACTCGCATGCGTGTGAGCCAAAGCACATGACAGTCGATACAGCCAATCTCGCGGTTGGGTACCCTCGCCTGTCGCGACAAATGGGGGGCCAATCGAGTTGCACGCATTCGGTTCGCCACTCCCTGCCACGTCGCTATCGATCTCTTACTCGCGCCTCGTTCGCCCGCAGCCACTGCTCGAGCATGACCAGAATCCACACCATTTCCCCGTAGTACGTCGGATGCTGGGACAGGTGTTTCGTTCTCAGCGCGTCGACAAATTTGCGTCGGACGTAGCCTCGCGCGCCGAGCGAATGAAGCGACTCGAAAGCAAGCTCCTGCAATCCGGCATGCGTCGTCAACCACACGCCGAACGGCAGGCCGAATCCGTGCTTCGTCTTGGTGATCGTTGCATCGGGGAGGAATCCACGTAGTGCCTCCTTGAAAAACCAGCGTAGTTGACCTCCCTTGAGCTTGAACGAAGGCTTGAGCCGCAGCGAAAAATCGACCAGCCGGTCGTCCAGCAGCGGGAACCCGACCGCTACGCCGGCGAGATTTGCGGCGCCGACCACCTTGGGCAGATCGTTGTCGGCCAGCGTGTACTTCCAGTCGAACGCCAGCATCCTGTTGACGAGCGACCCGGCGTTGCAGGCCGCGTACGCGGCACGCTGCTGGCGCAACGGCTCGTCGGTGTCGACGTTCGCCAGGAACTCGGCATCGAAAACTTCGCCGGCGCCGATTCGTGCCAGCAGGTTGTAGCTCTGCAGGCGATCGGGCATCGGCACGCGCGCCTGCTGGACGTAGCTGACGGCCTTCGCGAAGCCCGGGATCCGCGCGAGCCCCGGCCACCCCAGCAGCGCGGGCTCGAGCAGCGATCGGCGCAGGAGCTCCGGGCATTGGTCGTAGAACGCGAAGACGCGCTGCCGGGCGTAGCGCGTGTTGCCGCCGAACAATTCGTCGCCGCCGTCCCCGGCAAGCATCCGGTCGATGCCCGCCTCCCGGGCCATTCGCGCGCAGTAGAACGCAGGCGCCACCGACGAATTGCCGAAGGGCTGGTCGTACGCCGCCGCGATCGTCGGGATGCTCCGGACGAGATCGTCCGGCGTCACGTAGTACTCGTGATGGTCGGCCTTGAAATGCCGCGCGGCGATGCGCGCGTACTCCATTTCGTCGTAGCCCTTGGCGTCGAAGCCGATGGAGAACGTCGGCGGCGGTTCGCCGGTGACGCGGCCGAGCATGCCCGCGACGGTGGAGCTGTCGGTTCCCCCGCTCAGGAAGCAGCCGACACGCCCGCCCTGCACCTGAGCCGCTACCGAGTCCTGCAACAGTGCACGGAATTCGTCGCGCAATTGCTCGAACGATTCGGTGCGCGCCTCTTCGAAGACGGGGTTCCACCAGCGCGCCGACCGTGAGCGCTGCCCTTGTCGAACAGTGCGCAGTGGCCCGCGGGCAGCCGGTGCGTGCCCTTGAAGATCGTGCGCGGCGCCGGGATGACGTGAAAGTACAAATAGTCGAACAGTGCCTGCGGATCGATCGCCGCCGATGCGTCCGCGACCTCGCCCGCGCGATTGCCGAAGCGCAATCTGATCGCCGTCCACCCGATAGCAGAGCGAATGCGTCGCGAAGCGGTCGACAGCGAGCAACACGCGGCCCGCATCGTCGCGGACGGCGACCGCGAAATCACCGTGCGCCTGCGCAGGGGCCTCGACGCCGTAGCGCGCGAACGCCGCCATCCACGCCGCGGCTCGCCCATCGCGGTCGGCAATGGCGGCGAGATCGGCATCCGCGAACGTGGGGTTGCCGACGCAGGTGGCGCCCGCACTCGTCAACGGGCCAGCCAGCAGTTCCTGCGGCGCCGCGGTCCCACCTGAGCGGGCGGTCATCGCGTTTCGCGGCAAGCAGCGCAGACGGCGATCGGACAGCCGCCGTGCGCGATGGCGTGGAGGTGGTGGCATCCGTGTTTGCGGCCGCATCACACCAGAACTTCGAGAGCCGGGGGATGGCTCAGAAAGGCCTGCGGGCTCGCGGTCATGCCATACGCTCCCGACTGGAACACCACGACGAGATCGCCCGGATGCGCCTCGGCGAGGTCCATCTGGTCGGCGAGCAGATCGAGCGGCGTGCACAGCGGGCCGACGACGGACGCCATCTCGCGCGTCGTCCCGCGACCCTGTTGCCGATGACGACCGGATAGTTCTTGCGGATCACCTGGCCGAAGTTGCCGGACGCCGCCAGATGATGGTGCAGGCCGCCGTCGGTGACGAGGAACACGTGGCCGCGCGAGACCTTGCGGTCGACGACGCGACAGACGTAGATGCCCGCCTCGCCGACCAGGTAGCGGCCGAGCTCGATCAGCAGCTGGGCGTGCGGCAGGGCGGCCTCCGCGCGTTGCACGATGTCGCGCAGATTGTCGCCGATCGGCGCCAGGTCGAGCGGCTGCTCGCCCGGGAAAGTACGGGATGCCGAAGCCGCCGCCGATGTTGAGCACGCGCACCGGCGACGGCGCGGATGCGGCCAGGCGGATCGCGAGCTCGAGCGTCTTCTGCTGCGCATCGCAGATCGCTTCCGCCTTCAGGTTCTGCGAGCCGCTGAAGATGTGAAAGCCTTCGAAGCCGAGCCCGAGCCGGCCGATCTCGCGCAGCAGATCGGGCACGGCCTCGGCGTCGACGCCGAATTGCTTCGGCCCGCCGCCCATCTTCATGCCGGAGGACTTGAGCTCGAAATCGGGATTGACGCGAACCGCGACGCGCGCCGGCAGGTTCGCCGCGCGCGCGAGGCGCGCCACCGCTTCGACCTCGCGCGGCGATTCGACGTTGAGCAGAATGCCGGCTGCGATGGCCTGCGCAAGTTCGGCCTCGCTCTTGCCGGGGCCGGCGAAGCTGATCTCCGCCGGTTTCATGCCGGTGTCGAGCGCCAACGTGAGCTCGCCGCCGGACGCGACGTCGATCCCGTCGACCAGGCGCGCCAGGTGGCCCACGAGCGCGGGCATCGGGTTGGCCTTCATCGCGTAGTGCAGCTTGATCGCGGACGGCAGATTGCTCCGCAACAGCGCGACACGCTCGGTCAGCAGGCGCCGGTCGTAGGCGTAGAACGGTGTGCGCCCGACGCGCTCGGCAAGGTGCGTGAGCGGCAAGTTGCCGACGATGAGGCAATCGTCGACCACCGGCCACTGCGTCATCGGGGCGTGCCTGGGGAGGCTCATCCGCTGTCTCGGTCCCAATCAGCCTACAGCCGCGAAAAGATCGAGAAACTCAGCGCTCAACAGCTTGCGGTCGATCTTGCCGTTCGGATTGCGCGGCAGCGGGCCGGGGCGCACGTCGATGCGGCCGGCACCATGTAGGCCGGGCAGCCGGCTCTTGCACTCGGCGAGCAGTACCGCGTCGTCGAGATCGGCGCCCGGCTTCGGCGTGGCGACGACGACGATCGCCTGCCCGAGCGTCGGGTGCGGCACGCCGAAGGCCGCAACCTCGCCGACGAGCTGCGTGCCGTAGAGCACCTCCTCGATCTCGGTCGGGCTCACGCGATAGCCGGACGTCTTGATCATCTCGTCGCGCCGGCCGACGAAATAGAGGAATCCCTCCGCGTCCATGCGCACGGTGTCGCCCGAGAATACCGCGATCTCCGGCAGCACCAGGCCGGCCTCGCGTCCGGGCAGCGGCTTGAAGCGCTCGGCGGTCTTCTCGGCATCGTTCCAGTAGCCCATGCCGACCAGCGCGCCGCGATGCACGAGTTCGCCCGGTTCGTCGGGCGCGCACGGCGTGCCGTCGTCGCGCAGCACCAGGATCTCGGCGTTGGGGATCGCCTTGCCGATCGAATCCGGCCGCCGGTCGACTTCCTCGGGCGGCAGGTACGTCGAGCGGAAGGCCTCGGTCAGCCCGTACATCAGGTAGGGCTTGGTCCTGCGGCAATCTCGCCGCGCAGCGCCGTCAGCGTCTGCAGCGGCATGCGTCCGCCGGTGTTGGCGAAGTAGCGCAGGTGATCGGCAATCGACGCCGGCCAGTTGAGCTGCGCGAGCTGGATGTACAGCGGCGGCACCGCGGTGAGGCCCGTGACGCGCTCCTTCACCAGCGCGTTGATCACGTCGCGCGGCAGCAGATAGTTGAGCAGCACGACGCGCGCGCCCGCGTGGAACGCCGTCGTGAGCTGGCTGAAGCCGGCGTCGAAGGACAGCGGCAGCGCGGCGAGCAGCGTGTCGTCGGCGTTGTTCTCGAGGTAGGTCGCGACGCTCTTCGCGCCCGCGACCATGTTGCGATGCGACAGCACGACGCCCTTCGGCTTGCCGGTGCTGCCGGACGTGTAGAGGATCGCGGCCATGTCGGCGTCGATCACGCGATGACCCGGGCGAGGCGGCGCGGCGAGCACGTCCGCCCAGCGATGGATCGGCAACGCAGCGGACGGCGCGACCGCGAAATTCGACACGATGACGACATGCCGGAGGTCGGGACATGCGGCCAGCGAGTCCACAAGCGAGCGACCAGCGCTCCTGCGACGTGACGAGGACGCGCACATTGCAGTCGCGCAGGATGTAGGCGACCTGCTCGGGTTTCAGCAGCGGATTGATCGGCACGAACACGCCGCCGGCGGCCGTGGCGCCGAACGCGGCGATGACCGTTTCCGGACGCTTGTCGAGATAGATGCCGACGCGCTCGGAGCGGGCGAGGCCGAGCGCGACCATGCCGGCAGCAAAGGCATCGACGTCGCGAACCAGGGTCCGTAGTCGAGCGTCTCGGTGCCAGACGTCAGTGCCTCCGCTTCGGGAGCGCGGAGAGCGACGCAACGAGCTAATTCATGCAGAAGCGCTTCGGTCATTCTCGCGTGTTAGGCAGTGGGCAGAGACCGCCCGATCCGGCCACCGGTCGCAACCGAACCATAGTGTACCCACGTCCTGGTTGATTCGGGATCGCCCGCTACGGCGTTGATGCCGGAGAATCGACTTCGGACGTGGCAGTCTTCGCGTCCGATCTGATAGCCCCCAACGCGCGACGCATTGTCTTGAGCCATGGCCAGCGGTGAAAGTTGACGTGGTAAAGCGTGCGTACTTCGTCAGTCCAGCGCAAATGCCACTCCATCAACTTGCCGAAGAATTCGATGCGTTTGACACGGCCCTCATCGAATAGCGTCCGGAATATTCGTATCGCATCAGGAACGCAGGGGATATTGCCCTATAGGATTCATCGTACGCGGTCTTCAGAATCACGAGCATTCCGGAATTTTCCACACACAAATCCATGGCGACGACCTTGTCATCGAACCAGTAGCGATAGACGCGGCCGGAACCCGTTTCGCAATACGCCTCCAGCATCTTGCGGTAGAACGCTCCCTGCACGTTCTGCACGTTCACCGCAGTGCCCTCCTTTGCCTTCCAGCCTGCGCTTTCGAGGCGTCCGTAATCGGCAATCGCGCTGCCTATTTCCTCGGGCGATCGGATTACATCGAGCCTTGTCGATACCCCGTCCTGGGCAAGTTTGGCGACCTGACGCTTGACGTTATGGCGCAGGTTTTTTCCGCGCGCCGCCCAGTAGTCGTCGAATGTGCCGGATACCGTCACGTGCGCCGTCCGGATGTAATCGAGCGTCGCCACCCTCGACGAATCCGGTGAGCGACGGGCAATTCGGGGATCTTGCTGGGTGATGCCCACGGCGAGCGCCAAGCCCGGCAACGCCCCGGGGAGACCGGTGAGAATGGAATCGAACGTTTCGTCTTGTCGAATCAGGAACGCGCCCAACGGGAGCTGGGAGGGCTGGAACGTCGTCCACATCCCGTAGCGCGTCCGTGTGAACAATCCCATCGCTCTTGGTACCCGCTCCGAGCCGCATACCGCCAGGAATTCACGGCCGTTGCCGAACTCGCTCAGGGCGAGACGCAGAAATTCCGAGCGCAGAAACGGGAGGCTGCCCGATTCGTGATTGAGCGCGTCCCATGGCGCAATGAATTCGCCGAACTCGTGAATCGGATACACACGCCAGCGCGAGTCATTTCCCATGGAGCCGCTCAACGGGACGGAACTGTTCAAGGCCCATCCTCGGCAAATATGGCGCGCAGCGTAGTCGCCATCCGATCGAGATCGTCGAGGCCGAGATCCTGGTGGCAACCCAGTTGGAACACATGGTCGGCCCAGACCGGACCACAGTCACCCGGAAACTTGGGCGAAGTCGGCCAAACGTCGTCCCAACGGAAGACCGGCACACCCGCCCCGCGGACGCGTTGGTAGCTTAGTTCGGGCCTTTCGACCCAGAATGGCAGGACGTAGGGAACCGCATCCTCCGGCAATGCCGGCCAAAGCACGCGCGTGCCCGGAATGTCGGCAAGTTGCTCGGCCAGATGACGGTAGTTGCGCCGGCGCAGCGTGACGATGCGGTCGCGCCTTGCGACGCGCGCGGTCCATGACGACCACCGCGACGTTCGGCGCCACACCGTCGAACGAGTCGAATAGTCGTCCAGCTTCGCTCCATCCGATGATCCGGCTGCCTCAGGACCGGGCTCGCCCTAGGTCGGCCCTGGGATTTTGCGGCATGCGTTCGCAAGCGCAAAAATCGCGACCAAAATCCGATTGATGCCGGGGAATCGCTCGTAAGTCGCGCCGGTCTCGATGGCGTTCGCCGCGCTCTTGAGTTCGTCGGTCAACGATCGAGCATTCAACGCCCCTTCGTCGATCGACCGGCGCCAGGATGCTAGGCAACCGCCATCGGTCACGGGCAGGAATTTTGTCAGGCTCGCGATCGAGTAATCGCCCCAGCTACCCATGGGTCGACCATCCGCGAGCCCAAACATCGCGTGAGCACAGTCTTCGATGAGCGCGATCGAATGTTCGTCACAAAAGCGGCGGATCGTCGCCATCGGCTGCGGCAGTCCAAAATAGTGGGCGGCGATCATTGCGCGAACCCTGGACAAATCCTGGGTCGCGATAAGGTCAAGTCGCGGAGTTCCGGCATCATCGATGGAAAAGAAATGCGGCTCGGCGCCCAAAGCGACGACCGGTGTGATCATCGTGCGGCAGTGGTAGGTCGGCACCAGCACTCGGTCGCCCGCACCGACACCCAGACCGCGCAGCGCAAGCAGGATCGCGGCGCGACCACTGCTCGTGAGCATCACGTTCGGCGCATCGAGAGAGCACGGGGTCGGCGCGTGGCGGCCACCCGAGAAGACGGCCCAGCCGAAGACGGGCAATCGGGGCAGCCTCAAGGCGCGGGATTGGGATGTAGCCACGTGGGCACAAGAGCAGCTTGGCGGCGTCCAGAATCGTGTCCGCTGGGCGCCATGGCCCGAAGCTTCGGCGACGCGTGACGGACGCTTCGAATCGAACCGTACATGGGCTGGCGCCGTGATGTCGGGCGCTGTCGGGAGGTGTCGGCAATTCGGCGTCGCCTTTCTGAAGCGGCGCATCGCACGTTGTGGCACGTCGACCCGCTTGGTCTGGATATACTAACAAAAATCCGGAACCCATCCTTTGAGCCAAGATGTGTCCGCTCGGGCACCAATGCGCGAGCGGTCATGTTGAGTGGCATTCTGTGGTGGACACGAAGGGAAGCGATTTGGACGTGCAGCGGGAAGTCCTCGCTGTTCTTGATCGAGCGCTCGATCTCAAGCGACTGGCGGTGCCTCTCGATTTGCGCTCGCCGTTGCTGGGAGCGATTCCCGAGCTCGATTCGATGGCGGTAGTGACCGTGATCACGACGCTCGAAGAACATTTCGGCATCGTCGTCGAGGACGACGAAATCGACGGCTCGACATTCGCGACCGTCGGGTCTCTCGTCGAATTCGTCAAATCCAAAATCGGCGCCTGACGGCGAAATCGCGGTGTCGCGCCCCGAAGCCTTTTTCCTGCCGCTGGAAAACGGCGATCGCTTTTGCCTGCTCCATGTCGCACGAGACGCGGCGGCGCGGCGCGGCGCGATGCTCTACGTCGCTCCGTTCGCGGAGGAAATGAACAAGTCGCGGCGGATGGCGGCGCTGCAGTCGCGTGCGCTCGCGGCGGCGGGCTGGACGGTATTGCAGATGGACCTCTTCGGCTGCGGGGACAGCGAGGGTGAATTCGGTGACGCCGATTGGCTCCAATGGGTGAGCGATGTCCGCGCGGCTGCCGGCTGGCTGCGCACGCAGACCGGCTGCGCGCCGTCGCTCTGGGGGTTGCGCACGGGATGCCTGCTCGCGGCACAGGCGGCCCGGACGTTCGAGCCTGCGCCCGACTTGTTGTACTGGCAGCCGGTGATCTCCGGCCGGCAGTTCCTGCAGCAGTTCCTGCGCCTCAAGCTCGCCGGCCAGCTCGTCGGCGGGGAATCCGGCGAACGAACCGGGACGCAGGAAATGCGCGAGCGCCTGCTGGCCGGTGAAGCGATCGAGATTGCGGGTTACGCGCTGTCCCCCGGCCTGGCCTCGGGACTCGACGCCGCGGAACTCCCGCCACCGGCGGCGCCCTCTCGCGTTGCGTGGCTGGAAGTCGGCGTGGCTGCCCAGGCGACGCCGGCGGCGCGCAGCCGCATCGACGCCTGGCGGGCGGCCGGATGCCGAGTCGACGCCCGCGCGATCGAAGGCGCCGCGTTCTGGCAGACGCTGGAGGTCACGGAGTGTCCGGCGCTCATCGACGCCACGTTGGCCGCCGTAGCGGAGTGGGGTTCGTGAGCGCAGCGGCGGCAGCCGCAAGCGTGGGGGCACACCGATGAGCTTTACGGAGCGGGCGGTGGTGTTCGACTGCGAAGGCGAGCAGCTCGTCGGCATCGTCGCGGCGCCGGCGTCTCCGAACAGGGTCGGAGTGCTGATTGTGGTCGGCGGGCCCCAATACCGCGTGGGCAGCCATCGCCAGTTCGTGCTGCTCGCCCGATCGCTCGCGGTGCAGAATGTCGCCACCCTGCGCTTCGATTATCGGGGCATGGGCGACGCCACGGGACCGATGCGCTCCTTCGACGAAGTCGGTCCGGACATCGCCGCCGCGATCGATGCGATGTGCACGACCTGCACCGGCGTCGAACAGGTGGTGCTGTGGGGCCTGTGCGATGCGGCGTCCTGCGCGCTGACGTACTGGCAGTCCACGCGCGACGCGCGGATCGCGGGGATGGTCCTGCTGAATCCCTGGGTGCGCTCGGAGGCGGGCATCGCCCGTGCCCGCGTCAAGCATTATTACGGCAGGCGCCTGCTCGAGCGGGAATTCTGGATCCGATTGCTTCGCGGCCGCGTCGACGTGGCCGGTTCGCTGCGCGAGTTCGCGCGCAACGTCCTGGCCGGACGCGCGCGGGGCGCAGGGCACGCATCGAACGCGGCCTCACCGTTTCAGGATCGCATGGCGCACGGGCTGCGAACATTCGAGGGGCCGGTGCTGCTGATTCTGAGCGGACGCGATCTGACGGCCAGCGAGTTTCTGGAATACACGCGAACGAATGCGCAGTGGACGGGCTTTCTCGATCGTCCTAACCTCGTCCACGATCACATGCGCGATGCCGATCACACATTTTCGTCGGCGCCCTGGCGCGCCGCGGTCGAAGCCCGCACGCTGCAATGGCTGCGCGAATCCTTGCTCGTGGCGCCGCGATGAAGCGCGTGCTGATGGTCGCCTTCCACTTTCCGCCGCTTGCGGGCAGCAGCGGAATACAGCGCACGCTGCGTTTCGCGCAACACCTGCCGGCCTTCGGCTGGGAGCCGATCGTGCTCACCGCGGACCGCCGCGCGTACGAGCGCACCAGCGAGGACCTGATGGGCGACCTGCCGGCCGGATTGCACGTCGAACGCGCTTTTGCACTCGACACGGCCCGGCATTTGTCGATCGCGGGGCGCTACCCTGCCCTCCTGGCGCGGCCCGACCGCTGGATGACGTGGAAATTCGCCGCCGTGCCGGCCGGAATGCGTCTGATCAAGCGCTTTCGGCCGCAGGCGATCTGGTCGACGTACCCGATCGCCACCGCGCACGTCATCGGCGAGGCACTGCGCCGGCGGTCGCGACTGCCGTGGATCGCCGATTTCCGCGATCCGATGGCGCAGGAAGGCTACCCGGCAGATCTCCGTCTGTGGTGGCGCTTCCAGGAGATCGAGGAGCACGCCATCAGCCAATCGCGTTTCAGTGTCTTTACGACGCCCGGCGCGGCGCGCGTTTATGGCGAACGCTATCCGGCGGCTGCCGAACGCATCGTCGTACTCGAAAATGGATTCGATGAAGAAAGTTTCGCGGGTCTTTCCAAGGCCGCCTTCGCGCGCGCACCTCTCCAACGCGGAGCAGTAACGCTGCTGCACAGCGGCATCGTGTACGCATCGGAGAGGGACCCCACCCACCTGTTCGCCGCGCTGGAACAATTGACGGTGTCGGGACGATTGCGCCGCAGCGCGTTCAAGGTCCGTTTTCGCGCGTCGAGCAACGATGACCTGCTGGCAGGGCTTGTGCGGCAGCATCGCCTCGAAGGCGTCGTGGAAGTGCTGCCTCCGGTGCCGTACCGGGAAGCGCTGGAGGAAATGATCCGCGCCGACGCCTTGCTGGTGCTGCAGGCCGCGAACTGCAACGAGCAGATCCCGGCCAAGCTCTACGAGTACCTGCGCGCGCGGCGACCCATCATCGCGTTGACCGATCCGTCCGGCGACACCGCCGCGATGCTGCGCGACGCGGGCATCGACACCGTCGCCCGGCTGGATTCCGTCGAAGAGATCGTCGCGCTGCTCGGCCGTTTCATAGATGCCGGACCGCACGCGCGCCTTGCCCTGCCCGGCGCCGATTACGTCGCCCGCGCTTCCCGCCGGGAACGGACGGCGACCCTCGCGGCACTGCTCGATCAGCTGGCGGCTCCGCGTTGAGCGACGCCCCGGTCCGCGGACGATTGGCCGATGCATGCACCGCCGCCGGCGAGGTCCCGACGATGACGAGGCTGCGCCTGCGGCTGCGTGCCGTGCCGGTGCTCCTGGCGCTGGCAGGGGCGTCGGCGGCATGCGCGGAAGCCGCCGGCAACGCCGCGCCACCCGCTGTGGTGCGCGTCATTCGCGTCGGTCCGGCGCAAGCGGTGGCGACCGTCGCCGAAGCCGCACGCATCGCGGTCGACGGCGATGTCGTCGAAATCGAGGCGGGCGACTACATCGGTGACGTCGCCTCCTGGCGGCAGCACCATCTGACCCTGCGCGCGGTTGGCGGACGCGCGCGCATGATCGCCAACGGCGCCAGCGCCGAAGGCAAGGCGATCTGGGTGATCAAGGGCGATGAGGTGCTGGTCGAGAATGTCGAGTTCTCCGGCGCCGACGTCCCGGAGCGCAACGGTGCCGGCATCCGGCACGAGGGCGGCAAGCTGACCATCCGCAACTGCCGGTTCGTGGGCAACCAGATGGGCGTGCTCACGTGGAACGACCCACGCGGCGAACTCGTCGTCGAGCAATCGGAGTTCCGCAACAACGCCGCGTCGACGTCACGTACCGGGCCGGCGATCCCATCGGCCACCAGCTCTACGTGGGGGCGATCGGCCGCTTCACGCTGCGCGACAGCTACGTGCATCACGGCGCGTACGGGCACCTGGTCAAGTCGCGGGCGAGGGAGAATTACATCGTGACCAACCGGATCACCGACGAAACCGGCGGCCGGTCGAGCTACGAGCTGGAGTTTCCGAATGGCGGTCTTGCGTACGTGATGGGCAACATCATCGGCCAATCGGCGGACACCGAAAACACGGATCTGATCTCGTTCGGCGCCGAAGGCTACCGCTGGCCGCGCAACGAGCTCTACCTGGTGCACAACACGCTGGTCGACGATCGGGCGCAAGGTGGAAATTTCGTGCGCGTGCGGGCCGGGGCGGGCAAGATCAGGGTGATCGACAATCTGCTCGTCGGTGACGGCACCCTCGACCTGCCCGATTCCGCGGAGTCGGCCGGCAACCGTCGTGCCGGGCCGGACGACATCGCCTCGAAGGCGACGGGCGATTTTCGCCTCAGGAAAGGCGCCACGGCCGTCGGCAAGGCGGTCGATCCGGGTACGGCGAATGGCGTGCCGCTACGGCCCGAGCGCGAATACGTCCATCCGCTGCAGAGTCGACCGTTCGCCCGCCGGATTGCGCAGCCCCGGTGCGCTGCAGGTCCTGGCGCCCTGAACGGCAATGCACGACGCGCGCCCCCGGGGAAGACCCGTGCAGCCGATCGCCGCGTTCATCGCCCTGGTTTGCCTCGTCTTCGGCGGCGTACTCGCCGCGCACTACCCGATCGCTCCGGCGTTGATGTCGGTTGTGTTCGTCGGTTGGAGCGTCGCGGTATTTCTGCGGCCCGCGATCTGGCTGTTCGCCTTGCCCGCGTTGCTGCCGGTCATCGGTTTCGCGTCGTGGACCGGATGGCTGACCTTCGAGGAATTCGACCTGCTCGCCCTCGGCGCGGCCGTGGGGGGTTACGCGTCGCTGGCGATACGCGGAAGGAACCCGCCTCGCGCCACTGCCAGCCTTGCCACCGGGGCGGCCAGGAGCCCCGTGGCCACGGACATCGACACCGCCGGCCACGAGACGTCGTCCACGGCACGCCTGTCGGCCATTTCCGGAACGCTGGTCGCGCTCTTTGGCGTGTCGGCGGTCATCGCGCTTGGCCGCGGCCTGGCCGCCGCCGGAGCCATCGAATTCGACGCGTTCAACGGCTATTACGACGCCCTGAACAGCGTGCGCCTTGCCAAGAGCTTTGCACTGGCGGTGCTGTTGATGCCGCTGCTGCAGGTCGAACTCCGCGATTCGGGCCCGCGGGCCTTCGAACGCCTGGCGTGGGGACTGGCATGCGCGCTCGGTCTGGGCTCGCTGGCGGTCGTGTGGGAACGCCTTGCGTTTCCGGGCCTGCTGGATTTTTCCAGCGACTACCGGACGACGGGAATGTTCTGGGAAATGCACGTCGGCGGTGCCGCGCTCGACGGCTTTCTGGCCCTGACGGTTCCGTTCGCGATACGAGAGCTCCTGCACCAACCGAGCCGCGCGCGATGGATCGCGGCGGGAGCCTTGACGGCGGTGGCCGGATACGCGTGTCTCGCGACCTTTTCCCGCGGGTTGTATCTGGCGGTGCCGATTTCCCTCGGCGTGCTGACCGTGCTCGCGCTGATGCAACGGGAGTCGTTTTCCGCGCGCTCGGCAGCCACCGTGCTGCTCAAGCTTTGCCTGCTGGCCACGGCAACGGCTGCGGCGTCGTTCCTGGTGTTCCGCGCCGGCGGCTACCGTTCACTGCTGGCGTTGCTGGTCGTGGTGGCGGTCGCACTGCCGCTCGCAAGCGTAACGCGCGCCATGCCGCGCCGCGGCGGGTACACGGCGCTGGGGCTGGGCGTCCTTGCCGGCGCCGCCGGCATCGTCGCGGCCGCGTGATTCCGAAGGGCGCATACGCCATCTTCGCGCTCGCCTCCGTGGTCTGCGCGCTGCTGATCTGGAGTCAGCGCCAAACGGCAGGCGCGCCGCCGTCCGTCGCTGCGCTTGCCGCCTTTGTCTGGCTGATCGTTTCCGCCGCGACGGTCGCGCTCAACTGGGGCGGTACTTCGGCCCTCGCCGACAGCGCGATCGTCCTGTCGCTGGTGATGGCGCTTGCGCTCCGGAACGCGCGCGCCCGGGCGCCGCTGTGGCCCGACGACTTGCGCGTGCAATGGGGGGCGTTCGGCTTCGTGGCGATCGTGGCGCTCGCCACGGCGGTCTTCGCCGGCGGCGCGTACATGGCGGACCGCTTCTCGTCGAGCGAGCGCGATCTCGAAGGACGACTACGACATTGGCGCGACGGCATCGCGATGCTGGACAGTCCGGCCGACTGGCTCGTCGGCAAAGGTCTGGGACGTTTCCCGGAGAACTATTTCTTTCGCATGCGCCATGGCGAGTTCCCCGGCAGCTATCGTATCGGCTCACAGGGCGATAACCGGTTCCTCATTCTGTCCGGACCGGAGCGCGACGTGGGCTTCGGCGAGCTCTTTCGCGTCGCGCAGCGAGTCTCGCCGGTGCTCCGCGGCCGGTACACGGTCACCCTCGACGTTCGCGCGCCGCGGGCGGTGCAATTGCATGTCGAGGTCTGCGAAAAGCATCTTCTCTACCATCACGGCTGCGCGCTGGCGAATGTGCCCCTCGCGGCGACCGGCGCCGCGTGGCGACGGTACGATGTCGCGCTCGATGGCCGGGAACTGACCGGCGGGCCGTGGTATGCGCCGCGTCTCGCGTTCTTTGCCGTCGCGGTGGACAGCCCGGGTCATCGGGTCGAGATCGACAACATGAGTCTCGCCGGTCCTGACGGACGGAACCTGCTCGTCAACGGCGACTTCACCGACGGCATGGCGCGGTGGTTTTTCACGAGCGACCGGTTTCACCTTCCCTGGCACATCAAGAACCTGTTCCTGAACGTGCTGTTCGACCAGGGACTGGCCGGTTTGCTGCTGATGCTGTTGCTGACCGGCGCGGCGCTCTGGCGTCTTGTCGCCGGAAGCGCGCGTCGGAACCCGGCGGCGCCGTTCCTGGCGGCTGCGCTGACCGGATTCATCGTGGTCGGCGCCTTCGACAGCCTGCTGGACGTACCCCGGCTTGCCTTTCTCTACTACCTGCTCGTATTGCTGAGTCTCATGCTCCCGCCGGCCGCGACCCGGGTCGACACGGCGCCCGGGTACCCGCGTCCTGGCTGACTCCCTTTGGCCCGGGGCAGCTCGGCTCCCTGGCCGCCGCCCGGATTGGGGCAGCAGCGCGGGGCAGAGCAAGGGTTCGATCGCCTTCCGATTTTCCAAGATTGTCGAATATTCCATTGCCATATGGCCGCAAGGTTTGTAGAACATGGTCCATGGGCGACTCGGCTCTTTGAAGGATTCCACGGGCATGGCCGGCGGGTGGCAGCCCCTCGAAAGGTCGGGCCACCGGCCTTTCCCGAGGCGGTATCCCGAGCCGGATTGCCATAAAACCATAACAATATTATGGTTTTATGTTGCGTTGCGACCGGGGTCCGCGACGTTGATCCTTGCAACGACATTGTCATAATATTGCTATTCTTTCAGTGATCTGGAGTAGACTTTATGTCCCCGGGACCCAAACGCCGGCTTTATGCTCGCACGGGGCCGGAAGGTGTCCTGATAGCGTATTGCACAGCATCTGGAAACGCCTTGCGATGCCGGGCGCTCGCGTCCAGACTGCCGCGGAGCGACGCCGCATGAATTGTCCCGATGCCAAGGATTGGAGCAATTTGAATGAAACCCGAAGTAAACGCCGGAGGCCGTGGACGCGGCGGATGCCGCCGGGCGCCCCGTTGGCGGGTTCGATTTGTTCGGGCGTGACAGGGAGGTGCACCACACTCCGAACGTAGGTACTGCGTGATCTCCTGCCTTGGCGCGTTGCAATGCGTGGCCCGGGCGGGCGGACGATCGACACAGCCCCTCGGACACGTCGAGGGATTGCCTGGCCGTTCAATGCGGGAAGCAACGTGAGAAGGCTGGAAGTGCTTGATTTCACAGCGCCAATACCACCGCGGGCGACAAGCGTGACTGCGGCGTGCCCGAACGTCCGGGTTCGGCGGGGGCCGCGTGATTAGTCTCAGCCCGCGGAATCATTCGGGCGCCACGCTGTTTCAGCTGGGTGCCGACCTGTCGTGGCTGTTCATTGCCGTCGTCGTGGCGCTCCACTTCCAAAGCGGATTCGCGCTGCCCCTGTTGAACACGGTGGTGCCGGCACTCGTTTTCGCGGTGCTGATGGTCTTCCTCAATGGCGCCTTCGGACTCTATCGGCGGGACCAGAAGCTCGACTTTGGCACCCATGTCGCGCGCATGTTCCTGGCGCTGCTGATCGGGGTCCCCATCGTCTATATCGTGGCCCGGGTGCTTCCGGGCGGCGTCCATTTCCGGGACAAGCTCGCCGAGGCTGTCGTATTCGCTTTCGGTGGCCTGATCGTCGTGCGCCACGCCATCGTGTCCCCGCTCATACGGACGCTCCTCCCGCATCGCGTGCTGGTGCTGGGGACCGGCCCGGAGGCCCGGGTCGTCGAGGCCTCGCTCACGAAAGCCGACCTGCCGGGAACGCAGCTTGTCGGCTTCTACGGACTGGAGAAAGTCCAGCAGACCACGGTCTCGCCGAACCGCGTGATCGCACACGTCGGCGCCCTGGAGGACACCGTAGAACGGTTGGGCATCGACGAAATCATCGTCGCCGTTCGCCAGCAGCGCGGCGGCGTACTCCCGCTGCGGTCGTTGCTGGAATGCCGCCTCAACGGCGTTCAGGTCACCGATCTCGCCCGGTTCTTCGAGCGGGTGCACGGCCAGGTGCCGATCGAATCGCTCAAGGCCAGCTGGCTCATCTACGGAAACGGTTTTCGCCAGAGCGGGCCGCGCGCACTCGTCAAGCGCGCGTTCGATCTCGTCGTTGCGACGCTCCTGCTCCTGCTGATGTTGCCGACAATGGTGGCGACGGCGCTGCTGATCGCCCTCCAGAGCGGCGCACCGATCATCTACCGGCAGCAGCGCGTCGGCCACGGCGGCAAGAAGTTCGTCGTCCTCAAGTTCCGCACCATGTGCAACGACGCCGAAAAGGACGGCAAGCCCTCCTGGGCCGCCCTCGACGACGCGCGCATCACGAGCTTTGGACGTTTCCTCCGGCGCAGCCGGATCGACGAGCTGCCGCAACTCGTCAATGTGCTCCGGGGCGAGATGAGCTTCGTCGGCCCCCGCCCGGAGCGGCCGGCGTTCGTGGACATGCTGACCGAGCAGGTCCCGTTCTACGCGGTGCGTCACAGCGTCAAGCCGGGCATTACCGGGTGGGCGCAAGTGCGGTACTCTTACGGCGCAACGGTGGAACAGTCCGTCAGAAAGCTCGAGTACGACCTCTACTACGTGAAGAACAACACGCTTTTTCTCGACCTTCTCATCCTGCTCGAGACGGTGCGGGTTGTGTTGCTGGGGGAAGGCGCGCGATAGCAGGCCGTGTCGACCGCCACGGATGCCAGGTCCTTCCCCGGGAACTTGCCTTCCGATCGGATTGCGCCGGCGAGCGGCGCGAGGCGCGCCACACCAGCGCCAGCGTTCCGATTTGCCGCCACCCTGCGGTAGAGTGACTTCTGCGACCCGATGCCGTGACCGGAAACGCCCTTGCCACCGCCGCGCTCTGGAGCTACGGCATCGCCGCTGCCGGGTTTGTGGCGTTCGCGATCCGGCTGGCGCTGGGATGGCGCCGCAGCGCGCCGGCGACGCTGCTCCTGGCCGCGATTGTCGTTACCGCGCTGTGGGCGGCGGCCGGGATAGGCGTCGGCCTGCGGCCCATCGCAGCGCTCTGGCTTGCGTCCAATGTCTTCGATGCGCTGCGCTACGCGGTCTGGTTCGCCTTTCTGGCGAGCCTGCTCAAGGGCGCCCCCGGAGCCGATGCGGCGGCCGCCCCCCCGCTGGTGCCGCGATGGGCCCTCGCCGCCGCTGCGACGGGGCTGGTTGCCAGCGTGGCGCTTGCGGACGGCTTGCCGTTCCCACGGCTGCTGGGCGTGCAATCGCCGACGCTCGAGTTCGCGCTGCGGTTGGGGCTCGCGGTCTTCGGTCTGATACTCGTCGAGCAACTGCTGCGCCGGGCACAACCGCAGGCGCGCTGGAGCCTCAAGCCGCTGTGCGTGGGGCTCGGCGGCGTGTTCGCATTCGATCTCTTCCTGTACGCCGACGCGATCATGTTCGGGCGGATCGACTCCGACATCTGGGTGGCACGCGGCGTCGCCAACACGCTGATCATTCCGTTCGTCGCCATCTCGACGGCGCGGAACACGGGCTGGACCATCGAAATGCACATGTCGCGCAGCGTCGTGTTCCACTCGACCGCCGTGCTGATGTCGGGCGTGTTCCTGCTGGCGGTCGCCGCGGCCGGGTATCTCGCGCGCTACTTCGGCGGCGATTGGGGCCGCGCGCTGCAGATCGAAGTCCTGTTCGCCGCGCTGCTGCTCGCCGCGGTGGTGGCGTCGTCCGGCCGCTTCCGGTCGAAGCTGACCGTCTTCGTCAGCAAGCATTTCTTCTCCTACCGCTACGATTACCGCGAGCAATGGCTCCGATTCACGCGGACGCTGTCGGCGGAAAGCTCGGTCCCCGGCGTTCAGGAGCACTGCATCAAGGCGCTCGCCGACCTGGTCGAGAGCCCGGGCGGTGCGCTGTGGCTGACGCAGGAGGGCGAGGGATTCCGGCCTGCCGCTCGCTGGAACGTGCCGGCGATCACCGCCGTGGAGCCGGCGGAAAGCCCGCTGGCGCGGTTCCTGGAGCATTCGGGGTGGGTCGTCAATCTCGACGAGTGCGCATCCGACCCGGCGCGCTACCCCGGGCTGGCGCTGCCGGACTGGCTTACGGAGATTCCCGCGGCGTGGCTCGTCGTTCCGCTGGCATCGGGCACGGATCTGCTTGGCTTCGTCATCCTCACGACGCCCCGGGCCGCCATCGATGTCAACTGGGAAGTGCGCGACCTCCTGAAAACCGCGAGTCGCCAGGCCGCGAGTTACCTCGGCCAGATCAAGGCGTCCGAGGCGCTGCTCGAGGCGCGCAAATTCGACGCGTTCAACCGCATGTCCGCATTCGTCGTCCACGATCTCAAGAACCTGGTGGCGCAGCTGTCGCTGCTGCTGAAAAATTCCGAGCGGCATCGCAACAATCCGGAATTCCAGAAGGACATGCTGTCCACGGTAGAGCACGTCGTCGGCCGCATGAACCACCTCATGCTGCAGTTGCGGACCGGGGCAACGCCCGTGGAGAAGCCGCGATCGACCGATCTCGAATCGCTGGTGCGCCGCGTCTGCGCGGCCAAGTCGGGATCGCAGGCGCCCATCGCACTGGAGCTGGAGCCGGGGGCCTGCACCGTCGGTCACGAGGACCAGCTCGAGCACGTGATCGGACACCTCGTCCAGAACGCCCTCGATGCCTCCGCCGAAAGCGGCACCGTGACCGTGCGGCTTGGTCACGAAGGCCGATTCGTGGTAGTGGAGGTCACGGACACCGGCATCGGAATGAGTCCGGAATTCGTCCGCGAGCGGCTCTTCCGGCCGTTCGAGACAACCAAGGCAGCAGGCATGGGGATCGGGGTCTACGAAAGTTCGCGGTACGTCGCCGGACTCGGCGGCCAGATCCTGATCGACAGCACGCCGGGGGCGGGCACGCGGGTGCGCGTCCTGCTGCCGTCCGGCGACGGCGCCGCCGCGCCATCCGCTTCGCTGAGGGAGGTGGCGTGAGCGCCGCCGGGGAATCCGCAAGCGTGGGGGCACACCAATGAGCGCCGCCGGGCCGTCCCAAGGCGTGAATTACGCGGCCTCCGCGAAGTCGTGCCCAATGTGTAGCGTCGTGGGGTCGGCCGCCACCCGCGCTCGCAGACGCGAGCTTCGCTCCTTGGCTTCGCCCTGCTCGCGCAGGCGTCTCTCGGGGGGCAGCGCAGCGGCGCAAGCCGCAAGCGTGGGGGCACACAAGTGACCGACGCGCGCAAGCCGCTGCTGATCGTCGAGGACGACCCCGAGCTGCAAAAGCAGATGCGCTGGGCATTCGACGCCTATGAAACCGTCGTGGCCGGCGATCGCGAGTCCGCGATCGCGCAGCTGCGCCGTTACGAGCCGGCGGTGGTGACGATGGATCTCGGGCTGCCTCCCCATCCGGATGACGCTACCGAGGGCCTGGCGCTCCTCGACGAGATCCATTCGCTGGCGCCCGACACCAAGGTGATCGTGCTCACCGGGCAGAACGACCGCGGGCACGCGCTGAAGGCCATCGGGCTGGGCGCGCACGATTTCTGCACCAAGCCTTTCGAGCCCGAGATTCTGACCTGGACGATCGACCGCGCGTTCCGCGTGCACGAGCTCCAGGAAGAGAACCGGCGGCTGCAGGCGATGCAGCAGACGACGGCCATGGCCGGGCTCATCACCCACGACCCGGAAATGCAGCGCATCTGCCGCACCGTCGAGAAGGTGGCCCCGACGTCGGCCACGGTGCTGATCCTGGGCGAGTCCGGCACCGGCAAGGAGCTGGTTGCGCGCGGACTGCACGATCTGTCGCCGCGCAAGGCGCGACGCTTCGTCGCGATCAACTGCGCCGCGATCCCGGAAACGTTGCTCGAAAGCGAGCTGTTCGGTTACGAAAAGGGAGCCTACACCGGCGCCGCCAAGCAGACGATCGGCAAGTTCGAGACGGCCAACGGCGGCACGCTGTTCCTGGACGAGATCGGCGATCTCCCGATATCGCTGCAGGTCAAGCTGCTGCGCTTCCTCCAGGAGCGGGTCATCGAGCGTGTCGGCGGGCGCCAGGAGATCGCGATCGACGTGCGCATCGTCTGCGCAACCCACCAGAGCCTCAAGGATCAGATCGCGGCCGGCAAATTCCGGGACGACCTGTACTATCGGCTGGCCGAGATCGTCGTCGATATCCCGCCGCTCCGCGCGCGCAAGGGCGATGCCGCGCTGCTCGCACACGATTTCGTGCGCCGGATCGCCGCGGAGCAGCGCCGCGGCGCGCTGGCGCTGCTGCCCGACGCGATCGACGCGATCGAGTCGCACGCCTGGCCAGGCAACGTCCGCGAGCTCGAGAACGTGATCAAGAGGGCGGTGATCATGGCCGACGGGCCGACGATTTCCGCGGCCGACATCGGCATTGCGCCGGGCGACGCCGACGCCGCGATGCTGAACCTGCGCCAGGTGCGCGACGAAGCGGAACGCAATGCCCTGCTGCGCGTGCTCGGGCGCGTCAACGGCAATCTCAGCAAGGCCGCCGATCTGCTCGGCGTGAGCCGCCCCACGCTGTACGATCTGATGCACCGGTTCGGACTTCGTTAGCTTGAGTCCAACCCGCACCCCGTCATGCCGGAAGGAAGAGCGTCGAACATGAAAAATGGAAATCGCTGGCCTCTCGCCGCCGCAGCCCTGGTCGCCGTCGCGCTTTCGGGGTGCGGGCAGCACGACCAGGCGGCCGTCGTCGCGTCGGCCAAGGAGTACTACGGGAAGGGCGACTACCGGTCCGCTGTCATCCAGCTCAAGAATGCGCTGCAGGACACACCGCAAAACGCCGAGGTGAGGTATTTGCTGGCGAAGGCGATGCTGGACAGCGGCGATCCCGCCAGCGCGGAAACGGAAATCCGCAAGGCTCTCGAATTGCAATACCCGGGCGATGAAGCGTTTCCGGTGCTGGCGCAGGCGCTGCTCCGGCAAGGCGAGTTTCGGAAGGTCGTCGCCGAACTCTCCGACCGCAGACTTGTGAGCGCGCAGGCGCGGGCGGAGGTCCTGACGTCGATCGGACTGGCCCGCCTCGGCCTGGGAGAAAAGAAGGAAGCGCGCGCCTCGATCGAGGCCGCGCTCGCCGCCAAGCCGGGCGACGTCAAGGCGATGATCGCGCTCGCGCAACTCGCCGCGGCGGACAACGACGCGGCCACAGCGCTCAAGACCGTCGATGCGGCGCTCGCGCTCGCCCCCGACGATATCCAGGCGCTGCTCCTCAAGGCCGATTTGCAGGTCGCCCTCAACCGGCTGCCCGACGCCATCCAGACGCTCGAGCGCGTTATCGAGCTGAAACCGAACACGACCGCGGCGCGGTACGCGCTCGTGTCGATCCTGGTCCGCTCCAGCCAGGTCGACAAGGCTGCGCTCCAGCTCGACGCGATCCGGCAGGCGGCGCCGAAGGACGTGCGCACCTACTACGCCGAAGCCCTGGTCGAATTCGCGAAGGGAAACATGCCGGCGGCGCGGGATGCGATCCAGAAGGTCCTGGGCGCTGCTCCCGAACATCTGCCGAGCCTGTTGCTGTCGGGGCTCATCAACTTCCAGCTGGGCTCCTATGCCGCCGCCGAGGAGGCGCTGCGAATCGTCGTCGCCAAAGTCCCTGACGACCGAGCCTCCCGACGCGCGCTGGCCGCGACGTACCTGCGCACGGGCCGCATCGCGCAGGCGCAGGAGACCATCGAGCCGGCACTGCGAAGCTCCCCTGACGACCCCACGCTGCTGCGGACCGCGGCGGAGATCTACCTCGCGTCCAACAATCCCGCCAAGGCCGCCGAACTCTATGAACGGGCGGCGGCGCTGGACAATACGAATCTCGGCGGCCGGGTGCGGCTCGCGCAGGCGCGACTGGCGTCGGGCGACGCCGCGCGGGCATTCACCGACCTGGAGGCGCTGGTCGAAGCCAATCCGACAATGCAGGCGGCGGATCTGGCGCTGATCAGCGCGCATCTGCGGAGGCGCGAGTGGGACAAGGCGCTCCTGGCCACCAACGCACTCGAGAAGAAGCAGCCCGCGAACGCTCTCGTCTACAACATCAAAGGCGTCGTTTACGTGTCGAAGCGGGATTTCAAGAATGCACGCTCGAGCTTCGACCAGGCGCTGAAGCTCGACCCGGGTTATGTCGGCGCAGCCTACAACCTCGCCCAACTGGACCTGACCGAGCGCAACGTCGACGGCGCCCGCAAGCGCTTTGACGAGATCCTCGCCAAGGATCCCAAGAACGAACAGGCGCTGCTCTCCCTGGCCGCGCTGCTGGCGAGCACCAACGCGCCCGTCGCCGACGTCAAGGCAGCGCTGGAGCGAGCCATCACCGCCAATCCCGGCTCCATCCGCGCCCGCCTCGCGCTGATCAGCTATCTCGGACAGGTAAAGGACATCAAGGGCGCCCTCGCCGCCGCGCAGACGGCACGGTCCGCGATTCCCGACAACGCGCAGATCCTCGATGCCCTGGGCGCCACGCAACAGGCGGCCGGAGAAATCAACCAGGCGATCGAAACGTTCGCCAGCGTCGCGAAGCTGATGCCGCAAAGCCCCGCGCCGCTCGTGCGCCTGGCCGGAGCGCAAGCGTCGGCGAAGGATTTCGACGGCGCGATCCGCTCGCTGCGCGCGGCCGTCGAACTCCAGCCCGATCTGCCCGCGGCGTGGCTTGGAATGGCCAGCATGTATGCCGGATTCAACCGCGTCGACGACGGCATCGCCGAGGCCAGGCGGCTGCAGAAGTCCTATCCCAAGAGCGCCGCGGGCTACGCGCTGGAAGGAGAACTTCTGATCGTCCAGAAAAAGCCCGCGGAAGCCGCGAAGGCCTTCCGCGAAGGTCTCGCGCGCCAGGCAATTCCGCTGCTCGCGGTCCGCCTCTACGGCTCGTTGCAGGCATCGGGAAAGCCGGAGGATGCCGCCGCCGCGGCCCGGAAATGGCAAAAGGAGCACCCCAAGGACATCGTCCTCGCCACCCTCATCGCCCAGCAAAATCTGCTCCGGAAAGACTATAAGTCCGCCGCCACGCAGCTTCGCGGCATACTGGAGATCGACCCCGAAAACGTCATCGCCCTCAACAATCTCGCGTGGGCAGCGAATGAACTCGGCGATCCGAAGGCCATCGAGTACGCCGAGCACTCGTATCGCCTCGCGCCGAACAGCCCTGCGAACATCGATACCTACGGCTGGATCCTCGTACAGCGCGGCGACGTCAAACGCGGCGTCGAGCTGCTGCGCAAGGCCTCAGACCTTGCGCCTGCGGAAACCGAGATCCGCCTCCATCTGGCAAGGGGACTGCTGAAGGCCGGCGACAAGGTCGCCGCGAAACAGGAACTCGAAACGATTGCCGGACGCACCAATCCGTCCCCCGCGCGGACGGAAGCGCAACAGCTGCTCAAGGACCTCTGAAACCGGGCGGTGCCATTCACCCGATTTCGCGAGCTCGATGATTCATGACGCAAGACACCACCATCGCCGTTGTCGGCCTCGGATACGTCGGGCTTCCGCTCGCGGTCGAATTCGGCAAGCGCTATCCGACCATCGGCTTCGATCTGTCGGAACGGAAGGTGGCTGCCTACCGGGAATTCCGGGACCCGACCGGCGAAGTGACCCGCGAGGAACTCGTGGCGTCGACATTGCTGTCCGTCACCACCGATGCCGCGCAGCTCCGACAGGCCGACTTCATCGTGGTGGCGGTTCCGACGCCGGTCGACGAGGCGCATCAGCCGGATTTTCGGCCGCTCCTCGGCGCCAGTGAAGCGGTGGGCCGCAACCTCAAGCGTGGCGCGATCGTGGTGTTCGAGTCGACGGTCTATCCGGGTGCCACCGAAGAGATCTGCGTGCCGGTCATCGAACGGCACTCGGGAATGACGTGGAAGCGCGATTTCTTCGTCGGCTATTCCCCCGAGCGCATCAACCCCGGCGACCGCGAACACTCGCTCACCCGGATCACCAAAGTCGTCTCCGGCGACACCCCCGAAACGCTCGAGCGCGTCGCGGCGATCTACGAGAGCATCATCGCGGCCGGCGTGCACCGGGCGAGCGGCATCAAGGTCGCGGAGGCTGCCAAAGTGATCGAGAACACGCAGCGCGATCTCAACATCGCGCTGATGAACGAGCTCTCGCTCATCTTTCACAAGATCGGCATCGACACGCTGGAAGTGCTCGAAGCCGCGGGAACCAAGTGGAACTTCCTGCCCTTCCGGCCCGGCCTGGTGGGCGGTCACTGCATCGGTGTCGATCCCTACTACCTGACGCACAAGGCGGACATGCTGGGCTATCACCCGCAGGTGATCCTCGCCGGGCGCCGCATCAACGACGGCATGGGCAAGTACATCGCCGGAGAGACGGTGAAGCAGATGATCCAGGCCGGGGTCCACGTCAAGGGCGCGCAGGTCATCGTGCTCGGGCTCACGTTCAAGGAAAACTGCCCGGATCTTCGCAATTCGCGAGTCATCGACGTGATCCGCGAGCTCGCCTCGTTCGGTGTGAACGTGCACGTCCACGATCCGATCGCCGATCCTGCCGAAGCGATGCACGAATACGGCGTCACGCTGATCCCTTGGGCATCCCTGCCGCGGGCGCAGGCGATCGTGGCCGCCGTCGCGCACCAGGAGTTCATGCGGCGCGGCGTCGATGATTTCGTGGCCAGGCTGGAGCCCGGCGGACTCTACGTCGACGTGAAGAGCCGCGCCAACATGGCGGAGCTGCGGGCCCACGGCATGCGGGTCTGGAGGCTCTGATGCGAAAATCGGGAGCCAAGCCCGATGCCTGCGCAATAGCGTATGCGCGGCTTCGCGAAAAACCGTCACGCTGGCTGGTGACCGGCAGTGCCGGCTTCATCGGCTCGCACCTGGTCGAGGCACTGCTCCGCCTCGGGCAGCGCGTCGTCAGCCTTGACAATTTCGCGACGGGTCACCAAAGCAATCTCGACGAGGTCCGCGCGGCCGTCGGCGACGAGGCCTGGCGGCGCCACACGTTCATCGAGGCCGACATTGTCGACCTCGCCGCCTGCCGCCGTGCGTGCCAAGGCGTGGACATCGTGTTGCACGAGGCGGCAATTGGCTCCGTGCCGCGGTCGATCGCGGACCCGGTGCAGACGCACGCCGTGAACGCGACGGGGTTTCTCAGCATGCTCGTCGCGGCCCGCGACGAAGGCGTGCAGCGGTTCGTCTATGCGGCATCGAGCTCGACCTACGGCGACCATCCTGGATTGCCGAAGGTGGAAGACGCGATCGGTCGCCCGCTCTCTCCCTATGCGGTCACCAAGTACGTCGACGAGCTGTATGCCGAGGTTTTCGGCCGATGCTACGGCATGGCGACCATCGGGCTGCGCTATTTCAACGTCTTCGGGTCGCGCCAGGATCCCGAAGGCGCCTATGCCGCGGTGATCCCGCGCTGGGTGGCGGCGATGCTGCGCGGCACGCCGATCACGATTTACGGCGACGGTGAAACCACGCGCGATTTCTGCTACGTCTCCAACGTGGTGCAGGCCAATCTGCTGGCGGCGACCGTAGGTTCCGACGCCGTGGGCCACGTCTACAACGTCGCGGTGGGCGGGCGCCTGTCGTTGAACGACCTGTACGGCATCCTGCGCGGATTGGTCGTGGAACGACACCCGCGCCTTCGCGTCCCGCCACCGATCCGCGAGGATTTTCGCGCCGGCGACGTTCGTCATTCGCAGGCGGACATCGGCAAGGCTCGCCGCCTGCTGGGATACGACCCGACCCACGATACGCGCAGCGGGCTCCGCGACGCCCTGCCGTGGTACGAAGCACATTCCAGTCCGCCGGACGCAGATCGCCTGGGCGAGATTTCGAACGCGCGCAGCGACTCCTGACGGCCGGCGTGATCGAAGGGGCAGCCATGCATGTTTCTGTCGCCATCCTTCACCGCGGTGGTGGCATCGCCATCGCGGTGGCACTTGCCGCAGGGCTTGCTGCCGGAACGGCCGCGGCGCAGAACGCGGCTGGCCACGATCGAGCGCGTCAAGGGTTCGATTGTGGCCATCGGAACCTACGAACGCACGCGAACGCCGCCGTTCCAGTTCCGTGGTACGGCATTCGCCGTGGAGGACGGAACGCTCGTCGTGACCAATGCCCACGTACTGCCGGGAGCGCTCGACACTACGCAAATGGAAACGCTGGGCATCCTCGTCCCTGCGGCGGGCGGCGACAACGTGCAGTTCAGGGAGGCCCGGCGGCTGGCGGTCGACCCCGGATCGGACCTCGCCGTGCTGAAGATCGGCGGAGCTGCGCTTCCGGCGCTGCGGCTGCGCAATTCCGACGGAGTGAAGGAAGGCCAGGAATATCCTGTTCACCGGATTCCCGATCGGCTCTGCTCTCGGCGTGTTTCCCGCTACCCATCGCGGCATGGTCGCGGCGATTACGCCGATCGCCATCCCGCAGGCACGCTCGACCGACCTCGATCCGAAGACCATTCGGCGCCTGACCACCGGTGCCTTTCCGATCTTCCAGCTGGATGCGACCGCGTATCCGGGCAACAGCGGCAGCCCGGTCTACGATCCCGAGTCCGGCGAGGTCCTCGGCATCGTCAACATGGTGTTCGTCAAGGGCACCAAGGAGGCCGTCCTGACGCAACCCAGCGGCATCACGTACGCGGTGCCGTCGAAGTTCCTGCAGGATCTGCTGCAGAAGGCGCGGTGACGCGCGCGGCGCAGTTGACATGCCGTTCCGGGTCCGCCGTCACGCGGCCGACCGATCGGGCCTCGGGAACTCAGGGGTATAGTAGCGACCGCAGCAGAGTTGCATGACGCCATCGGCGAGACGGCCGGACGAACGCGGCGCAAGCGCTTGGACTTGCAAACGAAAACGAGCGCGAGGCGCCCGTTTCGTGAATGCGGTCGAATGGTGCCCAGAAGAGGACTCGAACCTCCACAGTGTCGCCACCGCTAGGACCTGAACCTAGTGCGTCTACCAATTCCGCCATCTGGGCGACCGCAACCGATAATTTTACGTTTCACGTCGTTCCTTGTCAAAAAAGACACCCTCCGCCAAGTCGTCCCGTTCGCGAGTGTCGACGCCTGCGCCTGATGCGCGGCCAGCAAGCGCTCGATTGCCCGAGGACCCTGCGCCGACGCCCATGCCGGCGGTCAGGCGCCGCGTGGCCGACGACGCCGGCGAATTGCCGGCCGAGCGATCGTCGCGCCGCCGCAGCGGCGACATCGATCCCGAGCTGCTGCCTTCGCGGGCTGCAATCCTCGAAGCCCTGCGCGAGGCGGGCGTGCCGATGCCGCCAGCCGAGCTCGTGCGCACGATGGCGGTCGACAAGCGCGCGCGCGACGCCTTTCTCGGCCGCGTCGACGCCATGCAGCGCGACGGCCAGTTGCTGGTGAACCGCAAGGGCGAGCTCTGCGTCGTCGCGAAACTCGACTTCGTCACCGGGACCGTGCAGGGCCATCCGGACGGCTTCGGATTCCTCCTGCCCGACGACGGGTCGGCCGACCTCTTCCTCAACCCGGCCGAGATGCACAAGGTGCTGCATGGCGACCGGGCGACGTCGCGGCGCAGCGGCACCGATAAACGCGGCCGCCCCGAAGGCAAGATCGTCGACGTCCTCGAACGCGCCAATCGCACGATCGTCGGCCGGCTCTACGAGGAACGCGGCATCACGTTCGTCGTCGCCGAGAATCGCAGGATCAACCAGGACCTGCTGGTGCCCCCGGCCGAGCGGGGCGGCGCCCAATCCGGCGATGTCGTCGTCGTCGAGGTCGTCGAGCATCCGTCGCCGCAGCGCGAAGCCATCGCCCGCGTCGTCGAAGTGCTCGGCTCCTACACGGACCCCGGCATGGAGATCGAGATCGCGCTGCGCAAGCACGACTTGCCGCACGAATTCACGCTCGCGGCGCGCAAGCAGGCGGACAAGCTGCCCAGGGACGTGAGCGAGGCCGATCGGAAAGGCCGGACCGACGTTACCGGCCTGGCGCTGGTCACGATCGACGGCGAGACGGCGAAGGATTTCGACGACGCCGTCTATTGCGAACGCAAAGGCAAGGGCTTCCGCGTACTCGTCGCGATCGCCGATGTCTCGCATTACGTGCGCGACGGCGACGGGCTCGACCACGACGCACGCGATCGCGGCACCTCCGTCTATTTTCCGCGCCGCGTGATCCCGATGCTGCCCGAGGCGCTGTCGAACGAGCTCTGCTCGCTCAAGGCGAACGTGGACCGGCTGTGCATGGTCTGCGAAATGGAAGTCGGCGCGACAGGTGCGATCAAGCAGTACAAGTTCTACCCGGCCGTGATGCATTCGCGCGCGCGCCTCACCTACACGCAGGTGTGGAATTGGCTCTCCGATCCGAAAGGTGCGCCGCGCGAGGCGAAGCCGCTGCTGCCGCATCTTTCCGATCTCTATGCGCTCTACCACGTGTTGAAGGAAGCGCGCGAGGCCCGCGGCGCGATCGACTTCGATACTGTCGAAATGCAACTCGAATTCGACGTGCGGGGCAAGATCGTCCGCATCGTGCCGGTCGTGCGCAACGACGCGCACAAGCTGATCGAGGAATGCATGCTCGCGGCCAACGTCTGCACGGCCGAGTTCCTCGCCCTGCACAAGCACCCCGCGCTGTACCGCGTGCACGAGGGTCCGACGCCCGAAAAGCTCGCGGCACTCCGTGATTTTCTCGCGAGCAGCGCCCTCTCGCTACCCGGCGGCGACGACCCCACCGCATCCGACTATGCGGCGCTCCTGCTGCGGATCAAGGACCGCCCCGACTATGGACTGCTGCAGACGGTGCTGCTGCGTTCGCTGCAGCAGGCGCGGTACCGCCCCGACAACGTCGGCCACTTCGGCCTTTCGTACCCGGCCTACGCGCATTTCACATCACCGATCCGGCGCTATCCGGATCTCCTCGTCCATCGCGCGATCAAGGCGGTGCTGGCGAAGCGGGAGTACAAGCCCTCGGCCGCGTCCTGGGCCGCGCTGGGCGAGCATTGCTCGTTCACCGAGCGCCGCGCGGACGACGCGACCCGCGACGTCGAAAATTGGCTGAAGTGCTACTTCATGCAGGACAAGGTGGGCGAGACGTTCGGCGGCACGATCAGCGGCGTCACGAGCTTCGGCATCTTCGTGACGCTCGACGAGCTGAACATCGACGGGCTCGTCCACGTCACCGAGCTGGGACGCGATTATTTCCATTTCGACGCCGGGCGCCACGCGATGATCGGAGAGCGCAGCGGCCGCGTGTACCAGCTCGCCAGCCGCGTGCGCGTGAAGGTTGCGCGCGTCGATCTCGAGACGACCAAGATCGACTTCATGCTGGCGGACGACACCGCTCCGATCGCGCCGCCGCGGCCGAGCTACAGCGAGCCCCTGGCGCGAGGCGATCGCGAGCGCAAGCCCAGATCGAAACGCTGACCTGGAACGTTCCACACGCGGCCGGTACGATGCGTGGCGCGGGCATCGATGCCGCCTGATCGCGCGGCGGAAGCGATCATGTTAATCATATGAAACAACACGCTAGACGCACCTTTGCTCGTTTGTGTGCAGTGCAGCAAAACGGCGTGTACACTGGTAAAATGAGGTCGTGAAAGACCAGCCCACGACCGCGGCGACAGGCCGCGGTACGCTTCCGTTCATGCACATCGGCACGCCGCTATCCCCATCCGCCACCAAGGTGATGCTGCTCGGCAGCGGCGAGCTCGGCAAGGAAGTGATCATCGCGCTGCAGCGACTCGGCGTCGAAGTGATCGCCGTCGACCGCTACGCCAACGCGCCGGGCCACCAGGTTGCGCACCGCGCGCATGTGATCGCGATGACCGATGGCCCCGCGCTGCGGCGGCTGATCGAACAGGAGCGACCCCACCTCGTCGTGCCCGAGATCGAGGCCATCGCCACCGATGTCCTCGCCACCGTCGAACGCGAAGGCCTTGCACAGGTCATCCCGACCGCGCGCGCCGTCCAGCTGACGATGAACCGCGAGGGCATCCGCCGGCTCGCCGCCGAGGACCTCGGCCTGCCGACCTCGCCCTACCGCTTTGCGGACAGCCTCGAAGCGCTTCAGGCGGCAATCGACACGACGCCCGGCATCGGCTTCCCGTGCATCGTGAAGCCGGTGATGTCGTCGTCGGGCAAAGGGCAGACGCTGCTGCGCTCGCCGGCGGAGGTCGCCGCCGCGTGGCAATATGCGGAAAGCGCGGCCCGCGTCCGCGGCAGCCGCGTGATCGTCGAGGGCTTCATCGATTTCGATTACGAGATTACGCAGCTCACGGTCCGGGCGCGCGATGCGAACGGCGACGTGCAGACGCACTTCTGCGAACCGATCGGGCACCGGCAGGTGAACGGCGATTACGTCGAGTCATGGCAGCCGCAGCCGATGTCGCCGGTCGCGCTGGCCCGCGCGCGCGCGATCGCCGCGAAAGTCACGGCCGACCTCGGCGGCCTCGGCATCTACGGCGTCGAGCTCTTCGTCAGGGGCGACGACGTCTGGTTCTCGGAAGTGAGCCCGCGCCCCCACGACACCGGAATGGTGACCATGTGCACGCAGGCGCAAAGCGAGTTCGAGCTCCACGCACGCGCCATCCTCGGCTTGCCGGTCGACGTGCGCCTCGTCGCGTCCGGCGCCTCGGCCGTCATCTACGGCGGTGTCGAAGCGCGTGGCATCCACTTTGAAGACGTCGCGCACGCCCTTTCGGTGCCGTGCTCCGACCTGCGCCTCTTCGGCAAGCCCGAGGCGTACAAGAAACGGCGGATGGGCGTGGCGCTCGCCACGGCGTCCGACGTCACCGAAGCACGCGAACGCGCGGCCGAATGCGCGCAACGCGTCAAGCCGCGCGCCTAGGTCGGCAAGGCCGCGCAGGCGCGGGCACCCGCTTCATGGACCTCGTCATCCAGGCCGCCGCGATCGGCGCCACCGAACTCGCGCAGATCGCCGCGCTCGCGGGCGCGCCAACGATCGATGCGCTCGACGGTGGAGGCCAGCAGGCCTATCGGCTGCCGCGGATCCAGTCACGCGCCGGCGTCGCCGATTTCTGCAAGGCGGCCGGCTACGACTGCGCGTTCGTCCCCGCGGACCTCGTCCGGCGCCGCGTCCGCGTCGTCGCGATGGACATGGATTCGACACTGATCACGATCGAATGTATCGACGAGATCGCCGATCTGATGGGCATCAGGCCCAAGGTCGCGGCGCTCACGGCGTCCGCCATGCGCGGCGAAATCGATTTCCGGGAAAGTCTCGAGCTCCGCGTCGCGCTGCTCGCCGGGTTACCGGAATCGGCGCTGGAGCAGGTCTACGCGCAGCGGCTGCACCTGTCGCCGGGCGCCGCGCGGATGCTGGCGGGCTTCAAGGCCGTCGGCGCGAAGACGCTGCTGGTGTCCGGAGGCTTCACCTACTTTACCGATCGCCTCAAGGCGCAACTGGGCTTCGACGAAGCGGCTGCCAACACGCTGGAAATCGTTGCCGGCAAAGTCACGGGCCGCGTCGCGGAACCGATCATCGACGATCGGGAGAAAGCCGTGCGGCTGGAATCGATGCGCCGGCGCCATGCGGACGGCGGAATCGTCGTTGCGATCGGCGACGGGGCGAACGACCTGCCGATGCTGGCCGCCGCCGACGTGTCGATCGCCTACCACGCCAAGCCGCGCGTGCGCGCGCAGGCGACCTATGCCATCGACCACTGCGGCCTCGACGCCGTCCTCAACCTGTTCGCCTGAGGCCCGCTGATTGACAGGCCTCCTCGCGTTGCTCCGCGCGCGCGTAGCAGGCGGGAACGGGAATGAAAAACGGGGCGGATTGCTCCGCCCCGTTCGGTGCGATGCCCGCGAAATCGGCTAGTCGCGCTGTCCCGAGAACGCGAGGAGCAGGTTGAGCAGGCTCACGAAGATGTTGAACAGGTCCAGGAACAGATTCAACGTCGCCATCACGTAGTTCGTTTCGCCGCCGCGGACGATGTTGCTCAAGTCGTACAGCAGGTAGAGCGAGAAGATCATCACGGCGACGGCCGAGATCGTGAGCGCGACGGCCGGCACCTGGAAGAACAGGTTGGCGAGCGAGGCGACGATCAGCAGGATCAGCCCGACGAACAGGAACTTCCCGAGGAAGCTGAAATCCCGCTTGGATACCGTGGCGTAGGTTGCAAGCGCGAAGAACACCGCCGCCGTGAGCCCGCCCGAAAGCGCGACGAGCTGGCCGCCGTTGCGGAAACCGCCGGCGACCGTCAGGATCGGCGTCAGCATCAGCCCCGAGATGAACGTGAAACCGAACAGTGCCGCCACTCCCCAGGCGCTGTTGCGGAGCAGCGTGACGACCCAGAGCGACCCCAGCATCGCGCCGAACATCAGCAGCGGCGTCATGATCGGTGCCGCCTTGAACAGCGCGATGAAATTCAGTTCCATGCCGGCGACAGCGCCGGCGACCGTCGGCAGCAGCGATAGCGCGAGCAGCCAGTAGGTGTTGCGCAGGACGCGGCTCTGGTCGCCGACCACCGTGGTCGGCGCCTGCGGCAGCGGCGAACGCGTACCGGGCGTCATGACGGGTTCGAATTTGGGATCCATGATTCCTCCACCAAAGGTCCAACGGGACCGGTTCAGGGCATTAGACTAACAGAACCACGCCCGGGTTCAACGCCCCCGCTGCGCATGGCAGGTGGGACCAAACTGTTAACATGCGGGCGCCGTGCCCGGATTCAATGCGGACATGCTGCGGGATCGGCGCGGACAGGTCAATCCCGTACCGATGACCACGCGTCGACAACGGGTTTCAGCGGGCGGGATCGAACCGGCGGCGGCGCAAGGCGACGAGGCCGGATCCGGCAGCATCAGGATGGGTGGCAGAGTGGTCGAATGCACCGGACTTGAAATCCGGCAAGGGCGCAAGTCCTTCGTGGGTTCGAATCCCACCCCATCCGCCACAGTCGATCACGGCTCTACCGTAGAGCCTCCACGTCATCGCGAAGAAGCATCGGGATGGGGTGGGTGAGCGTGCGCAATTAGGGTCAGACTCGACATTTCACCGGTCAGTCATAGCACGACGACCAGTTCCGAATACGGCCGCAACGCCGAATCCACGGTTAGAAGCCGCGCCGGCTCGGTCATCGCCTGCGCAATCAGAAGGCGGTCGAACGGATCGCGATGGTGACCTGGCAGTCGCGCGGTCAGTGCCGCGTGCGCCGAGCGGACGGGCAGCTCGTCGAACCCACTTTCCATGGCACTCCTGGCGATGGCTTCGGAACTCGCGCCGAAGTCGGCGCGACCAAGCTGGGACTTGATCGCAATTTCCCAGATGCTCGCCGCCGAAAAGAGAACCTCATTTCCCGGATCGAGGATCGCCTCGCGCGCCGTGCGCGGCAATCTCGCGGGCTCTCCGAGCGCCCAAAGCAGGACGCGCGTATCGAGCAGCAGGCGCATTAGCGCCCTTCGAACGCCGCGAGCACCTCCGGCGGCAGCGGCGCGTCGAGGTTCGCAGGAACCTTGATCTTGCCCTTGAGCGCACCGAGTTTTCGCGCACGCACCGTGGCCGCGAGCGGCACGAGTCGGGCCACCGGTTTACCCGCCCGGGCGATCACCGTCTCGAGCCCGGCTTCGGCTTTTTCGACCAGCTTCGAGAGCTGCGTCTTGGCGTCGTGCATGTTGACGGGCCCGGGCATTTCCGAATGCTCCAAATTCAACTTAGCTAAGTCTAGTCCGATCAACCGCGTGCGTCAATCACGGAAAAGTAGGGTCAGACTTCCGCCTCCACGATGGCACGATCGCGAAGGAACAAGTCGTCGAGTTCCTCAAGGCGCTGCTCGCTCACTGGCGCCGGCCGCTGCTCATCCTGTGGGACAGCCTTCAGGCACATCGCAGCCGCTTGGTTCACGACTACGTCGCCTCGACCGAGGGCCGCGTCAAGCTTCATTTTCTTCCCGGATATGCGCCCGACCTCAATCCGGTCGAGTTTCTCCGGGCCTGGCTCAAGCGACATGCAATGGCCAACTACTGTCCTGATTCCTTCGCTGAGCTTCCGCATTCCACGGGACAGCTGCGTTCGACCTAGTAGGCCGCTTCGCGCGTCTCGTTGCCACCGCATATCACGGGTGATGTCTCCCGAGCGGCGGCAGTGTTCATTGCGCGGCACCGGCAAATCCACGGCGCGCGCGGCGAATCCCACTCGCTCTCGGGACGTGCCGAGCACGTCTGTCAATGCGATTCCACCTGTCGAATGCTTTTACACTACTGAAGGCACAAGCCCATCAGATCAAGGGAATCCTGAGAATAATCAATCTACTTCGCGGATGGCACGGTACATGCCTATGTACGGCACCGCGAAGTCGAGGCCCAGTGCGGCTCGGTTGCCTGAGGCGCATCGTGTTTCCGGGGAGTTCCATTATTTTTTGGCGCAACAGTGCTCGAGAGGGGATTCCTTTGCAGACAAGACTAAGTGCGGCAATTGCCACCTTGTCGTTGATGCTGGGCATCACTGTCGCGATGTCCGTCCACGCGATCGTCGCCGGCGACCCGAATGGAAGTCCCCCCGATTCGCCTGCGAACCGGGTCGATCCGAACACGTCGACGTCTCCGTTCTCCGGCGTGGTCAGCGTCAATGTCCGCTATGATGGAAAGAGCTTCATCTGCTCGGGAACCTTGGTGTCCAGGCGCGACGTCGTGACCGCCGGCCACTGCCTCGACACCGACGGCCAAGGCACGCTGATCGACCTCACCAAGCCTGGCAGCGACGTGCGGGTGGTTTTCAACGCCAGCACGATCATTGGCGATCCCGGTCGTGCCATCGTCACCGCCACCAGCGTGTCGATGGACCCTCATTTTCAAGGCTTCGGCAATTGCCCTTACGTCACCGTGACCGACTTCTGCCTCAACGACGACATAGCTGTCATCACGCTGGGCGAAGACGCGCCGGCTTCGGCCAAGATTTATCCGTTGTACACCGGCGACGTGACAACCGGCCAGCTCTTCACGATGGTCGGGTACGGCCTCTCGGGCGACGGCATCAACGGCTACACCGTCAATCCCGATTTCCGTGTCAAGCGCGGCGGTGACAACATCATGGATCTGTTCGATCTCGACGACGAGACCCATTTCACGGCCGGACCGCAGGAAGTCTGGTACGCGGACTTCGACGGGAACGGCAAGGACCTCTTCTGCGGCCTCTTCAACGTCTGTACGCCGATTCTCGCCAATGACAAGGAAGGCAACGCCGGTGGCGGGGACAGCGGCGCCCCCTCGTTCCTCTTCGACGGCAGCGAATACCTGCTGCTCGGCGATATCTCGTTCGGCAGCACTTTTGGCGCCTCTGGCCCGGCGCCGGGTGCCTTCGGCAACTTCTTCGGTGGCATGCTCGTGGGCGCCTACATCGACTACCTGGAAGACGCTACCGGTGGTGCGATTCAGTTGGTCCCCGGAACTCCGGCGGTCCCGGAACCCACGACCTACGCGCTCATGCTGACCGGTTTGGGTTTGCTCGGGGCTTCGACCCGCCGGCGCAGGTCGCGTAAGCGACGCGAGCTCCGACATCGCCAAGTAAATCCGACCCTACCTTCTCCAAAATGCAGCATTAGAGCAAAGGCGTTGCGCTGAATGGTTGAAGCCACCGTCGCTCTCTTAGGATTTCATTCTCCATCCGCAGCCGCGCATTCTCGGCTCGCACGCGGGAGCGCTCCATCTGCTCAGGTGTAATCGCCTTGGTTCCCGGCGCATTGAGCCTGCCCGCCGTCGCCGCCTTCATCCAGTCACGCAGCGTCTGCTCGATCAATCCCAATTCGCGCCACCGCCGCGATCCCCTGGCCACTGCGCACCCGCTGGACCGCCAGTTCCTTGAACTCCGCGGTGTATTCCTGCTTCGGTATCTTGAACATTCCCAACCTCCATTTCGTCTATCCTGACCAAAGACCCTTGGAAGACGAAATTCGAGGGGAAGCTCAAGGTTCAGCAAGGATGCACCGACGATCAGTGACCACGGCGCCCCTCCCGGAATGACATATGGGTTACCGCTTCCGGGTCACGCAAGGGACTTATGTTGAGCCCCGCGATCGCGCCGACCCCGAATTGCGCGAATGGAAATGTCGAATAAACTTACAACCGCAGGCGAGCCGGGAGCTAACCACTTAATTTTCTGTAGGTTTTTTGCGGGCTCGAAATTTGCGTCGCGTGATGGATTCCGCCATTGAAATACCAAGCACAGGGGTCCCCATGTACCAATCGAACGCGATGCGCCTCGCGAGTTGTGCCGCAGTGGCGGCCGTGCTGGGCATTCCCTCGGCCTTCGCCGGCGTGGTCTTCTACGACAACTTCGCGATCTTTCAGGCCAACAGCGTGACGACGCTGCGCGCGACGTTCGAAGGTCACGGAGAAGGCAATACTATCCCGGATCCGTATACGGAGAATGGCGTCACCTTCTTCGACCCGAGCAATCTCTACATCGCGACGCCGGGTGGTCTAGCTGCCTTGCTCGCTTTCGACGCTCCGGTGACAAGCAACGTGTTGACCGTAAGCGGAGACGAACACATCACGATGACTTTTTCGGGGCCCGCGCCGACGGCTGTCGGCTTCGCGAGCCTCACCAACCAGTTCGAGCCACCGATCGTCACCGTGTTCGACACGTCGAACGTCGTCATCGGCACGTTCGTCCTCACGCAGGCCCCGAGCACCGTGGGCTTCGTCGGAATCACGTCGACAATTCCGATCGGCAGCGTGAACTGGTACGGCGTCCTGGGCGGCGTCAAGGACACAGCCATCGACAACGTCTACGTCGGTGCGATCCCCGAGCCGGGCAGCGTACTGCTGCTGGGTGCGGGTCTGGCGCTGCTGGGCTTCGCGGCCACTGCTCGTCGACGCAACCGCTGATACCACCACCGGCGCGCTGACGTCAGCCGTCTGAACCGAATCTGCGATCACAGGGAGGCAGAATGTCCATTCCCACTCGTCCCCTGGCGCTCTTCGTATTGGCCGCGACACCGGTCGCGAATGCCGCCGCCGCCGTGGCCGTCGTTCCCCCGGCACTCGGCCTGCCCTCGTTCGACTGCAACGCCGCAGCGGCGGGCGCTACCATCAATTGGAGTGACGGGCTGTCCATCACACCGATGCTGGGCTTCGGCGCGACGCCGGATTCCGCACTGAACTTTCTTCCGCTTCCTTGCAGCGACGGCACGATTGGGGATTCCCTCGACCACAAGCGGAAGGGCGACGGGAACCTCGACTACCTGAAAATCGAGATGAAGGAAGTGTTCATCTCGTCGCTCGTGCCTGGTGGCAGCGATGGGACCGACTTCGGATACAAGGAACAGTTCGAGCAAGTGCTGGCGGACGACGGCCAACTCAAATTCCGGAGTTTCTGGGACGTGACGCTCAACTTCCACAAGACGGATGACGCCGGGAAGATCCTGCCCGGCGACTACAAGGAATTCATCGGCATCGAGATCGACTCTCCGCTGAAGTTCGTGAATGACGCACTTCCTGAAATTCGAGAATGGCACGCTCCTTTTCGATCCGTCGAACCCGAGCGGGACGATAAGCCTGTATGCAGTTCCGCAAATTCCGGAACCCGGCACCCTGGTGCTCCTGGGCACCGGCCTGCTGGGGATCGGCGCAGCGAGGCGTCGCCGCTCCGGCTGGTAAGCTCGGCGCAGGTCGACGCTCGCCCTGACCGTCGTCGAATCGAACGGCGCCGAATCCGCCAGGCGCCCGGACTCCCGTGTCCTCTCCGACCCAATACGACACGGTCCGCTACCCCGGGAAATTCTATCCGCAGTCGTCGCCCGATCGGCTGGCGACGCTCGCAACTGTGCACGGCCTCCTTCCGGAACCGATCGATTCGTGTCGGGTTCTGGAACTGGGGTGCGGCGATGGCGGCAACCTCATTCCGCTCGCCGACCGTTTTCCGGCGAGCACGTTTGTCGGCGTGGACCTGTCACGCGCGGCGGTCGAGCACGGCAACGGCATCGTCGCCGCGCTCGAGCTGAAGAACATCGCGCTGATCGCGCAGGACCTGATGGACGTTTCCGGCGGATGCCGGGACCTTCGACTACATCATCGCCCACGGAATCCTTTCCTGGGTTCCGGAGCCCGCCCGGCAACAGATGCTCGACATCTGCGCCCGGCATCTGGCGCCGCGCGGCGTCGCCTATCTCAGCTACAACACGATGCCCGGGGGCTACCTGCGCAACTATCCGCGCGACCTGATGCGGTTTCATACGCGGCAGGTCACCGACCCCGCCTCCAAGCTGCGCGCCGCCCGGGAGATCATCGACTTCGTCGTATCGGCCATTTCGACCCCTACGATCGAGCGCGAATTGCTGAAGCGCGAGATGCAGCCGTACGAGGGCAAGGATTACTTCCTGTACCACGACCTCCTCGCCGATGTGAACGATCCGATCTATTTCCTCGATTTCATGGATGCGGCGTCACGCTGCAATCTGCAGTTCGTCTCCGAGGCCAACCCCCATTTCACGCGGACCGCGCAATTCCCGGACCACGTGCGTCAACAGCTCGACGCGCTGCCGGAACGGCTGGTGCGCGAGCAGTACCTCGACTTCATCAACGGCCGGCGGTTTCGCCAGACCATCCTGTGCCGTGCTGCACACCCTCTCGACCTCGAGGTGACCCCGGAAAGAATGGAACGGCTGCTGATCTCGAGCTCGGCAAGGCCGGTGCGGCCGATTGCGGATCTGCACAAACCGGAAGGCGTCGAGTTCCGCCGCCGCCAGGGCGCATCGGTGAGCTATGCGGATGCGATTCCGAAAGCCCTGCACGTTGTGCTCGCGGAGTCCTACCCGCATGGACTGCGCTTCTCCGAACTGCGCCGCCGGATCTGCGAGCGCCTGGGCCTCGAGATGTCTCAAATGACGCCGCCGGAAGACGCGAAGCTGATCAAGCTGCTGATCTCGTCGTTCGCCAACGACTTCGTGGAATTGCACGTATATCCCTTCGAATACTGCACCGAGGTCAGCGCGAAGCCGGCCGTCAGCGCGCTCGTCAGGCTGCAGGCGGAGATGGGCGCCAGCGTCGTGTCGGCGAATCTCGCGACCTTTTCCCTCCAGGACGGAATGATGCGCAGTCTCGTGATGCTGCTCGACGGCACCCGGGACTTCCAGGGACTGATGATCGATCTGTCCGCCAGGATGGGCGGCGCCGACCAGGACGCCATAACCGCCGACAACGTGCACCGTGTTCTGCGGACGCTCGCCGCGAATGCCATGCTGGTCGCCTGAAGGCAATCGTCCGGACAGGAAGGCGCGGCGCGCCCGCCCGGATGACACGATCGGGATGCACCCGCGGCGCCGAGAAGCGCTCTGAGGCGCTACCACGCTGCGCCACCACGGGGCGGTGGCCCCGAGCCCGCCTCAGGCGAGCGGCGCGACCTTCACCACTTCGGCGGCGGTGGTAAGGCCGGCGGCGACCTTCATCGCGCCCGACACGCGCAGCGGCTTCATGCCATCCTTGAAGGCCTGCTCGCGCAGCCGGGCGTCGTCGGAATCGCGTGACGATCATTCGGCGCAGCGCGGGCGTCATCAGCATGATCTCGTACAGGCCGATGCGTCCGTAGTACCCGGTCATCCGGCACTCGAGGCAGCCGACGGGCGCCATCACCTGCGCCGGCTTCTCGCCGCGCCACGGCGCGGTGATCGCGCGCCACGTATCGTCGTCGGGCGGCTCGCCCGGCTTCTTGCAATGCGGGCAGAGCGTGCGCACCAGCCGCTGCGCCATCACGCCGAGCAGCGTCGAGTTGATGAGATAGGACGGCATGCCGAGATCGAGCATCCGCGTCACCGCCGTCGGCGCGTCGTTGGTGTGCAGCGTCGACAGCACGAGGTGCCCGGTCAGCGCGGCCTGCACGGCCATGTCCGCCGTGTCGCGGTCGCGGATCTCGCCGACCATGATGATGTCGGGATCCTGCCGCATCAGCGTGCGCACGCCGTGCGCGAAATCGACGCCGATCGACGGCTGCACCTGCATCTGGTTGAACAGGGGCTCGATCATCTCGATCGGGTCCTCGATGGTGCAGACGTTGACCTCGGGCGTGGCGAGCAGCTTCAGCGACGAGTACAGCGTCGTCGTCTTGCCGGAACCCGTCGGACCGGTGACGAGGATGATCCCGTTCGGCTCCTTGATCATCCGCTCCCAGCGTTCGCGATCGTCGGTCGTATAGCCGAGGTCGGTGAAGTCGCGCACCAGCACCTCGGGGGTGAAGATGCGCATCACGATCTTTTCGCCGAACGCGGTCGGCATCGTCGAGATCCGCAGCTCGACCTCGCTGCCGTCGGGCGTGACCGTCTTGATGCGGCCATCCTGCGGCCGGCGCTTCTCGACGATCTCCATCCGCGCCAGCAGCTTGATCCGCGACGTCATCGCGATGAGCACCGGCGTCGGGAATCGCGTAGACCTGCTGCAGCACGCCGTCGATGCGGAAGCGCACCAGACCGACGTCGCGGCGCGGCTCGACGTGGATGTCGGACGCGCGCTGCTCGAACGCGTATTGCCACAGCCAGTCGACGATGTGGACGACGTGGCTGTCGTTGGCGTCGAGATTGCCGCGCTGGCCCAGTTCGACCAGCTGCTCGAAATTGCGCGCGAGCGACAGCTGACCGGGCGAGATCTCCTGCGCCTTCTTCATCGACCGGGCGAGGTTGTAGAACTCGCCGAGGTAGCGCCGGATGTCCTGCGGATTGGCGAAGACCTGCTTGACCTCGAGCTTCAGCATCTTCGACAGCTCGTCGGCCCAGGCGCGGATGAAGGGCTCGCCGGTGGCGACCGTGAGCGTGGTGCGCGTCACCTCCACCGGCAGGATCCGGTAGCGCTCGGCGTAGGCGTTCGACATCGTCTGCGTCACGCCGGTGAGGTCGATCTTCAGCGGATCGATGTGCAGGTACGGTATGCCGAGCTTTCCGGCGAGCCACTCGACGAGCCAGTCGAGCGTGAGCGCCGGATGCGGCGACCAGCGCCGATTTCCATTTCTGCTTGGCGATGAACTCGAGCGGATGATCGCCGCGCGGCCCCTGGGCGCGCGCCAGCTTGTCGGCGACGGGGGCGGTGATGAGGCCGTCGGCGACCATCAGCTTCAGGATGTCCTCGGCGCGAAGGCGGCGGTCCTGCGCCTGCGCGCCGGTCTCGGGCTGCGGGGGGGTCGCCGCCGGGTTCGCGGCCGGAGCGGGTGTTGCCATCCGTTAACTTTACACCAGGACCCGGCCGGCACGCGACGGCGCGGCGGTCGCCCGAGCTGCGGCGACGCCATGCAGCCGCTAGGGCCGGATGTAGGCGTAGCCCTCGCGCTGGCGCTGCATCAGCTCGACGACGCCGGCGGCGACATAGCCGATGCCCGGCAGCATGTCGTCGCGCGTGACCTTCTGGCCCTTCATCGAGTTCTCGCAGGCGACGACCCTGACCCCGGCCTGCAGCGCCTCCGCGACGCGGCTGCCGACGGCGCGAATCCAGCTTCAGCATGCCCAGGCCGGCATTGATCGCGACAATTTCGATCTCCACGTTCTGCGCGCCCAGTTCCTTCTGCACGTTGAACGTATTGTTGAGCGCGACATTCCAGCTGGGCCGGGTCGGCGTCACCGACATGGATGATCAGCTTCTGCCGCGCGGCATCGCGCGCGGCGGCTGGAGGGGACCCCTCGAGGGCCGATGCCGGCGGATCCGCCGCCGCCTGCGGCGGGACCAGCCCGAACGCGGCGGCGAAGCCGCAGCGGCTGCAATCCATCTGATGCAGTTTCATGTCAGGGCTCCTGTCGCGCGGGACGCCGGCGACGCATCGCCGACGCAGCGGCTGCCAGCGCGCCTGACGCAATTCGCCGGAGCGGCGACATCGACAGGCGTGCGACGCCTCGGGGACGCTATCACCGCACCTGCGCCAGCACGAGATCGACCGAGGTCGGCAAGCTGCGCCGGATCCAGGTCGTCAGCGCATGCCGGCGACCGGCACATCGACTTTCCTTCGTGCTCGATCCGCGCCGATACGCCGTAACGGAGATCGCGGATCGAGGCGCGCCTGCGTCGAACGTCGAGCGCGTATCGCAGCGGCGATTCGGTGCGCCGGCGCCGGAAAGAATCGCTGCGGCAATCGTGCAGGGTGGCGCGCCCTCGGCGGAGACTGTCCACGAGCGCGATCACGACCATCGCGCCGGCGGGTAGCGTCACGCCGTCTCCGCAGGACAGCGCGCCGGTCAGCGCGGCGCCGCGTCGTCGCCTGCGGGGCCGCGCCGGGCCGGCGCAGCGCGCGCGAAGGCCCCGGGCGCAGCCGCGCCGGACGACAGCAACAGGGCCGACATCGCCGACGCCAGCGCGGTGGCGGTGCGGGTGACGATGCGTCCGGGTGGGATCGGTTTCAAGCGTGAGTCTCGGTGGATCGGCCGACGGAACGATGCCACGCGCGGGCGCCTCGCGCGCAATCCCCGCCGGCATCGCGCGCGCCGCGCTAGCGGGCCGCCTCAGGCGGAACCGGGGCCTCCGGCACCTGGAACACCTCGCGCAGGTACGCGACGTACGACGGATCGTAGTCCATCGTCTTCGACGGCTCGTCGCTGATCTTCGCCACCGGCTGGCCGTTGCAGCGGGTCATCTTGATCACGATCTGCAGCGGCTCGAAGCCGAGGTCGTTGGTGAGGTTGGTGCCGATGCCGAACGCGGTCTGCATCCGGCCGCGGAAGTACTCGAACAGCCGGATCGCGAGCGGCACGTTGAGGCTGTCGGAGAACACCATCGTCTTGGTGCGCGGGTCGATGCGCATCTTCTGGTAGTGCGCGATCAGCTTCTCGCCCCACTCGAACGGATCGCCGGAGTCGTGGCGCACGCCGTCGAACAGCTTGCAGAAGAACAGGTCGAAGTCGCGCAGGAACGCGTCCATGCCGCAGACGTCGGACAGCGCGATCCCGAGGTCGCCGCGGTACTCGCGCGCCCAGGTGTTGAACGCGAACACCTGCGAATCGCGCAGCCGCGGCCCGACGGCCTGGCACGCCTGCAGGTATTCGTGCGCCATCGTGCCGAGCGGCGTCAGGCCGTGCCGCATCGCGAGCACGACGTTGCTCGTGCCGACGAACTTCGGCCCGATGCCGGCCTTCGAGCGTGCGCATCGACCTCCTCCTGCCACGCGCGCGAGAAGCGCCGCCGCGTGCCGTAGTCGGCGATGCGGAACTCCGGATCGGGCACCGCGTTGATCGCCGATCTTCGCCGCGAGCCGGCGCCGGCCTTCGGCGAGATCGGCGTCCCGGCTGCGTGTTGCGGAAGTAGACCTCGCTGACGATCGCGAGCACCGGCACCTCGAACAGGATCGTGTGCAGCCACGGGCCCTTGATCGTGATGTCGATCTCGCCGTCCGAGCCCTTCAGCGGCTCGACGGCGATGAACCGCTCGTCCAGCTGGAAGAGGCCGAGCAGGTCGACGAAGTCGCTCTTGAAGAAGCGCCAGCCGCGCAGGTACGTCGAGCTCGTCGGCGCGGAAGCGCAGGCGGCACAGCGCGCGGATCTCGTCGCGGATCTCGTCGACGTAGGGCGTGAGGTCGACGTCCGGGTTGCGGCACTTGAAGCGGTACTCGACCTGCGCGCCCGGAAAATGATGCAGCACGACCTGCATCATCGTGAACTTGTAGAGGTCGGTGTCGAGCAGCGACTGGATGATCATCGGGCGGTGGCGCGGGGCGGCGGACGATGCGGCGCCCGCGGGCGCGGGGTCGGCAGATGTTACCCGCTCGCGGCACGGCAGGGCCAATCGCGCGGCACGACATCGGACTCAGACGCGGCGGCGCCGCGTCGTCGCCGACGATCGCGGATGCGGCGGGCGAGCCAGATGCACAGCAGCGTGCAGCCCGACGGCGAGCCAGCCGACGACGCCGTAGTGCGTCAGCGTGCCGTCCGGCGCGCGGCCGATGATGAGTCCGGCGACCATCGCCGCGAGCCCCGAGCCCAGCTGCTGGATCGAGCGCGTTGAAGCTCATGAAGCTGCCGCGCAGCCGCGGCTCGACGCTGCCGCGAGACCAGCGCCATCGCCGGACCGAAGCGGCCGGTGACGAACACGAAGAACAGCACCGAGAACGGGACGACCGCCGCGAGCGGCAGCGGCGGCAGGTGCGTCGTGATCAGGATCGGCACGATCGACACGAGACGCGACGATGCGTGAACATGCGCTTCTTGCCGTGGCGATCGGCGAGCCGGCCGATGATCTGCGCGGTGACCAGCGTCGTCGCGCCGCCGGCGAAATAGATCGATCGCGAGGTCGCATTCGGCGATGCCGACGTTGGCGACCTTGTAGGGCGCGATGAACGGGATCACGGTGAAGCCGGCGAACATCAGCGTGATCATCAGCGCGAATGCGCGCAGGTGGTTCGGCACGCCGAAGATGCGCCGCAGCTGCTCGACCGGATGCCGCGACTGCACGTGCGCGAGATGCGCGCGCAGCGGCGGCAGCATTCGCATCGCGACGAGCGCGACGACGACGCTCAGCGCCGCCAGCACGAGGAACGGCGCCCGCCACGAGTAGTGCGCGGCGAGCCAGAGCGCGAGCGGCACGCCGGCCACCGCGGCGAGCGAGAACGACGCGGCGACGATCGCGGTGGCGCGCGCCCGCCGCGCGTAGGGAACGACGTCGGCGACGATCGCGAACACGAGCCCGCCGATCACGCCGCCGAACGCGCCGGCGACGATGCGCGCGGCGAGCAGCCAGCGGTAGTTCGGCGCGAATCCGCACAGCGCGCGTCGCGACGATGAAGCCGCCGTAGAGCGCCAGCAGCGCGCGCTTGCGGTCGAAGCGGTCGATCCAGAACGCGGCGACGAATCCGCTGCGCCGCCGCGGCGAACGTGTACGCCGACACGAGCAGGCGAACTGGCTGCGGCCGATGCCGAAGAGGCGCATGAACTGCGGCCCGAGCGGCATCATGATCATGAAATCGACGATGTGCGTGAACTGCACGGCGGCGAGCGTCAGCAGCAGCGCGAGTTCGCGCGGCGCGCGAGCGGCCGCCGGCGGTCGCGGCGCGGCGTCCACGACGGCGGCGGGCGGTGGCGTGACGGGCACGGAAGGATGAGCGCGGTGGTACCGGCGCGGCCGGCGCGGCGGGACGGCTCGCGCAAGCAACTGACCGCGAGTCATCTGAAATATACCACGGACCTTCCGTCGTGCCCGGGCGGCAGTGCTGGATCGGCGCGCAACGTCCGCGGTATCATCGCGACGCTCGTCCCGGGCCGCCCATGCTGATCAACTGCGTCGCCTACCAGGATGGCCGGAAGCTCGCCGACATCGCGGTCGACGGACATCAGCGATTACGTGACGCCGCCCCGACTGCTTCGTCTGGGTCGCGCTGTTCGAGCCGAGCCGCGCGGAACTGGACGAGATGACCGAGGAATTCGGCCTGCATCCGCTCGCCGTCGAGGACGCGCGCAAGGGCCACCAGCGGCCGAAGATCGAGGAATACGAGGACTCGCTGTTCGCCGTGCTGCAGACGGTCGAGATGGCGCCGGAGGGCGCCGAGACGTCCTGCTCGTCGGCGAGGTCGACGATCTTCGTCGGCAAGAACTACATCCTCTCGGTCCGCCACCGCACGCAGAAGGGCTTCGCCGACGTGCGCGCGCGCTGCGAGCGCGAGCCCGAGCTGCTGCGCCACGGCTCGGGCTTCGTGCTCTACGCGATCATGGACTCGATCGTCGACCGCTACTTCCCGATCCTCGACGATCTCGAGACCTCGCTCGAGGACGCCGAGGCGCAGCTCTTCGACGCGCAACACCGCGCGCCGACATCGAGGAGCTCTACGCCCTCAAGCGGCGGCTGATGACGCTGAAGCACGCGGTCGGCGCCGCTGATGGAAGCGGTCGGCAAGCTCTACGGCGGCCGCGTGCCGCAGACTGTGCGTCGGCACGCAGGAGTACTTCCGCGACGTCTACGACCACCTGTCGCGGATCAACGCCGCGATCGAGAGCATCCGCGAAATGCTGACGACCGCGATCACGGTCAACATCGGGATGATCAGCCTCGCCGAGAGCGAGGTGACCAAGCGGCTCGCGGCGTGGGGCGCGCTGATCACGGTGCCCACGCTGATCGCCGGCATCTACGGGATGAACTTCGAGAACATGCCGGAGCTCCAGTGGGAGTACGGCTATCCGTATCGCGCTGGCGCTGATGGCTGGCGGTCGACGTCGTGCTGCTGTTCTGGCGCTTTCGACGAAGATCAAGCTGGCTCTAGCGCTCGCACGGCGCCGCATCCCGTCCGCGGCGTTCAGCGCACACGCTGCGTGCGACCCGGCGTCGGCGGCGATGCGGCGCGACCGGAATGACGCGGCCGTCCGACGGCGGCGCCGGCCACGACGGCTGCAGCGTCACGTGGTCGATGCCGAAATCGCGCGCGAGCATCCGCTGCGCCGCCGCGAGCGTGCGCGGCCACGCGACGCCGTCGGCCAGCGTCAGGTGCGCCGACAGCGCGACGCGCTCGGCGCTCATGTGCCAGACGTGCAGATCGTGCACGCCGGTCACGCCGGGCAGCGCGGCGAGCGCGCGGCCGATCGCCTCGTAGGACAGGTGCGCCGGCACGCGCTCCATCAGCACGCCGGTCGATTGCCGCAGCAGTTCCCACGTCGAGCGCAGGATCAGCAGCGCGACGACGACCGACAGGATCGGGTCGATCGGCGTCCAGCCGGTGAAGTAGATGACGGCGCCGGCGACGATCGCCGCGACCGAGCCCAGCAGGTCGCCGAGCACGTGCAGCAGCGCGCCGCGCGCGTTGATGCTGCCGCCGGCGCGCGACAGCATCCACGCGACGACGACGTTGACGCCGAGGCCGACGCGCCGCGACCGCCATCACCAGCGGGCCCGGCACCGGCGCCGGCGCCAGCAGCCGCGCGACCGCCTCGACGGCGATCCAGACGACGAGCGCCAGCATCGCCAGCGCGTTGATGAACGCGGCGAGCACCTCGGCGCGCGCGTAGCCGTACGAGGCGCGGCGCGACGGCGGGCGCCGCGCCACGCTCTGCGCGATCAGCGCGACGATGAACGCCGCGGCGTCGGTCGCCATGTGGCCCGCGTCCGAGATCAGCGCCAGCGAGCCGGCGAGCCAGCCGCCGATCGCCTCGACCACGCCGAAGCCGGCGGTCAGCGCGAGCGCGATCCACAGCGTCGGCGCGTCGCGCGTCGCGCGCATGACCGGCGGCCATGCCGTGCCGTGGTCCATGGCTGCGTGAGCGCGCTCGGTCGTCGTGACTCGCATGGCCGGTTCGCGGCTCGGCGCTGCGATCGCCGGCAGCCGCGACGCACGCGTCGATGGCCGTGCATCCCGCTGCGGCTCGTCGCGCAGGCGACACCGGCCCCTGCCGCTCGCGGCCGGCAGCCGGTCTTGTCGGCGTAGAACGCGGCGATCCGCACCATGTCGGCGGCTGTCGCCGGTCAGGTCGACCTGCGGGCCGATGCCGATCTCGCGGCGCGGGTAGTCGATGAACGCGAGCACCACCGGCACGCGCGGCGCGCGCGACGCGATAGAACCCGGACTTCCATGCCGTCGCGCGACTGCGCGTGCCTTCCGGCGCGATCGCGAGGCGGAACTCCGGTGCGCGACGAAGCGCCGCCAGCCGCTCGGTGAGGCCCGTGCGCTCGCGCCGGTTGGCCGGGATGCCGCCCCACCGCGGAACAGCGCGGCGAACGGCCACACGAACAGCGAGTCCTTGCCGACCCAGCGGATGCGCACCGCCAGCGCCCACTTCGCGACGAGGCCGATGCAGAAATCCCAGTTGCTCGTGTGCGGATAGAACACGATCACGCAACGCGCGGCAGCGGCTCGTCATCACGACGCGCCAGCCGCGCCAGCGAGCGCGCGAACGCCAGGCGCGCCAGGAACCCCTGACCCAGCGGGCGCTCGGCAGGCGGTCGGGGGCTGGGCAGGGGGAGCCGGACGGACGCGGGATCGCGGCGAACGCACCGGTGTGGCGCCGCCATGCTAGCAAACGCTGCATCGCGGCCGAGGCCGCCGACGTAGAATGGCGCATGCCTGCCGATCGCCGCCGTTCGCTCGCCGACCGCCTCGACGCCGCGCTGCCGCAGATGCAGTGCCGGCGCTGCGGCTACGACGGCTGCCGCCCGTACGCGGACGCGATCGCCGCCGGCGACGCGATCAATCGCTGCCCGCCCGGCGGCGACGCGGTGATCGCCGCGCTCGCGGCGCTCACCGGCACGGCCGGCGGTCCCGCTCGACACGCGCGCACGGCGAGCACGGGCCGCTCGACCGTCGCGCGCGATCGACGAGGCGCGGTGCATCGGCTGCACGCTGTGCATCGACGCGTGCCCGGTCGACGCGATCGTCGGCGCGGCGAAGCGCATGCACACGGTGCTCGCGGCGCTGTGCACCGGCTGCGACCTGTGCGTCGCGCCCTGCCCGGTCGACTGCATCGCGATGGTCCCGGCGCGGACGCGCGTGGACGCCGCCGACGCGACGCGCCGCGCGCGCTCGACGCGCGCCGCTACGATGCGCGCAGCGATCCGCCGCGCTCGCCGCGCGGACGGACACACGGCGACCGGCGCCGACGCCGGTGCCGCACGCCGCGACCGGCGACGCCGAGCGGCGCGCACGCCGCGACGCCGTCGCCGCGGCGCTCGCGCGCGCCCGCGCGCGGCGCGCCGCGCCGCCGCGGCACGGCGCCACGCTGATGCGCGTCTCCGTCCTCGCTCCTTGCTGCTCGGCGCTCGCCGCCGCGCCCGCCATGACCGCCCACGCCGCCACGCCTGCCCTCGCGCAGTTCTCCGCGACGCTCGACGCGCAGTGGGATTACGGCAAGCCCGCGGAATCCGAGCAGCGCTTCCGCGCGGAGCTCGCACAGGTGGCCCGCCGACGATCCGCAGGCGCTGATCGTCGCCACGCAGATCGCGCGCACGCAGAGCCTGCGCCGCCAGTTCGCCGAGGCGCACGCGACGCTCGACGCGATCGACGGCGCAGCTCGCACGGCCGCCGTCGCACGTGCGCGTCCGCTATCTGCTCGAGCGCGGCCGCACGTTCAACTCGGCGGGCGCGCCGGAGCGCGCGGTGCCGCTGTTCGCCGAGGCGCTCTCGCTCGCCGAGTGCAACGACGACGCGTTCTACGCGGTCGACGCCGCGCACATGCTCGGCATCGCGGCGCCGCCGGCCGATCGCCTCGACTGGAATCTGAAGGCGCTGGCGATGGCCGAGAAGGCCGCCGATCGCGCGCGCGCAGCGCTGGCACGCCTCGCTCTACAACAACATCGGCTGGACGCTATCACGAGCGCGGCGACTACGCGACGGCGCTCGGCGTACTTCGCGCAAGGCGCTGCCGCGCGTACGAAGCGCGCGGCGATCCGGCGCGACGTGCGCATCGCGCGCTGGATCGGTCGCGCGCGCGCAGCGCTCGCTCGGCCGGCTCGACGAAGCCGAGGCGATCCAGCGCGACGCTCGCTGCCGAGTACGACGAAGCTCGGCACGCCCGACGGCTACGTCTACGAGGAGCTCGCCGAGATCGCGCTCGCGCGCGGCGACGCCGCGGCCGCGAAGCCGTGGGCGGCGAAGGCGCACGCGGTGCTGAAGGACGACCCGGATTTCGCGGCCAGCGAAGCGCCGCGGCTCGCGCGCCTCGCGCGATCGCGGCGGGCACGACGCCCGGCCCGAGGCAGCCGTGAATCCGCAAAAGCGCCGCGCGATCTTCGAGCGGCTGCGCGCCGCCAATCCGCACCCGACCACCGGAGCTCGAGCACCGGACGCCGTTCGAGCTGCTGGTCGCCGTCGTGCTCTCCGCGCAGGCGACCGACAAGGGCGTCAACAAGGCGACCGCCGAAGCTCTTCCCCGTCGCCAACACGCCGGCGGCGATCGCCAAGCTCGGCGTCGACGGGCTGATTCCCTACGTGCAGTCGATCGGTCTCTACCGCAACAAGGCGAAGAACATCGTCGCGCTGTCGGAGATCCTGCTGCGCGAGCACGGCGGCGAGGTGCCGCGCGACCGCGAGGCGCTCGAGGCGCTGCCCGGCGTCGGCCGCAAGACCGCCAACGTCGTGCTCAACATCGCGTTCGGCGCAGCCGACGATCGCCGTCGACACGCACATCTTCCGCGTCGCCAATCGCACCGGGCTCGCGCCCGGCAAGGACGTCCGACGAGGTCGAGCGGAAGCTGCTGAAGTTCGTGCCCGACGAATTCCAGCAGGACGCGCATCACTGGCTGATCCTGCACGGACGCTACGTCTGCGTCGCGCGCTCGCCGAAGTGCGGCGAGTGCATCATTCGCGATCTCTGCGAATACCGCGACAGAGACGGCCGGGTGGAGCTGGCGCGATGTTCACGCCGTCGCGCGACGAAGCGCGCCGCTTTCTGGTCGACGCCTGGACGAAGTACCGCGCGCGGCGCGCCGCTGACGCGATCTCGAGCGGATCGCCGCGGCGATCATCGCGCTGCACCCGGAGTACCACGCGGTGCTCGAGGATCCGGACCGCCATCTCGATCGCGACTACCGGCCGGAGTCCGGCGACGTCAATCCGTTCCTGCACCTGTCGCTGCATCTCGCCGTCGCGGAGCAGCTGTCGATCGACCAGCCGCCGGGCATTCGCGCGCACTTCGAGCGCCTGCGCGCGCGCGACGCGGCGACGAGCACGCGGCGCTGCACGCGGTGCTGGAATGCCTGGGCGAGAGTGATCTGGCACGCGCAGCGCCACGGCACGCCGCCGGACGCGGCGATCTACCTCGCCTGCCTCGAGCGGCAGCGCTGACCGGGCCATGCGCTCGCAAGCAGACGTGCAGCCGCCCGCTGCGTCAGCGATCTCCCTCGTGACCGGTACAACATCGCCGCAGTCGGCATGCGTCGTGCAGTCGTATCTCGCGGACAGCACCGCCGGCTGCGCTGCGTAGTAGGCGGCGAGATTCTCGATGTCGTCCTTCGACAGCGTCGCGACAAAGCCCGCCATGATCGGGTTCTTGCGCTGGCCCGACTTGTAGTCGCGCAGCGCCTTGGCGAGGTAGTCGCGGTGCTGGCCCGCGAGCTTCGGAAAATCGGCCGTCGGACTGTTGCCGTCGTCGCCGTGGCATGCGGCGCAGACTTCCTTGGCCTTCGCCTTTCCGGCGTCGACGTTGGCCGCTTGCGCGCCCACGGCGAACGCCATCGAGGCTGCCATCGCAATCGAGATAAGGAATGACTTGCCCATTATTTCACCGCCGTTGCAAGGCCGGTCTGCGCGTAGTACGCCGCGACGTCGGCCATGTCCTTGTCCGACAGCGATGCGGCGATCGCGCGCATCGACGGGTGGCTGCGCTCGCCGCCCTTGTATGCCTGCAGCGCCTTGACGAGGTACGCTTCGTGCTGGCCCGCGATCTTCGGCACCTTGTAGACCTCGGGATACGCCGTGCGCCAGCCTTCGATGCCGTGGCAACCCTGACACATCTGAACCTTGTCGCGGCCCTTGGCGGGGTCGCCGATGCTCGCGCCCTGCGCCAATGCGGCGGTCGACATCGCCGCGGCGGCAAGCGCCAGCGTGACGTCCCGGATGAAATGAGTCGGGTGGATCATGGATCAATTCCGGCCGATGAGATCGGGGCAGGTGACGCAGCCGCGTCGCGGAGCGGAAAAAGCCCCGCAATTCTAGGGGTTGCGTTCCTACCGGTCAATCGGCGGATGGCTTCAACGGCGGGCGAACTCGGCAGCCCGCGAATGCCGATCGACGCGTCGTCGTAATGCAATGCCGCGGCGCCCCAAGGTCGACGCGACGGAACGATCACTTCTCGAGGTATTGCTTTTTGTCCTTGACGCCCTTCCACTCGTCGGCGTCGGCAGGCGCGGGTTTGCGCTCGATGATGGGCTTCCACACCTTGGCGAGCTCGGCGTTGATCGCCGTGAATTGCTTCTGGTCCTCCGGAACGTCGTCTTCGGCGAAAATCGCCTCGACCGGGCACTCCGCGACACACAGAGTGCAATCGATGCACTCGTCGGGATCGATGACCAGAAAATTGGGGCCCTCGCGAAAGCAGTCGACCGGGCAGACGTCGACGCAATCGGTGTATTTGCAGCGAATGCAACTCTCGGTGACGACGTAGGTCATGCGCGGGGTCCGGCCGGAAAACGTTGATTTTACCAAAACGAGCCCCAAGCTTCAGATCCGGGGCTGCGGCACGGCAGCGCGCGCTGGCACCCGTGGGTGCTTGCGCCCCTCGGGTGCTTGCACCCCGTGGGTGCTTGCACCGGCCAGAAGGTTGGGCTACCGTAGTTTCCTATGCGATTCGAGAGACCGGCCACCGATAACGCCGACGGCCCGGAATCTCCTGCGCCCTCCACGAGGAACCCATGACCGAAAACATCAAATATGTCTCCGACGCGACGTTCGACAAGGAGGTCCTGCAATCCCCGATGCCCGTGCTGGTCGATTATTGGGCCGAATGGTGCGGCCCCTGCAAGATGATCGCGCCCGCGCTGGAGGATATCGCCAAGGACTACGCCGGCAGGCTGACGGTAGCGAAACTCGATATCGACGCCAATCCGGGTACGACCAGCCAGTTCGGAATCCGCGGAATTCCAACGTTGATTCTTTTCAAGGGCGGAAAGGCCCATGCGCAGAAGGTCGGCGCGTTGTCGAAGTCGCAGCTGACGGCCTTTGTTGACAGCAACCTCTGAACCCGCTAACCTGATTTTCATGCACGCGGCGCCCCCCGGTCTCTCCGGGGCGGTCCCGCAACAAGATCGACGGCGCCGCCTGACGCATCCGGGCGCCTTCCCGGGTTTCTTCCCGGGCGCCACTTCCCCGAGTCCCACGCCGCGGCGATCAATCGCCCATCCGGCCGTCCCCCGCCCTTTTCGCGCGTACCCATGCACCTGTCCGAACTGAAATCCAAGCCGGTCACCGAGCTCGTCGAGATCGCCAACACCAACGAGCTCGAGGGCGCCAACCGGATGCGCAAGCACGACCTCATCTTCGCGATGCTGAAGCAGCAGGCGAAGAAGGGGGAGAGCATTTTCGGGGACGGCACGCTCGAGGTCCTGCCGGACGGCTTCGGTTTCCTGCGCTCGCCCGACACGAGCTATCTCGCCGGCACCGACGACATCTACATCTCGCCGTCGCAGATCCGCCGCTTCAACCTGCACACCGGCGACACGATCGAGGGCGAGATCCGCACCCCGAAGGACGGCGAGCGCTACTTTGCCCTGGTCAAGGTGGACAAGGTCAACGGCGAACCGCCGGAGAACGCCAAGTCGAAAATCCTGTTCGAAAACCTGACGCCGCTGTTTCCGGACGAGCCAATGGTGCTCGAGCGCGACATCAAGGCGGAGGAAAACATCACCGGCCGCATCATCGACATCGTCGCGCCAATCGGCAAGGGACAGCGCGGGCTGCTGGTGTCGTCGCCGAAGTCCGGCAAGACGGTGATGCTGCAGCACGTGGCGCATTCGATCGCCGCCAACCACCCGGACGTCGTGCTGATCGTGCTGCTGATCGACGAGCGGCCCGAGGAAGTGACGGAAATGCAGCGATCGGTCCGCGGCGAGGTGGTGTCCTCGACATTCGATGAACCCGCCACGCGCCACGTGCAGGTCGCGGAAATGGTAATCGAGAAGGCGAAGCGCCTGGTCGAGCACAAGAAGGACGTCGTGATCCTGCTCGATTCGATCACCCGCCTCGCCCGCGCGTACAACACGGTCGTGCCGGCGTCGGGGAAGGTGCTGACCGGCGGCGTCGATGCCAATGCCCTGCAGCGGCCGAAGCGCTTTTTCGGCGCCGCGCGGAACATCGAGGAAGGCGGCTCGCTGACCATCATCGCCACCGCGCTGATCGACACGGGATCGCGGATGGACGACGTGATCTACGAGGAATTCAAAGGCACCGGCAACATGGAAATCCATCTCGACCGGCGAATGGCCGAGAAGCGGATCTACCCGGCGATCAACGTCAACCGGTCCGGCACGCGCCGCGAGGAACTGTTGCTGAAGCCCGAAATCCTCCAGAAGGTCTGGGTGCTGCGCAAGCTGCTCTACCCGATGGACGAACTCGAAGCCACCGAGTTCCTGGTGGACAAGGTCAAGCAGACCAAGACGAACGCGGAGTTCTTCGACTCGATGCGCCGAGGCTGACGTTTTCGTCTCGCGTACTTCGACCCGACGTCGCGTTTGAACTCCGGCATCCGCCTCCAGGGTCGCATCCCCGAGCACACCCCGCTCGGGGCCCCTGCTCCTCCTTCCGGCGTCGCAGTTCTTCGACTCGATGCGCCGAGGCTAAGCCTTTCGCGTCGCGCGCTTCGCAATCTCTCGTTGCAAGCTACTGTTCTGCAATGGCTTTATGAACAGGGCGCCCGTCCTTGAACGACGGCCGATATTGCATTGCAGCGCAGGAAACGGCATACTTGATGTTTTGCTGCGTCGGACGCCTTGCTTTCGACGACGTCGCCACCATTTGCGGCTACAGCGGTTCCGGCGCACCCCTGCGGGCAATCGAGCCCCGGTGCGTAGACCGCGGAAAGAGGGTCCCATGAAAGCTGACATTCACCCGAAATACGGCGAGATCCAGGTCACCTGCAGCTGCGGGAACACGTTCGCGACCCGCTCGACCGTCGTGAAGGCGCTGCACGTGGAAGTGTGCTCGGCATGCCACCCGTTCTATACCGGGAAGCAGAAAGTGATGGATACCGCGGGGCGCATCGACAAGTTTCGCCAGCGGTACGGGTCGAAGGGCGCCGCGGCCAAGGACGCCGTGCCCGCAAAGCCCTGACCGGGATCTCCGAAACGAGCGACAATGCGCGGGTAAGCCCTGCTCGGCGCCACGCACGGGAAAAGGCAGCTTCGGCTGCCTTTTTCCTTTCCGCGCCGAGGCGCCAGCGCCCAACCGGTAACGCTTCGTTCACCTCATGGCCCGCCCCGCACCCACGAATGACGCCGGCGACGCCGACCCGACGCTGAGCCCGTCGGGTCCGTTTCGCGCGCTGAAACAGTTCGGCCTCATCGTGCTGTGCGGCGCATGGGTGATGCTGGGCCTTGTCGGACACGATCCGTGGAAGACCGACGACGCCACGGCGTTCGGCATCGCCTACGAGATGATCCAGCGTGGCGATGTGCTCGCGCCGCATCTCGCGGGTGAGGCACTCGTCGATCGGCCTCCGCTGGTCTATGCAGCGGCGGCGTTGTCGGGATATCTGTTGTCGGGCCTGATGCCCGTTTACGACGCGACGCGGATCGCGGCCGGCGCACTGCTCGGGCTGACGTTGCTCATGCTCGCGTTGACGGCGAGGGAGCTGTTCGGGCGCGCCTACCGCTGGATGCCGGTGCTGCTGTTCGTGGGGTCGGTCGGCCTCTGGGACCGTGCGCACCAGTTGTCGCCGGATCTCGGATTGCTGCTCGGCATCGCGGTGTCGCTGTACGGCTTTTCGCTGGCATTGCGACGTCCCGTGGCCGGCGGTGCCATGCTGGGGCTGGGTGCCGCCGTGGCATTCCTGTCCCGCGGCGTCATGGGTCCGTTGTGGCTGGTGCTCACCGCGGCGGCACTCCCGGCCGCCTTTTCGGCCTGGCGGACGCGCAGCCATGCCATCTCGCTCACCACCGCCGTCATCGTGGCGCTCCCGCCGGCATGCGCGTGGCCGCTCGCGCTCGCCGCTCGCGCTCCGGACCAATCGTCCGCGTGGTGGGCCGCGCAGTCCATCGGCGAATGGTTCGGCCCCATCGCATCGAACGCCTCGAGCGACCCGAGCTTCCTGCTGAAGAATCTGCTCTGGTTCACGTGGCCCGCGCTGCCGCTCGTGCTGTGGACGCTGTGGACCCGCGGACGCGGGTTCAACGGCGGCCTGGCGACGACGGCAGTGCAGCTTCCCGGCACTCTGGCGCTGGTGATCGTGGCGGCGATTGCCGTGATGGCCGACCCGCGCGTCATCTACCTGATGCCGCTCTTGCTGCCGCTCGCACTGCTGGGCGCGCTCGAGATCGACACGCTGAAGCGCGGTTTCTCCGGCGCGCTCGACTGGTTCGGGATCCTGACGTTCGGCCTGCTCGCGGCGCTTGTCTGGTGGCTGTGGCTGGACACGTGGCAGCACGGGATGTCGCGGCAACTCGCCAATCTCTTTCGTGACACGACGATAGGTTACCGGCCATCCCCGGAATGGCTCCCGCTTGCCGTGTCGGCACTGCTGACTCTGCTGTGGATCGCGCTGGTCCGTCCGGCGCGCCGTTCGAACCGCCGCGCGGTGCTCAACTGGGCCGCCGGGATGACGCTGGTGTGGGGTCTCTATTCGACGATCTGGCTCCCCTACCTCGATTCGCGGCGCAGCTATCGCTACGTCGCGGAATCGATCGCGATATTCCTGCCGACGGACGGTTGTGTGGCCAGCCGGAATCTGGGCGAGTCGCAGCGCGCGCTGTTCGCCTTTTTCACGCACCTCGTCACGGTCCGCGAAGAAACGACGCCGGGCCACGATTGCGGCGCGCTGCTGGTGCAGTACGGCCGGATCGAAGGCGCGCCGGCCGCGCCCGACGGCTGGACGGGCGTATGGGAAGGCCGCCGCCGCGGCGACGACACCGAACGCTTCGTCCTGTACCGCAAGGACGCACCGTGAAGTTCATCGACGAAGCGAACATCGAAGTGATCGCCGGGGACGGAGGCAAGGGCTCGGCCTCGTTCCGGCGCGAAAAGTACGTGCCCCGCGGCGGTCCCGACGGCGGCGACGGTGGCCACGGCGGAAGCATCTACGCGGTGGCCGATCGCAACATCAATACGCTGATCGACTATCGCTACGCGCGCATCCATCGAGCCCGGAATGGCGAGGACGGCCACGGCGCCGACAAGTACGGCAAGGGTGCCGACGACATCGTTCTGCGCATGCCCGTTGGCACAGTGATCACCGTGGCCGACACTGCGGAGATCATCGCCGATCTCGCCGTTCACGATCAGCTTGCGCTTGTCGCGAAGGGCGGCAAGGGCGGGCTCGGCAACCTTCATTTCAAATCGAGCACGAACCGGGCGCCGCGGCAATTCACGCCCGGCGAAGAAGGCGAACGGCGACAGCTCCATCTCGAGCTCAAGGTATTGGCCGACGTCGGCCTGCTCGGCATGCCCAATGCCGGCAAGAGCACCTTCATTCGCGCCGTATCGGCTGCGCGGCCGAAGGTCGCCGATTATCCGTTCACCACGCTCGCGCCAAACCTCGGCGTCGTTCGCACCGACGCGAGCCGCAGCTTCGTGATCGCCGACATCCCCGGGCTCATCGAAGGAGCGGCCGATGGCGCGGGCCTCGGCCATCAGTTTCTGCGCCACCTGCAGCGTACGCGGCTCCTGCTGCATATCGTCGACCTCGCGCCATTTGATCCGGCGGCTGACCCGGTTCGCGATGCCAGGGCGATCGCCACCGAACTGCTGCGCTACGATCCGGCGCTGCACGAGAAGCCGCGCTGGCTGGTCCTCAACAAGGTCGACCTCATCCCGGCCGAAGAGCGCACGGCGCGCGTCAAGGCGTTCGTCAAAGGATACCGTTGGAAGGGACCGGTGTTTGCCATCGCCGCCATGACCGGCGAAGGCTGTCGCGAGGTCATCTTCAAGGTCCAGGACTGGCTCGATGCGCATCCGTCGTTCACGTTGGCTGCCGGACTCGCGCCGTTCGAAACATCGATGCCCGACCGCGAACATGGACCCGCGTAGATTTCGCATTCGCCGATGAGCACCCCGGTCGCCACCGCCGCCCGCATCGTCGTCAAGGTAGGGTCGAGCCTCGTCACCAACGAGGGGCGCGGGCTCGACCATGCGGCAGTCGCGCGCTGGGCGGCCCAGATCGCGGAACTGAAGCGCGCAGGAAAGGAAGTGGTGCTCGTCTCGTCGGGGGCGATTGCCGAGGGCGTCAAGCGCCTCGGCTGGAGCATGCGGCCGTCGACGATGCACGAGCTGCAGGCGGCCGCGGCGGTCGGACAGATGGGACTCGTGCACGCGTACGAGTCCGCATTCGCGAAATTCGGCCTGCACACCGCGCAGATCCTGTTGACGCACGAAGATCTCGCCGATCGCCGCCGCTACCTCAACGCACGCTCGACGCTCTTCACGTTGCTCGCGCTGAACGTGATCCCGGTCATCAACGAGAACGACACGGTCACCACCGACGAAATCCGTTTCGGCGATAACGATACGCTGGGGGCGCTGGTGACGAACCTGATCGAGGCCGACGTCCTCGTGCTGCTCACTGATCAGGACGGCCTCTACACCGCCGATCCACGTAGCGATGCGGCAGCCACGCTGGTGCGCACCGGGCGCGCGGCCGATGCGCAGCTCGAAGTGATGGCAGGCGGCGCCGGCAGCACGATCGGGAAGGGCGGTATGCTGACCAAGGTACAGGCGGCAAAGCGCGCGGCGCGCTCCGGCGCTTCCACGGTCATTGCATCAGGACGCGAACCCGATGTTCTGACGCGGCTCGCAGCGGGCGAGGATCTCGGCACGACGCTCGTCGCCGAGCCGGTATCGCTGGCGGCGCGCAAGCAATGGCTCGCCGACCATCTCCAGCTTGCCGGCCGGCTGACGCTCGACGCCGGCGCCGTGCGCGCGCTCGCCCGTGACGGCAAGAGCCTGTTGCCGATAGGCGTTGTCGCCGTCGCCGGCGAATTCGAGCGCGGCGAAGTCGTCGGTTGCGTTGACCCGGACGGCCGCGAGATCGCGCGTGGCCTCGTCAACTACAGCGCACAGGAGACCGCGCGCATCCTGCGCAAGCCGTCCTCCGCGATCGAGTCGATCCTGGGTTACGTTGACGAACCCGAACTGATCCACCGGGACAACATGGTTCTGCTCGGCTGAAGACGAGCAGAACCCTGTTGCGGCGCAGGCTAACGTGAGCGCATGCGAACGTTAAGCGAGCCGACAGGCGAGCGGCCGAAGCCACAATTTGCCGCTGCTCGGCTGAAGACGAGCAGAACCCTGTTGCGGCGCAGGCTAACGTGAGCGCATGCGAACGTTAAGCGAGCCGCAGGCGAGCGGCCGGAGCCACAATTTGCCGCTGCTCGGCTGAAGACGAGCAGAACCCTGTTGCGGCGCAGGCTAACGTGAGCGCATGCGAACGTTAAGCGAGCCGCAGGCGAGCGGCCGAAGCCACAATTTGCCGCTGCTCGGCTGAAGACGAGCAGAACCCTGTTGCGGCGCAGGCTAACGTGAGCGCATGCGAACGTTAAGCGAGCCGACAGGCGAGCGGCCGAAGCCACAATTTGCCGCTGCTCGGCTGAAGACGAGCGGAACCCTGTTGCGGCGCAGGCTAACGTGAGCGCATGCGAACGTTAAGCGAGCCGCAGGCGAGCGGCCGGAACCACAACAGAGTTCTCTTGGGCCCGGAGCCCGCTGGTTCGACACCCGCCTGTTGTTGCCCTAAACTTCCATGCTGCAATAAGAACAATGGCGCAATCGCTCGCCGGGCGAGTCGCGCCGCCGCATCAACCCACCCAGCGAGGCCCGCCATGGCACTTGTCGAACGCGTCAAGAACATCCTGCTCACCCCGAAGACCGAATGGCCGAAAATCGTCGATGAAGGCGCAACGACGCAATCGATCTACGTCGGCTACGTGCTGATTCTCGCGGCCATCGGACCCATCGCCATGGCGATACGCGGCGGCGGGCTCATGGTCACCGTGGCGCTCCTGAGCTACGGGATATCGCTCGCGGTCACGTTTCTGCTCGCGTTGATCGTCGACGCGCTGGCGCCGACCTTCGGCGGCGAGAAGAACTTCATCCAGTCGCTGAAACTGACCGCGTATTCCTATACTGCTGCATGGATCGCCGGGATCTTCCAGCTGCTCGGCGTCGCCGGCGGCATTCTCGGTCTGCTGGCGACCATCTACGCCTTCTATACGTTCTATCTCGGGGTGCCGGCCATGAAAAAATGCCCCCCGGAAAAAGCCGTCGTCTACACGATCGTCGTTGTGGTCTGCGGAATCGTACTCGGCGTCGTGGTGGGCGGCGTGCTCATGTCGACATTTGTCGGCCGCGGAATGACCGGAATGATGGGATGGGGATGATCCGGTAACCCGCATCGCACAAGGCATGCCGCCATCGACTTGCGCGACATCACCGGCGGCAACGGCTGCCCTTGCTCGATGCGACCGGCCTGCGAACCGGTCGCCGTTTGCGTCGTCCATCGCTGGACCCGCGCGCCGGATCGGCGCCTGGCGGCAGTGAAGCCGCGGTTGCGACGGTGCGCCGCCCCTTCCGGCGTCAGTCCCCGCTTCGTGCCGAGGGTTCGGCATAGGACGGGGGCATCAACGGGTGCGAGAGGCCGTACATTCGCTCGCGCCGGGTCTGCGGACGGATGTGGAAATACCGCTCGAGCTCGGTCAGCGCGCGGCGATAGACCTCGCGCTTGAACTCGATGACGGTCTCGAGCGGCACCCAGTACTCGTGCCAGCGCCACGCGTCGAATTCGGGGCGCTCGTTCGCGCGAAGCTTGACGTCGGTATCGCGGCCGACGAGCCGAAGCAGATACCAGATCTGCTTCTGCCCGCGGTAGCTACCTCGCCACTCGCGCTTTACCCAATGCTGCGGCACCTCGTAACGCAGCCAGTCACGCGTGCGACCCAGGATCCTGACGTGTTGCGGCTGGAGCCCGACTTCCTCGTGCAACTCCCGGTACATCGCCTGCTCGGGCGTTTCACCGGGATTGATGCCGCCCTGCGGGAATTGCCACGAGTGCTCTCGAATCCGTTTACCCCAGAAAACCTGGTTTTTCGCGTTGACGATGACAATGGCGACGTTCGGGCGATAACCGTCGCGGTCCAGCATCGCGGTCACCCCGAAAATGTAGTTGGCCCGATTGTTCCACAGTTCGCCTTCGTTGCAAAGGCGACGCGGCCGGCGCATCGGGGTCCGGTCCCTTGCGCACGCCGGTGCGACAGTGGAAGGCGTCGTCGCGGGCGCGACGTTCGTCGGCCGCAACCGCACGTTCAGCCGCTGCCCCGACGTCGCAGCGCCGCCTCGGCGCGTTCGCGCGGCACCGCGGATATCGCCAAGCGGCGGTCGTGTCGCAGTACGGCGAGAATCACTTCGCGACCGATCGCATCCGCGGCAAGCACTCGCTGCAGGGCATCGACATCGCCGACGGGCGCATCGTCGAGCGCAACGACGATGTCGCCGCGGGCCAGCCCCGCCGCCGTAGCGGGCGAGTCGCGTTCGATCGACTCGACGCGCACGCCGGTCTCGCGCGCGAGATCGAAATGGCGAACCAGCCAGCGAGGGAGCGGGACGGTCTGTCCACCGACGCCCAGCCAGGCGCGACGTACGCGGCCATCCCGAATCAGCGCGATCGCGACGCGTTCGGCAGTGGACGCGGCGATCGCAAAGCACATGCCCTGCGCCGGGAGGATCACCGCAGTGTTGACGCCGATCACTTCGCCACGCGCGTCGACCAGTGGTCCTCCGGAATTGCCGGGATTCAACGCAGCGTCGGTCTGCAGGACATTGTCGAGCAGCCGCCCCGTTTGTGCGCGCATCGAACGGCCCAGCGCACTGACGATTCCCGCGGTGGCCGTTTGGGTGAACCCGTAGGGGCTGCCAATCGCGATGGCGATCTGACCCACCTCGACACGCGCCGAATCACCCAGCCGGCACCACGCCAGGTCCGCCGCCGCGACCTTGAGCAGTGCGAGATCCGAGTCGGGATCGTTCCCGACGATGTCAGCCGAAGCGCTGCGGCCATCGGCCAGCGCAACCTCGATCGCGTCGGCATCGCCGGCAACATGGCTGTTGGTCAGCAGGTAGCCATCCGGGGTGATGAGGAAACCGGATCCCGAGGTGTTGCGAGGCAACCCTCGGCCGTTGCGCCGGCGATCGACACGAACATGCGCCACCGCCGGGGCGACGCGGGAGATCGCCTCGGCGACGGCGCGGGAATATGCGTCGTGCAAAGGCGCGTCGGGAACCGGCCGGACGGAGACGCCGGAGGAACCGATGTCGTCCCCGCCCATCGGACGGGAACCGGGGTAATCGAGCGGCATGGTGGTCAACATTGCGGTTGTGGAGCGAGATTCAAGGACTGCCGGTGAGGTTCGCGGCGGCGCCGATCCCTTGCCCATCCTTGCGCCACATCAATACAGTAACGCCGGTCGGAACGGATCATTGGCGTCGATGTCGGGGCATCCAGGGCCGCTGAACGCCTGCCGCTCCGGCGTTTTCGTGCATGACGGCCCGGCCAACACCATCACGATCCTGGAGTCCGCAATCGGAACTGCTTCCGTCGCCCCGAGGACGTTGCCATGAACATTTCCAGCCTCGTGGTTTGTGCCCGTCAGCGTGACCGCGGAGCGGTATGCGCCGCGCTGGAACGCATGCCGGGCCTGGAAGTCCATACCGCTATCGGGTCCGGCCAGATGATCGTCGTTGCCGACCACGATGACGCCGCGGCCGCCGCGGACAGCTTCGTTGCGATTCACAAGATCGAGGGCGTGCTCTCGGTCTCGCTCGTCTACCAATTCAGCGACGATGCCCGCCCTACCGAGGAGGTTTGAGCCATGACCATCAATCGACGCGCCTTCATCAAGGCGCAGGCCGCTGCTGCCGCCGCCGCCGCGGTGGGCATCGAACTGCCCGGTATGGCGCTTGCGCAGCAGGCTAGCCCGAAGGACAACGGCGACATTCGGTGGGACAAGGCGCCGTGCCGGTTCTGCGGCGTGGGCTGCGGCGTGCTCGTCGGCACGAAGAACGGCCGCGTGGTCGCCACGCAAGGCGATCCTGACGCTCCGGTGAACCGGGGCCTCAACTGCGTCAAGGGCTACTTTCTGTCGAAGATCATGTACGGCAGCGACCGCCTCACGACGCCGCTGCTGCGAAAACGGAACGGCATTTACGACAAGAAGGGCGAGTTCACGCCGGTGTCATGGGACGAGGCCTTCGACGTGATGGCCGCGAAGTGGAAGGAGGCGCTCGCCAGGAAAGGTCCGACGGCGGTCGGCATGTTCGGCTCCGGCCAATGGACGATCTGGGAAGGCTACGCCGCGTCGAAACTTTTCAAAGCCGGATTTCGCACCAACAACCTCGACCCGAATGCACGCCATTGCATGGCGAGCGCGGCCGCCGGTTTCATGCGCACGTTCGGCATCGACGAGCCGATGGGTTGCTACGACGACCTCGAGCAGGCCGACGCGTTCGTGCTCTGGGGGTCGAACATGGCGGAAATGCACCCGATCCTGTGGTCGCGCCTCGTCGACCGCCGGCTCACCGCGCCGCACGTGAAGGTCGCGGTGCTGTCGACCTTCGAGCACCGGAGTTTCGACCTCGCCGATCTGCCGATCGTGTTCACGCCGCAGGCGGACATGGCAATCCTCAATTTCATCTGCCACTACATCATCTCGAAGAACAACGTCAATACCGAATTCGTGAAGAAGCATGTCAGCTTCATGAAAGGCGTCACCGACATCGGCTATGGCCTGCGTCCGGGTCACCCGGCCGAGAAGGACCAGAAGAACAATGGCTATCCTGGCGCCGACGGCAGTCCCGGCGGCGATCCGGGCAAGGCCGACCCGATCACGTTCGAGGAGTTCGCCAAGTTCGTTGCGACGTACGACGTCGAAAAGACTTCGAAGATTTCCGGCGTGCCCGCGCGCGACCTCGAGGCGCTCGCCGAAATCTACGCGGACCCGAAACGCAAGGTGGTGTCCTATTGGACCATGGGATTCAACCAGCATACGCGCGGCACCTGGGTCAACAACATGATCTACAACGTGCACCTGCTGGCGGGAAAGATTTCCGAACCGGGCAACGGGCCGTTCTCGCTCACCGGCCAGCCGTCCGCGTGCGGGACCGCGCGCGAAGTAGGCACGTTCTCGCACCGGCTGCCGGCAGACCGGGTTGTCACCAACCCCGCACATCGCAGGTTTACCGAGGAGATCTGGCAGCTGCCCGAAGGCACGCTCCCCGACAAGGTCGGCTTCCACGCCGTCGCCCAAAGCCGGATGCTGAAGGACGGCAAGCTCAACTGCTACTGGACGATGACCACCAACAACATGCAGGCGGGGCCGAACGTCAACCAGGAAATCTATCCCGGATGGCGCAATCCCGAGAATTTCGTCGTCGTTTCCGACGTGTACCCCACCGTGTCCGCGCTCGCCGCCGATCTGATCCTGCCGGCCGCCATGTGGGTCGAGAAGGAAGGCGCTTACGGCAACGCCGAGCGACGCACACAGTTCTGGCGGCAACAGGTGAAGGCGCCGGGCGAGGCACGTTCCGACCTCTGGCAGATCATTGAATTCAGCAAGCGCTTCAAGGTCGAGGAAGTCTGGCCTGCCGAGCTTCTTGCCAGAAACCCGCGATACAAGGGCAGGACGTTATACGACGTGCTGTACGCCAACGGTGTCGTCAACCGATTCCCGCTCAAGGATACTCAACCAGGCTACGACAACGACGACGCAAGGCTTCTCGGGTATTACGCGCAGAAGGGCCTGTTCGAGGAATACCGGAAATTCGGAACCGGTCACGGACTCGATCTCGCCGAGTTCGAGCAATACCACAAGGCGCGCGGACTGCGCTGGCCCGTGGTCGATGGCAAGGAGACGCTGTGGCGCTTTCGCGAAGGCTTCGACCCCTACGTCAAGAAGGGCGAAGGCCTCCGGTTCTACGGCAAGGCCGACGGCAAGGCCGTGATCTTCGCGCTACCGTGGGTGGCAGCCGTCGAGGCCCCCGACAAGGACTACGACCTGTGGCTGTGCACCGGCCGGGTGCTGGAACACTGGCACACCGGTTCGATGACCCGGCGCGTCCCGGAGTTGCACCGGTCATTCCCGGATGCTGTCATATTCATGCATCCCGACGATGCGAAGACGCGTGGATTGCAGCGCGGGATGGAATGCCGGGTCACGTCGCGTCGCGGCGAGATCGTCGGGCGAATCGAGACGCGCGGCCGCAACAAGCCGCCGCCGGGCCTCGTGTTCGTTCCGTTCTTCGACGAAGCGCGCCTCGTGAACAAGCTGACGCTCGACGCCACCTGCCCGATTTCGAAGCAGACCGATTTCAAGAAATGCGCGGTCAAGGTGACGAAGATTTGACAACCTGCTGACCGATGCCGTTTTTGCCGAAGGAGCGTTCATGAACTTCGCAGCCACGATCTTCGCCTGCGTCATTGCGTTCGCAATACCGGCCGCCGCTGCCGATCCGGCGCCCGTCCGGCTTCAGTCGCTCCGGGGCGACACGCCGATCGACAAGACGACCGAGCCGGACATCGACAAGATCGAGCGGGATCGGTTGCCGATCCCGCGCAGTTCCGACCAGGAGCCGCCGCTGATTCCGCACTCCGTCCGCGGCTACCAGATCACGAAGAATTTCAACAAGTGCATGGATTGCCACGCCGGATCGAAGGCCAGGGAATCCGGCGCGACCAAGGTCAGCGCGACGCATTCGAAGGACGCGACCGGCCATGAACTTGCCAACATCTCGCCGCGCCGTTACGTCTGCACGTCCTGCCACATCACGCAGACCGATGCGAAACTGCTGGTGGGCAACACGTTCCGGTCTTCCGCAGAACTAGCGCAGAAAAAGTGACCGCCGCCCGTACCCGGGGCCAGGGCCAGGGAGGAAATGACATGCAGAATCTCGACGTCAAGGAAGGCATGAGCGGGCGCGTGCTGCGACGGATCCGGGCTGCGGGCGCGGGTTTCGTCCTCGGTACCTTCGTGACCGGCATCCTCGTGTGGGGAGCGTTCAACTGGACGCTGGAACTCACCAACACCGAGGCCTTCTGCATTTCCTGCCACGAGATGAAGGAGAACGTGTTCAAGGAATACCAGAACACGACGCATTACCAGAACCGCACCGGCGTGCGCGCCACGTGTCCCGACTGCCACGTTCCCAAGGACTGGCCGCACAAGATCGCGCGCAAGATTCAGGCGTCCAACGAGCTGTGGCACCACTTTCTGGGAAGTGTCGACACACCGGCGAAGCTGAACGCCAAGCGCGTCAAGCTCGCCGAGAGCGAGTGGGCTCGAATGCGCGGCAACGATTCGCGCGAGTGCCGCAACTGCCACCACTTCGACTTCATGGACTACGCGGAGCAGGGCCGCCGCGCGTCCGCGCAGCACCAGAAGGGCTTCGGCGAAGGCAAGACCTGCATCGACTGCCACAAGGGGATCGCGCATACGCTGCCGCCGATCGAGCAGCATATCGGCGCGCCGAAACTCGGCTATGCGCCGGACGAAACGGGCGGCGGTGTCGCGCCGGCGGAGGCAAAGTCGCAGCCTGGTCGGCGCCCATCATCCTGACGAGCACGAAGGCCGAGACGCGCGCATCGGAACCTGCGGCGCGCGGCCACCGTCGTGACGCGCGTCGCCCGGGTACTTCGCTTGCGGACCGGGCTAACCCCAGTAGGCTCCCAGGGTTGCGGGATCCACGCCGCCTATCGCCGCCTGTTCGGCCTTGACCGCGCGCTCATCCTCGCGGGCCACCATGCTCATGAGCGCGAACACCAGCATGCCCGCGCTACCGCCTGCGAGGAATGCCGCTACCACCCACCATGATGATTCCATCACGTCCCCCAAGTCGCCCAACATCAATGTGTAGTACAAAAAAGCGCATTTGTCCAGCTCAGCCTGCTTCAAGGCCACGATAGCAATCCGCCGCCCTGTCCTTAGGTTAGGCCCGCGGGTGCCGATCCACATTGAACCGGATCAAGGGAAGCCAAGGTATCGTGGCGGATTCCGCCTGCACGCGCGCGAGGGTTTGATGCCGGACCACGCGCGGCACCCCGTCACGCCCGGTGCATTTCCTGCAATTTCCGGCGCAGGAGCTTGCCGGTCGCCGTGCGCGGCAACGCCGGTACCGCGCGCAACCACTGGGGCCGCTGGTGCGGCGACAGAGTTTCGGTGCACACCCTCAAGGCTAGGTCGACCGCGTCGGCCGGCGCATCGGCCGCCCGCACATAGAAAAACGCGATGGCCCCGACGCCGTCGCTGTCCGGCGTGGTGACGGCCGCCGCCTCGGCGATCCCCGGACATGCGGCGGCGAGCCGCTCCTCGAGCTCGACGAGATTCACCCAGCGGCCGCGAATCTTTACCAGCGAATCCTCGCGGCCGCCGAATCGCCACGCGCCGTGATCGCTGCGTTCGAACAGATCGGCGGGACAGAACGCGCCGTGGCGGAAATGCTCGGCCTGTGCTTCGGGTCGCTCGAAGTAGCCCAGCGACAGCGTCGGCGCTTCGATCAGAATTCGCGTCGGCGCGCCGTCATCGCCTTCATTCAGTGCGCGCACGAGGACGCCGGGAGCCGGCCGGAAGCCGCCGCCCTCTTCCGCATCGACCAGCACGAGGCACAGGGTTTCGGACGCGCCGTACCCGTCGACGATCGGCAAGTTCGCCTGCCGTCGCCATTCCTCACGGAGCCTCGCCGACAGCGCTTCGCCGGCGGACACGCAGGTGCGGATCCCGCAATCCCGGAACTCCGGGGCGTAACCTTCCTTGAGCAGATTGCGGTACATCGATGGCACCGTGAAGAACACGGACGGACGCTCCCGCGCGACGATCGCCGCGACGCCGGCGGCGGTCGGCCATTCAGGCGCAAGTATTACGGTGGCGCCCTGCTTCAGACCCGAGAACAGGCTGTTCGCTTGCGGATACGCAAAGAAAAGCTTGGAGCTCGCGAACAGACGATCGCCGGACCCGATCTTCAGGATTTCGGCGGCGACGCGCTGGCAGTGCAGCGCAAACCGTTGCGGATGCACGACTGCTTTCGGCTTGCCCGTCGTCCCCGACGAATGGCCCCAGAAGGCAGGCGCCTCGTCGTCCATCGCCTCCGGAGCGACAGGCGCTGCGATCGCGACTTCGGGCATCCACGCATCATTCACCACGACTCGATCGCGATACGCGGGCGGAGCCTCCCCGGGGGCCTCGGCGAGTATGAAGCGGAAACCTGCATCACCGAGGATGGTCCTCCAGTCGTCCGGCGGCAGCCGCGGATTGACCGGGACGGCAACGCCGCCCGCCCAGATGGCGCCGAGGAAGGCCACCACCCACGGAATGCCATCGGGCAGCTTGACGGCGACGCGGTCGCCACGCGCAAGCCCCATGCGCCGCCACGTCGACGCGGCCCGGGCGACACTATCTCGCAACGCGTCGAAGGTGATTCGCTCGTCTCCGCATGCGAGGGCATCGTGCTGCGGGTCGCCACCGGCGAGCAGCGCTTCCGCGGCATTCATGGTCATCGCTGGCTCCGTCCGCTACGACCTGGAAATCCGGATAGTGGACGGCGGCGGCGGCGGCGTGTTTGACCAGGCGCAAAGTCGCGCCGCGCCGAAGCCCCCGCTCGCAACGATGTCCGCGTGCGCGAACGGCCCCTACGACGCCTCAATCAGCGTCAGGACGGCCTCGGCATAGCGCTCGAGCTTCCTTGCCCCGATGCCGCCAATCCGGGCCAGACTGACGCGGTCCGATGGCCGCTGCCGCGCAATTTCGGCCAGAGTGCTGTCGTGCAGGATCACATAGGCGGGCACCGACTGCGCCCGAGCTTCGGCGAGCCGCCACGCCTTGAGCCGCTGCATGAGATCGGCGTCGGCGGGCGGCAACCCGACGGACTCCCCTCCGGACCGGGGCTTTGAAGGTTTGCCCGGGCGCCGCGCCACGCCACGCATGGCGACACTCAGCTCGCCTCTCAGCACCGGCCGGCTCCGGTCGGTGAGCGCAAGCGCGCCGTGCGACGCATGATCCACACGCGCATACCCGAGCGCGACGAGTTGGCGGAACACACTGCGCCATTCCGCCTCGCCGAGGTCGGCGCCAACGCCGAACACCGACAGCCTGTCGTGGCCCCACCGGGCGATGCGCTCGCCTTCCTTGCCGCGAAGCACATCAACCAGGTGCACGGCGCCGAAGCGCTGGCCGGTGCGGTAGATCGCGGAGAGCGCTTTGCGCGCGGCGCCGGTCGCATCCCACGTCTCCGGCGGCGCGAGGCAGTTGTCGCAATTGCCGCATGCAACGCTACCTTCGCCGAAATAGTCGAGCAGGCGAACGCGCCGGCACGCCGCGGTCTCGCACAGCCCAAGCAGCGCATCGAGCTTCGCCGTCGACACGCGCTGGTACTCCGCGCTCGCCTCCGACGCTTCGATGAAACGCCGCTGCTGCACGACGTCGGCGAGCCCGTAGGCCATCCACGCGTCGGCGGGCAGCCCGTCGCGGCCGGCGCGACCCGTTTCCTGGTAATAGCCCTCGATGCTCTTCGGCAGGTCGAGATGCGCGACGAACCTTACGTCCGGTTTGTCGATGCCCATTCCGAACGCAATCGTCGCCACCATCACGATGCCGTCCTCGCGCTGGAACCGGTCCTGATGCGCCGCCCGCGTCGCGCCGTCCATCCCCGCGTGATACGGCAGCGCACGCAAGCCGTTGCCGGCGAGCCACACGGCCGTCTCGTCGACCTTGCGCCGCGACAGGCAGTAGACGATGCCTGCGTCGCCCGGGTGCTCCTCCCGCATGAAGCGCAGAAGCTGCGCGCGCGGATCGTCCTTGTCGACGATCGCATAGCGGATGTTGGGCCGGTCGAAGCTCGACACGAAAACGCGGGCGCCGCCAAGCCCGAGCTGCAGGACGATTTCGGCGCGCGTCACCGGATCCGCCGTGGCCGTCAGCGCGATCCGCGGCACCTCCGGAAACCGCTCGTGCAGCAGCGAAAGCTGTAGATACTCGGGCCGGAAATCGTGGCCCCATTGCGACACACAGTGCGCCTCGTCGATCGCGAACAGGGCAATCCTGCCGCGTTCGAGCAGTTCGATGCAGCGTGGCGTGGCGAGGCGCTCCGGGGCAACGTAGAGCAGGTCGAGCGCGCCAGCGGCGAACGCCCGCTCAGTCGCCCGGGCGGCATCGGTCGACAACGTGGAATTGAGGAACGCCGCGCGCACGCCGAGCTGGGTCAGCGCCGCGACCTGGTCCTGCATCAACGCAATCAGCGGCGATACGACGACGCCGGTTCCGTCGCGCAGCAGCGCCGGGATCTGGTAGCACAACGACTTGCCGCCGCCAGTGGGCATCAGCACCATCGCGTCGCCGCCCGCGGCCAGGTGGTCGACGATTTGCCGTTGCGCGCCGCGAAATTCTTCGTGGCCGAACGTCTCCCGCAGCACGGCGAGAGCGCGCGACGATGCGTCGGCAGTCAAAGGGTTCATCGGCAGTGCGGTACCGCGGCCGCGATGCCTCCGCCTACTGGCACGTCGTGCCGGGCGCGTGAAGTACCTGCCGGGTGATTGCCTTGACCTGTGTCACCGGCGCCGGGGCCACGCCGGTCACCGTGTAGGCGAAGGTCGCGTTGTTGCCGTCGGCAAACGTGAACGTGGCGCTCCCCGACGGGATGGTTACTCGCTGCGCCGGATCGTATGCATTGAACGTCGGACCCTCCACCCGGTAGAGTGTGCCGGCGTAGACCCCCAGGCCCGTCTTCAGCGCCGTCACCACCAGCCACAGCGGCGCCCCGGTCGTGTCGTAGGTGAACCAGCTGGCGAAGATCGTGTCGCCCTCGTGCGCGAAGTTGATCCCCCACCCCGACTCCACGCCCGCCGGCGCCGCCCACCACAAACCCTGGTAGTTGGTCGCCAGCGCCAGGTTCGGCTGGGCCCCGAAGGTGCACGTCGGCAGTTGACCGATCAACACCTCGCGCGTCAGCGGCTTGGATTGCTGGATGCCGTTGACCGTGTAGGCGAAGGTGCCGTTGTTGCCATCGCCGAAGGTCAGCGTTCCCGATCCTACCGGCGTCGATACCCGGGCCCCGACGTTGAACGGCACCCCATTGAACGTCGGGCCGCGTGATTCGTACAGCGGGCCTGCATAGGTGTTGGTCGCCGTCTTTTCCGCCTGCATCGTCAGCCACCAGCCCTTGCCGGTGAGGTCATAGGTGAACCACGTCGCGAAGATGGTGTCGCCATCGTGCGTGAAATTGATGCCCCATCCCGACTCCGACCCCGCCGGCGCCTTCCACCACAACCCCTGGAAATTGATGGCGGCAGCGGATGCCGCGAAGCCGTCCACCGCCAGCGGCACGCGATACGGGCCGTCCGACGTCGAGATCACGGCCTCTGCGGTGCGTGTGCCGCTCAAGGCCGGCGTTGCGACAAGATCGAACGTGCATCCGGCGCCCGGCACAAGCGCGGTCCCGACGCTGCAGCCGATCGCTTGCACGAAGAATTCTCCGCTCGCGACCGTCGCGTCGTACACCGTCAGCGGCGCGTTCGCCGACACATCGTTGGTCAGGGTAATGCGGTGCGGGGTCGAACGGGTGCCTACCGCTTGCGATCCGAAATTCACGCTGGAGGGCAGCGAGCACGCGTAGGCCGCCTGCTGGCCGTTTGCGGCTCCGTAGAGGCAGCGACACCCACGGACGTCGTCGGGTGCCGGGTCCGTGAGACTGTTGTACGGGGAATCGGGCGGCCCCGACATCAGGGCATCCGGGAGGTTCGAATGCCCGAGCCCGAGCATGTGCCCCCATTCGTGCGTCGCCGTGCGGTCCAGTTCGCCCGCGAATTGCAGGTAGCCCAGGTTGAGGGTCATGTCCGCATCGACCAGGAGCCGACTGCCGTCCGCCTGCAACGTGTTCCATGAGTGGGTGACCCCCGCGGTACCCGGATCGAGCAGCTCCCATCCGACCACGTTGACGCGGTCCGGCTGCGCGCTGACCACGTTATTCGGCGGCAAGGTCGTCACCCCGCCGTACGAGAATCGGACGCCGCAGACCGCCGACCATTTCGACGCTGCGGCCAGGATCTTGTCGGCGGTGCCAGTGGGATCCGAAGAGAAGGCGCTCGGCGCGCCGCTGGGGTTGTAACGCCAAAGTACCAGCTTGCCGAACCAGCGCGCCGGCGTTCCAAACGAGAACTGGAACTCGGGCCCAAGCGATGACGACGCCGGTACGACGGCAGCGCCCGGCAACAATCGGACGATGTAATCGGGAATTCCCGCGTCGGCGTTTGACGCGAAGGTGAACACCAGCGCAGCGCACGAAAGAACGGCAGGGCGGCACAAATTCACTTTCCGGCCGCCTTCTCGACGTGCCCGCCGAATTCGTAGCGCATCGCCGAGAGCAGCTGGTCCTGGAACTTCGCTTCGCCGCGCGAGCTGAAGCGTTCGTACAGCGCCGTCGTGAGCACCGGCGTCGGAACCGCTTCGTCAATGGCGGCCTTGATCGTCCAGCGTCCCTCGCCCGAGTCGGAGACCTTGCCCGAGAATTGCGCAAGCGTCGGATCCCGGACCAGCGCCGCGGCCGTCAGGTCGAGCAGCCACGAGGCCACGACGCTGCCGCGCCGCCACACCTCGGCGACGTCCGCAAGGTTGAAATCGTATTGGTAATGCTCGGGGTCGCGCAGGGGCGTCGTCTCCGCGTCGACGTCCTGCCCGTTCCTGCCGACGTTCGCAGCGCGCAGCACGTTCATTCCTTCGGCGTACGCGGCCATCAATCCGTATTCGATGCCGTTGTGGACCATCTTCACGAAGTGCCCGGCGCCGCTCGGCCCGCAGTGCAGGTAACCCCGTTCCGCGGTTCCGCCGGCTTTCTCCCGTCCCGGAGTGCGATTGACGGCGCCCATGCCCGGCGCAAGCGCGGCGAAAATCGGATCGAGGTGCATGGCCACCGCCGGCTCGCCGCCGATCATCATGCAGTACCCGCGCTCGAGACCCCAGACGCCGCCACTGGTACCGACGTCCACGTAATGGATGCCCCGGGGTGCCAGCGCGCGCGCGCGCCGGATGTCGTCGACGTAGTGCGAGTTGCCGCCGTCGACGAGGATGTCGCCCGGCTCGAGCGCGGGAAGCAGTTCGGCGATGGTCCTGTCGACAGCGCCCGCGGGCACCATCAACCAGACCGCGCGCGGCTTGGTGAGCTTCTGCACGAGGTCGGCAAGCGAAGACGCTGCTACGGCCTTTTCCTGCGCGAGTTCACCGACCGCTTCCGGCGTCATGTCGTAAACCACGCAGGCGTGGCCCTTCTTCAGGAGCCGCCGCACCATGTTCGCGCCCATCCGGCCGAGTCCGATCATTCCGAGTTGCATGTTGTAGTCCCTGGTTGAGAGCTATCGCCGGCCGGTGCGGCATGTCCGGACCGGGCCTCCCGCAGCGCCGCCCCCGGAGCCCGGCGAAGCCGGAAAGGTGGTGGGGTGCTCGCACACGCGCGGCACCGGCGCGACACGCGTCATGCCTGCTTCATCCTGCGGTACCGCCGGATCAGCGCATTCGTCGAGCTGTCGTGCTCCAGCCCGGGCTCGGCGGCGCTCTCCAGTTCGGGAATGATACGTTGCGCGAGGACCTTGCCGAGTTCGACGCCCCACTGATCGAACGAGTCGATGTGCCAGACCGTGCCCTGCGTGAATACGCTGTGCTCGTACAGCGCGACCAGCTTGCCCAGCGCTTCCGGCGTCATTCGCCGCAGCATGATCGTGTTCGAGGGTCGGTTGCCTTCGAACACGCGGTGTGGAACGAGATCCTCCGGCGTACCCTCGGCCTTCACCTGTTCCGCCGTCTTCCCGAAAGCCAATGCCTCGGTCTGCGCGAAGACGTTCGCGATCAGCGTATCGTGGTGGCCGCCGCGCGGATTCAGCGATTCGGCGAACGCGATGAAATCGCAGGGAATGAGCCGCGTCCCCTGGTGGATCAACTGAAAGAACGAGTGCTGGCCGTTGGTCCCCGGCTCGCCCCAGTAGATCGGGCTCGTGTCGCAGGCGACTTCGGCGCCGTCGAGCGTGACGTGCTTGCCATTGCTCTCCATCGCCAACTGCTGCAGGTAGGCCGGGAATCGTTTGAGGTACTGCTCGTAGGGAAGCACCGCGACCGTCTGCGCGTCGAAGAAGTCGTTGTACCAGACGGCCAGCAGACCCAGGAGCACCGGCAGGTTCCGCGCGAACGGCGCGATGCGAAAGTGCTCGTCCATCTCGTGAAAGCCGTCGAGCATCGCGCGAAAATGGTCGGGGCCGATCGCCAGCATCGTCGAGAGTCCGATCGCCGAATCCATCGAATAGCGTCCACCGACCCAATCCCAGAACCCGAACATGTTGGCGGTCTCGATGCCGAACTCGGACACCTTCGGCCCGTTTGTCGAAACAGCCACGAAGTGCCTCGCCACGGCCTTGGCATCGCCACCGAGACCGGCGAGCAACCAGTCCCGCGCAGTGCGCGCATTGGTCATCGTCTCCAGCGTCGTGAACGTCTTCGAGGAGACGACGAACATCGTTTCCGCGGGATCGAGGTCGCGTGTCGCCTCCGCGAAATCGGTGCCGTCGACGTTGGAAACAAAGCGAAACGTCATTGTCCGGTCGCTGTAGTGCCGGAGCGCCTCGTAAGCCATGACGGGGCCGAGATCCGAGCCGCCGATGCCGATGTTGACGACGTTGCGCATTCGCCTGCCGGTGCAGCCCTTCCAGGCGCCGCCGCGAACGCGGTGCGCGAATTCCGCCATCGCGTCCAGCACCGCGTGAACGCCGGGCACTACGTTTTCGCCGTCGACGACCATGGTGGCCGTCCGCGGCGCGCGCAGCGCCACGTGGAGCACGGCCCGGTTCTCGGTGACGTTGATCTTCTCGCCGCCGAACATGGCGTCGATGCGCGCGCGGAGTCCTGATTCCTCGGCCAGCCGGATCAGCAGGCCGACCGTCTCGTCGTCGATGCGGTTTTTCGAGTAATCGAGATAGACGCCGGCGGCCTCGATCGTCATCCGCTCGCCGCGCGAGCGATCGGCGGCGAAGAGTTCGCGGAGGTGCCGGTTCCGGATCTTCCGATGGTGCGCGGCGAGCGCTTTCCACGCCGCGCGCGCCGTCAGTGCTGGGACCCCGGTCGTCATGCTCGCCTTCCTTTCATCGCCTCACCGCAAATCCGCCGGGGCTGCCCGCGCAGGCTGGAATCATACGTCAGGCCGCCGCAATCGCGCCGGGTCGTCACGACAGCGGACGTACAGGATGCGACAACTCCCCCGCTCCCGCTTCGATCTTGCGGCTGCGGGCGATGCGCGCGTCACAGCGCGCCCGCGTCGGCCAAGGCGTCGTTCACGATGCTTCGAGCTTCGACAACGATCGACTGCAGATGCGCCTCGTCCCTGAAACTCTCGGCGTATATCTTGTAGAGATTCTCCGTGCCGGACGGCCGGGCCGCGAACCAGCCATGGGCCGTGACGACCTTGAGACCGCCGATTGGTGCGTCGTTGCCGGGCGCATGCGTGAGCTTGCCGGTGATCGGATCGCCGGCGAGTGTCGCGGCAGTGACCGCGGCCGGCGAGAGGCGGCCGAGCCTTGTCTTCTGTTCCGGGGACGCCGGCGCATCGATGCGCGTGTACCAGGGCGTGCCGAACTCGGTCGTCAGTTCGCGGTAGTGTTCACCGGGATCCCTGCCCGTGACCGCGGTGACCTCTGCCGCCAGCAGGTTCATGATCGGACCGTCCTTGTCCGTCGTCCACACCGTTCCGTCGCGTCGCAGGAAGCTCGCCCCGGCGCTCTCCTCGCCGCCGAAGCAGCACGATGCATCGAAGAGCCCCGGCGCGAACCACTTGAAGCCCACCGGCGCCTCAAAGAGCCGCCGGCCGAGCTTGGCGACGACGCGGTCGATCATGCCGCTGCTGACGAGCGTCTTGCCGACCACTGCCTGCGCAGGCCATCGCGGCCGGTGCGCCAGCAGGTAGCCGATCGCGACCGCCAGATAATGGTTGGGGTTCATCAGCCCCGCCGACGGCGTGACGATGCCGTGCCGATCCGCGTCGGGATCGTTCGCGAAGGCGATCCGGTACCGGTCCTTGAGACCGACGAGACGCGCCATCGCATAGGCGCTCGAGCAGTCCATGCGAATGCGGCCGTCGTGATCGACCGTCATGAACGCGAAGGTCGGGTCCACCTCCGGGTTCACGACGGCGATGTCGAGCTTGTAGATCGCGTTGATCGGCTCCCAGTAATGCATCGCGGCGCCGCCGAGCGGGTCGACGGCGAGTTTCAGGCCGGCAACGCGGATGGCTTCCATGTCGATGACGTTGCCGAGATCGTTGACGTAGGGAAGAACGAAATCTTCCTGACGCGTGGACGACGCCTTCATGGCGGCGGCAAGCCCGACGCGCCTCACTCCGGCGTTGCCGCCGCGCAGCAGCTCGTTGGCCCGGTCCTGCACCCATTGCGTCACCGCGCTGTCGGCGGGGCCGCCATCGGGCGGGTTGTACTTGAAGCCGCCATCCTCCGGCGGATTGTGCGACGGCGTGATGACGATGCCGTCGGCAAGGTGCGCACTGCGGCCGCGATTGTGGACGAGTATGGAGCGTGAAATGACCGGCGTGGGTGTTGCACCGTCGTCGCGCTGGATGACGGTCGCGACACCGTTGGCCGCCAGGACCTCCAGCGCCGTTCGCTGCGCCGGTCCCGACAGCGCATGCGTGTCCTTTCCCATGTAGAGCGGACCATCGGTGCCGCGGGATTGCCGGTAATCACACAAGGCCTGGGCGATCGCCAGCACGTGCGATTCGGTGAACGAGCCGGCGAACGGCGTACCGCGGTGTCCGCTGGTGCCGAAGCTGACGCGCTCGCCGGGATTGTCGACGTCGGGCCGGCGCTGGAAATATTCGCGCTCCAGGCGGACCGGATCAACCAGCATCCACTGCGGGGCCGGCTTGCCGGCGAGAGGCGAGATCGCCATGCGCGTCGGTCCTTTGGATGTTACCTGCTTGGCCTTACCCGATCCGGGGAATTCGACGACAACGCCGAGTCAGGAACCTACCGAGAATCCGCAATGCCGCTCCTGCGCGACTCCGCCGATCGCGCCGCTGTCGCGAATCCGAGCGGCGAATCCCGGCGCTCGTTGCAACCGGCTGCCGAATCCGCCGCGTGCAGCCGTGGAGGAGGAATCACGCGATGAACGCGCGACGCGACCCTTGTCGAAGGCAGCGGATCCGACAAGTGCAAACGCCGACGCGCATGCCCGACATGGTGCAAGCGGACGACCCGTGCACGAGAGTCGGATCGCTTTCCATCCGCGTTGCGCACACGAGCCAAATTGTACCTGCGCGGCACGCGCCAAAGGCGAGATGTCGACCAACGATCGCGGAGGGGCATCGGCTCGGCTGGCGCCCGGCCATTTTGTCCCGGTTCGGCCATTTGCAGCCGCGTGTCCGGCGCACGCGAACGACGACTCCCCGCGACGGTGTCAGGAAAACTTACATTCGGGTGGCGGTCCGAAGCGGGAAACTTTCTAAACCATTGATGACAGGATATTTATTGGATCGGGCCCGCCTCTTGCTAACGGCTTGCGTGCATCGAACCGGGAGCGCCAGCATAGGCGAAGTCAACGGTCGTCCCTGACGGTCAGGCGCAGCGCGGGCGAGGGGGATTGAAAACGCGCTGACCAGGCAGGGCTTGTTCCAGGTGGCAGGATCGGCGCATTGCGCGCCCGCCGTCGCGGGGCGCTTCGCCGTCAACGTCGTCCGGGCTGACGGATGGCAGGCCCCGAAACGGCGCGCTGCGAACTGTCCTGAACACGGATTCCTGCGCATGACAACCCCGCCCGCGTGGCGGGATTTTTTTCGGTTCGCCGGTCATGAGCGCGATGACGTCGCCTCTTTCGCGCATCGTCGCGCCTTTCGGGGTGGTAATCTAGAGAAACGGGCGGCGTCGATCGCTGCGGGGCGTTACCTGCGACGGACACCCACGCCGTCTCGCCGCGTCCGCAGCGTCCCGGAGACCGCCATGGCCAACTCGGAAGCCCCGCACACGCCCCGTCCGGCGGCACCCACGTACGCGTTGCGCCTGACGTTCGCCTACCAGGGCACAGCGCTGCGCCTCGCCGACAGCCGGCGCGTGGAGATGAGGGCGCCGCCGGTCGTGGGGCCCGCACCGAAGCCGGGGCAGTCCGGGTACTGGATCCAGGTGACCGACGCCTCCAGCCGCGTCGTCTACCATCGGTCGCTGCACAATCCGATCGCGGTCGACATCGAGTCGTACACGCCCGACCGCTCGCAGACGATCACGCGCGTGCCGCTGTCAAAGAGCGAAGGGCAGTTCAGTGTGCTGATCCCCGATGTGCCGGAAGCCCTGTTGTTCGCGCTGCACGGGCCGCCGGATCCCCGCGTGCCCTCTACACCCGCGCAGGAACTCGTGCGCCTCGACGTCGACGCGCTGCGCAAGTTCCGCCCGACCGGCCGCGGCGGTCCCACGGGCTCCGGCACGCCGCAGGGATCGTGACGATGAGCGCGGCGGACGGATTCATCAGCGGCACGCAGAAGGTCGTCGACCACGGCGCCAATTCGCAGCGCTACAACATCGTCGTTCTCGGCGACGGCTATCGCGCCACGGAGATGGCCAAGTATCACGCCGACGTGCAGAACTTCGTCGACACGCTGCGCGCGACCGCTCCCTACGGCGACCTGTGGTGCGGCATCAACATCCACCGCGTGGACGTCGTCTCGACGGACAGCGGCGCCGACGATCCGGCGACCTGTGGCGACGCGAGCACGGGCTCCGGGACGCTGGCGCGGACGTATTTCGACGCGACGTTCTGCAGCGGCAACCTGGTGCGCCGGCTCCTGACCTGCGACAGCGCGAGCGCGCACAACGTGGCGCAGGCGCAGGTGCCCGAAGTGCACATGACGCTGGTCGTCGTGAACTCCGCGATGTACGGCGGCTCGGGCGGAGCCGTGGCGACGTTCTCGACCGCACCGGGCGCCGCGGAAATCGCCATGCACGAAATGGGGCACACCGCATTCGGCTTCGCCGACGAGTACGAATACTATTCCGGCTGCTTCAGCGGCGAGACCGGCCACAACACCTACGCGGGAGGCGAGCCGGTCGCCCCCAACGTCACGCTCGACACGCAGCGGAACTCGATGAAGTGGCGGGCGGTCCTGACGTCGCAGACGGACGCCCTGCCGACCACCCACAATGCCGACTGCGCGAAATGCGACACGCAGCCCAACCCGCAGGCGGCGACCTACGTCGGCGCCTACGAGGGCGCGCAATACGTCCATTGCGGATGCTATCGGCCGTCGCACAACTGCCGGATGCGCACGCTGGGCCAGCCGTTCTGCGGCGTCTGCCAGAAGGTGATCCGCGACACGCTGGCGCCCTTCCTGCCCGCGGCATATCAGGGGCTGTGGTGGAACGCGCCCGCCGGCTCCGAGTCGGGATGGGGGCTCAACATCGCGCACCAGCGCGACACGCTGTTCGCGACCTGGTTCACCTACGACGCGACCGGCAAGGCGTGGTGGCTGTCGATGACGGCGGTGCTGACGGGCGGCAATGCCTATGCAGGCACGCTCTACCAGACCAGCGGTCCGCCGTTCAACGCGGTCCCGTTCAATCCGGCGCTGGTGGTCGCGACACCCGTAGGCAACGGAACGCTGACGTTCACGAATGCCGACAACGGCACCTTCGCCTACACCGTAAATGGTGTGTCGCAGACCAAGTCCATCACGCGGCAGGTTTTCGGACCGATGCCCCGATGCGTCTTCGGCATGCAGGCGAATCTGGCGCTCGCGACCAATTATCAGGACCTGTGGTGGAACGCGCCGGCGGGATCGGAATCGGGTTGGGGAATCAATTTCGCCCACGAGGGCAATACGATCTTCGCGACCTGGTTCACCTACGGCCTCGACGGCAAGCCCCTGTGGCTCGCCGCAACGGCGCCGCTGACGGCGCCTGGCACTTATTCGGGCACGCTCTACGAAACGCACGGTCCGGCGTTCAACGCGACGCCCTTCGACCCGGCGCAGGTGACGCCGACCGCGAGGGGCACGGCGACGTTCACGTTCGCCGACGGCAACACGGCGACGTTCGCCTACACGGTCAATGGCGTGAGCCAGGCCAAGCAGATCACGCGCGAGGTCTTCGTGGCGCCGGGGACTGTCTGCCAGTAGACGCGGCCCGGGAACTGTCACACGGGGATCGGCGTCCGCACGTCCGCGACACGGTTGCCGCGAAGTCCGCGGCGCCTGATTGCCGGCACAGGGTTCCCGGCGCGGCGAACACCTCGCGCGTGATCTGCTTGGCCTGGCTGATGCCGTCGACCGTATCGGCGAACGTCGCGCTGTTGCCGTTGGCGAACGCGAAGCTCGCCGTTCCTACCGGCGCTGCAACCACATTGGCCGCGTTGAACGGCACCGCGCTGAACGCCGGCCCGCGTGTCCGATAGAGCGTCCCGGAGTACGTCGCGGGCCCCGTCGGGCTGGCAGTCACCGCCAGCCGGAGCGGCGCGCCGTCGACGCCATAGGTGAAGACAACCCACGGCGACGCACATCCGCACCGTCTCCCCGTCGGCTCGCCCGCGTCAACCCGCCATACGCTGTCGCAGCAGACAGCTCATGCCGTTGGACTTCCTATCCGTGCGCCGATTTCCTTGCGCACCGCCGCACTCCGGCGCGACGCTATGCATTTGTCATCGCCACGGCGAACCAGGAACAGGATCCCCCGCTGATTAGCGGCATTGCAACCGTGCGCGGGAAAGTAATATCGTTGAAGGTGCGCGCTGTCATCGCCCGACGATTGGCGCGACCGCCATTGCGCTTCCCATTCGTGCGCGCGGCGCGCCCACGTCGCGGTTTGCCGCCTCAGCTCAAGCGGGCTGCGGTCCGTGGGTTCCTTTCACTGAAGATCGTGTCAGCTCGGGAGGCATCATGAACATTCGCTTCGACAGGATGGTCCGCTTCGAAACCTCCAGGCATCACCAGCATCCGCGAGGCAGGGGGCTGCTGCTCGCAGCAGCATTGCTCGCCTCGATATTGGATTGCTCGCCCGCGCTGGCGGCCCCTGTCGTCAACGTTGAGGGGACCTTTACCGTGTGTTCGCTCCCGTTACCGCTACCGGGCACGCTCGTATCGCCGATCGCTTGCGTGAATCCCGGGCCGCTGGCGCCCATCGTCGAGGTCGACTTCAGGTTCTCGAATGCGTTCGCGTTCCCGTTCGAGGGAAACGTCCTCATCAACCGCATCGATTTCACGCTGACGGCGCCGGCGATCATCACCGCGGGCGCGGGCGGATCTGCAACCATCGGCAATTTGGTGGTGTCGTTGCTCAATTCCGCTGGCTACGACGCAGGCTACACCGTGCGGAATGTTTACACGAGCTTCACGTCGGCGCCCCTGTTGCCTGGGGCCTACACGGTCTACATCTCGGCCGGTTCGGGGCCCGCCCTCGCAGGCGAGGCGTGGATTACGGGGAGCTTCCAGGTCCTTCCGGTCGCGCCGTTCGTGTTCACTCCCCTCGCAGTCCTGGAGGCGACATCGACAGTGGGCTTGCAAATCAACAACGCCGGGAATGTTGCGGTGGCGACGGATACGGGATCATATGTCTACAAGTCGGGGACCTTTTCTCCCTTGCCGGCCCCACCGCCAGGGGTTTCCCTTGCGACCGCCAGCGGCATCAATGATGCGGGTACGGTCGTCGGGAGTTTCCTCGATTCCACCGGCACGGTCGAGACGGGTTTCATTCTAAGCAACGGCGCCTACCGCACCGTAGCGTACCCCGGATGGGCGAACACCGAAGCACGTGCGGTCAGCAACTCCGGGCTCGTCACCGGTTTTGCCTATGTCGCCGACCTCGATCCGCGGTGCTTCGGTCTCAGACATGCCGACCTTTGCCCCGTCGGCAGCATGATCGGATTCATCTTCGATCCGGGAACCGGGACGTTCACCGACATCCTCCCCGCGGGGAGCGCAACTCGGTTCGTGCTCGTGCACGGGATCAACAGCGCGGGGCAGGTCGTGGGCAGCTACGTGGCCGATGGCGATGCGTTCACCGGACAGACGGCCTTCCTGCGGGATGCCGATGGAACCATCCACTCCTTTCAGATCAACGGCAACATCACCGCGGCACGCGGGATCAACGACAACGGGTTGATTTCCGGTTGGATGTTCGACGGCACAAAATCCCAGGCCTTCGTGGGCACGTCGACGGGTTATCAGATGCTGCAGTGCCCCGTGTCCGTCTGCCCCTCGGGCACCGACACCTTCGGGCCCGGCATCAACAATGCGGGGCAGGTGATCGGCGACTGGATCGACGAAGCCACAGGAGCCGGGCAAGCCTTCATCGCGACCCCTGCGGTGCCACCCTCGGGGACCACCGCCAACGGGTCCTACACGTTCAACATGCAGGTCGTGCCGAGCACGCCGTACTATATCGACCCCGTGGTGGCCGCCGGCTACGACTATGCGATCGGCAAGGGAGACCCCAGGATCGCCACGGTCCAGTTCCCGGTGGGCATCGGCGACAACCTGTATTCGCTGGTCCTCGACGACAAGTCACTCGTCGTCGCCGGCGGCGACAGATTCGACTTCCGCGTGCACGGCTACCGCAAGGGGATCTCGCGGTTTCGCGTCGCCGGCATCGAGGCCGGCGCGGGTCTGGATCCCGCGAATCCAACGGCGTTTCCGACCGGCCTGACGTTCGTGGGATCCGGTTCCTTCACCGGGACGATGACGCCACTTTGTCAACGCGCCCCGGCGTCTGGCGGGCGCGCGAAGCTGACGACCTGCTTTGGCGGCGCCGAGGATAATTCCGGAAGCAACGATTGAATCGAATCGAGGACGGAAAGCTGCGGTGGCCGGAAGCGCCGCGACTCGACATTGGGCGGACTCCGGTCGCGCGGCGGTGATATCGGGCCAAAAACGGTGACCTGGCGGAGAGATAGGGATTCGAACCCTAGATACGCGTAAACGTATACCTGATTTCGAGTCAGGCGCCTTCGACCACTCGGCCATCTCTCCGGAAGCGGCAAATTATACCGGTTTTGCCGATTCCGCCGGACGCACGGTGGCGAGACGAATCGTGCCCTAAGCGGCGCGCCAATGAGAACGGGGGCCGCAGCCCCCGCATTCAACTGCCGCGCCGCGCGCGGTCGCAGCGTACGCGTGCCTATTTCTTCGCCGGCGCCGCTGCAGGTGGCGCTGCCTTCGCCGCAGGTGGCGCTGTCTTCGCGGCGGGCGCCGCGCCTTTCGCCGGTGCCGCTGCCGCAACCGCCGTCGGCCCCATCTGCGGCGTGACGGCTTTGCCCTTCGCCTTCTGTTCGGCAATGTAGCGCGCGGCGACACGATCTTCCGCCTTGGCCTGCTGCATCTTTGCGCGATCGGCCGCGGCGGTGTCCTTCGCCTTCTTCTCCTCGGCCGCGACCTTCTGGGCGTCGGTCGGCGGCGGCGCCGGCGGCAGCTTGGCCAGCGCGATGCCGAACGTGGCGACCACCAGCCCGGCGGCGATCAATGCGCGCAATGTCGTCATTTTCTTCTGCCCTCCCCCTATGCCTGGCGCAATGCCGGCTTCGGCTGACCCGCGTCGGCTTTCACCGCATCGGGTTGCTCCAGTTTCTCGCGCGCCTTGCCGGCCACGACTTGTTCGTACCAACGCAGATGGTGATGCTCGGCCCAGCTCGCATCGACGTAGCCGAAACGCATCGCCCGATACGCGCCGGTCATGCCGACGGTGCCCAGATAGACGTGGACGCCTGCCAGCGCGATCGCCAGATAGGCTGTTGCCATATGCACGATGTTGCTGAGCTGCATCGTCTGCCGCGTCTGATCGAAATTCGGAAAGACCAATATCAGGCCGGTCACGACCAGGATCGACGAAAACAACACGAGCACGAGCCAGAAGACGAGTTTCTCGCCGGCGTTGAACTTGCCGGACGGATACTCGCGGCCCTTGAAGTAGTTCGCGATGTTCAGGAACCACCGGATGTCGTCCATGCCGACGCCGTTGTGGCGGATGAACCGCACGAACATCAGCGGCACCGCGACGATCAGGATCGGACCGATGAAGTTGTGGAGATTCTTGGCCAGTGTCGCAAGCCACGAGAACAGCGTGTAGCCGATGAGGGGGAGCAGCACGGCCTTGCCGAATGAAAGTATCACCCCGGTGATGGCCAGTGTGACCCAGACGATGGCCAGAAGCCAATGCGCCCACCGATCGGCAAGCGTGAAGCGCTCGATGACGCGTTCGCCTGGTTTCGACACGACCGACATCGGGCCGCGGATCAGGTAGAACGCAGCGAGACCGGCCAGCGCCAACGCGAGCAGGAGGCCGCCGGCAGTGGCCAGCGGCACGCGCGCCGCGCGCCACGTCTGGCCTTCGGGCTGGATGAGCACGTTGGTCTCGCGCCCGCGAACCGTCGTGATCTGCGGCTCGCCCGAGCGGATTTCCTTCCACACCGGCTGATTGTTGAGCGGCTGCAGAATCTGCTGCTTCTGCTCGGCGGTGGCCTGCGTGGCTTCCTTGGGGCTGACGGCCGGCGACTGGGCCGACGCGATGCCCACCGCGAGGCCGAACACGACGAGCAGCGCACGCGCCGCCGGCAATCTGGATCGGCTCACCATGACTCCTTCGCGACCGTCAACGAATTCGCTTGTACTCGTTCTGGTTCTGGTTGCGGGTCGCAAGCGCCAACTCCCATTCGCGCTTGTTGCCGTTCCAGGGCGCGGAGGCGTAGGCCGGCTGGTCCGGCTTGCCCTGGTAGTTTCCCTGCTTGTATTGAACGACCTGAGGGCTCTCGCCGCAGCCGTCCAGCGCCAAGGCAAGCGTGGCGCCCGCTACCAGGAGGAATGCGCGTTTGATCACGATTTGGGTCCTCCGGCCGGCGCTCCCGGCTGCTTGGGCGATTCGGGACGACCATACGCGGTCGCCCAGCCCCAGACCTCGCTGCCCTTGCCGCGTGTCGTCACGCGCTCGCGATAGATGTCGGCCAGAACGTCGCCTTCGCCACCCAGCAGCGCCTTGGTCGAGCACATCTCGGCACAGACCGGCAGCTTGCCTTCGGCGAGGCGGTTCCGGCCGTACTTCTTGAATTCGGCTTCGGAATTGTTCGCTTCGGGGCCGCCGGCGCAGAACGTGCATTTGTCCATCTTGCCACGCACGCCGAACGCGCCGGCCTGCGGGAACTGCGGCGCGCCGAACGGGCACGCGTAGAAGCAATACCCGCAACCGATGCACAGGTCCTTGTCGTGAAGCACTACGCCGTCGTCGGTCCGGTAGAAGCAGTCGACCGGGCAGACCGCCATGCACGGCGCGTCGGAACAGTGCATGCACGCGACCGAGATCGAGCGCTCGCCGGGGACCCCGTCGTTGATCGTCACCACGCGGCGGCGGTTCACGCCCCACGGGATGTCGTGCTCCTGCTTGCAGGCGGTGACGCAGCCGTTGCACTCGATGCAGCGCTCGGCATCGCAGAGAAATTTCATTCGGGCCATTGTTGCCTCCTCTCCGTTACCGTGCGCATCAGGCGGACTTGGCGACCTGGCAGAGCGTCGTCTTGGTTTCCTGCATCATCGTCACCGAGTCGTAGCCGTAGGTCGTTGCCGTGTTGACGGCCTCGGCGCGGACAATCGGATGCGCGCCTTCCGGGTAGTACTCGAGCATGTCCTTGCCCATCCACCATCCCGAGAAGTGGAACGGGATGAACGTCACGCCCGCGCCGACGCGATCGGTCACCATCGCCTTGACCTTGATCTGCGCGCCGGTCGGCGACTTGACCCAGACGTACTCGCCGTCGCGCACACCGCGATCGTTGGCGTCCTTCGGGTTGATCTCGATGAAGTTTTCCTGCTGCAGCTCGGCGAGCCAGGGGTTCGATCGCGTTTCCTCGCCACCGCCCTCGAACTCGACCAGGCGGCCGCTCGTCAGGACCAGCGGGAAATTCTTGGCGACGTCCTTGGTGATGTTTTCCTGCTGCACGGTCTTGTACAGCGTCGGCAGGCGCCAGAACGCCTTCTTGTCGTCGTGCGTCGGATATTTGGCGACCAGATCCGGGCGATTCGAATACAGCGGCTCCCGGTGCTGCGGAATTCCGTCCGGGAAATTCCAGACGATCGCGCGCGCCTTGGCATTGCCGAACGGATGGCAGCTGTGGTTTTTCAGCACGACGCGCTGGATCCCGCCGGAAAGGTCGGTCTTCCAGTTCTTGCCCTCGGCCGCCTTCTTCTCGGCCTCGGTGAGTTCGTCCCACCAGCCGAGCTTCTTCATCAGCACGTGGTCGAATTCGGGGTAGCCGGTCGTGAGATCGGCGCCCTTCGAGTACGAGCCGTCCTCGGCAAGCAGGTTGACGCCATCGCGCTCGACGCCGAAGTTGGCGCGGAAGTTGCCGCCGCCATCCATTACGTTCCGCGACGTCTGGTACAGGTTGGGCGAACCGGGGTGCTTCAGCTCCGGCGTGCCGTAGCAGGGCCACGGCAACCCGAAGTAGTCGCCATCGCAGGGGCCGCCGTTGGCCCTCAGCGTCTTCACGTCGAACGTGTTCATGTTCTTCATGTGCAGCTTCAGGCGCTCCGGCGACTGGCCGGTGTAGCCGATCGTCCACGTACCGCGGTTCAACTCCTTGAGGAGGCTCTCGGGCGAGGGCTCGTCGAACTTGTTCGCGTCCGGCTTCGAGATCTGGTAATTCTTTGTGAACTCCTTGTCCCAGCCGAACTTCTTCGCGAACGCGTACATGATCGCGTGATCGGTCTGCGACTCGAACATCGGGGTAATCACGCGCTCGCGCCACTGGAGCGAACGGTTTGAGGCCGTGACCGAGCCGGAGGTCTCGAACTGCGTGCACGCCGGCAGCAGGTAGACGCCATCCTTGCGCACCATCGCGGCCATTGCCGCGGATGCCGACGGATACGGGTCGATGACGACCAGCAGGTCGAGCTTCTTCATCGCCTCGACCATTTCCTTGCCTCGCGTCTGGCTGTTCGGCGCATGTCCCCAGTACACCAGCGCGCGCAGATTCGGGCCCTGGTCGATCAGTTCGTTCTTTTCCAGCACGCCGTCGATCCAGCGCGACACCGTCATGCCGGGCTTTTCCATCATGCCCTCGGCATACTGCTTCTTGATCCACTCGTAGTCCACGCCCCACACCGCAGCCCAATGCTTCCATGAGCCGGCGGCCACACCGTAGTAGCCGGGCAGCGAATCCGGGTTCGGGCCGACGTCGGTCGCGCCCTGCACGTTGTCGTGGCCACGGAAGATGTTGGTGCCTCCGCCCGAGACGCCGACGTTGCCAAGCGCGAGCTGCAGGATGCACGAGGCACGGACCATCGCATTGCCGATCGTGTGCTGCGTCTGTCCCATGCACCAGACGACCGTCGACGGCCGGTTCTTCGCCATCATCTCGGCGACCTTGGCGACCTGCGCCTCCGGCACGCCGCACGCGTCCTCGACCTTGTCCGGCGTCCATTTCGCCAGGATCTCGTCCTTTACCTTCTCCATGCCGTAGACGCGGTCGTGGATGTACTGCTTGTCTTCCCAGCCGTTTTTGAAGATGTGGTAGCAGAGCCCGAAAAGGAACGGGATGTCACCGCCGGAACGCAGCCGCACGTACTCGTCGGCCTTGGCCGCGGTGCGGGTGAAGCGAGGGTCGACGACGATCATCTTGGCGCCGGTTTCCTTCGCGTGCAGCATGTGCAGCATCGACACCGGGTGCGCCTCGGCCGCGTTGCTGCCGATGTACATCGCGCACTTGGTGTTCTGCATGTCGTTGTACGAGTTGGTCATCGCACCGTAGCCCCAGGTATTGGCTACGCCGGCGACCGTCGTCGAGTGGCAGATCCGCGCCTGGTGGTCGCAGTTGTTGGTGCCCCAGAACGACACGAACTTGCGCATCAGGTACGCCTGCTCGTTGTTGTGCTTCGAGCTGCCGACCCAGAACACGGCGTCGGGTCCAGATTCCTTCTTCAGCGCCAGCAGCTTGTCGCCGACCTCGTTGATCGCCGTTTCCCAGCTGATCTTCTCGTACTTGCCGTTGACGAGCTTCATCGGCGACTTCAGACGCATCGAATGCTCGTGCATTCCGTGTTCGCGGACCGAGGCACCCTTGGCGCAGTGCGCGCCGAGATTGAGCGGCGAGTCGAACACCGGCTCCTGCCGCGTCCACACGCCGTTCTCGACCGTCGCGTCCACCGCGCAGCCCACCGAGCAGTGCGTGCACACAGTGCGCTTGACTTCGGTCTTGGTGGCTTCGCCTTCCTTGGCCGCCTCGGCCTTGCCGATAGCACCGTAGGGAAGCTGGCTCGCGAACGCCCCGGTCCCCGCGACGAGGCCCGAGCGCTTCAGAAACGTCCGCCGGTCCATCGTCGGGAGCGGAACCCCCGTGAGGCGGCGAAGACGCGGACCGGCTGCGGGAACTTGTCCACTTTTCCTTGTCAGCAGCATGATCCTTCCTCCTCCTAGAGCTTCGCGGTACGGTAGTAATCGCGGACGTGCGGAGTCTCGCGATATCCGGCGTCCCGAGTGGCGTCCTCGGTCCCGATCGTCTGCAAGGCGGCGGCACCGGGAACCGCGGCGGCAGCAGCCGTGGCGGCGCCTGCGCCGGCCACGCCCAACGTAAACAGGAAGCGACGGCGCTTCGGATCGGTTGACGGAAGGGCCGCAGCCGTAATCGGCGCGGCAGGATGATCGCTACGCGTGGGATTGCGCATGCAGGCCTCCAAGTCGACGTCGTGACGTTCTGTAGTTATTCCATGGCGAACGAGTCACGTTCGAGCGCCAGAAAACATCTGGCGAATTGTGCCACCGGCCGGTAGTAATTAGCAACGGGACATTCCTCTATTGCAGTGCAACAACCGAATACCCATGACGCAATATGGCGATCGAAAAAAGCGCGCTGTTCGGCGATTGAGACGGGGCGCCGGTCATCCTGCCCGGTAACGAGCATACGCATCGTCTCCAACACCACCGCGAGATGATCCTCGAATTCGCTGCTGCCCGGCCGTCGGGCCAGCCCCAATCGCGCCAGCGTGGCGCGGATTTCGGCCAGCGGGCGCCCCGACTGCGGCCCGAGATAATGCGACGCGTAGAGGCTCACCTCGCTCTTGCCGACGCCGACGAAGAGTTTCTGGAACTCGTCGCAAGCGGCCTCTGCTTCCATTGCCGCACTCGCCTCGCGGAGCGCATCCCAAGCCGCCGTGAGGCCGCCGGGCTCGCCGACGCCGTCGACATTCGCGGCGGGTGCAAGCGGCTCGGCGGCGGCGACGGCGCCGAGCAACGGAGCATCCGGGACGTCGGCGAATAACCGCGCCAGCAGTGCGTAGAAATCGGCCCGTGCCTCGTCTTCGGGCTCGAGCCGATCGTGCTTCGGGATCGCCGTCTCAGACATCGCGGATGTCGACGCCGCGCTCGTTCTTCATCAGATCGATCACGCGGCAGTCCGCGCACATCCGGAGCCGGTCGAGCGCGCCGGGTTCCCTGAACATCGAATGGCCGGCGAGCTTCGCCACCATGTTGGCGACCATTTTTTCCGTGCCGAGCGGCTTCCCGCAGGTAATGCACATGCAGATCGCGGCTTCGTTGATCACGCGCGGCTGCCGGGCCTCGGGCGCGAGCAAGAGGCGCGGATTCAATGCGATGGCCTTCTCGGGACAGGTGGCCGCGCACAAGCCGCACTGCACGCATTTCGCCTCGATGAAACGCAGCTGCGGCGCCTCCTGATTGTCGAGTATCGCCCCCTCGGGGCACGAGCCGACGCACGCGAGGCACATCGTGCAGGTGTCGCGGTTGACATCGATCGAGCCAAACGGCGAACCGGCCGGCAGTGCGATCTCCCGCTGCGGCACCGGCGCGTGCTTCGCCAGGTGGTCGATCGCGAGCGCGGCGGTCGTGCGTTTGTCGGCGGTAAAGGCGAACGTCGCCGCCATGCGCACCGACAGCGCGACAGGCCAGGCCCACAGCGCGACATCGAGCGCCTTGGTATCGCCGCCGTCGAACACCCGAAAGTGCAGTCCCTGGTATCCCAGCGCCTGCGCGATCGTGTCGGCAATCTGCATCTGCCGCTCGAGCGCCTCGCGGTACTGCGGGGCCTCGGCGCCCGACGCCAGCACCGCGACCTGCGAGGCGCCGTGCGCGAGAACGGCGAGCCAGACGTCGAGGCCGATCGACGCAGTGTGATGCACTTCCACCGGAATGACGCGCGCGGGCAGCCCGCGGCCGCGGCGCGCGAGATCCGCGATCAAACTTCGACCTTCCTCCGCGTGCAGCAGGACGCATGCGTCGCGCCCGCCCGCCCTCGCGTACGTCGCGAGCAGCGTCCGCAATCGATGGCCGAGGTCGGGTACCGCCGGATACGCATAGCTCATTGCACCGGAAGGACAAACGGTCGCGCATGCGCCGCAGCCCATGCACAGGTGCGGTTCGACCTTGACATGGTCGCCGTCGGCGGAAATCGCCGCGGTCGAGCAGATGTCGATGCATTGGTTGCATCCCGGCAGCTGCGACCGGCTGTGCGCGCAGATCGACGCCTTGTACGCGAAATACTTCGGCTTCTCGAACTCCCCGGTCAGCGTGACGATCTCGGCCACCGCCGTCGCCTGCGCGATGGCATCGGCGCGTGGGGCGTAGTACCCCTGCGGCGGCTGGTGCATCCGCAGCTGCGGGGTTTGTTGCAGATCGAGCACGAGGTCGAAGCGTTCGGTACGGACGACGTCGCCGCGCTGGAAATCGATCGCGCCGGTTGCGCCGCACGCGGCGACGCACTTGCGGTGCGCCCGGCAGCGGTCAAGGTCGATCTGATAGCTGAAATCGATCGCATGCTCCGGGCAAGCTCTCACGCAAGCATTGCAGCGAGTGCAGAGATCAAGGTCGATCGGGTTTTCCTGCGTCCAGTCGGCTTCGAACGCCCCGAGCCAGCCGCCGAGCCTCGAAAGCCGGCCCGAGTAAACGGGAAACGCGCGCTCGGCGGGCAACTCCGCGCCCGTCGCGCGGCCGGTCGCGAGGACGGTGACGGTGAGCCGCGGGGAAAGCGCCTTCGCCCAGTGCAGCGCCGCTTCCGCCGGGCCGACGATCAACAGACGTCCTTCGGAACGATAGGTGACGCCCTGCACCGGCTCGGGTTCGGGCAGCGCGGCCGCTGCGAGCAGCGCGGCGATCTTGGGCGTCGCCGCGCTCGCCTCCGCCGACCACCCGCCGGTTTCACGGACGTTCACGAACCGAATCGTCTGCGTCTTGCCGCCCTCCTCAGCCACGTCGCCGAAAAGCCTCGCTTCCTGCGTGCACGCAACAATGACGTCTCCGGAAGCGCGACCGGCAAACGCAGAGAGCTCCTTCTGGCACAGCATCGTTTTCACCGCCGGCGCGCCCGGCAGTTCGAGCGCGCGCGCCAACGCCGTCGCATCGAGCGGCATCGTGCCGTTGCACGAGCACAGGTGCAGATTCTTGTCGGCGAGGCTCATCGCGGCGGCGGCTCGATGCTGTTGTCAGTATCGTGCGCATCAGCCTCCTGCGAATCGACCAGCCGTGGTCGATTACCGGGATCAATAGGATCAACGGGTGCCGTTTCGCCCGCAGCCGATTGCGTCGCGGTCGGCATTCCCGCTTCGGCCCTGATGACACCCGTTTCGGGCTCGGCGGCCGGCGGCGGAACGCCCGTTTCGCCTTCGATCGCCTGCGCTTGGGGCGCGGCTGTCGCGGGCGGCGCGTCTTCGACAAATCCCTGTTCGTTGATTCGCGTTTGCGGCGGGTCGAAGATGTACCGCGCTTGCACCAATTGCCTCACCACGTCGGCCGAGATCGGGTCGGGTATCGAGTAATCGTCGATATAGACGTCGAGCCCGTCCATCACGTTGAAGTGGGGGTCGCCGAAGAGCTTTTTCAACGCTTGCCGCTTCAGCGTCTCGCTCACTTTGGGTTGCAGGAACACGCTGAAATCGGAGTCGATTGACAGCGACTCGATCGGAGGCAGCGCGCTGACAGCGGCGGGCGCGGGCGCAGGATCCGCGGGGGCGGCGGACCCTGCCGGCACGGCGGCGACCGGAGGAACAGACGGCGAATCGGCAGCGGCTTCCGGTGCACGCGCCGCCTCGAGTTTGCGCCGCGACCAGCGCTTGAGCGAAAAACCCTCGGGCGTCTTGACTTCGTCGGCCATCGCTGCAGGCGCGGTTGACGCCGCTTCAGCCGCGTGGTCCGCGCTCGCCGCGAAATGCGCCATCGGCGAACGGGTCGTTGCGGCGCAGCCTCTTCTTGGGCTCCGGTTTGTAGTGCTCCGCAACGAACGGCTGCATCCAGGCGAGGATCGCTGCGGGCAACGGCACTGCGTCGACACGCTCGCCACCGTCGAGCATCCGGGCCGCCTGGTTGTAGCTGACCGTGACGATCACCGGGAAGACCGGAGGATCGGCGGCCTCGTCGCGGGTGCGCCACATCACGAACACTTTGGGCTCGGGCGCCGTGATGTTGAGAAAATAGCCTTCGGCCTCAGAGCGATGCAACTCAAGCGCGTGGCCTTCAAAACGCCACCGCGTGCCGGACGCGTCGTCACTGATCCGCAACGGCGCAGTCGAGCCCGGCACGGACGATTCCGGTGGCACGACGCCGACGGGCTCCCAGCGCTCGCTCACCCAGCGATTGGCGAGCGGCGTGCGTTGAAAGATCACGGCAATGGGAAACCGCATCGTAGTCATGGGCATTCCAGGCGGCGCGCACGAGGGAAAACCTGGACGCGAAATCGAAATCGATCATACACCAGGGGCCCCGCGCTCTGCTAACATGTTGGGCTCCAAAAGCTGCCCGCGACCGTCGCGATTCGCGACCTTCCTTTAGCACATGGCCACCGTCATTCCGCTGACCGACGCACGCACCTCCGCGAATCCCGATGCGCGGCGCGCGGTACTGGATGCGTTCGTGCGCAACGCCGCTCAACTGCCGCACGCCGTCCCGGGGCCGACGGCAGACACACGCGGCAGGCGCCTGCACGACCTGCGGATCTCGGTCACCGACCGCTGCAATTTCCGCTGTGTCTACTGCATGCCGAGGGACGTGTTCGACGCCGACTACCGGTTTCTGCCGCATGCGGAGTTGCTGACCTTCGAGGAGATTGCCCGCATCGCGAGAATCTTTGTCGAACGAGGCGTGTCGAAGATCCGCCTGACCGGAGGCGAGCCGCTGTTGCGCCGGAACATCGAGCGACTGGTCGAGATGCTCTCGTCGATCGGCGATGTCGATCTCACGCTCACCACTAACGGCGCGTTGCTCGCAAGAAAGGCGCAGGCGCTGCGCGACGCCGGCCTGACCCGCGTGACGGTAAGCCTCGATTCGCTCGACGAAGCGACCTTTCGCGCGATGAACGATGCCGACTTTCCCGTCGCCAGGGTGCTGGAGGGCATCGATGCCGCCGCCGCCGCCGGCCTCAAGCCCGTCAAGGTCAACATGGTCGTCAAGCGCGGAATGAACGAATCGAGCGTCGTCGCCATGGCGCGACATTTCCGGGGCACCGGCCACATTGTCCGCTTCATCGAATTCATGGATGTCGGGGCGACCAATGGCTGGCGGATGGACGACGTGGTGCCCGCCGCGGAGATCGTGCGGAAGATCGACGCCGAGTTTCCGCTCGAGACCGCCGATCCCAACTACACCGGCGAAGTTGCCGAACGATGGCGCTACAGGGACGGCGGCGGTGAAATCGGCGTCATCGCCTCGGTCACACGCGCATTCTGCCGCGCCTGCACGCGGGTCCGCCTGTCCACCGACGGCAGACTGTACACGTGCCTCTTTGCCGGCGACGGCTACGACTTCCGCGGATTGCTGCGCGGCGGCTACGACGACAGCCAGATCGGCAACGCCATTTCCGCGGTCTGGCGGCAGCGCGCGGATCGCTATTCGGAGATTCGCACCGCGAACACTCCGCGCACGCCGAAGGTCGAAATGAGCTACATCGGCGGCTGACAAGGATCTGGAACCACATAGCGCGCGGAGACCACGGGCATTGGTTGCAATGGATCTCTGAAACCTCCGTGCTCTCCGTGTCCTCTGCGGTTCAGGGTATTCCGATGAACGCCCCCGACATCCCCTACCGGCCGCTGCTGACCCATGCCGCGCGCCCGTCGACCTTCGTCGTTTGCGCGGTCGACGAAACCGGCGCGGCGCGCGACACGCCGGTCGCGGGCGAACATCCGCTGACGCTCTACGTCGACAAGCAGGAGCTCCTGACGCTGATGACGCTGGGCGCGGCGCCCGAGGCGCTCGCGATCGGATACTTGCGCAACCAGCGGCTCATCGACCGGGTCGAGGACATCCTCTCGGTGCAGGTGGATTGGGACGTCAATGCCGTCGTGATCGCGACCCGCAACGGCCTCGCCGACCTCGAGGCGAAGACGCAGAAGCGCACCAAGACCTCCGGCTGCGGGCAGGGCACGATGTTCGGCGACCTGATGGACGAAATCGATCGTGTCCGCCTGCCCGCGGGCGCGACGCTGACGCAGGCAACGCTCTACGCCCTGCTCGACCGCGTGCGCCTGCACGAGACGATCTACAAGCAGGCTGGCGCCGTCCACGGCTGCGCGCTCGCCACCAATGAGGCCGCGAGCTCGGAAATCCTGATGTTCGTCGAGGACGTGGGGCGGCACAACGCCGTCGACGCGATCGCCGGGCAGATGTGGCTCGACCGGATCGACGGCAGCGACAAGATCTTCTATACGACCGGCCGGCTTACCTCCGAAATGGTGATCAAGGCGGCGCAGATGGGCATTCCCTTCCTCGTCTCGCGCTCGGGGCTGACACAGATGGGCCACGAGATCGCACAAAAGGTCGGCATCACAATGATCGGCCGTGCGACAAATCGCCACTTCCTGCTGTTCACCGGCGCCGAGCGCTTTGTTCGCGTTTGACGGGCTGTCAGCCGGAACGTCGCCGCCTCCACGAAACGCCCGATGCCCGAATCGTCCGCATCGACCCGGGCCCGCGGCAGCTGCATGTGCGGCCACGTGCGCTTCGCGGCGCAGTTTCCGTCGCGCTTCTGCTGTCATTGCCACTGCGAAAGCTGCCGCCGCTCGCACGGCGCGGGTTTCGTCACCTGGATCGGGTTCGCTTCGCCGCAACTCACCGTCGAGACTGGCGCTGCAGATATCGTGGCATACGAATCGTCGCCGGGCACCCGGCGTTCGTTCTGCCGCAGATGCGGATCAAAGCTGTTTTTCGAATCCGACAAATGGCCCGGCGAAACGCACGTGCCGCTGGCCGCGTTCGACGACGCCGTGGATCGCCTGCCCGACCGGCATGTGTTCTTCGACGAGCACGTTGCGTGGATCCCGTGGCCGCGGGCGAGCGAGCCATGAGCCCTTCGCGCAAGCGTCCCTCAGGGTGCAGCACCGTGGCAGCAGCCGCAAGCGTGGGGGCGCTCCATTGAGCACGGCTCGCGCCGACGTCACCGGAATCATTCTCGCCGGCGGCCAGGGCCGGCGAATGGGCGGCGTCGACAAGGGCCTCGTTCTGCTCGACGGCCAGCCGATGCTCGCGCACGTGCTGGCGCGCATCGCCCCGCAGGTTGCCGACGTGGTGATCAACGCCAACCAGAACCTGGATCGCTATCGGGCGTTCGGCCTCCCGGTCGTCACTGATGCGGTCGGCGGCTTCGCGGGTCCGCTGGCGGGATTGCATGCCGGAATGTCGCGCGCCGCCTGCGGCTACGTCGTCACCGTGCCCTGCGATTCGCCGTTCCTGCCGGCGGATCTCGTCCTCCGCCTTGCCGCCGCGCTCGCCGCCCACGGCGCGCAGCTGGCGGTGGCGAAAACGTTCGATCAGCCACATCCGGTGTTCTGTCTCGTCCGCCGCGACGTGCTGCCGCATCTCGCGCAGTTCCTGGAGAGTGGCGGGCGCAAGATCGACGCATGGTATGCGACGCTTTCGGTCGTCGAAGTCCCGTTCGACGACGAGGCCGAAGCGTTTCGGAACATCAACACGGCAGCCGAGCTTTCCGCCGCCGCCGGGGGCTGATGTCGCGATGCGACTCGGCGACCTCGCGCATGGCCGCGACAACAACTTCCAGCTGATCCGGTTCCTGTCCGCGACCGCCGTGATCGTCTTTCACTGTTACGCGCTGACCGGCCGACTTGCGCTCGAACCCGTTGCGCTGCTCCTCGGCAACGAGTCGACCGGCTCGATCGGCGTCAAATCGTTCTTCGTGGTCAGCGGCTTTCTCGTTACGCGAAGCTTCATCGAACGCGGAAGCCTGCGCGCGTTTCTCGCGGCGCGCGTGTTGCGCATCTATCCGGCGTTGATCGTCGCGACGCTTTTTTCCGTTGCCGTCGCCGCGTGGTCCAGCGCCATTGCGCTTCCGGCGTTCCTGGCCGACCCGCTGACCCACCGTTATGTACTGGGCAACGGTCTCGGCTGGCGCACGGAATTCGTGCTGCCGGGCGCCTTTCCCGATAACCCCTTCCCGCACGGCGTCAACGGCTCCCTGTGGACGATCCCGATCGAGATCCGGATGTACCTGTTCTGCGCGGCGTTCGGCGTGCTGGGGCTGCTCAACCGCCGGTTCTCCTTCAACGTCGCGCTCGCGGCGCTCATTGCGTTCTTTGCCTGGCAGCCCGAGCTGTTGCCCATCGAACCCGCCAACGAATATGCACGGGGCTTCGCGATGAACTTCGCCGCCGGCGCTTTCGCCTGCGTCCATCGCGACCGGATTGCGCTGCATCCCGGAGCGGCCGCACTGGCGGTCGCCCTGATGGCGTGGAATCCAGGGGGCGTCGGCACCGGACCGCTGATGGTTCCGCTCCTTGCGTACGCGCTGCTTGTGCTCGCCTACCATCCTCAGATGCGATTCTCGGCGTTCAACCGGCTCGGCGACTATTCGTACGGGCTCTACCTCTATGCCTTCCCGATCCAGCAGGCGCTGGTCCTGTTGAATCGCGACATCACGCCATGGCGGCTGTTTGCGCTGGCATTGCCGCTGACCCTCGCCGTCGCGGCACTTTCGTGGCACGGTGTCGAGAAACCTGCGCTCGGACTAAAATCGCGCTTTCGCAGTGCTGCCGAGTCCATTTCCGCATGACCGAGCCCAAGACCCTGCGCGAAGCCTCGTGCGCCGACGATTACGATCCGAAATCGATGCCGGTGGACCGGGCACGCGCATTGATCCGCACGTTCCTGGCACCCGTGACGGCTACCGAGCGGGTGCACATCAGGCAGGCGTTACATCGCGTGCTCGCCGCCGACGTGACGTCGCCGTTCGATGTTCCGGGGCACGACAACTCGGCGATGGACGGCTACGCGGTGCGCTTCGCAGACCTCGGCAACGATGGCGAGACGTTGCTGAAACGTGTCGGCGAATCATTCGCGGGCAAGCCGTCGACGGCGGCGGTCGGCCCCGGCGAATGCGTGCGCATCTTTACCGGCGGCGTGATGCCACGCGGCGCGGACACCGTTGTCATGCAGGAGCGCGCAACCGAAGATCCCGCGGGAGTTCGCATCGCCGCGGGAGCGGTCGGCAAAGCGGGCCACAACCGCAGACTGGCCGGCGAAGACGTGAAGGGCGGGCAGGTCGTCTTCCGGGCCGGACAACTCGTGCGTCCCGCCGAGCTCGGGATGATGGCGTCGCTGGGTCGGGGCGAGGTCACGGTCTATCGCAAGCTGCGCGTCGCCTACTTCTCGACCGGCGACGAGTTGAAGTCGATCGGCACCCCGCTCGCGGCCGGCGAGCTCTACGACAGCAACCGCTACACGCTGCACGGAATGCTCGAGCGCCTCAACTGCGACACCGTCGACATGGGCGTCGTCCCCGACGTCCCCGACGCGCTGGAGCGCGCCTTCGCGAGCGCGGCCGCATGCGCGGATGTCGTCATCACGTCCGGCGGCGTCTCCGTCGGCGAGGCGGATTTCGTCAAGCAGCTGATGGACAAATTGGGCGAGGTCGTCTTCTGGAAGATCGCGATGAAACCGGGCCGCCCGCTCGCCTACGGCAAGATCGGCGAAGCGCACTTCTTCGGGCTGCCCGGCAACCCGGTGTCGGTGATGGTGACGTTCTACGAGTTCGTGCGGGACGCGCTGCGGATCCTGCAGGGTCAGCGCGACGTTGCGCCGATGCCGACATTCCGGGTGCCGCTGGCGGCGCCGATCAGGAAGGTGCCAGGGCGCACCGAGTTCCAGCGCGGCATCCTCGCGCCAGGCAGCGACGGCGCGTGGACCGTGCGGACGACCGGCGACCAGGGTTCGGGCATCCTGTCGTCGATGTCGCAGGCGAATTGCTTTATCGTGCTGTCCGCCGATACCGGCAATGTCGCCGCCGGTGACCTGGTCCATGTGCAGCTCCTCGAAGGGTTGATCTGAACCGCCACGTAACCACGCGCGCGCGACGCCAGACCGCGCGATTGTCGAGGGGTTCCGAGGAGCGTGCATGACCGCCGAGTCCGCCGCACCGGTCGCCCCCACGCGCGCCGAGGCGTTGCGCTACTGGCTGCGGCTCGGCTTCATCAGCTTCGGCGGGCCCGCCGGCCAGATTGCGATCATGCATCGCGATCTCGTCGAATCGAAGCGCTGGATCTCCGAGCGGCGTTTCCTGCACGCGCTCAACTATTGCATGGTGCTGCCGGGACCGGAGGCGCAGCAGCTGGCGACGTACATCGGCTGGTTGCTGCACCGGACGTGGGGAGGCGTCGCCGCCGGTGCGCTGTTCGTCCTGCCGTCGCTCGTCATCCTGATCGCGCTGTCTTGGCTGTACATGGCCTATGGCGCGGTGCCCGCGGTTGCCGGGATCCTGTACGGAATCAAGCCTGCCGTCGTGGCCATCGTGGCGCACGCGGCGTGGCGCATCGGCGCGCGTGCGTTGAAGCGGCCGACGCTACGGGTGATGGCCGTGGCGGCATTCGTCGCCATCTTCGCGTTCTCGGTGCCCTTTCCCGCCATCGTGCTCGCCGCCGGCGTGATCGGTTCCATCGGTGGCCGCGTCGCACCGAAGGAATTCACGGTCGGCGCGAGCCACGGCGCGCACGATGCCGCGCATCTTCCGGCGGTGATCGATGACGACACGCCCACGCCACCGCATGCGCGCTTCCGCTGGTCGCGGCTCGCCCTGGTCTTGGGAGCATGCGTTGCGCTCTGGCTGTTCGGGCTGGCCATGCTGGTCGCAAGCTACGCACCCGGCGCGACGCTGCCGCGGATGGGCTGGTTTTTCACCAAGGCAGCCCTGCTGACATTCGGAGGCGCGTACGCCGTGCTGCCTTACGTCTATCAGGGAGCGGTCGAAACCTACGCCTGGCTGACCCCGACCCAGATGATCGACGGCCTCGCGCTCGGCGAGACGACGCCCGGCCCGCTGATCATGGTCGTTGCGTTTGTCGGTTTCGTCGGCGGCTGGACGAAGGCGCTTTTCGGACCCGAATCGCTGGCGCTGGCGGGCATCGCGGGCGCGTGCGTTGCGACCTACTTCACGTTCCTGCCGAGCTTCCTGTTCATCCTCGCCGGCGGTCCCCTGGTCGAAACGACGCACGGGCAGCTCCGGTTCACGGCGCCGCTGTCCGGCATCACCGCGGCGGTCGTCGGGGTGATCGTCAACCTCGCGCTGTTTTTCGCGTGGCACGTCCTGTGGCCGGGCGGCTGGGCTACCAGTGCGTCGCTCGGCGGGCTCGATCCGGTTGCGCTGGCGATCGGGTTCGCCGCGGCCGCCGCGCTGTTTCGCTACAAGGCCGGCGTGATCCCGGTGATCCTTGCATGCGGCGGGGCGGGTCTCGCCGCGCGGATGCTGACGACGCTATGATGGCAACCTCGCGCGATCCACCGACCCCGCCATGTCATCGCTCAAGCATCTTCTCGAACGCAACCGCGCCTGGGCCGCCGACCTCCGGGCGCGCAAGCCGGATTTCTTTGTCGAGCTCGCCGAGCAGCAGTCGCCGCGTTACCTGTGGATCGGCTGCTCGGACAGCCGCGTGCCGGCAACCGACATCACGGACCTTCCGCCGGGCGAGCTGTTCGTGCATCGCAACGTCGCGAATGTCGTCGTGCATACCGATCTCAACTGCCTGTCGGTGCTGCAGTACGCCGTGGAGGCGCTGCGCGTCGAACATGTGCTGGTCGTCGGCCACTACGGCTGCGGCGGCGTGCATGCCGCCTACCAGGGAAAGCCGCTCGGCCTCATCGACAACTGGCTCCGCCACGTGCAGGACGTCGCGGGCAAGCACGCATCGCTTCTCGGGCGGCTGCCCGACGACGGCACGCGCGAGGACCGGCTCTGCGAATTGAACGTGATCGAGCAGGTCATGCACGTCGCGCGAACGACGATCGTGCAGGATGCGTGGCGGCGCGGCCAGCCGCTTACGCTGCACGCCTGGATCTACAGCCTGCACGACGGCCTGGTGCGCGACCTCGGCCTCGAGGCCGACGGTCCGCAGCCGCTCGAGAACCTGTACCCGCGCGCCATCGCGGCGCTGGCGAACCCGCGCGCCTCCTGACGGCGGAGCCCGCCGCGCAGTCGCGACTCCGCGCCGGCGTCGCCTGCCGCTACCTCCGCCCCGCCGCGACCACGCCCGGCACGTCGCGCACCAGCGCAAGCGCGCGTGAGAGCGCCTCGAGGCTTCTGACCTCGATCGTAAACGCCATCCGCGTTTGCATGTCGCGCGTCAGGGTATTCGCGGCGGTGACGTTGATCCGCTCGCGCGAGAACACCTCCGATACGTCGCGCAACAGGCCCTGCCGATCCCCGGCTTCGAGCACGACGTCGACCGGGAAGACTTCGTCGCGCGGCGCGCCCCAGTCGGCGGTGATCAGCCGCTCCGGCTCGCGCGCACGCATGCGGCCGATGGTGGCGCAGCTCTGCCTGTGGATCGACACCCCCTTGCCTCGCGTCACAAAACCGACGATCGGATCCGGCGGCGCTGGCTTGCAGCAGCGCGCAAGCACTGTCATCAGCCGGTCCACGCCATCGACCAGAATGCCACTGCCCGCGCCCGCGGCCTTGCTTTGCCGAAGCACGCCGGCCTCGGCCTCGACCTCGGGCGTCGCACCGGGCGCGACGACGGCCTTGATCGCGGCTTGAAGCTGCCGGGTGTTGAGCTCCTCTCGCCCGATGACCGCAAAGAGTTCTTCGGCGCGGTCGAATCCCGCCTTGGTCGCAACCGCATCGAGATTCACCGCCGTCGCGCCCGCGCGTTGCAGTTCGCGCTCGACAACGGCGCGCCCGTGCGCCACCGTCTCTTCCTGCTGCTGGGCCTTGAACCATTGGCGCACCTTGGTCCGCGCGCGATGGCTGGTCACGTACCCCAGGTCGACATTCACCCAGTCGCGCGACGGGCCACCCTGTTTAGCCGCGACGATTTCGACCCGCTGCCCGTTCTTCAGCACATGGTTGAGCGGCACCATCGCGCCATCCACGCGCGCGCCCCGGCATCGGTGGCCGAGAGTCGTATGCACGGCGTACGCGAAGTCCACCGGCGTCGCGCCGCGCGGCAGGTCGACCACCTTGCCCTGGGGGGTGAGCACGTAGATCGTGTCGGCGAATACGCTGCTCTTGAACGCGGCGAGCCACTCCGACGCATCGGCCACCGCGTCCTTCCAGTCGAGCACCTGCCGCAGCCACGCGATCCTGTCCTCGAACGCCGGATCGCGGCGAACACCCTTCTGCCCGGACTCCTTGTAGCGCCAGTGCGCCGCGACACCGTACTCCGAGTGCTGGTGCATCTCGTAGGTGCGAATCTGCACTTCCAGCGACTTGCCCTCGGGCCCGATCACCGCGGTATGCAGCGACCGGTAGTTGTTCGCCTTCGGCTTCGCGATGTAGTCGTCGAACTCGCGCGGCAGCGGCGACCACAGGTGATGGACGATGCCGAGCGCCGTGTAGCAGTCCTTGATGTCGTCGACGAGGATCCGCACCGCACGGATGTCGTACATGGCGTCGATGCCGGCCTGTTTGCGCCGCATCTTGTTCCAGATGCTGTAGATGTGCTTGGGACGGCCGGTCACGTCGGCCTTGATGCCCACCGCGGCAAGCTCGTGCTTCAGGTTGCCGACCACGTCCTCGATGTAGCGCTGCCGGTCGAGCCGTCGCTCGTCGAGCATTCTCGCGATCGATTTGTAGGTCTCGGGTTCGAGTGAGCGCAGCGATAGATCCTCCAGCTCCCACTTCAGCTGCCAGATGCCCAGCCGGTTGGCGAGCGGCGCGAAGAGGTCGAGCACCTCGCGCGCCGTGCGCTGCCGCGCATCGATGGGCACGGCATCGCCCGCGACCACGTAACGCAGCGCCTGCGTCCGCTCGGCGAGCTTCACCAGCACGACGCGGATGTCGTCGACCATCGCCAGCAGCATCTTGCGCAGGCGCTCGGCCTGCGCGGCGCGCTCGTCTTCGTCGCCGGTGGCGGGCACCGCGCGGATTTCATCCATGCGCGCCACGCCGGCCACCAGTGCCGCGACATCCACCCCGAAACGCGCCGCGGCTTCGTCCTGATCGAAGGTTGTGGCGGCGGGAAGCCCGATCAGCAGCGCGGCGCGGACGGTCGCGGCGTCGAGCTTCAGGCCGGCAAGGATCATCGCGGTGCCGACGGCGCGGTCGATCAGCGGCTCGCCGTCGCGCCCGGGCGCGTCGCCGCAATGCTCCCGCGCGTAGCCGAACGCGGCCTTGAACGCGTCGAGGTCGTCGTCGGGATAGGTGCCGCGCAGGCCGTCGAGCCACGCCGCGACCGCCTGCGGCGCGCCCGTTTCGGGCGCGGCATGCAGCACCGCTACCATCCGGCCATTATAGCGATCGGGTCTCATCCCGATGGAACGGCATCGGCATGAGCTTATTCGGAGACGCGGCAGGCGCGGTCATGCCGAAGGGCGCCGGATCTTCGCCGCCAAAGCCGCGGATTGCGTGGCGGGCGCGCTGGGCGGCGGTTACTGTCCAGCGCGCGACGCCCTCGCGCGAGCGCGTGCTGTCAGCCCGAGACCTTGTCCAGCGTCGCGACGATCGAATTCGCCACGCGCTGGGCGCAGGCATCGGCGGTGGGCCGATCCGCGGCCTCGACCATCACCCGCAACACGGGTTCGGTACCCGAGGGCCGCAACAGTATCCGTCCCGCATCGCCAAGCGCCGCGCGGGCATCGGCTTCTGCGGCGCGTATCGCGGCGCTGCCGTTCCAGTCGAAACCCTTCGGCACCTGGACATTGATCAGGCGCTGCGGAAAGAGAGCGACCGGCGCCGCGCCCGCCGCCAGCGTCGTCGACTGTTCGACCAGCGCACGCAATACGGCGAGCGCCGCGATGATGGCATCGCCGGTCGTGTGCTTGTCCAGGCATAGAAGGTGTCCGGAGTTTTCGCCGCCCAGCTGCCAGCCCTTGTTCTTGAGCTTCTCCAGCACATAGCGATCGCCGACGGCCGCGCGTTCGAGCGCGATGCCCTCGCGCGCGAGGGCCTGTTCGAAGCCGAGGTTGCTCATCAGCGTGCCGACGACGCCACCGGCGAGGGCGCCACGCCGCCGGTAGTCGAGCGCGATCACGTAGAGCAGCTGGTCGCCATCGTAGACGCGGCCCTCGCGGTCCACCATGAGCAGCCGATCGCCATCGCCGTCGAGCGCGATGCCGAGGTCCGCGCGATGCTCGAGGACCGCCTGCCTGAGATGTTCCGGATACGTCGCACCGACCGCGGCGTTGATGTTGGTGCCATTGGGTTCGCCGCCGACGGTGATCACTTCGGCGCCCAGTTCATGGAACACGGGGGGGGCGACGTGGTAGCCCGCGCCATTCGCGCAATCGACGACGATGCGCCAGCCTTTGAGGTCACGCTCGTTCGGAAACGTGCTCTTGCAGAATTCGATGTAGCGGCCTGCCGCATCGTCGATCCGGCGCGCCTTTCCGAGATCGGCGGAGCGCACGCAAGCGAGCGGGAGCGACATCGTCCGTTCGATCGCCTGTTCTACGGCGTCCGGGAGCTTCGCTCCGTCTGCCGAGAAGAACTTGATGCCGTTGTCGTCAAAAGGGTTGTGCGATGCACTGATCACGATGCCCGCGGAGAGGCGCAGCGCGCGGGTGAGATAGGCGACAGCGGGTGTGGGCAGCGGGCCCGAAAGGTAGACATCGACACCCGCCGCCGAGAGTCCCGCCTGCAACGCCGCTTCGAGCAGATAGCCGGAGATCCGCGTGTCCTTGCCGATCAGCACGGCGGGGCGCGCGCCTGCGCCTGCCGATTCCGCCGCGAGCACCCGGCCCGCGGCCCAGCCCAGCCTGAGTACGATCTCGGGGGTGATCGGCGGCTCGCCGACGCGGCCACGTATGCCGTCAGTGCCGAAATATTGTCGCGTCATCGGAAATCGTCTGCCGGAGTCTGCAATTCAGGAACCTTGCCCTGCCGGGCCGGCGCGCTCTACCGCCAGCCAGACCTTCAACGTGTCGACGGTCTCGCGCACGTCGTGCACGCGCACGATCGACGCGCCGCGCGCGACCGCCGCCAAGGTTGCGGCGAGGCTCGCGGGCAGCCGCTCGGCGACGGGGCGTCCGGTGAGTGCCCCCAGCGACGACTTGCGCGACAGCCCGGCCAGCACCGCGTAGCCCGTCGCCGCGAATTCGGGCAGCGCGCGCAGCAGCGCCAGATTATGCGCCAGCGACTTGCCGAACCCAAAACCGGGGTCGATGACGATCCGGTTGCCCGCGATTCCCGACGCCTCGCAGGCCCGCGCCCGCGCGACGAGGAAGGCACGAACCTCGCCGACGACGTCGGCGTAATGCGGCGCCTCCTGCATCGTCTGCGGATCGCCCTGCATGTGCAGCAGGCAGACGCCGGCGCCGGTTGCCGCGACCGCTTCCAGCGCACCCCGCGCCGTCATTGCGCCGACGTCGTTGATCATCGCCGCGCCGGCGGCAATCGCGGCGCGCATCACGCCCGGCTTTCGCGTGTCGACCGACACCGCAATGCCCGCGCCGGCCAATGCCTCGGTCAGCGGGACGACGCGCCGGGTCTCTTCAACCTCGGATACCGCCACGGCACCGGGTCGCGTCGACTCGCCGCCGACGTCGATCAGATCCGCGCCATCGGCGATCATCTGCCGCGCGTGTTCCCGAGCGTTGCCCGGATCGACATAGCGTCCACCGTCGAAGAAGGAGTCCGGCGTGACGTTGAGAATGCCCATCACCAGCGGACGCGCGAGGTCGAACGTGTGGCGCCCGCACTGAAGCACTCCGGAGCCATGCATCGCGCGAATGGCGCCTAGCGTCGTCAACGCGACCCTTTCGCGCGCACGCGAATCGGGACGACCGCCAGCACCCCGATATAACGGCAAGTCTCCATCCGAGGCCCCGACGCGGCGCATCACGCCCTCAACGTTCAACGCCGATCGGTCAGCTCCATTCGCTCTACGCTGGCCACGCCGACCGCACGCTCGGCATCAGGCCGGATTCGTCGACGGCGCAGCGTCAGGACCCGGGGTCGTACCCGGGGTCGACGAGCCGGCGCTCGACTGCGTGGGCTTGGGGGGGCGTGGCGGCTTGCCGGCCATGATGTCCGCGATCTGGTCAGCGTCGATCGTCTCGAGCTCGAGCAGCGCCTTTACCATCGCCTCGACCTTGTCGCGGTTGTCCTCGATCAGCTTCCGCGCGACCGCGTACTGCTGATCGATGATCTTGCGGATTTCGCTGTCGACCTTGCGCATCGTCTCTTCGGACACGTTCTTGTGCGTCGTGATCGAGCGGCCCAGGAACACCTCGCCCTCGTTCTCCGCGTAGACCATCGGCCCCAGCAGGTCGGACATGCCGTAGCGGGTGACCATGTTGCGCGCGAGCTCGGTTGCGCGCTCGAAGTCGTTCGATGCGCCGGTCGTCATCTGGTTCATGAAAATCTCTTCGGCAATCCGGCCGCCGAACAGCACCGCGATCAAGTTCAGCATGTGGTTGCGGTCCAGGCTGTAGCGGTCCTGCTCGGGCAGCTGCATCGTCACGCCCAGCGCGCGGCCGCGCGGGATGATCGTCACCTTGTGTACCGGGTCGGTCTTGGGCAGCAGCACGGCGACGATCGCATGACCCGACTCGTGATAGGCCGTGTTGCGGCGTTCCTCTTCCGGCATCACCATCGAGCGCCGCTCGGCACCCATGATGATCTTGTCCTTCGCCATCTCGAAATCGTCCATGTCCACCAGCCGCTTGTTGCGCCGCGCGGCGAACAGCGCCGCCTCGTTGACGAGGTTGGCGAGATCCGCACCGGACATGCCCGGCGTGCCGCGGGCGATGATTTCCGCCTTGACGTCGACCGCCATCGGCACCTTGCGCATGTGGACGAGCAGGATCTGCTCGCGGCCGCGGATATCGGGCAGCGGCACGACGACCTGGCGGTCGAAACGGCCCGGCCGCATCAACGCCGGATCAAGCACATCGGGACGGTTGGTCGCGGCGATGACGATGACGCCCGCATTGCCCTCGAAGCCGTCCATTTCGACGAGCAACTGGTTCAACGTCTGCTCGCGCTCGTCATTGCCGCCGCCGAGGCCCGCCCCGCGCTGGCGGCCGACCGCGTCGATTTCATCGATGAACACGATGCACGGCGCGTTCTTCTTCGCCTGCTCGAACATGTCGCGCACCCGCGCGGCGCCCACACCGACGAACATCTCGACGAAGTCCGATCCGGAAATCGAAAAGAACGGCACCTTCGCCTCGCCGGCGATCGCCTTGGCGAGCAACGTCTTGCCGGTACCGGGTGAACCCACCATCAGGACGCCGCGCGGAATCCGTCCGCCCAGCTTCTGGAATTTTGTCGGATCGCGCAGGAACTCGACGAGCTCGCTCACTTCTTCCTTCGCCTCGTCGCAGCCGGCGACATCGGCAAAAGTGACCGTGTTGTTCGATTCATCCAGCATCTTGGCCTTGCTCTTGCCAAAGCTGAATGCGCCGCCGCGGCCTCCGCCCTGCATCTGGCGCATGAAAAAGATCCAGACGCCGATCAGGAGCAGCATCGGGAACCAGGAAATGAAGATCTGCGCGAGAAAGCTCTGCTCTTCCTCGGGCTTGGCCTCGACCTTCACGCCGTACCTGACGAGGTCGCCGACCATCCAGATGTCTCCGGGCGTGTAGGTGACGAAGCGCTTCTTGTCGCCGGAAAGCCAGATGATCTTGCGGCCCTCGACGGACGCCGATTCGACGCCGCCGGACTTGGCCTTGTCCATGAACTCGGAATACGGCACCGTGTCCTTCGGCGCCTGCCGCGAGTCGAATTGCTTGACCACCGTCAGCACGACCAGCCCGATCACGAGCCAGATGCCAACGCTTTTCAGCAGGTTGTTCAATCGTTGCTCCTCGCGGCGCTTTTTCGGGCCGCCGCAAACCCCACGCACATTGACAATCCGGCGGCCCGAAAGGGGGCGCCGAAGCCGTCATTCTAGCCCCTTGCGAACGGCGGAGCCAGTCGAAAGAACCGCCGGCAAGTCAGGAAAACGACACTTTCGTGAAATCCGCGCGAATTTTCAGATTTTCAGGCCTTTCGCCACCAGGTAAACCTCGCGGCTGCGATCGCGGGACGCCTTGGGCTTGCGCACATAAACCTTCGCAAAATGCACCTGCATCGCACGCTGGAATTCCTGGAAGCCTGCGCCCTGAAAGGCCTTGACGACCAGATCGCCTCCGGGTTGCAGCCATTCCTGCGCGAATTCCAGCGCCACTTCGCCCAGGTGCACCGCGCGCGCCTGGTCGGCGGCATCGATGCCGGATAGATTGGGGGACATATCCGAAACGACAAGGTCCACCTTGCACCCTCCGAGCATCCGGGCGAGCGCGTCCAGCACGTCGGCTTCGCGAAAATCACCTTGCAGAAACGTGACGCCCGGCAGCGGCGCCATGGCCAGGACGTCGAGCGCGACGATCGGCGCGTGCCGGCCCAGCTTCTCGCGCAGCACCTGCGTCCAGCTCCCCGGCGCCGCCCCGAGGTCGACAACGCTCATGCCAGGCCGAAACAGGCGGTCCTTGTCGGCGATTTCGAGAAGCTTGAACGCGGCGCGTGAACGGTAACCCAGCCGCGTGGCTTCCTTGACCCAGTGGTCGTTGACGTGTTCCTGGATCCAGGCCTTGACGAATTTGTTCTTTTTCCGGCTTTCGATCGCCATGGGATGCAATTGAATGATTCGTGGCGCCGCGTCCTGCCGTCGCGATCAAGTAAAATGGCGGCATGAAGCCCGGAGCGGGATTCCGTCCGCTCGAGTCCGTCTCCTGCGCCCCTACCCGGGCACGCTTCGCAATGGACACCGCAGCTCGTCAGGGCGAGGCGCACCTCGCGAAACGGCACCGGCGACTGCAGTACCGCATCCGGTTGGATCCGACTGAACGAAGAGACCACGCCATGCGAACTCTAACACCCGCGGAGCGCCGTGCCTTTCGCGCCACCGCGCATCATTTGCATCCGGTCGTCAGCATAGGCCAGCATGGACTCACCTCGTCCGTGCTCCACGAAATTGACATCAGCCTGTTCGCGCACCAATTGATCAAGATCCGCGTATTCAGCGACGGGCGCGATGAGCGCGATGCGATGCTGGCGCGGATCTGCGCGGAACTCGATGCCGCCGCCGTGCAGCATCTGGGCAAGTTGCTGATCGTCTGGCGCCCGGCGCCCGCGCCCGACGACAACGTGCAGCCCGCGAAGTTGCGCCGGAAATCGGCGCCTGCCCGGACCCCGGACCGCAGGAAGCTGGCGGCCGGCGAGGCCAAGTCCTTTGGCACGCAGCGCACGCCCCGCGGCACGGTGGCGAAGCCGGCGCCGCGACGCAGGCCTCCGAAAGGGGGGACCTATGCCGTTCCGAAACCACGCTTCGGCAAGCCGCCGCGCAGCGTCACCGCGGCGATGCTGGACGGCGACTCGCGTCCGCGGCGGCGTCCGCGCGATCCTGCGGGAAAGGGCGCGCGCGGCGACGCTCCTTCCGGACCCAAATCGTTCGCGCCCCGCGATTTCGGGCAGGGCCGCGCGCCAGCGCCGCACAAGCGTCCGCCGCGCGGTGGTGGAGCGGGCAAGGGTCGAATTGACTCGACCTCCGGAAACGGCGCCGCGGCGGGCGCCCGCCGCCGGCGGACACCGCGCTGACGCTGTCTTCATCCGCCAGCACCGGCGCGTCGGGCGTTGGATCGCTGCTCGGTTCAGCGCAGCCCGGCTAACGCCTCCCCCACCGGCAGGTTCAATTCCGGCGGGCGCACGAGCCTCAGGCATACCGTACCGCGAGCACCTCGTATTCGCGGACGCCCCCAGGCGCCTGCACTTCGGCCGTGTCGCCCTCGCTCTTGCCGATCAGCGCGCGGGCGATCGGCGAGCTGACCGAAATCTTGCCGTGCTTCAGGTCGGCTTCGTCATCGCCGACGATCTGGTAGGTCACGTGGTCGCCCGTCTTCGCATCCTCGAGTTCCACCGTCGCGCCGAATACGATGCGCCCGTCGGCGTCGACGACATCCGCCGGATCGATGACCTGCGCGCCGGCGAGCCGGTGCTCGATCTCGGCGATCCTTCCTTCGATGAAGCCCTGCCGCTCCTTTGCGGCTTCGTAGTCGGCATTCTCCGAAAGATCCCCGTGCGAACGCGCCTCGGCGATGGCCGCGATCACGGCCGGGCGGTCGACCGTCTTCATCCTGTGCAACTCGGCCTTGAGGCGGCGCGCGCCTTCGACCGTCATCGGGAATTTCGTCATTGCCTGAGACCTTTCACCAAATGCCGCCGGAGCGCCTGGGAAGCGCAGGCGACACAGCGGTTTCCCGGGGCGTTCTCCGGGCAACTGCGTTCAATGCGCCGGTTTCGGTTTGCGCGGTCAGCGCAGCCGCTCGTGCAGCGACTGCATGGCGTACGGAACCATCTCGCGCAGGCCCGACAATCCAACCGCGGCGGCGCGCGCGCCGGCCAGCGTCGTGTAGGTCGGAATCCGGTCGGTCAGCGCCTCGCGACGGATCTGGTAGCTGTCCTGGATGGCCGAACGCCTTTCCTCGACCGTATTGACGACCAGCGCGATCTCGTCGTTCTTCATCATGTCCACGATATGCGGGCGACCCTCGTGGACCTTGTTGACGGGCGTCACGGGCACGCCCGCCGCGTCGAGAGCCGCCGCCGTGCCTCGGGTGGCGACCAGCGTGAAGCCGAGATCGACGAGGATCTTCGCCAGTTCGATGGCGCGCGGCTTGTCGGCGTCCTTGAGGCTGATGAAGACGTTGCCGCTCTGGGGCAGCTTGACGCTGGCGGCGAGCTGCGATTTGAGGAACGCCTCGGCGAACGTGTCGCCCACGCCCATCACTTCGCCCGTGGATTTCATCTCCGGCCCCAGAATCGTGTCCACGCCCGGGAACTTGATGAACGGGAATACCGCTTCCTTGACCGAGAAGTACGGCGGCACGATCTCGCCGGCCACGCCCTGGTCCTGGAGGGACTGCCCGACCATGCAGCGTGCGGCGATCTTCGCCAGCGGCCGTCCGGTCGCCTTCGACACGTACGGCACCGTTCTCGATGCGCGTGGATTCACTTCGAGCACGAAAACGACCGGCTCGTTCTGCTCGCCCCTCTGGATGGCGAACTGGACATTCATCAGGCCGACGACCTTCAAGCCGTGCGCCATCGCCACGGTCTGGCGGCGCAGCTCGTCCTGCGTCGCCTGCGACAGCGAGTGCGGCGGCAGCGAACACGCCGAGTCGCCCGAGTGGACGCCCGCCTGCTCGATGTGCTCCATGATGCCGCCGATGACGACGTCGGTGCCGTCGCAGAGGGCATCGACGTCGACTTCGATCGCGTCGTTGAGAAAGCGGTCGAGCAGCACCGGGCTGTCGTTGCTGACCTTGACCGCCTCGCGCATGTAGCGCTCGAGGTCGCGCTGCTCGTGGACGATCTCCATCGCGCGGCCTCCCAGCACGTACGAGGGACGCACGACCAGCGGATAGCCGATCTCCCCGGCGCCGCGGATGGCGTCTTCCTCGGTGCGTGCGGTGCGGTTTGGCGGCTGCTTCAGCCCGAGGCGGTGCAGCAGCTGCTGGAAGCGCTCGCGATCCTCCGCCATGTCGATCATGTCCGGGGTCGTTCCGATGATCGGCACCCCGTTCGCCTCGAGGTCGCGCGCCAGCTTGAGCGGGGTCTGGCCGCCGTACTGGACGATGACGCCCAGCGGCTGCTCGATGTGGACGATCTCGAGCACGTCCTCGAGCGTCAGCGGCTCGAAATAGAGGCGGTCCGAGGTGTCGTAGTCGGTGGACACGGTCTCGGGGTTGCAGTTGACCATGATCGTTTCATAGCCGTCCTCGCGCAGTGCCATCGCGGCGTGCACGCAGCAATAGTCGAATTCGATGCCCTGCCCGATGCGGTTCGGTCCGCCACCCAGCACCATCACCTTCTTCCGGCTGGTCGGCTCGGCCTCGCACACGCGCTCGTAGGTCGAGTACAGGTAGGCCGTCTTGGTCGAGAATTCGGCCGCGCAGGTGTCGACCCGCTTGTAGACCGGGCGGATGCCCAGCGCATGACGGCGCGCGCGCACGTCGCCTTCCTTGACGTTGAGCAGGTGGGCCAGCCGGCGGTCCGAGAATCCCATGCGCTTCAGGCCGAAGAGCTCGTCGCGCGAGAGGCCCGCCAGTTCGCGCTTCTCGACGCGCAGCTCGGTATCGACGATCTCCTTGATCTGTGCGAGAAACCACGGATCGATCTTCGTGTACCGGTGGATTTCGTCCAGCGACATGCCGACACCGAAGGCATCGGCGACGTACCACAGGCGCTCGGCGCGCGGGTAGGCGAGTTCGTCGGCAATCTTCTCGGGGTCGACTGTCTTGAGATTGAAGCCGTCGACGCCGACCTCGAGGCCGCGCAGTGCCTTCTGCAGCGATTCCTGGAAGGTGCGGCCGATCGCCATCACCTCGCCGACGGATTTCATCTGCGTCGTCAGCCGGTCGTCCGCCTGGCGGAATTTCTCGAATGCGAAGCGCGGCACCTTGGTGACCACGTAGTCGATCGTCGGCTCGAACGACGCCGGGGTGGCGCCTCCCGTGATGTCGTTGGAGAGCTCGTCCAGCGTATAGCCGACGGCGAGCTTCGCCGCGACCTTCGCGATCGGAAACCCGGTGGCCTTGGAGGCCAGCGCCGACGAGCGCGATACGCGTGGATTCATTTCGATCACCAGCATCCGCCCATTCTGCGGGTTGATCGCAAACTGCACGTTGGACCCGCCGGTATCGACGCCGATCTCGCGGAGCACCGCGATCGAGGCGTCGCGCATGATCTGGTATTCCTTGTCGGTCAGCGTCTGCGCGGGCGCGACGGTGATCGAGTCTCCGGTGTGCACGCCCATCGGATCGACGTTCTCGATCGAGCAGACGATGATGCAGTTGTCCTTCTTGTCGCGGACAACTTCCATCTCGAATTCCTTCCAGCCCAGCAGCGACTCCTCGATCAGCAGCTCGCGGGTGGGCGAGAGGTCGAGCCCGTGCTTGCACATGTCGACGAACTCGTCCTTGTTGTAGGCGATGCCGCCGCCGGTGCCGCCGAGCGTGAACGACGGCCGGATCACCGCCGGAAAGCCGATGTCCGCCTGCACCTCGAGCGCCTGGTCGACATTGTGGGCGATGCCGGAACGCGCCGAGCCGAGGCCGATGCGCGTCATCGCCGCCTTGAACTTCTCGCGGTCCTCGGCTTTGTCGATCGCCTTCTTCGTGGCTCCGATCAGCTCGACGTCGAACCGGGTGAGGACGCCCTCGCGCGCGAGGTCGAGCGCGCAATTCAATGCGGTCTGCCCGCCCATCGTCGGCAGCAGCGCGTCGGGCCGCTCGCGCTCGATGATCTTCGCGATCATCTGCCAGGTGATGGGCTCGATGTAGGTGACGTCGGCCATCTCCGGGTCGGTCATGATCGTCGCCGGGTTCGAATTCACCAGAATGACGCGATAGCCTTCCTCGCGCAGCGCCTTGCACGCCTGCGCGCCCGAGTAGTCGAATTCGCACGCCTGCCCGATGACGATCGGGCCGGCGCCGATGATCATGATGCTTCTTATGTCGGTGCGCTTGGGCATTCAGGTCCTTGCTTTCTGCAATTCCATCAGCTTCACGAACCGGTCGAAAAGGTAGGCGATGTCGTGCGGCCCTGGGCTTGCCTCGGGGTGGCCCTGAAAGCTGAACGCGGGCCGGTCGGTGCGGGCGATGCCCTGCAGACTGCCGTCGAACAGCGACACGTGGGTGACGCGCGCGGTGGCCGGCAGCGTCGCCGGGTCGACCGCAAAGCCGTGGTTCTGGCTTGTGATCAGCACCTGTCCCGTGTCCGTGTCGAGCACCGGATGGTTCGCGCCGTGATGGCCGAATTTCATCTTGACGGTCTTCGCACCTGACGCGAGGCCCAACAGCTGGTGACCGAGGCAGATGCCGAACGTCGGCAAGCCGGATTCGACGATGGCGGCGATCGCGTGGATCGCGTAGGTGCAAGGCTCGGGATCGCCCGGACCGTTCGACAGGAAGACACCGTCGGGCGAGAGCGCCAGGACCGCGGCGGCGGGCGTCTGCGCCGGCACAACGGTGAGGCGGCAACCACGCGCGGCGAGCATGCGCAGGATGTTCTGCTTGACGCCGTAGTCATACGCGACGACGTGAAAGCGGGGCTTGTCGGAAGCGCGGTACCCGGTGCCCAATGTCCAGGTACCCGCTGTCCATTCGTAGGGCTTCGTGCAGGTCACGACTCTGGCGAGATCCTGCCCCGCCATCGATGGCGCCGCCTTCGCGCGCGCGACCGCGCCGGCGACATCGGCGTCCGCAATAACCGGCGCTGTGTACAGACAACCATTCTGGGCGCCGCGGTCGCGCAGGAGCCGCGTAAGCTGGCGCGTGTCGATGTCGGTGATTCCGACGATGCTGTTGGCGGCAAGATACGCGCCCAGGTCGCCCGTGGAGCGAAAGTTCGACACGACCCTCGGCAGATCGCGGATCACCAGACCGGCCGTGAACGGCCGCCGCGATTCGACGTCCTCGGGGTTCACGCCGACATTGCCGATGTGCGGACAGGTGAACGTCACGATCTGTCCTGCGTACGACGGGTCCGTCAGAATTTCCTGATAGCCGGTCATCGCCGTGTTGAACACCACTTCGCCGATCGCGTGGCCCATGGCTCCGATCGCCGCACCGCGAAAAACAGTGCCGTCGGCAAGCGCGAGGAGTGCCGCCGCGCCGTTTCCCGCTGCGGGCAGCAACGCGGCTCGCGCGGCGGGTGCGGCGGTCGTATCGGGCATGGCGGGTCGCGATGAGTTGTAGAGGCGGACCGCCAGCCACCTGGGATCGCCGGGGTCCGGATGTGCGAAGCGGGAACGCCCGCGTCACACGCAGCCATTCCCGCTTTCAGCCCCTCATTATACCGGCCGTACGAAGCCGCGACAACCGCGCCGCGTCCGCATTCAGTCGCGCGGTCGATCCTTGGCTCGCGCCTCGGCGTCCAGCCAGTCTACGTCAGTACGCCGCGGAGAATCCCCCGTCGACGTACAGCAGATGTCCGGTGACATAGTCGGCAGCGGGCGATGCGAGGAAAACTGCGGCGCCGGCGATTTCGGGCGGCTCGCCCCAGCGGCCCGCGGGCGTGCGCCGTGCGACCCAGGCCGAGAACTCCGCATCTCCGATCAGCGGGGCGTTCATCTCGGTCTTGAAGAATCCCGGAGCGATGCCGTTTACCTGGATGTTGTAGGGCGCGAGTTCGACAGCAAGGGCGCGCGTCAGCATCTTCAAACCGCCCTTGCTTGCAGCGTACGCGACGATATTGGGCCGGCCGATGTCGCTCGCCAGAGAACAGACGTTGACGATCTTGCCGCTGCGCCGCGCCTTCATCGCCGGGAGCACGGCGCGCGCAAGAAGAAACGGGCCGTCGAGATTCGCGGCCTGAAGCGCGCGCCAGTCGGCGACCGAGAATTCCTCCAGCGGCTGGCGCCGGTTGATCGCCGCGTTGTTGACCAGGATATCGATCGGACCCAACGTGCGCACGATCGTCGCGACGCCGGCCGTGACGGCGGATTCATCGGTGACGTCGAAGGGAACGACCTGCGCGGCAATGCCTTCGCGCAGCAGGATTGCGGCCGCAGCGTCGAGTTTGGCCCGGTTGCGGCCGTTCAGCGCGACGCGCGCGCCGGCGCGCGCCAGCCCCTGCGCAATGGCGAAACCCAGCCCGGACCCGCCACCGGTCACGAGCGCGAGCCGACCGTCGAGATCGAACGGATGGGTGAGGGTTGCCACGGCGCTACCTGAGGCCCAGCACGTCCTGCATGTCCGCGAGGCCGGCCTGCCGCGCCGATCGGCGTTCGGCAACATAGTGCGCGGCGCGCAGCGCGCCCGCCGCGAAATTCTGCCGCGATCCGGCCTTGTGCGCGAGTTCGAGGCGCTCACCGGTGCCCGCGAAGATGACTGCGTGGTCACCCACCACATCGCCCCCGCGCAGCGCCGCGAAACCGATCGTGCCGGCCTTCCGCTCGTCCGTCGCGCCTTCGCGCGCATAGACGGCGCACTGGGGGAACGCGCGCCCCGCCCCGCGGGCGGCGGCTTCGCCCAGGAGCAGCGCCGTGCCCGACGGCGCATCGATCTTGTGCCGGTGGTGCATCTCGACGATCTCGACGTCGTATGCCGGCCCGAGCCGCCGCGCCGCGGCTTCGACGAGCATGGCGAGCACGTTGACGCCGACGCTCATGTTCGGCGCGAATACGATCGGAATCGCACGCGCGAATTCCGCAAGCTTTGATTTCTGCGTCTCGGAAAGCCCGGTCGTGCCGACGACGGCGCCGGTACCATGTTGCGCGCAGGCGGCGAGATGCGCGAGCGTGCCCTCGGGACGCGTGAAATCGATCAGCACGTCTGCGGCACGCACCGCGGCGCCCACGTCGGCGCCGACGATCACGCCCGTCGTGCGGCCGATCCGCTCGCCGGCGTCGCGGCCGGCGGTCGGGCTGCCGGGGACGTCGAGTGCCGCCGCAAGCGTCAGTCCGGGATCCGCCAGCGCGGCCTCGATCAGCGCCTGGCCCATGCGACCAGCCGCGCCGGCGATCGCGATCCTGGTGACCGCCGCCATGTCATTGACCGAAGACGTCGATCAGGCTGTCCCACCACGAGCGCGTGTTGGACCAGGCGGCCTCGCCGGAGGTGCGCGCGGCCGCCTGCTTGTTGAGCTCGGCGGCCGACGGAGGCACCTCGTCGCCTTCCCAGCGCGCGAGCTTGTCCTCGACGAAATAGACGGTGAACGTCCGGTGGTCCAGCACCTTGCCCTGCCGCGTGAATTCGTAGACGTAGTCCCAGCGGTCGTCGCGAAAGACGGTGACGACGAGCGGCGTGCCGAGGACGAGGCGGACCTGCTGCTTCGTCTGACCGACCCGCAGCCTGTTCACCATGTCCTGCGAAAGGAAGTTGCCCTGGTTGATGTCGAGCTTGTACACGCCGAACGAACTCAGCGTGGGGGCGAACTTGTCGATCGTCGTGCAACCGGCCAGGAGCGACACGGCGACGGCGAGCGCTACCCGCACCGACGGCGGCCATGCGCGACGCGACGCGTGCGAGTTCGGGGAAGAAATGTGGGACACGTGCCTGTGAAATTCCTGAGCGAGCCGCTATTATAGCCACGTGCGACGCGGCACTGCGGGCCCCTTTTCCAATGGTGCCCGCCTTGCCGCACCCTTTCCTCGCCGGAGCATTCCCTCATGACTTCTCCGCACGACCTCAAGAACGCCGGTCTCAAGGCCACCGTGCCGCGCCTTCGGATCATCAATCTGTTCGAGACGTCGAAGGTCCGGCATCTGACCGCAGAGGACGTCTACCGGCAGTTGTTGACGGAAGGTCTCGATATCGGGCTCGCGACGGTGTATCGGGTGCTGACCCAATTCGAGCAGGCGGGTTTGCTCAAGCGCCACCATTTCGAGTCCGGGAAGGCGGTATTCGAGCTGAACGAGGGCCACCACCACGATCACATCGTGTGCCTGCAATGCGGCCGCGTCGAGGAGTTCTACGACGCGGAGATCGAAAAGCGACAGATGAAAGTGGCGCGTGAACGCGGATTCGAAATCAGCGAGCACGCGCTCTACCTGTACGCCGATTGCGTGAAGGCCAAATGCCCGTACGGCAAACCCGGAGGCGGTGCCTGACACGAAGTCGGGTGCCTCGCGGCCCCGGGGAACGCGTGGGCAAGCGTGCCCTCCCGGAGCCGCGGCTGCCGGGTCAACGCATCTCCGTCCGCGCAGCCTCCCCCGGACCTGCGTCGACATCACGTCGGTCGAGATCCGCGAACCGGAATCCGAGCAGCCACAGCGCGCCGAAATAGGCGGCGGCACCCAGCGCGCAGACCCATGCCAGCCGGGCGACCTTCGTCCACAGCGTCGCCTCGAGCCACAGGGACGCGGGGCCGGAGATCCACAGCAGCGTTGCGGCCAGCGCAAACAGCGCGACGGCCAGCTTCGAGATGAATAGCAGCCACCCCGGTCGCTGCACGTAGATCCCGCGCCTCTTGAGGAACCAGAACAGCAGCCCTGCGTTGAGGCAGGCACCGATCGATGTGGACAGCGTGAGGCCGGCGTGGCCGATCCGGTACATCAGGATCAGCGCAAGCGTTTGCGCGACGAGGACGGTGACGAACGCGATCTTGACCGGCGTACTCATGATCTGGCGGGCGTAGAAACCGGGGGCGAGGATTTTCACGACAATGAGTCCGAGCAGGCCGACGCTGTAACCCAATAGCGCGGCGCGCGTCTGCCAGACGTCGTGCGCCGTGAACTGTCCATACTGGTAGAGGGTCGCGATCAGCGGCACGGCAAGCACCCACAGCGCGACCGCCGCGGGCAATGCGAGCAGGAAGGCGAGCCGCAGCCCCCAATCCAGAAGCGCCGAGTATTCCTGCGGCTCGGCGTCGGCATGATGCCTCGCGAGCGACGGCAACAGCACCGTACCGAGCGCGACACCCAGCAGTGCACCGGGGAACTCCATCAACCGGTCCGCGTAGGTGATCCACGATATCCGGCCATCGCCCAGCGCCGCGGCGAGCTGCGTGTTGATGAGCGCCGAGATCTGCGCGGCGGATACACCGAGCACGGCGGGTCCCATGGCCAGCAGCACGCGCCGAACGCCTTCGTCGCGCCAATCGAAGCGCGGACGTGGCAGCATCCCGATCCGGATCAGCGGCCGGACCTGCAGCGCGAGCTGCGCGCCGCCGCCGATGGCCACCCCCCACGCCAGCGCCGCGATCGGCGGGTCGCAGTACGGCGCGAGAAACAGCGTGGCCGCGATGATCGATAGATTGAGGAGTACCGGCGTGAACGCAGGAATCGCGAACTTCCGGTGGACGTTCAGGATGCCCCCTGCAAGCGACACCAGCGACACGAACAGAATGTAGGGAAAGACGATCCGGATCAGACCGGCGGTCAACTCGACTTTCCCGGACGTCTTCGCAAACCCCGACGCCAGCGCATAGACGAGCCATGGCGCCGCGAGAATACCGAAGACCGAAACGACGAAGAGACCGATCGCGAGCAGCGTGCCGACGCGGCCGACCAGGGCCTTCGTTTCCGCCTCGCCGCGCTGGCGCCGGTATTCGGCGAAGATCGGGACAAACGCCTGCGAGAACGCGCCCTCGGCAAACAGCCGGCGCAAGATGTTCGGCAGGCGGAATGCGGCCTCGAAGGCGTCCATCTGCAACCCCGCCCCGAACGCCGCAGCCTTGAGGCTTTCGCGGACGAGCCCGGAAATCCGCGACAGCAGCGTCATCCCGCTGACCGTGGACAACGCACGCAACAGATTCGTTGCTCTGCCGCCGTGGCGGTCCGCCGATGCGGATCGCGGCGGGGTCGTCGGTGGCGGCGGCGATGTCGGAGGCATGTTGGGCGCGACGCGAACGCTTGTCGCGTCGCGGAAAAGCACGGCGGGAGCGACCTTGCGCGAACCGCGGTAAGCTGCTATTATGCTTGGTCTTTTTTGCGTTCTCCAGAACCGAGCAAGGATTTCGACTCATGGCCAACAGTGCCCAAGCCCGCAAGCGCGCCCGACAAGCCGAAGCGACCAACCATCGTAATGCCAGCCTGCTCTCGACCTTGCGCACGGCAGTCAAGAAGGTCCGCAAGGCCATCGCGACCGGCGACAAGGCTGCGGCAACGCAGGAATTCAAGGCCTCGCAGGCAGTGATAGACCGTATCACCGACAAGAAGATCGTCCACAAGAACACCACTTCGCGCACCAAGTCGCGGCTCGCGCAAGCCATCAAGGCGCTGGCGTAAGCGATTTCCGGACGACATTCAGCACACGATCAGGGCGCCTGCGGGCGCCTTTTTTGTTCGGGCCGCGTAGGCCACACGGAATCCGCTGCGTTCGCACGAATTGCGGACGCGCGATTTCGATTCCCACAAGGCGGGCATGGCAATTGCTTCACTAGCCCGATAGGCGATGCCCGGCATCGACCTGTCCCCGACGCGATTCGACCATCCCTATGCCCAGCAAAGCCGCCTGCCGGCGGCGAACGACGGACGCGCGCAGCGTCGGAACCGCGCTTGGGCAAATTCCGACGTACTTGGGTACCGCCCGAAGCGGGGAGAGTGACCTGCGCAACGCTCGCGCAACGAGCAGCGGCGCGCCCGTCGATCGAGGCCCGGGCATCGCGCGACCCCGACTCGCGGTGGCGCTCGTCGGCGCAGGAAAACGGCTGGCGCTGGCAGGTCTCGGCGCGTACGCATTCCTCGCCCTGGTTTCGCCCGCGGGCGCCGACCCCGACACTGCGGCCCGCGCGCAGCAAATCGAGATCTATGCGTCCGGACATCCGAAACGTGCCGTCCTCGAGCTTGCCGAATTGGTCCCTCGCGCCGGAGTGGGAAAGGCTTCGGATCGTCTCCTGGTCCGCGCCCTCCTGGGACAGGCGCTGGTGCTGGCGGGACGGGCCACGGAAGCGCTCGCGCTCGCCGGCGAAATGGAAGACGAGGCCCTCACCACGTCCGACTCGCCGTCGCTCGCGGCCGCGCTCCTGGTACGCAGCAGCGTGCAGTCCACCACGGGGGACACGGCGAAGGCCAATGCCCTCGCGAAGCGGGCCTTCGGATTGATGCACGGAGCTGCCGATCCATTCCTGACCCATTGGGCGTTGATGGCGATCGGAACGACGGCCCGCGGCCGGGGCCAGCGTGACGAAGCGCTCAGCAGCTTGCACGACGCACTGTCGCTCGCGGAACGGATCGGCAGCCCGTATCGTCGCTCGAGCGCCCTCTACCAGCTTTCGGTCCTCTATCTCGAGATGAAGCAGGGGGAACGGGCGCTGGAGACAAGTCTCGAAGCGTTCAGGTACGCGAAAGCGGCGGGCAGTGCGTATGCGATGGCCAACGCCAGGATGGCGGAGTCGGCCACGATGGAGCTTCTCGACAATCCCGAACGCGAACTCGCCGCGATGGAAGACGCGCTCGCGATCGCGCGCAAGGCGCAGTCGATGACGGCGGAGTGCCGCGCGCTGATCAATCTCTCCGACATACAGCTGCGCCGCCGGCGCTTCCAGGACGCGCTGGACCTGTCGCGGCAATCGCTGGATCTGGCGAAGGAATTCGACGATGCCGGCCTGATGGCAACGAGTGAGGCCAACATGGGGTTCGCGCTGTTCGGCCTGGGCCGGACGCAGGAAGCGAAGCGCCTGACCGACCAGGCCGTCGCCTACTTCGAACGCACGAGAGCTACGGCAGAGATCGCGGGTCTCCTCGGAGAATATGGCCAGTATCTCGAGAAAGCGGGCGACTACAAGGCAGCGCTGGCGCTCTACCATCGCGAGCGCAAGCTCAACGACGAGATCGCCCTCGCCACCCACCAGCGGACGGTGCTGGAATTGCAGGAGAAATACGAATCGGAAAGGCAGCAGCGGGAAATCGCGTTGCTCAACCGCGAGAATGCAGTCACGTCGACCGAACTGCATACCCGCGTTCTGCAGCAGCGCGTGTGGTGGCTGGTCGCCACCGTCTTCGGCCTGTCCTTCCTGGTCGTGACCGTGCTCTACCGGAAGCTTCGCGCGACCAATCGGTTGCTCGGGCAGAAAAACCTCGAGCTGCGGATCCAGAGCAGCCGCGACCCGCTCACCGCGCTGTACAACCGCCGCTATTTCCAGGACTTCATCGACGACGAGACCGCCCGGCCGGAGCGCCGCCGCAACGATGCGACGACCGTGGAGGCGTTGCTGCTCATCGACCTCGACAACTTCAAGGCGACCAACGACGACCACGGGCATTCGGCGGGTGATGCCGTACTGGTCGCGGCCGCCCAACGACTCCGCGAGGCACTGCGAGAAACCGACATGATCGTGCGCTGGGGCGGCGAGGAATTCCTGGTCTTTGTCGCCGCGACGCAGGCCGACAAGCTGGACGAGATCGCGCAGCGAATCATGGAGGCCCTTGCGACGGAGCCTTTCGTGCACCACGGTTATCCGATATCGATTACGGCGTCGGTCGGCTTCGTACCGATGCCGCTGCCGCCGCGCAATATGGCGTTGCCCTGGGAACGTTCGATCGGCCTCGCCGACATGGCGCTGTACATGGCGAAGGTCCACGGCCGCAACCGGGCCTACGGCATCCGCGGACTTGCCAATGCCGACAGCGAAACACTGGCCGCCGTCGAGCGCGATCTCGAGCGCGCATGGCGCGATGGGTTGGTCGACATGCATGTGCTCCACGGACCCGGCGCACCGTTGCCGGCAGTCGCGGCAGCGCAGGGAGCCGCGGGTCTCATCCGCCACTGACAACAAGGCGACGGGCATCCGCGGCATATCCGGACCCGACGCCGGACCCCACCTGCGCCGGCGCGGATTCTTGCGCCACGTCTTGCGCCACGCTCCTGGCCCTTTCCGACGTGCAACGCACCTTCGGACGTCGTCTGAACAGGGCCCCTAACCGGGTCGGCCATCCACCCGCGGCCGCCAATACGCCGGCGCGTACCTCGCGCACCAGGGCACCCAGCACGCGACCCATACGAGCGCGGACGCAGCCAGCCATCCGCGGCCGGGCAGCGCTTCGGCCGCGACGCGAACCACGGCCGCCACCTGCAAGAACTGGAACAGCCGCCACGTCACGGCGTCCGCAGCGAGCGTGCGCCCCGAGTGGCCGCAGGTCACGCGGGTGACCATCGCCATCAGGAGCGACGACGCGAAACCGATCGTCAGCGCGTGCAGCGGCGCGAGCCCGAGGCCGGCCCCGTCCGTCAGCAGGAGCAGCGAATGCAAACCGGCGAGCAGGAATCCGATCCCGTACCAGAGGAATCCGCCATGCAGCATCGCCAGCAGGTGATTCTTCATGCTCTGCACGAAGCCCCAGCGCAACGTCAGCCACAGCAGCAGCACCGCCGCCGGGATATCGACCGGCCATGTCCACGCCGCGAGGCCCGCGCCGTCGAGCACGCCATGCGTCACCGGGGCGCCAGCCATGGCCAGGAGCAGCCACCATGGCCGGAACGCGGTGACGAACGGCACCGCACTCGCGGTAAAGAACGGGATCATCCGGTGGCACACCGTCACGAACACGGGCAGCAGGAAACCCCATACGCCGGCCTCCCGCACCCACCCATGCGCGACCGGTCCGAACAGAGCGAACGCGACAACACAGCTCGCGCCGATGAGGAGCGCTGCCAGCACCACTATCGCGTGCACTTTGTCGGCGGCGTCGCTCTCGCGAATCAGCAGGGCAAATCGGAGCAGCAGCCACAGCCAGCCGACGGCGTATGCCGCCGCGGCAACGCGAATGGCCCCGGCGCCCGCGATCTGCAATGGAACCAGCGCCAGCGCGGAGACCGCCGCCAGTACTCCGGGCGGCAACCACGCGGCGCGTTTGGGGGAAGCGACGCCGAGCCAGCGCGGGCCTGCCGTAAACAGGAATCCGAACATGAAGAACGGCGCGAAACTGCAGGTCATCAGCAGCGTGTGCAACGCGGTATCGGCGACCGCGGGCAAGGCCGGCGGCATGGCCGGCGACAGGCGCGCGATCAGCACCCACGCCCACCACAGCGAAACCTGAACGATCTGGACGACCCCCACCAGGAAAAAGAACCGGTGGGGAGCGCTGAATACCCGTCTCCCGGAATCGGCCGCCGCCCGCGCGCGCGGATCGCCGGCGAGGGCCATCGGTAGTCAGGCGACCGGCGCCGGGCGCAAGCCGGTCAGCAGGTAGCCGATCAGATCGCGGACCGGACGAATCTCGCTCCCGAATGGAAGCGACGCGGCGCCGCGAAAGAACAAGCCCTTTGCCACATCGCCGCGCAGCGCCGCGGCAAGCTGGATGTCGATGCAGAACTGGCCGACCTTCGCGACACCGTCGCGCAGGCCGCACTGGAACAGGCAGTCGAACTTCAGCGTGCAACGCGGCTTCTTCCGCGCGACGGCGGTCAGTTTCGGCAGGTACTTGAGATAGTTTTCGAGCCATGGCGTACGCACCGCGCGCGCGGGCAGTCCGGCCACGCTCATGAACTCGACGATGTCTCCGGCGGTCGCGTCCGCAAGTACGCGCTTGAACGCGAGGTCGGCGTCGCCCTCCTCGGTGACGGCGAACGCCGTGCCGAGCTGCACGGCGGCGGCGCCCAGCGCCACGAGTTCGCGGATCCGCTCGTGCGTGTTGATGCCTCCTGCCGGGATGAGCGGAATCGCATTGTCCGCGATGCCCTCGGCCTTGAAGAACGCGCGAACTTCGGGCAACACTCTCTCGAAGTCGAAGCGCGGGTCCGAAAGATCCTCGATTTTCGCCGCGCCGAGGTGACCACCCGCATAGCGCGGATGCTCGATCACGATCGCGTCCGGAACGCGACCCTTGCGGGCCCACCTCTTGATCACGATCTGGATGCCACGGGCGTCCGACAGGATGGGGATCAGCGCGACATCCGGATACGGCGCGACAAGCTCCGGCAGGTCGAGCGGCAGCCCGGCGCCGACGACGATGGCGTCGGCACCGCTTTCACACGCCTGCCGCACATACGCTGCATACTCGGACACTGCGCGCATGACGTTGACGGCGACCAGGCCGCGGCCGCCCGACATCGTCTTCGCCATGCGGATTTCGCGGTCGAGCGCGGTGAGGTTCGCGACGTTGACCGTCGCCTTGTCGGCGTGCGCGCTCATCGCCATCAGGTCGGGATGATGGCGGCGCAGATCGATGCTCGCAATCGTCCCGACTGCCCCCAGGCTTGCGACGGATCCCGCGAGCCGATGCGCCGAGACGCCGACACCCATTCCCCCCTGCACGATCGGCAAGACGCTGCGGCCGCGGATGACGAGCGGCGGGAGATCATGCGCGGAGGTCGTCCGGTCGCACGGATCGACAGGCGAAGATTGCGTCATCGGTCGCCGGGCAGGTACGCGGCAGGGTTCAGGAATCGTCGGAGCGTACGTCGAATGCGCTACGGCGTCCTTGACAACGGTCAACTCCGGCCGCGCAAGGCGGCCGCCGGCAGCGTGCTAATATGTTGATTCCACACGATTCCGAACGCAATTCGCCGCGCCCCGACGCCATGCCCCCCGTGCCGCCGAAACATTTCCTCCAGTTCCGCGATTTTTCGTGCGAGGAATTCGACTATCTGCTGGCACGCACCCGCTCCATCAAGGACCGGTTCAAGCGCTACGAGATCTACCAGCCGTTGCGCGACCGCACGCTGGCGATGGTGTTCGAGAAAGCATCGACGCGCACCCGCGTCTCGTTCGAGGCGGGAATGAACCAGCTCGGCGGAATTGCGATCAACCTCAATCGCGGCGACACGCAGCTTTCGCGCGGCGAGCCCATCGAGGATGTCGCGCGCGTGATCTCGCGGATGGTCGACGTCGTGATGATCCGAACCTTCGAGCAGACGATCATCGAGCGCTTCGCCGCGCACTCCCGTGTTCCGGTCATCAACGGCCTTACCAACGAGTACCACCCCTGTCAGATCCTCGCCGACATCTACACGTATGTCGAACACCGTGGCTCGATACGCGGCAGGACCGTGGCCTGGATCGGCGACTCGAACAACGTCTGCTACACGTGGTTGCAGGCGGCAACGGTGCTGGGCTTCGAAGTTCATGTTTCGACGCCGCCGGGCTACGAGGCCGAAAGCAGGCGTGCCGGCGTCCGCGACGAGGCCCATTTCGAATCGTTCTCCGATCCGCGTGATGCCTGTCGCGGCGCCGACCTCGTCACGACCGACGTGTGGACCAGCATGGGCTTCGAGGCCGAGAATGACGAGAGGAAGCGCGACTTCCTCCACTGGCAGGTCGATGCCGACATGATGCGTCAGGCGAAACCGGACGCATTGTTCATGCATTGCCTGCCCGCGCATCGCGGCGAGGAAGTGACCGCCGAGGTGATCGACGGTCCGCAGAGCGTCGTCTGGGACGAGGCCGAAAATCGCCTGCACGCGCAGAAGGCTCTACTGGAGTACCTCGTGTGCGGTCGTGTGGCAGCGTGAGCGAAGCGCCAATGCTTGCGATTTCGGCGAGGCTAACGTGAGCAAAGCGAACGTTAAGCGCGGAACGCGCGGCCGGAGCCAAAATCGCCTGCACGCGCAGAAGGCTCTACTGGAGTACCTCGTGTGCGGACGCATCGACCCCTAGCAGGCCGGGAGATTCCAATGATCGACCCCACCGGTGTCAGCTTCGTCGAGGCCGTGTGCCACGCACCGAGATGAAGCCCGCGCCAGATTCGCCGCCGCCGCCCGAGCGCCTCTCGCTGCTCCGCCGTTGCATGCGCTCGATCGCCGCAGCGGTGCTCGCGTTCGCGGTTATCGCGCCTGCTCTTGGGCAGGGCTGGCCCGAGCGCCCGATCAGGTTCGTCGTCGCGGCCGGACCCGGCAGCTCGCTCGACGCGCTCGCACGCGTCATCGGCGAAAAGCTGAAAGACCGTCTCGGCCAGCCGGTCGTCGTGGAGAACAAGGCGGCAGCGGGCGGCACGGTGGCGACCGCCGAAGTCGCCAAGGCCACACCCGACGGCTACACGATGCTGCTCGGTTTCAACGGCCCGCTTGCCTTCGGCCCGCTGCTGCAGAAGCTCCCCTATGATCCGCAAAGGGACCTCGCACCGGTGATCATCACGTCGAGCCAGCCCAACGTGCTGGCCGTCAACGCGCTGCTGCCCGTGAGCACCGTGCCGGAACTTGTCGCCTGGGCCAAGGCGAATCCCGGCAGGCTCAACTACGCGTCGGTGGGCAACGGCAGTTCCTCGCACCTCAACATGGAACTTCTGAAATCGGTGGCCGGCTTCGATGCGCTGCACGTGCCGTTCAATGGCTCGCCGCCGGCCGTCACCGCGACGATCCGGGGCGAGACACAGATGATGTTCGCAGTGATGCAACCGCTGCAGCCGCAGATCCAGGCCGGCAAGCTCCGCGCGCTCGCCGTCACTACCGCCAAACGCTTTCCACTGCTGCCCGACCTGCCGACGGTCGCCGAAGCCGGCTATCCCGCCTTCGAAGCGCTGGCCTGGAACGGCGTGGTCGTCCCGGCCGGCACGCCAAAGCCGGTTGTCGCGAGGCTCAATGCCGAAATCAACGCGATACTGAAGCAGCCCGATGTCGTCGCCAGGATGCACGCTGCCGGATTCGACCTGATCGGCGGCACGCCGGAGGACTTCGGCAATCTGATCCGGCGCGAAACGGACACCTGGAGACCCGTGATCCGTGAACTCGACCTGAAAATCGACTGACGGGCATTGGCCGGCGCCTTGCGGCCTTTCCGCTCTGCGCCCCTCCGAATTCGCCGCCGCGATGGGGCCCCGACATCCAACCAACGATCCGAAATGAACGCCATGTCCGACATCAACAAAGTGGTCCTCGCCTACTCCGGCGGCCTCGACACCTCGGTCATCCTCAAGTGGCTGCAGGATTCGTACGGTTGCGAAGTCATCACGTTCACCGCCGACATCGGCCAGGGCGAGGAAGTGGAGCCCGCGCGCCAGAAGGCGCTGAAGATGGGGATTCGCAAGAAGAACATCTTCGTCGAGGACCTGCGCGAGGAATTCGTTCGCGACTTCGTGTTCCCGATGTTCCGCGCCAACGCCGTCTACGAAGGGGAATATCTGCTCGGCACGTCCATTGCCCGGCCGCTGATCGCGAAGCGGCTGGTGGAGATCGCCCGCGAAACCGGAGCCGACGCGATTGCGCATGGCGCCACCGGCAAGGGCAACGACCAGGTGCGCTTCGAGCTGGGCGCCTATGCGCTGATGCCCGACGTCAAGGTCATCGCGCCGTGGCGCGAGTGGGACCTGCTGTCGCGGGACAAGCTGCTCGCCTACGCCGACAAGCACGGTATCCCCGTCGATTTCAAGAAACGCAAGGGCGGCGCGCCGTACTCGATGGACGCCAACCTGTTGCACATCAGTTACGAGGGCGGCATTCTCGAGGAGCCGGACTTCGCGCCCGACGAGTCGATGTGGCGCCTCACCGTTTCGCCGGAAAAGGCGCCCGACAAGCCGCAAATCGTCGAACTGCGGTACCGCAACGGCGACATCGTCGCCATCGACGGAAAAAAGCTGGCGCCGGCAAGGGTCCTGGCGAAGCTCAACGAAATGGGCGGACGGCACGGCATCGGCCGCCTCGACATGGTCGAAAACCGCTACGTCGGGATGAAGTCGCGCGGCTGCTACGAGACGCCCGGCGGGACGATCATGCTCAAGGGCCATCGGGCGATGGAGTCGATCACGCTCGATCGCGAGGTGCTGGCGCTGAAGGACGATCTGATGCCGCGTTACGCGCGGATGATCTACAACGGCTACTGGTTCAGCCCCGAGCGCCGGCTGCTGCAAGGACTGATCGACGCATCGCAGGCATCGGTCAACGGGACCGTCCGGCTCAAGCTCTACAAGGGCACGATCATGTGCGTCGGCCGGGCGTCGAAATCGGATTCGCTGTTCGACTCGACGATCGCCACCTTCGAGGACGACGCCGGCGCCTACGACCAGAAGGATGCCGCCGGCTTCATCAAGCTGAACGCGCTGCGCCTGCGCATCGCCGCCAAACGCACACGGCGCCGGTAGCCGCAGGAGATCGCCGGGCGTCACGACCAGAACGATTTCGCATCCCGCCCGATGCCTGTAGACTTTCGACTCCCGAATCCCCAAACATCATTCCATCATGCCGTCGTTCGACATCGTGTCCGAAGTGAATCAGGTCGAGGTCCGCAATGCCGTGGACCAGGCCAACAAGGAGCTTTCCACCCGCTTCGACTTCAAAGGGTCGGACGCGCGCGTCGAGCATGTCGACAAGACGCTGACTCTCTTCGCCGACGACGACTTCAAGCTGAAGCAGGTCACCGACATCCTGAACGGCAAGCTGACCAAGCGTACGGTCGACATCCGGTCGCTCAACTACGGCAATGCGGAAAAAATTTCCGGCAACAAGGTGAAGCAGGCGGTGACGATCCGCGTCGGCATCGAACAGGAGCTGTCGAAGAAGATCGTCAAGCTGATCAAGGACAGCAAGATGAAGGTCCAGGCGTCGATCCAGGGCGACGCCGTGCGGGTCTCCGGCGCCAAGCGCGACGACCTGCAGGAGGCGATCGCGGTGGTGAAGAAGTCGATCACCGACTTTCCGGTGCAATTCGGCAACTTCCGCGACTGACTCCCGCATCTTGCCGCTCCCCGATCGGATCACGTCGTTGCCCGTCGTGCTGCGGCAGTTCACCTCTGCCGATGCGCCGCGCGTCAAAGACCTGTGTGGCGACCCGGACGTGGCGCTGATGACCGCGGTGATTCCGCATCCGTACCTGCCGGGCATGGCGGAGGCCTGGATGGCAACACATGCGCAGGATCGCGACACCGGGACTGGCTGGAACTATGCGGTCGCGCGGGTCGATGACGGCCTCCTGGTCGGCGCAATCGGCCTGCGCGCCGACGCCGGCGATTCGTTCGGGTACTGGATCGGCCGGCCGTACTGGGGAATGGGCTACGCGACCGCCGCGGTGCGCGCGATCATCGCCGTGGCGTTTGCACGGCAGGACCGCGACGAATTGCAAGCATCACACCTGGCGCGCAATCCCGCATCGGGACGCGTCATGGAGAAATGCGGGATGATTCTCGCGCGCCGCGAGCGGAAATCGCACCGTGGCGGACCCGTGGAAGAGTTCTGCGTGCGGGCGATCACACGCGAGCGCTGGTCGACATTCTGCGCCGCACCGTGAAAGCACCCCTGATCTTCGCCGGCGGCGCGCTGACGACGGCGCGCCTTTCGCTCGAGCCGCTCGCCGCCGCGCACGCGCCGCTGATGTTCGAGGGATTCGCCGACTCCGCGCTGTATCGCTGGATCAATGCCGAGCCGCCGAGCGCGGTGGCGGAGTTGCAGCAGAGATTTGACCGTATCGCCAATCCGTATGCCCCGGACGGCGCGCTGTGGCTGAACTGGGCAGCGCGGCTGGCGGCGGGCGGCGGGTACGTCGGGCTTTTCGAGGCGACCGTACGGCCGGACCGCATGGTGTTCCTGGCCTATTACGTATTTACGTCTTTCGCGCGACAGGGCATTGCGCGCGAGGCCTGCACGTCGATCATCGAGCATCTCTGGCGCGCCTACGACGCCAAAGAGGTGCGCGCTGACGTCGATTTCCGCAATGTCCCGGCCCGCTGCCTCGTCGAGTCCCTCGGATTCGTGCGGAGGACCCGCAACATCATCACCACATTGCGCGGGGAGCCCTCGATCGACTATCGTTACCGGCTGAGGCGCCCCGTCAGCTGAGGTCGGCGACCAGCGCGTCGCGCACCTCGGCCGCTACGGCCGGGATGGCCGTCGCATACGCCGGGTGGTCGATGCCGATTCCCAGGCCGACGCCGCGCTTCAGCGCCGCGGCCATGTCCTGCGTCAACTCGAAGCGCAGGAAATGCACGGACGACGTCTTGGCGTCGTTTTCCCGCACTTGGTCCTCGTCGGCAACTGCGTAGACTTTCGCGCAGCCCTCGACGTGAACATAGACCCGGCGCTCGATGCCCTTGAGTTGCGCGAGCGCGACGCGCCGCTCGTCCGCGACCTCGTATTCGATCAGCATCGTCGCCTTGAAGTTCGAGCCGTCCGGCACGAGCGGCCGGTACGCGTCGAGCTCGTCGCGAATCCCGGCTTCCTCGAAGGTCCTTTCGATTCGGAGCATTTCCTGAATCTGGTAGCGTACCGTGAGCTCGTCTTCGAACAGCAGGGTGACGTGCTCGCCGAGATGCACCGTGCGACGCTTCTTGTGGGCGAGCGCGCCGGCGCGGAATTCGCTCCGGACGCTGGCGTACGCCTCCAGGGTCAGAAGCGACTCGCGATCGATGGTGGGCATCGCGTCCGTCCTCAGTGCTGTCCGGCGATGGGGCCGTCCTTGAACAGCGTTTCGCGCAGCTCGCGGTCGAATACCGGATTCCGCCGGCGGATCCATTCGAGCGTCATCGACGCGTGCTCGATTTCCTCGTCCCGGTTATGCGCGAGGATGGCGCGCAGCTCCGGATCGGTGCAGGCGTCGACCCGCTGGTTGTACCAGTCGACCGCCTCGAGTTCCTCGATCAGCGATACGACGGCGCGGTGAAAATCCATCGTCGCCGCGGAGAGCTTGTCGACGGGCTCGTGATAGCCTTCGTGTGCCATTGCGGAAATCCTTTCGTTACAGTCCGTATGCCATCCGCAGGAGCGTGAGCGGATGTTCCTTTTTCGCGTGGTGCGGCGCACCGGATTCGTCGATTCCCTGCAGGATGCGACGGCCGGCGATCGGGCAATCGGAACAGAGGTAATCGGGCTCGCCTTGGGCCATCTGCCGGAAGACGGGCAATCCTATCTTCATCGACGATGCGTAAGACTCGGCCTTGACCCCGTACGTGCCGTCGTGGCCGGCGCAGCGCTCTACGGTGTTCACCGTCGTCTCCGGCACCCACTCGAGCACCTCGCGCGTCTTCTGACCGACGTTTTGCACACGCGAGTGGCACGGGACGTGGTAGCTGACCTTGCCGAGCGAACGCGGAAACTCCTTTTTCAAGAGCCCGTCCCTGTCGCGCAGCACCAGGTATTCGAAAGGATCGAACATGGCATCCGCCACGACCTTCACGTCGGCGTCCTCGGGGAATATGAGCGGCAACTCCTGCTTGAACATCAGCGTGCACGACGGCACGGCGGCCATGATCGCGTAGCCTGCCTTCGCGAGCGCGGCAAGCGGGGGGATGTTGACGTTCTTCAGCCTTTCGACGGCGTCGAGATCGCCGAGCTCGAGTTTCGGCATTCCGCAGCAGGCCTCCTTCTCGACGATCCTGTAGGGCACCTCGTTGTGCGCCAGGATGCGCAGGAGATCGTGGCCTATCCCCGGTTCGTTGTAATTGATGTAGCACGTCGAGAAGATCGCGACCTTCCCGGGCGTCCGGTTGCCGCCACGCACCGGCCAGGCGACCGAGGGTGCCGCGGTCTTCCGGAACGGCGCGCCGTCGTACGGGGGCAGGCGCGCCTCGGACGCCACACCCAGCATCCTGTCCATGGCCTTGCGCGCGGCCGGCATCGCGTTGGCCTTGTTGACCAGCTTCACGACGACCGGAATCGTGGCGAGCTTGCCCACGCGGTCGGTGCTGCTGAGGAGCCGGTCGCGGAAACTCGCCCCGCGTTCCTTGAACTTGACCGCCTTGGCTCTCAGCATCAGGTGCGGGAAGTCGACGTTCCACGCATGCGGCGGCACGTACGGGCATTTCGTCATGTAGCAGACGTCGCAGAGGTAGCACTGGTCGACAACCTTGCCGTAATCGGACCTCGCGACGCCGTCCACTTCCATCGTCTTGCTGTTGTCGACGAGATCGAAAAGCGTCGGGAACGCCTGGCACAGGCTCACACAGCGCCGGCAGCCATGGCAGATGTCGAAGACCCGCTCCATCTCGCCGTGCAGCGCCGCCTCGTCGTAGAAGTCGGGACTGCGCCAGGCAAGCGGGTGGCGGGTGGGCGCCTGCAGATTGCCTTCGCGGGAGGTCATGTCCGGATTCGGTAATTGGGGTGCAGTACGGCGCTCGGGAGCGCTACCGGCCTGAAGACCGATATCGCGACGCGCAACGCGAGCTGCGCGCCGCAGCAGCAGGCACGACGAGCGTCGCGCTCGTGCGAGACGCCCGCTGCGTGACGGGTCACTCAGTCCGCGAGCGAATCGAGGGCCTTCTGGAAGCGGTTGGCGTGCGAGCGTTCGGCCTTGGCGAGCGTTTCGAACCAGTCGGCGATTTCTTCGAATCCTTCGCCGCGCGCAGCCTTGGCCATGCCCGGATACATATCCGTGTACTCGTGCGTTTCGCCGGCGATCGCCGCCTTGAGATTCGACCGCGACGGGCCGATCGGCAGATCCGTGGCAGGGTCGCCCACCTGCGCCAGATAGTCGAGGTGGCCGTGCGCATGTCCGGTCTCACCTTCTGCGGTCGAGCGAAAAACCGCGGCGACATCGTTCTGGCCCTCGACATCCGCCTTGTTCGCGAAATAGAGGTAGCGACGGTTCGCCTGCGACTCACCGGCGAAGGCGGCCTTCAGATTGTCATGCGTCTTGGTGCCTTTGAGACTCTTCATCGTGGATCTCCTGAAATGTTTGGCGCTTCTGCATCCGCTCCCGCCGCGGAAACGGAAATCGACCGGCGTCCCGTTGTTGCGTCACCGGCGACACCATCATTTTGCGCGTGCCGCGGTCCATACGTCCAATCAATTGTACGAATTCGAAAGATAGTTTCTCCTTATAATGAACGCTTCGCGCGCGGTGGCATTTCCCGCCTTGAAAATCTGCCGGACTGGCCGCAAGATGCAACGCTGCGGCCGCGGGCGCAATTGCGCGCCCCGCAAGCCCAAGCTGCGTTCCGATACGACAAGGATGCCTTCGATGATGCTGGACACCGCCGCACTGGATGGGATTTTCCGAACCGCGCGCACCCACCGCGCGTGGATCGACCGGCCTGTCGGCGACGACACGCTGCGGGACATTTACGAATTGATGAAATGGGGGCCGACTACCGGCAACAGCTGCCCGGCCCGGATCGTTTTCCTGAAAAGCCGCGAGGCCAAGGAGGCGCTGAAGCCGGCGCTCGACGCCGGCAACGTCGTGCGGACGATGGCGGCGCCGGTGACGGCGATCATCGCCTATGACATGGAATTCTACGAGAAGCTGCCGAAGCTCGCCCCGCACACCGACGCCAGGAGCTGGTTTGTCGGCAAGCCGGAGGAGCACCTGCGCACCACCGCTCTGCGCAACGGGTCGTTGCAGGGCGCGTACCTGATCATAGCGGCGCGCGCGGTCGGCCTCGACTGCGGCCCGATGTCCGGCTTCGACAACGCGAAGGTGGACGCGACCTTCTTTCCGGACGGGAAGGTCAAGTCGAACTTCCTGTGCAACCTCGGGTACGGGGACCCGGCGAAACTGCAGCCGCGAGCGCCGCGGCTGGCGTTTGCCGAAGCGTGCACGATCGGATGAGGGTCGTGGGCCGGCGCGGGCTTTGCGGCGCCCCAGCGCCACACCGCGCAATGCTTTCGGGCCGGGGTCAGTCGATCCGCTCGTACGCCGGCAGCGTAAGGAACTCGGTAAAGGTGTCGTTGTCGACGAGGTCGGCGAAGATCTTCGCGGCGTCGTCGTACTGGCCGGCGCCGAAAGCCGTGCCCAGCAACTCGCGGATCTTCCGGAGCTCCTCGGGAATCATCGCGGCGACCATGTCCTTCGTGATCTTGCGGCCATCGTCCAGCCTGCCCTTGGGCGAGCGCATCCACTGCCATACCTGCGAGCGCGAGATCTCGGCGGTCGCCGCGTCTTCCATCAGGTTGAAGATCGGAACGGCGCCCTGGCCCACCAGCCACGCGCCGATGTACTGGATCGCGACGTTGATGTTGAGGCGCACGCCCGCCTCTGTAATCGGACCTTCCGGCTCGAACGTGAGGAGATCGGCGGCCGTTACCTTCACGTCGTCGCGCCTTTTCGTCGCGATCTGATTCGGCGCCGGCATCAGCCGGTCGAATGCCTCCATCGCGACCGGCACGAGACCCGGGTGCGCGACCCACGTGCCGTCGTGCCCGTAGGTCGCTTCACGCTCCTTGTCCGCCCTGACCTTGGCCGACGCCTCGGCATTGGCGGCCTCGTCGTTCTTCACCGGGATCTGCGCCGCCATCCCGCCCATCGCGTGGGCATTCCGCCGATGGCAGGTCTTGATGAGGAGCTGGGCGTAGCTCTTCAGGAAATGCGTGGTCATCGTGACCAGCACACGGTCGGCGAGGCAGAAGTCGAGGTTGTTCCGGAATTTCTTGATGCAGGAAAAGATGTAATCCCAGCGGCCGCAGTTGAGCCCGGCCGAATGCTCGCGCAGTTCGTACAGGATCTCGTCCATCTCGAACGCCGCCAGAATCGTCTCGATCAGCACAGTCGCCTTGATCGAACCCTGCGGCACGCCGAGGTCGTTCTGCGCCATCACGAAGATGTCATTCCACAACCGTGCTTCGAGGTGGCTCTCCAGCTTGGGCAGGTAGAAATACGGGCCGCCGCCGTGCGCGACGAGTTCCTTCGCATTGTGGAAAAAATAGAGCGCAAAATCGAATATGCCGCCCGAGATCGCGGTGCCGTCGACCCGCACGTGTTTTTCCGGCAAGTGCCAGCCGCGCGGCCGCACGAACAGCGCCGCGGTGTTCTCGTTCAACCGGTATTGCCTGCCCTCCGGTGAGGTAAAGTCGATCCGGCGCCGAATCGCGTCGCGCAGGTTGATCTGACCCTGAATATTGTTGTCCCACTTCGGCGTGTTGGCGTCCTCGAAGTCCGCCATGAACACCTTCGCGCCCGAGTTGAGCGCATTGATGATCATCTTGCGGTCGACCGGGCCCGTGATCTCTACGCGGCGATCCTCGATGTCGGCGGGGACCGGCGCGCACGTCCAGTCGCCGTCGCGTATTGCGCGGGAATCCGGCAGGAAGCCGGGGAGCTTGCCGGCGTCGAGTTCAGCCTGGCGCTGCCCGCGACGCGCGAGCAGCTCGTCGCGGCGATCACCGAACGCCCGCTGCAGGTTGACTGCGAACGCGACCGCCCCGGGGGTCAGGATCTGCGCATAGTCGGACGTAATCCGGCCGGTGATTTCGACGCCGGGGCCGTAGTTGGGCGTACTCATGCGGAATTCCTTGTTTCGACGGGGTTGGGTCGCCAGGCAGCTGGCCGATGCCGCCGCAAAGCTTCGGGAAAAACATTGGATTTTACTACGTTGCGGTCACCCGATCAGGTGTACCCACCGAGCCGGACGCTGGTGCGCGAAGCAGTCAGCCATCTGAGCCGGGACATCACGCAGTATGGGAACCCAGAGTGGGTGATATCACGCGGCGCGCACGCGCTGCTTCCAGCAACGCAGCTATGATTACGTAAACGAATCATCTACTTGCAAACTCGCTCGCAACGACGCGCCAGACTGGCATGGGGCCTGCTGTAGAAGCGTTGGGAGCCTTTCCTTCAACCGACCCGGCTAAAGCGGACCCCCGAATAGGAGCAAAGACATGCGCACACTCGTCAAACTGATGTTCGTCTCGGCAATTGCAGCAGCGGCTTCGTCGGTCGGCGCCGCACCTGCCGCCCTCGACGTTGACACGATCCTGATCGTCGCCCGCAACGGCGCCGACGATCCCGCCGGCAATCTGCGCCGCGGCCGTGGCGCAGACAACCCGCCCGCCGACATCCGCGGCGGCCGTGGGGCGGGCAACCCGCCCACCGACATCCGCCACGGCCGCGGCAGAGACAATCCGCCCGGCGACAATCGCCGCGGCCGCGGGGCGGACGACCCGCCGCTTCACGGGTGACGCAGTGGCATGGACGTTCGGCGATGAAACAGGATGCCTCGTGTTTCGCACGAAGCTCCTCGGCGCTGGCGATGGCGGCGGCGCTGTTTGCGCCACCCTCGCCGGCGTCCGACCTCGTCGCCGTGCGTGCCGTGGCCGGTCTCCCCCAGGCGGGCATCGCCGCCGATCGGGCGCTCGTGTGGCGCAATGTCGGGGTCGTGGCCGAAAGCGATCTGGTCGACGTCGAGGCGAAGATCGCAACGTGTTCATCGGGGCCGGCGGAAATTCCATCCGGCATCGATAACGCGGGCGCGACATGCAACGGCCCGTCCGGCTTCGCCGTCGATGCCGGACTTGGCCGCCAGTTCAGAGCAACGCTCAAGATTCCCCGCTGGCACACGGATGCACCGTTCGTCGATCTCACGCTGCGCAGCTGGCGTTCGACGACGGCGCTTTCCAACAGCCACGGTCGCGCGACCGGGTCGGCTGCCGAACTTGCCGTGACCCATCCGCTCGGTCCGGTCGACGCGTACTATGGTTATTCGACGCCGCTTGCGTCGTTCGGCGCCCAGGGCATTTGGCGTTCGGCGTTCGCGGGTCTCTCCTGGCAAGCGGCGCAGGGCACGACACTCGAATTCGTAGCCGACCGGGGAACGGAGACCGCGACGGGGGCGATCGACCGCTTACTCACTTTGCGGATTCTGCACGCGGCAACCGCCCGCGGCATCAGGTTCGCCGCCTGGACGACACGCGCGGTCGACGACCGCGCTGACGCAATTCGCGTCGGCATCGGCCTCGACTACGCGTTCTGACCGCCGTCGGTCGCGTCGGGGACGCCGTCGCCCTCGAAGCCCGGACGGCGCATGCCGAACTTGACCATCCGATAGCGAAGCGTGTCGCGCGACACGCCGAGCAGCTGCGCGGCCCGTGAGACGTTCCACAGCGTGCGGTGCAGCGCGTCACGCAGCATGTCGCGCTCGACATCCTCGAGCGTCCGGGCGTTCGCGCCGGCAGCCGCGGCTGCGGGCGATGCCAGCGGCGCGGCCGGCGCGAGCCGCAGCGTCTCCGCGGTGATCTCCAGCTGCGGCGCGAGCAGCACCGCCTGCTCGACGACGTTGCGCAGCTCGCGCACGTTGCCGGGCCAAGTATGGGCGCGGATGGCCAACTCCGCGTCGCCCGTTAGCGACATACCTTTGCGCCCATAATTCGCGGCCAAGCGCGCAAGGAAGTGCCGAGCCAGAATGACGCAGTCGCCGCCGCGCTCGCGCAATGGCGGCGCGTTCAGCGAAACGATGCGCAGGCGGAACAGCAGGTCGGAGCGGAACTTGCCGGCCGCGACGAGCCCTTCGAGCGAACGATTCGTGGCCGACACGATGCGCACGCTGATGGCGCGGTCGCGGACGCTGCCCAGACGCCGGATCACCTGCTCCTCCAGCACGCGCAGCAGCTTCACCTGCAGCGCGAGCTCCATGTCGCCGATCTCGTCCAGAAACAGCGTGCCCCCGTCGGCTGCCTCGATCAATCCGATCTTTCGTTCACGGGCGTCCGTGAACGCACCCCGTTCGTGGCCGAAGAGCTCCGACTCGAGCAGGTTGCCCGGGATCGCGCCGCAGTTGATCTCGACGAATGGCCGCGCGGCACGCGCTCCCTCGAAATGCACGGCTCGCGCGACAAGCTCCTTGCCGGCGCCGGTTTCGCCGGTTATCAGCACAGGGGGCGGCGGGCCGCTGGACCCGCGCTCGGCACTCACGAGCTTACTGATGGTATCCCTGAGCGCCTGAATCGCCGGCGACTCGCCGATGATCGCCGCGAGGCCCATCCCTCCCGATGCGCGTTGCCCGTGCGCGATCGCTTCATCGCGTCGCTCATCGTCGATCGCCTTCGCGATCAGCGCCTTCAGCTCGCTCAGCACGACGGGCTTCGTCAGGTAATCGAACGCGGACGCCTTCATCGCCTCCACGGCGATGCGCACACTCCCGTGCCCCGTCAGCATGATCACCTTGATATTGGCGTCGGCCCCGCGAATCGACCGCAGCGCCGCCAGGCCATCCATGCCCGGCAGGTTGTAGTCGAGCACGATCACGTCGGGTCGAAAAGTCTCGATCCGGGCGAGGCCCTGTTCCGCGTCCGGCGCGTGGTCGGCGTCGTATCCGGCGCGGCGAAGATAGGCGACGATGTTCTTCGCGAGCGTGGTCTCGTCCTCGATCACGAGGATCGCGTTGCCCTCGTTCATGCAATGACCGGCAGCGTCAGCTCCACCGCCGTTCCTTCGCCTTTGACGCTGCGGATCTCGAACGTCCCGCCGAGACGCTCGATCACGCGCTTGGCCAGCGGCAGGCCGAGGCCCAGGCCTTTGGGCTTCGTCGTGTAGAACGGCCGCATGATGGCGCGCATGTCGGCAGCGGAAATGCCGGCGCCCGTGTCCCGGATCAGCACGCGGACACGCCGGTGGTCAGCGCTGAGTCCGGTCGCGATGGCGATCGTGCCCTCGCCGGAGATCGCCTCGAGCCCGTTGACCACGAGACCCGCGAGCAGGTGGCGCAGCGTCCCCGGATCGCCCTGCACGCGAGGGTCGGCGGGATCGAGCTCCAATTCGGGAACGACCCCCCTGCGCTGGAACTCGTGCCGCAGCCCTTCCATCGAATCCGTGACGAGCTGGTTGATGCCCACCGGCGTGTAACCGCTGCCCGGCGGCCGCGCGAACGACAGAAGGTCGCGGATCGCCGCCTCGATGCGGTCCGCCGACGTCACGATGGCGTTCGCCTCCTCGCGCCAGTTGCAGTCGGGCGCGTCGAGTGCCAGCTCCGCCGACGAGCGAATCGATGCGAGAGGATTGCGGATCCCGTGCGCGACAGTCGAACCCATCTCGCCTACCGCCGCCATCGTCTCGGCCTCGACCAGCCGCGCGTGCTGCGCATTCAACTGCGCCGCGGCGCGCCGGATGATGCCCTGCAGAACCGCGAATAGCAGAAGGCCGCCCACGAGCGTGCTGCCCCAAACCAGCCCCTGCGCCGCCAGCAGTGTCTCCTCCAGCTTGCGCGCGGCCTTGTACAGTTCGACGACGGCTACCGGCGACGACAGTTTCTCGCCGTAGATCGGAATATAGCTCTCGACGAAGAACGTCCCCGGCGGAAGCGCGTCGTGCTCCGGCTTCGCTCCGCTGAACTTGCCGGTGTACCCGCGCTTGAACACGACGGCGCCGCCGAGCGCCTCGTCGAGCTCGTCGTTGTCGGCAAACTGCCGCCCGACGAGTGCCTGGTCGCTGGACCAGAGGATCGTCTTTTCGCGCCCGTAAACGTTGGTCCGCACCACCTCGGGCATCCGCGACACGTGCGAAAAGTACTCGGCGAGCCCCTGCGGCACGGGACCTCCGGCTCCGGGCTCGAAGGCGAGCACTTCCGCGTTCTCCGCGCGGGTCACGCTCTGGACAAAATCGCGCGACGTCTGCGCGTCGAGCGCAAGGAGCCGATTCTCGATGAACCGCGACAGGAGCAGCGCCGTAGCCACCGCGGTGACTGCGAGGGTTCCGAAGCTCAGGAGCGAGAACCAGCGGACGAGATTGAACGGTCGTGACGAGAACATGGGAACGCGCGGTCAGCTATGTAAACACTGCGACAATTGTGCCCCTTCCGCAAGAAGGCGGTTCGATTTCTGATCCGGCGACGAGTACACGCCCATTGGCGCGATCCGCACCGACAGGCGTGATTCGCCTTTGTCGCATCCCCAGGTATGACTCGCGCGGCCGACCTACGCCGCCAGCTGCGGGTTCAACCGCTCGTGCTTGCCGTGCAGTTTATTCAGCGCGTTGAGGTAGGCCTTCGCAGACGCGACGATGATGTCGGTGTCGGCGCCGTTGCCGTTGACGATGCGTCCGTCGCGCTCCAGCCGCACGGTGACCTCCCCCTGCGCATCGGTCCCCCCGGTAATGGCGTTCACCGAGTACAGCAGCATCTTCGAGTTCGTCGGGACCATTCGCTCGATCGCCTTGAACACGGCATCGACCGGGCCGTCGCCATTCGTTTCGGCGCGGAGTTCGGTGTCGCCGGCGGCTATCGCGACCCGCGCGTGCGGCGTGGTGCCGGTCTCGGAGACGACCGTCAGCGTGAGCAACCGGAAGTGTTCCTGTTCCGGAGTGATGGACTCGTCCGACATCAGCGCCTGCAGGTCCTCGTCGAATACCTGACCCTTCTTGTCGGCGAGCTCCTTGAACTTCACGAACGCGTGGTTGACCGCGTCGTCACCACCGAGGTCGATACCGAGCTCGGCGAGCTTGGTCTTGAACGCGTTGCGGCCCGAGAGCTTGCCCAGCGAGAGCTTGTTGGCACCCCAGCCCACGTCCTCCGCGCGCATGATCTCGTAAGTCTCGCGGTGTTTGAGCACGCCATCCTGGTGGATTCCCGATTCGTGCGCGAACGCGTTGGCGCCGACGATCGCCTTGTTCGGCTGCACCGGGAAACCCGTAATGCCCGAGACGAGCTTCGACGCCGCGACGATCTGCGTCGTGTCGATCCGCGTCGTGCACGGAAACACGTCCTTGCGCGTCTTTACCGCCATTACGATTTCCTCCAGCGACGCATTGCCGGCCCGCTCGCCGAGGCCGTTGATCGTGCATTCGACCTGCCGCGCGCCGTTCATCACCGACGACAGCGAATTGGCGACCGCGAGCCCGAGATCGTTGTGGCAATGGATCGACCAGACTGCCTTGTCCGAGTTCGGAACGCGTTCGCGCAGGGTGGCGATCAGCGCGCCGAACTGCCAGGGCATCGTGTAGCCCACCGTATCCGGTATGTTGACCGTCGTCGCGCCGGCGGTGATCGCGGCCTCGAGCAGGCGGCACAGGAAATCGGGTTCGGAGCGTCCCGCGTCTTCGGGCGAGAATTCGACGTCATCCGTATATTCGCGCGCCCAGCCGATGGCCTTCACCGCCTGGCCGAGAACCTGCTCTGGCGTCATCCGCAGCTTCATCTGCATGTGAATGGGCGAGGACGCGATGAAGGTATGGATGCGGCCCGATTTGGCGGGCTTCAACGCATCGCCCGCCCTGCGGACGTCGTTTTCGTTCGCGCGGGCGAGACCGCACACGGTGCTGTCATGAATCGCGCCCGCTATCGCCCGCACCGCCTCGAAGTCGCCGTTCGACGAGGCCGGGAACCCCGCCTCGATGACATCGACGCGCAGGCGCTCGAGTTGCTTCGCAATGCGCATCTTTTCGTCCTTGGTCATCGATGCGCCCGGGCTTTGCTCGCCGTCGCGCAACGTCGTATCGAAAATGATCAGATGGTCGGCCATGGTCCGCTCCCGGTACGCATGAAGGTGTTGGACGATCACCGGTCGGCTCCGTGCCGACAGGTGCGGGTGCTGCGAAAGGGGGATGGTCTTATCTGCGCGCGGGGCGCAGCAGAAGCAGCAACAGGCCGCCCGCGAGGGGGCTCGGCGCGGAGAGCGCGATACGGCCAGCGATGAGGTTGCTGTTCATTGCGCTCGACTATAACCGCAACTCCGACGCAAAAGCAAGGCCTTGCGCGCCCGCACCCCGCGCGCGGAGTCCAGCGCCTAGCGCAGAGGCGCCGGGCGCCTGCGCAGCATCGTCCACGCCAGTCCCGCGTAGCCCGACAGCGCGTAGCCGACGAAGCCCGCGAAGAGCACGATCGCCGGTTGGTACGAGAGCAGCGCGATCACCAGCACGAACACGAAGATCGCAAGGAACGGCACGCTCTTCTTGAGGTTGATCGTCTTGAAACTGTAGTACTTCACGTTGCTGACCATCGTCAGGCCGGCGAACACGGTCACCCCCCACACCCACCACTTGAGGCCGGCAGGGTCGATGTTGTAGTCATCGACGATCCATACCATTCCCGCAACCAGCGCTGCCGCAGCGGGACTCGGTATTCCCGTGAACCAGCGCTTGTCCGCGACGTCGAGCATCGTGTTGAACCGCGCGAGGCGCAACGCGGCGCCGGCGACATAGACGAACGCCGCAATCCAGCCGAGCTTGCCCATGCCCTTCAGCGTCCATTCGTACACGATGAGCGCCGGCGCCGCGCCGAAGCCCACCATGTCGGACAGGCTGTCGTATTCGGCGCCGAATGCGCTCTGGGTGCGCGTGAGCCGGGCGACGCGCCCGTCGAGGCCATCGAGGACCATCGCGACAAAGATCGCGGCGGCCGCCTGGTCGAAACGCAGGTTCATGGCCTGCACGATCGCGTAAAAGCCGGCGAACAACGCCGCCGTCGTGAACAGATTCGGCAGCAGATAGATTCCGCGCCGGCGGATTCGGTTCTTGCGGAGCGCGCGCTGGGTGTCGAAATCCGCCATGGCGGGACAAAGGTAGCACAAACCGCACGCGGCGCGACACCGGCGCGGCCGTCCGACCCGTCAGGGCGCGGGAAATTCGGCGAGGATCGTTTCGGTCGCGAAGACCGCATCCCCGACGGCAACCTTCGGTAACGCAGACACCGCGAGGTAGACGTCGACTCGCGAGCCGAACCGGATGAAACCATAGCGCTCGCCGCGCGCCAGCGTGTCGCCCGGCTTGACGTAGCAGAGGATCCGCCGCGCGATGAGGCCCGCAATCTGTACGCACGTGACATCCTGGCCGGCTGCGGTGCGCAGGTGCAGCGCATTGCGTTCGTTCTCGAGGGACGCCTTGTCGAGTGCGGCATTGAGAAACGTGCCGCGCCGGTACCAGGCATTGGCGACGCTGGCATCCACCGGGCTGCGGTTCGAATGGACGTTGAACACGTTCATGAACACGCTGATCTTCAGCGCGTCGCGATCGAGATAGGGATCGCGCGTCTTTTCGACCTTGACGATCCTGCCGTCGGCGGGCGACAGAACCGCGTTGGGCGGCTGCGGAACGGCGCGTGGCGGGTCGCGAAAAAACTGGACGATGAACACTGCGGCGACCCACGCCAGGGCCGCAAAGATCCAGAGGCCCGCGACCGACAACGCAAGGGCGACGATCAGCGCGAGCGCGACGAACGGCCAGCCTTCGCGGGCAATGATCGGATGCGGGTAATGGGCATTCATTGCAGCGTGCGCAGGCGTTGAAGAAGTCGGGCCGGATTATGCGCCCACGCGGCGTGCGCTGTCATGGGCGACGCCTCGCTTCCGCCCGAAAATGCCCGCGCTACTTCGCCTGCTCGTCGATGCGCCTCGCCATGTCCTCGGCGCCGCGCTTGACGGTATCCTCGACGCCGCGGGCACGCTCCACCGGTGCGCTGTAGTCGGGTGCCGAAAGCGTCGAAGTGTCGCCCGGAATCGCCGCGGGCGTCGGGCTGCGCCCCAATCCGCCGGGCTCCTTCGTCGCCGACGCCGCCGGATTGCCCAGCAATCCATATTTCACGAGCGCGTCCTTGGCCAGCATGGCGACAATCACCAGCGCGACGAGGATGACGATGAGCCCGACCCAGCCACCCTGCGCCCTGTGTCCCGACAACGTGATGCCCGGAGCGGCCATGGTCAGTTGCGCGACTGATCGACCAGCTTGTTCTTCCTGATCCACGGCATCATCGACCGCAGCTTCGTGCCGACCTGCTCGATCGGATGCTCGGCCGTGAGTCGGCGGTGTGACAGCAGCGTCGGGGCTCCCGCACGATTCTCGAGGATGAAATCCCGCGCATACTCGCCGCTCTGGATGCGCGTCAGCGCCTCGCGCATCGCCCACTTCGTCTCCTCGGTGATGATCTTCGGCCCGGTCACGTATTCACCATATTCGGCGTTGTTCGATATCGAGTAGTTCATGTTGGCGATGCCGCCCTCGTAGATCAGGTCGACGATGAGCTTGACCTCGTGCAGGCACTCGAAGTACGCCATTTCGGGTGCGTATCCGGCTTCGGTCAGCGTCTCGTAGCCCGCCTTGATCAGTTCGACCAGACCACCGCACAGCACGGCCTGCTCGCCGAAGAGGTCGGTCTCGGTTTCTTCGCGGAAGTTCGTCTCGATGACTCCGGCGCGGGCGCCGCCGATGGCTCCCGCGTAGGACAGCGCGACATCCCGCGCCTTTTTCGACGCATCCTGGTGCACCGCGATCAGCATCGGCACGCCGCCGCCGGCGACGTAGGTCGAGCGCACCGTGTGGCCGGGAGCCTTGGGCGCGATCATCACCACGTCGAGGTCCGTCCGCGGGACGACCTGGCCGTAATGGACGTTGAACCCGTGCGCGAACGCGAGCGTCGCGCCTTTCTTGATGTGCGGCTCGACGCCGTCCTTGTACACGGCGGCGATGTGCTCGTCCGGCATGAGCATCATGACGACGTCGGCGCCTTGCACTGCGGCCTCTACCTCGGCGACCTTCAAGCCCGCCTTTTTCGCCTTGTCCCACGACGCGCCGCCCTTGCGCAGGCCGACCGTGACCTTCACGCCCGAATCGTGCAGGTTGAGCGCATGCGCGTGACCCTGCGAACCGTAGCCGACGATCGTGACCTTCCTGCCCTTGATGAGGGAAAGGTCGGCGTCCTTTTCGTAAAACACCTTCATTGTCTTCTCCATTTTTCCCGTCGCACAAGCCGCCGTGCGGCATCCTGTTCAATGGCCGCGGACGCACGCGATCATGTCGCGAGACGCCGCAAGCGCGCCGCTAGACCTTCAGAATCCGCTCCCCGCGCCCGATGCCCGACGCTCCGGTGCGCACTGTCTCGAGGATCACGCCCGGCTCGATCGCCTGCAGGAACGCATCGAGCTTCGAACCCGTGCCGGTGAGCTCGATCGTGTAGCTCTTGTCGGTGACATCGAGGATGCGCCCGCGGAAGACGTCGGCGAGGCGCTTCATCTCCTCGCGGTCCTTGCCGGCGGCACGAACCTTGACCAGCATCAGCTCGCGCTCGATATGATTGCCCTCGGTGAGATCCACGACCTTGACCACGTCGACCAGCTTGTTCAGCTGCTTGGTGATCTGCTCGATCACGTCGTCGGAGCCGACCGTCACGATCGTCATCCGGGACATCGTGACATCTTCTGTCGGCGCAACGGTCAGCGATTCGATGTTGTAGCCGCGGGCGGAAAACAGCCCCGAGATCCGTGACAACGCGCCCGCCTCGTTTTCGACGAGGATCGAAAGAATGTGGCGCATGGTCAGGTCCCTCCCGACGGCGCTTCGCGCCCTCCCCCCAGATGGGGGCTGGCACCTTGGGACGGCCCGGCGGTGCTCACAGTTCCTCCGCGAGGATCATCTCGGTGAGGCCCTTGCCGCCCGGCACCATCGGGAACACGTTCTCCGTCTGGTCGGTGATGAAGTCCATGAAGACGAGGCGGTCCTTCAGCTTGAAGGCCTCCTTCAGCGCACCCTCGACGTCGCCTGGCTTCTCGATCTTCATGCCGACGTGTCCGTAGGCGTCGGCCAGTTTCACGAAATCGGGCAACGCGTCCATGTACGACTCCGCGTAGCGGTTGCCGTAGAAGAACTCCTGCCACTGCCGGACCATCCCCATGTAGCGGTTGTTGAGGTTCACGACCTTGATCGGCAGGTGGTACTGCTTGCAGGTCGACAACTCCTGGATGCACATCTGGATCGACGCTTCGCCGGTGACGCAGGCGACCGTCGCGTCGGGATTCACCATCTTGACGCCCATCGCGGCCGGCAGTCCGAATCCCATCGTGCCCAGCCCCCCCGAGTTGATCCAGCGGCGCGGCTTGTCGAACTTGTAGTACTGCGCGACCCACATCTGGTGCTGGCCCACGTCGGAGGTGATGAAGGCGTCGCCCTTGGTGAGTTCGTAGAGCTTCTGGACCACGAACTGCGGCTTGATCAGGGCGCTCTTCGTGTCGTACTTGAGGCAGTCCCGGCGCTGCCAGTCCTTGATCTCGGCCCACCATGCCTTGAGCGCGACCGGGTCCGGGCGCTGCGGCGAGGACTCGATCAGCTTCAGCATCTCGTCGAGCACGTCGGCGACGTAGCCGACTATCGGGACGTCCACCTTCACGCGCTTGGAAATCGAGGACGGGTCGATGTCGATGTGGATGATCTTGCGATCGCTGCGGAAGAAGTGCGACGGATTGCCGATCACGCGGTCGTCGAACCGCGCGCCGATCGCGATCAGCACGTCGCAGTTCTGCATTGCCATGTTCGATTCGTACGTGCCGTGCATGCCCAGCATGCCGGTGAACTGCGGGTCGGTGCCCGGAAAGCCGCCCAGCCCCATCAGCGTGTTCGTGCACGGGAAACCCAGCAGGCGCACCAGGCGCGTCAGCTGCGGCGATGCGTTGTTGAGAATCACGCCGCCGCCGGTGTAGACCATCGGCCGCTTGGCGTCGAGAAGGAGCTGCACCGCCTTCTTGATCTGCCCCGAGTGGCCCTTGGTCACCGGATTGTAGGAGCGCAGCGACACGGTCTTCGGGTACGCGAACTCCGTGGTCGCCTGCGTGACGTCCTTCGGGATGTCGACCAGCACAGGGCCCGGCCGGCCGGTCGCGGCAAGGTAGAACGCCTTCTTGATCGTGATGGCCACATCCTTGACGTCCTTGACCAGGAAGTTGTGCTTGACGCACGGTCGTGTGATGCCGACCGTGTCGCACTCCTGGAAGGCGTCCTGACCGATCGCATGCGTCGGCACCTGCCCGGTGATCACGACCATCGGTACCGAGTCCATGTAGGCGGTCGCGATGCCCGTCACCGCATTGGTGACGCCCGGTCCGGACGTCACCAGGGCGACGCCCATCTTGTGGCTGGACCGGGAGTAGCCGTCCGCCGCGTGGACGGCACCCTGCTCGTGGCGCACGAGCACGTGCTTGACCTTGTCCTGCTTGAAAAACTCGTCGTAGATGTTGAGTACCGCGCCACCCGGATACCCGAAGACGTACTCGACGCCTTCTTCCTGGAGGCAGCGGATGACGATTTCGGCACCCGTGAGTTGCATGGCAATGGCCTTACGCGAGTTGGTGGACACGCCCCGCGTGCATGCAACGCGCGGGGCTCCTCAGAACTTCGACGGCGCGCTTCGGGGATGGACGCGCCCACCAAGGCTTGGATCGGGTAGAGAGCCGCGATTGGGAAACTCGGCCGCGCCCCAAGGGATTCTCCGATGACGCTTGTGGCAGCATCGAAGGGGGCGCAAACGGCCGTTATTGCAGCACAGCATCAGCCGCTTCCGGCCGACACCGAAACCATACCTGCAGCGCCACGGCGGGTCAAGCCGGTTGCGCTGCACAACCGCCGTTCCCGGCGCGCGCCCTATAATGGCCCGCCTTCGACGCCCACGGACCCGCATCTGGCCTCCTATCAGGAAATTTCGGCATTTCTCGCGGAAGTCGAACGTCGCGCGTTCAAGCAGGCGATGTTCGCCGTGCGCGACGAGCACACGGCCCTGGACGTGGTTCAGGACGCGATGCTGAAGCTGACCGAAAAGTACGCCGGCAAGCCGATCGGCGAGCTGCCGATGCTTTTCCAGCGGATCCTGCAGAACACGATCCGCGACCATTTCCGGCGCCAGAAGGTGCGTTCGACGTGGACCACGGTCCTGTCGGCACTCGGGAAAGGTGATCAAAAGGACGAGGATTTCGACCCGCTGGAAACTTTACCGGCGAAATCGAGTTCGAATGCAGCGGCGGATCCGGCGGAACAGTTCGAGCAGGCACAGATCGTGAGGGCCATCGAGCAGGCGCTGGCGCGGCTGCCCGCGCGTCAACGGGAAGCCTTTCTGCTGCGTTACTGGGAAGAGCTCGATGTGGCGGAAACCGCTGCGGCGATGGGCTGCTCCGAGGGAAGCGTCAAGACCCATTGCTCGAGGGCGGTTCGCGCCTTGGCCGTGATGCTGAAGGGCAAAGGAATTTCGCTATGACCACAGCCGACGACAATTTTGCCAAGAAAATAAGCACTTACCTGGAAAGCGGCGCGGCGGGCATCAAAGCCGGGACGGCCTACAGGCTGCAGCTCGCGCGTCAGGAAGCCCTGGCGAGGCTCGCCGATCCCGAGCGGGTTGCCGGGATGCAGCTCGTCGGTGCGCATGCGGGCGGCGGCTCCGGGTCGTCGCCGGGGGGCAGGATCCGGACCGGTACGCGGCTGTGGCTGGGCCTCGCGCTGATCGTTGCGACGGGCTTCGGCTATCAGCAATGGCAGGCCTACCAGCAACTCGGTGAAATCGAGGAAACGGACGCGGCGATCCTGTCCTCGGACCTGCCGATCGACGCGTACCTGGACCGGGGATTCCAGAATTGGCTGAAGCGCGCCTCAGACGACTGATACGGGACACGGCAATCACGCTGGCGCTGGTCGCGGGTTTCGCGGTCTGCGCCGTCGCGCAACCGGTCACCCTGCGCTCGCCGTCGTGGGCCGAGCTTCCCCCCGCCGAGAAGCAGATTCTCGCCCCGCTTGCGCCGGAGTGGGAAAAGCTCGATGCGCAGCGCAAGCAGAAATGGCGCGGCATCGCGCAGCGCTATCCCAAGATGACCGGCGACGAACAGCAGCGCGTCCAACAGCAAATGGGAACCTGGGCGCAGCTTTCGCCACAGCAGCGCGCCGCCGCGCGCGAGCAGTACAAGTCGCTGAAGCAGTTGCCGCCGGAGAAGAAACAGGAAGTCCGGGAGCGGTGGGAACAGTACCAGAGCCTGCCCCCGGAAACCAAGCGCGAGCTGGCGGCCAAGCCGGTCCCAGCCGGGCCGGTCGCGCCTGCGGGACGCAACGTGCGGCCCGCGCCGCCGCTTGCGCCACCGCCGCAATTGGCTCCCGCCGCGCCAACGGCCGCATCCCCGCCTGCGCCACCCCCGACTCGGTAACTCCAACGATGGCGGCGTGATCGGAAAGGCGTCACCGAAGGGTGTCGTGATGTCGGTCCACTGCGGCGAGCACCGCCGCAAACCCCGAAACCCGATCGTCACTTACTGCACGGCCGGAGCGCCGAAACCCGCATCGTAGCAAGCTCGCAGTCGGGCTGGCGCCGTCGCGGCGGCGGGCTAGAGCCTCGGCTTCGGGTCCGCCGCCTCATAACTGGCGATGCCGTCGAGGATCTCGCGCTTTGCTTCCTCCGCGCCGACCCACGTCGATACCCGCACCCACTTGCCGGGCTCGAGGTCCTTGTAATGCTCGAAGAAATGCGAGATCTGCTGCGTCGTGATTTCGGGCAAATCGCGCGGCGACTGCACCGCGCGGTAGAGACCGGACAGCTTGTCGATCGGCACCGCGAGGACTTTGGCGTCGACGCCGCTCTCGTCGTCCATCTTCAACATGCCGATCGGTCGGCAGCGCACGACGACGCCGGTGATGAGAGGCACCGGCGAAAGGACCAGCACGTCGCAGGGGTCGCCGTCGCCGGACAGCGTCCGCGGGACATACCCGTAGTTGCACGGATAGTGCATCGCCGTGGACATGAAGCGGTCGACGAATACCGCCCCGGTTTCCTTGTCCACTTCGTACTTGATCGGATCGCCATGCATCGGGATCTCGATGATCACGTTGCAGTCGTTGGGGACGTCCTTGCCGGCGGGGACGCGGTCGAGATTCATGCGGGAAATCCGTGTAATCCGGAACCAGATTATAGCGGTCCCCGTCCCGAGCGTGCACCGCGCTATCATTGCGCACCCGGCGAGGGCCGCGTCGAGCGCGCCCCGGCCGCTCCGAACGCGAAAGCACCACGATCGACTGCACCGCCATGCGCAGATTCTTCCCGATCCTTGCGACCGCTGCCGTGATGGCGGCGTCGGACGCCGCAGCCCAGGCGCGAATCGAGGCGGCGCCTGCGCTGGTGACGCCGTTCTCGTCGCAGAAGGCCGGCGCGCCGCTGCCCGCGGCCTGGCAGCCGGTCAAGATCGCCGCCGGCAAGAAGCCCACGCAGTATCAGCTTGTCGACGATTCGGGCACCGTGGTCTTGAACGCTAAGGCGGACGCCGCGGCGAGCGGCCTGGGCCACGACACCAGGTTCGATGTGCGCGCTGCGCCATTCATCGAATGGCGCTGGAAGGTCGCGAAGCTGATCGACGACGCCGACAACAGCATCGCCGGGAAGGAGGATTCGCCAGCGCGCATCGTGCTTCAGTTCGACGGCGATCGCGCGAAGCTGCCGTTGCGTGACCGCGCGTTCTTCGCACTGGGCGACAAGGTCGCCGGCCGCGAGGTGGCGTACGCGACACTGATGTACATCTGGTCGAACAAGGCGCCCGTCGGCGCCGTGATACCGAATCCGAATACCAGCCGGGTGCGGATGATCGTCGCTGCGAGCGGGCCGGGTGGCGTGGGAGCGTGGCAGAACTTGCGCCGCAACGTGCTCGATGACTTCCGCAAGGCTTACGGCGAGGACCCGGGTCAGTTGATCGGTGTCGGGCTGCTGACCGACTCCGACAATACCGGGGCGTCGGCCGAGGCTTGGTACGGCGACATCAATTTCGTATCCGCGCCATGAGCCGCTGGCCGCGAGCGTCCGGGACTCACCGGTAGGACCGCGCTGCGCGTTCCCGATTCGTCATGGACACTCTCCCGCAGCAGCCAACGATCGTCGAGCAGGCGTATCGCGCGATACTCGATGCGATCTGCGAGGGCCGCCTCGAGCCGGGCGAGCGTCTGACGCAGGAAAGCGTCGCCGCGAAACTGTCGGTGTCGCGGCAGCCCGTCGGACAGGCGCTTCTTCTGCTCAAGCAGCAGAAATTCGTCACCGAGGCGGGCCGGCGCGGACTGATGGTCGCGCCGCTCGACCGCGATTTCATGCGCTGGATCTACGAACTGCGCCTGGGCCTTGACCCGCTCGCCGCGGCGCTCGCGGCACAACGCGCGTCGGACGCCGATCTCGAGCGCGGGCGCGAGCTGATCGCCCGTGGGCGCCGCGCCGTCGGCGAAGGGTCGATCGCGACGCTGATCGGCGCCGACATGGATTTCCACATGCTGATCTACGAGATGTCGGGCAATCGGCTCTTCACCGACACGATGGGCCAGCTCTGGAATCACCTGCGGCGCGCGATGCGTGAGGTGCTCCAGCATCGCGACTACCGGAAGCAGGTCTGGACCGAACACGAGCAGATGCTGCGCGCGATCGCCGAGCGCAATGCACACGGCGCCGCGGCGCGGGCTCGCGCGCATCTCGCGAACGCCGCGGTCAGCGTCCGGCTGACGCTGCCGACGGTGGCGGCGGAGGCCGAAGCGCCGCCGCCAGCCGCGCCTCAGCGCGCGTCGCGATAATCGGACGAATAACGCGCGTAAACCGCAATGATGTCGGCAAAGCCGGCGCGCTCGTCGGGCTTCAGTTCGCGAAACGCGCGCGCCGGCCTGCCGGCCCATATCCATCCGGCCTTGACGACCGTCCCGGGCTCGACGTGCGCGCCGGCCGCGATGCATCCGCCGGGCTCGACCACGACGCCGTCGCCGACGATCGAACCCATTCCGACCAGCGAATCGTCGCCGAAGACACCGGCGCCCATCCGCACGTTGTGTCCCACGGTCACGCGCTCGCCGATCAGCAGGTGACCGCGCGAGCGATTCGTCAGCAGCAACGAATTGTCCTGGATGTTGCTGAGTGCGCCGATCGCGATGCGCGCGCCACCCGCGACGACCGCGCAGCCGTAGAACACTCCCGCATCGTCGTCGATCCGCACGTCGCCGACGACCGCGGTGCCCGGTGCCACGAATGCGGCCGCGACGCGCGGCACGCGGTCCTCGAACGAATGGAGAGGCCCCGCGCCGGCCTTCGCCGGCACGAACGTCCCCATGTCGAGCGGTGGCAGGTTGTCGCCGCACACGAGGGCTGACGGGTCGCCGCGCCGGATCGAGGCCGCGGCCTCGCGAAGCTCCGTGGATCCGATCTCGCGCACGGGCACGGCCGGATTGCCCGCGTACACGAAACCGCCGGCGAGCTTCTTGCGCGGCGGCACCAGCGCCCCCGGCGCAATCAGCACACCGGACCCGACCACCGCACCGTCCATCACGGTCGCCGCATCGGCGACCACGACACCGTCGCCCAGCGTGCACGCGTGCACCAGCGCGTAGCGGCCGACCGTGACGTCGTTGCCGATTTCGGTTGGGATGAACCCGTCGGCAATGTGGACGGTCGCGCGCTCGCCGAGAAATGCGTTCGCGCCGATGCGAATCCGTTCACCGTCGCCGCGAATGGTCGCGTAGCCGGCGAGCGTCAGCCCGGAGCCCGCGACCGTGCGGCCGATCACGACCGATGTCGTGGCACCATCGAACGGCGCCGCAAGCGCCGGACGAAAATCGAGGTACGGAAGCTGCATGGGCATGCGGGCAAAGTTGTCTGGTCGGGCGTGCGCGAGGCTACCTGATATGCGGGCAATCCGCGGCACCGGCGTCAGAACATCGGCTTCTCGCGGTAGGTACCCCACAGCCCTCTGAGTTTCTCGACGATGTCGCCCATCGTGGCCCCGGCGGCGACGAGCTCGATGGTCACCGGCATGATGTTCACGCGTTCGTCCTTCGCCACCGCGACAAGCTTGTCCAGCAGCGACGCGACGCGTGCGTTGTCGCGCTCGCGGCGCACGCGCACCAGGCGTTCGATCTGGCGAATGGCCGTCGACGGATCGTAGGGATGAGTCTCGATGTCGAATTTTTCACCCGGGTCCGCGTACTTGTTGACACCGAGCACCGGCTTCTCGCCGCTCGCCTTCTTGAGTGCCGTGTCGTACGCGAAATCGGCGATCCGTTTCTGGAACCAGCTCTCCTCGGTCAGCTTGACCGTGCCACCGTTGGCGTCGACGTAGTCGATGATCTTGAAGATCTCGCGCTCGTACTGCGTGGTCAGGCTCTCGACGAAATACGAGCCGCCGAGCGGATCGACCACACCCGGCACGCCAGACTCGTCGGCGATGATCTGCTGCGTGCGCAACGCGATCTTCATCGCCTGCTCGGTGGGGATCGCAAACGCCTCGTCCATGCCGTTCGTGTGCAGGCTCTGCGCGCCACCCAGCACCGCGGCGAGCGCCTGCAGCCCGGTGCGCACGACGTTGATCTGGTACTGTGGCCTGGTCAGCGACGCTGCGGCCGTCTGACAGTGGAAGCGCAACCGCATCGACTCCGGATTCTGGGCACCGAAACGCTCCTTCATCAACTTCGCGTATACCCGCCGCACTGCGCGGAATTTTGCGATCTCCTCGAAGAAGTCGGCCTGGCACACGTAGAAGAACGCGAGCCTCGGTGCGAATTCGTCGACGTGCATCCCGGTCCTGGTGACCGCTTCGACATAGGCGATCAGGTTGCACATCGTGAACGCGACCTCGTCGAGCGGCGAGCTGCCGGCCTCGGACACGTGGTATCCGGAGATGTTGATCGGGTTGTACCGCTTCATGTGGCGCGCACAGTACGTGATGCAGTCGCGGACGATGCGCACCGACTGCGCAACCGGGTAGATCCATTCCTTCTGCGCCTGGTACTCCTTCAGGATGTCGGCCTGGATCGTGCCCGACAGCTTGTGGAGGTCGAGCCCGCGCCTCTGGGCGAGCGCGACGTACATCGCGAGCAGGATCCACGCGCTCGGATTGATCGTCATCGACACCGAGATCTTCTCGAGATCGAGGCCGTCGAAAAGGTGCTCCATGTCGGCGAGCGTGTCGATCGCGACGCCCTCGCGGCCGACCTCGCCCTCGCTCATCGGATGGTCGCTGTCGTAGCCCATCAGCGTCGGCATGTCGAAGTCGGTCGACAGTCCGGTCTGGCCATTGGCGATCAGGTACTTGAACCGCTTGTTCGTATCCTCTGCGGTACCGAAGCCGGCGATCTGGCGCATCGTCCAGAGCCGCCCGCGATACATGGTCGGGTACGGTCCGCGCGTGAACGGGTACCGACCCGGAAGGCCGATATCCTCGAGCGGCGTGTCGGCAAGGTCGAGCGCCGTGTACGTGCGCTTCAGCGGGAAGCCGCCCTGCGTGCGGAACTCGGATGTCCGCTCGGGCGCGCGGGCGACGAAGTTCGCGACCTCGTTATCCTCCCACGCGGCGACCTCCGCCTCGAGCGCGGCGCGGGTGTCGGAATCGACCGCGGGCCGGTCGTGGAAAACGGGTTCGTTCATGCGTCACCTCCGATATGCAGTTCGGCGAGCAGCCTGCGCGCGGCGCCGTGCGGGGACAGCGTGCGGGCGTCGAGCAGGTCGAGCAGCGCCGAGATCTTGCCATCCCGGTGCCGCACGAAGGCCGTGCGCAGGATGTCCTCGCCCGCCTTGAGCAGCCGGCGTTCGTTGATCGCGGCGCGTCGCGCGGCGATCTCGCCGCTGCCAGCAAGATGCGCCCGATGCCGGTCGATCGCGGCCATGAGTTCAGCCACGCCTTCGTCGCGCACCGAGCTCGTCGCCACGACCGGCACCGGCCAGCGGAGGGTGGGCGCCGGCGCAGCGATCGAGAGTCCGAGCGATAGCATCGACTTGAGATCCGAAATCGTCCTGTTGGCATCGGATCGGTCGCATTTGCTGACCACGTGGATATCGGCGATCTCGAGGATGCCGGCCTTGATCGCCTGGACGTCGTCACCGAGGCCCGGCGCGGACACGACGACGGTCGTATGCGCGGCGCGCGCGACGTCGACTTCGTCCTGGCCGACTCCGACGGTCTCGACGAAAACGAGGTCGAAGCCCGCCGCGTCGAACACGTCGACGCTCTCCAGCGTGCCGTGCGCGAGCCCGCCCAACGCACCGCGAGTCGCCATGCTGCGCACGAACACGCCGACATCGCCGGCAAGGTCACCCATCCGGATCCGGTCACCGAGAATCGCGCCCCCGGAAAACGGGCTTGACGGATCGACGGCGACGATCGCGACGGTGCGCCCGCTTCCACGCACGGCGCGCGCGAGCTTTGCGACCAGCGTCGACTTGCCGCTGCCGGGCACGCCGGTGATGCCGACGACGTGCGCGCGCCCGGCCCGGCGGAAAATCTCGTCGAGCGCTGCGCGGCATTCGTCGCCGCCGCTCTCGGCGCGGGTGAGAAGCCGCGCGACCGCGCGCGGATCGCCGGCAAGCACGCCGGGGACGAGCTCGCGCGACGGAACGAACCTCATCCGTCGCCGCCTTTGATCCGCGCATTCATTTCGCGGAAGACGTCGCGGTCGTCGATCACGCGGCGGGCCTTGAAGTCGGTCCGCGGAAACGTCCCGGGCGGCAGGGCCTCGACCTTCGCCCGCAGTCCCAGCAGCTTCTGCAGCTTCTGCGCCGCGTCGGCGCGCAGCGCCGCGACCCCTTGCTCGCCGAGGGCGTGCTGCGCGGCAGAGGCCTCGACGCGGATCAGCAGCTCGTCCATCGCGCCGTCGCGGCTGATCACGATGCGGTGCTCGCCGCCGTAGCCACCGAGCTGATTCATCACGGCGTCGACCTCGCTCGGGTAGACGTTCTCGCCACGAATCGTGAACATGTCGTCGATCCGGCCGAAAATGCCCTGCGGCAGCCGCGGATACGTGCGGCCGCACGGATTCGGCCCGTTCTCCCACAGCGTGAGGTCACCCGAAACGAGGCGGATCATCGGCTGCGACGTGCGCTCGAGATGCGTGTACACCGGCGTTCCGCGCTGGCCATAGGGCACTCGGCGAAACGTCTGCGGGTCGCAAACCTCGGTGTAGATGACGTCCTGCCAGCAAAGCATGCCGTCGGTCTCGGCGGTGCCACTCACGTTCATGAACGGCGTCATCTCCGCCATCGATCCGCAGTCGATCACGCGTGCGCCGTACTCGCTCACAATCCGGTCGCGCACGCCAGGTACCGACGCGCCCGGCTCGCCGGAAAAGAACATCACCTCGAGGCCGAACCGACGTGGATCGTACCCTTCGGCACGCGCCACCTCGGCAAGATGCAATGCGAACGACGGCGTGCCGTAGAATGCCCGGGGCTTCGTCGCATCGAGCCACATCGCCGCGCGCGCGGTCATCCCCGGCGCGCCCGCGCCAAACGGGAAGGCGCGACAGCGCATCCGCTCGGCGCCCGCCAGCGTGCCCCACGAGCCCATGTATAAACTGAAGATCGCGGCGATGAACACGGTGTCGCCGGGACGGATGCCCATTCCGAACATGATGCGCGCGTGCGCGTTCGCAATCGAAATCCAGTCGTCGCGCCCGATCGAGAATGCGGTCGGTTGGCCGGTCGTGCCGGACGTGCCGTGGACATGGAAGATATCGCCTTCCGGCACGCACAGGTAGTCGCCGAATGGCGGCACGCGCGACTGCGCGTCGCGCAGGTCCTTCTTGGTGATCACCGGCACGCGCGACTCGAAGTCCTCGAGCGATCGCAGTTGATCGGGATGGAATCCCGCGTCGTCCCACTTGGAGTGGTAGAACGGCGAGGCGTCCCACGCGTAGCGCGTCACCTGCCGCAGGCGCTCGAGGATCGCGCGCTCGCGGTCGGCGGCAGGCATCGTCTCGCGCTCGGGGAACCAGTAGCGCGCGTCGGCGGGAGGCAGATAGTCGGCGTCGAAGCGCGGCGGAAACGACCATTGCTCCATGGCCACTCCGTTGCGTCAGCGCGGCCCGCGCTCGGCGACGATCCGGCGCACCATCGCGACGATCGCCTCGGGCGGCGTGTCCTGCAGCAGCAACTCCTTGACGCCTGCCGACTTGAGCGTCGCGACGTCCTCGTCGGGGATCACGCCGCCGCCCACGACGAGGATGTCATCGGCGCCACGCTCCCTGAGTGAAGCCAGAATGCGCGGAAACACGGTCATGTGCGCGCCGGAAAGGATCGACACGCCGATGACATCGACGTCCTCCTGCACCGCCGCCTCGACCACCTCCTCCGAGGTCCGGTGCAAGCCGGTGTAGATCACGTCCATGCCGGCGTCGCGAAGCGTCCGCGCGACCACTTTCACACCTCGGTCGTGGCCGTCGAGCCCGACCTTTGCGACGAGCACACGGATATGCGGCTCACCAGCCATGCTCTGCTCCCATTGCGCCATCTCCCGAACGTACGATGTCCGCTTCGGGTAATGGTATACCGCATTCAGTATTTAAAACAGAGATGTCTAGTGCCCATTGTCAAGGAGGTCCGCGCCCGATCAATGGACGATGACGCCCGCCGCTTCGGGAATGGAATCCGTCTTGAAAAGCAGCGGCGATCCGGTGTCGGGATGACGATCGGCGTGCACACCGGCGAGCACGCGGACTTCGGCAACCCGACAATCGCGCAGCAGGTCGGTGAGCATCGTCACGACGTCGCCGACCCGGTCCAGCGGATGAAGCGGACAGCAAAAACCTTCGGCGTCGCGCGGCTCGAAGGGTGATGACAGCGACAATCGCAGCTCGCCACCACCGGGCGCGTCCGGGGCGCGATGTGCGCTGATCACCGCCGACGGTTCACCCACCGCCGCGCGCAGTTTGCGAATCGCATTGCTGGCGAAGATCTGCGCGCCTGCTTCACGTTGCGCGGCGCGCCCCTGCCGCACGCCGGGCAGCAAGCGCTGCGGCGCGCGCGGCAGCGCCAGCACCGACGCGCTGCCCGCGCGGAGCTGGCGGCCCAGCTCCTGCGCGAACGGAATGCCCCATTTGCCGACCGTCGCGTCGGCGAGAATATCGGCGCCGGGTCGCGCAAGCGCCGATCCGACCAGAAAGCGCAGGTGCACGCCCTCGTGGCCCCCGGAAACGATCACCGGCGCCGGCGCGAGCACGCGCGCCGGCAGCCTCGCGCCCGGCGCGAGTGAATCGGGAAGCCGTTGCCACGCGAGAATCTCCGGCAGCCGCGCAATGTCGATCGCCTCGGCGCCGACGAGCGCAGGCGAAAGCGCAAACGTCCGGTTGCCGGCGAGCGCGCCGTGCTCGCGCAGGATCGCCGCCAGCGCCTCTGCGTCGTGCACCACGCCGGAAAGCGCGCCCTCATCCTTCGCGCCGGCGAGTCCCGTGACGATCACCAGCGGCACCGCGAAAATGCTGGCCGCGAGTCCGGCCTGCAGGTCCACGGCAGTCTCGCACCAGGCGGCGTCCAGCTGCCGCCAGAGGTGCCGCGCGCACGCCACCGACGGTGCGCCTGCGAAAATCGCCGACAGTATCGATCCGTCGCCGGAAAGGTTGCGGATCAGTGCGGCGCGGATCTCCCTGTCCAGCGCATCGGCACGCTGGCCCGTGTCCGCGGCGAGGCTGGCGGCGGCAAGTGCGTAGAGACGGGCCGCGTCGGGAGGCGCAGAAGCGGCATCCGGAAACACCCGCGGATCGGAAATTTCGGTGGCGCTCGTCATGGCCGCCGATTTTCGCACGGGCGGGACTGTGCCTAAAGGCAGAAGGGCCCCTGCGCCAGCGACAACGGCCCGTACAGCGCACGCCAGACGCCGGCCGCGGCAAATCCCGCGAGCAGCAAGGCGGCGCCGTAGCGCACCACTCGGGAGGCTGACCACGTGCGGCCGCGTGTGACGATCCATCCTGCCGCAATGAGATTGGGCAGCGTGCCGATCCCGAACGCCAGCATCACTGCCGCGCCTTCCAGGGCGCCGCCCGCGAACAAGGCGACCGGCAGCACGCTGTAGGAGAGTGCGCAGGGAACCAACCCCCATATCATCCCGAGCGCGTATCGCGCGGAGCCTCGCTCGCGCAGCATCAGCGGCCGCACGGCCGGCAGGACGTTGGCGAACAGCGCCGACCCCGCGCGTTGCAGCCAGGCAAGCCCGTCCCGCTTCGACACAATCGCGACCGCGAGCGCGAGCAGGAACAAATTGGCCAGAACGTAGAGCGCCCGCTGCACCGGCAGCCAATCGACCGCCGCCAACGCAACGAAACCGGCGCCCCCCAATAGCGCCCCGAGCAGCGCATAGGTCGTGATGCGCCCCAGGTTGTACGCCAGTTGCCGCCGCGCCAGCACGCGCGCCGGCAGGAGCGAAGCGCCCTGCGCGCGGGCCGGAACGCCTGCTCCCGAAAGCGCCGCGACAAAGCCCCCGCACATGGCGACGCAGTGGACGCCGCCCAGCGCGCCGGCGAGCCACGCACCGATCAGCGCGGAAACGGCCATCTGCCCCCCAAACCACAATCCGTCGCAACATCCTGCGGCGAGGATGTTGAGCCAACTTTACAGAATACCGCGGCGCGGTCGGAACCAGCGCTCCTGTTCAACGGAGAGGATTCCCTTTAGACTGCAGCGGTTTGACCTAGATCAATTGCGCTGCGCAACAATCCTCCAGGTGCCATGACGCTGCCCGCGAAGCCCCTGTCACCGAACGCCGCCTCCGGGTCCGTACGGACCGTTTCGGGCGGCACGCCGGCGCCGGTCTTCTCCATACGCGACCTCAAGGTCCACTGCTCGACGTGCAGCATGCGCGAGCTTTGCCTGCCCATGGGGCTCGAGCCCGACGACCTGAAACAGCTCGACGCCCTGCTCAGCGCCCGGGTCAAGCTCAAGAAGGGGGACACACTTTACCGTGCCGGCGAAAGCTTTGCCTCGCTTTATGCCATCCGGATCGGTTCGCTGAAAACGACCGTGCTGGCCGAAGATGGCCGCGAACAGGTATCCGGCTACCATATGCTGGGCGACATCGTGGGCCTCGACGGCATTGGCACCGACCACCATGGCTGCCAGGCCATTGCGCTGGAGGACACCGAGGTCTGCGTGATTCCCTTCGAGCGCATCGAGGATGTCGCGCGCAGCCTGCCACCGCTGCAGCACAACCTCCACCGGCTGCTTTCGAGGGAGATCTCGCGCGACCAGAACGTCATGCTGCTGCTCGGCAGCATGCGGGCCGAGGAGCGCCTTGCGGTGTTCCTGCTGAGCCTTGCAGAACGGTACCGGCGGCGCGGGTATTCGTCGACCGAGTACGTGCTGCGGATGACGCGCGAGGAAATCGGGAGCTATCTCGGCCTCAAGCTCGAAACCGTGAGCCGGCTATTTTCCCGCTTCCAGGAAGAGGGCCTGATCCAGGTGCAGGGCCGCGCGGTCAAGTTGCTCGATCCCACCGCTCTCAAGCAGATCGTCGGTCAGCGGGGCTAGCCGGAGAGGGGTCCCGACCGCCCTCGGTGGCAGAGGACACAGCGAGGTCGACGCGCATCGCTTCGCCTGGCTCGACCGTCCAAGGAGGTCTAGGCGCCTCCCACGACACGTCCCGGGCCCGCGACCGGCCCCGAATCCCGCCCTCAACGCTGCGCCACGTCGCCGGGCGCGCAGCAAGCCTCCGGATCGTCGCGCTTGGGGCAGCCCGCCGGCCGCTCCGGAGCCTCGAGCGGGCATCGGTTCACCTCCCACGGCGAACGTTCGAGGAACACGGTCAGCGCGGATGACGCGATGCCGAGTGCCCAGAATCCGAAGAAGCCCATCGTGTAGATCCACTCCCGGGACACGTCGAGCGTCGCGCCGAAAAAATGGAGGTCGAACGGATCGAACACCGTGAAGAAGATCGCCTCCGCGACACCCGCGACAAGAAAGGCCGGCCAGATCACCCACATCAGCCGGTGCGCGAAATTGTCGTTCATATTCATCGCCAACTCCTTGACTCCGAGACCGGGTGTTGCGACATCGACGCCCTCACCGGTTGCCCCAGCGGACCTCAATCGACGGCGCGCGCGGCGCCGATCCGAACTTCGCCGAGCCCGCCGTTCGTCACCACGGTCGGCAGCCGCCACGCATCCGTTTCGAGGGTGACGAGCCAGCGGCCCTGCGGCGGCGCATCGAGGGTGCCCCTGTAGGCGCCGCCGGCGTCACGCACCAGCGTCAGCGCGCGATCCCGCCCGGCGCGCGTCGGGTGCGCGAGCCTGAGGCGCACCGCGGCGGGCGCCGCGGCGTCCGCGAATCCGCTCAACTCGAGCTGCACAGCTCCCTCCGCCGTTACCCTCAGCACCGCACCCAGGTTCATCGCTTCGCCACGCCCCGAACGCTCGAGTTCCCTGTTGATCAGCAAACCGCGTTTGTAATAGTCGTCGGCGATGACGCCGTCGTCGCTCCACACGGCAAGCCACGCGGTCAGCAGCGCGGCAACAACGACGATCGCGGGACCGGCGATCAGCAGCCACGGCCAGAGCTGCCGGTACCAGGGCCTCGTGGCAATGATCGGGGCATGCATCGTGGCGGGAGCCATGAATCCGAATCAGCGTGGCAGCACGAATGTGGATTTCTCGCGCCGCATGAGCGTCGGCTCGTCCACCGCCCGCACCACGAAATCGATCCGTTGCGCATCCTGGTGCGGCCGTTCACCGGCGTGTTTGCCGTCGTGCCGATCGTCGCGAGCATCGTCGTCCGGCTCCGCGGGAGCCTGCAATCGCAGCGGGACCAGGCGCGTCGCCGCCGCGCCGACTTCCACCGGCTGCTCGACACCGACGACCTTGAGGCCGGGCATGCCTTCCGCGGCGATCGCGAATTGCCGAGGCTTCTCGTCGGTGTTCATGATCTGCAGCCGATATACGTTTTCGATCACGCCGGGAGACGTCTCGCGAGCGAGCGCGCCGCGATCCCGGATGACGTTCACCTTCAGCGGACTCTTGAGCGCAAGCGCTACGCCTGCCGCCGTCGCAATGGCGGCGAGCAGGGCAAGGTAGAGCAGCGTGCGGAAGCGGAACACGCGCCTCACGATCGTGGCCTTGTCGTAGCCTTTCGTAAGCGCGTTCTCGGTCGTAAACCGGATGAGCCCCGGCGGGTAGCCCATCTTGTCCATCACCTGATTGCAGCCATCGATGCACGCGGTGCAGCCGATGCACTCGTACTGCAAGCCCTTGCGGATATCGATGCCGGTCGGGCAAACCTGGACGCAGATCGAACAGTCGACGCAGTGGCCGAGGCCGGCAACCTCGATGTCGGCTTTCCTGCTGCGCGGGCCGCGCGGCTCGCCGCGGCCGGCATCGTAGGTGATGACCAGGGTGTCCTTGTCGAACATCACCGACTGGAAGCGTGCGTACGGGCACATGTACTTGCAGACCTGCTCGCGCATCCAGCCCGCGTTGCCGTAGGTCGCGAATCCGTAGAACAGGATCCAGAACGTTTCCCAGCCGCCCAGGTTGCCCGGAACGGCGTCGAGAAGCGGCCGGAACGGCGCGAAATAGGCGACGAAGGTAATGCCGGTCCACAACGACAATGCCATCCACACACCGTGCTTGGCCGCCTTCTTGCCGATCTTCACGGCGGAAAGCGGCTCCCGGTCGAGACGCATCCGCGCCGCGCGGCCGCCCTCGATCCGGCGCTCGATCCACATGAAGATTTCGGTGTAGACGGTCTGCGGACAGGCGTACCCGCACCACACGCGGCCGGCCATCGCGGTAAACAGGAACAGCGACAGCGCGGCAAGGATCAGCAGCACCGAAAGGTAGATGACGTCCTGCGGCCAGAACACGAGGCCGAAGATGTAGAACCTCCGCGCGGCGATGTCGAACAGGACCGCCTGCCGGTCGTTCCAGGAAAGCCAGGGCAGGCCGTAGTAGATCAGCTGCGTGGCGAAGATCAACCCCCAGCGCCACTGCGCGAATATCCCGGTGACCGCGCGCGGATAGATCTTCTTCCGGATCTCGAAGAGCGCGACTTCCTCGACCGGCACGGAGGCCGGCGGAATCGGCAGGGCTTTGTCGATGGCGTCCACTGAGGAAGTATCAGGCGCGCCGCCGGCGATCGCAATGCGGCGCAAAGCGTCGCAAGGACGCCGCAAGCGCATCGCGAACGCGCGCCGCGACCACCGACGCTGCCGGCGCCGCGTTCGCGCCCGGCGTCACTTGGCTGCGGCAGCGGGTTTGTTCGACAGGCCCCAGACGTAGGCAGCGACGATCCGGATCCTGGCCGGACCCAGGATGTCCCGGTGCGCCGGCATGGGCAGATGGCCGTCGGTCATGTCGAGGTGGCGGCCCTTGTTGATGCCTTCGGCAATCGTCGCCTCGGAGCTGCCGTAGAGCCAGATGCGATCGGTCAGATTCGGCGCTCCGACGGCCTGATTGCCCTTGCCGTCCGCGCCATGGCACGCCGCGCAGTTCTGCTCGAACAGCGGCTTGCCAAGCTGTGCCTTGAGGCCGTCGCTGGCGAGCCCCGAAAGCGAGCGCACGTAGGCGACGACGTCCTTGACGCCCTCGTTGCCGAGGGCCGGGCCCAGCGCCGGCATGACGCCCATCCGGCCGTCGGCAATCGACGTGACTATCGTCGCGGGATCGCCGCCGTAGAGCCAGTCCGCGTCGCGCAGATTCGGGAACCCGCGGGACCCGCCGGCGTCGGACCCGTGGCAGGGCGCGCACGTGTTGAGAAAGATCCGCTCGCCCATGGCCCGGCCCTGCGGATCCGTCGCGATCGCCGGAAGCTCCATCGCCAGATACTTGTCGTACAGCGGCTTCAGCCGGGCATCGGTCTCCGCGGCTTCCTTGGCCCAGGCGCCGGTCGCCGTCCAATCGAGCATTCCCCTGAAGGTGCCAAGTCCCGGGTACGCGGCAAGATAGACGAGCGCAAACACGATCGTGATCCAGAACAGCCACATCCACCAGCGAGGCAGCGGATTGTTGTATTCGGACAGATCGCCATCCCAGATGTGTCCGGTGAGTTCGACCTGTTTGCCGTCGGGTCCGGCCGCGGTAGGCGGCGCGGGCTGCCCGGGTTTGACCCTGGCCCTGCTCGTCACCCACAACAGCCACGCGCAATAGCCGATCGCCCCCAGCGTGAGAACGATGACGTACCCGTTCCAGAAACTCGATGTGAAATCACTCATGACCGCCGCTCCGCACCATTTACGATCGCTTCGTGGCCATCCGCATCGTCAGGCAGCGCGAAAGGCGCATTGGCCGCTTCCGCGAAGGCCGCCTGCCGCCGCTTGCTGTACGCCCACGCGACGATACCGAGGAACGCCACGAACGAGACGACGGTCGTGGCGATGCCGATGATGCTGAAAATGTTCATCGCTCACCTCTCGCCCTTCAGCGCCAGTCCCATGTTCTGCAGGTAAGCGACCAGTGCATCCTGCTCCGTCCGTCCCTTCAACTCGTCGGCGGCCTTCGCAATTTCGGCGTCGGTATACGGCACGCCGACGCGCCTCAGCGCCTTCATCTTGTCCTGGATGTCGGCCGCCGATGCGGGCGTTTTCGCGAGCCACGGGTAGCCGGGCATGTTCGACTCCGGCACGACATCGCGCGGATTGTCGAGGTGCACGCGGTGCCAGTCGTCCGAGTAGCGGGCGCCCACGCGCGCGAGATCGGGCCCGGTGCGCTTGCTGCCCCACTGGAACGGATGGTCGTAGACGAATTCGCCGGCGACCGAGTAGTGGCCGTAGCGCTCGGTCTCCGCGCGAAACGGCCGGATCATCTGCGAATGGCAGTTGTAACAGCCCTCGCGCAGGTAGACGTCACGGCCGGTCAACTGCAGCGCCGTGTACGGCTTGACCCCTTTGACCGGCTCGGTCGTCGATTTCTGGAAGTACAGCGGCACGATTTCGGCGAGACCGCCCACGCTGACGAGCAGGACGATGCAGACGATCATCCAGCCGACGTTTTTCTCGAGCAATTCCTGGTTGAGCTTCATCGTCCGCTCCTTACGCTTGCACCGGCGCGGCGACCGGAATCGGCGCCTCGACTGCCTTGCTGCCGGCAACCGTGCGTATCACGTTGTACGCCATCACCAGCATGCCACCGAGGAACAGCGCGCCCCCCACGAGCCGGATCGCATAGAACGGATAGGTGGCCTTCACGCTTTCGACGAACGCGTAGGTGAGCGTGCCGTCGGCGTTGATGGCGCGCCACATCAACCCCTGCATGACGCCGGCAATCCACATCGCCGCGATGTAGAGCACGACACCGATCGTCGCGACCCAGAAGTGCAGCGTGATGAGGCGCACCGACCACATCTCGGTCTTGCCGAACATCCGTGGAATCAGGTAGTAGATGCAGCCTATCGAGATGAACGCGACCCAGCCGAGCGCGCCGGAATGCACGTGGCCGATCGTCCAATCGGTGTAGTGCGACAGCGCGTTGACGGTCTTGATCGACATCATCGGCCCCTCGAACGTGCTCATCCCGTAGAAAGAGAGCGACACGATCAGGAACTTCAGGATCGGGTCGTCGCGCAATTTGTACCAGGCCCCCGACAGCGTCATGATGCCGTTGATCATGCCGCCCCACGACGGCGCCAGGAGGATCAGCGAGAACAGCATGCCGAGCGACTGCGTCCAGTCGGGCAGCGCCGTGTAGTGCAGGTGGTGCGGACCCGCCCACATGTAGGTGAAGATCAGCGCCCAGAAATGCACGACCGACAGGCGGTAGCTGTAGATCGGCCGGCCGGCCTGCTTCGGCACGAAGTAGTACATCATGCCGAGGAACCCCGCGGTCAGGAAGAAGCCCACCGCGTTGTGGCCGTACCACCACTGGACCATCGCATCCTGCACGCCGGCGTAAGCCGAGTACGATTTCATCGGCCAGAAGGTGACCGGGATCTCCGCGCTATTGACGAGATGCAGCACCGCCACCGTCAGGATGAACGCGCCGAAGAACCAGTTGGCGACGTAGATGTGCGGTGTCTTGCGCAGGATCAGCGTGCCGAAAAATACGACCGCATAGGACACCCAGACCAGCGTGATCAGGATGTCGATCGGCCACTCGAGCTCGGCGTATTCCTTGCCGCTGGTGAAGCCCAGCGGCAGCGTCACCGCCGCCAGCACGATCACCACCTGCCAGCCCCAGAACGTGAAGGCCGCGAGGCCCTCCGAAAACAGGCGGACCTGGCATGTGCGCTGCACCACGTAGTACGAAGTCGCAAACAGCGCGCAGCCGCCGAATGCAAAAATCACCGCGTTCGTGTGCAGCGGCCGCAACCGGCCGTACGAGAACCACGGAATGTCGAAATTGAGCTCGGGCCACAGCAACTGGGCGGCGATGATCACGCCGACCAGCATTCCCACGATGCCCCAGACGACCGTCATGATCGCGAACTGGCGCACCACCTTGTAGTTGAACGTCCCCGCGTTTGCCGCATTCATCGTTATTGCCCCCGCATCAGTGCACCGCGACCAGGCGCCCCCGGCACGACCCGCCTGCCGACCCGCAGCGATTCGGAGCTGCGGCCCGCGCGCCAGTAGCCTCCGCTCACTCCCGCGTCGCCCGGCCACGGAGCCTCGCGCGCTGCTCCGCCTACGCACGAACGAAGCCCTGCATCCCGCGACGGTCAAGGCCGCGATGCTACCGGTGTTTACCCGAAGCCGGCTTGATCGTGGTCAAGGCGCGTCACCTGCCTTCCGCATCGTCGATTCGGCGTAGTTCCCCGGGAATCACATCGCTCGTATCGTCATCGGCCAGGATGCGATGCGCCGGTCCCTCCAGATCATCGAACTGTCCACTGCTGACCGACCACCAGAAGCCGACGCCGATCAGCAGCACCAGTATCACCGACAGCGGAATCAGAAGCACGAGAATTTCCACGCGGCGGTGCTCACCTGGTCGGCGCGTGGCCCAACGCGGCAGCCGCGTTCACCGGCCGCCGCGCCGTGTCCCGCATCCGCGCCGCGCGCAGCGCGTTCACGACGACCACCAGCGACGACACCGACATCCCGAGCGCCGCGGCCAGCGGCGTCACGAATCCAAGCGCCGCCGCCGGAATCGCGATCGCATTGTAGGCAAACGCCCACGCCAGGTTCTCGCGAACGACGCGGAACGTGCGGCGCGCGTGCACGATCGCGCCGGCGATGCGCGGCAAGTCGTCCGACAGCACGACGATGTCCGCGGTGAATTGCGCGAGGGGCGTTGCGCTGGCAAGGCAGAACGACACGTGCGCCTGCGCGAGCGAAGGCGCGTCGTTGATGCCGTCGCCGACCATCGCCACCACCGCGCCGCCCGCCTGCAGCGCGGCGACCGCGGCGCGCTTGTCTTCGGGCAGCGCGTCGCCACGGGCGTCGGCGATTCCGAGTGCGGCGGCGGTGGCCGCCACTGCCGACGTGTTATCACCCGACAGGAGCATCGGCACGATGCCGAGCGAACGGAGCTGCGCGACCAATGCGCGGGCGCTCGGCCGTACCGCATCGACCAGCACGAAGAGTGCAATGAAACCCGTGGCGTCGCCCAGCGCCACCAGCGTTGCCGCCGGATCCACGCGCGTCGCCGCCGCCGGCAGCGGCTGTCCCGACAGAGCGCTGACGAAGCTCGGCCGCCCGAGACGCACGACGCGGCCGGCCGCGTGACCCTCGATCCCGCACCCCGGGACGGTGAGCAGCCTGTCGACACGCGGTGCGTCCAGCCCGGCACCGGCCGCGCGGAACACCGTTGCCAGCGGATGCTCGGATTGCGCTTCGAGCGCCGCCGCGAGCGCCACGGCGCCGTCCCGGGTCGCCCCGCGCTGCGGAAACGCGTCGGACAGCACCACGCGGCCGGCGGTCAGCGTCCCCGTCTTGTCGAAGACGACGTGCGTGACGCGCGACAGCGTCTCCAACGCGTCGCCACGCGCGACGACCACCTGCCGCCGCGCAAGCGCGCCCGCCGCCGCCGCGAGCGCCGCCGGGGTCGCCAGCGACAACGCGCAAGGACACGACACGACGAGCAGGGCGAACGTCACCGCCAGCACGCGCGCCGGATCGTAGTGCCACCAGGCCATGGCGGTGATCGCGGCGAGCACGAGCAGAGCGCCGACGAACCCCGCGGCGACGCGGTCCGCGACGCGTGCGACGCGCGGGCGCTCACTCGCGGCCCGCTCGACCAACCGCAGGATCGCGGCGAGACGCGTCGCTTCGCCGGCCGCGGTCACGCGGACCACCAAGGCGCCGTCGCGCGCAATGCTTCCGGCGAGCACCGTGTCGCCCACCGCCTTGTCGCACGGCCGGGCCTCGCCGGTGAGGACCGCCTCCTCTACGCCGGCACTACCCTCGACGACCACGCCGTCCGCCGGAACGGCTGCTCCCGGGCGCACCAGCGCGAAGTCGCCCTCGGCGAGCGACGCCGCCCCTACCGATTCGACTTCGCGGTGCACCGGCCACGCGACGAGTCGCTCCGCGGTCGCGGGGCGCGCCTTCGCGACCGCCTCCACCGCGTCCCCGGCCCGGCGCCGCGCGACCAGCTCGACATACCGCGCCACCAGCAGCAACGCGATGAACATCGTGACCGAATCGTAGTAGACGGCACCCTCGCCGGAAAGCGTAGCCGCCGCGCTGGCCACGAACGCCGCCGCGAGGCCGAGGGCGACGGGCACGTCCATGCCGGGCCGCCCGATGCGCAAGTCGCGCCACGCACCGCGGAAGAACGGCGCGGCGGAATAGAGGAGCGCGGGCAGCGTCAGCGTGAGGCTCGCCCATTCGAGCAGCAGCCGGTGCGCGCGCTCGACGCCGTCCACGGTGATGTAGACCGGCACCGCGAACATCATCACCTGCATCATCGCCAGCAGCGCGACGGCCATGCGCAGGAGCATCGTCCGCGACTCGCGCCGCGCCTGCATCTCGCGCCGGGCCGGATCGTACGGATACGCGTGATAGCCGATCGCGACGACCGCACGCAACAGGTCCGACAATCGCGTTACCGCCGGATTCCAGACGACGTGGGCGCGCCGCGTCGCGAAATTGACGCTGGCATGGCGGACGCCGGGCCGTTGTTCCAGCCACGATTCGATCAGCCAGATGCAAGCACCGCAGTGGATGCCCTCGAGCAGCAGCGATGCTTCGCACTGCCCGTCGGCCACCTTGCGCACCAGCCCGTCCTGTGCCGCCGCATCGTCCCATCGCGACCATTCGTCGACGGCGCCGTCCGCGGACTGCGCCCGATCGACGGAGGTCGTGCGGCGATCGTAGAACGCGTCGAGACCGGCAGCGTGAATTGTCTGCGCGACTCCCAGACAGCCGGCACAGCAAAAATGATGGCGTGCCCCGTTGAACACGGCCTGCCAACGGCTGGCCTCGGGATTCGGATTCCCGCAGTGGAAACAGTTCGCCGCCGCCGCCGGCAGAGCAAATTTCGCGATCTCCGAAACGGGAGCGACGGACGGCAATGCGGTTTCGACGGTGGCGGACATTGCGGGCACCCGACGGAATCTACGGCGCGCTTCCTCGCGGGTCAATCGCAACGGGGCCGAAGCTTGATCGTACGCATTGGGCATTGATTTCGGTCAACGCCGGGGCGATCATGACGGCGGAGAATCGATCATCTCCCATCCCTTCGAGGAGCGATGATGTACAAGCACCTGCTGGTTGCAACCGACGGCTCGAAGCTCTCGGAAAAGGCGCTGACGCATGCGATCGCGCTCGCGCGGGCGGTGGGCGCGAATCTGACCGCATTCTACGCCGCACCGGATTACCCGATGCCGGCGTACGCCGACGGCGTGGTCTACGAACCCGTCACGCGCAAGGAATACGCAAGGCTCGCGATCGACGACGCACTGAAGGTCCTGGACGTCGCCACCACCAAGGCCAAGGCCGCGGGTGTCGACTGCAAGACCGCGTACACGATTGCGGCAGCTCCCTGGGAAGCGATACTCGCCGCCGCGAAGAAGCACAAATGCGACGGGATCGTCATGGCTTCGCACGGGCGGCGCGGCGTGTCCGCGCTCCTGCTCGGCAGCGAGACGCAGAAGGTGCTGACGCACTCCAAGCTGCCCGTGACCGTCGTCCGGTAAGGCGGCCGCGCGGGGCTTCCCGGCCTCGCCGTTGCCCTGGGAGCCTGTCGGGCTCCAATGGGCGCCCGCTGCGGCGCCCCCGGCATGTTGGACCTTCTGGCGGCCTTCGCTCGCAGTCCCCGTCACGATTCGTCGCCCTGCCCTGACGCGTCGTTTCCCGGCCGCCGGGCGTACCGGGTTACAATTCGCGTTTCCCCAACAAAATCAGCACCGTGCGCGTCTCACGCTATTTCCTGACCACGCTGAAGGAAGCGCCTGCCGAAGCGGAACTCGTCAGTCATCGCCTGATGCTCCGCTCCGGCATGATCCGGCGCGTCGCCGCCGGCATCTACACGTGGCTCCCGCTGGGTTTGCGCGTGATGCGCAAGGTCGAGGCCATCGTGCGCGAGGAGATGAACCGCGCCGGCGCGATCGAACTGCTGATGCCGGTCGTGCAACCGGCGGAGCTGTGGCAGGAAACGGGGCGCTGGTCGAAGTACGGGCCCGAGCTGCTGCGCGTCAAGGACCGGCACGAGCGCGACTTCATCGTCCAGCCGACCTCCGAGGAAGTCGTCACCGACATCGCGCGGAAGGAACTCAGGAGCTACAAGCAGCTGCCGGTCAACCTGTATCACATCCAGACCAAGTTCCGTGACGAGGTGCGGCCGCGATTCGGCGTGATGCGCTCTCGCGAGTTCGTCATGAAGGACGCGTACTCGTTCGATGCCGACCGCGCGGGAATGCTGAAGTCCTACCAGGCGATGTACGACGCGTATGCGCGCATCTTCACCCGGATGGGACTCACGTTTCGCGCCGTCGCCGCGGACACGGGCCCGATCGGGGGCAGCGCATCGCATGAATTCCAGGTCCTGGCCGACTCGGGTGAAGACGCGATCGCCTGGTGCCCGGGATCCGATTACGCCGCGAACATCGAGCTCGCCGAAGCGCTCGCTCCGGCAGGATCACGCGCCAGCGCGTCGGAGGCCATGCAGAAGGTGCCCACGCCGGGCCGGGAGACGTGCGAGGACGTCGCCAACCTGCTGGCGCTTCCGCTTTCGCGCACCGTCAAGTGCATCATGCTCGCGACGGAAACCGAGGGCCAGCCGCCGCGGATCTGGATGCTGCTGATCCGCGGCGACCATTCGCTGAACGAGATCAAGGTCACCAAGATTCCCGGCCTCGAGAAATTCCGCTGGGCCACCGCCGCCGAGATCGTCTCGGCGACGGGCTGCAAGCCGGGGTACCTCGGCCCCGTCGGCATCGCCAAGGACTTGACACTGATCGTCGACCGGTCGGTCGCGGTGATGGCTGACTTCATTTGCGGCGCGAACGAACCCGATTTCCACCTCCGCGGCGTCAATTTCGGGCGCGACTGCCGCGAGCCGGATGCAATCGCCGACCTCCGCGACGTGGTCGCGGGCGATCCGTCGCCGGACGGCAAGGGCACGCTCGAGATCCTGCGCGGGATCGAGGTGGGCCACGTATTCGCGCTGGGAACCCGCTACTCGCAGGACATGCAGGCGACCTATCTCGATGCAGGAGGTCAATCGCAGTTGCTCGAGATGGGGTGCTACGGCATCGGCGTCACCCGCGTCGTCGCGGCCGCGATCGAGCAGAACCACGACGCCAGAGGCATCATCTGGCCGGACCCCTTGGCGCCGTTCGCCGTGGCGATCGCCCCGGTGGGCTACGACCGCAACGAAGCGGTTAAGGCGCTGGCCGATCGCCTGCATGCCGAGCTCGAGGCCACCGGCGTCGACGTCCTGCTCGACGACCGCGGCGAGCGCCCTGGCGTGATGTTTGCAGACATGGAGCTCATAGGCATCCCGCATCGCATCACGATCGGCGACCGGGGCCTGAAGGAAGGCCACGTCGAGTACCAGGCGCGGCGGGATGCGGCCGCAACGCCGGTGCCGATCGCGGAAATTGCAGCGTTCGTGAAGGGCAGGCTCGTCGCATGACGCTTTTCGGCACATCGATACGGATACCCGGCATGGCCGTGATGGCAGCCGCCGCGGTCGCGCTTGTCCCGCCGCCAGCCTTTGCCGGCGCGCAGGTCGAGGAGCAGCTCGCGCCGTCGGTCGTAACCGTGCTCTCGCAGTCAATTTCCGATCGACCCGTGCCGGTCGATTACGCGCTGCGGCCCGAGAACCGCGGATGGCTGGACGAGATGTCGCGCCGGCTCGCGGCAAAGATCTCCGACGCGCGCACGCGCGAGGATTTTCTGGGCACCGTGCATTACGAAGCCACGCGCGCCGGACTCGACCCGCAGCTCGTGCTGGGGGTGATCCAGCATGAGAGCGCGTTTCGCAAGTACGCGATCTCGACTGCCGGCGCACGCGGATACATGCAGGTGATGCCGTTCTGGACCGGGTTGATCGGCGGCGGCGGCGACAACAATCTCTTTCACCTGCGCATCAACCTGCGTTATGGCTGCGTGATCCTGCGCCACTACCTCACGGTCGAGAATGGCGATGTCTACCGCGCGTTGGGCCGCTACAACGGCAGCCTCGGCCGCCCGGAATATCCGACCGCGGTGCTAGCCGCGGTGAACCGCAACTGGCAGTACACGCCGACGCCGGCGAAGCTCGGCGCCACGGCGTCGCTCACCGGCACGCGGTGAGCGATGTCCTGCCGCGATATCGCGGCCGCTTCGCCCCCTCCCCGACCGGTCCGCTGCATTTCGGATCGCTGATCACCGCGCTCGCGAGCTGCTGCGATGCGCGCGCCGCGGGCGGCGAGTGGTTCCTGCGCATCGAGGATCTCGACTTGCCGCGCTCGCGGCCGGAGGCGGAGGCCGGGATCCTGGCCACGCTGGAGCGCTACGGTTTCGCCTGGGACGGACCTGTAATCCGTCAATCGGAGCGTGCGGCGCTTTACAAGGCGGCGCTCGACCGACTGCGCAGCGACGGCGACGCCTACGCCTGTGCATGCACGCGCAAGGACCTCGAAGCGGCCCCCATGGGGGTCGGCGGCGAGCGCGTTTACCCCGGCACCTGCCGCAACGGGGTCCCGCCGGACCGCGCGCTGCGCCCGCAGCGCGCATGGCGCCTGCGCACGGGCGATGCGCGCATCGAGTTTCGCGACCGGCTTCTGGGACCGCAGGCGCAGGAGCTCGCCGTCGACGTCGGCGACTTTGTCGTGCAGCGCGCGGACGGCCAGTTCGCGTACCAGCTCGCCGTGGTCGTCGACGACGCCGCACAGGACATCACGCACGTCGTCCGCGGCGCGGACCTGCTCGCATCGACGCCACGCCAGATCTTCGCGCAGCTCCGGCTCGGATTTCCGACGCCTTCGTACCTGCACATTCCGGTCGCCCTGAACGCGGCGGGCGACAAGCTTTCCAAGCAGACGGATGCCGCGCCGCTGCCCGCGCAACCGCTGCCGGCGCTTGTCGCCGCATGGCGCTTTCTCGACCAGCCGCTGCCGACGGGATCTGCCCATCCCACCTCTGTCGCCGAGTTCTGGCAATGGTCAATCGACCGCTGGAGCCCTGCGCGATTGCCCCCGGTGCCGATGCTTCCCGCGCCGGCGGCATTTCAATCGCATGCGGTGCGCAGGGTATAATTATCGGTTACGCCTGCGGCCGGCCAACGCTCGCGGCCGCACCGCCCCACCGGAACGCGCCCTCCATGACCACGCTCGTTGTCGTTCGCAAGAACGACGAAATCGCCATCGCCGCGGATTCGCTGACGACGTTCGGCGACACGCGGCTGTCCGCGCAATACGACAAGACTTCGGACAAGATTGTCCGCTACAAGGGCACGTACATCGGGCTGTGCGGCAGCGCGGCGCATCAGCTCGTGTTCGAGAGCCTGCTCGCAAAGCATGGCGATCTCGATTTCTCGACCAAAGGCGCCATCTTCGAGACTTTCCGCAAGCTGCACCCGATCCTCAAGGAGCAGCACTTCCTCAATCCGAAGGAGGAGGAGGACGATCCGTACGAGTCCACGCAGATCACGGCGCTGGTTGCCAACGAGCGCGGGATCTTCGGCGTGTACTCGATGCGCGAGGTATTCGAGTACACGCGATTCTGGGCCGTCGGCTCGGGCCGCGAGTTCGCGCTGGGCGCGATGTACGCCCAATTCCCCCGGCTGCGGACGGCCGCCGCGATCGCCAGGGCGGGCATCGAGGCCGGCGCGACGTTCGACAAGAATTCCGGGCTGCCGATGACCCTCTACACCGTGGCGGTCGGGCTCTGAGCGGACCCTCGCGCGCGGTCATGCCCGTACGATTCGCCGACACGCTCGCGCGCTTCGTGCTCGAGCGCTCCGCCGTTCGCGGCGCGCTGGTGAGCCTCGACGACGCGTGCCGCGACATCCTCGGCTGTCACCCGTATCCGCCGGCGCTGAATCGCGCGCTGGCCGAGCTGCTCGCGGCGGCAGCGTTGCTCGCCTCGACGATCAAGTTCAAGGGCACCCTTATCCTGCAGCTCCAGGGCGACGGGCCCGTCCGGCTGCTCGTCGTCGAATGCGACGCCAGGCTGACGCTCCGGGCCACCGCGCAGTGGGGCGACGCGGCGACCGTCCTGCCCGCCGACGCGTCGCTGGCCGAGCTCGCCGGCGGCCCCGCACAAGGCCGGCTTGCGATCACGCTCGATCCGAAAGACGGAGGCCCCCTCTATCAGGGTATCGTTGCGCTCGAAGCAACATCGATCGCAACCTTGATCGAGCATTATCTGAACACGTCGGAGCAGATCGACAGCCGGATGTCGCTTGCGGCGGAGGGCAACCGCGTGCGCGGCCTGCTGCTCCAGCGCCTGCCCGGCGCCGCGCCGGAAGACGATGGGACGTGGTCACGCGCCATCGCGCAGATGGACGCATTGGTCCCGCGAGAACTGCTCGAGGCCGGCGGCGTCGAGGCACTGCTGCGCACACGCTTTCCCGACGACGACATTCGACTCTTTACGCCGCGCCCGGCGCGATTCGCTTGCAGCTGCTCGGAGGAGCGCGTCGCCAACGCGCTGCGCATGATCGGCCGCAGCGAAGTCGAGAGCATCCTCGCGGAGCAGGGACTGATCGGCGTCACCTGCGAGTTCTGCAACCGTGGCTACACGTTCATGGCGGACGACGCCCGCGCGCTGTTCGCCGTCGCGTCCCCGGGAATCGAACCGCGCGGCACGCCGCCGGAATCGATCTCGCACTGACCGCAACCCGCGACGGTCGCGAGGCAACATGAGCGTCTATATTCCCGGCCATTTCGCCATGTCCGACCGCATCGCGATCGCGCGGCTGCTGCACGACCACCCGTTCGCGACGCTGATGACGCCGGTACAGCCCGATCCGCTGGTCACGCATCTTCCGCTCATCTGCCTCGCCGATTGCGAACCCAATGGCACGCTCATCGGTCATTTCGCGCGGGGGAATCCGCACGTGGAGGGCGCCGAGGCCGCGGAATCGATCGCGATCTTCCACGGACCTCACGCCTACGTGTCGCCATCGTGGTACGAGGATCCCGCAGCGGGGGTACCCACCTGGAACTATGCGGTCGTCCATGCCCACGGCACGCTGGAACTCGCGCGCACGCCCGCCGAAACGCGCACCATCCTGGACGCCCTGATCCACCGCTTCGAAGGAAGCCGCGAAGCGCCCTGGCAACTGGGCCTTGATCGTACGCGGCTCGAAGCGATGGTGGGCGCGATCGTCGGCTTCCGGATGAAAGTCAAGCGCATCGACGCCAAATTCAAATTGTCGCAGAACCGCACGGCAACCGATCGCGCGCGCGTGGCGGCGGCGCTCGACGCCGAGGGCTACGCGGATGCAGTCGCGACGGCCGCGTGGATGCGCATGTACGCAATTCCCGGCGATGGCAAGGGCTGAGCGCCTGGAGCCCGCACGCGACCCGGCGGACGCCGAATCCGGCCGCTTCCGCTTCGACAAATGGCTTTGGGCCGCGCGGTTCTACAGGACCAGGAGCCTCGCCGCACAGGCGATCGATGCGGGACACGCCCGGCTTCGCGGCGACCGCGTCAATCCCGCGCATGCCGTCCGTGTCGGCGACGCCGTTGCGATTCGCAAGCAGGAAATCCTCTGGGAGGTCGAGGTAACTGCGCTTTCGCAGCGCCGCGGCTCGGCAACCGACGCCGCGAAGCTGTACCGGGAAACAGCTGCCAGCGCCGTGGCGCGCGACGAAAAGCGGCGGCAGCGACGGGTGGCAGATGCGGCGCAGCCGCGCTTCGCTGGCCGGCCCACCAAGCGCCAGCGGCGCAAGCTCGAGGATTTTCTCAACGAACCGTGAAATCGGGTCGTCGACGAGTCGCGGCCAGCGCGCTGACGCGGGCATACCTCGACCGCGTGGCTCCAGGGGCTTCAGCAAATCCGGACCGCGCCCAGATCCAGCAGGAAATCCGGATTCTGGTAGCCCCGCCAGACGGCGTAGGCGAGCAGCACGGCGAGAATCAGGCCGACCGTGTGCCACACCACGCGCGGAATGCGCGCGCGAAAGGACGCCGGGTTAGATGCGAACAGCGGACCCACGTGCGGAGCTTACGCGCACGCCGCCCGCTCGGGAATCCTTCAGGCCAGCGCGGAGCCTTCGAGGCTCGCTGCCACCATGGCCACCGGAATCTGCGGCATGACGCCCAATTCCCGCATCGTGGCCATGATCGAGCTGAAATCGGCGGCGGTGCGCACATCCAAGATGGGCTTGGCGAGCAGATTCACCGCGCGGCCGCTGACGATCAACGGCAGACGCTCCGGAAGCTCGGTACGCAGTGAACGAATTTCCTGGCCGGCGATCTTGCCCGAGATCCCGCGATCGAACAGCAGCACGACGAGCGCGACCTTGTATGCTTCCGCAGCACCGGCGATCTCCTGCGCGGGCACTCCGGCACCCAGCGACAGGCAATTGACGCCCTCGGTGAAGAGCAGGAGCTCGAGAATCGCGAGGCCCAGCTGATTGGGATCGTTCGGCGGCGTCGCGAGCAGGATCTGCTGCGCGTCGCGCGTGGGGCGGACGAGCCGGGTCACGTCGCGCAAGAGCCGCTGCGCGAGGTCGGCGAAGCGCAGCTCCTGGAAGTTCTGCATTTCGCCGCGCACGACCCGCTCGTGCACCGCCTCGTTGAGCGGAATCAGCGTCGATTCGAGGAACTTGCGCAGGCCCTGCCCGACCAGCAGCTTCGACAAATGGTTCTGCAGTTCGCCGACGCGATGTTGTCCGAGCAGCTTGACGGCATTCTCGATCTCGCCGGGCAGCGGCTTGGGCGCTTCGACCGTCAGGCCGAGCATCGACTGGAGGGCCGAGTCGGCGAGCGGCACGACCGCTCCCGCACGCCAGCCTTCCGACAGCAGCTGCTTGATGAGCTTGAGCCGCGCCACCTGATCCGATGGGTACACCCGGTCTCCGAACGCGTCGCGCAGCGGCGCGGGAAAACCGTAGCGTCGCTGCCACATGTAGAGCTGCTCGCGCCGAAGGCCCGTTATCCGAACGACCTCCCGGATATGCGCGGCACTGCGGGTTTCCAGCGACGGCTCGTGCGTCTCCGTCATATTGACCGGCAGCTCGCGCCTCCGCGTCGGTGCCTTGATCAGGATGCCCATGGTTGTCGTTCCCTATCGTTTTTCGTCACTTATGCCGCGCAATTTGTGCTGCACAAGTATATCCGAGCTAAACTCCGGCAGTTGCCGCGAAACGCGAGTCATGCCGCACCTGGCCCTGAATGGCGAGCCGCGTCATCTGTGCAGCACGTTGCGTAACATGCACGATGTGTGCCAAGACGGCGCGCCCCCCATTGCCCCGCTTCGGGCTTTGCGCCATCATCCGCATGGGCGCCGACAATGGCGCAACCGCCGGAATTTCCGGGTTTTTCTGCTCGGCGGCGGGCGTCCAACGCGATCCGGCCCCGCAGCGTCGGAATGCACCTGCGCAGGCGGAACGCAGCGCGGGCGCAGTTCTTGCGAATGCTCGCAGCAACGATATTTTGCTCGGCTCCCCGATGTTCGGATTCGGAAACATTAACAAAGACCCGCTCGCCGACGTAAGGTCGGCAGGGCGCTGGATCGCCTCGTTTCCGGAGAACGACCCGCTGGCGATACAGCAGGGGATCCTGGCGGAACTGGGGAGGGTATCCGATCGTACCGCACGGCGGACGCCGTCCGGCCTCGCGGCGGTGTTCCGCGTCGATGCGCAAGCGAATGGCCTGCGCAAGGCACTGACCACACAGTACATCGAGCACGTCGGTCGCGCGTCCGCGGCCGAAAGCCAGTTCTGGCAGGCGCTGTTCGATCTGACGCAGGCCTTCCTCACGTGCTACGGCGCGTTTGCGCGAGACATTGCCGGTAGCCCCCAGAACACCAAGTCGCAGGCGCTGCTTCCGGAGCTTGTGGCGCGGCAGATCATCCATCTCGGCCTCGACGCCAAGATCCGGCTCTACCGCTTCGAGCAGTGGATCCCGGCGAAGTGGGTGGAGCTGCATGCAATCTTTACGGCGGCATGCTCGCAGCAGATCGAACGGCGGCAGATTGCGGTTGACGCCGACGGCGGCACGACGACGATCGAGCACGAGTACCTCGTCACTCTCGTGCTGCAGCTCATGAATTCCGGCAATCTGACGCCCAAGCACCTGGAGTGGGCGACCTCGCAGCTCGACGATTGGTGCCAGCCCCTGCGACTCACGCTGGAATCGTCGCCGTCCACGTCGTTCTACGTGGACCTTGGCGGGCGCGCCGGACTGAAGCGCCGACTGCCGACACCGCTCGAAGGCCGGGTGCTCTTTCTGGACACGCGTCCCCTGCACGCGCTGCTGATGCAGAACGTCGTCGTGCTGGAGCAGAAGATCAGGACCGAGCCGCTGTCCGACAAGATGGCGCGGCGCAGCGGGCAGCTTGCGCTCATGACCAAGCTCGCGTCGCAGGTCGATCCCGACTTCAAGCCGTTCGCCCGGCGTGGCGAGCGCTCCGCCACCGTCGGTACCGTGGATTCCATTGTCGGCTTCGCCAAGATCTCCGGCTATCTGCGAGAAGAGGAGGACCGCGCGCCGACCGCCGCCTTCGACCGTGGAAAGAGTTACGGCGGTTCCATGGAACTCGCGGTGTTCGGGCACACGCGCAATGAAAAGGAGCGGATCGTCGAGTTTTCCGAACGCCGTCTTGCGTCGTTTGTGGCACCGGGCGGCTCGTGGGAAGTCAAGGACGCGAGCCAGACGGGTTTCCGGCTCCTGGCGCCGATGAGCGTCACCAGCGCCGTCACCCTCGGCACGCTGGCGGCAATCCGCCCGCAGGGGCACGGAAGCTGGATCCTCGGTGTCGTGCGCCGGATGAAACGTCTCACCACCGACCGCGCCGAGATCGGACTGCAGGTGATCGCGAACATGATGGTCAGCGTCGACCTGATCGAGCAGCAAAAACCTCTCGTCAGCTCGCAGACGGTCGATACCGAGGCGCCGACGATCAACGGCCGCAGCTTCTACGGCCTGTTCCTGTCGCTGCGCAAGCGGGACGGCGATCCTGCCGTGCAGTCGCTGATCGTGCCCGCCGTCGAGTACCAGCCGGCAAAGCGCTTCAAGCTCCAGACATCCAAGTCGACGAACGCGATCCGGCTCGGGCGACTGCTGGAGCAGCAGCCGGACTGGGTCTGGACGGCGGTCGAGCCGCACGAGCTCTCGGGCAATGCCGCGGATGCCGTCGTCAGCAGCCTTTGACGTTTCGCGCATGCCCATCGACCGTTACGCGGAGATCCACAAAGAGTACCGCTGGGAGGTGCCGGCCGAGTTCAACATCGCGCACGCCTGCTGCGGCCGCTGGGCCGGCGACCGCGCGCGCTTCGCCCTGTACTGGGAAGACGAATCCGGCGCGACCGCCGCGCATACGTTCTGGGATCTGCAGCAACAGGCGAACCGCCTCGCCAACGCGCTCGCCGCCATGGGAATCGCGCGCGGGGATCGGGTCGCGCTGATCCTTCCGCAGCGCCCGGAAACGGTCGTCGCGCACATCGCCGCGTACCAGCTGGGCGCGGTCGCGGTGCCGTTGTCTTTCCTCTTCGGTCCCGATGCGCTCGAGTACCGGCTCAACAATTCGGGAGCCAAGATCGCGTTCGTCGACCCGCAATCGCTGCCGAGCCTTGCGCCGATCCGCGACCGCTGCCCGGGCGTTGTCCGCGTGGTCGGGGTCGCGGGCGCGCGGGAATCCTGGATCGATTCCTACGAGTCGCTGCTCGCGAAGGCATCCCCGCGATTCACACCCGTCGCGACGAAATGCACCGATCCCGCGCTGCTGATCTACACCAGCGGCACGACCGGCCCGCCGAAGGGCGCCCTGATGCCGCAGCAATGCATGCTCGGTAATCTCCCGGGATTCACGCATTCGCACGATGGCTACCCGCGCGATGGCGATCTCTTCTGGTCGCCCGCGGACTGGGCCTGGACCGGCGGACTGATGGATGCCTTGCTGCCCGCGCTGTACTTCGGGCAGCCGATCGTCGGCTACCGCGGCCGCTTCGACCCCGAACGCGCCTTTGCGTTGATCGAGAAATACCAGATCCGCAACGTCTTCCTGTTCCCGACCGCGCTCAAGCTGATGATGAAGGCGTTCCCGCGGCCCGGCGAGCGCTTCGACATCAACCTGCGCAGCATCATGAGCGCCGGGGAGGCCGTCGGCACGACCGTGTTCGAATGGGCGCAGGATGCGCTCGGCGTCACGATCAACGAGATGTTCGGCCAGACGGAGATGAATTACATCGTGGGCAATTCGCACGCGTTATGGCCTGCGAAGCCGGGATCGATGGGCCGGCCCTATCCCGGCCACCGGATTGCCCTCATAGACGACGCCGGCAACGACGTGCCCGACGGCGAGATCGGCGAAGTCGCCGTGCATCGCCGGGCCCCGGACGGCAAACCCGACCCCGTCTTCTTCCTCGGGTATTACGAGAACCCCAAGGGAACCGCGAGCAAGTTCACCGGCGACTGGTGCCGGACCGGCGATCTCGCCAGGCGCGATGCCGACGGCTACCTCTGGTACCAGGGCCGCGCCGATGACATGTTCAAGTCCGCGAGCTACAGGATCGGCCCGTCGGAGATCGAGAATTGCCTCGTCAAGCACCCCGCGATCGCGAACGCGGCGGTGGTAGCCTCTCCCGACGAAACGCGCGGCAACGTCGTCAAGGCATACATCGTGCTTGCGGAAGGGCATGCGCCGTCGAAAGCGCTCGAAGACGACATCCAGCAGCACGTGCGCAAATTCCTCGCGCCCTACGAATACCCGAAAGAAATCGAATTCATCGATGCGCTGCCCATGACGACCACGGGCAAGGTACAGCGGCGCGTGCTGCGCGAACGCGAGCGCCTCAGAAAATTGGCGGGGCCGCAATGATGATGGGCAGGGGACGCCGGCTGCATCTCAAATTGATGTCGGAGCCGATGGCGATTTGCCGGCTCGCTCCCGATGACCCCCTGCCGCCCTGGGCGATGACCGCCGCCTACTGGTCGATCACGCGCACGCCCGACGAGCTCTCCATCGTGTGCCCGGAGGCTATCGTGCCGCTCGAAATTGCCGCGAGTCGCGGCTGGCGCGCGCTGCGTTTCGAAGGTCCGCTGCCGCTCGACCAGACCGGCATACTCGCCAGCGTCACAACGCCGCTCGCCACGGCGCACGTGTCGCTGTTCGCACTCGCGACCTACGAAACCGACTACGTGCTGATCCCGTCGGCGCAGCGCATTGCCGCGATAGCCGCGCTCGAAGAGGCGGGACACACGGTCAGCGCCGTGGTGTGACGCGGCGCGTTCGGCGTCGAACGGCGGATCGCCGGTATCAGGTCCGGCGCCAGCGCTCCACAAACGCGCGGTGCGTCAGCACCCAGGTGACCGCGGGAACGACCGTCGGCAGAATCAGCGAACCCGACTGATACGCGAACGCGATCGCTTCGCGCTGCCAGGCGGCAAAACCTGTCTGCGACGCGACCAGCGGGCCCGACGTGATGGCGACAATTTTCAGGAAATCGGCCATGACGCCCCAGGCGACGAACGGGACCTGCACGGCATAGCCGATGGCCAGTGTACGCGGCCAGCGCGGCTCGCGCGCTGCAAGCACCAGCGCGGCATACAGCGGCATTCCGTACGTGTAGAGCAGCCCGTCCACATCGACGACGACGTGCGCCGACGCGTGGACAGCGTCGCCCGGTTTCAGATAGGTCGCGAACGTCAGCGTGGCGGCGCTCTGCTCGATTCCGGCCACGAGATCGCCGACACCCGCGCGCACGACGCACTCGAGCAGCAGCTTCACGGGCCAGAGCAGCACGGGCGCACTGAAATACCAGACGGCGAATGCGAGCGGCAACCACGCCAGCACATGGCCGACAAAACGGGCAGGCGGGTTGCTCATCGCGATCATCCCCGCGCCGCGACGGGTGCGCCACCCTCGCGCGGAAGCGTCCGCACCCAGATCAGCCAGACAACGAGGACGTCGAGCATGATCAGCGCCTGCCAGACGTAGAGATGCGCCCACTGGAATACGTCAAAATTCCATTGGCCGAGGTAGAACAGGCTGATCACGCGGACGATGTTCAGGCCCTGAACGGCGACGATTCCCGCGGCGAGCCCGACGAGCCGGCTTTTCCACGGTGCCGGAAAGGCGAGGATCGCCGCGACGAGCACGATTGTCGCCTCGACCCCGTTGCAACCCGCTTCGATCGATACGGCAAAGCCGTTGGCGGCGCTGCGGAGGATCTTGCCGGTCGCCACGACATTGGAGTCGAATATCGTGACGAGCGACGCGCTGGTCGCCGCCAGCGTATCGGTCCATGGCGCGACGAAATACCGCTGCGCCCAGGGCGTCAGCTCGGCCCCGAACAGCGCGGCCTGCACCACCACAAACAGAACAAAGAAGCGGATCACCGTCGGCGATTCTACGGCAATTCGGCAACGCGCCGCGGTGGCCATCCCGTCATCGCCCGGGTAACGCGCGGGCCGCGCAAGGTACCATAGGCGCCGGCCGCGCCGCCGAGACTCGGAGCGGCGCGCGATGCCCCCGACCGGCGCCCGCCTCCATGCTGTTCAACGGCTACGATTACCTGCTCTGGTTCCTGCCCGCCGCCCTGGGAACGTTCTTCCTGCTGGGCCGGAGCCCGCTGGCGGCGCAGGCGTGGCTCACTGTCGCTTCGCTCGTCTTCTACGGCTGGTGGAATCCGCTACATCTGCCGCTGATCATCGCGAGCGTCGTATTCAACTTCATCGTCGCGCGCGCGCTGCAGCGCGGCGGTCGCCGCATGCTGCTTGGCGTCGGCATCACCGTGAACCTGTCCACCCTGGGCTTATTCAAGTACGCCGACTTCTTCCTCGCCAACGCGGCGCAGGTGACCGGCGGTGCGCCAGCCCTGCTCCACCTGGCGCTGCCGCTGGGCATCAGCTTCTTCACGTTCACCCAGATCGCCTACCTCGTGGACGTCTATCGCCGCAAGGCGCGGGAACCGCTCTTCGTCAACTACGCGCTCTTCGTCACCTTCTTCCCGCACTTGCTGGCGGGGCCGATCCTGCACCACAGCGAGATGATGCCGCAGTTCGCCGAAACGTCGAACAAACGTCCGCAGGCAGGCAATCTCGCCGCCGGCCTGTTCCTGCTTGCGATCGGGCTCATGAAAAAAGTCCTGCTCGCCGACACGTTTGCGCCGATCGCCGATGCCGGTTTCGGTGCGCCGGCAACGCTTGCGCCGCTTTCCGCGTGGGCCGCGGCGCTCGCGTACACGATGCAGATCTACTTCGACTTTTCCGGGTATACCGATATGGCGCTGGGCGCGGCGCGCATGTTCAATATCCGGATGCCCGTCAACTTCGATTCTCCGTACCGCGCCACCGACATCCGCGAGTTCTGGCATTGCTGGCACATGACGCTGTCGCGATTCCTGCGCGAGTACCTGTATGTCCCGCTGGGCGGAAACCGCCACGGCGAGCTCCGGACGGCGGCCAGCGTGCTCGCGACGTTCCTGCTCGGCGGCCTGTGGCACGGCGCAGCGTGGACGTTCGTGATCTGGGGACTGCTCCACGGCGCGGCGATGGTCGCCTTCCGAGGGTGGCAGCGCGTCGGCGTCCCGCTGCCCCGCGCGCTCGCGTGGGCGCTGACGTTTCTTTTCGTTACCGTGACCTGGGTGTTCTTCCGCGCGACCTCGGTCGCCGGTGCGTGCGCGATGCTGCGGGCGATGGCCGGAATGAACTCCGTCCCCGCGTCGCCAACCGGCGATTGGCTCGCGCAGTTGCAGGCCACTCTCGCCGCTGCGCTCGTCGTCCCGCCTGCGTGGACGCTGCTGCCGCCGATCATCGGGCTGGCGATCGTTTGGCGCCGGGCCAATTCGAACGACCTTGCGCTCCGGTTCCGGCCGACCGTCTGGAACGGCGCGCTGGTCGCACTCGCGTTGCCCTTGTGCGTGCTGCAGCTCGCGCGCGTCACACCCTTCCTCTATTTCAATTTCTGACATGGCGGCCGCAGACGGATCGATGACGGCGGTGTCGTCCCGCGAGGATCGACGATGGTTTGGCGCCACGCTGACGACCGCCGTGGCGATCATCGTCGCCGCCGGGACCTTCAACGCCTGGATCGATCCGTTCCAGCAATATCGAATCTCCGGCCGGTATGCTCCACGCTATTACGCGTCGCTGCACCGGTACATTGTTCCGGGGCTCGCCAAAAACGCCGTCTACGATACGCTGCTCTCCGGTTCGTCGATTGTCGAAAACACGCGCAACACGGCGATCGGGCGCGCCTGCGGCGGTGTCGGGCAGAACATTGCCATGCCGGCGCTCACCGCCGTCGAGCAGCGGCTGGCCGTCGGCACGGCACTTGCGTCCCGACCGCTGAAACGGGCCATTCTCGTACTCGATTTCAACGCCTTTTCGGGATCGCCCGATGCGCGCAACCCGCTTGCGGGGCCATTGCCTGCCTACCTGTACGATAGCAATCCGTGGAACGACCTGCCGTACCTCCTTTCGTGGGGCGTCCTCGTCAAGTCCTGGCACATCGTGACCGACGATCGCTCGGAACGCTTCCGCACGGATGCCGACGCGCCGTGGTGGTGGGCCGACGAAAAGCGGTTTGCCCGCAGCGCAGCCGTGCAGCGCCTCGACCCGCGCGACCTCAATGCCCAGTTTCAGCAGCCCGCGCGTGATCTGTCGGGGATGCGCGAGAGCTTCGAGCGCAACCTGCTGCCGCTTTTCCGGACGAACCGGAATACCGAGTTCGATCTCGTGTGGCCGCCGTATTCGATCGTCGCCTGGGCCGATTTCGTCCAGCGGCGGCAGCTCGACGTTTCGCTGGCGTTCAAGCGCTACGTATTCGAGGCGACCCGCGATCTCGCCAACGTCCACCTGATCGACCTGCAAGGTGTCGAGCGAATCACGCACAACCTCGACCTTTATGCCGACCTGTATCACTTCGCACCGGCCGTCAACGAGTGGCTGATCGACGCCGCATGCCATGACCATTACCGCGTGGATGCCTACAATGTGGACGCGCTGGGGCAGGCATTGCGTGCGCAGGCCCTGGCCTTCGATCCGGCGAGCCTCGCGAGATAGCCGATCGGCGCGCGGGGCCCGAACCCGCGCCGCCCCTCGGGCGTCGCCGGGCGGCGGCCGGACCCGCCGGTTCGCGGGCACGGGCACGGGCACGGGCGGGGCGCGGGCGCGGGCGCGGGCGCGGGCGCCGGATTCTGGATCCGCCCGCGGTGCGGACAAGGGGCTTGCAAATTTAAATGAGAATCATTATCATTCGTATTGATAGAAAGACACCCGGGATGAAATCCATGAAACGCCTGTGCATCGTCTCGCTCCTTTGCCTGCTGGCCGCCTCTCCGGCACTGGCCGCCGAAGAGGAGATCACACTCGTCATTCAGGACCACACGTTTCAGCCGTCCGAGGTGATCGTGCCCGCACGCCAGAAATTCAAGCTCATCATCGAAAATCGCGACGCCACGCCGGAAGAGTTCGAGAGTCTCTCCCTCAATCGGGAAAAGAGGATCGCCGGAAAATCGTCGGCGACCGTCTATATCGGCCCGCTCGCGCCCGGGCGCTACCCGTTCGTCGGCGAGTTCCACGAAAAGACCGCCAAGGGCGTGATCGTCGCCAGGTAGCTTCGGGAGTTCCCATGTTCGCAACCGCGGTCATCGTATTTCGCGAAGTCCTCGAAGCGGCAATCATCATCGCGGTCGTCGCCGCCGCGACGCGCACGATTCCCGGCCGCAATCGGTGGCTCGCGGCGGGCGTTTGCGCGGGCCTCCTGGGTTCGGCAATCGTCGCGCTTTGCACCGAGCGCATCGCCGCGGCAGCCAGCGGGATCGGCGAGGAGCTCTTCAATGCCGCCGTGCTCGGCATCGCCGTGGCGATGCTCGCCTGGCACAACCTCTGGATGTCCTCGCACGGCGCCGCGCTGGCGGCGGACGCGCGCAGCCTCGGCGGTGAAATCCGTGACGGCCGCCGCGAGTGCTCGGTGCTGCTGGCCGTCGTCGGACTCGCGATTCTGCGCGAGGGATCGGAGACCGTGCTGTTCCTCTACGGCATCGCGGCCAGCGAAGGCGGGGCCGCGCCCGCGATGCTGGCGGGCGGGCTGATCGGGATCGTCGCCGGAGCCGCTACCGGATACATGCTGTACGCAGGGCTCCTGCGCATTCCGTTGCGCTGGTTCTTTGCGGCGACCGGTTTGCTGGTGCTGTTTCTCGCCGCCGGCATGGCGTCGCAGGCGGCACGTTATCTGATCCAGGCCGACCTGCTGCCAAGCCTGGCGGCGCCGTTATGGGATACGTCCGCGCTGGTTCCCGAAAATTCGATCGGCGGCAACATCCTCCACGGCCTGGTCGGCTACGAGCCCCGCCCCGCGGGCATGCAGATCGTCTTCTACGTCCTCGCGCTGGTATCGATTGCAGCTGGAATGAGGATCCTCGGCAGAACGCCGCGATCTGCGCCCCGCAACGCGCCGGCATCCTGAGCATTGCGAGGCGCGCCGACTTCGTCGTCGCCGAAGCGCTGCCGCGACCGTCGCGTCGGCGTCAACCGAGCTTCGCGCGCGCCAACGGCGGATTGGTCGCAAAGTAGCGCCGGATGCCTTCGTGCATCGATTCGGCGAACTTCGCCTGATAACGGTCGCTGCGCAGCTTCAGCTCCTCGTCGGGATTCGATATGAATGCGGTCTCGACGAGGATCGACGGGATGTCCGGCGCCTTCAGCACGGCGAAGCCGGCCTGCTCGACGGCTCCCTTGTGCAGCAAGTTGACGGCTCCGATCCCGTCGAGCACGTGGCGGCCCACCTTCAGGCTGTCGTTGATCTGCGCGGTCTGCGACAGGTCAAGGAGCGTGCGCGCCAGCGAGGGATCGCGAACTCCGAGATTCACGCCGCCGATCAGGTCCGCTGCGTTCTCGCGTTGCGCGAGCCACTTCGCGGCGGCGCTGGTCGCGCCGCTTTCCGAGAGCGCGAATACCGACGAGCCGCGCGCGGTTCGTTCGCGGAACGCGTCGGCATGGATCGACACGAAAAGATCCGCCTGCACGGCCTGCGCCTTTTTCACACGGGTAGCGAGCGGCACGAAATAGTCGTCGTCGCGGGTCAGCGTCGCGCGCATGCCGCGCTCCGCGTCGATCATGCTCTTCAGCTTTTTCGCGATGCCGAGCGCGACGTTCTTCTCGTAAGTGCCGCGGCGGCCGATTGCGCCGGGGTCTTCGCCGCCGTGGCCCGGGTCGAGGGCGATGGTGATCTTTTTCCGGCCTTCCGATTTCGGATCCGCTTTCGGCGCCGGAATGCGATCCTGTCCACGGCCGGTCGGACCCGGATCCGCCGCTGCCATCGCGCGATTATCCTCGAGCAATGCCATCAGCGGATCGACCGGCACCAGCGGATAGAGGTCGAGCACGACGCGGTGTCCGAACTCGGCGACCGGCGCAAGCGCGAACAGCTGCGGCCGGGTCTCGCTCTTGAGGTCGAGCACGACCCGCAGGACGTTCGGCGCCTTCTGGCCGACGCGGATACCGGCGATGTACGGGTCCGACGGCTGCACCCGAGACGGCAGCTGCTGCAATTCGGGCGTCAATTCGACGCCCTCCAGATCGAGCACCACGCGGTGGGGATCCTTCAGCGCGAAGAGCTGGTGCGGGATCGGCGCCGGACCTTCGAAAATGACGCGCGTATATTCCTGGGCCGGCCACAGCCGCGCCGACGCGATCCGCGATGCGGCTGCCCAGACCGGCGAAGGCATCGCCAGCTGTGCCGCGGGCAGGAGCAGCCAGCGGAATGCGCGTCGACGCTCGAGCGAAAAGACGATCACCCCGGCAGGGCGGTGGGGAAGGTTATCGCGATCAGGCATCGTTCACCGGGCTTCGAACGCGAATCGAGCGTCAGGTGCCGGCCGTCGGCGTGCGCGTCCGCGGAATGCCGAAGCACCAGCGACAGGTCGGCCGGCGAAAGCCGTTCCCCGACGCGCTCGGGCCATTCGACCATGCACACGGCGTCGTCCCGAAAATAGTCGGCGAATCCCCCGATGTCCCATTCGTCTGGATCATTGAATCGATAAAAATCAAAGTGATAGAAGTATAAGCTCGAAAATGAATAATGTTCAACCAGTGTGTAAGTGGGGCTTTTGACCGGGCCTGTCCAACCGAGCGCGCGCAGACATCCCCGCGCGAGGGTCGTTTTCCCCGCGCCGAGGTCGCCCGACAGCGTGATCACCATGCCACCGACAAGTTCGGGCGCCAGTCGCGCGCCGGCGGCTTCGGTCGCGGCGGGGTCGGGGAGGATCAGAGCGGAAGTCGACACTTGTGCTGACACCTTCAGGGAGCCGCCAGGACCGGCAACGAGATCCAGGCGCACGCATTCCCGATTCCGGGGGGCAACGTACTGTCGATTATGCGGTCGCGCGCTTCGGCGAATGCAACGGTCGGCAAAATGTCGCTCGCGGCGCAAGCCGCAACGTCGCATCATGCGTCGCCGTTCTGCCCCAGCCTCCGGAGATAGGCGTCCCGTGGTGTACGCTTCCCGGGATGACCACGCCGACGGTCGATGCTCGCGCACCCCTTGCCGACCGCGACTGGGAGGCGCTGGCGGCGCATATCCAGCGCTGGGGCCGCGAACTGGGCTTCCAGGACGTCGGCATTGCCGGCACCGACCTTGGCAACGAGGCAGCCCGCCTGCTCGGCTGGCTCGCGGCCGGCCGCCACGGCACCATGCATTATATGGCGCGCCACGGCACGGTCCGCGCACGTCCGGCCGAACTCGTGCCGGGCACGCTCCGAGTCATCACCGCCAGGATGAATTACCTGCCGTCCGACGCGCGCGCGGGCACCGAAGTGCTCGCGGATCCGAACAAGGCGTTCATTGCGCGGTATGCGCTCGGCCGCGACTATCACAAGGTGCTGCGCGCCAAGCTGCAGAGCCTCGCCGACCGGATCGGCGGCGAAGTCGGTGCTTTCGGTTATCGCGCATTCACCGACAGCGCGCCGGTGCTCGAGGTCGCGCTCGCAGCGAACTCCGGAATCGGCTGGCGTGGCAAGCACACGCTGCTACTGACGCGCGAGCACGGCTCGTGGTTCTTCCTGGGCGAGCTCTACACGGATCTGCCCCTGCCGGTCACCGCGCCGCAAACGTCGCATTGCGGCAGCTGCACGGCATGCATCGACGTGTGCCCGACGGGCGCGATCGTTGCGCCGTACGAACTCGACGCCCGTCGCTGCATCTCGTACCTCACGATCGAGCATGCGGGGAGCATTCCGGAGGAGCTGCGCCCGTTGATCGGCAACCGCATCTACGGCTGCGACGACTGCCAGCTCGCATGCCCCTGGAACCGGTACGCGCAGCCGGCCTCCGAACCCGGCTTCGCGGTGCGCCATGGTCTCGACGATGCGGATTTGGTTGAATTGTTTGCCTGGACCGAAAGCGAATTCGACGCGCGGACGGCAGGCAGCGCCATTCGGCGTATCGGGTACGAACGCTGGTCGCGCAACCTCGCCGTCGGACTCGGCAATGCGCGGCGCCAAAGGGCGATTGTCGCTGCGCTGGAAGCGCGCGCAGACGATCCGTCACCGGTGGTCAGGGAACACGTGGCGTGGGCGCTCGCGCGACAACGCGTGCAGACACTGGGCTCGCGAACCGCGGCGCGGTGAGATCACTTGTTATCGCCACCCTTCGTAGCACGTTGGTCAACCGCGCCTGGAGTCGGATCCGAGTCGGACGCTAGCGCGACGGTGCCCACCTGACCAGGAACGCGCGCATCGCCGCGGGATCGTAATCCCTGCCCGCCTCCAACGCACCGGTGTCCTGCGAATGCAGCAAGCGGCCATCGGACTCCAGGACGAAGAAATGCGGGTAGCCCGCGACGTCGGGCCAGCGCCCAATGAACGATTCGTTCCGATTCTCCCTGGAGAAGTTGATCTTGAGCCAGACGTAGTTGGCGTCGCGAAGCTGCCTGACTTCAGGATTTGCCGCGAAGAACCTGTCCAAGATGTGGCACCATGCGCACCACTCGCCGCCGACGTCGATCAGGACACGGGTCCCGGCCGCGCGCGCGATGCGCAACGCCGTCTCGAGGTCCGCCGCCGCATCGCGCGTCGGGTCGAATCGCGCCGGCAGCTGCGGCCTCGTATCGGCTGCGAAAGCGCGCCATGGCACGCAGAGCGAAGCCGCGAGCGCGAGAATCCGGCGCCGGGAAACGCGCAGCCCGAACCGCTCCCCGCCAGGGGGCGCGCCCGAGGATTCCAGGCGACGAACGTCGATCACGGCTGCCCTCCGGACATCAGCGGATCAGCTGGTTCATCGACACGATCGGCAACATCACGGCGAGCACCAGCACGAGCACGATCGCGCCCATCGCGACGATCAACGCCGGCTGCACCAGCGCCGCAAACCACGTCAGCCGCCGCTCGGACTCCCGCTCGAGTTCGTCGGCGGCGCGTTCGAGCATCGGTGCGAGCTGGCCGCTCGCCTCACCGTTGGCGACGAGGTGGATCAGCAGCGGCGGAAATACCCGCTGCTCCTTCAGCGCGCGGGCGAGCGATACGCCCTCGCGTACCAGCTTCGCCGCCGCGTCTGCCGCTCGCCGAAGCGGCAGCGACCAGACGACGTCGCGCGCCGCATCAAGCGCGCGCAGAAGCGGCGCGCCGCTTCCCGTAAGAATTGCCATAGTGCTGGCGAAGCGCGCGGTATCGACCGCCGCGACCAGGCGCCCGGCCACCGGTGCTCGCAGCAGCGCGCCGTGCCACCACGCGCGGAAGGATTCGCGACGGTTGGCAATCGCAAACGCGGCAATCGCGACAACGGATCCCGCCAGCCAGAACCAGCCCGTGGCACGGATGACTCCGCTGACGGCAATCAGCGCCCGGGTGAGCCATGGCAGCGTCTGCCGGCTCTGCTGGTAGACGGAGACGATCTGCGGCACGACATAGACGAGAAGCACGGCAATCACCGCGAGGGCGATGAGCGTCACCAGCGCCGGATAGATCAGCGCCATCGTGAATTTCTGCTTCAGCGCCTGCCTTGCTTCAAGATAGTCGGCAAGACGCGCGAGGACCTGGGACAGCTGCCCGGACTCGGCGCCGACGGCGACAAGGCCGCAATACAAGCCGGAAAATGTCCGCGGCCAGCGCGCGAGCGCCCTGGCCAGCGTCTCCCCGGACGCGACCTGTGTGCGCAATGCCGTGAAGAGACCCGCCGCAGTCGGGTCGTCCGCCTGCTCGGCAACCGCCGAGAGCGCCTGGTCGAGGGGCATGCCCGAGCGTACGAGCGTCGCGAGCAATCGCGTCGTGAGCGAGAGCAATGCCGAGGGCAGGCGCGTCCGGCCGATCCCCCCGGCGTCGGCATCCTCGCTGTTCGCGGCTTCGATTGCCGTCGGGAAGAGGCCCTCGCCACGCAGCTGGTCGCGCACCTGGCGCGACGAATCGGCGTCGACAAGGCCGCGGCGCGACTTGCCGCGCGCGTCGACTGCTTCGTAGCGGAAGGCGGGCACGGGCGATTCCTGCACCGGATCACGCTTCCCGCGTGACGCGCACCAGCTCGGCGAGCGATGTCGCGCCATCGGCGAGCCAGCGCGCGCCGTCGCGGCGCAGCGGGGACATTCCCGCGGCCAGCGCCGCGGTGCGCACCGCGTGCTCCGACGCGCGCTCGTGGATCAACGGCCGGATGGCGTCGTCGACGACCAAGAGCTCGTACACGCCGGTCCGTCCGCGATAGCCGGTCTGGTTGCATTGATCGCAGCCGGCGGGCGACGCCAGCATCGGCGTCGGCGCAAGGCCGTTCTGCGCCAGGAGCGCAGACTCTCCTGGCGTCGGCGGCGCGAAAACGCGGCATGCCGGGCACAGCGTCCGCACCAGTCGCTGCGCCAGTACCCCCAGGAGGCTGGACGCCAGCAGGTAGGGCTCCACCCCCATATCGACCAGGCGCGTCACCGCGCTTGCGGCATCATTGGTATGCAGCGTCGCGAGCACGAGATGGCCGGTGAGCGACGCCTGCACCGCGATCTGCGCCGTTTCCAGATCCCGAATCTCGCCGATCATGATGATGTCGGGGTCCTGACGCAGGATCGCGCGCAGCGCCCGCGCAAAGTCGAGTTCGATCTTCGGGTTGACCTGCGTCTGGCCCACGCCGTCGAGCGCATATTCGATCGGGTCCTCGACCGTCATCATGTTGACGGCACCGCGCGGCAGCCGCGACAGCGCCGCATACAGCGTGGTCGTCTTGCCCGAGCCCGTCGGCCCGGTCACGAGCACGATGCCGTGGGGCTCGCGAATGAGCCGGTCCACCGCTTCCAGCGCGGCGGCACCCATACCGAGCGCAGCGAGATCGAGCTGCGCCGCGTCCTTGTCGAGCAGGCGCAATACGACACGTTCGCCGGGTCCGGTGGGCAGCGTCGAAACGCGCACGTCGACCTGCTTGTCGCCCAGCTTCAATGCGATGCGGCCATCCTGCGGGAGGCGCCGTTCCGAGATGTCCAGGCTCGCCATGATCTTCAGGCGCGAGACGAGCGCGGCATGCAGCGCGCGGGGCGGCTCGATCACGTCGTGCAGCACGCCGTCCACGCGGAACCGAACGACGGAGCGGGCGTCGTAGGGTTCGAAGTGCAGATCCGACGCGCGCTCGCGCAACGCCTGCAGGAAGAGCGCGTTGATCATCCGGATCACCGGTGCCTGCGCGCCGCTGTCGAGAAGATCCTCGGCCGGCGGCAGATCCTGCATCAGCCGTGCGAGGTCGGTCTCGCGGGAGAAGTCCTGCGAGAGCTGCAGGGCTCCACCGGAGGCCACGTTGTACGCGCGCGCAAGCTCCGTCGCGAAACTTTCGGCGTCGACGGCGCGCGTCACCAGCGGCCGCTGCAGCACGCGCTTCAGCTCGGCGATGCCGTCGGCGGTCGCGTCGGGTCGCGTCAGCACAACGATCGCGCCCTTCTCCTCGGCGCAGGCCAATACGCCGTGAGCCTTCGCAAAAGCGTACGGAATGCGCTGCACGAAGGCGCTCGCGGCGGCGGAGGGAACGGATGCCATCGCGTGAAACGCGCGGTTGCGTCGGCTAGGGCCTGGCGGCGGGCGGCGACTCGGGCTCGAAGCCCGGCGGAGGCACGAGCTTGTCCCCAAGCAGCGGCGGTGTCGGGGCGGCTCCGGGCGTGCCCGGCAGCACGCCCTGCGGGGGGAGGGTGGGCTGCGTGGGATCGTTCCAGAAATACCGATAAGGCGGCGTCTGGCGCTCCTGTTCGCCCTTGAGGTACTGGTAACGCTCCGAGGTGACCTCCCGTTCATCGCCGGTCGTACGCAACACGGTTGGCTTGATGAATATCATCAGGTTGGTTTTTTGACGCCGGCGCGCGTCGTAGCGGAACAACGCCCCGGCAATGGGCACGTCGCCGAGCAGCGGTACCTTGTCGGTGCCGTCGGTCAGCCGGTCCTCGATCAGGCCGCCCAGAACGATGATCTGCGTGTCGTCGACGACCACTGTCGATTCGAGCGCGCGCTTGGACAGAGTGACGCCCGTCTGGACCGAGATGTCCTCGACCCGCGAGACTTCCTGATACAGGCTGAGGCGTATCGTTCCGCCCTCGGTGATCTGCGGCTTGACCCGAAGTACGATGCCGACGTCCTTGCGCTCGTACGTCTGGAACGGGGTTACCGTCGTCGAGTTGCCGGTCGTAGCGTAGCTGCCGGTGGCGATCTGGATGTTCTGGCCGACGATGATCCGCGCCTCCTCGTTGTCGAGCGTGAGCAATGTCGGTGTCGACAGGATGTTGGCGCCGATCTGCGTTTCGAGGGCACGCGCGAGGAACGCGAGGTTGGCGATCGTGCCGAGGCCGGGAATCGAGACCGTGCCGCGCATCACTCCCAGATTGAGGCCCTGCCCCGCGTTGCCGGGGTTCACCGCGATATCGATGATGTTGCTGCCGCTGCCGCGCGGCGTGAAATTGGTGCCGCCGATGACGCGCGTCTGCGTCGTGTTGTACCCGGTCAGCGCCTGCCATTGGATGCCGAACTCGGCGGCCTTGTCGGCCGACACCTCGACGATCAGCGCCTCGACGAATACCTGCGCACGGCGTACGTCGAGCTTCTCGATGATCGAGCGCAGGTTGTTGTAGACCGGCTCCGGCGCCATGATGACGAGCGCATTGCTCGCCGTGTCGGCGGTGATCGTCGCGCCGTTCGCGACGAACGAAGTCGCGCCGCCGGTCGAGACGCTCGACAATGGCGATGTCGCGGCCCCCGTGGAGACGCCGCTCGGCGGCGGCGTGCCCATGGCCGTTGCCGGTGCCTGGGGCGAGAGCGACGATGCGCCCACCGATGTGCCGTCGGTGCCGGTCAACATTCCGCGAAGCGTCTGCGCCACGCGAGCTGCCTCGGCGTTCTTGAGATAGACGATGAACATGTTGCCGCCCGGGCGACCCGGCGTGTCCAGCTCTCCGATCAGCTGCCGGATTCGCGCGACGCGTCCCGGATTGTCGGCGCGTACCAGAATGCTGTTGGAGCGCGCGTCGGCGATGATCGATACCCGCTGCTGGGCATCGCCCGGCGCGCCCGCGCCGGCGACCGCGGCTTCCGCCTGCAGGCGGTTCAGCAGCGCGACGATATCGAGCGCCGAAGCGTGGCGAAGCGCAACCAGAACCGGCTCGCCGCCCGGCGGCTGGTCGAGCGACGCGATGATGCGGTCGAGCCGCTTGACGTTGTCGGCGTAATCGGTGATTACCAGCGCGTTGCCGTTCGGGTACGCAGCGATCGTGTTGTTCGGCGTGATCAGCGGCCGCAAGACGTTGACGAGCGCCACCGCAGATTCGTATTTCAGCGTGACCACCTGGGTCACCAGCCGATCGCCGCCGGACGTCACGGGACCGATCGTCACCGCGCCACCCTGCTGCTTGGCATCGGCCTCGGGCACGATCTTGACCACGCCGTCACCCTCGATCGCAGCGTAGCCCTGCAGGCGCAGCGCCGACAGGAGGGTCGGATAGACGAGGCTCCGCGGCACCGGCCGCGCGGAGATGATATTGATCGTGCCCTTGACCCTGGGGTCGACGACGAAATTCCGGCCCGTGATTTCGGCGACCGCCTTGACAACGGCATCGATCTCGGCGTTTACGAAATTGAGTGTTATCGGTTCATCCGCGGCGTGCCCGGCAGGTGCCGAAAACACCGCCATCGCCGTCGCGATCGCCGCCAGAACCGAACGGCAGGACCGGAACACGGACGCGAGGCCCGGTGCGCGGTGACAGGGGTGCGTAGGGGTGACCAATCGAATACCGGGTGCCGGGGTTGCCTTTGGGACGAGGTCGAGCCGGAAGCCTGGGCCGGAAAACTTCAGGAATCGGCACGCACCGCGCGTTTTTCGCGGTAGCTGCCGATTTCGGGAATAATAGCACGCACTTCAGGAGGGCCTCGCCCGGCGTTCCGGCCGGCACGTCCGTGAATCCGGAGGGTCGCGATGGCGCATCCAACCCGATGAATCCTCGCCACCGGGAGACCGCATGCGCACCTCGATCGCCACCACCCGCCCGCCGCCGTCGCCGCTCGTCCGACGGATAACCCTCGCCACGGCTTTCCTCCTTGCAATGGCCGTCTGGCTGGCGCCCCGGACACCGACGGCTAACGCGCAGGCGGGGCCGGCGAATCCGGCCGTACCGCCCGCGCCCAAGGCGGCACCCGTGCCGGGCAAACCGGCGGCGAACACCGAGGAGAGGGCTTCGACGACGATCGACATCCACACGGACGAGAGCGGAAAGAAGACCGTCACGATCCAAAAATCGGGCCCCCGTCGCGAGTTGGATGCGGAGGCCGATGCCGCCGACACCGTGCCGCCGAACCCCGCGAGCGGCCCGGGCAAGCACGGCAAGCATGTGACCGTGGGCATTTTCGGCGACGACCGCGAGTACGATTCGTTCAGCGATTTCGTCCACAGCGAGCCGGCGCTCTTCGCGATGATCGTCGCCATCGTCGCCATCATATTCCTGTCGCCGGTGCTCGCGATTGCGCTGATCCTCGGTTATCGGATGCGCAAGGCGCGGATGCTGAACGAAACGATGCTGCGACTTGCCGAAAAGGGCGCGGTCCTGCCGGCCGAAGCACTGGGCGCGCTCACCGCCGGTTCGGCAAACACCATTGCCGCAACGCCTGCAACCGCCTCCTACTACGAGCAGGCGAAACAACTCCGCCAACGCGCCGCGTCGTCCGACCTCCGCAAGGGCATGATCATGAGCGGGATCGGCATCGGATTGACGATGTTTTCGATGCTGGACGACGGTACGCCCAACGGTCTTGGCCTCGTGCTGCTCTTTGTCGGCATCGGCTACACGGTTCTCTGGTGGTTCGAGCAGCGACAAATGACTCCGGCCATGGGCCCCGCCGCGCCCGGCCCGACCACGGCCGCTCCGTCGGACGGCCGGAGCGGAAGCGCGTGAATCGCGCGCCCCGATGGCGCCACCGACCGTTACCGATGCCCAGCTCATCGCGCGCGTCGTCGTTCACGATGACCGGCACGCGTTCTCGGAGCTCGTGCGCCGTTACCAGTCGACAGTGCGGGCGACGCTGCGGCGGCTGACCGCCGGCAACTTCGCCCTCGCCGACGATCTCGCCCAGGAAACGTTCATGCTTGCGTATCGCAACCTGAAATCGTTTCGCCACGAGGCGAAATTCACGACCTGGCTCTACCGGATCGCGACCAATGCATTCCTTGCCGATGCGCGCAAGCGCAAGGAAATCTCCCTCGGGGATTCCGACGACGGCCTCCCGGATGACGGCGACGACACGGTGGTGTCCGGCGACGCCAGCACCGACCACACGCGCGCCGCGACACTGCGGCTCGACATGGAACGCGCCCTCGGGATCCTGTCCGTTGGCGAACGCGCGGCAATCGTGCAGTGCTACCATAACGATCTCTCGCACGAGGAGGCCGCGTTCGTGTTGGACTGCCCTGTGGGCACCGTGAAGACGCACATACTGCGGGCGAAGAAGAAGCTCAGGACGCGCCTCGCGGCATGGGCCCCGGATTGACGGAGATCCTTTATGAGTGAGCGACCACTATTCCCCGCCGCCGTGGACGACGACTGGCTTGACGCGGCATTGCGCGACCACAGCCGCGAATATCGCGCAGGCTATCTGGCGGACGACGGATTCACCGGGCGCGTGATGGCAGCGATTCCCGCCCCGGCCACGCTACCCGCCTGGCGACGGCCGGCCCTCGCCGCGCTATGGACGGGCGCAGGCGTTGGCGTCGCGCTGGCGCTGCCCGGCGCCTACACCGAAGTCGCGCGCGAGTTGCTGCGCGTCGTCAGCTCGCATCCGGTCTCGATCGCGCAGATTGCTGCGGGCGTCCTCGCCCTCGGCATCGGCAGCTGGGCGGCGGCGGCCTTCGCGCTCCGCAGCGACTTGGGGTGAACTTGAAGGACGTGGTTTCCCGTTTCCCGACGGGAGCATCGATTTCCTGAGTATTGTCGTCCCCGAGAACGCGGGGATCCGGTGCCGTTGAATTGCATTGGAAAGTCGCTGGGTTCCCGCGTTCGCGGGAACGGCGATACCTTGCCACGCTGGCCCGGCCCTTCCGGACCCGGAAAGGCGAATCGCCGCGCGAAGGCGGCCGTTCTCGACGCTTTCGGCACGAGGCCGCGTCACTCGTCCTTCAGCGTGAAGTTCACTTCGACTTCGCCTACATACTTCTCGCCCTCGGCCCTGAACTTCCACGTCTGCAGCGCATCGGTCACGGCGCGGTCGAAGTGGCGGGAGGGTTCCGCGGAAATGATGACGACCTCGGTGACGTTGCCCTTTTCGTCGATGTGCACCCGTGCGACGACCCGGCCCTTGGCGACGCCTGCCTTGATCGCCTGCCGCGGATAAACAGGATCGTCGCCGGACAGCCGCGCGATGCCGCGCCGGATTGCGGGCTTGGGCGCAGGCGGCGGGACAACAACCGGCGGTGCTATCACGTGCGGCTCCGTCGGCGGCGTCGCCGTCACGGCCGAGATGACGGGCGCCTGCTGCGTCGTCGGGACCGGGATGTCCGGCGGCGGCACGTAGGTCTCGACGGGCGCCTGCACCTTCGGAACTTCGACGATCTTCTTCGGAGGAGGAGGAGGCGGCGGCGGCGCCTTGAGCTCCTCGATGATCGTGGCACTGAGCGGTTTCTTGATCACCTCGACGACCGTACGCGCGAGCCCCGTCAGCAGGGCGTAGATGACCACCGCGTGCACCAGGACGACGAACGTGATCCCGATCAAATGCTTGGTCGGGTCTCTCTGTTGCCGTGCGAAATCCATGTTGACTCCCGTTGCCGCGCGCCGCGGGCGCTGCCGGCTACTCGTCTATGAACTGTTCGCTGCCGACGATGCCGATCTTGGTCAAGCCGAGCCGCTGCGACGAAGCCATGACACCGGCGACGATTTCGTATCGGGCGCCCTTGTCCGGCCGAAGATGCAGCTCGGGCTGAACCGCCTGGGCCGCGGCGACCGCGAGTTTCTCGTCGAGCGTCGCACGATCCGGCACCACCTCGCCGTTCCAGTAGACCGTCCCGGTGCCGTCGATGTCGATCTTCAGAATTTCGGGCTTGACGAGAGGCGGTGGCGGGTTGCCCGTCGGCATGTTGAGATTGACCGAGTGCAGCTGGATCGGAATCGTGATGATGAGCATGACCAGCAGCACCAGCATCACGTCGATCAGCGGCGTCGTGTTGATGTCCATCATGACGTCCGGATCTCGCGATCCGCCGCCCGTGCCCACGTTCATTGCCATGACCTGTTCCTCTTGCAGTGATGAGCCGGCAGGATCTCAGCCGCCACGGACCGGCGGCTCGGTGATGAAGCCGACTTTCGCGATCCCCGCCCGCTGGCACGCGTAGATGATCCGGCCGACGCCGTCGTAACGCGCGCCACCGTCGCCGCGGATCTGCACTTCCGGTTGCGGAGTCAGCACGGAAATCTTCTTCAGCCGGTCGATCAGCGCCACCGTGCTGGTAATCTTGAGTTCGTTCCAGTAGATGCGGCCCGCCGCATCGACCGAAATGACGATGTTCTCCGGCTTGGTTTCGCGAACCTCGTTACGTTCTTTCGGCAATGTGACGGGGATCGACGTCGTGACCACCGGAATGGTGATCAGGAAGATGATCAGCAGCACCAGCATCACGTCGACCAGCGGCGTGGTGTTGATGGCCGAGACGATTTCGTCCTCGTCGGTGGTCGTAGAGCCGATGGTCATCCCCATGAATTACCCCTTGGACGGGGACTTCGGCGTGCTGAGCAGCACCGCATGCAGGTCGGCGCCGAAGCCACGGACGAGATCCATGGCCGCCTTGTTGCGGCGGATGAGCCAGTTGTATCCCAGCACCGCCGGAACGGCCACGGCCAAACCGAACGCCGTCATGATCAGCGCCTCGCCCACGGGACCGGCGACCTTGTCGATCGACGCCTGCCCCGCGATGCCGATCGCGGTCAGTGCGTGGTAGATCCCCCAGACCGTGCCGAAGAGTCCCACGAACGGGGCCGTCGAGCCGACGGTCGCCAGGAAGGCAAGGCCATCCTGCGTGCGGCTCTGCACGTTGTCGATCGCGCGCTGTATCGACATGGAGATCCAGGTATTGAGGTCGACGTGGCCGAGCAAGCCGACGTGCTTGCTCGTCGCCTCGAGGCCCGACTCCGCGATGAAGCGATAGGGGCTGCCTTCCTTCAATCCCTCGACGCCCTGGCGCACCGACGGCGCCGTCCAGAACGACTTGTCCGCCGCCCGCGCCTGGGTGCCCATCCTGAACTGCTCGTACACCTTGGTGATGATGATGTACCAGCTGCCCATCGACATGATCGCGAGGATCGCCAGGGTGACCTTGGCCACGATATCCCCGCCCTTCCACAGCGCTTCGAGACCGTAGGGGTTATCCACGACTTCGCTCGTCTTTCCGCTCGCGGCCTTCGCCACCGGCGCGGGCGCCGCTGGCGGCGTCGCGGCCGCGGGTTCGGCCGGCGCCGCAACGGGAGCGGCCGGCGCAGCGGGGGCGGCCGGCTGGGCCTGGGTCGTGTACGGCGTGACCGATGCGGCCACGGCAACGAAAAGAGCCGCCGCCATCGCGACCAAACGGGTCTTCTTCAGCATGTTGTCTCCAGGCAATAGGTTGTTCAGGCTCGCGCCACGGGCCGGAATGTTCGGACGATGGAAGCCGCAGCAGAGGCAAGCCCGTCGCAGCCATGCAGCCTGCGGGACGCGGGCCCCGTTTCCTCCAATGCACAGGGGCAGATGCCAATGGGCTTCGACGGGCGGTCTACGGGGAATTGCCTCGCGATGTCACGGCAGGCCGAAGGCGCGCACGCCAAAACGCATTGGCCCCGCCGTGGAGCGGGGCCAAGCTCTTTCGTCAGAAAGTCGCGAGATTCTACACAAAACGGTCGAAAAGTGCACCCGGATCTCGCGGCGCATGATCGAAATCAGCCGCCCGGCGCGTCGCTCGAGCGCGGCCCGCCTCGATTCCGGACGGCGCCCGAGCAGCCACGCCGCTCAGGTACCGTGCTGCAGCGCGGCATCCACCGACGTTGACGCCCGGGCCACCGCCTCCTGAGTTTGCAGGCGCGCCAAGGCGAGCGTCGGCGCATGGCAACGCGATGCGCCGGCGGGGTGCACCAAAGCCGCGACCCTTGCGCCACGTTTCGTCAACCGTCCGGCACGTTCGCTCCCGGATTCAACGGATTCGTCGCGCGCCGCTTGCCGGGGTGCCCGCGCCTCCCTAGGATGCGCCGTACCAGCAAGAGTTGGTTGGACGCAGGCGCGACATCCCTGAATCCAGGGCCTCGGGAAGCAGCATCCAACCACCGGATAGCAACAACAAACCAGGAGACTGACGATGAACCGCTACGAGAACTCGAGTCCCCGCGCGGCGTTCGGAATCGCCGCCGTCGCCATGACCGTCATTACCGTCGGAATGTTGGTTATCGTGCCCGCGACGATCGATTCCGGCCGCGATGAACTGCGCACCCTGGCAACGCCCGCGGTGCCAGCGCTTGCCGACGTTGCGATCAGCCCGGCGCATGTCGACGTGATTGCCGTTCGCGGGCCATCGCTGGCGTCGGTGGCGGTCCGCAACGCGCAGGCAAGGCGCGGCCAGCACGGCTAGAGCGCCACCCTTTTCCAAGCAGTCGCCGGCACCCCCAGGCAAGCGACTGCAGAAGGGCCGGGCGTCATGCGTCCGGCCCTTCGCCTGGATCGGTCGATGTCGCCGTGCCGCCTCCGAACGGGAACGATTGAAGGCCTGATGTCCTATTTGACCAACGGGATTGTCGACGCGATGTCGTAGGCCTGAACCGCGCGGATTTTCGATTCGAGCTGCAGGTAGCGCGCCCCTTTCGCCGCCGGCATGATCGTCCTCCCGGGCAACGGCTTGATCAGGCGGTTGTGGATCGTTCGCCGCGCCTTCAGTTCGAATTCGTCGGCGGCGATCAGTTCGTTCGCAAGGCTCTTGGCGTAGAGGTTGGACAGTGGTCTGTCCAGGGAAACCAGGCCTTCCACGACGACGGTCCGCCGTCGGTTGGCCAAGTCCAGATCCCGCTGGTAGGCGTCGTAGACCGGCCAGAACTTCTTTGCTTCGGCATCGGTGAGCTTGAGCGTCGATGCCACCAGGGCCTTCTTGTCCGAACGCACCGCAGCGCGCAGCGCGGACATGTCGGTCACGTCAGCGGCGGTTCCCTCGGCCATCACCGGTGGCGCCACCAGGATTGCAGCGGCGAACAGGACGGCGGCAACGCTCATATTCATCATTGTTCCTCGGTGTCGGTTGCGGCCGCGAGCCCGCGTGTCTCGATTCGTCCCGCGTGTCTTTTAGCATATTTTTTCGACTCGCGGCACGCGAGAACCACGGTTTTCCCGGGCCACGAGCCGGCCCGATCCGTGCAAGAAAAAGGGGGGCCGAAGCCCCCCGGGAATCGATTCCGTACCGACTACTTGAACGAGTACGTGACGCTGCCGTAAATGAAACGGGCGCGCGCGTCGTAGTACGTCGGATCGTAGCCCGACTGGAACGTGTTGCGCCCGTTGGTGAACGGCGGGTTGGTGTCGAACAGGTTCTGCACGCCGAGCGCCAGCTTCCAGTTCTTGAAGCCGGTGTAGTAGCCGCTGAGATCCCACAAGCTCAACGAGCCCACGCGGCGCAGCTCGTCGTTGCCATCCGTGCCGACGTCGATGTAATTGCTCTGGAACAGGTTGCCCAGCGTCGCCGACCACGGGCCCATCGTCCAGTTCAGCGTCGCGTATTGCTTGTACCGCGGGTTCACGCCCGTGGTCTGCGACTCGAACTGGTTGGACACGAAGCCCGAGAACGTGCCGTCAAGGTTCTGGACGTCGTACTTGATGTAGTACGTGCTGTCCAGGTTGAACGTGAAGCGCCCGAACGACGTCTGCGGCAGCACCCCGTGCACGTTGAAGTCGAGACCCTGGATCCTGACCTCACCCAGGTTGATGAAGAGCTGCGAGATCGAGGTGATCGGACCGGGAATGGTCGGATACTGCGGCTGCACCGGTCCGCGCGTGATCAGGTTTCCGTAGGTCCCCTGGTTGGCGAGGATCGTATCGGTGGTAGGCCCGTTGCTGAACAGGTTCTTGAGGTCGAGGTTGAAGTAGTCGACCGACGCCGAGAACCCGGGGGCCGGCTCCAGCACGATGCCGAACTGGTACTGCGTCGACGTCTGCGGCTTCAGGTCCGGGTTGCCGCCGAACTTCAGCGTGAACTGCGTCAGGCAGTCGTTGGTGTCCTGCGTCGTCGGGCAGCGCAGCGGATCTTCAAGACCGGCCACCGAGAGGCCCGACGTCTGCGCGCCGTAGGCCTGCGTCAGCGAGGGTGCCACGAACGCGGTGCCGTAAGAGCCGCGCAGCAGCACCTGCTTGATCGGATTCCAGCGCAGCGAGAACTTGGGGTTCGTCGTGGCGCCGAAGTCGCTGTAGTCGTCGTAGCGAACCGCGGCGTTGAGCTCCAGGTTCTTCACGATCGGAATGTTCAGCTCGCCGAAGATCCCCCAGTAGTTGCGTTTTGCGTTGATGTTGAGGAAGTTGCCGCCGAAGCCGGTGACGTCGCCGATCTGCAGGTCCGGATTGAACGCCTGCTCGAGTTCCTGCTTGCCGATCTGGAAACCAACCGCCAGGCCCAAGCCGCCGGCCGGAAGCTGCCAGATGTCGCTGGACGCCTTGCCCTGCACGCCGTAGCCGGTCGAGCTGGAATTGTTCCAGTCGCCCACCCACTGCACCGCGTCAAGCGCCGCCTGCGCCGCCGCCGTCGGCGGCCCGAACGGATTGACCGTGCCCGAGTTCAGCAGCGGCATGATTTTCGAGTATTTCGCAAACCCGCCGTTGACGGAGCCGGTGTTTTCGTTCTTCGAGTAGTTGAAGTCGAAGTCGAAATCCCAGTTCGCCGCCGTTCCCTTGACGCCGGCGACGGCTTGCCACGCCGTATTGACGTCCTGCTGGTCGCGCAGACCCAGCGCATACGCCCGGTAGCGCAGGTTCAGCGGCTGGCCATTGACGCCCGCGGCGATGGCCTGTGCGGTCGGGTAGTACGGGCTCGACGGCTGCAGCAGGAACGTCGCCGGAATGTCGCCATCGGGGCCGTAGGCGATCTGGTCGGACAGCGGCGTCGGCTGGATGACGAATCTGTTCAGGACCTTGTTGTAGGCACCGGTCAGGTAGGCCTGCCAGTTGGGGTTGAATTGCCACCGCGCCGAGCCGAAGACGCTCGTCGTTTCGGTTCCGCCAAAGTTCTGGACCCCGTCGGCCGCGGCCGGGTCGTAGTAGCAGCGGTTTCCGCCAAGCCCGATGGAAGCGCTGGTGACCGACGGGTAGCAGTTCGGGTAGGTGATGCTGCCGACGCCGCCGGTGGTGATGTGCGCCGGGAACGTGTTGCCGGAAACACCGAGCAGCCCCTCGTTGAGGTTGGCCGACGTTTTCGAAAAGCTGCGGGCGTTCTGGTCGAGCGGTTGCGTGTCCTGATAATAGAACGACCCGAAGATGTTGAACTTGTCCTTGGTCAGGTCGCCCCAGCCGCCGGTCACCACGCCGTTCCACTTCTCGCCGCCGCCGCCGCTGCGCGTCGGCGCGCCGTAGAGGCCGGTGACCTCGATGCCCTGGAAATCCTGGCGCAGGACGAAGTTGATCACGCCCGCGACCGCATCGCTGCCGTACACGGCAGAAGCGCCGTCCTTCAGGATTTCGACGCGCTCGATCGCCGTGAACGGGATCGAGTCCAGGTTGACGCCGTAGACGCCCTGGACTTCGCCGGAGGCCTGCGTCAGCCGCTTGCCGTTCAGCAGCACCAGCGTGTTCTGGCCGCCGAGGCCACGCAGCGATGCCGTCTGCACGCTGTTGGTCGACGCACCGATGGTGTTCGCCAGCGAGACCGCGCCGCCGGAGTTGTTCGACGACACGTACTGCAGCAGTTCCGCGACCGATTGCGCACCGGTGGCCTCGATTGCCTGGCGGTCGATGACCTGGACCGGCAGTGCGCCTTCGGCCTCGATCCGCTTGATGTTCGATCCGGTCACGTCGACCCTGATGTCTGCGGCCTGCGCCGGAACGCCTGCAACGAGCGCGGCGCTGCCGGCGCCGAGCGCGTAGGCGAGCGCGGTCGCGACCTTCTTTTGTTGAAACTTCATGTTGAGGACCCCCAGAGAAAAGTTGACTTTATGTTCGCCTTTCGGCAAGCATTAGGGACAGTACCGCAACCCTGTTTCGGGCCGCAACGAAATCACGCGGTTGTTGCAACGCACGCGCCGCAGTTGTTGCAAATTTGCTAATGACGCCGATACGGTTTGCGCAACCCGCTGATTTGCCTCGCATCGTTGACATCTACAACGCGGCGATACCGGGCCGCATGGCCACCGCGGATACCGAACCCGTGACGGTCACCACGCGCGAAACCTGGTTTCTGGAATTCGATCCCGCGAGCCGGCCGCTCTGGGTCTACGCTGATGTTCCGGATCGCTCGATTCGGGGCTGGCTGTCACTGCATTCGTTCTACGGGCGACCGGCCTACCGCGCGACAGTCGAAGTGGGCGTGTACATCGATCCCGCAGCGCAGCGAAGCGGTTTCGCAAGGGCCCTGCTCGATCACGCGATCGCGGCCGCGCCGGCGCTGGGAATTCACACGATGCTGGCCTTCGTTTTCGCGCACAACGTGCCGTCGCTCGCCCTGTTCGAAAGCGCCGGCTTTCAGGCTTGGGGCAACCTGCCGCGCGTCGCCGAGCTCGACGGTGTCGAGCGCGATCTTTCGATTCTCGGGCGGCGGCTCGCATGACGCCGAGACCGGCGCCGCACGCATTCGACATTCGGCCGGCGCGGCGCGAGGATGTGGGTGTCGTGCAGGCGATGATCCGCGCGCTCGCCGAATACGAAAAGCTCGCGCATCTCTGCGTCGCCGTGGAGGCCGATCTCGAGGCGGCGCTCTTCGGTCCGCGCCCTGCGGCCGAGGTGCTGATTGCATGGCATAGCGACCGACCTGCGGGATTTGCACTGTTTTTTCACAATTTTTCCACGTTTCTCGGCCGCCGCGGGCTCTGGCTGGAAGATCTCTTTGTGCAGCCGGCCTATCGCCGTCAGGGATGCGCACAGGCATTGCTGCGAACCCTGGCCGGAATTGCCCGCGAGCGCGGCTGCGGCAGGTTCGAGTGGACGGTGCTCGACTGGAACACCCCGGCAATCGATTTCTACCGGTCGCTGGGAGCGACCGTGCTGCCGGACTGGCGGATCGCCCGGGTGGTCGGGCCGGCACTCGACGCACTGGCGGACGGCGCGGCTATCGGGCCGCCCAGGTCGTAGCGGTCGCACCGGCGCGCCATTTCGGGCGATAATTCGTCCCTTTTTGCGCTCCGCCGGCGCTCCCGGCCAGTCTGCGCCAACCATCGAGCTCGAGATCCGGATGCCCGACGCTGATCGCTTCACCCTCCCCGATTTTTCTCGCACCGGCGCCGGCACCGATTTCTGGTCGCTGCGCATTGTCGATGAATCCAGCGAGTGCTACACCGTCCGCAAGAACGTTGCGCTGCCGCTCTACGCGTCCGGCGACCGCGGCGCCATGGTCACCGTCTATGCGGACGGAGGCTACGGTTACGCCGCGACCGGCGACACTTCGCCCGCCGGCTTGAGCACGGCGCTGGCGCGCGCCGCAGCCTGGGCGCGCGCGACGGCGAAATTCGCGCTGTTCGATACACGCGCGTTGCCGCGTCCGGCGCCGCGCGGCAACTACGCGTCGCCGTCGCTCGCCGCGCCCGCGCGTTCGCGGCGCGACTGGTACGACCTTCTGATGCGGGAATCGACGGACGCGGCGATCGACCCGCGCATCGTCGACTGGGAGGCGAGCATCGAGGTGCGGTCCGCAACCACGCGCCTTGTCACCAGCACCGGCGGCGACGTCATCCAGCGCTATCGCTTCCTGTTTCCGGGTATTTCCGTCAGCGCGCACGCGGAAGGCGACACCCAGACGCGCTCGCTCAACGGCTATCGGGGCATCTGCCAGCAGGGGGGTGACGAGATTCTCGCGCGCTTCGGATTCGTGGGCGCCACCCGGCGGATCGCCGAAGAAGCGCTCGAACTCGTTGCGGCGCCGAACTGCCCGAGCGGCACGATGGACGTGCTGCTGGCCCCCGATCAGATGATCCTGCAGATTCACGAGTCGATAGGCCATCCGCTGGAGCTCGACCGCATTCTCGGGGACGAACGCAATTTCGCGGGGACGAGCTTCGTGACGCCGGACATGTTCGGCACCTACCGCTACGGCTCGGAACTCCTCAACATCACGTTCGACCCGACGCGCGGCGAAGAGCTCGCGAGCTATGGCTGGGACGACGACGGCGCCAAGGCCGAAAAGGTGCACGTGATCCGGGACGGCATCCTGGTGCGGCCGCTGGGCGGCGCGATCTCGCAGGCGCGTGCCGGTCTGGCCGGCACGGCGAACGCCCGCGCCGACGGCTGGAACCGCCCGCCCATCGACCGGATGGCGAATCTCAATCTCGAGCCCGGCGACGCGACACTCGCCGAAATGATCGCCGGCATCGAACGCGGCGTGATGCTGGAAACGAACTGCTCATGGTCGATCGACGATTCGCGCAACAAGTTCCAGTTCGGCTGCGAGCGCGGCCGGCTGATCGAGAACGGTACGCTCGGCGCCGTGGTGAAGAACCCGAACTACCGCGGCATCAGCGCGAACTTCTGGCGCAACCTCGCCCGGGTTGGCAATGCGGACACGGTGCAGGTGCTCGGCTCGCCGCATTGCGGCAAAGGCGAGCCGTCGCAGATCATCCGGGTGGGTCACGCAGCGCCTGCGTGCGTCTTCAACGGAGTCGCGGTGTTCGGGGGGGAAGCATGAGCGAGCGGGGCGCAGCCAAGGACGCCTGCGCGAGCAGGGCAAAGCCAAGGCCCGAAGGGAGCGTCTGCGAGGGCTGGCGGTGCCCGACACTTACACCGTGCGTTCTGCTCGCCCCGTCACGAAGGGCACGCCGAAGGGCGCGTCCGCGAGCGATTGCTTGCGGCCGACGCGGGGGCGTAACGCGCATCGACCCCCGCTCGGAGGCCGCATGATGGTGCCCCGCGAAGGAACGCGCGGCCAGGCGACGATGGAGTCGTACTTTCACGATGTCGCCGCCGCGCTCGACGGGCTCGTCCAGGCAGGTGAGACCTATACGGCATGGTTCGCGGCCGAGACTTCCGACTTCGTCCGGATGAATCGCGGCAAGGTTCGGCAGCCGGGGAGCGTCGTCCAGCGCTATGTCGAACTCGGTCTCATACGCGGCGCCCGCCATGCGACGCACACGCTATCCCTGGCCGGCGACCTCGCGACCGATCGCGCCGCGGTGCGCGCGGCCATCGAGGCCCTTCGCTCGGCCTTGCCGGATCTCACCGACGATCCCCACCTCTTCATCGCCACCGACGTGCACTCGACGCGCAACGTTCACGGCGGACCGCTTCCGTACGCGGAAAGCGTGATCGAAACCGTACTCACCGCGGCGAGCGACCTGGACCTCGTCGGACTCTATGCCGGCGGCTCCGTCTACCGGGGCTTCGCCAATTCGCACGGCCAGAGGAACTGGCACGAGGCAGAAACGTTCGACCTGCAGTGGAGTCTCTACCACCGCGCCGACAAGGCGGTGAAATCCGGGCTATCCGGATTCGAGTGGGACGGGCGCGCCTTCGCGGCCCGGATGGGCGAGGCACGCGCGCAGCTCGCCCACATCGCGCGGCCCGCCACGACGCTCGTTCCGGGCAAGTACCGCGTGTTCCTGACGCCGGCGGCCATGGAGGATGTTGTATCGACGCTTTGCTGGGGCGGATTCTCGGCGCGAGCGCTCGCGACCAAGCAGAGCAGCCTTCAGCGGATGCGCGATGGCGCGGAAGGCGCCGCGCTCGACCCGCGCGTGACCATTGCCGAGGCGACGGCCGACGGCGTCGCGCCGGCCTTCCAGGGCGAAGGTTTTGCGCGACCGCCACGCGTGCCGCTGATCGAGGCCGGACGCCTCGTCGGCACACTGGCCTCGCCACGCACTGCGCGCGAGTTTTCGATCGCGGCCAATGGCGCCAACGGTGCGGAAGCGCCGGAGTCCCTCGCGATGGCCGGTGGCGCGCTGCCCGCGAGCGATGCGCTTGCGGCGCTGGGCACCGGCCTCTACGTCGGCAACCTCCACTACCTCAACTATTCGGACCGGCCGGCGTGCCGGATGACCGGCATGACCCGCTTCGCGACGTTCTGGGTCGAGGGCGGGGAGATTGTCGCGCCCATCGACGTCCTGCGCTTCGACGACACGATCTACCGGATGTTCGGGTCGAATCTCGAAGCGTTGACCGTCGAGACGGAACTTCTGCTCGACGGCACGACGTACCGCGAGCGCCAGCTGTCGTCGATGCGGCTGCCCGGCGCACTGCTGTCGGAACTGACGTTCACGCTGTAATACGCCAAGCGGCATCGAGCGCGCACGACACCCGGAACGTCTGGCGCCCGCGCGCCCGACCGGCGGCGCGCCCACTTCGATGCCTCCGGATACGCGCGTCGGACGCCGCCGGCTACTTCGCCGGAGCCGTACCGTAGTTGAACATGTAGATCACCGCACTCCGTATTTCGGAATCGGTGAGATCGGCCATGCCGCCGCGCGGCGGCATCGCGCCGTGCCCCTTGATCGCGGAGCGGACCACGACATCGAGACCCTGCTTGACCCGGGGTATCCACGCAGCGCGATCGCCGATCCGGGGGGCCCCTCCCACACCCGTCTGGTGGCATTTGACGCACTGCGCCTTCACGATCTGCTCGCCCGTACGGTCTGCGGTCTTGGTGGTCCTGCTGATCGGCTCGGTCCAGTGGCCGCCCGACTGGTTCACCATGTACGTGATGGCGCGTTCAATTTCCGTGTCGCTGAGATTCGGGTTGCCCCCGTGCGGCGGCATCTGGCGAATGCCGTTGAGCGCGTGCTGCGTGAGTCCCGTCAGTCCCTGCGATTCCCGCGCGGCCCAAGCCTTCTTGTCGCCGATTTTCGGCGCGCCGTTCGCGCCGGTCCCGTGGCACGAGACGCACAGCGACTCTACAACCTGCTTGCCGCTCCGATCGCTTCTCTGCGCCCCGGCAGCACCCGGCAGGCATGCCAACGCGACAGCCAGAACCGCCGCGCCCGCCGCGTGGCTGCATGGCGTCGAGAATGCCGCCCGCTTCGAAACCCTCGCCTCGATCATCATTTCCATCCTCCTGCCAAGCGAGCCTCGATCGAAGCCCGCATGGCTTCCGAAAGAAATTGTCTCCCGGCATGGGCGTGACCCGGAAGCGATAACGCCGACGCCATTCACGTTGGCGGCACCTTGGGCGAACGCGGCGCGCGAAAACCATGCCCGCGAATACCGATAGAGCAAAAAAACGGGGGCGCAGACCGCCGCCCCCGCCAGCACTGCATTCCGAGTCACGCGCGGCGCGGAGTGTCAACGACGCCGCGTCGGAGATCCCCAGGGACCGCACCTCACAGCGAAAGTATCCAATCGACAAGGTTCTTGATCTGGTCCTGATCCTTCGTCTTGATGATGGGGTGCTCTTCCTCGTGCCCGTCGAGGAACTTGACCTTGGGCCCGGTTGTCAGGTGCTTTACGAGCTTGGCCTGCGCGTCCTTGTCGCCCTTGAGTTTCGCGGCGAGGTCCTTCCACGACGCCGCTTCCTTGTTCTTGTCGACCGCGTGGCAGTTGAAGCATTTGTTCTGGCGGGCAAGTGTCTGGGCAGCCGAGGCATCGGCGCCGGCGGCTGTGGAAGGGATCGCAAGGAAAGCCGCGGCCGAAAGCCCAAGTGCCAGTGCGGTGTGGCGAATCTGCATCATTGTTTCTCCAGATTGAGATGGCTTGATTATCGCGGCCGAAGGCGCGCGGAACGTTGAGATCATGGTCGACGAAATCGATCGCAGGATGCCGTGCTGCAGTGCAATCGACTTTCCGCTGATCCAGGGTGCGACGTTTTGACGCAGATCAAGGCTGCGCGGGATCACGTAACTCGCATTTCGCACGGTCCGGAACGGCCAATCCGATCGGGTTCCGTTGCGGTGATTGCAGCCACGTGCGCGCCGATCGGGCAACTACTAGGCCGCAACGAAGCTGCCTCCGACGAGTGGTCCGACAAACGCGATTCACGCCTGCGCTATTTCAGCGACAGAATCCAGTTCACGAGATTGTTGATCCGGTCAGGGTCACGGGTCTTCACGATCGGGTGGCTTTCTTCGTGCCCGTCGTCGAATCTTGCCTTGCGGCCCGTGGTGATGTGCTTGTAGAGCTTGTCCTCGGCGCCGACGCTTCCCAGATATTTGGCGGCGACGTCCTTCCAGGCCGGTCCTTCCTTCTTGACGTCGACCGCGTGGCACTTGAGACAGCGGCTCTGGCGCGCCAGCGACTGCGCGGCTCCGATGTCGACCGGCGCCGCGACGGGCAGCGCGAGAATCCAGACCACGAGATTGTCGATGCGCTTCGGGTCACTGGTCTTGACGATCGGGTGGTCGTCTTCGTGACCGTCGTCGAACCTGGCTTTCCGGCCCGTTGTAACGTGCTTGTAAAGACGCTGCTCGGCGCCGGGTTCGCCGTGGTACTTGCTGGCGACGTCCTTCCACGCCGGGCCGACTTTTTTCTGATAGACGCTGTGGCAGGCGAGGCAGCCGCTTTGACGCGAAAGCGTCTGTGCGGCTATCACGTCAAGCGCGGCCGCGTCGCTCGATGCAAAAAGCATTCCGCCCGCCGACGCCAGGACCGCGAGCGGAGACATCCGGCCCGGCTTCATTGCTGATTTCACGTTGGCCTCACTGGCAATTGGGTGCTGCCATCGGGCGCAGCCGTCATTCCGGCACGGGCCTCACGCGGCCCGATGTTGCCGCCGTTTGGCCAGCAGGTGTTCCAGCACCCGCACGCCGATCACCACCGCCACCACGCACCCGGCGAATATTCCGATCATGGCTCCGACGGCGAACACCGTCCAGACCGCTGTCGACATCATGCTCTCCCGCTGATCAATTCCACACCTGCTCCAACGTCACTCTTCATCCTCGGTGTATTCCTTGGGCAGCAGATGTGCGATGCCCTTGTGGCAATCGATGCACGTCCTGCCCTCCTTCTGCGCCTTCTCCATCTTGGTTCGCGCCCGGACGCTCTGCTTGTGCAGATCCATGGCATCCCACGAATGGCAGTTGCGGCACTCGTGCGAATCGTTGCCCTTCATCGTCGCCCAGACGTGCTGCGCCAGCTCCATCCGCTTCGACTCGAATTTTTCCGGTGTCGATATCGACCCTGAAATGAATTTGCCGTAGAGCTCCTGGCTCGCCTGGATCTTGCGCACGAACTTGTGCGTCCAGTCTTTCGGCACGTGACAGTCGGAACAGATCGCGCGCACGCCCGACCGGTTCTTGTAGTGAATCGTCTCCTTGTATTCCTGGAACACCGTATCGCGCATCTCGTGGCAGCTCGTGCAGAACCCCAGCGAGTTCGTCGCTTCCATCCCGGTGTTGAAGCCACCCCAGAAAACGAGCCCCGAGATCATCCCGATGGCAACCACGGCGGCCAGCGAAAGGGAAGATGGCCGCAGAAAGATATCGCGCAGCTGACGCATGCGGGATTGCATCGGAGTGGGTTCGCCCATGAGTCCGTCCGGAAAGGTGTGAGAAATGCGATGAGGTCAGGTGGCAACAGCGGCGACGAACGTCGGCTCTCCGGCCGTATAGCAAGGAAGGTTGCCGTCCGCCATCAATGTCGAGTGGGTGTCATGCCTCGCCGCCGCTGCTGGAGACACGACCTGCCGAGTGTCGAGATATCGCAAGCGCGCCGTCCGATCGATTCGCATGATACTGCCGATCCACAATGCGTCGGACTCTCCACCATTCGAGCCCGTGGCATATTGACGCAGGTCAAAATGACGCGCGTGACGCGCTGGCCGGTCAGCGCGCCGCGGCCTGCGCGCCGCGCCAACCCTTCGGGATCGACGCGAGCAGCCGCTGCGTATACGCCTCGCGCGGGTGCCGGTAGATATCGTCGGAGTTGGCGATCTCGACGATTTTCCCCTCGCTCATCACCATGATCTCGTCGGCGATGTACTTGACGACGGCGAGGTCGTGCGAGATGAAGATGTACGAGAGCCGGAACTCGTCCTGCAGGTCCTGCAGCAGGTTCAGCACCTGCGCCTGCACCGATACGTCGAGCGCGGACACCGACTCGTCGCAGATCAGGATGTCCGGAGTCATCGTCAGGCAACGGGCGATCGCGATCCTTTGCCGCTGGCCGCCGGAGAATTCGTGCGGGTACTTGTAGAACGACGCCTCCGGGAGACCGACCTTCTGCAGCAGCTCGAACGCGAGGTCGGTGCGCCGCTGGGCATTGCCGCCGATGCGATGAATTTCCATCGGCTCGGTCAGGATGTGGCCGATCGTGAAGCGCGGATTGAGCGACGCATAGGGATTCTGGAAGATGATCTGGATGCGGCGCTTCCACTGCATGAACTCCCGCGCCGACATCGACAGGATGTCGCGGCCCTCGAAGATGGCTTCCCCCGCGGTCGCCTCGTGCAGCCGCATCAGCGTGAGCCCCACTGTCGTCTTGCCGGACCCGGACTCGCCGACCAGCCCCAGCGTCTTGCCCTTCGGCAATTTGAACGAGACATCCTTCACCGCCTCGAACGTCCGGGTACCGAAAAGGCCCTCTCGCGAGTAAAAATTCTTGGAGAGGTTGCGAACCTCGAGCGCAATCGGTTCGCCCGGTTCGACGCCGCGCCTGCGCTCCGACATGTCGCGCGACCCGTGCGTGCGTCCGTCCATGTAGTCGTCGATCACGGGGAGCCGCACCGGCCGGCGGTCGAGCTGGGGGCGACACTTGAGCAACGCCTGCGTATACGCGTCCCGGGGATTCTCGAACACATCCTTGGCGGCGTTCTGCTCCCGGATCTCCCCGTCCCTCATCACGACGACGTAATCGGCGATCTCGCCAACGACGGCCAGGTCGTGCGTGATGAACAGCACCGACATCTGCCGCCTCTTCTGCAGCGCGGCGATGAGGTCGAGGATCTGCTTCTGGATCGTCACGTCGAGGGCGGTCGTCGGCTCGTCAGCGATCAGAAGTTTCGGCTCACAGGCGATCGCCATCGCGATCATCACGCGCTGCTGCTGACCGCCGGACATCTGCGACGGGTACGCGTTGATCTTGTATCCGGCGTCGGGTATGCCGACTTCGTCCAGGAGCTCGATCGCGCGCTTCCGCGCCGCCGCCGGCGACAATCCCATGTGGAGCCGGAGCACCTCCGTCAGCTGGAAGCCGACGGTGAACACGGGATTCAGCGACGTCATCGGCTCCTGGAAGATCATCGAGATGTCGGCGCCACGCAACGCGCGCAGTTCGGCCTGGTCGAGCGCGACGAGGTTGCGCCCGCCATAGAGGATTTCGCTCGCCGGATCGACAATCGCGTTCTCGGGCGGCAGCAGGCCGAGGATGGCGAGCGATGTCACCGACTTGCCGCTGCCGGACTCGCCGACCAGCGCCACCGTGGTGTTCCCGGGAATGTCGAAACTGATGCCCTTGATCGCCTCGAAAACATGGCCGCGGTCGATCTGGAAGGCGACCTTCAGGTTGCGGACGCGGACCAGCGGGTCGGCGGAGCCCATCGCGCTGCGGGTCGTCGTTTCCATCATGCCCCAGCCTTGCCCTTCAGCTTCGGATCCAGCGCATCACGCAACGCGTCGGTGAACAGGCTGAACGCCGTCACCAGGATCGCCATCGCGGTTCCCGCCGCGGCGAGCTGCCACCACTTGCCGAGAATCAGCTCGTTCTGCGCCTCGTTCAACATGGAACCCCACGATACGACGTCCACCGGCACGCCGAAACCGAGGAACGACAGGATCACTTCGGCCTTGATGAACCCGACCGCGTAGATCGACAGCTGAACGAGCACGACGTGGCTGATGTTGGGGAAGATGTGGACGAACATGCGTCGCGCATTGGACGCGCCGATCGCGTCGGCGGCCTGCACGTATTCGCGCACCTTGTGCTTCAGGTACTCGCCGCGCACCAGGCGGAAGATGCCGGTCCACCCGGTGAGGCCCAGGATCAGGATGATCGTCAGGGTGCCCTTTTGCTGCAGAACCGCGGCGACGGCGAGAATCAACAGCAGGTAGGGGATCGAACTGAACACGCTGTAGAACCAGTTGAAGAAGTCATCGACCCAGCGGCCGTAGTAACCGGCGAGCGCGCCGAAAACGGTGCCGATGATCACGGCGACCGCGGCAGCGGCCAGGCCGACGAAGATGGACGTTTCCGATCCCTTGATCGTCTTCTTGAGCACGTCGCGGCCCCATTTGTCGCCGCCGAAGGGCAGCGTCGGCGCACGCGCCTCCGCAACCTCAACCCGCGCGCCGCCCTTCGCGGCGCGGCCGGCAGCGGCCTTTCCCGACTCGGCCTTGATGTCGGCCATCACATCGGCGAGCGGATCCACGGACTTGGAAGTTTCGCCTGCCCCGCCGGCCGTCGCCCCGGCCTTCCCTGCCTGAATCTCCTTCATCGCGTCGGCCAACGGATCGACGAACTTGTCCTCGCCGCCCGCGCCAGCCACGGGCGCGGAGTCGGCGCCCGCCGCGCCCTTCTCGCCACGGAGTTCCGCGAGCACATCGGCCAACGGATCGACAACGCTTGACTTGTACTCGATCGCGGGCGGACCGGCGGGCGGGGCGACCGGTGCCGCGGGCGCGCCGGCCTCGATGTCGGCGCCGATAAACGACGGTGGCGCGTAATTGACGCCGGTTTCCTTTCCCCAGTCCTTCGCAATCAGGCCGGTGCCCGACAGCGCCATCATCACGAGGAATGCCAGCACGATAGCCATCGACACCATGCCGACGTGGTCCGATTTCAGCCGTTTCCAGGCCAGCGCCCACAGGCCCGGCGAGACCGTGTGCGGAATCTCTCGCGCCGGCGGTGCCCGCGTATTCGCTGAGGGGTCGTTGGCCATCGCCGTCCGCATCACTTGAGCTGGACCCGCGGGTCGACCGCCTTGTACATCAGGTCGGCCAGCAAATTGGACGCCATGGTCGCGAACGCAACGTAGACGGTTAGGGCCTTGATCACCGGAAAGTCCGAACGTTCGACGGCGAGGATCACCTCGCGGCCGATCCCCGGAATCGAGAAAAAGCGCTCGATCAGGAACGCCCCCAGCAGCAGGCCCGGCAGCGTGGCCATCAGGTTCGTGATGATCGGAATCGACGCGTTGCGCAGCACGTGCACCCACATGATCCGGTTCTCGGAGAGTCCCTTGGCGCGCGCGGTCCGCACGTAGTCCTGGTTGATCTCGTCCAGAAAGAACGTCCGGTAGAGGCGCAGGCTGGGCGCAATGCTGACGGTGAGCCCGATCAGGATCGGCAGCGACGAGTAGCGGACGAGGTTCTCCAGAAAGCTGTTGCCCCAGCCCTGTACCGGGAACCAGCCGAGCTTGTAGGCGAAGAAATACTGGAAGACGATGATGTAGACCAGGATCGAGATCGACAGGCCGACGGTGCAGACGATCATCACCATCCGGTCGGTCAGCGAGCCGCGAACATACGCCACGGCCAGCGCCAACGCGATGGCGAACAGCGTATCCAGAAACAGCAGCGGCCCCAGCACGGTCAGCGAAGGGCCGAGGCGCGTCGCGAGGATGTTCGACACCTTCTCATTGGTGCTCCACGACGCCCCGAAGTCGCCGGTCAGCACCTGCTTGATGAAAATCCACAGCTGGACCCAGACGGGCTGGTCCACGCCGAGCTGACGGCGGATGTTGTCGATCTGCTCCTGGTTCGAGATCTTCCCCGCCAACACGTAAGCGGGGTCGCCACCGATCCAGTTGAAGAGGACGAACACGAGCAGGATCACTCCGAGCATCGTCGGAATCATCTGCCACACGCGTCGGATGATGTATGCGGTCATTGCGTTTGCCACCTCCGCCGGCCGCGCGGGCCGCGCGCGGCACGAGCTGCCCGTCCGAGGTCTTGCTTACCTGCCGGCCACTGCCCGGTGCATGCGGCCTGCGATGTCGATGGGTCGATGCCGCGATGCTCCGCAGCCGGCTCCTGTGGGAACCGGCCGCGGCGCGGCGATACGGATCCTCGCCGGGTTCGCCGGACGGGCCCCCTTTTTCTTGTCCTTCGGTCGTGCGTGCTGCCTTCCTCCTCCTGCAATCCTTTGCGCGCCGCCACCGGCCGTCATTTGCTGTCCGGGGCCACGTCGATGTATTGCCACTCGGAGTGCAGAATCGGGTGCTTCGTGTAGCCCAGCACCCTCGCCTGCACCAGCTGATTGCGGTAGCGGCTTATGTTCAACCGCCAGGGCGCGTACGTCTCGATGATCTTCGCCATGTCGCGGTAGAGCTTGTTGCGTTCGGGCGAGTCCGGCATGCGGATGCTCTGCTCGTAGAGCTTGTCGTATTCCGGAATCGTCGCACATGCGTTGTTGTTCTGGTGAATGTTCTTGCTGTACAGGAGCTGCATGAAATTGTCGGCATCCGGGTAATCGGCGATCCATGCCGCGGTGCGCATCATCAGCTTGCACTGGCGCTCGAGCTTCAGGAGCTCCGGGAACTTGTCCTTCTGCACCTCCATCCGGATGCCGATCGAATCGAACGCCTTCTTCCACATCTCGTCCTGCTGCCGCCCGAGCGAATCGGGGCGCGAGGCATAACGGACGAGCAGCGGCTTGCCGTCGGGCAGCGCGCGCCAGCCGTCGGCGCCCTTCCGGTATCCGAATTTGTCGAGCAGCGCGTTGGCCGCGGCAGGGTCGTACTTTACGCCGCTTCGATAGCCGGGGTCATGGCCGACGACGCCGGGGGGAATCGGGAACTGGGCTTCGACCGCCTGCCCGTTGCGAACGACCTTGATCTCCTCGTCGACCGGGTAGGCCATCGCCATCGCCCGGCGCAGCGCGATCTTCTCCGTCGTCAGGCCGCCGACCACCGGGTCCTGAAGGTTCCAGTAGTGGTAGGTGATTTCGGGGTCGACGAAGCGCGACAGCTTGACGCCCTTGGCCGTGAATTCGGGCTTCAGCTTGCCGCCGTCCAGCACGTTGGGCGCGAGCGGGCCCTCCATGTTCATGAGGTCGAGTTCGCCGCTCTGGAACGCGAGAAGGCGAGCCTGGTCTTCCTCGATAATGCTGACCTCGACGCGCCCGATCTGGGGCATCCTCTTGCCCTTCATCTCCGCGATGAGCTTCTGGTCCGCGGGATCGGCCGACTTGAAATCCCAGACAAAGCCGCGGTAATCGGGGTTCGCCACGAGGATGATCTTCGAGCTGCGCACCCATTGCTCGAGCTTGTACGGGCCGGTGCCGACCGGATTGGCCATCGCGCGGCCGCCCGTGTCCGCGTACGCCTCGATCACCTCGCGCGCGACCGCCGACGTCGGTTCGTGCGCCAGTATCTGCGTCAGGTTGTAGTCGGTGTTCTTCAGCCGGATGCGCAGCGTGTACCGGTCGACGGCCTCGAGCCCGGCGATTTTCGCGTCGTAGTCGAACTTGCCGCTCTTTTTCGCGGCCTCTGCCGCCTCGTCCAGGCCGACGATCTTGCCTTCGACCAGCCAGGCCCACGGCGAACGGATCCTGGGATCGATCAGCCGCTTCAGCGAATAAGCGTAATCGTCGGCGGTCAGTTCGCGCTGGCGTCCCTTGAACGCGGCGTCGGGCGTGAAATGGATGCCCTTCCTGATCCGGATCGTGTAGGTCTTCCCGTTGTCGGTGATCTGCGGTAGCGCCTCGGCTGTCCGTGGCGTCAATTTGGATGGCCGGGCAAGGTAATCGTAGGTGTAGAGCGCCTCGAAGATGGCCTGCTCGATCGTTCCCGAATAGAGGTCCTGGACGCCGGCCGGGTCGAAACCGGTTTCAGCGGCGGGGAACACGTGCCGGATCACCTTGTTCATGTCGGCGGCGACCGCGGCGGGCGGACCACCGAGCAGGGCGGCGGCCAGCGCGATCGCCAATGCGTAACGGATCTGGAATGGATTCGGGATCATCGGAGAGATCGGCGGATTTGGTCCGCGCGTCACGTGCGCGGCTCGAGGTCCATGTAGACAAACTCGCCGTGGAGGACGGGATGCTTCTTGTACCCCTTGACCCACGGCCGGATCAACTGATTGCGCTCGCGCGACACATGCAGGCTCCACGCACCGTCGACCTCCATCTGCCGCGTCATTTCGAGGAAAAGGAAGTTGCGTTCCGGCGAGCTGGGAAGGCGCGTGGATTTTTCGTAGAACGCGTCGAACGACTTCGATTCATAGCAGCCGTTGTTGCTCTGGCCCGTGTTCGGACCATAGAGCAGCTGCATGAAATTGTCGCCGTCCGGGTAGTCCGCGATCCACGCGGCGCCCCACATCATGAGCTGGCAGGCTTTGGACGCTTTGATGTGGTCGGAAAACTTGCCGACGTCGAAGACCATGCGGACCCCGATCGCGTCCATCGATTTCTTCCACAGCTCGTTGAAGTCGCGTTCGATGGCGCTGCTCCCGGTGGCCTGGCGCAGCACGAGCGGCTTGCCATCGGGCAGCGTTCGAAAGCCGTCCTTGCCCTTCCGGTACCCGAAGCGGTCGAGCAGTTTGTTCGCCAGACGCGGGTCGTAACGGTTGATGCTTCGGTATGCCGGGTCGTGGCCGACGACGCCCGCCGGGATCGGCATCTCGGCGGCCACCGCCTGGTACTTGCGGATGACGCGGATCTCGTCGTCGAGATTGTAGGCCATGATGACCGCGCGACGCAGGGCGATCTTCTCCTTGCCGAAGCCGCCGACGAGCGGATCGCGGAAGTTGAAGTACGTATAGCCGATGTCGGGGTCGATGGCCCTGTACAGCGTGACGCCCTGGTCCTTCCAGTCGGCCTTGAGCTTGTTGTCGGCGTCGAACACCTGCGGCCGGAACGTCGCCGGCAGCGCCAGGTAGTCGAGCTCCTTCTGGTTGAAGGCGAGCCAGCGCGACTGGTCCTCTTCGATGATGCTGATTTCGACGCGGCCGATCTGCGGCATCCGCTTGCCCTTCATCGCGGCGACGACGGCGTCGTCCCATGCCGGATCCACCGCCGCGAAATCCCACGTGAAGCCGCGATAATCCGGGTTCGCTTCGAGCACGATCCTGGCACCTCGCGTCCATTGCTTCAGAACGTAGGGTCCCGTGCCGACCGGATGCGCCTGCAGGTCATCGCCGTAGGCCTCGACCACTTCGCGCGCCATCGAGCCGAAGGGAACGTGCGCCGTGATGTACAGAAAATTGTAGTCGGTCTTCTTCAGCCGGAACCGCAGCGTGTGGCTGTCGAGCGCCTGCATCCCGGGCACACTGGCGTTGTAATCGAATTTCCCGGATTTTTTCGCCGCCTCGGCAAGTTCGTCCAGGCCGACGATCTTGCCCTCGATCATGAAGGCCCAGGGCGAGCGATTCTTCGGGTCGATGAATCTCTTGAACGCGTAGACGAAATCTTCGGCGACGAGCTCGCGCCGCCGGCCCTTGAACGCGGGGTCGGGCGGGTAGTAGATGCCCTTGCGGAGCTTGAAAACGTACGTTCGGCCGCTGTCCGAGATTTCGGGCATCGCCTCGGCCACCATCGGCACGAGCTTCGCCGGACGCGCGAGATAGTCGTACGTCAGCAGCCGCTCGAAAATCGCCTCGTTGACCGTATTCGAATACAGGTCGGAGATGCGGACCGGATCGAAGCCGGTCTCGGCGGTCGGGAACGCGACGCGCAGGACCTTGCCGGGGTCCGCCGCCGCGACAGCCGGGGCGGAAAACGGGGCAAGCACCGCAGCCGCGCCGAGCGCAGCGGCGAGCCTCGCCAGCCGGGCCATGGACCTCCGCAATCGCATTCTCCCCTCCAAAAACAAAAGCCGCGTAATGTACCATTTCCCTCCTTTCCCATGCCACGTCCCTGGCTGCAGAACATGGCTCGTTGGCCGATACCCGAGGGGGGTGCGGTGCGCCAGCCTCTATCCCCGATGACCTCGCCCTTGCCGCTGGCAGCGGCATGCCGCGGGGCCGACCGCACACAGGCGCCGTCCGCGGCATCGTCATGACTCGCCCTGCGGGACGCCCGGCGTGAAGCCCGCCTACTGGGACGAAGCGACGCGCGCGCTCTCACGGCGCGACCGCGTTCTGGGAAAGCTGATCCGCGCCCATCCCGACATCCACCTGAAGCGACGCAGCGACCCGTTCACCACGCTCGCGCGCGCCATCGTCGGCCAGCAGATTTCGGTCAAGGCCGCCGATACGATCTGGCGGCGGTTCGTGGCGACGGTGGCGCCGCAGCGGAGATCGCCCGCGTTTCCCAGGCTCGATCCGTGTGCCGTGGCGCATACGGATCTCCCCGCGCTGCGCACCTGCGGGTTCTCGCAGCGCAAGGCCGAGTACGTGCGCGACCTCGCCGCGCATTTCGCTTCCGGAGCCATGGATCCGAAGGGCTGGAAGAAGCTCGACGACGAGGCGCTGATCGCCGCACTCATCGGCGTCAAGGGCATCGGCCGCTGGACCGCGGAGATGTTCCTGATCTTCCACGAGCTGCGCGCCGATGTGCTGCCTGTCGACGACATCGGGTTGCAGCGCGCGATCGGATTGCACTACAACGGCGGCGAGCGCCTGATGCCTGCCGCCATGCGCGAGCTCGCCGCGGCGTGGCAGCCCTGGCGCAGCGTCGCCACGTGGTATCTGTGGCGATCGCTCGACCCGATCCCCGTCGAGTACTGAACGGTTCCGTACAATCGGGGCCATGTCCGCCCCGGCCGCGCATCCGTACACCAACCTCACGCCCGACGTCGTCTTCGACGCGCTCGAAAGCGCGGGTTTGCGCGCCGACGGCCGCCTGCTGGCCCTCGGCAGCTACGAAAACCGCGTCTACCAGGTCTGGACGGACGACGGGCCGCCCGTTGTCGTGAAGTTCTACCGCCCCGGTCGCTGGTCGAGCGCGGAGATCCTGGAAGAACATGCGTTCGTCGCGGAACTCGCCGAACGCGAAATTCCCGTCGTTGCGCCGGTGGCTCTGGCCGGCAGGACAATCCACGAATTTTCGGAATTTCGTTTCGCCATCTATCCGAAATGCGGCGGGCGCGCGCCCGACCTCGACGATTCCGCGACGCTGCAATGGACGGGCCGCTTCCTGGGTCGCATCCATGCGGTCGGTGCGCTCGCGCCATTCCGGAGCCGGCCCTCAATCGACGTCGAGACCTTTGGTATCGTGCCGCGCGACTGGCTGCTCGCGCACGATTTCATCCCCGCCGCTCTGCAGGATGCCTGGCGCAGCATCGCCGCGCTCGCCCTGGACGGCGTAGGGCGCTGCTGGGAGCGCGCCGGCGACGTCAGGCTGCTGCGACTGCACGGCGACTGCCACGCCGGCAACGTGCTGTGGAACAGCGGCGGACCCCACTTCGTCGATTTCGACGACGCGCGCACGGGTCCGGCCGTGCAGGATCTCTGGATGCTGCTCTCGGGAGAACGCGCCGACATGACGCGCCAACTCGGCGACGTGCTGCACGGGTACGAGGATTTCTTCGATTTCGACGCGCGCGAGCTGCATCTGGTCGAGGCGCTGCGCACGCTGCGTCTCCTCCACTACTCGGCGTGGCTGGCGCAGCGCTGGGACGATCCGGCGTTCCCCGCCGCGTTCCCGTGGTTCAACACGCAGCGCTACTGGCAGGACCGGATACTCGAACTGCGGGAACAGGTCGCACTGATGGACGAGCCCCCGCTCGCGGCCTGACGACGCGCCGCGCGGACCGCTCCTTCAGCGCAATACGCCGTCGACCAGGTGCAGGATCCGGTCCGTGCGCGCCGCGAGTTCGGGATCGTGCGTGACGATGACGAGGCTCGTCCCGACGGCGCGGTTGAGTTCAAGCATCAGATCGAATACCTGACCGGCCGTGCGCCGGTCGAGGTTGCCGGTCGGCTCGTCGGCGAGCACGCACCGCGGCAGCGTGACGAGTGCGCGCGCGAGCGCAACGCGCTGCCGCTCGCCGCCGGAGAGCTCGCCCGGACGGTGTTGCACGCGGTGGCCGAGTCCCACGCGCTCCAGCATCGACTGCGCCGCGGCGCGCGCGGCGCCGCGCTTCTGCCGCCGGATCGCGAGCGGCATCGCGACATTTTCCAGCGCCGTGAATTCCGGCAGCAGGTGGTGGAACTGGTAGATGAATCCAAGCGCGCGATTGCGGACTTGTCCGCGCTGCGCTTCGGTGAGCGTTGGAAGCGCCACGCCGTCGACCCGGATTTCTCCCGCGGTGGGGGCGTCGAGACCGCCCAGGAGGTGCAGCAAGGTGCTCTTGCCCGAGCCGGAGGCGCCGACGATTGCGACGCGCTCGCCCCGCGCCACCGCGAGGTCCACGCCAAGCAGCACGGGGACATCGAGCGGACCGCTCCGGTACGTCTTTGCCAGCGCGCGGCATTCGACCACCGGCGGCGCGGACGACACAGCGGCAGCCGCGGGTTCACTCATACCGCAGCGCCTCCGCGGGATTGACCTTCGCCGCGCGCCATGCAGGATAAATCGTCGCCAGCAAGGCCAGCGCCAGCGCGATCGCGGCTATGGTGACGACGTCACCACGCTGCAGGTCGGAAGGCAGCTCGCTGATGTAGTAGACGGTCTTGTCGAGGAACTGGACGCCGATCATCCTCTCGATCGCGGGCAGGACGGTGCCCACATTGAGCGCGAGCAGCACACCGCCCCCGACGCCGATCAGGGTCCCGATCATTCCGATCAGCGCGCCCTGGATCATGAATATCGCCATGATCGACGATGGCGCTGCGCCCAGCGTGCGCAGTATGGCGATGTCGGCCTGCTTGTCCGTGACGGTCATCACCTGCGCCGACACGATGTTGAACGCGGCGACGGCGATGATCAGCGTCAGGATGATGAACATCACCCGTTTCTCGATCTGCACGGCGCGGAAGAAGTTCGCGTGACTCATCGTCCAGTCGCGGACCTCGGCGTCGACGTTAAGCCGGCCCGCGAGTTCGCGGGCAACCGCCGGTGCCGCGTAGAGGTCGTCGAGCTTCAGGCGGACGCCGGACACGCCGTCGAGACGGTAGAGCTTTTTCGCATCGTCGAGATTGATCAGCGCCAATCCGCTGTCGAACTCGTACATGCCGACCTCGAACACGCCGGCAACCTTGAAGCTCTTGAGGCGCGGCAGCGTGCCGGCCGCGGTCAGCGTGCCCTGCGGAGTGATGGCAACGACCGGATCGCCGACGCGAACGCCCAAAGCGCGTGCGAGATCGGCGCCCAGAACGATTCCGAAATCATCGGGCAGGAGCGCGGCCAGCGATCCCGCGCGCATATGCTGCCCGATGTCGGCTACACCGCCCTCCCGCGCCGGATCGATGCCGCGCAGCAGCACGCCGCGGTTCACGGCGCCGGCCGAGAGCATCGCCTGGCCCAGCACGTACGGCGCGGCCGCCTTGACGCGCGGATTCGCGAGCGCTGCTTTCGCGACTGCGGCGGCGTCGGCGAGCACCGGCATGCCGCGCACTTCGATGTGCGAGGCGACGGCCAGGATCCGGTTCCGCAGCTCTTCCTGAAACCCGTTCATCACCGACAGCACCACAATGAGCGCGGCGACACCGAGCGCGATCCCCGCCATCGATGTGAGCGAAATGAACGAGATGAACGTGTTGCGGCCGGAGCCGCGGCGGGCGCGGGTGTAGCGCAGCCCGACAGCGAGTTCGTACGGCGACAAGGCGGAGTTCGCGAAAGCCCCGGGGCGAGGGTGTGCTCAGGCTTCCCAGTCGACGCAACGCCGGCCGCTGACGAGCGGACCGAGTATCGCCTTCACGTCGAGGTGCAGCGGGTGCTTCTGGTAGCGATCGAGCGCGGCACGGTCCTCGAACTCGGCGTACAGACAGAGGTCGTCCGCGCCATCGTCGACGCGGATGTCGATGCCGACTTCGATGGCGCGCAGGCCGGGAATCTGCCCGCGCAGGAGCTCCAGCGCCCGCTTGACCGCCGCGGTGTGCGCGGCGCGCTGCATCGGATCCTTGATCTTCCAGAGGACGACGTGCTTCAACATGGGGTTCCTCGCCAATGAGGCCGCGCCCGGTTTTCGCGCAGGCGGCCGGTCCGGAAGGAGATTGCAGCGACCAGCGCGCATTATCGCACGCACGTTCCGGCCCGGGAGGCCGATCGAAGCCGCCTGAGCGCGCTCCGCTCGCCGCGTTGCCGAAATTCGCATTGCGGCCTACGCTTGCACGTTCCAGGGAGCATCGTCTCCAACGTGGCGCCGTCCGCCTCGCGACGTCGCTGCATTGCGGCTCGATCTCGCGTCGACCACAGCAGGCGATCCCACTTGGCATGCGGCGCGGCAGACAATGCGGCGCAGCCGTACCGGCACCCGAATCCATGCAGCTCGTTCTCACGCTCACCGGCCTCATCGCGCTCGTCGCGACCGACGCCAAACCCGCGCCCGATCTCGCCCGTCTCGTTGCGGCGTCCAGCGCGGCACGGCATGAACCGGACGGACTCGCCGCCGCGCTCGCCGTGCGCTACGGCATCACGCGGCAGGAAGACTGGCCGCTCGCGTCCGTGCGAGTGGCGGCGCTGGGTGTCGACCCGGGCGCCGCGTACTGGCTTGCCGCCGATCCGGTGACTTTGGTCGCGGGCCGCGACGATGTCCGGCTGACCGGCGCGGTCGGCGACCTCACCGCGGACGAAACCACGGCGCTGCTCGGCGTGCTCAACGCGCATTTCATCGGCGATGGCGTCGCTTTTGTAGCGCCACGGCCCGACGCCTGGTTTGTCCGGGCGCCGGGCCGGCCCGCGCTTGCGACACGCCCGCTGGTTGCGGTCGCCGGGCGCACGCTGCGCAATTTGCTTCCGTCCGGAGGCGATGGCGGCAAGTGGCGGCGCTGGCAGAGCGAGATCCAGATGCTCCTGCACGAACATCCGGTGAATGCGGCACGGGAACGCGCCGGACGGGCTCCCGCCAACAGCGTCTGGTTCTCCTGCGGCGGTACGCCACCGGAGCGTCACCCCGATGCCGTCGCGATCCGGACCTTTGCCAACGACGGCATCGCCGCCGCGCTGGCCGCGTATTGCGGCAACCCGGCGCACGCATTGCCGGAACGACTTGGCACAGCCGCGGCGAACGCGACGGACGCCGGCGAAATCGTCGTCGCATTCGACGCACCGCTCGATCTCGAGGACATCGAACGCTCCTGGGCGGCGCCGGCGTGGGCGATGTTGACGCACGGCAAGCTCGATGCGGTGACACTGATCGCCGATGGCGACGGCGACGCCGTGGTCTGGACAGCGCGCCGGCCGGGCCTGTGGCAGCGCGTCGCCGGCAGCGTCGCGCCACCCGCTCTCGCCGCGCTCGTCGCCGCGGCGCGGACCGAGCCGTGACCGAATTCGTCCGCCGCGCAATACCGGTCGCGGCGGGAACGCTTGCCGCCGCCGGGATCCACCCCGTCCTCGCCCGCGTCTTCGCGGCGCGCGGCATCGCGACGCCGGACGAGCTCGATGCCGATCTCGCGCGGTTGCCTCCGTTCGCGCTGCTGAAGGGCATCGATGCCGGTGCCGCGCGGCTTGCCGATGCGATCGTCCGGCGCGAGAAGATCGTCATCGTTGCCGATTACGATGCCGACGGCGCGACAGCCTGCGCCGTGGGCGTGCGCGGCCTTGCGGCAATGGGCGCCGTCGTCGATTTTCTGGTGCCGAACCGTTTCGAGTACGGATACGGCCTGACGCCGGAGATCGTCGCGCAGGCGGCGAAGATGGCGCCGCGGCTCATCGTCACCGTGGACAACGGCATTGCAAGTCACGACGGCGTCGCGGCGGCGGCCACGCGCCGGATCGACGTGCTGATCACCGATCACCATTTGCCGGGCCCGACGTTGCCTGCGCCCGCGCTGGTCGTCAACCCGAATCAGCCGGGCTGCCCGTTCCCCAGCAAGAATCTCGCGGGTGTCGGCGTGATGTTCTACGTGCTGCTGGCGACGCGCGCGCTGTTGCGCAGCCGCGGCATCTTCACGGGCGTACCCGAGCCGAATCTCGCGGCGCTGCTCGATCTCGTCGCGCTCGGCACCATCGCCGACGTCGTGCGCCTCGACCGCGTCAATCGGACGCTGGTCGCGCACGGGCTGGCACGCATCCGCGGCGGGCGCGCGCACCCCGGCGTGCAGGCCCTCTTCGCGGCGGCCGGGCGCGACGTGCGGCGCGCCGGCGCCTACGATCTCGGGTTCGTCGCGGGACCGCGCCTCAACGCCGCCGGCCGGATGGCCGACATGACGGTGGGGATCCGTTGCCTGCTCGCCGCCACCACCGCCGCGGCGCTGCCGCTGGCGGCGGAACTCGACCGCTGGAATCGCGAGCGCCGCGACGTCGAGGCGACGATGCAGGAGGAAGCTCTCGCGGATCTGGATCTGGGTGCCCTCGACGGCCCAACCTTCGAGCGCTGCACGTTATGCCTGTACCGCCCCGGTTGGCACCAGGGCATCGTGGGCATCGTCGCCTCGCGCCTCAAGGACCGTTATCACCGGCCTGCCGTCGTGTTCGCGCGCGGCGCCGCCGGCGAGCTCAAGGGATCCGGGCGCTCGATCGCCGGATTCCATCTGCGCGATGCGCTGGATCTCGTTACCAAGCGCGTACCGGGTGTCATCCGGAAATTCGGCGGTCACGCCTACGCCGCCGGGCTGACGATCGCCGAGGCGGATCTGCGGCGTTTCGCCGAGGCCTTCGAGGCGGTCGCAGGCGATCAGCTGTCGGACGCGCAGCTTCACCGGACGCTCGAATCCGACGGAAGTCTCACTCCGGACGAGCTCACGTTCGAGCTCGCCGAGGCGCTCTCGCATGAAGTCTGGGGGCAGGGCTTTCCGGCGCCGGTGTTCGACGACGTGTTCGACGTCGCGGAGCAGCGAACGGTCGGCGGGAAGCACGCGAAGGCTGGTCCTTCGGCGCATCGGCGAAGACGCCCGCGGGCCTTACGCGGCGATCCTGTTCAACCGCGTCGATACGCTGCCGGCGTCGATCCGCGCCGCGTACCGCCCCGAGGTCAACGAATGGAACGGCGCCGCATCGCTGCAGCTCGTGATCGAAGACTGGCTACCGGTATGAACCGCGCAGCGGCACTGCCTCGCCCCGGGGAACCTGCCGGGCCCCGGGGTCCCCGAAAAATAGAGGCAAGTACTCACTTCGCACTCCGTCACGGACCCGTTGCTGACGTCCGGTTGCGCCATCGCGCTCCCGCGCGAGCGCCCGTCGTGGATGGGCATGCCCCTCGCCTCGGCGTCCCAACGGTGCCATCAAGCGCGGCTCGCAGCCGCAACATCGATGATCGCCGGACACGTGGCTCGGGCAATGGGTTGATCGGTCATTTTCCACGATCGTTATATAACTTATTGTTTATACATTGATTTATATCAAACGAATCCATGTTCGATGACAGCCCGCCAGGGTTGTGCGCCGCACCATTATGACTATAATGGGTTGTTTTGGACTCGGCGTTCGCCGGGCCGGCGAAATTCCTGCGGAGGCGCCAGCATGCGTTTGGTGGGCAAGGTCTCGATCATCACGGGCGCCGGCTCCGGCATCGGGCATGCGACTGCCGTCAAGTTCGCCAAAGAGGGAGCGAAGGTCGCGGTCTGCGATATCGATGAAGCCAGCGCCCTGAAGGTCGCCAACGAGATCAATGCCCACGGCGGCGAGGCCGTCCACTTTCCCGTGGACGTCACCGACAAGGACAGCATCGCGCGGATGGTCGAGGGCGTGATGGCCAAGTGGGGCCGCATCGACACGCTGGTCAACAATGCCGGCATCGTCCAGGACGCGCAGCTGAAGAAGATGACCGAGGACCAGTTCGACTGCGTCATCGACGTCAACCTGAAAGGCGTCTACAACTGCACGAGGGCGGTGGTCGACATCATGCTGGACCAGCATTCGGGATGCATCCTCAACGCATCGTCGATCGTCGGCATCTATGGCAACTTCGGGCAGACCAACTACGCCGCCAGCAAGTTCGCGGTGATCGGCATGATGAAAACCTGGGCGCGCGAACTCGGCAAGAAGGGCATCCGCTCCAACGCCGTCTGCCCCGGATTCATCGAGACACCGATACTGAAGTCGATGCCGCACAAGATCATCCAGATGATTGAAGACAAGGTCCCGATGGGTCGGCTTGGCCGTCCCGAGGAGATCGCCAATACCTATGCCTGGCTGGCGTCCGACGAGGCCTCGTACATCAACGGCGCCGTGATCGAGGTTTCGGGCGGCGTCACCCTCTGACGTCGTTCCGCGGCGAGACTTGGCGCCACGCCGGTGCGACGGGCGGCAGCGGGGTCATCGCGTCATCCATTCGACGGCTTGAGTTCGAAGCGTTCGGCGGGGTACGATGGACGCTGCCCATTTCCGCGACGCACGCAATGTTCCGTCCGCAGCGCCTTCCCGCCCTGTCCCTCGCGCTCTGCCTCGCGGCGGTCTCGTTGCCCGTCGCCGCGCAAAAGGGCGACGCCCCCCCGAAACCCGATACCTACATCTGTCCGCACACGACCGGCAGCGGCGCCGTCGATTGCTTCCTCAATGCGGTCGAGCACCTCTACACGATGTGCCGGCACATAAAGAGCATCGAGATCATCGAATTCGGCTACGAGAAGTCGGACGAAGGCGTCAATGGCGCCAAGAGCGATTATTGCATCGACAAGCACAAACTCTCGATGACGCGTCCCTACCAGGCTGCGCTGCGCGAGGCCACCGGCAGCGGCCCCGCGGTGGACGGCCTGCGCGCCCTGCACGATTTCTGGCTGAAGGCTCTTGCCGAGCTCAAGTGGAATCCCGGTGAAAGCGATGACCAATACAAGTCGCGTGTCGTGTCGCCCTACGATGCCTTCCGCGATCGCGCGAATGCCGTCCGCACGGCACTCGCCAGCGGCGGATCCAAGGGAACGGCGGCGGCCGCCGCGCCCGTGACCCGAAGCGGCAAGAACTGATCCCCACGCCCCGCGCCACGACCGCGGCCGTTGACGAAACTCCGCCGGCCGCCCCGCTCGACGACGAACTCGCCGCGATCTTCGGCGACGGGGGCGCGCTGGCCCGTGCACTCCCCGGATTTCGTTTCCGCCCGCAGCAGCTCGCGATGGCCGAGGCAGTGGCGCAGGCAATCGCCGCGCGCGCGCCGCTCATCGCCGAGGCGGGAACGGGCACCGGCAAGACGTTCGCGTACCTCGTTCCCGCGCTGCTCTATGGCGGCAAGGTCATCGTATCCACCGGCACCAAGACGCTGCAGGACCAGCTTTTCCAGCGCGACCTTCCGCTCGTCCGCGCGGCGCTTGGCGTTCCGGTCACGCTCGCACTGCTGAAGGGTCGCGCGAATTACGTCTGTCATCACCATCTCGAACGCGCTGCCGCCGAGGGCCGGCTGCCCTCGCGCGACGACGCGCGACATTTGCCGAAGATCGTGGCGTTCTCGCGGGCGAGCGACACCGGCGACCGCGGCGAGCTCGCCGACGTGCCCGAGAACGCCTCCATCTGGCCGCTGGTCACGTCGACCCGCGACAACTGCCTCGGCGGCGATTGCCCGCACCACGCGGAGTGTTTCGTGCTGAAGGCGCGCAAGGCCGCGCTCGAAGCCGACGTCGTCGTCATCAACCACCATCTGTTCTTCGCCGACGTGATATTGCGCGACGAGGGGCTCGCCGAGCTCCTGCCCGCGTGCAACACCATCATTCTCGATGAAGCACATCAGCTCCCCGACACGGCGACACTTTTTTTTGGCGAGCAGGTGACGGCAGGCCAGCTCGCGGAACTCGCGCGCGACGCGGAGGTCGCGGCGCGGACCGATGCGCGCGAAGTCGCCGACCTGCCGGATGCCGTATCGGGCGTAGTCCCCGCCATCCGGAAGTTGCGCCTCGCGCTCGGCGACACGCCGGGCAAGATGGCGCAGGGCGTCGCCGCGGAGCGCGAAGGATTCAAGCCGGCGCTCTACGAGCTTGCCGCGGCGCTCGATCGCCTGGCGACCGAACTCGGCCTGTTCGCCGAGCGCAGCGAGGATCTCGGCACCTGCGCGCGGCGCGCGACGGAGGCTTCCGCATGCCTTGCGCGCTGGTGCGCCGGCATCGAAGGCACGGCCGTTCGCGTGCCTGCCGATGGCGAAGCATGGGTCCGCTGGGTCGATGTGACCCATCAGGGCTGGCAGCTTCACGCCTCGCCGCTGTCGATCGCCGAGCTCTTCGCGAAACAGGTCGCGGATTCGGGCCGGGCGTGGATCTTCACATCGGCAACGCTCGCGGTGGGCCGCGATTTTTCGCTCTATCAGCGCGAGCTGGGTCTCGCCGACGCCGCGACCGGCTGCTGGGAGTCGCCGTTCGAATACGCGTCGCAGGCACTGCTCTACGTGCCGCGCGATCTCCCGCCGCCGAATTCGCGCGAGCACACCGAGGCGGTCGTCGCCGCCGCGCTGCCGGTTCTGAAGGCCAGCGGCGGGCGGGCGTTCCTGCTCTTCACCACGCTGCGCGCGCTCAATGTCGCGCGGGAGCTCCTGGCCGCGGCCTTCGAGCGCGACGGGCTCGACTGGCCGCTCCTCGCGCAGGGCGAGGGCTCGCGCAGCGAACTTCTGATGCGCTTCCGCGAGCTGGGCAACGCGGTGTTGCTGGGCAGCGCGAGTTTCTGGGAAGGCGTGGACGTGCCGGGAAAGGCGTTGTCGGTGGTCATCATCGACAAGCTGCCGTTCGCCCCGCCCGACGATCCGCTGCTGGCGGCCCGCCTCGAGCAGCTGCGCGACGACGGCGGCAATCCCTTCTTCGACTACCAATTGCCGCAGGCGGCGATTTCCTTGAAGCAGGGCGCCGGTCGGCTGATCCGGACCGAGACCGACCGCGGCGTGCTGATGATCTGCGACCCGCGATTGACCGACAAGCCCTACGGCAAGCGGATCTGGAAAAGCCTTCCGCCGATGCTGCGCACACGCGACATCGCGGAAGTCGAGGCGTTCTTCGCCCGCGCGGACTGAGCCGGGGCGTGGCCGGTGCGCTTCGGTCGCAACCCGCTTTGCTCTGCTACCAGAACTTCCACCACGGCTTGTCTGCGGTGTCGACTTGGGCGCTTTGCGGGAACGTCTGCTTCCGCACGCGCTCCGCGTCATCGCGCAGCTGCACGAGGCCGAGCTTGTCGTAGCTCTGCGCCAGGACAACGAGCGCATCCTGATTGGCCGCCGTCCGCGGGTAAGTCGTCAGCGCGATCTGCGCCCGGTTCACGGCGGCCACATACGCTCCGCGGCTGTAGTAATAGCGCGCGACCTTTACCTCGTAGCTTGCGAGCGCATTCGTCAGGTACCGCATCCGGTCGATCGAATCCTGGGTGTAGCGGCTATCGGGAAACTTGGTCGCGAGTTCCTTGAACGCCGCGAACGACTCGCGCATGGCCTTCGGATCGCGCTCGGAGAGGTCGAGCTCGTACACATAGCCGAGGAGGCCCTGGTCCTCGCGGAAGTGGACGAGGCCCTTGAGGTAATACGCGTAGTCGACGTTGGGATGGTTCGGGTAGGTGCGGATGAAACGATCGCAGGCTGCGACCGACGCCGCGGTCTCGCCGGCGCGGTAGCTCGCATAAGCGGACTCGAGAATTGCCTGCTGCGCGTAGCGGCCGTACGGGAACCGCGCCTCGAGCGATTCGAAGAGCTTGACCGCCCGCGTATAATTTCCCTCGACCAGAGCTCCGTGCGCCTCGCTGTAGAGGCGGTCCGCCGTCCACGCCGACGTCTCGTCCTTCTGGACATCGGGAAGCAGGCCGCAGCCGCCAAGCGCGAACGCGAGCAGAATTGCGGCGGCGAATCCGTGCCCACCGCCGCGACGGGCGATCCACGATGGCGAAAGCGGCAATCCGGGCATGCGCGTCTTGAAGTCCTGAACAATCGGGCGATTATAACCGACCCCATGCCCCGCACCTGAGCTGCCATTGCCCGCCCGCCCCCCCCTGCCCGCCGGCCGGAATCGAATGCGCCCGCCCGCAGTACGCGACGCCCCCGCCGTGCACGCGCTGACGCTTCCCGACACCGCCGCAGGCCGGCGCTTCGACGCGGAACTCGCCCGCGCGCTGCCGCAATACTCGCGCAGCCGGCTCAGGGCATGGATCGATGCGGGACGCGTGACCCTGGATGGCCACGGCGCCGACCCGACGCAGAAGGTCTGGGGCGGCGAACAGGTCATCGTGCGCGCAGAAGGCGATCCGCAGGAGACTGCATTCGCGCCTCAGGCGATCGCGCTGGCAATCGTCTACGAGGACGATACGCTGATCGTGCTCGACAAGCCCGCGGGCCTTGTCGTGCACCCGGGCGCCGGCAATCGGGACGGGACGATGCAGAACGCACTGCTCTACCACGCGCCGCAGCTCGCCGGCGTGCCGCGCGCCGGCATCGTCCATCGCCTCGACAAGGATACCGGCGGATTGCTGGTCGTCGCGAAGACCCTCGAAGCGCAGACGGCGCTCGTGCGGCAGTTGCAAGCACGCACGGTAAAGCGCGAATACCTCGCGCTCGCCGCCGGCGACATCGCCAAGGGCGGGATTGTGGATGCCCCGATAGGCCGGCATCCGACCCGGCGCACGACCATGGCCGTCGTCACCACGGGCAAGCCGGCGCGCACGCACTACGACGTGGTTGAACGGTTCGGTGCCGCGACGCTGCTCTGGTGCCGGCTCGAATCGGGCCGCACGCACCAGATCCGGGTGCATCTGGCATCGCTCGGCCATCCGCTGGTCGGAGATCCGGTGTACGGCAAGAAGACCCCGGTGCCGTTCGGACGCCAGGCGCTGCACGCGGCGCGGCTCGCGCTCGACCATCCGAAGAGCGGCGCGGCGTGCGCATGGGAATCGCCATTGCCCCGGGATTTCGCGCAGCTTCTGGACAGCTTGCGCGCGCCGACACGACAACCGTGACCGGTGCCAGGCGGCGGACGCGATGAGCGGCGTGCGGGAAATCCCGCTCGCGGAACGACTTCGCGCCGCGGACCTCGACTGGATCGTTCCGGGCTGGCCGGTACCCCTGGGTATCAGCGCGCTCGTCACCACCCGAGCGGGCGGCTCCAGCCGCGGCCCGTATGCGACGATGAACCTCGGGCAGCGTACCCACGACGATCCGGTCGCAGTGACCTCGAACCACCGCCGCCTCGACGCTTTCCTGCCGGCGCCACCGACATGGCTCGAACAGGTGCACGGCACCGCGGTCGCCGTGCTTGGCAAGCCGATGGGGGTCCGGCGGCCCGTCGCCGACGCGGCCGTCACCCGCGAACGCGGCGTCGTCTGCGCGGTGCAGGTCGCCGACTGCCTCCCGGTGCTGTTCGCCGATCGCCGGGGCAGCGTGGTCGGCGTCGCGCACGCAGGCTGGCGCGGTCTCGCCGCCGGCGTCCTCAATATGACGGTCGCGGCGCTGGGTGACCTCGGCGCCAGCCCTAGCGATCTGGTCGCCTGGCTTGGCCCCGCGATCGGACCGAGCGCATTCGAGGTTGGCGAAGATGTCCGCGACGCATTCGAAGTGCGCGATCCCGGGGCGCATGCGTGCTTCGTCCCGAGTCGCGACGGCAAGTGGCTGGCCGATCTCTACGGTCTCGCGCGGCGGCAGCTTGCGGGCGCGGAGGTCACGCATGTAAGCGGCGGCGGCTACTGCACCCGGACCGACGCGGCACGCTTCTTTTCATATCGGCGCGAGCGCGAGTCCGGGCGCATGGCGGCACTGGCGTGGCTGGCGCCGCACGTATAATGCAGCGCGCTCCCGCCCGCCGGCCGCCGGGCCGCTCTTTCACGACGGCGCGGTCGTTTCTCCTCCACCCTCCCGTGAGCCCACCGTGACCATACTCGCCGAGATCACGCTCGCCACGCTGGCCGGCGGCGTGCTGGCAACGATGGCCGCCGCCGGCACGCTGGCGCTGCATCCGTCGTGGATATCGCGACTCGTTTCGTTCGCCGTCGGCGCGCTGCTCGGCGCCGTGTTCCTCGAATTGTTGCCGCATGCGCTCGAAACGGGCGGCGCCGAGCGCGTGATGATCACCGTGCTCGCCGGCCTGCTGTCGTTCTTCCTGCTCGAAAAGCTCGTGCTCTGGCGGCACGCGCACGGGCACGCCCTGCACCGGGACGATTCGGAAGAGACCGAGCACGCGCATGCGCTGCACGTCCACGGCGGCGCCGATCAGGGGCGCTCGGGGCTGATGATCCTGATCGGGACCAGCGTCCACAACTTCTGCGACGGCGTGGTGATCGCTGCATCGTTCCTGGCCGACACCAAGCTCGGCGTCGCGGCGACCGTCGCGATCGTCGCCCACGCCGTGCCACAGCAGGTGGGCGATTTCGCGGTGCTCGTCCATTCGGGATTCACCCGCGCCCGCGCCTTCGCCTACAACGTCACCGCGGGCATCGCAACGCTTGTCGGCGGCCTCGCGGGCTACTACGCGCTCGCCGGGATGCAGCAGATCCTGCCGGCCGTGCTCGCCATCGCGGCGGCGAGCCTGCTCTATGTTGCGGTCGCCGACCTGATTCCCAGCCTGCATCGCCGCTCCGAGCCGATCGAAACCGTCAAGCAAATGGCGTTGATCGGCCTCGGCGTCGCCGTCATCGCGGTGGCGCACGCGCTGCTCGAGCCCTGACCCGCGCGCCGTTCGGCGTTGTCGGGACCGCGCGGGCGCGATACCATCGCGCGACCTGCCGCATCCGCGCGGAAACCGGGCCTGGCGCCGACGCTGCCGCCATCGTTTCCGTCTCCTCCGATATCCTGATCCGCTGGCGCGTATGTCATCCGGCCCCACCCCCGATCCGCAGCCGTTGCCGAATCTCGCCGACGGTTGGCGGCAGGCCGGCGCGCAGTGGGCGCAATGGTGGATGCAGGTGAGCCCGCCGCACGCTGCCGCATCGGGAACCGCGGCCCCTGCACGGAGCGCAGCCCACGCGGCACCTTCACCCGGCGCCGGATTCGGGCCGATCGACCCGCAGGCACTGACGGCGCTCCACGCACGGTACCGGCCGCGCTGGGAGGCGCTCTGGGCTGCCGCACAGGCGGCGCTTGACGCGGGACCGGCTGCGGCCGCCGTGCTGCCGGAAGTCGTGGCGGCTGCCGCCGGCGATCGCCGCTTTGTCGCGCGCGAGTGGCGCGAACTGCCCTACTTCGCGCTGATGAAACAGGGATATCTCCTCGCCAGCGAATACGCCGCGGACCTCACCGCGCTCGTGCCGCTTGCCGCGCACGACAAGGTCCGGCTCGCGTTCATGGTGCGGCAATACCTCGACGCGATCGCGCCTTCGAATTTCGCCGCGACCAACCCCGAAGTACTGGGCCGCGCCCTCGCCACGGACGGCACGAGCCTGGCGCAGGGCGTGGCGAATCTCCTCGGCGACGTCGATAAGGGCCGCATTTCGATGAGCGACGACCGGGCGTTTGCCGTGGGCCGCAACCTCGCCGTGACGTCCGGCGAGGTCGTGTTCCGCAACGAATTGATCGAATTGATCCAGTACGCGCCGGCGACGACGGAGGTGCGCAGGCGGCCGCTCGTCATCGTGCCGCCGTGCATCAACAAGTACTACATCCTCGATCTGCAGCCGGATAATTCCTTCGTCCGCTGGGCCGTCGGCGAAGGGCACACGGTTTTCATGATCTCGTGGCGAAACATTCCGCCCGAGCTCGGGCGCACCGAATGGGACGACTACATCGAGGACGGCGTGCTGCCGGCGATCCGCGCCGCGAAAGCCATTTCCGAGAGCCCGACGGTCAACGTGCTGGGCTTCTGCGTCGGGGGCACGCTGCTCGCGTGCGCGCTGGCGGTGGCGGCGGCGCGCAGGGACCGCAGCGTCGAAAGCGCGACGTTTCTCACGACGATGCTGGACTTCGCGGACCCCGGCGAGATCGGCGTCTACGTGTCGCGGGAAATGCTCGCGGCGCGCGAGGCGGCGCTGCTGGCCGGCCAGCGCATCCAGGGCAGCGAGCTCGCCGGCGCCTTCGCGAGCCTCCGCGCCAACGACCTCGTCTGGAACTACGTCGTACGGAACTACCTCAAGGGCGAAACGCCCCCGGCATTCGACCTCCTGCACTGGAACGGCGATTCGGCCAATCTGCCAGGGCCGATGTACGTCTACTACCTGCGGAACATGTATCTCGACAACAAGCTGCGCGAATCCGGCGCGCTGACGATGGCCGGCGAGCGGATCGACCTCGCGCGCGTGGCGATGCCGGCGTACGTCTACGCGTCGCACGAGGATCACATCGTGCCGTGGCGCTCGGCGTATCGGAGCACCGTTCTGCTCGGCGGCGACGCGACGTTCGTCATGGGGGCGTCCGGCCACATCGCCGGCGTCATCAATCCGCCGGACGCGAAACGCCGCCACTACTGGATCAATGATCTCCTCACCGAGGTTGCCGACGACTGGCTTGCGCGCGCCGCGCGCCACCCGGGCAGCTGGTGGCCGCATTGGGGCGCGTGGCTCGCGCCGCATGGCGGCGCCCGGAGGAAGGCGCCGCGGCATGCAGGGAACGACGACTACCCTCCTCTTGCGCCGGCGCCAGGATCGTACGTGCGGGAGCCCTCAGACTCGCGGTGAACGCGTCGCAATGGCATGCGGCGCGGAATGCGCCGAACGTTTCCTAGAGGGCCGCGACGGAGAACGCCTCGGCGGTGCCGCGCCGCAGCGCGTTGCGCAGCGGGCGTCCGAATGCCGGCACGTCGAGCTCGAACACGTCGCCCGGCAGCGAGCGCACGCCTTCCGCGAAGCTCAGTACGGCCGCCCCGAAAAAGTGACAGTGCACGAATCCGGGCTGTCGGAACATCGGATACTTGAAGTGATGGTGCTCGAGGTTGGCGAGCGAATGCGACATGTGATCCTCGCCGCTCAGGAATTCGGCTTGCCACCGGACCGCACCTTCCCGGATCACGCGCGAAATCCCGCGCACCGATGCCGGCAGGTCGCCGAGCAGGAGTTCGGGGCCGATCGAGCATTCGCGCAGCTTCGAATGCGCGCCGTAAAGATAGTTCTGCTCCTCGACGAGATGATCGGAGAACTCGTTGCCGATCACGTACCCGATGCGCCGCGGGCGCCCCGCATCGTCGACGATATAGACGCCCGCAATCTCGGCTTCTTCGCCGCCGTAGAGCCCGAACGCCGGAATCGTCAGCGGCGCGCCGGGAGGCACGATGCAGGTGCCGTCACCCTTGTAGAACCATTCCGGCTGCACGCCGGTCTCGCCGGGGCCGGGCTTGCCGTGTTCCAGGCCGAGCCGGAACATCTTCATCGAGTCCGACAGCGTCGCCGGTGGCGCGCCCGGCGCGTGCGCGTGATGCATCGCGTCGCGCGCCGCGGCGCTGCCCAGATGCGTGATGCCGGTGCCCGACACCAGCAGATGCGCAGGATCCGGGTGGTCGATGGGCGTGCCCAGGCGCCCCTCGCGTTCCACCGCATCGTAGTCCTCCTGCGAGGCAAGCGCGCAATCCCGGACCAGGTCGGCGAGCCGGCGATCGCGCCGCATGGATGCCTGGGCCAGCTCGAACACCGTATCGAAACCCGCGAGCACACGAAGCGTGTTGCCGTCCTCGCTCACGCACGCCACATGCCGATGTCCGTCTTTGCCGCGCAGCTGCGCCAGTCGCATTCGCCGTCTCCCCGTCAACCGGCGAATTCGGCGGCCGGCACGCCTTGCTGCGACACATGCAGCGCAAACAGCCCGCCCGCCAACGGCTCCGCGGCGCGCTGCGCATCGTCCAGCCCGATCGCTGCCGTGGTGATGAACAACGTATCCAGACGATCGCCGCCGAATGCACAGCTCGTCACCTGAGTGGCGGGCAGCCGAACGCTCACGTCGGCATCGCCGCGCGGGGTGTAGCGCGTGACCCGACCGCCCCCCCAGTGCGCAACCCAGACGCCGCCATCGGCGTCCACCGTCATGCCGTCGGGATAGCCGTCCGGCTCCGCGAAATGCACGAACGGGCGCTTGTTGCGCAACCGGCCGTCGTCGCCGAATTCGAACGCATGGATCACTCGGCCCATCGTGTCCGTGTGATAGGCAGTGCGCCCGTCCGGCGCGAAAGCCGGACCGTTGGTGCACACGTAAGGCCCGTCGGCGCGCCGCCAGTCGAGCCCGGCATCGAGGCAATACAGCCAGCCGGTGGACTCGCGCAGCGAATCGTCCATCGTGCCGGCCCAGAAGCGACCGGCCGCATCGCATTTGCCGTCGTTGAAACGGTTGCCGGTGCGGTCGGGCTCCGGGTTCGCGATCACCGTCACGCTCTCGCGGCCCAGATCCACGTACGCGAAACCGGTCCGGGTCCCCGCGATGAATCCGCCGCTCCTGCGCTTTGCGATGCAACCGACCTCGACCGGCATGGGCCACGTCCGACGCCGGCCGCCGACCGGGTCCAGGCGATGGATCGCCGGCGCCTTGATGTCGACCCAGTAGAGCGACCGCTCGCCGGCGACCCACAGCGGTCCTTCACCGAGCAAGGCGTGCGCGTCCCAGACGCAATCGGGGGCCCCGCCCAAAGACTCAGGTCCAGCCCGCATCGACGATGAAATTCTGCGCCGTGCACATCCGCCCGTCGTCGGCCGCGAGCCAGAGCACCATGCGCGCGATGTCGGGCGGATAGAGCTTTTCCTTCAGGCACTGGTTCTCGAACAGCTGGCGCTCGCCGTCGGCGTCGAGCCAAAGGTCGACCTGGCGCTTCGTCATCACCCAGCCGGGCACCACGGTGTTGACGCGGATATGGTCGACGCCCCAATCCCGCGCGAGTCCGCGCGTGAGGCCCTGCACCGCCGCCTTGGCTGTCGTGTAGGCGGTGTACCCGCCCTCGCTGTTCATCCAGCTGATCGATCCGAAGTTGACGATCGATCCGCCGCCGGCCGCCTTCATCTGCGGATGCACGGCTTGCGCCGCGAAGAACTGGTGGCGCAGATTGACCGCGATACGGTCGTTCCAGTAGTCCGGAGTGACGTCCATCGACCGGTGCCGGTCGTCGTTGGCTGCGTTGTTGACGAGTACCGTGATCGGGCCGACCTCCGCGCCCAGGCGCGCGATGATCCCCCGCAGCGCGGCGATGTCGCGCAGGTCGCAAGGGATGAACCGCGGCGGCCGCGACCCGGCCTCGCCGATCGCCGCGCACAGCGCCGACGACGCACCCTCGTCGATGTCGACGAACGCGACGTTGGCATCCTGCGCGCAAAAATGCTCGACGACGCTGGCGCCGATGCCTGAGCCACCGCCGGTCACGAACACGACCTTGTCGCGGAGGGAGGGGTAGCGCGCAAAAGGATCGCTCGTGGGGCTTGCGGCGCTCATGACTTTCCCCTTCCCTTGTTGCGCGTCGCCGCCGACGGCTTTCCCGCCCGAACGCGCGTCCGCGGGGCGGGAGTCTTCCTGCGGACGATGCGCAGCGCGCTCGCCACGTCATCCTGCGCGTGTCGGAGGAGAACGAGCATGGCACCGCGCGCACGCGCGGGATCTCCCGCGCGCACCGCCTCCAGCACATCGACATGCAATGGCAGCGAGTGGCGCTGCCCCCGCGGATTGCCGTCGGACAGCCGGAAGCTCATGAGGAGCGCGGTCTCGATGAGCGCTCCCAGCGAGCCCAGCAATTCGTTGCCGGTCATCCACAGCAACGTCTGATGAAAATGGAGGTCGGCCACCATCCACTCCCCGCCGTCATCTCCGGCCGCGGCCATTTCCGCGCAGGCCTCTGCGAGCCGCGCGATATCCACCGTTTCGGCGCGCTGCGCGGCCAACGCCGCGGCGCTGGGTTCGATCACCTGCCGCAGGTCGAACAGGTCGCGAACATAACGCTCGGTGGGCAACGCGGCCAGTCGCCACGCCAGCACATCGGGATCGAGAAAATTCCATCGCTCGCGCGCGCAGACGCGGGCGCCCGTCCGCGGCCGGGATTCGATCAATCCCTTGGCCGCCAGCACCTTGATCGCCTCCCGCAGTGCGGTGCGGCTCACGTCGAGCTCCGCGCTCCACAGGTCCTCGCTGGGCAGACTGCGGCCCGCGGGCAATTCGCCGCGGAGAATCTGCATGCCGATCTGGTGCGCGATGCGGCCATGCAGGCTGCGTTGGGAATAGGTGCGCTGACCGCTGCCGCGATCCGTCTGCGCCACATGCCGACGAGCGCCGTCGGACGCGGCCTCCGCGGCGGGGCGGGATCGGCGGATCGGCACGGACACCAAGGGCATATGTGTTCGACCGGAACGCAAAGACTGCCGCCCCGATTGTCATGGCAATCCTCATACTATATGCTGATTCGGTGCGAGCGGGGGCGCGCCGCGCGCCATCGCCCCTGGCCCGGTCACGACGGAGAATCCTACGACGCTTGTCGAATTGCATGCAGGTCGCGCCAAACTCGGCGTGGCACCCGCCATCGGCGGTTCGATCGTCCATTATCGTTGGACCGACGGCGGCGCGGCGCACGACTGGTTGCGTCCTCCCGCGGCGGCGGATTCGGCACCCACTACCGCCGATCGGCTCGCCTGTTTTCCGCTGGTGCCGTTCTCCAACCGCATTCGCGAGGGTCGCTTCAGCTTCGGCGGACACGCCGTCCGCCTGCCGCTCAACCAGCTGCCGCAACCGCATGCCGAGCATGGGCATGGCTGGCAAAGCGCCTGGACCGTCGTCGAGCGCGCCGCCGGCGAGCTCGCCCTCGAATACGAACACCCCGCCGGCGCGTGGCCCTTTCCGTATCGCGCGCGCCAGCACATGGTCCTGACCGAGGATGACTTGCGGGTGACGATTTCGCTGGAAAACCGGGGCCAGGAGACGATGCCGGCCGGGTTGGGCCTGCATCCCTATTTTCCCCGCACCGCGCAATGCCGGTTGTCGGCGCGGGTCGCGGCGATGTGGGCAACCGATCGCGAAGTCATGCCGACGGCGTTGGTCGGCGCCGATCCGCGGCTCGGCCAAGGCGCCGGATTGCCGGTGGCGGAAGTCGCGCTCGACAACGCGTTCACCGGATGGCAGCACCAGGCCACCGTCAGCTGGCCGGAGCGTCATGTCCGGCTGCAGATCGACGCCGGGCCGCCGCTCGATTTTCTGGTCGTCTATTCCCCGCCCGGGGAAGATCATTTCTGCGCGGAGCCGGTCAGCCACTGCACCGACGCTTTCAATCTTGCCGGACAGGGGCGTACCGATACCGGTATGCTGACACTGGAACCGGGAGCCAGTCTGTCCGCGACGGTGCGCTTCCGGCCGAGCTTCGCGTAGCCGTCGTGGTCGTTACCAGAAGGAGGAGAGCGAAATGATGATCGGCAACCGAATTTCCGCAATCGTATCCGCGATCGTTGCGGCCTGCGCCCTCGTCGGCGCGACGGCGACCCAGGCGCAATCCGTCGTCGTCTACAACGCGGTCAGCCCGAAGGTGATGACGGCCTTCGTCGAGGAATTCCAGAAACAGAATCCCGGGATCAAGGTGGACGTGATCGCGGGCGGCTCCGGCGAACTGCTGACGCGCCTGCAAGCCGAGAAAGCCAACCCGCGCGCGGATCTGCTGGTCGGGCCCGACATCGATGTCTTCGATGCGGCCATCGACCTGTTCGAGGGCTACAAGTCGAAGGAAGATGCGGCTTTTCCCCGCACGGCGGTCGGACCCGACAACAAATACTACGGTTTTTCGACGAACTTCCAGGCCTTCATCGTCAACACGAAAATGATGCCTCTCGACAAGGCGCCGCAGGCGTGGTCGGACCTCGCCAAAGCCGAGTACAAGGGCAAGGTCGTGATCGCGAATCCGGCGCAGTCGGGGTCGGCGTATTCACAGATGATCCAGATTCTGCAACTGTACGGCTGGGACGTGATGGACAAGATCGTCGGCACCGGGACGTTCGTCACCAGCTCGAAGCTCGCCTACCAGAATGTCGCCAAGGGTGAGGTCCCGGTCGGGCTCACCAGCGAGTTCAACATCCTCGCCAGCAAGCTCGATGGCTTCCCGGTCGAGGCGGTCTATCCGAAGGACGGCACGGCGCTCATCAACGACGCGAGCGGCATCATCAAGGGCGGTCCGAATCCGGCCAACGCCAGGAAATTCATGGATTTCATCAATTCGAAGCAGGCGCACCAGATGATCGTCGACATCGACAAGCGTCGCAGCGCACGCAGCGACATGGCGCCGCCTCCGGGCCTGCCCGACACGAAATCGCTGAAGACCTTCCCGTACGACTACAAGGGCGCGACGACGATGCGCAAGGCCAACCTCGAGCGCTTCGACAAGGCGTTTTCCGCCAAGTAATTCGCGCGTCGCGCGGCTGCGCTTGCCCGGGGCGGGCGCAGTCGTGGTATTGCCTATCGCCTGCCGCATGCCTCGGAGTCCATCGCAGCAGGCCGACTCCGCCCCCTCCGGAAGAAATGCGATGGCCCATGCGGCATTGAGCGTTCGCAACCTGACCAAGCAGTTCACGGGCGGCCATGCCGGCATCACGGCGGTCGATCAGGTCTCGTTCGACGTGCACGGAGGCGAGTTCTTCACGATGCTCGGTCCCTCCGGCTGCGGCAAGACGACGACGCTGCGCATGATCGCCGGCCTGGAGCAGGCGACGTCCGGCGAGATCACGATCGACGGCCGCGACTTCATGGCCGTGCCGCCGCAGCGCCGCAATATCGGCATGGTCTTCCAGTCGTACGCGCTGTTTCCGCACCTGACCATCTTCGAAAACGTCGCCTACGGACTCCGCTTGCGCGGCATCGGCGCCGACGAGGTGGGCCGGCGCGTCGCCGCGACGCTCGCCCTGCTGCAGCTCGAGTCCTACGCGACCCGCCACCCGGCCGGGCTGTCCGGTGGCCAGCAGCAGCGCGTTTCGATCGCCCGCGCCCTGGTGTACGAGCCGACGATGCTGCTGCTCGACGAGCCGCTCGCCAACCTGGACGCGAAGCTGCGCGTCATGATGCGCGAGGAAATCCGCGCGCTGCAGCGGCGGCTCGGCATCACGACGCTCTACGTGACGCACGACCAGGAGGAGGCGACGGCGATCTCCGACCGGCTCGCGGTGTTCGATCACGGACGGCTGATCCAGCTCGGGACGCCGGAAGAGATCTACACGCGTCCGCGGACGCTGTTCGTCGCCGACTTCATCGGCCGCGCCAACTTCCTGCCCGTCGGCCTCGCGGCGGGCGCGTCGCCCGCTGCGGGGGTAAGGCTGCGCACGGGCGATGTCCTGCGTCCCGCGCGCCAGGTGCAGCTGCAATCCGCTGAGGCGGCGACCCTGCCCGATGACGCCGACGGCACCGTGATGATCCGCCCGGAGCATCTGGCGCTCGACGCGTCGGCCGGCGAAATTCCGTGCCGGGTATTGCGCATCCAGCTTCTGGGCGGGCTGATTCGCTACACGCTGCAATCCGACGCGTCGCCCGCCGACATCCTCGTCGAAACCACGCGGACGCTTCCAGGCATCGCCGAAGGCGCCGGCGCGCATCTGCACATCCCTCCTGCCGACGCCGTTCTGTATCACCGCTAGGCGCCGCCGGCCGATGCCCGCTGCACCGTCCTTGACGTCCACTTCGATCGCGCGACCCGACCGGGATTGGGGCGCGCTGGCGCTGGGGCTGGCGGTCGTGGTGGTCGCGATCGTCTTCCTCATCTATCCGCTCGCCAATGCGATGCTGCTGGCATTTATCCGCAACGGCGAAGCTCCGGCCTGGGCGAGCCTGACGCTGGCCAACTTCGCGCGGTTCTTCACCGCGGCGAGCTACCAGAGAGCGTTGTGGAATTCGGTCTATTCGGGACTTGCCGCGACACTGCTGGCGACGGCGCTCGCCTTGCCGATGGCCTACGCGGTGGCCCGCATCGCGTTCCCGTTGCGCGGGCTGATCTCGGCCATGACCGTCGTGCCGCTGATCTCGCCACCGTTCATCGGCGCCTACGCATGGATCATCCTGCTGGGCCGCAACGGCATCGTCACGCAGTTCGTGCACGAGTGGGCCGGCTGGACGCTGCCCGGCATCTATGGTCCGCCGGGGGTGATTCTGGCGCTGGCGCTGTCCTACTTTCCGTACGTGTTCCTCATCGTGCAGGGCGCGCTCGCCGCCGCCGATCCGCACATCGAGGAAGCGGCGCGCATGGCGGGTGCCGGCCGCGCGCGCATCCTGCGAACCATCACGTTGCCGCTCGTGTTTCCGGCGGTCGCGGCGGCGATGCTGATCGTGTTCATCAAGGCGATCGGCGATTTCGGCGTGCCCTCGATCCTCGGCGGCGAGTTCCAGGTGCTGCCGACGTTGATCTATTACCAGATCCACGGATTCTTCAACCTCAACGCCGCGTCGGCGATCGCCGCGGTCAACGTGCTGCTCACGCTGGTCGCGATGCTGGCGCTCGGCTGGGTGAACCGCAAGCGCAGTTTTGCGACGGTGGGCGGCACGTCGGGCGCCGCGCCGCGCCTTGCGAGTCCGGGCGCGCGCGCCTTCGGCATCGTCTATTGCTGGCTGGTGATCTTCGCCGCGGTATTGCCGCAGCTCGTCATTGCGCTGGCATCGTTCGCGGCGCGCTGGCCCGGAACGATGCTGCCCGTGGCCTACACGCTCGACCATTACCGCGCCGTCTGGTCGCAGCTCACCAACCCGATCGCCAACAGCGTGATCCTCGCCGCGGTCGCGACGGCGGTATGCATCGTGTTCGGCACCGTGACCGCGTACGCCGGCGCGCGCGGCCGGCTGCGCGCGCGGTGGGCGCTCGACCTGACGATCATGCTCCCGTTCGTCCTGCCGGGGCTGGTGGTCGGCGTGGCCTACCTCACCGCGTTCAACAGCGGCGCCCTGGTTCTCACCGGCACCGCGATCATCCTCGTCCTCGCGTACTTCACGCGGCGTGTCGCGTTCGTCTTCCGCTCGGTCGCGACGGCAATCGCGCAGATCGATCCCAAGCTCGAGGACGCGTCGAAGATCTGCGGCGCGAACTGGAGCGCGACCATGCGCCGCGTGATGGTGCCGCTGGTCGCGCCGGCGATCCTGGCCGGGTCGGTGCTGGTGTTCTCGACGCTGATCGGCGAGATCAGCGCAACGGTGCTGCTCTACTCCGCGAAATGGAAGACGATATCGATCTCCATCTACGAACTGGTGCTCGGCGACCAGCTGGCGGAAGCCAGCGCCCTCGGCACGATCACCACGGTCATGACCCTGCTGCTGGTGCTGGCGGCGAGCCGCCTGGCCGGCAAGAACATGGCCGACCTGTTTCGTTAGGCGCCGTTCACACGCCGCTTGCAAGATGCGTTACGACCGGTATTGCTGCGCGGATGCACCGGTCCTTGTCGACGGGATGTTCAATCGACGGAAATCATCTCCTCCGGCCTGTTCCCGGTCGCCGCCTTGGGGCGATAATCAGGCCAACCCAAGATCCGCGCGAGGGACATGGTGATCGGCCTGAATTCGCGCCGTGCTTTGCCCATGCACTGCGCGTGTCCGGCCACGATTGTCCATGCTCGTCCGCATCCCGTCGCATGCGCTGGTTCCGACTGGAATCGGGCGCCGGCCGCGCGTCAGACTCAGGTGACAGCAACCCGACCGCCAGAAGGAGGAAGCGTCAGTGTCGCACTGCGGCGCTGCGTGGGCGCTGTTGTTGCGATTTGCCTGCTAGCCGCTTGCGCACCGACGCCGGTGTACCCGCCAACGGCCCCGTCGACCGGCCGTCGCCCGCCGCCACGTGAAGCACCTTTCAGCGTCGGCGAGGTTCTCAAGTCGGATATCGACGCCGTCGCCGAAGTGCACCTGCGCGAAAGCATCGCGTCAGCCAAACTGCTGATGGAGAAACTCTACCGGCGCAATCCGCGCGAGCTTGGCAAGGGCGGCACGGCCACGCCGGAAGCCGCCGTGGCCCGGGCGTTCGATCCGCGCTACGTGTGGCGCTTCCCGGAACTCCACAATTTGCGGGGGATCGAGGCGTTACAGATCGCCTTCCGTCCCGAATTCACCGGCGACCGGGTATTCGCTTTCGGCGTCGGGCTCGGCAGCATGATCTCGCAGGCGTACGACGACAAGACCCAGTTCTACCTGACCGACAGGCTCGACGCCCAGCGCCTGTACAACGCCGCGCGCAACGTGGAGATCGCGGCGTGGAAGCTCGCCAACACCCGCGGACCCAACGGCGAGCCGATGCTCTTCAGCAACGATATGTCCGCCGTGCAAAATCTATCGTTCGAGCGCGAGATAGGCAAGCTGGTCGCCTATCAGGACACCCTCGCGCTTGTCATGGCGCAACGGACGAACCGCACCATCCGGCTTTTCACGCAAGGCCTCGCGACGGCGGTGTTCCTGCCGCTTTGACGGCCCGCCCGCTGGTAGCAATTCACGCGCCCGCGCCCGAAGCACATTGCGGCACGGCCACGCATTTCAGAGTCCGGATCGTAGTGACTCCCGACTGCGGATCACGTCGGGTATGGTGGTATATTTCACGGATCGTACTGACCCATTGGATAGGAGGGGCTGTTATGAACCACAAAATCTTGTTGACGGCAATTGTGGTCGCAATGGTAGCCGGGTGCCGTACTGCCCCGATCTACAATGTAAGCGATGCTGCCGTCGTGGTCGCAGCGAGCAAGCAAGCCTCGATGGACAACGTGAAAACCGCGATCATGCGCGCGGGCAATCGACTTGGCTGGCAGATGACGGAAACCGCCCCTGGCGTGATCACGGCGCGCATCGCATTGCGGAACGCATTCAGCGACGGCTGAAGTCAAGTACAACACCAAGACATACAGCATCCGATATCTGGACAGTACGAACCTCGACGCGACGGGCGGGCAACATTCACAAGAATTACAACGGCTGGATCGAGAATCTCGATAGGGAAATCCGGGCCGAGTTGCTGCGGACGTGAGGCTTAGATCGACCCTGGTCGCTGCAGGTTGCCCGGCAATGCCGGGCATTCAGCGTACTGAAATTCGACGTCGGTGCGTCGAATCCCCAATTTCGGGATCCGACGTCACGATCGATGCGACCTTGTCAGCGCCGCAGCGGTCAGCTTTAGCCTGACAGCGGAGTATCGCGCCGAATGGCGGACTACCTAGCACGGGCAGGCGGCGGTTGACAGGACGGGTAGTCGGTCGGGCGAGTTCAGACAAGCGCGGTCCAGATTGCGAATTGGGCGCCAGCTGAGGAGCAGGCAAACGCTGGCAAACGACAGCAGGAGCAAGACGTTAGGCACGACCTGGACCGCGTCAGGCGCGCCCAGAAATACGGACTGCATGCCGTCCAGCGCCCAGCCCATCGGCGACCACTCGGAGACCGTCTGCATGGCCGCGGGCATCAGCGAGCGCGGCACCATGATGCCCGCCAGCGCCGCGAGCACCACGTTGGCGCCACCGCCAAGCGCGGCGGCATGATCGAACGCGCGCGCGTAGGCGCCGATCACCAGGGCCAGACCCGACCGCCGCCGCGCTGGTGGCAAACACCATCAGCAAGAACCAGCCGAGCTGCAGATCCAAGTACAGCGCATCGCCGCCCAGCAACGGCACGAGCCAGCGCCCGACCAGGAGCATCAGCAAGCAGTTGTACCCAGTTGACGCCCATGAACGCCACCAGCTTGCCGCCGAGGATAGTGAATGGCGATACGCCCAAGGTGGCAAGACGCGGCAGCGTACCGTCGTTGCGCTCCTGAATCAGCACACCCGCCAGCGGAATCACGACAAAGAACATGCCGAAGATGAGCCAAGCGGGCACACTTTGCTGGACCGCCGTCATTCTGCGTCCGGACTCGATCTCGTACAGATAACGGATACTCATGGAGTCCATCGCTGGAAACGGATCAGTCCCGCCGCGCTGTTCAACAGGATGCTGGCGAAAGGGCCAGCCGCTGCGACCCGGCTCTTCACCCGCAGTTGCATCATGGAAAAACTGATCTCGGCGCGCAGACGTCCGGCCGCCGCGGGTTGGATGCGGTTGCTCAGCCAAAGCTCGATGCGATCGGCGCGCGGCAAGCCTTGCGGGTCCACCCAATCGTTCCGGACGATGACTCCGGCCTGCACGCGTCGTGCGCGCAACGCTTCCAGCAACAGCGTGCGCGAGCCGAACCGTTGGCCGCCGTTGCGCTCGATCCAGTCGTTCGACCAACGCGTGGCCAGCGGGCTCGTGTCCTCGATCAGCCATCCGGTCGGTGGCAGTGCGATGTCGTCCGACGTGAGCGTGTTCTTCAATGCAAACGACATGACCAGAAGGAAGACGGCGGGCATCAGAAACACGGCCGCCAGGCCATGTGGATTGCGCGACAGCAAGCGCCACTCCTTGCTGGAGATGGACAGTACCTGTTTCAGCGCGTGCATCGGCCAGGCATTCAATCGCGCAGCGACCGATCGGTATGGTGCATGAACAGCGCTTCCAGGCTGGCAAAAGGGCCTGAAGTCGCGGTTCCTTTCAACAGCGCAGGCAAGTCGCCGCTGGCGACGACGTGGCCGCGGTCCAGAATCAGGATCTCGTTGCACACTGGCCATCGCCTCGTCCATGTAGTGCGTGGCGTACACGATCGCGGCTCCCTGCAGCGCGAGTTGACGCACCTGGTCGAGCAGAAAGAGGCGCGTCTGAGGGTCCACTCCCACCGTGGGTTCGTCCAGCAACAGCACGTCCGGTTTCTGGAGCAACCCGATCGCGATATTCAAACGCCTGCGAACGCCGCCGGAGCAGTGGCGCGCCTGTTTGTCCAGAAACTCCTCCAGGACACAGGCCGTGATGACCCCGTCGACGCGTGCGGCGCGCTCTTCGAACGTCACCGCCAAGCATGGACACGAAGAACTGCAAGTTCTCGCGGCACGTGAGTTGGGGATAGAAAGCGTACTCCTGCGGCACCCAGGCTACCGTCGGAGACGGATCGCCGACGAACCGGACCGATCCGGTTTGGGGCACGCGCATACCCGTTCAACAGGTTGATCAACGTCGATTTGCCAGATCCGTTCGGTCCCAGCAGGCCGACGATCTTGTCGCGTGACAGCGTCAGGCTGACGTGCTCCAGCGCTGGCGTGACCTGGCGCGGGTATCGATAGTGGACGGCCTCGCGCCACCAGCAGGACGGCCGTCACAGCCGTCCCCCTTTTGCGCTGCCTGTGCTGGAGTCTGGCTGCCGTCCTGCGTGCATTCAGCCGACGGTGCGGACTAGCCATTCGACGCCTTCGTTGTCGACCGGCGAAAGGACTCGAGCCGGGCGCAAGCTGCGCCAAAGACCCACCGGATGGAGCCCCTTTTTCAGCAACCGCGAAGCTACCATCAGCACGATCTTGGTGATGTCCACGACCGGGCGGAAATGGCTCGGCCTGGCGTTGGGCGGGTAGCGCCCGGGAATCGCGACGGCCAGCGTCACGATGCCGTGGTCTGCGGCCTCGATCAGGATCTCGCTTTCAAAAGTGAATCGGTTGCCACGAACCTTGTCGCCTGAAGCGATGGGGAAGATGGCCGCTGGGTAGACGCGAAATCCCGACTGGGAATCGGCAATCGGGCAGCCCGCCGCCCACGAGATCCAGAAGCAGGCAAATCGGTTAGCGCGGTACCGTGCCAGCGGGAACTGCGCCTTGTCATGCAACCGTGAGCCGACGACCAGGCGATCCGGGTGATCGCGCCATGCACATAACAGCGCCGGCGCATCGTTCGGGTCATGTTGGCCGTCGCCGTCCAGCGTGATAACGCACAGCGCACCCCGTCGACGCGGCTTCGGAAAATGCGAGCCGCAGGCACGCAGCCTTGCCCTTGTTCCGACGCTGCCGGAGCAATGTGAGGGGTAGTCCATGCAACTGCTGTGTCGTCGCGTCGGTGGATCCGTCATCGATGACCATTACCCGCGGACACAGTGCCAGCGCCATCTGCGCCAAAGCCCGGATAGTCTTGGCCTCGTTGTAGGCCGGGATGGCAATCCAGACGCCGTCCCATGCATCCGGGGAGCGGAGCTTCGGCGATTGCATCTCAGTACAGCCCGCCGTTGACACCAATGATCTGGCCGGTGATGTAACTGGCTGCGTCTGATGCCAGGAAGGCCACTAGCGCAGCCACCTCTTCAGGACGTCCGGCGCGACCCATTGGCACAATCGCCTTGATTTTCTCGGGTGGAAAGGCCGCGTCGAGCATGGTTGTCTGAATGATGCCCGGCGCCACGGCGTTGACCGTAATTCCACGCCCAGCCAGTTCCAGCGCTAGCGACTTGGTGGCGCCATGAAGTCCGGCCTTGGCTGCGGAGTAGTTGGTCTGTCCCTTGTTGCCGGCTTGGCCAGACACGGACGTGATGGTGATGATCCGCCCCCAACGCGTGCGAGCCATCGGCAGGAGCAAAGGTTGAGTGACCCGAAAGAAGCCATTCAGGTTGGTATCGATCACACTTGCCCACGTTGCGCCGTCCATGCCGGCCATCAGTGCATCCTGATGAATGCCGGCGTTGTTGACCAGGATCTGAATCGGCCCTTCGGCCAGCATCGCAGTGACGGCGTTGTGCACACGCGATTCATCGCCCAGGTCAAATGCCACGGCGCTGGCGCGTCCGCCCCGTGCCACGAGGGCTGCGGCCAGGCCTTGCGCACGATCGAGATGGCGGTTGGCATGCACGATGACATGGACGCCATCGGCCGCCAAGGCCTGGCAAATGGCCGTGCCGATGCCGCCGCTTCCGCCGGTGATCAACGCCCGCTTCTCCATGCGCTTTTCATTGATCATTCGTGAAGGCCACCAGTAGGCGTCCGCGGGCGCGGCAGCCGTGCTCGTCATGGACCATGAACGAGTACATGCAGCCCGACGCGCCGCGCACGAGCAATTCAGCCCGGATGGTCAGGGCGCTCGAACCTTCATCGAGCCAGCCCACAGTCAGCTCGACCTCGCTGAGCTTGGCAAGCATGCCATCGCGTGGTGGATGATTGCCGTCCAGCAAGGCACCGTGCAACGCCGCCGCCTGGGCCGCGTATTCGACCGCAGCTACGGCAGGCACGCCCTGCGCCCGTGCGAATGGGTGATCTGCGGTGGGTGCCGCCGCCCGGCAAACGATGCGAGTCTCGTCACACTGAACGACTCGGTCCAGCAAACACATTGATCCCGCATGCGGTATTCGAGCTTCGATTTGTGCACGGGTCAGCATGCTGTGGCACCGTCCACGAGGGTCACGCTCAGACGCCGTGCGCCAAGCACAAACTCGCAGGTACCACGACCATCCGCCAGCAGGGCCAGCACGGCAAACGACTGGACGCTGCTGTTGGCGCGCCAGGAACGAGGCAGCCAATTCGGTGGCGCTTGATCGCAACTTGCGCCGGCCTGAAGGAGGCTTAGCTCAAAAGAGCCGAGAGGCGTCTGAGCGGCCGATTGACCGGCAGCGTGAGTGTCTTCGGAACTGGCGCCAGACGCGATGATCCATGCTGTCGCGCTGGCGTGCTCAATGGGCAGAAGCGAGCGGATTGGTTCCGGAAGCGGTGCGTCGTAGGCCATGAACAATACCGGTTGCCTGCTGGTACAGGCATCGCTGACGGCACATAGCAATCCGCTGGCGAAGCTCTCCCGTCCCATGCTGACACTGACGGCCGGCTGACGATTCTGGTACGCGATAGAGAAGTACCCGGACGGCGCGTTGTGCAGCGAATTGTGAAACAACAGCGGCGACACCTGGCGGGTGGTAGCCAGCGTTTCGAGCATCTGTTGGCAGACCTCACCCGTGCCCTCGTCGGAGGCAAACACACAGCGAAGCCGGTCGGCGGGATACGGGCTGGTCAGCATAGCCTGTTCTGCGCACGCCAATACGAGCCGTACCACCTGGCTTGCGCGCCTGCGTTCGTTGGCTGGCAGCACCGTCGGGTTGGGCAACACCAAGGGCTCCGAGACGCCGGACTGCCCTGTTCGAAACAGCGTCAACAGTTCCGCTAGCGAACTCACGCCGGGAGCCAACACTCCGACCGAGCACAGCACAAAACGTAGCCGCATCTTAGAGTGCTCTGCCAAATATCAATGAACAATTGGTCCCGCCAAAACCGAAGCTGTTGCTCATGGCATAGCGCAGTTCGCCGCGGCGAGAGTTGACCACCACATCCAGTGCGAGCAATGGATCCAATTCGCGCAGATTGGCCGATGGCGGCAGAGTCTGTTGCTCAATGGCCTGAATCACCACGATGGCTTCGGTGATGCCAGCGGCGCCAAGCGTGTGGCCGGTGACGCCTTTGGTCGAGGAGATCGGCACCGCGTCAGGCCCGAAAACGGCCCGTGTCGCCGAGGCCTCGGCGCGGTCGTTGGCCAGAGTCGCTGTTCCGTGAGCGTTGACGTACCCGATGTCCACCGGCTTGAGATTCGCAGCCTGCAGCGCCTGGCGCATGGCAGCCTGGGCGCCCAGTCCGTCCGGATGCGGAGCCGACATGTGCCAGGCATCGCTGGACTCGCCACCACCGACGAAATTGACAACAGCCGCCTCCCGGTCGAGCAGTACAAAGCCCGCTGCCTCGCCGATCGAGATACCGTTGCGCGCGCTGTCGAAGGGCCGGCAAACCTCGCTAGACAGCAACTGCAGGGCGCTGAATCCGTAAAGCGTCGACAAGCACAGGCTGTCCACGCCGCCGACCACCGCCGCATCGATCAAGCCGCAATCCATCCAGCGTTGTGCCATCACAAAGACCCTGGCGCTCGACGAGCATGCAGTCGAGATGGTGACCATGGGCCCCTGCAGTCCAAGCAGCCCGGCGCTGAAGCGGCACAACGCGTCCATGGAATGTGTGCGCCGATAATCAAAATCCTCCGGCCAACGTCCGTGGTCGCGCCAATGTTTGTAGGCGACTTCTGTGCTGCGAATGCCTGCCGTGCTTGACCCAAGGATCAGTCCGATGCGGGATGCCCCGTAGCGCTGGATCACACAGTTCACCGCCTGCCGAAACTGATTGCGCTGCAGGGCCAGCCAGGCCAGCCGGTGGGTTCGGCAATCCCACGCTTTCAGCTCGGCGGGCAAGGGTGTGTCATCGGCAGCTACGATCTCGCCGACCCAAGTCGGCAAATCGCACCAAGGCAGGGTATTGGGTCTCAAGCCCGATCGACCCGTCAGAATCGCCTGCCACGATTCGTGGTTATCGACACCCGCCGCATGCAGGGTGCTATAGGCCGCAATTCCTGACACGTAGGACTCGATGGGGTGATGGGCAGAAGGCATGAAAGTCGAAGCCCGCTCGCGCTGCGCTGCGAAGTCTATTCGCGGGTCGGCAACGGTACCGTGCACGACGACACCGCGCATTCCACCAGCGCATCGCGGCGTTCGATCGCATGGTCCCGGACGACTCGATCGGCGCCGCCAGCCAGCGCGATTCGCGCAGCTCGGTGAACCGCACCTCAGAGTGGGGCGTGTCCTGCAACAAGCGCTGCAATCGACCCACGCTCAATGCCTGCGCAAACGCGGCGCCAGCCACACCGAGCAGCACGGCCGATTGCACCAGCCGCGGCAAGGAGACCCAAGTCATCGTTTGGTCCAGTAGGGATAAAAGTTGAACCAGTTCTTCGGGTAGCGTCTCGCAACCTGCTCGAGCAGGAACGCATAACGATCCACCACCGACTGCAGCGTGTCCCTGCGGCTGTCGGTAGGCGCTGGGGGACCAAAATCGACAAACTCGATTCGATAGTCTGCACCCCCCTCGTACAGCCCGAAAAACAAGATCACTGGCACACCCGCACGTGCAGCCAGGACGTGCGGGCCCAAGGGGAACGAGGCGAGCTTGCCAAGGAAGGACGCGTCCAGACTGGCGCCCGAGCCGTCAACACGATCCGCCAGAGCTGCCACCATTTCGCCGCGCTCGAGCAGTTCGTAGGCACGCAGGAAGCTGTCGGGCCGACCGAGTGGAATTATCCTGGACTGGCTGTCGTCAATGCCCGGCGATCTGGCGCACCCTGGAACGTGGGTCGAAGTGCATCATGAAGTTGACCGGGAGATCTTTGAGTGCCTTGTTGGCAAGCATCACCAGGTCAAAGCTGCCCAGATGGGAGCCCAGAAGCAGGCAGCCCTTACCCGACCTCGAATGCACTGCGAACCAGCGTGTCACCTTCAATCGAGATGTGAAAGCGGTGGAACTCACCCGCCGCCAGATAGACACGGTCGAGCAACGTGGCTGCAAAGGAATACAAATGTCCAAAGACTTCAATCCAGCGTGCCGTGCGTTCGGTGGCAGCGCTCAGAAATTCGCGTGATGCACGCCGCGCCACCGGATCCGTAAGTACGAAATATGTCACGATTGGGTAAAGCAGGGTCCGGCACAAGGGGCGGCCCGCGACCCTGGCCAACCATGCGATCAGGCGTATGAGCCACGCGCTGCCACGCTCGGCCTTGGCGGCCCACATCATCACCCTTGGAAACTCCGGCACGCCGGCGTCGTGCTCGTAAGCAGCGTTACCGGTTTGTGCGCCAGGTGCACGCTCCCGGTAACCAGCGTCACGAGGATGTCCGCGCGTCGCGCGTGCACGGAAAACCTGAGCCTGTCGCCGATTGATTCGCAAGCCACCCAAGCGGTTTCATCGGGCAACAAGACAGCTGCGAACTTGACCTTTTGCAGAACAGACACCACGCGATTCAGTTCGGTGGTCACGCCGGTTAATACATGATCCAGCAGCAGCACGCCCGGTACGATGGGGTTCCCCGGGAAGTGACCCGGCAATGCCGGGTGCGCACTGGCAACGGAAAACTGGAATGCGAAGGCCAGTGGCTGCACACTCATGTTTCGTCCGAATTGCCTGGTGCCCCGAGCCTGCGTTGCCAAACTGCAAACAATGCATCTAAAGCCTGTCGTGGCAATTTGCCAGTGTCGCTTCGGGGCAGTTTGTCGACGTGAACAAAGGTCCTGGGCAAGAAGGCCGAGTCGAGCCGGGCGCGCAACCACTTTTCGACTCCAGCACGGTCGAGGCCCGGACCCGAATAGATCAGGCAAAGACGTTCGGTAGGATTCGTGGTGGCTGGCAAGTAGAACACTCCGTCTTCGAGGCCGGGCAGATCCTCGAGCAGCAGATTGAGACCGGCCAGCGAGGCGCGACGCCCACCTATCTTGATCATATCGGTCGAGCGGCCGAGGAGCTTGAAGCTACCCGTCGAATCGATTTCAATCTTGTCGGGCAGTGGCACTGGTGAAGAAAAATGTGAGCCGTAGCCTAGCGTGGCGCCGTTGACCCTTTCGACCCGAACGCCTCTGACCGGGGTCCAAGCTGCTTCGTGGGCGGAACGCCGCATTGCCAGGACACCGGTCTCGGTCGACCCGTAGATCTCCAGAACTGGAGCGCCGACGAGGTCTTCCGTCTGTTGCGCCAACTGTTGCGTCAACGGCATCGTCGAGGCCACCACCAGGTTGCAGTTCGACAGGACTTCGCCCGACTGCACCAAGCCACGCAGGAGCAAGGGCGTGGCAATCCATGCCGTCGCGGGCGAGCCGGCAAACGCCTGTTGCACATCGGCCGGCAACAAGGGGCGCCCCTCCTGCACCGGAATGGCATGCACCAGCGAAAACATGACCGAAGCCTCGACGCCGAACATGTGTTGCGGCGGGACACTGCACACGATGCGCCGAATGGCGCTCAGGCCGCCATCGATCTCCCGTGCCAGCCGGTCTCCCATCACCTGCGCGCCCGTGGCCAACTGCGACAGGGTCTTGGGTTGCGGCTCGGGGCCTCGGGTACTTCCCGACGTGTAGAGCAGGATCGCGGCACGATCCCAATCGGGTTGCCAGGCCAGATCCGCGGCCGACGCCTTCGGCGCTCGGCCGGACGGTCGGGCAGATCAGGCACTCGGCGCCGCTGCGCCAGGTCTGCGGAATCGTTTGTGAGTGGTCAGCGACGATGATGGGATGGGGCGTCGATTTCAGGACACCCGCAAGGTCGGCATGGCCACCCGATGGCGGCAATACCAACAGGGTATGGTTGCGCAAGGCAGCAAGCCAGGTCACCAGGAAGCTCGCCCGCGAGGTGCACAGATTGCACACCGCTGATGCGTGACGCAAACTCCTGGACAATTCAATCGACACCTGATGCACTTGGCGCCATGTCCAAGTTTGATCCACGCCGACGATCGCCGGTTGGTCCAGTAGCTCACTCCCCGCCAGCAGCGCGGAGTCGGCCAGCGCCGGGGGGATGCGTACGTCCGCGGTCGTCCTGACCGAAAGTCTCATTGGGAGCGACATGTTGTGGACGGGTCCACTGAATGGACACGCGACCCGTTCATCGCCGAGCTTCCGTGCCAGCGCCGTCGGGCGCCCTCCAGATGCTCCAAGTATCGCGCAACTGCTGCAGCAAACCCGGGAATGCCTCGTGCGGAAAAATTCGCGGGCGCAGCCAATGTTCGCCCACAAACAGCAGCATGCTGCCGGCCAAGGCTGCGAGTCCCATGCGGCTGGAGGCGACAGTATCCGACCAGCCGAAAATTGCGGACAGAACTGCTGCTCCGACAAAGTAGCCGCACCAAACCGCCGTTAGCCCCCGGGCATATTGGCACAATGGGGCCGGCAGGTTGGCGTTGCTGCGGCGCGCAATCCGCTCGATCAATGGTGTGGCACCGGGGCGCAAGGTCTTGCCGAAGAAAAACGCAAGCCAAGACAGAACCAACGGTGACAGGTAACGTAACCCCGTCCAGGCTTGCGAGGCGAGCAGCTCCGGCAAGTGCGTCAGCCCCGCAAGGCCTGACAGGCAGCCACGTGCGCGGCCAGGCTACGCAACGAGGAGAAGATCGCTTCATTTTGCGGATCGTCCGCCCTGAGCTTCACGCCGTAGCGTTGCTGGATTGCAAGTGACAACTCCAACATGATTTGACGGCCCGTCTGCTTTCTCGCGGGTCGCGCGCGCCGCGACGGTCGCGTTCGACCCATTGCTGCGTTTCGCGCTGTGGAAATCGGTCATTCACCGACTTCACCGAGCGGCCGAGACCAGGCGCTTACCGAGGAATCATTGAATCACTGCGTCGGCGCGCGCCAGTATCGAGCGCGGGATCGTGAGTCCCAGTGCCTTCGCGGTATTCAGATTGATCACCAGCTCGACCTTCGTCGGTTGCTCCACGGGCAAGTCGGCAGGCTTGGTTCCCCGAAGCACCTTGTCGACGTAGCGTGCGACGCCTTTGTAGTAGTCGCGGTAACTCAGGCCGTAGCTGATGAAGCCGCCTGCCTCGACGTACTCGCGAAAGCCATATATTCCAGGGAGCTTGAATTCCTTCGCCAGCGTCACGATGCGTTGCATCTCATTCAGAAAATAAGCATCGACCATCAAGACAAACGCGTCGACACGCTGCCTCTTCATGCTCCCAAATTCGCGGTCCAGGTCCGCTGGAGTGCGCGCCTCCGTGCGTACAACATTCAAGCGAATGCGCTCCGCCGCCTGCTTTGCCTGGGCCCACCAATATTCATCGCCAACACCTTCCGGGTTTGCCATCACGGCGACGGTGCGGATGTTGGGAATTGTCGTGGAAATAAATTCGAACCACTTGGGAATCAATTCTTCGAACAGCGTTGACGTGCCGGTTACGTTTGCGCCAGGTCGCGCCAGGCTTGCCACGAGCCCGGATTCCACCGGGTCGCCGTTCACTGACATGACCACCGGAATGGTAGTGGTGGCGTTTTTTGCTGCGCGCGTCGACGGGATGCAGGTCCCCACGATCGCGGCCGGGTTGCGCTCGACCAAAGACGCGGCCAGTTGCGGAAACTCATGCGCGGCGGCCCAGTGTACGTCGATGATTACGTTCTTGCCGTCGATCCACCCATACTCCCGAAGCCCCTCCCTGAAAGCGCCGAGAAAAACGCCGCGGTTTGCCTCCGACCCCTGGGATAGATAGTCTATGCGGGGAATTCTTGCAGCATTCTGTTGCGCCAAAGATGCACATGGCGCCATGACTGCGCCGGCACCAAGTGCCAGGAAAACTCTGCGACGCGTAATCATGCGTTGTTCCGGCAGATCGAGGCAAGAGGCCGCTGCAACTGATTCTACCCACATATCGCGTGTGGCGCGCCAGGTACCTCCTGCGTTAATATTCGACAGGAAACTCGCGGTGCGGCTTCCAGGACCCCGCACGAGGTTACCGCTGCCTGCCGCGAATTCGACGCACTCGTGCGTGACCGCCATCGTGATCGTCGCCGACGGGCGGCAACGGCGTGCGGCGGAGCGACGGCGTCGCGAGCTACCACACACCGCAAATGCGCGCGTCGCATCGGCGGCCAACGCTGTCATCGAAGGAGGAGAACGGAAATGCCGATGAAGATCCCGCGTATCGCGCTCGTGACCGGTGGCATGGGCGGCCTCGGCGAGGCCATCTGCATCAAGCTCGCTGCGCTCGGCTACAAGGTCGTCACCACGCATTCGCCGGGCAATGCCAAGGCGGCGGAATGGCTCGACAGCATGAACAAGATGGGCTACGGGTTCCGCGCGTACCCCTGCGATGTCGCGGACTGGGACTCGTGCGTGGCATGCGTCGCGCAGGTGGCGAAGGACGTCGGGCCGATCGACGTGCTGATCAATAACGCCGGCATCACCCGCGACTCGACGTTCAAGAAGATGGACCGGGTGAACTGGGACGCGGTGATCATGACCAACCTCAACTCCTGTTTCAACATGACCAAACAGGTCTGCGACGGCATGGCTGATCGCGGCTGGGGACGCATCATCAACATCTCGTCGGTGAACGGCCAGAAGGGCGCGTTCGGGCAGGTCAACTACTCGGCGGCGAAGGCCGGCATGCACGGCTTCACGAAGGCGCTGGCGCTCGAGGTCGCGCGCAAGGGCGTCACCGTCAACACTATTTCTCCCGGCTACATCGGAACCAAGATGGTGATGGCGATTCCGCAGGAAGTGCTGGATTCGAAGATCATCCCGCAGATTCCCATGGGACGGCTCGGCAAGCCGGAGGAGGTTGCGGGCCTCGTCGTCTATCTGTCGAGCGAGGAAGCGGCGTTCGTCACCGGCGCCAACATCGCGATCAACGGCGGCCAGCACATGTTCTGATGCCGTTCGCCCGCGCGATACGGGCGCCATGGGGGCCGGAGCCGTCCGGCCGCAACGCACCTAGACGGCCACCAAGTCCGCGGACGACGCGTACTGGGTCTGGCCGCGAATGCCGATCGGCAAACAGCCGGCCAGCAACAGAATCAATCCAAGACAGATCAGCGTTCTAATCGTTGCTCTCCCGCATGGTCGTGGCGTAAATCGATGCCGGGGCCGATTCCGGCACCGCCGATCATCGCTTTCGGGCCGGTTGCGGACCGATCGCCCGCCCGAACACCCGGCCTCAAGCGTACTCTGCCTTTGCCATGGCGGGTCGGCAATTTCCGCACACGGCGGCCCATCCCGGCGATCGCGCTACCGGCAGGCGTAGTGCCAACCCGCGGCAACAGCCACCGCCGGAAGGCCGATATAATCGATTCGCCCTTTCGCTTGCGGTAAAGGAGACATCGTGCGCAATTCGATACTGTCGCGCGTGCTGGCTGCATGCATCATCGCGTTAGCGCTCGGCCTGCCGGCGTCAGCGCAGGACGTGTATCCGTCGAAGCCGATCACGCTGATCGTCCCGTTCCCGCCGGGCGGAGTTGCCGACATCGTCGCCCGCCCGGTGGCGGAGGCCATCGGCCGCCATCTCAATGTGCCGGTCGTCATCGAGAACAAGGCCGGCGCCGGCGGCGGGATCGGCATGGGCTACGTGGCCAAGGCCAGGCCCGACGGGTATACGCTGCTGCTCGCCCTGTCGTCGATTTCCATCCTGCCCGAGGCCGACAGGGTCCTCGGGCGCGCGCCGATGTATCAGTTCAACCAGTTCGTCCCGATTGCCCGCTTCACCGCCGACCCGACGGTGCTCGTCGTGCGCTCCGAAAGCCCGTGGAAGACGCTCGCCGAGTTTGTCGCCGACGCGCGCAAGCGCCCCGGCACGATCAGCTACGGTTCATCGGGCAACTACGGGACGATGCACGTGCCGATGGAGATGTTCGCGGCAAGCGCGGGCATCAAGCTGCTGCACGTTCCCTACACCGGCGCAGGTCCCGCGGTCGTGAGTCTCCTCGGCGGCAACATCGACGCGGTGTCGTCCGGGCCCTCGACGGTGATCCAGCACGTGAAAGCCGGCAAGTTGCGCGTGCTCGCCACCTGGGGCGACGCGCGCCTGGCGTCGCTGCCCGATGTCCCGACACTGACCGAGTCGGGATACGCCGTCGTGTTCTCGCAGTGGACCGCGCTGTTCGCGCCGGCCGGAACACCCGAAGCGGCCATCGCGAAGCTGCGCGATGCGGCCCGCGCCACGGCGCCCGATCCAAGGTTCGTCGCGGCGATGGCGACCGTCGAGACGCCGATCCAGTATCTCGATGCACCGGATCTGCAGCGTTTCTGGGACGCCGACAATCAGAAGCTCGGCGAAGCGGTTCGGCGGATCGGCAAGGTGGAGTGACCTGCCGCCGAGGACGCCGTGATGGAGAACATGGCCCGCGCCAACCCTCATCGGATCGCGATCATCGATTCGCACACCGGCGGCGAGCCGACACGCGTGGTCATTGCCGGCGGCCCGGATCTTGGGCATGGTCCCCTGGGAACCCGACGCGAACGGTTTCAGCGCGAATTCGACCGCTTCCGCTCCGCCGTCGTCCACGAGCCGCGCGGCTCGGACGTCGTGGTGGGCGCGTTGCTCGTCGCGCCCGTCGACACATCGTGCGCGGCCGGCGTCATTTTCTTCAACAACGTCGGCTGTATCGGCATGTGCGGCCACGGAACCATCGGCCTCGTCGCGACGCTCGCGCACCTTGGCAAGATCCAGCCGGGGGACCACAGGATCGAAACGCCCGTCGGCATTGTCGCGGTCACGTTGCTTCCGGACGGCGAGATCTCCGTCACCAATGTTCCAAGCTGGCGGGCTGCCAAGGCGGTGACCGTGGACGTTCCCGGCATCGGCGCCGTCACCGGCGACGTTGCATGGGGCGGCAACTGGTTTTTCCTTATCGAATGGCACCACGTGGATCTGTCGCCGCGCAATGCGGCTGAGCTCACCGATGTTTGCTGGCGGGTTCGTCAGGCGCTGAATGCGCGGGGATTCCCGGATGTCGACCACATCGAGCTTTTCGGTCCGCCCGCAGCACCCGGCGCCAATTCACGAAACTTCGTTCTATGCCCGGGCAAGGCCTACGATCGTTCCCCCTGCGGCACCGGAACCAGCGCGAAACTCGCGTGTCTCGCTGCCGACGGAAAGCTGGCCGAGGGCGCGATGTGGACCCAGGAGAGCATCCTCGGCAGCACGTTCAAGGCCAAATTCCGCTGGCTCGATCGGGCGGCGGGAAAGATCGAACCCGTGATCGCCGGCAGGGCATTCGTGAACGCCGAGTCGACGTTGCTGCTGGACGAACGCGATCCGTATTGCTGGGGAATCCGTTAGCCGGGCAAGCGTCTTGTCATCGTCGGTGGCAGGGCAGCGCGACCGAAGCGGACGAATTCTGTCGATCTCGGACAGCCGTCTCCCCCAAGCTACTGCGAACTGTAGGCCTTGATCCGCTCGAGTTTCGCGGCGTACAAATCGTGATCGCCGCGGGTCGTGCTGTTTTCCATCGCAATAGTCAGGTGCTTGCGCGCCTGCTCGAGTTCTCCGAGGCCTGCATAGGCAACCGCAAGCCAGAATTGAAATTCATGGTAGTAGCCGGCGCGGTCGACTTCCTTTGCGAACAGGTCCCTAGCGCTCGCGACATCTCCGCCACGCATTGCGGCCAGGCCCCGATTGAAGTAGCTGAAGGGTGGATTGGGCTCCAATCGTTCCAGCTTGCGGGTAAGGTCCCGCGACTCCGTGTCGCGCCCCAGGCCGCCCAACACCAACGCCAGGTTCGACATGACCTGCAGGTTCCCGCTGTCGCGTTCGAGAGCATAGGTGAGCACCCGCTCCGCTTGCTCGAGATTGCCATGTCGCTGGTAAATGGCCCCGAGCGTGTTATAGGAACTCAGGAATTTCGGGTCTTGTGCAATGGCCTCGCGCGCCCACCAGTAAGCATCATTCAGATTCCCGCGGGCGAGTGATTCGGCGGCGCGATTGTTCATGTACATGGCGACGATGGTTTCCTCTCCGATGACCCACATGCGGAGCTTGCGAACATCTTGCGGCGGAAGAAAATCAATCGTCGTCAGATCGGGCTCGTTGCCCCGGACTCCGGCATCGGTTTTCCTTCTGCCGAGGGTGAGATTGACGTGCCCGATGGAAAAATAGATGTCGCCGTCGCGGTTCCAGGTTTCGTCCACAAGCACCCGGTGGTACTGAATTTCCAGGCCAAGTTCCTTCGCGAGGGCAGCGGTCATGATCACCAGGGACAGGCAATTCCCGGAACGCGCGGCGAACGCCTGCGCCGCATTTCGGGTCACCACCGAATCGTATTCGAGTTTGAGCTGGGTCTTGGTCGAAAGGGCGTCGATCAGACCCTGCTGGCGACCCTTGGTACGCAGGTGGCCGGCGATCTCCTCGTTGACGTAATGCTTCATTTCGTCGCTTGCGGCGAATACGTCATGGGCACTGATGCGCTCGGACGCGGCGACGAACAGATGATCGGCCAACAGGCGATCCGCCCGCTCGGCCACGGGTGGAGTTGCGCAACCGGAAAGCGTCATGGACACCAGCACGACGGTCCACCTGTTCATCGGGCGTCTCCTTTCCTGGCAATGTCCGGCGCAGTACCTGTCGCAGTCAGGTGCCCCGGTGTCGGTCGGAAACCTGCTCCCATGCCGCTTCGGCGCCGGCCGACGAGCCCCGGGGGCTCGGCCGCACGTCGCCCGGCCAATTCCGTCCTGCCGGTACCGCCCGACGGTTCATTCTAGTACCAATCCGCGGGAGAAAAGCATGGGGCGCCGGCAACGCCTCTTGCGTGTTTCCACAGCACCCTTCGGAATTTTCACCTGCGCTACGGGATCCCGATCCGGCCTGGTTGACGGCCGAGACCGATAGCAGCCCATAAAGCCTCGATTCGATCATGGTCTTGCCCAGCACTGACAGTTCGTTGAAAAGCGCTTGCGGCCCTTCAAGACAGTGTCATTCCGAGCGACGCGAGAAATCTGCCGTTACGTCAAATCAACTGTGATGAAACGCAGATTCCTCGTCTCTTGCGCTCCTCGGAATGACACCAGGTCTTTTCAGCAAACTGTTAATGCTAATGACACGCGCCTGTTGTCCTGGTCGCCAACCAGGCCGTGTCGAGGCGGGTGAATCGCGCGGATGACCAAAAAAAACCCCGACCTTGCGGCCGGGGCTGGAGGCTGTATCTCTCAGGAGGAGGAGAAAGATACAGATTGAGGCGATGCATCAAATCTGGTGACGCATGGTCAGGAATCAAGCCTCTGACCGATATCGGGCAAGCGGACCGCCTTGGCCGCCCGATGGAACTCCCGCGCGCCGCCGGTCGATCACCTTGGGCGCGCGGTTCGACAGCCGATTACGCAGCCTTGCGGCCCTTCGGTGCCGCAGCCTTCGCCGCGAGTGCAGCATTGGCGGCGTTGGCGGCCGCAGCGCGGACGGATGCGTCGGCAAAGGTCACGACCTGCTTCGTGGCCTTCTGGAATTGGTCGAACGCGGCGGTCGTCGCGGCGACAGTCGACTTCAGCGCGTTGAAACCCGCATCCGAACCGGCCGGCGCGTCCTTGCTGGCCTTCTCGACCCACGACGCGAGGCTCTTGGTGTAAGCGGACCATGATTCTTCGGCGAACGCCGAGTATTGCGCTTGCGCTTCCGAGGCCATTTCGTACAGGCTCTTCGAATAGGCCGTCACGGTCTGGACACCGGTTTCCGCGTACTTGGTGCGAACGGCGAGCAGGTCCTGGACGTCCTTGATCGTCGAAGCCGCCGTGGCGCCTTCGACGCCCTGGGCCAGCGCGACCTTGGCGGCGCTGAGGTTGAGGCGGATCAGCTTCTCGGTGTTTTCGATCGTCAGTGCGGCGAGCTTTTGGGCTTGCGCGACATTGGCTTTGTTGATTTCAGCGAATTGTTCCGTTGCGTTGTACATGGCGTTCCCTTTCAAGGTTAGTAATCCGGCCGGCGACCGACCGGGTTGCAAAATCCAAGGGTGCCGCTGGCCACCCCGCACAGATGCCCGCTGGGCTCTTCCGGGGACACGGTTTTGCTGCACCGCACAAAACCCATTGTAGGGACGGGATGAATCGAAGTCAAGCCCTTTTTGTTGCATCGCACCAATACGCGATCGGCAGGCCGAAAGCCAAAATCAAACACCCGATAAATCAGCGGGTTATAATACCCGTCTGCGTTCCATGGAGTCCGGCATGAGCGATACCCCCCGCATCATCAAGAAGTACCCCAACCGCCGCCTCTACGACACGGCGAACAGCGGCTACATCACGCTGGCCGACGTCAAGCAGATGGTGCTGGACAACATCGAATTCCAGGTCATCGATGCCAAGACCGGCGACGAATTGTCGCGCACGATCCTGCTGCAGATCATCCTCGAGGAGGAGGCGGGCGGCATGCCGATGTTCAGCTCGGAGATGCTGGCGCAGATGATCCGCTTCTACGGCAGCGCGCAGCAGACGATCATGGGCAGCTACATCGAGCAGAACGTGAAGGCGTTTCTCGCGATACAGCAAAAACTGCAGGATCAGGCGAAGCAGATCTACGGCGACAAGATGATGATCACCCCCGACCTGTGGAAGCAGTTCATGCAGATGCAGGCGCCGGCGATGCAGGGGATGCTGGGCAATTACCTCGAGCAGAGCGCCAAGCTCTTCATGGACATGCAGCAGCGGATGCAGGATCAGACGCGCGGGATGTTCGCCGCGTTCCCGTTTCCGAACTTTGCTGCCGGGCAGCAATCGGCCGCGGACGACGAAAAGAAGCGCTGAAGCCCGGAAGCGCCACAAGACCCGGGCGCCGTACCAGGTTTTTTTGCGTCGCGACACCGGGCCGGCTCCGCAGAATCGGTCCGGCCCTGCGGCAGCGCAGCGACGGCCGGAGCCGGCGGCGCGATAATCCACGAGTGCTGCGCCTGCCAAATCGATGAATGCCCCCGCTTCCAAGCTCGCCCGCGCCGTGACGCCGCTGCCGCGTGTCGGATTCGTTTCCCTGGGCTGTCCGAAAGCGCTTGTCGATTCCGAGCAGATCGTCACGCAATTGAGGGCCGAGGGCTACGTGATCGCGCCGACGTACGAAGGCGCGGACCTCGTCGTGGTCAACACCTGCGGCTTCATCGACGCGGCCGTTGCCGAGTCGCTCGACGCGATCGGCGAGGCTATCAAAGAGAACGGCAAGGTGATCGTCACCGGCTGTCTGGGTGCCAAGGGTGGCGGCGCCTTTGTGCGCGACGCACACCCGAAGGTCCTCGCCGTCACCG